>NZ_CP103983.1:0-2613942 GCF_030035755.1 Cysteiniphilum sp. QT6929
GTATCGCATTCAGTTCAAGTTAAACTACAGCTGATTTACCCACAAATCGCGAATGCGCCCTAATCTTCGCGAGGCATATAGTAGATATTGTCAATGCTGTTATCTTGCGTAAAAAGAGACTTAAGCTCTTGTTGTCGCTCCTCAAATGCGTCTGATACATATTTTAGGAAGATAAGCCCTAATACGACATGCTTATAATTAGCCGCATCCAAATTGTTGCGCAGTTTATCGGCAGCTGCCCATAATTTTTCATCAAGTGCGTTTAGAAACTCTTGCTCGGCGTATTGTGTCATGATTTAAAATTCCTTGCTCTGTGCAGATATGGCATCAGCGATGACCTATTTTCTATAGCGAAGGATTATAAGGAAAAATAATGGGCTAAGCCAACAACTATTGTTTCATTGTTTTATAGCACCTTGATTAATACTTTTTATCGTACTACTATAAAAAGAACTGAAAGAGCCAGAGTTTAGATATGTGGGAAATAAAGTATCTTGAAATAGTAGAAAAATGGCTAGATGCACTAACTATTCCCCAATATAAATCAGTTGCTAAGGAACTTAAGCTGTTGGAGATGTGTGGTAATAAACTTAAACTCCCACACAGTAAAACACTTGGTGGCGGATTGTTTGAGCTAAGGGAAAGAAAATTTGGCTATAGAATATATTATAAATTTGAAAAAGATTGCGTGGTTTTGTTATTGCATGCTGGTGACAAGACATCTCAACAAAAAGATATAAAGAGAGCTAAAAAATTATTAAAGGAGATTCATTTATGAAGATTGAAAGTTTTTCAGAGCACCTTGAAAAAAGGCTTGATAAAGAAGAAATTAAAGAAATTGAACAAGCGGCTAAAATTGAATTTGATGCGCTGAAAGCATTACAAAATGAAGTGTCACAGGCAGTGATACACTATATGTCTGATAACAATATAGGCTTTAATGACATGGTTTCAAAGCTAGGTAAAAGCCCATCACAATTATCTAAAATAATTAAAGGAGAGGCTAATTTAACAGTATCTACCATAGCTCAAATATCTTCTATTATGGGTTACAAGCCTCATTTACACTTTGCTAGATAGGCGGTTTGATAAAGTATTTATAAGGTTTTAATGGTGTTTTTTGGTGGAGGCGGCGGGAGTTCTTACTGCACTTGGCTTCCTGCCAAGTTTGCAAGTCGGCCTTTCGCAATCCGTGCTTCAGGCGTTCGCCAGTAAAAAGCGCAATCGCTTTTTATAATCTGGCTCACCTCGCGTCCCGCGAGTTCAACTGCAACGATAAATAAGTATATGAAACGTCATTGGTATATTATGTATTATTGATTTGGTGGAGGCGGCGGGAGTTGAACCCGCGTCCGCAAACTCGCCATCTTCAGATCTACATGCTTAGATTTATCTATTATCTTTAACTTAAATTTGCCCGATAAATCAGGGCAGCATTTAAGCGAGTCTTAAGGTTTAACCGCAGTGTTTAGACAGACACCTTGGCGATCTTGTGAAAGAGATGAACGAACGTAAGATAGATCCACAAGCAAATACTATCGGTTCGTGCGTATCTAGGTTCTTAAGCTAGATTAAGCAGCTTTACGAGCAGCGAAAGCTGTGTCGTTAGCTACAACGCGGTTTGCTTTATTTTTGCCAGTTATTAGCAAATTGTAACGTGTTTTACGAGGCAGATACACCCTCGGCATGCACCGTAAGACATTGACATTCCCGTCGAAGCCATATTCGCCCCCCAGTGAGGTTTGTTATTGTAGGTAAGGGCAGCAATAAAGGCAAGTGGCAAGCTAAGTTATTTTGATTTTTTTGCGCATTTTAATGATTTTGACTTTTGTGCAAATCGGGCATAGATAATAATACCAATCAGAGGTGCTAATAAACCAATAACTGAGACGGTGATTAACAGTACGCCTAGCTCACTATAGTTTGCCGGTGTGGTAATGGTGTTATTGCTATGATCCACGACTTCACGTGTGACGACAAAGATTTGATTAAGATATTTGCTAAATAGAGATCCTGCAGTTAAGGCTAAATTCATAAAGCTTGCCATTAGGGCAAACCAGGTCGCGGCATTGCCCTTGGGTGCGTAGCGTGCGATAAGGGCTAACATCGGAATCATTGCTAGTTGGGCAAAGGGTGAGGCAATCGCGCTATCAATGAGCACAATCGTGCGTGCACCAAAACCAAAATAAACCATTGTCCACTCATGTAAACCATAATAAAGTGCGATAAGTGGTAGCTCTAATAAAAAGCCTGCAACAGTGAGCCATAATAGCACCCATGCGATCGATTTCTCGGTGATAAGACGCGCGAAAAACCACATGCCAACAATCGACATAAAAGCACCAATTTGTGAAAGTGTGCCAAAAAAAGCTTTATCAAATCCAAGCACATCGATCATAAACCATTGCGCGCCGGGCCCAGCTGTAGGTGAGGCGCGAAAGATAAAGATCATAAGGGCGGCGACAAAAATAGCACGCAATAAATCTCGCGGTAATTCTTTGGTAATGGATTTAAGTAAATAGATAATAATCACTAACGATACGATAAAGACAACCTCTTGGGCAAAGGGAATATTACTCAAACCGATTACAATAATAAAAACAGCGTAGATCAGCCCACCAATAAGTACTGTTTTGTTGATTGGTTTTCTCGGTACTTTATCCAAGCGAATACATAAAATACCGGTAATACTAATCAGTGGAATAACTAAGGTCAGCAAAAATAGATTTTGATAACTCATTACTTGCGCAAGCCAGCCACCAAGACCTGCCACCAAAAACATACCTAAGCTTAAGCTTAGGCGCCCCAAAAGTTGAACCATTGCCAAGTCTTTGTCGATATCTTCTTGTGGGCGTCCCTCGCGTTCAACCACCTCAACACTCATGGCATCAGCAACAACATCCTGTAAGACAACGCCAAGAACAGTCAGAAGTGATGATACAAAGAAAAGCGTATTATCGGGTGCTAAAGCCACGACAAAAGACCAGCGCCCAGCGAGTCCTGCCATAAGTAGAGAGCCACAAACCATTAAAATCGCTGCAAGGTAGATATAGGCTTTGCGTTGTGAGCCAAACAAGGGTAGGCTGTCAACAAATTGCCCAAAAACCATTTTGATATTCCATGGCAAGCTTAACCATACACCAATAACAATAAGGCTTTCAGCCGATAAGTTTAATTGCTCTTTGACAAAAAAGGATTCACCAATGCCCGAGAAGATGCTGCAACCATAGGCAAAATAAACCATCAACAGCGGCAAATAACGCAGGCGCATCGCCTTGATTGGTTGGATTAAACTATCAACTTGCATATTAAAATCATCCTTGCCTGATATTCCCTGTAATGTTAAGCATAGCCAAGATTATCTAATTTACAAAAATCATATCAAACGCACTAATCACGGCATTGTTTTGCCATGTTTTATGATACAATTGCCGCGTTTTATTAAGCTAAATATCAAAAAGATCAAAGATTCAACAGAGGTTTTAATATGGCTGGTCACAGTAAATGGGCAAACATTAAACATAAAAAAGCAAAAGAAGATGCTAAGCGCGGTAAGGTGTTTACTAAGCTTATTCGTGAGATCACCGTTGCTGCACGCTTGGGTGGTGGGGATAAGGACTCAAATCCACGTTTGCGCGCGGCAGTGGCAACTGCGTTGTCAAATAACATGACCAAAGATACGATTGAGCGCGCAATTAAAAAGGGTGCTGGCGGTGAAGAAGGGGGTAACTTAGAAGAAATTCGTTATGAGGGTTACGGTCCCGCGGGTGTTGCATTTATCGTTGATTGTATGACCGATAATCGCAATCGTACGGTGGCTGAAGTGCGCCATGCCTTTACGAAAGCCGGCGGTAATTTGGGTACAGATGGTTCAGTAGCATATATGTTTAATAAAAAGGGCATTATCAGCTTTGATGCGGGCTTAGATGAAGATATGGTGATGGAAGTCGCCATTGAAGCTGGTGCTGAAGATGTCGTGAGCTTTGATGATGGTGCGATTGATGTCATCACCGATCCCAATACGTTCTCAGAGGTTAATGATGCTTTAGAGGCTAAAGGCTTAAAGGCGATCTCAGCCGAGATTACGATGGATGCGGATGTTAAAACCAATATTGACGATGCCGAAATCGCACAAAAAATTATGAATATGATCGATCGGTTAGAGGATCTTGATGATGTGCAAAGCGTTTATAGCAATGTCGAGTTTGACGAAAGTGTAATGGATGCGCTTAATTCGTGATTATCTTAGGCATTGATCCGGGCTCGCGTATTACTGGATTTGGTGTAATTAAAGTTCAGGCAAAAGAATGCTTGTATGTTACCAGTGGCTGTATACGGATCACTAAAGAAGCAACTGCTGAGCGCTTAAAGCAAATTCAAGATGGCATTAATGATATTGTTGCCGCTTATCAACCAACGGAAGCGGCAATTGAGCAGATCTTTATGTTTCAAAACCCAGGTGCTGCATTAAAGCTCGGGCAAGCGCGCGGTGTCGCAATGTGTGCTTTGGCAAATCAAAATCTCATGGTTAACGAATACTCAGCTAAGCAGGTGAAACAAGCCGTTGTTGGCAATGGTAATGCAACAAAGTTTCAAGTGCAGCATATGGTGCAGTCTTTTTTGCAATTAAGTAGCAAACCACAAGCCGATGCCGCGGATGCTTTGGCGATTGCGATTTGCCATTTTCACAGTCGCAATAGTTTGCAGTTTATTCCAGGGGCTAACAAAATAGTGCGAGGAAGATTAAGATGATTGGAAGAATAAAAGGTGAGCTTATCGAAAAGCAGCCGCCATTGATATTGGTTGAAGCCGCTGGTGTTGGCTATGAGATATGGGTGCCAATGAGCTCAATTTACAAGCTTGGTGATATTGGACAAGAGGTGATATTGCATACCCATTTTGTTGTGCGTGAAGATGTACAACAACTCTATGGCTTTGCGACTAAGTCAGATCGCAGATTATTCCAAGAGCTTATTAAGATCAATGGCATTGGTGCTAAGATGGCGCTAGCGATCTTATCAGGTATGGATGGGGTCACTTTTGTTAGCTGCATTGAGTCACAAGATCATGGGTTGTTATGCACGATTCCTGGTGTTGGTAAAAAAACGGCTGAGCGTATTATTATTGAGATGAAGGATAAGATCACAAAATTAGTCCTTGAGTTAGGTGCTCTAACGCAGAATATACCGCATACTACAGAAGATAGCACAAGCCTCGCTCATTCAGGTAATACAAGCTATCAGGCAAGCTCAATGATACATCAAGCGGTTGATGCACTGGAAGCACTTGGTTATAAGCGTAAAGAAGCGGAAAAATACGTTCAAAAAGTCAAAAATGACGCTGATAGTGTCGAAAGCCTTATCCGTTTAGCGTTGCAAGGGACGCAAAAGGTGTAAAAGACGTAAAGGTTATTTGCTATAAAACATTCTTCACTTAAATAAAAACTTTGTTAAGCTAATCAGCGAGTGTCCTACTTGGCAAAATGGAAAATAAGAAAGGTGAGAGATTAGCTTATGAAGAAAATTAAAAAAATGAGAAAAATCGTTAAAACATTATCGTTACCACTCATAGGTATGAGCTTAATGTCATCAGCAGTTGCAATGACAAATTACCAAGGTCCCAATCAGACGAAAGCATTATTTATATTACACAATGCGCATACGAATCCTTTATATAAACCTGTGCTTGAGGTACCTGCCAAAGATAACGTAAAAGGACATGCCAATGTGTATCAAGGTGAATATGCCGTATATATTCCTGTCAAAGGTAACAAGCCATTACTGACTCTGTTAAAAGAAGTTAATACGTTGGCATATCCTGATATGGCAACAAGAGTTATGACAACGCCGCATATTAGTATTATTCAAGGTGTATTTAAAGGAAAAAACTATCAAGAGTTGGTTGCAGCGGTTACCCAGTTGGCGAAAAACACCAAAGCGCAAGAGGTGACTTTAGCCAAAAACTTCAGCGTGGCAGGGGATACCTTATCTTTGGATGTTGCCGGAGATAATGCCTTTTTGAATGGGCTTAATGCAGAGTTAACTGCCAAAACGCATCCCAATGCACCAACACATCAAACGATTGTTGCTATTGAAGAAGGGCATGCTGATCTTACGCAAATGCAAAGCGGTAGCGCGTGGCGTGATTATAATATTCCAGGCAGTAATCGCTCTCATATTACAGCGGTTTATAACAAAGGTAATAGTGAATTGGCTACCAAAGCAAATAAGTTACTCAATGACAAAAGCTATAGTGTAATGGCTGATAGCATTGCGATTGCCAAAATGGATGATAATGGCAATTTATATGGTAAACCACTTTTTGTTGCTCAATTCAAATCATGACTTTAGTGCGTTGTCCTTGGGCAAACTCAAGCCGTCAGATGCGAGATTATCATGATCACGAGTGGGGTGTGCCACTATATGATGAGCAAAAACTGTTTGAGTTTTTATGTTTAGAAGGAGCGCAAGCAGGCTTAAGTTGGCAAACGATATTAAAGCGACGTGATAATTATCGCCAAGCTTTTTGTGACTTTCAGATTGATAAAGTTGCAAACATGACCTCAGATGATATTGAAACTTTAATGCAAAACCCTGGTATTATTCGTAATCGTCTTAAGATCAAAAGTGTGATTAACAATGCTCAGGTTTGGCTTCAACTATCCAAAACACAATTGATGGTTGAGGCGCTTTGGCAGTTTTCCCCTAAAGAAGCAATTATTTATAGGGAGCATGAAATGATTCCAGCATTCACTGAAGAGTCAAAGCAGATGAGCAAATGGCTTAAATCACAAGGTTTTAGCTTTGTTGGACCAACGATATGTTATGCCTTCATACAGGCAACAGGGATGGTTAATGATCATTTAAGCTCATGTTTTGTCTTTGATGCCAAATAGAACAACAGTAGCAATAATCGCCATAACAAGTATTAATAAGGCAATTAGCAAGTTGGGCGCCAAAGGTAGCGATAAAGCAAAGCCACTGATAAGGCCTGCGGCAAGCATGCTAATGCAGCCATATAAACTACCCACTGCACCTAAACGCGCTTTAAAAGTGACAATGGCTAACGTGCTACTCGTTGGAAAAATGACACCCGCGGCAAAGTTAAAGATAATCACTGCCAGCATGATAAATTCAAGGCTATGGCTAAAGAATACGGCTTGAATGGTAATGAGAATGCCTGAGAGCAAAAAAAGCATCACAGCAATGGCTTGAGAGCGTTCAATAGAAATATATTTAAGTGCCATACCATTGGCAAACATACCTACAGCAATAAAGGCTTCACCAATGCCAAATACAATGGCGTAGTGGATTTCGCTTAAACCAAAATATTGTTGAAATAAGAAAGCGCTCATTGATAGATAAGCGATGATAGCGCCCATAATCGTGCTTGAGATTGTCATGTTTTTAATGAATGTTTTATTCTTTATAACCCATAGATAGGTTTTAACGGATAATTTGGCTGAAAGGCGTTTTTTGGGGTTCAGTAGAGTCTCAACCAAATAGATATAGGCGCCAATATAACAGATTACACTTAAAGTTAAGATGAAAATAAAGTCTGCACGCCAATGATAAACGTGTGCTAAGAATGCACCAACGATTGGTGCAATCACAGGTGCCATTAAGGTGCCAATACCCATAAATGACATAAAACGCGCATATTTGACTTTATCAGGAATGACATCACGCAAAATAACACGACCTAATGACATAGGTGCTGCCATACCAATGGCTTCAAGTGTGCGTCCAACCATCAGCATGCTAAAGTTTAGACTAAACACGGTAATCAGTGTGCCAACAATGCTAATAGCAAGGCCTGTAAGAAAAATTTTGCGTCGTCCAAAGCGTTCTGACAGGGGACCATAAATAAGCTGCGCACAGGCAAAAACAATAAAATAATAGGTAACACTAAATGCTAATAAGTGGGCTCCCGTGCCAAAATCCTCACTAATACTTGGTAACGAAGGGACATAAATATCAGAGACAAAAATACCTAGCATCGAGGTAACCATAATAATAAAAACGAAAATAACCTTCGCCGATGTAGATGCTTTAATATGTAACATGATGCCTGCCCAATAACTAAACTTTTAATGTTGTAAAACTTTCAAAAATGAACGAAAGTTCAGTATAAAGTAAAACAATTTTTTGTGCCAGACGGATTCCGGGAAAGTTTGTAGTGAAATTGTAATCATTGGGTGTTTAATTAAAACAACTAAAACAGATGTTCAGATGATTCATTGGTTATTAAGCAGTTACTATCAGCATATATGCGTTCTTGATCACATTCACGCGTATCAAATAGGTTTTGATCATATAAGTGACTAGGGACAACATTACTCAGTGATGCAAAGATATTCTGTGGAATAATCGGGTTTTGTTGAGCTAACTCGTGAATGAGATTTTTTACCTGCTGACGCTTTAGGTTTTCCTGCGTGCCACATAGGTTACATGGGATAATTGGAAAAGCTTGCTCTTTGGCAAAGCGGGCAATATCACGTTCTTGGCAATAAACCATCGGTCTGATCACCACATTTTGCTTATCTTCAGTTAATAGCTTGGCAGGCATTGATTTAATCTTGCCTTGATAAAACATCGACATTAATGCCGACTCAATTACATCATCCCGATGATGACCAAGCATGATCTTATTAATGTGGTTATCGCGTGCGAAACGATAGATATTACCGCGACGTAAGCGTGAGCATAACGAACAATAAGTTTTATTTTCAGGCACTTTATCAATCACGACAGAATAAGTATCACGCTTTTCGATAATATATGTAATGTTGTGATCTTCAAGATATTGTCTTAATCCAGAGTCATCCCAGCCTGGTTGGGTTTGATCTAAAGTGTAGACAATTAAATCAAGTTCATAAGTGCCGTTGGCGACTAAATCGTGCATGACTTTAACCAATGTGAAAGAATCTTTACCACCGGATAAGCAAATCATCACCTTGTCACCTTTTTGCAGCATTTTATAATCGGCAACGGCTTTGGTGATATAAAAATGAAGTTTCTTTTCTGTTTGCGTCATGGTGTTATAGGCTCTTTTTAAATAAACGCTCTTTTTCACGTTTCCAGTCATGCTCTTTAGAAGCTTGGCGTTTATCATGCAGTTGTTTGCCTTTGGCGATTGCGATCTCAATTTTAACGCGTGAGCCTTTCCAGTACATTGCCAATGGTACAATCGTGTAGCCTTTGATATCGACTTTACCTAAGAGTTTATTGATTTCTCTACGGTGCAATAATAGTTTTCGCGTGCCTGCAGGAACAGGGACAACATGTGTTGATGCAGAGTGCAAAGGTGTGATCAATGCATTAAAAAGCCAAGCTTCATTGTTTTTAACATGAATGTGACTATCGGTTAATTGCACACGACCTGCGCGGATGCTTTTGATTTCCCAACCTTGGAGCACAATACCTGCTTCAAAGCGCTCTTCAATTAGGTACTCATGAAAAGCTTTTTTATTTTTAGCAATCGTACTACTGGTTGCCGTTGATTTTGGTTTTATCTTTGCCATTGTTTTGCAAAATAGTGCATAAGCGTTACAATAGCCAAGATTCTAACATGAACTTATGACATAAGAGAAACACTATGACAACAATTCATCGAACGGCATTGGTTGAATACAGTGCTAAAGAGATGTATGACCTTGTAAATGATATTGATAAATATCCTCAGTTCTTACCCATGTGCCAAGCAGTAGAAGTGCACATGCATACCGAAACCGAAGCTGAGGCGACACTCAAAATTGCCAAAGGTGGCGTTAAGATTGATTTTGGTACGCACAACGACATGATTCCAAACAAAGAGATTAAGATACGATTAATCAAAGGTCCCTTTAAGCGTTTATTAGGCGTGTGGCATTTTATTCCTTTAAATGACAAAGCCTGTAAAGTGACACTTGATTTAGAGTTTGAATTCTCCTCCAAAGTCATGGCATTAGCATTAGGTGTTGTTTTTAATACGTTGGCTAATACGATGCTTGATGCTTTTTGTAAGCGTGCGAAAACAGTGTATGGGGCAGAAGCTGTATGAAAGTAGAAGTGATTTATGCTAACCCTCAAGCGCAAAAGCTATATCAACTTGAGTGTGATGAAAATATGACGGTCAAAAATGTGATTACACAAAGTGGGGTGTTAAGTGATTTTCCTGAGATTGATTTAACGACACAATCAATAGGCATTTATAGTGAAGTTGTGACACTTGATCATATTGTAAAGCCTGATGATCGTATTGAAATTTATCGCGAATTAACCATTGATCCCAAAGATGCCAGAAGAATTCGCGCTGAAGAAAAGCGCAAAAAAGATGGATTAAAACTGTTTGGGGCTTAAAAGAGAGTAAAGATGGTAATTAAAAAATCTCAGTTATATTCATCACTACGGGCAATTTGTGATGAGCTACAGTTAAGCATTAACTATTATTTTGTGGGATTCATGCAAACAAAGGCTGTTGTTATCGATATTGAGAGGACAGATAGATGAGCTTTCCTAAAGATACTCAATTTATGAGCCTAATTAATGATATTGCCATTATTATTGAAAGCAGTAGGCAACAAGTACGTCAAACGGTCAACCATGCGATGGTTCAAAGCTATTGGGAAATTGGTCGGCTAATAGTTGAACATGAACAAAAAGGCGAAAGTCGAGCCGCTTATGGTAAGCAGCAGTTACAGTTACTTTCAAAAGAACTTACCGAGCGCTTGGGAAAGGGTTTTGATGTAGGTAACTTACGTAATATGCGCCAATTTTATATTACTTTTCCAATTCGCTACGCAGTGCGTAGTGAATTGAGTTGGACGCATTACCGTATTCTTATGCGCATAGATAGTTTGGTTGCACGCGAGTGGTATTTGCAAGAAGCAATTACGCACGACTGGAGCGCCCGAGCATTGGAACGTCAGATCAGTAAATTATATTATGAGCGATTGTTATCAAGTAAAGACAAAGAGCTCGTGGAGTCAGAGGCGGCACAAGCAACAAAACTTTTGGCAGAAGGTGCTAAAGACTTTTTACGAGATCCTTATATTCTAGACTTCCTTAATCTTCAAGATAAAACCTATCAAGAAAGTGATCTTGAAAAAGCAATTATTAGTAATTTGCAACAATTCTTATTGGAGCTAGGTAAAGGTTTTGCATTTGTAGAACGTCAGCAACGTATTCGCTTTGAAGATGAAGATTTTTATATTGATTTAGTGTTTTACAACTTTAAGCTTAAGTGTTTTTTATTGGTTGATTTAAAGCTAGGTAAACTTAAGCATCAAGATATTGGACAAATGGATACTTATGTGCGTTTGTATGATGAGCAGAAAAAAGGCAAAGATGATAATCCAACCATCGGTTTAGTGTTATGCAGTGAGAAAAGTGAAGCAGTTGTTAAATACTCGATATTATCCGATCAAAAGCAGCTATTTGCTGCAAAATATCTGCCTTACTTACCGACAGAAGAAGAGCTGATAAGAGAGCTTGAGCGCGAGCGGATGCAAGCGCTGATGAAGCTCAATCAGCTTAAGGGTGATGAAAATGAGTGAAATAGACAGCTTACCAGATAATTATCAAGCTTTGCTGGATAGTCTTTCGAGTGCTTACTTGCAAGGGCAAAACCAAACGTATTATGCTATTAATAGACAATTGGTAGAAACTTATTGGCAAATCGGTAGATACATAGTGGAGTATGAGCAGCAAGGTCATAAGCGAGCCATTTATGGCAAAGCACTGCTAGAAGCACTTTCAAATGATTTAACTTTGCGTCATGGTCGAGGGTTTAGTCGAAGTAATTTAACTCGAATGCGCCAATTTTATGTGTTGTATCCAAATTGTGCGACGGCGTCGCACAATTTAACTTGGTCACATTGGGTTGAGTTATTGAAAATTGATGATGACATGGAGAGAAACTTTTATCTACAACAATCACAAATAGAAAAATGGTCATTACGTGAACTCAAGCGACAAAAGTCATCTTCATTGTTTTTGCGTCTTGCTGCAAGTAAAGATAAAAAAGCGATTTTAGCGTTAGCTCAAAAAGGGCAATTAGTTAAAAAACCAAGTGATTTATTAAGGGATTCATATGTTTTTGAGTTTTTAAAAATTCCAGAACCTTATCATATATCTGAAAATAACTTAGAAAGTTTGCTTTGTGATCATCTTCAGCCTTTTTTGTTAGAACTTGGCAAGGGTTTTACTTTTGTTGGTCGACAATATCGTATTACCTTAAATAATACACATTACAAGGTTGATTTAGTGTTTTATCATCGAATTTTACGCTGTTTTGTTTTGATTGATTTAAAGCTTGGCGATGTTGAGCATTATGATATTGGTCAAATGAATATGTACCTTGGTTATTTTGCTAAAGAAGAAAATATTAAAGGGGATAACCCACCAATTGGTATTATCCTTAGCCGAAACAAAGATGAGTTATTAGTAGAATATGCAACTTATAATCTAAATAGCCAGTTATTTGTGCAAAAGTACCAACTCTATCTTCCTGATCGTGAAAGTTTAAAGAAAGAGATTGAATTGGCTTTGCAGGAGGCAGAAGGTGAGAAATAGCACCCAATTAGATCATAAAGTGCCTTGTGTCTATAAACTAAGCGAAGTAGAAGTGATGCCGGAGGATCGGGCTTCTTCCTATGGATAAGTTTTTACCTACTTGGCGAATATGCAAAGATCGCTTGAATGCCGAGCCCCTAGTGCTTGAAAATTAAAAATTAAACGTTGGAGAAAAACATGAGCATTTGGAAAACACCTGTAACACTAGCGCAAATGAATGAGCGAGGAGCTGGTTTATTCTCGGATACTTTAGGTATTCGTTTTACTGAGTTAGGTGATGATTATTTATTAGCTGAAATGCTATTGCAAAAAAAACACAAGCAGCCAATTGGGATAATGAATGGTGGCGTTTCTTGTGGTATTGCAGAAACCGTTGGCAGCACTGCCGCGAATTATGCCGTTGATCTGACAAAACAATATTGTGTTGGTTTGGATATCAATACCAACCATATTCGTCCGGCAACAGAAGGTGTGTTAACGGCTAAAGCCTATCCACATCATATAGGGCGAACAACACATGTATGGGCAATTGAAATTATCGATGAAAAGGGGCGTTTGATATCGATCAATCGTTTAACGATGGCTGTCAAGGATCGCTAAATTGCAAAATGCAAAACTCAAATGGCAAGAGACAGGTGAACCATTCTCAGATGAATTTGCGGATGTTTATTTCTCAAAACAGAATGGGCTTGCCGAGAGTGAATATGTTTTTTTAGATGGGAATCAGCTGAAAAAAAGATTTGAAAATCTTGATCAAAATGCACATTTCGTGATTGCTGAGACAGGTTTTGGTACGGGGTTGAACTTCCTTGCGACGCTAAATCTTTGGGATAAATGCACACCTAAAACGGCTAAATTAAGCTTTATAAGTTGTGAGAAATATCCGTTAACTTATGGTGATTTAGAGAAAGCATTATCGATATGGCACGAGCTTAAACCCCAAGCTGATCAATTACTTCAGGCTTATCCAAATAGCTTTTATATTGGTGCAACATCTTTAAATATCACTGAAAATATCAATTTAACGTTATTAATCGATGATGCAGCAAATGCGTTGGCAGCAATTGATCTAAGCATTGATGCTTGGTTTTTAGATGGCTTTGCTCCGGCTAAGAATCCTGATATGTGGTCGGATGATTTATTTAAAGAGATTTATCGCTTAAGCCATGGCAAAACAAGCTTGTCTACCTTTACTGCAGCGGGTTTTGTTAAACGGGCGCTCGAAGCTCAAGGTTTTGAAGTGAAAAAACAAAAAGGTTTTGGTCATAAACGTGAAATGATTTGTGCTGTTGTTAAAGACACAAAAAAATTGGCACAAACCAAGATTAAACCGTATTTTGCCAAACCGCAATTAACACTAAGCAAAAAGCAGAAAGTTGCAATTATTGGTGCCGGAATGGCAGGGTGCGCGTTAGCCTATGAGCTAAGCCAATTAGGCTTTGAAATTGATCTATTTGATCAATATGATGATATTGCGCAAGGTGCCTCAGGTAATCCTTATGGCATATTAAAACCTTATATTACAGCCGATGCTAATATCTCTGATAACTTTCATACCCAAGGCTTTGTGCATACCAGAGATTATATTTTGAAGCATAAAAGCGAGATTGATTTTAATGAATGTGGTGCTTTGGAGTTATTAAGTGATAAAAAAACACAGTTACGTTTTGACAATATTATCAAAAAGCGTGCCTATCTTCATGGTTTGCTGCAAATCGTTGATGCAGCAACAGCTTCTGAAATTGCAGGCTGTGATATTTCAAAAGCTTGTGCTTATTATCCAACGGCAATGATGGTTAATCCTTACTCGTTATGTCAGAGCCTCATTCGTAATAGCAAAAATGTGAATTTGTTTTTATCGCATCGCTTAGATGAATTTGTCAGATCAGATAATACATGGCAGCTGAGATTCACTGATAACAAAAAAAATCATAGAGGATCGTTAGTATACGATGCGGTGGTTTTTGCTGGCAATGCCTTGCTTATAAAAGACCTTGAGGCATTTAAACATATAGAGGTTTATCCATCATATGGACAAATCACTCAGGTGCAAACTTTGTTAAATAATAAAACAATCATACTTGATCAAGGCTATATTTTGCCAAGTGTTAATGGCAAACAGCTTATTGGTGCGACATTTCGTGATAATAATGATTTAATGGCTGAAGTGCGTCAGAGTGACCACAATGTTAACTTGGCTCAATTAAGCCATGTTATTGATCCGTCAGTAGATATGAAAATCATCTTGGGACGTGTATCATTACGCTGTGTCACTGCGGATCATGTGCCGATGATAGGTGCCATTGCTGATAACGTGAAGTTCATTGAGCAATATTATCAACGGTTACAAAAGGGTGTTATTTTAAAGGCGCTGCCTCAAGCAGAATATCTCTCAGGGCTTTATTTATTGACTGGTTTTGGTTCAAAAGGATTATGCTCAATGATGTATGGCGCTAAGATATTAAGTCAATTGATGAGCAATGGACGCCAAGCGTCAATGCCAAATTATCTTATAGAGGGATTGCATCCCTTAAGGTTTAATATAAGAACTTTTAAAAAGAGATAAGCTTTTCTTCAAGTTTTAACTATAATGACGGCTGATAATGTAAGAATAATAAATGGATATTAAAAGATCATGGGAATAGAGAAATCGCCAATAACAAACAAGCAAAGTAAAGCGATATTAATTACTTTATTTATTGCTGCTGGGTTTATTCTGGCATATCCGCAAGCAATGATGGATATCTATTTGCCGGTATTGCCTTATTTGGATAAAGCATTAAATACCTCAAAAGAAATGGTGCAGTATACGGTAGCATTTTTCCTGTTGGGTAGTGCAATTTCACAACTTATTTCAGGTGTGTTATCCGATCGCTTTGGGCGTGTGCGCATACTAATTTTAGGGTTACTTATTACGATGTTAGGTAGTGCTTTGTGCCACGTTGAGCATACGATAGAATGGATGCTTGTTGGACGGATTTTACAAGGCATTGGCGCTGGTATGGCGGCTGTGTTAGCACGTGTCATTGTTGCGGACTCTTTTCAAGGCAAAGCTTTTTCAAAAATCTATGCGCTTCTTATTGCATTTTCAGTATTTACTGTATCAATTTCTCCGGTGATCTCAGGCTACTTAATGCAATACCAAGGATGGCATAGTGTCGTTAGCTTTATGTTTTGGTATGCTTTGATCATTGCGTTAATCGTAGGTTTTGGATTGATTATTGGTAGAAATGCCATTAAATCAACTACTTCACATATAAAAATAAATATCGCACAAGTAATAAAAATCATGTTTAATCTACGTTTTCTAAGTGCTACGCTGGTGATGTTTTTTGTTTATGGTGTTGTTGCTAGTGTGCTTTTAACCTACCCTTATATTTTTGTTCAAGTTTACCATATGCCGGTTGCAGCATTTGGTTGGGTTATTGCATTGGTTATTTTATGTATGCTGATTGGTGCATGGTTGAATAGTATACTCCTTAAAAAATATACGATGATGACGTTGGTTAAAGTGGCACTCATTGTCATGTTTATTAGCATGATTGGTGTGACCTTATCATCAAATACCAGTACTTATATTACTGATATTATCTGTCTATCTGTGTTTTGGCTTGTCTATCTTTGGGTTTATCCCAATATGATTGCCATTGCAACATCCGTTTACCCAGAATATAAAGGTACAACAATCGCGATCTTTAGCTTCATTCAGATTATTGGTGGCTTTGTATTTACCGCGTTAGGTGCTTGGCATGTCTTAGATACGGTTTATGAGCTTGGCGTTACTGGCATGATCGGATTACTGTTAGCGTTAATCTCTTTTTTCATTTTGCAACGCTCAAGCCTATAAATTCAATTTACCCTTTTAAGCCACAACATATAAATGACTAAAATAATGATGCTTAAGCTTGAAAGAAAGGTAAAAGCAATCGGCATTGACAATATATCGCTAAAGGGTAATACGGTCACAATTGCTGTGATAAGTGAAGCCGCACCCATTTGAAAAAAGCCCATCATTGCTGACGCAGATCCTGCTGTTAAGGTAAAAGGAGCAAGTGCCTTGGCGGTGGCGATTGGAATAACAAACGATATCCCAGTAAAAAGGATGATTACGGGTGTTAATAAGCTGTATAAATGAACGATGTCAAGTGACATAAAACACAAGAGCATAATTGCACCTATAAGACTAATAATCATGCCAATGAGTAAGATTCCGTTTTGACTGATTTTGTGTACCAAGTAAGTGCATAATACTGATCCAATCATAAATGCCAATACAATTCCTGCAGCAATGACAATAAACCAGATTTTGTCTAAGTGAAGTATATTAATGACAATGCCTGGCGCTTCAACCAAGCAGGCATAAACCATACCAATATTAAGCCCTAAGAGACATAAGTAAACAAAATAGCCACGCGCTTGATATAACTTAAAATAGTTAATAACGAGCTTCTTGGGACGAGTCGCACCATAGTTCTTTTGACGTAGTGTCTCAGGAAAGAGAAAAATCACGGCAATAAGTAGAATAATAGCTAAAACAAATAACACAATAAAATTTGTCTGCCATGAGATAAAGGTGCCGACAATGGCTCCTGCCCCTGGAGCAATAGCAAAAGCGGCATTCATCTTGGCAAATACTTTGCCTTGATCTTTTAAGGAAAATGCATCGCGTACGGCGGCACTTGAGATAACAGCACCAGCACAGGCACCAAACCCTTGTAGGAAACGAGCAAAAATGAGTAAGGTAATACTAGGGCTAATTAAGCAAACGATTGAACCAATAAGAAAAATAACTGCACCAGTAATCATAATCGGTTTACGCCCAAATCGGTCAGAAAAAGGACCATATAGTATCTGACTGATAGAGTAACCTAAAAGATAAAAGGTAATGGTTAATTGAACATTATGGTAAGGTGTATTAAAGGCTTCGGCAATGCTTGGCAAAGAGGGTGCATAGATTGTATCGCCAAAGGGACCCACTGAAATCATCAGCACCAGAATAAACAAAGAAGGGGCAATAAATGCCGCAATTTTCTGTGAAGTGTTCGTGCTAGACATTTACAATATGTTTTTATAATTGGATAGCAGCAAGTGTGCCACTGTTGGTTTGGGCAATGATCGATTTGCCCGTAGCAATAGGTGTAGCACTAATACCATCACCACCAATTTCAACACGTGTGAGATACTTACCTGTTTCGGCATTAAAGATATGCATATAGCCTTCATAATCACCCACGGCAATCATGTTATTAATATATAAAGGCGCTGATGGCTTACGTCCTTCAAGCTCAGTGGCTTGCCAGAGCTTATCACCTGTTTTGAGATTATAAGCGGTAATGTCACCTTTAGTATCAGTTGTAAAAATAGCCTTTTGTCCTAACGCTATATTGCGATAAATAGACGCTTTTTTCTGCCAGTTCATACTACCTAGTTTAGTGTTGAAACTAATCAAATTGCCTTGGAATGTTGCGACATATAGCGTGTCATTATGAATAATAGGTGTGGCAGTGATATCAACCATCTGTTGCGCGGGTGAGCCTGATTGAGGTAAAGCAATCGGGTTATCCCATTGTTTTTCACCAGTGGCTGTTTTTAAGCCCCATAAGCTTCCAGATGAAGTGCCAGCAATTACTAAGCCTTGGTAAACGATAGGTGAGCTGTTGCCAACTAACATTAAATCAGGCGTAGCAATGCTTTGCGTCCATAGTTGCTTACCATCTTTAAGATTATATGCTGAGATGCTACCGTCATGTGTTTGTGTGTAGATGACGTTATCAACAATAGTGGGCGCTGAGAATAAGCTGCTTGGTAATGCGCTTTGCCATAGCACTTTGCCAGAGCTGGTATCCACTGCCACTAATGTGCCACGCAGGCTACCGACAACGGCAACATTACCATTAACCGCAACTGCTGAGCTTAACTGCAATTTAGTATCGGTTGACCATAAACGTTTGCCTGTTGTTGCATTTACCGCTGATATATATCCGTCATAGCTTGATGTGTAGATCACACCATCTTCAATCGCAGGTGTTAGCGTTAAATCAATTTGCCCATCATTGCCATTGCCGATATTGGTATCCCAGACGTATTTAGCATCTAAGCTTGATTTAAATTCAACAAGTGGCTTAGGTGGCGTGTCATTACTTTTATTACCACAAGCAACTAAAGCGCCACCAAATAAAGCAATCAGTGCGGTACTTAGAATAATTTTTTTAGTATTTTTGATTGTTAACTTTGTCATATGTTTATCCGTTTATCCGTTATCATTTGCTTAATGCAGCAAGATTATCGATTTTCATTTGTAATAAGCTTTTAATATTTGCTAACTCTGGCTTGTCGGCTTGAGATAGTGCGCTTTGCCAGTATGTTTTCGCTTTGGCATAATCTTTGTTGGCAAAATAAGCATCACCCAATAGCATATTGCTTGAGAGACTAAAGCCCGCCAATGTGATGCTATTAAGTGTTGCAATGGCATCAGTTGTTTTGTTTTGTGCTAATTCAACGCGGGCAAGGCGAAGCTTGGCAATCGCTTGAAGATTTGGGTTAAGCGTATTATCAGCGACCTGCTTAAGGCTCGCTGCTGCTTGGTCTAATTGATTTTTCAAAACCGATTGCTTAGCAATTTCCAAACGCGCAAAATCAGCATAAATTGATTTAGGATAAAGTGAAATCAGGTTTTGTGCTTGATTTAAAATCGCCTCTGAATTACTTGATGCATTATCAGCAATAAGGGCTAAATTTTGGTAAAGCTCAGCTGCTTGCACATTATTTTCAAGCTTTCTTTTTTGCCAATATTGCCAAGCGATGATAAGTATTAAAATAACGCAAATTAGTGTTACTAGCTTCGAGCCATATTTTTTCCATAAAAGCTTTACTTTATCTAACTCATTACTATCCAATTGTTCAGCCATATTTATTGTTCGTCTTGATCAAAACATTGTGTGGCAATATATCATAAAGCGTGGTGTCACTGTAGTGTATTATCGGCTTTTGCTAGATAAAAACGGCAAAATGTTTGAGATAAGTGATATCGATTGTTTTAAATAATCTGTTGTGCATTTTGTGCCAGTATTCGATGTATTTGATCTTTAGAAAGATTAAAAATGTCAACCAACAGATCGCGTGTTTGCAATAGTGATAATGGTGTGTTTATTTCGTTAGCACTATTTGGTATCGACATATCAGGGGAATCGGTTTCCAGTAAGATATTTTCAATGCCGATGCGTTTTAAAACATTGGGTAATTTGCTATTAGGGTAATGCAAAATACTGCCAATACCCAGTTTAAAGCCAAGCTCGCAATAGGCTTTTGCAATATTAAAGCTACCAGAGAATGCGTGAATAATGCCGCCATTCGTAAAGTGATGATGCTTTAATGTGGCAATCATTTCATGATGTGCTTTAACACTGTGAATGATCACCGGTTTTTGTAAATCTTGGGCAATCGCTAATTGTTCATTAAAAAAGAATACTTGCTGATCAAAACTCTCGATAAAGCGCTTATCTAAACCGATTTCACCAACCAGTGGAATGTGATGTGCTAGAAGCCATGATTTCAGTGCACTAAGGTGTTCTTTCTGATGTTGTTCAACAAAACATGGATGTAAGCCCAATGCTGGTGTGATGGATGGGTATTTTAAACTTAAATCAATTACTCTTTGCCAGTTACTAAACGCTACAGCCGGGTTAATAAAATGAGTAATGTCTTCTTCAACACACTGATCTAAAAGATTGTTGCGCATGCGGTTAAAACAAGGAAAATCAAGATGGCAGTGGCTGTCTATAAGCATAAAAGTAAGTGTTATTTACACATCATGCACAATATTGTAATGCAAATACATGTTTTATTGCTATAGTCAATAAGGGTTTGATGTTCAATGGAGGAAAAATAATGGAGTTTATTCATAATATAGTCGCGTCAATCAATGGTTATGTATGGGGTCCATACATGTTAGTGCTTATCTTAGGCGTTGGTTTGTTTTTGATGTTGGGCTTAGCGTTTTTGCCGCTAAGGAAACTAGGGTTTGGTTTTAAGTTATTATTTAGACGTCACTCAAATGACACTAAAGAAAAAGCAGGGGAAATCTCGCCTTTTCAAGCATTGATGACGGCACTCTCAGCAACGATTGGAACAGGTAATATTGCAGGGGTTGCAACGGCCATTGCCATTGGTGGACCAGGTGCGATATTCTGGATGTGGTGCACGGCATTAGTTGGAATGGCAACGAAATATTCCGAAGCGGTATTAGCGGTAAACTTTCGCGAGGTTGATCAAAAAGGGGCTTATGTTGGTGGTCCTATGTATTACATCAAGAACGGCTTAGGGAAACGTTTTGTTTGGCTTGGTGTGCTTTTTGCTATTTTTGGCTCTATCGCCGGATTTGGCATTGGCAATATGGTGCAGATTAACTCAATGGCAGATGTTATTGATAAAAACTTGTATATTCCTGCTTATGCCACCGGTACGTTTGTTGCACTATTAGTTGCCTTGGTATTGCTTGGAGGTATTAAGCGAATTGCCGAGGTTGCCAGTAAGATTGTTCCGTTTATGGCAGTGGTCTATTTTGTCAGTTGCTTTATCGCGATTGCTTTAAATATTAGCGCTTTGCCAGGGGCTTTTGCTTTGATTTTTAACTATGCATTTAGTCCAATTGCTGCCACTGGTGGCTTTGCCGGTGCTGGTGTGATGCTTGCCATTCAGATGGGTGTCGCACGCGGCGTGTTTTCCAATGAGGCGGGTTTGGGATCTGCTCCTATTGCACATGCTGCAGCTAAAACCAATAGCCCAGTCAAGCAAGGTACAATTGCGATGCTGGGCACATTTATCGATACGATTGTCATTTGCACGATGACAGGGCTTGTTATTATCTTATCTGGGCAGTGGAGCGGTGGCTTAAATGGAGCAAGTCTCTCATCAGAAGCGATGAATACCTTAATGCCAAATTTTGGCGCCTGGGTAATTACCTTTGGTTTGATTCTGTTTGCATTTACGACAATTCTAGGCTGGAGTTATTATGGTGAGCGCTGTGTTGAGTTTTTGTTTGGTGTGAAAGCGATTATTCCTTTTCGGATAGTTTGGGTTATTGCAATTCCAATTGGTGCGGTGTTAAAGCTTGATTTTGTGTGGTTATTAGCCGATACCTTAAATGGCTTAATGGTGCTACCAAACTTAATTGCATTGTTGTTATTAAGCCCAGTAGTATTTAAATTATCGCATGCCTATTTTCGTGAAAATACGCATAGTTCCCCCAAAAAATAATCATTAGCTTTTATCAATCTGAATCGATAGCGCATGGATTTGAGTTTGCATGAGCTCACCTAAACAAGCATAGATTGCTTGATGTGCCTTTAATGTGCTAAGTGAACTAAGCTGTTCACTGGCAATGCGCAATTTAAAGTGCGATTTCCCCGCTTGAAACTGTTTATGTTTTTGATGTTTATGCGTCTCGTCAATAAGCTCTAGTGTAGAAGGTGAGAACGCTTTCTCAAGTTTATCAATAATCTCTTTCTCTAATGTATTCATATAATCAGCGGATGATGCGTGTTGGTGTAATAATGGTGTCCATTTTAATGTCCCAATCATTCATTGCAATGGACTTATGTTCAAATTTGTCAAATTGTTGCTCATCAAAGGCAATACCAACAAATTCAGTTTGATTAAAGGTTTTGCATAATGCTAATGAGCTATCATAAAATCCACCACCCATACCAATGCGATTTTTATGTGAATCAAAGCCAACCAGTGGCACGATAATCATATCAAGCTCCCATGGGGCTAAAATGTCTTTGGCAATAAATAAGGGCTCTTCTAGGTGATATTTATTAAGTCGTTTGCTCTCTGTTTCTTTAGCAAAAAAAAGTTGGCGCTTTTTAAATGGGTGTAATACCGGATAGTAAAGCGCGTGAGTTTCACTTAAAACCTCATCAATCCATCGTGGTGAGATTTCCTCATCAGATGCGTAGTAGCTTGCTATTTTTTTTGGACTTGAAGTTAATAAAGACTCGTAATAGTCAAAAAAAATCGTTTGCAGTTCTTTAGCATATGTTGTTTTTTGTGTCTTAGAAATTGCTTGCCGTTGTTGGCGTAAAGCTTGGCGAATACTTTGTTGCATAGCAAATATCAATATCAGAAATAAAGCTCATTGTATGAGAAAAAATACAAATAAGTCGATGCAAAATTGTAGATTGTAAAAATAAATCTAGCCGCGTGTATAAAATCTGCTTAAAAATGTTTTCAATATCAGCAAAACGGCATATGCTGTTTTTTATCTTTTTATTAAATACTGAGTGTCAATGACCGTCCATCTACATAGCTGTGATAAAAAGACTTAAGTAAAAAACGAGGGAAGTATGTAGAACAGGTAATACAGGAGGAAAATATGACAATTCAACGTCTACAGGATCAATCAAAAGCTTTGACAGAAGTGATTACACTTTTTTCAAAAGAGGCTAAAGTCTACGCACAAGATATTGATAACTTGGCAAGTCAGTATTATTTAAGGATGACGCTAGAGGAGAAGCGCCAACATCGTTTTGATGGCGCGGTAGATGTAGTAATGGGTATGGCAACGGTGGCTGCGACGTTTTTTGGTGGTCCATTGGGCTACGCAATTGCTACCAGTGTTACCAGTATCTATAAGGCATCACAGGTTGATGGAAGCTTAAAAGAGCGTGTTGCCAATACGTTCCTTGTTGCTGTGACATCGAGCCTAACGAATTATATTGTGGCCAAAACCATTAGTGCGGATATTCGTGGCTTTAGTATGACTGATCCAATGACCGGCAAAAAAAATTATGATTCGACAAATGAGTTTTATACTGCAAAGTATAAGGCTCAGAACTGTATTAATGAATTTCTAAACACTATGGTCAAATCTGGTGATCGTGGGGCAATTGACAGCAAAACAGTTGAAGAAAAGATTGACTATTTGCAGCGCAATCAAGATAAATATGCTGAATACGCGTTAAACCAAGCTATTTTAATGGTGACCTTGCGTTTGTATCATCTTAAATCAATAACAAAGGGTGTGAATTATAAAACCAACTTGTTATACATTAGTCTTGCTAATCTTGTTGCAGCTGTTCAACCGGCGGATCGTCATCTAGGAACCAAAGCGCGAGAGGTCTACAATCGCTTTTATGCCGACAAGGACAAACTGGGTAACATGACCCCCGAAGAAGTTAAACAAGTGCGTCAAGAGCTGCTTAAGAAAGTCATTCATTCTGAAGTGATGGCACGTGATACAAGCTATAATCGCAAATATAAAAAACTCAACTTCACAAATAATGGACTTCAAAGTGAATTGCTTGAAAGCTATCCTGTTTATGAATTAAGGCAAGTTGGTCAAGCTAGACAAGCCGAATATAGCATAACGCGAGAGCAGTTTTTTAAAGTGATTGACACCAAGGTCACCTTATGGGCGTATTTTGATGATTACAATAGCTATTTCAATAAAAAGCTAGGTGCTGAAGTGAAACGAGAGATCATTAAAATCATTCCTGATAATTATCAAAAGCATTGGAAAGAAACCTTTGGAAATGATTTGCGTGTACGCGACTTATCAATGGTCTATTTAATCAAAGTCATTCCTGAATTTATTTTAAATGAGCCTATATTTAGCTCATCGCTAATAGGTGAGAACTTGAGTGATGCGATGAATCAATATTTGAGTGCTATATATAATGGCATTGTGAGTGCTTGTTATTTTTATTTAGAATTTTATTCATTGCGCAATCGAGTGGCTGGTCGATCTACTATTAGGCAAAGAGATATTGATGATGCCGTTACCTTGAGTTTTTGCTTGGCAGAAAAAATAAAAGGAATTCTGTGCGCGCCTTTATATCGTGTTAAGGTTGATGCTGCCGTATCACCGCTTGGCAAAGAAAAGCTTAAAATCTATGGGCTTGGTGAAGAGCATTTAAACGAACATAATCAAAAGTTAAATAGCAATGCTTTTTTAACCTTAGTTAATGCTTTTGATCTAAGCAAGGTCAAAGGCTTTTCAGAAGATAGTACCCCCGTAGATCATGGTATATCTGACAGACAACGTAATGAGCTTGCCACAAAAGTTTTTGATCGACTTAAAACGTTTATCTTATCTTGGGATATAGTAGCAGCGGCGCCATATGTTGCTAATCATGTTAACGATTACCAAATGCATGCAGAGATTAATCAAGCATTTGCGGATGTGTTGCCAAAGCCAACAGCTATTTTGAGTTTAACAAAAACAGAGATCACTCATGCGCAGATTACGCATGCGGGGGAAGACTTTAAAAACATCAGTGAATTTTATCAGGATCGTGGTAATCAGCGCTATGTATCAGGCGGTATTGCGGTCAAAACAGGGATGGTTGAAGCTGGTAACGAGCGAACAGAGTATGGGAATTACGGTGAGAAATATTTACAGCATTCGCTCACAAGCCTGAATACAAAGGTTGGGGCAACAAGTCAAAAGCCTGAGCTTAATAAGGCATCACGCTATTTTGCATTACAAAAGAGCTTTCTAAAACAGCGTTTGAGTTTACAAGCCTATCATCATAAAAAAGCGAGTATTGAAGATGTGCTTGAGAATATGGAAGAAACAATGCTTCTAATCACTGCTGAGTTGTTTGCAGATGAAAAAGAGGTAATTGAAAATATAAAAAATAGTCAGCAAAAGGAAATTCAAGAACAAAAAGAAAGAGCTTGACTCTTAGCGCAGTTGCCAGACTATGTTGATTAGCTATGAAAAAGCTATTTTATACTATAATTTAGTGCTGTGTCTGCTCACCTGATTGCTGTTGCGCAAGTCGTTGCATATAAAGTGCATCAAAGTTAATAGGTGCTAGATTAATCTGTGGGAAACCGCCACGGTTGATTAGGCTATCGATGGTTTCTTTGGCATATGGGAATAGTGTGGTTGGGCAAAAAGCGCCTAGCATTGGTGCAATTTGATCTTCCGGCATGTTTTGTAACGTGAAAATACCCGCTTGAGAAACTTCGATCAAATAAGCATTTTTATCATTGTTTTTAACAGTAACAGTTAAGCTTAGTTCAACTTCATATACATCATTATCAAGCTTTGAAGATGTTGTATCCACATTAACATTAGCTTCAGGTTGCCATTGTGCTTTGAAAACATCAGGTGTGCTTGGTGCTTCAAATGAAATGTCTTTGGTATAAATTTTTTGAACAACAAAGTTAGGCTGACTATTTTGTGTGTTTTCCATGTTTAATCCTATTATTTTCTGTCAAATTTGAGACGTTATTATGCCCGATCAAAGCTTAAATACCAATAGCTTTACTGGCAAACAAAGCTCAATGGTTTGAATTTAAGGAAAGATTAAGGAAAGAGCATTTTGCCCCAATGAAGTTTTGAACGTAATGAGTGAAAATAGTCATAATCCAGTGGATGCAGGATTGTTACTGATTTTGGGCAGCGACTAAGTTTTATAGTATCCCCTGGCGTGAGTTGTAGCTTCATGTGTCCGTCAAAACTTAAGCTTGGTTCTGGATTGTTATACTCGCCAATAGTGATTTGAATATCACAGTTGGCATTTAGAACAATCGGGCGGCTATTTAGCGAGTGTGAGAACATCGGCACCATAACAATGGCGTCAAGTCCAGGATGCATGATAGGCCCCCCTGCGGAGAGTGCGTGCGCAGTTGAACCGGTAGGGGTTGCCACAATCATACCGTCAGCACGTTGATCAAAAGCGTAGCGACCATCGATATGGACATGCATCTGAAACAAACGACTATGCTGACCTGCGGCAATAACAATATCATTTAATGCCACGGTTTTTTCAGGTGGGCAGATGTCACTTTTGATTGATGCTTGTAGCATAAAGCGTTGTTCTTGTTGGTAATTCCCTTCAAGCACATCAAATAAGCGCGTGCTTAATTCATCGGGGTTAATATCTGTTAGAAAGCCAAGCTTGCCACGGTTAATCCCGACAATGGGGATACTACTTAGCAGAGATAAGCTTCTTGCCGCATTTAAGAAATTGCCATCCCCGCCAACAACGACAGCAACATCACAGTGTTTTGCGATTGCTTTTAAATCATAACCTTCCCCAAAGCGATGATCTAAACTCTCTGCCGTTTCAGCTTCAAGATAAATGCGTGCTGAGTGCTCAATCAATGTATGTGCCAGATATTCAACAGTTTCAGCAACCGCAGGGTTATCGTGTGTGCCAATGATGGCAATTTTTTTAAAAATAAAACCCATGTTGTATAGATTGTCCTTAATTTTTTAAACCACAAAATGATACTCGAGCACTACAAACTAAAGCGCATTGTCATTGTTAACTGGTTGGTTTCTTGTCACTAAAAGATGTCCATCATCATATATCAGTTAAGTATTCTTTACCAAATGCTTTTGTTTAAAATTGCATGGATAAATTAGGTTAAGCGCTAAATAAATGCATGCCAAAACGGTACTGCTGCCTCGAAGGTTTGTTTTGTCACGAAACTCAATTAAAGCCGATGAGTCAAGTCATATCATGAAAATATTCAGGGAAAAAAATACCGCCATTCATAAAAAATAGCGCTAGAATAGCACGAGTATTTTTTGGTTTTTAAGTTATGAGGAGCCCCCATGTCGTTGACAGAAGCAACAGCTACAATAGATTTTCAAGCAGCATCCTTGGATATTTGGGATAGTAAATACCGTTTAAAAACACGTTTAGGTGAACCAGTTGATCAAGATATTGATGCGACATATCAGCGTGTTGCGAAAGCATTATCAGAGGTTGAGACAACCAAAGCGTTACGACAAAAATATTATGAAGAGTTCTTGTGGGCTTTAAGAAATGGTGCCATTCCTGCTGGGAGAATCGTCTCTAATGCTGGCGCACTTGAGCATAAACCTGCCACCTCTACGATCAATTGTACAGTTTCAGGTACAATTCATGATTCAATGGATGATATTTTGCAAAAAGTGCATGAATCAGGATTGACACTTAAAGCCGGGTGCGGGATAGGTTATGAATTCTCGACATTACGTCCAAAGGGTGCGTTTGTCGCAGGCGCTGGCGCGCATACTTCAGGTCCCATGTCATTTATGGATATCTATGACAAAATGTGCTTCACCGTGGCGTCAGCAGGTGGCAGACGTGGTGCGCAAATGGGCACATTTGATGTTGGACATCCTGATGTCTTTGATTTTATCCGTGCCAAACGTGAAGATGGACGTTTGCGCCAATTTAATCTGTCATTACTCATTACTAAAGACTTTATGGATGCCGTTGAACATGATGGGCAGTGGCATTTGGCTTTCCCAATGACCGAAGCTGAACAAAAAGCGCATAAGATTGATTTACAGGATAAATCACAAGTATTATGGCGCGATTGGGCAGTGAAAGAGGGCTATATCAGTGATGATTCAGGACTTGTCGCGTGCAAAATTTATAGCACGATCAAGGCGCGTCGTTTGTGGGATATGATCATGTCATCAACCTATGATTATGCTGAACCGGGATTTATCTTAATCGATAAAGTTAATGAAGATAATAATAATTGGTTTTGTGAGACAATACGCGCAACAAATCCATGCGGTGAGCAACCATTACCACCTTATGGCTCTTGTTTGTTAGGCTCGGTTAATTTAACTAAGTTTATTGAAGCACCATTTACCAAAGAAGCACGTTTTGATTGGGATAAATATCGCAAAGTTGTGCGTATTTTCACGCGTATGCTTGATAATGTCGTTGAAATCAATGGTTTGCCATTAAAAGAGCAACGTCATGAGATCGAATCCAAACGCCGCCATGGCATGGGCTTTTTAGGTTTGGGCTCTGCAATTACCATGCTTAAGATGAAATATGGAAGTAAAGACTCGGTAGCGTTTACCGAAGAAGTTGCCAAACAAATGGCGCTAGAAGGTTGGCGTGAAGGGATTAAACTTGCCAAAGAAAAGGGTAGTGCGCCGGTGCTTGAAAAAGACTATACCGTTACAGAAGAGTTTTTGCGCTTGCGTCCTGAAATGGCAGCAGATGGGATTAAAGTTGGCGATGTAATCAAAGGGCGGATGTTGCATGCTAAATATAGCCGCTATATGCAGCGCATCTCTCAAGAAGACATCTCCATTATTGACGCCATTTGTGAGCAGGGCTGTCGCTTTACCCATCACACATCTATCGCTCCCACTGGCACGATCTCGTTATCACTAGCGAATAATGTTAGTAATGGTATTGAGCCGAGCTTTGCGCATCACTATGCGCGCAATGTCATTCGTGCAGGTAAAAAATCCAAAGAAAAAGTAGATGTATTTTCCTATGAGCTATTGGCATATCGTCAGTTAGTCAATAAAGAAGCCATGCCTTTTACCAAAGATCCAACGCAAAAATTACCGGAGTATTTCATCAGTGCCGATAATGTCAAACCAAAAGAGCATGTTGATATTCAGGCAGCTGCACAAAAATGGGTTGATTCAAGTATTTCAAAAACAGCTAACGTGCCAACGGATTTCCCATTTGCTGATTTTAAAGACATCTATCTTTATGCCTATCATCAAGGCCTAAAGGGTTGTACGACCTTTAGGTTTAATCCTGAAGTTTTCCAAGGTGTTTTGGTTAAAGATGAAGATCTTGAGAAAACCAAATATCGTTTCACGCTTGATGATGGCTCAGTGCTTGAGCTAAAGGGTAATGAAATGATCGAGTATGATGGTGAAGAGCATACAGCAGCAAATCTTTATGATGCTTTAAAAGAAGGGTATTACGGGAAATTTTAAGGTGTAGTCAATGGGAATTGAAATATTGTCTGATTATATTCACTCGCACTACGAGGTTTATGAATATAAGCATGCTTGTGCCATTTTAAAGGAAGACTTTCCTGAAGAATGGTCAGAGCTACTTGGTTTACTAAGTAATTTTAAACTAAAAAAAAGTTGGATTGTAAATCCAGGTGGGCGCAAGTCAAAAGTGTCTGAATACATTGATACATATTTGTACAAGCGTGGTTGGGTTGAAAAACAATTTAACACTCAAGTAGTTATAGATAGTGTGAATTATGATTCTCCAACACATAAGGTTGATTGCTTTAAAAATAGAGTAGCATTAGAGATCGAATGGAATAATAAAGACCCTTTTTACGATAGGGATCTTAATAATTTTAGGCTGTTATTTGATTTAAAAGCCATAAGTGTTGGTGTTATTATTACTCGCTCAGATGAGTTACAAGAACTCTTTAATAAGCTTGGGAGAGGGTCATCTTATGGAGCGTCTACAACGCATATTGGCAAGTTATTACCGAGAATAGATGGGGGTGGGGGTGCGGGCTGCCCCTTGCTTGTCTTTGGAATTAAGAAAACTTTATTTGAAGAGGATATTTGATGGGGGCTAAAGAAGATTTCATTAATGAGCTAGGTGGCAAAAAATTTAAAACAATTTTAGCAGATCCACCATGGCAATTTCAAAATAGAACTGGAAAGGTCGCTCCTGAGCATAAAAGATTAAATCGTTATCCAACACTAACGCTAGATGAGATTAAACAGTTGCCTATAGCTGATGTATCCGACGATGCATCACATTTATATTTATGGGTTCCTAATGCACTCCTAGCTGAAGGTCTTGACGTTATGAAATCTTGGGGCTTTACTTACAAAACAAATTTAATCTGGTATAAAGTTCGTAAAGATGGTGGCCCTGATCGAAGAGGCGTGGGATTCTATTTTAGAAATGTTACAGAGATAATTCTGTTTGGAATAAGAGGCAAGCACGCAAGAACATTGCAACCAGGTCGAAGCCAGGAAAATATTCTGTTATCTAGAAAGCGTGAGCATAGCAGAAAACCAGATGAGCAATATGAATTAATTGAAGCATGTAGCCCAGGTCCTTATTTAGAACTTTTTGCCAGAGGTTCACGAGAGGGTTGGGTGGCATGGGGAAATCAATCAGAAAACTATGTGCCTGATTGGGATACTTACGCTAATCACTCACAAGCATTATCAAAATGAGGTAATTTCAATTTGGTTATGTATAAAGCTATACATGATATAGTGAAAATTTTATAAGGAAGCGTTATGTGGGCAATTATCGGTAGCAGTGGATTTGAAGAGTTTGACGAGTTTGAAGTATTAGAAACCTTGCCGCGCGAGACACCATTTGGGCTATGTTCAAATGGCTTTTATCGTATTAAAGTCGGCGATGCTGAAATGTTGTTTTTGTGTCGCACAGGACAATCTGAAAATATCTTACCAAGTAAAATCAATTATCGCGCGAACATTTATGCCCTTAAAAAATATGGTGCGACCGCTATTTTAGCCTTGTCATCTGTGCGTAGCTTGCAAACGGTATTAAAACCCGGTGATATGGCGATACCTTACCAGTATATTGATCGCACCAAGGGGTTGCGTGAATCTACCTTTTGTGACGATGGCATTTTAGCCTATGTTTCACTAACCCATCCAATCAGTGAAAAGGCGGCTAACATCATCAAAAAACAAAAAGCGCATTTTGATTTTCCAATTCATTTTGGACAAATCTGTGTATGTATTGATGGACCACAATTTCCAACGATGATTGATGCTAAATGTTATCAGGCAATGGGTGGTGGAGTTATTGGTATGACTGCCTTTCCTGAGTTTGCCTTGGCACGCGAGGCGGGGCTTCATTATCTGCCTTGCAATTTTATCGTGGATTATGTGCCATGGTCGGATGATATTGCCAATAATGATTGTATATTACAAACGCGCTTTGACAACCATGCAAAGGCAGTGATGCTAATTCACTGGGTTGGTGAAAACTTAACTGAATTCTCACAAAGTGATTGTAGTGATCAAGGTATTGCAAGCTCAATCAGTGGCATGGGGGACAGAATGACGCCACGCCAGCAAAGCTGGTTTAATGTGTTAGCGAAATCTCATAGTGAAACGATTGTTGCTACATCAACTGCTGAAAGTATTCGTGAAGTAACCCTTTATCACGGGCAAAAAGCAGTGCCAGAAAAACTGCAAAACTTATTAGATTTCGTCAATAAGTATAGAAAGGATGAGGTTTTATCCATTGCAGGTGTGCGCAAATCAGCCGCATCGCTTATGTTATACGCTGGCAGCAAAGTCGATATTGCCTCTGTGCGTGATTTTGCGGTTAAGGTAGATGGGCGTGAGATTAATGTACGCTTATATCATCCAAATCCTAAAGAGCATTTACCTATTGTGATTTATACTCACGGTGGCGGATTTGTGTCTGGAACACTTGATTCATTTGACGCACCATGCAGGCATTTGGCACATACGACAAATCGTGTGGTGTTAGCTATTGACTATCGTTTAGCACCCGAGAATCCATATCCATCAGGCTTTAATGATGTCTACCAGGTAGCTAAATGGGCATATGAGCATGCTGCTGATATTAAGGCTGATCATAATGACTTCACCATGATTGGTGATAGCTCAGGAGGAAACTACACGGCACTTTGTGTTGAGAAATCCATTCAAACAGGTGAGTTTACGGTAAGCAATCAAGTGCTTATTTATCCGACAACTGATTTAACACATAACACCGAGTCAATGCGCGAATTTAGTCAAGGGTATTTATTAGAGTCACGTCAAGTCAATTGGTATAACGCACAGTATCGACCTGAAAATATGGATGGTACTGAGCCAGAGATATCGCCACTGTATATTAAAGATCTTGAAAAAATGCCACGCACAATGGTGTTTACCGCAGGCTTTGACCCATTAAGAGATGAAGGTTTGCTCTTTGCGCAAAGTCTGATGGAGAAAGGAGTTGACACACATCATTATCATTTTGATAACATGATTCACGGCTTTATTAATTTTGGTAAATTAGTGCCGCAGGAATGCGAAGTATTATATCAGCGGATTGAACGCTTTTTAGCTGCTAAATAACGCTATGGCTTTTTTGAGCTTTTTAGATTATCCCAAGATTTTTGCCAGCGATTAATATTCTCTCTTGCAGTGGTGTTGAAGTAATCGCTTGGTGACATTGCAGTATTTGATTTTTTGGTAATGGCTTCCGTGGCATGCTTTTGTCCTAGATATAAATCTAACGTTTTGTTAAAACACATCACTAGCGTATTTTGCATATCGGTGCCATAAGATTTAATAATGTGTGCCAAAAATTCATTACTAAACATCTGTCGAGGACTCCTTTCCTCAAGATCGTTAATAATCTGCATAAGTACACTACGGGTGATATCTTTGCCACTTTTATTCTCAACGACAACGACATTTTCATGCTCAATAATCAGTTTGTGTACACCTTCTGCGGTAATATAACAACTGTCTTGAGTGTCATACAAACGCCGATTAGGGTACTTCTTAATGAGTCTAACTTCGTTTTTATCGTATTGCTTCTCCATGAAAAAATTCCCATCATCTAGAAAACTTACTTGAATCGCAGTGTAACATAAATCATTCATTATCAATATATGAGAAAAGCAAATACACGGTGCAAAAAATAATTTATGCTAAATTTCTTTTATTTACGAAAAATTTTTGCATGAAAGCGCAGAAATATCGTTATTTTAGCGTATTTACATATATACTATAAGCGTTTTTAGTTAAGGGAAAAGTTTTAGGAGAAACGATGGCAAGTTTAGATCAAGAACAACATTCAAGTGGTTTTGAACATGGTCGTATTAAAGTAATCGGTGTTGGTGGCGGCGGCGGCAATGCTGTCAGCTACATGGTCGAGAAAGGCTTACAAGGTGCGCAAATTTATGCGATGAATACTGATAAGCAAGCGCTTGATAAAAATTTAGCACCACATAAAGTGCAAATTGGTGAGTTTATTTCCAAAGGACTAGGTGCCGGGGCCAATCCTGAGGTTGGTCTTAAAGCCGCGCAAGAAAGTATGCATCACATTGAAGAAGCTATTGCTAATTGTGATATGTTATTCATTACTGCAGGCATGGGCGGTGGTACTGGTACAGGAGCTGCTGGCGTTATTGCTGAAGTTGCAAAACGTAAGGGCATTGTGACAGTGGGTGTGGTAACGACACCTTTTTCATTTGAAGGGCGACGTCGCGAGGTTGTTGCTAGACAAGGTATTTCAGCACTTCAAGAGCATGTCAATTCCTTGATCGTTATTCCGAATGATAAATTACGTAAATCATTGGGTGATAGAACAACGCTAATGGAAGCTTTCCATGCTGCCAATGATGTGCTTTTTAATGCGATGTCATCAATGACTGGGATTATTCGTACCCCTGGTCACATTAACGTTGACTTTGCGGATGTGAAGACAGTTATGGCATCTCCTGGTTTGGCAGTAATCGGTACAGGGCACGCCGGTGGTGAAGATCGTATTTTAAAAGCGGTTGATAAAGCGGTTTCTTGTGATTTGTTGGAGGACATTGAACTGAAAGATGCCAAAGGTTTATTGGTCTGTGTTACCTCTAGTAATGATATATCTTTAGGAGAGTTCACCGAGTTGGGTGATCGCGTGGCAGAAATTGCATCTCCTGACGCGCCAGTTATTATCGGTACCTCAATCAAAGAAGATATGGGTGATCATGTCGATATTACGATTATTGCAACTGGTTTTGATGTTGATGTCACGACTGAGCGTTATAACACGATTCGTCAGGTAAAAACACAGACTCAATCTAACCAAAATAGCTTAACCGAAGGGCAAACCTTAGCGCGTAAAGCAAATCCAGAAGATAATTAATAACTTGAGTTACGACTTTTGCTATTTCAACACCCCGCCTCGCAAGCTCGGCACCCCTCTTGCAAAGAGGGGAATTAAAATCACAGTCGCCCAATTCCCCTCTTTGCAAGAGGGGTGGCAGCCGTAGGCTGACGGGGTGTTTATGCAATCATGGTTTTTCTAAAGTGCGTAACCTCAGTTAATAAACTTCTTCAGCAACATGGGCTGTTTTGACAATATTGCGCATAATGCGCTTTTAATTCCCGATGCATTATTTTGTTACTTGCTGTTCTTGGCAGTTTTTCAATTAAAATAACATCGCTTATTTTAAACAATGGATTTAAATACTCTTTAAGCAATGTTTGCATTTGTGTTTTTAATTGGCAGAGATCAATTTGTGCTGTTGGTACAACATAAATAACGAGTTTAGATATTCCTTCAATTTCATCATTAACTGCCACGGCAGCAAGTTCATAAATATGCGCTAAATTTAAAAGCACTTGCTCAATTTCAGCACTTGAGGTTTTAATTCCACCTAAATTCATGGTGTTATCAGCACGTCCTAATGAGCGGTAATAGCCATTGACAGAGCGCTTTAATAAATCACCATGTCGACGTAATGGCATATTATTGTAAGATGGCATGTCACGATAATATATATCATTGTTATCGGCATTTAATAAACGATTTGATAAGCCTAATGCACAAGAGCTTAATGCAGCTTCACCAATGCACACAGTGTTTTGTGGCAAAATGTGATGCTTCTCATCCAAAAGTTTAAGCTCAATACCAAAACATACTTGCGAGAATTGGGAAGGAACATTCGCTTGCAACAGAGTTGAGCTGATATAAGCACCGCCAATCTCAGTGCCGCCACAGTATTCTATAATCGGTTTATAGCCGACATGTAATGATAGATAAAACATGTCTTCAACATTAGAGGATTCACCGGTGCTGGCAAAGAGCTTAATATGCTGCCAATTAACTTTTTCAAGCACGGCATTGGTACGCCATGCGTTAACGATACTTGGAATAACACCTAATTTAGTGACTTGAGTTTTTTCAATAAACTGGGCGAATTCAAGTGAAGTTGGTAAGTCTTCAGTTAATACCATCGTTGCTCGATTTAAAAAAACCGCAAATACAAGCCATGGACCCATCATCCAGCCAAGATTGGTTGGCCATGCCCAGATATCTTCTTTGTTAGTATCCATATAAATCTTAGCATCGGTTGCTGCTTTAAGTGCCGTGCTTTGCTCCCAAATAATGGCTTTTGGAGTGCCTGTTGTGCCTGAAGAGAATAAAATGTTAATGACACCTTGCGCATTATGTAGATAAGGATCAACCATTATATTTGGAGTTAACAGATCATCAAAAGACATATCATTAGCACGTAAGTTAATGCCTTGATTCTTAGTGTTTAAACGGATAATTGATGAAACCTGACAATTTATGATCTTTTGATAGAGCTCAAGTGTTTTATTGCCACGAATGATTACATCTTGTGTTACTACGAGTTCGCAATTGCTAATCTTAAGTCGTTTATTGATTTCACTCTCAGAAAAGCTATCGGCAATTGAAACAACACTTGCACCAAGATAGATAACAGCCAAGTAAGTTGCCACTGCCTCAATATTCATTGGCATAATAATGGCAACGGTATCCTTTGGGCTTAATTGATAATGATGTTTAAACCCTTGAGCGATCGTAAGTACCAAGTCTTTGAGCTCTGCATAATTTATTGTTTGATCGGTATATTTACCATAACGCATCCCTTTATAAATAATCGCAGGCTTCATCGCAAGATCATCTTCAACATCAATACAACAATCAGCAATATTAAAAGAAGCGCCTGGCAACCATGTTGGCGTGTAGGGAAATAATGACATATCAAAGCTTGCTAGTGGTTTTTTGTTAAAAGACAAACCCAAATCAGCAATGGCTTGTCCCCAAAAAGCTTGAGGGGAGTCAATGCTGTATTGATAAAACTGAGAAACATCCGAGAATTTAAGCTCATTAAGCCATTTGCCTAGATAACTATTTTTCATTGTTTCACTATCTGGCAACCAAATGGGTTTAAATTCAGTTTCAGCGTAACAAAGGTGATATAATTTATAATGGATATCAAAAGGAATATCTGACGTTAAATAGTGTCTTGTTAGTTGTTGCCACTTTTCCTGAGATGATAATTTACTTGCAAGTAATTGTTTGATGGCGTTTATATCAGCTGTTAATGGTGTATTGCATAAAAAATCTAAATCCTTATCCATGGCTTTTCCTTTTTTAATTTTTTAAATTGATTTAAAGCACAAAACAAGGATATTGTAGCTAAAATTAAATTGAAGTAAAAAGGTTCATTCCTGCAAAGTATTCGCTTGACCTTAATCCCAAGGTCGGAATAGAGTGTAGAAGAGCGGTATATGTCATTTCAATGCAACTAAAAGGAGATATGAATGTTTGAATACCAAAATATTATTTATGCAATCGATGCCAATGACGATGTGGCAAAAGTATTGGATCATTTGGTTGATTATGCTAAAACCAAAAAAGCAAACTTACATGTTATCAGTGTTCATAAAACGGTTTTTGACTACGGCTATGGCGCAGGTATTTCAGAGAAAACACCTAACCAGTTAATCAAAGATCGCTTGATACAAAAATTTACTGAAGTCACTGCAAATATTGCCAAACATGATCATGTGATCTGTAAAGTGATTGATGCGGACTCTGTGGCAGATGGCATTATTGAATATATTGAAAAACAAAACATCGATCTTCTGATTCTCAATGGACATCACCATGGCGTTTTTGGGCGCATGGGCTCAGTGGCAAGCAAGATTTCTAATAATGCACCGTGTGATGTGGTTATTCTAAAAAATGCTTGATGCATACAAACAATTAAATGATGATCAAGGCATCAGTCATTATCTTGGGTTATTAAATCAAATTGATGACAAAACAATCGTCATCACCGCCAATACGCGCTTAAAAGATCATTTAACGACAATGTATTTAGACTATGTGCGTAATCAGCAGCAGTATGTTGTATTCTATGATGTTTGTATGAGCTTTGATGGGTTAATTGACGCCTTATATACGCATGCACAAATAATTGATAATACGTTACCTAATTTAATTAGCGATGATGAGGCACGCTTTTTATTATTGAGCTTTCTTAAGGACGATGCGGATGTTTTTATGCCCAATGCGCAGCAGGCAAAGCTCGTACTGGGTGCATGGCAATTGTTACAACAATGGAATCTGGATGTTAAAGCGCTTGGGAGTGAAACAGCAAATAAGAATGTTTGTTTGTTTTTGCGCTGGATCGAACGTTATCAAAACACCTTGATTGAACATAATTGGATAGATAAATCACGCCTCATCACAGCGCTTTTGGCAAAGAGAGAGGTATTAGCTAAGACGTTTGCGCATTTAGATTATCAGAAGATTATTTTAGTTGGTTTTGATACCTTGACACCGCAAATGGAGGGGCTTTTTGCGTACTGTATATCTAAGCTTAATATTACGATAGCTAATTGGACTTTAATCAATACAAAAAGCAAGCTGCAGATAACCGAATATCTTGAGGATCAACTGGAGATTCAAAAAGTTGCCAAAGCTGTCTTTGAATTAATCCAAAGCAAACCACTAGCAACAATTGGCGTGATTGTGCCAGATTTACAGACGCAATTTAGTACTTTGATTGATGCCTTTGATCAGTATTTTATTGCAACTGAAGTCAAACAAAATCCACTGTTAGATAACAGTGCGCGTGAATACACCATATCAGGTGGCGAAAGTTTATTGTATCAAGGCATTGTTTATCAGCTGATGCTATGGCTTAAGATGAGCAAAACGCTAGGCTATGATGATATCAAACTGATGATAAGCTCAAGCTATCTTAAAGGGCACACTGATTTCAAAACTCAAAGATATCAAAAGCTGCAATCTCTTAAATCAAAAGTCCCTGAATCCATTGAGTTTGCTAAGTTGGTTAAACTTAAGTTATTTACTGATGATTGTGATCCGATCTTATTGGAAGTAATCACGCAAATGTTACGTTTCCATAATTCACAAAAGCAAGAGGGTAAAATCACAGCCTTTACTTTTATTGAAAAGCTAAAAGAAGCACTTGTAATACTTGGGTATCTTGATCATTGCAGGCTTACCAGTACAGAGCACCAGGCATTGGCACAGTTTTATAAGCTACTGAATAAGCTTATTATATTAACGCGCTTAGAGATTAAGCTTGAGTTTAATCAGTGGTTAATAGAGTTACAAACCTTAGCCAGTAACACGCTTTTTCAAACTGAAACAACGACGAATCCACGCGTACATATCCTAGGGATGCTTGAGGCAACCGAAGTTTACTTTGATCATCTGTTTGTGATACGCATGAATGATAGTAACTGGCCAAGTCTTGCCAATATGAATCCTTATTTGCCTTTGTCATTGCAAAGATCACACTCGATGCCACATTCCAGTGTCGAGCGAGAGCTTCAGTTCGCCAAAACCATTACCAAGCGCTTAACCAAACAGGCGAAACATATTCATTTTAGCTATGCCTTATTAAATGATGAAAAAATACAAATGTGCTCACCTTTACTGATGGGGTTAGCTGCAATTGACTATGATCACACAAAGATTGATTATAAAAAGAATGATGAAGTTCACTTTGATGTATTTGAGGATAGCTCATTGTCAGCCATGACAACTGAAGTTTGTCAAACACTCAAAGGTGGCTCGCAAGTGTTTAAAAACTTTGCTGAATGTCCGTATCGCGCGGCATTGATTCATCGGTTGCGTCTGGATGCCGATAAGGCGCATAAGCCAATATTATCAGCACTTGAGAAGGGTGTGATTATCCATCACGTACTAGAGCAGATTTGGCGCGAGTTAAGAACATCGGATAAGTTAAGCAATATGCCAAAAGATGTATTGATTCAAAAAGTAGCGCAACATGTCCAATCAGCGTTAAATATGCATGTGGCGTTAATCAATATGCTGCCACAACTTATCAAAGAAGTTGAGATCATGCGTCTGCAAGAGGTGATCATACAATGGCTTGACTATGAGAAGTCACGCCAAGAGCCGTTTGAAGTCTTAACCCTTGAGAAAGAGCTCAAATGCACGATTGCAGGGGTGACACTTAAACTACGTTTAGATCGAGTTGATCGACTTAAAGACAATCATACCGTAGTCATTGATTATAAAACGTCTAAAAGTTATCAAATTAGTGATTTGCTAAAGTCGCCGATTACCGAATCTCAATTGCCATTATATGCGATCTATGAAAATGCTGATGCCGTGGCAGTTGCGACGGTAAACGGTGCTAAGATTGGCTTGCAAAGTATCTCAAGCATTGACGATTGGATACAAGAAGGCGAACCAAAAGCTTATCCTGCCAAAAAAATATCTGAAGATGCGCCACAAAATTACATGGTATTAAAGCACTATTGGCAAAGACAACTTGATGAACAAATGTCAGGTTTCGTTGCAGGGGAGTCGATGCTAACACCCTCAGCGGCGAGTTGTCAGTACTGTGAGTTTGCGATTGTTTGTCGTATAAGTTACTTCTAGTCATCATTAGTCATTTTTAGTCATCAAAAAAACACCTGTGATTCTTTATTCCATTTGTATACTAAATGTGCACACATTCTTTTGACTTTAAGAGGAGCATATTATGAATACCAATAAGTTGTTATCACCTATTAAGTTTTTTAAAGTGTCACGTCTATCTCGTTATTTAGGCTTTGGCTCATTATTTTGTTTGTCACCAACATTTGCCGATATCTTACCGCTTGAAAAGGGTAGCTATACCGATAGCTTGCAGAATAGAGTGGATATAATGAGTGGCAAACCATTTACTGCATTAAATGCAGCACCTAAAGTCTCCTCACAATTGAGATCACCTTATCCAACAACCGATTGGTGGTCATCGCTTATTTGGAGTTTTAATAATCAAAACATGTTTTCAGAGGCGATGTTTCCGCATCCATTAAGTGTAAAAACAAATGCCAAAGGTTTAGAGATTGGCTATCCACAAGAGGCGCGTGTTTATTCGCATGAATGGCAGGGCAAAATACTGCAACGCAATTCAGGCTATCAATACCCGCACTTTGCTGATATGACGGTTGGCTTAGATGGTTTTAACGTTGATAAAACGGTTGTTGATGCCTATTCCGATTGGACTGTGACAAGCTTATGGCAACAAGGGCAAGATGAGTTAAGAGCGACTTTTGGTCATGGATTACCTTTTACCTATTTTGAAAAAAAGGGCAACAAAGATGCAGTGATTGAATTTGCTGAGCTTAAACAAAATCATCATTTCTCACCTTTTAATGCACAAGTATTCACATTAGATCATATCAATGGTCAATATCTTGGAAGTGCTACAGAGTTTGCCATATTTATTAATGCCAACGCGCCAGGCTTGGCGGTTAAAGCGCGTATATCCTATGATTTCAATGGTGATGGCGAGTATGACAAAGTCGAGCTTTATAGTAATTTTGCGACGGATGCCGACGAGCAAAGTATTGAGCGATATACACAGAATGATCGCGGTGGCTTAGATCAAGATCGATCGTATGGTCAGTATCAGCACTTTAATAATGGTAAAGTACGTGTTGAGGTTTGGCAAACGGAAGGACAAGGAAGTTTGCTACTGGATCTAACGCAAACAAATGTCAAATTACCTTTTCAACTAGAGACACAAAGCTATTATCTTGATGCATCAAATAATCGCCTAACAGCACATATGCCTGCTGTGAATGTTGCAAATATTGGTAGCAGTAACGAGCCGCGTGCAGTTGGAGATATCGCCAAGGTATGGTATCAGTCAAATAATACTGTTGGCGTTACCATTAACAATCACCATTATGGAATATTTGCACCACATGGTAGCCAATGGCAGCGATTGCAGCATGGCAATAATGACTGGGTTTATGGCTTACGCTCTAATTTATCCGGCAAAGATTACTTCTCAGTGGCAGTTTTGCCAGACAACACACCAGAAACGCTTAGCTTTTATCAAAAACATGCCTTTGCCTTTGTGCGTGATACGCAAGTTAGTTTTGAGTATCAAAAAGAGCAAAGTAGGGTATTGAGCACTTTTAATATGCAAACAGAATTAAAAGAGTCTCACCCTGATTACATCAACACGCCATTGGCTGCACTCTATCGCCATCAATGGCTTAATAGTAGTGATGAGCTAAGCGCATATAGCTATCAAAGCGCGCGCGGTGAAATGCGTGTTGTTGCGAATAATCATTTTAATACGTCAATGCGTTTTCATGGGGTGTTGCCAATATTGCCTAAGTTTGAGGATAACACGCTATTGCGTCAAAAATTTATGGCAGATTTTCAAAAACTACAGGCAAACCCAACACTCTTTAGTGCCAAAGATACTTATTGGCGTGGTAAGGAATATGCCAAAGTTGCCGATCTTATTCAAGTAGCAGATCAATTGGGATTATTGACAGAGCGCGATTACTTATTATCACACTTAAAAAGTGATATTGCCGCATGGTTAACGGTTGATGCCAATAATGATCAAGCATTTTATTACTATGAGCCAATATGGGGTACACTCATTGGCTATCCGGCGTCTTTTGGCAGTAATGATCAGTTAAATGATCACCATTTCCATTATGGCTATTTGGTCAAAGCGGCTGCCGTTGTTGCACTGTACGATAGTGCGTGGGCTCAGAATTATAAAGACATGATTAATTTGGTCATTAAAGATGTGGCAAATATTGAACGCAATGACATGCGCTTCCCGTGGTTAAGACAATATGATCTATATGCTGGACACGCTTGGGCGTCAGGGCATGCGAGCTTTGCCTCAGGTAATAACCAAGAGTCATCGTCAGAGTCGATGCATTTCTCAAGTTCGGTGATTTTATGGGCAGAAGCAACACAGCAGGATAACTTAAGAGACTTGGGTGTGCTGTTATATAGCTTAGAAAATCAAGCGATTAATCAATATTGGTTTGATGTGGATAACGCCGTTTTCCCGAGTGATTTTGGTCACTCTAATAATGCGATTGTCTGGTCTGATGGTGGTGTTTATGGCACGTGGTGGACAGCAAATCCTGAGGAAATCCATGGGATTAATTTCTTACCGATTCATGGTGGTTCGCTATATTTGGGGCAATATCCTCAGTATGTTGCTAAAAACATCGCAGATTTAAATGCCAGCAATGCTTTTTTTGAAACTGCCAATGGCAACAATAATTTACAGTGGAATAACTGGCAGGGGATTTTGTTGCAGTATATGGCACTGCAGGATGCGCAAGGGGCGATGACAGCTTACCAAAACATGCAATACACGCCAGAATATGGTACGACAGATACCTTGATATATCATTGGTTGCATAATCTGACACTACACGGTCAAGTGGTTAAAGATATTTATGCAAATACGCCAAGCTATGCGGTTTTTAATAACAATGGTCAATATGGTTATGTTGCCTTTAATGCCGACAATGTGGCGAAAGAAGTGCGCTTTAGTGATGGTGTGAGTTTTATTGTGAACCCTCGAAGTTTCGCACTTTTAGATAATGGCATTGTCAAACATATCCCCTTATCGGCTCAAGAGAATACAACTGAAGATCCGCATGATAATACAAGCACAAATAATAATACAAATGATCAAACAAACAATGCCTCTGAGGATACAGCAGATAATAATTCATCTACAAATAACTCAAATAATAGTAATGACAGTAATAGTAGTGACCAGAATAATCAAAGTGGTGACAATAATAATGAGCAATCATCAACCACAGAGAATAACTCACAAGATACAACCACAAATAATGATGTCGTTTTCGCAATAACTGATCCTGAAGGGCGCTTTGATGGTGTATTACGTGTTAATGATAATGTGGTTACCGTTCAGATAAATAGCGAAGTGACGCGTAACTATATTATTCTGCACTTTATCGATCATAATGGCGTGCAGCAAAATGTTCAACTGATACTAAATGGTGTGATCAATGGTAAGTCGCAGTGGACTTATAGCACACAATACTTTGATTTGAGTAAACCGTTTAAATTTACCTTGCAGGATTTAAAATTTGGGCAGTTTGAAAGTATAGCGTATTTAGCAGCTGACTTAGCCGTAAATACCGACAATACAGCGGCAAATAATAGTAATAGCACAAGTGATGCAAATACTTCAACTGATCCAAATAATACAAACGAAGAAGCTCCGGTTAATTCAAATAGTATCTTGCTCAGTGATTCAGAGGGGCGTTTTAGTGCCAAGATGACACGCAATAATGATGAGCTACAATTGACGTTTGATGCAAAACAGCAGCGTCATTATGTGATTTTCCACTATATGGATCAGCAGGGTCTTAAACAAAATGTGCATCTATTACCTACAGATGGTTATCAATGGACTTGGCAGGGCAATAATATTGACTTGATGAAACCAGTGCAGTTTACCGTACACGATATGCATGTTGGGCAGTTTAACTCATCGGAATATTTATTAGCGGCATTGCAAGTGGGCTCAGTAACTGAGACAACAGAATCTGCGAGTGACTCCTCTAACAATAGCAATCATAACGACGATCAACGTATTGAAGTGAATGAAGAACGCTTTAGCTTATTGGCAGTTATCAACCAGTCGAATGGAGTGTTTAATATCACGTTCAATGCCAAACAAGAGCGTGCTTATGTGATTATTCATTACGTAGATAAACAAGGCATTCCGCAGAATAGACACCTTATTCGACAAGAAAATAATCAGTGGCAATTAGATGCTGATAGTTTTGATCAACATAAAGGTTTCTCTTTAACGATTGACGACCCTCGTGGGCAATTTTCAACAGAGAGGTATTTTTTCTAAGCATATTGCCCAACTCGCCAACGACGAGAGAGGAAATTATCGATATTGAGCTTCTTTTTAAGGAAATTTTGATTTTGTGCCAACATCGGTGTCGGCTCGGGGTGGTGAAAATGAAAATTATACTTGCGCGCGATACGACGCAAGTTACTGACACTACAATCGAGTAATTTTGCAATATCATGGGTTTCCATTTTGCGGTGCATGCACTGTTGAAAAAACTCTAAAATTGAGCAGTGGTAAAGGTTAGTAATTTTTTCTTCAACGGTGATTTTCTTCATTAACTTTCTCCCTATGTATTTGTCCTTATATTTGTTTTGTCATTGAGACTTAACAAAATATTATCATTCACATCTCCTAATTAAGCATCCTGCTTTGGCAAATAAGCTCAAATTTCAATATGGTGCTTATTAGTTGCGACTTACTTTATATAAAGCCTTAGCGATTGGCTAGCATAAAATGTAAAAAAATTGCAAATTTAGCAATTTAGTGCTTAACTCGCCAAGGTTACATGTTGATACAAACTATAACAAAGGAGATAGTTTATGGATAATGATAGAAAACTACCAAAATCTCAGGCTGAAAAAGTTAAGTCATTGGATTTAAAAGGTCGCATTACACCTGTTGTATTGAGTTTATTTCTCGTGCTTGGGATTGCTGCTATGCAAAAAGCAAATGCAGCAGCGACATCAACAGCAACGGACAGTAAAGCATTAACAACACTCACAAAAAGCACCAACAGTGTTACGGTAGCCGAGGTTGAAAAAGCACAATCACAATGGGCAGCAGGAATTGTGGCAATAGGCGATGCTTATACAAATAAAGGAAATTATAAAAAAGTTGCTAAAGATCTTATTAATACACTCTATGCGTATAATTATGAAAAAGGTGTGGTGATGTTTAAACCAACTAAAGCCAAGGATATTCCATTTAGACCAACGAAGGAATCAGCACTTTCTTACTTTGTCGGTGGCAATAAAAAATTCAAAGAAGATAAGGGTTTTGCTCTTCAACCATGGACTAAAGTGGTTTTCCATAATGATGAGATGTATTTCCATGGTGATATGGCAATTGCAATGGGTACGTATGACTTTACCGACACTAAAGGCAAAGTAACCACCGTTGAATATACCTTTGCTTATGTCAAAATGCCAAATGGGCAGTTAAAGATTGTCTTACATCATTCTTCCGCACCATTTTCAGATTGATTTATCCTACAATAACTCTCAAATTGCCTATATTCACTTACATGTCAGCGTGGTGCGGTATATAATGCCGCCATTGTTTCAGATCGATTTATTTCACCTTTATGCAAGCAAATACAGCTTCAGAACGTAAGTCAGCACGGATCTGGTTAAAGTCGCGTGCTCATCCTGCTAAAAAATGTGTACAACTCACCATACTAGTGAGTTTTTTAAGTGGCTTGTTACTCATAGGACAACTTTATCTGTTGGCACATATTTGTTATGCCGCTTATATCGAAAAACTCTCAAACATTGAACTTATTAGCTACTTTGTGGCGATTATTGCTATTGTGTTCATGCGAGCAGGTCTGTCGTGGCTTAAGGAAGTTGTGAGCTTTAAGGCTGCGGCTAAAGTAAAAGAGCAATTAAGAGACGATGTTATTGCGCATATTAATCAATTAGGTCCTGTGAAATCAGGCGAGCTAAGTAGTGGTGATTTGATCAGTGCGGCAACGGAACAAGTGGAAGGCTTAAATAATTTCCTAATGTATTTCTTGCCACAAATGACCTTAGCCGGACTTATGCCACTGGCGATTTTAATCTTTGTTTTTCCACAAAGTATTGTTTGTGGCATTATTTTACTGGTATGCGCACCTTTAATTCCACTTTTTATGATGCTGGTTGGTTGGGGCGCTGAAAGTGAAAACCAAAAGCATTTTCAAACCTTGGCACGAATGAGTAGTGTCTTTTTAGACACACTGCATGGCTTAGCTACTTTACGACTGTTTAATCGTGCTGAAAGCCATGCGCAAAAAATCTTTGAATACTCTGATGATTATCGTGTTAAAACTATGAAAGTATTGCGTATTGCGTTTTTATCATCCGCGGTACTTGAAGTATTTTCAGCAGCCTCTATTGCACTGGTTGCGATTTATCTAGGCATGGGCTTTATCAATAGCGCTAATGTTGATACTGTTTGGTGGTCTTTTGAAAATATGACCTTGCAAGGTGGATTGTTTATTTTGCTATTGGCACCTGAGTTTTTCTTGCCTCTTCGTGAGTTAAGCACGCATTATCATGCAAAAACCGAAGCGATGGGGGCAGCCTTGGAGTTACAAAAAATATTTGCTTTATCAAAGCATGAGGATGCAAAAGGCGAGAATAGTGAGCAAGGTAAAAAAGGTGAAAAAGGTGATCAAGTCAGCTTGATACAAGACTTACCAATGATTGATTTAATTCAATTTAATCATTTAAGTTTTTGTTATGCCAATAAATCTAAAAATGCACTGACTAATATTTACTTTGAGGTCAAGCATAAACAGAAGATTGCGATTGTTGGCGCCAGTGGTGCTGGTAAAACGACTATTTTAAATTTGCTTATGCAATTTATGTATGCAAAAGATGAAGAGATTACGATTAATCATGATTTGCCACTTAATCGCATTGATGAAAAGCTTTGGCTTAGTAGAATCAGTTGGCTTGGACAAAATGCAGGTCTCTTTAAAGGCAGTATTCGCTATAATTTACAATTAGCAAATGCTACTGCTTCAGATGACGAGCTATGGCATGTATTAAAACTTGCGCAATTAGATCAAGAAGTGAACGCGTTTCCCGATAAATTAGCAACTGAAATCGGTGAGCAAAGTATAGGCTTATCCGGAGGGCAGGCACAGCGTTTGGCATTAGCGCGCGCCTATCTTAAGCCTTGTGAGTTACTCTTGTTAGATGAGCCTACGGCAAGCTTGGATAAAGAAAGTGAGAACTTGATTATGCAAAGCTTATTAAACAATTGGCAAAATAAAACGGTGATTATGCTTACGCATCGCTTACAGTTCTTGAGTGAGATGGATCACATTATCGTGATGGATGAAGGTGAAATTGTACAACAAGGGTGCTTGGAGGAATTGTTGCAAGATCAATCAAGTTACTTTTATGCACTATACCGTCACCAAGTCTTAGAAGGAGAAGTTGCATGCGCGCATTAATTCCTTTTTTAAGCATTTTTAAGCATCAAGCAAAATGGATGTTTATTGGCACCTTTCTGGCATTTTTAGCAATTTTAGCCAGCATTGGTTTATTGTCTTTATCCGGTTGGTTTATCTCATCAACTGGGTTTGTGGCTATTTCAAGTTATGCGATTGCTAGTCAATTCAATTATTTTTACCCATCAGCTGGCGTACGTGCTTTTTCATTGATGCGTATTTTAACGCGCTATGGTGAGCGTGTTGTCACACATGAGGCAACGTTTAAGTTATTAACTGATATTCGAGTATGGGTGTATAACAAGCTTGTGCCCTTGGCGCCAACTCATTTAGCACAATATAAAAGTGGTGATTTACTCAATCGCTTAGTCACTGATGTTAATAGTTTGGATAATCTATATATTCGGATTATTTCACCAAGTTGTGTGCTGTTTTTGTCGATTTTGCTGATTGGGGTATTTTTTAGCTTTTTAAGTATTCCTTTAGCGTTAATGACCATGGGCTTTGCTTTTGTTGCAGGGTTTTGTATTCCTGTTGTTGGGGGCAAATTATCTGCCCATACCGCAAAAACGCTAGCGGAAGAGTCTGCAGATTTAAAAACATCAATTACTGAGCATGTGCAATATTTAGCAGAGCTTAAGGTCTTTGCTGCAGAAGATAAGCATGCAGAGATAATTAATATGCAAAATAAAGCGCTTATTACAACGCAACAAAAAATGAGTCATTATACTGGGCTTAATGCAGCCCTTATGACCCTGTTTTTGGGTGCGACACTATGGTGTGGTGTGTGGCTAATGGTCGGGCTTGTCCATCAAGGTGTAATAAGTGGTGCTTTTATTGCTTTGGTTGCGCTAGGCATTATGGGCTTGTTTGAGGCGATTATGCCTTTGCCTGTGGCTTATCAGTATTTAGGACGTACAGTATCTTCGGCTAAAAGATTATTAAATATTATTGAGCAAAAACCAGCAAAATTATTTGTTGATGATGACAACAGTGAGCAACTAAATACATCAAAAAAACCAAAACACAATAACATTTCTTTTGAGGATATTTCGTTTAGCTACCCTGGGCGTAATAATCTGATCTATGAGCATTTTAATCTTGAGATTGTAGCCAATGAAAAGCTTGCTATTGTCGGTGCTACTGGTTGTGGTAAGTCAACGATTGTTTCGTTGTTAGCACGGTTTTATGCGCCATCAGCAGGCAAAATATCAATAGGTAATATTGATATTGCACAATTTACCGAATCACAACTGCGTCAGCAAATAACGATTATCAGTCAGCATGCGCATATTTTTAATGGCAGTATTCGTGATAACCTGTTAATAGCGAATCCTAAAGCGACTGATGAGATGTTATGGCATGCTTTACATGTTGTCGATTTAAAAAACTTTGCATTAGAGTTGCCACGTCAGTTAGATAGCTGGACAGGGGAGCATGGAAGGCATCTTTCAAAAGGGCAGCAAAAGCGTTTGTCATTAGCGCGTGCGGTATTGTCGCAAACACCTATTTTGATTTTGGATGAACCAACAGAAGGTTTAGATAAGGTCATTGAAAAAAAGGTGATTGATAATTTACAGGCGGTATTTAAAGATAAAACGGTGATCATTATTACGCATAACGACACATTGCTAAGCAGCGTTGATAGGGTATTGCGCATAACACAATAAAAAATGAAGTATTGCATTGCAATATAAACGCGTGATTTCATTCGACAATGGGCATTGTGCTAACTACAATGACTACAATTTCATAAGGAAACAGTAAGACGATCATAAGATGAAAAAATGTGGATTTGTCGCCATTATTGGGCGACCTAATGTTGGAAAATCAACGCTTTTAAATCATATTCTAAAATACAAAATCAGTATTACAAGTCGCAAACCACAGACAACACGTCATCAAATTACCGGTATCAAAACCATTGAAAATACACAGTTTATCTATGTTGACACCCCTGGACTTCACCAAGATGAACCGCGTGCCATTAATCGCATGATGAACAAGCAAGCAAGTAGCGTGATCAATGACGTCGATGTCATTTTATTTGTTGTTGAAGTGGGTAAGTGGACAACGGCTGAAGAATGGATATTGCAAAAAATCGAGTCGGTCAAAGTGCCTGTGATCTTAGTGATTAACAAGGTTGATCAGTTAAATAATCGACATGAGGCAGTCGAATTTACTGATGAGATCAAGCAAAAATACCCCTTTGCTGCCAGTTTTCTTGTTTCTGCTAAGCAAGGGCATTTAATCAATGACTTAGAAAGCAAAATTGAAAGTTATCTTCCTGAAAGTGAACATTTTTTCTATGCCGAAGATCAGGTCACTGATCGCACCGAGCGATTTATGATGGCAGAAATTATTCGTGAGAAATTAATGCGCACATTAGGTCAAGAGGTACCATATCAATTAACCGTTGAGATTAATAAAAGTAAATTTGATGAAGCACGTCAAATTATGGAGGTTTATGCCACCATTTTGGTTGAACGTGCTGGACAAAAAGCAATGGTAATTGGTGCCAAAGGACAGAAACTCAAAAAGATCGGCAGTGAAGCACGTCAAGATATGGAGTTTATGCTTGGAAGAAAAGTGTTCCTACAGCTATGGGTCAAGGTTAAAGAGGGCTGGTCAGATGATGATCGCGCACTTAAATCATTGGGTTATGATTTTTAGGGTTTTCAGGACTGGAGCTATTGTCAATGACTGAACAAACGACAGAAATTTCAAATAAAACAGAAATAGATAATCAAAATAAAGTGCCAACAGCAAAAAATGCTAGAGCAAAAACGTGGAAGAAATATGCCATTTTAGGGATTGTGATTTTGCTTTGTGTAATCGGTTTTTACGCTTACGTAAAATATACTGAAATATATCCATCAACCGATGATGCTTATGTTAATGCTGATGTGATTCATATGTCAGCGCAGGTCACGGGTAAGCTTGATAAGTTATATATCAGTAATAACCAAGAGGTTAAAAAAGGTGAGCTGTTATTTACGATTGAGCCGCAAAGCTTTGAATATGAGCTTGCTAAAGCCAAAGCAGATTTGACATTAGCACAAGAGGAAGTTGCTGCGATTAAAGACTCAATTAACCTACAAGAAGCAAAGCTTAAACAGGCACAAGCACAGAAATTTGTCGCAGAACAAAAAGAGGCGCGTATTGGCAAGCTGGTTGTTCAGGGAATGGTTTCAAAAGAAGATGCTGATGAGGCTAAAGGTGATCTTGAAGTGGCTAATGCCAATGTCAATGCTGCATTTGCCAGTATTGCTCAAGAGCAAAAGCAATTAACATTGCAACAATCAAAAATTGCGGCTGCCAAAGCAGATGTATCAACGGCAGCATTAAACTTAAGTTATACCAAGATTTATGCATCAACATCTGGGTTTATTACTAACTTTACGTTGCGTCCTGGTTCGCTGATTACACAAAATCAAAATCTATTTGTGCTAGTGAGTAATGAGGCCTATTGGTTAGATGCGAACTTTAAAGAAACGCAAATGTCACGGATGAAAGTCGGACAAAAAGCATCTGTAATCCTTGATATGTACCCTAATGTGACATTACATGGCACGGTTCAAAGTATTAGTGAGGGTAGTGGTAGTGTGTTTTCTTTATTGCCTCCTGAAAATGCATCAGGCAACTGGGTCAAAGTAGTACAGCGCTTTCCTGTAAAAGTGGTTCTTGACCAAAGTGAAGTGAACAAGGTGCCGCGTCTACGCGTTGGCGCATCAGCAACTGTTGAGGTTGATACTAACTCTTAAATTATTCTAATTCGCTTTGTAAAACCGGTTGAATTTTATTGGCATTAAGCATGCTGTTTAGCTTTTTCATCATCAGTGAGAAGATAATAGCAACAACAAAAGCAACTGCTGTCATGACTAGGAATATCTTGGCATACATTGGGTTTGTTGCTGCCGCAGTAATGTTTTGAGCATGCTCAGCGCCACTTAACGCAAAGTTTGACACAGGACCTGCCAAATTAATGCCAAAGGCGATATTGATAAATAAATAGCCTGTAAATAAGCCTTGATGTTTTGGCTCAATCATCTCTCCTGCCATAGCGTAATTGACGGAATTTACATGAATTTCACCCGCTGAAACGATTAAAAGTAGCAAGATAGGAAAGAGTACATTAACCAAGTGTGCTTTATCTGCAAGGAATATGCCTAAAGGGATCATTAAAAAAGCAACAACATACATGCTTAAGCCGCGTGCGACTAATGAGCCGGGTTGATAAGGGTTATTCGCTTGCTGACGTCTTTTCATCATTCCGGCTAAAATAAAGCCAAAGATGATAACACCTAGACTTTCAAAAAGGTTAACTGTTGCAGGTTGCATCGGGATGCCAAAAAGAGATTTTGACGTGTTGAATTCAACAAAGTTTTCTAAGGCGGTTGATTGTAAGCCTTGAACAAAGGCAAATGCCATACTTGCTGAGCTTAAGATAAGGTAGGCGTAAATTTTTGTGCGATAACTGCTTTGCTGTTTTAGTGCAAAATAGATCATGTAAATCAATGCGGCAATAAAAGCGATATAAATAAGTGCGGAGCCAAGCTCAGGATGATGCATTAAGTAGTAAGCAAATAATAAGCAAGCAATAACAATTAGCGGCGCAACATAGAAGCGTTTTGTATTAAAGGCAAACGAGGTGACATAATATGTTTGTTTGTCATTAACATGTTTCCAGTTCACAAGGTGTATTATAAATGCGATAAATAAACACACCGCAGCAAAGATAAAAGCAGCGCTGTAAAGATTATTCCCTTGCAAGATCCCAGCGACAAAAAAGCTTAAAACAAAGCCTATATTCATGCAGCTATAGTTAATTGAAAAAGCAATACGGCGACGTTTATCGTCTTGACTAAATAATTGCGTGAGCATCATATTAATACAACTAACATTAAGACCTGAGCCGGTGATAAAAACTGCCATGCCGATTAAAATAATCATATGCACATGCACTGCAATTAGAAATAACCCAACAAACTGCAACACTAAGCTTGCACAGAATAAGGCTCTGAAGCTTAAATAGCGTCCACCGACGGTACCACCTAGAAAGTGAAATAGAAAGTTTAGAGCAAAAAAGCTGGCAGTTAGTGTGTTTGCTTCGATCTTACTCATGCCTGCTTCGCGACTAAGATAGAAATTTAATAAACCCATGAGCACGGCATAACCAACCGTTGAGAAGATTTGAATAAGATTGATATTTAAGACACCCTTGGGCATGTCCTTATAACTTAACATGTAGTTTCCTTTTTATTATCTTTTTTATTAATAAGCTCGAGCATACTAATACGCCATAATTTAAATGTCATGCAGAGAGTTTGATTTTTTAAAACGCACTGAATTTGGTCTGATAAACATCAGAAAACACGTGAGAAATTCAATGGCGGAAATTCTGTAAAATGATTCGCGAGCGGTATATACTAAGCCAAGTTTCTAAATAGAGTTTATATCAGATAAATGGTTAGTTCGGATTTAAAAGAGAAAATAGCAAATATTCAGTTATTGATACTAGATGTTGATGGTGTCTTAAGTGACGGCAAAATTATTCTAAGTAATGATGGTAACTTAACTAAAAACTTTGACGTTAAAGATGGCTTAGGCATGCTGTTGCTGCAGAAGTTTGGCGTTAAATTGGCCGTGATTACGGGGAAGACCTCGCAAGTTGTTCAGGATCGCTTAAGTTCACTTGGTGTGAATGATGTTTACCAAGGGCAAAAAAATAAAATTAAAGCCTATGAAGACTTGTTAAAAAAGCACCAGATAAATCAGGAAAATATCGCCTATATGGGTGATGATTTACCCGATCTGACCTTAATGATGAAATCAGCGGTTTCCTTTGCACCAGCTGATGCCTTAAGGGCTGTTAAAACACGCGTTGATTATGTAACAGCACAAAAAGGTGGATATGGTGCGGTGCGCGAAGTCTGTGATCTTATATTAGAAAGCAAGGGGCTATTAGATAAAATTGTTGATGACTATATCACCTTTGGTGAGGCACGCCTTTAATGTTTTTTAGTAAACGTGTTTTTTTTACAACGATTGGATTAGTTGTTGTCATTGGCACCAGTGGTTGGCTAGTGGTTAAATCAGCACAAGAGCAGATTAGTCATGGTGATCTGCCGGCACATTTTGTTGAGAACACGGCAAAAGCGATTACCTATGAAAAATATGACACGAAAGGTTGGTTAGAGTATACGGCAACCGCAGTTGACGCCACACGTTTTTATAATCAAGATGCAAAGCTTATAACGGTTAATGCCACGCTGTATTCAAAAGATAAAAAAGACAAGCCGTGGAATATCACTGCCAATTACGCTGATATTACCAATAGCAACAATAATATGCATTTATATGGCAATGTGGTGATGTTGCGTAACGCCAATGGCAAAAACTCGCCTGCGATTAAAATTGCGACTGATTCGGTCAATTACGATGATAGTAAAGACTATATGGATACGAACAAAAAAGTCACGATAAGTCAACCAGGTACACCCAACAATACGGTTGGCACAGGCATGAATGGCACACCTAAAAAAGGTGATTTTAAGTTATTGAAGGATGTAAGAAGTTATTATGCAGGACAGTAAAAGAAATAAAAGAAATAAGAGTGGGGTAAAACATAGCTTGCTAAAATATACGCTATGCGGTGTGGCTTCTTTGCTTATGCTACAGCACGCCTTTGCCGCTGAACAAAGCGGCTCAATGGATGCCGCTGGCATGTTTGGTAAAAATGCCAGTAGTGATGGTCAAATTACTATTTGCAGTGACAGTTTATCTTATAGTCAGGATGCACATAAAATCATTTATCAAGGCAATGTGCTTGTCATGCAAACCAAAGATGCAAATATTCAATGTAGTGGTTATAGCGTTCCAAATGAAAATAGCAAATGGCCGGTATATCAATTCCCCGATCCAAAGGAAGCCGATGGCAAAATGGATTATACCAAAGTGCAAAAAGCGGCATTAGACTATGCTAAGGACGTTTGTACAAAGCAAAATGGCTGCCGTTTTTTAACTGGGCAAACGCTGACGATTCTATTTGATGATCAAAATAAGCAAGTCAAAGATGTCGTATTAACGGCTAATACACCTTATATTGCTAAGTTCTATTCCTTACCATTTCCAAAGCAAGATAAAAATAATCAAAACAAAAATAAGAGTGATAGTTCGGACCAGCAAACGGTATATGCTGAAGGTAGACAAATGAACTTTAACTTGCTCAATAGTACGCTAACGATACAAGATAAAGCCTATGTTGATCGCGCAGGAAATCGCTTCTCCGGAGATAAAGTGCTTTATGACACCAAAAATGGTCTAGTGACGGTGCCAAATACGGGGCAACGAGCAACGGTTATTTTAAATAACTTAAATAGTGAAAATAGTAAGTAGGTTGTTAGCATGAGTATTGGCGTAGTAAGTGCCGTTATTATCATTGTCATCGCGATCTTGATCTGGCGTAATTCAATGAAAGCAAGAGAGCATGCGGTTTATATGGCAGTTAAAACAGCTAAGCAATGGGATGTTCAGCTATTAGATGATACCGTGTGCCTCACAAAAATGCGTTTATCGCGCCAAAGTAACATAGGTAGCATGTGTTTGTTTCGCGAATATGCGTTTGAGTATAGCTATGATGGTGTGGATCGCTATAAGGCTTTTTTGCAGTTTAATGGTAACCAATTCTTGCAGGTGATTGCTAATGATCAAAAAATCACGGTTGAAGAAATGAAAGCAGCCAAAATGCCTGAAGATACAGAGGGTGGTAATATCATTGATCTAAGTGAATATCGCATGCAGCAAGCAAAAAAATCAAAGCATGAGGATGATAAGGAATAGTTATGATTGAATTACATCAATTTCCTAAATTAGGTAATGTGCCAAACTCCAGTCCTTTTTGTATGAAATTAGAAAGCTATTTGATTGCACAAAAAGTGCCTTATCAAAATTTTTATAGTGCAGATTTACGTCGCTCACCAACGGGCAAAATGCCATATATTAAAAAGCAAGATAAGTTCTATAGCGACAGTAGTTTTATTATTGATTTATTAGAGAAAGAAAGTAGCACACCAATGCAGCAAGGCTTAACTGCTTTAGAAAAATCGCAAACCTTGGCGTATCAAAGACTATGTGAGGAGCATTTATATTGGGCGTTGGTTTATAGTCGTTGGGTTGATGTTTCTACTGATAATAACTGGCGCAGCATAGTACAAAAAGGAACGAAACTGCCTAAATTATTGTTTGGCATGATTTTTAAAGTCATGAGCAAAAATGCGTCCAGGCAAACCTATGAACAAGGGTTAGGGCGCTTAACCAAAGCGCAAATCTATCAAAAAGCAGATGAAGATTTATGTGCATTGTCTGAGTTTTTAGGTCAAAAAACCTATTTTTTCAATGAGTCACCAAGTTTGTTAGATCATGTTGTTTATGCTGTTGTTGCTAATATTGAGCACACCCCTTGGCAAAGCCAGTTAAAACAACAACTAACCAAGTATCCCAACCTACAAGCGCATAGTGCGCGTATGCTTAAGGAGATTTTTAGCAAATGAAACCATTGATAACTAGAGTTACATATTTTTGAAAAAAACTATAATTCTAAGAACACCCCGTCAGCCTACGGCTGCCACCCCTCTTGCAAAGAGGGGAATTAGGCAACGGTTTTATATTCCCCTCTTTGCAAGAGGGGTGCCAAGCTTGCGAGGCGGGGTGTTGAAATAGCAAAAGTGCTTAACCTCAGTTAGTAAATAAGTAAAAGAAAAAAACACAAAAAATAGGTAAAAACAAAACCATGTCACACGATATCAAAACCTTATTGCAACAGCCGAAAGCTGAGTTACATATGCATCTTGAGGGGAGTCTTGAACCTGAGATGATGCTGAATTTGGCGCAAAAAAATGGTGTTAATCTAAAGTACAAAAATTTAGCAGAGATCAAAAAAGCATATAACTTTAATAATCTGCAAGAATTCTTGGATTTATATTATCAAGGCATGTCTGTACTTCAAACCGCTGATGATTTTTATGATTTAACCTATGCTTATTTACTTAAATCACAACAAGATCATGTGACACATGCTGAGATTTTTATCGATCCACAAGCGCATTTATCGCGCGGTATTTCACTTAATACCCTTTTTGATGGTGTTAATCGTGCCGTCAAAAAGGCGCAAACTGAGCTAAACATAGATACGCAATTAATCATGTGTTTTTTGCGTCATTTATCAGAAAAAGATGCTTTAAACACCTTTGATCAACTGATGGAATATCGTGATAATTTTATTGGTATTGGTCTGGATAGCTCAGAGCTTGGCAATCCACCAGAGAAATTTAAAAATCTCTTTGAATTAGCACGTAAAGAGAAGCTTCATTTGGTTGCTCATGCTGGTGAAGAGGGACCTGATGAGTACGTTTGGCAAGCATTAGATATCCTAGGGGTTGAACGCATTGATCATGGTAATGCAATATTAACTGATGATGCATTAATGAAGCGTATTGCAAAAGATAATATTGCACTCACGATGTGCCCACTATCAAATAAAGCCTTAAAAGTAGTGCCAAACTTAGTCGATCATCCGGCACGAATTTTGTTAGATAAAGGCATTAAAGTGACGATTAACTCCGATGACCCAGCGTATTTTGGTGGTTATGTTAATCAAAACTATATTGAACTGATTGACGGTTTAAAGCTAGGTACTGCAGAAATTCAACAGTTAATTCATAATAGTTTGTCAGCAAGATTTATCAAATAATATGTGAGTGCCATACTATGTTGCCCAGAATCTTTGATTTGAAATCTCAATCAGTTAATGTTAAAACGGAATTTATTTCAGCGATAACAACTTTTTTAGCAATGATGTATATTATCGTTGTTAACCCACTTATTCTTGCGGACGCAGGAATTCCATATGCTGCAGCATTAACAGCAACGATTACAGTTTCAGCAATAGGCTGTATATTGATGGGCGTTTTTGCTAATAACCCAATTGCAGTGGCGCCAGGAATGGGTATTAATGCATTTTTTACTTATGCAATTGTCGTGCATATGCAAATTAGTTGGCAAGTAGCTCTTGGAGTGGTTTTTTGGTCTGGCGTTATCTTTACCATTCTATCCATTTTAAATTTACGCACTTATATTATTAGAGCAATTCCACAGCAGATTCGTTATGCCGTAGTGTCTGGCATTGGCTTGTTAATTGCGGTAATAGCATTAAAGTCAGCTGATGTAGTCATGCCAAGCCAAACAAACATGATACAAATGGCGCCATTAAATTTATCTTATATTTTGTTTCTATTAGGACTTTTGGTGGTAGGTATACTGCTTTACCATAGAGTCAAAGGGGCATTGATCATAAGTATTCTATTAACAAGTACACTTTATTTTATGGTCACAGTATTTTTTCCAGAAGTTGGAGATCACATAAAATGGCAAGGTATTTTCTCTATGCCTGATTTTTCGATTTTCTTTCAATTAGATTTGATTAGTTCATTATCTATCGCATTATGGCCAGCTATATTTGCTTTCCTATTTACCACTTTGTTTGATAGCTTATCTGGACTTATTGGGGTCTGTGAAGCAGGTCAGTTACTTGATAAAAATGGAGATCCTAGAAATATCAAAGAAGCACTAACAGTCGATGCTATATCAGGTGTTTTGTCTGGTTTATTTGGCACAAGCTCGGCTGTTTCTTATATCGAATCAGCGGCAGGAATTGAGGAAGGGGCTAAAACAGGTCTAAATGCAATTTTTGTGGGTCTATTGTTCCTACCATTTTTATTTTTTGCGCCATTATTATCGATGGTACCAAAAGTTGCCACAGCACCAGCATTGATGATTGTTGGTGTTTATATGATGAAAATGGTGACTAAAATTCAATGGACAAAGATAGACGAAGCTTTACCTGCAATTTTAATTATCTTAATTATTCCGCTCTCTAGCTCAATTACCCATGGAATTATATTAGGCATTATTATGTGGCTACTGATGAAATTTTTTACCAAGCAACGTGATCAAATAGATATAACGTTGACTATCATTGGTGTGTTATCATTATTGTTGCTGATCATTGAAGCTATATCTATATAGTAAAAAGGGGGTTAATATGAGTTTGGTGATATCTTTCCAGGGGGAAAAGGGGGCTTATTCAGAACAGGCAATTCATAAGTTTTATCAAACGCAAAATAAGAAAAACGAGCAAAGTGCGATTGAAACTTTAGCCTGTGGCTCATTTGCCGAAGCACTCGAGATGGTTGCTGAGAAAAAAGCTGACTTTGCAATGATTCCAGTGGAAAACTCAATTGCTGGCAGTGTGATTCCTGCCTATGATGAGCTCATTAAATACAATCTACGCATTCAGCATGAAGTCATTCTAAAGGTTGAGCATTGTTTGATGATCCATCCTAATGCAGATATTGATAATATCGACTTAGTACGTTCACATCCACAAGCCTTGGCACAGTGTCAGAATAATATTGCACGCATGCATTTATCACCTAAGAGCTTTGTTGATACCGCGGGAGCTGCTAAATACATCGCTGAAAAAGAGATTCTAACGCAAGCGGCAATTGCCAGTAAGTTAGCCGCACAAACCTATTCGTTAAAGGTCATTAAAGAGCATTTTGAAGATGAGCCGTTTAACTTCACGCGATTTTTCTTATTGGGGCGTGATGCGTTAAATATGCCTTATGCAGAGAATGAGCTCTATAAATCATCAATTATCTTTACGACACTGCATAAACCCAATGCATTAGTGCAAGTACTTGCCTGTTTGTCAGAGCACAATATCAATATGTGTAAGATTGAATCCAGACCATCACGCTCGCGTGCTTGGGATTATAGTTTTTTTGTCGATTTTGAAGGTCATGAAGAACAGCAAAATGTGCAGGCTGCCTTATTAGCAATTTTAAAGAAGACTTCATTTTTGAAGAACTTAGGGTGCTATCAATCGATCACGCTGTAAATCTTAAAAATTCACTCGTATTTGCAATCATGAAACACTATAAAAAACACGATAATTTGTATACAATCGTTTGTCATTGAATCTTACAAATAGGTAATTCCTTTGATTAAGTATTTAAGGCAGTGGTATCAGAAAAAATTTGATAGTAATGAACCTGCCGTCTTTATTGTTGTAACGGTTATTGCGGTACTCATTATTAACTTTTTTGGTAATTTATTAGCACCAATTTTAGCCGGTGTTGTCATTGCATATTTATTAGAAGCCATTGTTTCTTTTTTGTCAAAAAAATTAAAATTAAACCGCAATTTGTCTGTTTATATCGTTTTCTTAATTTTTATTGCGTTAGTGATTATGTTATTACTATTTGTGCTTCCAGCATTAATGCATCAAGCAGGGCAATTTGTGCAAAGTATTCCGCAACAAATTAATAATCTACATGCCAGTTTATTAGCGTTATCTCAAAAATATCCGACGATTATCACCCCTGAACAGATCAAAGATGCGATTAGTACGATCTCAAATATTAAGATGGATAAAATTGCCGGTATTGGTCAATATCTACTTAAATTTTCTCTAGCATCTCTATCAAGTATATTTACTTGGCTAGTGTACTTATTTATCGTGCCATTGTTAGCATTTTTCTTTTTGAAAGACAAAAACCGCATTGGTAAGTGGTTTGTCAATATGCTACCTAAAGAGCGCGGTGCATTAGAGGAAGTATGGGCAGATGTGCGCCCACAATTGGGTAATTATGTCAAAGGTAAAACAATTGAATGTTTGATTGTTACTGTCGTTACCTATATTGGCTTTATCGTTTTTGGCTTGAATTACTCACTACTATTAGCCATTTGCGTTGGGCTTTCGGTATTTATTCCTTATATCGGGATGGTGATTGTTACCATTCCTGTGGTACTCATTGGAATCAGTCAATTTGGCTTTAGCTCTGAGCTTTTCTATATGCTGCTAGTTTATTTGATCATTCAAGGTTTGGATGGCAACTTATTGGTGCCGTTATTATATTCTGAAGCATTAAGCCTTCATCCCGTGGCAGTCATTGCTGCTGTTCTTATCTTCGGTGGAATATGGGGCTTTTGGGGTTTGTTCTTTGCGATTCCATTAGCGGCACTTATTAATTCTGGTGTTAAGATGTGGACTCGACGCAATATTAGCAATAAAAAGCCGAAGGAAGCCTAATGGCTGAAGTGAGGATCAAAGAGAGGTTAAAGCGTCCAGAGATTATTATTCAACTGCGTCCCTTTCATCGCAAAGTGCATCAAGTATTGCTTGAGAATAAGGTGGATAGCTTTATTGCGAGTATTATCGCACGACGCATCGATGATCCTGAACATGCTTTAAAATTTGCACACCTAAAGCTTAAATTTCTAACCTCGCCACATTTATTAAAAGACGCAACAAAAGCGGCAAAGCGTATTATTCAAGCATTAGAGCGTGGTGAAATTATTGGTCTTGAAACTGATCATGACTGTGATGGGCAAACATCGCATGCGATTTTGCATGTTGCATTGACTCATATTTTTAATCATCCAGCTGATAAGATTCGTTCATATATTGGGCATAGAATGGCAGAGGGATATGGCTTATCTGATAAGCTTGCACAACGTATTTTAGATGATGATATGCGTCCGACATTGGTGATCACTGCCGATAATGGTTCAACCGATGAAGCGCGTATTGCATTATTAAAGTCACAAAATATCGATGTGATTGTCACCGATCATCATGCAATTCCTGAAGAAGGCGTGCCGCAAAGCGCTTATGCTGTGCTAAACCCAACCCAAAAGGGCTGTGAGTATAATGACCCCTTTATTGCTGGATGCATGGTTGCTTGGTTACTAATGGCAGAGGTCAGAAGACTATTACTGCTTGAAGGAAAACCAACCAATAGTGATTGCCAGTTAACTGATTTACTTGATTTTGTTGCTGTTGGCACAGTTGCTGACTGTGTTTCTATGGCAAAGAGTATCAATAATCGTGTTGTGGCTTACTATGGTATGCACAAAATTTCACAGTTAACACGTAGCTGTTGGAGTAGTTTTAGTGATCATTTTCATCACAAGGTCGATAGTGAGTTTTTAGGGTTTGTGATAGCGCCTTTACTCAATAGTGATGGACGCATGTCTGATGCCTTAAGCTCGGTGAGTTTCTTATTAAACGAAGATCATCAAAAAACCAAACAATGGGTTGAGTTCTTGCAGCAGCAGAACAATCATCGCAAGGTCATTCAAAAAGATATGACTGCCAAAGCGATGAGTGAAGCCTCAAAGCAATACGCAAAGGGTGCCTCAAGTATTTGTGTCTATCTTGATGATGGGCATGCTGGGGTGCATGGCATTTCAGCAAGTCGCATTAAAGATAGTTTTGGCTTGCCGACAATTTTATTCTCACCCAAGCAAGGGGAAGATGATATTATCACGGGATCAGCGCGCAGCATTGATGGCTTAAACATTAAAGCTGTTTTAGATCTTATTTATCAAAATACGACAGATATTCTGATCAAATATGGTGGACATACCGGAGCTGCTGGATTAACCATTTACAAAGATAAATTTGTAGAATTTTCTCAAAGCTTTAATGATTACTGTCAAAAAGCGATTGCTGAGAATAATATTACTGCCACACCAATTATTTATTGTGATGGTGAGTTAACTGCTGAGGAGTTTACGCTTAAACATGTTGAAAAATTTGCTTTGCTTGAGCCTTATGGTCGCGAGTTTGAAGCGCCTGTTTTTTGTAATAAAGCAAGTATTTATAGCTTTAAATGGGTGGGAAAAGAAAGCCAACATCTGCAATTAATGCTTACCATTCATGGTAAAACACTTAAAAGCATTTGGTTTTTTGCTGATGAGTATTTAGATGATGCTGATATTCAAGTGGGTGAAGAAGTCCAAGTGGCGTATCGTTTATCAAAAGAGCACTTTAATGGTCAGACTTATGTGAGCTTAAAGATCGTGCACTTGGCTAAGTTGACGCATCAAAGGCAAATATTATGACGACTCAAAGTGTTGGACATACAGAGCTTAATATCAAAAAGTTGTTTGAAGAAGCCGGCTTATATGTGCGTGATGCGCAGCTGACAATGATTGAAGCAGTTAAAGAAACATTGATCAATAATGAAAAAATTGTTATTGAAGCGCCAACGGCAACCGGTAAAAGCTTTGCTTATTTGCTTGGTGCGCTTTTAGCCAATGAAGTGCGCGCTAAACAGGGGCAAGATAAGTTATCAATTGTTGTCTCAACGGCAACAGTAGCATTGCAAGAGCAGCTGATTGATAAAGATTTACCGTTTATTCATGAGCTTATGCAACACCATAAAATTGAGTTTAGTTATCAATTGGCAAAAGGGCGCTCGCGCTATTTATGCCCGCGTAAACTGCATCATTTTGACAGTGATGATAGTGACTTGCAAAAAGAAGCAGAAATGCTCGATCAGCGCTTGAGCAAAGATTGGGATGGCGATTTTGATCTGTTGGAGAAACCGGTTTCTAAAGCACTGATGAGTGAGATTTATAACACCAGCAGCTCGTGTTCGTTTAGCCGCTGTGAGTGTTATCGCGAATGTCCTTTTTTTAACGCGCGCCAAGGCTTACGCAAAGTGGATATTATCGTTGTCAATCATAGTTTGTTATTGTCACACCTTGATCTTGGTGATGGCGCGATTTTGCCTAAATTTGAAGATAGTCTTTATATTATCGATGAGTGTCATCATTTACCCGATCGGGCATTAAGATCACTTTCTGGTTTTGCTTCATTACTTGGCTCGCAAACATGGATTAATGATGTTGATAAATTGTTAAATGGCTTACCTTCTGAGCTTGCTGATCGTACCATGCGTGAGAATTGGAAAGAGGTGCGTAAAAACCTGATTCAGCAGCTCACTCAAATGCAGCAGTTAATTGATCCTATGTATGCTAAAGCGATGAAGGAAGAAAATGTTTGGCGCATGACCCATATTACGGATGAGATGCTTCAGCTTGCGACATCCATCAAAGAGGGTGCGGCTTTTTATATGAATCAGTGTGATAAGCTTAAAACGAAGCTTGATGATTTTGCCGAGAAAAGCCAGATTCATTCAGCCAGTAGTTTAGAGAAGCAATTCACGCAAATTGGCTTTTTATTAGAGCGCTCAAAAAATCTCTACAATGTCTGGTCATTGATGATTAATCAAGCGACGATGCCGCCGATTGCCAAATGGGTTGTCCCGCATGAAAAGAAAGTAAAACATGAAGAAGTAAAAGAAGCAAAAGAAGCAAAAGAAGTGCAAACGGATATGTTGGCAACTCATTTTCAAGATTATGATATTCATGCCTCACCGATTGAAGCTGCTTCATTATTAAAACAGGTCTTTTGGCAAAATGTACAACATGGTGTGGTGATGTGTTCAGCCACGGTGCGTTCATTAGGTAAGTTTGATCGCTTCTTAAATGCCACATCCCTTAAAAAAGAAGCCAAAACCTTGCTTTTATCTTCACCGTTAAATTATTCAAAATCAAAGCTTATTATTGCTGATATGCAATATGAGCCAGCACAACAAGACAAACATATTGAAGAGACAGCCAAGCTCCTCAATGAAGTCTATTTTAAAGACTTACATGAAGGTGCCTTGATGCTCTTTACCAGTATTCATGCGATGGAAAAGGTCTATATGCGCTTAAACAGTGCCCTTAAGAAAATCACGCTTATTCAAGGTGATCGCTCAAAACAGGCAATGATTGCCATTCATAAAAAGCGCGTTGATCAATTTAAACCATCGATTATTTTTGGTGTCGATAGCTTTTCTGAAGGGGTTGATTTGCCTGGCGCTTATCTAACACGATTGATTATTCACAAATTACCATTTTCTGTGCCAACCAATCCGATTGACAAAACACGCTCTGAATGGCTAGAGTCGATTAAGCGCAAACCCTTTATGGATATATCACTGCCGCAAGCTTCCTTGAAATTAACACAAATGGTAGGGCGTCTCGTGCGCACAGAGGCGGATATTGGTGAGGTAATTATTCTAGATAAGCGTTTAAAAACCAAGTTTTATGGTAAAGCACTTTTGGAGAATTTGCCTGATTTCGAAATTGTAAAATGATAAAATTGTGACATAGTAATGATGTATGAATAGGTTGCATCAGCTAGTACCTCTCCCCTTGAGGGATTGCTCATGCAGCATAAGCTGCACGGGTGAGGGAATATTAAAGCTCAACTTATTCTTGATTCATTACATAGTAAAACGAAAGGGAAAACCATGAAAAGAATTCAGAAATTTTTCAAACTTCTACCTGATCAAACCGTCTATGATAGGCTGAATTCACCCATTGGAGAGCTTATTTTATTTGCATCAAATAAAGGACTTCATCATGTCTTTTGGGAACATGAAGCACAGTTAGAAGCTTTTCAGATGGGTATTCAATCATTTAAGCAAGATGTTAATCATCCGATAATCGTTAAAGCAAAAACTCAGTTGTCTGAATACTTCAAGGGCAAACGTCAAGTATTTGATATTCCATTATGCCCGTATGGCACGGACTTTCAGCTAAGTGTCTGGCAAGAGCTTCGTAATATCCCTTATGGCAAAACGATAAGCTATGGCGAGCAGGCAAGGCGCTTGGGTGATAAAAATAAAGCACGTGCTGTTGGACTTGCTAATGGTTTAAACCCGATTTCAATTATTGTGCCATGCCATCGAGTCATTGGCAGCAATGGCAATTTAACGGGCTTTGGTGGGGGATTAGATAATAAGGCGAAGTTGCTGGAGCTTGAGCGGGGTGGTGCTAACTCTTGATTAGGTAAACCACTGGTTTGACCAGTGAGTCAATAACACTTCTTTATACACCTTCATTGGTGATTATAAAAATTGGTTCACAAAACCTAATAACAGTTATTTTCATCATATTTGTTTGTTAGAATATTGGCACTTTATATAGATGATCTAGATTATGCTGCCATCAAATAGCGCACTGATTCAGCGTGCTGAATATATTACAAAAATCCGCAAGTTTTTTGCCAAAAGAGATGTATTAGAAGTCGATACTCCTTTGTCTTACCCATATCCTGTGAGTGATCCCTATATCGATGCTTTTGCTATTGATACCCAGTCAGGCATACGCTTTTTGCAAACCTCACCGGAATATGCGATGAAGCGATTATTAGCACAGGGTTCAGGCAGTATTTATCAGATCTGTAAAGCATTTCGTGATGATCCTAAAGCGCAATATCACAACCATGAATTTACGATGCTTGAATGGTATCGTGTGGGATTGGATGATATGGCATTGCGTGAGGAAATTGCACAAATGTTGCTTATATTGAAGCCGCAAACATCTATTGAATATTTTAGCTATAAAGCATTATTTCAACAGTTGATAGGCATAAATCCACATACGGCAGATTTGAGCTCTTTGCAAAAAGCGCTTTCTCAGCATGTGGGAGATATTCAAGGCTTAGCCAGTCCAAATAATATCGAGTGCTTAGATGTATTATTTACCCATGTCATTGAGCCTAAACTTAAAGCGCATCAATTTGTGTTTGTCTATGATTACCCTGAAGTGCAAGCTGCCTTGGCGTGCGTGATGCCAGATAGTAGTGGGCAAATGGTTGCCAAGCGTTTTGAGCTTTTTTATCAAGGTGTTGAGTTAGCCAATGGTTATTATGAGTTAACAAGTGCCATTGAACAAGCAAAGCGTTTTGAGCATGATTTACATTTGCGTCAAAGCCTTGGTAAAGCAGCAGTTCCTATTGATCAAGGCTTATTAGCTTGTCTTGATCACATACCAGAGTGCTCAGGCGTTGCTTTAGGCTTGGATCGCCTTTTAATGTGTCTTGAGGGCTATGCGGATATACAAGAAGTGTTATATTGCTAGATTGCTGGGCGTAAAGCTTGAGCGTGAAGCTAATCAACTATATGCTATGACACAGTCAAATAGATAAAAGAAAAAAATAAAAGTGGAAAACAAGATGAATAAATTAGAACAGTTAAAACAAATGACCAAAGTGGTTGCTGACACCGGTGATTTTGCGCAAATCGAAGCATATCAACCCGTTGATGCAACAACTAACCCAAGCTTGTTATTAAATGCAGCTAAAATGCCTGCATACAATTATGTAATTGAGCAGGCATTGGCAAAAAGTGCGCATTTAAGTGGTAAATCACGCGTTGATGAGGCAATGCTTGATATGGCAGTAAGTTTCGGTATTGAGATTTTAAAGGTAATTCCTGGGCGTGTTTCCACCGAAGTTGATGCCCGCTTATCGTTTGATACAGAGGCGACCATTGATTACGCGCGTCGATTAATCGATAAATACCAAGAAGCCGGTGTTGATAAATCGCGTGTGCTTATCAAAATTGCATCAACTTGGGAAGGGATTAAGGCTGCTGAAGTGCTTGAAAAAGAGGTGGTGAACTGTAATTTAACCTTGATGTTTAGTATTGCCCAAGCCATCGCCTGTGCTCAGGCTAAAGTCTTTTTGATTTCACCTTTTGTTGGGCGCATTACTGACTGGTATATGAAAGAGCAAGGTGCAACAAACTTCCCTGATGTCAGTGAAGATAACGGCGTGTTATCGGTTAAAGAAATTTATCAGCATTACAAGCGTTATGGTTATCAAACAATTGTGATGGGGGCAAGTTTCCGCCATGTGGGACAAGTGGAAGCCTTAGCAGGATGTGATGCATTGACGATTGCGCCAAATTTATTACAGCAGTTACAGCAGGATGATAATACGTTAAATAGGCAGTTAGTTGAGATTGAGAAAACCAATCAACCAGATCGCAAATTAACAGAAGGTGATTTTAGATGGGCAATGAATGAAAGCCCAATGGCAACGGAAAAATTAGCCGAAGGTATTCGTAAGTTTGCCATTGATACGGTGAAACTTGAGAAGTTAATCGAACATAAATTAGGACTATAGCCACACTATGCATAAGTCTATTGCGGTAAAAGTAGGGAATATCACAATCGGTGGTGGAGCGCCGGTTGTCGTGCAATCGATGACGGATACAGCGACTGCCGATATTGAAAAAACAGTGTCACAAGTTTTAGCACTTCATCGCGCGGGTAGCGAGCTTGTGCGCATTACGGTTAATGATGAAGAAGCAGCTAAAGCCGTCCCTGAGATCAAAAAGCGCTTATTACAAAAGGACTGTGATGTGCCTTTAGTTGGCGACTTTCACTACAATGGTCACAGATTATTAGCAGACGTTCCAGAATGTGCTAAAGCACTGGATAAATATCGTATTAATCCAGGCAATGTTGGCTTTGGTCGCAAAAAGGACACACAATTTGCTGAGATTGTGCAAAAGGCGATTGAATATGATAAACCAGTGCGTATTGGTGTCAATTGGGGTAGCTTAGATCAAGCGCTACTGGCAAAGCTAATGGATGAGAATAGTCAGCTGACGGTACCGTTATCTGCGCGTGAGATTATGCACAAAGCGCTGATTGAGTCGGCTTTATCAAGTGCAGAATACGCTGAGCGTCTGGGACTTAAGGCTGATAAAATCATTGTATCATGCAAGGTCAGTGATGTTCAGGATTTGATTGAAGTTTACCAAAAGCTTGCACGTGAATGCCCGTATCCTTTGCATTTAGGGTTAACTGAAGCAGGGATGGGGATTAAAGGCATTGTTGCCAGCAGTGTAAGTCTGGGCTATCTATTACAGCAAGGCATAGGTGATACGATTCGCGTATCCTTAACACCAGAGCCAGGTGCGCCACGCACCAATGAGGTGAAAGTCTGTCGTGAGATCTTGCAAACGATGGGCTTAAGAGCGTTCACGCCAACGGTTTCCTCATGCCCTGGATGTGGGCGGACAACTAGTAGTTTTTTCCGTGAGCTTGCCAATGATATTCAAAACTATCTTAGTGAGCAAATGCCCATGTGGAAACATCAATATATCGGTGTTGAAAACATGAAAGTTGCGGTAATGGGTTGTGTGGTAAATGGTCCTGGCGAGAGTAAGCATGCCAATATCGGTATTAGCCTGCCAGGCACAGGTGAGGCACCTGTTGCCCCGGTGTTTATCGATGGACAGAAAAAGCATACATTAAGAGGCGAGCATATTGCTAAAGAATTTATGGTGATCGTTGATCAGTATGTTAAAGCAAAGTATCACAGAGATTAACCATGGACTTTAGCAAATATACTTTAATGAAGCAAAAGCTTGATGCATATCGTCCTTTGCCAAAAGAGGTTGTTCATAATTTACATGAAAATCTTATTCTAAACTGGACGTATCACTCTAACGCAATTGAAGGAAATACGCTGACGCTTAAGGAAACAAAAGTCGCACTTGAAGGGATTACTGTTGGTGGTAAAACGTTAAGAGAGCACTTTGAGGCAATCAATCATAAAGGAGTTTAATTATTATGACGGATCAAAAAAATCCTTACCCATTATTATCAGAACCTTTGGATTTAGGCTTTACGATGTTAAAAAATCGCGAGGTAATGGGGTCGATGCACACTGGTCTTGAAGAACAAAAAGGTGGGTTTGAGCGTTTGGCTTATTTCTATCAAAAACTTGTGAAGCCGTGAATAAGTTCAACTTAGACAAGATGAAAAAGTCGCTCAAAACACGGGTGGTAGCTATTCACTTGTAATGAGAGCTATTAAAAACGATGAGGTACTGCATGAGGTTAATACAACCAAAGATAGTAAGCAGTTTGCAACAAGGCGTTGTTATTTCAAGTTGTACATGCTACTAATGCACGATATTAAGGCATATGCATTTGATTATGTGGTGCCAGAGTTTAAGAATGTAGAACATTAGGATTTAAAGCAATGAGTGATGCAGTAGAAATAAGATATAATTTTGAAATTCAAGATGAGTGGTACTCATCTCAGACAATCAAAGATATAGACAGTTGGAGCGACTATTATCTAGATGAGTTTCTGGTAAAGAAGCCAGACGAGTTATCTGAGTTAGATAATGATGACATAAGAATTTTAGTAAGGGATTCTTTTTGGTGGATGTATAGACTATATCTTAATAAACCAAACTTTTGGGATGAAAAAAAATTAAAATATTTCCTATGTAGTCATGTCCCAAGATATTGGATTGTTGAAAATGACCTGAAATTAGAATGCCTTACCAATGTATTGGTAGTATTTATAAAATGGTTAGATGCCCAACGTGTAACCACCAATCAAGATAATATATTAAGAGTGATTATTGATTCTCAGGATGAATTTCAAAAGAATTTGAATAATAAAAAACTCTGGAGCGATAGAAAAACACTTAAAAATGGTCTTAGATTACCTAATTTATTAGGCTCTGCTAGTAGAGGGAAATATAAGGCAAACAGACCTGCCGATGAGGAGGAAATATCAGAAATAATGTCTTCATTCATCAAAAAATCAGGGATAGATGTCGAGAAAAACAAACTTGAATCAAAAAAACTCAGGAGTAAGAAACTAAGAGCAGCAACAGCAGATGATTTAAACAATTACCCAAATGCAGCTACAGTGTATAAAAAGCTTAATGAAATTGGATATACCTATTTCCCTGAAACAGAGTTAGCTGCTGCAATTCATTATAAAGATGACATCTCACCAATGTTGCTTGGTTGTCTTGATGACTTAATTGCTAATAAAGGTATAGATAAATACGACACCACCTTGTTTATGTATGCATTTTATTTGCTTAGCATTTTTAGGGATCAGCGAGCGTATCCAAAAATTATTAAGATAATGCAATTAGATAGAGATAATGAATTATTGGGTGATTTGATAACAAGTTATGATCTTAAAAATATAATAGCTTCAACTTATAATGGTGACCTTTCAATACTAGATAAATTAATCAAAGATAGTGATGCTTATTTTTATGCACGTAGTGCTGCGATACATTCTATTGTCACCTTAAAAGTTATGGGCAAAATTGAGCAATCAACTTTTGAGAATAAACTAGATTACTATTTGAATTACAAATATAGCAATATAGCAAAAGAGCAAAAAGAGATGGTAACATCCGTAGGTAGCTGTATTTTAGAAAGTGATTCACTTCATTTGTTAAATAAGCTGCAAGAGTTGATTATACAAAACAAAATTGATATTGATCATTATGGTCTTGAATCTATTAGAAGCTCCGTGGATAAAATTAAAAATAAGGCAGATGATTGTAGAACCTCACCCTATCATTTTATTGATGACATACAATCAACTTTTGGTACATGGGCGATGTTTCATGAATCGAGTGTTTCTAATCATTCTAATGACCAATTATTATTCTCAAATAAAGAAAGAAGCAAAAAGAAAGCAGGCAGAAATGACCCTTGCCCTTGTGGGAGTGGTAAAAAATATAAGAAATGCTGTTTACTGAATTCATAATTCTTTTCTAACCTTAGAGAAAAGTAAAAGAGGAGTTTATATTGTTATGACGGATCAAAAAAATCCTTATCCATTATTATCAGAACCTTTGGACTTGGGCTTTACGACGTTAAAAAATCGCGTGGTAATGGGGTCGATGCACACTGGTCTTGAGGAGCAAAAAGGTGGGTTTGAGCGTTTGGCTTATTTCTATCAAAAGCGCGCTGAAGGTGGTGTTGGTTTAATTGTCACAGGAGGTGTGGCACCTAATATCTCAGGGTGGCTTTACCCCTTTGCGATTAAGTTAACCAATCAAAAGGAAGTTAGAAAACATCGGTTAGTGACTGAGGCGGTTCACAAAGCAGATGGCAAGATTTTGATGCAGATTTTACACGCTGGACGCTATGGATATCATCCTTTGTGTGTCAGTGCTTCAAAACTTAAAGCGCCGATGAATAAATTTAAACCCAGAGCATTAAGTAACTGTGGTATTAAGCGCACGATTAAACACTTCGCTCGTGCGGCTAAACTTGCTAAAGAGGCAGGTTATGATGGTGTTGAGATCATGGGATCTGAGGGGTATTTGATCAATCAATTTCTCGTTGAGCATACCAATAAACGTAAAGATAAATGGGGTGGTAGCTTTGAAAATAGAATGCGTCTGCCGCTTGAGATCATCAAAGCAACACGCCAGAAAGTCGGTGAAGAATTTATTATTATGTTTCGTTTATCGATGCTTGATCTGGTTGAAAAGGGTAGCAGTTTTGATGAAGTTGTCACTTTAGCTAAAGCCTTGGAAAAGGCAGGTGTTACCATTATCAATTCAGGGATTGGCTGGCATGAAGCGCGTATCCCAACGATTAGCACGCAAGTGCCACGTGCCGCTTTTGTGCCGATTACCGAGGAAATCCGTAAGCATATTAATATTCCTATCGTTTGTGTTAACCGTATTAATACACCTGAAGTGGCTGAGGATATTTTACAAAAACAAAAGGCAGATCTTGTTTCAATGGCGCGTCCATTATTGGCTGACCCTGATTTTGTCAAAAAAGCACAAAATAACCAATCCCAAGCGATTAATACCTGTATCGCGTGTAATCAGGCTTGTTTAGATCATGTCTTTGTTGGCAAACAAGCTTCTTGCTTGGTCAATCCTTATGCCTGTAATGAAAGTGTCATGCAATCAAAACCTGCCACAGATAAAAAGAGTATTGCTGTGATTGGTGCGGGACCTGCTGGCTGCACTGCGGCAATTGAGCTTGCCAAGCGTGGGCATCAAGTTGATCTCTATGAAGCATCTGATAAGGTCGGAGGGCAGTTTAAGTTAAGTGCAAAAACGCCGGGTAAAGAGGAGTTCTCTGAAGCGTTGCGTTATTTTGAGTATCAGTTAAATGCGAATGAGGTCAATGTTAAGCTTAATACCAAAGTTAATGCAGAGGATTTAAAATCGCTAAATTATGATGAGATTGTGATTGCTTCAGGTGTTATGCCTCGGATTCCTAAGATTGATGGGATTGATCATCCAATGGTTATTAACTATATGCAGCTGTTAAATGGTGAAGTGGCAGCTGGTAAAAAGGTCGCAGTTATTGGTGCCGGTGGCATTGGCTTTGATGTCTCTGTTTTTCTGGTGTTTGCCGGTAAAAAAATTGGTGAGAATACGGAAGACTATTATCACGAATGGGGAGTTGATGTGACGTTGGCGCATCGCGGTGGTTTGACCAAACCGCATGAGCCTGTGCCGGAAGCGGAAGTTTATCTATTGCAACGCAAAGATGAAAGACTCGGCAAGCGTCTAGGTAAAACAACTGGTTGGATTCATCGCACCACCTTGAAGCATCAAAAGGTTAAGATGTTAAGTGGCGTGAGCTATGACAAAATTGATGATGCTGGTTTGCATATCACACTTAAAGGTGAGAAGAAGCTACTTGATGTTGATCAAGTGGTGATTTGTGCCGGACAAGAATCAGATAGATCGTTATACAATAGCTTAATAGATCAAGGCATTAAAAATGTGCACATCATTGGTGGTGCACATGTTGCTGCAGAGGTTGATGCGAAGCGTGCAATTAAAGAGGCAACTGAGCTAGCATTAACGCTTTAGTTAAATCCTAAATTTTTGGCATCATTTAATCCTGGAATATCATTAATGGATAATACCCCTGAAATCTGATCCTCGGGGGTGATCTTTAGCCCTGAGTTTAATTGCTCTGGCGTAAATGCCACAAAATCTATCTTTGTTAGGTCATATTCAACAAAGCCGTTGTTTAAGGTGTTTTGTTTGATGCGATCACGATCGTAATACAGTAAATCACGATAGTAGATACGTTTATTATCAAGATCTTTAATTGATTGCCATAAGGTTGCCGTTGCCTCATAGTAGGGCACGGTCACACTTGAGAGAATTGTATTGGCTTGGTAAAGTGCTTGATCTGTGTTTTGTGGCGTTGGCGATTCACGTGTTAGAATGCTAGCGCGTACAAAGCGTGAGACGGATGTGTAATCTCCAGGCATGCCAAGAAGACCAGCATCCTCAGGTTGTGCATATTTAATTACTGTTTTATAGTCAGGGATAAAATGAGCAAACGGCAGACTTGCTTTGGCATCTTTATCACTTAACGTTTTATAGTGTGTCAGGTTTTTAATCTGCCATTCATAATCAGGCGCATTGGTGAGTACATTCGTGGCATGGTCATAAATAACGGTTTTGCCATCGATAAACTCAATGACGGCACTGTGTCCTGTTTTATCACGAATGACAATATGTAACGGTATATCCTTGATGTATAAGCCACTGGTGGCATACATGGCTGATTCGACAAGTTGATATTGCATAATAAGCTTTAATGCATCTTGAGTTGAATTTGCCATGCCTAAGATAAAATTGGATAAATCATAAATTCCAAGTGCTGGACGCGGGTCATGAGGATTGTATTTGGGGTAAACGCTGCCTGGTAAATAAAGCGCTGCGATACTTACGCCTTGTGTATTTATGCCATCGGTTAAGGTATAACCAATAAAACCTAAGCGTCCGAAAAAACCATATTTGTTTTGCCAATGAGCAAGTTTATCTTCGGGGACTTTATCGCGATTGGCAATGAGATTAGTTGTATTCTCAACATCAAGATATCCAGTATAAAAGCTAAAAGCACGAGAAGTGATGTGGGTGAGATTAATATCTGTTTGAAATATCTTTTGATACCAACTATAAGTTTCAAAGCTTTGAGTATATAGCTTTAATGGAAAATCAAGTGTGCGTGCCGTGATATGAAAAGGGGTTTTATTGATAAAAATATCAGTACAGTTAAAACCAAACTGAACATATCCTAAAAGTAGAATGCTTAAATAGCGCATGTAAAATCCTTTTTGTGCATTGAATGTATAAAGTATAGCTACTGCATCAAAATTGCCAATAGAATAACAAGACCAACCCAATGATTATCTGAAAATGCCTTAATGCATTGGGCAATGCCACCTTTTTGCCACGTCTTATGCTGATAGAAGAATAACACGGCAATGATGACTAAGGCTAAGAAAAAGACAGTATTATAATGTTGCAGCATGCCAAAGACTGCGAGGCAAATAATGGTTAGTATCTGGAAAATACTCATGATCAAAAGATTATGTTTGCCAAAGGTAATCGCAGAGGAGTGTAAGTTAAGTGTTAGATCATAGTCTTTGTCAGCTAACGCATACATCGTGTCATAAGAGATTGTCCAAAAAATGGTGGCAAGATAGAGCATCCAAGCAGATAAAGGAATGTGATTAATCTGGGCTGCATAAGCCATGATAATACCAAAATTAAAGGCGAAGCCTAAGACTAGTTGTGGGACGGCAAAAAAGCGTTTAAAAAGCGGGTAGCTAAGCGCCAGTATCACAGCAATGAGCGATAGCAAAATAGTCATAAGATTAAGCTGTAACACAAGAATAAAAGCGATAAGAAGTAATAACACACCAACGAAAACAGCTTGTTTAACGGTGATGTCCCCTGTTGCTATGGGGCGCGTGGCAGTGCGCTTGACTTGGCCGTCAAAATCGCGATCAGCAATGTCGTTAAAAATGCATCCAGCGGTACGCATGATAATCACACCAAGAACAAAGATAATAAACACTTTGAAGCTAGGTAGCGCAGAGGTTGCTGCAAAAAGCCCCCATAAAGTGGGGTAAAGAATGATTAAGATAGGAATTGGGCGATGCAGGCGCATCAAGTAAAAATATGCTTTCATATATAGTGGTATTAGTATTATTTATAGTAAGAGGTTAAGTATACTTGTTTTATACCCATCATAAACCATTTTACAGAATTTTTTGCTTTGTATTTTGCGTGCTTTTGGCAAGTTGAATTTTGATAATAGTCCTAGCTATTACCTGCAATCCGACTTGCCAAAATCTTCACAAACTACTTTACAAGTAAACACCGCAAAATGATTTACGATGGGTATTGCTTAAGTTTAAACAGGTGGTATATGCACAAAAAACTCTTCAATTAATAACTGATGCTCAGCATCCAGTGTAAAAATGGATGCGCGTACCCATAATGGATTGGCGGGAAAGGTATCATTTAAGTTAAGTTTGTGCTTCAAGAGATCAAAAGAACAGTGTTTGACATAGAACTCACTACGTGTGATATGCGTGTTTTTAAATAAAAAGTGCTCACCAATGGAGTTGTTACCTAATGAATCAAAACAATCTTGATAACGTTTATAAGTGCTTTGTGGGATAATCGTCCGCCCAAACACATAAGTGTTATCTTGATGATGATGTTTAATCAAGCGAATACGACTTGCGCGCTCATTTAAGTTCAAAAGTTCAGCTTCATCATCATCCATCGGCGCATGATATTCATTGATGCACTTTAAGCCAATATCAGGGATGGACTGCGCCAAAGTGACACCCAAGCGTTTGACATTAAATAGCCAGTGCTCAAGCTCGGCAGGTAGTGTAATCGTTTCTTTCGTATTCCAGTGATCAGTCATAGAGCAAAATAAGTTGCCAAAAAAATTTGGCTAAGGGTATCATAGAACATTGATTGTGACCAATAGTTGTGGCGTACATTTTTGGGTTACGTAAGCGCCTTTAAAGGTCTGATGTTATTTTAACCAAATTAACTTTAAATAGTTCTGTACCTTTTTGTTTATTCAGGTACAATGGCGCCTTGAATTTATCAACAACATACTCGTCGCGTATCGTTTGTAGTCGTTTAAAACGCAGAAGGGGCAGTGATGGGTATCATAACTTTTGGGTTTTAAATCACTATGAGTACCGAGAATAATGAATCTCAAGAATTAAGCTTTCATAATTTGGGCTTAAACGACAAGATATTGTCAGCTATTGAAGCAATGGGTTACCAAACACCCACACCGATCCAAGCAAATACGATTCCTTTTGTATTGCAAGGTCGTGATGTATTAGGACAAGCGCAAACTGGAACCGGTAAAACCGCAGCATTTGCATTGCCACTTCTAAATAACATGGATTTATCTGGCAAAGAACGTATGCCACAAGTATTGGTGTTAACCCCAACACGTGAGCTTGCGATCCAAGTGGCTGAAGCATTTGAATCTTTTTCTAAAAATATTGCCAAGCTTGAAGTTGCTTCTATTTATGGTGGTCAAGAATATGGTCGTCAAATTCAGGCATTACGTCGTGGTGTGCAGGTTGTCGTTGGTACCGCAGGTCGTGTAATGGATCATATGCGTAAAGGCACATTAAAGCTAGATGCATTAAAAGCATTAGTATTAGATGAAGCGGATGAAATGTTACGTATGGGCTTTATTGATGATGTTAAATGGGTGTTGTCACACACGCCGGAAGCATGTCAGCGTTTGCTGTTCTCAGCAACCATGCCGCGTGATGTGTTGGATATTGTTAATGAATATCTACGTGAACCATGTAAAGTACAGATCAAAACAAAAGCAGCAACCGCTAAGACAATTCATCAACGCTTTTTAGTGGTCAAAGGTTTATCTAAATTAGATGCGCTTGATCGCGTATTAGAAGTTGAAGATACCGATGGTGTAATGGTGTTTGTTAAAACCAAAACATCAACCATCGAAGTAGCTGATGGCTTAAAAGCGCGTGGTCACTTGGCTGCAGCGATTAATGGTGATATGCAACAAAACCAACGTGAATATATAATTGACCAGTTGAAAGCCTCTAAAATTAATATTCTTGTGGCAACAGATGTTGTGGCACGTGGTTTGGATGTCGAGCGTATTAGTCACGTGATTAACTATGATTTACCACAAGATAATGAAGCATATGTACACCGTATTGGTCGCACGGGGCGTGCTGGACGTGAGGGTGATGCAATTTCATTGATTTACACCAGAGATTTGCGTCAACTACGTATGCTTGAGCGTGTTATTCGTCATACTTTGGAAGAGATGCAGTTACCAAGTGCTAAAGAAATTACTGAAAAGCGTGTTACGCGCTTTAAGCATGAAACTGCTGAGATTATCCGTCATAAAGACTTAAGTAAGTTTAAAGAACTAATGCAGGAATTTGCGACTGAATATGGTGCTGAAGCCGATGATATGGTGGCAGCACTTGCCTTTTTAGCGCAAGGCGACAAAAAGCTTTTTGTTAAAGAAATTCAGGTTCAAGAGTCAAGAAGGTCAGAAAGATCTGATCGTTTTGATCGCTCAGAGCGTGGCGGACGTGGTGATCGTGATGGTCGTAGAAATGATCGCGATAGCAGATTTTCACAACGTCGTGATGAGCGTGGCGGACGTGGTGATCGTGATAGAGGATCGCGTCGCTCACCAGATATGGATATGACGACTTATCGCATTGAAGTGGGTCGTAGTGATGGTGTTGAGCCGCGCAATATCGTTGGTGCTATTGCCAATGAAGCCGGTATTAATAGCCGCAATATTGGACATATCAAATTATTTGATCAATTCAGTACCGTTGATTTACCGAGTGATACACCAAAGAATGTTATTGAGCATTTAAAGAAAGTGTGGGTAGCTGGTAAGAAGCTTGAAATCAAAGAAGATAAAAGATAATAGTTAAGACATAGGGCGTATGCAATACGCCCCTACGGAAGTGTTGGCTGAGCGTTAGTCGAAGCCAGAGTACGCAAAGTAACTCTCTAGGCTGTAGAATGATTTCATCTTTAAAATAATTTCAATATTTTTTCACCTTTTCCGTTGTGATCTGGGTGCAAACCCAGCCAAGCTATGCTATGTTAACGCCACTTAAACGGGGCGCTTCCTGTATATACTTGACATAATTCAGTGAGTTACTATCTGGAGTATTCCGTTTTGTATTGATTTTTCATTATTTGTAAAGAGAGATCTATACCCATCATAAATCATTTGATGATGGGTGTTACAGTAACAAGGAGATTGGAATGAGTAAAATGGATATAACGACAAATCCAGCGGGAACACGTGGATTTAGTTTCTTGGAATTTGTCAGCACAACGCCGCAAAAAATGCGTGATTTATTTAGCCTTTTGGGTTTCACCTTGGTTGGACAGCATAAAACTAAAACCATTGAACTATGGCAACAAAATGATATTTTCTTTTTGTTGAATAACGAATCACAAGGTTTTGCCAAAGCGTTTAAAGAAACACATCAATCGGGCGCATGTGGTATGGGTTTTGTGGTTGAAAATGTTGAGCATGCCTTAGCTCACTGCATTAAAAAGGGTGCCAAATTGAAAACGCAAAATACGGATGACTGGCATGGTCAAAGTATCGAAGTCATCCATGGCATTGCCGATACTAAGCTTTATTTAACAGATTATTCTTCAATTATCGACAGTGGATTATTTGAGATGATTCCTGATGCGAAAGCTCAGATGCAAGACAATGAGTGTGGCTTGTTATATATCGATCATCTGACACATAATGTCTTTCGCGGCAATATGGATAAATGGGCAGATTACTATATTGATTTATTTAACTTTCGCCAAATTCGTTACTTTGATATTGAGGGTAAACTCACGGGATTGTTGAGTCGGGCGATGACGAGCCCATGCTTGAAAATCAAAATTCCAATCAATGAATCTGCTGATGATCATTCGCAAATCGAAGAGTTTTTACGTGAGTTTAATGGTGAAGGGATTCAGCACATTGCTTTGGAAAGTCAGGATATCTTTGCCACGGTTGAAAAGCTTAAAGATTCAGGTGTTGAGTTTATGCACACGCCTGATAGCTATTACACCAAGACGCATGAACGCCTGCCGTATCACCCTGAGTCCGTTGAGCGCATGCACAAAAATCGCATTTTAATCGATGGTGCGCCAACTAAAGATGGTGGCTATTTATTGCAGATTTTCACCAATACTGTGATTGGTCCAGTATTTTTTGAAATCATTCAGCGCAAAGGTGATGATGGCTTTGGTGAGGGCAACTTCCAAGCCCTGTTTGACTCCATTGAGCTTGATCAAATCGAGCGTGGTGTGCTAAGTACGCAAGAGCATAAATAACTGGAGTTATGCACTTTAGAAAAAACTATGATTTTATAAACACCCCGTCAGCCTGCGGCTGACACCCCTCTTGAAAAGAGGGGAATTAGGCAGCGTTGATTTTATATTCCCCTCTTTGCAAGAGGGGTGCCGAGCTTGCGAGGCGGGGTGTTGAAATAGAAAAAGTCCGTAACTCTAGTAATAACTAAGGAAATAAGATGATTTTATATGATTATTTTCGTTCATCCGCAAGCTTTCGCGTGCGCATTGCCTTGCAACTTAAAAAAATAAGTTATGAATCAAAAGAGATTCACTTAATTAATCATGGTGGCGAGCAATTCTCAAGCGCCTATAAAGCGATTAATCCGCAATCACGCGTGCCCGCGCTACAAGATGGTAATGTCATTATCACGCAATCTTTGGCGATTATTGATTATTTAGAAGATAAGTATCCTAAGCATTCAATCTACCCAATTGATCCCGTATTAAAGGCTAAGGTTAAAGCCTTTGCTTTGACGATAGCTTGTGATATCCACCCTCTGAACAATTCAGGCACGCTTAATTTTTTGAAATCTGAATTTGCCGCAAATGAGACGCATATTAATAAATGGTACGCACATTGGGTGCAATTAGGTTTTTCAGCCTTGGAGCAAACCTTACAGCAAACGGCGGGCATGTATTGTTTTGGTGATGAGATTAGCTTGGCAGATATCTGCCTTATCCCGCAAGTGTTTAATGCTAAGCGCTTTAATGTGGATATCAGCAGCTTTCCAACGATTCAGAGAATCTATGAGCATGCCATGAAGCATCCGGCGTTTTTTCATGCCTCACCCGAGCAGATTATGCTAAAGGAGCATGAATAAAATGGTGGATTATCAGCTAGGATTTCATAGTTATTTTGCAAGTGAAGCGCTCAAAGGCGCATTACCTCAAGATCGTAACTCACCACAAGTAGCGCCCTTTGGCTTATATGCTGAGCAAGTCAATAACAGTGCGTTTACCGCGCCACGCGCGCAAAATTTTAAAGCATGGCAATATCGTATTCGTCCATCGGTGTTGCATAGTCCGAAATTCACATTGATTAAAGAGAGTTTATTGCGTAATCACTACCATCAAGATGATGTGTTGACGCCTCCTGAGCAGATGCGTTGGAGTGCCTTGAGCTTTCCACATGAGAAAACAGACCTGATACAAGGGCTTGTGACCATGATGTATAATGAGGCAGCAGCAGTGCATCTATATGCGATCAATCAATCGATGGAGAATCGTTATTTTTACAGTGCAGATGGTGATTGGCTGTATGTATTGCAACAAGGGCGCTTGCGCTTCAAAACAGAATATGGCGTGATTGAGGCAAGACCACATGAGGTGGTCGTTATTCCACGCGGTGTTCGTTATTCTGTTGAACTACTTGATGAGCACGCACGTGGCTATATTTGCGAGTCTAATGCAAGTACGTTTTATTTACCAGAGCGAGGTCCTATAGGTGCAAATGGCTTAGCAGAAGAGCGTCATTTCTTAGCACCTGTTGCCTCATTTGAGGATAAGACACAAAAGGCTTTGTTATACAGTCAATATCAAGGGCGTCTATGGCAAGGTGAGATTAACCACTCTCCTTTAGATGTCGTTGCGTGGCATGGCAATTTATATCCGTATAAATATGATCTTGATTTATTTTGCCCTGTGAATACCGTGCTTAAAGATCATGCCGATCCAAGTATCTTTACAGTACTTACTGCGCCATCCTTAAATACGGGTACAGCAAATGTTGATTTTGTGATTTTCCCACCGCGCTGGGTGGTTGGTGAGGATACCTTTAGACCACCTTATTATCATCGCAATATCATGAGCGAATGCATGGGATTATTAACTGGTGTCTATGATGCTAAAGGTGAAGGGTTTGAGCCAGGAGGCATCAGTGTACATAATCCGATGTCGGCACATGGTCCTGATTATGATACATTTATTAATGCATCAGAGATGACGCTTAATCCTGTACGCTATCAAAACACCATGGCATTTATGTTTGAATCACGTCTGCCATGGCAATTAACCGAGTTTGCATTAATGAGTGAGCTGCGTCAGCCGAATTATCTGAATTGTTGGTCATCATTAAAAGCAAATTTTACAAAAGAGGTCATTGAATAATGTTAACAATCAAAGCAAATAACCCTAACTTAAAATCATTTATTGCAGTCGATAAAGACTGTCATTTCCCCATTCAAAATTTGCCTTTTGGCATTTTCAGCAAAACTGGCGAAGATAAAAGTAAAAAGCGTATTGGTGTTGCAATTGGGCAATATATTTTAGATGTAAAGGCAGCTTATAACGAGGGCTTGTTACATGAGTTTAATGTGGACTTAGCACAAATGAGCGCTTTAAATGATCTGTTTCAACATGGGCGCGAAAAGGTGCGTGAATTAAGGCAAATCATCAGCGATTTACTCAATAGCGAGACAGCAACCTTACGTGATAACAAGTCATTAAGAGATAAAGTGCTAATCAAACAAAGCGATTGCAAGTTGTATTTACCGATTGAGATTAAAGGCTTTACGGATTTTTATTCCTCACGCGAGCACGCTGAGAATGTCGGTAAGATGTTTCGTGATAAAGATAATCCATTACTGCCCAACTGGTTACACTTACCAGTCGCCTATGATGGACGAGCAGGAAGCGTTGTTGTTAGTGGCACAGAAGTCGTGCGCCCAAAAGGTCAAATTAAACCAAATCCTGATGAGGCACCGATCTTTAGTCCATCTAAAGCCTTAGATGTTGAGGTGGAGATGGGTGCGATTATTGGCATGCCTTCGCAGCATGGGCAACCGATTACAATTGACCAAGCGCCTGAGCATGTAATCGGTATGGTATTGGTCAATGATTGGAGTGCGCGTGATATTCAAAAATGGGAATATCAGCCATTAGGACCTTTTTTATCGAAAAATTTTGCTACCTCTATTTCAGCTTGGGTTGTGACCTTAGATGCGCTAGAGCCATTTCGTGTGCCATCACCAAAACAAGACACTGAAGTCTTAAGTTATCTTAAACGTAAAGAACATTGGGCAGTGGATGTTGAGCTGCAATTATCGATTAAACCCGCTAAAGAGCCAAATTATGAAGTAATATCAACCACCAATTATAAATACATGTATTGGGATATGATGCAGCAGCTAGCACATCACAGTGTTAACGGTTGCCCGATGATGACAGGAGATATCTTGGCATCAGGAACAATAAGTGGCAAAACAAAAGATAGCTTGGGCTGTTTCTTAGAAATTACCGAAGGTGGTAAGCATCCAGTTGTCTTGAAAAATGGCGATAAGCGCGTGTTTTTACAAGATGGTGACGTTGCACGTATCGCAGGATTTTGCCAAGGGCAAGGGTATAAAGTCGGTTTTGGCGAGCTAACTGGCGAAATTGTGCCATTTTCAGCTACACTTACAAACAACAACGCTCAAAGGGAGAATGAGCATGAAAACAAACAGCAAGTATGTTTCTAAAAAGCCAGATTATCGTGGGTTTGTTGTCTATGATGAGATAGAGAACAACACGTGGCAAACACTGATGGAAGCGCAACTTAAGATTATTCAAGGGCGAGCTTGTGATGAGTATTTAAAAGGCTTGGAATTTCTTAATTTTCCAGTTAATCGTATTCCACAGATTCCTGAGGTTAATGAAAAACTGCAGAAGGTCACGGGGTGGGCTGTGGAGCCGGTACCTGCATTGATTGGCTTTGATCGCTTTTTTAAATTATTATCTGAACGTAAATTTCCGTGTGCGACCTTTATTCGCACACCAGAGGAGCTTAAATACTTACAAGAGCCGGATATATTTCATGAGTTATTTGGTCATTGCCCGATGTTGGCTCATCCGGTTTATGCTGACTTTATGCAGCGTTATGGAGAACTAGGAGTTGGGCAAACACCGGATATTCAAAGACTTTTGGCGCGCTTTTATTGGTTTACTGTTGAGTTTGGCTTAATTAATACCCCTCAGGGATTGCGTTGTTATGGCGGTGGGATTTTATCATCAATGGGTGAGACGGTTTATGCGTTGGAAGATCCAAAGGTGCGTTATGAGCGATTTGATGCTTTAAATATATTAAGAACGCCATATCGTATCGATATTTATCAGCCGGTTTATTATATCATCCATTCTTATGAAAGCATTTATAACGTATTAAAAGACAACTTTATTGATTTAATTAAAAAATCTCAGCGCTTACCTGAGTTTAGAGCATTGTTTCCTAAAAAGGAAAAACCTTTGGAAAATGAAGGACTTGAGTTGACTGAATGAAATGTAATATGTGATGTGATGGCGTATGCAATACGCCCCTATGATTTTTGAAAGGTTAAGGAAATGTTATGGAAAGTTTACTAGATAAGAAATGCCAAGTTTGTGAGTATGGTGATTTTACACCATTTACAAAAGTTGAAGCACAAAGCTACTTACAGAAATTGCCATTGTGGCAGTTAAGTGCATGTGGCAAGAAAATAACACGCATATTTGAATTTAAAGGCTTTTATAAAACCATGGCGTTTGTCAATGCCGTGGCATGGGTTGCCAATAGTGAAGGGCATCACCCAGATCTAGAGGTAAGCTTCAATCGTTGTGTGGTGCATTTTACAACACATGCCGTTGATGGCTTGACGGAAAATGATTTTATTTGTGCCGCTAAAGTCGATGCTCTGCTAGTTTAATTGCTGAATATGTAATGAATCAAGAATAAGTTGCAATGCCTGGCACCTCTCCCACAAGGGGAGAGGTCGTGCAGCTTAAGCTGCGCGGGTGAGGGGGAGTTGAAGTTTAACTTATCTTTGTATTTGTTACTACATGTGTGAGGGTGTATAGATACAAGGGCGTATGCAATACGCCCCTACGGTTAGAAAAGGAAATTTTAGTAAAGTTTAAAAAGCAAAAGGAATAAAGGGAATAAAAATGAATTTAACGGATTTTCAAAATAGTGTGGTTGATCGTTTACAGCATTTCTCACAGCAGGAACCTGAAATTACCTTTCAGTGGAAAGACAAGCGATCTACTGCACGCGGGTTTTTAGTAATTAACTCGTTGCGTGGCAATGCCGCAGGTGGTGGCACACGTGTGCATGAGCATATTACGTTAGAAGAGGTCACCACATTGGCTAAAATTATGGAGATTAAATTTGCGCTATCAGGGCCGGCAATTGGTGGGGCTAAAACGGGTATTCGTATCGACCCAGATCATCCTGAGAAATATGCGATTCTTGAGCGCTGGTATGAAGCCATTCGCCCACTATTGACCGAATATTATGGCACCGGTAGTGATTTAAATACTGATATTCATAAGATTAACCATTTGCTGCGTGGTTTGGGGATCGATAACTCGCAGCAAGGGATTATTCATGCCTTTTGTCAGGGGGATCACTTTAGAACGCAAGCAGCTTATCACAATATGCATCTGCTAAATGCCAGTGTTAAAGTAGGGCAAGCAGATATTAAACTTGCTGAAATGGTCACAGGTTTTGGTGTGGCACAAACAGCGATTGCTTATTATCATGCGCGCAATGAAAGTATTCAAAATAAGCGTATTTATATTCAAGGTGCGGGCAATGTTGGCGCGGCAGCTGCCTTTTATTTGCATCAGGCAGGTGCTGTAATTGTCGCAATGACTGATCGAGATGCAGGGGTGATTCGTGATAAAGGATTAAGCGAGCAGGAAATCAATCAAGTTGTTAAAAGCCGTAGAGTACTTAATGTATTAACCGATAATCTGACGCACCAACAATTTAATCAACAACTGATATCTGCGAATATTGATGTATTAATTCCCGCAGCTGGATCTAATATTATTGATAAAAATTTCATTGATCAAATGCAAAAATCAGGGCTTGAGCTTATTGCATGTGGCGCAAACCATCCGTTTGTTGAAAGTGAATATTGTTATGGGCTTTGCTCGCAATACTTAGATGGCAAGCTTGCGGTGGTACCTGATTTTCTTGCCAATATGGGTATGGCGCGAACCTTTTATACGATGATGTCAACGCCTGAAGATAAAATATCAGTTGATTATATTTTTGAAGATATAAAAGCCATTATGCATAATGCGATAGATAAAGCATTTACGATGACCGGTGGACGTTTACTCACAGCAAGCCTTTATGATCTTGCGTTAACAAATATTGATTTACCAGATAAAACAGCCAATTTTCTAAAGCAATCGGCTAAGAAGAGCCAAGACAATCATACGCCTGGCATTGCAATCCTTTAATTTCCTAATTTACTCCCTAAAACCCATAATTAAGCTGGTGCTCACAAGCATAGGCATTGGCAAGACGCTTGATGAGTAGCAGGTTTCTAAAGGTGGTTTCAACAAGATTCATATCGAGTTTTTTATCAATACACCACTGTTTGAAAACCTCACCATCATTCAATCCAAGGTTTAGACGAATAATATTAAGTGAACGCATAAAGCCAAGATCGGTTAATGCGATGCCTGTATGTTTTAATTGACATAGCGCAAACTCACAGATATTGATTGACCAGTTCGTAAGTTTGCTGAGTTCTTGCGCTTCATGAGAAACCTTTAAATCAGAGTGTTTAAGATAACCTTTATCCTGCATTTCCTGCAAAACAAATAAAAGAGCAGCAAATTCACCACTGCAAAAGGTGTCTTGTTTTAGTTTGTTAAGTGGAATGGTTGATGGTGTTGTAAACGATGTAATCTCTTGTGTTTTTGCCTTATTGATAATGTCAGCTAATTGCGTAATACACTGATAGGCATCGTTATATTTTGCATTAACATAATGCGTTTTTAGTAGATTAAAGGCATCAGTGGTTAACGTGCTTTGTAAAGCCTGCCAAGTGCGACGTTTATAAAAGATATTATGTGCACTATTAAAAAGCTCATGAGCAGCTTGTTGTGTGCATAGCTTGTTATCTACAAGAGTATCGCAGGTTGCGCGAATATTAATGCTGGGAATTGTTTGTATCATCTCATCACCCAAACGATAGTAGTTTATTGCTACTTCACTATCATCATCGGTGATATTGTTTTTATAACATTCATAGGCAAAACCAAAGCCAATCATGCCAAACACATCAAGCTCAGCAGCACGCAAAGCACCCATTGATGAGGCACCAATAACGGTAATCCCTTTCTCAAGTGCACAAAGGATTTCTTTATGCCAAACCGAGTTAGTGAAATCAAAATTGCCATCAATAAGAATAATCATGTTACTCTCTGGAATAGCGCGCAATATATCGCCTGTTTTTGCCGAAGTGTGCAGACGGGCATGCGGCAGGTTCGTTTTAATCTCAGCATGCGTGATGCTTGTCTCGGCAAAAATATCGATTTGAAGTTTGATTAGATCAAGCATTATCAAGCACCTCCTGTTTGACTAGAATGGATTTTAAAAAGGTGAGTTTCTGACTGTGATAAACATGAATAAGCGCATCTTGTTGTGCTTTGTGAAGAGCATCCTTAAGTAGTGCTAGTGCCTCAGTTATGCTGTTGGTGTTATGCTCTGAAATTTCACTGAAGCTGATTTCATAAGCGTCTGAGTTAAGCTTAAGATTTGATTTTTCATAAGCATGTTTAAATAAATCATCACGCGACCCGGCAATGGTGGTGACTTTGGATTGAATGGCTTCAGTTAGTGCGCGATTAAGAGCAATTTCTTTGTTAAGATGCGCGCCATAGCCTGAGAAAACCATTTGATTGGCTGTTTTATCTTTGCTTTGGATTAAGCAACCAATGACGGGGATGCCATAAGGGTTTGGATAATACTTTAATTCAATATGATGAAGTAGGGCGATTTTGTCATAAAAGATATGCTCAATATCGAGTTTGAATTGTTGACTCTTTAAAGCAGTGCTTTTGCGTTCAATGCACTCCAGTAAGCTGTGCACTAGAGCCTCATCATAACTGTTCCCTGATGCAATGCCTGTGGTGTCAGTGGCTTGGATCACAACATCGGGGTGTCCTGAGTCAATGGATATGAATTGAAAGGGAACATAGTAGCTTTGATTGCTTAGAAAGCTTTTACTTGGGCACCAGTTATGCGTTTTATCATCTTGGTAAATAATATTGCTAGAGAGTTGATTGGGTGAGATAAAGTGACTGTTTTGCTCAAATGGCTTGTTATATAACTCAGCCTTAACTTCTTCAGCAAAGTATAGCTCTAGCGCTTCCATATAAGCGCTAACTTTCGCCGCATCATGTGAAAATGACTTGCCTTGACTGGTTGATAATGATTTGCCTAATGGGCGAATAGAGGTGTATACAGGGATTTTGCTATCATCAAGGTCCGTTAAATTAGCCAGACGTGTAATCTTTGCTTGCGATAAATAAGCTTCAATGGCTTCAAGGGTCTCGCTAGGTGTTTTAATGCGTAGTGCGCTATCTAAAGTTGACATATTATGCGTGTCTTTCACTATATTATATTAAGAAGTGATTATTATACATGAGTCATAAACGACCTTTATATCTAAACTGGCAAAAGCTTGAAGTTAGTTGCTTTATAAGGGTTTGGTAAATATTGAAAATATGAAAAGATGGTTGGAGTTCAACGCTGATCCTTGCCGAGTATTCCGTTGCTTGCTAACTGGGGGAGGGGCAGTTTCGCGGCAGATTGATTGGGGAACAATCTCATTCGCTGAACTCATGACCCGAGTATAACGATCATTAATGTCTAAACAAGCGAAAAATTGCAGAAAGATCTTAAATACCAGTAAAAAAAGTGAATATGATTGTAATCTAACCTTTTTTGCATTGATTATTGATCGTTTTGAGTCTGCATTATATTGCATTGCAAAATAAAAATACAAACGACTATCAGCATTCCTATGTTGATAGTCATTCGCGAACACTGCCCCCAGTGTTATTGCCCCCACGCTAATTTTTAAAATCTAGCAAGCAAGTTTCTTGGTGAAGAAACAAAGATAAACGGATGGTAGCATGCAATTTCATTTATGGCAATAAAGTTATCTGATAAATCTCATTTTAATTTTAATTCAACTAGCTACTTATCGCTATTATGCTTTAATTGCTCGTGTTATTTGAGAGTGGTTGAGTGATAAGCCAATCGTTCAGTGCTTTAGATAAATCTGCAGCAAGCTCGTTAGTGACATTAGCAAAGCTCTTAGCATTTGCCTTAGCTGGTTTGTTTAAAGTAAATGTCTTAATGGCAACAGCTTGACCACTATTGGCATTTGTTAGCGTGAAGCTCACAGATAGAATGACATTGCTTTCATTGGCTTTGATGACTTGAGTGAGTTGGTTTAGGTTACCTGTTAATCGATAATCAGCATACCCAATAAAGTTACTCGAAACGATATTCTTAAAGCTCTGATAGCCTTGCAGGCTTTGCAGTAAATTTTTACTAAGCATTTGCTCAGGATCAGCTGCCCATAAATTATGTGTGTAGCTTGCCAATTCATAATTATTTTCACGATAGTACATCTGGGTTGAGTTATATGGCTGATCTGCTGTTAAAGGCGCGATAAATAGCGTCAAATCAAATCGTTTTTCAGTTTTTTGAATCGCTGACTCAGTGCCTGTGGCATTACGTGTCATTTGTAAGTTTGGTGCAATAATTTGATATTGTTTAACTTCAGGACTTTTTACTGGGGATAAAATACCACAGCTGGTGATGATGCTAACACTTGCTGCAATGCTTAATATTTTAAGAAGTTGAGTAGGTCTATACATTATTGTTCTCCTGGTCCAGGCTTCCTTGGCAATTCACCACGCACAAGGATAGATGGGTTTTGATTCATTTTCTTTAACAGATCAGATAGCTGAATGGATGTTTCATTAATATTGTTGAGCGTTTGTGCAAGTTGAGGTAATAAAATATTATTAATGCCTTGTAACGTCTGATTGTTAAAGCTTGTAATCGTTTTACTAACATGTTCCGAAGCATGAGCAACTGCTTTTGAGCCCTGATTGATATTACGAGCAATCTGATCAAGTTCGGCAGAGCTTTTGGCAGCATTTTTTAATATGATGTTTAATGACTCAATACTTTGATGAATATTTTGGCTACCAGTGGCAAGTGAGTTAGAAATATCTTCAACATTGCTAACGATATGATTGATTTTTTGAACATTGTCATCACTGATGATTTTAGCGACACGTGTTGAGATCAAAGTGACTTGCTCGGCAACAGTACTCATTTGATTGACAATATTGGTCAGGAAAGAGGGTTTGGTTTTAACAACAGGAAATGGAGGAATATCTCTAGGTTGAATAATGTGTCGATCAGGATTGCTTGAGAGCGATAAAGTAATAAAAACCTGTCCAGTAATGCCTTGTGGCACCAGGCTTGCATAGGTTGTATTGTAAATGGGGATTCCTTGCTGAATTTGCATAACGACAATAACAATGCTGGGATTTTGTTTGTCGATATTAATGCTTTCGACCTTGCCGACATTAACACCATTGTAGTTGATTGCAGCATTGACATTTAATCCCGTCACGGACTCATTAAAGCGTGCGATATAAGTGTCATATTTAATATCTTTTAAGCCAAAAGCAAGCCAAAAGCCAATAAAGATCATCACTATGGTGGTAATGATAATAAACAAACCTGCAACAAAGTAACGATTGTTTTTCATGGCTATGATCCTAGTACTGTTTTTTCTTCTTTAATGGTTTTAGCGCCATTAAAGAAATTATTAAGGTTTTCATATTGTGTCATTTTAGCAGCATTCTCAACGCTATCATGAATAAGGATGCGTTTTTGATCAATATAGACGACTTCATCAACAATGCGCCAAATACTTTCTAAATCATGGGTAATCATGATAATAGAGAGATTCAAATCTTGTTTTAATTTTAAAATCAATTGATCCAACTCATAAGTTGAGTGAGGGTCAAGACCAGCAGAAGGCTCATCGAGAAATATAATCTCAGGATCAAGTGCCAAAGTCCGTGCAAGTGCTACGCGCTTAAGCATTCCACCACTTAATTGCGAGGGGTATTTAGCATAAGCATCTTCGGATAAACCAACCATTTTAAGTTTTAAGCGTGCTAGATCAATGACAATATCACGACTGAAACTGGTGTATTCTTGTAAAGGAAACATGACATTTTCAAGTGCAGTTAAGGCGCTAAAGAGTGCACCACCTTGAAACATCATGCCCATATGGCTTGCAAACTGGCGGCGTTTTATCTCATCATCACATAGATCAGAAATTTTTTGCCCTAATAAAAAAATCTCGCCTTCAGTGACTGGCTGCAGCATCAATATTTCGCGTATCAATGTCGTTTTACCGGAGCCGCTGCCTCCAATAATTGAAGTAATGTGATGGGGGTAAATTGTCAGATTTAAATTTTTATGTACCCAGACGCCATCAAAGCAAGTGCCTAGGTTTTTTACTTCAATAATCGGTTGTTCTGTTATTTCCGGCATCACTTATATCCCTATCGCACTAAATAAGATGGAAAATAGTGCATCGGTCACAATAATCAAAAAGATCGCATAAACCACGCTTTTAGTGGTTTCTTGACCGATGCTTAACGAATTGTTTTTAACAACAGTGCCACGATAGCAGCCAACAGCACCAATAATAATTGCAAAAAATGGTGCTTTGATCAGCCCTGTCAGATAGTTATTAAATGAAACTGCTGTAGAGAAGCGTTGCAAAAAGTCATAAAAGCTAATGCCAAGCGATGTTTTCGCCATAATCATGCCGCCAACACAGCTGATAATATCAGCAATAACGATGAGTAGGGGAAGGGAGATCATCATACCAATAATGCGTGGTAATATCAGGCGCTTAATTGGGCTAATACCAAAAGTTTTAAGGGCATCAACTTCTTGCTGGACTTTCATTGAACCTAGCTCTGCCGTATATGAGGAAGCAGATCTGCCTGCGACAATAATCGCTGTGATCAAAGGTGCAAATTCACGCAGTAGTGAAATACCCAGAAGATCAACGACAAAAATATTAGCACCATAAATTTTAAGCTGTGAGCCAATTTGATAGCACAATACAATTCCGATCAAAAAGCACAGTAATGAGACAATGGGAATGGCCTTGACGCCCGTTTGGATAATGATATCTAATAATAAGCGCCATTGAGTAGCAAAAGGTGTGCGAATCACTTGTAAATAACTCATCACTGTGGCACCAATAAAAGCGATGAGATTTTTACTATCTTTAATGTAGCTTGTTGTTTGCTCGCCAATTTGATAAACCTTTTCATAAGTATTTAAAGGTTGTAAACGACTGTCATAGTTGGTGTAGTTCTTATGAACCAAATCAATTAAACTTCTTTGTGTATGAGTGACTTTAATGGCAGCTTTTAAAAAAAATTGTTGAATTTTATAAATAAAGTAAGCGCCAGAGATATCTAGCTTTTCAATTTTCTGTGCATCAATGCACATAATGTGTTCTTTAAGGTTTTTAATTTTTGCTAAGATACTTTGATCAAGCGATTGCCAGCGCCACTGTCCAGTCAATATCAGGGTTTCAGCGCTTACATAAAATTTCGCTTCGTCTTTTTTGCTCATCTTAGTAGTTTTTGACTTACTTTCTTTTTTCATCCTTGGCGCCAACATAACGAACAACTGTTCCAAAGTATAGAGGGTTATCGCTAATATTGGAAAGATTAAAAAAATTAAAAGGAATTAAGAGGATTAATATTAAAGTGATTAATCAATGCGTTATTAAGCATAATAAGTGGCAAACCAATGAGACTGTTGAAATCATCACCTTCAAGGCGTTCAAATAAACTGATGCCCAAACCTTCAACTTTAAAGCTTCCAGCACAGTTCAAAACATCTTCTTGTGCTAAGTAATTAAGAATCTCCTGATCACTTAGATTTCTAAAATGAACGTTAAACTGTGCGTGATCAATAAACTCATGATGGCTTTCTGTATCGACAAGATAAAGGCTAGTTATAAACTTAGCACATTGTCCGGAAAAAGATTGAAGTTGGCTAAAGGCACGATCTTTTGTATATGCTTTGGCGATGATCTTGTCATTGAATATCCCAACCTGATCGCTGGCAATAATAATTGTATTCTTTGGCTTAACCCTTTCTATAATCGCCTGTGCTTTGGCTTGTGCTAGGCGTTTAACAAGCGTTTGCGGTGGTTCATCTTGTCGTGTCGACTCATCAATATCAGGTGTGTAAGCCTCGACATTTGGTAAAAGTGTCTTGATTAAGTTCAAGCGGTAGGGTGAAGAAGATGCAAGAATAAATCTTTTAGGCATAAAATGTCGTATTAGCTTTTGATTAATGGCTACATATAGCGCAAAATAGCAACGTTTAAAATAAAAATCGACCCCAAAGACCAAAAAAACTAAAAAACTAAAAAACTAAAAAAACCAAGAAGATTAAAAATATGTTATTGAAAGAAGCTGACAGTTTAAACACTGAAGTGGGTGTATATGCAGCACCTAAGGTACTTTATTCAAGGCGTGAGGAGTTTTTAAATACCCTGACGCATTTTATCGGCGCATTATTTAGTATTGTGGCGCTTATTGTCATGATTGTTAAAGCCGTAACAACGGGACATACCATTAATGTGGTTGCCGTCACAATATTTGGCGTGAGCTTGATCTCAATGTATGGTGCTTCAAGTATTTATCATGGTGTGTCTAACCCTCGGCTTAAAAAAGTATTGCGCAAAGTGGATCATTTAAACATTTATTTCTTAATTGCTGGCACCTATACGCCGATTGCATTGATTGCTTTATCAGGTGTTTATGGTTGGATTGTTTTTGCGCTTTTATGGGGTGCGGCAATTGCCGGATTTGTCTATAAAGTACTGTTTTTTGGGGATGGTTGGTTATCAACTGCACTTTACGTCATTATGGGCTGGACAGCGATTGGTTTTATTGTACAAATCGTTGAGGCGTTGCCTGGCGGCTGCTTGATGTGGATTATTTTAGGTGGCGTGCTTTATACCAGTGGCGTGGTTTTTTATATGCTTGATGAGAAAATTGAGTTTTGTCATTTTCTATGGCATTTATTTGTACTTGCTGGCAGTATTGCGCATTTTTTTGCAATTTACCTTTATATTGCGGGTATGAGCTAAGCGCTGACTAATGACTTGAGTTTAGGTTTTATATTCTTGTAAGCGTTGCTTATGCTTGACCGCGGGAAATTCAGAAGAAAAATTTATGAGCGAAATGATATGAATATAATACACCTAACCACCAATAAAGGACGCCCAGACGCTCTCAGATTTTATGAAAAGCTGGGATTTAAAGCCAGCCACGAAGGTATGAAATTATATCTGGAGCAAAAATAATGGGAAAAATGATTCTTGATCAAGAATACAACAAATTGTTTTTAGAGTTTAAAACGCGTGTAACTGCATCAAGATATAGGGCTGCTGTTAAAGTTAACAACGAGCTAATTAATCTTTATCATCACATAGGCAATATTATTTTGCAGTCGCAAGAAAAAGAAGGATGGGGAGCTAAGATTATTAATCAGCTATCAATGGACTTAAGAGCAGAGTTTCCAGATATGAAGGGTTTTAGTCCCCAGAACCTTAAATATATGCGTAAATTTGCAGAGGAATTTAGCCAAACTGAAATTGGTCAACAAGCTGTTGACCAAATCCCTTGGGGTCACATCGTACTACTTATATACTCAGGGCTAGATAAAGAGCAAATAAATTTCTATGTAAATCAAGCAGTTGAAAACGGCTGGTCTAGAAACGTACTGTCAATACAAATAGAAACCAAATTACATAAAAGGAAAGGTGCGGCCGTTACCAATTTTGATAAAAAATTACCCTTACCTCAATCAGACTTAGCACAATCAACATTAAAAAATCCATATTTATTTGATTTTTTAAGTTTTGGAGACAAAGCTCAAGAACGTGAAGTCGAAAAAGGTTTAGTAAAGCACATAGAAAAATTCCTTTTAGAACTGGGTGAAGGATTCGCATTTCTAGGAAGGCAATATCACTTGCAAGTTGAGGATCAGGATTTTTATATTGATATGCTTTTTTACCATATAAAACTGCGCTCCTTTGTCGTTTTAGAGCTTAAGTCAGGTCAGTTTAAACCAGAATATGCAGGCAAAATGAATTTTTACTTATCTGCTGTTGATGATTTATTAAAACATTCTGGTGATAACCCATCTATTGGCTTAATTCTGTGTCGATCAAAGGTGGGTGTTTTAGCAGAATATGCATTGCGTGATATGACAAAACCAATAGGGCTTGCTGAATATCGCCTAGAAGATTCATTACCTGATAATATTAAAACATCACTACCAACGATTGAAGAGCTTGAATCTGAGTTGTCGAAAAGAATTAATTCTGATGAGGACGGTGATGAGTAAGATTACTTTTGAAAAAGAAACAAAATTAATTGATTTCGACAAAGATCAACCTAAGAGAATTATTTTTAGTTTTAATAGCGAATCAGCTACCCCAGATGAAAATGACGAGAGTGTTGTTTATGAATGCAGAAAGAGATAATTTTTCAAAATCTAATACGAGATAAAGTATCAATGACAAAGAATGGAATGAAATCACAAAAAATGAAGCAAGATGTTAGCGCAATGATATTGGCAGCAGGTCGTGGACGCAGAATGGGTAACATGACCAATCACACACCAAAGCCACTAATTAAAGTCAATGGCAAGTCATTGATTGAGTGGCAAATAGAGCGCCTTGTTAGCGCAGGGATAACCAATATTGTGATTAACGTTGCCTATTTAGCTGAGTTAATTGTCGATGAAATTGGTTTTGGCGAGCCTTGGGGAATAACTATTTGCTACCTATATGAGCCTCTAGATGCCTATGATACCGGTGGTGGCATTGCGCGAGCGTTACCATGGCTTAGTGATCCCTTTATTGTGGTTAATGCCGATGTGATGACTGATTATGATTTCTCGCATCTTATTCACTATAGTCAAGCCATGAAATCATTAGCGCATTTAATCCTAGTGCCTAACCCTAAACATAATCTAAAGGGTGATTTTTGTTTGGATGGTCAAAGCAATATTATCGATAAAACCGATCAAATAGGGCAAAGCTATACTTATACGGGCATTAGTGTGTGCAGGAAGTCATTGTTTGCCAATGTTTATGTTGGAGAGAAGGTTTCTCTGCCAAGCATTTGGCAGTCTTTCATTGAGCAAAAAGCAATAAGTGGTGAGATTTATCATGCCAATTGGTGTGATGTTGGCACGCCTGAACGTTGGCAGGAGGTTAGTAATGGCTACTAAACCGGTTATTAACAGTAAAAAAGAGTTATTTGCATCACGCTTATTCAAAGTTGAAGCACTTGATTTAACGTTTAGTAATGGTAATACACGTACTTATGAACGTATTGCGCCTAAAAGTGATGGGCATACTGCTGTATTAATTGTACCGATGCTTGATGATAATACGGTGTTGCTTATCAAAGAGTACTCATCAGGTGTCGAGGACTATACGCTAGGTTTTCCAAAAGGTGCGATTGATCAAGGGGAAGATCTCTATCAAGCAGCAGATCGGGAGTTGATGGAAGAAGCCGGCTTTAGCGCAAAGCATTATACGTATCTTAAGGATGTTTATTTGTCGCCTAATTATATGAAGCAGCATATCTCATTAGTCGTCGCTGAAGGTCTTTCAGTCAAAACGGCTCAAGGCGATGAACCAGAAGATTTAGAAGTTGTGCCATGGAAATTATCAGATATTGATGCACTCATCACGCATCCGCAGTTTATCGAATGTCGTAGCTTTGCCGCTTTATTATTTGTCTGGAAAAAATGGCTAGGAAAATAATTGCTAATAAAAATGAATCGATAAGTTACGCTAATGCTTACCTCGCCCCTTGTGGGAGAGCTCATCTAGCGTAAGCTGCACGGGTGAGGGGTGATTGAAGTTTAACTACTTATGATAGAGTTCATACATTTCTTTAGCGTGTTGTAATGTTTTATTGGTAATATCAACACCACCAATGATGCGTGCCGTTTCATTAATGCGCTCTTCTTTATTAAGCTCTAGCACTTCTGAAATCGTTTCATGTTCAAGATGCTTTTTGCTGATATGTAATTGCTGGTCACCTTGAATAGAAACTTGTGCTTGATGGGTAATACAAAGGATTTGCGCGTTTTTAGCGACTTGCTTAAGGAGCTTACCCACAATCTCAGCCGTGCCGCCACTAATGCCGACATCGACTTCGTCAAAGATAATGGTTGGCGGGGCGATTTTTTTTGATGAAACAACATGTATCGCAAGTCCAATACGGCTTAATTCACCGCCTGAGGCGACCTTATCAATAGGGGCAGGTTGCTGTCCTGGGTTAAAGTTAATTAAAAAATCGCAGTGATCAATACCATTGGCATGCTTTGTTTGACCTTGAGTAATACGTGCGTAAAACTCACCTTTTGGAATATTTAGTTGACGAATATATTGTTCAATTTCACTGGCGAATACTTTGCTTGCTACTTGACGTTTGTTGCTTAGTGTTTTGGCTTTGCTTAGATACGTTTCTTCTAAAAGTGATTTGTCTTTAGTTAATTGCAGAAGTTTCTGCTCATTTTGCGCATGGGCATTAATTTTTTGCTCAAGCTCAGCAATATGTAGATAAAGCTGTTTGGGGTCAACCTTGTGTTTACGTGCTAGCTGATAGATCTCATTAAGTCGCTGGTCAATCTGCTGTAATTTCTCAGGGTTAATCTCCAGATGATCTAAAAGGTGCCTTGCCTCATGTTCAGCTTCTTTTAAATAGACTGTAGACTCTGTTAGTAGGTTGTAAATGTTTTTAAACGCTGAGTTGTCGCTATATGTACTTAATTGATGTATTAGGTTATCGAGTGTACCTAATAGGCTTTGCTCATTATCATTGATGCATTCAACAACTTGGGCGATGGTATGGATTTGTGCCTCGGCATTCGCTAATGACTTGTGTTCTTGATCTAGGTCATTTAGTTCATCTGCGCCAAGATTTAATTGAACCAGTTCATCATATTGATATTGCATTAATGCTAAAGCCGTTTTGTCTTTTTCAATACGTTCTTTTTCTTCGGTAATCTGAGTGTTAATTTCAGAGAGCTTTTTGAAAATCACGGTGATTTCATCTACTTCAGCGCCCAAGCCAGCATAAGTGTCAAGGCGTATTAACTGGTTGGCAGGATCTAATAAACTGTGATGAGCGTTCTGACCATAGATGCTAATTAACTGCTCACTTAATTGTTTAAGCTGTGTCAAGGTCACTAAACTGCCGTTGATGAATGCGCGTGTTTTGCCATCTTTTTGAATCACGCGACGCAATAAACATTCATTGTCTTCGGCGAGTTCAAAGCTTTTTAATAGCGTTTTGGCATTAGGAATCTTACTGATATCAAAAATAGCAGAGATTTCACACGCCTGATCATTAGTTAATACTGATTTATCAACACGTGCACCAAGAACGATATTAAGGGCATCTAATAAAATAGATTTTCCAGCACCGGTTTCGCCTGTAATTGTGGTCATACCCGATTTGAAATGGATTTCAGAATTTTTGATAATGGCAAAGTTTTTGATTCCAAGAAAGTTAAGCATTATTTAGTGGTCTTAAGACAAAGTATGGTGAAAATGTAGCATATCCAGCTCTAAAAAGCTTTTAAAATAACATTGTCTTAAGCGTCTTTTTTTGTCATGATGCGTCTTAAGTTTTAAGCGCTTAAAGTATTCAAAATAACTCATATGAGCAAGTTAATCGACATTCCAGTAAAAGTTGAAAGCGGTAAAAAATACCAAACTGAGCAAGGATTTTCCGCAGTCAAAGACGGTATTAAAGATAAGAAAATCAATGAGATCCGTATTCAAAAGCCTGATTGGTTAAAGGTGGCAAAGCAAGATTCAACAAAGACGTATCTGCAGGTGAAGTCACTAACTAAAAAGCATAAGTTATCTACAGTGTGTGAAGAGGCAAAATGCCCTAATATCAATGAGTGTTGGTCACATGGCACTGCCACGATTATGTTGATGGGAAGTGTCTGCACAAGAGCATGTAAGTTTTGCTCGGTTGATACGGGTAATCCCAAAGGTTGGTTAGATGTCAATGAACCGAAGAATGCTGCTGAAAGTGTTAAATTAATGGGGCTTCAATATGTGGTGTTAACGTCAGTAGATCGCGATGATCTATCAGATGGCGGGGCGGCACATTACGCACAAACCATTAATGAAATAAAAGCACTTATTCCTGAGATTAAAGTTGAAGCCTTAACACCTGATTTTCAAGGAGATACAAAGGCGATTGATAAACTTATCGCGACAGAGATGGATGTCTTTGCACAAAACGTCGAAACGATTGAGCGCTTGACAACTAAGGTGCGTGACCCGCGTGCTGGTTATTGGCAAACGATTAAAGTGCTTGAATATGTCAAATCACAAAAACCTCAGATTTTAACGAAAACGAGTTTAATGTTAGGTTTAGGGGAGACGCATGACGAAGTGCTCAAAGCGATGGATGATTTGCGTGCTGCTAAGGTTGACATTTTGACTCTAGGGCAATATATGCAGCCAACGAAACATCATTTAGCAATTGATCGCTTTGTCACACCCAAAGAGTTTGACGATTATCGTCAAGTTGGTTTGGAAAAAGGCTTTCTTGAAGTTGCTTCTGGCCCCATGGTGCGCTCAAGTTATCGCGCTGATCGTGTCTTTAAACGTAATAATTTAGATTTGTAATTTTACCATATGATTTCCAAGTCGATGCTCGTTTGTTAAGACGTGCGTTAATAGATAATGGTTATAGTGAGCTACCTATTTTGAGTGAACATGTTGTTGAAGTGAATACGCTGCCAATGATTCATAAAGATCCATTTGATCGTATTTTAATTGCCCAATCGATGGTGGAAGGAATTATGCTAATATCTGCCGATGAGTCCGTTTGTCAGTACAACCGAGCAATGATCAAGAAAGTATAGGGTTAAAAGAGTTTTAGAATATCATGTAAGAAGCCTATAAAACCTGTTAATGCTGTTATATAATGCGCAGCAGTTTTGCAAATAGTAAAAAAAAAAGCAAAAAAGCAAAAAAGCAAAAGAAGATATTCATAAGGAGACAAAATGGCATTATCGGTAGTGATCTTGGCGGCAGGTCAAGGCTCACGCATGTGTTCCAAAAAATCCAAAGTGTTACAAACATTAGCAGGAAAAACCTTAATACGACATGTTGTTGAAACGGTGGAGTCACTTCAAGCAGATAATATTATCGTGGTGCAGGGACATCTTGGGCAGCAGGTGCAATCCTCTTTGGAGGATAAAACAATCACATGGGTTGAGCAAACTGATCGTTTAGGCACTGGACATGCCGTTTTACAGGCTCTGCCTTATATTAATAAGGAAGATAAGGTTTTGATACTTTATGGCGATGTACCCTTAGTTTCTTTTGATACCTTGAATCATTTAATTGAAGTCACCCGTGAGGATGATTTAGGAATTTTAACGGCTGAGCTTGATAACCCCGTGGGACTTGGGCGGATTTTACGTAATCGCTTCGGTGAAATTGAGTCAATTGTTGAAGAGAAAGATGCCTCAGATATTCAACGCCAAATTAAAGAAATTAATACGGGTATTTATTGTGTTAGTGGTAAACACCTACATCAGTGGTTGCCTGCGATTGAAAATAACAATAAACAGAAAGAGTATTATCTAACCGATATTGTTGCCTTTGCTTGTCGAGATAAAGTTAATATTCGTGCCGCACATCCAGCGCATAACTTTGAGATTTTAGGCGTTAATACCCGTGCGCAATTGGCAGATCTTGAGCGAATGTGGCAAAAAGCAGTGGCAGAACGGGTGATGGCAAAAGGTGTTTCTTTAGCTGATCCTAATCGTTTTGATGTGAGAGGTTCTGTTGAGATTGGGGCGGATACATGGGTGGATATTAATGTATTAATCAAAGGTAATGTTGTTATTGGCGAAGACTGTGTGATCGGTGCTAATTGTATCTTAAAAGACTGTGTGATCGGTGATAACGTTAAAATAAAACCCAATACGATTATCGACGGCGCTGATATTAAAACCAATGCTGTTGTTGGACCTTTTGCGCGTATTCGTCCTGGAAGCATATTGGATGAAGGTGCGCATATTGGTAATTTTGTTGAGATTAAAAAGTCAATAATTGGCAAGGGCAGTAAAGCCAATCATTTAACATATATCGGTGATAGCACGGTAGGTTATAACTGCAATATTGGTGCTGGTGTGATTACCTGCAATTATGATGGAGCTAACAAGCATCAAACGATGATTGGCAATGACGTATTTGTTGGCTCTGATTGTCAGTTGATTGCACCTGTGAGTATTGGTGATGGCGCAAATATTGCCGCAGGCTCAACGATTACCAAAGATGTGCCAGAAGGGAAACTCACGATTAATCGAATGAATAAGCAAACAGTTGTGCCAGGTTGGCAGCGACCAGTTAAAAAATAGCAAATATGACGCGAGAGCGTATTGCATATGCTCAACAAAGAAAGAAACTGTAAGGGCATATTGTATACGCCCAAAAAAATCAAGAAAGTAGGGGCGTATTGAATACGCCCAAAAAACAAAGAACCGTAGGGGCGTATTGCATACGCCCAATAGACAAAAAGCGAGAAAGTTATGTGTGGTATTGTTGGCGCGGTTTCAGAGCGCAATGTATTAGCGATTTTACTTGAGGGGCTAAAGCGCCTTGAATATCGTGGATATGATTCAGCGGGTGTGGCGTTATTAGATAATAAAGGCAAAATTGAGCGTATACGTGCTCTGGGTAAAGTTCAGATGCTTGCAGAGAAAGTGGCAAAAGATAGTGGCTTTAAAGGGTCTACTGGTATTGCACATACCCGTTGGGCAACGCATGGTGAGCCATCAGAGCAAAACGCGCATCCACATGTTAGCCAGTCAGGTAAAATTGCGATTGTACATAATGGTATTATTGAAAACTATATGTCCCTCAAAGAGCAACTCATTGCAGAGGGTGTGTCATTTCAATCACAAACAGATACTGAAGTGGTCGCGCATTTGCTGGAACACGATTGGAATACTAAACATGACTTTATTAGCAATGTTCAAGCAGTAATTAAAAAGCTCAAAGGCGCGTATGGTCTGGCAGTTATGCATGAGGATCATCCGCACAGTATCGTTGTGGTGCGTTCAGGCTCCCCTATTGTAATAGGCTTCGGCATTGGTGAGAATTTTATTTCTTCTGATACTTTGTCATTATTGCCTGTTACCAATCGTTTTGCGTATCTTGATGAGGGGGATATGGCACTTGTTACACGTGAAAAAGTAGAGGCGTACGATCAGTCAGGCATTAAAAAAGTCTTAGATATTAAAGAGCTGGATCAAGCCCAAGATGCTGCCGCTAAGGGTAAGTATAAGCATTATATGCAAAAAGAAATCTTTGAGCAGCCGCAAGTGATTGCCGATACATTTGCTAATTGTATTAGTGTGGATAATGAGATTATTATTGAGAAGTTTGGCTTGGAAGCCAAATCACTTTTTGCTGATGTTGAGCATGTTAAAATCGTAGCTTGTGGCACGAGTTTCCACGCCGGATTGGTCGCTAAATACTGGATAGAGGAATACGCACAAATTCCTGTTGATGTTGAGATTGCCAGTGAGTTTCGTTATCGCCAGAGTGTGGTGCCAAAAAATAGTTTATTTATCACGGTGTCGCAATCAGGGGAAACCGCAGATACCTTGGCAGCATTGCGTCAAGCCAAAGTGCTTGGATTTATGAAGACATTGAGTATTTGTAATATGCCTAATAGCTCAATGGTGCGTGAAGCTGATTTGGTGTTTATGACGCAAGCGGGTCTTGAAATGGGGGTCGCTTCAACCAAAGCATTTACCACACAGTTAGTTGGTTTTCTGCTTCTTGCAGTTGCCTTGGGTAAGTCACGAAAAGTATTGAGCTTAGCGCTTGAGAAAAATATCTTATCATCACTCAAAAAAGCACCTGAAATTGCTAAAAATGTCTTGGCTTTAGATGCTGAGATTGAGCAGCTTTCTTATGACTTTGTTGAGAAACATCATACGCTATTTTTGGGGCGAGGTGCGCAGTATCCAGTGGCACTAGAAGGTGCACTTAAACTCAAAGAGATCTCTTATATTCATGCTGAAGCTTATCCTGCAGGTGAGCTTAAGCATGGTCCATTAGCTTTGGTGGATAAAGATATGCCAATTGTCGCGGTTGCACCTAATGACACGTTACTTGAGAAACTTGAGAGTAATTTGCAAGAAGTGCAAGCACGTGGTGGCAAGCTCTATGTGTTTGTTGATCATGCGATTAGTCAGTCACTACATATTGATTCAAAACACACTTTTATTATCGAGAGTGTGCCAGAGGTCATCTCACCGATTATTTTCACCATCCCATTGCAGCTTTTCTCTTATCACGTGGCAGTGCAAAAAGGCACGGATGTTGATCAGCCGCGCAATTTAGCAAAATCAGTAACGGTTGAGTAATGAATATTCTGGCAATTGATACCTCAAGCGCTTATTGTTCGATAGCGCTTTTTACAGAAGACAAGCAGTGCTTTAGCGTCACGCGTCATATTCCACGTAAGCATAATGAGCAGCTTTTACCAATGATTGATGAGTTAATCAAGCAATCAGGTATACACAAAAGAGAGATCAATTTACTTGCCTATGGCGTGGGACCTGGCAGTTTTGTTGGTGTGCGTTTAGCTGCAGCGGCTATTCAGGCAATGGCATTAACACTAGATTGTCCCGTGATTGGTTTCTCATCAATGCAGGCGATTGCAATAAGTGCTTACCATCGCTATAAGGCAGAGCATATAACTGTCATGCTTGATGCGCGTATGTCAGATGTTTATTTTGGACAATATATCTGGGATAAGGATTCTCAGATTATGAAAATCACTCAAGAAAAATGCCTAAAAGTTGCTGCATTTAATCAGGCGATTGAAGAGCAAAATTTAGGGTTTGTTATTGGTGATGTGATCAATGGTGTGGATATTGAGCTTAATGCCATAGATTACTGCCCTGATGTCAGCTTGTTGCAAGAAGTGATTCTGTATAATTATCAACAGTCTAAAGTTGATCAGCAGTCTAAAACTATTGTCCAGCCTGTCTATTTGCAGGGCACTTCTCAATGGAAAAAGTTGTAAGCTTAGTCCTTAAGTTTGATATTGCTTTTATTGAGTTGAAAGCCTAACTGCTCTAGGTTTTGAATCTCAGGATCTGCCTTTAATGAGGTGTAAATTTCATCGATTTTTTGTGCCTTTTGTTGCTGGATTACTTGAGCTGGTGTCACCTGTGTCGTCACAGGAGGCGTTGCTGTTTCAACGGTATGATCAATTGGTGATATAACAGTAGCTGCTGAAGTAGCATTTTCTGTTGATTGCTTAGCTACTTGACTAGCAGGTGGTGCTAATGTGGTATTAGCATTTGCTTTAGTTGGTGCTTGATCTTGGTTTAAATGGCTAAAAGTAACCTTAATATTACGCCCTTGTTTAAGACTCAAGGCATCTTCAATTTTCTTAATTGCACTCGTTGTAATGAGCGCTTTGACCGAATCAGAAGTTTGTAACGTATAGATATTATCAGTATTATCAAGCAGGCTTGAGTTTAAGACAATTTGTAGTGTTGTGCCTTTAAGTCCAAGGCTTTGACTTAGGTGGTACCAATCAATTTTACTATTTTTACTATTGTTGGTTGCTAAATTAGTGTCATTAACAGTCGCATCAGCCTTTGGTGCGGTGATTGTCTTACTCTCTGCTATTGTTTCAGCTTTTTCGATCGTCATATGCTTGCTGTCAGATGTGGACTCTTCGGCAATCATTGGTTTTGGCTCATTAAGTGTTTTATCTTCTGTTACAAGGTTTGGTGTGATAGCTTTATCGGTAACAGACGCAATAACAGTGGATTTATGCGCTTGGCTAATAGAATGAGATTGACTTGGTGTTGCAAGTGCTTTTTTAAGTGCGCTTAGATCAGGTTTTTTACTTAGGCTTGGTACTGTCTTTGTATTTGTCAGCGGTACTGTTTTGTTTGCCGCTTGTGATACAGGCAGCAAATCCAGTGAAAAAGCGCACAAGCGTAATAATGCCATGCCTAAGCCACATTGGGCGTTTGGTGCCAAATGAAGATCTTCTTTGGCTTTGATTGTTAGTTGGTAATAAAGCTGCAATGTGTCTTTAGTGTAATGTTCTGATATGGTTTTAAGAATTTCATCTGAGCATGGAATGCTTGATAAGCCTTGATAGCTAAAGCCAATAAGGCTTGCGTAGTAAAAACATTCTGCCAGAGCGTTTAATACCGATTGTGGTGATTTACCCGCGAGAATAATGTCATCTGAAAAGTTAATAATAGCGTTAGTATCTTCTTCTAATAATGCAATCACCAATTTATCAATCATTTCCTTATCAACAATGCCAAGCATTGTTTGCACAGCATGTGTTAGAATCTCGCCTTTGCTATAAGCAATTGATTGATCAGTTAAGCTCAGTGCATCACGCATACTGCCATCAGCAGCGTGAGCAATAATTTTTAATGCATTTTGCTCAAAGGCAATTGCTTCAAGTCCGAGGATTTCAACAAGTTTTTGCTCAATCTGCGTCTCACTTAAGTGCTTTAAGTTAAACTGCAAACAGCGTGATAAAATCGTGATGGGTAGTTTATGTGGATCAGTTGTTGCTAGTAGAAACTTAACGTGCTCTGGTGGCTCTTCAAGGGTCTTTAGAAGTGCGTTAAAGCTGTGTTGTGACAACATATGCACTTCATCAATGAGATAAATCTTATATTTACCTTGGCTTGGCATATACTGGACGTTATCAAGAATATCGCGGGTATCTTCAACCTTAGTGCGTGAAGCAGCATCGATTTCAATCAAATCAACAAAACGACCTTGCTCAATCGCAGCACAGTGCTCACATTGCCCACAAGGGTGAGAGGATACACCATTTAAGCAGTTAACCGATTTTGCCAGAAGGCGTGCCAATGAGGTTTTACCAACGCCTCGAGTCCCTGTGAAAAGATAAGCGTGATGTAAACGATTTTGATCCAATGCATGGATTAAGCTATTTAAAACGTGTTGTTGACCAACAACTTCGGAGAAGTTTTTAGGGCGATATTTGCGGGCTAAAACTTGATAAGACATTTATGTACTTTGCTAACTCAAATTGCCAACTAGTATAACGACAACCTTGCCTAATGCACAGTGCGTTTGTTGGTTTTTATACTGTACATTTTCGTAAAATTCTTGGATCATAGGCGGCGTAAATACTAAAGATAATAAAAAGGGTTACTGTGAGGTTTGTAGATGAGGCCGTAATTACCGTGCATGCGGGTAAGGGTGGCAATGGTTGTGTGAGTTTTCGACGTGAGAAATATGTCCCTAAAGGCGGACCTGATGGCGGTGATGGCGGTCATGGTGGAAGTGTGTTTATGTTGGCAGATGAGAATGTTAACACTTTGATTGACTATCGTTATCAGCGTAATTACCAAGCGCAAAGTGGCAAACCTGGTGAAGGTAAGAAGTGTGCGGGCAAAAAGGGTGAGGATTTATACCTTATCGTTCCCGTTGGTACGATTGCTTATGAAGCAACCACTAATCAAAAAGTCGGTGAAGTGCTTAAAAATGGTGATACGTTGAAATTGGCACAAGGTGGACGACGTGGTATTGGTAACGTTCATTTCAAAAGTAGTACCAACCAAGCACCAAGACAATTTACCTATGGTGAAGAGGGGGAGTCTTTTGAGATTCGTCTAGAGCTTAAGCTATTAGCTGATGTCGGTTTACTAGGTTTGCCCAATGCGGGTAAATCAACGTTAATTCGAGCGGTTTCCGCGGCAACACCGAAGGTCGCTGATTATCCATTTACCACGATGTATCCTAATTTAGGCGTTGTTCGTGTTGGGCAATATGAAAGCTTTGTTATTGCAGATATTCCTGGGGTTATCGAAGGTGCTGCAGAAGGCGCTGGATTGGGTTTGAAGTTTTTGAAGCATTTAACACGTACCAAATGTGTGTTGCATATGGTCGATGTGTTACCGGTTGATGGCTCAGATCCGATTGAAAATTATCACAAAGTTGAGAATGAGCTTAAAAAGTACAGTGAAGCACTTTATAAAAAACCACGTTGGTTAGTGCTCAATAAAATTGATCAATTACCTCAGAATGAAGTTGATGACATTTGTGAGCATATTTTGCAAGGTATTGGTTGGAATAAAAATGAGCCTTACTTCTTTATTTCCGGGATGAGTGGGCAGAATACCGAAAAAATGTTGCAAAAAATTATGACAATGCTAACGTCAAAGGACTCTTGGAAATAGATCCTATCAAAGGAGCTTATGTGATAAAAAAAATTAAAAAAATAGTCGCATTAACTACGGCAGTTCTCGTATTATCAGGCTGTAGTGCAATTAATCAATTCTTTAATGGTCAACAGCAAAGCGCGCCAGTAACCAATATTCCAACACAGCAAACCTATTACACGGTGCAAATTAGTGATTCATTGTATGATATATCCCGTCGCTTTAATGTCACTGAAAGAACACTTATCTTATGGAATAAGCTTAAATCGCCTTATGTGCTCACACCTGGATCAACGATTCGTGTCGGGCCTTTGCCAGGTGAGAAAATTCGGCGTGATGGGCAAATGTATACCTATCAAGGTGGTGTGTTAGTGCCAGTGGGCACAAATAAACCAGTGGCGAATACGAGCTCAATCGGAACAGGCTCTAAAGTTTCAGCCGTATCGGAGTCGACGAGTGTTTCTAATCAGCATGCAAATAATATCCCTGTGATTGATCCTGATGCAGCTCCTGTAGCACAAAGCCAAAGTGTGCAGTCAGCACCAGTGGCAGCCACAGCGCAAGATAAAGTGATTAATCAAGATAAAGAGCTAGATATGCATGATTTAGCGCAAAACGATGATAATGTGGGTGTTGTGATACATCATATCGCGAAAAGCAAAACAGGGTTTTATACCGTTCAATCAGGTGATTCTTTGCTTGAGATTGCGGTTGCCAATAATGTGAGTTTAGCTGATCTTCAAGCGTGGAATGATATTAAAGAACCGAGTATGATTTATGTTGGTGAGAAATTGCGTGTTGCTACACCTGAGCAACATTCATCAGCTGAACAAAAAACTGTGGCAGTCAAAAGTATGACGCATGAGTCAGTAACAAAAGCCAAACCAGTTAAGGCTGAAACAGTTGATGTGAATAAGGAAAATAAAGCAACTGAAACAAAGGCTGCTAAATCCCCAGTAGCAACCGTCGCAACACCTGCAGTAGCAGAAAAAACCAAGACCAAACCAATTGTAACAAAAGCTTCATTACCAAATGGCAAAACCGTTGCCGGTATTTCATGGCAATGGCCATTAAAAGAGTCCGGTAAATTTGATAAAGATGGCATTGATCAACAGCGTGAGATTGATGTACCTCAAGGCACGGAAGTTTATGCCGCAGCCACAGGTAGTGTGCTATATGCTGGTGTTGGTATGGGCGGCTATGGGCAGATGGTAATTGTCAGTCACAAGGATGGCTATATCTCAGCGTATAATAATTTAAGTAGTATAAGTGTGAAAGAGTCGCAAGATGTGACACAAGGTGAGCTTTTGGGTGCGGTTGGTAAATTTAATGGTGCCAGTGCATTAGGTTTTGAGATTCGCCAGAATGGAAATGTTGAGAAGTTATCGCAATTTTATGCATTTTAATTACCCCTCACCCGTGCGACTTAAGCCGCACGACCTCTCCCGCAAGGGGAGAGGTAATAGTCGATGCGCAGGGGGGTATCGCATATGCCCGATGAACATATGCATTACGCAGGGGCATATTGCATACGCCCAATCAATAAATAATAAGAAAACACAAGGAGCCAAGTGAATGAATACACGCAAAGAAACCGATAGTATAGGCGAGATTGAGGTTGATAATAGTAAATACTGGGGTGCGCAAACCGAGCGCTCTTTAGTTCACTTCTCGATTGGTCAGGAGCGTATCCCACATGAAGTCATTAAGGCGATTGCCATCTTAAAGAAGTCTGCCGCAATGGCGAATTGTGATTTAGGTATTTTGCCAGAGGATAAAAAAGCACTGATTACCCAAGTAGCAGATGAGATTATTGACGGTAAACACGAAGATCAATTTCCATTACACGTGTGGATGACAGGCAGTGGCACGCAATCAAATATGAATGTTAATGAGGTGATTTCTAATCGCGCGATTGAGATTGCTGGCGGTACGCTTGGCAGCAAAACACCTGTTCACCCCAATGATCACGTGAATATGTCGCAGTCCTCCAATGATACATTTCCAACGGCGATGTATATCTCAGCAGCAGTAGCTGTTAAGAAGACATTGATTCCTGCTGCTAAACTTATGCATAAAGAACTCACCAAAAAAGTTAAGAAATGGGACAAGGTCGTTAAGATTGGGCGCACCCATATGCAAGATGCCGTGCCATTAACCTTGGGTCAAGAATTTTCAGGCTATGCTGAGATGTTGGCACAAAATATTGCTCGTTTAGAGTATTCACTTATCGATGTTTATCAATTAGCGATTGGAGGCACTGCCGTGGGTACGGGCTTAAATGCACCCAAAGGCTTTGCTGAAAAGGCATGTAAATATATAGCTAAAATCACGGGACTTCCCTTTGTATCAGCAGCTAATAAATTTGCCGTACAAGGCTCGCATGATGCATTGGTTGCACTAATGGGGCAGATCAAAGTGTTGGCAAATTCATTATTTAAGATTGCTAATGATATTCGCCTTTTAAGTTGCGGACCCCGCGCGGGATTTCATGAGCTTTTGATTCCCTCGAATGAACCAGGATCATCCATTATGCCAGGCAAAGTCAATCCAACACAGTGCGAGGCAATGACGATGGCATGCGCGCAAGTTTTTGGACTAGATGTTGCCGTAACCATCGGTGGTAGTGCGGGCTATTTAGAGATGAATGTTTATAAACCAATGATGATTTATAATATTTTGCAATCAATCAATATTTTATCCGATAGCATGCTTAACTTTAGTCATTATTTACTTGAAGGGACTAAGCCTAATAAGAAAAAGATCGATGAGTATTTGCGCAATTCCTTAATGCTAGTAACGGCATTAAGTCCTGTCATTGGCTATGATAAGGCATCACAATTAGCGCATTATGCTGATGAGCATGACACGTCATTAAGTGAAGCGAATAAAGCGTTGAAGTTTTTATCACAACAAGAATTTGATCAAGTTGTTGATCCGTATAAGATGGTGTAAGCAATGGCAGAAAAAGAGCAGATGGCAATTGAATTTGTAAAGCCTAAGCATTATTTGTTAGCCGATTTATTGGCTGCAGTGACGGCAGAAAACAAGCATGAGGAGATTGGACTTTAATAAAAGTGATATATCTGTGGATTAGAAAGTGAATATAAAATAGTAGGAGATTATTATGAGTGAAATTTGGAATATTAAAATACAAGTGTCGGATTCATATAAAAAGTGTGAAGTCAAAAGTACAATGACGTTAGAAGAATTATGCCCATTTATATTGAAAAGCTTTAAATTTGATAATGACCATCTGCATGAATTCTACATGGGAAAGCGAACGAGTAGACCTTATGGTGACAATGTTATCAAATTTAAAAATCATCAAGAAAGTGAAATTACATTGGATGATTTATTTCCAAATGATGAGCAGCTTAATTTATTTCTGCACTTTGATTTTGGTGACAGCTGGATATTTCGTGTAATGAAATACAAAAAAGACGCAACCTATAATAGTCGAGCTAAATATCCAAGAGTAGTAAGCTCAGTAGGTGAGAACCCAATGCAGTATCCAGAGTATGAAGATGATGTCTATTAGACTGCGCTTAAATCATGTTTAATTTTGATATTCTCATGTATGCCAGAAAAAATGATTCAATTACTTTAAAATCACACTGTTTTAAATGTTGTGTACTTATCTTGTGGTTTATTCTTGTTTTATTACCGCTACAATCACTATATGCCAATACAATTAAAGTCTTTACAGTGGTATCCCTTTCACCCAATACCACAGCAATTATTCATGATGTGATTGAACAAGCAACAAAAGAGAACGCTAAGGCTGAGATTAATACCAAACTCATCGGCAGTATTTACTATACTGGGCAGCCTAAGTATTATGAAAACTACCAGAATATTGGGTCCTTTCAAGCGCTTAATGTTGAGAAAATTATTAGTTTAGCACCTGATTTAGTGATTACATGGGCGGGACAAACGCAACCGCAAGTGATTGCTTTGCTCAAACGTTTTGGCATTAAAGTCGCCATTTTTAATGCCGAGGATCTTAAATCATTAGCAACGACATTTGCCGATATTGGTGCGAGTATTCAATTAAAAAACGCAGGGATTGCATTGCAACAAAGCTTTGTAACACAACTTCAGGCAATCATTAAACACAAGGCTACAGCATCAATTATTAATCATCATAAACCAAGCGTATTGTTGCAATTAGCAATGCAACCGATTTTTGTTGCTGGAGGTAGCGGGATTTTAAATGATATTGTGGTGCAATGTGGCGGCGTGAATGTATTTAAAGATATCGATAACGTCAGTTTTCAAACAAATATCAATGCGATTGTTGAGCGTGATCCTAGTATAATAATCATGTTATCGAATATAACTAAATGGCATATTGACCAAACATCGATGTGGCAGCGTTGGCAAGATTTATTAGCTGTAAAAAATAAACACGTTTTTCAGTTGTCATCTGATGGAATTTCGCAGTTTTCTCCACAAATATTAACGGGTGTCAAAAATATCTGTGATATATTAGGCGCCGCAGATTAGTTTACTGAAGTTACGCACTATAGAAAAAACTATGATTTTATAAACACCCCGTCAGCCTACGGCTGCCACCCCTCTTGCAAAGAGGGGAATGGGGCGATGGTGATTTTAATTCCCCTCTTTGCAAGAGGGGTGCCAAGCTTGCGAGGCGGGGTGTTGAAATAGTAAGAGTTCGTAACTTCAGCTACTTTACTATTATTCTGCAAGAAAATAACAGGAGGATGATTTATGTTGCATAGTGCTTTTTTTGGGGAATTGCTTGGTTGCCTTGTGTTGATACTCTTGGGCGGTGGTGTGGTCGCAGGTGTTTTATTAAAACAATCCAAAGCGGAAAACAGTGGTTGGATGGTCATTACCGCAGGTTGGGGATTTGCGGTGATGATGGCAGTGTTTGTCGCCCAAGCCGCAGGCTCGCCACAAGCAGATATAAATCCCGCAGTCACCTTAGCTAAATACTTATTAGGAGGAGTTTATCACTCCTTTGGCGAAGTTTTATTATTATGGATTGCACAAGTGATTGGTTGCTTTTTAGGAGCAGTCCTTGTGTGGCTTGCCTATTATCCACATTGGCAATATACCGATAATGCGCACTTTAAGTTAATGGTATTCTCAACCTATCCGGCAATGCGTCATAAGGGCAGCAATTTTGTCACGGAACTTATTGCAACAACATTGTTAATTGTATTTGTCGGCGCCCTGATTAGCTATGGTAATCAATTACCCTTTGCCAATGGCTCTTTACCTTATGTCTTTGGTTTTGCCATTTGGGGGATTGGTTTATCTTTGGGCGGTCCCACAGGCTATGCGATTAATCCGGCGCGTGACTTGGGACCCAGAATTGCGCATGCTTTGTTACCCATTAAAGGTAAAGGGTCAAGTGATTGGAGCTATGCATGGGTGCCAATATTGGCACCCCTAGTAGGCGCAGTTCTAGGATTTGTGTTGATTCGTTTATTTATGTTTTAGGCTGGAGCATTGTTACAACCTTCAAAGTTTCTAGTGTAGACTAAAACTAATCCAACATTAGTTAGTTTAACGTCGTCAACTAGATTTCTATAACTATATTGAAGATCTAGGTGTACTTTCTTTCCTCTATGTGGAATCTTATCAGCTTTAAAGAAAAATCCACATATAACACTGTCCTTAGGCAATCTAAGTGTTGTCTCAATATCAGATAGACGTGCTAGTGGGTATACAGTTTTTTTACCAGCATTAATTGTAAAGGTAGGAGTAAGTGGTGGCTTTGACATATAGCTAGGTAAAGGTATTTTTATCCCTTGAGATGTTATTAGAGATGCATGAAAATCTATGGCTGCACTTTTTCCATTGTTTTTAATGTCTAAAATAAAAGCTTTAGTGTTTGGTTCTTGAATCCAAGAATAAGCTTTAGATTGAACAATATTTAAATCTACAGGGTATTCGTAACGCAGATTAGTTTGGGATAATTGATAAGACGTGTAACTTAAGTAAAGCGCAGCTATTGAAATGGCTAAAGTAGCTAGAGCAAAACATCCTTTAAAAAACAAAGGAAAATTTATTCTCATATAACTAAACCTGCGATAAGGGCAGACAAGAAACTCACCATAGTAGCACCAAAGACTAAGCGCCAGCCGTGGCGTGAAACAAACTTAGCGCGCTCGCCATTTAAGGCAGCAACAGCACCAACGATAATGCCAATCGAGCCAAAGTTGGCAAAAGACACTAAGAAAATCGAGATAATCGCAACGCTGTGCGTTGAGAAGTGTGCCAATTGATCTTTTAATGACAACATCGCAACAAACTCGTTAGAAACAAGCTTGGTTGCCATAATGCCACCGGCTTGAACGATTTCATTGCTCGGAATGCCAAGAAGCCATGCAATTGGCGAGAACACATAGCCTAAAAGGGTTTGAAAGCTAATCCCAAAGATGCCATTGAAAATGCCATTTAACATTGCCAGCAATGCAATAAAGCCAATTAGCATGGCGCCAACAATAATGGCGACTTTAAAACCATCAAGAATATATTCGCTTAACATCTCAAAGAAAGCTTGCTTTTTATCGTTGTGGAGGCTCATATCTTCAAAGCTTTGCTCTTTCGAGTAGTCATACGGATTGATGATATGTAAGACGATAAAAGTGCTTAACATATTTAAAATCAAAGCAGCAATGATGTATTGTGGGTCAAGAATTTGCATGTATGAACCAACGATACCCAAAGAAACCGTTGACATCGCTGTGGCTGCCATTGTGTACATTCTGCGCTCTGAAATTTCAGGCAGAATATTTTTATAGGCGATGAAATTCTCAGATTGTCCAAGGATAAGCGAGCTTAATGCGTTAAAAGATTCAAGTTTGCCCATGCCATTGATCTTAGATAAGATCCAGCCGCCACCGCGGATAATAAGCGGTAATATTCTTAAATACTGCAAGATACCAATTAAAGCGGATACCAAAACAATTGGCATTAATACATTAAAGAAAAAGACGAAGTTTTGAGGTACGACTGAGCCAAAGACAAACTTGGTTCCTTCCATCGCGTATTGCATGACATAATCAAACCCACTTGAAATGACGCTGATAATGTCAGCGCCAACAGCTGATTTTAATAAGAAATAAGCGACGATAATCTCGATGATAATCAGCTGAATAATAAAACGTGCTTTAATATTTTTACGATTCATGCTCGTGAGATATAGGATCACAGCAAGAATGATCAATGCGAGTAAAAAATGCAAAATTTTTAGCATTGTGTGGTAACTCCCTCGTTAGTTGAATTTAGGCAAACGGGCGCATCTTAATACTTTTGGATTAAAATGTCATGTAATTTAGGAATTTCAAATTGAAGCAATTGACCAACTAGGGCAAACCATTTACCATTGTCTATCATTTTGTTTTATAGATAATAACTGTTTCATGTATATCACACTTTTTATAAAAAAAGATTGCCCGTATTCGCATAGCGCACGCATTGCCTTGGAAGAAAAACGTATGAGTTTCAAGGTGGTTGAGTTAGATGAAATCATTGATAAAGAAATGATTTTAGAATTAAACCCTGAAGGAACGTTACCGATTTTAAAAGAGCGTGACTATGTCATTTATGATCCTGAGGTGGTGATGCTTTATATTGATGAGCGTTATCCGGCACCTTCACTGCTGCCAAACTATCCGGTTGAGCGCGCACGTACGCGCTTGGCAATGACACGAATTGATCGTGAGTGGTATTCACTGCTGAATTTTATTTTGTGTGGTACTGATCAAAAAAAGGTTGAAGAAGCTAAAGTGGCATTGGTTGATAGCTTTCGAGCAATTGAACCGATTTTTTCAGAGAATGAGTTTTTTATGTCAGATTCGATGACTTTGGCGGATTGTTCACTGGCGGCATTGTTGCATGCTTTGCCAGCGCAAGGTATTCCGCTTGATGAGTCATTAGGGGATATTACCAAATATGCTGAGCGTATTTTCGCGCGCGAGTCATTTCAACGCACCTTACCAAAACAGGTTAAGAAAGTTTATCGTCGTCACTAGGAGTTCATCGTATGTGGGCAGATCATGCCATTAATTATTTATTTTTCGTGCTTGAGGCGGCAACGATTGTTATTGCTATAGTTATTGCCTTTGGGTTTATCTTGGCTTTATCACTAAAGGGTAAAGCGAGTAACAAAAAAGGGCAGTTGGTTGTTAAATCATTAAATGAAGCTTATCAACAACGCCAAGAGCAGTTAGCGCATGAAGTGCTAAATAAATCAGCATTTAAAAAAATGCATAAGGCAAACCAAGAGAAGCTAAAGCTTGCACATAAAGCGCAACATGATGATTTGAGTAATGTGTTTGTCATTGATTTTAAAGGTGATATCAAAGCCTCACAAAGTGAAGCCTTAGCAGAAGAAGTCAATGCTATTTTGCAGATTGCCAATAAAAATGATGAAGTCGTTATCCGCTTAGAAAGCCCAGGCGGGGCGGTTAATGGTTACGGTTTAGCCGCCGCACAATTAGCGCGCATTAAAGAGGCTAATCTTAAGTTAACAGCGGTGATTGATCAAGTTGCCGCGAGTGGTGGCTATATGATGGCATCAGTTGCTGATACGATTATCGCCTCACCTTTTGCCATTGTTGGCTCGATTGGTGTCGTGGCACAATTGCCAAATATTCACCGACTTCTTAGCGATAAAGGGGTTGACGTTGAGCTACACACTGCAGGCAAATATAAGCGCACTTTGACAATGTTGGGTGAGAATACCGATGAGGGACGTGAAAAATTTAAAGAAGAGCTTGAGGTGGTGCATAAACTTTTTAAAGAGCATATTGCCCACTTTAGACCGAACTTAGATATTGAGAAAGTGGCAACAGGTGAGTACTGGTTTGGGCAATCTGCTTTGGAACTTAATCTAGTTGATGCGCTTAAAACAAGTGATGCCTATTTGTTGGATAAATACCAGTCAGGATCATTAAAGTTATTCCATATCGAATATAAAACAAAAAAATCAAAACTCTCGAGTATGTGTCACAGTGCATTGAAAGTCTTTCAACGCGTTGGACCATGAGCTTCAATAAATGACTGATATTGATATAAGTGTTTTTCATGCTGATTTTATTGAGCAAATCAAAGCGTCACTAGCGCAAAATCGTTTAGCACATGGGATTTTATTAAATAATATTGATCATTTGCCACTTGAACCATTACTGACTAAACTCACGACTGTTTTATTAGAGCATGATATTGTAGATGATCTGGCGACAGCTGCGGATGTTTTTTATCTGAAATCAGATGATGGGCAAATCAAGATTGATCAAATCAAAAATCTATTAGAAGGTATCTATCTAACAAGCCACGGCGCTAAAGCTAAGGTGATTATCCTCTGCCCACTGGAAGCCTTAAATACATCTGCTGCCAATGCGCTATTAAAGAGTTTGGAGGAGCCGCCAGAGAATACTTATTTTTTGATGACAACCAATCAATTACAGTGGATTATGCCAACATTGCGCTCGCGCGTACAAGTATTTGATCTGGCGTTAACATTGGCGCAAAAGAAAGCGTATCTCAGACAAAAGTATCAAATGAATGATGAGGATATTGCCAAAGCATTAGCGATTAGTAAGGCTGATCTGCGGGTGATTGATCGCATTAAGACAGATAAGAGTTTCTGGCAACTACGTAAAGAGCTGATACAGGTTATTCAAGGTCAGTTGTCGCCCTTGGCATTAACTATTGATATCAATGCCTATTATCAGGATGCGATTTATTGGTTAACCAGTTTACTGATTGATGCTTATTATTATCGTTTGGACTCATTACAAACCATGCCAACACAAGAGCAAAAAGCGTTATTAGAGGGATTGATTAAGCGCTATGACCATATTGCTTTATATGGTTTTTATCAGCGCCTACTAAAGCTTAAAGCCTATGAAGGTAAGCATTATAACGTCAATAAACAACTAGCTATTGAGAGTTTTTTGATAGAGTTGAGTGCTTGATTTTAACTGGAGTTATGCACTTTAAAAAATAGAAAAAAACGATGATTTTATAAACACCCCGTCAGCCTACGGCTGCCACCCCTCTTGCAAAGAGGGGAATTGGGCAATGGTGATTTTAATTCCCCTCTTTGCAAGAGGGGTGCCGAGCTTGCGAGGCGGGGTGTTGAAATAGTAAGAGTTCGTAACTCTAGATTTTAAGAGCAATTATTTTTTATGATCAATATGCTTGGCAAGAAAAATTCCTTGACCAATAACAAATACAAAAGTAATTCCAAGCATGCCAAAGAGCTTAAAGTCTACCCAAATATCTGTTGAGAAATTATAAGCAACAATAAGATTAATCGCGCCTAAAAATAAAAAAAACACACCCCAGATATTATTAAGGCGTTTCCAAATTTTTTGTGGCAGTTCAATGCTTTCTTCCATCAGGCGTTGAATAATCGGCTTTTGCATTAAATAGGTTGAAAAGATAAAAATTACACCAAATAACCAATTCACAATCGTTACCTTCCATTTGATCAATGCTTCATCATGGAAGTAAACGGTGGCACCTCCCAAGATTAACACCAAGACAAAAGTCACAACATGCATCATTGACACTTTGCGATAGCGGATAACTTCATAGGTTAGCTGAATTGCGGTGGCGATGATGAGTGCCACTGTCGCAGTGTAGATGTCATACATTTTATAGACGACAAAAAAGATGATAATAGGGAAAAAGTCAAAAAGCAGTTTCTTCATGTTCTCTCCAGAGAGGGTTAGTGGTACACTTAGCACAAATTTTCGCGACCAGTATAAAGTAAGAAGCTGCTATGAGCCAATACATTGAAATAAATCCTTACTCATCGAATAAGGCTGTCTTAGCAGAAATTGTTAATGCCTTAAATGATGGCAAGGTGATTGCCTATCCGACAGACTCAGGCTATGCCTTGGGATGCAAGATGGGCTTGAAAAAACCGTTGCAGCAAATAAAAAAGATTCGTGATTTGAATGATAAACATAATTTCACAATTATTTGTCGTGATTTATCTGAGATCGCGCAATATGCCAAGGTTGATAACAGTGTTTATCGTTTACTCAAAAGGGCAACACCGGGTGGTTACACCTTTATTTTGCAAGCAACGAGTAAAGTGCCGGGATTGATGTTAAACAAAAGCAAAAAAACCGTTGGCATTCGTGTGCCGGATCATCCAGTACCTTTGATGTTAAGTGAGGCTTTAGGCGAACCGCTATTAAGTACCACCTTTATCTTGCCAGATCAGGATAATGCGCTTGTATATAGCGAGGATTTTGCCAATGAACCCTGTGCGCAGATGATTGATTATATTCTAGAGTCGGATTATTGTGGTTATGAACCAACAACGGTTGTGGATATGACCGAAGTCCCTGTCGAAATATTGCGTGTTGGCAGTGGTGATATCAGTATATTTGAATAATTTAGGAAGAAAATGCAGGATCAATATTACAGTATTATTAATGAACAGTTATTACAGCCATTTGATTTAAGTTTGGAGAAATTAAAAGGCTTACTGGACTTATTAAGCCAAAAGCGAATTGATTTTGGTGATTTGTATTTGCAAAAGATAATCTCTGAAAGCTGGATGTTAGATGACGGTGTCGTCAAACATGGCAGCTTTGGTATTGAGCAAGGCATTGGTGTCAGAGCCGTATTTGATGGTGAGACAGGCTTTGCTTATGCTGATGATTTGCATCTGAACACCATTGAGAAACTCATTAAAACGGCACTTTACCTATTAAAAGACAGTGCTAATCCCTATAGGGTTGAAAAACTTAACACGCCACACATTATTCGCCATTATCCAGCATTGTCCCCATTGGATAGTATGCCTGCGGAAGATAAAATTGCACTGCTTCATCAAATTAATGCTTATGCTAAATCATTAGACAGCAATATCGAGCAAGTCACGGTTTCCATTGCCTCGAATATGGAAATGGTGTTGATCTTAAATACCGATGGTTTGTGTGTAATGGATGTAAGACCGTTGGTGCGCATGAATGTCAGTTTAATTATGGTTACTGATGATAAGGGAGATCAAAAGCGCGAAAGCTTTTCAGCCGGTGGCGGTGGGCGCTATGACTATCATTACTTCACTGAGCATAATCTATGGAAGTCTTATGTTGATGAAGCATATAAGGGCGCTAAAACTAATCTTCAGGCAAGTCCTGCACCTAGTGGTAAAATGCCAGTGGTGCTTGGATCAGGTTGGCCTGCAGTACTTTTGCATGAAGCAGTAGGGCATGGTTTAGAGGGTGATTTTAATCGTAAAAAAAGCTCACATTTCTCGGGAAAAATCGGACAGAAAGTTGCCTCAGAGAAATGCACGGTAATTGATGAAGGCTGTATTGCCAATCGTCGTGGCTCGCTTAATTTTGATGATGAAGGAACACCGACTCAGAAAACGGTGTTGATTGAAAACGGTATTTTAAAAGGCTATATGCATGATCGAATTTCAGCGAAAGCTTTTGGTGTATCAGCAACGGGTAATGGCAGAAGGCAATCCTATGCGCATTTACCATTGCCAAGAATGACCAATACCTATATGTTGCCAGGCGAGGATACGCTTGAGGATATGATCCAAAGCATTGATCATGGAATTTATGCGACTCATTTTAATGATGGTCAAGTGGATATTACCTCAGGGCAATTTGTATTTGTAATGGATCAGGCATATTTGATCAAAAATGGTAAGATTATGCACCCAGTCAAGGGCGCTTCTTTGATTGGTCACGGTCCGGAAGTAATGCAAAAAATCTCGATGGTTGGCAGTGACTTTGCTTTGGATAAAGGCATTGGCGTTTGTGGCAAGGATGGACAGTCTGTGCCTGTTGGTGTTGGGCAAGCCAGTTTAAAGATCGATGAAATAACGGTTGGTGGTTGTGAGTAGAAGTGTATAACTTCAATAAAAAAATGGATGAGATAAAGAAGATGAGCAATAAAGGAAAGGCAATAAGTAATGCTAAGAAAGCAATACTATTGGTTAATTTGGGAACTCCTGACTCATATCAAGTCAAAGATGTGCGCAAATATCTTAAAGAATTTTTGTCTGATCGGCGTGTGATTGAAGCATCTTCATTCATTTGGCAACCCATTTTGCGTTTGTTTATTTTGCCATTTCGCTCCCCTAAAACCGCTAAGCTTTATGAAAGTATCTGGTTTCAAGATAAACAATTATCACCTTTGATGTATTACACACAAGCTCAAGCACGTAAACTCGCCGATAAGTTAGGCAATGAGGTGATCGTTGATTTTGCAATGCGCTATGGTGAGCCATCGATTAAAGCAAAGATTGAGGCGTTGAGTGTCCAAGGCGTTACTGAAATTACTATTGTGCCACTTTACCCGCAGTACTCAGCCACAACAACGGCGTCTGTATATGATGAGGTTTTTCGTGTATTGCAAACAATGCGTTATCAACCTAATATTGTTGGTGTTGCCCCGTATTATCAGCATCCTGCTTATATTAAGGCATTAAAACAGAGTGTTTTAAGTTATCTGGAGACGATCGATTTCACGCCAGATGTGTTGTTACTGTCATTTCATGGTATTCCACTGGAGTGTGTACAAAAGGGTGATCCGTATCAAGCACATTGCTTACAAACCTTTGAACTACTTAAAAGTGCACTGAGTGAAACAAAGCTAGATATTCAACTATCTTTCCAATCTCGCTTTGGACCCAAAGAGTGGCTTAAACCATATACAACAGAAGTGTTGGCAAATCTTGCCAAAAAGGGCAAAAAAAATGTGCTAGTAATGGCGCCAGGATTTGCTTCTGATTGCTTGGAAACCTTGGAGGAATTAAAAGAGACGGAACGCGAGACATTTTTAAATGCAGGTGGTCAGCATTATGCCGTTATCCCATGTTTGAATGATCGTGATGAGCATATTGAGATGTTGAAAACCATTATTGGTGAGTAATAACGATGACGCTGCAAAAGCCAGAAGTTCTTCTTTGGTTTCGCCAAGATTTAAGAATTATCGACAATCCAGCGCTGAATGCAGCACTCAAAAGTGGTGTGGTTCTGCCGATTTATATTCTTGATGATACTGATTCACAAGACTGGCAAATGGGTGCAGCGACTAAAGCATGGCTTCATTATGCATTGCAATCTTTAAATCAGACACTTCATCATCGATTACAATTTTTTATAGGTGACCCTTATGAGATCATTATTGAGCTTATTGATCGCTATGATATTAAGCAGGTATTTTGGAATCGCTTATATACACCATGGCACGTCACGCGAGATAAACATATTAAGGCGCAACTAAAAACGCACGCAATAGATGTGCACAGTTTCAATAGCAGTTTATTGTGGGAGCCGTGGGAGGTATTAAAGAGTGATGGCCAGCCTTACAAAGTCTTTAGTGCATTTAAGCGCCAAGCATTGCAAGTCATGCCGCCAAGAGCGCCAGTAGATGAGATTAAAGAGATGCAAAGCTGCTTAACTGAAGTTAAAGTAAGTAATAGCAGTTTGGCGGATCTAAACTTATTACCTCAGCATGATTGGTCAGAGAAGGTATTATCACATTGGCAAATCAGTGAGAAGGCGGCGCATGATTATTTAGCAACCTTTATTGAGCATCATTTACATGATTATCAGCATAATCGTAATATTCCAAGCTTAAGTGCAACATCTAAGCTTGCGCCTTTTTTACATTTTGGGCAAATTTCACCACATATTATTTGGGAGAAGGCACGCCAAAGAAAATGCGATAAAGATAACAAACAGACCTACTTATCAGAGATTATATGGCGTGAGTTTAATTATGCTTTGCTCTATCATTACCCACAATTAAGTGATCACAATTGGCAGCAAAAGTTTGATCACTATCCATGGCAAGACAATAAGAGATTATTAACAGCATGGCAACAGGGTCAAACAGGTGTTCCAATTGTTGATGCTGGAATGCGGGAGTTATGGCAAACGGGGTTTATGCATAATCGCGTTAGAATGATCGTCGCGTCATTTTTGACAAAGAATTGTCATATTCACTGGCGCCATGGTGCTAAATGGTTCTGGGATTGCTTATTTGATGCTGATTTAGCGAATAATAGTGCCAATTGGCAATGGGTTGCCGGAAGTGGCGCTGATGCCGCTCCTTTTTTTCGCATATTTAATCCAGTCACTCAAGGGCAAAAGTTTGATAGTGATGGTGAGTACATTCGTCGCTATTTATCTCAATTGAGTCAACTTCCGAATAAGTATTTATTCTCACCGTGGTTGGCACCGGAGAGTGTTTTAAAACAAGCTGGTATCACTCTTGGTAAAGATTATCCTTATCCAGTTGTTGATCTTAAAGTCTCAAGAGAGGAGGCGTTAGCAAATTATAAAGATTTGTAGTTTTAGTATGGCGTAGCTAGGTGAGTTGGTTATTGATTTCCTATGGAGCTACCCATCTGCAAATGGAGAGATTATAATCATCGGACCTTAACCTTAATGGCGACTAGAAAGTGCATTATTTACCACTTTTATTGTTGGTTATTATTTTTATTGCGGCGTCTTTGCGTAAAGTAGGGCGATTTTCAGCGCCTATTTGGCTGGTAATGTTGGTATGCGCCATTATTGTTGTCGCTAGTGGCAATATCTCGCTGCAGCAGGCTTGGCAGTCGATTGATTTTCCGACGATTTTCTACCTTATTGCAGTTTTCTTTATCGGTAGCGCATTACATGATAGTAGGTTGTTGGATGTGATGTTGACAAAGTATGTTTTGCGTCATGCCTCACAAGAGAAGTTACTATGTATTTTGTGTTTTGGCAGTGGTTTGTTATCAGCACTTTTTCTTAATGATACGATTGCGATTATTGGCGCGGGTATTGTAATAACCTTGATTAAACGCCATTCACTTGCCAGTACGCCATATTTATATGCGCTGGCGTTTTGCATGACAATTGGCAGTGTTTTTAGCCCAATTGGTAATCCGCAGAATTTGCTGATAGCTGGATATTTGAGCACTCCATTTATTAGTTTCTTTGGCTGCTTATTTATTCCTAGTATGATCACGCTTTATGCTTGTTATCGACTGATTGCATTTGTATATCGCAAAGAGCTACGCCTACCGATGAACACTAATATCTTAATGACTGAAAGTGTTTCAATAAATGTTAAAGCAGTTACCCCTATCACCATCGCCCTGATAAGTTTTGTCATACTTATTATATTCAAAGTGCTATTAACGCTCATTGAGATGCCTTTTATTTCGCTAACCTATATTGCCCTTATTGCTTGTTTGCCGATTATCATTGCTTACCAACGACGAATGGCTGTATTTAAACATCTAGATTGGACGAGTATCATCTTTTTTGTTGCGATGTTTGTTTTTATGCATGCAGTTTGGTTAACAGGGATAACGCAGAGCTTTTTAAGTACGCATCAAGCATGGCTGCTTAATCCATTAAGCCTTATTATGATTGGTTTTGTGTTAAGTCAAATGTTATCTAATGTGCCCGCGGTAATGTTATTGCTACCGTTATTAAACCAATATGGACAGACAAGTGAGTTATTCATCGCACTTGCGGTAGGTAGCACATTGTCAGGGAATCTTAGCATGTTGGGGGCAGCCAGTAATGTCATTCTTTTTCAATCGGCTGAGCGTGTGAAAATATTTGCTTTTCGCTTTGCATCTTTTCTTTGTATTGGTTTAATATTGAGTTTGATTTTTCTAGGATGTTATTGGCTAATGACTTTATGTTTTACTAGTGTTTAAGCGTTTTCATCGGTAGCACAAACCCGTAAGCAATCGGTTTGAATTTGCTGATAAATAAGTTAGCTGACTTGGTATTGATGGTTTTATCTTTTGGGTTGTCGATGCTTTCAGCGATTTCTTTTTCAAGTTTTTTTATCTTCATCATAATGTCACCTCTAAAAGTTGATTGGTTCATTGTTTAAAGTAGATCAAGATTTAAATTTTTGCCATAAATACGAAAGAAATGTAGTTGAAATAATACCCAATGCGACATAATGAGGATAAATAGTGCTGTTAATCCCCTAGTCAAATGTAATACACTAGCCTCAGGAATAATGATTAACCCTCATGGTTGTCATCAAGCATATGAAAAAGATTAAAGTCATGTTTGTCTGTATGGGCAATATTTGCCGCTCACCAACAGCGCATGGTATCTTGCGTAAGCTTGTTGCTCAAGCGCATTTAGAACCTTATTTTGAAATTGAATCATCGGGCACACACTCTGCTCAATGGCACAAAGGTGATGCCTCTGACCCAAGAACGATAGCAACAGCGTTGAAATATGATTGTGATATTCGTGACTTGCGCTCAAGACAGTTAGTGGCAGAAGATTTTGAGCATTATGATTATCTGATTGCCATGGATGATCAGAATCTCAAAGATATGCAGATGATTGCGCCAAATAGTGATATGCAAAAGGTAACGAAATTGCTGCAATATGCGCCGACTTTGGCAATAAATAATGTGCCAGATCCGTATTATAATGATGGGTTTGACCAAGTGTATTTAATGATTGACACGGCGTGCAGACATTTACTGGAAGCATTAAAAACTGAATTGAAACAAAGATAAGATATGTTGCATATAGCCTCATTTTTTTGGGGTATGTGATGATAAAAATAAAGAAGATATGTTATGAATGATAAAAAAATAAAAAAAGTCAAAAAAGTAAAAGAAAGAGAAAAAGTAGATAAAGTCAATAAAGTGAAAGATTTGGAAAACATTAAAGAGCCACAAGCAGTCGTTGATGAAGCAGGTGAATCACTGCCGCTCAAGCCGATGAATTACCGGCATGCAACCTATGTGATGGGGGCTGCATTAGTTGAGCAACTTCCTCATGACTATGGTATTGAAGTAGCGTTTGCGGGACGTTCTAATGCCGGTAAATCCAGTGCCTTAAATGCATTAACCGAACAGACAAAATTGGCACGTGTCAGTAAAACACCTGGGCGGACGCAGCTGATCAATTTATTTGAGTTGGAAGAGGATAAACGCTTAGTCGATTTACCCGGTTATGGTTATGCCAAAGTATCGGAAAAGATCAAAGCAAGTTGGCAGAAAACGCTAGAGATGTATCTAACCACCAGAGCCTGTTTAAAGGGGATAGTGTTGCTCGTAGATTCTCGCCATCCCATTAAAAGCTTTGATTGCATGATGATCGAAGCGGCAGTACAGAATAATTTAAACTTGCATGTTTTATTAACCAAGGCGGATAAGCTTAATAATTCAGAAAAAGCAAAAGCTGAGCGCTTATTACGTGACTATTTAAAGCAAGTGCGCGCACCTGAGAATATCAGTTTTCAATTGTTTTCAGCGCAAAACAAAATGGGATTAGATAAGTTAAAGCATAAGCTCGATCAATGGTATAACCTGCCATTTGTTGATTTGGAAAGTATCTAGCGGCTAAATCTTAAGAGGGAGAAGATTGTGCAAAGGCATGAAGATCAATGTGTATTACGCTTAGAGAATATTCATAAAAGTTTTCCAGGGACTAAAGCATTAGATGGTGTGAGCTTATCAGCATATCGCGGCAAAGTGATGGGGCTTTTGGGTGAGAATGGTGCCGGTAAATCAACGTTGATGAAAGTGTTAAATGGTATTTACCAAAAAGATGAAGGTGAGATTTATTGTTTTGGTCAAAAGGTTGAGTTTGATGGCATTGCCAAAACGCAAGCAGCGGGCATCGCTATGGTGCATCAAGAGCCGCATATATTGCCGGATCTGACAATTGCTGAGAATGTTCTCTTGGGTCGCGAGGTTATGCGTAATCGCCTAAGTATTGACTGGAAGGCAACTTATCATAAAGTTGATAAAATACTTGATGGGTTGCATATGAAACAAAAGGCATCAAGCTTGGCAAATAACTTAAGTATTGGTGATCAAAAACTTTTGGAGCTTGCCAAAGCTTTATCATTAGATGCACAAATTATTGTGATGGATGAACCTACCGATGCATTAACTGAAAAAGAGGTTAAACGCTTATTTGAAATTATTAGAAAATTATGTGAGGAAGGAAAATGCATTATTTATATCTCGCATCGCATGGAGGAAATCTTTGAGATTTGTGATGATATTACGATTATGCGTGATGGTCAGTTTATTATCGAGAGTAAAACAAATGCGTTAACGCATGAACAAATCATTGAGAAAATGGTTGGTCGTAAGATGGCAGCATTATCATCTACAGAGCATACCCAGATCTCAGAGCAGCCGATGCAGCAATTATTTAAAGCAGAAAGTATTAGTAATGACAAAATCAAGCCAGCAAGTTTCGTTATTCATCAAGGTGAAGTGCTTGGTGTGTATGGGTTAATTGGGGCGGGACGAACTGAGCTTGCGCGTAGTATTTACGGTTGTCATCCGATTAAAAAGGGACAAATGACATTGGCAGGTGAAGTAATTCGCGTAAACAACCCAACACAAGCTTTAGCCCATGGTATTGTCTATATTTCAGAAGATCGCAAAGTTGATGGACTTGTTTTAGGCGCTAGTGTTAAAGAGAACATGACGTTAGCATCACTTAAAAAACTTTCAAATGCATTTGGGCATATCGATCGATCACAAGAAAAAGAAGTGGCTTCTAAGTATATAGATAAACTGAAAATTAAAACACCGAATCAAGATCAATTAGTCAGTAACCTAAGCGGTGGTAATCAGCAAAAAATTGCGATTGCCAAGGGTTTATTATGTCAACCGAAGTTGTTAATTTTAGATGAGCCAACGCGTGGTATTGATGTCGCGGCAAAGCGCGAGATATACCGCTTGATTCATACACTCAAAGCGCAGGGTTTGGCGATTTTATTTATTTCCTCAGAAATGCCTGAGGTGATTGGTTTGAGTGATCGTATGCTCGTGATGCGTGAAGGTGAGATAAAGGGTGAGTTGATGGCAGATAATATTTCACAAGAAGCAGTAATGAAATTGGCAATTGCTTAAATGGTTTAAGGGGAGAGTAATGCTGAAAAATAGAGTGATGAGTAAAGTTAATAAACAATTTTTAATTGAGCATAAAGCGGCATTGGCACTTGTTGTTATGATTATTGTGATGTCATGTTTGAATCAATACTTTCTGACGTGGAATAATATCTTAGTGATTTTGCAACAGACATCTGTCAATGCCGTGATTGCAGTGGGTATGACGTTTGTTATTTTAACCAAAGGCATTGATCTATCGGTTGGCTCTGTATTAGCACTTTGTGGTGTTGTTTGTGCGTTTTTATTGCAATGGATGGTACCGATTTATTTAGTTATTCCCTTGACGATTTTAGCCGGTGTTATCTTTGGTGGTGTCAGTGGCACGATTGTCACTAAAGGCGCGGTGCAGCCGTTTATTGCAACATTGATTACCATGACTTTATTTCGTGGGTTAACTATGGTGTTTAGTGATGGTTATCCGGTGGCAACAAGCTCTGATGCTTTTGCTTTTATTGGTACGGGTAGTTTGTTGGGTGTTCCTTTTCCTGTGTATATTATGGCAGTGGTTTTTGCGGTGGCTTTTTATGTATTGAAATACACGCGTTTTGGGCGATATGTCTATGCTACCGGTGGCAATGAAGAGGCAACAAAGCTTGCTGGCATTCGTGTGAATCGTATTAAATTTGCTGTTTATGCCATCTCGGGTGCTTTATCAGCAGTTGCGGCAATGATTATTACCTCGCGACTGTCATCAGCACAACCTACAGCAGGTACTGGTTACGAGCTTGATGCAATTGCTGCTGTAGTCTTAGGCGGGACAAGCCTTTTTGGTGGTAAAGGTAAAATTATGGGCACATTGATGGGCGCGCTTATTATCGGTTTATTAAGTAACGCGCTTAATTTAATGGATGTTTCCTCGTATTATCAAATGATCGTCAAGGCATTGGTCATATTGATAGCGGTATTATTTGATTTTAAAGTGAAAAACTAGTGTAACTAACCTCATGGAGAAGAAATGAAAATGAAAACACGTATTTTTAAAGTGATTACAGCTATTATTGGTGTTGTTGCAATGCTAATAGTGGCAGGATGTGGTAGCTCAAATGATAATGATAAAACGGTTGGCTTTGTGGTCTCAACTTTAGATAATCCATTTTTCGTTAGCATGAAAAATGGCGCGGAAGAAACAGCAAAAGCGGAAGGATATAAAGTTATCACCCTTGATTCACGTAATGACCCAGCAAGAGAGCTGTCTAATGTCCAAGACCTAGTGACTAAAAATATTAAAGTGATTATTATCAACCCAACGGATTCACAAGCCGTTTCTAATGCGGTGAAATATGCGAATCAGCATGGTGTTGAAATCATTACTTTAGATCGCACAGCTGATTCAGGCAAAGTATTGTCACATATTGAGTCAAATAATGTGGCAGGTGGCAAAATGGCAGCACAATATATGATTGATCGTTTAAATAACAGTGGCAAAATTATCGAACTTCAAGGGATCCCAGGTGCTTCAGCTTCTAAAGAGCGTGGTCAAGGTTTTGATAATGAAATGGCAACATCAGATATCAAAATTGTGGCGAAACAGCCAGCGAATTTTGATCGCACACAAGGTTTAAATGTCACGCAAAACTTATTACAAGCCAACCCTGATGTTAATGGTATTTTTGCGCAAAACGATGAGATGGCATTGGGTGCTATGCGTGCGATTGAAGAAGCAGGTAAAAAGCATATTATCCTTATCGGTTTTGATGGCACGAAAGAGGGTATCAATGCCGTTAAAGCCGGAAAAATGGTAGCAACCATTGCGCAACAACCGTATTTAATGGGTGAGCTTGGTGTTGAAGCGGCGATTAAATTCTTGCGCGGTGAAAAGGTAAATCCACATATTGTTGTTCCTTTGAGATTAGTCACTCAATCTAACGCTTAATCTGCTAGGCATTTAGAGCAAATATTGGTATTCTTATGCCAGTTTTTAGGAATGGAATGAACAAATTAAAGGTAAAACAATGAACGCAAAAATTAGTAATGTTGTTGCAAGACAAATTTTAGACTCTCGTGGTAATCCAACAATTGAAGCCGATGTTATTTTAGAATCAGGTGCTTTTGGTCGTGCTGCTGCACCTTCAGGTGCATCAACAGGCACCAGAGAAGCACTGGAATTACGTGATGGTGATAAGAAGAACTATCTTGGCAAAAGCGTGCAAAAAGCAGTGAATAATGTCAATAAAGCAATTAAAAAAGCGGTTGTTGGCTTAGATGCTTTAGATCAACGTTTGGTTGATCAGACGATGATTGATCTAGATGGTACTGAAAATAAAGAAAAGTTAGGTGCTAATGCCATTCTAGCCGTGTCTTTGGCATGTGCTAAAGCAGCAGCTTCACACCTTAGAAAACCTTTTTATCGTTATTTGATGAACTCTAAAGAGTATATTATGCCGGTGCCGATGATGAATGTAATAAACGGTGGTGAGCATGCTGATAATAATGTCGATATGCAAGAGTTTATGATTATGCCAGTTGGCTTTGATAAATTCTCTGATGCACTTCGTTGTGGCGCTGAAATCTTCCACACCTTGAAAAAAGTTCTAGCAAATGCAGGCTTTAGCGTTGCCGGTGTAGGGGACGAGGGCGGATATGCACCTAATTTGCCATCAAATGCGGTTGCGATTGAAATGATTTTAAAAGCGATTGAAGAGGCGGGTTATAAAGCCGGTGAAGAAGTTTATATCGCGCTAGATCTAGCCAGTAGTGAATTTTACAAAGACGGCAAGTATGTGTTGGCATCTGAGAATAAATCATTAAGCTCAGCGGAGTTTGTTGATTATCTAGAAGATTGGGTCAATCGCTATCCGATTATTTCTATTGAAGATGGCATGGCTGAAAATGACTGGGAAGGCTGGAAGTTATTAACTGAACGTTTAGGCAAAAAAGTACAATTAGTTGGTGATGATTTGTTTGTGACCAATAGTAAAATTTTGCGTGAAGGAATTGACAAAGGTATTGCTAATTCAATTTTAGTTAAACTCAATCAAATCGGTACATTAAGTGAGACATTTGAAGCGATGGCGATGGCAGCTGAAGCAGGTTATACTTGCGTTATTTCACATCGCTCAGGTGAGACATCTGATACGACGATTGCTGATTTAGCGGTGGCAACGGGTGCTGGACAAATCAAAACAGGTTCTTTATGTCGCTCAGATCGCGTTTCTAAATACAATCAATTATTACGTATTGAAGAAGATTTAGCAGATAATGCCATCTACCCTGGACTTAAGACATTTAATTTTAGTGACGATGTTGATGCTGATGATTCAACTGCTGAGCAAAATGCTGAAACAGATGAAGCAGATGAAGCAGGTGAAGCAGGTGAAACAGCAAAAGCGCATGTAGCGCAAAAAAATACTGTTGTTGAAGAGACAATCGTCATTGTTGAAGATGAAAAAAATCACACCACTGAAGTCAAGGAACATATCGTTGAAAAAACGGAAAGTTTAGTGAATGATGCTCAGTCTCAAGAGGACAAAGAAATTAAAAAAGCTGAGTCGGTTGGAAGTGATGCAACAGCAGAAGCTCAGCCAAAAGCATAAGCAAATATCAAAAACCTAAAAACTTAAAAAAATAAAAGCATAATGATCTCACGTTACACCCTGTTTATTGCTGTACTATTTATTGGCATTGTTGCCTTACAATACGATTTTTGGTGGAGCAAAACAGGTTTTTTTGCCACGCACGAGCTAAATGGACAGGTAAGCGTCAAACAGCAAAAAAATAATGAACTCTTAGCGCGTAATATGCATTGGTATGCAGAGATTATCTCTTTGCGCCAGAATGACTCCGTACTTGAAGGCATGGCGCGTGCTAATCTTGGCTTTATCAAGAATGGTGAGGTTTTCTATCAAATCGTCACACCGCAGGATAAAAAAGTGGCATTACAGGAAGATAGTCAATGAAACGAATTCTAGTGATTCCGGCAAGTGGCATTGGTAGTCGCATGAATCATGATATTCCAAAGCAATACATTAAACTGGATAATGGTTTATCGATTCTCGATACGACGATTTCACGCTTATTAAGCGAACCCTTCTTTGATCTGGTTGTGGTCGCACTTGACTCAAAAGATCGTTACTGGAAAAACTCAATTCATATCAGCAATGCACGCATTAAGATCTGCGCCGGTGGCAAAGAGCGTAGCGATAGTGTGCGCAATGCCTTGATGGCGTTGAAAAATGTCGCTAGTGATGATGATTGGGTTTTTGTACATGATGCCGCAAGACCTTGTGTGCGTTTAGATGATATCAGAAGGCTTTATGCGGCTATTCGTGTTGAAAATGCGATTGGTGGGATTCTCGCCACCGCAGCTCATGATACCGTTAAAGCTGTTGATACGGAGTTTAATATCGTTAAAACGCTTGATAGAAAACAGATTTATCTTGCGCAAACGCCACAGGTATTTCGCTATCGCAGTTTATTGATGGGCTATTATTTTTGTCTACACAATAATATTGTTGTGACGGATGAGGCATCCGCAATTGAAGCGCTTGATCATCAGCCTATTATTATTGATGGCGATAAGCGTAATATTAAAATTACGACACCAGAGGATCTGGTGCTTGCCAATTATTTTTTATCAACGCTAAGTTGAGCCGGAATATTTTCGATATGTAATGATCTTTGAGGGAAAGGGATCTCAATATCATTGTCATCAAAGCAAAGTTTAGTCTGTTCGGTTAATGCCCATTTAGTTTCCTGAAAGTCAGCGCGCTTTGTCCAATAGCGAACCAGTAAATTAACACTGCTATCAGCCAAAGCATCAACACGAATAATAGGGGCTTTATCACCTTCTTGAATAATGTTTGCATTGTTTGTTACAAGCTCTTGCAATAGCAATTTTGCTTTCTTTAGATCGCTACTATAGCCAATACCGATAATGAAATCATTGCGGCGAAACTCGTTGTTAGAGAAATTAGTAATAATGCGTGAAGTCACTAAGCTATTAGGCACTTTAACCTCTCGACCATCGGTAGTACGTAGTGTGCAAAAGACAAAGTTAATTGCCTCGACAGTTCCTGTTGTGCCGCCCATATCAACAAATTCACCAATTCTAAATGGGCGCGTTGAGACAATCATAATGCCCGACACAACGATATTAGCAGAGGTTCTTAAAGACATACCGATACCAACAATAAGTGCCGTAATTGCGGCAGTCAATGGGGTAGTGGATATACCCATTTCACTCAAGGCAATCAAAATGACAAAGATAACCAGAAAGATATGTAATATCTGCATTAAAAACATCGTTACCGCTTTGTCTAGCTTGGTTTTAAATAGCAGCTTCTGCGTGGTTGATCGAATAATTTTGGCAAGAATAAGTCCAATAACAAAGATAATCAGCGCAAGAACAACGCTAGGCAAATGTTCTAAGATAAGCGATATGATCCATTGAAAATATTGATTAATATTCTGTGTTTGAAACTCCATAAAGTTAGTCCTTTAAGTCTAAAGATTTATTGATGAAGCTAAAGTTACAGAAAATAGTAAATAGTGCAAGTGGAAATGTGAATAAGTCTAAGCTAAGTACCTAAACAACGGGTGAGGGGGAATTAAACACCAATTTTATCATCAAAGGCGATAATATGATCGCGACCGGTGAAGTTAAAACCGTGCATGAGGGCTAGATCAATAATTTTGGGATAGGCTTTAATTATTTCCTGACGAGTACTGCCTGCTGGCATTAAATACACTTTATGCTTTGGAATATTAAGCGCCTTAATCAAAGACGTTATTTCTGCTAGATTTTCATCACTGCCATCGCACACCGGTTTTAATTGATAGTCATGGTGATAATCAATCATCTGACGCATGGCAGTAAGATTTAAGCGATATTTGTTATGTTGATCAATCAGCTTTTGATCAACAATAGTGCCTTTAGGTGTTTTTATACCTAGCTTTGGAATGCTGTTAGTAAATTTAGGTGACAGGCTTAATAAATCAATCGGATGATCGGTTTTTATAAAATGTGAACCTTCGGTTTCTAGTGTCACAAATAGCTTATGCTCATGTGCCACATGCATGATCTCATTAATCAATGCCGGATGCATGGTTGGCGCACCACCTGTGAGCATGATTTCTTTGATGTCAGGATATGCTTTGACCATGTCGATAATATCGTTAAAACAAAACTTGCCTTTATCCGCATGAATGCTTGAGTACCATGTATCACACCAACCACCATGTTCACCGAAGTGGCAGCGATGCGTGCAACCCGTCGTGCGAATCGCAAATGAGGGGTGTCCACGGCGTGATCCCTCACCTTGTAAACAAGGGTAAAGTTCAATAATCGGTAGTATTTTATGGTAATCATTAATGCGCATAATCAATCTCAACGGCGCCAAGGTTTTTGTTATTCTCCATGACATCGACACGAAATAATGTAACGCGATTATCACTATGCTGCTGTACTAACGGATTTAAGGTGTTTAATACAAACTCGGCAATGCCCTCACAACTGAAGTATGGTAAGGTGCGTAATTGTAATAATCCTTGTTGCTCCAATGCTTTAAATGTCTCAAGGGCTGGATCTTTTTGTGATAAGACAACGGTGTGATCAAACATATAGTGAAACCACTCTTTAGCGGTCATGCCGTCAATGGTGTGATTTTTATCTTTAAGCCAGCCAAAATCCCAGACCCAGTTATGCTGATCGAGTGATTTAGCAGCAAAGTGTAAACGAAAAGAAATGGCATAACCATGCAAAAAGCGGCAGTGTGAGTGTTCAGCATTCCATTGGCGAAAGCAAGTGGAAAAGCCATCAAGATATTTTTCAACTCGATAAATCATTATGGTATGATACTTTGAATTTTTGAGCACTATACCATTTGCTGATGCTTTTATAAACTTTTGCGTTGAAATTAGGGAATGATTTGGAGAATAGAATGAGTAATGAAATAAAAAATAATACAAAAAGTATAAAAAGTACAAAAAATAAATATGCAGTATTGTCGCTTTCAGGTGGTATGGATTCATCTTCATTGATGTTGCGTTTACTTGATGATGGCTATGAGGTGACAGCGATTTCATTTGACTATGGTCAAAAGCATAAAGTGGAGCTAGAGAAAGCGTTGAGCCTTACTGATTACTTAAAACAGCAAGGTCTTAAGGTCAAACATCATACCATTAACATCGATGGTTTATCGCAATTATTACATTCAGCATTGATCAGTGGTGGTGAGGATGTACCGACTGGGCATTATCACGAGAGTAATATGCGTCTAACCGTTGTACCAAATCGCAATAAAATTTTTAGCTCAATCATTCAAGCTGCAGCATTATCGATTGCCGAGGCGCAAAACACCGATGTAATTATTGCGATGGGTGTTCATGGCGGAGACCATGCAACCTATCCTGATTGCCGACAATTATTCCGTGATAAAGATTATGATGCCTTTATCGCAGGGAATTGGGATGCTGAGAAAGTCACGTATTATTTACCATATATCAATAGCTCAAAGACTGATGTGCTACGCGATGGCATGCGCGCTTGTGAGGCATTGGGATTAAAATATGAGGAAGTGTATGAGATGACGTTTACCTCCTATATTCCGGTTGAACATGACAATACGATTTACAGTGATTATCAATCTGCTTCATCGATTGGGCGCATTGAAGCATTTTTGAACCTGGGGCTTCAAGATCCTGCTGCTTATGCCGATGAGTTGGGACCTGTGACTTGGCAAACTGTCAAAGCGCATGCTGAAAAAACGCTTGCGGAATTTAAAAAGCAAGAAGTTTAAATAAGACAGCCACCGTACCCTGAGCGAAGTCGAAGGGTGTATGCCCTTTGTGTTTTGTAATGGCTTCGACTATCTCAGCCAACGGTGAGGTGGCTTCGACTAGCGCTCAGCCAACGGGTGGATAAGTTGTTTGAATGAAATGTAAAAAACAAAAAAACAAAAAAACAAAAAAACAAAAAAACAAAAAAATAAAAAGAGTATTGAATGACTGAATATACTTTGCATCTGCAAAAAATGAAAACTTCATTAGATCATGACAATAACGCTTGCTATCAGTTGCATGATATTAATATGAATGACTTACTGGGCAAAGTAATTAAGCTTGAGTTTTTAAACGAGATAAATTGCGTTGCTTGTGGGCGATTAACCAAAAAAAGCTTTAGTCAGGGCTATTGTTTTCCTTGTATGCGTAGCTTGCCTGAGTGCGATACTTGTATTATCAAGCCTGAGTTATGTCATTTTCATGAGGGGACATGTCGAGATAGCAATTGGGGAAATGAGCACTGTATTAAACCGCATTATATCTATTTGGCAAATACTGCCAAGGCGAAGGTCGGTATTACGCGTGAGAAAAATACGCCCGCGCGTTGGATTGATCAAGGTGCGGTACAAGCTTTACCGATTATTAAGGTGAGTGAGCGTTTGTTATCAGGGCTGATTGAAACCAAGCTTGCGAAACACTTAGCGGATAAAACCAACTGGCAGGCAATGTTAAAAGGGCAGCCTGATACGATTGATTTGTTATCAATAAAAAATGAAGTGCTCCTAAAAGAGCATGATTTTATTGAATCACTTAAAACACAATATGGCACACAGTCAATTGAGCTGATGAATAGTGAAGTGATTGATATTCATTATCCTGTGCTTTCATATCCGCAGAAAGTTAGCTCACATAATCTGGATAAAAATCCATTGGTTGAAGGCGCATTATTGGGTATTAAGGGGCAATATATCATCTTAGATACAGGGGTGATGAATATGCGCAAGTTTGCCGGATATAAATGCCAATTGGTGGTGTAATTAACAATAAGCTAAATTCAAGGAGGAAAAATGAAAATTTTACTAGCAGGAGGCTCAGGGTTTATTGGTCAAAACCTTGTTCATCATCTTAAAAAACAAGGTTATTGGGTGTCATTATTAAGCCGTCAAATACAAACAATCGAGGGCTTTGATGAATGTATTACGTGGCAGGACATGACGACGACAAAAATCACACAATTTGACGTAGTGATTAATTTATGTGGATTTGGCATTGGGGAGCAGCGTTGGCGCAAATCAGTAAAAGACAAGATAATAAACAGCCGCGTTGAACCGACTGAGCGTTTGATTAAACTTATTGCTGATCATGATGTGTGGTTGATTAATGCCAGTGCGATTGGCTTTTATCCCTTCTCTGTCAAAGAGCAAGATGAAACACATATTATCCAAAGAACTAAAGCAAATAGTGGCTTTTGCCAATATGTTGTGAATCAGTGGGAGGCGGTGGTCAATCGCGCACGCTTACGCCGCAAAACTATCGTGCGCTTTGGTGTCGTGCTTGGTAAAGGTGGTGTGCTTGACAAACTGCTGCCAACTGCCAAAAAGGGATTAGGTGCAATGATTGGCAATGGTCAGCAGATGATGTCATGGGTGCATGTTGATGATCTGTGTCAGGCGATGGTTTTTATCCTTGAGCAGAAGTGCATAAATACTGAAATCAATATTGCCTCGGGTAATGCCTGTAGCCAGAGAGTATTTATTAAGGCATTGACAAAAGTGCTTAATAAACCCTGTTATTTGGTTTTGCCGCAATGGTTGATAAGATTAATGTTTGGGCAAATGGGTAAGGAACTGCTGCTATCTTCACATAATATCTCGGCGAAATACTTACAAGAAAAAGGGTTTATGTTTGAATATCCATATATTGAGATGGCATTGATGGATTTGTTGGAATGACTTTTTAGTTTTTTACCGCAATATAAAGTAACTACTGTTGTGACTCGTTTTCTTGGCATACCTTAATCTTAATTATCTGCAGCTTTATTGATTAAGGAATAGACTACATGATTCAATCGGCAATTCTAGTTGTCGTGACTGGTAAAGCTAATTGTCACCTAATATTAGATCACCTTTAAGGAGTTAAGCATAATTAAAAAACAACAGAAGGTGATAATTACCGGCATGGGTGTTAGTTGTTTGCGATCTTGAATAAGAACAATCACAAACCAGCTAACCATGCCCCAAACAATACCTTCTGATATTGATAAGGTCAACGGCATGAGAATAATCGTCATAAAAGCAGGAATCGCTTGCGTTAAATCATCCCAATGAATTTGCTTAACTGAACACAGCATAAAGCTGCCGACAATCACAAGTGCTGGTGCGACAACAAAAATCGGCACCATCATCACTAATGGCGCTAAGAATAAGAAAGGTAAAAATAATAAGCCCACAACGACAGCGACTAAGCCTGTGCGCCCGCCAACAGAAATACCTGTGATCGATTCAACATAAACAGAGGTTGGTGAGCTGCCAAAAAGACCAGAAGAGGCTGAAGCAAATGAATCCACAATCAGTGATTTTTTAATGCGAATTGGTTGACCATCTTTATCAAACCAGTTGGATGCTTGTGCTAAGCCGATTAACGTTCCTGTGCTGTCAAAAATATTAATAAACAAAAAGGTAAAAACCGCCGGAATAATGGCAATTTTAAAGCTCCCCAACCAGTCAATTGAGAGAAATAGTGAAAAATCAGGTAATGAGAAGATATGATCTGGTGTGTGCATGATAATGTGATCACCAAAGAAACGTCCCACAGGAAAAGAGATAACACATCCTAAAATAATCATCAGGAGAATAGCCGCTTTAAAACGGCATGCTAAGAAGATGATAAGCACAAAAAAACAGATTAAGAAAATTAAGGTTTCAGCGGTTAATGGCGCGATTTCCAATAAACCTGATGGTGCTTGGTGGATAAAGCCTGCGTTATAAAAACCAACTAAGGCAATAAATATGCCAATCCCTGCGCCAATGCCGTGCTTCACGCCATCAGGGATCCCTGCAAGAATTTTGGTGCGGATATTAAAAAGTGCTAAAAGGGCAAAGATAACCCCAGACCAGAACACAGCACCTAATGCTACTTGCCAAGGAATGCCCCATGCTTTAACAATGGTGTAGGTGAAAAATACATTCATACCCATGGCAGGAGCTAGCGCGTAAGGGTTTCTCGCGTAAACGCCCATGGCAATAGAGGCAAAGGCTGAGATGATGACAGTGCTTGTTACCAATGCATTCTCGGGCATGCCTGATTGAGAGAGAATCTTGGCATTAACGACAATAATATAAAGCATTGCTAAGAATGTCGTGACACCAGCGATAAGCTCAGTGCGTAGTGTGGTGTTATATTTAGTAAACTCAAAATAACGGCGTAAAAAATGTAAAAAATTCATAGTGGATTAAAGCTTGGTTCCCAAGCGCGCTATTGTAGCATGAAATAAAAAACATGCTATGACACGAATAGGTAAAAAAACTTTATTTTAGGCAGAACTTACTGTTGAGGGACAGGCAAAACTCGCTTATCATGCATGCGTATTTTGTCAAAACAAAACAGTAGGTTAAAAATGCACTACAACGAGAGAACGCAAGCGGTTATTCAGAAATTAACAAGCATGTTCAATGAGAAATTTTCGTCACAGGATGCCTCAATACTCGAATCTCTATTAAAAGCTTATGTACGCGTGATATCAGAAGATGAGCTTCATCAGCGTGAGCTATTAGATTTATATGGTTCGATTATTTCTTTTTGGAAATTTATCTACAAAAACCCCGAAGGAAAAGCACTGATTCGCGCATATAATCCGGTATATGAACAAAATGGCTGGGTATCACGTCATACCGTTATCGAGCTAAGTTGTCAGGATTCCCCTTTTATTGTTGATACGTTAATGATGTTGATGTCATCGATGGGGCTTGGTATTCATTTTATGATGAATATTGGTGGTATTGATTTAAAGCGTGATGCTAAAGGCAATCTTATCTCATTAGCTGACCGCATGACAGATGATAAAAATGCTACGAGCAAGGATAAGACGTGTTTAGTGATTATGGAAGTGGATCGCCAGACAGATGATAAAAATGCGCTTAAGGCGATTGAGCAAAAAATTGCTGAAAATTATAAAAAACTGCAGGCGGTTGTTCGTGACTTTGAGCCGATGAAGGCGGAGTTGCAAACGATGATCAAAGAGGTGCATCAACCTAAAGATAAAGTCGCACAAAACTATTATGAAGAAGCGATTGACTTTTTAGAGTTCTTAAAAAAAGATCATTTTATCTTTTTGGGTTATTGTGCATTTAATGCCACACCTGTAAAAGGTGAAAAGGCATTTGTCGCTGAGAAATCATCAGCATTAGGTTTGTTCTCAGTTAATGATGATTACATTACGGCGTTAAATGATATCTATGAGAAGAATCTAAATATCAATAAAAATGTCGATGCCATTTTAACAGTTGCGAAATCCGATGAGATTTCTCCGATTCACCGTCCTGCGTACATGGATATTATCTCAGTGGCAATTTATAACAAAAAAGGTGAAATCACTGGTTATAAACGGCTGCTCGGTTTATATACATCAACAGCATACCACTCATCACCACAACACATTCCTTTTTTGCGTTTGCGTAAAGAAATGGTGTTAAAGCAATCGGGCTTTAGACAGTTTGGTCATGCTTATAAGGCGTTAAGTAATATTATTGATACCTATCCGCGTGATGAGTTATTTTTAAGCTCAGATGAGGAGTTGTTTAACACAGCCCTTGGCATTTACCATATTCGTGAGCGTCAAGTCATGAAGTTGTTTGTGCGCAAAGATCAATTTAGCCGTTATTATTTCTGTATGTTATACATGCCAAGAGATCGTTATAACTCAGAAGTCAGAGAGCGTGTTGAGCGCATATTGTTAAAGACGTTGAACGGTCAACGTATCACTTTTAAAACAAACTTCTTAGAAAGTGTATTATGTCGCATTGATTTTACGGTTTATCTTGATGGTAATAAGCCGGTGGATCATGTTGATTTAGAATTATTGGAAGATAAAATTAAAAATGTTGAGCGCCAGTGGAGCGATTATCTATTTGATGATTTAATTGAAGAATTTGGCGAGAACAAAGGTCGATCTTATGCCCAAGAATATGCGCATGCCTTTTCTTCTGCTTACAAAGATGACTATATCCCACGCAAAGCAGTTTCGGATATCCTGCATTTTGAACAGGCACGCAAAAATCGCCTATCGATGAGTCTATATCAGGTACTTGAAGAATCTGGTGATCGTTTACACTTCAAATTATTCTTAAAAGATCAGGCAGTGCAGTTAAGTCAGGTCATGCCGATTTTAGAAAACTTTGGTTTATCCGTTGCTGAAGAGCGCCCTTATAAAGTTAAACCTAAATCAGGTGGCTTTGTTTGGTTGTCTGATTTTGCTTTATTGACCAGTAAGCCAGTTGAAATTGCTGAAGTAACCGATAAGTTAAAAGAAGCATTTGCTGTTACTTGGGCAGGTGTTGCTGAAAATGATCGTTTTAATTCACTCATTGTTTATGCGGGTCTTGATTGGCGTGAAGTGGCGATTGTGCGCGCTTATACGCGTTATATGACACAAATTGGTGTGCGCTTTAGTCAACAATATATTGAAGATACGTATATCGAATATGCCGAGATTATCCGTCTGATGGTGTTATTATTTGATGCTCGCTTTAACCCTATTTATGAAGCAAAAGAGCGTGAGATCATAGCAAAAGATGTTCGCGAGATATTGGCTGCAAAACTCATTAACGTTGCAAGTCTTGATCAAGATAAACTATTACGTCGTTTACAAGAGGTAATTGAAGCAACACAAAGAACGAACTTTTATCAAAAAGATGCGCATAATCAACATAAGGAATACATCTCATTTAAGTTAATTCCATCAAGAATTTCTGAAATGCCAAAACCTGTGCCAATGTTTGAGATTTTCATGTATTCGCCACGTGTTGAAGGGGTTCATTTGCGTGGTGCTAAAGTCGCGCGTGGTGGACTACGATGGTCAGATAGAAAAGAAGATTATCGCACCGAAGTATTAGGTTTAGTTAAAGCACAACAAGTTAAAAATGCGGTCATTGTGCCATTGGGTGCAAAAGGTGGCTTTTTACCAAAAAGATTGCCAATTCTAGAAGGGCGCGAAGCGGTGATGGAAGAAGCAATTAGCTGCTATCGCATGTTTATCAGCTCATTGTTAGATATTACCGATAACATTAAAAATAATGAAATCATTAAGCCACAACATGTCATCTGCTATGATGAGGATGATCCGTATTTAGTGGTTGCGGCAGATAAAGGTACGGCCACCTTCTCTGATATCGCCAATAGTGTGGCGATGGAATATGATTTCTGGCTAGGGGATGCCTTTGCTTCGGGTGGTTCTAATGGTTATGATCACAAAAAGATGGGGATTACCGCTCGCGGTGCTTGGGAGTCGGTGAAACGTCATTTCAGAGAAAGAGGTAAAGATACCCAAACTGAGGACTTTACGGTTGTCGGTATTGGAGACATGGCAGGTGATGTATTTGGTAATGGTATGCTATTATCCAAGCATATTCGCTTAGTGGGTGCCTTTAACCATATGCATATCTTTATTGACCCAAATCCAGATGCGGCTTCAAGCTATAAAGAAAGAAAACGCATGTTTGATTTACCGCGTTCAAGCTGGGAAGATTACAACCAAAAGCTTATCTCACAAGGTGGTGGTATATTTAGCCGTCAATCTAAGAGCATTCAATTAAGTCCTGAAATGAAAGCATTGTTAAAAACAGATGCGGTCAGTCTCGAACCAAACAAACTCATTCAGTTATTATTGAAAGCAGATTATGAATTATTGTGGAATGGTGGCATTGGTACTTATGTCAAAGCGCATACCGAAAGCAATGAAGCCGTTGGTGATCGCGCCAATGATCCAGTGCGCATAAATGGGCGTGATTTAAACTGCTTGGTGGTTGGTGAAGGCGGTAACTTAGGTTGCACACAGTTAGGGCGTATTGAATATGCCTTAAAAGGCGGCTCGATCAACACTGATGCGATTGATAATGCTGCGGGTGTTGACTGTTCAGATCATGAAGTAAACATCAAAATTTTACTGAATATGGCGATTGAAAACGGTGAGTTATCCGAAAGTAGCCGCAATAAATTATTGGCTGAGATGTCTGATGATGTCGCGCATTTGGTGCTGCAAAATAACTACGGTCAAAACCGCACGATTGCTAATGAACTGCAATCACAAGAGCGCTATTTTGTTGAATCATATGCACGCTTGATGCGTGAGCTTGAGCGTAAGATGCAGCTTGATCGTGAGGTTGAGTATTTACCAACAGATAAGATGCTGCAATCACGTGCGTTATCAGGCAAAAGCTTAACAGCGCCTGAGTTCTCTGTGATTATGGCGTATACCAAGACGATGATTAAACAGCAGATTTTGAAATCTGACTTACCAGATGATCCGCACTTTAACTTTTTCTTATTGTGGGAGTTCCCAACGGTGCTACGTGAAAAATACGCGGATTTAATGCAAGGGCATAAGCTCAAGCGTGAAATTATTGCCACACAGATCACCAATGCGGTTACGTTGCACATGGGGGTCACCTTTATTCAACGTCTATATGATGAAACAGGGGCGTCGGTTGCCGATATTATCAAAGCGTTTATTGCTGTGGTTGAGATCTTCTCTTTGGATAAACTGTGGCAAAAAGTTGAAAAATTAAGTGGACAAGTAAGCGCTGAAAGCATTCAGAAATGCTTACAGATCTTATTTAGATTTGTGCGTCGTAATTGCCGCTGGATTTTACGCAACGAACCTAAAGGCTTCCCAATCGCTGAGGTGATTGCTAAGTATAGACATACAGCACCTAGCGCGTTAAAAGTCTTTCCAAGATTGTTAATTTCATCAGAAAAGCAAAAGATTGAGGATAAAGCGACGGCTTTAATTGATGCAGGTGTGCCAAAAACAATTGTTGATCAGGTGTTATCATTTAAAATGGCAACATCCGTGATGGATTTAGCGCATAGTATAGAGATCTCAAAGGATAGTAAGTCATTTGAAAAGATTGCTATATTGCTTAATCAAAAGCTATGGTTATCTTGGTTTAGAAGTTGCATTAACCACTTAGGTGGTAAGCAATCGTACTGGGGCACGTTATCAACATCGGCCTTACGTGATGATCTGGATAAAATGCAATACCGCTTGGTCAGACGTGTGATTGAATTCACCAAAGATATCGAAGATGTCAATGACAAAGTTGAGCATTGGTTGAGTACCAACAGCAGTTATTTAGCACGCTGGAATGGTCTCATTGAAGATATGCGCACGGATGAGCCAAACTTTGAATCCGTCAATATCGCTTTTAGAAGCTTAAGCGATTTGGCGCGCTCTCATTAACCTTTACGCTTGATAGCGTTCAACGCTATCAAGCCTTATATTCTCTCTTATATTTATCTTACAAATAGCACTAACGACAAACTGTAATTCTATTAAGCTTTAGTGTAGTATTATGCCCATTCTTATCAGGGTTAATAAGACAAATAATGCAAAGCAATTTACAAAAAGCACGCGTTTTAGTTGTAGGTGATGTGATGTTAGATCGCTATTACTATGGTTCAACAGAACGTATCTCACCTGAAGCACCGGTTCCTGTGGTACATGTTAAGAATATCCAAGATCGCGCAGGTGGTGCTGGTAACGTCGCTTTAAATATTACCTCCTTAGCAGGAGAGGCTGGAATTTGTGCGATGGTTGGGCAAGATGAGCCAGCGCACATACTAAAAAACTTTTTAGCGGATCAATCAATTCATAGTCATTTGATTGAAACACATTTGCCAACGATTACAAAGTTGCGTGTTTTATCGCAAAAGCAGCAACTTTTGCGTCTTGATTTTGAAGAAGGTTTTGCACAAGTTGATGAAGGTGTGCTTTTCAACAATGTTGAGGCAGTGCTTAAAAACTATAATGTGATGGTATTGTCAGATTATGGTAAGGGCACCTTGCATGATGTGCAAAAACTCATAAAGCTTGCAAATAAGCAACAGGTTGCAACGTTAGTTGATCCTAAGGGCAATGACTTTAGTATTTATCAAGGTGCTACTTTAATAACACCAAATCGCAAGGAGTTTGAAGCGGTTGTTGGCAAGTGTCACACTGAAGATGAGCTAATTGCGAAAGCGCATCAATTAATAGCAAACTGTCATTTAGGTGGACTGTTAATTACTCGTAGCGAAGAAGGGATGACGTTGGTGTTAAAAAACGGTGAGGTAACCACGATTCCTACCGTTGCCAAAGAAGTCTTTGATGTTACCGGTGCCGGTGACACCGTCATTGCAGTGATGGCAATGGCAGTTTCCTGTGGTTATGATTATATCTCAGCGATGCGTCTGGCGAATGCCGCAGCAGGCGTTGTCGTTGGTAAAGTCGGCACAGCAACATTAAATGCTCAAGAGTTGCATGATTCACTTCATGCACAAGCGAGTGTACACAAAGGTATTTTAAGTCAAACCGAGCTTAAAAAAGCAATGAGTGAAGTTCATCTTCAAGGTGAGAAAGTCGTTATGACTAATGGCTGCTTTGATATTTTGCATGCCGGACATGTTGAGTATTTACAAAAAGCGCGTGCTTTGGGTGATCGATTGATTGTCGCTGTCAATACCGATGAGTCGGTTAAGCGCTTAAAGGGTGAGTCTCGACCATACGTCAATTTGCAATCGCGGATGGAAGTGCTTGCGGCATTAGGCTGTGTCGATTGGGTGGTAGCTTTTGAGGAAGATACCCCTAAGCGGGTTATCAGTGAGCTGTTGCCGGATATTTTGGTTAAGGGTGCAGATTATGAAATCGCGCAAATTGCAGGAGCCAAAGAGGTATTAGCCGCAGGTGGCGAGGTTAAGACCATCACCTTAAAGCCTAGTCACTCGAGTACGTCGATTATTGAAAAAATAAAAAATCAAAAGTAGAAACTTATACCTTAGTGCTTACAACTGACAAAGTATGCTTTGGTATTATTGATGATTACAGTTGAAATAGAAAAAGTGAGCAACTCCAGTAAGAAATAGTATTATCATATTTTGGGCGTATTCAATACGCCCCTACGGTAGATATGAAATAAATAAAAGAACAAAAGAACAAAAGAACAAAAAAAGAGCAAAAAAGAATAAAAGGAAAAGAACAATGCGTCCAAGTCAACGCCAAACCAATGAAATGAGAAAATTAACGGTAATTCATCAATTTACCAAACATGCAGAAGGCTCTGTGTTAGTGTCTTTTGGCGATACCAAAGTATTATGTAATGCCTCGGTACTAAAGGAGGTGCCTAAATTTCTAAAAGATGCCAATCAAGGTTGGCTAACGGCTGAATATGGTATGCTGCCGCGTTCCACCCACTCAAGAATGGATAGGGAAGCTGCAAGAGGTAAACAATCAGGCAGAACGCAAGAAATCCAGCGTTTAATCGGTCGTGCTTTGCGTGCGGCAGTCAACTTGAATGAGTTTCCAGGAATTACCATAAAGGTAGATTGTGATGTCTTGCAGGCTGATGGTGGCACAAGAACGGCTGCGATTACTGGAGCGAGTCTTGCGATTGAAGATGCAGTGAAATATATGCAAGCAAATGGACTTGTTAAAGAAGATGCCAAACCGATTCAGGCGCATGTTGCTGCCATTTCTGTTGGCGTCTATAAAGAAACCCCCGTGCTTGATTTAGACTATGCTGAAGATTCAGATGCTGATACGGATATGAATATTGTGATGACGCATAATGGTGGTATTATCGAGATTCAGGGAACCGCTGAAGGTACACCTTTTTCAGAAGAAGATTTTGCGCAAATGCTTGCTTTGGGTAAAAAAGGGATTAATGAGATTTTCAAGCAAACGCGTAACCTACCGTAGGGGCGTATTGTATACGCCCTAATTACATACGCCAAAAATATTGGAGTGAAAACCATGATTCGCCTAAGCCCTTTACTACAAGCCTTTTTAAGTGTTGAGAAAAATAAAACGGTACATGCTGCCGCGGAGACTCTTTTTTTGACGCAAACTGCGGTAACGCAAAGAATAAAGCAGCTTGAGGAGAAACTTGGCGCGTCACTTTTTATCCGCTCACGTAAGGGCATGCAATTGACAGAAGAAGGGCAAGTACTGCTTAGATATTGTCATGATATGCAAAACTTAGAAAACAGCTATTTGCATAGCTTAAACATGAGCGAAAGTGACAATATTATTGCTTTGAAACTGGTATCTTCCTCGACATTAATGAAAACACGGATTGTCAAAGTAGTGACAACCATTGCTAAATTATACCCGCAACTAAGACTACATTTGCAAATTCAAGATATTGAAGCGCGACATGAGTTGTTAAAAACAGGGCAAGTTGATCTAGCGATTGTTAATAATAAGCAAATTTCAAAAGAGATGTGCACTAAGGCGCTATCTCCAGAGCGTTATGTCTTTATTGTGCCTAAGATATGGGCAAAACGCTCAATTAAAGAGATTGTGCTTAATGAAAACATTATCGACTTTGATAGTAGTGATGACATTACCTTTTCCTATTTGGCAAAGTATGACTTATTGCAGTTTGCACGCAAAGACCGACATTTTATCAACTCTCCTGATCAATTAGCGCAATTGGTTGGCTTTGAGCTTGGTTATACGGTGGTTACTAAGCAATTCTTTGAGCAGTATTGTGATCAGAGTAAAGTGATCATTCTTAAAGATAATTGGTTTTATGATCATGAAATTTCATTATGTTGGTATGATCGTGGTGTGTTGCCGAGTTACTTTAAGGCGTTAATTGATGCGATTAACTAATACCTGAAATGGCTTCGACTAACGCTCAGCCTACGCATGTCCCCTGAGCTAAGTCGAAGGGGGGGAGGAAAAGGCAGTAAATGGCTTCGACTGACGCTCAATCAACATCCGTCCCCTGAGCGAAGTCGAAGGGGGAGCGGGAAAGGGAATGACAGAAAATGGCTTCGACTAACGCTCAGCCAACTTACGTCCCCTAGCGCTCAGCCAGCGTATAGTTTAAAATCCAGACTCTTTTACCCAAAGGATAAGGACTTGCTGCCATAGACGTGCGGCAAGTGATTTTCGTTCAATATCAATAAACACCTTACCTCTAACAACATGGGGTAATTCATAAGGTAAAGGTGAGATAAGCGTTAATAAAATTAAAAATACATTTTCCTGCGGTGTGAGTTTGCCTTCCTTATCAGGGTTAACTGCAATACTTCCACCAAAATTTGACGCGTGATATGCACTTAATGGAGCTGCTTCATGGATATAGCTTAAGTTCGCTTTGTTTTCATTTTGACTTTTGAAAACACTTGAGTGTGAGCTCACAATATATCTAATCTCAACGGGTATTTTAGCAAGATCAATATTTTCAGGAACAAAATAGCCCTTTTGATTAAGCTTTAACTGATCCTGATCATCCGCCGTTGTATATGCGCGTAGCTGCAAAGTTTTGCTATTGACAATAAGCATTAATGCTTGTTTTGCTTTAAGCCAAGCATCAGGGTGCAAATCCTCGGATAATGACTCCACAACACCATCAAAAGGTGCCGTAAAGACTAATTTATCCTGTTGCTTTAATAATTGATTGAGTTGGGTGTTCGTGTGATTAATTTGTGTTTGTAGTACTTGCTGTTGATCCAATTTTGTTTGAAAGTGGACACTGTTTCTTTGTTGCCAAATAAGTTGCTTTAGTTTTTCATTAGCTTGGGCGATTTGAAAATCAAGTTGATCAGATTTAAGTTGTGCTAAGAGTTGCCCTTTTTTTACGCTTTCACCTTTTTTAACGTTGACAGATATTACGCGTGCTGCAATTTCGGTATAAAGTGGCTTGGTTTGATAAGACAAGGTTGCCGGCAATGAGACTTGTGACTGCCAAGGAATAAAAAATAAACCAATCAGAATAAGGATAATGATCGAAAAAATGAAGGTGTTTTTATTAAGTGATATGTTGCTTTTCATGCTCCACCAGACTTTTAGTTCGCGATAAATGGGATGTAAAATAAAATAAACAATTTCAATGACAAATAAGATGATACCTAGTGCCTTAAAAAACAAATAATAGACCATGATCGCAATCCCTAGAAAGAGCACAAAGCGATAGATCCAAGTCAATACCGCATAGGTGATCAAAACACGTTGACGCGTTTGAGAAAATTGTTCAGGTTCAGGCATATTCAGCCCAAATAGCATCTCACGCATTTTCCATTTGGTCAATGCAAAGGCACGGGTTTGTAAATTACGCATGCTTAAAACATCAGACAGTACATGGTAACCATCAAAGCGCAAAAACGGACTGATATTAATGATATAGGTGGTCATTAAGCTGTAGGTTGCTAGAAAAAAACAAATACTTTTAATCGCTCCCTCAGGCATGAGTAACCATGCGCATAACGCAAAGATCGCAATATATGTCTCGGTGATAACACCTGCTAACGCAATGGATACACGCTCTTTGGGGTCGTTGATTTTCCAGCTCTCACCGGTATCGGTGTAAAGCATGGGAAACATGACCAAAAAAGCGACCCCCATCGTTGGCACATTTAACGCATATTTCTTACACATTAATGCATGTCCTAATTCATGGCAGCTCTTAGCAAGTATTAGTGCGATACCATAGAGTAGAATATATTGAATGGAGAAAAGCGCAAAAAAGGTGTGCGTAAACTGATCCCATTGTCTCAATGTAAAGATAATGGCAATAATGCCTAATAGCATCATGCTAAGTGCGAAACCTTTCCCAAGTGCAAAGCGCATGTAAGGATAAATAGCATTTAAAAAACGATTTGGCTTAACTAAGGGGATACGAAAGAATAGATAGTTTTTGGCAAGCCATAAAAACCAGTTCATCTTTTTAGGTGCTTGCGCTTCATTAATACTCTTCATGGTACTAAAAGATTGTTCAATCAAACAGTTTTGTGATAAAAATTTCAGGATTTGCGTGATGTCATCTGTGCTAACTTGCGCTAGTGAATTTGATTTGACCGTATTAATTAGCTCATCAGGCGAAATATTCTGCCAAAAGCGCAGTATCTCGTGCTCGCGCCAACCAAGATGGAAAAAGCGATTATTTAGAAGATCCTGAACAACCCATGTTGGACTATTATTAAAGTCCATACCACCTTTTTGCAAGACAACACCTTCACGTAAGGGCGGGAGAATCTCTGGTAATTCTGAGTTCATCGACATTTGCATAATTTACCACCCAAAAAACTGTCTTAAGGTTGTGATTGGTTTACGGAATAAGTAATAAAATAAACTAACATTACTGCCCATTAGTTTGGCAGTTCCTTGGCTGCCAATCTTAGGTATATCTTGATCTGAGTTAATACGTGCAATCACTTGATAAGCCAAAATCTGTGATGGTGTAATCGTTGCTTCAAAACTTGAGTAATCAATAATGCCATAAACAGGATTAAGTGGATCAGCATTTAGGAATAACTTTACCTTATCTCCTTTGTTAAAATTAATGGCATCAGCAACAGGTAACCAGATTTCCATTTCAACCTGTTCTGGGGTTGCTACTTGCATGACATTCTCACCCGTGACAACGGGTTTACCAAACCATTGATTCGGGGTATCAATAATCGCAATACCATTAATCGGGCTTTTGACATCAGATTCACTTATCAGATGTGCCGTATAGTTAACTTCAAGTTGCTTTTCTTGCATAAGTGCTTGCAAAACTTGGATTTCAGCGCGTTTTTGAATGTCTTGATAGCTGCTTTGAACCGCTGTTTTATATTTTGCAGTAGCAGTAGCAAGTTCTTTTTGTGCAAGTTCATTAGCGTTGATCAGATCTCGCTTATCCATATCAAATAAAACTTCACCTTGGGTGACGTATTGCTCAGGCTTCACAAAGACGGTTTCAATCACGCCTTCCATTGGTACGGTAATGATTATAGGGTCTTTGGCAATAATCGTAGCAGGGGCTAATACACTTTGTGGTATACGTATAAACATCGCAAGAAATGCAGCTATAATTATGAGCCAAATAATACGACGTTTACGACTTTTAAAGTAATAGGCAAACTGCCCAAAGATGTTGCGTGGTTTGCTTAAATGCAGCCATGCTTGTTTGTATGAGTGGGCAATCCAGTCAAATTGTTTAAACTCATTTTCTTCTGGTAACGTGTTACTCAATAGCAGCACGCCACCGATAATTTCTTTATGGCTATTACGAAAAAAATAAAAGGTTGCATATTTAGATAAGGGCTCTAACCAGATTTTATTGACAGCCTCAACCGAAGTTTCACTATCAATGGTTTGCAAATCGCTATTTTGTGCATAATAGGTAATGAGCTTATCAATGAATTCAGTGGCAGATAGTTGATAAGGGCTTGTCTTGTTCAAACGGGTAATGCCTGAGACACTTCTGATTTGAATATGCTTATTCTGCCAAGAACTCCACACCAGTGCGCGCTGATAATCAATGACGACCTTGCTTTGATGTGCAATAAAAAAAGCCAGCTCATTGAGTTTATTGATTTCTCTTAACTCTTGTTGTAAAGAAAGCAGGTTGGCTAATGTATCTTTCATGCTACCTACTCCTTGTTAACCGTTGCTTGTGTGTCTAGGTCAAAATAGGCAACGCCACTCATCCCTGAGAACAGCATTTGCGGTGTGAGTTTATCGGTTGTGTCTAAAGATGCTAGTTTGCCATAGATTAAAATCGATTGGCTTGCTGGATCAATTTGCCCGACAACCTTTGTTACTACTGCCTGAAAGCGCTCTTTTGGTAGCTCATCTAACTGTAAAGTAAAAGGTGTTTGTGCTTTGATATGTTGCAGCCAGATTGAGGGAATATACATCTTAATCTCAAGCTCACGATTATCGATGATATCAATTAAGGGATCATCCGTTTTAACGGTTTCATTTTCCTCAGCAGATTGATGGACGACTTCGCCATGATAGGGCGCTAACACCTGACATTGCTTTTGTTGGAATTTCATGATGTTAAGATCTGCCTTGGCGATTTCAAACTGACTTTTTGCTTTAGCAAGCTCAATTTTGCTTGCTGAGTTTAAGCGCATAAGTTCAGTTGTACTATCTAATTGCGCACTAGCAGCATCAAGCTCGGCTTGAGCACGTTTGCTTTTTAAATCAACCTCTTCACAATCAAATTGCACAAGCACATCACCTTGTTTGAATTGATCTCCTGGGCGAAAGTTGATTTTCTGAATAACACCAGTCATGGGACTTGATAATGAAGCTTTTTGTATCGGAAACAATGAGGCATATGTGCTATTTGATTTGTCATAGCTAATGCTTGTTGGCGTAGGCTCAGCTGCATATAGCAAGCTAGTCATCAGCAAGCTGGTATAGAAAATAATAGGTCTGTACATAACGGTTCCCTGTATAGTGATGTCTGTTTTTGTCTATGTTGAGCGTAGTAATAAGATGTCGTGATAACAATGGATAATAACTTTTTCTTATGTGCGAATTTGACGATAACAATATAGCAAAGTGCGTATTTAGTGCGTGTTTTAAAATGACAGATATTTAACTAAACTAATGACCAATTTAACCGACAACAAAAAGCAAAGAGAGCTTGTTATGCAACAGAATAATGGATTTAGTTTAACGACACGGATCATTCATATGATTGGTTTTGAGTTATTTGCAATTATCATTTTCGCCCCTGTAGCGGCATTGGTGTTAAATAAAAGCATTGTTGAGGTGGGTGTGTTGGGTGTACTTATCTCATTGATGGCGATGCTGTGGAATTTCATCTACAACTGGATGTTTGATCATTATGAGGCAAAGCTTGGCAAAGATCGCTTCAAGCGCAGTGCCATCACGCGCACAATACATGCATTATTGTTTGAATTGGGACTTTTAGTGGTAACGATTCCATTGGTTGCTTACTGGCTTAATATGACGTTATGGCAGGCGTTTATTGTTGATATCGGTTTTGTCGTATTCTTCTTGATCTATGCCTTTGTCTACAACTGGTTATTTGACTGTTTATATCTGCAATTATCGCGTAGAGCAATCGCCTAAGAAATTGAGTTAATCTCATGGATTTTAACCAGCTTTATCATATTATTTTCAACCTTTTTCACCTCGATAATAAACCCATTGATTTTAAGACAACAGTTGCCAATTGGGATTTCATGCAGTTCATCGATAATAAAGCCAGAGATGGTTTTAGCGCCTTGGGTTGGCAAATGCAGGTGCAAATGACGATTAATCTCACGAATGGTGGTATCTCCAGTGGTGCTATAAGTATTATCTTTACCTGTTTTAATATGGGTTTCAAGGTTGTACGTATCGGCAAATTCACCAACGATTTCTTCAATAATGTCTTCAACGGTAATAATGCCTTCAATCTCACCATATTCATTCACTACAGTGGCAAAACGCATGCCTTTTTGTTGGAAATTAATCAATTGGCGCTTAATAGAGATATGATCGGGAATATAGTAAGGCTCTTTAAGTAGCGCTAAAACATCTTCATAGGTGGGCGTGTCATCCGTGGCAATAAACTTTAATGCCTCGCGTGTGAGAATAATACCGGCAATATTCTCAATGTTTTCATAGCATGCGATCAAGATAGAGTGCTTTGCATGAACGATTTGGTGAATGACCTCAACAATATCAAGACTCAAGTTGATATATTCGATTTTATGATGTGGGATCATCACATCAGAGACTTTGATTTGATCAAGCTCCAACACACCTAAAAGCATATTTTTGTTTCGGGGTCCCAATTTACTTTTGGAGTCGTGGACAACCGAGTGAATCTCATCACTGCTTAATGGCTCAGCCGTTTCTTTGTGTTTTATTTTAAGTCCTACTAAACGAAATAACAGATTAGCAAAACCATTTAATAACCACACAAGTGGGTAAAATAAAACGAGCAAGATGAGTAGTAGAAAAGAAGCAGGGAAAGCCAACTGTTGCGGGAAAAGTGCCGCTAGTGTTTTTGGAATAATCTCAGCAAATAGTAGAATAATGATGGTTAATACAATGGTTGAAATAATCATGCCAATATGCCCAAAATGCTGCTCGGCATAGCTGGTTAAAATCGCTGAGGCAATGATGTTGGCAAAGGTATTGCCGACAAGAATCATGCCTAACAGGCGATCAGGGCGTTTAATCAGGTTTAAACTACGTTTGGCTGCTTTGTTCTTGCGTTTTGCCATGTGCCGCAATTTATATTTATTTAACGACATCATTGCAGTTTCAGACCCTGAAAAAAAAGCAGAGCATAAAATTAAAATGACCAAAAGAAGAAGTGTAAAGCTAAGATCCATGAGTTATTGGTTATATATTAAATTTATCACCCGGTTATCATAGCAATCAGCTGTGGGCAGCGCATTATTTTTATTGTTTTTTATTGCCAAAAATGAGCACTCGGGATGAGATTGATTCTGAGATTGGTCATCATAAGATTCTGATATTAATTTCTACTAAGAAACACTTAATTTAATCTAAAAATTCAAAAATATAATATGACTATTTAAATATCTGATTTTACGCTCTTGCTATTTAAGTTCATATTTTGACCCAAACAGTTATTTAATCCGACCCCGAGGAATATATATGATCAGCAAGAAATACAAATTACTCTATATTTTATCTGCGCTAAGCTTAACTGCCTGTGGGGGAGGTGGTGGTGGCGGTTCATCAGCGACGCCTGATACACCAACAATAGCAGCCAATGCCAAGCTTATGACGGATGTCTCGCGTCCATATATGAGTGATAAAGAAGCGATACTTGAAATGTCTATTGAAGTAGGAAGTATCAATCAAATGCTGTTACAGGCAGCTGATAATAAGAATGAGTTAGAAATATATTCAAGAGAGTTTGTGAGCACCAGTTCATCAAGTCATGCAATACACTTTGAGGAAATAAGCTCTGATCAGTCATGCCTTAGCAAAAAAATTCTGCAGCCTGCTGAGAACTGTATTGATCAGTGGAAAGTAAGTACTGTCAATCAAGAAGATCAATATCAAGGCAAGGTTGTCTATGGTACCAATCTTGGTAGCATTGAAGCGCCTGTGCAAATTGTTTTTAAGTCACCAACTGATCCAGTTTTTCAAAGAGATCGCTTTACGATTAGCTCGATTACTCCCATAGCAGTGGGCGAAACTACGAGTATCACTTTGAACAATAGCACTCAATATCCGATTAACTATCCCGTTATTGAATTTCCTAAAGGACTCAAACCATTTATCACTGATATGTCGACTGTGACAGAGATTAAAAGTGGTCAATCAGCCATTATTCGTTTTAAAATCATCGATAGTAAAGAAGCGCAACAGGCACTAAAAGCGGGGCAAGATGATCTTAATGCAAATAAAGAAGATGCACATTTAAAATACTCAAGTGCACGTTTTTCGACACAAGTTTATCAATTGCAACCAACAATTTATTTGAATGATTTAGTCATTCAAAAATCAAATGCTCAGAATTTTCGTGAGATAGATGGCAAGTTAGCGATGGATTTATCAATACTTAATGTCAGCCAAGACAGCATGACAAATCTTATAATTGATATTACAAAAGGTAGCCAATATATCACAGTAGATCATTCAAAATGCCATTTCCCATTACAAAAAAATAATAGCTGTATTGTGACCATTATGGTTGATCCAAGTATTTCAAGTACTTATGCTAGTGATTCAGTCTTTGATATAAATCTTAAGGTCAATGATCAAAGCAATAGGGAGCCAGGTTTAATTAGCTTTTTATTAGATATGAACGCAAATGTTGCTATTGGTCTTGAAAGTACTTTAGTTGCAGATCATGAGAATCAGATATATTTACAAAATAATAGTTTGATTCAATGGCTTCCATCATCTGATGTAGAAGACTATAAAATCATCGATGGAATGATGAATGATATCACCTCAGAATTTGTTATAGGCAATGGCGTTAAGTCACCTGATTGCTTAACCGCTCATACAATAGCTAAAAATACAGGATGTTATATTACTGTACTGCCAAATACTGATCAAACAGGGAAGCAACTTAAGTTGCATTTAGATCATTCTAATGTACAAAACGCAGCACTTTTGTTGCCGAGTTATAGCGCTAACGGCATTAGTGGTAATAATGCATTAACGCCTGCAACAGTAATTAAAGGACGTGATTTATCAATGTATTTTACGATAGCACCACCATCATCCAAAACATTTAAGGGTTTTGAAGTCGTTGGTCTATCAACTGCTACACAAGATATGAGTTATCCCAACAGTTGTAAACAAGGCGATATCGTCAATAGTGATCATCCTTGTCAGCTTAAAATTGATATTGCTGGAGATGAAATTGATGGCGAGAATTTTAAACCGCAATTAATCATACTCTGGCAAGATGGCACGCAATCAACTGCTGAGCTTAATATTGATATCGTTGATCCTACGCAACCAGGCGAAGATGTAAGCGGTTTGTCTGATATTAATCTTTTACAGTCGCAAACGAATTATGTTGATATTAATCAAGATGGCATACAGATATTTATTAAAAACACAACGGGTAAAGTATTATCAGCTTTAAATATACAGATGCTACCGCAATGGCTTAATGATTTAGTTGATGTAAGCCAGTTGCAGATGATCACACTTAGTCCAGATCAAGAAGCCATGCTTAACATCCCGCTTAAATCCGATAAATCAGCGAATGATCTAAGTGCTGCGTTAAGAGCACATCTGGATGAGATTACACATAATGATCATCAAGATGAAACGGGTGGTCAGGTAATACGCTTTAGTAGTAGTAACGCATTAGATGACTATTTTCCAAAGATTAAAGTGGATACCATTCCCTATTTTGATAGCGAAGGCTTTAATGATGAAAACAATAAGCAAACGCTAACTTATACGATGGTGTTTGGCAAACCTAATCAACAGTATATCGAGGTGAAAAATCCAACCAATTATCGTTATGATATAAATTTCTCAGAAAGCTTACCCAGTGGTATTACACGCGTGATGTCAGGCGCAATCAATGGGTTAACAAATTGTAGTGAGTTTCCAAGTTTATTAGCAGGGGAAAAGTGTGCTGTAGCATTGATAGCATCACCAAATGCAAATGTTATTGAAGGTGATCATCTTGATCTAAGCATGACACCTGCTGAAGGAGATGTGACAAGCACAACAACATTGCAGATGAGCTTTAAAGTGAACTATGTTTATGATATCACTTATCAAGCCGAGGGCAGTGCAATTGCAATACCATTATCAGGTCATAAGGTATATAACTTAAAATTAGTCAATAATGAACAAGGCATACAATGGGTTCCTTCAACGAATATTTCAGATTATATGATCAGTCATGACCAAGGCGTTAGTGGACTTAGCATTACTGCACCAACCATAATGCCAAATTGTACGGATGGATCTGCAGTTGCTACGGATGGCTATTGCTATATTGGCTTAGAGATTGATGAGCATGCTTTAACACAGTCAAACTATCAGCTAAGCCTTAAAATGGGCGAAAGTAATTTGGCACTTGATGTGTTGAATGTTGGACAAATATCAATTGTCGAATACGGCAAGGCAAGTGTTCAGTTAGTGCAAAATGGTCATAGCATTAATCATGTTGTGCGCGCAGGAGAAATCATTGATGTGGTGATTTCAGCACCTGAGAACTGGTACGCTTCTGTAGCGGATGATCAGCAATATAGTATCAGGGCAAACCATCCCGCTATTAGCTTTCCTCAAGGGAGCATGTGTATTCTTTCACAATCTGCACAAAGTACTGAGTGTAAAGTGCCTGTCCAGATCGACGAGGCGCTTCAAAGTGGTCATTATCTCTTGAAGATAATACCTGAACAGCAAACGATTCTACCTATTAATTTATCTGAGTTAGATTTGGGTGTTTCTTCAGTAAAATACACTTCGATTTCTAGTTTTAATAATCACGTTTGTGCACTCGATGACAAGGATAATGCTTATTGCTGGGGGCGTAATTTCAATGGTCAATTAGGATCAGGAGAAAGTTATGAGTATGCTTTAGAGCCTGTATCGGTTGTTTTAGGAGATGCATCAGCAGGAAATCAGTGGCAGAATATTGCGGTGGGATTCTATCATACTTGTGCACTTAATCAGCTTGGAGATGCGTATTGTTGGGGCTCTAATTACAAAGGAGAGCTTGGCAATGGTAGCTTTCAAGAGAGTAATACGCCCAAAGCACTTGCAAATGGCGAGATTCCACAAGGTGTCAAACTTACTGAAATGCAATCGGGTGCTTCATTTTCTTGTGCGCTAGCGACAGATAAGCATGTTTACTGTTGGGGTAATAACCAAAATGGTGTGTTAGGTGCTGGGATTACTAATCCAAATAAGACAGTGCCTGTAAGAGTTAATGAAAGCAATATAACGCCAGGTGCGCTGATTGAATCAATTTCTCTTGGAAATAACCATGCTTGTTTATTAACAGATACAAAAGAAGCTTACTGCTGGGGCAGTAATTACTATAAAGAGTTGGGCACTCAATTGCCAGTGAACACATCAAATACACCAATTAAAGTAAACCTTGAAGGCGTGAGTTTAAAAAGCATATACACGGGGCATTCTCATACCTGTGGCGTGAGTGATCATAATGAAACCTATTGTTGGGGTAATAATGACAGTGGGCAATTGGGTACTGGAGTGCCTCCATCTTTAGGTGAAGCTTTACCTAAAAAAGTAGAAAGTGGCTCAATGCCTGAAGGTGTGTATATAGAATCAATGGCATTGGGTAGCGCTCATAGTTGTGCCATTGCAAGTGATGATAAAGTCTACTGTTGGGGTGCGAATAGTAATGGTTTGCTTGGCAATGGCGTTGAAACGGGTAATTATGAAAATAAACCGATTGCGATTGTACAAGGAGATATTCCAGAAGGTGCACTTATGAGCTCAATCGTTGCCGGAAGTTCACATACATGTGTTCTTAGTATGGGGTATAGCTATTGTTGGGGGCGCAATACAAATGGTCAGCTTGGTAATGGTACGCTCAATAATAGCCTCATTCCTGCTGTTGGCAAATTGCCGATAGTCTAAACATTACAAAGTTAGAAAACGCCATACATTTACTGTTTATCAAATTACTTCAAAGATAATTAACATGCTTTAAAGGAGGGCTTTGTATGCTATGTTATGTTAATAAAAGAAAATTAAAACTCATTACTATTTTCTCATCGATGGTCTTGATAGGTTGCGGTGGAGGTGGTGGGGGTGAATCCTCTGATTCAATGCCGAATCCAACCCCCTCGACATCGCCAGATCCTGCACCAAATCCAACGCCTACACCAACGCCAACACCAACACCAACACCAAACCCTCAACCGGAGCCAGAACCAGAACCAGAACCGGAACCAGAACCTAAACCAGAGGTTATTCCAGAAGGGATAGCACAGCTTACAGCCACTCTTCATGAAGCACCGTCTGAGCCTAATGTGTTAGACAATGTTATGCTTGAGTTGACCAATGAAACTGGGCAAAAATTTAGCTATCCACTTGTGTATCTTGCCAATGGTGTCGAGATGCAAAGCGGGCGTTATAAGATATCTTCATATATGCTTGGTGAGAATAAGCATGAATATACGCTATCTCATGATCGGATTGAGTTATACCCAAATGATAATAAAACCATTGCAATTACATTTCAAAAGGTTGAACCAGAACCTGAACCAGAACCAGAACCTGAAGAAAGTGAGCATATTGCGTTAATGCCGTTTAAAGATGTGAGTTTTAACATGCTATGGTCAACTGTGCCACCACGATCCAATTTACAAGAAATTGCTGATGTTTCTAAACACTATGATTATGTGTTGGCATTTATTACGCAAAATGCATGGTCAGATAGTTGTTTTCCAGCATGGGGTGGATCTCCTGAGCTTGCTTTAGATAAAGCGCTTTATGTTAATGAAGTCAATTACCTTAAGAATCAAGGGGGACATATAGGGATTTCATTTGGTGGTGAAAATGGCAGTACTGTGGCAAGTAAATGTACGCTTAATGAGCTTATTACTGTTTATCAAGAAGCCATTAATACTTATGATCCTTTTATGATAGATTTTGATGTTGAAGGTGGTGCTTTAGGTGATACTGAGGCAAATAATAAGCGAATAGATGCTTTGCTTGCAATTAAACAAGCCAATCCGAGTATTAAGTTTTCATTTACCCTACCGGCAAATATTGATGGTTTCCCACCTTCTGCGATGCAAATCATACAGCGCGCAAAGGAAAAAGGGCTAGAGGTCTTTGAATGGAATATGATGACAATGGCATGGTATGCACAAAAACTCCAAGATAAGCCCATATCAGATAGTGTTATTGCTGCAGCTGAGAAGGGGTTTACGCAATTAAAGTCAATTTATCAAGAGGCATCAGATGATGAAATCTGGCAGATGATACGTGTCACGCCAAAGATTGGCGTTGATTATGATTACAGTGAGTTTTATCCACAAGATGCTTATGATTTGCAGGCATATGTCAAATTAAAGAAAATGGCAGGTATTTCATTTTGGTCAATGGATGGTGATCGTAATCAAAATAAAACAGGTGATTTAGGAGAGCATGCAAGCCCTGATTACTCAGGCGTGGAGCAAGCGCCTTATGATTTTACGCGTGCCTTTTTGGGTAAGCTGCCAATACCTACGCCAACACCTGATGAAATCAGTGTTAAATTTACTTTAAATGGAATTCCTTCCTTAGCAACAGGTAACTTGACATTGACAGATGCTAATAATCAAACATTGACATTTACGCTAGATCAGTTGCGATCTTCTGAAGGTATTGCCCTTAGCGAGGGTGCATATACGCTGCAATCATTGATTATATACAATGGTGTGAGTTATATTCTCTCGACACCGCAAATATCGATATCTCAAGGTATGTCATTACCTGCGACGATTGACTATACAGAAGTAGCTGCTAATGAGTTGGGTTATGTTAATATTTCACTGACTGGGTTGCCACAGGCTGCATCACAGCGGATGGTAACGGTTTATGATGCGCTTTATCGTGTTGTAATCAGTAAAAGTACCAGTAACTTTATGACAGAGTTTGAGTTGCCAGAAGGAATATATCACCTATCCTATGAGGGTTACTTAGATGAAGTAAATAAGCGCTACTATAGTACATCACAAACTGAGCAGGTGGTAATTGAAAAAGACAGCACAAAAAATTTGAGCATAAGCTATACCGCAGATAGTGTTTTTTATAAGGTTGGTGCGTATTATCCGGCATGGGGAACTTATGATCGAAATAATCAAATTCATGATTTGGATGCAAAAGATTTAGATGTGCTTTATTACGCCTTTTTAAACTTTGATAGCAATGGTAATGTCAGCTTAGGCGATAGTTATGCCGATATTGATAAGCGCTTTACGACTGAAGTGGTAACAGAGCATGGAACCTATAAGCCCGGAACATGGTCAGGGGAAGGATCAGACAAGCCTTTTTATGGTAATTTAGAGCGTATAGCACAATTAAAAGGTTTTGCTAAAGAAAAATACAATAACACGTTGATTGCCGTGTTTTCCATAGGGGGGTGGACTTGGTCAACGCATTTTGCAGAAGTCGCTAGAGATCCAGTAAAACGTGAGAACTTTGCCAATACAGCAGCGGCTTTAGTTCAAGCATATGATATGGATGGACTTGATTTAGATTGGGAATTCCCAGTATGGGGTGTACAAAATGCTTTTTTAAATGCAGCGCAAGCTGAGATTAAAGCCGCAGGGGCTAGTATTAGTGACGCGCAAAAGCAAGCCATTTATGATAAGCATTTGGCATATGAGGAAGCAGATAACTATGTTGAGCTCATCAAAGTGACACGTCAAAAACTCAATGAATTAGCCAATATTACAGGCAAACATTACCACTTAAGTATCGCAATTAATCAAGCACCCGATAATATTATCGTCAATAGCTACAGTAAGATGATGGATTATTTAGATTCAATTAATATTATGTCCTATGATGCTGCAGGGACTTGGGATCAAACGACGGGCAATCAAGCGCCACTCTCAGCTGCTGAAGGTTCTGATGCACCAAATTATACGACGACTAAAGGAGCATGGAATTTAATAAGCTCAGTTGCGGCATTAAATGCAGTAGGTGTTCCTAATAATAAGATTGTTGCTGGTATTCCTCTTTACGGGCGTCAATGGGTTGGGGTTGCCGAAGGTCAGAGCCATATCCCAGGCGTTTATCAAACCGGTAACGCAGGTAATGGCGAATGGGAAGTTGGCAATCTGGGGTATAACTGTATCATGGGTGGTACTTTCTCAGCGCAAAAGACGATAGAAGTTTGTCAAAGCTTTGAAGATACAGCCAGTGAATATACTTATATTCTGGTGCGTGATAATAATGAGGTGCTTAGAAGTGTCGGTAATTTTGGTGAAGTAACATCCTCTGGATATCGTGTTAGTGGCATCCTTTATCCCTTTGATAAAGTGATAGAAAGTTACTATTACAATCCGATAAGTAAAATGTTTATCACCTATGACTCGGCAACGATGGTTAACATAAAAGGTCAATGGATAAAACAACAAGGATTACAAGGTGGTATGTTTTGGGATACATCAGGCGATGTGCCAAATCCATCAACTAATTCAGATCCTTCTTTAATTGATACACTATCCCAGAGTTTCTCAGGTTAAATCCAGCATATAAAGTTCAGTATCAATAATTCAAATAGAGATATTAGGAAATCTAATTTTACTCAATCATTAATATAGTTCATATTTTGATCTGTAAAAACATCAATATTACCCCCCTTCAAAAAAACATTAGGAGAAATTATGAAATTTAATCTAAAGCATACCTCATTACTATTTTCATTAGCATTAATAGGCTGTGGCGGTGGTGGCGGTAGCAGCAGTGGCGATATGCCAATTCCAACACCTGTTAAAGCGCAATTGACAGCCGCAGAAGCAATTAAAGCACCCGCTGTTATTCAATCAGGTAAAACAACGGTTTTATCCTATACCGTGACGAATCCTGTTGTCGAGCAGGTGAAAATTGGGGCTATTGGTCAAAGAAGTAGTAATGCTTCAGTAGAAATTCAAGGCTTTGATGTGCCAGTTACTGATGGCGTTGAGTTGAATTATGATCTCAGTTTACCGCAAAACACTTGTTTTGATGAAAATGGACAAGGCAAAATGTTACCAGCAGGTGAGCAATGTCATATTGCTTTTTTAGCTAAGCTAAATGGTGCGATTGATCAAGAAACAGATAGGCATTTAGTCTTAGCCGTAAGAACATCAGATAATGCAGAAGATTTGCAAATTAATAAATCATTAAAGTTTGTTTCTCAACATGATGCACGCTTAATTGATTTAACTGATTCAATCACAACAAGCCGTTATCTTAAACCGGGCTCGATGGTTACAGTCGATGTGCGAAATAATACATCAGCAACAATTAATGCTCTAAATATCCAATTGCCAGAATGGTTAAAGGATATTGCTTTAAATATTTCCGCTGCGCAGATAGATGAATTGCATGTCGGTGATAGCTTTAGTTTTAGTTTTAATTTAGCGATTGATCAGAAAACGATAGATGCGCTTACTAAGCATCAAGATGATCCCGTTGATATTATGATTGAAGCGGCAAATGCCAAAGATACACATGCTATTGATCTAGAAGTTACTACTTCGATTGTCGATAGTAATGATGTTGCTTTTCAACAGCCTGAAATGCAGACAGTAACTTATACTAATAACACCGATACGGTTTTAACGATTAACTCTGTTACACTTGAAAATATTGCAGATAATAGTGTTGTGATAGAAGACAATAATTGTCAAGAAACCCTAGCAGCCCATGCGTCTTGTCGCGTGCTGCTAAAAGCAGGTGATAATGCAAGGGTAAAGGATTATGCGCAACCTGCTCACATTGTTTTTGATTACTCAACAGAGCATGGCGCTAAATTAAGTTCTCAAAATGCCATCAATATCAATCCAGTGAATGTTTCTATTGAGAAAGATGTTCATGCTAAGCAAGGTGAGACTTTTGAGGTTAATATTACCAATGATGGTCCTTTTACAGCAGAGCTTCCTGACATGTCACATTTTAATATTATGCAAGACAATAAGAACATAGCGGGTTTAACACTTGATCCTCTATCGAATTGTTTTAATACAGCGCTTGAAGTAGGTCAATCATGTCAGGTTAAAATACACGCCGCTGAAGATATTACACCCGATGGGTATTTATTGCATATAGATCAAAGCAATAATTTGATTTCTGATGTTAATGAGTCATTTTATATCAATGATGCTGATGCAAGCATTGTTGTTGAAGCCTTTGACAACTATGATCATTCAAATATGGGTTATATTAAACTGGTCAACAATGGTGAAGTTGACATTAAAAATATAGGGCTTGATCGCACTTATTTGCCTGAGAATGTTGAGTTATATAACGGTAGTAATGGTACTTCAAGCCACGGTGCAACATGGTGTACTGCTGAGCTTTGCCCAAATTATTGTGAGGTGAATGATGGGGTATTTAGTCTTGCGGTAGGGGAATCTTGTCATCTATATATGTTTAGCTCAACGGATGTGAATATAGCACAGGCACAGCTAACGATTAATGCACTTGGTCAAGACTATGGGTTTAATCTAACAAGAAAGACAGCACTTTATGCGGACACCCCAAATGCAACACACTCTGATCACAAGCTTTATCAGTTTATGGGCGATAGGATTAGCCATAAAGAAGAAAAAATAGTAAAACATTTGCATACAGCAGGAACCATAGAACAATATTATTGGCTTGAGAACGATCCTGATCATAATACACTGGCTGTTGTTGTCATTGATAAGTCACTTAATGATAGAAGAACTATTGAACTGCTTAAAAATATTGGTGGGACTTGGGTTAATCTTAACTTTCCGAGTAACCAGTATGTTTATCTTGGTATTAGAGCCATATTTAGTCCAACAGGTGAGCTTCAAGTTATCGTTGTAAATTCTTCAGAAGAAATTATAAGAGTTATCGGGAAACCAACAGCGTCAGGCTATACATGGCATGAAGATTATAATGAACCTGCAACCAGTATAAATAGCCATACTGATTTAAAAATATTAATGGATCAACATAGTAACTCTTATACAATTAGATTTGATAGCGATTATGAGTCTGGCGGCTTTATAAAAATTGGATCTAATTTTGATGATACGGATTTATATGTATCACAAGGATTACTAAAGCATAGTCTCTACTTTGCTCAAGCTGATTATATGGCAGTGATTGATGCACCCGATACGGATTCACATAGCATTAATTTCTTTAACCATCAAAGTAAGCCTGTGGAAAGAGATGGAAATATTGTTATCAATCATCCTGATGCATCTTATTTAATGCCAAGTCATTACAAAGAAATTTATTCAGTACTTGCCATTCCCAATGCGATGTCTTTCTATGCTTTAGTTGATGCTGGACATAGCAAAAAAGAAATTGTTCAGTGTGATATTGATTATGAGCATGGGCATTTTGGTGATTATTTACATTGTCGTGAATTGACTGAAATCCCAGATGCAGCGGCGAGTGCAAAAACATTGAAACTAATTGATAACAAGTTGGTTTTAATTGGTACAAAGGTAAAAAAAGAAGCACCACGCTCAAATAAATTCTCAATCTTTGAGTATGCCGACAAACAATGGACTGAATTAAGTTATCTATCAGCAGATTTTAGCGAAGGCTATCAAATATCTGAGTTAGGGTATCAATATTATTATCCGATCGTACAACACGACTAGAACATTAATTATTGGGGTTACGCATTTTTTCTATTTCAACACCCTGCCTCACAAGCTCGGCACCCCTCTTGCAAAGAGGGGAATTTGGCAACAGTGGTTTTATATTCCCCTCTTTGCAAGAGGGGTGGCAGCCGTAGGCTGACGGGGTGTTTATAAAATCATAGTTTTTCCTAAAAGTGCGTAACTCCAGTTAATTATCAAATCCTCAAATATTTCTATTAAAAGAATTGATTTTACGACATCTTCAAATCAGATCATATTACACATCATAAAAGATCATTATTTGCATCAAATACTTTGAGATCCACAAACGGAGGATTCCATGTCAAAATTTAATTACAAAAGTTTATACCTTATCTCATTAGCAACGGTTTTAAGTGCCTGCGGGGGCGGTGGTGGCGGTGGAGGATCTTCCGATCCTTCACCTACACCTGATCCAGTAGTTGGTGTTCAACCAAAACTTGCTGTAGCGAGTAATATGTCTGAGGTGTATATGAGCGATAGCAGTGCTATGCTTGAGATGCAGTTTATGGTTGAGGATGTCAATCATTTGCAAGTCAAAGCAGCCAGTCAAAATACGCATTTAACTATTTTAAGCAAAGAAGTGGTTAAAACAAGCTTAGATGATAGTAGTGTAACGATAACAGCAGTTGATAATAGCAGTTGTGTGATTAATAAAGAAATGGCAATGGGTGAGTCCTGTCGCGATACGTGGAATGCGTCAACCTCTGAAGAATCGGATCAGTTTGAAGGTAAAATTATTTATAACACAAATGTGGGAAAGGCAGAGGCAGAGATTAAGCTCACCTTTAAATCACCAGATGATCCTGAGTTTAATCTCGATAAATTTAATATTACCGATATTTCACCTATAGGTACGGGCATGCAAAGCAATGTGACAATCAGTAATGCCACCGCTCGTGCGATTAATAATCCTGAGATTATCTTTCCAGCCGTCATTGACAGCTACATTAAAAATATTCAAGCACCGACAGAGATAAAAAGTGGTCAAAGTGCCAAAATAAGCTTTGAAATGGAAGACTCACAAGCTGCCCTTGATGCATTAAAACAATGGCAAAATGATATGAGTGCTCATAAAGTAGGCTCAAGTATTGAGTATAGAAGTGCGCGTTTTCCAGTACAAGCTTATCAGTTGCAGCCTGTTATCTATCTAGGTTCTTTATCTTTAGAGGTTAATACGCTAAGCAAGTTTACTGAGGTTAACGGTAAACTTGAGGCAACTGTTTCTGTATTAAATGTCAGTGGTCAGGATATTGCAGGCATTGATACAACGATGGTGCAGGAGGAAAGTGCAATAACAATTGATACAAGTAGTTGTAGCTTCCCATTATCTGCAAATAATAGCTGTTTACTGAGAGTGATCATTGATCCTGACATTGCCAAAGGCGATGTAACACAACAGCATGTTAATATTACGCTGAGCACACCTGATGTGATTCATCGTGATCACACGACGTTAGCGATTAATATTGATAGCAAAACTGAGGTGGCATTATCAACAGAAAGCACTTTGCTTGCCAATTATAATAATCAAATAGCCTTATCAAATACGCGCTTAATCAACTGGGTTGTCTCAAAGCATATTGACGATTATCGAATTGTTGATGAAGCGGGTAATGATGTGACATCACGATTTGAGTTAAGTGGTGGTATCAAAGCGCCATCATGTTTGACGGTAACTTCTTTATCTAAGGGGCAAAGCTGCTATTTAAGCGTCAAACCTTTAGCGAATGAAACTGGCAAACGCTTATTTTTAAAGTTATTAAATACCAATGCCAATCAAACACACAATATCACCTTGCCGGATTACAGTGATAGTGGTGTATATCCAAGTGTGGATTTAAATCCCGATACCGTTGTCAAAAATAAAGATCTATCGCTTTATTTTACAATCGCGCCACCAGTTAATAAGACTTTTGTCGGTTTTGAATTGGTTGGTGTTAATAAGGTTACTCAAGATGTGGCTTACCCTAATAGTTGTATTAGTGGTGCGCTAGTAAGTGCTGATAACCCTTGTCAATTAAAACTTGATATCTCAGGTGACGAGGTTAATACGTCACATTTTAATCCGGAGCTTATTATCCATTGGCAAGATAGTACACAGACAACGACTGACATTGATATCAAAGTGGTTGATCCGACTCAGCCAGGCGAGGATGTCAGTGGTTTAGCAGATTTATATCAGTTAGATGCTGCGTTTAATTATGTTGATATTAATGTAGATAATATTGTGATTTACATTAGAAACACAACGGGGAAAGTCTTATCTAATTTTCAGGTGGAGATTTTACCAAATTGGTTGAGTGAATTAATCGATACGTCGTCATTAACACCGATGACACTTGCTAATCATCAAAACGTTGCCGTCACATTACCGTTAAAATCCGGTAAAACAGCAAATGATTTAGTCGCTGTGTTAGAGAGTAACATGTCGGATTTAGCCAATAATGCTCAAACTGGCGTTGATGGTGGAAAAGTAGTACGTTTTACAGCAAGCAATTCAGTGAATGACTATCGACCAGAATTAACCGTTGACACCTTCCCGCATATTGTGACGCCATCAAACGAAACAGTTGAGCAAAGTTTAAATCAGGTCATGGTATTTGGTAAACCGAGTATAAAGCATATTGTGATCAATAATCCAACGAGTGATCAATACACTATGAGCTTTGATCAATCTTTACCAATAGAGAGTATTGTACGTGTGACTACTGGCGGGATTAATGGCTTAGCAAACTGTAGTGAGTTTACTACCTTATTAGCGGGAGAAAGTTGCGCACTGATAGTAGAAGCCAAAGTTGATGCCTATAACACACCAGGTAGTTATCTAGATGTTATTATGACACCGATAAACTCGCCAATAACAACACAGACAAAGCTGCATATTAAACCACAGATTAATTATGTTTATTTTGTGAGCTACGAGCCAAGTGAGCAAGCGATTGAAATTCCTTATGCAGGTGATAAACACTATGATTTACAGATGTATAACGATGAAATCTATATTCATTGGCTACCGTCAACAGATTTATCAGACTATGTCATCTCGCATAAAGATGGGGCAGCAGGTTTAACCATAACCACACCAGAGCAAACACCAAGTTGCCTTGATGGTGCGCCAGTTGCGAGTAATGAATACTGTTATATTGGTTTATCCGTTAACGACACCGCAGTATCAAGGGATGATTATGATTTAACGTTAAAAATGGGGCAGAGCAATCTCGCTGTAGATAGTGTTGATATCTCTTATGTTGCAATTGTTGATCATGGTGTGGCAAGTGTCAGTGTAGAGAAAGGTGCTCAAGTGATTAGCAAAGTAGTACCAAACAGTAGTGTTGACGTCGTCATTAGACCTCCTCAAGGTTGGCAGGATCAGGTAACGGCTGATCAAAGTTATACAGTCACAGCAAATAATAGTGGTATAACTTTTCCTAAAGGTAATCAGTGTACCTTATTAAGATCTCAGCCAGAGGCAGCGTGCAGGGTTGAAGTACACATTGCAGAGGATATGGCGGTTGGGGAATATGAGTTAACTATAGTGCCAAATACAGCTACAACGGTACCTTTGTCGGAAGCGGTTGTCATTAAAGCTTTGCAGGTGATTAATGAGCAATTCCAGCAGATTTCTCTTGGGCAATTTGGAAGTTGTATGCTTAACTCGATTGGTCAAGCTTATTGTTGGGGGAGCGACGCTTATGGTTTTATTGGCGATGGTACTCCGGATCAAGACAAATATCAGCCAACTCCAGTAAACATGCCAGATAGCGTAGCATTTACTTATATAAGATCTTTGTCGAGTAGTTCTTGTGCATTAGGTGATGATAATAACGCCTATTGTTGGGGGGAAAATCACAATGGTCAATTAGGTGATGGTAGTACTACTAGTAAGTATCAACCGAATTTAGTGAAAATGCCTAATGGGGTAAGCTTTACGGCTGTATCCCTTGGATATACTCATGCTTGTGCCTTGGGTGATGATAATAACGCTTATTGTTGGGGGAGAAATTACTATGGTCAATTAGGTGATGGTAGCACTACTGATAAATATCAACCGACTTTAGTGAAAATCACAAACGGTGTAAGTTTTACTGCGATATCTGTTGGCTCTTCTCATGCATGTGCCTTGGGTGATGATAATAACGCTTATTGTTGGGGTAGAAATGACTATGGTCAATTAGGCGATGGTAGCACTATTAGGAAGCTCCAACTCACCTTAGTGACAAAGCCAAATGGCGTAAGTTTTACGACGATATCTGCTGGCCCTAATCATGCTTGTGCTTTAGGCGATGATAATAACGCCTATTGTTGGGGTAGGAATGACTATGGTCAATTAGGTGATGCTAGCACTATTCATAGGCATCAACCCAATCCAGTAAAAATGCCAGATAGCGTATCATTTACTGCTATAGAATCTCAAATGAATGGTTCTTGTGCTTTCGGAAATAACAATAAGACATACTGTTGGGGTATGAATGACTATGGTCAATTAGGTAATGGTAGCACTACTAATAAGTATGAGCCGACATTAGTGAGAATGCCTAATGGGGTAAGCTTTACGGCTATTTCCATTGGATGGATTCATGCTTGTGCCTTGGGTGATGATAATAACACCTATTGTTGGGGGGATAATCGATTTGGTCAATTAGGTGATGGTACAAAAAATAATTCATCTATCCCTGTCGCCGTTAAAATGCCGGAATAAGTAAAAATCCCTTTTCTTTAATCACCGACTAAACCTATCAATCACTGACATCACACACTTTTGCTTAATTTCAGTGATTTAACATCATGCCTCAAGAAAATCATAAGGAGGATTCCATGTCAAAATTTAATTACAAAAGTTTATACCTTATCTCATTAGCAACAGTTTTAAGTGCCTGCGGGGGCGGTGGTGGCGGTGGAGGATCTTCCGATCCTTCACCTACACCTGATCCAGTGGTTGGTATTCAGCCAAAACTTGCCATTGCCAGTAGCGTATCTGAAAGCTATATGAGTGATAGTAGTGCCATGCTTGAGATGCAATTTATGGTTGAAGATGTTAATCATTTGCAAGTCAAAGCGGCAAATCAAAGTACACATTTGAAAATTCTAAGCAAAGAAGTCGTTAAAACAAGCTTAGATGATAGTAGTGTAACGATAACAGCAGTTGATAATAGCAGCTGTGTGATCAATAAAGAAATGGCAATGGGTGAGTCCTGTAGTGATATGTGGAGTGCCTCAACTTCCAAAGAGTCCGATCAGTTTGAGGGAAAGATTATTTACAATACCAATGTCGGAAAGGCCGAAACTGATATTAAGCTCACCTTTAAATCACCAGATGATCCTGAGTTTAATATGGATAAGTTTAGCATTACCAATATCTCGCCAATCGGTACGGGGATGCAAAGCGAAATTACCATCAGTAATGCCACAGCTCGCGCGATCAACAACCCTGAGATTATTTTTCCAGCAACTATTCAAGCGCATGTGAAAAATATTCAAGCGCCAATTGAGATAACAAGTGGTCAAAGCGTCAAAATAAGCTTTGAAATCGAGGACTCACAAGCTGCCCTTGATGCACTTAAGCTGTGGCAAGAGCAAATGGTCAGTGATCCTAATGCGTTAATTCAATACAAAAGCGCATCTTTCCCAGCACAGATATATGAAGTAAGGCCAACGATTTATCTACAAGAGCTTAAACTGGCAACATCGAGTTTGAGTAAATTTATCGAAAGTGAGGGTGTTTACTCTGCCGTTGTATCATTGTTGAATGTCAGTGGCAAAGCCATCAATGATATATCGATCGCTATAGCACCTCAAACGGATGATATCAGTGTTGATTTGTCAACGTGTACTTTGCCATTAGCGTTTAATAAAAGTTGTTTGGTTAAAGTCACTGTTTCCCCTGAGATTGCTCAAAAAGCAGTGGCTGGATACAGTCATGATGTAAGCTTTGTTGGTGTGGATATTGCCTATCGTGAGCCAACGATTTTGCAAGTTAATATGCCAAATGATGTCACTTTACAAATTGGACAAAATAGTACCTTTTTAGCAAACTATCAAAACCAAATTGAGATTCAAAATAATTCATTACTATATTGGCTGCCATCTAATGAACTGCAAGGCTATCAAGTAGTTGATGCCAATGATGAGGTGATTGCATCCGATCGGGTTGAAGTCAGTGATGGTATAAAAACACCGTCATGTACAGCTGTTACGTCCTTAGCCAAAGGGCAGTCTTGTTACTTGACAGTGAAACCTAATGACAGTGTTGAAAATGATCAGTTATTTCTAAAGCTATCAGATACCAATCATGATGCATTGCCTAAGCTGTCATTACCCAATTACAGTAGTAATGGCATACAACCAAGTAATCAGCTTAATCCAGAGGCGATTGTCAAAGATCGAGATCTTACTGTTTACTATACGATTGCACCAGCTGTTGAGAAGGTTTATAAATCATTTGAATTAGTTGATATCCCAGAAGCGGTAGAAGATACAACGATTGCAAATAATTGTGTGAGTGGTAGTACAGTAAGTGCGCTGTCGCCTTGTCAGCTAAAGATCAATATTCCAGCAGCGGTAATCACTGATAAAACCTTTGCACCGGATTTACGCATTCATTGGCAAGATGATACAACGGCAGAAAGCAAATTATTCGTTGAAATCAAAGATCCTGCAGCCAATGATGATTTGACTAAATTAAATGAGTTAACGCTTTTAGAGCCATTATCAAGTTATATCGATATCGATCAGACAAGTCTGCAAATTACGCTTAATAACAATACCGCAAGAGTACTCTCTGGTGTTGAATTAAACTTTAATCAAAGTTGGGTTGGTGAGTTATTTGATTTATCAGTTATCAAACAGTTACATTCAATTGCTGTGAATGATAGCTATACGCTACATTTGCCATTGCAACAGGGCAAAACGACAGAGGATCTGCATCAAGCTGTAAAAGATCATGCTGATGAGATCTTTAGTAATCATGTTAATGGCGATACTTTGGGGAGTGTGCTTGATATTTATACCAGTAATTCTCTTAGCAAGTATTATCCTGAGTTTCGTGTTGATATCATGCCATACATAGATATGCCGCAAACCCGATTATCACAAGAAATGGACTATCAATTGATTTATACTAAACCAGTGAGTCAGTACGTTAAAGTCACCAATCCAACGATATATAATTACATGATCAGTTTTAATGAGAGTTTACCTAATGGCATAACTCGAGTAATGACTGGAAGTATCGATGACTTAGCAAACTGTAGTGAAATAGGGCAATTAGCTGCAGGTCAATCATGTGCTGCTATTTTTGAAGCCAGTGCAAGCGCTGTTGAATCAACTGGCAATCATGCTGAGATCATATTAACAGAGGCTGATGGTAATTTACCTAGTACGCTGTTAGATATTAGCTTTAAAACGAATTATGTTTATCAGGTAAATTATGTTATTGCTGATCAACCGCTAGAGATACCAGAAACATCAAGCTTGGCTTTTTATGATATTGAATTAGTCAATAATGAACCGGATGTACAATGGGTTCCATCAATGGATATCAGTGATTATTATCTTTCAGGGAGAGTGGAAGGTCTTGAAATTTTGCCAGCTGCTGAGGGCAAAAATAGTTGCACGCTAGGGGCGAGCGTTGCCTTTGGCGAGTCTTGTTATTTACAACTAAGTGTTAGTCAAACAACGCCAGCAGGTGATTATGATCTGCTACTTAATGAGGGTAATAGTAATTTAGCGGGTGATGAGATTAAGGCAGGTAGATTGTCTATTATTAAGAAAGGCAATACCCAGATCTATGTTGTTGGTCAATATCAGGATATTTATTTATCTAAAGTTTATTTAAATCAAAGTATTAGGCTCAAAATCACTCCGCCAAGTAACTGGCTTGATTACACCAAAGGTGAAAATCTTGTGTATGAAGCATCGTTTCAAAATGCGCAATCAATGAGTTCACAATCACCGCCTAAATGCACGATTAGTAAATCTACTCCAACGAAACCATGCTATATCTCGCTTGAAATAACTGCACTTAAATCAGGGTTTACTACCCTTGATGTTAATATAACAGAGGTAGGTGCTGCGAAGATAAAACCTAGTATTAAGAACCCTCAATTTTCGATTGATATTCTTAGTGATACTTGGGCATCTGTATCTGCCGGTGGATATCATACCTGTGCAACAACAAAGGCAGGTTATGCTTACTGTTGGGGACGAAATAATGTAGGTCAACTAGGTAACAAGACGACGGTTGACAGTAATCGTCCTTTAGAATCTGTTACTGTTTACCGAAATTCCCCAAATTTCAATGTTGGCAAATTTAAACGTGTAGAAACTGGGCGCTATCACTCATGTGGTATTACGCTTGAAGGAGATGTTTACTGTTGGGGTAACAATATAAATATCGAGTCATTCCCAAATCGACAGATAAGTTATTTACCTTATGGTCGCTATGTTACAGGTAAATCTACTGAAGATAGTAGAGAGATTATTGATCTTTCATTAGGTGATGGTGTGAGCTGTCTTTTGAGAGACTATAATGTAGCCACTGGAAAATCCAACGCCTATTGCTGGGGCAAAAATGATAAAGGGCAGTTAGGGCGTTCCTTTGCATCCCCAGAGGGTCATTCTTATGAAAACAGCGTACCTGTGGCATCGCCATATTTATTTTGGGACATTGATGTCGGTTCTGACCATGTTTGTGCCATTCAAAAAGGAGATAATTTTCCAGTGCGTTGTTGGGGTGAAAATGATCATGGGCAGTTGGGTAGAGGGTTTATTAGTGCATATGAACCTGCATTATCTAGCAATGTTTATACAGACTACGATAATAGAGTGAAACTAAGCCAAACATATAAGGTTTCCGCTGGTTATGGGCATAACTGTGTTACAGTGTGGAATAGCTATGATAGCGTCTTTTGTTGGGGGATCAATATTTTTGGACAGATTGGTAATGGTCAATCTGGTTACTATGCCCGCGAGGTAGAGGCAAATAGTAGATACTTATATGGTATGGTTATAAAAGCCGATTTAATTCAAACAGGTAATGAGTATAGCTGTGCTGTTGTGAGTACGAATGGTGGTGTTAACTTTAATAAAGTCGCTTGCTGGGGGTCTCCTGGCTTTGGTCAGATGGGTATTAGTAACACCAGTACAAATAGATTAAGCCCTGAAATTGTGATGGATTTTTCTGATAAGCTTCGCGAGATTCATCAGCTGACACTTGGAGAGCATCATACCTGTGTTTTAGGTGAGTCAAATACAAACCGTGAGGTTAATCGCTTATTTTGCACAGGCTATAATCTTTATGGTCAAGTCGGGGGTACCTCAGAGAGGGTAACGACACCGATTGAGATCCATTACCCACGTTAAGCTAAAGCAAAAAATTCGATCTTTTAATTTAATGATTGCTATCTATACTTGATGATGTGAATGTTTTTAATTAAAAAGGATATTTAAAATGCAGATGAAAATTCTAACAATAACGATATTGAGCCTGCTAAGTAGCCTATCACTTGCAGTGACTGCAAGAGAAATAACCAAACCTTCAGTAGACTCTAAAGTACCGGTGAATAAGCATCATCATGTATTAGGCGCGGGTGATAGCAGTGAACATATGGCTTTGGATGAATATGTAATACCCTTGACAACCTTGCAATATGATCCTAAGGGAATTGGACCAGAGCTTGAGATCAAGGCGATTCAGCCGATTACCTATCCTTACCCAAGTAGTCCATCAGAGCATGAAACCATTCCTGAATCTTTGTTTTATATTGATTTGCCGAGGATTGAGACTAATTTACCACAAAGAGCTAAGTCAAAGGTAAACTCTTCTGCGTTCCCTAATCATAGAAAGTTGCTAGATAGAATAAATGATGGGAAAAGTTATTTTGGTGAAAATCTACCCAAATATAAGCTACATTTAGCGGGTAGTGAAGCCTATTTACTTTACGATATCAAGCAAACTCATGCTGAAGAAAAGGAAACTTCGCAGTGGTCAAGTAACACAGAACTTTGGGTTGCGCAGCACGAATTTAATTCTTTTAAGCTTCCAGATTATTTTAACTCCGGAAACTTAAGTTTATCCTTTGCTAACAATGTTGTTAAAGTCGTTGATGGTAATAATGGCATTGAATATGAATTTGCTATCTCGATGGAAGAAGACTTGTATTATTCGGCATTATGGGATTATTCTAAAGAGAACGAATATACTAAAATATACAAATGCGGCTTTTTGAAAATGCCAAAAATGGCAGCTTTGCAGAAAATGACCAAACAAGGAAAATCATTTGTTTTTGACCATGGAGATAATGGCAAGATTGCAATTTATAAAGACAGTTTACTAGGTCAAAAGATTTTTGAAGGTTATCGTTTGAAAGATGAGCGTAGCTATTCATATGTTGTGAAAACACAAGGAGATGCTTTCCCCAAAGAGTATAAGATGAGTTTTCACTTGTATGAACATCAGATTGCAGATGAAGAGTATAGAACCTATTTACTAAAAGAATATAAAATTTCACCATTAAATAGTTCAAATGAATATAACACTGTAAAACTTGATTTTTCCCCATATATTACGAATGATCAAGTAAATAACAAAAGGATCTATCTTTCAAAAGAACTATATACTGTTGATAGCTCATCTAAGCCTCTGTTTTCAATTGCTAATAAGCGAAGACATAAGACCGGTAGTAATATTGATAGTTACACTGATGCGACAACCTATCGCTCGCTACTAAATAGCCAATACTACTTAAATGGTTTAGATAGCTATGAGATGGGCGCAGGTTTTTCACATCCGTCGGCAAGTCAGCCAGCGCTTAAAAGTATTGTTGCATATAATCCAAATGATATGTGTTATATAAAAGATAAATGTCATGATAGTGATCATCGATTATATAGCCAGAAATTCCCTCAAGTAGTGATGGCAGCAAGCGTGCCTTTTGAAATGATTCAATTCCAAAGGACTAAACCAGAGGTATTCTCATTATCGTCATATAGTGGTTCTTTTATTTCAGAATATAGAACTTCAGGAAATCGGCATATAAGTGAAACAACAAATAACCTTACCAGTGTATTGCCTGATTTTGTTCAAGGAGGTGATGGTAAATACAAAGATGATCTTGAGAAGCTTTTATTAGAATACACTTACTTACCCGTTGGTGTTGAAGATAGTGCTTGGATGAATCCAATACAAATAACCCAAAAAAATAAAACAGGTGATGTAGAAACAACGAATGAAACCAATTTTGTCTATCAGCGCTGTGATAAAGAGTCTTCAGTCTCGTCCCCAATAAAACCAATTTGTGTACGTGGAGAGAGGGTTAAAACCACCTCCAATAAGACAAATTATGCTGCTTGGATTATCAAAGATTATACAAATTTTACCACGCCAAGTAGTCAGCATAGCAACGCATTGCGGTTACCACAAAAAACTCAAAATAGCAGTTGTATAACAAATGCTGGCGTTGCAAAGCCAAGTAATTGTAATTTATATTCAAGCATTATAGCGGCTGAATATAACTATATGGGGGACGATTTTGGTAATTATTTCCCCGTTATGACGTGGAATAAAGAGTCAACAACTTACTATAATGGCAGTCAACTGTCTGATGTTGATAATGCCTATGCCAGTTATGTGTATGAGAAAAATCCCAGTAGTCAACTCTATCCATTATTACAAACTACGTATGAAAGTACTCAAAATAGCCAACTTGAATTAGGCAAACAGGGACTAAAAACCGAGGTGCATTATGTCACATATGCCGATAATAGTTATGATATTTATCAGGATATTGCCAGTTTGCGTACGACAAACTATGAAAATGGTGCACCGAATAAATTATCTAAAACAGGATGGGAGCATTATAACAGTAAAGGGGTTTTGCAATACTCCGTAGAAAAAATGGACTTTAGTTCAGGTGACGCATCTTCAACGGAAGATAAGTACTTTGTTACTTATTATGATTATGATGGATGGGGCAGAGTGATCAAAGAAACGAATTATTCAGCAGTCAGCGCAAGTCAAGTGGGCACACGTCAAGGTAGTTACTATCAATCAATTAGCTATGTGTATGAGCCAGGGGTAACCACCATAAAGTCATATGCAGGAAATGAGCTCGTTGCCACAAGGAAAGAATACTTTGATGGTTTTGATAATTTGGTGAAAGTAGAAGCCAGTGTTGATACGATGCCTGATAAATTGGTTACCGTGCAAGAGAATTACTATGCGTTTAAAGATACTTTAATGCAAAGCGTTCAGTATGATTATTCTGATTATCAAGAAGGGAAGACAAATCCTAAAGTGCAATATTATATTAGTAACTTCTATTTTACTGAGCAGGCTGAGCAAAATGCTATACAGAACTCAGATGGCACAATGAATTTTGTTTACAGCTATCCTGATGCCTCCATTGAGTTTAGTTTGCTAGCAGATACCAATAAGTCACCAATTCAAACACGTGCTTTGCTGCCTAAAGGTAAGTTTTTAGAGAGTAAAAATCGTCCTTCTTTCTGTTATATTCGAAGTAAAGAGCAGATTTATGGTAGCCAAGGGGCTACGGTTGATTTTTACCCATGTAAAATTGATGGATTTGAATTCGTCATAGCGCCTGAGCTAATCAATGAAAAACATTATCAAAGCAAAACACTTGCTTTTGTTTTAGATAAAAATAAGCAATATAGCTGCTATCCAGCTGGCTCATCTAGCTTAAAACAGCAGGCTTATATAACTGATTTGGCAGCGATAAATCGATTTATATCACCTGTTGATAAGGGGCTGCCTCCTGATGTCAGTGGCTTAAAAGATTTTGTTATGGATAAAGTGCGTAATGGTCAGTCATTGATACCTTATGGTTTAGTCGCACAGAACAAAACAATAAGTAATGTGCTTGGTCAACCGTTAGAGATTTTCAGCAGTGTTGATGATGGTTATTGTGCACATACAGCGGATAATCTGCACTTATCCCAAAGCTATAGCTATATTGACAAAAGCGATATTTCAGGAACAAACGCTGCTTATGCAAAACAACTGATAGGTGAAATTAAAGCGCGTCATGCTTATTCACCCTCTAATGCGACAAAACCTTTATTTAGTGTTTACTATAGCTATGATCAGAACTTAAATAATAATGGTTTTTATGTTCAAGCGAACAGCGATGGGCAATTAAAGCGTTACCATTTAGGCTATCAGCAAATTAATGATTTAGGCTTAATCACGAAGCAGTCGACTGGTGTGGGTACGATCAACGATATAGATTTTGGCAAGGTGATTGAATATATCTATAGCCCATCAACTGCTGCATTAAAAAGGACTGAGTTACCACAAGCAGATGGATATAATATTAAAAGTTTTATTAAGAGTTATGATGCATGGGGAAATCCAACAAAAACGGTGATACAGAAGCAAAAATCATACTTCTCTACCCTGGAAGAAACCGTTGAATCAAGCTTTGATCAGAAATATAACCTCCCTGTCTCGATAAAAAATGAGCATGCCGAGCATCGTTTTGAGTATAGAGAAGCAGGCGCTTTAAAATCAGCTCACTATCAAAATAAAGACAATAAAACCATCATGGCAGAGTTTATTCCAAGTTATAGTACACAAGATATTGCAGGGCTGTTGATGGCAAAGCATCAGCTTGTAACACCTAACTTTAATGCAAACAATAATTTAAGCTCACAAAATGGTCTTATCAGGAAACTCGAGAGTAACGTTCTTGACAAAGCGTATGCCAAAAAACTCGATATTGAGCTAGATTATGACTACAAAACGGATGGCACTTTAAAGAATATTACTAAATACAGAATCGCTGAAGATAGTGTCAAAAGTAGTCAGATGGAGTTTGCTCTGCAAGAAGGAGATCTCAATACCGCATATCAAATCAAGTATCAAAATATTAATCATTACATCCACAGGCAAGAAATAAATTTTGAGCAATATTATTCGCGTTCAGGCTTATTGTTACAACAGCTAATCACGATTGATGCAAACCCAGTCGCTACGTATTTATATGCTTACAACGCACAAAATCAACTGTCACAGTTCGAGTGTAAAACAAATTATATGTATAATTTCTGTCAGATCAATACAATGGAGTCAGAAGAACCAACAAGCTTTAGCAATCTTAGAATATGGTATGACTACAATAATTTAGGACTTTTACAGTCAGTGAATATTAATAATCAACAGACGTTAGGTTATGACTACAATTCAGAAAATCCCTTTCAGCTTAAATCGATCAGCACAAGACAAACCCCAGTAGTCAACTTTAGTTACAATGAGTTAGGTCAAGTGACACAAATTGATAAAAAAGACCCTCAAGGCAAACATCTCTCAACGACACAGTTAAGCTATAACTTAGCTGGAAATGTGATTAATTATAAGAAAACAGGTTATCTTGCCACTGAGTTAGAGTATCACTATGACCCTTTAGGATTCCAATTGGCAGAGATTGGTAAGTCAGGGGTTAATAAGAATCAATCTAACTATAATATTTTTATTCAAGGTAACTTAGTGTCACAATATATTAATGGTAAAGAGAAGCTGATTGTCCCAGGTGGTGCCGTAGTACAAGATCATACTAACAATAGCTTATATTACGCTGGTAATATAACCAATGGGCAAACACAATATGGTAGTTGGGCAAAGGGCGAGTTACAAAGTTTGCTTACTTATCTTCCGTTTGGGGCAAGTTATAGCGCGATAACGGCAAAACCGCGTTCGCATGATTTAGATGTCAAAAACAATACATTTGGCTACAACCTGCAAAGGGATGATCAGGCAACTGGTATTCAGTTTTTAGGCACAACGTATAATCGACCTTATGATCCCGAGTATCGCGTATTTTTATCGCCAGATAGCGCATCACCGTGGGGAGCAGGTGGCTTTAGTCCTTATGCTTATGTTAACAATGATCCAGTAAATAATTTCGATCCAACAGGGCATTATTTACAACCTATTTCAGGCGGGGATCGTGTCGCTGATGCTGGGAACCTTACTGCCATGATGGGGGGATTGACAATGTTGGTGCCAGGGGGCCAAGCGATAGGTCTTGCAATGATGGTATCAGGTGTCGCCACAGCAGTTACTGATTATGCTGCTTCAGGTGAAACAGATGCCGTAGCACAATCAATTATGAGTGTTATTCCTGTCGTTGGTGAGGCGATGATGATAAGTGACACCGTTGAAACCGCTCAGCAAATTCAAGAAGGTAATATTGGTAATGAAGCTGAAGCCATTGGACAGTTAACTCAGATGTGGGCAATGACAGTGGCGACAACGGTGGGTGGTGCAGTTGCTGGCAGTAGGGGAGTCAAAGGAGGAGCAGCATCTTCTGAAGTAGCGCCAAAGAGTCTGGCTGAAGTGGCACCAGAGAGTCTGGCTGAAGTGGCACCAGAGAGTTTGTCTGAAGAATCTCTATCAGAATTGGATACTATAGAAGAAGTGCCTGAGAGTATGGAACATGAGGCTGTATACAATTTACCTTTGGAAAAATCAGGTAGTGCATTTCTTAACATCGTTCGACATGCAGGGGATAAAAGCTCTCTCCATGAAATCTTAGCATTTCAAATTAATAAGGATTTATCGAGAGGTTTTAAAATACATCTGCAAGATACTACCTATGATAAAAATAATCTTCTAACTGCTGACGATATAGCAAGGCATCCCGAGATTGCTACTTCTTTCCAAGGAGGGGTTCATGGTCAGTTTTGGCTGGATTTAAGTACAGTTCACCAACCATCAATCGATGCAGCTGCTAATAATTTATATAATGCAGCAGATCTTGAAGTTATGAGAGAGGATCTTGCGATACAACCTGTACCGGGCGACGTCAGCAGCTTTATAATAGAAGGAAGAAAAGCTAAGCTGGTAGATAGCGATATGCAGATTATGATTCGGGAAATGAAAAATCCTGAGAATCTTGAGATAGCTAAAGGAGAATTCCAAGCTGAGATTACCAATATCGATTTCAACGCGATAAGGCAAGGAACTAATGCTTCTGGAGAAACAGTGTTTTTGATTCCCTATGATTATAGCTATAAGTTTACTCCCTCTCCCCACTAGTTTGCGGGCGGTATATATCGATAGAAATATTTAATTGTTTATCGCTTCGCTGTTAATTTTACGATTGGTATCTATACTTCATATAATCATTGATATAAAGGATGATATAAGATGGACAATGAAGATGTTCAGGTTTTACGCTTGTTACTTACGGGTGCTAAGGTGACTGAGGTTGGTGAGCAAATTAATTTATCGCAACCGGCAGTAACTGCACGCATCAATAAGCTTAGAAAGTATTTTGATGATCCGCTATTGGTGCGAGATGGCAAAGAGATGGTGCTAACTGCTAAAGCACTGTCGCTTAGCAATGCGATAACGCGCTTACATGAAAGTATTCAAAGTCTTTATCCTATTGAGCATTTTGATGCTAAAAATACACCGAGTATTATTAATTTGTATATATCTGATGGGCATTACTATTTTTGTTTTGAAGAGTATATTGATGCAATTTATGAGGTCAGTGATCTACATGAAGTGCGCATTACGGTATTCCCATTAGAGTCAGGTATTGAAGGGCGCTATGATTTTCAAAACGCCGACATTATTATTGGCACGGTGTATCCAATAAAAGGCTTTACTCAGGAAATTATTGCTTGGGATCAATATCAATTGGTTCATCAGGTGAGCTCTTTAAAAAATACTAAAAAAATAACGATGCAGCAGTACGTGAAATTACCACATGTTGTATTTGCAAGAGAGGATGAGAGCAATCCATTTTTAGAGTATTTATCAAGACCGGATCCTAGAAATATTAAGCTGCGTACTAACAATATAAACGTTGCTTATCCACACCTTGCTCAGGGGAGATGTGTAGCAACGCTTGGTGAGTCTTTTGCCAAAGAGCATGGATTGGCGTACTTGCCATTACCTTTTTTTACACCAGAGATTCCGATTGCATTGTCATATCCAAATTTCTTACAGATTGATGCTAAAAATCGTTGGTTAAGAAATCTATGTGCCAAAGTTATCCGCACTAAAGCTCGTGCGCTTAACTTAAAGCTTGGAGTATAAATCTTATGGACATAAAAGATTATCTTGTATTACAAACCTTAATTACTGAGCGCAGTCTTAGTAAGACAGCGAAACTTATGAATATGTCACAGCCTGGCGTGACCTTGCGTTTAAATAAAATACGCAATGAGCTTAAAGATCAAATATTGGTGCGCAATGGTCATAATATGGAGCTTACGGCAAAAGCACATGCGATATTGTCAACCTTGCAGCAAATTAATCATGAGTTTGTTGCTATCTTGCCAAATTTACAGCAGTTTGATCCATATAAAACACCGGCTCAGTTTACCATTCATGTTATTGAAATTGCTTATGATGTTATTGCTGAGCGCTTGATCAATGAAATACAGCGCTATAACAAAGATCATGTGATCTCGCTACAGATTTTTCAAGGGGTCTATAACTATGAATATGTACATCAATTTGATAAAGCAGATGTTATTATCGGCTTCTATGAACATTTATCAAATTTTGGTGTTAAAGTCATTGCTGAAGATGGTTTTGTTTTAGCTTATGATCGTTACCCATTGCCACAAAAAGCAATTGATTATGAAACATATATCAACTTACCACATGTTGCCCATAGCATTAGTAGTGATGACAACCTATTTGTTCAAACCTACTTAGGAATTCCCGATCCAAGAAATATAAAGTTAAGATGTGCAAGGATTGATCGAATCGTCTCATTGTTAAAAGATCGATATGTGGCAACTTTACCTTTAAACTACGCTTTATATAAAGGGTTAAATGTTGTTCCTTTACCATTTGAAACAGCGAAAGTGCCAGTAACGTTGGCTTATCCTAAACGTCTTGAGCATAATGTGCAAAATAGATGGCTTAGAGAGCTGTGTGAACGAGTGTGTTTAGAATGTATCAATGCGTTATAGTATTTTCCATTAATGAATACGATTGCATTTTGCCATTTGCTTATAGGTAACTCTAGTGAGTAACGCCAAGCAAAATACAAGGCAAAAAATCTGTAAAATAATTGACGATGGGTATATAATCTCGGGCAGTTTTTAATGTGGTGATGGGTGTTTCCTGTATGCAAGATATACATAAGCATAGATTGTTGATTTTAGATTTTGGTTCGCAATATACCCAATTGATCGCGCGTCGCGTACGTGAGATTGGCGTGTATTGTGAGATTTATCCTTATGATGTTGATGTGAGTTTTATCAAAGATTTTGCTGCCAGTGGCATTATTCTCTCAGGCGGACCTGAATCAGTTAATGAATCAGTACATGTCAGAGCACCTGAATGTGTATTTGAATTAAATGTCCCTGTATTAGGCATTTGCTACGGTATGCAAACCATGGCGCATCAGTTTGGTGGTGAGGTTGCCTCATCTGATAAACGAGAATTTGGTTATGCCAAGATTGAGATCAGTAAAGCAAACCCTCTGTATGAATCAGTACCGCAAACCCAAGATGTGTGGATGAGCCATGGTGATAAAGTGGTTGACCTAGGCGATGAATTTGAAGTGATTGCTTCTTCTGAAAACGCACCGATTGCGGCGATGGCACATAAAACAAAGCCATATTATGGTGTGCAATATCATCCAGAGGTAACACATTCTGCTTATGGCAAAGAGTTGCTTGAGAACTTCGCCTTTAAGATCTGTGGCTGTGAAGCGTTATGGAATCCAGCAAGCATCATCGAAGATGCCGTGCAAAAAATCAAAGCACAAGTTGGATCTGATGAAGTTGTTTTAGGCTTATCCGGTGGCGTTGACTCATCTGTCGTTGCTGCCCTTTTACATAAAGCCATTGGCGAGAAATTAACCTGTGTATTTGTTGATACTGGGTTATTGCGCTTGCATGAAGGTGATCAAGTCATGCAGACATTTGCTGAAAATATGCATGTTAATGTTGTGGGTGTTAATGCGGAAGATAGATTCTTAAACAAGCTTGAAGGGGTTAATGACCCTGAGAAAAAGCGTAAAATTATCGGTAATTTGTTTGTTGATATATTCGATGAAGAATCAGCCAGACTTAAAAATGCTAAATGGTTGGCGCAAGGCACGATTTATCCTGATGTGATTGAATCAGCAGGCAGTAGCAGCGGTAAAGCGCATGTGATTAAGTCGCATCATAACGTGGGTGGATTGCCTGAAGATATGAAGCTTGGGCTTGTCGAGCCGTTAAGAGAGCTTTTTAAAGATGAAGTACGTAAAGTGGGCGTTGAGCTAGGCTTGCCATATCGCATGGTGTATCGTCACCCATTCCCAGGTCCTGGTTTGGGTGTGCGTATCTTGGGAGAAGTCAAAAAAGATTATGCTGATATCTTGCGTCAAGCAGATGCCATCTATATGCAAGAGCTAGAGAAAAGTGGTTATTATGATAAAGTCAGTCAGGCTTTTGCGGTCTTCTTGCCGGTGAAATCAGTTGGAGTGATGGGTGATCAACGTAAGTATGATTATGTTGTTGCCTTAAGAGCGGTTGAGACGATCGACTTTATGACTGCACGTTGGGCGCACTTGCCTTATGAGCTGATCGGTCATATTTCCAATCGGATTGTTAATGAGGTCAAAGGAATCTCACGTGTGGTATATGATGTCACAGGTAAACCGCCAGGAACGATTGAGTGGGAATGATCAAATAATTAGGGTTACTCAATTTAGAAAAATTATAATTTTATAAACACCCCGTCAGCCTTTGGCTGCCACCCCTCTTGCAAAGAGGGGAATTAGGCAGCAGTGATTTTATATTCCCCTCTTTGCAAGAGGGGTGCTTAAGCTTGCGAGGTGGGGTGTTGAAATAGAAAAGTCCATAACTTCGCTAAATAATACTGTGTTGCTGCTTTAGGTTGGTTAACGCCGTTTTTGTTTTCTTTAAGCGCTGAGCTGCACGCTGTTCATTCAATCTTGCGTAGTTATACACCAAAAAATCAATGATTGTTAACTGCTTTAAACGATGTGCCATTGGTACAAATAACCCCGTATCGACTTGTTTTTTGATATTCAAACGCACGCTTGCTGTTTGATCAACTGGTGAACCTGGGTCGGTAATGGTGATTACCTTTGCGCCATTACTGCGTGCAAGCTTACATAAGCTAATCAAGGCTTCTGATTTACCACTGTTAGAAATGGCAATAATTGCGTCCCCTGGTTCCAAAGAGCCGATCGCCATTGCTGACATATGCATGTCAGGATAGTAGCCAACTTTTGGCATCATTCTAAAGAGTTTATGGAAGCTATCAAAAGCAGTACAGTTTGATGCACCAAAGCCGCAAACAACAACTTTATTAGAGTCAATTAGAATGTTTGTCGCTAACTCAAGCTGCTCGTTGTCAATTTCACGATCGACATTGGCAATAGCAGCGCGCGCGTATTGAGCAACCTTATCTTTAACGACAGCAGTAGAGTCATCAAGCTTGATATCAATCGATTCATTGATTTTCCCAAGGGCTAATTCCTCAGCAAAGCGAATCTTGAACTCTTGAAAACCTTTGCAACCTACTGCGCGACAAAAGCGGACAATGGTTGGTTCACTCACACCAACATTGTGTGCAATTGTCGTGATGTTTAGCGAAGTTGCCTCATGGCTGTTATCAATAATCCAATTTGCAACCTTTTGCTCAGATTTTCTTAATTTAAACTCCCCATTTTGAAGTTTTTCTAACATTGTTTCATCGTGTCTCACGCTTTTGTACCCCTAAGTTGCCGCGGTGTCACTGCATTTTTAGCGTTTAAACGCTATAATCTGCAGAGACATTAAGTTTTGCTTATAACCATAAAAAATTGGGCGCATTATAACATGGCGTGTAGATAATAAACATGGATCACAGTAAAAATGCTAAAACATTTTATATACAACTTATCAAAGAATGACCCTGGGGCACATGTGTTGTCGATGGTGATTAAAGTTGGTGCGATTATGCTTATCTATTTTCTGATTGCATGGCGCTTGGGTTTTGTTTATGAAGTCATTATTTGGGTGTTTTATTTTCTGGCATTCGCTGCCATTGTTTGTGCGGTGGGCGATATATATTCACGACGCAAGATATTTCTATGGTTTTTAGCAGGATTTGCTCTGGCATTAACTGTCTCCTACTGGTTGCACCCCTATAGGTTATTAAGTTTCAGTTTAGTAATTATCTGTGCGTACTATGCTTTTTGGGTGAGAAAATATGACCATATATTTAATCAATTTCCTGGTTATTTGGTGATTGTATTAGCAATATCGTCGATTCAGTTGCCGGTGCTTAAACAGGATCTAACACAGTTATATATCAGCCTACTGTGTGTAGGGAGCGCTTTTTTTGTGTTGGTGTTAATGCTGCGCCCATGGGATACGCCTAGGCAGTTATTACGCGTCTTACAGATGCATGCGATTTTGCTGCAAAATGAAACACGTCATATTTTGCATATGGCATTTGATCTTAATACAGGTGTTTTTGATATAGATAAAACTCAAAAAGAAGTTAACACGCGCTTGATCACGCTGCACGATAAAGGAGCGAGCTGGATTATTCTACCGAAACGTAAAGTTGCTTGGCATAAATGCTATGGTCATTATCACAACCTAGTGCAGAATATTTTCCGCTTAATCTTTTTCTATTACACGCTATCCAAAAGAAAGTCAGTCATTGCTGAGGATGTTATTAAAAAAACGGCACTTAAGGATATCGTTTATATGGCAACTAAGCTTGCAATTTGGGTGTTTTTAGTGAATAAAGATGAGGATTTTAAATACCAAATAAATCAATTCAAAACCCATGTCGATCATTATAAACAAGCGGTATTAACTCTATCTACACTAAAAGGCTGCCAAGTGCTTGTTTTTGAGATATTACTTATTCTTGAGAGCTTACACAATACAACGTTATCTTTAAGAGAGGTTGTGCATGAGATTGATTAATTGGTTAAATGCATTGCCGACGTACAAGTTGTTGGCAATTAGGGTAGCAAGTGCTTGTTTACTTGCAATTGTATTTACTGAAGCGATTGGTTTGCAGCGTAATTATTGGAGTGTGTTGGCAATCATATCCATCAGCATTAGCGTGCATGCCAGAGAAGTTCTATTTCGCTCTAAAGCTGTTGTTATTAATACGATTTTAGGCTGCTTTATTGGGACAATTGCTTATTACCTATTAAATCTATATGTACCGTTTTATGTGATTATCACGGTGATCTTGGTGTTAGCACTTTATACGCTTTATTTTAGTGTGGTGCACTATGCAGTGGGCGTTTTCTTTAGCAGTATTTTTGTGGTGATGTTTATCGGCACCCTATCCTTTTGGGATGTGTCGTTACTTATCGCGCGGATATTGGATATTGCAATAGGCGCGTTGGTGATTCTGCTCATTAGTAGGGTATTAAAACAGCGCAATTTAAGAGAAAAATTCTATATGGAATTCTCATCGGTTTATCTTACACATAAGCAAATTATTGAAATATTTTTAATGCAAAGAGCAGCAAAAGACAATACATCAATAGATAAAGAAAATGATTTTAATGAAAGTGATGAGAGTTTGGATAAAGAGATATTAAGGCTACTTATCGATGAGTTGGCATTGCAAGAAAAGCATATGGTTGAGAACTTTATCAATACCAAAACAGAACTTAATAAGGCGCAAATCAATATGATTAAGGTGCTGCTGTCAACGATGCGTGAACTTATGTCAGTTTATCGTGCTTTGTTATTATTGGATGATCGTCAAAGCAACCAGAAATTACTTCATTTTTGTCGACAGAAACTAGTGATGTTTTTTGATCTGTTAAAAAATGAATACGCTACGCTAGAGAAAATGATTAATAAGTCGTTTAAAGAAAAATGAGCAAAAGAATTATGCAGTCATGTATCGATACATAATTGCATAATTCTTTTGTGCGTTTGTGAAAAGCATGTTATCTTAGCCAAACTTATGCTTAACTTAAGTGTCATTTTATGCAATTAAATACACGCTATGGTCAGTTTGGGGGCTGTTACGCGCCTGAGAGCTTGATGCCAATTTTGACAGAGATTGAGAGAGGCTTTATCGCCATTCAACAAGATGAATCCTTTCAGTTAGAATTTAAACGTCTATTAAAAGACTACGCCGGACGCGACACACCGATTACCTATATACAGAACTTATCTAATAAATATGGCGCTGATATTTATCTTAAGCGTGAGGATTTATTGCATGGCGGTGCGCATAAAACCAATAACACCATTGGTCAGATGCTCTTGGCCAAATACCTTGGTAAAAAGCGTGTTATCGCTGAGACGGGTGCCGGTCAACATGGCGTTGCAACCGCGATGACCGGAGCGATGCTTGGACTTCAAGTTGAAATCTACATGGGAGCGGTGGATATTGCCCGACAAAAGCCTAATGTTGAGCGCATGAAATTATTTGGTGCTAAAGTCCATAGCGTATCATCGGGAAGTGCAACATTAAAAGACGCGATCAATGATGCCATGCGTGATTGGATTACACATGCTGAGGATACCTATTACTGCTTTGGCACTGCGGCAGGACCACATCCATTTCCGGCGTTAGTGCGTTATTTTCAAGAGATTATTGGTAAAGAAGCACGTGCGCAAATGCTTAAATTAAACAATGCTTTACCTGATGCGGTTATTGCTTGTGTTGGCGGAGGTAGTAATGCGATTGGCATATTCAGTGGCTTTTTGCGTGATGAGGGGGTGGCTATTTATGGCGCGGAACCCGCTGGCAAAGGACTTGAGACTGGAGAGCATGCGGCAACGATGAACAAAGGTGAAATAGGTGTATTCCATGGTATGCAATCACTGTTCTTACAAGATAAAGATGGGCAAATCAAAGAACCCTATTCGATCTCAGCAGGATTAGATTATCCTGGCATTGGACCTGAGCATGTTTATTTGCAAGAGAGCAAACGCGTGAGTTATCTTACCATCACTGATGATGAGGCAATTGCGGCATTTGAAGAGTTGTCAAAAAAAGAGGGTATTATTCCAGCTTTTGAATCAGCGCATGCATTAGCATTGGCGTTTCAATTAGCGCAGTCACAATTAAAGGGTAAAACCATTTTGGTTAACTTATCAGGGCGGGGTGACAAAGATTTGCAAAGTTATTTTAGATATAAAGGACTTTCCGATGAGTAATCAATTTGACAAATTATTTAAAGATCACGATAAAAAAGTATTTATGCCGTTTTTCACCTTAGGCGACCCTAGTTTTGATGAAAGCTTACATATCATAAGTACAGCAATTGATAGTGGGGTTGAAGCGATCGAGCTTGGCTTTCCATTTTCTGATCCGATTGCCGATGGTCCAACCAATCAGCGATCAATGGAGCGAGCATTAAAATCAGGTATGACGTTTGATCGCTGTATTGAGATGCTAAGTATTATTCGCCAAAAATATCCAGATATCGCAATTGGCTTACTTATTTACTATAACCTTTTATTTAAGCAAGGCGAAAGCGCTTATCAAAAACTTTCACAGGTTGGTATCGATGGGGTGGTTTGTGCTGATTTACCGTTAGAAGAATCAAAAGAACATGAAGCATTACTTAAGAAGTATCATATTGGTGCGGTACAAATGGTTGCCCCAAACTCATCCGATGAGCGTGTCAAGCAATTAGCTAGTCGCAGTAGTGCGTTTAATTATGTGTTAAGTGGTTTTGGTACTACGGGTGCTAAAAGCGAGATTGCTCCACAAACCATTGCGCGAATTAAGCATGTAAGAGCGTTGATTGATCAACCCATGGTCGTTGGTTTTGGTATTTCAAAACCTGAACATGTGCACGCAGTATGGCAAGCAGGTGGTAATGCGGCAATTGTGGGTAGTTATTTTACTTCATTAATTGAGCAGCATTTGTCAGATACCAATGTAGCGGCTGATCAAATACGTCAGTTTATTAAGGTGCTCAAGTAATTGATATATGGCTTCGACTGACGCTCAGCCAACGAATGCCGCTTCCTGAGCGTAGTCGAAGGCAAGGAAAGTAAAGAAGAGAAAGTAATGGCTTCGACTGACGCTTAGCCAACGAGTGCCGCTCCCTGAGCGAAGTCGAAGGGGAGGAGAGAAGAGAGGGTAATGGTTTTGACTGACGCTTTAAGCCAACTGTTATACATTGATGCTTTATAATAGCTCTAGCAATATTTCCCCCAGCTTATTTATCGTTTTTATATCAGTATTCAGTGGTGGCAGCCAATAAATAGTATTTCCTAATGGACGCATTAGTGCGCCTTTTTCAATCGCTCTTTGATAAAGCTTGTAACCCGCTCGAGGTTCAGTGGTTTTTAAATCAGCGGCAACCACGCCACCCAGACTGCGAACATTATGCAGTTTCTGGGTGCTTTGAGCGATTTCTAGCATGATGTTATGCATCGTTGGCGCCAATGTTTTATTAACATAATCAAGTATATGCTCACGCTCAAAAATAGTGAGTGTTTCTAAAGCGACTCTTGAAGCTAATGTATTGCCACTATGGGTATGCGAGTGCATAAAGGCTTTTTGTGTTGCGTAATCATCATAAAAAAGCGCATAAATATCATCATGCGTTAAGCAAATACTCAAAGGCAGCATGCCTGAGGTAATGCCTTTCGATAAGCAAATAAAATCAGGTGTAATATCAGCATGCTCACAAGCAAGCATTTTTCCTGTGCGTCCAATGCCCGTCATAATTTCATCGGCAATTAAGTAAATATCATTCTCTTTACACCATTTGGCGAGTCTGCTTAGATAGTCTTTGCTATAGATCAGCATGCCACCAGCGCCTTGAATCAATGGCTCGATAATCACGGCATTTAGCTTATCTTTAATTGCCTCTAATTGCATCTGTGACTTTTGCCAAGCACTTTGTGCATCATGCCAAAGCGGGTCGTTAATACCAGTCACATAAGGAATATCTTTTAAGAAAGTGCAATCAAATAATAAGGATTGATAAGCCTCTTTGTACAACCCTAAATCACTCACACTTAAGGTGGCACAAGTTTCACCATGATATCCATTTTGCAGTGCGGCAAAATGCGTTTTGTTTGTCGGCCCTTTGATAACACGTGCATGAACACTCATTTTCATTGCAATTTCAACAGCACATGAACCATCACTGGCAAAGAGTGCTTTATCAGTGTGGGTGAGCTGGCAGAGCTTTTGTGTTAAGTCTTCAATGGTTGTATTGGTGGTATTTGCTAAAATGGTATGCTCAAGTGTGCCTAGTTGCTGTGTTAAGGCTTTTTGCAAATCTGGATGGCTATGACCTAATGACTTAGACCACCAGCTTGAGATCGCATCAATAATCGGTTTGTCATTATGATAAATAAAGCTGCCTTTGGCCTTGGTAATATTAAGTGGTGAGAAGGTTTCATAATCCTTCATTTGAGAGCAAGGATGCCAAAGATTGGTCGAATACATTTTTTGTAAACCTTAATAAAATTATAAGTTGACTAAAGCGGCAAGTATATCTAGATTGTTGCCGATGTAAAAGTATTGCAATGTGAAAAAGTGAAAAAGTGAAAAAGTGAAAAACAAAGGATCAAGGATAATAATGACAATGATTGATTTAAATTATGCACAAAGCTTATATAAAAAACCATTTAATGAATTGCTATTCAATGCACAAACGGTACATCGCGAAAATTTTGCTGATGAAATTGAACTGTGTGTGCTGCTAAGCATTAAAACAGGCAGTTGTCCTGAAGATTGTAAATACTGTCCGCAAAGCGGGCATTATAATGCGGGCGTTCAAAAAGAAAAGTTAATGGATGTTAAGAGTATTCTAACGCAAGCTCAAAGAGCCAAAGATCTTGGTGCTAAGCGCTTTTGTATGGGGGCTGCGTGGCGCAATCCGCCGGAGAAAGCGATGCCACAGTTACTTGAAATTATCCAGTCAGTCAAGTCACTAGGGTTAGAGACTTGTATGACTTTGGGGATGTTATCCAAAGCACAAGCGACAGAATTAGCCGATGCAGGTCTTGATTATTACAATCATAATTTGGATACCTCTGAGGAATTTTATAAAGAGATTATTAGCACCAGAGATTACCAATCGCGTTTAGATACCTTAGAAGAAGTATCAAATGCTGGTATGAAAGTTTGCTGTGGTGGCATTCTTGGGATGGGTGAGACGATTGATGATCGTTTACAAATGTTAGTAACGTTGGCAAATTTAAAAACACCACCGGCAAGCGTGCCAATTAATCAATTGATTCCAGTGCCTGGTACACCACTTGGCAATAAACTAAAAAAAGCAGAAGTTGATAGCTTTGACTTTGTGCGCACGATTGCTGTGGCAAGAATCTTAATGCCAAGCTCAAAAATTAGGCTCTCAGCAGGGCGTTCTCAAATGAGTGATGAAATGCAAGCTTTAGCCTTTTTAGCAGGAGCAAACTCTATCTTTTATGGGGATAAACTGTTAACTGCGGCGAACCCTTCAGAGAATCATGATCTGAAGCTTCTCAATACACTTGGCTTTAAAGTAACAAAAAACAGTGAGGAACATCATGAGCTTGTTAGCGAATGATGCGCATTACGTTGACGACTTAACGGCAATTAAACAAAATGGGCGTTATCGACAACGTGTATTTACTCAAATACACGATAAATTTATTCATATTTGTCAGCATGCATTGATCAACTTTAGTGGTAATGATTACTTGGGATTATCACAGCATGTTGAGGTCAAAAAAAAAGCGCAACAAGCGATTGATCGTTATGGTGTAGGTAGCACATCATCTGCGATTGTTTCAGGAAGTCATTATTTGATTGAGTCGTTAGAACATGATATGGCGGCATTTGTAGACTATCCACGCGCTTTGCTATTTAACTCTGGTTATCATGCCAATTTAGCGGTGATGAGTCTAATAGGAAAAAATGCTCAGACAGTAGTTGCGGATAAATTAGTTCATGCCTCTATATTAGATGGTATTGCTTTATCAGGCGCCAAGCTTAAGCGTTATCCGCACCAAAATATTGATAGTTTATATGCCACCTTACAAAAACATCCAGAAGCTAAATATGTCATTAGCGAAGGTATTTTTAGTATGGACGGTGATATCTCGCCTTTAGCAAGACTTGGCAATATGGGTCTCGCTAAACTTATTGTCGATGATGCGCATGGCTTTGGTGTGCTAGGTCAATCAGGCAGAGGTGCGGTAAATCATGCAGGTTTAACTTTTGAGGGTGTGCCTATCATGATCGTGCCATGCGGCAAAGCATTAGGTGCCATGGGTGCACTGGTGTGTGCCAGTGAGGAATTTATTGAGCTATTGATACAAACAGCGCGTAGTTATATCTATAGCACGGCACTTGCCATTCCGGTTGTTGCGGCTTTAAATGCGAGTTTAAAGCTAGTCATGAAGGGGGATTGTTTGCGTGACAAGTTGTTTGAAAATATTGCCTTTTTTAACCAATATGCACAGAAACTAGGTCTTCATGTTGTGTCTCACGATTTAACGCCAATTCGCAGCATTATTATTGGTGATAATAAACGAACGCAAAACATACAAAGTATGCTTAAAGATAAAGGTTTTTATGTTTCGTGTATTCGCCCACCAACAGTGCCTCAAGATAGTGCTCGACTACGCATATCGCTCACTGCCTTGCATGATACAGATGATATTAAAGCATTATTAGATCAATTGGTGTATGTATTATGAATATTCAAAATCATGTGTTTTTATCAGGCTGGGGCTTTAAGGCGAGTCTTTGGCAAATATTTCACCCTGAAATATCCACTCATCAATGCATAGATATGCCTCCTTTTAGTTCTTTTGATTTTTTTGATTCTTCTAACTCTTTTGAAAGCGTGGGTAAAAAAAATGAAGAACAAGTATTGCAGTATTTATTAAGGAAATTAGCCAAAGCCGAAGCTATTCATGCATGGTCGCATAGTGGTTTGTGGGTATTGAGACTCATTCAACAAAATAAATTAGATGTCAAAAATAAAAACATTTATTGTTATGGTTTGCCATTATTATGGCAGTTTGCCAGTGATGAGAAAAAACAAGCGTTTATACGGCAATATGAATCAAATCCAAAGAGACTATCACAGAAATTTTTAAAGCTTGTTGCTTTTCCAGAGGTTGATAGGCTTAAACTGATAGAGTCGTATTGCCTATTGGCAGATGCTGGAGAGCATTATGGTCAATTAAACTACTTAAAGTGGATGTTTGCCTTTACTGAAATAATGCCAATAACAGATGCCATTGCTTTGTGTGAAAAAACGGGTGTTACTGTATTTCTGGCAGAAAATGATGCGATTGTTGATAGTCTATCTTTGGTAAAGTTACTTAATAGTGAGCTTACAAAGAATCTAAGCCATCTAGGCTTATTGGACCTTGCCGTACATGAGGTAAGTGCATGCTAAAATCGCCGCGCATAAGTTTTAGTGCCGCTAAAGATAGTTATCATCAGCACGATCAAGTGCAACGTAAGGTGGATGAGAATTTAAAAAACATGGCATTTCGGCATCTTGAGCAATATCAAAATATACAGCATATATTAGAGTTAGGTTGTGGGGATGGTGTTGCCAGTATTGATATCGCAAAACGACTTATGCCATTGACATATGATGCGGTTGATATTGCAGATGCTTTAATTGATAGAGCAAGGGAGATAGCAGTTGATAGTTCGTCCATATCAAGGTGTAACTTTAACTTCATACAAGGTGATTTTAATCAATCACTTTTCTGGCAAGCATTACCGCAAAAACAATATGATGTGATCTATAGTAATATGGCGCTACAGTGGTCTTATTGCTTGCAAAAATTATTCAAATACATTGATCAAGTGTTGGCTGTAAATAATATATTTGCCTTTTCAATTCCTCTGGATGGCACATTTAAAGAGCTTGAAAAAGTAGTGCGCATTAACAAGTTTACAACGCATCATGAAATGCAGTCTTTGTTTCAGTTGTTTGGTTGGCAGTGTCTAAGTGTCGATAAGCAAAGCATTCAATTAGGATTTGTTAATAGAATGGCACAGCTCAAGCATTTAAAAAGCACAGGTGTAAATAGTTTTTTAGGGGATGGAAAGGAGGAAAAGAATGGAAAGGGTCGAAAAAGTAAAAAGCCAGAAATGAAATCACTTTGGCGATATTTGCATGATGATAATGAGCAAATGACAACGTTAAGTTATGAGATTGGGTTATATGTTATTACAAAGGGGTAATTCATGAAAAAAATAAGGAAAATAAATGAATATATCTTCATTAACAAAATTAACAAAACATAAGCAAATCGCCATTATCGGTACTGATACCGAAGTCGGCAAAACTTATGTCTGTGTTTATTTAATGAGTCAATTAAAAAAGCAGGGCTTAACAGTTACTGGGTTAAAGCCAATGGCATCAGGTGCCTTTATCAAAGATGCTCACTTAGTTAATGAGGATGCATTGGCTTTACAAGAGGCATCTTCTGTATCACTTTCCTATGAAGTAATAAACCCTAACGTTTATGAGCCTGCCATTGCCCCGCATATTGCTGCAAAGCAAGCAAATAAATTATTAACTGTTGAAAAACTTGTTGCACAAACCAAGCATTCTTTAGCGCAAATTAACAGTGATATTACCTTTATTGAAGGCGCAGGTGGCTTATTAACGCCATTAAATTTCAATGAAACATGGGCTGATTATTTAAAGGCTTTAGATATTCCAGTGCTTTTGGTTGTCGGCATGAAGCTTGGTTGTATTAATCATGCTTTGTTAACTGAACACTATCTTAAACAGCAACAAATCCCCTGTATTGGTTGGATTGCTAATTGCATTAATCCTGATATGCCTGTTTTGCAAGAAAATATTGTGACATTGGAAGCGATGTTGAACTCTCCAAAAATAACTGATATTCAATTTAATCTGTAGCTTGATAACATCTTTAGGTGCTAGCGATCTGATTGGGTGATGAAAATGGTACAATTTTGGCTATTGTTGGTTTATTTCCTTCTGTTTAGATGATTTATCATTTTTATATAACTTTTATAACATTTGTCAGAAATTTTTGTCGCACATGCTCATTTTTTTCGGTAAATTATTGTGAGGATTGATTAATAGGATATTAACGAATGTTATCAAGTACACTTAAATTTGAGTGTGTTACATTAAAAAGGGGAAGGTATGAAATCAACTAAATTAAAACGTGATTTAAAAACGCGTCATTTAACAATGATTGCGTTAGGTGGTACTATCGGCACGGGGTTATTTCTTGCCAGTGGTTCAGCCATTTCACAGGCCGGTCCGGCTGGCGCATTGATTGGTTATGCACTCGTTGCAATCGTGGTCTATATGCTAATGACCAGTTTGGGTGAGATGTCAACATATGCACCATGTACAGGTTCTTTTAACAAATATTCAGAAAAGTTCGTTGACCCAGCACTTGGTTTTGCCATGGGCTGGAATTATTGGTTTAACTGGGCGATGACAATCTCTGCTGACTTATTAGGCGCTGGACTGTTGATGCAGTTTTGGTTTCCGGATACCCCTGTGGTGATGTGGAGTGCGATTTTCTTTGTCATTATTCTTGCTATAAATTTGTTTTCAGTATCGATGTATGGTGAGTCAGAATATTGGTTATCCTTTATAAAGGTATCATTTGTTATTATTTTTATTTTGGTTGGCGTGTTGGCTATTTTTGGCATTAGTGAGAATGGTCATGCCGTTGGCTTTAGTAACTGGCATATTGCAAATGCGCCATTTAATGGTGGAATATTTACGATACTAGGTGTGTTTTTAATTGCCGGCTATTCATTCCAGGGGACAGAAATTGTTGGTGTTGCCGCAGGTGAGGCAAAAGACCCAAGAAAGGCGATACCTAAGGCCATTCGTAGTACGTTTTGGCGTTTAACCTTGTTCTATGTTTGTGCATTAGGCGTTATTGGCTTTTTGGTGCCATATACTGCAACTTGGTTAGCAAACCCTGAATCTAATGTTGCCATGAGTCCTTTTACTATGGTGTTTCAAAGCACAGGGTTCACCTATGCCGCAACGCTCGTTAATATCGTATTAGTTACCGCAGTATTATCGGCGGCAAACTCATGTATTTATACCTCATCACGTACATTATGGTATTTATCTAAATCAAAACAAGCGCCTAAAGTCTTATCTAAAACGAATCGTCGTGGCGTGCCCGTGATTGGTGTATTAGTGACATCGATATTGGGTGCTACATTTTTCTTAGCCTCTTTTATCGGTAATGGCGCAATTTTCAACTGGTTAGTTAATTTAATCAGTTTATCTGGATATATCGGTTGGTTAAGTATTTCGATTAGCCATTTGCGTTTTCGTCGAGCATATATCAAGCAGGGTAGATCGCTTGATGATTTGGTTTATAGATCAAAGTTCTATCCATATGGCCCCATTATTTCGATTATCGCTTTGATTGTGATGATGTTTGGTGCGCAAGTAGAACAAATGCTATCAGGTACCGCAACATGGGGGGCTTTCTTTGCAACCTATAGTGGTGTGATTTTATTTGTTCTTTTGTATCTTGGTTATAAATGGCGTAAACGTACCAAGTTTGAGCGTTCAGCAACATCAGATATTGATTTCTTCCATAAAGAAGCACATCAAAGTGCGTTTTAAATTCTAAGCTTTTAGCATAGCTATATCGTTATTACTACTATTACTATGCGGTACTTTAATCAAGAAGATAACAGCTATGCTAGCAATCAAATAGCCAAATAATACGACGATCATACCATTATGGTAACTTGAGCCATCATATAGGTAGTTTGTTGTGGGTTGTGACTGACTTTCACGGATAACATAGCCAACAAATGGCTGGAAAATAAAACCCGAAATAACAACCGCCATATTATTAAAACCAATGGCAGTGGCGCGATGCTCAAGTTTATTATTGCGTGAAACCAAAGAAAAGCTTAACGCCTGTCCCGCACATGCAGCACCTGCTGCAAAGAACAATATAACAAGGATTGTGACACTATTAATTGGTGCTAGTGTAATAAACCCAAAAGCGACAGTGCCAATTACCGCACAAAGTACAAGCACGCGTTTGATATGTTCTGTTTTATCGGCAAGAAAACCAAACAAGGGGCTGCCAATGGCAATACCAATCCACATAAAAGTGACAATGGTTGCAGCGACTGAAAAAGGAACGTTAAAGTATTGCTCAACAAAAGGGATGCCATAAAGTGAGGCAACAACTGCCATTGGCATCCACAGCAAACAAGCATAGATTGCGATCATCCACGTTTGCGATTGGCGAGCAACAGACTTAAAAGCAAGCCATGAGCTTGTCACAGGTTTCGTTGTTAGGTGTTTATTAGGAAGCTTTAGATAGAAAAACATGATAATCAAGAGAATCAAGCCAAAGCTGCTAATAATCATCATTGTTGCACGCCAACCAAAGTGATCAATCAGTGGGATCAGTGGTAGCGCGCCACACATGGCACCTAATGCTGCAAGCATCTGGGTGATGCCTGCGATTAAGGTGAAATAGCGTTTACTAAAAACATGACTGGCAACGACAAGCACGCCAATAAAAGCAAAAGCGGAGCCAAAGCCCATAAAAATACGTGCACAAGCCGCAAGGTAAAAGTTTGGCGCAAGTCCAAACAGAAACCCACCAATGACGCAAATCAAAAGTGGTAACATAATCACATTGCGTGCAGAGAATCGATCATAAATAAGACCTGCGGGGATCTGCATTAAAGTATAGGTGATAAAATAAGCGCCAGAGGTCACGCCAAGCCAGAATATATCGATATGCAGACTGCTCATAAGGTTTTCGGTCATAATGCCAGGTGAGACTTGAAGAGCCATTTCAAAAAAAAGAAACAGTGCCGCTAAAATAAATAAAAGTACTGATTTAAACATAAGGTTATCCTGTTCATTGTTTATGTTTCTACGCTTAAAATATCAAAGATTAAAAGATTAAGATGCCTAATTAAAGATAAGCTTGCACGAGGCTAACAAGAGATTAAGTAGAAGGGCCGCAAATCCTAATTAGGCTTAATACATCGACAACAACAGCAAATAGGCATGGAAATAGCAGCACAGCCATTTAAGCCAGATAACTCTGTGTTTAGATATTTATTGTGCTGCATTTAAGTTTTTCTTGCCCGAAAGATCAGTGACTAGAAGGATAGACTACCTTGAAAAAAACAAAATGCAAAATGTTTTTTGTATCTATGATTATCGCTGCAATTAAAGGAAAACCAACTTTTAATCCGTTGACACAAACGCTAAAACCCATTACCCTTTGCGCATATGATACCAAGCCAGTACTATTTTGATGTTAAAAGTCAGTAAACTTGCTGATTACGCGGTGATGATCGTGCTCAAATTTGCGCAGAATCCGCAAGGATTATACAGTGCCACTGATCTTATTAGTCTTACGGGGCTTAATTTACCGACCGTGCGTAAAGTACTCAAGCTCTTGAGCCTAAAGGGGATATTACTTGCCAAACGTGGTGCTGAAGGTGGCTATGTTTTGGCTTCTGAAGTGAGTGAAATTTCAGTACTTGATATTGTTGAGGCAATTGATGGGCAGCTTGCGTTTACTGAGTGTTGCAGCACGGGATTTGTATCATGTTCTGTCAATGATTGTCATATGGGTGGCTATTGGCATGTGATTAATAAAAAAGTCCGCGAAACGCTAAGTAGCTTTAAATTACTAGAGTTAATGAATACATCATCTGATAAATTAGGTGAGTTAAGTAAGATAAGTAAAGTAAATAAATTAAGTGATATGAATCAAACTAAGAAAGAAAACAGCAAAGAGATCATGCGACATGACGGATGAAAAAATAAATAAAATGCTCGATCAGGAATATAAGCACGGCTTTGTGACTGAGATTGAACAAGAACGTTTTCGTAATGGCTTGGATGAGGATATTATTCGGCAGATTTCCAAGCGCAAGAATGAACCTGAGTTTATGCTCAAATGGCGCTTGCAGGCTTATCATAAATGGCTAGAAATGAAAGAGCCAACTTGGGCGCATGTTGATTATGAGCCAATTGATTATCAAGCGATTAGTTACTATGCGGCACCCAAGTCAGCAGCTGATAAGCCAAAAAGCTTAGATGAGGTTGATCCAGAATTAATTGAGACGTATAACAAACTAGGCATTCCCTTGCATGAGCAAGAAATGCTTGCTGGTGTTGCAGTAGATGCTGTGTTTGATTCTGTCTCGGTGGTCACTACTTTTAAAGAAAAGCTTGCTGAAGCAGGTGTGATATTTTGCCCAATTTCAGAGGCATTACAAAAATATCCTGAGCTTATTGAAAAATATATCGGCTCAGTGGTGCCGCAAACGGATAACTATTTTGCGGCATTAAATTCAGCTGTATTCAGTGATGGCTCATTTGTCTATATTCCCAAAGGTGTACGTTGTCCGATGGAGTTATCAACTTATTTTCGGATTAATGCCTCAAATACGGGGCAATTTGAACGTACCTTAATTGTTGCTGATGAGGGCAGTTATGTCAGTTATTTAGAGGGCTGTACCGCTCCGATGCGTGATGAAAATCAGTTGCATGCAGCGGTAGTTGAGTTAGTGGCATTAAAAGATGCTGAAATTAAATACTCAACTGTGCAGAATTGGTATCCCGGAGATAAAAACGGTAAAGGGGGTATTTATAACTTTGTGACCAAGCGTGGTGTGTGCATGGGCGCTAATGCAAAAATCTCATGGACACAAGTGGAAACAGGCTCCTCGATTACGTGGAAATATCCATCGGTTATCCTGCGTGGCGATAATAGTGTGGGTGAGTTTTACTCTGTGGCATTAACGCGTCATGCGCAACAAGCAGATACCGGTACCAAAATGATTCATATGGGCAAAAATACCAAAAGCACGATCATCTCAAAAGGGATTTCCGCAGGGCGCGCGCAAAACGCCTATCGGGGCTTGGTGCGCATGTTGCCAACGGCGGATAATGCACGCAATTTTTCACAATGTGATTCTTTGCTTATTGGGCATGAGTGTGGCGCACATACGTATCCGTATATTGAAAACAAATCAAAATCAGCACAAATTGAACATGAAGCAACGACATCAAAAATCTCTGATGAGCAACTTTTTTATTGCCGCCAACGAGGCATGTCAGAAGAAGATGCAGTAGCAATGATAGTGAATGGTTTTTGTAAAGATGTCTTTAAAAAGCTACCCCTTGAGTTTGCGGTTGAAGCACAAAAATTGATGGAAGTCAGCCTAGAAGGTGCAATAGGGTAGTGAAATAAGAGAAAGTGTAAAAGCTTTCACAAGGTGCAAGAGTAATAGTAAATAACTGAAGTTACGTGTTTTAGAAAAACTATGATTTTAAAACACCCCGTCAGCCTACGGCTGCCACCCCTCTTTGCAAGGAGGGGTGCTTAAGCTTGTGAGGCGGGGTGTTGGAATAAATGGAGTGCGTAACCTCAGTAAGTAGAAAAGTAAATTAAGAAAAAGCGAAGTAACGATATGTTGTTAGAGATTAAAAATTTACATGCCAAGGTTGAAGATAAAGTACTATTAAAAGGGATAAACCTTGAGATTAAACCAGGTGAAGTACATGCGATTATGGGGCCAAATGGTGCCGGTAAAAGTACGTTGGGTAATGTGCTTTCGGGTAAACCAGGTTATGAAGTGACTGAAGGCGAAGTGCTATTAAATGGTCAGAACATCTTTGATTTGGATGCTTCAGAGCGTGCGCACGCAGGGATGTTCCTAAGCTTTCAATACCCAGTTGAAATCCCAGGCGTTAGCAACACACAATTTCTAAAAACAGCCGTCAATAGTACACGTAAAGCCAAGGGGCAAAGCGAGCTTGATGCAATGAGCTTTATGAAAAAACTGCGTGCGAATATGGATATTCTTGAAATGGATCAAAAGTATATGAAGCGCGGTGTTAATGAGGGCTTCTCTGGTGGCGAGAAAAAGCGTAATGAAATGCTGCAAATGATGATGCTTGAGCCTAAAGTATGTATTTTAGATGAGACAGATTCGGGTCTTGATATCGATGCGTTGCAAGTAGTATCAAAAGGTGCAAATCATATGCGCAATGGTGAGCGTGGTTTTATTGTGATTACCCATTATCAGCGTTTATTAAACTATATCGCGCCTGATTTTGTCCATGTTTTGGCAGATGGCAAAATTGTTAAGTCAGGTGGTCGAGAGTTAGCTCTTGAGCTTGAAGATAAAGGTTATGCTTGGATTAATGACTAAGGAGCACACTATGCTGCAATTAGAACAGCCGATTTCTAAGCTTAATCTGACAGATGAGGCGATTAAACAGCGTGAAAATGCATGGCAAGCATTTGCTGATCAAGGCTTTCCAAATAAAAAAAATGAACAGTGGCGTTATACCGATTTAACTGCTTTGTATCGAAAGTACGATATTGCCCAAGTTAAGCTTGTAGCCAATACAAATATTGACGAAACATTGTCAATGATTAATCTAAATACGGATATGCATAATATTGTCTTTGTTGATGGGCAGCTTGCTCATGTTGATGACATTGATGGTGTAATCATTAACGATAGTATGTCACTACAGCCTCAGCATGAGAGTAGTGATGCGCTATCTAATCTAAACATTGCCTCGTATTTAGGCGGTGTGACGATTCAGGTTAAGAAAAACACGCGTTTGACAAAGCCTATCATTATGACGTATTTGCACACCGATAACAGCCAGAAAATGTTGGTTAACTATCAGCATACCTTAGTGATTGATGAATATGCGGAGTGTATGATTTGTGAGAATTTTATTGCATTAGGCGATACTTATTCAGCCGCCAATATCTGCAGCAATGTCGATGTTAAAGAGGGTGCCAAGTGCCGTTACGACGCTTTGGCAAACAAAAGCCTGGAGCAGTTATTGGTGACGCATAAACTAAAACTCTCAATAGCCAAAAATGCCTATTATGAAACATTTCAAATGGCAGCTTATGCGGCACTCAAGCGCATTGAGTTTGATGTGGATTTGCAAAGTGAAGATGCCGTTTTTAATGCAAAGGGCATTTACGCTTTAACACATAATGCAAAAGCTGATTATCACGTTAATGTCAAACATAATGCATCTAATACGCAAAGTGATGTCGCGTTTCGTGGTGTCGTTGGTGGCAAGGCATCGGCAACCTTTAATGCAAAAGCATACGTTGCTAAAGGCTTAAATAGCATCAAAGCGCTACAAAACAATCGTAATATTCAGCTAACGAATACTGCAGAGATTAACACCAAACCTGAGCTTGAGATTTATTCTGATGATGTTGTTTGCAGTCATGGCGCGACGATTGGTCAGCTTGATCAACAAGCGCTATTTTATCTGCAATCGCGTGGGATTAACAAAGATCAAGCAACGAGTTTGCTTATTGAAGGCTTTGTCAAGGAGCTCATTACTTTACTTGATCGTGATGAATCAACAATTGAGAGTTACCTTGATAGCCTTGAAGGGCATATCAAACATTTAGTTTAAATAAACGCCTTAAAGCCTTCGGCATATTTAACAGGGTCGAAGCTATGGTAGCTGTAACTTGCTACTTTTTCGGTGATAAAGGGATCTTCCTGTAATAAGGCTTTGATTTCATCTAAATCGCCCGTTGCCAATATAATGCCACCATTACGTGAACTATTAGGTCCTGAGGCAATAAATAATCCTTGCTCATAACCGCGTTCTAGAAATGAGCGATGTCTTGGGCGAATTTGATCAATCATATCAGTAGATGCGGTATAGGTTATGGTAATAATATGCGTTTGTTTCATCGATTTCACTTGAGTTAACATGAAGTATGGTTAATTTTGTCATAGTTATTAAGCTGTTTGTACTTTTTTTTCAAGAAACTAAAGCGTAAAATAGCACCAGCAATTTTGCTTATAGTGGTAAAGACAGTTTTCATGAAGTATTTTGATTTAAAAGCGTTAAAAAAAGATAAGATTTTCACTGAATCACGCAAACTTATGTCTCTATCACTTTGGCGAAGGCGTTTGATTTTCTGGGGTGGGGCGATTCTTGTTGGACTGATATGTGTATTGTTTGCATATCTGTGTGACAATCTTAATGATAGCTTCAATGAACTCAGTCAGGATCATCCTTATTGGCCTTTGTTTATCATGCCGATTGGTTTTATGGTGATTATTTATTTACTTAAAACCTATTTTGATGGCGCTGAAGGTAGTGGTATCCCTCAAGTGATGACAGCACTCAAAGTTAAGAATATGCAACGACGCAGTAAATTAGTATCAATGCGTATTGCGCTGGGTAAGTTCCTATTAACCGCATTAGGCTTTTTAAGTGGTGCATCGATTGGTCGCGAGGGACCGACGATTCAATTAAGTGCATCCGTTATGCACTTTTTAGGACGATTAGAGAAATTTAACCGTGAAGACACGGAAAAAGGTTTGTTATTAGCAGGAGGGGCTGCTGGGATCGCTGCGGCATTTAATGCGCCTTTGGCTGGGGTTGTCTTTGCGATTGAAGAATTATCAGGCTCGTTTGATAAAGGTATTACCGGTACGATGATTACCACCGTGGTATTGTGTGGTTTTGTATCCTTAGAGATCATGGGCAATTACGCCTACTTTGGTGCGAGCTCAGCGACGCTTGATATTTTAGGTGGCGGTTGGATCGTGCTTATTATTGTTGCTGTTGTTTGTGGTTTCTTAGGTGGATTATTTAGTCGGATGCTATTATTTGTATCCGCAGCTGTTGTAGGCATTGTTCGCAAGCACCCTGTATTATTTGCAGGGAGCATCGGTTTTGTTATTGCCGTGATTGGTGTGTGCACAAGTGGCATTATTTATGGCAGTGGCAAAGAAACAGCCGTTGCTTTGTTAAATGGCCATGATGTTCATGTATCTATTTTCTTTGGACTGTGGAAAATGATTGCAACGTTACTGTCATTTGTTAGTGGTATTCCAGGCGGGATTTTCGCCCCATCTTTATCAGCGGGAGCTGGCTTTGGTCATATGATGAGTGGTTTTTTTGATCCAAAATATGCAAGTGCAATTGTCTTGATTGGTACAGTGGCTTACTTCTCAGGGGTGGTACAAAGCCCGATTACTTGTTTTATCATCGTGTCGGAGATGACACAAAATGTCTCAAGTGGGATGTTGTTGCCGATTATGCTAGCGGCATTGTTAGGTACCGCTTCTTCACGTGTGATCTGTAAAGAGCCAATTTATCATGTGTTGTCGTTGCGCTATTTAGATAAGTTGCGTGAGCAGAAATAGATTAACTGAAGTTATATACTTTGCGATTTTTTTGAAGACTACTACTCTGTCTGCTTCGTAATCGCAGCAGAGCGTAAGTTATCAGAGTTACGCATTATAGAAAAACTATGATTTCACAAACACCCCGTCAGCCTACGGCTGCCACCCCTCTTGTAAAGAGGGGAATTGGGCGATGATGTTTTATATTCCCCTCTTTACAAGAGGGGAGCCGAGCTTGCGAGGCGGGGTGTTGAGATAGAAAAAGTGAGTAATTCCAGTAAGTTAGAAAAATAAATGTAACTATTATAGGTTTTAATAAATATGTTTGATCAATCATTATTTCAAAAAAAGCATCAGCAATATGAGCGGCGCTTTGTTAATGGTAGCTTTATAAAAAACGAAATTGCTGAGCGTTTATTGGATAAATTAAGTTTTATTAAATTAAATCCTCAATATGTCTTTGCAGAAGGGATAGACTCACATTTAGCGGAGATTAAAAGAATATACCCAAATGCAATAATACATCGCACGCTCAATCCAGAGATAGCTTATGATGTGATTATTTCACAGTGTAAAATTCAGCAAGCAGCAAATATTAATACCCGATTACGGCATTGGTATAAACAGTTAAAGCCGCAAGGCGTTTTAGTTTTCACAAGCTTTGGCAGTAGCAGTTTACATGAGATCAAAAAAGCTTGGCAGCTTATTGATGGGATGGTGCATATCAATCAAATGTTAGATATGCATGATATTGGTGATGTATTAAAAAAAGAACAATATCAAAGTGTGGTAATGGATACTGAAACGTTAAAGCTCGAATATGAAACAATCGAAACTTTACTCACCGATATTCGCGCATTGAATGAGCCTTTAGCTGATACTAAAATGCGTAAAACCTTGACAGGTAAAGCGCGTTGGCAAAGTTTTTGTGAGCGACTGGAGAAACTTGGGCTATCGGTAAGTTATGAAGTGTTTTATGGTTATGGATATAAGGGTAATGAGCTGATTGCCAGAAAAGAAACTGATCATGAGTCGATGATTAGCTTTGATCAATTAAGAGATGCGCTTAAGCATAATAAGAAATAAGCGCCTAAACAATAGCTTTTGGTAATAATGGATATTCGGGTCAAGCCCGAATATGACGGTTGGTGGTCATTCTTGGACTTGATCCGAAAATCCAAAAAATACCTGATGTACTTAGTAAAAAACAACTATTCACAGATAATTTCATCTTGGAAGGCGATGCCATCCTCTGCCTCTAAATCATTAGAGTTGACTGTACACGTTTGTCCATCTTGGGTTTCAAGGGTAAGTTTCTCTCCGAGTATGACATCAATTTGGGCAAAGCCATCGCCATCGGTTTCACTGGGCTCTAATCCGCCCGTTATTTTAGCAAAACTCAGTATTTCCCCTTGTGTATTAACAAAGTTGCCCATAATCAAAACAGCAGGTTTGGCATTAAGTGCAATGGTCTCAACATTGCCTGGATAAAGTATCACATCACGATCATTATGAGGAACACTTAAGGTGACTTCATGTGCTTGCACTTGGACGTTATGTTCTTTATATACCGACATCGGCACAAAGTAGCTTTCATTATTATCGATTACGGCATGTTCTTTACCATCAACATAGATGGAGTATTTGCTAGGAATGTCGGCATTAACATAAATAAGTGCGCCACTGCGATTGTCTGAACCACTGATTCCCCAGTTGGTCATTGGCGTGTAGGCAAGTGAGCTTGATGTCTGGATGTTGTAGCTAATGACAGATTTATCATGCTTTGATTGTGCCAAATTAAGCTGTTGTAATGAATTGAAATAACGATTGCTAGTACTTGCATATTGTGAGTAGTATTGGGTGTTGTGATTGACTTCAGTGCTCACTCCTATATCGTTTTGATAGTCACGACTTGCAAACTCTTTGCCAATATTGAGTTTAATGTTTTCCTCTCTTTGTACTTCTTTTTCACTTTGTTGACTTACTTGACCTTCAAGACCTGCTGCCATATACCAGCCATTTTGCGCACCAAAGCTCCATGTCAGTTGTAAGAAGACGCTTTTGTTACTCTCTGAGTGATCTAAAGATAACGAAAGTGTTAAGTCATTGTTATCACCAAAGCTAAAAGTTTTAGCAATACCAAAGCCAATATCATGTTGGAAGTTATTATCGACATAGGCATAGCTTAATGAAGTTGTGAAGTTAATATCATGCCAATTAAAGGACAATGATGTGCCGATATTCGTGTTACTTGTTTGAGTGTCTTCAAAATACTGGTTGATATAGCTACTACTATTTTCTTTAGCCCAAATTTGTCGAAAGAAAGTATTTAGTGTCACACCTGATACGTTGCCAGCAATAGAGAAAGCAAGACCTAAATCACCAAAATTACTCACAGCAAATGAATTATAAAAGCTTAAATGTGATAACTCCATCATTAGCATAAATTCGCCAATGGCTTCTTGTTGGTTAAATACTGTTACGTGCTCACCAATACCAAAAGACTTGCTTAAGCGTTGCTTGGCTTCAAAAGTCAGGACATTAAGATCGGTTAATGTTGGAAAAATAGTCCCAGAAACTAGCTCAGCCAAACGTCCATAGCTAATATAGTAATTAGGTAAAGTCAAAAGTGGCAGAGCATTGGTCTTAATAAAATAAACTTGTTTGTTGGAAGTTTGATTGGTCAGTGTGCGTATCTCAAGGCGCAGCATATAAGCACCTGATGGGAAGCTGCGTGTATCAAGAAAGTGATTTCCTGGTGGAAAGTATTGAGTATCAATTAAGGTGTTATCTCGATAAACATCAACATAACTAGGCACGATGATATTAACTTCAACCGGTGTGGCAATTTGCTCATTTAAGTTAGTCAAAAGCTCAAGATTGGTTTGCACGCTGGCGCCGACAATTTGTAAGCTTGGAATGATCATCGTGCCAACCGTATCTTGCAAGCCTAGTGATAGGTGATATTGTTTATGGCGCCAATTTAGATCAAAATCACGAAACTGAAACTGTTTAATAGGTGGCTGTCCTGGGGTGATAGAATAGGTGAAATTATCCTTGTAGTCCAAATGCCAATTGCCATAACTGAGGTAGCCATTATGATTTAAAGCCATCGAGTGATTTTGGTCATTATTGCCTGATAAACCAAGTTGAAATAAATTAAGCGTACCCAATCCTGCCGTTGAGTCTTGTAGAAATTTAGCAGGAACAGCGTCTTGCGCTAGAAGGTACTTGGGATTAATAAAAAGTTGCGCGCGATAATTATTGCGATCAAAAATAACGCCCAATGTTTGTGGGCGAATAAAGCCACAATTAGCACCATTGCTGCAATTACGTTCGGCATTGGTTTTTTGTGGTGCTGCTAGTTCTTCTAATAACAAATGCTGGGCAGTTTTTGCAATATAGGGTTTAAGTTTTTGTAAAATAAGATCCGGTTCATTAAAGGTGATTTCATCATCATTAAACGTAGCGGTTGTTTCTACTAATTTTTCCTTACCAAACACAATGGTCACAAGACTTGTCTCATCATCTTCAATAAAATCCTCAAAACCTGGTGGTAAATCGGATGCGGCAGCCATTTTTGGGATAACACCAACAAGTAAGCAGTGACTTAACAACAAACTTAGATATATGGAAAGGCGTTTTATTTTCTTCTTGCTGAAGTAGGAATGACAAGTAGCCATAGTTTATCTGCTTTGCAGAATTAAAGACAGCTGATAACGCCCAGCTTTGGCATTTTGAATCGTATGTTTGGAGAATTTAATGGCAATGCTTTCATAAAGTTGGCATTCATCAAAGTTATGGTTATTTGTTTGAACGCTTTGAATTTGATTGTAAGGTATCTCAATTTTGTTAATTAAAATCTGATAGGGGAGATTGCCTTGGTTATTTAATCCTTTAGCAATGAAGCCACCTTCATTGGATGTAATGCGCAAAGGAAAACCTTTGTTACCTTTATGATAGGCGCAGAAAGTGCCTAAAGAAATAATTTGATCCTGACCTTTGATGATCATGTCTGCACTAATAACGATTTTTTCATTGAGTGTCAGATTGCCAACGACAAAACGTGGATTCTCTTGTTCTTTTTCAGCTGGGCGCTCATAGTATTTTGAGTTGTTCTTGAACTGATAAGCCATTAGTGTTACGGGAGTAAAGGCGGCGATAAGGATAGCAGCAGCAAAAACAAAAGCAGGGTGTTTGCCTAGAGTTGTCATCTAACCTCCCGCACGTACGCTTAATTATTAGCTGATTGCAACGTTAGCAATATAATGGATAGAACCTTGAACATCAATACCTGCTTCGTCTTTGGCAATTTCAGTCTTATCATCAGTTGGTTTTTTATATTCGCTAATCACTAACTGTAGCTTCATGGGTTCAGTGATTTTACCCTTTGCACGCACCGAAATACGCTTGTTATTACCAGCGCTTAAATTACGAATCAATATGGGGGTAATAATGACAGGTAAATTTTTAAGCTCACTATTGCTGTAAGTGACAATATGTTTAGGGTCAGTGACGTTTTTAACTTGTACAATAAAAGTACCCTTTTCATTGCCAATATTGGTCAGCGGGATATAATCACGCTTAACTTTTTGGCTAATCACAATGTCAGGTTTAACAACATCAAGTACAGCACCTGCAAAGACTGAAGATATGGTTGTTATCAATAAAAAAAGGCCAGCGAATATGTGCGTTAATTTCATGGCTTTATTCCTTATTACTGGTTTAATATGTTTATAAATAACAAAAGGGACTCTTAAAAAAGATATCCCTTATGCTGTCACTTATATACTGAAAAAATTAATTGAATATGTGTTGTTAGGCAACACTTAAATTCAAAGAGGCATTATATGTCCCCGCTTTTGCATTGCGAATATCAGCACCTTTAAATGTCATAGCAACAGCTTCTTTGGTTTTGCAACCTGATGGTAAATCATTGCTATCAACAACTAATTCATTCTTACCATAATTTACCGCAGTCTTGTTAATGGTAAGTGTATAAGGTAGCTCGCCTTCATCTTTAGTGCCGATAACCGCAAATTTCTGCTCATTATTTGAAACATCAACGGTTACTTTGCCATCTTTATCATTGGTGTATGTGCAAAACTCTGCCAACTCAAAAGTTTTGTCTTTGCCTGCAGCAACGTCAGCAGCTGAAATAACAATCTTTTGGTTCATGCTTAGATCACCAAGAATGCTTTTTGCTTCAACAATAACTTCAGATTTGCCAGCTTCAGCAGCAAAAGCTGAAGTGGATAACAAAGCACCTACTGTGAATGCGGCAACTAGAACTTTCTTCATAAATCATTCTCCTTTAATTATAATTTTCCTTTAAGGTTTAGCTAAAACCTGATCTGTTGACACAGAGTTAACAATAGCTCATGCAACAACGCGCTTATTATTACGTAGGTTTACGAACCCTGTAAAGTAGTAACAAACAAAAAAACGTGAATACTACGCTTGACAGTGCAGGTAGCGCTGTGAAAAGCACAAGCAATCAGTTACACTGCTGTTGTTTTAGAAATTAAGTTAACAACAGGAAATATTGACAGTTATGTCAAGCAAGATAAAAAGATCACTTTATCAGGAAAAAGATTATTATCGTGGCGTGTATGAGTCACATCCAAAAGAGCACTTCTCCCCGTTTCGTCGTGATTATGCACGTGTCATTCACTCAGCATCTTTTAGACGCTTACAAGGCAAAACACAGATTTTTCCTTGTTCTGAGAGTGAATTTTTTAGAAATCGTTTAACGCATTCGCTGGAAGTGGCGCAAGTTGCCAAATCTATTGCAACAGGATTAAATTCACGCTTTGATTTGGATTTAGATACTGATTTAGTCGAAACAGCAGCATTGTGTCATGATATTGGGCATCCGCCTTTTGGGCATAATGGTGAGAAAGCATTACATGCTAAAATGCGTGAGTTTGGTGGCTTTGAAGGTAATGCACAAACGCTAAGATTATTGGCAAAAACAGAGAAAAAGGTTTTCAAAGGTGAGGGTCCGATTCACTCAGGTAAAGACAATCGCTTTGGCTTGAATTTAACCCATCGCACATTAGCAGCAACCCTTAAGTATGACAAAGAAATCCCCAGTTATATTATCAACTCAAGTGATCGACCAATAAAAGGCTATTATGCCAGCGAAAAAGCGATGGTTGAGAAGATTAAACAGCATGTGCTTTTTGGTTACCCTCTAGATGCTTTGCATGGGCGCAAGTTTAAAACGATAGAATGCTCAATTATGGACTTGGCAGATGATATTGCCTATTCGACCTATGATATTGAGGATGCGTTCAAGGGTGGTTTTTTAGATCCATTATCAATGGTTAATGCGGAAGAAAAAGTGCTTATAAAAGTGCAACAGCAGGCTGAGCTTGATGGGCTTCATTTATCAATTGCCGATATTAAAGCGATTTTAAAATCAATCTTTGAAGGGATTATTGATTTTGATGCTAAGTTTGACGATGTTTATCAGCAGGCAAAAAAGCTTGCTAACTCAAGTTATTTACGTACGAAATTCACCTCTAATCTTGTGCATTACTGTATTTCACACGTATCACTTAATTATGATGAAGTTTGTCCGGTGTTATCTTCGGTTTCTCTGGAATCAGACGTTTATAAGCAAGTAGAGGTGTTAAAGCTTTTTGTCTATTTTACGGTGATTAGCTCACCTAAGATGAATGTTGTGCGTTATCAAGGGCGTGAGATTATTTCGTCATTATTTGATATTTTGATTAACTCACAGATAGAAACATCCCTTTTGCCTGAAGATGTTGGTGAGATTTTTTATGCTTTTGATCCGGATGATCAGGTGAATCGCGCACGGGTGATTAGTGATTTTATTGCAAGCATGACGGATCGTTATGCAATTGAGCTACATAATCGTTTAACATCGTCATCTGTGCAAAGCATTTTTAAACCGGTTTAAGCTTTTCTCGTTTATGTATATTAGTGCACTTAATATCTTTCAATTTCGTAATTTAACCAATGCTTCATTAGCACTGCATCCACGTGTGAATATGATTTGTGGGCAAAATGGTAGTGGCAAAACCTCTATTTTAGAAGCGATTTATTTTTTATCGATGGGGCGCTCTTTTAGAAGCTCACAATTGGCTCGAATTATTGAACATGAAAAAGATAATTTTCAACTGTTTGCCAAATTTTATAGTGGCTATGAATTAAGTGACTCAAAAGAAAAAACGCTTGCCAGTATGCGTGATAAACACAGTAAAAGTATTGTGAAATTAAATGGCGAGGATGCTCAATCACAAGCGCAGTTAACACGTGCACTTCCTGTGCAATTGTTTAATCCAGAGAGTTTTAGTTTAATCAATAGTGGCGCGCAACAACGCTCAAAATTATTAGATTGGGGAGCCTTTTATCACAAACCTGAATTTTTAACGCTATGGCAGCAATCAAAGCGTTTGATTAAGCAGCGTAATGCGGCATTAAAGCAAGGTTATCCATTAAGCTATATCGAAATTCTAGATCAAGAGCTTGTTGCTAAATCAGAAAGTTTAGATGAAGCACGGCTTGAATACTTTGAGATTTTAATGCCTAAAGTCATGTCAATTCTTAAAGAGTTTAATGATGAGCTTTCCATTGATATGACTTATTATCGTGGTTGGTCACAAGATAAAAGCTTAAGAGAGGTATTGACATCAAGTTATGTCAGTGATTCAAAAACAGGGGTCACAAGTCATGGTGTGCATCGCGCGGATTTGCGCTTTAAAGTCAAAGGGCATCCAGCGCAAGATATTCTCTCACGCGGTCAGCAGAAGATTTTAATATCCGCGTTGAAGTTAGCCCAAGGTGAGATTTTTTCAAAAGAACACCAAACTGGTTGTATTTACCTTGTAGATGATTTGCATTCAGAGCTAGATCAAGCGCATTTACAAAAAGTGCTAAATAAGTTGATGCATATTAACGCACAAATCATTATGACGGCAATTAAACTCGAGCATTTACAAAGCTTATTAAACGATATTGAGTTTGCGCATTTTCAGTTAAAAGATAATGTTTGTGAAAAGTTGGATTAGCAAATAAATGCCAGTCTTTTGTTACTTATCTTCTATGCTATGGCATATAATTATTGCTAATAGAATATGTGACAAGATGTTAAAGAGGTCAAATGAATTACAAACGTTATCAACGTCATTTTCCGGTCATGGGGATAAAAGGGCAGCAAAAATTACAAAATGCGCGAGTTTGTATTATCGGTTGTGGTGGAATTGGCTCGCCAGTGTCGATGTATTTGGCTTCAGCAGGTGTCGGTACTCTTGGGCTTGTTGATTTTGATGTGGTTGAGTTATCTAATTTACAACGACAAATCTTATTTACTGAGAATGATTTAGGCGTTGCAAAGTCAACTGCTGCAGTAAAACATTTATCTCAAATTAATAGCGATATTGAGTTAATTGAACATAACGAGCGCTTAGATTTCAAGCGTGCTTGCGAGATTTTTGCGTCATATGATTTAATTATTGATGGTAGTGATAATTTTCAAACGCGTTATGCGGTAAATGATGCATGTTGCAAACTTGGCAAACCCTTTATTAGTGCTAGTGTGCTTAAATCGCAAGCTCAATTGAGTTTCTTTGATCCTACAAAGTCTTGTTATCGTTGTTTATATCCATCGCCACCACCGGCTCACTTAGTCCCAAATTGTTCAGAAGCAGGTGTATTAGGTGCCAGTGTCGGTGTGGTTGGCACGATGGCAGCGAATATGGTAGTGAATTTCTTTTTAGGTAAAGAGATTAAGCAACATTTAATGATATTTGATAGTGATGCATTAACTTGGCAAAATTATGGATTTAAACGCAATCCAAATTGCAAAGGCTGTGTCACCCATGATTTTGGTCTTGAGCAAAATAATAAAGCAACAATTGAAGTGCAAAAGGCATATCAGATTGATCCGGAGGCGCTGATTATCGATGTGCGCGAAGGGTGGGAGCTTGATATTGCTTCTTTAGATGTTAAAGTGGAGCATCTACCATTAGCACAAGTGCTGCAAGGTGTTACACCAGAAGGTGTGAGCAAGGCGCAAAAAATTATTGTGATTTGTAAATTAGGTATTAGAAGTCAAAAGGCTGCACAAAAGCTCATTGAGCTTGGCTTTGAAAACGTCTATAACTATGAAGGTGGTATTGCTCGTTACTTTGAAGAGCAGCAAAAAGAAATATGTTATTAGAGATTAAACAGAATAAAAATCACACAAAAGGAAGTTGATCTATGGAAAAAGACTACTATCAGCTGTTAGGGGTGGCAAAAACAGCTACTGATGCTGAGATTAAAAAAGCCTATCGACGTTTAGCTAAGAAGTATCACCCTGATGTCAGTACAGAGGCGAATGCTGAGGAAAAATTCAAAGAAGTGCAAGATGCTTATGAAGTGCTGAAAGACACTGAAAAACGTAAACTATATGATCAATATGGTGCCAATTGGCAACATGCCAAAGCCGACGGCTTTCATCAAGGTGGCAATACGCAGCAAGGACATAGCAATCGCCAGCAGCACTTTTATCAAGGTAGCGACTTTAGCGGTTATGAGGATATTTTTGGTGAGTTTTTCCGTCAACAGCATAGGGAGCGTCAAGGGCGTAAACAAGGTTTTGCAATGAACGGTCAGGACTTGCATACCAAGGTTGAAATTAGTGTAGCTGATGCCTTAACTGGTATAGAGCGTGAGCTACACTTTGCGTACCAAACGGTTAATGAAGAGGGTCGTATTGTTGAGAAAACAAAACGTTTAAAAGTGAAAATCCCTAAAGCCGTTGGCAATCATCAGCAAATTCGTTTAAAAGGTCAGGGCGAAGCCGGTGTCAGTGGTGGTTTAAGTGGTAATCTATATCTTGAGATTATTGTCCACTCTGATAAGCAATACAAAGTAGTTGGCAATGACATTTATAGCCATATTCCCATAGCACCTTGGGAGGCAGCATTGGGTGCAGAGATTAATGTGCCAACACCGCATGGTCAGATGAAACTTAAGGTGCCAGAGCATACTCAAAGTGGCAAGAAAATGCGTTTGAAAGGTAAGGGTTTGGCAGATGGCGATTTTTATGTGGTTTTAGATGTTATCCTGCCGCCTGCGGTATCAGAAGCACAAAAGGCTTTTTATCAAAATATGGCCACTGAGATGGCGTTTGATCCACGCAAAGACTTATTAGGAGCGTAAAAATGGCAGAGATGATTGTATCAGGAGACTATATTAGCATCATTGAGTTGTCAGAGATGCTGTGTGTACCACAAACCATTATTATTGAATGGATTGAGCATGATGTAGTGAGTGCAAAAATCCAAGCAGATAGTTATTATGTTGCAGCATATGATATTGCCCGAGCTAAATCAGCGATGCGTTTGATGCGCGATTTAGATGTTAACTCATCAGCTATTTCAATTATTTTAAGCTTAAGAGAAAAAATAAAAGAACTAGAGGCGGTCGTTTCTGTAAACATGCGCTAATTTCAGACTTGTTTAGCTAAAAAATACGTACTAAAATACCGCCGAACAACAGGGGTGCATTTTGCTGAGAAGGTTTTACCTAACCCTTTGTACCTGAACTAGTTAATCCTAGCGTAGGAAGTTGATAAAGTGCATTTCTGCATCTGCTTTTTCTGTCTTCCTATGCATATAAAAGAAAGCCAAGGGGGAGATCAAAGCGTGATCGGTCATATTAGCATTAACATATCATTTGTTATTTATTGCATTTATTTTTTGCCGCAGATAATTCATAACCAGTTCAAGCGTCAAGCTGGACATATTAGCCATGGTACGCATTTGTTGATGGTCGTTGCTAATGTTTTGGATCTGATATATGGATTTGGCTTTGATTTGCAGTGGCAATATCGCGTAGTTACGATATTGACTTTGACATGTTTGTTATTTCAGCAGTGGCAAATATATCGTGATAGCAAAAGTATAAATCAGCAAAAAAACAGACACGCTCAAAGTTATAATTTTCACATTTTATGCCTACTTGTTATCGCTGTAGGTATTGCTTTGGTAAGTTTGCATAATTTAAACAATGCAATGTTAGAAAATATCGGCTTTATTAGTATGTTTTGTTATGCCATTTATTGGTTGCCGCAAATTATTAAAAACATCAAAGAGAAAAATGCCACAGCATTTAGCTTGATTTTTCTGGTATTAAATGTGCTCGCACTTATCTGTGATGAAATATCGGCATTAAGCTTTGGTTGGCCGCTGCCGAGTATTATCAGCCCCATTGTGATTTTAAGCCTACTATTTATCATGGTTGGGCAATACTATTATTACTACCGCCTGAGAATGATTATTGATTAGTACTAAATTAGTGCTATATCAAGTATTTTTATATACAAATTAAGAAACTTCAGTATGCTAAGCACAAAATAAGCTTAAGTAGAGAGGTTGCAAATATGGCAGTTTCTGAAGTAGAGCGCTATCAAGCAAGTAAAAAAGTCACCATTGTGGGGATGTTTGTTAATACTGGATTAGCAGTGTTAAAAATGTTAATTGGTCTAGTCGGTGGCTCGCCTGCATTATTCGCCGATGGCGTGCATTCATTTTCGGATTTATTAAGTGATATTATGGTGCTTTTCGCAGCCAAACACGCCAACAAAGGTGCTGATAATAATCACCCGTATGGGCACGAACGCATTGAAACTTTAGCAACCGTTATCTTATCAATCATTTTGATTTTAGTGGCGTTACTCATCACTTATCATGCTTTATCTAATTGGTTTTCAGGTGATTTGATGATTCCTGATCAGTGGACCATTTATGCGGCTATTTTCTCGATTTTAGCTAATGAGGGGCTTTTCCGCTATACGATGGTTACTGCTAATCGCATTGATTCTGATCTCTTACGTGCCAATGCTTGGCATAGTCGATCAGATATGTGGTCGTCTGTTGTCGTACTTGTTGGCTTAATCGGTAGCATGCTAGGCTTAATGTGGATGGATGCATTAGCAGCCATTATCGTATCTATTATGATTGGCAAGATGGGTGTTAAATGGTGTTATAGAGCATTGTCTGAATTAGTAGATACTGGTGTTGATGATGTATTATTGCATCAAATTGAAGAAACTATTAAAAAAATTGATGGTGTTAAACACTATCATTGTTTGCGCACACGCAAAATGGCAGGACAAGTGGTACTTGATGTGCATATTTTGGTTGATTCGCATATCACCGCCTCGGAAGGGCACTATATTGCCGAGCATGTTCGAGGTGCACTTAGCTTATCAGTTGAAAATATCAAAGATATCACGGTACATGTTGATGTTGCTGAGCACCCTGAGCAGGTGGTCAACCCCAAAGATATGCCACCAGCGCGTAAAGAGATTTTGCAACAATTAGCAAGCTACATTAACAAAAAGCATCAAAACGTCGATTTATGTCAAATTGAGATGTTTGTTTATTACTATCCTAAACGGATTGAGCTATACTTACTGGCGCCGGCTAAGGAGCTGGAAATATTGCAGCTAATTGATGTGGAGCGCTTCCAGATCGATGGTATTGGATCAACTAATGTGAAGCTGTTTGGTAATAGTAAATAATAGGGATAAATGCATGCATTAAAATGTGTGAATCATTGACGCAATATCAATCGCTATTTTTTGTTTATCAGGCTGCTCAATATAACGAGTAAAAAATAAGGATGATGTAGATATGCATAGCTTGGTATTTGTGTTTTTTTTAGTGTTTTTTGGCGCGTCAGTCTTTGCGACTTTAGCACTTTATACACGACAAGCTATTATCGTTGCTTACATTGCACTGGGTGTTATTGTTGGTCCGCATTGCTTAGGGTTTATTGCCGATACTACAACCGTACATGAGATCTCAGATATCGGTATTATGTTTTTGTTGTTCTTGTTAGGTCTTAATTTAGAAATCAAAAGCATGATCAAAATGCTCGGTAAAGCGATGTTTGTTTGTATTACAAGTAGTGTGGTATTTATTGCAGCTACCGTGTTGATTTGCCACTTCTTTGGTATTGGTGCACAAGGTTTTATTATCGGTGCAGCATTGATCTTCTCAAGTACAATCATCTGTTTAAAGTTGCTACCAACGACTGCATTGCACCATAAACGCATTGGTGAGTTGGTGATTGCTATTCTTTTAATTCAAGATTTAATTGCGATTTTAATGCTTACCTTTATCAGCTTATGGTCATCACAAACCGACAGTTTCCATTTGTTTTCATTAATTAAACTACTATTAGCATTACCGGTTTTAGGCGGTGTGGGCTTTTTGGCGCAACGTTATTTTTTATTTAAACTCTTTAGAAAGTTCAGCCGCTTTCAAGAGTATATATTTCTATTATCTATTGGCTGGTGTCTTGGTATGGCGCAATTAGCAATGGTTTTTGGTCTATCCAATGAGATTGGTGCGTTTATTGCGGGTGTCACTGTCGCAAGCTCACCGATTGCTAAATATATTTATGAAAACTTAAAGCCACTGCGTGATTTCTTTTTGATATTGTTTTTCTTCTCCGTTGGTGCAGGCTTTCAAATCGCGCTATTGCCTTCGGTATGGGGTGTTGTATTAGCATTAACTATTTTAATCTTGATACTTAAGCCTATCGTTCATTTTGTCACCTTGTGGTTAGTGCGTGAAACACCAAAAGAATCTTTTGAGATTGGTATGCGCTTGGGGCAGGGTAGTGAGTTCTCATTGATGTTGATTGCATTAGCGAATACCGCAGGCATCGCTACGGCAAGCTCTGAAATTATCGTTGAAGCAGTCGCTATTCTAAGCTTTATTTTATCGTCGTATATTATTGTGTTGAGTTATCCAAGTCCGATTGCTGTTTCAGATCGTTTAAGAAGAGATTGATGCGATTCGATCTAAAGTTCACCCTTCGACCCGGCTCAGGGTACGGTTTACAATTAACGCTGGCTGAACATCGGTCGAAGGCATAGTCTAATTTGTTATTTAGTGACAGCCAGACTCTTTGCTGTTAACCGTCACCGCACATCCTTTGCTACAGCCTTTGTTTAACTCAAGCTCAAACCGGAATTTCTGTGAGAAGTATTTCATCGCAAGTAACAATAGAATCATATAAATAATGACTCCAATAATCCAACTCAGTGCATGAAGCGGCGTACTTGCTAGTTGTGCTAATTGATAGACAATAACCGCAGCAACATAGGCAATTGAGGTGCTCCAAATCACAGATAGCCATGCCCAACCACGTGTTGCCTCACGTGCCATTGCACCAATGACTGAAGCACAAGGAACATATAAAAGGACAAACAGCATATAAGCAAATGCTGCAGCTAGTGAACCAAAGGCAACAACCATCGAACCCATTGCGGTTTTATCCATGTTGGCATCTGCTTCATTTGCGGCAAATGGATTGATAAATGCGCTTAAACTCATGTTTTTGAAGCCATCAACGGTATCATGCCAAGAAGCGGCAATACCACCCCAAAAATCAAACTTCTCGCTTGCAGCATCGGCTAAACTTTGTGGTTTTTCTTGCGTATAAAGTGTATTTAAAGTCCCAACAACAACCTCTTTGGCTAGCGTACCAGTCAAAAGACCAACGGTTGCCTGCCAGTTATCTTCAGTAACCCCCATCGGTTTTAACACGGGGGTAATCGCGCGTCCAGTTTGTGCAAGAATTGAGTCAGGTGAGCCACCGGCAACGACAACACCATTGGTTTGGATACTATTTAAAGTACCAACTAAAACACAAATCGGGACAATGACTTTACCTGCTCTAAAAATAAAACGCTTTAAACGGTTCCAACTATTTAAGCCGATCGTTTTAAAGTTAGGTAGGTGATAAACAGGTAACTCCATGACAAACGGCGCACTTTTACCGGTTAATAACGCAAACTTCACGACATATCCAGTAATAATGGCACCTAAAATACCCGCGATATATAAACTAAACACGATCAACGCACTGTTTTGCGGGAAGAATGCCGCAGCAAATACCGCAAAGATTGCTAAACGTGCGCCACAAGACATAAATGGTGCCATCATGATGGTCATTAAGCGATCGCGTCGAGTTTCCAATGTTCTTGTTGCCATGACCGATGGCACATTACAACCAAAGCCAACAATTAGCGGCACAAAGGCCTTGCCAGGCAGTCCAATCGCTTGCATAAAACGATCCATGACATATGCTGCACGTGCCATATAGCCTGAGTCTTCCAAAAAGGATAAGAATAAAAACATGCAGCCAATTTGAGGGATAAAGGTCAAAACGGTATTAATACCTAAACCAACACCTTGTGCAATGACAGCAACAAGCCACAGTGGCAAGCCAAGGTAAACACCTAAATGTGTCATGCCTTCAACAAATATGACACTTGATGTATTATCAAATAGTGGTTGCAGTGCACCACCAATGGTAATCGAGAATTCAAACATTAAATACATGACAAATAAAAATACCGGAATACCTAAGTATTTATTCATGCATAACTTATCGATCATTTCAGTTGCTTTATGCTGTGAAACCTGTTGTGTTTGTGTACTTTTATTAACGATATCTGCAATAGCTTGGTAACGCGAGCTTGATAGCGTGATATCAGCTGTGTGATCAAGTTTTAGCTCAAGCTTTAATGCTTGTAAGCGATTAAAATCAGTTGATGAAAGCAATTGCTTAAGTAGATAGTTATCTTCAGCAATTGAAGTACTTAACCATAAACTAGGATATTGATAATTAGCCTCAGTGATTTGGGTCGTGAGCTTGTTAATTGTCTCTGGATAGTAGTGACTTAAATCATAACTTGAGGTGCTTTGAGGTTTGAATAATGCAGTCTTTAATTCGCTAATGCCTACTTTTTTGCGCCCAATAACAGGGATAACCGTGCAGCCGAGCGTCTGTTCAAGTTTATGATAATCAATAACAATACCTTTTTTGCTGGCAACATCGATCATGTTAATAACGAGAATCAATGGAATACCTGTTTCCATTAATTGTGTGGTCAGATATAAATTGCGCTCAAGATTTGAAGCATCAATGACATTAATAATTGCATCAGGCTTATCTTCAACAATAAAGCGGGCAGCAATTTGCTCGTCAATAGATGATTCATCACTGGCGGTTAAGGTATAAATTCCCGGTAAATCAACAATTTCTATGCGTTGGTTATTGAAATCAACTTTGCCAACTTTCTTATCAACGGTCACACCACTCCAGTTGCCAACCTTTTGTTTAAGACCGGTTAATGCATTAAAAAGCGTTGTCTTACCACAGTTTGGATTGCCAATAATTGCATATTTCATAAGGCTTGTACCTGCATGTAAAGAATTTCTGATTTGCGCAACGACACAGAGAAGTTTTTAATCGAAATATGATAGGGATTACCAAAAAGTGCTTTCTTAGCAATATAAAAAGTCTCTCCGGGAATAAAGCCTAATGACAACAGTTTCTGCATATAGTTGCGTGGACAATTATCATTAAACCCAAGGATTTTATAATTTTGTTTCGTTTTGATATTCATAAGGGGGTAAGTATATCAATCAATGGGTGCTTGATTATAAACAGGCGTTTTCTTTAAGTCAATCTAATTGAGAAGGGTTATCATTTTTGTTTGGCGATTTCAGCAATCCTTTTACCTAAAGCTTTTGCTAAGATAATCTCATCTTGAGACAGTGGTTTATCGGAATTAATACCATTGTAATGACTTAAGCCATAGGGCGTGCCACCGGTTTGTGTATTTTGTAACGAAGGCTCACTATAGGGAATACCAACAATCATTGCGCCATGGTGTAAAAGTGGCAGCATCATTGAAAGTAAGGTAGTTTCCTGACCGCCGTGCAAGCTTGCTGTAGAGGTGAAAACAGCTGCAGGTTTATTGATTAATGCGCCTTTAAACCATAAATCACTGGTGGTATCGATAAAGTATTTAAGCGGTGCCGCCATATTACCAAAGCGCGTAGGGCTGCCAATAATAATGCCTGAGCAGTTTACAAGATCTTCTTTGGTTACGTAAATCGCACCACTATCAGGAATGTCACTTTCAGTTTTTTCGCAATTTGCTGATATGTTTGGCACGGTTCTAAGCTTTGCTTCTAAGCCACCAAGTTCAACACCTTGCGCAATTTTTTCCGCCATTGCTTTTGTTGAACCGCCTTGACTATAATAAAGGACTAAGATGTTTTGCATAAAAAGGATCCTTATGACTAAGTTAATACAAAGCTATAGTAAGCGATTTAGCCACTTCTGGGTATCGGTGTTTAGGGAATATTTGCAACAAAACTGTTTAACCAAGGCATCCAGTTTGGCTTTGACAAGTCTTTTTGCCTTGGTACCACTTCTTATGGTGTCAATTTCAATTTTAAGCATGTTGCCTGCGTTTAAAAGTATTCAAGGCGATTTTCAACAATTTATTTTGCACAATATGCTGCCAAGCTCAGGCGAGGCTGTAAATGAGTATTTAAAACTCTTTATGAAAAATCGTGCGGGATTGCCGATTACTGCGGTTGTTGTACTTTTTTTCATCAGTATTATGATGATGCGTTCGCTTGAAAAAGTACTCAATGATATCTGGCAAGTTAAAAAAGAGCGCCCCTTATCACAGGCATTTTTATTGTATTGGGCAGTGTTGAGCTTGGGACCTTTGCTTGTTGGGGCAAGTTTGGGCTTAAGCTCTTACTTATTATCATGGCATTGGTTAAATGATGGATTTAGCCAATTGATAAGCTTTCTGCAAGTTTTACCTTTTGTTTTTAACCTTATTGCTTTTACCTTTATCTATCAAGTTGTGCCATATACGCGTGTTAAATTCAAGCATGCGCTCTTGGGGGGCTTGATGATGGCAGTTGTGTTTGATTTGGCAAAAAAAGTATTTGCATGGTATGCGCTAAACCTGCCAACCTATGAGATGCTTTATGGTACATTAGCAATTATTCCATTATTTATTTTATGGATTGCGATCTCATGGCAGTTGTTCTTGCTAGGCGCTATCGTTGTGCGCATGTTAAGTTTGCCGCCAGCGTTACGCGTGAAGCAAAAAACACCGCAATTTAGCTTAACCATTGATGTGTTGCGTCTTTTGCATATCAAGCAAAAAAGCAAATGTGCGATTGATAAAGAGGCATGTGCTAAAGAGTTGTCACATATTGATTTAAAGCTATTAGATGCTGTTTTGAGCGCATTAATCAAATTTCAATATATCAGTATTACGCAAGAGCAAAAATATGTCTTAAGTTGTGATTTATCACAAGAAAAGTTAAGTGATTTTTATCAAAATATGCATAGCTTTTTATCACTTAAAGATGATCGCAATAAGGCGTTAAATGGCTTAAGAAAAACAATACATCAACAAATGGACAAGCCTTTAATTGATTTTATTTCAGCATGTTAAATGACTTGTAATTGTTAGTTATCAAAGTGCAATGCATTTAACACAGCTTTTGGATTGTTGGCAATTACCTTCAGTAATACTAAGGTTGCGCCGGAGGGTTTTTTTCGCTTTTGCTCCCAGTTCTGTATTGATTTTAAGTTTAAACAAAACTTTGCTGCAAAATCATGCTGAGACATATGTAGCGATTCACGAATATTTTTAACATCAATATCATCAAAACTGTGTTGTTTTGCATTCTCAACAAGTCCTTTTTGATGATAAATAGCCTCTTGTAATCCTTGTTTTATTTCTTGAAATGCACTCATTTTTTACCTCTTTTTAAGTAGCTCAACCATAATGGCTAAATCGTTTCTTTCAGCTTTATTTAAGTTTGCCTTCTCACTCTTTTTGAACATGGCAATTAAATACAGTGGCATAGTTTCATTGTAATAATAGTAAATAACGCGTACGCCACCACTTTTACCACTGTTTTCAGTTGCCCACCTTAGTTTGCGAACGCCTCCAGTTCCTTCCATAATTACACCAGCTTCAGGGTAAACTGCCAAGTAGTCTACAAGTGCTTTTTGATTATCCGCTGTAAGACATGTGCTTGCTTTTTTTATGTAGCTTGGAAGTTCAACTATTGTAATCATTAGAAGATTCGCTATGTTTTTATGAAACCAAGTTTATACGCCTAGGGCGTATTCGTCAAGTTGTAAGCTATGATTACTGACATTCAATAGCAAAGGGGTTACACTGTGGCAATTGATGGTAAGGAGTGAAAACTTCATGGCAAAAACTTTTCTTTTTTATGATTTGGAAACAACCGGAATCAATAAATGTTTTGATCAAATCATTCAATTTGCAGCAGTGCGTACCGATGAGGCGCTCAATGAAATTGAGCGTTATGAGTTTTTAATCAAATTAAATCCAGATACGATTCCCAATCCTGAGGCCTCGATCACCCATCATATCTCGATTGAACAAGCTAATACTGGGCTTTTTGAGTATGAAGCGATTAAAAAAATCTATGCATTGTTCAATACGCCGGAAACAGTGAGCTTAGGCTATAACACGTTAAGTTTTGATGATGAGTTTTTGCGCTTTGCTTTTTTTAAAAATCTTTTTCCAGCATATGATCATCAATATAAAAATAATTGCTCACGCATGGATTTATATCCGATGGTTGCTTCCTTTTATTTATTTGCCAATGAGGTACTTAGCTGGCCTATTAATGATGAGAATAAGGTGTCGTTGAAACTCGAAGATATCAATGCGCAAAATGGTCTTTATAGTGAAGGGCGCGCACATGATGCATTAACCGATGTATTGGTTACTTTGGAATTGGCACGTAAATTAAGATCACACCAACCGAAGATGTGGGATTATTTAACTGCACGCTTTAATAAAACTGAAGATCAAAAGGTTTTGTCGCAATTGGATATTGGTCTAGATATTAATGGTGAGGATTACCAGCAAGCTTTGATGATCTCAGGACGCTTTGGCTATAATGAACGTTTTATGTTGCCAGTACTTAATTTGGGGCAGCATTGGCATTATAAAAATCAGTGGTGTTTTTTACGTCTCGATTATGCTGAACTTACCGAAGTAAATTTGGAAAATTTATCAGAGCATTTCTTAACGGTGAATAAGAAATGGGGTGATCTGCCGTTGGTGTTACCTGCGAAAAATCGCTTTCTAGCGCATTTATCACCAGAGCGTATCGCATTGATTAAACGCAATAAAGAATTCTTAATTCAAAATCCAAGCTTATTTGTAGATATTAAAGAATCAGCTTTGGATTTTAAATATCCAGAGGTCGAGCATGTTGATGTTGATGCTTCACTTTATACGGCAGGATTTATGAATTATGCTGAGCAGGCTTTGTGTGAGCATTTTCATCAAAAAGCAGTTGGTGACAAGGTTAAACTAATGCGTGAGATGAACCGTGGGCTATATGAGCGTGCATTGCGTGTTATCGGTAGAATGGCGCCAGATAAGCTAACTCCTGAAATGCAAGGTGAATTTCAGGAGTATTTAGAGAAAATTGCGGGCTTTGACCCTCAAAATATGCCTGTTGACTTTAAAGGCGGGCGTAAAGTCTCAATCCCTGAAGTTTATGAGCGTATCCAGAAACTGCGTGAAGGCGAACTTACTGAAGAGCAATTGTACTTACTTGATGAGTTAGAAGCATATTTGTCTTTGTAAAAAAAAAGGCAAAAATATAATAACCGTATGCATTTGGAATGTAGGGGCGTATTGCATACGCCCAATTTTGAAAAGGTAAGGTAATAAAGATGTTACAATTGGATAGCGCTGGCTGGCTAAATAAAGCCAAGATTATAAAATCACCCAATTATAATGCGCGTCCAGATGATGCAAATGTTGATTTGTTGGTGATTCATTGTATTTCATTGCCAGAAGGGCAGTATGATAATCATTATGTTGAATCACTTTTTTTAAATAATTTGGATTGTAACCTAGATCCAAGCTTTAAAGATCTTATAAACCTTAAGGTCTCAAGTCATTTTTATATTACAAGACAGGGTGAGATTATCCAGTTTGTTGCAACTGAAGATCGCGCTTGGCATGCCGGTGTGAGTTCTTATAAAGGTAAAAACAATTGCAATGATTTCTCGATTGGCATTGAGCTACAAGGCACCGATAAAACAGCTTTTACTAAAGCGCAATACACAAACTTAATTGAGCTTACAAAAGCCCTTATCAAAAGATATCCTGCAATTAAAGGTAATATTGTTGGACACAGTGATATTGCGCCAACGCGCAAAACAGATCCAGGCAGAGAATTTAACTGGGAGTATTTCTTAAGCAATGTAGATTAAGGTCGCGATCTTAAGAAATGTAGCCTGTGAATATAATCCAGACATAAACAGAATCGTGATTAAAATTTTACTGTAAAAAAATTATTTTTTTGTTATATTTGTCGCCCTTGAAAATACAGTTCGCAACTCGGAGTGTTATGACTTCCACTACGTATCAGGAAAAACTAGCTCAAATGCCATTGGCAAAATCTTGGGCAGTCGTAATTTTAATTTCATTTTTCTTTTTCTTTGAATTTGGCTTAGGTAATGCTTTTAATACATTAACACCTGCCATTTTAAATGCTTATCCAGATTTAACACCGGTGAGTGTGAGCTTTATTGCCAGTTTGTATTTTTATACAAATATCATTTGTTTAATTCCTGCAGCATATATCTTAGATAGATTCTCGCCGCGTTTAGCGATATCAATAGCGTTATTAGTCTGTGCATTGAGTATTTTTGCAATGACTATGACAACAAGTGTTTATGTGATGGGTGTTTCCCGTTTATTTATGGGGATGGGTGCGAGTTTTAGTCTTATTGGTTGTATTCGCATTGCAACAAACTGGTTCCCAGCAAATCGTTTAGGTTTTGTTATTGGCATTATTATCGCCATTGGCATGTTGGGTGGCTATGCCGCGCAAGCTCCTGTTGGTTATTTGCTTGATGCATTTGGCTTAGAGCATACGCTACATGTCATTAGCTTGTTTGGCTTGGTTTTAGCGGCACTTATTTTTATTGTTGTGCGTAATGCACCAAAAGCATTAACAGAAGCGCGCACGATGCAGACTAAAGCGTTGCGATCAGAGTCTATTTTGGCGACATTGAAGCTCGTGTTATCCAAGCCACAAAACTGGTGCGCGGGTATTTATGTTGGCTTGATCAATATTGGTACATGGATGTTAGGCGGTATGTGGTCAAATGAATATTTGATGAAAACTCATGGTGTTAGCATGTTGGAAGCACGTTCTATCACCGGCTATATCTTTTTAGGCATGATCTTTGCTTATCCATTTTGGGGTTGGTTGACTGAGCGTATGCGTCGCCGTAAACAACCTTTAATTCTAGGTGGTGTTACATCGGTTATCATCATTGCCATTATTATGTTTTGTACGGTGAGTGTCGCGCAATTATCAGTACTATTTTTCTTATTAGGGTTTGTCACCAGTGCGCAAACCGTTGCTTATCCATTTGTGGGTGAAACCAACCCGATGAAAAATAATGCCATTGCAACAAGTATCGTATCTATGAACTCATTATTATGGGGTGGCGTGATCGCGATGCCATTATTTGGCGTGATGACAACATGGTTTAATCACAGCAAAGGTTTGGATGATATGGCAGCACCTGGGCTTGATTTTGGCATGGGGATTTTGCTAATTGGCTTTATCATTAGTATTATATTTGCTTTATTTATTAAAGAGACGTATTGTAAGCGTCAAGTGGACTAAGTAAGGGAAAATATGCAATTTCTTGAATTTGAAAAACCAATTGCCGAATTAGAAGCAAAGATTGAAGCGCTGGCTAAGTCAAACGCGCATAGTGAAGATGTTCAACAGGAAATCGAGAAGTTACAGGGTAAAACGACCGATTTAATGAAGAAGATTTATAATTCATTAAGCGATTGGCAGATAATTCAATTAGCGCGTCATCCTGAGCGTCCGTATTTTTTAGATTTGCTTAATAAGATTTTTACTGACTTTCAAGAATTGCATGGTGATCGCGCGTTTGCTGATGATAAGGCAGTTGTTGGTGGTTTGGCTAAATTAGGCGATCAAGCAGTGATGGTGATTGGTCAGGAAAAGGGGCGCAAAACAAAAGATAAACTGCGTCATAACTTTGGCATGATGCATCCAGAAGGATATCGTAAAGCATTACGATTAATGAAGCTTGCTGAAAAATTTAATGTGCCTGTTATTACATTTATTGATACACCAGGTGCTTATCCTGGTGTTAAAGCCGAAGAGCGCGGACAAAGTGAGGCGATTGCGCGCAATTTGCTTGAGATGTCTAAGCTAAATGTCCCTGTGATTTGTGTCGTTATTGGTGAAGGTTGCTCAGGTGGCGCATTGGGCATTGGGGTAGGTGATAAGCTCGTAATGCTCGAGTACAGCTATTTTGCCACAATTTCACCAGAGGGATGTGCTTCAATCTTATGGAAGACAGCCGAGAAAGCTGCCGATGCCGCTGAGATTATGGGTATTACTGCTAAGCGTTTGAAAGAGCATGATATTGTAGATGAAGTCATCAAAGAACCTTTAGGTGGCGCGCATCGCAATATTACTGAAGCTGCAAAAGAAATTAAACTGACATTGCAGCGTTTGTTAGGTGATTTAAGTACTTTATCTAATGAGGATCGCTTGGCAAAACGCTATGACAAATTAATGTCTTTTGGTGCATTTGAGGGGTAATATTTTAAAGGGTAGCCATTAAGAATGCCCAAACCATTTCTTCAATTTATCTTCTGCTTTTAACACATGTTTCTCTAGTCTTGGAAAGCGATGTAATAGTTTGTGAAGCCATCTTCGTACGGGTGGGACAAGCCATGAAAGCACGATCACTCCAGCGAAAAAGAATATAAATCCCGGAATGATCGGCAAAATTGCACCAAGTAATGCCAATGCAAATAGAATAATGACAATGACGATGAGTAAAGTCTTTTTAAAGATAACGCGCATGGTTATTCCGATGGTTTGTTATCATCAAATAGATAAAGATAGGCGCCATAGCCGCTTTTAGCCATTTCATCTTTTGGGATAAACTTAAGTGCTGCTGAGTTCACACAATAGCGAAGTCCTGTAGGTTTTGGTCCATCATTAAAAACATGTCCTAAATGTGAGTCAGCCAGCAAAGATCGGACTTCCGTGCGCACGATAAAAAAGAACTTACGATCTTCTTTTTCCTGAATATATTTTGTATCGATCGGTTTTGTAAAGCTTGGCCAACCTGTGCCTGAATCAAATTTATCCGTTGAGCTAAACAGCGGTTCGCCAGAAACTACATCAACATAAATGCCTTCATTTTTATGATCCCAATAGCTATTTTCAAAGGGTTTTTCTGTTGCCTCTTCTTGAGTTACTTGATATTGCAATGTCGATAATGTGCTTAGCTTTTGCTGTTTTACATCTGCATTAAAATGTTGGTAATCAGTTGCCATTGCTATACCTCCTGTGCACATTAAGATAAAACTCATGCCAATATTATGTTGATACATCGAGATTCTCCTATTGATTATGATGAGTACATTCTAGCAGGGCAATTGCTGTGAAGTATTAATTTGGGATAACAAAATCAGTAATGTAACAGTTTTTTTACATCGCAATACTTTCTTGAAACGGTTTTTTCACATTTATCTGAATATAATGCATCCAATTCGATCACATGATCGTTAGAAACAATATTTTGAAATTCAAGTAATAGGAGCAGAAAATGACCGTAACAAAAGAAACACAGCAAAAAGCATCAACTTGGCAAAAGTTCAAAAAAGAATATATCAAGTTTTGTTCATTACAAGCGCAGTCACAGCTGTATTTATAATCGTAGCGTAGTGCTAGCATTGTTTATGGATAAAGGTAAAGATAGTTGGGTTAACACCAAGTTTCTTGATCACAAAATAAGTTAATACCAAGTTCCAGAAAATCATCGCAATCGCTGAGGCAATGGCGACACCAAAGGCATGTAGACTTGGAATAAGCGCAATGCCTAGGACAATATTAATAACAAGTGCGATGTAAAAGACACGACATGTTGTTTTCTCAAATCCTGCCATATTTAAAATGGTAAAGACACTACCACAGAGGACGTTGACCGCTTGACCAATCATTAATACACAAAATAGTGAGTAAGCTTGGGTATACGCCTGACCATAAAGTATAGTGATCCAATAACCTGCAATAATCAGAGCCACCATACCAAGTGCCGAAAGTCCGCAGATAATACGTGTATACTCGGTGATTTTAGTTTGAAATGCATCACGTGATAGCATTTTATAGTCATTGGCTACTTGCGCCATAATGTTGGCACTCACTGCATTTAAAACAAAGACGACTAAGGCGCTTAATTGCAGTGCCACGGCGTAATAAGCAATACTTTCATTATTAGAGAATATTTTCAGTAAGACAATGTCAATTTGGCTTAGTAATAAATTCCCCCATTTCAATAACATAAAAGAGAGGTTGCTACCCTGTGGCTTATGACTTTTAAATCCGTGTTTGACGCTTATTTTTAACCATAATATAAACATATAAAGGGTAATCGCAGCAAGCATTGAGCCAACAAGCAGGGGTGCATTGTGAATCTCGATCACAATATAGATGCCAATGATCAATAGCATAATCAGGCGCATGATAAACTGGATTAAGTTGGCATAAATCACTTTTTTATTAGCAACATAAAAAGACTGCAAAAGATTGGCAATAAAAAAAGGCAATGCAAATAAAAAGGCAAAAACCTCAATAAAACTGGCATTACGATCAAATAAATAAATATAGCTAAAACAGCCGATACAAGCAAAGATCAGAATAAGTATCCCGCGGCGCCAAAACCAGTTGTGTAGTTGGAAAACTTCTTTTGTACGTGTAACCCCGTTGTTGCTAGACCAGCCCCAGCTACGAGCTAAAATCCCATCGGCTCCTAAGGTGGCAATCACTGCAGAAATCGTGGCAATGGTTACACCAAACATATATTGCCCATATTCAGAAACAGTTAGATAGTGTGCCAATAAAATGGCAGAGGCAAAGGCAGTCATCTGTCCTAAGCCTTGTACAAACATTGTCCCTAGAGATTTGATAAGAATTTCATTGTGAAGTAATTTTTTAACTTTTACGGTTAACATCATTAAATGCATCTTTTAGGTTTGGGCAATCCTGCGATTTTAGCGGCTTGTACTGCAGGTGAGATCGGAAATAGGGTTTGTAGATAAAGGCTATTGCCAATGTTGCTGCCGTATTTTTCTTTGAGAGACTTCACCAAAAGGCGAATCGCCGGCGCTGTTTTATGTACCTCATAGTATTCACGTAAGAAATCAATAATTTGCCAATGCGCCTCGGTTAGTATAATATTTTCTTCTTTGGCAAAAATATAAGCAATATCAGCTGACCATTGTCTATGATCTTTCAAAAAGCCATGCTCATCAAGCAGTGTAGTAAATTGGATCATTAATATAGAAAAGGAAATTTTCAATCGCCATATGGTAGATGAATTTATACCCATCGTAAATCATTTTGCGGTGTTTGGTTGTAAAGTAGTTTGTGAAGATTTTGTCAAGCTGGATTGTAGGTAATAGTTGCCCTTGACAGAGTCTTTGGGCGCTCATTTGCTAAAACAATGAAACTATTCATTGTTTCTTAACGCATTCGCTATTATCAAAACTCAACTTGACAAAAACACGCAAAATATAAAGCAAAAAATTCTGTAAGATGGTTTGTGATGGGTATAGCTGTATAGTGAAGTTGAAATTAAACGGTTAGATTATATAAACCAACTTCAATATTGCCTAATACCTGTTTATATATCCAAGAAAATGGTAGTTGGTCAGGGTTGAAGTTATAAACATGTACATCCCAGAGCTTGGTTGATGCATCGTAATCAATAACCATATTGAGATAACAAGGCGCATTGCTGCTATTGCTTAAAGTATAAAATGAGCTATCAGACATCGTTTGAAAAGCAGGTAGTGGATATTCTGAATTATTTGTTGTTACCCAACATTGTTGAACCTCTGTTTGCGAAGGGAGGGTAACGCGTGCGCGAGAGGCAAAATAAATTGTTGTAATGCCTTTTTCATGGCGAACTCTTTCGAGTAATCCAAAATAGTTATCATTGATGTATTGATTCAACAGCAATGAGATATAACGTGTAGAGCTATCATTTTCTTCACATGAGTGATGTGTGCAAGAAGTTAATGAGAACATCGTTATTAAAAATATAATGATAGTTGAGGGAAATACAAACCATCTTGACGCTTTTCTAGGTAATGAAAGTTTCTTATATAAAAATGTCAACATGATTCGCAAAACAAATTAAGTCCTTTAATTTAGTCAAAATAAAACAGATAAAGCAAGAAAGGCAACATAATTGTTGCCTTATATAATTGCTTTTACTTGTTCAATTTTTCTTTGATCAAGTCACCAATGGTTGTTGGTGCCATTTGCTCAGCTTTGTAGTTAGTTTTAGCTGTTTTTTCCATATCTTCATCCAAGCCTTTGATTGAAAGGTTGATGCTGCGACGCTTAGTGTCAATATTGCTAACGCGTGCTTCAATTTCTTGACCTACTTTAAGAACATGGCGGGCATCTTCAACATGCTCACGTGAAATATCAGCAACACGAATGAAGCCTTCTACTTCAGGTGCAAGCTCAACGTTGGCACCATTTTGTTGAACAGCAGTGATAACACCAGTTACTTTAGCACCTTTGTCATTTGCAGAGGTGTACTGTGTAAATGGATCATCAGAAAGCTGCTTAATGCCAAGTGCGATACGCTCACGCTCGATATCAACAGAAAGCATAACGGCTTCGATATCTTCACCTTTCTTCAATTGCTTAACAACGTCTTCAGCTTTGTTCCAAGCAACATCAGAAATGTGTACCAGACCATCGATATTGCCATCTAAGCCAATAAAGATACCAAAGTCTGTGATAGAGCGGATCTTACCATTAACTTTATCACCTGGCTTATGTGCATCAGCAAATGCTTGCCATGGATTGATAATGCATTGCTTCATGCCAAGAGAGATACGGTGACGTGAAGCATCAACTTCTAATACCATCACTTCAACTTCTTGACCTAAAGAAACTAATTTGTGCGGATTAGCATTCTTGTTTGTCCAATCCATTTCAGATGTGTGAACAAGACCTTCAATACCCTCTTTAAGCTTAACAAAACAACCGTAGTCAGTAATGTTAGTGATTTTGCCCATAAGTTTAGTACCAACAGCAAGCTCTTCAGCAACGCTTGCCCAAGGATCTTCACCCAATTGCTTGATACCAAGAGAGATACGACCTTTATCATTATCAAATTTGATGATTTTAATATCGATTTCATCACCAAGCGCTAGCATATCACTTGGGTGCTTGATGCGACTCCAAGACATATCAGTGATGTGTAATAAACCATCAACACCGCCAAGGTCAATAAATGCACCAAAGTCAGTGATGTTTTTAACAACACCTTTAACAACTGAACCTTCGCTTAACTTCTCGAACAATGCTTCACGATCTTCTTGTGTCTCAGCTTCGATAACCGCACGACGAGAAACAACGATATTGTTACGCTTAGTGTCAAGTTTAACAATCTTAAGCTCGATATCTTTGTCTTCTAGGTGAGAAATATCACGTAATGGACGAACATCAACAAGAGATCCTGGTAAGAACGCACGTAAGCCTTTAACTTCAACTGTGTAACCGCCGCGAACGTGGTTTGTGATGCGACCCAATACAGTTTCTTGATCATCACATGCTTTCTCAAGTGCATCCCAAACTTCGATACGCTTCGCTTTTTCACGAGATAGACGTGTTTCACCGTTGCTATTATCTAATGCATCAAGCACAACATCTACTTGATCACCAACTTGAACTTCAATTTCGCCTTGATCATTTTTGAATTGATCAAGAGAAACGATAGATTCTGATTTTAAACCTGCGTCAATCCAAGCAAATTCACGATCAATCGCAACAATAGTTGCTTTGATGATCTTGCCAACACGCATTTCAGTTTCTTTTAGTGAAGCTTCAAAGAGGTCTTTAAAATTTTCAGTCATGGTTTAGTTCCAATATATCTTAAGCCAGTGGTTAGTTATACATTGAGTTTACGGCATTCACTGGAAAACTGCATAAACTCAGCCTAAAAGGTGGCAAGATTTTAAAGGATTGTCTTGATGTTTTCAATCAGTTGTTGCAGTTTTGTGCAAAAAAGTCAAAAGTTAAATGGTTTATCCGCTTTCTATTAGCTGAAATAGTCGAAGCGGTATATGCTAATGCTACACATCCTTTAAGTAAAGCTCGCTAATACAATATGAAGAGTTACCTATGTTTTGACCTAGGCGGTACCTACACCAAATATGCACTGATTGATCTGGCGGGAAATATCGTTACAGCTGATAAATATCACACCGGAGAAATCATCGATCCTGAGGCGCTGCTTCAGCAATTTATTGTGCGTTTTGTAGAATTAAAAAAGACATATCACATTGTGGGTGTTGGTTTTTCGTGTCATGGCATTGTAGATCCTCAAAGAGGTTGCATTGCTTTTGGTTCACCTTATGTTAAAGCGCTAGAAAATTACCCGTTAGTTGAGCGCTTTAAACAAGAAACAGGCGTTGAGCTTGTGGTGATTGAAAATGATGTTAATGCTGCTGCCATTGGTGAAGCAGTCTATTGGCAGGAGAGTCATTATCAGAACTATCTTTTTTTAACATTGGGTACGAGTATTGGTGGTGCAATTATTATTAATGGTCAACTGTATCGTGGATTTAATAATGCAGCAGGTGAGTTTGGCTATTTGCTGACAAATGCACAGGATAATCAACAAAACAGTGGTAAAGCACAAAATATGCTACCAGGGGCTTGGGAAAGTTATGCTTCAGCTAAAGCGTTATTAGTAAGCTATTGCGCTGCAACACAATGTAAAGAGGTAAGTATAGCGCATTTTAAAGAGCAGTTATTTAATAAAAACCCTATTGCGCTACAGGTGTTTGAAGCGTATTTGCATCAGGTTGTTGTCGGACTTATTTCATTGACGCATATCTTGGCGCCTGAGCTGATTATCATTGGTGGCGCGATCTCAGAGGAGACATTTTTTATCAAAGCATTACGACAACGTTTTCAAGAGAAAGTATTGCCTTTTTATAACGAGGTAAAAATTATGCCAGCACATCTAGGCAATCATGCTGGCGTGCAAGGGGTTGCTGTTTTATTGAACAAAATGAAGGTGTGTTAACGATTATTTGCGTGAAGTGCTTGACGGATGCCGTAAGTTTGGTTATCAATAACAGCAGAAGTTAAATTACAAAAATAACTAAAAAACAAAAATTTAAAAAAAGTTAAGTTAAATAAACAGAAGTTTAAACGTCTTAAGGTGACTATCAGCATGAAGCTAAAAATGAACACGATGTTTAGATGGAGGAAGGAGTAATAAAACAATGGCAAATCAATATTCTCAGAGCTTTGAAATCATTCTGTCAAAGAAGTATGGAAGACCAGCAGAAGAAGTACTAAAGGATTATTCAAACGAAGGCTTAAGTTATGAGGACGTTGCTGGCAAGTTTGGCTTTAAAACCACGACGGTGCGGAAATGGTGTCGTAAATACAATATTGAGCTGTTGGGCCCTACGGATGGTAATGCTGCAAAGGCTTATGAGACACTTTATCAATCAAGTCTTAATGCTGTTTCTGTCAATACTTATAACGTACTGTATCGCTCTTGGTCAATTGATCATCAGTACTTTACGGTTGATAGAAAAAATTAAGCTTTGATGATTAATGCAGCTTAATCAACTCGATCAGCAGCGTTAGAATTATCGTAAACAAAAAAGCAGTTGATAATAAAAACGAGCAGAGTCTTAAGCTTAAATTATTCGTTGTTAAGTGGATGATTGAGTTAATGATCCTAAAGCTAACAAATAGCCAACCAAGGATGAGAAAATAGCTGATCTGCATGAGCTCTGGATTGAGCAAGATAATGATAAAGCAGATATAAAAGAGCACAGGCATTTGAAATAAGTTATCAAGATGTCTTGAGGTGATTTCAAGCCAAAGATGCTCTTTCTTACAAAAATCCATCGTCCGCAAATCATTCAGTGTGATTTTTTCTTTGCGAATAGCATGAATACGACTAAATAGGGTGATAAAAACACTGACGATGGTAAGAATCATCATCACAATAATCGGTATTGACCAAGCGGTTGTTGACATTGTGATACTCCAATTATTAGGTTTACTTAGCTAATGCTTGCCATTTTTCAGGTGTGTATGTTTTCATAGCAATGGCGTGCAATTCACCTGATGCAATGTACTCATTAATTGCGGCATAAACCATCTGTTGTTGTTTGACTTTACTTAGAACCCCGCTAAAAACATCACTGATAATCGTTGCATTAAAGTGCACGTTATCATCACTTTCAATCAGTGCGGTGGTGTTAGCCCCTAGTTTATTCTCGATTAAAGTTTTTAATTCGACTGTATTCATGATTTGTAGTCTCTTATTTGTTATTGTTTTATAAAAGGTGAAAATAGATTATCCAAACCGTGGATGTTAATCAATGATTTAGCATTTTCTGAAACAAGACCTGTAAACTGCAGGTCAATGTTATTGCTTTGACAGTGGTGGATAATATGCATAAGAAGTGCGATGCCGGCGCTATCAATCTCTTGAGTATCATTAAGATCAATTGCTAGTGTTGATGTTACCGATTTAAGCGCACGATCTAGTTCTTTTTCAATGCTTGCAGCGTTGCTAAAATTAAGATCGCCTTGCAGGCTAAAACTATTTGGATTTTTTATTGATAAGCTCATTGTTTTTTTTCTCAATGGCAAGGTTAATATCTTTAAGGGTTTTATAGTCTTTAAACTGCGCTCTGAAGTTATCTAATATGCTGACACCCGCAACAGATAGATCATAAATTTTCCACTTAGCTGCAGCGTCTTTTCCTGCTTCGTTTAGCATTTTAATACTCAAATCAGAAGAGGATTGATTTTGCAAATTAATGATTTTGCCAGTTACCACAATAAGACGTTGTCCTTGCCACGAGTTGTTGCTAAAGGGAAATATTTGAATATCATAATTACCTGCTTGAGCAATATTCTCAGCATATGAATAGGCCAACATTTGTGTGATTTCAGTGATAAACTTCTGTTGCTCGGGCTTATCAGCTGCTTGCCAACGTCCTTTGCCAACTAAAAGTTGAGCGATGATATTAGTCGCTAAAAGTGGCATCACATGCGTATCAATTAACTGGATCAGTTCTTTGGGGTTTTGACTTAATTCATTTTTTGATTTAATCAATGTTTTTTGTGTTTCAACAATAGATTTTTGCAGTAGTGCTACTGGATCGGTATTTGTTGCAGGTTTGCTAACCTCGGCAGCGGGTTTTGTGCCCGCAGAAGTTGCGGTTGTTACCGTTGTTGCAGGTTTAGCGTCAGCTGCATAGCTTAGCTGTATGCTACTTGCTGCTAAAATGGTACTTACCACTGCTATAATTTTTTTTGTTCTATTTACTTTATTCATTACTTCTTATCTCCAGAACCTGATACAAAGGTGTTGATCAGTGAGTTTAGGTTAATGGCTGAAGAGGTATTTGACAACTCTATGGTGCTACCATTTTCTAAGTATTTACTGTTATATAACCCAGATATGTCCATATCTGATGGGTGAAGGGCAATAAAACTATCGCCTAAAATACCACTTGTATCAATGGCAGCGCCATAGCTGCTAGGGATATTGCTATAGCGTTTATTGATGTTTAAAGTCACATCAGCAATAAAGCCATTATAATTTGGTGTTAAGGTGATGCTGTCAACTTTACCGATTTCAACACCGGCAATACGTACTGCAGCACCCGGGCGCAAGCTGCCGATGTTTTGAAACTGTGCTTTGACTTGATAAGAGCTATTATCAAAGCCAGAAAGCGACATTCCGCTAACTTTTAATGCCATAAAGATAAGTGCAACAATGCCAAGAAGGACAAAAACACCTACTAATAGCTCATAAGATTTCTTATACATTTTTTTAAACTCCTTTGAACATTAAGGCGGTCATTAGAAAGTCTAGACCTAAAATTGCTAAAGAGGAATAGACAACGGTCTTTGTTGTGGCTTGGGCAATACCTGCGGAATTAGCGCGACAATTATAGCCTTGATAAAGCGAGACAATCGCCACGGCAATGCCAAATACCAAGCTTTTTAAAATACCGTTCATTACATCATCATAAAATAATACTGAAGCCTGCATGTTACCCCAGAATGTACCACTAAAAAGACCCAATAGTTTGACACCAATAAGGTACCCACCCCAAATCGAGATGGTTGAGAAAAACAAATTTAAAATAGGCACACTTAAAACACATGCCCAGAATCTAGGTGCCAAGATAAAACGCACGGGGTCAACGCCCATCATATTAAGGCTGGCAAGTTGTTCAGTGGCTTTCATTAACCCCACTTCAGAGGTTAGTGCGCTGCCTGCGCGTCCAGCAAATAATAAAGCAGTGACTACGGGTCCTAGCTCACGAATAATGCTTAAGGCAACCATTGGACCTAAAGCCGATTCGGCGCTGAATTTAGCAAGTGTATAAAAGCCTTGTAGTGCTAAGACAAAACCAATGAATAAACCTGAAACCAGAATGATCAAAACCGAGTTTATGCCAACGTGATAGGTTTGCGTAATAATGCTACGTGGATTGCAACGCCCAAATGTCATCTCAAGTGCCAGTAATATTGACTCACCGAGATTGGTTATTGTATTTAAGGTGTTGCGACCAAGCACTTGGATTATTTTTAGCATGAATCACTTCCTCATTTATTGCAATGTGCTTAAGAAGTTAGGCGCAGGATAATCAAATGCCACCGGACCGTCTGCGCTACCGGATAGAAACTGTGAGACAAATGGGTCTTTACTGTTTTTGATAAATTCAGGTGATCCTTCAAGCATCACTTGTTGATTGGCAATGATAATGACATGATCAGCAATGCTCATCACCTCATCAATGTCATGTGAGACAATTACGGATGTCATATGCAGCGCATCATTAAGCTCTTTGATTAGGGTTAAAATTACCTTTAAAGAAATAGGATCTTGACCAGTAAAAGGCTCATCATAAAGCATAAGATCTGGGTCTAATGCAATGGCGCGCGCAAGCGCCACGCGTCGAGCCATACCACCTGATAACTCGCTAGGCATCATATCAGCTGTGCCACGCAGTCCAACAGATTGCAGCTTCATTAATACTAAGTTATGAATGAGGTGTTCACTTAGGTTGCTGTTTTGACGCAGAGGGAAGGCAACATTATCAAATACCGATAATTGCGTGAAAAGAGCGCCTGATTGGAATAAAACGCCCATTTTCTTACGTAAAGCCAGTAATGCTTTTTTATCTAATGAATCAAGCTCATGATCAAGTACACGAATATCACCGCTTCGAGCTTTTATCAGGCGACCAATCAGGTGCAAAAGGGTGGTTTTGCCAGTGCCTGAGGGACCTAATATTGCGGTTATTTTCCCCTTGGGGATATTGCATGTTAGGTTTTTATAAATGCATTTTTCACCACGGAAAAAGGAGACTTTATCAAAGCTTACAGCAAGGTGATCGTGAGACATTAGGCGTTTAATGCTTGTTTAGGTTGGTTTGACTCTTCAGGGATAGTAACATTAAGCTCAAGGACAGATCTATCTCCTTGGCTATCGATGTCAATTTTTATGTCATTATGTCCAATATTGACGTATTTTTTGACAACCTCAAGAATGTCATCTTGCAGTTTATTGATGAAATCTGGTTTTTTAATACCAGAGTGAGCTTCATTTCGCTGGTGTGATACGATGATCTGTAAACGCTCTTTAGCGATATGCGCGCTATTTTTTACTTCAGGTTTACTTTTAAAAAAATTAAACAATCCCATGTTACTTTCCTCCAAATAGACGCTTTAAAAGCCCTGGCTTTTCTGCAGTGATAAAGCGCAGTGGTTTATCATGACCTAAGAAGCGCTCAACAGCATCAATATAAGCTTGACCGGCTTCGCTGTCTTGATAAGCGGTTACCGGCACACCTGAATTTGATGCTTGTAATACCATTTTTGATTCTGGAATAACACCTAATAGCGGGATAGATAACACATCTTTGACATCATCAAGTGATAGCATTTCACCTTGCATAACACGTGTCGGATCATAGCGTGTAATCAAAAGCTTAGCGTCAACGGCTTCACCATTTTCTTTGGCTTTACGTGTTTTACTGGATAGCACACCAATGATACGATCTGAATCGCGCACAGAGGAAACCTCAGGATTGGTAACCACAATCGCTTTATCGGCATGGAGCATTGCCATTAATGCGCCTTTTTCAATACCTGCAGGCGAGTCGCAAATAATATAATCAAAATTTGCTTTAAGCTCCTTCATAATATCTTCTAAGCCAGCTTCGGTTAATGCATCTTTGTCGCGCGTTTGTGACGCAGGTAGAATGTAAAGATTTTCAGAGCGTTTATCTTTAATCAATGTTTGATTGATGTTTGCTTCTTTATTGATAAGACTGATTAAGTCATAGACAACGCGGCGTTCGCAGCCCATGACAAGGTCAAGATTTCTAAGACCGACATCAAAATCAATAACAACGGTTTTAAAGCCCTTCATGGCTAATGCTAATGATATCGCGGCACTTGTTGTGGTTTTGCCAACACCACCTTTACCTGAGGTGATGACCACGGTTGTGGCGCGCGGTTTGGCATTTTTTTTGGTTTGTTTGGAATCTGTGCTCACAGTATTTAATCCTTGATTCAATTGTTATTTTCTTAAAAAGGGGGGGAGCCTAAATTTGGCTGATCATGATTGTACCGTCTTTTAGCTGTATTTGATAGCCATTATTGTCATTTCCAAGCGGTTCAACAGGTTCTTCAAAAATTTTATACTGACCTGCAATTGATACAAGATCTGCTTCTAATTTGTGACAAAAAATTCGCGCACTGGTATCGCCATCTAAGCCAGCGACTGCACGTCCACGTAATGTACCATATACGTGAATATTGCCACTGGCTAATAACTCAGCGCCTGAACTTACGGACGATAAAATAATCAAGTCACCGTTTTGTGAGATCACTTGCTGACCTGAACGCACGCGTGAGCTGATGATTTTGTGTTGTGACGTTGAGACTTTATTAACGGAAACCATCGGCGCGGGAATGTTTTTCCCTTCTTTGAAGATTGGAAAACCTTTCGATTGTAAGGCATCGGTTAACGTCTGATCAGGTAATCTAAAGCCTACGGTAAGTAGTGTGTGTTTTCTTAACATCTCGGTTAAGTTTTCGATAAATTCAATCGTTAATCCGCTTGTTAAGGCAGTTAATTCAATGACCATTGGAGTATTATTAAAGAATTGCGGCGCTTGTTTTATCTTGGTTGTGATTTGTTTTTCAATGTCCTCAAGATCTGTACTCAATATTTGTAATACGCTCAACGTAAAGAGACTTCCCTTGATTTGAAAAGCTGCCGGCATTTTGTTTCCCTTGTTATTTTGTCGCACTTTACCAATAATGGTAGCGCAAATGCATTATTGTATCGTTAAAATATATCGATTTTATAACGAATATCATGATAATTGGCAAGGCTAATTATGCCTTTAGGTGGTAAATTATGGTGAAAGGGCGAAAAAGTTGCAAACACAGATAAATAAAGTGAGAAAAATTAAAAAAATAAATAAGGCAAGTAGAGTTGTTGGCTTTAATCTCATATTAGGCTTATTGTTGCTCGTGCTGTTTGTTATCGTGAGCTCACTGTCGTATGGGCGCAATGTGCATTTAAACAGTTTGCTAGCTAGTCAGTTGTTTTGGCAATATCAACTCATCATCTGGGTTGCGGCAACGCTTGTAGGTGGTGGTTTGGGTGTCAGTGGTGCCATTTTGCAGTTGGTATTACGTAATCCATTAGCCGATGCCAGTATTTTAGGCGTCTCCTCGGGCAGCCAATTTGTTGGGTTGGTGCTGTTGTTTATCTTACCTGCCTATTTTGTGACATTGTCGCATTATTCGTACTTGCTTTTTTTCCTTGCGTGTGTGTTTGGCGCATTTATCGTGCTTATTGTGTTTTTGCTGGTGATTAGCTTTCAGGATCGCCTTGCTAATATCGCCATAGTGATTTTGCTTGGTGTCGGTGTTTCAGCGATTTTTAGCGCGTTAACGGCGTTGATTATGAGTTTTAGCCAAGCGCAAACCTTGCAGCAAATCACCTTGTGGCAGTTTGGCGGCTTCGTCAACATCACTTGGCAGCAGGTGATATTATTAGCTATTATTACCATGATATTTTGCAGTTTTGCTTATTGTAGAAATCAGGCATTTGATTTATTGAGTCTGGGTGAATCTGAGGCAATGATGATGGGACTTGATGTCAAAAGATTATTGATTCAGTTGGTTGTGTTATTGGCATTCTTAATTGCTGCGATTGTCTCGGTTGCCGGCCCCATTGCCTTTTTAGGGCTTGTTGCACCTCATATTGCCAGAATGTGCATTGGTACGAATAAAATGAAGTATTTGCTGACCAGCAGCTTTTTGTGTGGTGCGATTTTAATGCTAATCAGTCAGTTTTTATCGCAAACTTTGCTTTATCCCATGGTTATTCCTGTTGGTGTGATTACTTCTTTAATTGGTGCACCGTTTTTAATCTTCTTGGTGATTCGTGAGCTTAGTCGATAACAGAAGAGTTGTTGCTATTTTGCTTTAGCCAACTACACTCAAAGCATACGCATAATTTGAGGAAATATAGATGAGAATCATTTTAGCAACATTATCTGTCCTTTATTGTTTTTTTAGTCAAAATGGCTACTCTGCTATTAATTTATCAACGGTGTATGTAACTAATCTAAATGACAGCGGCATAGGTTCTTTAAGAGAGGCTCTTATATTTGGGAATCGCAATATTGTGTTTAAAACCCAAGGCACAATTAAGCTTAACACACCTATTGTAATAAAAGACTTAGCTTATATTAATTTGGCCTTTCCAGAAGATACACAGATAGAAAACCAAGGAATTTACATTTCAAACAGTCATAATATCAACTTAACCAATCTGCGTATTCGGTTTGCTGCAAAATATGGGCTATTAATTACAAATGGTGCGCATGATATTGTAGTCGATCATGCTTCAATCGAAAATTCGAGTCAGAGTGATGTTGAGTTTGGTAAAAATGTCGATATTAATAATAGCAGTTATAACATTACCATCAAAAATAGCATTATTGCTTATGTAATCGAGGGTGTTGACGTGCTAAATATAAAATATAAGGGGATGCTTGTCACTGACAATAACATGACGCCTGCTCCAACCAAAATCACGCTATTTAATAATTTGTTTTACAATAACTTTCAGCGATCACCACAGTTTTCAAGTCCAGGTGAGCTAAACATGAGCAATAATGTCATTTATGGATGGGGTAGTTATGGGACTAGGGTGCGTAACAAAGCAATATCAACCCTATCAGATAATTTATATCTTAATCCTCAAAGACCCAACAAGGAAAAGGATGCACTTATTCTTGCTGAGGGTACCACCAATGTGCTCGTGGGAAATATGATTCTCAAAAATCAAGGCTTCGAATGTGTGGCACTTGATCAAAGCCCTAATGACAAGACATGTAGCTTGTTACAACGAAATAAGGACAGTTATGGTGCTTTGCCTCGCGATGCATTTGATAACATTATCATGACAGACGCCTTACAGGCTTTACCTGCATTATAATCATGAAATATGACAATCAGCCATGAGCCATCTGGATTGTCATAAGCCGACTGTGCTATGATACGCGCTAACCAAAACCAGAGTATTGATTTATTGATTGCTATGAGTCGTTTTCAACAAAATATTATTTATGCAGGGATTTTAATTGCCGTAATTGGCTTTTTTTGGGCGATTGTCCCTAAAACAAAATACGAAGCGCATGCGGTGTATTTACCGCAAACCAAAGAAATTTACTCGCCGGTCAAGCTTCAGGATGTGCAGTTTTATGCCTCAGAAGATATGAATTTAAGAAAGGCGGTGCCTGTGGTTAATGGGCTTAATGAATCGCCAATTGGTATTATCCGTGTTGATACGCATTATACGAGCAAAAAAGAAATCCAAGCAGCGTGTGAGCAAAATGTGCAAAAAGCCAAAGAAGTAGCAGCGCAGTATGGTGCCACCAAAGTCATTGGTAATTGTGTGGCTTCAGGCAATACTGGACCGTTAGATGGTGCTAATCTTTACGCTTACGCTTATCATTAATCTATTGAGTTTTCTAAATAAATAGCGATAAGTAGCTATGCAAATATTATCAGGTATTTTTCTGGATTCACGGATCAAATCCGAGAATGACCGCAAACCGTCATATTCTGGCTAGATCCGAATATCTATGATTATCAATAAACCATTGTTTAGGTGCTTATATGTCAAATAATCCTAAATCGTTACGTATCGTCTTTGCTGGTACGCCAGATATCTCAGCACATGTGCTAAGTGCCTTACTTGAAGAAAATTACAATATTGTTGGCGTTTTCACGCAACCAGATCGTGCTAAAGGGCGCGGTAAAAAACTGGAGTGCTCGCCAGTTAAAACGTGTGCTTTGGTGCATGATATTCCAGTGTTTCAACCGTTATCATTCAAAAAAGAGCCTGAAGCAATCAAGCAACTAGCCGATTTAAATGCCGATGTGATGGTGGTTATTGCTTATGGTTTATTATTGCCAAAGGTGGTGCTGGAAACCCCTAAACAGGGCTGCATTAATATTCACGTATCGCTTTTACCAAAATGGCGGGGGGCTGCCCCCATTCAGCGTGCGATTGAAGCAGGTGACAATAAGACTGGTATTACGATTATGCATATGGATGAAGGCTTAGATACTGGTGATATCCTACATGTGATTGAAACGCCTATTTTAGACAATGACACTAGTTTAAGCTTACATAATCGCTTGGCAGAGTTATCAGTCCCTGCTGTTTGCACTGTGCTAAAAGAGATGGCAGAGCATACATTAAACCCGCAAGTGCAGCCTGAGGGTGCGACTTATGCCCATAAGTTGACTAAAGAAGAAGGGTTGATTAACTTTAATAATCCTTGTCACGTAATTGATTGCAAAGTTCGAGCCTTTAGTCCTTGGCCAAGTGCTTATATGATGATTGATGACGAAGCAGTCAAGTTTGCCGATATTGAGATTATTCATCAGATGTCAAATTCGGCGATTGGTGGCATTATTGGCGTAGATAAAAAGGGACTTAAAATTCAGGCGCAAGATGGTATAGTCAATATTGGTTCATTACAATTCCCAGGCAAAAAAATGCTGGCTGTAGCAAGTATTCTTAATGGTAAAGATTTAAGCTATCTTGTAGGGAAAGTGGTTTAACGGGATGCTTAGACTGAGGTGATTAACTTGGAGAAACTTAAAAATGATTTTGGCAAATAAACTAAATATCACCAATCAATTAGAACTGGCTAAAGCAGAAGAAAAAATAAGTAAGCAGAAGGCGAAACAGCTATTTATCAGTGGTGATATTGATCAGGTTGAAGTTGGCAAATTCGCGGGATTATCGTATATCCATGCTTATCTTTTTGCAGAGATCTATGATTTTGCTGGCAAAATTCGTGAGGTGAATATTGCCAAGGGTAATTTTCGTTTTGCACCTTTGATGTATCTTGAGCAATCATTAAAATATATCGATGCTATGCCACAAACCAGTTTTGATGAGATTATTGAAAAGTATGTTGAGATGAATATCGCACACCCATTTAGAGAGGGCAATGGACGTGCAACACGCATTTGGCTAGATTTGATCCTAAAAAAAGAAATTCAGCATGTGATTGACTGGAATCAAGTGGATAAGGATGAATATTTATCGGCAATGGAGCGCAGTGTGGTTAAGGATATTGAAATCAAAGTTTTGCTCAAACAAGCATTAACCACGCAAATAAACGATAGGGCGCTCTTTATGAAAGGCATAGATATTAGCTACTACTATGAGGGGTATAGTGAGTTTAAGACTGAAGATTTGTAATGTGGTTATGTATAAATAACCTCTCCCCCTGTGGGATAGGTCGTACAGCTTAAGCTGTAAGGGTGAGGGGGAGTTAAAATTTAACTTATTCTTGATGAGCTGAAATACTTACTACCTACTAATCAATGAACTCAACACATTCTGCACAATCTTAATCCCGCTATTATGCTTTAAAGTTAATATTGATTCAGGATGAAATTGCACGGCGATTGCAGGATGGGTTTTATGCTGTATTGCCATGATATGTTGATGCTCATTGCTCGCAATGACGCTCAAGCAATCAGGCGTTGTTTCTGGATCAGCAATGATTGAGTGATAAGCAGCAACCTCAGCGTGTTGTGGTACGTCTTTAAAAATATCACTTTGATGTGTCAGTTTCCAAGTTTTGCCATGATGTGGATTATCAAGATAGCTAAGTTTGCCACCAAAGGCTTGAAACATGCCTTGAAGACCTAGGCACACGCCAAATTGTGGGATGCCTGCTTTGGTGATGTCTCTAATCATTAGCGGTAGCTTAAAATCATCAGGTGTGCCAGGGCCTGGTGAGTAAATCACTAAATCAGGTTTTTGTTTGATGATTTCATCAGCAGTAATGGTGCCCGTGCGATAGGTGCTAAGCTTAACACCCAGTTTACGAAAATAGCTTGCCAAGGTATGCACAAAAGAGTCTTCGTGATCAATCATAATCGCTTTGATGTGATCAAAGCGCTGTGCTTGCCATGTGTCTTGGCTTGCTTTGGGATTAAATTGCCCTAGAGCTTTATAAAAAGTCGTCGCTTTAGTGATTGTTTCCAAGGCTTCTTCCTGCGGATTTGAATCCCATACTAAAGTCGCACCTGATTGATAATATGCCATATTATCTTTTAAGTGTACGGTGCGGATGGTGATGGTTGAGTTAATATCACCATTAAACCCTAAGCAGCCAATTGCACCTCCATACCAATTGCGCGGTTGCTTTTCATTGTGTTCAATCAGGCTTACCGCGCGCTTTTTAGGCGCACCAGTCAAGGTGACTGCCCACATATGACTTAAGAAAGCATCAAGACCATTATAACCATCGCGCAATACGCCTTTAACATGATCAACAGTGTGGAAAAGTCCGACATAACGTTCAATCGTGCGCCTTGAGATCAGTTCAATACTATCAGGCTCACAAATACGCGCTTTGTCATTGCGATCAACATCGGTACACATCGTTAATTCGACTTCATCTTTGTAGGAATTCAGGAGTTCGCGAATTTTTAGCTCATCTTCCATTGCGTTATTGCCACGACGAATGGTGCCAGAAATTGGGCAAGACTCAACATTTTTGCCTTCACAGCGTACAAACATCTCTGGTGAGGTGCCGACGATTTGTTCATCGCCTAATTGACAGAAAAACTCATAAGGGCTTGGATTCATTTGTTTTAAGCGTGTATATAACTGCGCAGGAGAGCCTGACACACGCGCTTTAAATAGGCGGCTATAGACAACTTCAAAGATATTGCCTTTTTTCATTTCTTCTTTGGCGCTTTTAACAAGTTGGGCATATTCTTCATCAGAGATTGAGGTCTCAATTGTCGATTGTGCGCTGAAGTCTGTTTGATCAATGGCAAGTAGTTTAAAAGCATCAGTTGAGCTGTTTTTTGTGGTTAATTGATGTTGGCTAAATTCTAGAGTTAACTCAAAAGCTTGATCCTTTTGCTTATCAATAGCATAAACGTGATCAGCGAAAAATAAGTGATAAATCTTACTGTCCTGAGTGCGTGTTTGCGTTAGAGGCATTGTTTCAAAGGCAAAAATAAGATCATACGCAAATGCGCCAAAAAGCCCAAGCATGTTATCTTTTAACGGTGCAAATTCTTGATTAATAATACGTAACACAGAAGCGACAGATGGCTGCAAGCTGCGGTTTTCTTCGCTGAATGTTTCATTGGATAAATGGATTGATAATATCAAGGTGAGCTCAGTATGCTTTTCTAAGCTGACATGGGCGTTGCCCGCAAAAATGGGCTTTAAAAGCTGTAACAAGATAACACCACGTGGGTTAAGCGCATAAAAAACAACATGATCACCATAGGCAATAATCTCAAGCGGTGGATTATAAAACCCAAGCTCCCAACGATTATAGCGCCCTGGATATTCAATTCCTGAGGAGAGCATCATGCCTTTATATTGATGCAGGGCTTCAGTAATATGATTTAAGGTTGTATATTGGCATGGTGTTTTTTGATAATGTACGTCAATGCCATGTTTACTAATAAAGTTTTGGGTATCCATAGTCATCCTTTTAAAATTAAACAGTCTTGTTCTTGTATTTTTGTAACGATACATAAGTATGTTGATGCTGTCGATAGTTTATTGTATGTTTTTTTGTTGATGACAGTTGTCTTTGGTAAGGTGTGAATTTTTAATAAAAAAAACTGATCAATAATTAAAATACAATATATTTATCACATGCTTGAGCGTTTGTTATAGTGTTGACATCACAAAGAGCACTAAGGAAGAAAAGTATGAAAAAGATTACAAGTATCACAATCAGTGTTATGTTGTTAGGTGGTAATCTTGCGTTAGCAGGCACAGATTTTTATGCAACATCTACAATGGCAAAACAGGTGTATAAGACGCAAATACATAGTCTAAATGCATCAATCAATATTAATGAATAACGAAGCAATCAATAAAACAGGAGTCAATAAATGTTCCCAAATTTAGAAAACCAGCAAGTACCAAATGTCACGTTTAAAACCATGCAAGATGGGCAGTGGCAGGATGTGACAAGCGATGATATTTTTAAAGGTAAAAATGTTATTGTGTTCTCATTACCAGGCGCTTTCACGCCAACGTGTTCATCATCTCATGTACCGCGGTTTAATGAGCTGTTTCCAGTATTTAAAGAGCATGGCATTGATCGCATTGTTTGCATGTCAGTCAATGATACCTTTGTGATGAACGCGTGGAAAAAAGAACAAAAGGCTGAAAATATCGATTTTATCCCTGATGGCAATGGTGAGTTTACCGAAAAAATGGGGCTTTTGGTTGATAAAGAGGCTTTAGGTTTTGGTAAGCGTTCATGGCGTTATTCAATGCTTGTAAAAGATGGCGTGATTGCCAAGATGTTTATTGAGCCAAATAAAGCAGGTGATCCGTTTGAAGTCTCTGATGCGGATACGATGCTTAAGTTTGTTGCACCTAATGCGCAATTACCGAAAGAAGTGACCATTTTCACTAAGCCAGGGTGTCCACATTGTAAACGTGCTAAAAAGTTATTGACAGAGCAGAATCAAGGCTATGAAGAAGTCGTGTTGGGGCATGGCGCTTCAATGCGTACCGTCAAGGCGTTAACTAATCGCCAAACCGTACCGCAAATTTATATCGATGGTCAGCATATCGGTGGCGCGGATGATTTGGAGAAGTACTATAGCGGCAAGTAACAAATTGATTTAAATAAAGCGTAAGCCTTTTGCGCTGCATTAAGGTACAATCACAGGCATTGTTGAGTGGCTATAAGGAGCATCATTAGATGCATTTTCAAATCAACCCATCCATTTTATCGGCAAATCTTGCACATTTAGGTGATGATGTTAAAAAGGTATTAAAAGCCGGCGCTGATAATATTCATTTTGATGTGATGGATAATCACTATGTCCCTAACTTAACATTTGGTTCAATGATATTAAAGGCATTGCGCGATGATGGCATTAATGCTGGCATGGATGTGCATTTAATGGTTGAGCCTGTTGATTCGATGATTGAGAGCTTTGCTAAAGCCGGAGCGACAAGTATTGTCTTTCACCCTGAGGCATCAAAGCATGTTGATCGAAGCTTGGGGTTAATCAAATCTTTTGGCATTGATGCAGGTATTGCTTTAAATCCGGCGACGTCTGTTAGCGTCTGTCAGCATGTGCTTGAAAAGGTCGATAGGCTACTCATCATGACGGTAAACCCAGGATTTGGTGGGCAGAGTTTTATCGATGCGATGTATGATAAGATAAGCACGACAGCGCAATGGATTAAAGAATATAAAAGTGATATTTTGCTCGAAGTTGATGGCGGGGTGAAAGTCGATAATATTGCTCAAATTGCAAGCTGTGGAGCTCAAGCATTTGTCGCCGGATCAGCAATTTTTAATGCGCAAGATTATAAGGAAGTTATTGATAAAATGCGCCAACAACTCGGATGAAAAAAGACCATAAAAAAGCCCATAAAAAGTGGGGCAAAAAAGATTGATGAAAAAAATATTTTTTGACCTTAAATTTTTGATTGACCCGCAAAAAAATTGGCTCTAATATTCGCACTTTCTGTCACCATAAAACTTAAGGCATGATCGCAATGACGGAAGTAAAAACACTAAGAAAAGACCTTAAACTACGCCATCTGGAATTGATTTCTTTGGGAGGCATTATCGGATCAGCTTTTTTCCTCGGCACGGGATATATTATTGCCCAAGGAGGTCCTGCAGTTTTAATATCTTATGCCTTAGGCGGATTGATTGTGTTTTTAGTGATGCTTTGTCTGTGCGAGCTAACGGTGGCAATGCCCAGTTCAAGTTCGTTTATTCAGTATGCTAGTGATTATATTTCACCAACATGGGCATGTGGCACAGGGTGGTCATACTGGCTTAATTGGATTGCTTATATTCCGGCTGAGTGTACGGCAGCTGGCATTATTATGCATTATATTATCCCAAGTGTGCCTGCATTTACTTGGGCGATGCTATTTGGATTGATGATTACCGTTATTAACTTATCCAAAGTACGTATTTTCGGTGAGATGGAGTTTTGGCTGTCGATTGTTAAAATTGTCGCGATTGTGATGTTTAGTGTGTTGGCAATATTCATCTTTTTTGGACTATATAAAAGTGGCGGCAAAATGCCAACGATTGGTACTGAGTATTTGCTTGGTGATGGTGGTTTCTTCCCGCATGGCAAGCTTGTTGTGATTAGTTTAATGGTCATGCTACTTGTCAATTTCCAAGGGTCTGAAATCGTGTGTTTAGCAGCGGCTGAGTCAACTGATACTGATGTTGCTATTCCACGTGCTTCACGCAATATTGCTATTCGTATCGTGTTGCTTTATCTAGTACCAGTATTGCTATTAGTGCTCATATTCCCATGGAATAAAATGGAAAGTGATACTTCGGTTTTTGTTCTAGCATTGCAGCAATATGGTTTTCACTGGGTCGCTGGCGTCTTTACGTTTGTGATTCTAACAGCAGCTTTTTCATGCGCTAATAGTGGCATGTATGCAACGGTGCGTGCGTTGTATGGTTTGTCAAATCAAAAGATGGCACCAAAAATATTCTCAAGACTTAATCGCCATCAAGTGCCAATGCCTGCGGCGATATTCACTTTAATTTGCATCTGGATATTTTTGATTTTGTCATACTTTTTCTCGTCAACAGCAGCATTTTCTTACCTTTTAAGCATTTCTGGCTTTACCGGTGCGGTATGCTGGATTTCAATTTGCTGGTCACAATACAACTTTAGAAAGCATTGCAAGAAGCACAAGATTGAATTAAAAGGCAAGTTCCGTACGCCATTTTATCCATTGGTGCCACTCTTGGGAATCTGGTTGCAGGTTGCTTGTTTGGTGCTGTTATTTTTCAATGAAGAATTAAGACCAGCCTTCTACTTTGGCGTACCGGCAGTACTCTTACCAATGGCGATTTATTGGCTATATAAAAAGTACAGCAAAGCCAGTAATCATATTGAACAGAGTTTATAGATAATCTTTTTATTTTTTTTAGCAAAAAAATTTATTTACAGCGAAATAACTTGCTGTTACTTTATGCAAAATTTTTAGCAGTCTTGATTTTAAGTGCTAGACTTCATATATGAATCAACGCTTTAAATCAAACTTGTCTGATGAGAGTCAGATAATTGTTTAATTGGCACAAAACGGGAGTTTCCATGGCCTTCAATGAATAGGGCGCACATGAGTTAAATAGCTTAAGGTGCGCTTTACAAACTATAGGAGAGGTTCTATGCATAATATCAATTCATTTAACACACGTAACACATTTCAACCCTACTTCAGTTATGATGAAAACAATCAGTTGTGTGTTCATTATGGTCAGAGTTTCACACAGTCGAAACCACTCACCGAGATCATTGACAAAGTACTACAAAAAGGCGGCAGTAAGCCTTGTGTACTAAACTTTAAACACATCACTGAAGATAGGATGTTAAACCTCTACCAAAGTTTTGCCAAAGCAATGGAAAATTACCGTTATCAAGGTGCTTATCAGTTAGCGTATCCGATCAAAGTAAACCCTAATGCTGCGGTGATGGAGACCTTAAAAGAGTGCGCTTATAAATATGATTTACCTTTTAACTTTGAAGTTGGCAGTAAGTCTGAGTTGCTAAGCGTTTTAGCACTTGCTGCAAAGGAAAATAATATCATTTGCAATGGCTTTAAAGACAAGGCATTTTATGAACTTGCCAACTTAGCTGCCAAGCTAGGTTACACGGTCATTATGGTGCTCGAAAATGTTGATGAATTAGCAGTTGTTAAATCTCTAAGCTATGAATCGGCGATTTACTTTAAATTAGGCTACCGTACAAAGCCATTTCATGAGGATTTGCATAGTGTTAAGTTTGGTCTTAGCTTAAAAGACATTCATTTTGTTAATAATGAACTAAAAGCGCTTAATTTGAGTGACAAAGTGGTATTGCTGCATGGACATATCGGTTCACAACTTAAGCAGTTAAGTCAGGTTGAGAAGCATATTAATATGATGGTTTGCTTATATGGCAACCTATTAAATGATTGTAAAAATCTGACAATGATTGATTTAGGTGGTGGCTTAGGTATTGATTATGAAGATACCCAAAATCCACGTTTTCAATTGCCATATTATGCTGAAACGATTGTTAGAACATTTAGCTATTTTGTCGATCTTTTCCAACTGCCACCCCCAACGATTATTACTGAGTCAGGCAGAGCTGTGACGGCGATGTCAAGTGTGTTAATCGTTTCACCTCTTTATCAAAAAGCAGAGAATGAAATTGTTACTCAAACAAGCTATGACGAGGCTTTACAAGCAGGGTGGTTAAATGGTGAAATTGATTTAGCTGACTTGGTTGACAGCTCAAGTGTCAGCTATTTGGGCGATCAAAATGCACAAAAGTTATGGCTTAATTTCTCGTTATTTCAGTCTTTACCAGATCACTGGGGGATTGGACAACATTTCCCATTATTACCAGTAACACACTACTCAGAGGAAGAAAGCATCGACTGCCAGCTATTTGATATCTCATGTGATGCCGATGGTGTTTTTAAAGATAAAGAAGGCAATGATTATATTAACTTGCCATGCACTGAGATTAATGATCTTGCCTTTATGTTTGTCGGTGCTTATCAAGATATGCTCAGTAGCAAGCACAATATCATTGGGCGTACGACCTCTGTTGAGGTGGATTTTGTAACCTATGATGATTGTGTGTTATATGTTGAACAGGCTGAAGATTATCATGCACTATTGTGTCAGTATGGACATAATCCGCTGCAATTAAGCTCAAGGCTGCAACGTTTGGCTTATTTTCATTTAACGGAAGAGTTAACAGATCATGAGCAATTGCTATTGGATAATATCCTAAGTGGCAATCCTTACTTGCAATTGGCAGATGCCGAACAAGTAGCTTATGATTTTAATCAGCAAATATTCAATAAAATCTAAACCAAAAAGACAGTAATAAGCAGATAAAAATACGATTGCTTTGGTTTTCATAAGCAATCTTTGTTATGATTTTGCCAGTTAAAACTAAACCTCAGGATGTGCTTATGCGTGTTTTGCTTAATTTACTGTTTGTTGTTGCCGTCGTTGTCGCTGTATTGGTGTTTTTTCCGTTCTCAATGCTCGTGTTACTTGGCGTATTGTTATTGATGCTTTACTTTTTACCAAGCTATATTGCTTTTAAAAAGCAGCATCCCAGTGCGATTATCATCTTTATTGTTAACTTATTATTGGGCTTTACGTTTATTGTTTGGTTGATCTGCTTAATTTTGGCAATTGCCTACCAACCACGTACAATTATCGTCGAAAAACATCATTACCATGGCGTGTAATGCGATGACTGTGATGTTAGATATGATTAAATCGCTGAATAAAGCGCAGCAAGAAGCCGTGCTTTTAGCAAATGAAAACGCATTAGTTTTAGCCGGAGCAGGCAGTGGTAAGACGCGTGTGTTAACGCATCGCATTGCCTACTTGTGTCAGGAAAAAAATGTTTCACCCTTGAATATATTGGCAGTGACCTTTACCAATAAAGCAGCACGAGAGATGCGCGGTAGGGTTGAGGAGCTTCTAGGCTTTTCAACCGTTGGTATGTGGATTGGCACATTTCATGGCATAGCCCACAGGTTATTGCGCCAACATGCACAAGAGATCGGTTTTGATCGACGCTTTAAAGTGCTCGACCAAGATGATCAATTACAAGTCGTTAAGAAAGTTATCCAAAGTTTAAACCTAGATGAGAAATATTATCCACCTAAGTATTTTCAAGGCTTTATTAATGGCAAAAAAGATGAAGGAATGCGCGCGATTGATTTGCCAACGGCCGAGTTTGATAGTGAAGTGGTTAAAATATATCAAGCTTATGAAGCGCGCCTAAAAGCGGATAATGCATTGGATTTTGCTGATTTGCTACTATACGCTTATGAGTTGTTTAAACACAATGAAGTGCTTCGTAGCTATTATCAAAAGCGCTTTCAATATGTATTGGTTGATGAGTTTCAAGATACCAATAGTGTGCAATATAAATGGTTGATGTGTTTAAAATCACAAAATAACGCTTTTATGGCGGTGGGTGATGATGATCAATCTATTTATGGTTGGCGTGGTGCTAAGGTTGAAAATATCGAGCATTATCTTGCAGATCTATCACCGGTAACAGTCGTGCGTTTGGAGCAGAATTATCGCTCAACACAGCTAATTTTAGATGCAGCTAATGCGGTGATTGCCAATAACAGTAAACGCATGGGTAAGATGCTGTGGTCTCAGGCTGAAAAGGGTGAACCAATAGCGCTTTATGAGGCGTTTAATGAGCGTGATGAAGCGGATTATATTGCCGATAAAATTGATGATTTACATCATAATCAATCTATTTCCCTGACTGATATTGCGATATTGTATCGCTCTAATGCGCAATCGCGTGTGATTGAAGAGGCATTACTTAAGCGCGGGTTGTCTTATCGCATTTATGGAGGCTTACGCTTTTTTGATCGCGCAGAGATTAAAGATGCATTAGCCTACATGCGTTTGCTTGCACTACGCGCCGATAACTTAGCCTTTGAGCGGGTGATTAATCTACCAACGCGTGGCATTGGTAATAAAACCTTAGAAAGTATCCGCGAGTATGCCGGAGTGCATGATTTATCCTTATGGCACGCGACATTACAGATGATTGAAATAAAAGCGTTTAGTAGTCGTGCCTCTCAAGCACTGCAGCGATTTGTTGATTTGATTGAGGATATGTCTTCGTTGAAAGATGCATTGACTTTAGGGCAGTTAATGCGTCATGTACTTGATGCCAGTGGCTTAATGCTGATGTATCAGGAGTCAAAAGCTGAGAAAGCACAACAAAAGCATGAAAACTTAAAAGAGTTAGTCAATGCAGCCAATGAGTTTATTCCGCCTGTTGAGGATGCTGCTGATGAAGATTTGCTGGTTGAGTTTTTAAGCTTTGCTGTGCTTGAGTCAGGGGAGATGCAAGCTGAGGACAATATGGATGCGGTGCAATTGATGACACTTCATACCGCAAAAGGGCTTGAATTTCCTTATGTGTTTATGACAGGGCTTGAAGATGGCTTATTTCCATCATCACGCTCGATTGAAGTGCATGAGAAATTGGCTGAAGAAAGACGGCTTTGTTATGTGGGTATTACGCGTGCGATGCGTTATCTCACTTTAAGCTTTAGTAAAGTGCGCCATCAATATGGCGATGTTAATTATCAGATTAAGTCGCGATTTTTAGATGAGATTCCGGATGAGTATATTCAGTATGTGCGCCAGCAAGTGAACAAAACGCCATCGCCAAAAGCTAAGAAAGCAAGTTTTGGCATGTCGCCTTTTGAGTTTATGAAAATTCAAAGTGCAAATAGCAATGCCTTTAAATCAGGTGACTGTGTTGTTCATCCAAAGTTTGGTATAGGCGTGGTTTTAAAAACTGAAGGACAAAATGATGATTTGTGTTATCACATTGACTTTCAAGCCGGAGGTGGCAAAAAGGTGTTGCTTGCCAATATGGCGAAGCTGACAAAATTATAATGCTTTTGTTTGCGCGGTAAGCCACGCTTTAATTGCTTCGTCACTAATCATAGGCAATATTTCTTTTTCGACACGCAAGTGGTAACTATTAATCTGTTTAATTTCATCATTAGTCAAAAGTGCAGTATCGATTAGATTACGCGCATAAGGCACAAGTGTGAGATCTTCAAAACAGTAAAAATCGCCAAAATCACGATGTGCCTGCTCGCGCATTGCTTTAACAAAACATAAGTTCTCGATGCGAATACCAAACTGGTGAGGGAAATAAACACCCGGTTCATTACTCACAATCATGCCAGACTCAAGTGATTGATTACTAAACGCCGGAGAAATACGCTGTGGTCCTTCATGCACACACAGAAAGCTGCCAACGCCATGACCTGTGCCATGCCCGTAGTTTAACTGTTGTTGCCATAATGGTTGACGAGCGAGTGTATCTAGCTGCTCGCCACGCGTGCCTTTAGGAAAGCTTGCATTTTGAATAGCCAAGTGTCCTTTAAGCACTAAAGTGTAATAGTATTTATGCTCTGAGGTTGGGTTGCCTAGATGAAATACACGCGTGATATCTGTGGTACCTTCCAAATATTGACCACCTGAATCTAGTAAGTAAAGACTGCTGTTATCAATGACTTTAGAAGTCTTTGTGGATGAGCGGTAGTGGATAATCGCGCCATTTGAGGCAAAACCGCTAATGGTATCAAAACTCGCGCCTTTGAAATTAGGCTGTTTTTGACGAAATTTCAATAGCATATCTTGCGCTTTAAGCTCATCAACACCTTCATGCCAATGGTTTTCAAGCCAATGAATAAACTCAATCATTGCAATAGCATCTTTTTTATGCGCATACTTACTACCATCAATTTCAGTCATATTTTTGCATGCTTTGGCAAGTGCAATAGGTGATGGTGCAAAATGATCATTACAGTCGATATTTAAGTTTTGTAGGATTGCATAATTTGCCGTATTAGGATCAATCCAGATTTTACCTTGAAGCTTTGATAATTTCGGGTAAAACGCATCATAACTTACGATACTAATGCCTTGAGTATTCAGTGTGGTTTTAACCTCATCACTCAATTTAGAAGCATCAACAAAAAACTCACAGCGATCTTTATAAAGGATCACATAGCTAATCACTAAGGGGTTAAAGTTAATATCATTACCGCGAATATTGAGTAACCATGCAATTTCATCAAGCATGCTAACAATTAATGCATCGACTTTATTCTTGTGCATTAGTGAGCGCATTTCTTTAAGCTTCGTCGTGGTATCCTTGCCACTGAGATGATCTTTTTGCAAAAAGGTAGCAGCACGTGGTAATACGCTTTGATCATTAAGCGTGGTGCGCGCTTGATCGATTAAATTATCTTGATCAAAAACACATTTGCCTTCAAGTGAGCGCATAAGCTCCTCAAGGTGTTCAGCGCGTTTAATCGATACGGTGGTTGGGTCAATAGCAATGGTTTTGCCATAGGCATTGTCTCTTAGCCAATTTTCTAACTCGGAAACAAAGCCTTGCTGTTTTTGTAAGCTATAGATATTGCGATCAAGCTGCGCCTCAGCTTGCAAGAAGTAACGTCCATCTGTCCAAAGAAGGGCATTATTTTGACCAATTAACGCTTCACCAGCACTACCATCAAATTCACTTATCCAAGGACGGCGTTGCCAAGCTTTAGGTAAATACTCGTTATTATGTGCATCTGTGGATGGTGCAAGATAAAAATCATATTGTTTTTGCTGCATTAATTGACGTAATGTTTGAACTTTTGTGGAGGTCTCCAGCATGAAGTTGTCCCTATTGCTTATTTCATAAGTTGTGGTTATTTAATCGTAGATGCTTGCTATAAACAATAAAATTTAAATTTTTTCATTGAAAAAGCGCTAACAACACTCCCAGTCTGCTAAAAAGTTAACTATACTAGCCAAGGTTTAATTAAAAGGAATAGCTTCTTTATTGAGAAGCTCCCGCAATGTCCTGCTAACGGATAAACTATTTTTATAACCGAAAAAAAATGAGGAAGAAACATGAAGAAAAAAATCATTGTTGGCTTATTAGCAGCGGGCTTGTGCTCTGCAGCTTTCGCAGCGAATGATCATAGCAACCAATTATATGGACAGTTTGGCTTAGGTGGTTATATCAATCATAGCTATTCTCAAAGTGGTCCTGCTGTATCAGGCACTGTTGGTTATGGTTTTAACAAGAACCTTGCGGCACAAGCAAGTGTTAGCTACATGGGCAACAACCAAAAAACTGTTTTAGCGGAAGGTATCTGGAATTTTGCTAATAACACGAAATTTACACCGTATGTTGCGATCGGTGGTGGCTATATGAGTTTAACAACAAATTCATTTGGTCTTGATGCGGGTCTTGGTGTTAAGTATGACTTTGCGCCGAATGCTTATATTTCAGCTGATTATCGTTATCTTCAATCATTTGGCTCTAAGACACCAAATGGTAGCATGATTACTGTTGGTCTTGGCTTGTATTTTGGTGGTGCGAATAATACATCTGCTTATGGCGCTATGGGTTCTGTAGCAGCAGACCAACAAGCACGTGAAGATGAGTACCATGCAGCTTATGCATTGCCAAAAAATGTAATGGAATGTCAAGCAGGTACTTCTGAAATGACACGTGAGTCTATCGGTTGCTACACAGTTGATGGCGATAAAGTAACAATGCATTTAGATGCTAAATTTGCCTATAGCAGCTATGCATTAAATGCTAAAGCAAAAGCGGCAATTGATAACCTAATCAACTTCATGAACGAGTATGATATTAAGAAAGTGGTATTACAAGGCTTTGCTTCACAAGGTAAAAAAGGTCCAGCATTTGCACAATACAACCAGCAGTTATCAGTTAACCGTGCGCAAGCGGTTAAATCGTATATGATTTCTAAAGGTGTTGATGCAAGCAATATTGAAGTAGTTGGTTATGGTTATACACGCCCATTAGTACCAAACACAACAAAAGCTAATCAGTCAATCAACCAGCGTGTTGAGGCAAGTATTCCTGTTCCTTTAAAGGCTCAGTAAGTATTTTTGTCTGAATTGTAATCAGCCTTATTTTGTCAAGGCTACCTTCTTCTGAATTGTTATTTATTTCTTAAATTTTTTAGTTCGCATTCATTCGGAAATCGGATAGAATAGCTCGAAATTTCCATAAAGCGAAACTTCAAAATCCATGTCAAAAATTACACCTACTTTCATTAAAGAAGTCTTTGATGCTTCACGTGTTATTGTGCCTCAGCAAACTTTAGAAGCATCATTTGAAAAAGTGGCAACGGAGATTACACAAAATCACATCAAAGATAATCCGATTGCTGTGTGCGTGATGAATGGTGGCTTGTTTATTACCTCAGAAATTGTCAAACGTTTGCGCTTTCCATTACAGGTTGATTATATTCATGCCAGCCGTTATGGCAATGAGTATACGGGGGCTAATATGCTAAATTGGGTTAAAACACCTAATATTAACCCGCAAGGTCGCACGGTTATTTTGTTTGATGATATCTTGGATGGTGGTTTAACCTTAGCTGAAGTTAAACGTTATTACGAAGATCGAGGTGCGTTAAATGTCTTAACATCAGTGATGCTTGATAAAAAAGCACCAAGAGATAAAGGTGGATTGATCAAAGCAGACTACGCTGGTCTTGAAGTTGAAAATGAATTTTTATTTGGTTTTGGTTTGGATTATCACGGTTATATGCGCAATGTGCCAGAAATTCGTGCCGTAGATGCTAAGCATATGATTTAATCACTCTTTTATTGTTTTTTTCTTATGATCATTGATTCTCATTGTCACCTCAACTATTTACAAAAAAAAGGGCAACCAACGCTTCAGGAGATTGTTGCTGAAGCCAAAGCAAAAGGCGTTGAAAAAATCATCTCAATTTCAACCACACTAGAAGATGTCGAAGCAATTAAAGCGATTGCCTTAACGTTTCCTGAAGTTTATTACTCCGTCGGTGTTCATCCCAGTGAAGTTGAAGGTGTTCAACCGCTTAAGGCGCAAACTATTATCGATTATATCGATCATGATAAATGTGTTGCGATTGGTGAGACAGGGCTTGATTATTATTACAATGATCAAGAGACGCATTCATTGCAACAGCAAAAATTTATTGCCCACATTGAAGCGGCAAAAATATTAAAAAAACCTGTTATTGTGCACACTCGTGGTGCGAAAGAAGATACATTAGCTATTTTAAAAACATATGGCATTGACCAATGCGGTGGCGTGCTGCATTGCTTTACCGAAGATTGGGATATGGCAAAAAAAGCCCTTGATATGGGAATGTATATTTCAATTTCAGGCATTGTGACCTTTAAAAATGCACAAGATGTGCAAACAATGGCGCAGAAAATTCCTTTAGATCGACTGCTCATTGAAACCGATGCGCCATATTTGACGCCCGTACCGTATCGTGGTAAACCGAATTATCCAGCGTATGTTTATTATGTCGCGGAATTCTTAGCAAAACTGCGTGGCGAGAATTTTGAACACTTTTGTCAGGCAACAAAAGAAAACACTAAGCGTTTGTTTTGTGGTATGAAAGATTAATAACTCAATTATAATACCCTAGGAAATTTAAACTGATGTACCCGCTCAATTTGGGAAAGTTGCTAAAGATTACCGTTTATCAAAATCTAACCTGCTGGGTAGTTGCAAATATTGTCTAAATCTCCAATTATTAGCGATAAGATTGTCAATTTGAGGAAGCAGCAAAAATGACCACCTTCCACCCATATGAAAACGAAACCACGGACTTTAAGCGTGAACTTAATGACAGGCTGGAAAAGGAAGTGATTGCCTTTTTAAATTCTGCAAAAGGTGGTCACTAGCGGATAATCGAATGATTGAATATGGGTAAGAATATGAAACAAAACCAATTTACAGAACAAACTATTTGGCAGTATTGCCTTGACCATACCAAGCCAAACTCACCACTTTTACAAGCGTTAAAGGCGGACACTGAGAGCTCAGTACATGGTGCGCAGATGTTATCAGAAACGATTGTCACTAAGCTTTTGCAGTTTTTTATCAAAATGCAAAATCCAAAAATATGCGTTGATTTAGGCACCTTTAGTGGCTTATCAGCACTAGCTATGGCGGAAGCAACTGCTGATAATGCTTTAATATATACGATTGATCGCACACATCAATCTGGACATGAACTAGCTTGCAAGTATATTGAAGAAAGCAGCGTTGGTTATAAAATTAAAATGCTTATTCAAGAGGGCATTGATGCAATAAGCAAGCTTCCTGATGATATTGATTTTGCGTTTATTGATGCGGATAAAATGCAAACAAAATGCTATTTTGATTTGCTATTGCCGAAGTTAAGTGCAAAGGGCATGATCATTGTCGATGATGTGTTATGGCGAGGTGAGGTGCTTGATCCTGTGGATAAGCGCGCCAAGGCATTAGATGATTTTAATCAATATATTTGTAGTCATCCACAAGTGGATAATTTAATATTGCCAATCAGACACGGATTACATCTAGTCATTAAAAAATAAGAAATTAAAAAAGTAAAAAATAATAAAGTACATGCGATGAATACAACGATTAACCATTTTGTAATGCAATCCATTCAGGTCAGCGCTGATAATGCACCTATTGCCATTTTTTTGTTGGGTGCCAACGGTTCGGGCAAAAGCTCATTACGTGCTTATTTGGATTTATCAAATATCCAAACGAATATTGATCCTGATGCACTTAATCGCATTGCGATGTTAAAAAATAAAGACAATCCATTGATCTTTGCATCAAAGCAAGCGATTACTTTATATAAAACTGCACTTGATAATAGCTTAAACACCTGTATGGAAAGCACATTTTCAGGTAAGAGTATTTTAAATCGTATCTTGCGCGCTAAACAACAAGGTTATCGCACCATATGCTATTTTATGGGCTTGGAGTGTGTTGAGCTGAATATCGAGCGTGTTGCCCATCGAGTGAAAAAAGGAGGGCATGATATTGCTACTGAGCTTATCCTCAAACGCTATGATGAATCAGTCGCTAATCTCATCAATCATCACTATTTATTTGACGAGTTACATGTGATTGATAACAGCTTGGATTACTATCGTTTGCAGTTTTCATGTTATCAAGACCAAGCGGTTCAATACGAAAAAATATTGCCTTGGGCTAATGGTATTTATAGACAAATTAATCAATAAAAGGAAAGAGTATAAATGAGTGAATTAGTTGATGCAGCCATTGCACGTAAAGCGCTAAAAGGATCACAATTTGAGATGACTTATGGTGGGGTAACGAGTTTTATGCGTCGCAACTACACCAAAGATTTGACAAATGTTGATGTTGCTGTCAGTGGCGTGCCCTTTGATTTGGCAGTCACCTATCGCTCAGGTGCGCGCTTAGGACCAAGAGCGATACGCGCGGCATCAGTACAACTTGCGGAGCTTACCACATTTCCATGGGGTTTTAATCCTTTTGATGAGCTTGCTGTGATTGACTATGGTGATTGCTTTTTGGCTCCACACAATCCGCTGACCACACCTCATGCTATCCAAGCGCATATCAAAAATTTACTTGATCACAACGTCTTTCCATTGACCTTTGGTGGCGATCACTATATTACCTATCCTATTTTAAAGGCGATGGCTGAAAAATATGGCAAAGGTTTGTCAGTGATCCATTTTGATGCACATTGTGATACTTGGCGCGATGATGATGAAGATTCCATGAATCATGGCACAATGTTTTATAAAGCGATTAAAAATGGCATTGTCGATCCTAAACATTCGGCACAAATTGGCATTCGTACGTGGAATCAAGACTTTATGGGGATGAATGTACTGGATGCGCCTTTTGTTCATGAGCATGGCGTTAAAACAGTCATCGAGCGTGTAAAGCAGATTGTTGGTGATAGACCAACGTATATTACTTTTGACATTGATTGTTTGGATCCGGCATTTGCACCAGGCACGGGAACTCCTGTATCAGGGGGCTTAAGCTCAGCGCAAGGCTTAGCTATTTTGCGTGGATTAACGGGTTTAAATTTGATTGGTGCTGATGTGGTTGAAGTTGCCCCTGCCTATGATCATGCTGAAATTACAGCGATTGCTGCGGCTCATGTTGCTTGTGATATGATTTGTCTTTTAGCGCATGATAAAAAAATAAAAAAAATAGAAAAATGAACAAATAGTGAAAATAGCTAATCAAGAATGCCAATAATCGGCATTAAAAATAAAAAGTGGGGGGAGGCAGTTAAACATGAATATTGAAATTTGTCTGGATAATATTGAATCCGTTGATGTAGTAGCAAAATTTCCTGAGATAACTCGTTTGGAGATTTGTAGCGCTCTTAGTTTGGACGGTTTAACTCCCGCGCCTTATTTAGTGCAATATGCTAAAGAGAAATCAATAGCTCGTCGTCATACGATGATCCGTCCGCGCGCGGGGGATTTATGCTATAACGAGGCTGAAATTAAGATGATGGCTCAAGAGATAAAGCTTATGCATGAGTCAGGTGCCAATGGCGTTGTTATCGGTGTGCTTGATACAAACAGTCATATTAATATCGCAGCAACTAAATATCTAACGGATCTTGCTAAGTCTTATCAATTAGAGGTTACTTTTCATCGTGCGATTGATATGGTGCCTGATTACCTTGGCAGTGTACAGATATGTGTCGATCTGGGTATTGATCGCATTTTAACATCTGGTGGTCAAAAGAAAGCATTTATGGGACTAGATGACATTGCCAAAGTGATGCAAAAATATCATGGTCAAATCGAGATTATGGCAGGTGGCGGAGTCAATAAAGATAATATTCCACATTTTAAAGAAATTGGCGTTGATGCCGTGCATTTTTCAGCAGCGAGTAACAAAAGTAATGTGCAGGGTGAAAGTGTTTTTAGCAAAAGCTCATTAAGTTATAACGTAACTAATGAGGATATTGTTAAAGAAAATATTGCAGCTATAGCTTGTCAATATCAATCACCACTATCTTGCTGATGCTTAAAAGACATAATTTGGCGACGTTCTTTTTTATTTGGTTTCGTTGGATTGGGTAGGGTGGCTTTGTTCAACTTCCTAAGCATTGTCTCATGCTCGCGTTTCTCAATGCTATCAGTAGTTTCATTGTAAAGTGTTTGCGCAATACTTGCCGCCCCTCGCGTATCAGATAAGCCTATGACTGTTACAACTTTCTCAGCATAGCCTTGACGAATGGTGAGTGTCGCACCAATCTCAACTTTTTTACTGACTTTGGAGCGCGCGCCATTGTAATGTACTTTGCCACCTTCAATAGCATCTTTGGCTAATTGACGCGTTTTGAAAAAACGTGCCGCCCACAACCATTTGTCTAAACGAACATCATCTGCCATATTTTATCCTTCTAGAAATACGCTTAGTAATCCATAAAAAAATTGAGTTGAACTTCAATTATCCCCTCACCCGAGCAGCTTAAACTGAACGACCTCTCCCGCAAGGGGAGAGGTAATAGGTGATGCAACTAATTTTTCATCATCATCTAATAAACATTAACGCATGGTAACCAGCTCTTCAGCACTGGTTGGATGAATAGCAATGGTGTTATCAAGGTCTTGTTTTGTGGCACCCATTTGGATCGCAACGGCAAAGCCTTGTAATATTTCATCGGCATCTAAACCAATCAAGTGACAACCTACTACTTTTTCATCAGCACCTGCAACAATAAGCTTCATCACGGTTGGCAATCTAAAACCCGAAATTGCGGCAAAAAGCGGGGTGAATTTACTTTGATAAACTTTGATATTATCTTTGCCATACTGATCATTGGCATCTTTTTCAGATAAGCCCACTGTACCAATTGCTGGATGTGAGAAAACAACTGTGGGAATCAAATGTGCATCCAACTTAAGATTGCTTTCACCATTAAATAAACGTCTAGATAAGCGTCTGCCTGCGGCAATTGCAACTGGGGTTAGTTGTGCAGCTCCTGTGGCATCACCAATGGCGAAAATATGAGAAACTGTTGTTGTTTGGTACTCATCAACGATAATAGTACCATTATCATTGAGTTTAACATCTGTGTTTTCTAGTCCTAAATTAGCCGTAAGTGGGGCGCGTCCCGTTGCCCAAACGAGACAATCAACATCATAAAGCACATCACCATTATTTAAATGGATATCGAGTAGCCCATTGGATTTTTTAACCACTTGAGTGATATTGGTATGGGTTCTTACATCCATCTTTAACATTTGCATACTGCTAAGTAATTCATCACTTAACATTTCATCAAATTCTTTAAGTGGTTTATCCCGACGAATCAGAAGATGGGTTTCTGTACCTAATTCATGAAAAACACCGGCAATCTCAACACCAATATATCCACCACCGACGATGACGGCTTTTTGCGGTTGTGTATCAAGTTCAAAAAAATCATCCGATGTAATGCCATGCTCAGCGCCTTGAATATTCTCTGGAATCACAGGGTAAGCACCTGGGCACACATAGATATAATCAGCAGTTATTTCGGTGCCGCCATTTTCATTATCAATGATGATAGTATTGCTGTCTTTGAATTTTCCCCATCCTTTAAAGTGGGTGATTTTTTGGCTGTCAAATAGCTTATTATAAAATTGATGAATATTAGAAATGTAGGTGTCACGCTTGCTTTTAAGTATTTGCCAATCAAATCCTTTAACATCTAGATCAAAGCCATAGCCTTGATAGTCATGTTTTAAGCGAGAAGCAAGATTAGCTGCATACCACATGGCTTTTTTAGGTACGCATCCGCGATTGACACAGGTACCACCTAGGTCTTTTGCCTCAACAATAGCGACTTTTTTCCCGAAGCGCGCTGCTTGAACACCTGCGGCAATACCGCCACTGCCGCCACCAATACAAATTAAATCAAAGTGTTGCATTTTTTTCTGTCTCTTTATGAAAAGTAGGGCAGTAGTATAAACTAGCAAGCGCTATATTTACGAGTGGTAACCATCATTTAATCAATATAATTTCAGTCACGCTAAAAATAAAAAAACAACTGTTTGTTTAGACCGAATGAATAAAATAACAATGTTAAGAGACGCTTAAAGACAGTAATAAAGATAGGCAAAAATAAATTTTAAACGTTGGCAATAAAAGGGCAGGTTACTGGAACATATCGGCAATTGATTCAAACATCTGGCGCGTGTAGGTTTTATTTAATTTGCACATTCTAAATTGTGCTTTGCGTTCACACGTAATAATGCCAGCTTCTTGAAGTTGTTGAATATGTTGTGAGGTGACAGATTGAGAAAGGTCTAATTTTTGCATAATCATATTAATGGTGACACCTTCCTTTTCAATATCAATTTTCTCAGAGAAAAAATTCTTTTTAGGTTCTAATAACCATAGTGCAATATTAAATCTATCGGGATTAGCCAGTGCTTTAAATGCCTTTAAACACAGTTCCGTTTGATAAGTTGAGCCTAAGTTTTTTAATATCGACATATAAATATCCCATCATCATCTTAAATTACATCTATTTTTACCGATGAGGGCAGGGCAGTCAAACAATATATGCATAGCCATATATATAAATACCTGTTTTTTCAAATATTCGTATATCTATATATTCAAATATACGCATATATAAATATTTGAATATAGAAACACATGAATATGCGAGTACTGCTTTATTGCTATATTAAGGACTTTTCTTTATAGTGGTGCCTTTGGTAGCTGGGCGGGCAAGGCGCATGCTTGAATTAAGAAATATTAATATTGATGCCAGAATCTTCGATATGAACACATCATTTGAGTCCGGTAAAAAATACGCGATTATCGGTGTAAATGGCGCTGGCAAAACATCGCTATTAGACGTGATATCATCCAAGATTTCTGGGAAAAGCATTGCTGGAAAGATTCTGCTTGGCGGTGAAAATATAGCTAAATTCAACCCGAAGAAGCGAGCTCAGAAATTTGCTTATCTTGCGCAAAATACACAGGTTTTATTTAATTATACCGTCAATGATATTGTGAGCATGGGGCTCTATCCGCATGACTTAAATCCCAATCGTAAAGAAAATCTAATCAATCAAGTGTATGAAATGTTAAGCCTATCTAAACAAAAAAACATGCCTTTTCATACGCTTTCAGGTGGGCAAAAACAGCGGGCTCATTTAGCGCGTGTCGTATTGCAAATTATTGCTGGTGATAATAATGAAGAAAAATGGCTGCTACTGGATGAGCATGCCGCTGGATTAGATCTTTATCAACAAGCGCTGGTTTTTGAGATTTTAGATAAGTTATTAAAGCAGCATAATCTGGGTGTCATTATGGTGATGCATGATTTAAATTTAGCAGCTCAATTTTGTGATCAAATGCTTTTAATTGATAGCGGCAGATTGCTTAAAATGGATGAAACAAAAAAAGTAATACTTGATGATGAGTTTACCAAAGCATTTAAAATCAAAGCCAAATATTTAGCTGATGAGGATGCATTTTTGTTTACAGCAACTAGGTGAAACGCCCCTTTAATAAGCTTAAATTACTCTTAGCAAGCGTCTTTCTTTCGGCTTGTGTGCTTTCTGATTTACCACTCCAACTCAGGTCATCTTGTGGCAGCTCATCGATAAAACGACTGGGTTTTGAAGGGATCGTTTCGCCAAATTTTTTGCGTATTTTTGTTAGCGTAAGCGTTAAAGTATGTTTAGCGCGGGTGATGGCAACATAAGCCAAGCGTCGCTCTTCTTCAACAAAATCATCATCAATGCTTTGCTGATGTGGTAATAAGCCTTCCTCAACACCCATTACATAAACATGTGGATATTCTAGACCTTTTGAGGCATGTACTGTGAGGATTTGGACTTTTTCATCCTCTTTTTGCTCTTGTTCACGATCAATAATGTCTAATAACAACATACGATTGATCGTTTCTGCGAAATTTATCTCTACGGACTGAATTTTTGAGTTTTTTGAGCTTTCTAAATTTTCTGCATTTTCCGTATTTTCTATTTCTGTTGTTTCATCTAAATCAGCTATATCGCTAGCGTTGCTATCTTCTTTTTTCTCACAAATCCAACCAATTAAATCCAGTACGTTTTTATAGCGTTTTTCGGCTTGCGCCAATGAATTCGTATTATCAACAAGCCAAGTATGGTAATTGATTGCTTCCATCATATGGATTAAATGCGTTGCTAAATGATGTACATCCTTGATTTTACGCTGATAGTCATAAATAAATTGTTTAAAGACTTTCAACTTTTCAATCGCAATAGGTTTTAATACTTGTGTTAAACCCATTTCATCGATTGCATTGAATAATGAGATATGCCGCGATGTTGCATACTCACCAAGCTTCTCAAGTGTCGATGGACCAATTTCGCGTCTTGGGGTATTGATCACGCGCAAAAATGCACAATCATCTTGATCATTCACAAGCAATTTAAAATAAGCCAAAGCATCTTTAATCTCGGTTTTAGCAAAAAATGAACTGCCACCACTAATGGCATAGGGGATTTTATATAGCTGAAAATAACGTTCAATCAAAAATGATTGGTGATTGCCACGAATAAGCACAGCATAGTCTTTAAAATGCGTATTATGATTGACTTTGTGCGTCATAATTTCACTGGCAATGCGCTGCGCTTCATCTTCTTCACTTTTTGTTACCAATACACGAATCGGCTCACCATAGTGGTGAGCTGACCAAAGTTTTTTGGTAAATAGGTGAGGGTTGTTATCAATTAATGTATTTGCTGCATGCAAAATGCGCCCGCTTGAGCGATAATTTTGCTCCAGTTTAACGACTTTAAGCTTCGGATAATCTTGTTGCAAGAGAGATAAATTCTCAGGACGCGCACCACGCCAAGCATAAATCGACTGATCATCATCACCGACCACGGTAAATTGTTGGCGCTGAGAAACTAATAATTGCATTAGTTTATACTGGCTTTCGTTGGTATCTTGATACTCATCGATTAATACATAATGAAAGCGTTGCTGCCAATACTCTTTAACCTCGGGATGTTTTTTTAATAATTGCACGGGAATGAAAATCAAATCATCAAAATCTACTGCATTATAGGCTTTAAGGTATTTTTGATATTGAATATAGACTTCATGCGCCTGCTTTAAATGATCATTGCCTGTAAGCATGACCTCTGTCGGGGTCAGTAGCGCATTTTTCCACAATGAAATTTGTTGTTTAAATTCAGCAGCTGCCTGTTTGGTTGATTGAAAAGCACTATAAGCAATCTCATGAATCAATGTAATCGCATCTTGCTCATCAAAAAGGGTGAAATTGGCCTTATAACCTAAAAGTGCATGGTGTTTGCGTAATAACGTTAACCCAAGATTATGAAAAGTTGAAATACGCAAGCCTCTAGTGTTCTCACCTTCAAGGCGTGATTGCACACGTGATTTCATCTCTTTGGCTGCTTTGTTGGTAAAAGTAACCGCTAAGATACTATGTGCCTTGTAATGACACTTTTGAATTAGGTAGGCAATTTTCTCAGTAATCACACTGGTTTTGCCACTTCCGGCACCCGCAAGTACTAATAGTGGACCACTGATATATTCAACCGCTTGTTGTTGCTCTGGATTTAATTGACGCATTTGAGCTTAAGCAATAATTTTGGCATGGATATCGCCTTGTAAAATAATCGGTGTGTTTTCAATGGCGTGATTAAAAACAGCAAGCACAAAGCTCTTATCATCTATATTCACTTGATTAACAATATCAGCGATATTTTTTCCGTCAACGTTTTGCAGTTTTTCGGCAATGGACAATGCCTTGTCCGTTTCAATGCTTAACAAGAATTTCTTTAAATTACCGCGATATTTCATGCGCGCAATAATTTCTTGCCCCATAAAGCAACCCTTTTGATAGCTAATGACATCCAAGCGATCAAGATTAAGCTCTGCAGGCAGAAAGGATTCGCTATTATGAATATCAATCATCGGTAATTGTTGGCAAATATTTTCTTTTTGCACTTCGTCAACATTTAATGAGCTAACAAGCTGTTGAGAAACATCAACAATAGCGTGTTGCAGCAAAAAGCCTTTTTCGTCATCATTTTGGCTATATGTTAATTGATACTGATCAGAAGCCTCAAAGCTAATCTTAGAAAATACAGCATATTTTCTAAGCGCTTGTAATGCTTGATCAGCCAAGTCTCTGGGTAACGCTAATAGTAAATCATTCTCAGCAACAAAACGCATAAAGAATAGGGCGATAATACGTCCCTTTTGATTGCATAGCGCGTTTAGCTGTATCGGGTTATCAGCATTAAGCAGTGTCACATCATTGGTTAATTGACCTTGCAAGAACTTCACACAGTCTGCGCCAAATACGCGAATCACTTCAAACTCTTCATAAATATAATAAGCCATAAAATCAACACAAAAGGCTAGTCACAATGCTAAGGAAAATAGCGGATTTAATGCCCAAAGTAAAGCAAAGTGAAGCTTGCGTGGTGCTGAAAAGTATAAAAATAATAGAAATCTATAAATAGCGTTTGAGGGTGCCAAATAGTTTTTGTTACAATCTGGCTACCTTTGTTTTTGAATGTTGAGTCTTAACTTTATGGATTCCGTATTGTGTTTGTCACCTGTTGATGGTCGTTATGCTGATAAAGCAGCGAGTTTACGTCCCTTTTTAAGTGAATATGGTCTTATTTATTACCGCACCTTAGTTGAAATCAAATGGCTAAAGCATCTTGCCAATACCCCTGAAATTAATGAAGTGCCAAAGCTATCAACAGATGCTTTAAATGTCTTAGATGGAATTATAGATAACTTCAGTGAAAAGGATGCGCTCGCGGTTAAAGAGATTGAAAAAACAACTAATCACGATGTCAAAGCCGTTGAGTACTTTATAAAAGATAAAATTGCAGCAAATGCCGAGCTTGCCAATATCAGCGAATTTATTCATTTTGCCTGCACCTCTGAGGATATTAATAATCTTTCTTACGCCTTAATGCTAAAAAATGCGATTGAGAAGGTAGTGTTAGCAGAGGTTCAACACGTTCAAGACTTTATTCAAAAATTAGCAAGAGATTTTGCTGATCAACCGATGTTATCGCGCACTCATGGGCAACCCGCGTCACCGACAACGCTTGGCAAAGAGCTCATTAATGTCGTTTATCGTTTATCACGTCAAACCAAGCAATTAGCGCAAATTGAGTATTTGGGTAAAATCAATGGTGCGGTCGGTAATTTCAATGCGCATGTTGCAGCATATCCTGATATTGATTGGCAGAAACTGGCTAAGTCCTTTGTTAAGAGCTTAGGGTTAAGCTATAACCCATTAACCACACAGATCGAGCCACATGACTATGTCGCTGAATGCTTTGACTGCTTGTGTCGTATTAATACCATTTGTATCGACTTTAACCGTGATATTTGGGGTTATATTTCTCTAAATTACTTCAAACAAAAAACGATTGCGGGTGAAATTGGTTCTTCAACTATGCCACACAAGGTCAATCCAATTGATTTTGAAAATGCTGAGGGCAATCTAGGTCTTGCTAATGCGTTAATGAATCATTTATCTGCTAAATTACCGATTTCACGTTGGCAGCGCGATCTGACGGATTCTACGGTGCTACGAAATATCGGTGTTGGTTTGGCGTATAGTTTGATTGCTTATCAGGCGATGCTAAAGGGCATGAAAAAACTTGAGCTTAATCGCGAGCCAATTTTAGATGATCTCAAAAATAACGTCGAAGTCTTGGGTGAGGCCGTGCAAACGGTGATGCGTCGTTATGGTATTGAAAAACCATATGAAAAGCTCAAAGAGCTAACACGTGGCAAACGTATTTCACTGAATGATTTATCCGTTTTCATCGATGGACTTGCTTTGCCACATGAGGTGAAAGAGAATTTAAAAGCGATGACACCGGCGAACTATATCGGTATTGCCGAGCAATTATGTCAGGAGCATGCTAATTAAAAAAACTGGCAACAAGTCCAATAATAGCACCAAAAACGCCACCCCAAACGACCAACCAGCCAAGGTGCTTTCTAATCATCTCTTGAATAATATTCTTGACCATCTTTGGTGTAAGCTCTTCTAAACGCGCATCAATCATGGATTCAAGTTTTTCAGCAATATGGTGTGCATTTAATTGATCAAACTTAAACTCACCATTGCCATCAGCGTTACTTAGCATTGCCATGATCGATTTTTCCATCTTGGCTTTAAAAGAATCACGCATTGGCTCAATCGCATCTTTTCCACCTAGAAATGACTCAATCATACTACCGAACTGGCTTTCCATGATCGCCTCAACAAAACGGTCAAATAGCAAATCATAATCAACCTTTTTGGCAATAGTATTTTTAAAGCTGTTTTTCTCATCAGCAAAAGTACTTAATAAAAAGCGCTCAAGATATTCAGTTTTGAAGAACTGCTTTAACAACATATTTTTAATGGCACGTTTAAAACCCTCAAATTGTCGTGGAATAACGCCTGAGCCATAGGCAAAGGGGATTTTGTCAAAAAGCATCACTATCGCTAGCCAATTGGTGATAGCGCCAGAAAGGGCATAGAAACCAACCGCTTTAAGCTGGGCATTGGCAAATAGCACGCCTACAATACTGATGATAAGTGCGATAAGATTGGTCATAAGACTTTTATTAAACATATTTATTATAGTTTCCATTAATCGGTTTAAAGCGGCGGCTATCATAAGAAAAATTTGTATTTCAAGCAAATGTTCAATCGGTTAATTTTATGATTTTGCTTATATTAGTCATTACAGAGAATTTAAAAACTGTTAGCCTTGCTTTATCTAAATTAGAGTAGTAGTGTTCATATGCAAAGCATTGTTTTTAATGGTGAAAGTATTTGTCCTTCAAAAATCGTATGTGTTGGGCGCAATTATTTAGATCACATCAAAGAGCTTAATAATGAGACGCCTGAAGAGCCTGTGCTTTTTATAAAACCTAACTCAGCGATCAGTGAGGCTTTAGCGATTGACTCGGTGCGTACACTGCACTATGAAACAGAGTTATGTCTACTGATAGAGTCACAAAAAATAGTAGGTGTTGGTTTAGGGCTTGATCTAACCGATCGCAATCTTCAAAGCAAGCTTAAACAAAAAGGGCTACCATGGGAAAAGGCCAAATCATTTGATGGCGCTGCGGTTTTTAGTGCATTTATTCCCTTAGAAAACATCAATGATTTAGCTGATTTGTCATTTACATTAATGATCAATGGATGTATAAAACAGCATGGTGTATATGAGCATATGTTGCATAAACCAGAGTTTTTAGTTCAATATATCCAGACATATTTCAGCTTGAATGATCACGATATTGTCATGACAGGCACACCTGAAGGTGTTGGTGAGGTTAAACTCAATGATGTTTTTGATCTTAGTTTATATCTCAAAGAAAAAGTTGTGTTAACAACGCAATATGTCGTAGGCAATCGCTAGCTTATGATTTGATATGCTACGTCCAAAAGTGGAAGTATATTAACTGAATTAGCATTAAGATCAAATGGCTTCGACTTCTCTCAGCCAACTGTTTTGCTAGGGAATCTAAGTTATATCTAGATTTAATAAGTTTGCCTGATAAAACTTCATCTCATCAATGGACTCTTTAATATCATCTAAAGCCAAATGCGTGCTTTGTTTGTCAAATTGTTGCAAAATTGAAGGTTTCCAGAATGAAGCAGCAATCTTAAAGGAACTTACATCAAGCAAGCGATAGTGGAAATAGTCCTCTAAGGTTGGCATATATTTCGCTAAAAATTTGCGATCTTGCCAAACCGAGTTACCACACAAGGGTGATTGACCTTTTTTAACATATGGTTTAATAAACTCAAGAATCATTTGCTCAGCTTCATTTAAACCGATGTTGCTTTGTCTGACACGTTCGGTTAGTCCTGATTCACCATGCGTTTTAATACACCATGAATTCATGCTTTTTAATACATCTTCATTTTGATGAATGGCAATGGCAGGCGATTCAGCCAAGATATTCAAATCTGGATCAGTAACAATCGCAGCGATTTCAATAATATGACACGTGTCGATCTCAAGACCAGTCATCTCAAGATCAAGCCAGATAAGATTACTTTTTGTTTGTGCCACGTCGCTCACAACCTTAGTCCTTAGCGCGTGAAACGTAATCACCTGTACGCGTATCGACTTTGATCACTTCATCGATTTGAACAAATAAAGGCACTTTAACCACAGCGCCTGTTTCAAGTGTCGCTGGTTTGCCACCAGTACCCGCTGTGTCACCTTTTAAACCTGGATCTGTCTCAACAATCTTTAGCTGCACAAAATTTGGCGGGGTAACACTAATTGGCTCACCGTTAAACAAAGTGATAGAACATTGATCCTGCTCTTTGATCCATTTCTTGCTATCAGCTAATGCTGTTTCAGTCACATTGTACTGCTCAAATGTTTCATCATGCATGAAAACATAAAACTCGCCATCAAAGTATGAGTAGCTTGCTGCTACCTCTAGGACATCTGCGGCATCAACGGATTCGCCTGATTTAAATGTCTTTTCAATCACACGTCCATTTTTTAGATTACGCAACTTGACACGATTAAATGCTTGACCCTTACCAGGCTTCACAAATTCATTTTCAACGATAACCATCGGGTTGCCATCCAGTAAAAGCTTCAAACCATTTTTAAATTCACTTGTACTAAAACTTGCCATCTTTTTCCTCTTTAGTATATTAGCGCTACTTTATTTCAAAACGTCGAACATGATACACGAAAAACACGCCACGCAACAGGGTAAAGCGCATAGCAAAAGTGCAGATTGGAAAAATGCATTGGCAACAGGTTTTGCACATTGGCAGGACTTGGCACAATTTTTGGAAATTGATCCTGCGTCTTATGATATTCCAGCACTTAAAACATTTCCGATGCGTATCCCTAAAGGCTTTGCGTCGCGCATGCAAAAGGGTGATATAAATGATCCATTATTATTGCAAGTCTTGCCTTCAGTAAAAGAGCTTGACTCAGTCAATGACTATGTTGCTGACCCGTTACAAGAAGCAGATTTCAATCCGGCAAAAGGTCTTTTGCATAAATATAAAAATCGTGCGTTATTAATCCTTCATCCAGCTTGTGCCGTGCATTGTCGCTATTGTTTTCGTCGGGAGTATGATTATCAAGCGCAAACACAATCAAAAGCATTGTGGCTTGACACTTTTGAGTATATTCGTAAAAACACAGCGCTTGATGAGGTGATTTTCTCTGGTGGTGATCCACTCATGCATAATGATGTGCTGTTGGCATGGTTTTTGGCACAAATTGAGGATATTTCGCATATCAAACGTCTGCGTATTCACACACGAATTCCGGTAGTATTGCCCGAGCGAATCACCGATGAGTTAATCAATGTGTTTAAAGAAACGAGATTACAAAAAATCATGGTCATTCATGCCAATCATGCCAATGAGATTAATGATGATGTTACAGTCGCTTTGGCAGCACTTAAGAATCAGTCTCAGTTTACTTTGCTTAATCAATCAACCTTACTTAAAGGCGTCAATGATAATGCACATATACTAAAAGCTTTATCTGAGGCACTTTTTGCTGCAGGTGTTATGCCATATTATTTGCATGTGCTTGATAAAGTCAAAGGGGCGGCACATTTTGATATTGATGAGTCAACCGCCAAAAAAATACATACCAAGCTCAAATCACTAACCTCAGGCTATCTTGTTCCTAAATTAACACGCGAAGTGGCGCATGAAATGGCAAAAACTTGGATAAATTAATGCTTTTTTGCATAAAAGCATTGAAAGTAAAGATACGATATAGCTTAATATCATTGCTTTTACGGTTTTATGATGAGAAGGAAATAATGTTAAAAATAATCAATAAAGTAACAAAGGTATGTTTTATGGCAGTAGTATTAACCGGCGTGTCACAGGCGTCTGATTGTGATAGCAGCAAACTCACCAATGCGTTTAATTTAATTGCTAAGCGCGCTGAAGTTATGCAATTAGTTGCTGCTGATAAATACTCAGATAAGGCAAGTATTTACGCACCAGCGCGTGAGATACAGGTGTTACAAAACGTTCAAGCAATTGCCAACAAAGAAAATTTGCCACTTTATCCAACCTTAATGTTTAGCCAGTTACAAATGGATATGTCAAAATTTATTGAACAGTATTGGCTAGATAAATGGCTTGTTGACCCTAAAAGCTTTGATCATAAAGATTTAGATCTAACGAAATTAAGAGCGACGATAAGTAGTGTTGATAAATCACTTTATCCTGCGATTAAAGATGCATTACCGTCGCTTAAGCGCTGCTCACTAGCGATTAGCTCAAAAGCATTTAAAGCAGCAATGAATAAAGTCGAAGGAGTGCCTAGTAATCCGGATTATGTGAATATGATGTTGGCAAGCTTAGTGGCAATTTCTCAAGCTCAGCAATAATCCTTTGTGGTAGCAGCTTATTCATGCAATCCATATGTCCTAATGGGCATTCACGTTTGAAACAAGGACGACATTCAAGATCATCAAGATAAACACTTTTTGCCAATGTATTTAACGGTGGTGTGAACTTATCAGAAGTCGAACCATAAATAACAAGTGTTGGGATATTAAGCGCGCAAGCGATATGCATTAATCCTGAATCGTTACTTATAACCCGTTGGCAACTTGCCAATAAATAAACCGCTTCTGGTAGAGTCGTTTTTCCGGCTAAGTTAAATAAATGTGCATGATGATTGCAGCCTTTACTAATATCTGATGTGGTTTGCTGATCTTTAGTGCCACCTAACAAAAGCACTTGATAATTTTGATCCAACAGATATTGCGCAAGTTCTGTATAATACGCACTTGGCCATTTTTTGGCAGGACCAAATTCAGCACCTGGACACAGCGCGATAATCGGCTTATCTTTGGTTAAACGATACTTAGCTAGTGTCGTTTCGACTAAGTGACGATCAACATTAAACTTAGGGTAGGGCAGTTTTGCAGGTAAGTGCTCTTTTTTAGCAATGCCTAATGCGCAAAAACGCTCAATCATTAAGGGGTATTTTGCTTTATTGAGTTTACGGCGATCATTTAACAACACAAAACGCATTTCGCCATGCCAGCCTGTGCGCTTTTTAATGCGCGCAAAAAAAGGAATCAATGCTGATTTCCATGAATTGGGTAAGACGATTGCATCGGTATAACCTTTGCCTTTAAATTCAAGGGCTTTTTGTTTGCGTGCATTAAAGCCAAATTGACCATGCTTAAATTCAAGCTCAAAATCTTGATTAATTTCAGGCATAAATTGCGCGAGCTCACAACAATGTTTTGGGGCTGCAATATCAATAATACAATTGGGATCTTGTGATTTGAGAAAGCGATAAAGTGATTGCGACATCACCATGTCACCAACCCAACTGGGTGCGATAATAAGATATTTACGCATCAGAGACAGTTTGATCGTCACCAACGACAACAAAGCGTGTGCTGCAGTAGGGGCAGACACCTTCGTTTTGATCATGTAGGTCTATATATACGCGTGGATGTTGATTCCAAGAAGCATGTTCAGGAATAGGGCAACAGATTCTTTGTCCACTGGACACTTTGACGGTTTGAATATCTTTAGACATAAAAAAACACTCTAGCTAACGATGCATAATGACGCGTAGTGTAGCATAGAGTGTTGGTTGCGACAATTTGTCTCTTTTGAATTAAATGGAAAGTTATTGAGGGATTAGCTTAAGACACTAGCGCTTTGAGTTTTACTATATCGAGTATGGTAATATCTTTGTGCTTAGCTTGAACGACACCATCTTTAGCCAATGTTTTAAAGGCACGTGAAACTGTTTCAATACTTAGGTTGAGATGATTGGCAATTTCTAAATGCTTCATCGGTAAAGTAAATGACATGTTGGAGTAACCACAGCGTTTTTGATGCGTACTTAAACGATAAATAAACTGTGCTAACTTAATATGTGCCTCATAAGTCGCGTCAACAAGATGAATAGCAGCATTAAATTTCTTACTCATTAATTGCAAAAAATCTAAATTAGATAGTGTGTCATTTGAAATCGCTTGCACAAAACTATGATAATCAAAGCCACAAACGGTACTATCCTCTAAAGCAATAGCGTTTAGTTGATGTAGACTTGATTCAATGCCATCAAATCCAAAGGCATCACCTTGTAGGCAAAAATCAACAATATGTTCATTAGCATTCACCAGTTTAAAGCTACCAGCACGCACACTATAAAAGGCAGTTAGATTGCGATTGATTGTATATAACGCATCGCCTTTTTTGACATTAACCGCAATGGATTTCACTTTAGTTAATGTTTTGTCATCATCAAATGGATTGATGTTAAGTGCACTACATAAATCACGGCAATCACAAAAATGACAGGTTTTAGGGCGACCGGTTAATTTATGGGCTTGATGTACCACCATGAATTTGCTTCAACTATTCTATAAGAGATATCAGGCATTGTGCCAAAAACTTGATCTATGTCAACAAACAGCAAGCTTAATTCATTGTTTTATCTTTGATAGTTTAGCTCGGTGATAACTCAAACTACAATGGCACTGAGATGCTTTGATATTTACAAAGTGTTGATAACGATGTTCAATCATATGAAGGGTAGTATAAATGATACCAAGTTTATTATCAGTGGAGCTTGCACGTTGGCAGTTTGCCTTTGTTGCCTGCTTTCACTTTATTTTTGTACCATTGACACTGGGGCTTACGTGGATTATTTTCACGATGGAGCTTATGTATGTCATCACTGGCAAACAAGTCTATAAAGACATGACCAAGTTCTGGGGAAAACTCCTTGGAATTAACTTTGCGGTAGGTGTTCTCTCGGGTTTAACGATGGAGTTTTCATTCGGTTTAAACTGGGCATATTACTCACAATTTGTTGGTGATATTTTTGGAACACCATTAGCGATTGAAGGCTTGGTCGCCTTTATGCTTGAGTCAACCTTTGTCGGTATGTTTTTCTTAGGTTGGAACAAGCTCTCTAAGAAACAGCATCTATGTGTGACATTCTGTTTGGCAATTGGTTCAAATCTATCTGCACTTTTAATTCTAGTTGCAAATGGCTTTATGCAAGTACCCGCTGGTGGTGAGTTTGTCTGGCAGACAATGCGTATGGAAACAACACATTTGTGGGATTTATTCATTAACCCGATTGCGCAAATTGGCTTTGCACATACGGTAATTGCCGGTTATGTAACATCATCTGTGTTTGTCATTGGTATCAGTGCTTTTTACTTGCTACGCAAGAAAAATAAAAGTGATGTTGCCTTTGCTAAACGCTCGATGGGAGTTGGCTTAGGCTTTGGTTTAATCGCTTCACTAATGGTGATGGTAATGGGCGATGAACAGGGTATTTTGGCATATAAATATCAGCCAATGAAGCTTGCTGCGATTGAAGCGGAGTGGGGTACACAAGCACCTCCGGCTAACTTTAATGTCATAGCATTTCCTAATCAGTCTGAGCGCAAGAATGACTTCTCAATTCAAATTCCTCATCTATTAGGTTTATTAGCCACACATTCCTTCGATCAGAAGATTTATGGTGTTAATACCATACTCTTTGATGGCTATACTGATGTCATGACAGGTAAAGAAATTCCTGCAGTTACGACACGCATTGCCAACGGTGCCAAGGCATATGAAGCAATGATGAAAATGCGCGATGGTTCGGCTGCAAAAAGTGACTACGCTACTTATAATGAATACCATCAAGATCTAGGTTATGGCATGTTGCTATTACGTTATTTGCCAGTCGGTGAGCCATTGACTCAAGCGACTTCTCAGCAGATTCGTGCAGCAGCCTTAGATACAGTGCCAAATGTTTCAACCATATTCTGGACATTTAGAATAATGGTTGGCATTGGTGTATTTATGTTCCTTGTCATGATTGGCGGCTTGATCTTACTCTTTAGAAAAACTTTATGGCAGAAGCGTTGGGTTTTACGAACGATGCTTTATATGATTCCATTACCGTGGATTGCTTGCTTATGCGGTTGGATTGTCACAGAACACGGACGCCAACCATGGACAGTGTATGATATGTTGCCAACAACCGTAAGTTCATCGATGATTAATGGTTGGGATATTTTATTCACATTAGTAATATTCTGCTTGTTCTATGCTTTATTGTTCGCTGTTGAAATGTATTTGATGTTTAAGTTTGCGCGCTTGGGACCAAGCAAAGTCCTTAATAAAGCACCGGCAACTACGAAGGAGAAGCAATAATGATGGATTTATATAGTGTTATTCAGTTATTAAGCTGGCTCGCGGTTGGTCTTATCATGTTCTTGACAGCTGCAACGATGTGCTTTGACTTTGGTGCGGGCATCTTGGCGCGTTTTGTTGGTAAAAATGATAATGAAAAACGTGCCATTATCAATATAGTTGCACCGACATGGGATGGTAATCAGGTCTGGTTAATCACCGCCGGCGCTGGATTGTTTGCAATTTGGCCACGTGTCTATGCCGGATCATTCTCAGGCATGTATTTAGGTGTTTTGGTTGTGCTTTGGGGCTTGTTTTTACGTCCTGTTGCCTTTGAATATCGTCATAAAATTGAAAACACCAAATGGGCAGGTTTCTGGGATTGGATGCTGTGCTTAGGTAGCTTGATTCCTATCTTGATCATTGGTGTCGCTATTGGTAATTTATTCTTAGGTTTACCATTTCAGTTTGATCCACATAGCTTACGTTTTTACTATGGTGAGACCAAAGCATTGGTGCAAGAACCTGCCTTTATCTCACTCATTGGCTTGCTAAGACCATTTGCGTTATTAATTGGTATTTTTGCCGTGATTATGTCGATTATGCATGGCGCGTCATATTGCGCAATGCGCACCAGTGGCGTGCTATTAGATCGTTTTGTTAAGATCCAAAAAATAAGTGCATGGCTTTTTATCATCCTATTTGCCATCGGTGGTATTTGGCTTATCTTTATTCCTGGCTTTCACTGGCAGCTAGCGAGTGATTTAAGTACATACTCACAAGCGATCAATCACCCATTAACAGGTGGCATTGTGACCGTGACACAAGGTGGTTGGTGGAGTAATTATGGCAATCATATCTGGATGCTAATCGCGCCTGTATTAGGCTTTGTTGGCGCAATAATGGTATTAAGCTTTGCTAAGAAATCAAATCCACTACTTGCATTTGTGGGTAGTGTTATCGCATGCTTTGGTGCGGTGTTTACACTAGGCTTTAGCTTATTTCCATTTATCATGCCATCAAGTATTGAACCTATGCAAAGTATGGTGCTTTGGAATTCAAGTAGTTCATTGATTTCACTGATTGGCATATTAATTGTGGCAGTGATTATGCTGCCAATCATTTTTATCTACACAACCTTTGTTTACAAAAAAATGTGGGGTAGAGATACTAAAATGACAGCGCAAGAAGTAGAACAACGCTCACATGAGTTATATTAAGAAGACTAAGGAGCTCTTAAAATGAAATTAATTTTATGGATTATTGGCATTGCCGCTTTGGTGTTGTCCTATGTGTTTGAAAGTTTTTATATATTTTGGTTAGCAACGGCTTTTACTGCGGTGGTTGCAGGATGCACTGTCGCCCATAGTGTTGATAAAAACCTACCAGCTGAAAGCGAATAACAACTCAATTTCTCCAATGGAATCATATTTCCATCAAATATCCTTCTTCATGCGCGACATATTTTTTATTTTACACTACACTTATTTGTGATTAAGATGCGCATGGATTGCCAAATTGGCATAAGAAAATAGGAAAAACACATGAGAATATGCTTTATTATGTACCCTTGGGAGCGTGTTGAACCAAAGATGGATTCAACACTGCGTTTGATTCACGAATGTGTTAAAAGAGGGCATACGGTTGCGATTGCAACACCTAGTAATCTTACGATTCGTGATAGTGTTGCACAGGCTTATGCAGATGTTTTCACCAAAGAGACAAAGGTAAGCTCAAGTTTTGTATCCTTTTACAATAATGCTAAGTTTAAACGTTGCCAATTGCCATTGTCAGGTTTCGATGTGATTTTTATGCGTGATAATCCACCGTTGGATAATTTAGCATTAAACTTCCTTGATTCAATTCATTCAGATACCTTTATTATGAATAGCTTAAATGGGCTTAGAATCGCTAATAATAAGCTGTATACCGCAGGCTTTAATGATCATGAAAATCTGTTTATTCCCGTGACTCATGCTTCAAAAAACCGTGAATATTTACAGCGTGTTCTTGAAGAAGAAGCAGGAGAGAAGATGATACTTAAACCACTAAATGGTTTTGGTGGAGAAGGTGTGATCGTGGTTGAGAAAAAAGCGTCTTCTAATTTCAAATCGCTGCTTGATTTTTATATAGGGGATAAAAACTCCAAAGGCAATTATGTTATTTTGCAAGAGTATGTTAATGGTGCTGAAGAGGGTGATGTACGGATTTTGATGCTCAACGGCGAGCCAATTGGTGCGATGAAACGCGTACCTGCTAAAGATGATATTCGCTCAAACGTGCACGCAGGTGGGCATGTGCAAAAGCATAGCTTAAGCAAACAAGAAAAAGCGCTATGTAAATTTATTGGTCCTAAATTGGTAGAAGATGGACTTTATTTTGTTGGGATTGACGTTATCAATGGCAAGTTGATTGAGGTTAATGTCCAAAGCCCAGGTGGTATCTCACGGATAAATATGTTAAACAAAGTCAAACTACAAGAAAAAGTCATCGATTTCTTGGAAAATATTGTAGTCACACGCAAAAATTTGATCAAACATAAGAAGTTATTAACCAAGGTGATTGATGATGCTAACGCTAACGACCAATGAAATTATTGACAAAGTAAATACCAACGAATGCTTTGAGGCAACGGTTGATCATGGTGGGTTTAGTATTTCCATTCGGGAGTACACACCATTTATTGCTACGGCCATTCATGCAGGCAGCAACTTTGAAAGTGCGCTTAAATCCCATTGTCAACTGACGGAAACTGAGCGCTATTTTGAAGAAGATCCATTTACTGATCATTTTATTACCGGACTGCCCATCACATTAATTGCACATGATTCGCGTTATGCGTATGATCTAAATCGCGCACTAGATTCATGTATTTATGATACTGCTTGGGGTAAAGCTGTGTGGCACACGCCACTTACTAATAAATTAAGAAATAGTTTAATCGCTAAGCATGCAAGTTATTATGAGGTGCTTTCAGCGCTGGTGACTGCAATTGAAACCACACATCAAAAATGCTGTATTATCGATGTACACAGTTATAATTATCAACGTATTACAGATAAAGTCACACCGGTGTTTAACATTGGTACACATTTTATCAATAAACGTAAATGGCATAACACGCTTAGAAAATTCAGTCTAGCACTGTTAACTGAAATGGATATTCCCAATATTGAAACGACCGTTGAGCATGATTTGGTATTTTATGGACGCGCTTATCAGGCTGAGTTTATTCATACACAGTTTAAAAACACCTTACTCATCCCTTTAGAGGTCAAAAAAATTTATATGGATGAATTAAGTGGCGAGAATTATCCTTTAGTCATTGAAGCCATTGCTCAAGGCTTGCAAAGCGCGATATATAAAACTATGGAAGGATTTAGTAAAACCCCTCGTCAGGCACGCCAAAAAAATAAGGGCATGCTTGACAAAGGATTACTTTCTTTTGATAAACGACTTTTTCAATTATCACGTAAGATCGATGTGCTTAATTATGTTAATCCGATTAATTTTCACACCGAGAAGAAGAAATTTTTCCAAAAACGTGGTGATTACGAGCCAAAATTTCATTATCGCCAGTTAAAAATCAATCCGTTTGAGTTTAGAGAGAAGCTTTATCATTTACCTTTGCATGATGTTGAGTCTCCTGCGTTAAGACAATTATATTGTGAGGTGATCGACTCGATTGCATTAGATGTCGATCTTTTAACAAGTGTTGGCAAAGATGAATTTTTCTATAATAGTTTGCGTATTTATGGTGAGCCAAGTAACCGTGATATTGCTAATGCCAATTTTTTACTACATGCACCTGATATCACTAAGCCATGCAAGACAAACTATGAAGGTGATGAGATTATCAATGCTTTTGAGGAAGTCATTCAGAGTTATCAAATCGACTTCAAAATCAAGCTTTCCGATCAGATTATTGCCAAAGCAATGGTTGATAATGGCAAAAAAGAAGTTGTGATTAACAAAAATGCTAAGTTCAATCATAAAGAGCTACAAGCGCTGATTCATCATGAGGTCGGTGTGCATGCATTAACAACCATTAACGCTGAAGCTCAACCTTTGTCATTATTGCGTTTAGGCTTGCCAAATAATACGCATACACAAGAAGGCTTGGCGATCTTTAGTGAGTATTTATCTGGAAACCTCACGATTAAGCGTCTGCATGAATTAGCACTTCGTGTTATTGCTGTTGAACATATGATTAAGCATATGCAGTTTTCTAAAACTTATCATTACTTGCGCTCTATCAGTGGTCTTGAATCGCATGCTTGTTTTCGTTTGGTGGCACGCGTTTATCGTGGTGGCGGCTTTAGCAAAGATTTCCTATATCTTAGCGGTTTGCGCGAAATTATTGATGCACATCAAAGGATGGATATTAATCTGTTATTTACCGGCAAAACCAGTCTTAAATACCTTGATAGCTTGCATAAAATTGCTAATGAAGGGTATTTAATAGCGCCTAAGCTTATTCCTGTAAGTTATCAATCACCAACCGTTGATGCCGATGATCAAATCATTCGTTATTTGATGCAGTCGATTAAATAATTAAAATCACTAAAATAATCAATGCCCTTCATAGACGCCAAAGGGCACCTATGTTATAGTTTGCGCTCAAATCACGTATACAGTTAGGTTTGAATCATGCTACTTCCTTATGCTCAATCATCGCATCCAGTCACACAAAAATTACACAAAATTGTACAAAACAAAAAAACTAATTTGGCATTATCAGCTGATGTCACCGATAGCAAATCACTTTTGAAGCTTGTTGAGAAAACAGCAGATCATATTGCTATATTGAAAACACATATTGATATCGTCTCTGACTTTAAACCACAATTGGCACGAGAATTACGCCAAATCGCTGATGAGACAGACTTTCTTATCTTTGAAGATCGTAAGTTTGCTGATATTGGTAATACGGTTTGTCACCAAGTGCGTGACGGGATTTATCATATTGCTGAATGGGCGGATATTATTAATGCCCATCTTTTACCTGGGGTTGGCATTATTGATGGATTAAAAGAAGGGTGTAAAGGGCGTGATATTGGTTTGCTACTTTTGGCACAAATGAGTAGTAAGGGCAATCTATTTAGTGATGACTATACACAACAAACGGTTGTTGAAGCCGAAAACAATAAAGACTTTATAATGGGCTTTATCGCCCAAGAAAAACTAAGTCAAGATAATGATTTAGTGACGATGACACCTGGGGTGAATTTTGCCTCCGCGGGTGATAATTTAGGGCAAAATTACAATACGCCTGAATATGTTATCAGCCACAAGAAATCAGATATTATTATTGTTGGACGAGGTATTTATGGTGCAGGAGATCCGCAAGAAGCAGCTTGCCAATATAAAGAGCAAGCATGGGATTTATTAACTCAATTAGTGCTTAGTTAGTCGATTGTTTCAAGCGTTTTAGCACTTTGTGTATTTTGAGCATTTGAATTTATTTTGATCTTCTTAGGCTGCATTGCTTCAGGAATCTCTTTAAGTAAAGCAATATTTAAAATACCATTTTCAAATTGCGCATCTTTAACCTCAATATGATCAGCAAGTTCAAAAGTGTGTGTAAATGAACGCTCAGCGATACCTCGATGAATAAATTTACGTTCTTTGCTGTCTTCATTTTTGTTGCCGGTGACAGTTAACTTACCTTGATGAACAACGATATCAATTTCAGATTCTTTAAAGCCTGCAATAGCCATACTGATTAAGTAATCATGCTCACCTAAAACTTCGATATTGTAAGGAGGGTAGCTCGTTGGTTTACCTGTTTCAGCCAATGCAAATAAGCGATCAAAGCCAATAGCATTTCTAACAAGTGCATCTAATGTATTCATAATTTTACTCCTAATTTAGCAAGTTTATTTTGATGTTTTGAAATCATAGTCATATGTTTCAAAGGTTTTTTGCAATACCCGTTTGGCGTATCACGAGTTGATAAATAGGGGGTAAAATTAGGATTTCAAGAAAAAAATTGAAAAGTTTATATAAATTTAGTGGAAGATAAAAGTGAATGCCTTTGGCATTACTTGTTGCTATGCTATGATGCCAATGGATAGCAAAAGTTAGGAAAAATAATACATTATGTCGAGTAAAAAAGTAGCGACAATCGATTTGGGTTCTAATAGTTTTCATATGTTGATTTCCGAGGTGACAACCGAAGGTGATATCAAAGAGCTTTATCGCGGTAAAAGTAAAGTACAGCTAAGAGCGGGGCTTACTGATGACATGGGACTTACTGATGAAGCCAAAACACGTGCTTTGGAATGTTTGCAAAATTTTGCTTTGTCCATTGATCATTATCAGGTAGATGAAGTCAAAGTCGTTGGCACATATACTCTACGTAAGGCACAGGACAATATTCAGGACTTTTTAACAGAAGCTCAACATATCTTAAAAACAAAAATTGAAGTTATCTCGGGTGAAGAAGAAGCGCGTCTTGTCTATGTAGGCGCTTCATCTGTAACACAAGCCAAAAAGAAACAAGCTTTAATTATTGATATTGGTGGTGGTTCAACAGAATTGGTCATTGGTAAGGGGCAGAATCTAAAAGCTTTAGTCAGTCTTGAAATGGGTTGTGTCAGCATGCAAAATCAATTCTTTAATGACGGTTTATTAAGCTTATCCAATATGAGTCAAGCGATTATATATGCAAATACTTTGATTGAACCAATTGCCACAGAATACATTCAAAAGGGCTGGGAAGTCGTTCTGGGATCCTCTGGCACTATTCGCTCCATTGCGGATTTGGCCTTAGCAAATAACTGGTCAGATGGCAGTATCACACGTGAGGTTTTAGAGAATTTGGCTGCTGAGTTATTACAAAAGAAGGTGGTTGCTAATATTCACTTTAATGGTCTAAGAGCAGATCGCGAAAACATTCTGGCGGGTGGATTTTGCGTGCTCTATGCGCTGTTTAATCGTTTATCGATTAAAAACATGTTGAAATCAGATGGTGCATTGCGTGAAGGAATGTTATACGAAATCGTCAATAATTATCAAAATAATAAGGATTAGCTATGTCTTATGTTCAAGCGCCCTTAGCCTATCGAATGCGCCCTAAAAACATCAAAGACTATGTCGGGCAACGACATTTATTAGGTGAGCAAAAGATACTAACACGGATGCTTGATAAGTCTCATATCGTATCAATGATCTTCTATGGCGATCCTGGTGTTGGTAAAACCACTTTGGCCAAAGTCTTGGCCCATGAGCTTTCCTATCACTTTATAGAGCTATCGGCAGTTAGTGCCGGTGTTAAAGACATTAAGCTTGCTGTGGAATCGGCAAAAATGCATTTTGCTGAGCATAAGCAGGCAACTATTTTATTTTTAGATGAGATTCATCGCTTTAATAAATCACAACAAGATGCATTATTACCTCATGTTGAAAGTGGTGATTTAATCTTAATTGGTGCGACTACGGAGAATCCATTTTTTTCCGTTAACAATGCGCTATTATCGCGCTTAACTGTATTGCGTTTAAAACCGTTGTCTCTTGAAGATATTAGTGAGCTTTTGCAATATGTGCTTATCTATGATGAGACACTATCAGCGCATGAGCTCACATTACCCGATACGGTTATTGAGAAAATATATCATTATGCTAAAGGCGATTGCCGACAAGCGCTTAATGTCCTTGAAATGCTCTTTTTAATGGCAGATACCAATGAACAAAAAGCAGTTGAATTAAATGATGAATTGCTAAATATTGCGCTGGGTGAAAACGCGCATAAGCTTGATAAGCAAGGTGATTATTTCTACGATCAATTATCGGCATTTCATAAGTCAGTGCGCGGCTCTGATCCAGATGCTGCGATTTTCTGGCTTGCTAATATGATTGAAAGTGGCGCTGATCCTTTGGTGATCGCAAGACGTATGCTTTGTATTGCTTCAGAAGATATTGGTAATGCTGACCCACGCGCGCTTAATATTGCCTTAGATGCATGGCAGTCGTATGAACGTTTAGGATTACCAGAAGGGCGCTTGCCACTAATTCAGGCAGCAATTTACCTCGCTTCAGCGCCTAAGAGTAACGCATCATACATGGCATATAAGAATGTTTTTAGCGATTTAAAAAATCATTCAGATGTCAGCGTACCAATGCATTTGCGTAATGTGAAACCCGCAGGAGAGGTAGCAGGGCAAAGCTATAAATACCCACATGACTTTCCAGATGCGTATGTTAATCAGCGCTATTTACCGGAAGGTGTAACTCACCAATATTACTACCCAACGGATAGGGGGCTTGAAAGTAAGATCGCACAAAAGCTTACGTATTTAAAATCAAAATATAAAATGTAATATATCGAATATATCGTAAATAACTATTTACATTAAACTCAATAGCACCTGCAGCGCTGGGCTAACAAGCATCAGGTTGAATTAAAATAACAAAAAGCAGGGCGCTCGTGCCAATTTTAAGACTTTTTTGTAGTTGTTAGCATTTGAATAATGACAACAATAACAACCGTCACAAGATAAAGCACAACAAACTCTGTTAGCGTATGGATGTGAAAAAGACTGGCAATGGACGTCATTACACTAATAATCAACATCACTGCAGCACCGGTAATGGCACCTGCAGTACCGCCTAATTGCGGAAATAAACTTAAGGTCTTACTCAAGTAAATAGGATATAAAATACCGGTAAGAAAGCAGGCAATAAATATATTAATAAGTAATATGCTAAGGCTTTGGCTAAAGGCAAAACTCATAATAAGGAATACAACATTACTTATAAGCAAAATGGCAAATGAGATATTCATTAGAATTTTATCATCAACAAAGCTTAATAGGCGTCTGACGATTGTTCCGGCAAAATAAGCGATACCAATAAATAACGAGATATAACCAAAGATTGCGGCAGAATAATATAATATTTCTTGAATATAAAAGCTGCCAATAATCCCAAAATAAAGCAGCAGCATATACAGCACGCCACTTTGTAAAATAGCCCCTAAAAACTGCTGACAGCTTAGGACGAGCTTATAATTAGCAAACACTTTAGATAGACTTAATTTGTGCTTGTGTACATGTGTTTCAGGCACATAACGATAAACAAACGCCATAAGAATAAAGGAATAAAATGCAAGAAACACAAAGCTTGCTTTCCATGAAATATACTCCTGCAACAAGCCGCCAATAAAGGGTGCCAAAATCGGTCCAAGCCCCCAAGCAATCGTCATTGATGAAGAGACTTTTTTCATCTCTTGCGCGCTAAAGATATCGGTGGCTTGCGCACGATTCATCGATGACACGCTGCCCGCGCAAATGCCCGTGATAAAACGGAAAATAATAACCCATGACATTGACGGTGATAATGCAATAGCAATATTAAATACCATATTAAGTGCCAAACTCCACAAGACAATTTTGCGCCGTCCCAAAGCATCAGCAATCGTGCCAAAAACAATCATGCCAATAAATGCACCGAGCATAAATAAACTAATGCTTAATTTAGTTGCTGCTGCCGTGCTATTAAAATAGGCACTCATATGTGGCAATGAAGGTGTGTAAAGATCAATACCAATACCAAATATTGGCGTACAAAGTAAAAGCGCTATCAGCGTCTTGGATTTATCCATGATGATTAAATAATAAGGTCAGTTTGCATAATAAAAGATGATAGTTACTTTGGTTGAATTAACAAGATGATCACAAGCATAAATGCATGAAGCTTATTATGAGGCAGTTGTTTTACTATGATTATATAGCTTCGCATAATATATATTATGTTAAATTAAATCTACCATACTTTTATAGGGGTTTCCTACAGAGCCCTCCAATTTTCCCTGTTTTGTAATTTCCTAACCTTTTAGCCTACTATGAAGGATGGTTCTAGGTGTATATAGTTTATGAGTTATATTTACTGTGCTTGATGCTTATTAATGATTGTGGAGCATAGTTGATACTGGCCATCAAAATTTAATCTTATCAAATTAGATGAGTGTTCATTATTATACTTAGTTATATTGTTTATATTATTATTTTTTATTTCAAGCTGAATATGTACAATATTATTGCCCGTAACTTCATCATTTAAAAGCGTATATTTGGTTGAATATTGAAAAACATAGCATGCATCATTGCTTTTAGATAAGATAAATATTAAATAAGACATTTCTGTATTTTGTTTGTTTAGGAATGGTTTAATTTTATCATATCCATATTGGTAATTATTTTTTAAAGCAATAGGTTTTAAGATATATAACTTAAAGTTTTCATAGTCATGGCGAGCTGCTTGATCATTTACAGGCTTTAGTAAAACTGGCTCATAATCATTGATTTTAATATCAAAGCTTAAATCATTTTCTTTGTATTCAGATGAATATGCAGCGGTGCACAGAAATAAATATAAAAATCCCATGTAAAGATAGTGGAAAAGCTTTCCTAACATTGAGGTTCACCATCTGTCATTGATAATAATTGCCAACTATACAAATACCCTGTTGTATATAACGCATGTGCTGGGGCGCATTTTTGGCTAAATGATGCAGTATAATCACCGTTATATCTCAAAACAATATCGAAACTGATTGGCTTGCTACATTTATTAACTATCACCCATGTATTACCATACTCAGGACTAACATATGCTCCAACACAACCTATATTTTTAAGATTTTTGCTAGAGGTGAAAAAAATTTGTTCTTGTTTCATAATTTTGTCTAATTGACTTTGATTCAAGATAGTTGGCTCACCCAAACTAACTTCTTTAACTTTAGCTGGGTTTATTTGATATTTACTTAACGTATTCATTAATGCAGGGTTATTATATGGAAAAACATTTTGATTACCTGCAAAAGCACTGACTGCAGTAGCTGAAAGTACACTTATAAGTGCTAATGATGAGCATGCTTTTTTAAAAGAATTCATTTCTTTGGTCTCCTTGTGTTAGATTTTGTAAAGCCAGTTTACAAAGAAAAGCTAACATAAAAACTAGTCACTCGCAACATGGGCAGTATTTTATCTGATTACTGTTTTTTAACGTTTGATCTAGCTTTTAGATACTTGTAAAGCGTTGTACGAGAAATATTAAGTTGATTGGCAATTTCTTCAGTTGTCAGTTCTTTTTGATTGTAAAGCGCTTCAGCAATGCGAGCTTTTTTCTTGGGTTCTTCAGACAAACCTTTGGGACGACCACCCATTTTACCTCTTGATCTAGCTGATTTTAAACCTGCCATTGTTCTCTCACAAATTAGGTCTTTTTCAAACTCTGCAAGTGAAGCAAAAATATTGAACATAAACTTACCTTGAATGGTAGTAGTGTCAATGGGGTCATTGAGACTTAATATCGCTACCTCTTTTGCAAGTAGCTCATTCACCACTTGAATCAGATGGTGCAATGAACGTCCCATGCGATCAAATTTCCAAATAACCAAAGTATCCCCTTTTGATATTTCATTAAGCAGCTTTAACCATTCTGGACGATCTGCCTTGGCGCCTTTGGCTACTTCATAGAAAATCTTTTGACATCCAGCTTTTTTAAGTGCATCCATTTGTAAATCTAAAGACTGGTCTTTGGTGCTGACACGCGCATATCCGTATTTCATTTTATCTGCAAACTAAACCTTAATATTTTTAGCTTATATTAACTTTGATAAAGTAAATAGCAATTTCTTACAAATTTTACTACGATTCGTAACGATTTTGTTTAACAATGATTTGCAAGCTTTAACGAGGGTTTTTATGAACACTTCAAATGTCAAAAAATGAACAGCGAATTCAATTATTAAACGAACAACAAATTGATGAGTTATACCATATCCCTAGATTTTCAGCTGATGGCAGAGAAGCTTTTTTTGACCTTAATGAAAATGAAAAAACAATTGTAACTACCCAGCAGGTTAGATTTTGATAAATGATACTTTTTGGCAATTTTTCCAGATTTGATGTTTTCATTTGCAAATAAATATGGCGTAATTTGATTGATGGATATGAAACTAGAAAAAATGATTCAAGAGCTATTAGCTAGAATCGACACGCTTGAGCGTGAAAATGCTCGATTAAAAGAGGAGATTGAGCAACTTAAGAAGCGGCTTTCCAAGAATAGTCGTAACAGCTCAAAACCGCCTTCAAGCGATGGTTTGTCACGTCCTAACAAAAATAACAGTGTCAGCGAAAAAGGTAAACTTAAATCCAAGGCTACCAAGAAGAAATCAGGTGGTCAAAAAGATCATAATGGTAGCAATCTTTGGCAAGCTAAACCAGATGAAGTCGTGACTAAATCTGTAACGAGTTGCGATCATTGCCAGAGCGATTTAAGTGACACAAAAGCACAAGGCTATGTAAGACGCCAGTTACATGATCTACCTGAAATGCCAAAGCTTAAGGTGATTGAATATTGTCATGAGAAAAAGTGTTGTCCGAACTGTCAGAAATATACGACGGCAAGTTTTCCAGAAGGTATTAATGCGCCAGTGCAGTATGGCAATAACCTAAAAAGCTATACGACGTATTTGCAAAATCAACACTTTATTCCTGAGCAACGCGTTCAGCAGTTGTTAGAGGATTTATTTGGTGTCAGTGTAGCAAAAGCCAGTATTGCAGAGTTTAGTCAAACATGTGCTGATCAATTGATTGAGTTCGAGCAAATGGTGTTTGATAAGCTAAAAAGTGCTCCAGTTAAACATCTAGATGAAACTGGTTATCGCATATGCTCAAAAACCCAATGGTTACATGTTTGTTCAAATGCGGACTATACTTTTTATCACGTGAGTCCTAAGCGTAAATCTCTACTGACTGGTCTAACAGGTGTGGTGGTTCATGATCATTGGAGATCCTATTTTACACTTGAAGGTGTAAGTCATGCATTATGCAATGCTCATCACTTGCGTGAGTTACGATCTTTAGCTGAAGATGGCGAGATTTGGGCAAAACGTATGATGAGATTATTGAGGAAGAGCTGTCACTTGGTGAATATATCTGATCAATCAGTGTTATTGCCTGATAAACAGGCTTTAATCAGCAAAATTTATGATCGGATTGTAGCTGATGGTCTTAAATACCATGAGATTTTGATGCCTTTAGCAAGCACTGGTAAACGAGGTAAGAAAAAACGACGAACGGGGCACAACTTATTATTACGATTGCGTGATTACAAGAATGACGTGCTTAGATTTATCTATGATTCAGAAGTTCCTTTTACTAATAATCAGGCTGAAAATGACTTGCGCATGATGAAGGTAAAACAAAAGGTATCAGGCTGTTTTCGTAGTGAAACTGGCGCTCAAAAGTTTGTGCGTATTCGCACATTATTATCGACTGCTCGCAAACAGGGTTGGAAGATTATTGACAACATTGCAGGTATTTTTGATGGCAAAGTCCCACAGTTCAATTAACAAGCTGCTGGGTAGTTACAAATAGCAAGGAGAAATTTTTTGATGAATACACAAGAAAATAAAAAACTAGTTGTGATCACTGGAGCTAGCTCTGGTTTTGGTGCAGCGATTGCCAAAAAACTCAGTGCAGATGGTTTTCCATTACTACTAATTGCAAGACGTTTAAATAAACTCGAAGCACTTAAGTTACCTAATACCATTTGCGCTAAAGTTGACATTACTGATCGCAATGCTTTTGAAAAAGCTGTAAGAGATGCCGAGAAAAAGTTTGGAAAAACCGACTGTCTAATTAATAACGCGGGTGTCATGCTACTTGGTCAGATTGACAATCAACATGCAAGCGAGTTCTCCAAAATGCTTGATGTTAATGTCAACGCCCTACTTAATGGCATGCAGATTGTTCTTTCTGATATGAAGCAGCGTAACGAAGGAACAATTATTAATATTAGCTCAATTGCCGGAAGAAAAACCTTTCCTAACCATGCTGCTTATTGTGGCACTAAATTTGCCGTGCATGCAATCAGTGAAAATGTTCGAGAAGAAGTTGCCGAACATAATGTTCGTGTAATCACTATAGCACCAGGTGCTGCTGAAACTGAATTATTAAGCCATACTTCATCATCAGAGATAAAAGTTGGTTATGAAGCATGGAAAGATGATATGGGCGGAGTTTTATCCGCTGATGATGTTGCTAATGCCGCTATCTATGCTTATATGCAACCACAAAATGTTTGCATTCGCGAAATTGTTATTGCGGCAACAAAACAACAACCTTAATTGATATATACCCATCACAAAGTGATTTGTGGAGGGGGGGTTATCTGACTTTAACCTTAAGCAGCACGTCCATTTTGTGACTTGGCAAGTTTAACTGACGAATAAGCCATTACGCGCCATACTTTGCGTTCAGTTTTGAATTTACGCTTTAATTCCTTATAGCGCTCTTTAAGTTGAATTATTTGTGTTGATGAAAGTTTATCTTTCTTTGCTTGCAAACAAGCTTGTTTGGCTTTAGCCCAGTCTTTAATGCTATCAAAAAGCAATTTATACTGCGTCTCTAAGCGCTGCTCAAAGTCAACAACTAACTTGATATAACGTTTATCTTTAAGCTTGTTTTGTGCATGTTTCAATTGCATCGACGCGCGTGCTGCTTCAATCACAGGCTTTGGTGTGGTTTTTAGATCATATGCCCAACCAATTTTTGATGCACTAAAAATAATCCATTTAGAAGGATCAAAGTCATACCATTTGACACCATTGCGATAGTCTCCAGCATACTTGTGATGATAGTTATGATAACCCTCTCCATAAGTTACTAATGACAAAATAGGATTATCACGTGCGGTATTCTCATCAGAGTATTTCTGTTTACCCCAAATGTGCGCTAGGGAATTAATAAAGAATGTAAAATGATGATTAAGCACTAAACGTAATAAGCCCGCTAATAACAAACATCCACCAATGCTGCCATAGGTAGCCCCAATAAGCATTGGCAATAATACACACATAAAAATAGCTAATGGCACATAGTATTTATGTTGAAAAGCAACGATCTTATCTTTCTCAAGATCATTTACGTTTTCAATTTTACCCACTTTTCTTGGTAACTCTCTTAGCATCCAAGTGAAATGACTATACCAAAAGCCTTTGGTTGCTGCATAAGGATCAAGTTCCTTATCATCAACATGACGATGATGTTTACGATGGTCCGATGACCATTTAATAATACTGTTTTGTAAAGCTGCCGCACCAAATAGCATAAAAAAGATCTTAAGTGGCGCTTTTGCCTTATAGGCGCGATGCGACCACAAGCGATGATAGCCTGCAGTAATCGACAAGCCAGTTGCTATCATAAAAAAGGCAAACCAAAGCCAGTCAGCTAAGGAAAAGCCATAAGTTATGGCATAATATGGAATAAATATTAATGCCGCAATCGGTGTTAACGTTAAAATCAGCACACTTTTCATATCCAGTGGCCGTTTTTCTACATTGTTTTGCATACGTATCCTTTTTCTAAGTTAATTCAGCAAAAAACAAAAATGCGAAAACGCAAAGAGAAAAATGAATTTCCACTGCTCATCTTATCGCAAATCTCTAAAAATACTAGGATTATTTTTCGCACAATGACAAGGCAAAAGCGCTAGCCCCTTTTATACCTACATCAGTATCCATCACGACAAAAACCGGAATCTCCTTCATTAATCCCGTCATACGTCCTTTATCATGGAAGTTTTTCATAAAGCGACCATCTTGCATTTGTTTAATAAGCTTGGGCGCAATGCCGCCAACAATATAAAGTCCACGTTTTGGCAAAGTAGCTAGCGCCATATTTCCAGCGACTGCACCATAAACTCGAATAAAAATATCAACGGCTCTTAGTGACATCGGATCACCCTTTTCAACGGCATATTGCGTAACTAGTTGCGCTTGATCGCCACCTTTGTGCATATCGCGTCTTAATTCAGGTGACTCTGGTTGATTATATAAAGGGTTAGCAACGACGTATTTATAGATATTAACAAGACCAGGACCGCAACAAATACGTTCAATGGACACGCGATGCAGCTTCTTCTTTAAAAATTGAAACAAACCAATCTGCTCATCATCAACTGGTGCAAAATCTTGATGTCCGCCTTCGCTTGGATAAACAAAGGTTTTGTTATCATGTTTAGTAACGATTCCCATGCCAATGCCAGTGCCCGCACCAACCATTGCAATCGGTGCATTTTGATCAATCGGCGCTTGTTGCAAACAGACTAAATCTTTAGTCTCTACCGAATCTAAACCATAGCCAATTGAGGCAAAATCATTAATTAATTTAACCTTACTAATATCAAGGGTTAAAACTTCAGCTAATTCAGTTTCGGTAAGTCCCCATGGTAGATTGGTGAATTCAATCGCACCATTTTTAACAGGACCTGCCACAGCAATACAAGCAGCTTTAATCAGTGCTTTATCAATCGACGATTCGGCAAGAAACTTCTCAATAATGGCGGATAAGCTTTTAAAATCAACGGCTAAATATTTTTTAGCAAACAATACTTTTGATTTTTTGTCTTTATACTCAGTCAACTGCAAACGTGTATTGGTTCCACCAACATCACCAGCTAATACGATCATCTTGTTTGTCCTTGTTATTTAACAAATTAAATCATGGTTAACACTCTAGAGTTACCACAACACCCCGCCTCGCAAGCTCAGCACCCCTCTTGCAAAGAGGGGAATAAAATCACTGTTGTCTAATTCCCCTCTTTGCAAGAGGGGTGGCAGCCGTAGGCTGACGGGGTGTTTATAAAATCATATTTTTCATAAAATACGTAACTTCAGTTAATAATTCACTACAACGGATGTAGTAAGTCAAATATTTTCTCAGCAAGCATTTTTTGTGCTTTGGTTGTTGGGTGAACATAATCCCAAAATAAATGTGTCTGTGGATCATGTTCAATCGGAATATCTGTTTGGATTTCACCATTAGCATCAACACCACCAAAGCTTCTAATACAGGCTTCCGTTGCATTATCAAAACCAAATGCCATTGGTGTTTCTAAGGCTTCGTGCAATAAGGCATAGGCATCAAATAAATGAATCTGTACGAAAGGATATTTCTCTTTAAGCTTATTAACACCGATTTCAAGCTGCTTATTCTGCTTGATAATATTACGCTTGATATATTTCTTAAGCCAAATAACTACAGGCTTTGGAAAAGGTGTCACCTCATAAGCAGGTGCGACAGTCACATCTGGCACATTCCAGACAACAACTCTCTTGGCACCAAGCTTAATGACTCGATCAATACTAGAAAGTAAATCACTGGCAACGCGATAGACCGCGGGAAAGTTTAAGAAAGGTTTTTCATTATGCACAGCAAATAAAAAGTTATTGCCACCACCATTTAGCATAATAAGCGCATTATCAGCAAAGCGCCCTTGTCGAGCAACATAGCGATCAATCTGATTTTGTACTGAAAAAGAATGCGCTGTTAATAATGATTTTGGATTTTTACCTGAGGTGCATGCACCACCTATGGCATAATTATTTACTTTAATATCCGCTACTGTTTGCTGCTTTTCTTTGAGCATCTTGCCAAGATACTCACAAGCAACCAATCCATCGCTAAAGCGCCCGCGGTCATAAGGCGCTCCTGGAATTTCAAGTGTTTTAATTAAATTGCCATTATCTTGTAGGCTATCGCCAAATACTACAATACTACCAACAATCATCGTTAGCTCCTTCAAAAAAATTAACCATCCACTGCGCAACCACCCTACCATGATCACGCATTCTCAAGCTATCTATGCCTGACTCAAAGCAATGTGATAATGCTTCTTTTTGCTCTTTTATTAATAAATGATTATGTGCACGCAACATTTCAGGGTGAGCTTGCATTCCCCAAACTAAATTATCAATCACAAACATCTGTATAGGACAAAAGGTGTTTGTGGCAATCAAAGTCGCATTTTGCGGCAGCTCAAGCACTTGATCTTGATGATAAAAAGTCAAGCTTAAATGATCGTGAAACGGGCACATCCAAGCTTGTCTTTCAAGTATTTTAATGCACTGCACGCCAACACCCCAGCCCTTAACAGAGCGTTCAACCCGTCCGCCTAAGGCTTGCGCTAGGATTTGATGACCAAAGCAAATACCAATCATCTTTTTATGTAAACTAAACAATGTCTTTATGTAATTTTCTAGGACACAGATCCATGGCAGACGTTCAAATGATGTCGCTTTGCTGCCGGTAATAATAAACTTGTCATAATGATTGATATCCTTTGGGTATTCACCAACGGTCACATCAAAAACATCAATATCGACAATAGTTGAGACTTTCAAAAAAAGATTAGCAAACATATCAGGATAATTGCCCCCCGAAACACAGTGGCGATACTCTGGAATATGATCAGCTTGCAGTAAGGCTATTTTCATTAAGATCTCTTTGAACCCCAACTCGTTAAATCATCTCTTTGAGCTGCATTAATGCTGCTTTTGATAACTTGAACGTATAGAGTTTACTGGCATGTTCTTTATCTGCTTTAAAGCCGATTACCCCATCATCTAAATTCAAGATTTCTTCAATCTGAATTGAGCTTTCTTTGTCGTCAAGCTTATCTTGTTTCTTATACCATGTTTCTTTAGCACGCTTGATTGCTTGGCGATAAGCGCCATGAATTTTATTCTCTCGCACTTTTTGCACAAATTGATTGGCAACTTGCGGTAATTCATCCTCAAGCTTTTTCAATTCATATAGTGTACGCACATCATCGATCAAACCATCCTGACTTAATAGGCGAATTGCTTGTGATGATTTGGCAAGTTTTAAGCGCATCGATACCCAGCTTGGCTCACGCCCTAAAGACTCAGCAACTTCTGCTTTGTTCACTTTGCGTTTCATCACAAGCTCAGTTAAAGCATCGGCCTCTTCAAAGGGGGAGACTTTTTCACGTTGCTCATTCTCAAGCAATTGAATAATTAAAATATCATTGTCCGCTTCATCACGTAAAATGCATGGCACACTTTCAAGCTTAAGCTCTTTTGCCGCTCTAAACCTACGCTCACCAGCAATAATATGATAAAAACCATCATCCTTTTTAGGCGTTACAATAATCGGCTGGATAATGCCCTTTTGCGCGATACTCTGCGCCAAAGTGTCAATATTTCTAAAGATTTTACGTGGCTGATTTGGATCAGGCATTAATTCATTTAAATTGATATTAAGCAACCCACCTGATTGTGCTGCATGTTCATTTAAAGTTTTAAGCTTAAGTGCCAGTAGCGCTTCCTTTTTATTATCAGCACTGCCATCAACACTGCCTAATTCATGCACTCTTTTTCTATTGGCTAAGGATATTTTGGCACTCATGCAGTCACTCCTGAGAATGAAGCCACGATTTCCTTAGCTAGTCTTCTGACTTGAACATGAACATTGCTCTCAGGTGCGTAATCGCCAATATACATACCAGAGGCCTCAGCTTCGACAAACTTAACACTTTGCGGAATAAACGTACTAAATGATTTCCCCTCTTCCTCTAGCACATTAAGCAAGCTGCGCGACATGTTTGAGCCTTTAACAACGCGATTAGCAAGTAGTTTATAAGGGCGATCAGCAGTTAGAGCTAGATCTTTTGCTTCAAGAAGTCCTGATAAATCCATGCCACTGGGCGCCGCTGGAATAACCACTAAGTCTGCCAATAAAGCAGCCTTTAAGGCAGCCGTTTGGAAATTCGGTGGCGTATCAATAACGATATAATCCACCTTTGATTTGACTTCTGCAATTGCCTCTCTGGCATGCTTTTCATCCACCTGAATAACATTATCAGCCGAGTCTTCATTTTTAGCTGCCCACGACCAAGCATCTGGCTTGTCTTTATCCATATCAATAACTAATACAGAATGACCTAATTCCTTAAGTCCACCATAAATATTCATTGCGGTTGTTGTCTTACCAGAGCCACCTTTTTGTTGTAAAAGGGCAATTACTTTTGCTGTCTTCATCTTCAACTGATTAAGTTACGTTTAATGCTTGTGCCAGTATATAACACTCATCAAGCATTTTACAGCCTTTCTGCCATGGCTTTTTTGCTTTATTCCGTATGAAGCATAGTGTTTATTTTGATTCAATGATTAAGTTTGATTATACTCTCAAATGAATTTCAAAGAATGATAACAAACAAGGATGCATTATGCATAACAAAGCCTCAAGCAAACCCACTAAATTCGATTCCAATAAAGCCAATGAGCTCGATGATCTGCTTCTTAATTTATATCCAGAACCCGCCGATGATTTTGATAAAGATGAACATATTTTCTCGTTATCTATGTTAGATGGATATCTCACAGCCGTATTGCTTTGCCCTGATATGATAGATCATGAAGATTGGTTAGAAGGTGTTTGGCAAGAAGATGCACTACCTCAATTTAAATCTCAAGCAGAAAAAGAAAAACTGATCAAACTGTTAATTGCTGAACACAGCCGTGTCAAAAAAGCATTTGCCAATGAGCTGACTGAGTTTGAACCACTTGTTTATCACGAAATGCATAATGGTCAAGCATTGCCTGCGATTGATCTATGGCTTGATGGCTTTGAACGTGGCTTTGAGTACTTCGTAGATGCTTGGATATTAAACCCGCAAATCGAAGCCGTGATTGACGATATTTTAGGATTTGATGATGATTGCGATTTTGAGCATCTGTCATTGGATCAACGTAATAAGTCACTAGAGAGACTCACTGATTTAATCATTCAGTTGTATGCATTAATTTGCAGTAACCCAAATGCCAAATAGTAACTAATAAACGTATCTATTATCATATTAAGTCGACGGGATAATCATCTTACTTTAACAAACGCCTTTTTTGATAAACATAGTACACAGCCGGCAGTAGCAATAGCGCTAAAATGGTCGCACTAATCATGCCACCGACCATTGGTGTTGCAATACGCTGCATAACTTCTGATCCAGTTCCTGTTGCAAACATAATAGGAATCAAACCAATAATAATCGTCGCCACCGTCATTGTGATTGGGCGCACGCGCAGTAATGCCCCCTCAATAATGGCGCGTTTAATATCATCTTCAGACAATGTTTCTCTATTAAGAGATTGTATCGTTTGATTCATATAAACCAGCATCAGCACACCAATTTCAACGGCAACGCCAGCTAATGCGATAAAACCAACTCCTACAGCTACCGACAAATTATAATTTAAAAGATAGATTAACCAAATCCCACCAACGATAGATAGTGGCAAAGTCAATACAATCATTAAGACATCAGCGACTCGTCGGAAGCTTAAATACAATAACAATAAAATAATTGCCACAGCAATGGGAACAACTTTTAAAAGTTGTTGATTAGCGCGCTGCATATATTCATATTGCCCTGAAAAACTGAGTGCATATCCAGTTGGTAACGATAGTTTTTGATCTAATAGCGCTTGTGCTTCATGTATATAACTGCCAACATCACCTTTGATATCAACCAACACGAGTCCTGTTAAACGTCCGTTCTCACTTTTAATCATCGGCGCGCCTTTATCGATATAAATATCAGCAACTTCTGATAAAGCAATATGTGCACCCGTTGCTGTCACAATCGGTAATGCTTTGAGTTTCTCTAAAGAGTCTCTATCATATTGTGGAAATCTTAGATTGACAGGATATCGCTCTAACCCTTCAACGGTTTCGGTGATATTCATCCCCCCTACTGCCATTGAGATGAGCGATTGAATTTCAGCAATGGAAAGCCCATAGTTCGCCGCCTTTTTGCGATTGATATCAATATTGATATAACGTCCACCTTCCGAACGATCAGCATAAACGGATGTAGTGTTAGGCAATTGATTTAACAGCTTCTCAATCTTGCTACCTAAAACTTGAATCTCTGCTAAATTATCACCTGAGATTTTGATACCAATTGGTGTTTTAATCCCCGTTGATAACATATCAATACGTGTACGAATCGGCATCACCCATGCATTAGTCACACCTGGGATCTTAACCGCCTGATCAAGTTCTTGTTTGATCTTTTCAAATGTCATGCCTTTGCGCCATTGTGACTTAGGCTTAAACTGAATCACTGCTTCAATCATGGTTAAAGGGGCAGGATCGGTTGCCGTTTGCGCGCGACCAATCTTGCCAAAAACCGTTTTAACCTCAGGAACTGTTTTAATCAAACGATCTGTTTGCTGCAACACTTGCTCAGCTTTACCAATCGAAACACCAGGGACAAGTGTCGGCATATACATCAAGTCTCCTTCGTTCATATCAGGCATAAACTCATAACCAATATGCTTTAACGGATAAAGCGTTATTGCCACAATGATTAAGCACGCCAATATCGTTGTTTTTGGAAACTTAAGCACCCCATTTAAAAATGGCTTATAAGCTGCCATTAGGATACGGTTTATTGGGTTTTTATGCTCTGACACGATCTTACCACGAATTAGATAGCCCATCAGTACCGGCACTAGTGTAATTGAAAGACCAGCTGCCGCTGCCATGGCATAAGTTTTAGTATAGGCTAAGGGCGAAAAAAGCTTGCCCTCTTGTGCTTGTAAAGCAAATACGGGCAAGAAGCTTAAAGTGATAATTAATAATGAAAAGAAAATAGGCGGACCGACTTCAGCAGTGGCTTTGGCAATTAACTGCCAGCGGTTATCCTTGGTCACTACGTTCTTTTCAAAGTGTTTATGTACATTCTCAATCATCACAATAGCAGCATCCACCATTGCACCAATAGCGATGGCAATCCCTCCAAGCGACATAATATTTGCATTGATCCCTTGAAGACGCATAATAATAAATGCGCATAATATGCCAATCGGCAAGCTGATTAATACCACCAGTGAAGAGCGAATATGAAATAAAAATACCAAGCAAACCAATAATACGATGATCAACTCTTCGATTAATTTATCACTTAAATTATCAATCGCATTATGAATAAGCGTTGAACGATCATAGGTTTCAACAACTTCAACCCCAAGAGGGAGGCTTTTTTGTAAAGACTGTAGCTTAGCTTTAACCGCCTTAATGGTTGCCAGTGCATTTTCACCATCACGCATCACAATGATACCACCAACACTATCGCCTTCCCCATTTAAGTCAGCAACACCTCGACGCATTTCAGGGCCAATATTAATCGTTGCAATATCTTTAAGCAGTATTGCCGTACCATTTTGCATGACACCAACGGGAATATCTTTGATCGATTGTGAATTTTTCAGATAGCCATTGGTTCTAACCATATATTCAGCTTCTGCCATCTCAAGCACTGAACCTCCTACTTCCTGATTAGCCTCAATAATGGCTTGCTTGATTTTATTTAAATTCAAGTTATAAGCGCGAATGGCATTAGGGTTTAAGGTAATTTGATACTGTTTAACCATACCACCAACGGTTGCAACCTCTGAGACACCGGGTACAGTTTGTAACTCGTATTTTAAAAACCAATTTTGCAAGCTGGTTAGCTTTGAAATATCCGTATTGTGTGATCGATCAACCAAGGCATATTGATAAATCCAGCCAACCCCTGTGGCATCTGGCCCCAAGGCACTTTTTACAGAAGCCGGTAACTTGTTTGAAACCTGACTTAAAATTTCTAAAACACGTGAGCGCGCCCAATAAGGATCCGTGCCATCTTTGAAAATAATATAGACATATGAATCTCCAAAGAATGAGTAGCCACGCACGCTCTGCGCGCCAGGCACTGATAACATTGCCGTTGACAATGGGTAGGTTACTTGGTCTTCAACAACTTGAGGTGCTTGCCCTGGGTAATTGGTTTTAACAATGACTTGCACATCAGAAAGATCTGGAATTGCATCAACAGAGGTTGTTTTAATAGCGTAAATGCCTGCAACAATTAATGCAATTGTTGCGACTATTACTAAAAATCTATTTTTAATTGACCAATAAATCACATTTTTTATCATAACTCCCCCCTTCCTTAGTGCCCTGAGATTTTAGTAATCACATAGTCATTGGCTTGTTTCTCAAACTCAAAATGAATACGTTCAGAGGGCTTTAATTCATCTAAACTCACCTTATTTGAAACACTAAAAGGCATTGTCATGGCAGGCCAATTAAGCGCCTTAATTGGTTCATGTGATAAGATGATGATATGCTTTTCTTTATCTATTTTTTGCACTACCCCCATTCCTTGATAAAGACTAGATTTGGATTGGTTTGACATCTTATCCATTTTTGTTTGAGACTTATGATTAGCATTAAGACGTTTCAGACTTGCTTGAACATTGGATTCTGAGTCGATTAAAAATAGACTCGAGGTAACGATATTATCATTTGTGGTTAATCCTGCCAAAATTTGCGTATAACCATTTGCTTCAAGCCCTAATTTAACTTCTTGTGCGCTAAATTGACCTTGTCCATTTTCTAAAATCACATAACTAAGATCTTTCAAACGAATAATTGCCGAGCTTGGTATCGTTAAAGATTTATCTAATTTTTTCGATAAAATACTAACATCCATATAAAGATTTGGCTTAAGCAATTGATCTTTATTATCGAGTGTTGCACGAATTGTCACGGTTCGCGTCACTGGATCAATTGTTGGTGAGATAAACGTAAGTTTGCCTTTGAAAATTTCGTTAGTACTATTGATCTTGCCACTGATTTCATCACCGATATTAAGATATTGCACCTGACTAGGAAAAACTTCTGCACTTAACCATACGGTGCTTAAATCAACAATAGACATGATGTTTTTATCTGGTGTGATATACATGCCTTCTTTGGCTTCAAGCTCAGAAACCACGCCCGAAATCGGAGCATAAATATCAATAAGCACATCGGCTTTTTTGTTTTTTTCAATACGCGTTATCTGCTTATCCGAGATCCCTAATGCTCTAAGTTTAAGCTTGGCCGCATTGATATAATCCGTCTGATCAGTATATTGAGATGTCTCTGAACTAGTCGTAGCAGGCTTGCTTTGTAACGCGAGCACAAATTCCTGTTCTGCCTCTAATAATTTTGGCGAATAGATCTGGGCTATTAGCTGGCCTTTGGTTACTTCTTTGCCAACTTCAGCAACTTGAAGTTTACGTATCCATCCATTTTCATAGGTATGCACATGCTCAACATAATTGTCATTTTCTTTAATAACACCTAATGCATCAATATTAATACGCAAGCTGCGATATTTCACCGGTTCAACTTGCACACCAATGTTGTTCATCACCTCAGGTGAGATTTTCACGCCATTTGCTGTAGATGACTCGGCATAAACAGGGACTAGATCCATCCCCATTGGCGACTTTCCTGGCTGATCTCTTTTGTAGTTTGGATCCATTGGCGCCACCCAATATAGTGGTTTTTTAGCTTTTTGATCCACATTACCTTTATTACTTTGCTTACTTTCATCTAAAGGTAATGCATAAAAAATGGCAAAACCAATCACACCGCCTAAAACAATCAGCCCCAGATTTTTAAGTTTTACATGCTTATTTTTTGTAATTTCTTTCTGCATTTATCCGCCTCCAAACATACTATTAACTACGCTACAACGACTGTGCCTTGATACATATTCATCTGACAACTAAAGTGATAAACCCCTTTGGGGAGCTTATGACAGCCAAAACCAATACACCACAAAAATGGCTATAATGATTAATAGAACATTCACAATAACCGTAATCATGCCGTTTCTCCTTGAACTATGTTATTTTCAACTCTTTTAATTTTTGTAACTTTAAAAAATCGTAATCGATTGGCGTTGGTCACGACGGTTAACGATGATGCCGCCATTGCAGCTGCTGCAATCATTGGACTTAAAAGCACACCAAAAACAGGAAATAAAATGCCTGCAGCCACTGGAATCCCCAAGCCATTGTAGATAAAAGCACCAAATAGGTTTTGCTTGATATTCTTCATCGTAGCGCGTGAAACTAAAATAGCATTAAGAACACCCATGAGTGAACTACGCATCAAAGTAATATCGGCACTTTCTATCGCAATATCCGTGCCATTACCAATCGCAAACCCCACATCTGCTTGTGCTAATGCAGGCGCGTCATTAATCCCATCGCCAACCATGGCAACCGTTTCATTTTTCTGTTGTAAGGCTTTGATATGCTTAAGTTTATCCTCTGGCATACTTTCGGCTAAGACATTATCTATACCAAGCGTTTTAGCAATTGCTTGTGCGGTTTGTTTATTATCGCCTGTGATCATCGTAATTTGGATGTTATTGCGCTTGAATGTATCAATAGCTTCTTTGGCATGCTCTTTAACTGGATCAGCAACGGCTATAGTGCCACTTAATACCTTATTAATTGCTACATATATTACCGTTTGACCTTGATGGCTTTTAGTTGTCGCCAGTGCTTCTAACACAACATTTTCAACGCCATGACTTGCCATCATTTTATGATTACCAATGATAATATTCTGACTGTCGACATCTCCTGTTACACCAAGTCCGGTATGACTCTGGAAATTATTAACGGGTAATAACTCTGCTGAGTTTAACACTTTTTTGACAATTGCCTCAGCCAATGGGTGCTCAGAATGCGCCTCTAAACTCGCCGCTATTTTTAATAAATCTTGTTCATTAATACCATCAACACAAGTTACACTGACAACTTCAGGTTGCCCTTTGGTAATTGTACCGGTTTTATCAAGCACCACGTGTGTTATTTTACTGGCAGTTTGTAAGGCTTCACCATTTTTGATTAAAATGCCTAGTTGTGCGGCCTTACCCATCCCCACAATAATTGAAATTGGCGTTGCTAAACCTAGTGCGCATGGACATGCAATCACAAGTACTGTAATACCTGTGACAAGCATAAAACCAATACCAAATCCCAAATTAAACCAAACAAGTGCCGCTGCAATTGCGCATAATATAACAAAAGGGACAAAGTAGCCTGATACCGTATCGGCAAAGCGCGCAATAGATGGCTTGGTATTTTGCGCTTGTTTCACCAATGCAATGATTTGCGACAGTATCGTATCTTTAGTGAGTTTAGTCACACGATAGTTAAAACTACCCGTTTTATTGATGGTACCTGAAAATACTTTATCTGACATTGACTTTGCAACAGCTACGGGCTCACCAGTTAACATCGACTCATCAACATAAGAGCTACCCTCGATAATCTCACCATCTAGTGCAATTTTAGATCCCGGCTTCACACGGACTACATCACCTAGCTTCAGCTGATCAATGGCAACCTTCTCCTCTTGCCCATCATCATTAATACGATAGGCAAATTTGGGTTGCAAACCAATAAGTTGTTTAATCGCTTCAGATGTTTTACCCCGCGCCTTGTGCTCTAACCAAGCGCCAAGATTAACCAGTGCGATGATAATAAGTGCTGCCTCAAGATAATTATGTCTGGCATTTTCAGGGATTATTGCTGGCGTTATAATCACAATTATTGAATAAATCCATGCGGCTATCGTGCCTAAACTAATGAGTGTATCCATTGTTGCATGATGCTGCAAAAAAGCTTTATAGGCTGATTTATATAAATGTGCAGCTGATGTAACCATAATAACAAGTGTAATCAGCGCCATAATAAGCCAAAATATATTCATGCTATGCGGCATAATTACTGGCGAGTATGAACTCATACCATAAAACATTAAAAATAAGCCAAAAACACCAGGAATAATTACTTTCTGCCACAGCTTAGATTTTTCAGCCAATGTGTTTTTTTCGGAATCTTCGGTGATTTGTTCAGCAATATAACCTAATTGCTTTAAGCGTTGAATAATATCTAGTGCTTTAAGACTTGTTTCAACCTGAAGGGTTCTATCGGCAAAATTAACGCGACCTTCTGTGATTTCTGGTGTTTTAGCAAGCGCTGATTCAATCTTGCCAACACAGCTCATGCATGAGACATTTTTCAATGCAAACTCATACTGATTTATTTTTGCATTATTCATTATCAACTTGCTCCTTGCTGTTTTTTTTCATTATTTTTGTGTTTTTTGTATTTTGATAAAGATCTTTCAAAATCGGACAGTTTTTGCTGTCTGCCTTACCGTCACAAGACTGCTCAAGCTTTGTAAGATGCTGTTTTAACTGAGTCAATAGTGCAATTTTCTCATTAACATCTTCTAGTTTTTGCCAAACTCTTTGCTTAATTTCAGCACTTGATAAATTTTTATCCTCAATCGCAAATAGCTCAGAAATTTCACTCAAACTAAAGCCTATATATTTGGCATTTTCAATAAAACATATCTTATCAATGATTGATTGGTCATATTGTCGGTAACCGCTAACACTTCGCTTGGGCTTTAATAAACCAATCTTTTCATAATGCCTTAAAGTGACCGTTGTAATCCCTAATTGCTGCGAAAGCTCACCAATATTCATAACATCTCCAGATGATTTGTGATAGGTACAATATAAGATTAACCTTAGGGTTAAGGTCAAGGAATTAGTTTGAAATATTTTAAGAGGTTAAGTTAAGCAAGAAATAGCAGAGTTTAAAAGTGGTGAGAACAGGCAATGAGTACTTAATAAACATAAGTAGCTATGCAAATATTATACGAATTCGCCTCAGGTGATTTTTTGGATTCTCGGATCAAGTCCGACAATGATCATGAGTCGTCATATTCGGGCTTGACCCGAATATCCATGATTAACAAATTACCAATAAACTATTGCTTAGGTACTTATCTATGCAATTTTAACTCTCAGCATTTTCCTGCATCAATTTTTTATATTTCTTCTCAATCATCTTGCGCTTCAGTGCTGATAAGTGATCAAAGTAAGTAATTCCATCTAAGTGATCAATTTCATGTTGAATACAGCGACCATGATAGCCATCGCATTCCATTTCATATTCTTCGCCAAACTCGTTTAAAGCGCGCATTTTAACCCACTCAGCACGCTTAACTTTAGCTGAGACGCCAGGAAATGACAAACATCCTTCCTCGTCATCAATTTCACCCTTGCGTTCGATGATTTCAGGGTTAATGGCAACGATTTTTTGATCTTTATTTTCAGAGCCATCCATAATAAATAAGCGCATGTTGAGTCCCACTTGCGTGGCAGCTAAGCCGCCACCATGCTCGGCATACATTGTTTCAAACATATCAGCAATCGTTTGACGTAACTCATTATTAATCGCATCAATAGCGACTGGATCAGCCTTTTGCTTTAGAAAGGGATGTGGATATTTTAATACAGTTAATAGTGCCATATTGATAAAGCTTCATTTATAACAATTTGTAATATGCGCGTTAGTCTACCATAAATTGTTTTTGAGCTTAACTACTTGCGTCACACTTTCCAATCAATTGGCAATAAATCATGCGCTAATAAGTAATTATTTGTTTGTGAGAAGTGTTTTGAGCCAAAAAAGCCACGATGCGCTGACAAGGGTGACGGGTGTGGCGATCTCAAAATACAATGCTTATTGTGATCAATTAACTGTGCTTTTTTTTGCGCAGGAGCTCCCCACAATAAAAAAACAACATGACTTTTGTATTGGCTGATCTGACGAATCACATGATCGGTAAATTGCTCCCAACCTTTATTGGCGTGTGAATGCGCTTGATGCGCCTCTACCGTTAAAACGGTATTAAGTAAAAACACACCCTGCTTTGCCCAAGTACTTAAATCACCTGTTTTCGCAATCTCAACACCAAGATCATTGTGCAACTCTTTATAAATATTCATAAGCGACGGTGGTAGCTTACCACCTGCCTGCACTGAGAATGCCAAACCATGAGCTTGGTTGATATTGTGATAAGGATCTTGTCCAAGAATAACAACTTTTAGCGATTCAAATGAACACAATTTAAATGCATTAAAGACATCTTCCTTTTGCGGAAAAATTTGTTTTCCTTGTTGTCGCGCGTTATCAACAAAAGCTAACGTGTCTTTAAATTTAGTGCTTTTTTTATAATCAGCTAAAACATCTGACCATGAGAGCAATGAGAGATCTGCTTGCATCTTAGTTATGCTCTGATGACATTAAGCTCACTGGCCATACGAAACCACTCAGCTGCCATTCTATAATCACCGCTATTATATGCATGCAAACCACGCAACATTGGTGATTTATTATAGGCATTGCGTTGTACGCCAATATAATACCAAAGACTAGCTGTTTTCATATCTTTGGCAACTCCACAGCCAAACTCATACATATAGCCAATCACTAAAGTGGCATTGGTATCCGCACTTCGCGCAAAAGGCAAAAGCTGCTGATAAGCAAGAGGACAATTGCCTTCTTCAAAATTATGATAACCCAACTGATAGTTTTGTGGCTCGTCACTTGTCAATTTAATGGAAGACAATAAGGCACTGGCATCGGCTTGAACCTGACGTTGTGAGGTATTTAACGTCAGCTTACTTTCATAACGACTATGCAATGCATCTACCATAATGCCCGCAAAGATAAACAATAAAATGACCAGAATAACCCACTGCATAGGTTTTGATTTTTTTAATTTCAAAACAATCTCCTAGTTTAATCGTTTAGGTTTTCTGCCAATAGCTCACGACGCTGGCGCACGACTTCATACATCGCAACACCTGCTGCAACTGAGACATTCAGACTCGATACTTGCCCCTGCATTGGTAGTTTAGCGAGATAGTCACACATCTTACGCGTACCAAAACGAAGACCTGAACCCTCAGCACCCATCACCAACGCGATCGCACCGCTAAAGTCGCTGTCATAGATCAGACTCTCTGCTTCACCTGCTAATCCTGTAACCCAAATGCCTTCATCCTTTAAGACACCAATAGCACGCGAAAGATTAGTCACCGAGACAAGCTTCATGCTACTTACTGCACCACTGGCAACCTTCTCAACCGTTGCATTAATCGTCGCACTGTTATCTTTTGGGAAAACGATAAAATCAACCCCCGCAGCTTCGGCACTTCTAATGCATGCACCCAAATTATGTGGATCTTGAACGCCATCAAGGATTAAAATAAAAGGCGTTTTTAAGCAACTTGCGACAAGATCCGATAAATCACTTTCTTCATACAACTTAATGTCGCTTTGGCAAGCAGCCAATACATTTTGATGTACCACATCTTCAAGTGTATGAGACTGTAGTAATGATTGAAATTCATCCTTATTGACAAGCTCAAACTCAATATTTTTCTTAGCCATCAATGATTTTAACTCACCCAATCTTGGGGATGTGTCTTTGCCTTTAAGACAATAGATAACTTTAATACCATTGGCATGCAGTTTAAGGCGCGCCTTGATCGCATGTATTCCATAAAGTAATGACATAATTAATTAAAAACTCTCTTTTCTTTGACCTTTCGGCGCACGTAAATATAAGTGACCGATCGGAATTCCTTCAACATGTAACCCATGGGTAATCCGATCAACGATTTCTTGGCATTTTTCTTTACATTCCTCACCACGAAACCCTTTGGTTACCAACCAATCTGCAATCTCATTCAAAAACATCTTAAGTTCAGATAATAATTTTTTATTGCGCTCGTTCGGGCTGTAGCGAAAACGATTAAAATCAAGCGGTTGACTCCACTGGCGATACAAATTACTTAGCTCAAACACCACATCCGTGACCATTTGCTCAATCGCGAGCTCAAGCTTGCCTTCGGGCATAATATGCATTTCCCGCATTGATTGAATCTGCTCACGCCTGACATCTGCAATGGTTCTCACAGGTTCGTTTTGCAGCTCACTTAAACGCTTCCTGTTCGATAAAGTGACTTTATTTTTGGACATAATTACTTAGCTTATGAAGATATATGTCAGGCATTATATACTTAACACTGCATTTTTTGCAGCGTTTTCTTGGCGTTTTACACCATCACTCAAGAAAGCATTTAGCACATGACCAACATTTAAATAAATCAGCAAAATTTATAATGAATTTTATTCAAAGACTGATAGGATAATGACGTCTAGGGTATAAAATTTTAGGGAGATTTCTCAAGTGCAAGCACATAAAGTAGGATTATTTTCAGCCATTGCCATTCCAGTGACATCAATGGTGGGTTCTGGTTGGCTTTTTAGCGCACAATTAAATGCGCAATTAGCAGGAAATTACGCGTTTATCGCATGGATAGGCGCGGCTTTTATCGCCATTATTGTTGGATTATGTTTTGCTAAGCTTTGCGCATTATTCCCTGAACGTGGTTTAAATGCCAAATGCGTATCACTAAGCCACGGCAAAGACTTTGGCATGGTCTTTGCTTTTGCCATCTGGTTTGGATTATTAGCAATGATCCCAACTGAAGCGCAAGCAACAGTGCAATATTTAAGTCCATTTATCAAGTTCACGACTTTATATCATGGTGAAAGTTTAACTTGGTCAGGCAAGCTGTTTGCCATTATTATTTTGGCAATTTACTTTATCGTGAATTACTTTGGCATTAAGCTATTAGCTTATGTCAACAACATCTCAACTGTTTTTAAAATCAGTATTCCAACGCTAACCATTATCGTTTTATTAGCCGCACACTTTGATACCACCAATCTTAATCTTGCGGTTAACCACTATACAGCAAGCTCAATTCAAACTGCACTGATTGGTGCGGGTCTTGTCTATGCGTTTAATGGCTTTCAAGTGGTTGCATCGTTTGCCAGCGAGATTAAAAACCCAACGCGCAATATTCCATTAGCGATTATTATCTCTGTTGTGGTTACCCTTATCTTATACATGCTATTGCAATTTACCTTTATGACGGCAATGCCGCATGATGTTGCTGCTAAAGGTTGGGCGGCTCTTAATTTCTCAAGCCCTTTGGTTAACTTAACCATGCTACTTGGTTTGAATTTCTTAACTGTTTTATTAATTGCTGATTCGATCGTAAGCCCATCTGTTACCGGCTTAACTTATATGGGCTCTTGCTCAAGAATGCTTTATGCGATGGCTGAAAAAGGGCAAATGCCACGCTGGATTGCTAAGCTGTGTCCTGTGCATCATTTATCTAAACGTTCACTATTTTTAAACTTCATTATTGGCATTATTATTTTGTTAAATTCCGCAAGCTGGGCATCGTTAATGGTAATTACTACTGCCTTTAACGTGTTAGGTTATATGGGTGCGCCACTTTCGCTAGCTGTGTTAGGTAGCCGCAAACTATCAACCAAAATAATGACTTTATTTGTCTTTATTGTACTGGCGTTGCTATTAGCCACCCTACCAGAAAAAGACTTTTTACTGAGTAATCTTGCTGTTACTGTAATGATGGCAATTTATGCTGTACTGCAAATAAAACAAGGTGGATTTAACTGGTTCGCAGTGAGTTTTGTCATATTCTTGTGGATTTTGATGTTAGTGGCAAGCTCAGCAATTGCCACTATTATCTTGGCAATTGTGTTCTTTTTAATTGTCACCAGTCAACGTTTTGTGACGAAATTAGGGCATTCACTGAATAAATAAAGATACAAATTTACTGATCCACAGGTAATCTGATCCATACTACGGGTGTGTCATTATTCTTCTGTATGCGCGAGGCAAAGTCCCTAAGCTCATTATTATCACCTACCAATATAATCATGTGCGCATTACGATAAGAGCTTCTTGTAATCGTTCTAAAACGTTCTTGTCCTGCAGTTATCCATAACTGCAAACGCTCATTATGTTGAAGATTAATGGTTTTATTTGTCAGCCCGATTGTACTGAGGTTATTGGCGTTAATTCCATATAGCACTGGTTTGTACTATCAAAGTGATGTTAGCCCTTATTCCATATAGGTTGTAGCCATATATTTTTCAGTCAAATTTAGCAAGAACACTTTCCACAATCCCTTTAATATCAAGGTTTTGAGCGTTTTCACAAAAAACAAAATTTCCAAGCAGACTAATATGTTGCCATGCTACAGGTGAAAGCCGCTTAATTTGCTTGCACAGCTTCTCATCACCTCTCGCCTCAGCCTGTGTTAGTAGCTCTGATAACAATGAAGCATTGTAATAAATAATACAGCAAGCTAATACTCGATTGCATTGATTGCTGATTTCAAGCGCATTTTCAGATTTACCAAGGATTTTTTTGCCATTGACCTGAAATAACGCAGATCGTATTTGATGAAATGCTTCACCACGATTTAATGCCCGATGCACGTTTCTTCTTAACTGAAGATCATCGATATATCTGAGCATGTAAATGCTCATAATGATTCTATCAAATTCAATGAGTGCTTTGAGTGTCTTGTTTTTTCGAGAGTATGATGATAATTTTTTTATAATTGTACTTTGTGACACATCTTTGCGCGCAATAGATGCCAAAATTCGTTGGATTTCATCCCATTCACTCGTGATTAACTCTTCATCAACAATGTTGGCGGGTTTGATTATGTCATTTTTAAAGCTTTTCATACCTTTGAAAGCAACCAATGATTGTTCTGTTTTTAAGTGCATCTGTGTAATTCTTGGCATAAAGTCATAGCCAAATAAATACAATAACGCAAAATTAACTCGATTTACTGAATGCATATCACCTGAGACGGCTTTGATTTTTAAATCGCTGTTGTTATTGTAGATGATATCTAAAACATAATGGCTCTCATGTTCATTGGCGCCAATGATCTTGGTGCTTACAGGTAGATGATTCGCAATTAAACTATAAGAAACAACACCTTTACCATAACCAAAATACTTTGTGGAATACCGGGATAACACGGTTTGATATTTGGTCTCGAGCTTTTGCCCATCTAGACTCGCATGAATACCATAATCAGAGAGATTGTAGTATTTAAATATGGGTAAATCGGAAATGGCATCTATGATAATATCACCTGCTTCAACCAAGGAATCCACTCGGATAAATTTACCCTCCATATCAATGAGATTTTGATAACTGACATCAGATGACTCTGCTGTTTTCTTATGTCCTATGGCTTCACCTTGTGATACAAGATAAGCTTTAATATGCTCAGGCTTAGCCTTTGATTTGGCACCCTTGCTCACAAGGTGGGTTAAGCTATCATAGAAATTAGTCTTGTTAGCGGTGAAGTCAATAACGTCAGCAATACCAATGGTTTTGAATTTTTCATAGTACGGATTATCAGCTGCATCAGCTTCTTTTTTGTAGGGCAATTTCCAGGTAATAATATTGTCTTTGTCTACGTTGATTTTAATATGCTTATTTGCACCAGACTTAATGCGTTGATTAACACCTTTATATAATTCATTGAGTGTATCTTTTAACTCAATGAGTATTTCATTTATTGGTTTAGTATTTATACAATCAGCTAGCGATGTTAAGATCGTCTTTTTGTCTTTTCCCCATATATGATTAGCAATTAGTTCAGCTTCCAAGCTGCGATAACCAACACTATCTGAAATAAAAATATTTCCAGCAGATATCGCTGTTGATAAAGCTTGATAGAGTGCCATTTCATAGCGTTTAATATCAATGTAGCTCAAGTTTTTCGTTCTTTTAGATTTAGGTGAGGTTTTGACTGCCTTTTTATAAAAAATGTACTTGCGTTTTGATTTGGGAATAAATTGAATTGGCACACCTTTAGCAACTGGGTCTTTTGTCTTATCTGATGATTGCCAATATGCTTTGGCATATTCTAGACCGTCCTTTAATGCTGTCTCATTATTAAAATCAATACATAAACTCAATGCGATATTGCGTAAGTTGCGCTTTATAGCAGCATTTTCACGAGCATAATAGCGCCATACATACCCTTCTTCATCAAGGTCTGGTTTAGCAAGTTTATCAGTGAAGTCGGTAAATTTGTCTTCGCTAACAATTTCATAACAGTTCGGTCTAATCTCCTCAGGTGCAATTTTGTCATCATGAACAATTTTAAGCATTTTGCTTGCAATTATCTTATCTCTACTAGCTTTTAGCTTAGCCTCATAAACACAGTTTCTTGCTTCTGTTGATGCTTCAGTTTCATACCAGTTAGTTTTATAAATAAAATAGTCGATCAGGTGATCATTGATCTTGGTGAACCTTTGCCAAATTAAGCAAAGCATTAATAATCTAGCCTTTTTCTTGCTAAATGCGCGTACGCGATATGAGTCATAGTAATCACACAACTCAGAGTAATATTGTAAATTCTGTCTTGATATCCCTAACTCAGGAATCATATGCTTTGACTTCTCAAAGACCATCAAAATGTTATTTTGTTTTGCTAGTTCTTTTTCCATCTCGCTAGTAGTTAAACCCTTGGGATCTTTTTTAAGTAGAGTAAGATCAGAAATTGTTTTTTCGTTGGAAATAAGTCTATCAATAGTGACTCGAGATGCCTTATCCAAAAGGTTGCCCAATTTTGTAAGTAGCCTCTTCTCTTCTCGTGTAATGGCTCTTGATACTATTGATTGCAGTGTTGAATACTTTGGACGCACTATCTGATATTGCTCACAGTAGTGCAATAATTCATCAAAAATGAATCGTGGTGTTAAGTCCCTCTGAGATAAACGATTTGCCTGCTTAGTAAGTTCAAGTTCAAACTTGGCGTCATATCTACGATATCCATAAGCCTGCATTATAAAACGTTGGGTTGCATAGTGTTTGTTTCTATTAACTGCTTTGAGTTTCTTTGAGCTATTAGGGTAATATCTATTTTGGATGTAGTTGATATCGTCTTTAACTTGATGAAAATCAAATGCATAAAAATTTCGTGTTGCTCTGAAATACCCTACTTGTAATACATAGTTTATCTTATTGTGAGTCTCCGTTTCGTTATCTAAATACTCAGTATCTTCAGAGGTTATCTCAAACAATGACTCGCGGTCTTTTGGGTCAATTTTTGGAATTTCAAATAGCTCCTCAAATTCGTTCTGATTCAAAATTTTTAGGCTATTATAAATTGCCATACAAACCCTCACTTATTCATGATTTTATCGCCAGCTGCTTTTAGCGTGCCATCGCCATTTACATATTTATATAAGGTTGTAGTTGTCATTCCCAATCGCTTTGCAATATCAGATGATACGGCATTTCTGTCGGACATCGCTGCCATTGCCATTTTCAACGTTGCTTTATCCATTTTTGTGGGTCTGCCACCTTTTCTGCCTCTTGCTCTAGCTGCAGCGAGACCTGCGTAAGTTCGTTCGCGTATGAGTTCGCGCTCATATTCAGCCAACGAAGCAAAAATACCAAAAATAAGGCATCCGTTTGCTGTTGTGGTATCAATTTTCGCGCCATGTCCTTCTAAAACTTTAAAATTGATCTTTGACGCATGCAAATCATCAATCATGGTAATTAAGTCCTTCATGTCACGACCAAGTCTATCTAATTTCCATACCACGAGAGTGTTCCCTGGTTGCAAAGCCTTAAGGCAAGATTCAAGATCAGGGCGTGAATCTTTTCTGCTAGATGCATAATCATGATAAATTCTGTTTTCATCAACGCCTGCTTTTTTTAAAGCATCAATCTGCAAATCTAACACCTGACTACCATCGGCTTTTGACACTCTGGCATAACCAATCATCATGATAAAAAATTCCTTAACCAATAAAGATAAATTGAATAATACAAATTAGTGTTGAATATTGCAATGGGTTTACTTGTTGATTTTGAATTGAAATATGTGAATTATCAGACCGCCAAGAAAACGGTCGTTTTCTTGGTTGACAATCATGATAAATGTATCAATATAGTGACAAAACTATGTTCAACAAAATATACAAAGGGGGAGAGAATGAATTTATTAAGCTCAGGAAAATTTAACAATTCTTTATGGCGTTCAATTCTAAAGATAAATGCTAATGAATTATCCAAGCAGATGGGAATCAACATAGAAGTGATAAGTCCATTTGGATTTGAGGTTACAAATAAAAAGAATCTTCTATCAAAGAAATTACGAAAATTCTATGCTTATCTTGGTATAAACAAAATTCATGAAAGCAAAATAATTAACATAAAGGCAGTTTCAGCTATCTATGGAGATTTATTACTAGCATATCTTAAGAAGCATTATGAATCATTCTATGACGATATTATTATAAAGGTCTATCAGGATGAGTTTATTAAGTTAAGATCATTTGATTATATACCGCAAGATGGCGATAAGTTAATTGATGTACAAACACGAATAACAGAAAGTAATATTTACCAAGATTACGCTGATTATATAATATGCTGCTTATCCGCGCTTGCACAAGACAAAGATGAACCTGCAATGTTTGCAGACAATGTAAGACACAGAGTTAGAACCATTCAGCTTTATATTATGCTGGAAAATATTTTTGGTCATTTAATTCACCAAATGACTGAAAAGCAGAATGGTTTATATAGAATGGCATATGGTAAAATAGACAATTCATTAAGTATATTTACAAATCCAGATTTGCTAAATATTCAAGCTGATAATAATGAGATGGAAATAATGTTGACCTTAATAAAACCCAGGGTGTCAGAAATAGTTGAAGTACTAAAGCATGGGCATGAAACTCAAACAATAGAGTCAAACTCTTATCATGTTTCTGGTAAATTAAAACTAGAATTAACTAGAAAACACTACAATAATGCGATAAATTTTATTACTCAAACATATCAGGAATTTATATGAAGGAGATAAAATGAAATTATACTTGGCGCACTTAGGATTTTATGATGATAGATATGGGATGTATGAAATTCATATCAATAAGCATGTCGTGGCTGAAAATATTAAAGATGCAAAACAAAAATTGTTTCAAGACGAAGAATTTAAACGACTTAAGATGCATATAGATGGCTTGCAAGAAGTCAATATAGTCAATGGTTATAAAATATTGGCTACAAAAGTCGAGCATCACAACGAGAACAATCCAACTTATAGCCATTGCGATGTAAAAAAACTAGTCATCTAGTATGGAAGATAAAATTATTTCAGGCAAGATATGTGCTGAGTTAAACCTTTTAACTCAGCAATACTTTAGCGATAGTTTCATTGATCATGTAAATATTATTACCAAATATCGAAATGGCTCACTCTCTTATGTTTGCAACAATGAACAATGGCTTCGCCTATATGTATCCAAAAGATATCCGCTCGCAGGCTTCTTTGAAAATAATACTTTGCCTGAAACTATATCATATATGCTTTGGGATAATTTAGATCCATTGGATCCCATTTTAGTAGACTCTAAAAATGTATTAAATTTATTGCATGGAGTTACTTTTGTAAAGCACAGTGATAACGCATCAACTTATTTTAATCTTGGCCAAAAAAACTCACAACGTCCTATTCTTTTTGAATACATCAAAAATCAACAAAGGATATTAAGATTTATTGATTACTTCATGGATTCTGGCATCAATATACAAAAACACACTGAAAGGAATCGTTTATATTGCTGTCATGGTGACATAGAAATAATGAAAAATGGTGATTTTACAAACCAAAGCCTGCGTGGAAAATCTCACTATTTATTGAGTGAGTACAACATTCAATTGCCTGAATCAGCCAAAATGTTTTATCAAAGAATAGTCGGGATCCTATCAGTAAGGCAATTGGATGTGTTTTATTTAGTTTTATCTGGATTTACGATGAAAATGATTGCCATTAGAATGAATATAAGCTTAGAAACGGTTAAAACCCACATAAAGCAGATAAGAGCTGAATTAGATTATCATTGTACGCCATCAATGATTGAGGATTGCTTCAACCATAAAGTTCGATATCAACTACAACACTCAAAAGCCCTAGCAACTAAACTCTTGTTATAACATCCCCTTTTTTTTGGGGAAAATCACTACTTTTTAGGGATATAGTTACATTTTTATACATATTAAAATGTTTATACACATTAGGACTCATCTATAAGGGAAGGAGGATGTATGGAAAGTAGAATAAAACAGAGAGTAGTCATCCCAACGCGCTATGGAGATGTAGAGTTTTGCACTTTCAGCAATCTATCAAGTAATACCGAAGATTTTGCATTAATTTTTAATCATGCAGACTCTGAAGTTTGCCCGAAAGTTCGTGTTCATTCTGAGTGTATTACTGGAGACCTATTTGCTTCCAAAAAATGTGATTGTGGGGATCAGCTTAATGAAGCATTAGAATTATTTTCGTCAACGAGTGGCGTAATATTTTATTTGCGTCAAGAAGGTCGAGGGATTGGTTTATACAATAAAATTCATGCATATCAGCTACAAGTTGAAGGTATGGATACATATGAAGCCAATCAAGCGTTAAATTTTGACCATGATTCACGGAGTTATATTGCTGCTGTTGAAATGCTAAACGCATTAGGCATGCACAAAATTAAATTATACACAAACAACCCAGACAAAGTTAATCAACTGCATAACCATAATATTAATGTCGTTGACATCTGCAAAACAGGATGCTATCTCAAACCTGAAAATATAGCATACTTGCAAGCTAAAGTTGTCAAAACAAATCACAAATTAAGTATCGGCGAGGTTATATGATTGTGCACTCTAGTCCAATTAGCGGTATTGCCACCAAGGATAATTATGTTGCGACAGCAGGATATGATAATAACTTGATTTTGTGGGAGGCAGCTAGATCTAATGCGATTGCCTCTGCTTCGCATGACCATTTGGTTAATCAATGTACGTTTAGTCATAATGGTCAATTGTTACTTTCAAGTAGCAGTGACTATACGGTGCGACTCTGGTCTGTCCCTGAACTACATTGTTTAGCTATATTTTCATTCGCCCAAGACGATACAGAGGGTGTTGCATTTCATCCTTCTGATAAGTACATTATTTTTACCTCAAGGGATCATAATATTTATTTTTGTGATATTGAAGGCAATCTTATCCATATACTTAAAGGACACAAACAAGATGTATTATCAGTGTCTTGGCTTAATGATGAAATTGCTATTAGTAGTAGCGATGATGGAACGATAAAAAGATGGTCACCATTTACAGGAGAATTACTTAGCTCAACAGACCTCAAGGGGGTAGAGACCGATACAATTGCAATTAAAGGTGACGAATGTATTTTTTCTGGCAACGATAAAGGAGAAATCCATATATTTGAAAATGATGAGATATCAGTGATTAAAGCACACAATGCTGGGATTAAACGATTATTATACTCTCAAGAATTTAGTCAGCTTATTAGCTTGAGCTATGATCGGTATGTAGCTATTTGGCAAGTTTCAAGTAATAACGATCTCGTTTTAATTAAGAAAATGCCCTACCCATATCAAATCTGGGCTAGATCTTGTGATTTTCAGAATGAAAATAGCTTGGTTGTGTCAACATTTGGATCAAGTTACGCTAAGTTAAATATCGAATCAGATAGCTGGGACTTAACTAATGTCATGCCTACCTCCGGTATTAATGCCATCTGTAAAAGCGATGATGATATTTTCAGCGTTGGTGATGCGGGAACTATAATCTGCAGGAGTGTTAATGGAAAAAAACATAAATATCCACTTTCAGATGTTCCAAGTTTGTGTAATTTCATCATCAAGGTTGATCAATTTTTATTAGTTGGGGGGCAAACGGGTACAGTTTATCAGGTAAGTGGTGAGGTCGTCACGAGCGTTTATCAACACCACTCGCCTATAAACTGTGCTATTAAATATGTAAACAATGAATGCACTTATGTTGCCATTGGTACCTATACAGGCGACATTGTCATCCTTAAGATAAATGGCGCGACATTGAATTTATACCAACTAATTCAAGCCCATGATAATGCAATAAAGTCGATCGCTACATCACAAAATTTTATTTATTCAGTAAGTGCAAACTGCAATGCTGCATTTCATTCAATACATGACTTTAATTGTGTGAAACGCTTAGAAGGCGCCCATGATAAAATCATTAATGGATGCACTTATTATCAAGACGATAAATTTGTCTCAGTAAGTAGAGACTTAACACTAAGATTAACTAGCCTTACTGAGCAAAGCATTATTAACACACCGCACAAGCACTCTATTAAATGTATCGCTATAAGCGATGATAAGAAATTTATTGCTACAGGTGGTTATTATGGTGATATTTATATATATCATTTAGACAGTGGCTTATGGCAATATTTTAGACCGTGTACCTCAGGGATATCATGCATGATCTACAATGCTGATCAAAAATGTTTTTTAGCTAGTAGCTATAATGGAAATATTTATGATGTAGAGTTAGAATCAATTAATTGTACGGCTGATCTGCTATGAAAGGTTATAAACTAGAGCAAGATTATATTTTTATGGATAGAGCAATTCAACTTGCTAAGCAAGGTTGCTATACCACAAGTCCTAATCCAATGGTTGGATGTGTTATTGTCCATGACGGACATATTATCTCGGAAGGAGCGCATTTACTATATGGAGGGAAACATGCTGAGAGACTGGCGCTTGAACATATTCCTGAAATAATTTTAGGGGCAACCAACATAAGCATGTACGTAACATTAGAGCCTTGTTGTCATTTTGGCAAAACTCCACCGTGCTGTGAGCAAATTGTTAAATCTAAGATTACTGACGTAATCTATTTATTGCCAGACCCTAATCCTCTGATTGCTGGAAAAGGGATTGATTCACTAAAAAACAAAGGGATAAGCATTAGGCAGTTGCAATCAGTAAAACTACAGAGGAAATATAGAGAATTAAACAAAGGTTATTTCCATAAGTTTGACTATAAACGCCCTTGGATAGCGCTTAAACAAGCAATTACACTAGATGGAAAAATTGCTGACTATACAAATAATAGTAAGTGGATCAGCAGTGATCACTCAAGAGCAGACGTTCATCACATACGTGCAATGTCCGATGCTGTTCTTACTAGCATAAAAACAATAAAACAAGATGACTGTAAATTAACTGTCAGAGAGCTGCCAGAAAGTGTAAATATAGGGTTGCATGAAATAAAGCAACCTATTTGTGTTATTTTGGATTCATCTTTATCCATTTCTGAAATGGATAATATTTTTAAGTTCCACGAAAAAATAATTGTTTATACTTTAAAGCAAGCAGATGAGATTCCTGAATATCTTCTTAAACTACAAAATTTATTGATTGTCACAGTACCATCAATAAATGGAAAAATAAACTTGACGTTTGTTGTAGAGGATTTATCAAAGAGAAATATTAATTATCTTTTGGTAGAGTGTGGAGCTGATCTAGCTGGTAGTTTCTTCAAGGATAATCTTGTTGATGAATATATAACCTACATTTCACCAAAACTATTAGGTAATCACAGCAAATCTTCTGTTTGGTTTGATCAAATAAAAACATTAGAAAATTGTCTACACTTTTCATTAGACCACACCTCACCATCTGGAGATGATATTAAAGCAGTATGGAAACCCATCCATCCTGAGATAAGGAAATTATAAAATGCTTGTTTCTGATATAAAAAAGACAATCAATCAAATGGGTGATCGCGAAGCAATGGGTCTACCAATGCACAACGTTGACACGAGAGTCCCTAATCTATCTAACGCGCTGCTGCATGTTAAAAAATACAATAAGCATGAGCTTGTCGAAACAGCTGAATCTCATCAGCTTTTTGAATATCGCTATGCTGCAGGCATCCTTTTAGGTTTACTGGGTGATCCAAGAACTTTAACCATCACCCCAAAAATGATTGAAATCCCCTCAGGAGAGATCGAAATTGGTATCGATATCAATCAAGCTTACGAAGTTTTTGACAGATTTAATCAACTGGGTGTACAGCAAGAATGGATACTAAAGGAAGTTCCTAAGTTTACTGTTATGGTTAAAGCATTTAAAGTATCTAAATACCTAGTAACTAATGAGAATTATTACGACTTCTTATTAGATACGAAATATTGTGAGCTACCTAGTAGTTGGGAGTTTGGTATTTATCCACATTTGAAATCAAATCACCCTGTTTATAGCATCTCTGATGACGCAGCAATTGCATATACTAAATGGTTGTCCCAAAAAACGGGAAGATTTTTCAGGTTACCAACCGAATACGAATGGGAGTATGCTGCTTCAGGTCCAGCTCACTATGAATACCCCTGGGGAGGTGAATATAAGCCTGATCTATGCAATACGCTGGAGACAGGGCTTTATTCCAGTACCCCCGTGGGTATCTTCCCCAAAGGAAATTCACCATTTGGGGTTTCGGATATGTCTGGGAATGTTGAAGAATATGTACAAGATTATTATCACCCATACCCTAATGGGGCAGTGATAGTTGATGATTTAGGTAATATCGATGAATATCGTATTGCACGAGGCGGGTCTTTTACTCGGCATCATGACTTAGCCCGAACAACAAGAAGGCATGGGCGATTTTCTAGGGATATTTATGTCATGGGATTCCGTTTAGCCGAAGATAAGTATAATTAAATTATGGACGTAAGTTACTATGTATTCTTCAAATAAAATAGACTCATTTGCAATATCTAGAAATGAAAATCACATGTTTTGTGGGACATATACAGGGAGCATATTTACCTTTGATATTGAAACGCTATCACTTTTATCGAGTGTAAAAGATCACAATGGAAGTATAAGTGCTATTTGCTCACATAATAAGTATAATCATATTTGTGTGTTGGGTTTAGATAACTATGTATCTATCTATAAATATAATAATGATGGTCTGCTTCAACTATTACATCATATATGCGTAAGGGGGATATCCCCTGCTAAAGATATGTATGATAGAACAGTTACAACTTCTCAGTCTATTGCATTTCATCCAAGTGAAAGAAAAATAGTTACCCGTGGAGGGTCATCCGCAACGATAGAAATAAGTTATAATGAAACTGAATATAAAATCTTATGGTCTCATAGATTTCATGGAAACTGGGATTTTATTGCATGTAGATATGCTAACTGTGGCAAATTGCTTTTTACAATGTCAAATAGTGGCGATATAGTTTTATCAAATAAGCGTAAAGTACTAAGAACTTGGGAAATACATAAATATGTTGGTTATGATGGAACGCATTGGATCGAGCCTTTGAATGATTTTATATATTTAGTTGCCAATGATTGTGGGCGTGTAATAGCAATTAATATAGATCAAGATGAGCCGGTCTATATCGGTGAGTTAGTTGCTATAGATCACCTTGAGCATATCACATATAATAAAACATCAAGGAAAGCCTATATTTCATCTTTTGATAGAACAATAAAAGAAATCAATATAGAAGATGGTTCATTGGTTAGGACAGTATGGGAAGCTCCTTTTAAATGTAGATGGATAAAAGTATTAGAAAAAGATTGCAATGTAATGATTGTCCAATGTCGAAATGGTGGAATATATAAAATTAATATTTTAACTTCAGAGGTTATTGCTTACTATAAGGATACCCCTGATGCATTATGGACAGCAGATAAATACAAAGATGGGTTTATTCTAGCTGGAGAAGGAAATTATTTTTATCAATATATGCCGCGATATTATAATGAACAAGCTTTGAAGTACGACTATAAAGTAAAGAGAATTGAAATTAATGATAATGAATTTTCTTATACTAAAAGACTTATTTGCACAGGTGAGGAAAAGATTTTTTTTGCAAGAACCAATGGAAAACTTTTTGCATTTGATGGCAATCGAGCAAAACTTATATTTGAAGCTTTCTCAGCTATTCGTGATATTACCTACGATTTTTATGATAAAAGCCTCATTTATTTTGTATGTGAGAACGGTCAATTAATTAAGCTAAATATTGATTCTGAGGAAAGTGAGATACTATATCAATCAAACACGTCTTTATGGGCTTTAGCATATAGACCTAACTCACCAGAAATTTACTTTGCAGATCGCAAAAGAAACATATATTCCCTTAATCTTAAGACTCATAAGACAAATAAACATGAATTCGAAATGGGCTTCATAAAACGTATGCGCTTTATAGATGAAGACACCTTGATTTTTTCACGCAGCAGTCGCCTCATGAAATATTCTATTAGCAAATCGGAGTTTAGCTGTTTAATTGATTTGCCCAATACTGTTGAAGATATGATATGGGATGATAATAAAAAGTATGGCTCTATTTGTGTTGTAAGGAGATTATAATTCATACTTATTGCATCGTTAGTTTTTTACAAAGGACGTTTTCTAACAACGAGAAAATTAATGCTTTTCCTCGCTTCTTTGCATTATGAACAAACTCAAAAAATGCCAAATACTTTGGTAGCTTTTCTTGAGAAATCCCTCGATGTGGTCTTAACCATGATCTTAATAGCGACCAACAACCCTCCTGAGTATTAACGTGGACTTCATAAAACCCATCACCATCCTCATCGCGTGCATATTCCCCAGAACCATGATTCACTGTTTTATGCTTATAGCCTAATTGCGTCAAATTGGCGTAAATGACATACTCATCCGTATAGACGGTACTGCCTGGCTGTATGCAAGATTCAATATAGGGTTTTATCGTCTTCTGTTTAACATCAGGTAGCATTTGCACCACAACATCTCCTCCACGTTGAATCATACCAAATACTGGCGGCTTTTCTTTTTCCAAAGTGCCTCGTCCTCGAGCTCCTTTCAATCGATTACGCCTTGCCTTACGCCCTTTTTTTTAACCGCTGTTGGATTACCCTTATGCCCTGCAACCACATACACTTCATCGCACTCGACCTCACCTGATAATACGGTAGGTTCTCGTCTTTGCTCGACACCTTCGCGTAATTGCATAGTCATGGTGTACACGTCAGTCTCATTCAGCTCCAACTCCTTTGCAATCTGCGCATTTGAGAGGTTTAGCCCCATGAAATAAAGGCATAGAATCCATGTCTTCAAAGGTTGGTGCCGATTGGTGAAAATCGTATGTGTTAAGTCGTCAAAATCTTTATCGCATTGTTTGCAATGGTAACGTTGGCAAAACTCTGCTTTACTTGAGGCTCCTCGCTTGATGATTTTGTCTGCCGACGCCATACAATGCGGACAAGTTACTCCATTTGACCAGCGCAATTTACGCACTGTTTCATAGCACTGCTGCTCATCTATTAAGTGTTGAATATTAATCATTGCCATATCTAATCACATAAAAACGTCATAAAACTACAGGATTTATCACTATTGCACAACACTTTATTTAACTCCCTGAAACACAAATAGAGCCAAAAGTATATCATTTTAATAAGTTACACCAGAAATATATACCTTTTAGATTTTTCAACTGGTGAGCTTCTACACGAGCAAGGTCAAGCAATTGATTATATTAAAGGTGGCTTATATTTGTCTGATGGAGACTTTATTACCTTTGGCAGGTGTGGTAAACCTTTTTACAATAGAATTAATGATGAAAGATTGATTCCGTACGGGTATGTTTAACTTACAAATTAATACAGAGGAGGTTGTTATGAAAATTATTACATCAATTCCATAGTTTTTAGCTTTAGCCAGAACAATAGTATCAATCAAACTAAGGAGCCCTTGATGTGTTTTAAAAATAAATTTAATATTTATCACTTATATGCATTAAGTGCTCTATTCTCATTCTTTTGGTTTTCTATTACGCCAGCTCTTGTAATTTATTTAGTTAAAAACTTAGACGCTTCATATTTTTATACAGGATTTATAGCTGGCATAGGTTATATCAGCTACGTTTCTAGCACATATTATTTGGGTAAAAAGGTTGATGACCTTGGTGCGGGAGTTGTAATGAAAGTTGCTTTTATGCTACTCTTGGTTAGCATAATAATATTGCTTATTTTTGGTACTGAGAAATTGATTTTTCTTTTTTCCAGTATACTTTTTGGATTTGCGAGATCTGCATATAGAAGTGCAAACAATGTTTTGATCAAGCATATTTCCATAAATGTGACTTCATCATTTGTAAGTAGTTATACTATCTACAATGCATTTTCATGTTTTGGCGCATTGGTAGGTACGTTTTTTGTTGGATTTTTAGATATTAGATTGCTGTTTTTGTTTAATCTAATAATAATTATTGTTTCTTTAGTTTTTATTAAAATTCCATCTTTCTCTAAAAAAGAAGTTTTCGTTAGCAAACAAAAACTATCTTTAATTTTATCTCAACCATGGGTTATAAATTTACTGCTAGTGCAAACGATATTTTCAATATCTTATTCACAGATTTTCAGTTCTTTGCCTATGATATTAAGTCACTCTTCTTCAAAAAATTTAACGTATGGTCTTATAGTAGCTTTGAATTCTACTCTTGTAATTATTTTTAGCCCCTTCCTCAAAAGGATGTTATCTAGATTATCTTTTTTACATGTCTCTTATTTTGGTTTTATGGCTATATTTGTGGCAACTTTATGTCTAGTATTATCTTATAGCATCTACTCACTATTAACTTTCATTGTATTTTTTACTTTTGGTGAAATTGCATTATTTCCTATTTTTAGTTTGTTAATATCTGAAAATGTTAACATTAATGATCAAGGCAAGTATTACGGGGTAATGAACTTAAGTTTTATTGGATCATTTGCAGGATCATTTGTAGGAGGGATTTTCCTAACTTATAGGCTAGACAGTATTTTATGGATAACTATCATGTTATTGATTCCAGTGTCAATGTATTTAATGACACGTATCTTTAAACAAATCAATAACTTATCAAGAATAGGTAGTCAAAACGATGTATTATGTTCTTTATGAATTTTCTTTGAAAAATAATAACCATAAGGATAAGTTTCTTTCACAGTGGATCAAAGCTACAAAATTAATTAAACTTCAGTACAGTGGAGCATTAGGCTCAAGGTTGCATCAATGTCAATCAAATAGCCTAAAGTTAGTGGCTTATGCTAAGTGGAAAACTAAAAATGAATGGATAAATTTTAGTAACCTAAAAGAACATGACAAAAACTTAGAACACGTGATTCAGGAAATGCGAAAATGTTTGTTGTCAAGCAATACAAAGATAGTATTCAATCTGTGTGAAATAGATGACTTTATAAGTTAATTACCAATGAGGAAAATTCATGAAAATAAAAATAGCAATCGTATACAATAGTTCATACGGCACCACTAAACTAATGGCTGAAGCTGTTAAAAAAGGGGTGTTAAAACATACTAATCATGTTGATACAATATTTGCTGATGAAAATACTGATGTTGAAGTATTGGATCAATATGATGGCATTTTATTTGGTACACCCACTTATATGGGTAGCGTTTCAGGTGGTTTTAAACAGTTTATGGACAAAAGCTCATCTCGTTGGGCAGTAGGTGCCTGGAAGGATAAATTCGCTGGTGGCTTTACTAGTTCAAATAGTACTAATGGAGATAAGCTTAATACCCTCATGACTCTATTTATCTTTGCTTGTCAGCATAAAATGAACTGGATATCTCTAGGGATTGCCAACCAATCATCTGAATCACAATACAATCAGGGTGATGTTGATTGTGTTAATAGGTTTGGCTCCAATATAGGTGCAATGGCACAGTCCGAACAGTGTAGAATCGATAACTCTGGCGATTTGCGTACTGCAGAACTATACGGTGAACGATTTGCAATGTTTATACTCCAAACAAGCACAACTTCAATATGTACATTTGAGCAGGAAAGATAGCTAAAACATATATGAAATATGGGCTAAGCATCATATCTGGGAAAAACCAGTGCTATATGGAATTAACCCCATATAGTCTCGCCGTAATATACTGCTTTCTCATACTTTGTATGTCACCATTCTCAATTTTAATACCATACTTACGCGGACGTCCACGTCGCTTAGTTACTGTCACTGGCACAAAATATAATGCGGTATCAATTCGCGCTTGACCGATGACGATCAGATCATGTTGAAGCGCATAAAGTATGACTTTTGCTTTCATATACCAACAATCCAATACCAGCACATCTTGTTTACAGAAAAATGAGGACACGGCTCTAATCAATGTGCATGCAATGTCCAGCTTATTTGTATTGCCAGAGACTTTGCTTAGGCGTGCTAAAACAGGTATGCCAATAAGTCGTGATAATCCACCAAGCACACAACCTAATACAACCCAACACTGTCCTCGAACATAATGAGGGCGATTCCCTTTATGACTGTGATCATAATGCGTTTGACTTGAGGGGGCTTTTGTTGATAAACGCAAAACCAAGGTATCGTCAATTACCCAAAAACGCCAACGTGCTGGAAACTGCCGCAAAATAAAGCCAATCAGTTGTCTTGATAGATTTAACCATGACCACTGACCTTTCTCTATCCATTTATAATAGCTTCCCCAGTGCTTAACACATCCTGAGGCAAGATATGCCTCACTAACAAAGCCTTGTGAGCTCAGCATGCAGCCTACGAGTAATTCAATAAAAGTCGGAATTGATCTAATCGGTAGTGCTTTTGTTAAAAAATTAATGAATTCGCTTATAAATCTTGTTGGTTTATCGTTATAATCTTCCATGTGATTGGTTCGTTGTTTTGTTTGCACTTATAGCCTGCCAATCACCATGCCATAAGTCGATTTAAAAATCCCCTCACACTAAAAAACATTCTGAAACTCTAAACTTCAGTTTGATTTACTAGATTTTGAAAAAACTCTCGACGATTTGGTAATAATGGGTTTAAAGTTGTTTGATAGTTTGGCTCTGGAACATTTCCATTTATAACTCTTATGCCATTTCTCACTGGACGATCTACTTGTAGTTGGGAAACCCCTCGACAAACGGGGCACCTTTGAGAACTTTGCAACCATGTTCGCGCACATGCTTCATGAAAACAATCATGCTGATTTGGACATAAAATATTAAATGACCTATCCATTGGCTGAAGACAAATAATACAGTCATCTGCTTGTCCCAAGCCATTTTGTTCCGCCTCTAAAAACTCCCCGATATCAAAGTTATCTTCTGGTCGTTGCCGCCTATTACCAAAGCTCGTTTTACACAGTGGGCACTCCTCTGAGCGTGACAACCATGTGTCAATGCATGGCTTATGAAAATAATGTTTGCACGTGGTTTCACATATGACTTTCTGTTCTGTTGGATTATCAGCATGTAAGTCCTCAAGACAAATGGTACAATTTACGCGAGCAGTATTATTACTAGGCTCAATAATATTATATGCAGGCATTATATCTCCTTATATTCCTACTTTATTTGACAACATTAAATACATTGAAATAAATTAGCATCAAATAATAATATTGTTGCTAACCATTCAAATAACATTATTCGTGCTTCCTTGCTATTCAGCTGGTGTTCCATAAAAATTGAACCATGAAAAATCATCACTATGATGAGTCATTCATGCTCAATAATCAGATAAAAATAATGCTACCTGCAAAATATTATTGATACTCCACATAAAAAGATATCTTTTTCTAGCAAATTTTCGTGTAAAAAAAATACAAATTCGGGAGATCTACTCTGGATAAAATGACGCCAATACTCCTTGGTTTTTATCACCTTTTAGCTTGTATGATTTAATATGTTGATACAAATCATTATATTCAGCAAACTCACCCTTAGCATATAGCGCTTTGTTCACAGAAGTAAGCATTACCTTAAGCGCTTTATCATCAATGACAGAAGCAACATCCATTACACTGTAAAAGCTTTGATTGAATAAAACATTACCCCAAGAGACAATTGCATGATTGACAGCGACTAGATCCTTATGATCACATGCGTGTTTAATGTCCTTAAGTATCTGATTAATATCTGGCTTTTCAATTGATGTTTGTTTATCTGAAGTTAGTGGTACTTTCTTAGATTTAAACTTGCTAATAACCATAAGCAATATAATCAATGTAACTAACCATAAGATCGCAAAGATAATCGCTAACACCATCCATAGTTTGCTATGCACCACCTTAATGACTGTCTTTTCGGGCTGTGATACAGAAGCTGCATTTATTGCACTGGTTTGCACAGGTGTTACCACTTTACCAGGCAATACTTTAAAGGTTTGGGCAGGCAAAATAGCTGTTTGCATAGTCTGTGATTTCACATCAAACCAATGCACTGTAATCTTTGGAAACTCAATAACACCCTTCTCAGTTGGGATATAGGCAACCTTAAAGACTTTACTTGCTGCAGGCAGGTTATTTTCCACATAATCTTTGCTTTGCGCTTTATCTGGATATGCATTCACACTATCGGCATGTGGAAAGGTTAAATTAGGTAAACTAGCTGCTTCTACACCTGTTGCTGTTAATACAATCGTGCGCGTTACCGGCTCACCAACGGTTAGCTCATTGGAATCACTTGACCAACTGTCTTTTAACGTAACTGAATTGGCAGGAAGCCAATCATTAATGTCAACATTTTGTGGAATTGGCTTCACATGCAACGTCAATGGGTTTGACTTCACCAATATTGGCTTAGCACTTTGCATGGCAAAAAATGAATTGGGATTATTTTGCAAAACCGCTGCCTGAATAATGCTTTGTGGAATAGTAATCTCACCGGATTGATTAGCTGTAATTAAAAACTGCTGCTCAACCACATTATAGGTTTTGCCATTTTGTTGTGCTTGATATTGGCTATTTTTGCCAAAAGGCTCAATCGTTGCATTGGCTAATTGTAGTGGCTGCATACTTAAATTAGATAATGGCTCTGCATAGTATAGCTTCAGGGTATAGAGCACAGGTGTGTTAACATACGCACTATCACTTGAAAGAGATGCATCCAAAAAGACATTTGCCGTTTGTTTAGCATGAGCTTCTTGTGTTGCTTTAGTTACCGTAATTGTCAATGGCTTAGTTTGCTCACTACCAACAGTTAACGCTGGAATGGTGATATTTCCAGTTTTTTTAGGCAATAAAGTCACAATATATGAAATATCCGACGTACTTTTGCCATTAATAACGCTGGTCTGACTACTGGTGCTGGTACCATAAACATCAAAGTCCTGCTTCAATGGCGCCAAATCAGGTTGTTCATTCATATCATCAAGCTTAATCGTTAATGTCAAACTTTCACCATCTGCCACCTGTGTGCGATCAACTGATGCAGACACCGCAGCATGCAATGATTGCACCATAAACATAAATAAAGCAGGTATAAGTATAAGAATGCTGATTGTTCTTTTGATTTTTTCCATTTTGTATGTCTTATTTATTCTGCTGATAAATCTAATCATTATTCCCTCCATTTTGCGATGTTTGACGTCGCTCATAATCTCTTAAGAATTTCTGCTTCAATAATCCACCTGGATCATCTGGAATCTGTGACAAAATGGCATCAACCTTCTTCAGACGCAGTGCATCTTCACGCGCTTGGGCACTTGAAACCGCTACCTTTTGTGACGGATCATGATCATCTTCTTTGTCTTTCTCTTTTGCTAATGCCTGAGAACGTTCATCTTTTTGATTTTTATCATTATCTTTGTTTTTCTCACTTTGAGCACTTTGAGTGTTTTCAGTCGATGATTTATTATCTTGTTGCTCTTTTTGACCGTTTTGACCTTTTTGTTTTCTTTGCTCTTGCTGCTGATCTATATTCTGTTGATCATTGCTACGATCACTTTGACTCTGCTCATTTTTCTTATTTTGCTCATTTCTTTGACTATCTTTATCACTCTGTTGTTGATTAGCATGTGACTGATCTTGTTGATTTTGTTGATCTTTTTGATTCTGATTATTTTTATTACTTTGTTTATTTTGCTTACTTTGATCATCTTGCTGATTTTTCTGATCACTATTTTGTTGACCTTGCTGATTCTGCTGATTTTGATCTTTTTGATCTTTTTGATCTTGCTTATTATTTTGATTGTTTTGGGTATTCTCTTGGTTATTCTGCTGATCTTTATTCTCTTTATTTTGAGAATTTTTCTGATCCTGCTTTTGCTGATTATTTTGTTGCTGTTGTTGCTTTAATAAATTCTCAATATACTCAAGGTTCGCTTTAGCGTCAGCAAAGTCGCTTTTTTTGGCTAAAGCCGCTTTATATGCTGCTATTGCTTTTTGATATTCATGCAATTGCGCTAAAGCATTGCCCTGATTATACAGCCCAACTGCCGAGTTATCTTTCTCAAAAGCACTTAATGCCGCCTTATAATCTTTATCACGATATAATGCTGCACCTTGCCAACGACTATCACTAAACATCGCTGCTGCTTCTTTGTTTTTGTGTTCATTAAATAAGTTCTCAGCCTGTTGATTTTTATTTAACCACAGATCCTGCCAAGTATTTGCCAACATCAGTGTCGGCAATAATAACACTGCAAACCCACTGATACGCTTTATCGACATACTTTCTCCAACCAACCTTTTCGTGCAACCAATGCCACCACAATAATCAACAACCAAATAAACCAATGCCCTTCATCTTTCCATAATGCGTTGGCTTTTTGTGCTTCTGTTTTTTGTGTCTTACCATCACCATCATGGCTTAGCATTTTTGTGACATCCTGATCATTATCGGTAATTAAGCTAAATTGCCCATCACCTGAGCTTGCAAGTTTTTGCAATTCAGCAGCATTCATATTAGCAAATACAATTTGTCCCTTTTTATCAGTAACAAAACCGCCATCGCTATTTTTGATTGGTCCACCTTGTGCTGTACCAATCGCTAATACCGACGTTTTAATACCCTCTTTTGCTAAACTTTTAGCCTCTGTCAATGCCGCAGATGACGGTGTACTATCAGTAATTAAAACAATCTGACCGTGAGCAAATCCCGCCTGTTTGATAAGTTTTGCTGATTCTACTAATGCTTTTTGGATATTGTCACCTCCAATCGGTACAACACTTGAATCCAATGAGGGCACCATATTAGCAATCGTATTACTATCAGCCGTCAATGGTGACACCACAAAAGGCTCACTCGAGAATACAATCATTCCTGTCTGCCCTTCTTTAATCGCTTTGAGTAAATCTAATACCTTAAAGCGAGCTCGCTCTAAACGCGTAGGCGGCACATCATTAGCATTCATGGTTTGCGAAACATCTAAGGCAATCACGCGTGCTGCTACTTTTTGATAAACCGGTTGCGGGTACTGTGACCATGTTGGTCCTGCCAATGCGACAATGCCAATACACCACAATAAGAAAACCATCACTGGTAACATCCGAGTCTTACGTGCTTGCTGCCCGACTAATAGATGCTTTAATAAGTGTGGATCACAATGCGCACTCCAGTTATTGCCACTGCTCTTAACTCTTAAGATCATAATGAGTAAAACAATCGCTGGAATGATCAACAAAAACCACCACGGACGTAAAAAGTGGAATGAGTGAAATAAATTAAATAAGTGGAAATCGATGGAACTCATATAACACTCCTTTGACTTCTTTTAATCCATAACAATGCCAAAATAAAGCTTAAGATCATAGCAGCTCCCAAAGTCCATGGATAAAATGGTGTTATCGGACGAATGGTGATTTTATCGGATTTCACCGGTTCCAACTGATTGATTTTATTGTAAATCGCTTGCAACTCTTGACCATCTTCAGCGCGGAAGAACTCACCACCGGTCATCTGTGCTATTTTTTTCAAGCCATCAATGTCCAAATCACTTGATGGATTAACAACTTGTGGACCAAACATCGTCTGCATCGTCATCTGCTTTGCGCCCAAACCAATAGTATAAATCTTAATATGTTCATCTTTAGCAAGCTTGGCTGCCGTATCAGGATCAATAACACCGGCGTTATTGCCTCCATCGGTTAAAAGAATCAGCGCACGTGATTGTTTGGGATAATGCATCAACTGCTTAATCGCAAGACCAATTGCATCCCCTATCGCGGTTTGAATACCCGCAATACCCACCGTAGCATCATTAAGCATTTGTCCAACGGTTTTGCGATCAAAAGTTAGTGGCGTTTGCAAATAAGGTTTAGAACCAAATAAGATAAGTCCCAAACGATCGCCCTCGCGCTTTTGAATAAATTTATTAGCAACCGTTTTCACCAAATCAATCCTTGACTCAGCCTTGCCGTTAACCATCATATCTGGCGTGCGCATGCTGCCTGATAAATCCACTGCCAACATCAAATCACGACCTGTTTGTGGCAAAGTTAATGGCGCACCCAACCATTGCACACCAGCACCTGAAACGACTAATAAACACCAAATGATAAGTAACAAATATTTAAACCATGACAAGTGTTGAGTTCGTTTAGCCTCACCTTCGGTCATTGTTTGTTGTAATGAGGTATAAAACGGAATTCTAAGCCCTTGTTTTGCATCACTATTGTTTACTCTTGGTAACACAAAACGCAAGATAATGGGTAATAAGAGTAAAACAAAAATCCAAGGATAAGCGATGGTCATCATAACACTTTCCTTAACCATTTTTTCGTTAATATAATAAGTGCTTGTTGTTCATCAATACTGACTTCTTTTAACCTATAGCTATCTAATAATAAACGCCCATCACCTTGACTAAAATCATCTGTTTTCAGCTGCTGATCTAGAAACTTCAACCAATCTTCACCAAAATATAGATGGGCATTATCCACTTTAAGCTCTTGCATAATAACTCGCTTTAAAAAAATAGAAATCACTGATATCAACATCTCTGGGTTTTCTGACTGAGTAGCTTGTATTGTTTGATCAAACATCTTTATTATTGCTTGCTTATGACGATGCGCTTTAATCTTTTTAGCTAAGAACCATATCATCAGCGCAATTACAACTAAGACAACAACAGCCAAAATATACCAACCCACTGCCAGTGGCCAAATCGATACCGCAGGCGGAAGATGAATGTCTTTTAGCCCAGCTAATACATCAGTAGCCATAACGCATTACTCCATGATTTAGGGTTTTAACCACATCATCATTCGTTGCCAATGCAACAAATTGCATATTGTGTTTGCTTGACAATGTTTTGATTTTGTCTAAGCGCTGATTAAATGGCTCAGCATAACGCTTATGCACATCTTTATCAGCTGCGTTTAACTCCAGAAAATGTAGTTGCCCATCACTAAAACAGTATTGCCCCTTATCAGGTAAACTCGCTTCTAATGGATCATAAGTAAATACTTGGATGATCTCACTCTTGCGATTAATTAATTTCAAATACTGTTCAGCTTCATCATCAAAATGCACAAAGTCACTGATCACAATCACAACACTGCCACTTTTAAGTGTTTTTGATAAATTCTTCAATGTCATTGCCATTGAATGGCTATTTGATGCCCTTAGCATATTATCTGGATCACTTAAGCATTTGAAAAACTTCAATAAATGCGTGCGACTACGCGCTGGTGTTAACTGATATAAACCATCATCTGCAAATACCACTCCACCTACCTGTTCATGATGATTCAGTGCTGCCCAGCCCAATAATGCACAAACCTTAGCCGCTAGAACACTTTTGAAACACACACGCGTTCCAAATTGCATCGATGCGGTTTGATCGACGATAAAATAGATCGCACGTTCTCTCTCTTCTTTATATACCTTGGTATATGGCTTCCCAAGACGCGCGGTTAGCGGCCAATGCATTAAACGAATATCATCCCCTGGTTGGTAATGTCGAACCTCTTCAAAGTCCATTCCTCGCCCTCTGGCGCGTGAGACATGTTGACCGACTTGATTGGTATTAACACGTTGACTATTAAAAAATTGAATATTTTGCGCCTGAAAACGCAAACTCAACAATTCATTAATATCTGCTGTTATACCTTGTTGATCACTTGTGTTTTTTAAACTCATGAGCGTTTCCCCTCTTCCACTTATGGAATCGGCACGGCTTTTAAAAGTGCATCAATCACATCATCACTGGTAATATTATCAACTTCAGCTTCAAAGCTTAGTAATATTCTGTGCCTTAATACCTCATGAATCACCGCATGCACATCATGAGGTGACACATAGTCTTCTGCATTAAGCCAAGCATGCGCACGTGCCGCGCGCTCAAGTGCAATCGTGCCACGTGGACTTGCCCCAAAACGAATCCATTTAGCTAAATCTTCATTGTATTTCGCGGCATCACGTGTGGCTAATACCAACTGAATCATGTACTCCTCAACGGCACTAGAAACATGCAGATCTAACACTTGTTGTTGCGCTGTAAATATTTGATCTTGTGTTATTAGCGGTGGCTTTTGCAAGTTCACTGAACGATTGCCACGATTTAATGCTAAAATTTCTTTTTCCATTGCTGCATCTGGATAGCCGATTTTAACATGCAGCATAAAGCGATCCAATTGCGCCTCGGGTAAAGGGTAAGTTCCCTCTTGCTCAATCGGATTTTGCGTTGCCATCACTAAGAATAAATCAGGCAATGGATAGGTTTGTTTGCCAATGGTAATTTGCTTTTCACCCATTGCTTCTAATAGTGCTGATTGCACTTTAGCAGGGGCGCGATTGATCTCATCAGCCAATAATAAATTATGAAACAAGGGACCTGTTTGAAATTCAAAGCTTTGACGCTCAGGAATATAAATCTCAGTGCCTGTTAAATCCGCAGGTAACAAATCAGGGGTAAATTGAATCCGATGATAGGAGCATTCAATACATTCAGCTAATGTTTTGATTGCTGTGGTTTTAGCAAGACCAGGCGCGCCTTCAACCAATAAATGTCCTGATGATAATAAAGCGATTAAAAGGCGCTTTGTCAAAGCGCGTTGCCCAACAATACGCGCATCTAAATACGCTAATAAACTTTCAAAATCCTGATATACCGACATAAACCCTCCTAAGGTTTTAAAAACTTTATATAGTTAACGGTCTTTATTTTATAAATACGTTTATGAATTTCAAGCCCCGTTATGCTCATGTTGTAAATTTCCAAAATTTGATTTTACGTTTAACTTTGAAGGTCTTAGACTATGTCAATTCACAAAACACAAGCACACTGTATGTTACGCAAACTCTTCCAACCGGCAAAGGCTATTGCCCTTTTGCCCGCACAACAAGTTAAAAAACTTTACCCACAACGGCGTTTACGAATGTTTTTAGTCGCTTATATTGGCTATTTTACGTATTACTTTGGACGCAGTAGTTTTGATGTCTCAAAGCAATACATTACCACCTTAACAGCTGACCAGCTAGGTTTAATTGGCGCGGCTTTAGGTGTCGCCTATGGTCTAAGTAAATTTTTGATGGGAAACATTTCTGATCGCAGCAATGCCAAGATCTTTCTTGCCACGGGCTTATTCATATCTGGCATATTGAACCTACTCTTACCTTCTTGCTTAAGCGCTGGCGTCACGGTGATGTTTGTCATTATGTTTATCAATGGTTGGGTACAAGGTATGGGCTGGCCGCCTTGCGCTAGAATCATGACACATTGGTTTAGTGATAAAGAACGCGGCACAAAAATGGGTATATGGAATACTGCACATAATGTTGGTGCCGGAGTATTAGCAATTGGCGTCGTCCCATTGGGAATACTACTTTTTAAAGACAACTGGCATGGTTTATTTTATCTAGCTGGAATCCTATGTATTCTGATTGCGATTTTGATTATCATCTTTGGCGCTGACACACCACAATCCGTAGGCTTACCCGCTATCGAAGACTATAGTCATGATTACCCGCCTGAATCTTGTGATAAAACTAAAGCTAATCGTGAAAAAGAGCTCTCAGCCAAGGATATTTTCTTTAAATATGTTCTAAACAATCCATGGATTTGGACCATTGCCATAGCGAATGCTTTTGTTTATTGCTCACGATATGGCTTACTGAGTTGGTCAACTTACTATTTGGTGCAAGTAAAACACATGTCAAAAACCACTGGACTTCTTGGCTTTGCACTATTTGAGCTGCCTGCCATTCCAGGAACAATTTTAATTGGTTGGTTAACTGACAGAGTATTCAATGGACGCAGAGCACCCATGAGTGTTATTTGCATGGTGTTATTTATTGCTGTCTTATTCATTTATTGGCAGAGTGGCACCCCATGGGTATTGTTATTGTCATTATCCTTGATGGGCGTACTCATCTATGGACCTGTTGCATTAATTGGAATTTTAGCGCTTGATTTAGTACCTAAAAAAGCTGCTGGCACCGCCGCAGGGTTTACCGGTCTTTTTGGTTATTTCCTAGGGACTGTTGGTGCACAAGCAGTTATCGGTATCATTGCCACTTATTACGGCTGGGATGAAGTGTTTATCTTTTTAATTTCAGCTAGCGTTATCGCTACAATACTACTGGCGTTATGCTGGAATCTGCATAACCGTAAAGAACATCATTAAGTGCTTAGACCTTATCCCAGTAAACTTTAATGCCTGCAACAACATTTTGTGGAATACCAACATAATCAAGTTTTTGAGCGATCTTGTCACCCTGTTCAGAATAAGCAAAAGTAAAGAATTGCTTAATATCTTGATTGATGCCTTGCTTTGCTTTCTCAGGTAACAAAACAAAAGTCGTGGCAACAATTGGCCAGCTGTTATTGCCAGGTTGATTTACCAAGAGCAGATTATAATTATCCTTTGCCTGCCATGATGCATACTTTGCGGCACTTGCAAAACTATTTAAATCAGCAGTTACTGTTTGACCACTTTGGTTAATCAGTTTAACCGTTGGGATATTCGCGGTTTTTGCATAGGCATACTCAACATAACCTATACTATCATCGACTTGCTGCACTTGTGCTGCCACACCTTGGTTGCCTTTAGCGCCAATCCCTACAGGCCATTGCACTGAAGTATCAACACCAACTTGCTTTTGCCATACAGGATTAACCGATGCTAAGTATTGCGTAAAATTATAAGTTGTTCCTGAACCATCGGCGCGATGCACCGTGATAATTGCATTATGTGGCAACTTAAGCTTTGGATTTAACGCGACAATCGCTGGATCATTCCAATATTGGATTTTGCCTAAATAAATATCCGCTAATACTTGACCACTTAGGACAAGCTCATTCGTCTTAATGCCCTGCACATTAATCACAGGCACAATACCGCCAACAATTGCAGGGAATTGTAATAAATTGTACTTACTAAGCTCAGCATTGTTTAGTGGCTGATCTGATGCTGCAAAGTTAACCGTGCCTGCAAAAATCTGGCGCTGTCCGCCACCTGAACCAATTGGTTGGTAATTAATTTTAACACCTGTTTGATTATAATATTCATTTGCCCAACGTGACATCGCAGGATAGATAAAACTTGAGCCTGAGCCCATAATAACTGACTGACTTGACGCTGCTTTACCATCACTCTCATGTGCTTTTTCGCTGCAGCCTGATAATGCTAATACGGTCATAGCACTACTTGCCAAAGTACAAATTAACAAAGTTTTTTTAAATTTTGCTCGTTTCATTCATTTATCCTTATATCTTAAGTTATAAACCGTTATACCCTTTTCCTATCTCAACACCCCACCTCGCAAGCTCGGCACCCCTCTTGTAAAGAGGGGAATATAAAACATCATTGCCCAATTCCCCTCTTTACAAGAGGGGTGGCAGCTGCAGGCTGACGGGGTGTTTTAAAATCATCACTTTGTTTAGAATATCTAACTCCAGTTATTCATTATGAATATAATCAACCGTTCGTGGATCCTTAGGTGCGTTAAAGAATACATCAGTTGGGGCGTACTCGACAAGCTCGCCATTGATCATAAACATCGTACTGTCTGATAAGCGCTCAGCTTGTTTTAAATTATGTGTCACCATCACAATTGTATATTGAGCCTTTAACGCTGTGAGCAATCGTTCTATCTTCTTGGTAGAAATAGGATCAAGCGCTGATGTCGGCTCATCTAATAATAAAATCTTAGGTTTTACTGCCAATGTACGCGCAATGCATAGTCGTTGTTGTTGACCACCTGAGAGACGTGTGCCTTGCTGTTGTAATTTATCTTTGACCTCATCCCATAAAGCAGCTTGCTTTAATACCTCTTCAACGCGCTGTTGCAATTCAGCCTTAGGTAACTTCTCATGCAACTTGATGGCAAAGGCAATATTATCAAAGATACTCATTGGAAAAGGCGTTGGTTTTTGAAAGACCATGCCAATTTCTTTACGCAGTTGATTCAAATCGATATTTTTTTCTAAGACATTTTGCCCTTGTAACAAAATCTGCCCTGTGGCTTTTTGCTTGGGATACAATTCATAAATACGATTTAATGTTCTAAGCAAAGTGGACTTACCAGATCCTGATGGACCAATTAATGCGGTAATTTTATTTTGCGCGAAGCTTGCATTAATATCATGTAATGTCTTGCTGTCACCGTAATAAAAGTTAAGATTTTTTACTGCTAAGTACTGTTTGTTTGACAAATTTAACACCCTCTCTTGAGTTTCAAATTGACTATGATCAGTTTGAGCTTGTGCTGTGCTTTCTATGTTTTCTAAATTTTTTAAACTTTTAAATTCTGTCGATTGTTGCATGATCATCTCTTATTCTTTACTTTATTACCAGTTATTTATCTTTTGCAATCCAACGCGCTGTCAAATTCATCACCAACACTAATGCGGTAACAATAAGTGCCGCCGTCCATGCCACTTGTTGAAACTCCGGATATGGTTGCATTGCATTTTCAAAAATCATCACCGGTAAACTCTCAATCGCTTGCCCCATATTGAAGCTTAAAAAGCTGTTTTTTGCCGAGGTAAACAACAATGGCGCACTTTCGCCCATCACTCTTGCTGTGGCTAATACCACTGCAGTAATGAGTCCTGTCTTTGCTGAGCGAAAGCTAATCATCACGATCACACGCCACTTTGGCACACCTAGTGCGATGGCTGATTCCTTTAGCATAGGGGATACAAGATATAACACATCCTCCGCTGCACGTGTGATCATCGGCATTGCGATAACCGCGAGCGCAATGATTCCGGCATAACCTGAAAAACTGGTGTTAACGACAATAAGAGTATAAATAAATAAACCAACAATCACTGATGGCGTGCTTAACATCATGTCATTGATAAAGCGTAAGACCTTAATCGTGCGTCTGAATTGTCGAAACTCAACAAAGAAAGTCGCCGTTAAAATCGAAATCGGTGTCGCAATCACGATGGCACCAATTGTTAACATTAATGAACCAATAATCGCATTTCTAAGCCCTAGTTCCCTCGTGTCATGTGTAAAAAGATACGTGCTAAAGCTAGGCATACCACGCATTACCAACTCATATAAAATGCTACACAAAAAAAAGATACTAATAATCGCACTTAGCCAGCACAGTGAGACAAAGATATTTGATTTAATGCGGCGCTTAAGTGCAACTTGTCCAATTATATTCATTATGCCACCCCTACTTTGTAACGCTTTAAAATCCAACGTGATATCAGTAAAACCACCAAAGTAATTAAGAATAATATCAATCCTGTTTCAACTAATGCGGCAGGATACAACGTGCCTAATGCCTCATTAAACTCATTAGCAATGGCTGATGAGATGGTCGCGCTTGGCATAAATAGACCTTGCAAACTATGAACATTGCCAATCACAAAGGTCACTGCCATTGTCTCACCTAGAGCACGACCAAATCCTAAAATAATCGCACCCATCATACCAGGTAAGGCATAAGGAAAAATGACATTTTTAGTGACTTCCCATTTGGTCGCACCGATACCAAATGCTGCTTCTTTTGTCACTTGTGGAATCGCACTGATGACATCACGCATCACCGATGAGATTAAAGGAATCACCATAATGGCTAAGATAATACTCGCAGCAAAAATACTACTGCCCGTTGGTAAGCTTTTGATAAAGAACATCACAAGCGGCTCAAAGTGCGCCCAAAATGAGCCACTCTCGGCAAGAGCTGAAAACTTAGCCTGCCAAGATAGTGATAAGGGCATTAATTTTAACTGCAAAGATTTCACCCACGGCAAAAGGATAAAAAGCCCCCAAATACCATAAACGATACTTGGAATCCCTGCCATTAGCTCAATCAATCGCGCAAGAATTCTACCTATGCGTCTGGGCAATAATTCATCGATTAAAAGTGCAACACCTAAGCTAAAGGGCACAGCAATTACAAGTGCCAAAATAGATGTAACCAGCGTACCAATGATGACTGAATAGGCGCCAAATTGCTCAGTTACAGGATTCCACGCATCACTCCACAAAAAAGAGACACCATACTCACGAATACTTGGCCAACTAAATACAATAAGACTCATTAACAGTAACACAAAAATGATCAGTGTTAGCGATGCTAAAGCTATTAATAGCTTCAAAAAATTTCTATCCCCACTTTGCCTCAAAACCTATCCTTCCTACTTAATTAAGTCGTTGCTAAGCATAAATATCAATTGTTACAGTTATGTTACAAATGATGGCTATGGTTGTTTTAAATTGAATTTCTCATATTTCTCACTATTATTCCATATGAACATAGGACTAAACACTAAGGAATATTTATGTTTCATATTTCAGAACGTAGAAAATGGTATATTGGATTTGGTATTGTTTTACTCATTATTCTTGCTGTTTTGGCTTTATTGCACAGTGAGATTACGATGAGTATTGTTATTATTGCGCTTATTATTGTTGCCATTTATGATGTAACACAAAAAAAGCATACCATACTACGCAACTTCCCCGTCCTTGGGCATATGCGCTTTATCTTGGAGTTCTTTCGCCCTGAGATTCAGCAGTATTTTGTTGCGACAGACCAAAGCGAGCGCCCTTTTGATCGACAAACTCGCTCTTTAGTTTATCAGCGTGCTAAAGGTATCGAGGACACACTTCCCTTTGGTACCGAGCGAGATATTAACCGTCCAGGTTATGAGTGGGTTTTGCATTCATTAGCGCCTATCCACCCAAAGGATGTGGATCCTAAATTTCAAATAGGCAATCATCAATGCACCAAACCTTATATCTCATCACGCCTAAATATTTCTGCCATGAGCTATGGCGCCTTATCTAAAAATGCAATTATGGCACTTAATAAAGGTGCTAAGCTTGGTGGGTTTTGTCATAACACTGGTGAAGGTGGTTTAACAGAATATCATCGCCAGGGTGGTGATATTTGTCTGCAAATTGGGACAGGATATTTTGGTTTTAGGACTAAAGATGGGCACTTCGATCCAGATAAGTTTGCCATTCAAGCACAGTATGATGATATTAAAATGATTGAGATTAAACTCTCACAAGGGGCAAAACCTGCTCATGGTGGTGTGTTACCCAAGGAAAAACTCACCCCTGAGATTGCTAAGATTCGTGATGTGCCGATGGGTGAAGATGTTTTATCTCCACCTGCGCACACTGCTTTCTCAACTCCTGTTGAGCTATGCCAATTTGTGCAAAAACTGCGAGAGCTCTCCAGTGGTAAACCCATTGGTTTTAAACTATGCATAGGGCGCAAAACCGAGTTTTTCGCTATTTGCAAAGCCATGTTAAAAACGCAAATTTTTCCTGATTTTATTACCATTGATGGTGCTGAAGGTGGTACAGGAGCAGCCCCTGAGGAATACGTCAATCATATTGGTGTACCACTTGAAGATGCTTTAGCATTCGTTCATAACGCATTGGTTGGTTCTGGCATTCGCGAGCATATTTGTATTATTGCCAGCGGTAAAACAGCGACAGGCTTTGATATGGTCAAGCGTATTGCCTTAGGTGCTGATGTTATCAATAGCGCCCGAGCCATGATGCTATCCTTAGGATGCATTCAATCTAAACAATGCAATCGCAATACCTGCCCAACAGGCGTTGCCACACAAAATCCACGACTATATAAAGCGCTTGATATTGATGATAAAAAACAACGAGTGTACCGCTTTCATGACGCAACCGTTAAAAGCTTTACTGAACTTGTTGGCGCTATGGGACTTAAGAACCCAAGTGAGCTTTCCGCCTCACGTGTTATACGTCGTATTGATGAAAAAACCGTGCAATCACTCGATGAAGTCTATCAATACCTTAAAAAAGGTAGTTTATTAGATGATAATAACTTGCCAGCGCAATATGCTAAGTACTGGCAACAAGCATCGGCTGAGCGCTTTTAAAAAACTATCAGCAAAACGTCCATTTTATCGACTTATTTTAAAAACTGCTTGCAAGTGATTAACTAAAGATTGTAAGGTATCCACCGGTAACTTGCTCTTACACTTTTTTAAATACTTAAATTATAATAAATAACAGGTTTTGGTTTATCATCTGACTAGCAGTAAGAGAAGTCATATGAAAAAACGACTTGAAAACAACGAACAAATAGGAGGTAAAATGCACAAAACAATAAGTTTTATTAAAACCGAATATGGCGTTATTTTGCCTATCATCCTCTTTGTTCTATTAAATATGGTTTTTTTAGGTCTGGACCCATATAACATTAGCCACTTTGCCACAGCAGCAACAACATTCGTTATCTTTGCTGTAATGCTCGTTTGCGCCTTTAATGTGGTTAAACACGCGGATTGGTTAGCTGAAAAATTTGGTGAACCCTATGGTACCTTAATTCTAACCCTTTCTGTTATCTCAATTGAAGTGGCATTAATTATCACCATGATGTTGATTGGCAAAGGGGACCCTACCCTTGCCCGAGACACGATGTTTGCCGTAATTATGATTGCCGTTAATGGCTTTGCTGGACTTAGTCTATTAACAGGAGGTATAAAACACAACACACAAATGTATAATACCGAAGGTGCTAGTATTTATATTTCTTTACTTATTCTTTTATTAACAGTCTGTTTAATACTCCCTAATTATACTGTCGCAACTGATGCGGGCACGTTTAACTTAAGTCAATCAGTTGTCGTGATTATTGTTTGTGTCATCCTTTATGCGGTATTTCTAGTGAAACAAACGGTAACACATAAAGACTATTTTCAGTATAAGCATGATGGCGATAGTGATGAGGAACACCACAGCCCTATGGGCTCAGTACTCTATCATGTCATTATGTTGTTCCTTGGTCTTGTCGTGATGATCGCCTTATCAAAAAATCTCGCAAGCTTCCTTGAGTTTAGCATTCAAGAGGCGGGACTTCCCAGTAAGTTAGGTGGTTTTATTATCGCACTTTTAGTATTAACCCCAGAGGGTGTAAGTGCTATTCAAGCTGCTTATAAAAATCAATTACAGCGCTCAATCAATCTATGCATGGGCTCTGCCGTTGCGACCATTTGCCTTACTGTGCCATCGGTACTCGTGATAAGTCTCGTTCTTGGTCAACCATTAATTCTTGGATTAAACAGCACATCGATTGTCATTATGGTGCTAACCTTTTTAATTGCTTTAGTTACCTTTACCTCACGACGCACTAGCGTCTTTAATGGAATGGTTCTTCTGAGTGTCTTTATCGTTTACTTTGCGTTGATTTTCGATGTCGCTCAACCTTTGTCTCAATTATAAATTCATCCAAGAAGCAATTCTCTAACAAATTTAAAACAATCTATCAGAGGAAATTTGCAAATTGCGATAATTTGCTCTAACCTTTCCACATGAGACAAACTTTGGAGTATTACCATGGGATTTATATCAGTCAGACTTCCTGAAGAATTTGTTAATGAAACGAAGGGTTTTGCAGAAAAAGGTTATCGCACAGTACCGCAACAAATTCTATATTGGGCAGAACTTGGCAGACAGCAAGAGCTACGAAACTGGCAACTTGAAAAAATGAGACTCGGCTTACAACAAGCCAAGAATGCTCAGATTGCCACAGAGCACGATGTTTCACGAGTATTTAGTAAATGCAAAAAATAAACTGGTCACTTGAGGCACTTAACGACTTTGAAGACTACGTTGAATGGTATTTAAAATATGCTGATGAAGTTGTGGCTATGCGCTTCATTGACAGTATTGAAAGTGCTTTAAAGTATATTTCATTAAATCAACATGCCTCACGTATGGTAAGCGAGATTTCCGAGTTAAGGGAATATATTGTCTATGACTTTCCTTTTTTAATTTCTTATTGGATTAAAAATCAAGACGAAATCATCATTACTTCTTTTCTGCATCAAAAAATGAAAAAGTAAAAAAGTAAAAAAGTAAGCTACTGTATATTTTCCTAGGTGATATACTGTTGACATTAATTAGCACGATACCTTTATTTGTTAATGTCAAAAAACAAACATAGCAAAAGCAGCAAACGCTGGCTTGATGAGCATCATAGTGATCATTATGTTAGCCAATCTAAAAAAGACGGTCTAAGATCACGCGCAGCTTACAAACTCATGGAATTACAGCAAAAGGATAAGCTATTCAAATCAGGCATGACCGTCGTTGATTTGGGTGCCGCTCCTGGTGGTTGGTCACAGGTTTTGACAGATTTTGTTGGTTCTGAAGGCAAGGTGTTTGCCTTGGATATTCTCGAGATGGATCCCCTGCCTGATGTGACCTTTATTCAAGGCGATTTCACCGAGGATGAGCCATATGAAGCCTTAATGCAATTAACTGAAGGTGAGTCAATTGATTGGGTGATCTCTGATATGGCACCAAATATGAGTGGAAATCGCAATACCGATCAAGCCGGATCAATGTATCTGGTTGAATTGGCACTTGATTTTGCCGATAGCACATTAAAATCACGTGGTAATTTCTTAGCTAAAGTTTTCCAAGGTGAAGGCTTTGATCCTTTTGTAAAGGCAGTTCAAGAGCGCTTTCAAAAAGTTGTTATTCGTAAACCTGATGCATCTCGTGCGCGCTCACGCGAAGTCTATGTGATCGGATTTAATAAACGTTAAAGGAATCATTCATGGGTCATAGACTATCAAAAATTTACACCAAAACCGGCGACAAAGGTACTACTGCCCTCTCAGATAATATTCGTATTGATAAATGCGCACCGATTATTGAAACCATTGGTCAGATTGATGAATTAAACGCAGCCATTGGTGTTATTGTCGCCTTTTCAAACAATCTGGAAATAAACAACCAACTACAGAATATTCAACATCATTTATTTAACATCGGTGGCGAGCTGTCCTTTCCTCAATTTAGCCAACTAACGGATCAGGCGATTACCGCACTTGAAATCCAAATTGACCAGTGGAATGAATCTTTGCCACCTTTGAAAGAGTTTATTTTACCTGGTGGCTCACAATGTGCGGCTTTAAGTCATCAAGCGCGTACCATAGCACGTAAAGCAGAGCGTCACTATGTTGCCTTGATCCAAGATCAGACAAAAGCACATAACCCACTTATTTTAAGTTTTTTAAATCGCTTATCTGATTATTTATTTGTGTTGGCACGTTTTTTTAATCAGTTAGATCAGCACGATGAAGTGTTATGGAAAAGCCATAGAAGTGATAAAACACAGGAAAAATTATGAAAATTATTATTTTAGGTGCCGGACAAGTCGGCAGCTCTCTGGCTAAGAATTTACAAAAAGATCATAATATCAGTGTTGTTGATGAAAAAGCTGAGCGACTAAGGCATATTCAAAATCACTTTGACGTCAAAACGATCTGTGGCTCGGCATCACATCCCAATATTCTTGAAGAAGCAGGTGCTAATGATGCGGATATGATTATTGCGGTAACTAATAATGATGAAGTTAATATCGTTGCTTGCCAGATTGCCTATAGTCTCTTTAAGATCCCAACGAAAATCGCACGTTTACGTAACAAAAATTACGCGCGCTATCCGCAAATTTTTAATAATGACAATATCCCAATTGATCTTATTATTAACCCCTCTGAATTAGTTACTCAACGTTTGGTACGTTTAGTTGAACATCCTGGCAGTTTCCAGATTGTTGATTTTGCTAATGGGCGCTTGCAGTTAGCAGGGAGTGAAATTGCCGAGGACTCACCACTTCATGGCATGAGTATACGTGAGTTTAGACAAGAGCTTCCTGATATCGATGCGCGTGTTGTTGCCATTTATCGCAAAAAACAAAACTTACTTATATCCGCTGATACCGTTTTACAAAAAGAAGATGAAGTATTCTTTATTGCTGAGCGAATTAATATTCCTGCGATTTTACGCGAATTTCAACCACAACAAACGGCATGCCGCAAACTCTTTATCGCTGGAGGTGGCAATATCGGTATGGGGCTTGCTAAGAAGCTTGAGAATGATTATTTGGTTAAAATCGTTGAGCGCAACTATGAGAACTGTCACTTAGCTGCTGAAACACTAAACAATACCACCGTACTCTCAGGTGACGCCTCAGATGCTGAGCTATTAAATGCCGAGAGCATTGATGACACTGATCTTTTTTGTGCAGTAACCAATGATGATGAGGCCAATATCATGTCGGCAATGCTTGCTAAGAAAATGGGCGCTAAAAGCACCATTGCCCTTGTTAATAGCCTAAGCTATGCGGCTTTAGTTGATGAAACACACACCATTGATCGCGCGATTTCACCGCAAAGAATCACTATTGGTGTGATCCAAACTTACTTGCGCAAAGGTGATATGTTAAATATCTATTCACTCTATGGCGGACATGCGGAAGCTTGCGAAATTGTCGTACACGGCACAGCTGACAGCTCACCAATCGTCGGTAAGAAAATCAGTGAACTAAACTTACCAAAAGCGATTATTATTGGCGCCATCGTCCGCGATAACACCGTGTTAGTTGCGCATGATCATTACACGATTGAGTCAGGAGATCACGTTATTGTCACGATCACGGATCTTGATCATGTCTATACGATCGAAAAGCTTTTTCAGGTATTGCCAGTTTTTCTATAATCCTTTATTACATATTTTTTCATCTACCCACTTTACATCAGCCATATTTTCACCTAAATTATATAAATTATTTTTTATATAAAAATTTATGGATTTATAATGAGTGATATTGATGAACTTATTTTGACGAGAATTGCTGATGTGTGCCATATCATGGGCGATGCCAACCGTATGCGCATTTTGTTCCTATGCGCTAAAGAAGCAACGCCGGTCAATCACTTTGTTGAAAAGCTTGGCGTATCTCAGCCTCTGGTTAGTCATCATTTGAAATTAATGAAAGAACAGCGTCTGATTAAAGGTGAACGCCAAGGTAAACAAGTGCTCTATTCCTTATACGATGAGCATGTGCATTGCATTTTACAAGATATGTATAAACACTGGTCGGATGAAACCCATTAATCGAATAAAGGGGAAACAAAATGTTTGAATATAAAATTTATGGCATGGACTGTTTGGATGAAGTCTCTGTGGTGAAGCGAGAACTTTTACCTTATGTCAAAGATGAAAGTTTGCTACAGTTTAACCTGTTGAAAGGCAAGCTCATGATTCACAATCAAACACAACAATTTACACAAGCTGAAATTGAAAAAAGGCTCAAAGCAACAGGCTACCAATTTATCAGTTGGCAACAATATGAGATCAAACAGCAAACCAATAGCGAAAGCTTTTGGCAAAAGCATATGCGCAGCCTATTAACTCTGATTTGTGCACTGTTTTTAATCATAGGTTTTGCTATCCATGGCAGTTATCATGGTTTTTTAGATGCCCTTATTGGTGAGCATGGGGCAGCAACTGCCCAACCTGTTAGCTCAATTGTTTTTTATGTTTTGGCATTAATCGTTGGTGGCTTCTTTATTTATCCTAAAGCATGGGCAGCATTAAAACGTATACGTCCTGATATTAACCTTTTGATGACCATCGCTGTGATTGGTGCGATATGTTTAGGTCAATGGTTAGAAGCTGGCATGATTGTCTTTTTATTCTCCATCGCTTCATTGCTCGAATCATGGAGTGTTGGCAAGGCGAGAAAAGCGATTCAATCATTACTAGAAATAGCACCCGATACTGCGAATGTTTATTGTTCACATCATAAAGATATCGATGTTAAGAAGGTTGAAGAAGTTAATATCGGCGCCACAATCGTTATCAAACCTGGTGAGCGTGTTCCTTTAGATGGCGTTGTTAAAGAAGGTGAAAGCTTTATTAATCAAGCACCTATTACCGGTGAATCATTGCCTGTTGAGAAAAAGCAAGGTGATCCTGTATTTGCTGGTAGTTTAAACGAAGATGGTCTTTTGTATGTCAAAGTGACAAAACTTGCCACTGAATCAACGCTGTCAAACATTATCCGTCAAGTGGAACTAGCGCAAGCGAATAAGGCAAAGTCCGAGATGTGGGTTGAGCAATTCGCCAAATACTACACGCCTTTGATGATGATATTTGCCCTATTAGTCGCGATTGTGCCACCATTATTATTTGATGGCAGTTGGTACAACTGGATTTATGAAGCCTTGGTGATTCTTGTCATCGCCTGCCCTTGCGCTTTAGTTATTTCAACCCCTGTGAGCATTGTCTCGGGCTTAAGTGCTGCGGCTAATCATGGCATTTTAATCAAAGGTGGCAGCTTTCTTGAGTTACCTGCGAAGCTTAAAGCAATTGCTTTTGACAAAACAGGGACGATTACCCAAGGCAAACCCCTCATTCAGTCAATTATTAATATCTCAAAAGAGTATAGTGATAATGAATTACTACAACTTGCTGCTGCACTTGAAGAAGGTAATAACCACCCCTTAGCACATGCTATCTTTGATAAAATGGTGGCGCTTAAATTAGAAAAAACCTTTAGTGCTTCCAATATCCAAGTGATTAAAGGCAAAGCGATTACTGGACAGATTAATGATCATCATTATTGGATCGGCAGTCATAAATATCTACATGAGAAAACCAAAATTACAGAAAATTTAAATGCCTTTCATGATCAGATTCTCGAATTAGAAAAAACCGGACATTCGCTATTAATCTTTGCTAATAGCAATCATATTCTTGGCTTATTTGCTGTTGCTGATAGCATCAAAGACAATGCCAAAGATACCTTAACTAAACTCAATGCCCTTGGTATTAAAACCGCGCTATTAACTGGTGATAATAAGGGTGCTGCACAGTTTATTGCGCAACAAGCTGGACTTGATGAGGTTTACTCTGAGCTTTTACCCGAAGATAAAGTAGCAAAAATCAAAGCCTTACAAACTCAATATCAAACAGTTGCGATGGTTGGTGATGGCATTAATGACGCCCCTGCTTTGGCAACGGCTGATTTAAGTCTTGCCATGGGAGACGCGGGCAGTGATGTTGCAATTGAAACGGCTGATATTGCATTGATGTCCGATGATTTAGCTAAATTGCCGTGGTTAATCAAGCATGCCAAACGTGTTAAAACCATTATTCAACAAAACATCACCTTTGCTTTAGGGCTTAAAGTAGTCTTTATGGCGTTGGCTTTACTTGAGCTTGCGAATATCTGGATGGCTATTGGTGCTGATATGGGTGCGTCCTTACTCGTGGTATTTAATAGCTTGCGTTTATTAAAAAGCAAAAATCAGGATTGATAGTGCGTTTGGCGCTGTTTATCGCGGAATGCCATATGGCATTGCCAAGGAAGTCCCTGCTCATTAACTGCAAACTGCTACAAAGCCATTAAAGGATATGCTACACTTTGACTCCGTTGATGCCATCAAATCAATGATGGCATAGATCTAAAATGGAGCATCTTATGGAAAACTTTATTTATTACAACCCAACTCGCATTTACTTTGGTCAAGGACAAATTACACAATTAAGTCATGCAATTACCAAAGATCAAAAAGTATTGTTAATCTACGGTGGTGGCAGCATTAAACAAAATGGTGTTTATGATCAAGTAAAAACAGCATTAGCCAACCATCAAGTAACTGAGTTCTCAGGCATTGAACCAAACCCTGAATATGAAACTTGCCTTAAAGCAGTTGAACTCATCAAACAAAATAATATTGATTTTGTATTAGCTGTTGGTGGCGGTTCAGTCATTGATGCCACTAAATTTATTGTTGCAGCCGCTAAATTCAAAGGTGATGCATGGAATATTTTAGCCAAACATGCTGATATTACTGACGCTGTACCTTTTGGCTGTGTGTTAACACTGCCTGCGACAGGCTCTGAAATGAACTCAGGATCGGTTATCTCGCGCCGAGCGTTGAATAAAAAACTTGCATTTATGCATGAGAAAGTATTCCCTGTTTTTTCAATTCTTGATCCAGAAACAACTTACACCCTACCAGCAAGACAAGTTGCCAATGGTGTTGTCGATGCCTTTGTCCATGTGATGGAGCAATATTTAACTTATCCGCAAAATGCCCAATTACAAGATCGTTTTGCTGAAGGCATTCTCAGCACGTTAATTGAAGAAGGTGAAAAAGTACTTACTCATCCTCATGACTATGATGTGCGTGCTAACATTATGTGGGCAGCAACACTTGCATTAAACACATTGATCTCTCAGGGTGTTAAAACCGATTGGGCAACACATATGATTGGGCATGAGTTAACTGCCTTTTACGGTTTGGATCATGCACAAACCCTTGCAATCATTCTGCCAAGTATCATGGAATACAAAAAGGATAAAAAACAAGCCAAACTAATTCAATACGCTGAACGTGTCTGGCAGGTTGAGAAAACACTTGATGCTGAAACAAAGGTGCAAATCGCTATTGAGAAAACACGCGCCTTTTTTGAAAAAATGGGTAACCCAACCAAAATTAGTGCTTACCAACTGTCACAAGATAAATTTGACGATATTATTAATAACCTCAAAGATAATGGTCTTACCGCATTGGGAGAACATGCGGATATCACGCCTGAAGACAGTTTAAAAATCTTGCAAATGAGTTATTAAATAATGATGACAATATTTTTCATTAAGCGCCGGCTGAGCGTAAGTCGAAGCCTCTATGAATGTGATTTTTCTAAGCTTACCCTTCGACTTACGCTCAGGGTACGATGAGCAACTATGGGCAAACATTTAGTCTTAGGCTCTTAATTTTATTTTCTTTCACTTATCAACACATCCTGCTAAAATTCACCCACTAATATCATACTTATTTATCAAAAAATCAAAAAATGAAAAGATCTAAACTAATCAATACAGCTTTACCTATCCTCGTTGCAACAACAGCCTTAGCAATAAGCGCTTGCTCATCAAATACTGGGTTAGGCAATTACAATATTAATCAAGCGATGAACTCAATGCCTACCAAGGTAAAGACACAAACGACAGACTTTAAATTTTACTTTGGTAAAAATTCAGCTCCCACAGGCGCTAAAGACTTAGGTGAGATTACAACAAGCCGCCGCGCTAATGCCTTTGCCAAAGACCCTGTTGCTTCTTGTAACTGGGTATTCTACTCAGCCCTTCTGAGCTTAGAAAACCAAGCCAAAGAAATGGGTGGCAATGGCGTTGCTAACATTCAATCGAATTGGAAAAATAATACGACATCAAGCACAGATACTTATGTGTGTGAAAATGGCTTATGGATGTCAGGTGTCGCTTTAAAAGGTAACGCCATCAAGCAGTAAGTCATTACCGCTTTCTGGCACAAATAAACCGATGTGGCATCTCTTTTTGATCCTCTAATACGTCAAATCCTGTCTCAATAAATAATTGATGTAAATCCAGCTGATGAAATGCTTTAACAAAGGGTTCATTTAATTTGCGCGCTAACAATTTAAAATAAACACCTTTGACCCCGTGGTCTTTACATAATTGCCACGTTTTATCTTGATATTGCAGTGGTGATGGCTCAGCAATGACAAACACCCCACCCTTTTTAAGCACACGTGAAGCTTCTGCGATAAGTTGTTTGATATATTTGGGTGGAATTTCATGTAACACATAACAAGCACTTAAACCATCAAAGCGTTCATTAGTAAATGGCAATGATTCGGCAACACCTTGTATAAACTTTATGTGTGGGTAGTCTAACGCCGCATGCTTTAATAAATAAGGACTTGGATCAATCCCCCAAATATCGTGGGCACCTTGTTGATAAATCGCGTTGGAAGTTTTACCACCGCCACAACCGATATCTAGCACAGCGTGACAGTCTTTTAGATAATGTGCTATTTTTTTGCGTATGGGATCAACTTGATTAAGCATTGCAACATCAAAGCCTTTGATATAACCACGCGTTAATAGCTTTGAATAGTTTCCACAAGGAATATTATGAAACTCCTGTAAAACATACTTAGGAACAGGCATTTCCTGCAATAGTTTTTCATCTAAACGCACAGATCTATTTTTTGGATAAAAAACTGCCTTCACTAAGGTAAGCCAAGCCATTGGTGATTTAAAATTTAACTCATCAACCCAGCTTTTAGGTAAATCCAACTCATTCCAGTTTTGGATGTCAGGATCTAGGAAAGCTTTATTATCAACTTGCTGCATGGTTGAAAATCACACATTCAACAAACTATAAAGAATCGCCTGACGCATAAATACACCATTTCTAGCCTGCTGGAAATACCACGCATATTTAGTGGCATCGACTGAATGACAGATCTCTTGCACGCGCGGCAGTGGATGCATCACAATCAAATCATCATGTGCATTATTGACCAACATATCCGCCGTCAGCACATAATCCATTGTATGTCCATCTTCTTCGGAAAAACGCTCTTTTTGCAAACGCGTCATATATAAGACATCAACCATAGAAATGACATCAGATAAGTTCTCAACACAGTGTACAGCTATGTTTTTATTTTTAAGTTGAGCTAAGATTTCTTCTGGAATTTGCAACGCCTTTGGTGCCACATAATATATTGTAATATCATGATAGTTTAATAATGCATAGCTTAATGAATGTACAGTGCGGCCATAACGCAAATCACCAATCATCGCGATTTTTATACCATCAATCTGCCCAAATTTTTGCTCTATCGTAAATAAGTCAAGTAAGGTTTGTGACGGGTGTTCATTTGAACCATCGCCAGCATTCACCACAGGGATATGCGAAATATTTGCAGCAATGTTAGCACTTCCTGATTCAAAATGACGCATCACAATCGCATCAGCATAGCCATTAAGCATTTGGATGGTATCGCTTAAGCTCTCTCCTTTCTTACCAAAGGAGGTATTATGCGCATCAGCAAAACCAATGACCTTAGCACCTAAGCGATGAATCGCTGCTTCAAAGGATAAACGCGTACGTGTTGACGCTTCAAAAAAGCAGCTGGCAATAATCTTATCATTCAAAGTATTGATAAGTTTGCCATGCTCGGCATCATGCGCAAGATTCATCAGTTGATCAAAATTATCCCGTTTTAAATCTTTGATACTGACAAGGTGCTTTGTTGTGTTATTGGCTGTAGATAATATCGTCTCAAGCATATTATGTCCCTTAAGGTGTTAATTACTTTAATTACTCTATGCATATCAGGCAAACAGCGCTATCCTATCAAGAAAAAATAACAAGGTATATTAAAACATGTTTCCCGTTGCATTGACTGGTGGTATTGGTAGCGGTAAAACAACAGTTGCTCATCTTTTTCATCAGCTTCATAACATTGATATTATCTGTGCGGATCAAGTCGCTAGAGAAGTCATTCTATTACCCAAAGTCATTGAAGCGATTATTAATGAATTTGGCAACACAGTAATAACTAACAATATGATTGATAGAAAAGTCTTACGCAGTATTATCAGTCAAGATGCCGCAGCACGCACTTGGTTAAACAATCTCATGCATCCGATTATTCGTCAGCAGATTGAATTAAAACTCTCAAAAAGCCAATCCATCTATACAATCATAGATATTCCACTTTTAACAACTGCAACACTTACTAATTACCCCTATCTTAAAAAAATCATCTCGATATGCGCATCTATGGAAACCAAACTTGATCGCATTACAACGCGTGACAACCAAACAAAATCGCAAGCTTTATTGATGATTCAAAGCCAGATTAGTGATGATGAACGTCACACATTTAGTGATTTTATTATTAAAAATGATGGCGATATTTCTGAGCTTACACCACAGATTAATGCTATTCATCACAGCATATTGTCATTCTTAAACGGCACTTCCTGACAGGCGATAATCTCTAATGCTCGTGGATAACCCACTTCAATTAAGTACAAACCTTGAGGCGGTGCCGTGATACCTGCTTGCGTGCGATCTTTTGCACCTATCAATACTTTGATCCAATCGGGCGACTTTTTTCCTAAACCCACCTCTAGCATTGATCCGACAATATTTCTGACCATATGATGCAAAAATGCATTTCCTTGAATATCAAAAATAATAAACTGACCATGCTTAATAAAATGCGCATGCTGAATGTTGCGCTTAGCACTTATTGATTGGCATTGTGATGAACGAAAAGAGCTGAAATCCTGCTCACCGAGCAAATACGCACAAGCTGCGTTCATTTTGCTTATATCCAGTGACTGATTGATCCAGGTTACTCGCTCATGCCATAGAGCACTCGATGTTTTAGTCTGATAGATCACATATTGATAGCGTCGATATAATGCACTAAAGCGCGCACTAAATCTCTCATCAACCTCATAAGCAGCAGAGACATTAATATCATTAGGCAAATGCGCATTAACACCTAACACCCATGCCTTCAACTGCCTCACTGCTGACGTTGAAAAATTTATCACTTGTGCCGTGGCATGTACACCAGTATCCGTTCTACCTGCGCAGACCACCTCAATCGGTTCATTGGCAATAATGGATAAGGCTTTTTCTAAGCGCTCTTGTACACTATCGCTATGATTTTGGCGCTGCCAGCCACAGTAATTGGTGCCTGCATATTCAAGCACCAACGCATAATGTTTTAACATCGTTTTTTAGTTTAAAATCAATATTCACTAAGATCGTGAATCATAGCACAACTTAAGATGTTTTATAACACCAATGCCAAGGTTCATAAATAAACCCATAGGTATTATCTCGAGGGTAACTCAGTGAGAAATGAAATTTTATGGCATGCTTTGATAACCATTTAAAAGCTTTGGTTTGCTCAAAACCTTCTGTTAGCACCTCACTCTCCTCATCTGAGGTAAAATCCAAGGCACATCCTGTGTGATGCTCACTAAATCCAGGCAAGGCTGATACTTTTAAAATATCCTCCAGCAATAAGCCTTTATTTAACTTATTTAAAATAATATTAGCTTGATACAGGTAGCTACGAAACGCTGAAACAATCATGAGATTCACACCATCTTGCAAAGCGCTTTGCTGCATTTTCAGCCATGCATGATATGCCTCACGTTGCATATAACAATCTCGATTAAACACATCTTTACCGCCACAGATGAGCGTCGACTCTGCACATTCTTGAAAAAATGGCTGTTTTTTATTATCGGCAAATGCTATTGGCAAAATCGCATAAGCGCTCTCAAGTTTTTGATGATTATTAGGCATTGGCTGGCTTTCCTTGCATAAATAAATTCTCGGCAATTGCTGTTAATGGTTCGTGTAATAGCTCAAGTGGTGTTTTTTCAAAGCCTGGCATTTTTGAACTTATGCTATTAATATGCACTTCATCAATAAGTTGGTTCGTTCTTAGATCATATATTTTAATGCTTAATTCAACTTGATCAGCGACCCCAGTAAGTAATGTATAACTCTCTGTCCACTTACTGATTCTCGGCAAAATAAAATAATCATACTTTTTATCACGCGCAGCCAAGTATTCAAACTGTGCTGATTGGAAATGTGATGCCAGCGTCAGCGTTTTAAAGTGGTCTTTTAATGCATCATTTAAAATTGATAATGTATCCTTAGCAGTTCCTGGATAACTATGTAAATCATCATAGCCATTGTTAGGATATGCCATATAAGCGGTAGCATCCTTAGGCAATTTCACTAAGCCATCACGAAAATGAATATCATTACTCTGTGCTGCCACTGTCTTTTGCATCGAGTTTGCAACGATTTCATGTGTGCTTGCACAACCTGTCATTAAAAAGCAAAGAGCTAAAAAAAGTTTCTTCATTTTTGTTAAAAACACAACTAACGATACAAATATTATACAGAATATAGCGTTTAGACCAAGTAGGCACAGCGCTTTTTTTGATTTTCTTATAAGCCTGAAATCAATGACATTAATTCACTACGACTTTTCTCATCTTTTCTGAAAATCCCGCGCATACAACTTGTCACTGTTGAGGTTTCTGACTTATGTACTCCTCGCGTTGTCATACATTGATGCATGGAATCAATAATCACGGCAACACCTTTGGGTGCTAATGCTTTCTCGATTGCCAAAGCAATTTGCATGGTTAAACGCTCTTGTGTTTGTAAGCGCTTGGCAAACACATCTAACACGCGCGCTATTTTACTGATGCCAACAACTTTGCCATTAGGCAAATAAGCAACGTGCGCTTTACCGATAATCGGCACCATGTGATGCTCACAATAGGACTCCAAGCGCATATTCTTTAAAAGCACAATCTCATCATAACCTTCAACATCTTCAAATGTTTTTGATAATATCTCATCTGGATCTTCTGCATAGCCTTTAAAAAACTCAGCGTATGACTTAATGACACGCTTGGGTGTTTCAAGCAATCCTTCACGATTAGGGTCTTCACCAATATATTCGAGTAAAGTTTTTACCGCTGCCTCAGCTTGCTCGGTATTTGGTTTTTTTGTCATTGTATTCACTTCATTTATTTTATTTATATAATTTGTTTTTTTATTTCATTTACTTCATTATTTATTTTTATCAAATGCCATTTTAATGCCTTGTAGTACCAAGTCAGGCACGATAGCATCAAATAACCCAGGGACATTAAATAATTGCGAAAATCCACCAGTAGCGACAGTAATGACATTGCTTGGATCTGTTTTTAATTCTTGAATCATCACTGATTTGAGCTCTTTTAGAGCACCTAAGTGCCCATAATAAATACCTGATTGTAGATTAGTATCGGTATCTTTGCCTATTGCCATCATTGGTTTGACAATACTCACTGACGACAGCTGAGCGGCATTACTACTTAATGCTTCAAGTGAAATACGCACGCCCGGCAAAATGGCGCCACTTAAATAGGTTTTATCTTTACGCACCACATCAAAAACCGTGGCTGTACCCAAATCAATCACCAAAATATCTTTGTTGGCAAATAACTCAACAGCAGCGATGCATCCGGCAATCCGATCAGCACCAACCTCTTTAGGCGTTGCTACTTGCATTTTCAAGCCTGTTTTGACACCCGGTTGCAAGAAAAATGGTTCAAGATCAAAATACTTTAAAATGGCGGAGCGCAGCGAATAATTAATGGCTGGCACCACAGAGGCAATGGCAACACCTGTTATTTTATTTGGATCAAGGGCATTCTCACTCAACGCCTGTCTTAAGAAAATACCTATTTGATCTGAACTACCATGTGCTGATGCCGTAGTATAACGAAACTGTAATATCAACTCATCATGATCAAAAACACCCGCATGAATATGCGAGTTGCCAACATCTAAAGTAAGTAACATCTGTTTTTTCTGTCTTTATAAATATCCCGCTTAGTTTAATGTCGCAGTATATACCCATCATTAATTCATTTACAGCACTAATCCACATTTTTTAAGTGTCTGATACTATTATTTTTTACGGTTTACGTTATGATGGCAGCAAGTTTATCCGACCCTATTTATTGAAGTATAAACATGGCTAGTTTTGATCGTCATTTTTATCGCATTTTATTGCTTATTATTTTGCTCACTGCCGCAGGGCAAATGACCAATACCATTTATGTGCCCGCATTAACGCAAATGGCGCACGAGTTCTCCGTCAGTGTTGGGCGTATGCAAGCTGTGATTGCTTGTTATCTTTTCCCTTATGGTTTACTGCAATTTTTCTATGGTCCTTATTCTGATCGCTTTGGTCGCAAACCGATGATTTTAATTGGTATTGTCTTTTTTACACTGGGATCTATTTTGGCTGTGTTTGCAACACACTTTATAACCCTTTTGATTGCAAGCTTCTTACAAGGCAGTGGTATTGCTGTTGCTGGTGTCATGGCGCGAACGGTCATGCGTGATCTATATTCTGGGATGAAGCTTCATAGTGCTAATAGTATTATGGCAATTGCGCTTATCTTCGCACCCTTAATTGCACCTTTATTGGGAGGTCTTTTTACAGATCTTCATAGTTGGCGTGCTATTTTTGTTTTTCTAACCATTTATGGCATTTTGCTTCTTGTCATTCAGTGGCTTTTCTTTCCTGAAACCAATACACAAAAATCAACTAAAGGTAACCTTTTAGCCAAGTATAAAACCGTAATATCCAATGGCAACTTTATGATTAATCTGATTTTATTGATCGTTGCCAATGGGGGTGTTGCGGTATTTGAAGTCAGCTCAGGTGCGCTTTTCACTTCCGTATTACAGCTTTCGCCAGCAGTTGCCAGCTTATTCTTTATTATTCCTTTGCCTTGTTATATGTTTGGCAGCTTTCTCTCAGCACGTCTTGCGCGACGCTACAGCCTCGATCGCTTATTACTAATCGGTTGTTTTACCCTTTTGATTAGCGGTATTGCCCTTGGTTTATCCTATTATATATTTGGTGTCACAAGCTTAAGTATTATCTTACCAGGTTGCCTATATTTTTTAGGGTGTGGCATTATTTTCCCAACAGCAACCACCAAAGCATTAGAAGAGTTCCCAAGTATTGCAGGAACCGCTGGCGCTGTTTTGGGTGGTGCGCAAAACTTGGGAGCGGGATTATTAACAGCATTAGCGGCATTTATTCCGTTAAAAAATCAGCTCCCTTTAGCCATTATTCTATCGACTTTATCCGTATGTGCTTTAGTCAGTGTGATGATGAGTCAGCGCTCACGTATTGTGAAAGTAAGTTAAATATAAAGAATGTATAAAAAACATAAAAGAAAGCTCATCTTCCTTTGGGAAAATGAGCTTGTATACGGTTGGTGAGTAATTTTTATTGGTTATCAATTAAAAATTCAAAGACATCTTTTGTAATTCACTCACCGGCACTTGCTTGACTTCTTTTTGCACTTTGCCATCTTTACCCAACCACTCTCTTGTTACTGTCGCCGTCTTGCCGTCTTGATTGGTTTGAATGCTTACGGCATTAAATGAACGTTGCATCTGATTAGCATTAGCATTCGGGCTTGCATTTGCTGCCACCATTTTTTGTGCAGGCTGAGCTGAGGCTTGCGTTGGTGCAGTTTGTGATTGTGCTTGACTCATTTGTTGCTGCAGGTGTTGCATTTGCTGTTGAAGATTCTGGGCAGCTCTTTGATATCTTTGTTCAAATGCCTGACGTTCAGCTTCTAACTGTTTTTGTTGCATATTAAGTACATTCACGGCTTGTTGGTATTGTGTTTGCATTTGTGCCTGTTTAACTTGTGCCGTATTTACCCAGCCAACTTGCCCTGTTTGTGTATCTGCAACTTTAATCCAGTTACCCTGTTGATAGAACTGAATGTATTGATTTTGATTCTGATCAGTTAGTTGAGAGACCACTTTAGCATTAGTCGTTGGCTCATTATAAACCTGATAAGTCGCGGCAAAAGCGGCACTAGAAGCGGCAATTAGACCCAAAGATAATAATAATTTTTTCATGCTGATTCCTTAAATGTTAAGTTAATTAAAGTTGTTGATCAAAAGATCAGTTATGCTTAAAAACACAACAAAGTTAAAAGGGAAATCTTAACGCAAACTTAAGAAAACTGGCACAAATTTAAAAAAGCACTTACTAAGCGACTCAATAACATTTATGATTTGTGGCATGACTAAGCTTTCGCTTTATGATGATAACGAATTACTACATTATTGCTGACTTGCATTTAAATGAGTTGCGCCCACAAACTACTGATTTGTTTAAAACGTTTTTAAATAACATTAGCCACATGAGTAATGCCCTTTTTATCTTAGGTGATTTTTTTGATTACTGGGTTGGCGATGATGTAATAAGTCACATGCAAGAAGATACTATCAAAGCACTTCATGATGCTCATGATAAGGGACTAACCATTTATTTTATGCATGGCAATCGTGACTTTTTAATCGGTAAAACCTTTGCGCAAAAAGCAAAGCTAACCCTTATTAATGATCCTTATCTTTTACAATTAAAACACAAAAATATTGTGCTCATGCATGGTGACTTATTATGCACTGATGATAAGAGCTATCAAATGTTTCGCTGCATTATCCGCACTCCACTGATCAAAAAACTTTATCTATCCTTATCAGTAAAAACACGCCAACGCATCGCACAAAAAATTCGTGCTAAAAGCAAACAGAAAAACGAAAAATACAAAATAATCGATGTCACGCCAAAAGGCATTAAACGATATTTAGGTAATAATAAATTATTAATTCATGGACATACCCACTTGTTTAATACCCACCATGAAAAAAACTATACACGCTATGTTTTAGGTGACTGGTTTACTACAGGCAGTTATATTCATATCGATCATGATGAAAATATTAGGCTTTTAAAGCTAGATGCAGTTTGAAAAATAGCAAGACTTTGCCATACTTGCAATGCAACAACTATTTAAAAACACATGGAGCTAACATACGATGAGTCAGGAAAGCATTACTAGCATCACAACTCAAACCACTACTTTATCAAGTGACCCTCATGCCATTTTAGGCATGGGTATTGCATTACTTATTATGATCGTTATCTTTTATATTTTCTCGATTGCCTTTTCATGGAGCGTTTATAAACTGCTGAAAATCATCGATAAGGATAAACAAGTCACCAAGCCATGGTTTGCTTGGCTTTTCCTTATTCCAATCGTCGGTTATATTTTCCAGTGGATCGTATTACCCTTTGGTGTTGGCAACGCGCTTAAAAAATATCAGGATATGACCATTAAACTGCGAGGTGATACTTTATTTATCTTGGGATTAGCTTTGGTGATATTACCCATTGTTACCTTTATCCCAATCATATCGCCGTTTGCATCTGTCGCTTGCATGGTGATCTATATTATTTATTGGGTGAAAATTGTTAAAGTGCGTAAACTGCTAGTTTTATCTATTAGCACACCTAAAAATTCAACAGGAGATATGGATATTGATTGAGTCATTTTATTGGAAGCAAGACTTACTTTCTCTAATAAAAAAGATTGAGCCTAAAAAAAGCCCCAGACGTTGGTCTGAAAAACTCCAAGTTTGTATTGAAAAAGAGCTTATTTTATCCCTGTTTATAATTAGAAAATTAATTGAAGTAAATCGTGTTTCCTCAATAACAAAGACGGAAAAATATCACATTTATCAAGCTCCAGCAATCACTGATATAAATAATCTAAATTATCAAAATATTGAGCAAAATTATGATTATAAACAACGTAAAAAAGTACTCAAAGATGTTAAGTTTATATGCAATCAATTTATTCACAGCAAACTAGTTTGGGCTTATAGAGACACCAATAGAAATTGGTCTGGAGTCATCACATGTTCTGATTTTGAAATAGCAAAGTTTATATATGACATACCTATAGAACTGAACTTTCCCAAGTTTTGTTAAGCGGCAAGCCCAATAATCATTTGAATCCATGAATTTCTATGATTTTTTAGCTCAGATTCACCATTTTGACAAACCCTGAGTTTATTCTGACGCTTTATCAACAACTTTCGTGCCGCAGAAAAGGTGTATTGCGGCTTAGTGCCATTATGTGTTAGCTCATTGACTGCATCACTTGGAAGATGCATGACAGCGATCCAAATAATCGTAATGGCAAGCATGCACATATTCAAGTGGTTTATCACCGAATGCTCCAATCTTACTTGGGCTTTTTGGCTGCCGATGTCATGTTTGAGCTCTTTGAAACCAGACTCGATCTTCCACCGTGCGCTATAGTACTCCAATATCTGCGTTACGCTTAAGCTTAAGTCTGTTGTTGCTAAAGCAACGAAGTGATTTTTGTAATAGGCAAAGACAACTTTTATCGGGCATTTAAAAGCTTTAGACATGAAGTTTTTCTCGTAGACAAGCATGTCACGCTTTTTACCATAAACAAAGCTTGTGACTTTTTGGGCTTTAGCTTTATATTCATTTGCCAAATCCCTAACAGAACCTGCTTTGGCACCATATTTTGCAGGACGCCCACATGTTTTACCTTCGATAACCTCAGGAAAACCGTATAAAACACTGTTTTTGCGTAACATGGTGAGGATATGGACTCGATTACCTAGTTGATCTTTTAACGGGTTGTACAATTTACCATTACCAAACCATGAATCAGTCACAATAAGAATGGGGGATTTTGTCCAGGTGCTAAGCTTAAGAATCATTTGGCAGGCCAGTGTAATTTTACTGTTAAAACACTCAGCCGCTGCTTTGTTGCTAGAGTGATAAAATCGCGTCAACAATGGCAAAAATGCCCAACGGGTATGAATGAACTTTAAGAGCCCCAGTTGAACAAAGCACTGTGACCAAGGGTATTTACTTTGATTGTGCTTGGCTGCATGATCAAAGAAATGCTCACAACCAAATATTTCCTTACCGCTTTTAGGCGTGGTAGAGTCATCTAAGGCTATGATAAGGCGTCCATCAGTCAATGGTAATGGAATCAGTTTGAATATAGCTTTCCAAATCACATCCCAGTTAAAGCATTTACTTGCCATAAAGCGATAAAAGCGTGTTCTGCTAAGTGAGTAACCTATTATCTGAACGAGTTTACGATAAATTTGACTACTGATACCAGAACCGATAGGTATAATCATTGCTAAAATCACTGCACTAAAAAGCCGTCCTTTTTGAGTGCTTCTTTTAAAAAGTGCTTGCAAGTGATTAAGTAAAGGTTGTAAGGTATCCATCGATGAGTTGCTCCTGTTTTTTAGCAACCCTAAGATATAGGGATAAACTTTGGTCTGCAGCTCATCCATAGCAAATTCTTACAAAATTCGGGAAAGTTCAGCTATAGAAGTAATTATAAAACTCATGAATACTGCTGCTAACGACTATCCCACAATGGTAAGCATTAGTAAAAATGAATATAAAACTGATTAACTCTAAAATAAATCAAGGCTCTATTTGTGTTGTAAGGAGATTATAATTCATACTTATTGCATCGTTAGTTTTTTACAAAGGACGTTTTCTAACAACGAGAAAATTAATGCTTTTCCTCGCTTCTTTGCATTATGAACAAACTCAAAAAATGCCAAATACTTTGGTAGCTTTTCTTGAGAAATCCCTCGATGTGGTCTTAACCATGATCTTAATAGCGACCAACAACCCTCCTGAGTATTAACGTGGACTTCATAAAACCCATCACCATCCTCATCGCGTGCATATTCCCCAGAACCATGATTCACTGTTTTATGCTTATAGCCTAATTGCGTCAAATTGGCGTAAATGACATACTCATCCGTATAGACGGTACTGCCTGGCTGTATGCAAGATTCAATATAGGGTTTTATCGTCTTCTGTTTAACATCAGGTAGCATTTGCACCACAACATCTCCTCCACGTTGAATCATACCAAATACTGGCGGCTTTTCTTTTTCCAAAGTGCCTCGTCCTCGAGCTCCTTTCAATCGATTACGCCTTGCCTTACGCCCTTTTTTTTAACCGCTGTTGGATTACCCTTATGCCCTGCAACCACATACACTTCATCGCACTCGACCTCACCTGATAATACGGTAGGTTCTCGTCTTTGCTCGACACCTTCGCGTAATTGCATAGTCATGGTGTACACGTCAGTCTCATTCAGCTCCAACTCCTTTGCAATCTGCGCATTTGAGAGGTTTAGCCCCATGAAATAAAGGCATAGAATCCATGTCTTCAAAGGTTGGTGCCGATTGGTGAAAATCGTATGTGTTAAGTCGTCAAAATCTTTATCGCATTGTTTGCAATGGTAACGTTGGCAAAACTCTGCTTTACTTGAGGCTCCTCGCTTGATGATTTTGTCTGCCGACGCCATACAATGCGGACAAGTTACTCCATTTGACCAGCGCAATTTACGCACTGTTTCATAGCACTGCTGCTCATCTATTAAGTGTTGAATATTAATCATTGCCATATCTAATCACATAAAAACGTCATAAAACTACAGGATTTATCACTATTGCACAACACTTTATTTAACTCCCTGAAACACAAATAGAGCCTAAATCAATAATTTTTTAAGCACGTGGATGATGTTCCTTATATAAATTCATTAATCGCACTTGTGAGATATGCGTATAAATCGTTGTTGTCGATACACTGCTATGCCCTAACAGCATTTGTACTGAGCGTAAATCAGCCCCATGGGTTAATAGATGTGTTGCAAACGCATGACGCAAAGTATGTGGTGAAATTTCTTTTTTGATGCCGACAAGATCAGCGTAAAACTTAATACGGTGCCAAAAAGTCTGACGCGTAATACCCTTTCGGTGATGCGATACAAATAATTTATCAAGCTTTAAGCCTTGCAGCCAACCATCGCGCACTTCATTAATATACTTGTGTAAACACTCCAAAGCATATTCACCGGTTGGTACTAAACGTTCCTTTGAACCTTTACCCATCACGCGCACGACACCTTGGCGTAAATTGACATCATCTAAGGTTAAATTAACCAATTCACTGACGCGCAAACCCGTGGCATAAATAAGCTCTAATAATGCCTTATCACGAATGCCAATCTCTGTCGTTAAATCAGGTGCATCCAACAGTTTCTCAACATCTTCTTCAGATAGATCTTTAGGTAGACTTTTCGGTAATTTGGGTAATATTAACTTCTGTGTTGGATCTGTTGTAATCTTTTGCTGTGCGTAACACCAACCGTAAAATTTATGTAAGGTCGAAATCATCCGCGCATTAGATCGGGCACTATAGCCCTCGTTTAAACGCTTAGCTAAAAAGACTTGTAGCTCTGAAAGTTTTAGATTAACCACATCATGCTTTTGATAGAACTTAAGCAGATGATTTAAATCCGTTTTATAAGAAGATAAAGTGTTTTGACTTAAGCCTTCGCTTAGCCAGATATCATCGATAAATTGATTAATAATTTCGGAGTAATCACGCATTTTTAACAGCAATTAAATTTTCTATGCTTTCAAGCCATTCATTAAAGAGAAAACATTTTTCTCTTATACAAGGGACGCCTGTTTTTATTGCGATAGCTATCCCCGTTGTTGTTTTGGCAAATTTGCCTGTTGCAGTAAATCCGTCAAGTCTTTTGGAAGGTGCTGTTTCTCTAGAGTTGTTAATTTCTTCTGGTGTAGCAAATGTTTTAACTGTCTTAGTTATCTTATGTTCATCAATATTTAATGATTGCGCCAAAATCTTACTGTCACTAAATAATAATGCCTCAAACTCATGCATTATCATATAGGGGATAAATCGATTTTTAATTTGTAATCGTGGTGATAAGTCTTTGTATAAAGCACTAAGCGTCTGATCATTGAGATATTTTGAAATTTCTTTTATCGAGCTATTTTGTGGTATCCCATCAATGCCAGGCCATTCTTTAATCCCGTAATAATCAATCATCGTTGTTACATAAATATCAGGTCGCTGCTTTAAATGTATGGCTATATCTTGCTTAACCCTTTCAAAGCGAACATCGCCACCTTTTTGTCCAGGTTTTGAAACTTGAGTTGCACGTATAAATATATTTTTAGGCGCAAGATACGGTTGTACTACTTTTTCAATAAATGTCTGCTCCGTTCTACCCTCAACTATGGCAATGACTTCAATATAATTACTCATACTGAGGTCCCCCTGCAATAACATTTTTAGCCCATAACTCTCCAACGGAATAACTCTCAAGCCATTGTGAAAAATCTTTTTCATTTAATCGCTCAAAAGTTGACGCTCCTTCTTTGCGATTAACAACAATAATATCTTCAACTGCAAACTGATCGATTAACGCAGGAGATTGCGTCGCTACAATCACTTGTGTTCTTTGAGCTGCTTGCTGAATAAGCTCTGCTAGGATAACGATAGCTGCTGGATGAAGTCCTAACTCTGGTTCATCAATAATAATTGTTGATGGTGGTTCAGGTTGTAATAAGGCAGTTGCCAAACAAATAAAGCGAATTGATCCATCGGATAAATGATATGGCTGCATCGGGTAACCTGAGCCTTTTTGTAACCAATCAAGCCTCACTGTTTGCTCTTGTCCAGATACTTTAATATCCAATATGAAATCATCAAAAAATGGCATAACCAATCTAATAGCATTAAGAATTTCCATATAAGAATCATGAGAGTGATTTCTTAAATTTAATAAAAATGATGCGATATTTTTTGCATTACCATAAAGTTTCTTATTATTCTCAACAATATCTGATCGACGCATTGGTGAGTTAGCACTTGTATCATGAAAGTGATATACAACCCAGTTAGATATCGAACGATGCACAAAATATCCAATGCCATTATATTTGCCATCTGCAGACCTCTCACTTTTTAACTCAGAAATTCTGCTCTCTCTACTGGGTAGTCCATAGCTACGCCATGTATCCTTTGATGGCCATGACCATCCTTTATTTTCTGCATGCAGGTTTGAATCCATTTCGTCAATCTCAAATTCCAAACCTATGAAAGGGTTCTTTTGAAATGCTCTACTTTCTTCAATTAGAAAATCCTCCTCTACTGTTGGCACTAATTCAAGAGCATAGTAATTTCTCGCTTCCATATTATTTGTTGACTGAAATTCAAAAGAAACTTTTATTCTTTCTGTAATTTTGGGACCATTATAAAGAAAGTTATCGGCTCTGCCACGACTACTAATAAATGACGTAAAGCTGCCCTCACTCATTGACATCAGCATACGAAAAATTTGAATAAAGTTACTTTTTCCTGCGCCATTAGCACCAATTAAAATATTTAAACTTCCAAGCTCTAAACTGTCTAAATCAGCGATAGATTTAAATCCACTAACTTTCATTCGCGTTAAATAACCATTTTTCATATTATCCTTTGAGATCACTCAAAACTCTGAAATTATCTAAGTACATTAAAACTATTTTAATCAATATTTCAGATAACGTTAACCAATATTTTGGATCAAAAAACATGATAACGAAAAACTTTAATCGGCCCTTATGGAAGAACCCCCAAAAATGGGGATCGTTTTTTAATCAGGCTACTTAAGATTATATAATACCTAGCTTTTTAAGCTGTTTTTCAAGAATTAAAATGATTTTTTGCAGATCAACGCTCACTTCTTTATCGTTAAAGTGATAACGACCAGTGAAAGTAATATGAATCCATGCCATAGGTGATATTCTGAGAAATTTTTCTAAGTCAGCAGTGGTAGCACCATTTGCCTTCATTTTCTCATAAAGGTTATTCAAAATCATTGCATTGTAAGCAACAATAACATTAGACACCAATCTAACCGTTTGAGTGCTTACATCTTGCCCTGATATGCGCTTACTTCTGAAGATCCCATAGTATATGTTGCGTATTAATTTTTGCAGTTGATGATATGACTCAGTTCTGTTTCGTGCGATTTTCATCGCTTTCCTCATTGGCATGTCATCAATCATATTCAAGATATGCAAGGTTTGGGCGCATTCGCAATTTGTGGGTATTTTAGGAAGCCATTGCTAACCCGCCTGCATAAGCCATTCTTTCAATATCTTCCCATCGCCCAGCCTTGTAAAAAGACCGTATGAATAACATATCATTAGCGCTGTCCTCTTTCCAATAAATGGAGTTACCTTTCATTTTGAGATTAACAACTCTTCTGACGCCGCTCTCAATAGCACCACTGCCTTGAGGCAAACCATGATCCTTGCATGTTTTATAGATTAAACGATCGGCGTTATTAATAAAGTAACCTTTCTCTGACTTAACCAGCTTCCCTTTTTTATGCTTACTATCCAGCTTGATTTTTGCAATAAACTCATCAACTTTACCGGCATGCAAAAGCTCCTTGCACGACTTTACCCCTTTACTCTGATCACGTTTACTTTTATAAAGCTGCTTAGCTAAAGCATTTAAATGCTCCATCGCATGATAATAGTCAAGAACCTGATATACCTTGATGTCAGATCGTAATGTCATCGTTTCAAGAAGTTGATTAATACGCTTCCAAATCCAAGGGGCTCCATCAGCAACAAAAACAAGATTATTCACTGTGTTTAAATCAAGTCCCGCCAAGTAGTTTTTGAGTAAATTAAACGCCTTCTGAGGACTGCCAATGATGCCATCAATAATCGGCAACTCCTTCTTAATCTTATTACCTTCCTCATCAACCACGTAAATAACAAATAGCTTAACCTCTCGCCACTGACCCTTAAATCGATTACGCCTCTTAGCTGTCTTTGGACCTCGCTTTTTACTTCGTATTCTAATGCGACCACCATCTATCGATACAACAATCGTGTTGGTGTTGTTAAATCCTGATAAATACTTTTCAGCCGACTGACTTAGGCGTGCTAATTTACTGATGTGTTTGCTGATCTTAACAATTGACGCCACTGACAAATGGATGTTGATTTTAGCCAGATGCTTTTTGACTTCATCATATGAGCTCAATGCTGCCGAAAGCATCGCAATATAGGTGCTTAAACCATTGGATACAGCATGGTGAATGCCTAGCAATTGCAAGCCTGGTTTACAGCCTGTACCTTTGCCTTTATTTGTTCCTTTGAAAAGATAGTAGGGCATATAAATATCAAAACGGTTACCATTGCGATACATCACATTAGTCGCCCTGTAGTCTTTGAAAATATAGCGCTTGCCTGTGGCATCTAACTGTGCTTTTTCATCTTTTTTAAATGAGTCGCTAAGCACTTTTTCTTGGTGACTTAATGCTGCGTATAAATCGGAGAGTTTGCTTGATAGATCTTGTGCATGCTTAATACGATCTTTATCAAGCTTATTTTCCGTAACGGTATTAAGCTTAGATAGTTCTACTATTGTATTTGATATCTCGTTTTGAATCGTTTCTAGGTTTTGCTCAGCTAAATTCATCCGTAACTTGCTTATGTTTTAAAGGCAGTAGGGTATTTGTACATAAGTATCGCATTCAGTTCAAGTTAAACTACAGCTGATTTACCCACAAATCGCGAATGCGCCCGTTTTGTAACGATTTCACACGCTCGCCAAATTCTCAAAAACCATTCTTGATTATACTGAGCCAGCATTATATACTTTTCATGAGTTATGAGAATATTTATGTAATTTGGAAGGCAATTATGTTTATTGGCTACGCAAGAGTCAGTTCACAAGAGCAAAACTTAGCATTGCAACATGACGCTTTAAGCAATGAAGGCTGTACTAAAATTTATGATGATAAAATATCAGGTAGCAAAGTCAGTCGAGAAGGTTTAAACATGGCTATTGAGGTCTTACGAAAGGGTGATACCTTAGTTGTTTGGAAGTTAGATCGTTTAGCAAGATCACTCAAACATTTAATGGAAGTCGTGTCTACTTTAGATAAAAAAGGAGTAAATTTTAAAAGTATTACCGACCAAATTGACACATCAACACCTTCAGGTAGGTTCTTTTTTCATGTTATGGGATCACTTTCCGAGATGGAGAGAGACCTTCTTATCGAGAGAACCAAAGCTGGTCTTAAGGCAGCCAAAGCTAATGGACGCATCGGTGGACGTAAAAGAAAAATGACTGATAGTAAGCTGGAGTCAGCAAAAAAGCTTCTTGAAAGTGGCCTACTACCAAAAGATGTTGCTCAAAACTTAGGAATTTCCGTTCCTACTTTATACCGTTGGATCCCTAGTGCTTCGAGGTTTAATCACATTAATAATAGTTAATTCTGGAAGGTGTAAAATATGAATAAAACAACATTTAAAGAAGTTTTAAACATGCCTCGTCTTATCACGACTTTTACCATCGCATTACTTGCGTCTATTTGTGTTGGCTGTGTAGCTAAAGTACAAAACAAAGAACAAAGGTACCAACCTAAATTTACTCACTATACTAAAGAGATGAATCGTTGCTTAGCATGTAGTTCGCCAACTTATGCTCCTGCCCATTATAAAATTCATGGTGATTTTGTTACTGTGGATGGTGAGGAAATTTGGGTAGAACGTTATGGCTCGGGTTCTCCTTCTATTGTTTTGCTGAATGGAGGTGGTGACACCATCAGAGAATGGAATAAAAATATTCCCACCCTTGCACAACATACCACAGTTATTGGGTATGACCGCCAAGGTCTTGGTCGTACCCCACTAATAAATAAAGACATTAGAACAGCTAAAGCTGTCATTGAACGTTTACATAAACTTTTACAAAAAATTGATGCAAAACCACCATATATTTTGGTAGCCCATTCCATCGGTGGTTTGTATGCATCATATTTTTCACGTAAATATCCTGACGAAATTGCTGGAATTGTCACATTAGATGGCAATAACCGCTTTGAAGTTTTCTGGGATCAACTTGATAAAAGCAAATTATCAACAAAAGAACGTACCTTTCTTAAAAAATACATGAAAGATAACGCTCATCCAAAAAAAGTCACCAAAGAATCACAGCAATTATTGACTAAACCTCAATTAACTGCAACTGAACAAGCTAAGTTAATTGAATATTTAGAAATTATGGGTAAACCAGAAAGCGCTAGAGAGATTGAGCGTTTAGGCGCTTTACCAAAAGTACCATTAATTGCCATTACTGAAACCAGTCCTCAATCAGCAAAAGACCCAGAAGCTAATTTATGGCGCACAGCAATGTATCAATTCAGCCAAGAAGTTCCTTGTAGTGAATTTAAAGTAATTCAACATAGTGGTCATTATAGTATGATTGACCAGCCTAAGATTATAAATAACGCAATTCTGAGAGTACTTCAATTTGCTAGGGAAAAACGTTCATTATGTGTTGCAACTTAATAGCTCGAAAATACTGATCAAATAGTGATCCCCATTTTTGGGGGTTCTTCCATAGGGGCCGTTAATGACATGAGGAAAACTTACTTTAACAAAAAATCGAACGGTTCATTTAAAGCAAGTCATAAAAACAAAAAAGGTTGGCATCGCCAACCTTGAAAATTATACTTTTTCTTTGATTCTTGCGGCTTTTCCAGTCAAGCCACGCATGTAGTAAAGCTTAGCGCGACGAACTTTAGCACGTCTTTCGACAACAACGCTGTCAATGATTGGGCTGTGTGTTTGAAACGTACGCTCAACACCTTCACCAGATGACATTTTACGCACAGTAAACGCTGAGTTGATACCACGATTCTTGATCGCAAGTACGAAGCCTTTAAACGCCTGAATACGCGCTTTATCACCTTCTTTTACCCATACGTTAACTGTTACTGAATCACCAGGGTGAAATGTTGGTAAGTCAGTACGTAGTTGTGAATTTTCAACCATTTCTAAGTATTTATTCTTCATTTTTTTCTCCTAATTGTGCATTCTCTATCACATTTATTGTTTTTCATCTTGGGCTAATTGCTCAAGATATTGCTTATCTTCATTCGATAGACATAGGCACTCAATCAATTCTTTACGTCGCAAAAAAGTACGTTTCAACTTTTGTTGATGCCGCCATTGTTGAATTTTTTGATGATCCCCAGATAATAGCACCGCAGGTACATCACCTGCATCCACATGTGTCGCAGGACGCGTGTAATGCGGACAATCTAATAAACCATCATAAAATGAATCCTCAACAGCTGACGCTTGATCGTTTAACACCCCAGGCAGTAAGCGCACAATGCTATCAATCAGTGTCATCGCCGGTAGCTCGCCACCGCTTAAGACATAATCACCTATTGAAATTTCTTCATCAACATGACGCTCAATCAAACGCTCATCGATACCTTCATAACGACCACAAAGCAAGATTAAAGCATCTTCACAAGCAAACTCTTTAACTAAGTTTTGAGTTAAGGGTTTTCCTTGCGGCGACAAGTATACAACTTTAGCGGGTTTGTTCAATCTTTTTTTGGCTTCAGTAATGGCTTTTTGCAGTGGGTCATACATCATCACCATGCCAGGTCCACCACCAAAGGGGCGATCATCAACTGTCTGATAGCGATTGGTTGCAAACTGACGCGGGTTAATTGTCATAAGCCCCGCTTTTTCAAGCTGAAATGCACGTGCTGAAACGCCATATTGGGTAATCGCATCAAACATTTCAGGAAATATCGTAATCGCTGCAAAGTTAATCATTGTGCTTACTCTTAATAGTCGTACTGCCAATCAACAGTTATTAGCTTCTGATCCTTATTGACTTCAATCACATAATCATTCACAAAAGGGATTAAATACGATTGATCTTTATGTTTACAACAAAGCACCTCATTAGCACCTGTATCTAAAATATCATCAACCTTGCCAAATGATTGCCCTTCTTTGTTGACAACTTGCATACCGATTAAGTCTACCCAGTAGTATTCATCTTCTGCTGTCTCTTTTAACACCGATCTTGGCACAGCCAATAAGGCATTGGTATATTTCGCTGCAATCTCTTTGACATCGGCATCAGCAAATTGAATCACAAGCTTATCACCGACGCGACTGACCGATTCACCGGTTAACACGGACCACGTGCGATCACTTGCTTTTTTGATATACCACTGACCATAAGACAACGCCGTTTCAATCGAATCACTTAAGACATATAGTTTTAATTCGCCTTTTAAACGATATGTTGCACCCACCTTGGCAATGACGATCATCTCATCATTTTGTACATTATCTTGCTGTGACATGTTAACAACCTTATTACGCAATCAGTTTTAAAACAAATAAAATACATAAAACAAAAACGCCAATCAACGATACGAGCGTGATTGGCGTTTCTTAAAACTTAACATAAGCACTTAAGCGTGCTTTGTGCTTTTTACTTAAGCTTGTACTGTTGCTTTACGCGCTTCTTTAACGATAGAAGTTACACGATCAGACATCTTAGCACCTGTACCTAACCAGTAGTCTACACGCTCAAGATCAACACGTACTTTTTCTTCATGTTCTTTTGCCAATGGATTAAAGAAACCAACACGCTCGATAGGACGACCATCACGCGCTTTACGGCTGTCTGTTACCACGATTCTATAAAAAGGACGCTTCTTAGCGCCGCCTCTAGCCATACGAATTACGACCATTAGTCTTCTCCAAATTTTCTATTTTAGTTATTGTTGCTCTAGAATTTGTGCTAAACACAAAAACGGGCGCATTTTAACGTACTTTTGACGTGGGCACCAGTGATTTTAAGGCGTTAATTCATTTTTTATGGTGTTTTCACCATTTCACCCCTTACTCATGCCTTTCTCAAGAATGGATAGTGCTCGTTTTACCTTTTCAGCTGCGGTATAAGGTGAATTCACGATAATCATGCCTGAGCCATACATGCCAATGGCTTTACTTGGGTTTTCAAACACCCACTCATCAACCGTCATCATAAGTTGTGCGTCACGCAAAACCTCTTTTAGACGTTCATGGCGTCTTTGTGGCAACAAAGGATACCAGAGCATAAAAGTACCTGTTGACCATTTTTTGACGGATTGCATGAGTAGTCTTGCTTGACTTTCATACTCACTTTTAATCTCAAAGCTTGGATCAATCAGAATACCACCTCGACGCTCTTTAGGTGGTAAAAAGCCTGATATCAGCTTTGACATATCACCATATTTTACGGTGACTTTCTCAAAGTCATGCATTGCTAGCTTAAGATGCTCAATCTCTTGCGGGTGCAACTCAAATGCCGTCATTCTATCTTGCTCACGCAGCAAACTTGCCGCTAAATAAGCTGATCCTGGGTAAAACTGCAATGTTGTTTTATCAGAGTTCAATTCGTCAATGAGTGTTTTGTATTTTGCCAACAAAGGGTTGTCACTTTTCTCAAAAAGCTTGAGCACCTTGCCAATGCCATTTAGCCCTTCTTTAGTCTTTTGCGCCTCAGGACTATACAGATCATAGATCCCACGTCCGGCATGCGTATCCAACCAAAAAAAAGGCTTTTCTTTATTGCCTAAATGCTCAATAACCGCGATAAGCCATAAATGCTTATGAATATCCGCAAAATTGCCCGCATGATATATATGTTGATAACTTAATGACATAGGCTTAACACGCTGGCAGGTTGACTGCCAAGCCACCAAGAGATGTTTCTTTGTATTTAGTAGACATGTCTTTACCGGTTTCTTTCATTGTCTGAATCACTTGGTCTAAGCTCACATGATGCTCACCATCGCCTAGTAGTGACAACTTGGCACCATTGACAGCTTGTACTGCACCCATGGCATTTCTCTCAATACATGGAATCTGCACCAAGCCACCAATTGGATCACAGGTTAGACCTAAATTATGCTCCATGCCCATCTCAGCGGCATTTTCGACTTGTTCAACACTGCCACCTAGAATCGCGCAAAGCCCCGCTGCTGCCATTGAACAGGCGACACCAACCTCACCTTGACAACCTACTTCAGCGGCTGAAATAGATGCTCCTTTTTTAAATAAAATACCAATCGCTGCCGTTGTTAACAAATAATCAATAATCTCTTTTTTACTGGTAAAGGGATGGCTTAATACATGATGCTTTAAAACTGCAGGAATCACGCCTGCTGCCCCATTCGTAGGTGCTGTAACCACCTTGCCACCGGCAGCATTTTCTTCATTAACAGCAATGGCAAAAACATTAAGCCAATTAAGATCCTTGATATCTAAACGCGATTCTTCTAAACGTTTTTTAAGTTTATACGCACGACGTTTAACCTTAAGCCCACCGGGTAGCTCACCATCTGTTTGTAAACCTTTTTCAATGGACTGATCCATCACCTGCCAGATTGCTAACACCCCTTCTTCGACGTCATTTTTATCACGTAGCGCACATTCATTTGCCATCATTAAATCAGCAATACTCATCTGATGTTTTTCACACAGATCCAATAACTCTTTAGCCGTTGCAAATGGATAAGGTACAGCATGCGCATCAACAGGAGCTGGATCATTATGCCGATGCATCTCATGCTCATCTAGGATAAAGCCGCCACCAACTGAGAAATACTTCAATGTGCCAAGCTTTTCACCTTGGGCATTCCATAGTGTAAACAACATACCATTGGCATGCTCTGGCAGCGCTTCATTATAATGAAATATCAGATCAGCCGTATAATCGAAATCAATCTCATAAGATCCCAATAATTTCATCTTTTTGCCTTTAAGCATCTCATCATAACAAAGTGCAGCCGCATTAATATCAATACTATGCGGCTCAAAGCCTGCAGATCCCAAAATACAGGCATAATCTGTTTTATGCCCTTTTCCTGTCAATGCTAGTGACCCAAAAAGTTCAATCGTAAAACGCTTAGTCTCTTGTAATACAGCTTGATGTTTTTGTAAAAACCGAAAGGCTGCGCGCATTGGACCCACTGTGTGGGATGATGATGGTCCAACCCCAATAGAAAACAAATCAAAAATACTAATATTCATAAACTCACCCTTAAAAAAAGCCCATTTACCTCTAAAAAACCTGCTTACAATAAATCAGTGGCTGGCAGATGTAAAATAATTTACAATGCCAGCCAAAAATATATCGCTTAATACTGCATGTTTAAAGATACCTTATTTCTAACGCTTCAAAAAATATTACCACAAGCCTGCTTATCACGCCTTGCTGGGAAGCTTGCTAATTGTGAAAACCCAACCGTTAAAAATAGATTAATTCACCTGGCGATGAAACGTTTTAATATCACATTAACTGATGCATTAATCGACGATCCGACAGAATATACTAGCTTTAATGATTTTTTCACCCGCAAATTAAAACCAGAAGCGCGTCCCATTGATCCAAACGATAATAGTATTATCTCGCCAGCTGATGGCAAGATCACGCAAGCTGGAAAAATCACCGAAGGCAAACTAATCCAAGCCAAAGGCAAGTGTTTCTCGTTAAAAGCACTTACAGCGGATACGGCAAAAGAGAACTATTCTGATTTCTCAGTGATTTATTTATCCCCTTCGGATTATCATCGCGTGCATATGCCCATCGATGGGAAACTGACACGCATGACCTATGTTCCAGGCAAATTGTTCTCAGTCAATGAGTTAACCGCGGAAAACATTGATGGACTCTTCGCCAAGAATGAGCGCCTGATTTGTTACTTTGATACTGCTATTGGTGAGATTGCCGTTATTTTTGTCGGTGCAATGCTTGTTGCAGGGATTGAAACTGTTTGGCACAAGTTAGTGGCTCCCAATTACTACAGCAAAGTGACACACTTTGATTACTCTGAGCAAAGCTTGCATTTTAATAAAGGTGATGAGATTGGTTTATTTAATTTTGGCTCAACGATTATCACGCTTTTTCCTGGCAATAAAATCGCATGGCAAGCCAATATCGCGGGCAAAATCAATATGGGGCAGACGATCGCCAGCACTATCTAAAAGCACTTCGCATGATTTAAAATTTAAAATATAAAATATCAGCAAAGCAATTTTTTTTATCTATACTCAAACTTGTCAAAAGCTAACAAAGAAACAAGGAGTTTGTGATGAAACCATTTGACGGATTATTAATTGCTGATTTTACCCATGTGTTATCAGGACCGTTTTGCACCATGCTATTGTGTGATCTCGGTGCCAGAGTAATCAAGCTTGAGCGCCCTGAAGTTGGTGAAGATTCACGCCAATTTGGTCCCTTTATCGATGGGATTTCCATGTATTTTGAAACAGTCAATCGAGGCAAAGAAAGTATTGGTGTTAATCTTAAAGATCCTAATGATCTAGCACTTGTTAAAAACATTATCAAACAGGCCGATGTTGTGGTTGAGAACTTTCGCCCAGGCACCATGGCTAAGCTTGGTCTTGATTATGACTCTCTTTGTAAACTTAATCCTCGGGTAATTTTCGCCTCTATCTCAGGCTTTGGACAATCTGGTTCGATGTCTCAGTTGCCTGCCTATGATGAGTTAATTCAAGCAATGAGTGGCTTTATGAGTGTCACCGGTGAGCCCGATGGTCCACCAATTAAAGCAGGTCCATCAGTTTCTGATATGCTTGCTGGTGTGTATTGCTTCTCGGCAATTGCTACAGCGCTTTATCAGCGTGAGAAAACAGGCAAAGGTTGCCAAATCGATATTGCCATGTTTGATGCAATGTTGTCATTTTTAGAAAGTGACGTCGTCTCTGATAAAATGTTGCATAAAATCCCTAGCCGGATTGGTAACAAGCACCCCAATATCTCACCCTTTAGCACCTTTAAATGTAAGGATGATGATATTGTTATTTGTGCGGCAACCGATAAGCTTTTTGCTTCTGCTTGTGACATTATGGGACTTGATCAACTTAAAAATGATCCAAAATGCCAGAGCAATAAAGATCGCTTAGCACATAACGATCTTATAAAAGCTGCCTTTGAAAAGTCGCTTGGTAACGATATTGTCGCTAACTGGTATGACAAGTTTGTGAAAGCCGGCGTTCCTGCGGGTCCCATTAATAATGTCAATCAAGCCCTTAGTCTTAAGGTTGTTAAAGAACGTGATATGATTGTCAAAGCGGGGAAATATCAGCTTCCTGGATGTCCATTGAAGTTCTCAACCAATAAGGAAACCGGCACAAGAAAAGAAGCACCTAAGGTAGATGCTGATGGCGCCAAAATTAAGAAAGAATTTAAATAATCGCTCTTTGATCATGCAATTAGCTTATATTCTACGCTTTTGCCTCTTGCGTATGTTTTGTCGTGGATTTAGCGCTGCCATTTTGTTTGTTTTTTTATCACATTTGGCATTTGCACAACAACTTGAAGATAAAAATCAGCCAACGATGATGGCAGCGCATTACAATGCTTTATTAACTGCCTTTAACACTGATTTACACATGACACAAACACTACTGCATGATATTAAGCTTAGGATATATGAGCCTGATATTAGCCAAAAACAATATGCCTTTTTTACCAAACAATTAGATTTCGTGCGCCAGAAATTCTATCAATATCAAATTGAACTGATTAATGAAAGGCATAAACTAAGTCATGAACTGACTTCTTTTGAAGAAATCAGTCAACCAGGATCTATTCGTGATTTGAGTAATGGTATCGCGCTATTTAAACGCGTGCATGCCGATATTAATAAGCTTAAAGAGGCACAACAACAAGCACAAGAAATCATTAAAGCAACAAACCATCTACTGCTTAAACTCTCCGATCATGAGCGTTTAATCAATGAAATTAAAGAGCTGAAATCAACACCATTTATGATCTCACCACATTCATTTATAACGTCATTTAAAGAGTTTAACGCTTATTTTAATGATACTCATTTCAAGAAACATCATCTGGTTTTCCCCACCAATGGGCAGCTGATCTTAGGTGCGTTATTGCTGCTGTTACTACTGGCGAATATGACTTATCGTAAGCGACTGCAAGCTAAGCTTTACTTTTATCTGCGCCATTATGTTTATCGTTATATTTATTTACGCGTGTTTTCTACCTATTTCAATGAAATAAGCTACTTATTTACGCGTAGTATTTTTCCAGCATGTTTGCTGTATCTCATCTACTGCATTGTTTCCATTGATCAAAACCCGCTCAATATTATTAATATCATGGTTAACGCCTTGGTGCTGAGCTTGATCTTTTATGTATTATTTAGCACCACCATCAGAAACTTACTACATCTTAATTCATCTCAAAATAAATCTAGCCATCGATATGTTCGCCCCTTAGCTTTTGTGAGCTCAATGATTATTTTTATAGAGCACATAAATCCGATTGCTTTTGGCTTTAATATTGAGCCCTTTCTCATTGACTATGCTTACGCTCGCGTTTTTTGCATGCTTATCTTAGGTATTGTTCAACTCATATTACTCATAAAGCTATATTTGAGTTACGCCAAAACGCACCACTTTCATTCAAGTCGCTATGGCTTACTTGTCTTACATTTTCTGCTCATACTCTATAGCTTATATGTTGTGATGGTGCTCATCGGTTTTGGCAATCTGGCATCGATTGGTTTTTATAAGTTATTGCAAACCTTATGGGTAATTTATATCGCCAGTCAAATAACACGTTTGATTGCTTTTTTATTAACACCATTAAGTGCGCTTAAGCTCCAACGCATTGCTCCGCGCAAAAAACATACCAAAGCCCATGCAATTGTTGTCTATCACTGGTTAAAGCTCATTGGCATTATTATTAGCTATATGTCTGCGCTACTTCTTATTACCCTATTATGGGGTGTCGAAGCCAATGAGTTAAATGCGATGATGGTTTATCTTTTTACGACACCTTTTCCTATTAGTGACAATCAGATTTTTTCTGTTATGCATATTTTCAACGCATTAGCTATTTTCCTGATTTGCTACGTGGCTTTATTGATTGTCAAATGGATGATTCAACGCCTGATTGTTCATTATTTAACCATAGAAGCTGGTACAAAATACGCGCTTGATAAGTGTCTTAACTATCTGGTATTTATTTTTGCAATTGTTATTCTTATTTACGCCATGGGGGTTAGCACACATGCATTAACTTTTATCATCAGTGGTTTATCCATTGGTATTGGTTTTGCACTACAAGATGTCATCAAAAACTTTTTTTCAGGGTTTATTCTACTGATTGAGCGCCCTATTAAAGTTGGCGATATGGTGCATTGCGGTAATGATCTAGGATTTGTTAAACACATCAATATTCGCACGACCATTATTGAAACATTTGATAAAAACACTTTAGTCATCCCTAATAGCCTTTTGATCAATGATAAATTAAGCAATGAAACCATTAATCCTTTAAGCCGCGCTAGCATTAGTATTGGCGTTGGTTATAACAGTGACCCTGAAGTGGTGAGAAATATCCTATTACAAGTTGCTGAAAATAATCAGTATGTCTTTGATGATCCTAAGCCATCGGTGAAATTTAATGACTTTGGCGACTCAGCACTTATTTTTGTCCTTAAGGCGTTTGTTAATAAGCTTGAGCAAAGCAAAGCAGAAGACAGTCTCCGACACGAGATCTTTGCAGCCTTTAAAGTTCATAATATCGATATCCCTTTTCCACAATTGGACATTCAATTTAAAAATATGCGACGACCTTCTTAAGGTCTCATCACAATAGATATGGTGGGTTACTGACTTCTGTCATTTAGCACCCTAATCACCCCCAATATTCTAGATTATTTAAAGTATCAATCATTGCCGTAATAACTTTTTTAATGATCGGATTTTTATAGGATTCACTATTCACAAGCAGATAGGTTGTAAATGGTTTACTCGATAAGTTAGGTAATATATTCACCAGTGTTTGATGATCTGATTTCACGACCGACTCTGGAATCAAGCTCACTCCATAGCCTAATTTTGTTAACTTATACTGCATAATAACCGCATCACAACCTATGCTTTGCTCAAATGTGACGGCGTGTTCATTTGGCTTATTTTGCTCATCTTGTAGCAACCATGATTTCGTCGGCAATAAGTTATTATAAATACAAATATGTTTTTTTAAGTCTTGTAAATCATTAATCGCTGGATGTGTTTTAAGATATTGTTCACTAGCATATAGCTTATGTGTCGTTTGTAAGCGCATTTTAACGAGCCATTCTTCATCATTAATTAAATGAATAAGTGCATCATGGATAAAGATCACATCAAATTGATCAAAAAGAGACTTCGAGACTGAGCCGAAATTAAGCATTTGGTAATAACTATAACTGATCATCTCAATTGAAATATCAGGATTTATTGCCAATACTGACCGCAAACACTCGTCAATAAAAAAGTAATACACCCCTATATTATTAAAAAAGCGTACCTGCATTTTTTGCGTTTGCTGCTTTTGAACCAGTTGCGAGAAACTTCGATCCATATGCTGCACCATTGCTTGCAATCTTGGGATTAGTTCAGATCCATAAGGCGTTAATTCAACTCGCCCACTTTTTGTCGTAATCACTGTATTTTTAAGATGAAACTCCAAGCGCTGAATGCGTCGTGAAATGGTTGTGCGATGCTCACCCTTAGCATCTGATAGTCCCGCAATTGAACCTATTTTAATGATATCTAACAAGGTAAGCGCATCCGTAAAAAACTCAGTATACATAACATTCCTTCGCTATTAATCAGTCATTTAATCTGCTATCAAGCATAGTTCAATCCATCTATAAGTAAAGTATGGATTCTAATACTTTTGTCCTCTGTCCTCTGTCCTCTGTCCTCTGTCCTCTGTCCTCTGTCCTCTGTCTTCTGTCTTCTGTCTTCTGTCTTCTGTCTTCTGTCTTCTGAGGAAGTGTACACAAAATGCAACAACTGGTGCAACATGTGATCTGTTTCCCATGCGCCAACCTGTTCATAATGCGACCACACAAGGTGATCACTAACTGTCATCTTGCGATGTTCAACAACCTTCGAGGAAAACATTATGAAAAAGATCACTCAACTTAACAAACTATATACTCTTTGTGCATTATCTCTTGGTAGCATCTCATTGGTTGCCTGTGGCGGTGGCGGCGGCGGTGGTAGCTCTGAAGAAAACACACCTGTTGCACAAACAAAGATCAACGCTGCAGTTACATTGGATACACCAAATAATGTAATCAATGGTGACAAAGCACTTTATAGCACGCAATTAACTGCAGAGGTTGCAAGCCTTTCTGTCAGTGCTGAGCCAGCTCAGATTATCGCTAAATACTTCTCACCACAGCTAACTACAGTACAAGCGAATGCATTAACGCATAATCTTGGCTGTTATGAAGGTTTAGCATTAAGTGCTGGTGAACATTGTGAAGATCATTATGAAGTTACATCAACCATAGAAAATGCAAGCTACCATGGTAGCCTTGTTTATGAAACAACAACGGGCACAGTAACAACGCCAATCAATATCGATTTTAAGGCTGATAATGATGCAGTATTTAATCGCTCAGACATTCAAGTGACAAGTGTTGGTTCATTCTCACCAGGACTGCAGTCAGCTATCGATATTATTAACACTTCACAAAAAGTGCTACAAAATCCACAAATGCTATTCCCAGAGTCTGTACGTGCATATATCCATCCATTAAATAGTGTATCAACATTAGCAAGTGGGCAAGCAACAACCTTAAAGTTTGAAGTAGATAATTCCGCTGAGGCACTTGCCGCATTAAAAGCATGGAAAAATGAACTTGATCAAGCGTTAGCAACAAGCGCTTTATACGTTAAAACCAATGCGCAAAAAGCGCAAAAGGTAGAATTAACACCGTCTTTTAGTTTGGCAACACTAGTAGCTGTAAATAATTCAAATGATTTTTCACGCAATGCTAATGGCAACTTAGAAAAAGTTATTACTTTAAAAAATACAACCAGTGACGTCATCAATAGCATTGATGCGCAGTTTTCACCTGTTATAGAGGGCGTAAATGCTGACTTTTCACTATGCACATTGCCACTAGCCGCTGGTGCAAGCTGTCAAATCAAAGTCATTGTCAGTCCTGAAGTCAGTAATACAGGTATTTCAAGCTTTGAGACAAATGTTACCTTTGTTACTGATTCAATTTATCATCTTGATGATTTGAAGACGACAGTAGCAATGAATACAGGTGTTGCACTAAGCCTTGATCCATTGAGTGTTTTTATTGATCATCATGATAGTGTGATTAAATTTATCAATACCGGAGATGTTAATTTTAAGCCCTCAATGCTTGCTAGTGATTATAAAGTTTACGATGCGACAGGCAAAGACATCACTAACCAGATCAGCATTTTAGAAACCTCATCATGCTTAAGTGGCAACGTTGTCGCACCTAAAGCAAGCTGCTCGCTAGTGGTTAATCCAGAAATTGCCATCTCCCAAGTTGTCCAACCGTTTAAATTAGTTATTAATAACAGCAACACAAATACTGAAGTGACCTTACCAAACTACAGCGATAACGGGATTTTTGTTGATGCAACACACACACCAAATGCTTTTGTTTCAGGTAAAGATGCCTCAATTTATGTAGTACTTGCACCTGTTGAAGCCAAAGTGCTCTACGGCTTTAAACTACCCTTTGACATGCCATACACATTAGATACCAGTGTTGAAAACAGTTGCCAAATTGGTAGTATGATTAGCACACCTTGTGTTGCCAAGCTTGATATCTCAGGGGTTGATTTAGCCAATAAAAGCCTGCTGAGTAACTTGATCATTCAATGGGGTGACTCAAGCACAGACACAGAAACACTCAATATCAAGGTTGTCGATATTAATGATCCTGAAGCAAATACGAGTGAGCTTGTGGATCTTAATGTACTATCGCAATTAAGCAGTAATGCAATTACTGTTGATAAAGAAGGCTTACATATCAGCTTAACCAACAACGCCAGCCAAGCACTACAACACTTAAGCGTTAGCGCTCCACAATGGTTAAGCGATATCGTTGATTTTCAAGCACTTAACACCTTAAGTATGCTTGCGGTTAACGAATCTCAAACACTTAGTCTACCTTTACTTGCGGGTAAAACGGTTGCTGATTTGCAACAAGTAATGATGGCACATCAAAGTGAGGTTCTTGCTAATAATGATGTTAATGCAACACTGGATAAAGTCTTTGGCTTTGCTGCAAATAATGCTGCAACCTTATTTTATCCTAGCATAGGTAACTCGCTTTATCCGACGTTTGATGATGGGATGCTCATACAAGAAGTTGTCTTTACAGCACCTGGCGTACGTTATATCCCGATTACCAATAACACGACTGAAGCACAGATAATAAGCTTTGAGCAGAATTTACCAACAGGTGTCACACTATCTCAGCAAACCTCATCTCAAGAGATGACCCTATGTCAAGAATCGATGACATTAGCCAGTGGTATGACTTGTTATGTCGCCTTTAATGCAGCAGCTGATGCCAATGAGCAGGCAGGTAACTACTTTAACCTAACATTAACACCGGATGCTCAGTCTGGATTATCGGCAACCACATTACAGATGAGTTTTAAAACCAATTTTGTTAACGAGTTAAGCATTAGTGCACCTGAGTCAGCGATCAATATTCCATTAACTGGCGTCAAACACTATGACTTAAAAATTGTCAACAATGAGCTCTTTGTTGCCTGGTTGCCATCAACGGATATTGCGAATTATCACCTAACAGGAGATGATCTAACAGGTTTACAATTAACTGACCCAAGCATGAGCCCAAGCTGCTTCACAGGATCTGCTGTTGCCAGTGGTAGCTATTGTTATGTTGGTTTAAACGTATCTGATAACAGCACAGCAGCAGAGTATGGATTAGTCTTAGATATGGGTAGTAACAGCAATTTAGCACAAGATAATCTTAATATCGGCACAGTGAATATTATTGATCATGGTGTTGCATCTGCTGAGCTTGTTGCTAATGGTCAAAATATCACAGGCGTTGTTGCAGGCTTAGGTTTTGACGTTGTCATTCATGCACCTGAAAATTGGTTTAATGAAGTTTCAACGGATCAAAGCTTCACGATTAGTTCAAGCTCGCCAGATATCCTAATCAATGGTGCAGAAAGTAGTACTTGTAGCTTGTCACAAACTCTGCAAAGTCTAACTTGCCAAGTACATGTTACGACTACTGAAGCGCTTGCTGTTGGTAGCTATGAGCTAACTATCACCGCAGATAATGATATGCCAATTAATAACTCGATCATGAGCTTTAATATCCAAAGTTATGCATGGAAAGCCTTATCACAAGTCTCAACACGTATTCGTATTGGTTCATGTGGTATCGGACATGATAACAAGGCCTATTGCTGGGGAAGTAGAAATAACTATAGATTAGGGGTTAATGTTTCTAGCGCTCAACGTAAACCTGTTGCCGTATCTCAAGGGCAAATGCCACAAGATGTTGTACTTGAAACCATTATCGCTGCTGAAGACACAAGCTGTGCGCTAGATAATACCGGACAAGCTTACTGCTGGGGGAATAATAATGATGGCAAAACAGGTACAGCGAATGGCGATAATGGTAATATTCTACAACCAACTAAAGTTGCCCAAAATGGTGTAACTTTCAAAAGTATTGTTGGCGGACAATTCCATCTTTGTGCGATCTCAGGTAATGAGGAATTATATTGCTGGGGATCAAACCAAGATAACCAATTAGCCACAGCTATTCCATCAGATGAGAATATTGATCATCCCGTTGTTATTCCTAGAGGAGATATCCCCGCATCAGAAACAGTTAAGCAAGTTGCTGTGAGCACAACCCAAACCTGTGCGCTTGCAAGTAACAACTGGATATATTGTAGTACTGAGACCAGAGATAAAGACAAGGCATCTCAATTAACGGCAATTGCCCAAGGCGCTTTGCCACAAGGTGCTCACTACACCAAGATTCAATCAGGATATGATTACTTCTGTGGACTTGCCAGTGACAATCATGCCTATTGCTGGGGGCGTAATCTACGTGGTCAACTGGGTGATAATACAACGATTGATCGCACGACACCGGTGCAGGTCAAAGCTGGAGCCATTCCAGCTAATGCAACCTTGCAAGATATCTCAGCTAACTTTAGAACTACTTGCTTACTTGCTGATAATAAAGCCTACTGCTTTGGTGACAACGAAAATTATGACCTAGGTATTGGAAATACAACTCAAAACAGAGTGCCGGTTGCTGTTGCTCAAGGTCTACTAGCTCAAGATGAGACGGTGAAATCACTGGCTGGTAACAACTGCTTTATCAGCAGCCAAGATAAAGCTTATTGCTGGGGTAATAACGAGAACTATAAAACTGGTACCAACTTAACTAATACCTACATTACAACACCTAAAGTAGTATACCCTTATAATGAATAATTTTTAATCTACTAATAACTTAAGCCTGCGACAGCAGGCTTTTTTATTGTTATCGCAAACCATCATGCACACATTACGCACAACTTGGCGCGCAATGTGTCGTTTTTTTAATCACTTAAGCTTTTTATGATAAGCAACATCTCTCAGCGTGATTAACTTTAAGGAAACTTACGATGCAATATAAAACATTAATCAAACTTATACCTTCACTCATTAGCACCTCTTTAATCAGTGCCTGTGGTGGCGGTGGAGCGGGTGCGCCCTCACCAGAACCAATCATTGGCAGCACTAAACTTAACAATGAAACTTTATTAGCACCTGCCTCTAGCATTAAAGCCGAAGGGATTGGCATCAATAAGCAACGTCTAAGCACTGAAACCACTTATAACCTGATGGCGGGTTTAAATGACTCGCAACAGGACAACATTAAGGTAATAGGCGCGCATATTGACCCACAAATTGATGGGCTTACATTGAAATATGTGGCTGATAAATCAGAGAAAAGCTGTCTTATCACCAATGATGATGGTTCGCTCACACAAGCGACATTAACTGCTAATGATAGTTGTGTGCTTAATATTGAAACCATCTACACCGGCTCGCAAACACTTCTTGATCAAGAGCTTAACTTAATTATCGAAGTGGAAAATATTGACAACAAAGTACTGCATTACCAAGGCAATTTTATTAAACAAGAAGATATCGCAACAGCACAATCATTAGCTAAAGCAAGTGTTACACCGATTACCATTCATAGTGACGGTCAGATTGATATTATTTTTAAAAATATTTCAGATAAAGCGATAAATCGCGTAGTATTAAATATCGCTGAAGATGATGATAGCAAATGGTTTATCGATCTGTTAGATGAGGCGACAAAAAAGCAATTAAATGCAAATAATCAAATCGTTGATGATGAAAAAAATATTTTGCCTGATGAGGCTGGCATTATCACTTTGCAACTTGACCCGATAAAATTAAAAACTGCCCTTGAAGATGAAGCTCATCAAGCACAACTTGTAGATAATATTAACAAGGGTCATCTTCTTAACATTGATGCCAGTAATATTGCTAAAACCAATATTGCATTAGCCTATGATAAGCGTGTACTTGTTAGTGATCGCTCTAATATCCATTTCACACAAGCAAATAGTAATATAGTCACGCTAAAGAATACCTCTAATAACCCAATTAAAATCAATCACATAGACATCACAGGCGATATTTCAGACGTTAACCTTACAGCAAACATCACAGATATTGCCCCACTATCTAATGCCATGATTATGCTTAATGCACAAGCATCGGCAAAAGGTCAAGGTGAATTAATCATTGAATATACGCACGATCATGGCATAACTGAGACAATGAATATTCCAGTAAGCATTGCCAATACCAGCATTACTCTATCTGCAATCAATAATAACAATCCCTTTGAGATACAAGACCAAAGCATTGAAGTCTCAACACAGATCACCAACAATGGTAATTTCAACTGGTATCCAGCAACAGCATCAACACAAGGAGCCTATCAAGTGCAGCGAGTTGGTGACAAGAATATTGATCACTCTTTATCTAATGCAACCAATTGTCTTAGCTTAAGCGAAACGGGATTAGCACCTCAGCAAAGCTGTGAGATGCCAATAATGACCATTAATCCAGATACACAGGCAGGCACCTATGAATTTACTCTATATGCTCAGGCTCAAGATGGTACTGTTTACACCAATCTTGATAACAATCACAGTGCTGTATTTTCAGTTATTGAAAAAGAAAAAGGACAAGCACAGTTTCAAGCAGTTGATGGCACAGCATTAACCAAGCTTCAGTTAAATAACATCGACAATAAAGCAACGATTGTGGTTAAAAACATCGGTAAAGGCGATCTTAACAACTTAAGCTTTAGCAGTGATCAAGCTGATGTACTGCATATTGATAGTCAAGCTTGTCAAGAAACCTTAACGGCAGATCAATCATGTCAAATCATTGTTAACTCTGATTATGCTGCTAATGATCCGCTTTATGCCAAGATTAAAGTATCTGCTCATAATATGAGTGAAGACAGCGCTGAGCTTCCTACTACTATTACTAAAGCAAAAACACGCCTGATATTCATAACTTATCAGAGCTTTAATGGTAATTTAGGTGGCGTTGAAGGTGCTAATGACAAATGCCAGCTTGAAGCAAGCTCTCGGGGAATGCATGGTCAATACAAAGCAGTGCTGCCGGATACTTGGCGCAGTGTTAAAGATAATATTGGTTTTGATCAAACGGCATACTATATAAATTTAAATGGTGACGTCGTGGCTGCTCCTAACACACTCTTTTTGGGCAATTTAAAAAATCCTATTGCAAAAGATACTGATAGCTATGTTTGGAGTGGATTTGCGATATATGATGATGTTTATGGCTTAAGTAGCAATTGTAATAACTGGGCAAATGATGGCACTTCAAATAGCCCTCAATATTTTGCCAATGTTGCCAATCCTTTAGCAACAGACAATTCATGGGCTGCTAAGTTTGATAGCGAGAAACACAGCTTGCAACTAGCTAGCTGTAACACGCCAAACAAACTCTATTGCGCACAAAAATCTTAATTATCAATAATTCAAATCACAAGGAACATTCATTATGAGTATTAAAAATTTAACTAAAAAGATTGGCTATTTTGGTTTACTTAACCTAAGTTTCATTGGCAGCAGCTTTGCCAACTCTAGCGTATCTATCTATGTTGACCCCGCAGTAGCAGATCTTGATGCAACGCAAACACAGTTTATCGTTGCCAGCGCATACCCTGAAGTAACACCACCAACACTAATTGTTGATACTGATAGGGTTACGATTGATATTGGTTATAATATTATGTCAGAAAACAGTGACGTTGCTAATTGGCTTAAAAACATCCGCAGCACATGCGATACTGATGATACTAACTGCAAAGCAATTGGCAGCAAAATGAGTAATCCTACAGCAGGTCTTGGTTTATACGGTGATCTTATTTTCACCTCCAAAGATCACCAACATCACTATATTTGCAAAAACGTCGTGTTAGGTGCTGTTAAACTTAGCTATTTTACAGCGACTTGGTCACTTGGCGCTAAGTCAAGCCTACCAAGAAAATATAATGAAACAACTAAAGACTGGGAACTCACCTTAAATTGTGAAAGTATTCAACAAGAGGTTAAACACATTACACTCACAGGAGGTAACAGCCTATTTAAAGTGATCAGTGTCAACTAACAATCACTTAAATTCTTTTCTTATCTTCGCTGTTGACGCACCCAATGCCTCTGGCGTATTAAGCGTATCTAGATCATGACTTCCATTAATCTTCATAGGATTCCCAGGCACAGTATAATCGCCAGCGTTAATCAGCATATTGCGTGCTTTAATCTGTGGCAGCTCACAGGCTTGTTTGATGTTATTAACGATACCATTTGGAATACCAGCATCAGTTAAGATCCTCTGCCATTCTGCTGTTGTCTTTTGCCTAAAAAGTGGTTGTACAACAGATTGTAAATCAGTGCGATTTTTAATGCGATCAGCTCCCGTTTTAAACTTAGGATCATCATGCCAATTCATTTTATCTAGTGCTTGACAGAAACTTAACCACAGCTTTTCGCCCAAAACAGCCACAATAACGGCGCCATCTTTTGTACGTAATGCACCAAAAGGTGCAGCAGCTGGGTCAATATTACCACTACAATGCTCAATTTCATTAAGTTTGGTATAAGCCACGACTTCAGCTGGCATCATTGCAAACAAACCATCTAGCATCGAAACATCAACATAGGCGCCCTTGCCATTTCGCAAGCGCCCACAATAGGCAGTCATCGTTGCCATATAGCCCCACATACCAGCACTGACATCACCGACAGGAAAGCCAATGCGTCCAGTATCTTTATCTAAATCACCATTAATTGACATCATGCCTGAATAGCCTTGTCCCACCAAATCAAAGCCTGGAGCATGCGCCATAGGTCCTGTCGTACCAAAACCTGAGATCGAGGTGTAGACGATCGCGGGATTAATTTTTTTAACCTCTTCATAACCTAAGCCTAGTTTTTCCATGACTCCAGGTCTAAAATTCTCCACAAGAATATCTGCCTTTTGAATGATCTTTTTAATCAATGCGATATCTTCTGAATTTTTCAAATCCAGCGCACAGCTTTCTTTATTGGCGTTGGCTGATGCCCAAAAAACTGAAATTCCTTCTTTGGTGAAAGGCGCCGCTGAACGCAACATATCACCATCTCCTGGACGTTCAATTTTAATGACTCGTGCGCCATTATAAGCCAAGAGCATTGTGCAATAAGGTCCAGCAAGTGCTTGGGTAAAATCCAATACTAATACATCATCTAAAACGCGTGACATTTTTCTCTCCTTGAATCTTTCATTTTTTCATTTTTATTTCTTATGATGAATCTTAGCAATAAGTGCTTCAACACGTTTAGTAAACTGTGGACTATTCAAAATCTTATGTCTCGATTCCTCAATAGCCACGGCTTCATCATAATTAATCGTCACATCATTAGCCAAAACATTAAGCTGCAATTTACTATTAGCAACTCCTTCAGCACAGCAACTAATAATTGCCTGACAGACCTCATCAACACGCGCTGAAAGTGATGTACCATCACTAAAAATGGCATTAAAAATTCCTGCATGATAGGCATCCATTGCATCGATGCTACTAGCGGTAAAAAATAGCTCTTTGGCTTTATGAATACTCATAACTGACAACCAATTTTGGTAATTACGCAATGAGAAAGGCACACCCATTTTATTGGCGGTAATAATCACCTTGCTGTCATTAGTGGCATAAACCATGTCACACACCATCAGCATATGTAAAGCACCCGCATAAACAGCACCTTCGACTTGGGCAATAATAGGTAAAGGTGATGCCGTCATTGCATCAAACATTTCAAACATCGGATCATTGGTAATCTCATCGACTGATGTCAGTTCATTTAAATCATGCCCCGCTGAAAATATGCCATGCGAAATATTGGCTTTAAGCACAATCACACGCTGTTTTTTGCGTTTTGCCTCATGAATAAATTGTGTGACGGCTTTTGACATCTCACTATCAAAAGCATTGCGTTTATCACCATTATTGATCGTTATTGTTGTAATGTTGTCATCGTGTTGACAGAGTATCTTATCCATTGAAATATCTCCTTTTCGGTTTTACAGTCCAAACGCATCGCGCCAGTGCTTCTAAGTATAGCGTGAGATTTTTAAAACAGGCATTCATTCAGTCGGTTTTTTAAACTTTACTTTTTTACCTCTTTTATCTCTTCTATATTTTGGCTATGACCATATTCCTGACCACTTTGATTGTGTAAGCGTTGGTTGAGCGTCAGTCGAAGCCTCTATGAAGTGTGATTACCCACTTCGACTGATGCTCAGTGCATCGCTTCGACTTACGCTCAGGGTACGGTGAGCACTTGTGGGTGAATATTTAATCTTATCCTATATTTTCATCTCTTTTATCCAATATGCATAAATTACGCACACCGCTGTTCATAATCTGTAGTTACAGTTGCTTGATTGTTTTGCGATCATTTTCTCTGCCTGTGCAATTATTAAGGAGAACAGCATGAAATTATCTAAACTTTATTTTCTCACATTGACGGCTTTGATCATAAGTGCTTGCGGTGGCGGCTCTGATGGCGCAAGCAATGAAACATCACCAACATCAACACCTACGTCTGAGTCAGACCATCAAACCTTACCATCATCTGAAAACACAACGATAGGAAACACAGAAAACACAGAGAACACGGAAAACACCGAGCCTGAAGTACCTGAAACCGAGGTTGAGCCGACACCAATACCATCAATTAATATCGTGCAATTTATAGTAAATGGTATTCCTGAAACAGCCGATGGCACGGTTAACTTTATTAAACCAAATCAAGAAGTTATCAGCTATAGTTTATCGGAAATGCGTAGCCAGTCAGGTGTTACCTTAACAAGCAATGACTATTCTGTTGAGTCCACTATTTTATATGAAGGGATCAATTATGTACTAACAACGGCGAGCATTTCAATACACAGTGGCATGACCAGCCCCGTTTCACTTAATTACAATGCGCTTGCCGCAGAAGCTGGCGTTATTCATATCACATTAAACAACCTTCCTAGTGGCAGCACTGAACGTTTGGTAAGTGTTTATGATAATGAATCAAACCTTGTTAATTCACAAATGACCAATAACTTCAATGTCACTTTGAGTCTTAATCCTGGCACTTATACGATTAGCTATCAAGGCTATCTTGATAATGCAAATAATCGCTACTATAGCGCAAATAACACCAACAATATAACCGTTACGGCTGCAAGCACACAAGATCTTGCGATTAGCTATTCAGCGGATAATGTTTTTTACGAGGTTGGCGCCTATTATCCTGCGTGGGGAACCTATGGACGCGATCACCAAATACACCACTTAGATGCAAAAGATCTTGATGTGCTTTATTATGCTTTTTTGAACTTTAACGCTAATGGTATTGTCACACTTGGTGATGGTTATGCCGATACGGAGAAACGCTTTACAACAAACGTTACCACTGCGCATGGTGTCTATCAAGCAGGCACATGGTTTGGCGAGGGTTCTGACAAACCTTTCTATGGTAATCTAGAGCGTATTCAACAGTTAAAGACATTGGCAAAGAACCAGTATAACAACGATTTGATTGCTGTTTTTTCTATTGGAGGTTGGACATGGTCTGGCAATTTCCCAAGTGTTGCTGCTGATCCACAAAAACGTCTAGCCTTTGCCAATAGTGCCACGGCATTGGTTGAGCAATACAATATGGACGGGCTTGATCTTGATTGGGAGTTTCCTGTATGGGGTGTGCAAAATGAGCATATCAATGCCGCTAATACGGCTATTGCTGCCCAAGGGGCTGGGATTACTAATGAGCAAAAGCAAGCAATTCTTGATCAATACTTACAATATAGCGATGCTGCTAACTATGTCGAGCTTATTAAAGTTGTTCGTCAAAAGTTGGATAACTTAAGTAACACCACTGGTAAAACCTATCATTTAAGTATTGCCATCAATCAAGCACCTGAAAATATCACCCTTAATCACTATAGTCAGATGCTACCGTATCTTGATTCGATCAACATCATGTCCTATGATGCCGCAGGAACGTGGGATAGTACCACAGGACATCAATCCCCCTTATCTGCCACAGAAGGTACTGATGCACCAAACTATACGACAACCAAAGGACAATGGAATCTCATCAGCAGTGTTGCCGCACTTAATGCCGAAGGCGTCAGCAATCAAAAAATCATCGCCGGCATTCCACTCTATGGGCGCCAGTGGGTAGAAGTAGATGTTGGATTAGCACATATTCCAGGAGTTTATCAGTCAGGTGTTACAGGACCTGGTGAGTGGGAGGATGGCAGTCTAGGATATAACTGCCTCATGGGGGATAGCTTCTCCAATGTTAAAGATAATGAAGTATGCGCAAGCTTTGCTAACACAGCATCTGATTACACCTATATTCTTGTGCGCGATAACAACAATGTATTAAGAAGTGTTGGCAACTTTGGTGAGGTGGGCATCAATGGTTATACAATCTCAGGTGTTACCTATCCATTTGATCGCATTGTTGAAAGCTATTATTACAACCCGTTGTCACGGATGTTTATTACCTATGATTCGGCAACAATGGTTAAAATCAAAGCACATTGGCTAAAACAGCAAGGGTTAAAAGGGGCGATGTTTTGGGATACTTCAGGTGATGCGCCAAACCCTGAAACCAATCCTGATCCATCACTGATTGACGCACTAGCTAACACATTTAACTAATACGATGCAGTGTTACTGTTACATACCATCCGAGCCTGTCATTGGTATGTTCGGGGTATTTTGAGCTGGTTGAACAAGACTGTGCTTGTATGCTTTATTTGAGTTTGATACATAATCGGTACCGGCATAAGCAGCAGCTAAGTTACCTGCTAAGAAAATACCGATAAATATCATTGCAATCGCTTTAAAAAATTTGTTCTTTTTCATCTTAAGTGCTCCTTTAATTATTGTTCATTTTCTGGGGTGAGTGTTATAACACCTGTCCATCATCAATAATCAAAATTAATAAAAGCTTAAGATGTCACAGCAAATAAAAATGGTTTTAGAAAAATCACATTCGATCGCTAAATTTCAATAATAACTTCGGTTGAAGCAGCACGAAACTTTTTTGGTAAATCCATGGCACTATAACCAAATGCACACATCACACCTGAAAAATCAAAATCATCAAAATTGATTTGTTTATATTCATCAAGGACTTTCTTGACATTTTCAGCTTCAAAACCCTCAATTGGGCAGCTGCTAATACCTAAAGATTGTGCGGCATTGAGTAGATTCGTTAGTGCAATATAACACTGTCTTTTTGCCCAAGCATCCGTATCTTCAACACTGAGATAGTTTTGCACTAAACCTAGGTAAGTATCCTGCATTTCTTGTGGTAAATTTCGGCGCGAAACCTTTTGACGAACATAATCACTCTTACCACGGAAGTTATGCGCTTTGCGACTTAAGATAATAACAATAAAGCTTGAATCTGTAATTTGGCTTTGATTCCAGCATGCAGGTTTTAATTTCTCACGCAATTTATCATCTTGGATCACAATAAACTGCCATGGCTCCAAACCAAACGATGATGGTGACAGCCGCCCTGCTTCTAAAATAAATGCTTTATCTTTGGCAGAAATTTTGCGTGTTGGGTCAAATTTCTTGCAAGCAAAGCGTTGCTCTAATAGTTCAATATAATTCATCATGATCCTCTTTATAATGCTTTGGCATGTACTCTTTCTTGTTTAACATAATCAACTAAGCGTTCCATGGCATCTGTTAAAACACTGACCTCATCGGCACAGCTAAGGCGTAGGTAACCTGGTGCGCCAAACGCGGAACCTGGCATAACAGCTAAATGCTTGGTTTCTAATAAATGCAAACAAAAACTCACATCATCTTTAAAGCCTAATGCTTCAATAATTGGCTGCACATAAGGGAATAAATAAAAGGTTGTCTCTGGTAATAGACAATCTATCTCTGGCACGTTTTGTAATGCCTCATAACAAAAATTGACACGTTCTTGATATATTGTTAGTTGTTCAAATAGTGCTGATCTTGGTAAATTGAGAGCTTCTATTGCAGCATACTGTGAGATAGAGCACGCGCATGACATCGATTGTGACTGATAACGCTTAAGCATATTGATCATATCCTCGGGTGCAATGATATAGCCAATGCGCCATCCTGCCATCGCATAACTTTTAGATACGCCATTAACAATGGCATAACGCGATTTTAACTCAGGCGACACTTCAATCAATGTCAGTGGACGATCTCCCCAATAAAGCATATCGTAAATATCATCACTAATGACCCAAACATCAGGGTAATCTTTTAATACACGAGCAATCATATTCAATGTTTCTTTGTGATATATCGCACCAGTTGGGTTATGTGGAATATTAAGCACTAACGCCTTTGTTTTGGTATTAAGTTTTGCTCTTAAGTCATGCTCCGTTGGCTGAAAATCATTGTGATGCGTTGTCTCCACGACTATCGGTTTACCATGCGCAAGCTTAATCATATCAGGATAAGATGTCCAAAAAGGCGAGAAGAACAGCACTTCATCACCTGCATTTAAAATACAATTAAAAATATTGTATAGACTGTGCTTAGCACCTGTTGTCACACACACTTCATTATGTTGAAAATTAAGCTGATAATCGCGGCTGTAGCGTTTCATAATCGCCTCTTTTAACTCAACAATTCCATCTACTGGTGTATATTGCGTGCGATTTTCATCAATCGCTTTTTTAGCAGCTTCTTTAACCACGCTAGGTGAATCAAATCCTGGCTCACCAACCGCCAAAGAAATCACATCTTGATGCCCTGCCTTAATAAGACTTGCAGCACGGGCTGCCATTTCAGCGGCTTTTGAACCTTCAACATTTAGCACGCGCTGACTAAAGCGTTTTGCTTGATCTAACATTTCGCTTTCGCTCCTTAAATTTATTGACTCAATTTATTGATTATATTGATGATAAGCTTGTATTGTTTTATCACAAACCATCACAAATTGCTCATACTTCTCTAGCACAATGGCATCAATCGTATAATTATTATGTTGCAGCGCTTTTTCAAGCTGTGCTAATTTATTTTTCAACGCAGGCACGCCACAGTAACTAGCACCGCCGTGAAGCTTATGTACTAAATCTCTTAAGTGTTTACCCTCGTTATTTTCATAAGCGCTCACGATCTCTTCAACAGCACTATTTAAAGAGCCCATAAATGCTGCCAGCATTTCCTTGGCAAAAACAACATTGCCACCTGCTAGGCCTGACGCAAGATTAATATCGATATAGATTTCATCATCAACCGCTGCATTCTTATTGCTAAGCTCGCTTATATGCTCGAAATTTTCATTTTTCTCGTCATTTTTAGTTTGTAATGACAACTCATTACTACCTAAATAATGCATCAATAATTCGGATAACGCATTGTCATCAATCGGCTTGATTTGTATGGCATCAAAACCCTCTTGTAAAAGGCTCTCGCCCTGCCCTTCAACAACATCTGCCGTGACAGCAATGATAGGGGTATTCTGATAACGCTGATCTTGGCGCAAGGCATGACATAACTCAACCCCATCCATCTCAGGCATATGCACATCGGTTAAGACCATCATAAATTTTTGCTTTTGAGCTAATGATAACGCCTCTTTTGCACTAAAGGCATCAACTGGAGAGTAGCCTTTTGTTTTCAATAAAATATGCAATAGCTTTAAATTAATGGGATTGTCATCAACAATAAGTATCGATTTTTCTACTTGTATATTAGGTATGTCACCTACAGTGTCAGCCTCTTCTGTTTCACTCAATTCAAGAGAACTCTCTAAAAAAGAAACCAGTTTATTAGGCTTATATGGGTAATTCAAACAATTCTTAAGATCTAGCTTATGCGTGTAATCAAAGAGTTCATTTAGCGGCATATTAGCAATAAGAAAAATATTCGCTTGCGTAAATGACTGCAAATCCATAATTAATGACTGTTTTAATTTCTGCATTTCAGGCAGTGTGTTATAAATCAATACAATATCAACCGTATCTTGTTCAACCACACTATCAATTAATGCAGTCTCACTCTCACAGCAGATAAACTCAATATCAAGAAGTGCAATATGCGCAAGAAACATCTCACAGGCATAGCGACTTTGATTATAAACGATGAGCTTTTTAATGCTTTTTGGTTTCTTTCTTTCAATCGTTACACTTGGTCCTTGCTCAAAAAACACATTAAAGCTAAAGCATGCGCCATGACCCAACTCACTTTCAACTTTAATTTCCCCATGCATTTTTTCAATCAGCGTTTTACTAATAGTAAGTCCCAGTCCCGTGCCTCCATATTTGCGACTAGTTGATAAGTCAGCTTGCGTGAAGGCATGAAATAGCTTAGCTATTTGCTCAGATGATAAACCAATGCCCGTGTCCTTAATCGTAACATATAATTCTACTTGCTCACTTTGCGCATTTTTCTCGTTTTTCTCATTATGAATTGCTTTTAATTCAATACCAACGCGCACGCTCCCTTGCTCAGTAAATTTCAATGCATTGCCCACAAGGTTGGTTAAAATTTGGCAAAACCTTAATGCATCACCTGTGACCATCTGTGGCAATTGCGGGTCGAGCAACACACCAAAGTCAACCTGCTGCTCAATGACCTTGGGCTTGAATAACATCATGCAATTGGTAATTTCTTCACGCAAATTAAACGGCTGATGTTCAAGAATTAAGTTGCCCGATTCTATTTTTGAGAAATCCAAAATATCATTGATAATGCTCAATAGATTATTGGAAGATAAGATAATTGTTTCTAGATACTCACGTTGTAAGGAGCTCAGCTTACTTTTTGCCAATAAGTCCAAAAAGCCTAATACTCCATTCATGGGTGTGCGAATCTCATGACTCATATTGGCTAAGAATTTACTTTTTATCTCGCTAGCCTCAATCGCTTCTTTACGTGCCTGATCTAATTGAATATTTTGGCGTTCAATCGTTTTAAGCGTATGTCTTAGCTCTCTTGTCGCTTGTTTAATATTACGCTGCATTTCTTGATGCGCATTATTAAGCGATAGCGCCATGCTATTGACACCTTCTTCAAGATTCTTAAGCTCGCCTGGTGGATTGCCATCAAGCTTGGTATCTAACGCACCTTCTTTAATACGTTTCACTGCATTGATAATATCAAAAAGCGGATTGATCAAATCCCCACTTAAACGTAGCCCAAATAAGATACTCACCGTTAACCCAATCAATACAATCAGTAATGTCGCAATAATTGCCTGATACTGATTCATAATAGTGTTTTCACGACTTAAGGTAATAACAACCCAGCCGATACGTTGATCTTTTTCCGTATAAAGCTTATCAACACTTGTTTCTTTTGGGTTAATGGTGCGTGAAATAACAGGCGCTAAAAACTGGATATTTTTATGCCCTTCTTGCATAAAGATTTTTTTACTAATCAAGTCTGAATTTTCTTTAAAAAAACGAGGATTTACTTGCGGTATTCTACCCGTGAATGTTAATAAATTACCATCACGATCATAAATCGCAGCCATGCGCACATCCGGATAGCTTAAAATATTATCCGTGACATTTTGTAAGATAATCTTGCTGTCAAAGTACAGACCATATTCAGAAGCTGCAACAAGCTCAGTAGTAACTGCCTCACCACGAATATATAGATTACGATCCAAATCAGAGAAGCGCATGCTGATAAAATAAAACCCAAGCAATGCTGACACTGTCAGTGTTGGTAATAAAGTTAATAAAATCATCCGCCCGCGGATGCCAACATTTTTAAGCATAAAATGTGCTTTTGATTTAGCGCGTTTAATGATGAATTATATCACCCATAAATCATTTTGCAGTGGGAAACTGCCATCTATCCTTTAAAGAGTTTACGAAACCAAGAAAACCGTTGCCCATAGGGCGGATAAAGCCAAAGCGCACTATTGAGTCTACCGCGCTGACAAATTGATTTGGCATTAGAGAATGTTTTAAACCCTTCAAAACCGTGATAGCGCCCCATACCTGAACTACCAACGCCGCCAAAAGGCAAATCATGCTGCGCGATATGGTTTAACACATCATTGATACACATCCCGCCACTAATAATATTCCTATTAATATACTCTTGTTCAGTGCGATTATAACTCAAAAGGTAAGCAGCTAATGGACGAGGTTTTTGATTAATATAACTTATCACCTCTTCAATCGATTGATAGCTTAACACCGGCAATAATGGACCAAAGATCTCATCTTGCATCACCTGTAAATCCTTCTTTGGATTTAATAGCAATGAAATAGGCATTTTTCGACTGTGGTCATTAGTCGCTTTAAGCTCATCTAGCACAACGACCTTAACACCCTGCTCTTTTGCCTCGTCAATATATTCTTGCAAGCGATTAAACTGTGCCTCATTCATCACACTACTATAATCATCATTAGTCATATATTGTGGATACATTTCTTTAAACGCTACTTCCATTTCAGCTACAAATGCCTCAAGTTTTTGCGCATGAACAAATATATAATCCGGCGCAATACACGTTTGTCCAGCATTTAATCCTTTGGCAAAAGTAATCATTTTAGCTGCTTTTTTTAAAGGAAAATTTTGACTGATAACTAACGGCGATTTGCCGCCTAATTCAAGCGTCACGGGTGTTAAATTCTTAGCGGCAGCCTCCATTACCTTTCTGCCAATAGCCGTTGATCCAGTAAAAAACAAATGATCAAAAGGTAATTCGCTAAAACTTTGCGCCACTGTAGCATCGCCTGTGACAACCGCCACTTCATCAATATTAAAAGCGCGTTTGCAAATTTCTATAATCACACGATTGGTCTTAGGTGTATGCTCTGAGAGTTTAATGCACACTCGATTTCCCGCAGCCAAGGCATAGATAAGTGGCGACAAACTCAACAAAATGGGATAGTTCCATGGCACCATAATACCAACAACACCTATTGGCTGATAATAAACATAGTTTTTAGCAGGTTTAAAAATCACACTGGTATGACGTTTCTCTTTAGCCATCCAACTGCGCAAATGTTTAAGGACATACTTAATGGTACTGGTAACTTGAAAAATCTCACTCAACCAAGTCTCATTGGCACTGCGATGACCAAAGTCATCACTTACCGCATCAATCAATGCTTGTTCATGCTTTAATAATACTGAATATAAGCGCTTAAGCTTCTCTTTACGCAATACATAATCAGGATATTGATCAAGTGAAAAAGCTTTTTGCTGTAGTGAAAACAGTTTTAATAAATACGTTTTATCGATATTATCCATTGATCTAGCTATTCCTTTGCTTTAAGTAACTGAGCTAATTAATTTATAGTTTATATTGACTCAAGCTTCCCATTTCAACACCCCGCCTCACAAGTTCGGCACCCCTCTTGCAAAGAGGGGAATATAAAATCACAATTGCCTAATTCCCCTCTTTGCAAGAGGGGTGGCAGTCGTAGACTGACAGGGTGTTTTAAAAAACTATAGTTTTTCTAGGATGCGCAACTCCAACCTATCTATTGTTAACACCTCTTATTCGCCAAACGATCTCTTTCGCGCTTTTGCTGTTTCTGCGCTTTACGGATTAATCCTACTTGTTTTGCCTCTTCACCAATATGCAACTCACCTCGCTCACGTGCTAATTGACTTTGTTTTTCACGCTCTAAGAAACGCTTTCTTTGTTCAGAGGTATGATTGCCCTTACAATGATGACAAGACACACCTTGCTCATACTCAGGTTTCAGCTTGTCTTCTTCAGTAATTGGGCGGCGACAAGCATAGCATTGATCATATTGACCTTTGGCTAAATCATGCGTCACAGCAACACGTGAATCAAAAACAAAGCACTCACCTTGCCATAGACTTTTTTCTTCAGGTACTTCTTCAAGGTATTTTAAAATACCACCTTCTAAATGATAGACCTCATCAAAGCCTTGTTCTTTCAAAAAAGCAGTTGATTTTTCACAACGAATGCCACCGGTGCAAAACATTGCTACTTTTTTGTGTTTTGTCTTATCTAAATGTTTTTCAACATATTCAGGAAACTCACGAAACGTCTCCGTATGCGGGTTAACCGCATTTTTAAATGTACCAATGTCAATTTCGTAATCATTGCGTGTATCAATTAATAAAACGTCAGGATCCGAAATTAAGGCATTCCAATCTTGTGGTTTAACGTAAGTGCCACATACTTTAAGAGGATCTAATCCTTCGACACCTAAGGTCACAATTTCTTTTTTTAGCTTCACTTTGGTGCGATTAAAAGGAATATGCTCATCAAATGATTCTTTATGTACCAAATTAGCCAAACGTGCATCAGATTTTAGAAACTTAAGTACAGCTTCAATACCTGCAGCAGTGCCTGCGATCGTGCCATTGATACCCTCTTTGGCTAACAATAGCGTGCCACGCACCATATTATCTTCCATTGTTTTTAATAATGGTGCTCTTAATGCTTCATAATCGTCCAGTGTGACAAACTTATACAGTGCTGAAACCACGTACTTTGACATGCTATACCCTTTATACCTTATTTATTTCTACTATCATTTGTATTATTCGATTTTAAACACACAACCGCAATCAAAATATGATTAGTGATAGGTGCCGAGTGAGCGCATTATACACCATTTCACCTAAACGCCAAATAACCGTTTTTATCTGACATTAAAAACCATTTCAATAAGACTCAATAGTGGTGAATTTTGCGCAAAAACATAATAACTTTGCATATTAGGAGTACGCTCAGGAATCTGCTCATTGATATTCAAAAGCATCTCTTTTTCCTGAGTCGCTAACAGTGGTGTTGGTAAGAAGCCATAACCAATGCCTTGGCTAATTGCATGCAATATTGTCGTATATGAGGAAAAATAAAGCGCATTTTTAATCTGTAACATATCTTTTAATTGGGTTTGCATAATACATTTTAATGTTTTTAACTCATCTTCAATACCTTCGAAGCCTTTTGCTAAATCACGTGAAATATAAGCATCAAAAATAATATCCGTATAGAGCCTAACATCAAAACCATGATCTTTGAGCATGTTTTTTTCACCCTCATTAAGTACGACTAAGGCAACATCTACCTCATGTTTAAGCAACAACTCAATGTGCTTTGTTTTATTCTCAACAACAAGATCATAATCAAATGATTGATCAAGCTGCATAATCTGGCTGATTTTACAAAATAGACTTTGCTCAAATATTTGTGATAAGGCAATTTTAAGCGTTGGCTTTTTATGCTTTAAAAAAGGTAGCTCCAACTGATTAATGCGATCAAATTCAAGTAACATTGGTTTAATCAGCGTGTAAAAAGCATGGCCTTTGTTATTAGCAATTAATTTATTATTGGTTCGTTCAAACAATTGAAAACCAACAATATCCTCCAAGTTTTGTAGCTGTTTAGTCAAGGCTGGAGGCGTTAAAAACATTGCTTCTGCACTTTGGCGCAAGCTTTTTAACTCATAGACGGATATAAAAACACGCAACTGTTGCAAGGTATAGTTCATTTAGCTTCTCACTAGACATCGTTCAAAATAAGTTAACACCATATTAAATATTATTCAATTTTAATTAACATCAAATTTTGTATACTGCTAACAAGTTCAAAAACCGAAGGTAATTATCATGAATCAACATAACTTAACTATGGAAACCCTATGAACACACGTATAAAACTACTGATTTATCTACTTGCTTTACTGTCTATCTTAACCGTAAACATCTACATTCCAGCAATTCCGACATTACAACACACTTTCGCTACTACCAAGGCACATATTAGTCTTACCGTTAGTTTTTATATGCTTGGTTTGGCCATTGGTATTCCTTTATATGGAGCGATCGCCGATCATATCAAAACCTCTAAAGTGCTTATTTTCGGACTGACACTTTATATTATTGCGAATGTAATCGCGATATTTTCACTGAATATATCCACCTTTATCTTTGCACGTTTTATTGAAGGTTTAAGTGCTGCCAGTGCACTTTGCTTATGGCAAGTTTTAAGCTTCACCTACTTTGAAGATAAAGCAAAACATATGATTAATTCAGGCTTTATCATCATTGGTTCAATGCCCGCATTGGCCCCCATGTTTGGTGGGTTTATCCTATCGTTTAGCCACTGGCAAGCGCTTTTTGTTACCCTAACTATTCTGGCAATTATCCTCATTGCGCTGACATTAAGTCTACCTGTGCCAAAAACTGCATTGCAAACTAAAAAACCACAGCACCAGTTGGAGCAAACACATATCGTATTGTCCATTTTAAGACAATATAAACACTTGGTTGTTGATGCACAGTTTATGGTACTTGCCTTTGCCAGTGCTACGATCTACATGTCGGTATATGTTTATTTATCACAGGTTCCTTTTTTGCTAACAAAGCTTCATTTTGCGACAAAGAGTTTTAGCCTGTTCTTTATCCCGATTTCAGTAGCGTTTATTTTGGGCGGCATCTTCTCTAAATTTTTACTGAAAAAAGGCACTTCATTTAAGCAGATGTTTATGTTACCTGTCGCAGTTTCAATCATTGTTTTTATCTTGGTTGTTATTGCTCGGCTAGTTGGTGTTACTCTATCGGCATGGTTATTAGCCATTCCATTTTTTATCTTTACCATTGGGGCGGGCATTGGTATGCCAAATTTAGTGAGCCAAGCATTGTCACTTCACCCACATCGCCGCGGAACTGCTGCATCCGCTATTGGATTGGTGCAAAATCTATTTGCTTTTGCCTTTAGCAGTCTTGGGGCATATCTTACCCGCTTTGGTTATGATGGACTTATTATTTCTTATGCCATTTGGGTGGGATTACTACTTAGCTTCTTTGGTGCTTATATTGCTATATCTCAGCGCAAGAAACCATCCCTTGAGACTTGTCCTGCTACTTAATTTATTGACTTAAACCATTGACTCAACTAATTGAATAATACCCTCTACTGAAATGCCTACTTCTGCCAGTAATGCATTTTTATCACCATGATCCTGATAATGATCAGGTAATCCGATGTTACGCACTTTGATTTTACTTAATAGGTCATTAGCAATTAGATATTCACTCACCGCAGATCCAGCGCCACCCATAATCACATTTTCTTCTAATGTAAGAAGAACCTCATGCGAATTGGCCAGCTCTTTAATTATGTGCGTATCTAATGGCTTAACAAAGCGCATGTCTATCACGGTAGCATTAAGTTGTTCAGCTGCTTTAATGGCTATTGGCAGTAACGTACCAAAGTTTAAAATTGCCACTTTTTGACCTTGGCGCACGCATTTTGATTGTCCCATTTTTAAATCAAAACTTTCTGTAATCTCGGCTCCTGTGCCCGTACCACGCGGGTAGCGCACCATCGCAGGACCTTGGTGTTTAAAACCTAAGCTTAACATGTGATAACATTCGTTTTCATCACTTGGCGTCATGACAACGGTATTGGGGATACAACGCATAAAGCTTAAATCAAAAATTCCCGCATGTGTCGCGCCATCAGCTCCTACAATGCCAGCGCGATCCACAGCATAGAGAATATCTAGATTCTGTAAACTGACATCATGAATCACTTGATCATAAGCGCGTTGTAAAAAGGTTGAATAAATCGCAACAACAGGTTTATAACCCTCACAAGCAAGACCCGCGGCAAATGTCACCGCATGTTGCTCAGCAATCGCAACATCATAGTAGCGTTTAGGATACTCTTTTGAAAAGCGAATCAAATCTGATCCTTCACGCATTGCAGGCGTGATACCAACAAGCTTGTCATCTTTTGCAGCCATATCACATAGCCACTGCCCAAAGATATTTGAATAGCTTAATTTGGCTTGTGATACACCTTTAGTCGCTAAATTTGAATTAAACTGTGGATTAACATGATGAAACTTAATTGGATCTTCCTCTGCTTTTTCATAGCCTTTACCCTTTTTGGTTAAGATATGCAAAAGCTTAGGACCGTCATGATATTTAATCGTTTTTAATGCCTCAACCAAAGCCTCAATGTCATGACCATCAATCGGACCCACATAGTAAAAATTAAGTGCCTCAAATAAATTAGCCGGCACAAACATCCCCTTAGCTTGAGTTTCCAAGCGTTTTGCCAACTCAAAGGCGCCAGGGAGTTTTTTAAGAAACTTTTTACCGGTTTCACGAATATTGTTATAGGTTGAACCCGATAGAATTTTAGTCAAATGACTGGTAAGCGCGCCAACATTCTCAGAGATAGACATCTCATTATCATTTAGCACGACTAAAACATCTGAGTGCATACCACCAGCATGATTTAATGCTTCAAACGCCATACCTGCGGTTAAGGCGCCATCACCAATAATGGCAACGGATTTAGCATTTGATCCTTTGAGTTTATCTGCTTCTGCCATACCTAAAGCGGCACCTATTGATGTACTGGAATGCCCTACACCAAAGCTGTCATAAACACTTTCACTACGCTTAGGAAAGCCTGAGATACCACCTGGCTTTTTGATAGTAATCAACTCGTCAGCACGCCCTGTTAGGATCTTGTGCACATAGGTTTGATGTCCTACATCCCACACCAAATGATCATTTGGTGTGTCATAGACATAATGTAAAGCAATGGTTAGCTCCAAAGCCCCTAAACTACTGGCAAAATGCCCGCCTGAGACATCTAACGTCTCGACAAGAAAGGTGCGTATTTCAGTCGCTAAATGTGTTAATTGAGAAACGGCAAGTTTGCGCAAATCACAAGGAGAATTAATCTTTGATAACAAGGGGTAATTTGCACGATTTGTTTTTGACATAACAACAAGCAATTTGTCTATTTTAGTTCTGTGGCATAGTATCCTTTACTATGCTGGCTTTCTCAAGTAAAACCCTTAATATTCTTTGCTTTTAATGTTATTAACTCGATAGTCAATTGTGCCTTAAGCGAAGTTTAAAAGATTACTTAGCAGCAAATGAAAGCTTCGGCTAACGCTTCAGGCAATGTTTCTATCCCCCTCACCCGCGCAGCATATGCTGCACGACCTCTCCCACAAGGGGCGAGGTAATAAATTCGCAAGGTGTATTTAAGCTTATTACAACTAAGCTCCAAAAACTACCCGCCGTTCCTTGAGCGAAGGCGAAGGAAATGTAAAAACAGGTAAAGATGAAAATTGGCTAACGCTTAAGTCAACGTTTACGCTTGCTATTTGCTCTAAAGCGCTCTAATATCAGCGCCTGTTAGGTGCTCATCGTTCTTTATACATGAGTTAAAAGGGAAATTGGTGTAAATCCAATACTGTACCCGCAACGGTAAACCACGCTTTGTAAAGATAACTTAAAAAGCGTTTGCAATCATTCACTGGGCAACTGGGAAGAAGCATTTGGGATAAGTCCGGAAACCTGCCTAATAACACAACGTTTACGGGGATATAAACAACAAAGAGGGCTTCATGCAACCATACCGTTTTCGCACCTTAAGTGCCATCATACTATTGTCCATCGTTGGGCAAATAAGCTTTGCTGATCAGCAGAATAACGACAGTGATAATAATGTCAAAAATGTAAAAAATGTCAAAGCCACTAGCGATGATAAACATTCGTCAGCAACTGAATACACCTTACCAACGATTGTTATAAATTATGCGAATCATTTAAATAATGATCAAAACAAAACACGAAATAATAGCAATACCTCTAGCGCACCTATTAACATATCCTTAATGCCTAATTATGCCAATCAAAGCATTGACCGCACCATTGAGCAAAATGCTTGGGTTAACAGCAATAATAGTAGCGCAGCAAACCCCAGTTTTTATTTAAAGGGGCAACGTGCAAGTGTTTTATTAAATGGTATTCCACTGAATCAATTCAACTCGCAAGCTCAGAATATTTCTTTGATCCCACAAGATAGCATTGAAAGTATCGCTATTGATCCCACAGCCAGTAGCGTACTCTATGGCGGCATGGGCTTGGGCGGCACGATTAATATTGAACAGAAATTTATAGCTCAAGATAAATATATGATTGGTTTATCTGGTGGCTATCCATTTGGTGCTGGCGTTAATGTCTTTATTAATCAGCTATTAGATAATGAAAAAACGTGGAGTTTACAACTTGCTAATAATAGTCAAAGCATTGATGGCTATCGCGATTATTCACGTAACAATAGCAATAATGCCTATATTGCTTTAATGCACCAAACCAATACCCAAAAGTTGTCACTGAACTTCAGTGACAGTTATCAATACTTGCATTTCCCAGGAGCACTAAATCAACAGCAAAGCGATGATAATCCATGGCAAGCAACAAGTAATGGAAAAGAAAAATATATTAATCACACCGTTAATACACAGCTTAATTTTGAACAAACACTTGATAAACAGTGGCAATTTAACCTTAAATCGCAATATCAACAGCAATGGGCTAATGCCATTTTTGCCGACTCAAACTACTCCTCTAAACAAGGTAGTAGTTTATTTTATTTACGTCCAAGCATTGTATTTGACAATGATTTTGTAAAAAACACGTTTGGTACTGAGTTTAATTATCAAACCTTCAGACAAAGCGCTACCACAAATAATGCGACACAAACCAACATTGCACTATTTAACCAAAGTGACTTTACCTTAGCTAAAAACTGGCAAAGCGGTATTGGCGGGCGTTTTGAGCATAGCTATACTACGGGTGATTTTATCTCGAGAAATAGCTCAGGCTCACAAGTAATTAATATCAGTGCGGGTGACATTTATCTGCAATACAATTGGAGTAAAAGTTTTAATACGCGTGTTTCAGCTTCATATGCCTATCAGCTGCCTTTTATTGATCAATCTAATTTAACCCCAGGGACAACGACAAGCTTTGGTTTAAATCCGCAAACGGCATGGGTTTATCAGCTTGATAATACCTATAAAGACGATAGATTAACCTTGAAAAATAGCACTTATTGGATGCTGATTAATAACCAGATTGATTACAATCCTAACTTGAAAAGTGGTGACACATCTTTTGGCGCTAATATTAACTTACCACCGACACAAACCATTGGTAATTTATTCGCACTTGATTACGCATGGCTGCCGAGTTTAAGTCTTGGCGGTAGCTTTGCTTTTAATCTAAATACGTTTAGATCCGGTTTTTTTGAAGATAGCAATAAAAATAACGTTGATATCAGTAATAATCAAGTACCCGGTCAGCCACCTTTTACTGCTGAGATCCATAGCCATTGGCAATTTAATGACAAACTCTCTTTCTGGTTACAAGAGCAATACTATAGTGCAAGCTACGCCTATGGTGATTATACCAACACCCTTGGCAAACAAAGCGGTTATTTCCTTACCAACCTTAGCGCTAAATATCAGCTAGATCATTGGCAGTTTAATTTCAATATTTATAACCTGTTTAATAAGTTCTATTACAGTTATGTTTCAACCTATAATTCAACAGACCTAAGCTACTACCCTGCTGATGGTATTGTCGCCATGCTTAATATTCAATATCAGTTTTAATAGTTTGTTATGAAACGTGCAACCCTGCTTTCTCTGATTTTGCACATAAGTGTTATATTAGTTATTGCTCTTTTATATGTCATTGCCAAATATATGAGTAACACGTCAAATAAACATATTGATATTGCCCTAACCAAAGAAAGTATGCCTGCACATATTGTTTATCTTAGCCAGACCAAACTAACTACTAACACGCCAAATAGTGTAACGAATATTTCACTAGCAGCTCCTCGGACGAATACGTTAGAACCATCACCAACAATAGCTTATACGCCGCTGACAACACAAAACGCAAAACTTAAAATTGACAATAATCCACCAAAACAAATACAACCACTACATCACGAAAACAAGAACATTGAAGCAAATAAATCATCGCCTCAACCGATTAATAAAGATCCTCATACTATCAGATTGAATACAACTTCAGCCACCTCTGCCTTTAGTAGCGCCGAAGAAATAAATAACATCATGTCAGAATTGCAAAGCGCTTTAAGTAACTATCTTGCCAAACAACCAGCACCTGCTCAATCCATTAGCGTAGTGATCACGGCAACAATTAATGATCAAGGTGTCATAGAGAAAATAAGCTTCTCGCCCTTACCACCTCAAGTGCTACAAGATCTTCTTATTCAGTTTTTGCAGTCACAAAATTATACGCATAAACTTTTATTGCCTCATAGTATTGATATCAATATTCCTTTGGAATTAATCGCTGCGTCTTCCAATTAAATATCACCGCTCCCTGAGCCTGTCGAAGGGAATCTAAAAAAAGTAAAGATGACAGTTGGCTTCGACTAACGCTCAGCCAACGTACCCCCCCTCACCCGCACAGCTTACGCCGCACGACCTCTCCCACAAGGGGAGAGGTAACAAATTCGTAAGGTATATTGAGACTTATTACGACCACATGCTCCCCCTCCAATTACCCGTCGCTCCCTGAGCTAAGTCGAAGGGAATATCAAATATAAAAAGATGAAGATTTATAGGGGCGTATTGCATATGCCCGCGCCCATTAAACACCGAAAGGACGTTTAACAATAAACCGACTTAAGCCAATCCAAAGATAAAGATAGCTAAAGAAGCTTAGCCAACCGGCAAAACTACCAAAACGATAAAGCCAACTAATTTGTGACAACATGTGGTTAATATCAGCATTTGCCTGCTGCATTAACACTTGCTGCATATAGGGAATCACAAGGCTACTAAATAACACAACGACACTAAATACCACTAATAAAACTGCTGCCACAATTAAATTTTTCTGCACATTCTGGCGAGTTAGTTGAATGATTTTTTTAGGAAAAAAATACAGTAACACCACAAATTCAGTTATATAAGCGATGATCGTTAAAGTAAAGCGCCAACTAAGATCAGCATTAATCTCAGGCAAACGCACAACAAACCAACTTATCACAGAGATCGCAAGCAGCAATGCTGCCCATTTGTTCTTAAGAAAGAAACCAAGATAAATGCAAAAGGCAAGATAGAAAAAGGCATAAATCATGATTGATTTATCCGCACTTAGAATAACCGCAATTTAAGCAAGTTAAGCAATTATCCATGCGTACCATCGCTTTGGTGCTGCATTTGCTGCATAGTTGTGACTCAGGTGGAAAGTTATTGCTTGCATCATTACTTGGTTGTTGACGTTGATCCAGCTCTTGACGCTTAGCAGCGATATATTGCTTTTGTTCTTCATCTAGCTCATCATCTGGCAACATGCCAATTTTCTTTAAATGCTTTTCAATGACATCCCCAATCTCAGAAACTAATGAAGGAATATACTTCCCACCACGCTTTAAATAACCGCCATTAGGATCAAATACAGATCGTAGCTCTTCAACTAAAAAGGTAATATCACCCCCTTTGCGAAAAACCGCTGAGATAATCAAAGTCAAAGCAATCGTCCACTGAAAATGCTCCATATTTTTAGAGCTTAAAAAGATCTCAAATGGGCGACGCATCTCATGCTCAGTGCCTTCATTTAAAACGATATCATTAATCGTCACATACAGTGCATGCTCTGCCTGAGGCGGCTTAATCTTATACGTTTCTCCAAGCAATGATTCTGGACGCTTGATATTCTCACTCATTTGCTGATGTGATTTTTCTTTTTTTGTTGGTTTAACTGCAACATTGTTTGCCCCATCATCGGGTTTGACAATATTAAAGCCTGTGATTTTTTTCTCTATTTTAACTGCCATTTTTACTCTTTTAGCTCTTTTACGTTTTTTATGTCTTTTACTCTAAACGGTTAATAAAAAATACTTGTGATAAATCGCGCATCAAAAGTCGTCTTATTTTGCCTGAGCACGCCGATGAAAACAATCGATAATTCGTTGAAGTTTTGCTTTACTTTTTAAGCGTAATAGATCTTAGTGATTGCAGTTGATAACTTCAAGAATCAATGGCTATCAGTACTTACATCCAATTGCGTTGCAGCACGCAGATTATTCATAATCTCTGGGTTTTCACTTAAATTAGCCGCTGGTAAATTAGCTAATAACTGCCATTTAGCTTGTGACTGATCATAGGTATATAATCCATTACTTGCTAATACATAAACCGTATCGTTAATCATTTTCATTCCATAAATACTGGCTTGTTTGAATGGGTTAGAATCAGCACCTAAAATCTGTCTTGCCATGTTTTCGTTCGTATAATACACCGCATGAGTATTTAGTGAAGAAAAGTACACATTGCTATTGTTATCAAATGCGATAGACATGTTAGAGCTCGTATCATTTGGAAAGGTAGCTATTTGTTGCCACACATTATTCTTAAGCACTTCAACGCAAATCATATCTTGACCATTTTGAGTACACTGCATACTTTGATAAATATCTCCCGTTGCTGTTTTACCCATAGTAAAGACTTTAATAGTGCCAAGCGCTTTAGCAATCGTTTGTGTTAATGGCGAGTTGTTTTGATTGGTTAATTTATAGGTTTGACCTTGTTCAGTTGCCATGTAATATAAGTCACCTTTTTCATCTAAAGTCATTGGTATTGCTTCATTAATCGTTGATGAAACAGGTGTTGCCAACTTATTCCAGCCATCAAAATCATTGACAGAAGCTTGCGCTATATAAGCATGTGCATCTTCTGTCATGCCAACGCTTGACAGAATAATTTGCCCAGAACCATTGATTTTGATATGTGTGCTTTGACTTAAATCTCCCAATGCATCATCTAGTCCCAAAAAAGTATTCTGACCGTTAACAGACATCACTGAAGTAAAGCGCTTACCCAAAACTGGTGGATAAACATCTGGCAAAAATGGACGCTTCAATGTTTGATAGCCATTACTGATAAAAACGACACCTTGAGGGGAAATACCAACGCCTGAAATAAAGCTATTTAATATATACTCATCAGTGTTTTTCCCAGCAAACAGCACATGCCACCCTGCTTGATTATACTGATAAACATAAGGGTTTGTTTGACTATTGACACTTGCATACAGTACACCACTTGCCGTAAAGTTAAATGTTTTATCTTCATCAGCATGGGCGCCAAGCTTGTCAATCTGTAATAAGCCAGTTGCTTTATCTCCTGCATTTATATTCTGCCCTTTGACATAAATATAACAAGTGTTATCACTTTTCGTGGCGTAAGCATCAAGCATTAATGTGTTGACCTGCCCTTTTGTAAATAACTGATCACTGTTAAAACATGATTTAGGGCAAGTATTTGCATTACACCAAGCTTGCGTGCCATCGTAGATGGAAAACTGCTTAAGATTGTTGTTAGTTAATGACACCAGAATTGACTCGTTACTAAAATTGGTATTAGTGAGCTTGATCGCTTTGACACTTGGATAAACCGTATCATCATCTTGCGATATTTCAGCATTAACCCCGCTTTTGGTTAAATAGATATTACTATTAATCGCTGCCGCCATATTGGTTTGTTTTGCCAAGCCTAAACGATAACCTTCAGCATCGGGGGATGAGTTTAATTGCGTATACTTAATTCCAACATAACACGTACCATTTGCCGCTAATGTCGCGCCCGTTGTACAGGATATTTGACCATTGACTGGCGCGACAACACTCAGATAGTCACCTTGTAGTGGTTGATTTGTCGTATTTTGATATAACTGAAACGCATCCAAACTATTAGGCAGTTGCCACGCAAAGGCACCATGATTGACAATCGCAATATTCATTACGCTGTTATGCGAATCCATATTGATATAATGCGATGCTTCTTTAAAGCCAACATCCGCACCTGCAATTGTTACATCCTGATCAGAGACTTGATCTTTGGTGCTATAAGCTATTTGATCAGAAAAATAATTAATATTGGCAAAGCGCTTATTAAAATCCTGAGCTTGATAGGCATTATCTGCAACTTGATATGACAGGACACAACTTCCGCCGGCTGCCAACAAGGTATCTTTTTGGCACATATTTTGCGTGTTTTGCCTGTTTTGTGTATTTTCAAATATCACACCTTGTGGCAACGTCAAATCAATCGTTTTAATCATCATTGCCCGAGTACTATGATTGGTAAATGTCTGTTGATATTCCCCTGGTGTTTTAATATCAAGACTTGATAGAGTTGCAGGTACTGAATAGGCATTAATGCTCACTGGAATCAAGTCTTGCGCATTATCTGCAATCACCTGAAAAATGGGCTTATCATGGTATTTGTTTTGCTCAAGCGCTTGATGGAAGTATTTAATAACTGCACCTACCGTATTGTTATCATCAGCCTTAACAAGAAGCGCTATCATCATCGTTTGCTTAGGTGCTAACATTGTTGTATTAGCCGCAATCATCTTAGTCGTCTCATTATAACGCCCATCGATAATATTTTGTAAATCCAATGCATCAAAAATCGCATCTGGAGTGTGTCTTAGGTCAATCTTCACCCCTTTGACTGCTTCGTTATTAGGATTATAAATAACGAATTGTATAACGCCTCCTGGTGTCATCGTGATCGATGATTGCAACTGCAAAGCATTTGTCATCTCACTGGCAGGTTTAAATACTGTTTTGACAGGCACGTCAATTGCTGTTTCCGAGGCGCCACTTAATGCGATCTTAACATCACCATTAATGGCAGTTGGTGCTAAGGATTCAACACTATAGTAAAGATTACAACTTTGCCCTGCTTGCAGGTTTACACCAGCGCCATTTGACCAGCATGAATCTTCATGATCAGACTCAAGATGGACATACTGAGCAACAGTTGGCGATATCGACACCGATGTGATATGCACAGATCTTGATGGTGATTCAGAAGCACCGACTTGATTCATTTCAAGCGTTTGATCCATACCTACCTTTACTTGAACTTCCACCTCTGAGCTTCGATCTATTGCCGTCTCTGACGTTAATTGCTCATGCATATCACTACTGACGGCAAGAGGACTTGCTATTGGTTCCGAACCACTGCTAGTGCCACCACTACTGCCACAACCGGCAATGGCTAATACCGTCATACTGGTTAAACAAAATACTGACTTTTTAATCCAAGGCATAGATATTCCTCTTTGACTATATTTTAAATGACAGAGATAAATTTAAGATCCATAACCCTATGATTGCTATGGATCTTATTAGACTGCAAAGTGTACTAAGTACACCTTAAGAAGATAAGTGTATAAAATACACCCTATCATTTTTGACTTTAGTGATTACTGTTTTTTGATCTGCATGCCATTGATCACAGTAATATCTTGAAACTTAGGAGATGAACCTAACATTGGGATTGGATTCTCAGTCTGCCATGGTGAGTTTTTATCATAACCCATCATATACAGTTCATTGACGGAGCCATCAGTAGTCGAATGCGTAAACTCACGCCTGCCTAACATATAGATATACTGATCGACTAGATTCACAGGATTATAGACAATTTGCAGATTTAGCACACCATAATATGGGTTAACTGATTGGCTTATTAGCTGATAGCCCTCTGTAAGCTCGCCTGCCAAACTTGCCGGATCAATTAACACCATGTCGCTTGCTTGACACTGATCATTACCTGTAATCACTGATAAAACACCATTTTCTTTACAGCCCAATACGGCTTTGTATACTCTTTTCATTGTTGAATCACCGCCCTTTAGTGACGTACCCGTCGGGTGTGTACCAAACAGAATGTCATAGTGCGGCACTGGCGTTAATTGTATTCTTGGATTAACCGCCAAGGTAAAAATCTGTCCATATTGACCTGAGCCCGCCGGTGGGTTATTGTCAGGGATAGACTCCAAGTTGTTCCACTGGTTGTTACTGTATAATGCAACATTACCATTATTTTTATACTCGGAGATCATTAACAAAGTGGGTGTATCAGGATTATCATTTTTAAGTGTAAATGGTAGCGCATTTAATTCACCCAAATAATAATACCCAGATGGTGCATCATAATACTTCTGCCACGTTGGTGAGCTTGGCGCACCTGGGACGCCAATTTCATCAACAGGAATACGATAGATCTCTTGATCTTGAGACACCGTAGCATATAAATATCCTTTATTAAACTCAAGTGATGTAATGGTGACATCCTTTGTTGAGTTAGCAACCAACTGCATTCCTTGATTAGTTAGTTGATAAAGTGTCGTATAACGCCCATCAGCATAAACATTGCCATGATCATCTGTTGCTAAATCAGCAATACTAGAGCCTTCTGTTGAGGTTTGCCCTATCTCTTGCCAATTATTAACATCAAATAAAAAGCCATCTGCTTTGTCTAAAATATTATGATATAACTTATTGTCTTTCATGAGATAGAGATTTTGTAATGGTCTTAATTCATAGCTTTTCATCTGTCCTGGCAAGCCAATTGATATATGATCAATGGCAAGTGCTGGATCATTTGTTTTATGCACGTAGACTTTACATTGACTTGGTGTAATATTCTCTCCATCAATTGTTGCCGCTGGCATGAGCACCTTACCATTATCGATATCGCACGACTCAGGACAACTAACCTCTGTACACCATGGCGAATTACTACCTGTCGTTAACACTTGATAAGCATTTTGGTTTTGTGGCATGTCAATATCTATTTCTTTAGCTAGCGATGTGTAGTTGGATAAGGTAATTGCTTGCGTGTTTAAACCAACTTCGCCACCATCAACATGACTTTCAAAGCCTAACTCATCAACAACGTGCAAATTGAGCTTACCACCATCAATCGTCAAATGAAGATCCGGAAAAACTTGCATAGTATAATCACCTGCGACAACATTACTGTGCGCCTCAATCGTTAAATTGCAACTATCACCAGCTGCCAATGAGGTTAATGCAGTACAAGAATTTGTCGTGGCACCCACCACCGCAAAGTTTGCGCTAACTAGCTGCCCTGCTTGATTATAAAAATGTATATCATTTGCTAAGCTTGTTGCAGTTGGAATTTGCCAGTTAAATGCGCCTGTATTCTCAATCCTCATATTAACAGTGCTTGTTGCACCTTGATGTGGGCTAAGCATGTATAAATTACCATGTGTTAATTGCGCCTTGTTTTGTGTAAGGTTTATCGGCACATCATATTTAACACCACCACTTAAGGTGATCTCAAGCTTTGGTTTAACACCATTATTAGCGACATAACTATCAGGGTCTGCGCTTAAGCTAACACTCTTTAGATCGCCATAATGTAATGTCAATGGGTAAGTCGTATCATCATTTACAAGACTCAAACCAACACTATCTCCTGCAATCAAAGCAATATTTTCAAGCTGTGTTTGTGAGCTTCCGCTATATTCAAATTGATAGAAATGATCCCCAGGTGACTCCACATTAATACTTAAATCAGCTAAATCAAATGGTGCTTTGACATCAACTGATGGACAAACTTTATTACCATTAGATGCTGTGGCATAAATCAAGCAACTTTGTGTATTATCAAGTAAGCTATCTTTGTTGGCATTTAACCAATCAGACACACTTTGATCCATCGCAGGTGTAAAACTAAACTGATAAGACTGTGATGGTGCTAAGCTGTTAATCACTAAACTATCACTATCTCCTGTTAAGACTTGAGGGATATGAAGTCTTACACCACTTAAGCTTTCATATTGTGACGGGTTGGTGATTTCGAGGGTATTTATCTTACCTGCGGTTAGGGTTAAATCACTTAATTGCGGCGATATATAATCAGCATTATCATCACCTCCCACGGTCAGTACTTGATGCATAAACTGTATGTTTTGCCCATCGACTGTCGCATGGACATTGATAAAGCCATTAACGGCTTCAGTTAATGCTGCTTCACTATTAAACATAAGCTTTTGTCGAATAGTGCAATGCTCACCGGATTGTAATGTCATGCCATCAACGCAACTACTTATTTCGGCTTCACTTGCAAGATTAATCGTGGAGAGCCCTTCTAAGCTAAAGCTTGGGATACTATCTAATGTGATAGCATGCGTTGCATAATTTATGAGTTGATAGCTGACGTACACCGGATTTTCATCTGACCCTACTATCGAGGATTTAACCTTGCTTGGTACAAATCCTGCATCAACGGGATCAAATAAATACGCATTTGTCGTTGTTGTGTAAATCACGTTCTTTGCATCTGCTAAATTGTTTTTAGCCGCAATCTCAAGGGCGATCTGATCAGGCGCCGTATGACTTAGATCAAGTACTAATGTACAACTTTGCCCAGGCGCAATACTACCTGCACTTAAGCAGCTAGATTGCGCGGGAGCAAGGGTTACCCCTTGGGCAAGCTCATTATTTGCTAAATCAATGATTTTATAGTCAGCACTATCATCACTGGCATGCCAATCAAATTGACCATTATTGGTAATCGTTAGTGTTTTTTGTAATGTGCTACCTTCTACTAATGGTTTTTGCATCTGGCTTAAGAAGTTAGGAGCGATATTAATATCATTACTTGTTATCTGATTATCAACACTGATTTGTTTTTGCAGTGATTTATTTTGATTGTTCAGACTATAATCAACCTGATACGTCGCACTGCCTTCTGCTGAGCTACTGACTTCAAGCGGGATATGCACCGTACTATTGGCATTAATTGTTAATGGCAAGTGAAGCTCTGGATCAAGTGTTACTCCCGTTATGCCATGCCCAAAAGTCAAGGTAGTAACAACCATTGGGTTTGTTGTTGGGTTATGCAAACTGATCGATTGATTCTCAGTCGCTGTTAATGTTTGATTATCTGCCTCTAGCGTATATTTAGTCACCGCAAAGCTTGGGTAAAATGTCAACATATTTGCTGCGGTTAAGCTTAAGTCATGTGTTGTTTGATTCGTTAATAATGAATCATAATGCGCGTCAAGATATCCCTCAGCAGCAACGCTTGAGTTAAAGCTCAGTGTAAAGATATAAGACTGACCCTGCTTTAATACTGGAATTATTAAGCTTGATTGGCTTTCACTCGTTAATAAATCACCTAAATCTTGCGGTAAATGTAATGTTAAATTCACGATATCTTGATCGCTATTATTCTTCAATGCAATTTGTATACGCTCATTATTCATGCTACTTGGTGTGACTTCACTTAAGCTCACACTCGGCAATACCGCACTGGCATTATTGCTTGCTGCCGCAATCACATTAAGCGCTGCTAGATCAAGTTGCGCAATATTTTGATGTGCTTGTGTATTAATATCGGCATCAATGCTGATTTTCCCTTGGGCAAGCGCACCAAGATCTGCCGGACTAACAAGACCGACGCTTAATACACAGCTTGCGCCACTTACCAAGCTCATGCCATCTTGACAGGCATTGGCACCGGCTAAGGAATCATTAACGCTTTTGTAGCCTTGAGGCAAATGCACTTTAATATTTGTCATCGTATCCTGATCATCATTGGATAATAATAAGCGATATATTGCCTGACCATCCGTTGTATTAAGCACGTAAGGAATCAGTTGATACTGAGGTGACAATGATACCTTTTGATCAATCAAGCTTAAACTCACTGTTTTGACGCCATCTTGTGCGGCATTGGCACCCAATGGAATGTTAATAGCAGCACTATCTGGCACATTTTGAGCAATATCTTCTGTGTAACTTACATTTAACGTGCAAGAGCCACCAGGCTTAACCACTTCGCCACTTAAGCAACTTTGCCCTGTTGAAGATACGCTTACCGAAATACCTTCACCGCTCACCTCATAATCACTTGCATTTGTCGAAGGATACCAATCAAACTCGCCATTATTGGTAATCGTTAACGTTTTAACCAAATGATCAACATACGGTAGTACATGACTATTGACACTCAATGCTTGTGCTTTGATTAACGCATCAATATCTAATTGATAATCTAACGCTTTTGTTTGGTTACCAGAGTGTGTTTGATAGTCGATACGAACTTTAACAACGCGCTCGGCAACATCGCTATCAAGCTTGATATAAAGTGTTTTGGTTGAGTTAGCTAAAACACTTAGCTGGCTTTGATCAAGGCTTATCCCTTGTTGAATAACATGACCTTGGCTATCCAATAAGGCAATACTGACATGATTGTAGTTTTGATTGGTATTATTCTTTAAGGTTATCGGATAGAGTGTTTGTGTGCTATTAAGCTCAGCTGTTGGCGCCGATTCAATTTCTAAACCGCTATTGATATCAATATTTTGAATCATGGTTCTTTTCAAGTTATCCGCAACAACATAAAACTCATTCAATGCATTGGTAATTGTCTCTTTAGTCACATCATCGGGTAAGTGAAATGTTAGTGTCGCACTTTGACCTGGGGCTAATGCGTCAATAAGCAAATGTGTATCCGTGCTTACACCAGATAAAGCAGCAGGTAATACAAGCTTTAGATGACGCAAAGTCTGGTCTGATTTATTGGTCAATACAATGCTACTATCAGCGCCTAACATAATCTCTAAAGGTGTTTGTTCAACCGAATACGTAAAGTTATCACTTGCCAAAAAGGTTTGGCTCACAGGTGCACTAAGAGAAAAGTCAGTATTACTATGCTGATACTTAATCATAAGATGTGTATCTAAATGCACAGGAGAGTGACATGATACGCTAAAGGCAAGTTGACATTGCTCACCTGTTGCAAGTGCTTTGTATGATCCGTCACTTTGTAGACAACTATTTGTTGTATCCGTATTAAAGATGGCACTACACCCTTCTGGCAGCGCATCAAAATATGCCTGCTGTATTATTGCACTGCTATTTATTGCCGTACCAACACCGGTTATTGTATTGCCTGCATTATTAGCAATCGTCACGCTATCACTACAACTGGAATCACCGTTTTCTGCTGCTTGACATAAGTAATTATTGCTATTACTCGCTGCAAGTACCGCAGTTACTGGCGTGTCATTTGAGCTTGAGCTGCTACCACCTCCGCCACCGCAACCAGAAAGCACGACGGCAACGGCAATGCAACTTAATTTAATGGGTAAACCAAATTTATTAAATGGGTTAGATAAATTAGAAATAATATTGTTTTTCATATGCTCCTCTTTGAATCATTCTGATATTTAACATCACAAATACAAAACTGGTCACTGTTTGTGCCAGGGAGCATAGTTATACTTTTTTTAAATAGGACTTATTAGTGTATAAAATACACCCTGTATTTTATACTTGTGTCCTCATATTTCTCATCTAGACTTGATACAGTCAGGTGTTAACGGATGCAGCAAAATGGATAATAAACATACAAAAGATGATAGAGTTAGTGAAAACGCCAATGATGGTAACAATCATGAAAACGATAAAAACACCTACTATCTTAATTCATTTAGTCATTTATCAGAAAAAGACATGACCGCCATCTATCGCGATTGCCAATACAATGAATACGCAATTAAAGAGATTCTGACACTTATTTCACAAGATGGCATTATTGGCTTTGATTTTTTCCGCGTGACTAAATCCTATGACTTTAATTATGTTGGCAGCACCGCACCTGATGAGCTTAAAGCTTATTTTAGACTAGGGTTTTGGCAGCTTGATGCCCTTTATGGCACACTTAATCAAGAAGCCTATCGCATTATTGATTATAGTGAGTTTCCACAGCAACAGCATGCCAAACAAAACTTTGATGAATACTTAACTCTCGTCACCGAAAGACTTTATGCTGATTATAAAGATGTCTTACTTTTTAATACCACCAAAGCATCCTTTAACTTATGTAGCTTCAAGAAAAAGGCGCAATATTTCCAACGTTTACGCTCGACAATGAATCTTATCTATAAACGCATTCATATCCAACAATTATTAACGCCTTCTGCAGAGGATATCAACCGCTTAAAAGCACAGAATACACCGCAACTTGAACAACCAAGACTTGCTTTAATCCAAGCACTTTATAATCTTACCGAAGGTGAGCTCATGCATCTTAAAACCATTGCTGCAGGCGGTTCAGCCAAGGATATTGCACGCCAATCAGGACGCTCTTATCGCTATATTCAAAATATTATTCTTGAATTAATTGAAAAGCTTCAACTTATTAACAAGGATGAGCTTGAAACCATTGCCCAAATTATTATGACCTATGAAGATTAGGAGTGCATAGTATTTTAAAGAATTTAGCAGATCAAGGTTGCGATCAAGCACTTTATTGGTAAAGATATTACACATCCTGTAATTAAGTACACTTTTAATCTTATGAAATACCTGCCTGCTGATAGTGCATCAGCCTATGCTTCTCGAATGACTGATGTTAACAATGAGTATTTCCATCAACTGATTAAAAGTATTGATCTCAATCAACCTATCGACACATTCGAAAGTGACAAACAACATTTTATCCTAATTGGTTTTTGCTGTGATGAAGGTGTTAAGCGCAATCAAGGGGTTATTGGTGCCAAAGAAGGTCCTGAATACTTCAGGCGCGCATTTTTTAACTTAGCAGCGCATCTAGCGAGTAATACCATGCTGTATGATGCGGGTAATGTCTATTGCGATAGCGACGATCTTGAATCAGCACAGGAGTTATTAGCAGAATATGTCGCTAAAGTCATACAACTCAACGCCACACCAATTGTCATCGGAGGCGGGCATGAAACGGCTTGGGGGCACTTACAAGGTCTTTATAAAAAAAAGCTTAACCCAGCAATTGTCAATTTTGACGCACACTTTGATTTGCGAGAAACTTTAACAGGTAACCTTGGCAGCTCAGGCACCCCTTTCTATCAAGCATCACGTTATTTGCAAGATCAACAACTAGACTTTAATTATTATTGCTTGGGTGTACAGCCATTTGCCAATACCAACCGTTTATTTGATTACGCTCATGCGACCAATACCCAATATTTACTTGCTGAGCACATCAACAACAACTCACTAGATTTGTCATTTATTGACAAAATTACAGCACCAAATAAGCAAATCTATATCACGCTATGTCTTGATGTTTTTCAAGCAGCGCTTGCCCCAGGGGTAAGTGCACCACAAGCATTAGGTATTGATAGCCCTTTTGTTATAAATGCTTTGCGTAAGCTCAAGCAATCTAAACAAGTGATTGCTTTAGATATCGTTGAGCTTAATCCAAAAAAAGATATCGACAACAGAACTGCTAAGCTTGCAGCAGCACTTCTTGCGAATTTTCTACAAGCTTAAACTTAAACCTTATAGGAGGAATTTATACTATGTCACGCACAATCAAAGCCGCAACAGGCACCAAACTTAGCGCTAAATCATGGCTTACTGAAGCCCCTCTTCGCATGTTGATGAACAACTTGGATCCTGATATTGCCGAGCATCCACAAGATCTTGTTGTTTATGGCGGTATCGGTAAAGCGGCACGCAATTGGGAATGTTTTGATAAAATCGTTGAATGCTTAGAGAAGCTTGAAGATGATGAAACACTCCTTGTTCAATCCGGTAAACCAGTCGGCGTTTTCAAAACACACGCTGATGCACCACGTGTGCTGATTGCTAATTCAAACCTTGTGCCACACTGGGCAGATTGGCAGCACTTCAATGAACTTGATAAAAAAGGCTTGATGATGTACGGGCAAATGACTGCCGGCTCTTGGATTTATATCGGTTCACAAGGCATTGTCCAAGGCACCTATGAAACTTTTGTTGAAATGGGACGCCAGTATTATAACGATGACTTATCTGGCAAGTGGATTCTCACAGCGGGTCTTGGTGGCATGGGCGGTGCGCAAACCCTTGCGGGTGTTTTAGCTGGTGCTTGTGTGTTAGCCATTGAGTGCGATGAAAGCCGCATTGATTTTAGATTGCGTACAAAATACGTCGACTACAAAGCCAAAACCCTTGATGAAGCAATGACTATTATCAATAAAGCTTGCGCTGAAAAGCGCGCGATTTCTGTCGGACTTTTAGGAAATGCTGCTGAGATTTTACCTGAAATGGTCAAGCGTGGGATTAAACCTGATGCAGTTACCGATCAAACCAGTGCCCATGATCCATTAAATGGCTATTTGCCAATCGGTTGGAGCTTAGAAAAGGCTAAAAAAGAGCGTCAAAGCAATCCTGATCTTGTCGTTGCTGAGGCTAAAAAGTCAATGAAAGCGCATGTAGCAGCCATGCTTGAATTTGCCAAGCAAGGCATTCCAACTTTTGACTATGGTAATAACATTCGTCAAGTCGCCTTTGATGAGGGCTTGCAAAATGCGTTTGATTTCCCAGGTTTTGTGCCGGCATTTATCCGTCCACTGTTTTGCCAAGGCATTGGACCGTTTAGATGGGTTGCTCTATCGGGTGATCCTGAAGATATTTACAAAACTGATCAAAAAGTCAAAGAGCTTATGCCGCATGATAAGCACCTGCATAACTGGCTTGATATGGCAAAAGAGCGTATTGCTTTCCAAGGGTTGCCAGCACGTATTTGTTGGGTTGGTCTAGGCGATCGTGCTCGCCTTGGCTTAGCATTTAATGAAATGGTCAAAAATGGTGAGCTCAAAGGCCCTATCGTCATTGGTCGTGATCACTTAGATTCAGGCTCTGTCGCAAGCCCTAATCGCGAAACAGAAAGCATGAAAGACGGCTCAGATGCGGTATCTGACTGGCCGTTATTAAATGCCCTTCTTAATACCGCAGGAGGTGCTACTTGGGTAAGTCTCCATCACGGTGGAGGTGTCGGCATGGGCTTCTCGCAACACTCGGGTGTTGTTATTGTTGCCGATGGCACTGAAGCTGCAGCCAAGCGTTTACAGCGCGTCTTAACCAATGATCCAGGCACGGGTGTCATGCGTCATGCGGATGCCGGTTATGATATCGCCATTAATTGCGCCAAAGAGAAAGGGCTAAACTTACCCATGGTTAACGCCAACTCAAAAAATGATCATTGCACCTCAAGTAAAAAAGAGGCATTAATATGAGTGAAGTGATGAACCACACAAATACAACGAATAACAAAACATTAAACTCACAAAGCTTTTGCTTAATTCCTGGTGAGCTTAGCCTTCAGGATATTGAGTTACTAATTACGAGCGCCTGCCCTATTCATTTAGATGATCGTGCTTATGCTAAAGTAGCAACATCTCGCAACATTGTTGAAGAAGTGTTAAGTGCTGGCAAAACAGTCTATGGCATTAATACTGGTTTTGGTTTATTAGCCAATAAAAAAATTCCAACAACTGATCTTAAAGAGCTACAACGCCGTATCGTCTTATCTCACGCTACTGGCGTTGGCAAACCACTGGATAATGATACGGTTAAGCTCATCATGCTCCTTAAAATCAACAGTCTTGCACAAGGCTACTCAGGTGTCACACAACAAACCTTAGATGCGTTAATCGCCTTTTATAATCATGGCATTTATCCGGTGATCCCTGAGCAAGGCTCAGTTGGAGCATCTGGTGATTTAGCACCTTTAGCACATATGAGTATGCCACTTATTGGTGAAGGAGATGTTAATTATCAAGGGCAACGTATCAGTGCACAAGATGCCTTAAAACAAGCGGGATTAAATACGATTGAACTTCAGGAAAAAGAAGGCTTGGCTTTACTTAATGGCACGCAAGCATCAACAGCGATTGCTTTGATGGGGTTGATTAAAGTTGAGCGTAATTTCAGTATTGCCACTATTGCTGGCGCTTTAAGTATTGAGGCAACCTTTGGTAGCATGAAACCCTTTGATCCTGTTATCTCCCAGATCAAGCGCGTTGAGGGGCAAATTATTTTCTCAAAAGTCATGCGCAATTTATTGGAAAATAGTGAGATTATGCACTCACATGATCACTGTGGCAAAGTGCAAGACCCTTACTCCCTACGCTGCCAACCACAGGTGATGGGTGCGGCATGGCAAGTGATCAATGATACTAAACGCAATTTATTAAATGAAGCTAATGGCGTATCTGATAATCCATTGATTCTGCCCGAAACCAAAGAAATTATCTCAGGTGGTAACTTCCACGCTGAAATGGTCGCCATGAGTGCCGATATGCTGAGTATTGCTTGCGCTGAAATTGGTGCGATTTCTGAACGTCGCATTGCCCTTTTGATCGATAAGCATTTAAGCGGATTACCTGCCTTTTTAATTGAAAATGCCGGACTTAATTCAGGCTTTATGTTGGCGCATGTCACTGCATCATCACTAGCCAGTGAGAATAAAACACTGGCACATCCGGCATCTGTTGATAGCCTGCCAACTTCTGCCAATCAAGAAGATCATGTTAGTATGGCAACTTTTGCCGCACGCAAATTAAATACGATTGCTCAAAATGTATTATCTATCTTAAGTATTGAAGTGCTTGCTGCTTGTCAAGGGGTCTCCTTGAGAGCGCCACTTAAAACATCGAGTCTATTAGACAGCAAATATCGCCAGATTCGTGCTAAAGTCCCTTATTACGATGAAGATCGCTACTTTGCACGTGATATCGAAAATGCCACAGATGTCATCAAGCAACATGCTTTCTATAGCGATGTTCACACACAGCTTTTTTAAATATTAAAGGTGAGTAACATGTACGATTTGATCATCCAAAATGCGCGCCTTGTGACCTTTGATCAAGACGAGCGTATTTTGGATAATGCCGCCTTAGTCATTAATCAAGGCAAGATTATTGATATCTTAGTCAAAGGTTCAGCACTGCCTAAGGCGCGCGAAGTTATTGATCACAATGGTCAATTAGTAACTCCAGGACTCATTGATTGCCACACACATCTTATCTATGGTGGCAATCGTGCGGATGAGTTTGAAATGCGCTTAAATGGTGCCTCGTATGAGGAAATTGCCAACAAAGGCGGTGGCATTCGCTCAACCGTTACAGCAACACGTAACGCCTATTTAGATGCGTTATATCACAGTGCTCACAGACGCCTTAAGCAAATGATGCAATATGGCACAACCACTTGTGAGATTAAGTCAGGTTACGGCTTAGATATCGATACTGAAATGAAGATGCTTAAAGTTGCGCAACAGCTTAATGCATCAAAAGGCATCGATATTATCCCGACCTTTTTAGGTGCCCATGCTTTGCCACCTGAGTTTGATGACAAAGATCAATATATTGATTTTATTATTACTGACATGCTGCCAGTGCTTAAAAAAGAAAATCTGGCACACGTTGTTGATGGATTTTGTGAGAATATTGGTTTTTCACACGCGCAAATAAAACGCCTATTTACTCACGCCAAAGCACTTGGGTTTCAGCTAAAGCTTCATGCCGAGCAGTTATCTGACCAAAAAGGTGCCGCTCTTGCTGCTAAATTTAACGCCTTATCAGCCGACCATTTAGAATATCTCGCGATTGAAGATATTGCTAAACTGCATGCGGCAAACACGGTTGCTGTTTTATTGCCTGGGGCTTATTATTTCTTACGTGAAACCAAATTACCCCCAGTTGCTGAGCTTTTAAATAATCACGTCAAAATTGCTATTGCGACTGATGCCAATCCTGGCTCTTCACCCTTTTTGTCATTACCATTGATGATGAATATGGCATGTACCCTATTTCGCATGACACCATATCAGGCCTTTCAAGCAACAACAATCAATGCCGCTTACGCACTTGGTATCCAAGATCAAAAAGGCAGCATTGAAATCGGTAAATGTGCTGATTTAGTTCTATGGGATTGCGAGCATTATAATCAAATTATCTATGATGCAACATTGAATTATCGTAAAGCAACTATTAAGGATGGTGAGTTGTTTGTTTAAGCTGTATTGCATCTGTTAAACGTAAACTTAGGTTACTCTGGGTAAATCTCACTTGCTAAGCCAACAATCAGTGGATCAGGTTTAATCGCAATATTCATATCTTTGTTTTTATAATCCAATCGTGATAGCACAAAGCGCATCGCATTGATACGTGCACGCTTTTTATCATCTGATTTAATCACCGTCCAAGGAGCAAGCTCAGTATCGGTATGCAAAAACATACTTTCTTTGGCTTCTGTGTAATCATCCCATTTATCCATACTAGCCTTATCAATCGGACTTAATTTCCACTGTTTCAATGGATGCACAGCACGCGATTGGAAGCGTCTTTTTTGCTCTTTTTGACTGACTGAAAACCAAAACTTAAACAGCTTAATACCACTTTGCACCAACATTTTTTCAAGATCTGGTGCTTGCGTTAAAAACAGTTGATATTGCTCAGGTGTACAAAATCCCATCACTTTTTCAACACCTGCGCGGTTATACCACGATCTATCAAAAAGAACGATCTCACCGGAGGTTGGCAAGTGACGAATATAGCGCTGGAAATACCACTGACCCTGCTCACGCTCAGATGGCTTCTCTAATGCCACAACGCGCGCACCCCGCGGGTTAAGATGCTCCATCATCCGCTTAATCGTCCCCCCTTTGCCTGCTGCATCACGTCCTTCAAAGATAATCAGCACCTTCTGACCTGTTGATCTTACCCACTGCTGCATCTTCAAAAGCTCAATCTGTAATTGCGTTTTCTGCTGCTCGTAAACCTTTCTTGGCATTTTTTCCTGATAAGGGTAAATATTCTCAGTAAAGAGTTTACGACGATTTAATAAATCAAGTGAGATGTCAGTCATATCCATGTGCTTTCTTATCTATACATATCCTCATTGTAGCGCTAAAGAGAATAACTACAAGTCAGCATCTGGCGCCCATAAAAGTTAATCACAGAAATTACAGCCAACTTGCGTTTTTTTTGTTAGAATTGCCGTCGTTTTAACACATGGAGCAAATCAATGATTATTGTTACAGGTGGCGCCGGATTCATTGGCGCAAATATTATTAAGCAGCTTAACCTACGCGGACATGAAGATATTCTCGTTGTTGACAACCTAAAAGACGGGCATAAATTTGTTAATTTAGTTGATTATGAGATTGCAGATTATTGTGACCAAACACCTTTTTTACAAGCGATTGAGTCTGACTTGGCTTACTACACACCAAATACGGGCTTAAAGATTAATCCTAACGATATTACTGCCATCATCCATCAAGGAGCTTGCTCGGCGACAACGGAGTGGGATGGTCAATATGTGATGGAGAACAACTACGAATACAGCAAGATCCTTTTGCATTTTGCGATGCGCCACAAGATTCCATTTATTTATGCCTCTAGTGCTGCTACATATGGCAATAACACAACCTTTATTGAAGAGCGTCAATATGAAAAACCGGTGAATGTTTATGGTTACTCTAAATTCTTATTTGATCAATACGTTCGCAAGTTTTTGCCACATGCGCAAAGCCAAATCGTTGGTTTAAAGTACTTCAATGTCTATGGACCACACGAGACACACAAAGGCTCAATGGCAAGTGTTGCATATCACCATTACAATCAGTTTAAAGCACATAAAAAAGTTAAACTATTTGATGCCTATGATGGTTTTGCAGCAGGTCAGCAAATGCGTGATTTCGTTTATGTCGAAGATGCTGCCAAGGTTAATCTATGGTTTTTGGATCACCCACACGTCTCTGGGATCTTTAACTGTGGCACGGGCAAAGCGGAACCTTTTAACAACATCGCCCATGCTGTCATTGATTTTTACAAAGAAGGTCATATCGAATATATCGAGTTTCCAGAGCATCTTAAGGGACACTATCAAAGCTATACTGAGGCCAACTTAGACAAATTGCGTGAAGCAGGTTGCGATGTTAATTTCAGAGATGTCAAAACGGGTGTTACGGATTACTTACAATGGCTTGAAAAACATAATAAATAAAATAAATAATAAAATATGATCTACACACTCATTCGCCTAACTTACAGCCTATTATTTTGTTTAGGTTTACCCTTTATCAGTATTAAGAAATTAATTCGTAGTCGCAAAAATAAAGGCTATCGTCAAAGAGTACGTGAGCGCTTTGGTTTTACTCCCTTTAAGACAGATGAAAGCATTTGGGTTCACTCAGTTTCCATGGGTGAGAGTATTGCTATCGCGCCTTTGGTAAAAAAACTTGCTCTAAATTATCCACATAAAACCTTTGTGGTCACAACGATGACGCCAACAGGAAGTACGCAGGTGCAAAAACTTTATAAAGACTTTGACAACATCAAACACAGTTATATCCCCTATGATATCCCCTGCTTGTTAAAGCGCTTTATTAAACGCACTAACCCTAAGCTCTGTATTATCATGGAAACAGAGATTTGGCCAAACTTACTTGCACAATGCGAAAAACACCATATTCCAAGCATTTTAATCAATGCACGTTTATCACAAAAATCAGCCGCAGGTTACGCCAAGATTGGCTTTATTATGCGTCACATGCTTAAACAAATCAGTCATATCAGCGCGCAATCTGATGATGATGCAATGCGTTTTATAGCACTTGGTATGCCCAAAGATAAAATAAGTGTTGATGGCAATATCAAATATGACTTTCCAATTGCGGATGATCTTATTGAAAATGCCCAAAATTTACGTCAACGTTTTGCAAAACAGCATATCTGGATTGCTGCAAGTACGCATCAAGGTGAAGATGAGATTATTCTTGAAACGCATCGCAAATTATTACAAACAATGCCTAATGTATTGTTGATTTTAGTGCCAAGGCATCCTGAGCGCTTTAATCAAGTCGCTGAATTAATTAAAGCACACAAGTTTAACTACAGCCGTAGAAGTCTAGATCAATACCATCATAACGATGATGTCTATCTAGGAGACACCATGGGTGAGATGATGCTGTTATATGCCGCAAGTGATATTGCTTTTGTTGGTGGCAGTTTTGTCAATAACGGTGGGCATAATATGCTTGAGCCTGCAGCACTTGCTAAGCCTGTTTTATCAGGCCCATCGGTATTTAATTTCGCTTTAGTTGCTGAAAAATTACAAAATCAGCACGCTTTAACTTTAGTCAATAATAGTGATGAATTAGCCAAGCAATTACAGACACTTTTTAATAACCCGCAATTAGCAGCATCCCAAGGCAATGCGGCATTAGCGGTTTTTCAACAAAACAAAGGCGCACTTGACAAACAACTCTCAATCATTAAAGGATTTTTATGCTAAGCAAATTCACACAAATAAAGGATGATTTTGAAGACTTTGCCAAGGACTATTTCTTAGCGCAATCCATTCAAAGCCCACGTTTGAAAGAAGCGATGGCATATAGCTTTCTTAATGGTGGCAAGCGTATTCGTGCCATCTTAAGCTTCTTAAGTGGTGCCTGTTTTAACTGTGATCCGCACAACATCAAACATATTGCTTTGGCACTAGAGGCAATTCACGCTTATTCACTGATTCATGATGACCTTCCAGCAATGGATGATGATGATTTGCGTCGTGGCAAACCGACATGCCATATTCAATTTGATGAGGCCACTGCCATTTTAGCAGGTGATGCATTGCAGACACTTGCATTTCAGGCTTTGAGTGAATTAAAAGCTATTAATATTAAACAACTGCAAAAAGCGCTTTATCTGTTGGCAACACACGCAGGCAGCCAAGGTATGGTTGATGGTCAGCAATTAGATATTGATGCTGAGGGTCAAACTCAGGATATCCAGAGCATTGAGACAATACATCGCTTAAAAACAGGTAAGCTTTTAACCGCTGCCGTTGTATTGCCTTTTATTGCTTCACCTTATTACACGGATCAAACCGTTGAAAAACACCTTATTGCATTTAATCAATGTATTGGGTTAGCCTTTCAAGTCAAAGACGATTTGCTTGAAGTAACTTCTGACACGGCGACTTTAGGCAAAAACAATATGAGTGATCTTAAACTCAATAAGTCAACCTACCCTTCCTTGTTAGGTATTGAAAAAACGCAACAATTATTGGATGAGTTATTTACTCAATCCATGGCGCATCTGCAACAAATCAAAGGGCATGACACAACATCATTAGCCCAACTGGCTGAATATATTATTAGGCGCACGCATTAGTCATTACTCTATATAGCTGGTAATAATCCGCGCCAAATTAATTAGTTGATTCTTACTCTGACAATTCAGTTTCTCACACAAACTGGCAATACTGCCCTGCACTGAGCGATAGGAACGCCCTGCATGCATCGCAATCTCTTTCGCCGTGGCACCGGTTGCAATAAAGCGTAAATACTCGACATTTAGATCTGTCAATTTCAAGCGCTGCTGTAAATTCTTAGGCAAACGCACGATATCAGGCATCACCATACCATCACTAAAGTCCTTAATCTCAATTAAGGTATGAAATCGCACCACACTCATTAATAGATCAATACAGTCTGTCAAACACTGATAAAGCTTAGTTTTATCCTCAAATGTTAGCTGATTAAAATAATCCGCATTGATATCAAATGAAAAATGATCCGTATAATGGTGATAGCACCTCACAATATATAGCACCATATTATGCGCATCTTGAGTGATCAGCTTATGTTTCATCTGATCACAGATTAATTCATCATAGGTAAATACTTTAAACACATTGGTTTGCTTAGGGATAATTGAAGGATCATAACGCCATAAGCCAAGCTCAAGATAGGGCTTAATCAGTGCTTTAGTAAAGCTTGTAATCATCGCATATTGATTTGCTTCAAAACGCCGTACCCACGTTAAGGTACTAATCGTATCTTCACAAATAATATCTAAAATTTGCCTGATAATTGCCGCATTAGTGGCACTATCATAGAGCATCGCTTCAAGGTCTTCTTCTTGTATTTTTAGCAACGAAGTGATGACATGTTTTTTCATAAACTGAAATTCATTTTCAGTGTCCATGCGACCAAGTATAGCTTACTGACGAGTAATGTCAGCTTGCATTTGCGCGACTTTGGCGCTTTAACAGGCTCAATATTGGCTCAACAGCAATAGATAATAAGATCAACAAGCAAGCAAATACCATATTGATGCTAATATGGTCGCCCATAATGATGACACCAAGCAAGCTGCCAAATAGCGGCACAAGATAGTTCGATAATGAGCAAAACCCGGCACCCGCACGTTTAATTAAACTGACATACAGCACATAAACCAACCCCGAGCAAAACACACCTAAGATAATCGATGCAATAAAAGGATATAATGCAAAATGCATACCTTGTAACGAGCCATTGCCAAGGTTTATGCCAAGCATAATAATCGTGCCAATGATAAACGCATCACGTGATAGCAAAAATGCATCTTCATTGGGTAGGCTTCTGATAATGATTAACGCACTAGCAAACGATAACGCGCCAAGCATAATCGCTAACTGTGGCAATAATGCGCTTGATAGACCTGTTGTCATTAAATCAGGCGCAAATAAAACCAATAAACCAATAAAACCGATGAGCATGCCGACAAACTTAGCCTTTGTCGCGCGCTCAACACGCGTTAATAACACTAAGATAATGGTAAAAAACGGAATCGTGCCCATCAAAATCGATGCCATACTGCCTGAAACGGACTGCTGCCCCCACATCACCAAAGTAAATGGAATCACCACTTCAAGCACACCAATTGCTGCAACTTTAGACCATGTTTTAAGGTCTCTTTTATAGCGCTTTCTTTTGGCAACCAAACAAAAGACAATCAAAAAAACTGCGGCATAAAATGTTCGTAATAAAGCAAGCTGCTCAGGCGTGTAACTGGCTAATGAGAAGTCGATTAAAACAAACTGACCGCCCCAGATAACCCCGATAAATAACAGTAAAATATAATTCATTGCTAACGATCACACCTTATCGATATTCAACCGTCACAATTTCATAATCAACCACACCTGAAGGCGTTGCGATATTGGCTTCGTCACCCTCTTCTTTGCCAATGAGCCCACGCGCTAATGGTGAGCTTAATGAGATTTTATTGTATTTGATATCCGCTTCATCTTCGCCGACGATTTGATAGGTTATTTCTTCATCACTATCAATATTTATCAAGGTAACCGTCGCACCAAAGACCACTTTGCCACTATTGGTCATATTGGCAATATCAATCACTTGCGCATTACCAAGCTTCACTTCAAGCTCTTGAATACGTCCTTCGATAAAGCTTTGCTGCTCACGCGCGGCATGATACTCGGCATTTTCTTTTAAATCACCGTGCTCACGTGCTTCAGCGATTGCAGCAATCACCTTTGGGCGCTGAACACTTTTTAAATCTTGTAACTCTGCTTTTAACGCCGCTTCACCGGCAACAGTCATTGGAATTCGTACTGCCATTTTTTATCCTTAATTCTTTTATCTTTTAGTCTTTACTTTAAATCTAAATAACTGAGGTTACGCACTTTTTCTATTTCAACACCCCGCCTCGCAAGCTTGGCACCCCTCTTGAAAAGAGGGGAATTAAAATCACCATCGCCCAATTCCCCTCTTTTCAAGAGGGGTGGCAGCCGTAGGCTGACGGGGTGTTTATAAAGTCATAGTTTTTTCTAAAATGCGTAACACCAATAAATAATAAAAAACGCCCAGCATGCAACATGCCAGGCATTGTTCAACTCTTTTACTCATCTTTTACTCACTGGCATGTATTATACCGAAGCGTGCTTTGTTTGCAATTTCTAAAATGTCTATCCATCGGATCAAAATCAATCGCTAAGTTTCGCCGTATTTATGTTTAAAAGACTTTTAAGATCAGTATAATAACTGCATTGAAATGTCATTATAAATTCAAACGTCAACATAATAGGTAATAACATGTTTACTATTAAAAAAATCTCTTTGATTGCAGCATCCTCTATCGCTTTGCTAGCCACGCAACTGTCATTTGCTCAAGATGCAGAAAAAACACAATCAACACAAACAACACAAGTAGCGCAACCTGCGGCACAAAATGAACCCAATACTTATGGCGCAACATCTGTTAATTATATGGGTGTGCCACTTAATGCCTATGGTGCTGTTTCATCAAGCGCCAATGTTCCACTTGAAGTGCAAGTGCCACCTGCACCTGCGGATTTAGTACTACCGAATATTACACCTGCAACTGCGATCTGGCACAATCAAGTTGTCACACCACCTATGCTTAATGTCAAAAGCTATCTACTGATTGATGCTAAGACAGGTAATATCTTAGCTGAGAAAAATGCCAACATGCGTATTGCACCTGCCTCTTTAACCAAGATGATGCTCCTTTATATCGTGGAGCAGAAGCTAGCTGCAGGTAGCATCAAGCTTGATCAAAAAGTACAAGTTCCTGCCATTGCTTGGCATACCGCAGGATCAAGCATGCATTTAAAAGCAGCCCAAGAAGTGACTATCCAGGACTTACTAGAAGGCACCATTGTTGCCTCAGGTAATGATGCTGCAGTCACCTTAGCAATGACGCTTGCCGGTACACAAGAAGGTTTCGTCAATATTATGAACTTCACAGCGAAGAAACTAGGCATGAATAACACGCATTTTAGTGATGTTATGGGTTTACCAGCCCCTAACTTATACACGACAGCGCGTGACTTGTCTGTTCTTGCGCAACATATTATTTATGACTACCCGCAATACTATCATTACTACAAAATGTCTAGTGTTAGCATGAATGGTTTTGTTACCCGTAATTACAACAAATTATTAGATATTTATCCTTATGCTGATGGTATCAAGACAGGCTCAACAGACTCTGCGGGTTACTCGCTGGTTTCTTCAGCAGTGAAGCCTGATCATGATCGCTTAATCTCTGTAGTTATTGGTTCAACCAGCCTTTTGCAAAGCGCTCGTGATAGCCAGACATTACTAGAGTATGGTTTTTCTAACTTCCAGACGAAAACGTTCTATCCAGCTAATTACGCCTTAGGCAATATCCGCATTTACAAAGGCGAGAGTGACACCGTCGATATCGGTGTGCAAAAACCCGTAGCAATTAGCTTCCCAAGCTATATCGATGCCAAAGATATTCAGTTTGTATTACACAAGAACCCTAAAGGTCTTGTTGCACCTGTTACAGCAGGCACTGATGCTGGCAGCGTTGATATGGTTTACAAAGGTAAAACCATTGAGACATTCCCAGTCGTTGCATTAAAAGATGATGCAACCGGCTCATTATGGCAACGCATCAAGGGCACTGTGTCTTTGTGGTTTGCTTAAGCACGAACACTGCCATTACTCACTACTTGATATTTAAATGTGGTTAATTGTTTAATGCCAACAGGTCCTCGAGCGTGAAGCTTGCCTGTTGATATCCCAATCTCAGCGCCCATGCCAAATTCTCCACCATCTGAGAATTGTGTAGAGGTATTGTGCATCACGACGGCACTATCAACATTCTGCATGAAAAATTGCGCAGCTGTTTGATCTTCGGTTAAAATCGCATCGGTGTGATGCGAGCCATAATGATTAATGTGTACAACCGCTGCAGCAACATCATCAACATACTTGATTGAAACGATACTATCTAAATATTCCGTTGACCAATCAGACTCTTCTGCTTTTTCATATTGTGAAAATTGCTGCCATAAATCCTGATCAAGGCGCAGCGCACACCCTGCTTTATCCAATGCGGTTAATAGCGCGTCAATATCCTCTATTGGCAACTGTCGATCCAATAAAATCGTCTCCGTTGCACCACAAATGCTAGGACGGCGCATTTTGGCATTAACACACACATTAAGCACTTTGCGTAAATCCACTGCATGATGAACATAGGTGTGACATATCCCATCTAAATGCTTAAACAAAGGCACTTTACTATGCTTTGTCAGATATTCAATCAGTGCGCGTCCACCGCGTGGCACAACCACATCAATATATTGATCTTGAGCTACCAGATACTCGATGGCGGCTCTTTCCTGAGTTGGCAGCATTTGTACGGCATCACTGGCAATCTCTGACTTTGCCAATCCCATCTGTATTGCGCGCATAATCGCTTGATTTGAATAAAAGCTCTCGCTACCACCTCTTAAAATTGCGGCATTACCTGATTTTAAACACAGTCCAGTTGCATCAACGGTGACATTTGGACGTGACTCGTAAATGACTGCAATGACACCTAGTGGCACACTGACTGCTTTGATATCAAGTCCTGTTGGTCTTTGCACATGTGATAGCACACAATGAAGTGGGTCGGGTTGTTTTGCAATCTCACGCAAGCCATCACTCATCGCGACAATTCGCTCATGCGTTAACAATAAGCGATCAAGCATGGCTTTACTTAAGCCCTTTGCCGTTGCATTTTCAATATCCTTGGCATTGCCTTTTAGAATATTATCCGTATTGCGTACAATCTCATCAGCGATTAATGACAATGCTTGATTACGCATATCGTTCGTGCTTGACGCCAAGTGATATGTTGCTTGTTTGGCTTGTTTGCACAGTGTTTCTATTGCCTGATATTCATTTATCACTTATCTTAACTCCTAAAACTGAATTCTCTCTCAAACCAATACCATATTATTGCGATGAACAATCACTTTTGTCTCTGGCGTATAATTTTTAGCTAATAGCACCTGCTTTAATACCTCTGCATGCAACATTGCCACACCAATTGCTACCGTATTACCTTGTTCATCCTTTATCGTAAGCACATCATCGGCTTTAAAATTACCGACACACTCCATCACACCCACACTGAGTAAACTCTTACCAAGGCGCAGTGCGCGCAGTGCCCCTTCATTAATAGTAAGCGCACCACTATGTTTCACATGATGTGCAAGCCAGCGCTTTTTAGCACTTTGATCAATTTTTTGCGCCTTAAACAACGTAAATCGTCCCGCATTTTGCAAGCTTGTTAAGGGCTTAAGTGCCTTGCCGTTACAAATCAGCATATTACAACCATTATTAACCGCAATCTCAGCAGCTAGAATTTTAGTGATCATACCACCTGAGCTGATTTTGGTGTGACTCTCTCCTGCCATTGATTTGATCTCATCATTAATCACATCAACGCTTTTGATAAACTGGGCTGTTTTATCAATATTTGGGTTAGCGGTATATAGTCCATCGATATCGGAGAATAAAATTAATAAATCAGCATTAATGGTTTGCGCAACACGCGCCGCTAAGCGATCATTATCGCCATAGCTAATCTCAGTCGTTGCTACCGTATCATTCTCATTGATAATCGGAATTACGCGAAATTTGAGCAGTGTTTCCAAGGTGTTTTGCGCATTAACATAGCGTTGACGCGTTTCAATATCATCGATATTCAATAGCACTTGCGCGCTATGAATGTCAAAGGCTGCAAATTGTGATTGATAGACTTGTGATAACTTAATTTGCCCAATTGCTGAAGCGGCTTGCTTTTCTGCCAAGGTGCATTTACGCCCCATGCAGTTAAGCACCTTACGCCCCAATGCCACAGCCCCTGATGAGACAATAATGATTTCAATGCCCTGTTTGTATAACTGATCAATATCAGCGATTAAACTTTCAAGCCACTTTTTTCTGATTTCGTAATTATCATCAACTAACAGCGATGAGCCAATTTTAATCACAATGCGTTTATAGTCACTTAAATTCATAGATAATAAGCTCTTGTGCTCTCAAGTTGCTAAATTATGGTTGTTTGTGCAACATTTATATTATTTGCTGGAGCTACGCACTTTTGCTATTTCAACACCCCACCTCTCAAGCTTGGCACCCCTCTTGCAAAGAGGGGAATTAAAATTACCGTTGCCCAATTCCCCTCTTTGCAAGAGGGGTGGCAGCCATAGGCTGACGGGGTGTTTATAAAATCATAGTTTTTTCTAAAGTGCGTAATGCCAGTTATTTATGTTAAAAGAATGCTTATTATTCTGCCACAGGCTACAGATTTTGCCTAAACCAATTTGCCGTATCTTTCATCCCTGCTAATAGCTGATTAGGTTCTGAGAACTCATGTCCTTGATCACGATAGATTTTTAGTGAGACCTTTTTATGCGCTTGTTTTAAAGCATAATATAATTCTAACGATTGACTAAGCGGCACCTCAGTATCTCTATCACCCCCTTGAATCAATATGCTACCGTGAACTGAACCCACATGTAAAACCGGTGATATATTTACCCAAGGCTTAGCATCTTGCCAAAAAGGCACCCCCATAAGATAAGTCAGTGTATGATAATCTGAAGTGCCTTCAAGACTCACCAAATCATTGACTCCAGCGCCATCGACTGCCGTTTTGAAAAGACTGTCACGCTCCATTGCTACTGCTGCAAGAAAGCCACCATAACTCCAACCCCAGATGCCAATACGCTTAGGATCAACAATCCCCTCGGCGATTAAATGCCTAGCACCAAGGGTAATATCCTCCAAGTCAATTTGCCCAATTTTCTGATAGTTAGATGCCATAAATGGCACGCCATAGCCCGTACTACCATGTACATTCGGTCTAAAGATCACATAACCTTCTGCCGCCATACAGCCCACACAAAAAGGCGTATCTAGCGTATGGGGTGAGCCAATAAAGCTGCCCCACCAATGGTTAGCGGGTCCACCATGCACCGCAACAATCAGTGGATATTTATGCTCTTTCTCTCCTTTTTTATAATTTGGTGGATAGGTTACAAAGCCTTCGATACTTTCTTTATTGCTACCAAGCCAATGGATTATTTCTGTTTGCCCTAGTGCATAGGGTAGTTTTCTTTGCGGATTGATCACTTCTGGTGAAAACTCATCTAAACGACTAACGACTGCTTCAGGCGCTTTATTGCTACTCATTTGCATATAGCCAATCGCTGTTGCTTGATTGTTAACAACAGGACTAAGAACTGATACATCATGTGTTAATGGCAAAATGTCCGATGTCTTGATATTAACTTTGACAAGACGCTTCGTTAAATGATCATCTTGCACCATCAATAGATTCTCATCTTTTTGATCCCATGAGAGCAACTCGGCACCACCCTCAAACAAAGGCTTAAAACATTGCTGTTTATGATCATTTAAGTTCAAAATACACAGCTGGTTGCTGTATCTTAGAAGGTAATCTGCATATTGATAGCCTTTGGGTAATCGATTGTAGAAATAGGCGAGTTTTTTACCATCATGTGACAAAACTGGCTGATCATAATAGCCTTCACTTTTTGTTAAATTCATCACATGTCCTGCTAAATCAACACGTTTGATCGCGCGCTTTCTTGAGCGCTCTGGCGCCAATGAATGTGCACTAACAAAGATAATACCGCTACTATCCTTTAACCATGTCAAACGATCATTCATCACATAATCATCTGACTGGCTTAACGCTTTAATGCTTTGAACATGCGTTTGATCTTTTGACAGCATTAATACATAAAGTTTATTACCTGCATACATTGTCGCTGGATCAAGTACCGAAAGATTATCACGCTTATCCTCATGCACACTCACAGCTATCATTTGCCCATTGGGTGAAATTTGATAGCTTACTAATTCTTGCTCAGGCATTTGTAATGGATATAACTTGTTAAGATTGATATCGTAAACACACAGGATTAATTGATTATGCTGTTCTTTAACAAGCAGTAATTTATGCGCATCTGGAAACCAAGAGGCACTTAATACGTTAAAATTAAAAAGCTTTTGCGCGTCTGTCATAGCGTTAGCATCAATATGTTTGACGTAAAAAAGCTGATAACGCCACTGCCACTTACCCGTTTTTTTATCTTCTTGCCCCTTCTTCTGTATATAAACTGCCTCTTTAGCATCATCTGAAGGTGACACAAAACCAAACCAAGGTTGTGATAATGATGCCTCAGCTGTTAATGGCTGCATTGATTTTTCGGTTATTTTAGTTACTTTGTTTAAGTTAATATCACTTTCTTGCGCATACACTGCCAAAGTGATTATGACACTCAAACAAGTACTCAGTACAATTTTTCTAAACATTAATCACTCCAATAAAATTTACGCTGTAGATTACAATATCTTGCGCAAAATCGGAAGTTGGTGAATGAAATGCGACACAAAGAAAGTGCTGACAATCACGAGACATATCTCCTTTTGCATTAGATTAAAAACGGAATACCTACCTGAAAAACTGCCCCGCCCATATTATAAGTAAATGCATAACTGCGTACACTTTGCAAGCTATGAAAATTTAGTTCAGCCATAGTAAACATCCCACCTTCTACTGCTGTAACCCCAGAGGACATTAAGATATTTTTAATCGACATGTCATTTTCCCCTGACACTGCCGACATCACCCCTTCTCTTGCTGTCTCCATTGTTGCGCCTCGTGCCGCAAATATGCCAACAGAGCCAAGAAACTTGGTACCTGCTCTTAAATTACACTTTAAAAAAGGCTCCCACATATTCTTAACAAAAAAACCTCCCATCCACCCGCTTACTCCCCCTGATCCAAACCCACCAGCTACTCCTGAAAGCATTGATGAAGCACCAACAGTCTCAGCAGATAATGCCGTTGCCACTCCTTCAAGTCCATTATCTAATAAACCAAAAGATTTAGCCCAACTAGGGTTTATCATACCTAAGGTACCAAAAGCACCACCAATATCCTCAAGCCCCATTTCTAGATATGCAATTGGCGTCATTGTCTTTCTCTGAATAAGTGCCTGTATCCCATTGCCGACAAAAGTAACAGGGTAAGACTTTAGTCCATAACGCATTGACTGCGCTTTAAATAACTCATCTGAGCTATCACTGACACTATTATTCGCTAAAGCAATCGAATCATCTTCATTGGCAGTGACAAAACTATCTGCAGCAGGCTCATTTGCAGTTACAAAACTATCTGTAGTTTCTACTGATGCAACTTCTGTAGTTTCTACTGATGCAACTGTTGCCTCAGCTGCTGGGGCAAAAGCGCCTAACAGCCATGGAGTGGCAATACCCGCCAATATTAGTGATATACCCAATATGGTATTGATTGCTTCTTTACTCATATGTCCACTTGGATCAATATTCATAATTGGATTGCTATCAGCAAAATTATACTTATTCCAGACATTGGCATTATCTTGCGTGATAAATCGTTGTGTTCCTGCATCATAGTCACGTGCTCTTAAATACACCAAATCAGAGCTAGGGTCTTGATATTCTCCATTGTAGCTAAAATTCGTTGCTACATTGGTGTTGAGCGTATCAGAATGCACGCCATAGGCTTGATAATCCGTCGTACCTTGGATAGCAATACTTGCATTGCCATTAATTGGTTTAATCAAAGTTAAGCTATTACTTTTGCCATTATTAGCATAATATAAGTTAACTGCATTATTATTGTTAATCCAAGCCTCTTTAGAAAATGAGCTTTCAACACTGACAATAATACCTAAAATAATAAGATAAGGTAACCAAACTGAGAAAACGCCGCTAATCATCGACTTCTTTCTTATAAGCTGAATTCTAAATTTCATAACCTACCTTCCTTATTCAATTTAAGACGTTTTTAATTTGCTTCACATATATCAAAACATACAACCTAATCAAGGCACGAGATTATCCGCTTCTATCTAAATTTCTACAGGCAAAATAGATGTTCATTTCAATCATAACTCAGATATATCTCCACTAAGCAAAGCACCAAATATTGGTGTCTTTAAATTAAGATAAGTAAATCTCATCGCTTTTGCTAACCTACTATTGGGATAATTACCTAAGTAAGTTTGTGAGAATCCAGAATATGCGCCCATAAGTGGTGCCGCAGCAAGATTAACTGCTGTATTTGTCCAGTTAATATCATGACTAATTGCACTATTAATCATATTGCCTGTCATGCCAACCGCACCATTAAGCGTTGTTCTTAATGCCCCATAGACAATTTTTTTAACCATGCCATTAGCCTCGCCCATTCTACCACTCACCCATCCGTAGATTCGACCACCTGCAAATCCTGTTGCACCATTGATTAATGTAAATCTTGCAAAGTCACTCAAGTTAAAATGATTCCCATCGTTGTCTTGATATGTTTTCAATCCTGAACCAACACCTAATAAAAGATTTGATCCCGCACTACTTCTAGTCACTTTAGCCGCATTTAACTCTTCACTATGGATATCTATATTATCAATGTTTATATCTGCTTCCTCATCGACAGATAATTGTCTAGTTTGTCTAGATAGCAAAGCTTTTCTCCCTAATGGAAATATACTATCCTGGGCTGAATAGACACCGATCATACCACCTATAGCCATAGCAAAATCGCCAGCTGCAGCATAGTACCTATGATGAATTATGTCACCAATACCAAACAAAATATTAGAAACACTTGCTCCTGTTTCAGCTAACATCATCAAAGAAGTTCCATTTGTAACAGGAACGCTAGCTAAGGATACAACAACTGTCATTAACAGCCCAATAGTGTTTAAACTGATATGCCCACTTGGATCAATGTTCATAATCGGATTGTTATCAGCAAAGTTATATTTATTCCAGACATTAGCATTATCTTGCGTGATAAATCGTTGCGTTCCCGCATCATAATCACGCGCTCTTAAATACAACAAATCAGAACTAGGATCTTGATATTCACTATTATAGCCAAAGTTTGTTGCTACATTAGTATTTAGCGTATTAGGGTGCATACCATAGGCTTGATAATCCGTCGTACCTTGTATAGCAATACTTGCATTGCCATTAATTGGTTTAATCAAAATTAAGCTATTACTTTTTCCATCATTCACATAGTAAAGACTGATGCTAAGTCTTGCTGTATGAGCGTAACTTATTTGTGTTGTTATTAATGCTATAAGATAGATACCGATAGTTACCAAAATAATTGGTAGTTTATTCATAAGTTTCATCCGTAACCGTTAGTTCTATTGACGCTTTCAATAATAACTTGTTTACCGTTATGCAAATTGATTCCTAAACCCAATCAGGCAAATCTTCCCCATGATTAGTCGCATCATAAACAGCATCAGCGCCTGCATAACTCGCCATAAGAAATGGTGTTTTCACGGTCATATACGCCATTCCTGCAGAAGCTGAACGAATAAAATTCGTTTGAGCAAAGCGTCCAAAAGGCATTCTATACAATCGCATAACACCGTTTGCTGCACGCAACAAATAATTTGTTGTCTGACTTGCATTTTCAACATAGTCTGCAAATTTCAACCCTTTTATCAATCCAAATGCAGCACCACCACCAAAATAGTCTAAAAAACCCCACACTCCTTCGTATTTTTTTAAGAATGGCGAAAAATGACTGCCATAGGTGCCAATCACGCCAACCGCACTTAATGCTTCACTAAATAAACCAAAACGCAACTCGGTTTTGCGTGATACACATGAAAAAAACTTTGCTTCATTTGGGTTAGTAGCTTCGGCACTCCCACCCTCCTGTGTACCAACAACAGAATGCTCTTGTGCATCGATATCAGCTTCTTGAGTATCAACTATCCCATTAGCATCCTCACCAGCAACACTATCATTTGCAGATTGCGTTAATGCTGCAGATGATCCTTCCGCTACATCAGTTGACTCTGCAGTAGCAGTAGCACCAGCTTCAAGCCCTTCTGTGGCAACTCCTGCTGCCTCGGAAGTCGCAACACTCTCAGCACCTAAGGCAGCAAGCTCAGCAATACCCAGATATCCTCCAGTAAATATAACGCCAGACATGATCAGTGTCATCAAGAGTCCACTTGATGAATGTTTCCATACATTGGTTATAGAAAAATGCCCACTTGGATCAATATTCATAATCGGATTGCTATCAGCAAAGTTATACTTATTCCAAACATTAGCATTATCTTGTGCGATAAATCGTTGTGTTCCTGCATCATAGTCACGTGCTCTTAAATACACCAAATCAGAACTCGGATCCTGATATTCGCCATTGTAGCTAAAATTCATTGCTACATTAGTGTTAAGCGTATCAGAATGCGCGCCATAGGCTTGATAATCTGTCGTGCTTTGAATGGCAACTTCTGCATTGCTATTGAATGGCTTATCCAAGGTTAAACTATTACTTTTGCCATTATTCACATAATAAATCTCATTTGCACCTGTTGTTAACGATTCTTGTGCAAAACTGATCTGAGCAGTTAGCATTGCTAACATACAACCAGTTATTACCACAATTTGTTGATATCGTATATTATTCATTTAGCTCACCCCTCATGACTTACCATTATTTGCTTTTTTAATTTTCTATCCTTGGTTTATACCCATGGCACAATAATTTATGGTGAATACACATCAAACTTAGCTTACGCTATAGGCATGAATGCGACTCTTACCATCCAAAAAGAAGCTAACATTATCAGGGTGTGTTAAGTCATTGACTGCACTTATGGTATCTCCCGTATAGTAATAACGGTAATGATCTTGAAGAATGCTGTTGGTATCTAATCCTGTGCGATCTGATCTTAAGCCGTTGGCATAATAACTATATTCAAGATGCATCGCTTGATTTTGCACACCAATCAGCTGACTTATGCCATTAAATTGATAGCTTGTGCCCTTGCCATCATCAACCTCATCACCATTGGCATTATATTTAGGCGTGTATGTACTACCATCCTCGGTATAAGAGATCAATTGATCGAGATTATTATATTGATACGTCGTTATTTTGCCATCTTTGGTTTTGCGAAGAATGTTACCATTACCATCATAAGCGAAGCTTGTACTTGTTATTGGTTGCTTTTGCAAACTATCCGACTCTTCTTTAATTAATTGATTAAAATCATCATAAGTATAGTGTTTAATATAGTTAACATTGGGATCATTTGGCGCCTTATCCGAAGTCGCGATAACGTCAGTTAACATACCCTTTGCGTCAAAGGTATTAACGATATCAAGAAGTGTCGTGCCTAAGCTATCAATTTGTTTTAACTCATGCTCTTGACCAAATGCATCTGCTGTAAATTGCTGTGTATAAATCCCCTGATAGTCCTTAGCAATAAGTGCGCCATATTGATTATTCTCGTTTGGCTTATCTTGTGTGCTATACAAATAAGTCACTTTGTCTTGATTGTTACTCACCGTATTGAGTTTGCCATCTTTAAGATAGGTCATTGTTGTTTGTTGAGCATTGACATCCGTGCTTGATAGCAGTTGTCCATATTTATTATATGTTGCCGTTGCCACTTTGCCATCTGGATAGCTAATCGCCGTTTGTAATCCTGAAAGTGTATAGCTTATCTTAATACCTTGACCATCGAGACTTTCAAAGACCTTATTGCCATCGGCATCATAACTATAATTGTAACTATGTTTGCCACTGTTATCGGTATATGTTTTAGTGATCAGATTGTCATTTTTATCATAAGCAAAGTGCACCACCGTGCCATCAAGGCGTGTCTCAGTGATTTTATTACCATCCTGATCATAGCTATAAGTAATCGATTGACCTGCTTGATTGGTTTCAGCTATCAGTTCTCCTGCCGCATCATAGTTAAAATGGTCGCGATGCGTAATATAATGGTGACTACCAGTAATATCACTAAAATCCAATGTTTTTGTTTTATCAAGCACATCATCTAATAGATCATACTCTGCTGTTATCGTTTCTTTGGACTGCCCACTTTGTAAGATCTGGCTTTGGGTTTTGCCATCAGGTGTATAACTGCTAGTTAACGTATTAAGAACGGTCACCGCTCCGCTATCATCTATTTTATTATGTGTTGTTTCCAGCACTTGATTATTGCCATCTAAAGTTGATATTTCTTCCAGATGATAATGTGGTTGCAGTGGATTATGACTATTTGGGTAGCTTATTGTCTTTAATGGTTTTTTATCTGGGTTATAGATAACCGTCTTAGTTTTGATACCATTGACAAAACTTGTTTGACTTAAGTGCGCAAGATCATATTGCATTGTCGTTACATTACCATCGCTATCGGTTTGAGCCGTTGGTAAGGAGAGTGCGTTATAGCTATAACTTGTTACATTACCCAAGGCATCCTTTTTCTGAACTAGCTCACCGTAGGAATTATAGCGATCAGCTTCTTGCAGTACCATGTCATTAATATTATTGGGATCGGTGTTGCTATATGTTGCTATTTTGTGATTTGATGCGTCATATTGTGTTGTGGTTTTAGCGCCCAATGGCGAAATTTCAGTTACGGCATTTTGTTTATCTTTTTGGTAATCCTCATATTGATACGTAATGCTTTGCCCTGCTGGCAGCGTCTTTCTCAAGACTCTTCCATCCAAATCATAACTTGATGTTATGGTATTACCCAATGCTGAGCTCTTACTCAGGACATCTCCTGTTATACTATCAACCGTTTGCGTGGTGACACTCCCTAAGGCATCAGTATGTGTTAGTGTTTCCAAACGTTTACTTAGATCATAACTAAAGCTATTTTTGACTGTACTAGATTGCACCCCAGTGTGACCTGCTTGGCTCCACTTCACCGTACTTTGTATGACAACGCCATGATTGTCATAGCTATAATTGGTACTTTTCCAGGCGTTAGTAGCATTAATATCCCCATCATACAGTGTACTTTGAAGCACATTTTTATGATCATTTGACAAAGTATTTTGCACAGATTTTGTATCAAATGCATTGGTTAATGGGTTCCATGTCATGTTAGTCGTTGTCAAGGGTTGATTAAAGCTTTGATCATAGCTATTGATTGACTTAGTTGATTCAACCAGTTTTTGTGTCAGAGGATTGTACTTAAAGACATCTGTTGTCAATGTATTGCCATAATTATCGTACGTGTAGTCGCTCTTGCCTAGCGTTATATATCCTTGAGTAGCAGCATCATAAATGGCACTAGTTTCTTCTATCGGCTTATTATAATTAACCGTTCGCAAATGCTTGCTATTAATCAATTGATATTTATTTTTTGTTCTATACGTCGGGGTATTCTCCCCTGCTAAATACACATCTTGCTCAACCGGCTCACTCATCGCGTTATAAATCGTCTGTGTTTTACGAATATCCATACTATTACTCGCTGTTTTACTGTGTTCGTTAACCTTGACCGTGACCGTATAGCGATAATCTGGATTATTACTTTCCATTAAACTGTCTTTATCATCCGATAGTGGATAATTATTTGGATATCCTGTGAAATTGTTCTGACTAAACTCATAGTCTGCCTCTGCCAAGACCTGATCAGCATTAGCATGATCAATATGATTAATTGTTGCCACCGCATTTAAAGCACCTATCTTATTATCAGGTGTTTTAAAGTGTAGATCTTGATAACTGATGTCCGTTTCCAATCCATTAGGATAAAGAATCTGATTAACGACTGGGACGCCATTACGTGTCTGATAATTTAACTGAGTTATAAAGCCTAACGAATCGGTATATGATAATATGCCATTTTGATTGTAGGCTAAGCTCTGCATATGCGATCTATTTTGACTATCGATATAACTAATACTTAGTTCATTAGCACTATAGCCAAAGTTAAATACTTGCCCCAAGCTATCGGTAATTGATTTTAGATAGTTATGCTGAACACCCATCTCTGGATCGTTATAATCATATCGAATATGATTACCAAAACGATCCCCCTTGGCAATCAGCTTGCCCGTTGCATCAAAGTAATCCGCTGAACCATCTGGCATACTCAAACAATAACGATAAGCTCTTGAATCAGCGAAACTTGTAGGTAATGGCGTATCGGTCAACATATCTTTAAACAACACACCATGTTGATTTAAATATTTAAGCCCTGATTGATAACCTGTGCTATCACTCCAATTAAAATCAATCACATAAGTTTTACCATTAAATGTCATGGATTTTCCTGGCACCACATAATCAATGTTAAATTGCCAACCATTAGGAAGTCCTAACATTCCAGAACTGCCTGCACTGAAGCTCACACTGACATCTAAAGGAATAAAGCCCTTAACCGATAATAACGGCAATGAAATACTTAGAGCCCCAGTTGCTGGATTTACACTCTCACTTAAGCTTTTAATTGTTTTATTGTCTGCCTGCGAACCTTTATAGTTTGATTTCTCATCATCTTGAGATGATGTATTTCTTGGGCTTTTAAGTGATGCTTTATTATGATGAACAGCAACTGGTGCTGATACGCTTTCAACACTCGTCCCATAGCTAACAGCTGACAAAAAAAGGCAGCCCATCAGACTTAACTTAAATTTATGAATCATCTAAAACCTCAATATCAATTATTTGGATTAAATGTAATGGTGGTATTTGAACATACGCCTTTTGCACAGGATGATGCCTTAGGGTAAAGTTTGATATTTGCATCATTTGGTACAATGCTAAACTCTCCATCCTGCGTTGCTAGCCCTAACGCATAAACACCATTCACTGTCTGACCTTGAGCATCTGCTATATTCACATATGGTCTAAGAGTAAAGCTATATCGCTTACCAACGGCATCGTTAACATCTATTACCAATTGAGCAGCATTGATCCCTGTATTACTCGAATTACTTAACAAATCATGGCATGCTGTTGAGCTTGTTTTGAGATAAAGAGGTTCTGTTACACACTTCACTCCCTCGTCACCTTGATGAAATAGCACTGATCCCAAGTTAGTGCCTGATGAATTTGGCAATGTAATTGTTGTGCGATCTGCAATTTGTGGATGTAGCCACTTACTTAAGTCATCACGATCAACAAAGCCATTAGCGCTATCAATCTTAAATGTATACGCCGTATCAGCACTAGCTGGCGTTACAAGCTGCACACACAGATTAACCTTTGCTTCTAAAGTGCTTGGAAATAAATAAGAATATCCAAAATTATCCGCATCATCACTATATGCTTTTCCATTTGGGTCTGGTATAGCACACGCAATTTGAGGTGTTGCAAGAGGCTGACCTTGCGCACTATTATCAGAACCAGTTTCCATAAACGCATTTGACTTATTTGGATCGTTAACTACTTCATTACTACTGACAAAGTATGATTCTTCATGACCCGCATCATGCCCCGTAATCTCAATTGCCCCACAGTCATGTCCATCTTGATTACACCCCTGTTTATCCATCACCAAATAATTATCTCCACCATCTCGACCGAGCACTTGTTGTGTGATGAGCTCGCCACTACTAGGGACATCTATCGTCTCATATCTATCATGATTATCACTATCTGGACCATGTTCCCAGCTCATACTATCAAGAACATAACCTGTATTGTTAATTAATACAAAATTTGCCTGAGAACCATAGCCACCAATACATGCCAATACACTGAATGATGTTATAAGTGTAATGTGTTTTTTTAAGCGCATGCCTATTCTCCTATTTATATTCGCTTAATACATAATGATCAATATTCACTTATCCAATGACGCAAAACCCCTAGCGCATATCCTTTAATTCATACCAAAGTGGCTTAAACAATAGAGATAACCATAAATCAACCAACATTTACTCAAAAGCAGCCAAATGGCAGGATATGATCAAACCTATTTACACCTACAGATTTAGCACTTGCCGTTGTCTTTATTTCTTTTTGAGTAACTAACTGACAATATGCATTTAAATACGTTGTGCTAGCTATCAGCAATACTAAAACTGATGCTGATAATAATTTTTCCCTCATCGTAATACATTCCTTATTTTTCATTGTTATATCCACATAATCAACAGACGTTAATACAGAAAAGCATTAGTCACTCTGAAATTTAAATGTATAAATTTTCAATTAATTTGTAAATTAATTAATATTTAAGGCTTTTTAACTATAAATTAATTTACAAAGCATCTATCTCTGAGGATACTGCCAAAGGTCATCAACAGCTTATGTTTAAATTTATTTCATGCGTAAAAAAAGTATTATTATTGAGCCAATAACTCAAGCTAGATCATGCGTTATATGGTTGCATGGTCTTGGTGCAAGACGTGATTTTTCAAAGTTAGTCCCTGAGTTTGACTTACCTATTAATCATAGTATTCGCTTTATTTTCCCATTTGCAGAAATAAACTCGCTAACGATTAATAAATTTGAGTCCATACACTCTTGGTATGATATTAAATCTGTTTGCAACACTACCATGGTCAGAGAAATTGATATTACATCAGCCTTGTATTCATGTGCTTACATTCATAGCATTATTGATCAACAAATAAAACTTGGCATTTTACCTCATAACATCATACTCATAGGCTTCTCTCAAGGCGCACTTATTGCAGGACTGTCGTCATTAACCACAAAACATGCACTTGCTGCAAGTATGATAATATCGGGTTATTTACCTGAGTGGTCACTCTTTGCGAGAAATATTCAAATACCTCACAAGCATACTAACTACATCTGTATGCATGGCATGCAAGATACAATTATTCCGATAAAGCTTGGCACCATAGCTAAAGATATGCTGATCCAGCATGGTTATAATGTCACATGGCACACCTATGAAACTGGTCATGAGTTATGCTTTGACGCAATTCAAAAGATTCGTTCTATTTTGGCAGAAAAATTAATAGATATAAGCACACTACAGATCAATAGCCACTGAATGCCCCTTTATTTTTAAGCGTTTTCATAAAACCAACTATCCATGATCAGATGTTATTACAAACTAAAAAATAATAAATGTCCGCAAATGAAAGGTTAAATTTAACACAACCAACCCCAACCATAGGAGTATAATAATGAAAAAAATGAAGAATACGTTAATCATCGCAATGATTGTCTCGAGCCTATCTAGTTCTGTAGCTATTGCTGCAGACCCATGGGATGATTGTCAACACTGGACTGGATTCACTAAATACTGTGAAGATGGTGATTATGTCGCTGGAAGCTTTACGTGTGATCTTCATGGGGCAGGTACTAGCACAGCGTGGCATGACAATATCCCTGTTGTCTGTAGGACGGATGTGACCGATTATAACTGTAATAATGGCAAAGGGATGTGGATTGATCAAGGAGACAATAAATATGTCTGCGATTATCCTAAATATAAGTTTTATATTTACAATGATACTGCGTATACAGTTTCTATGTATGGTTTTTCTGGTGATTATAGCGGACCTTACAAGCCTGGATATGACTTTGTTCATGTAAATACTGCAAGCGGGGAAAAATTCCAGACAGATCCAGGCATGCCAGGGGATTCTCAGACTGCGAAAGAGAAAGATGGAGTAGTAGGTAAATTCAGATTATATAGTAGTATTTATTCCATTGACCCCGACTATCCTATCAGTGGTTCTGATATGATTGCAGATAATCCTGATAATCCTCAGTACTTTACATTACGCTCTACAGCTAATGATTATCATGACAAACAGTTTAAAAATTTGGCATGCATTATCAAAACAAACAAAAGCAGCTGGAGCGATCAAAAAAATCAAATAGGCTCATTATATTTATATCCAAATATACTAGAAGCAAAAGTAAATTTTTGTGTAAGCTTGGCAACTCGCGCATCTGAAGCTGTACAATATCAATTTAAATTAAATGATTTTAATAGTATTGAGACTGCAGATACTAAGCTATATCCTAGCATTGATGATCAAACCGAAATTACGCCTATCTCTCCCAGCACGAGCCTTGGGATAGTAAACTTCTCTAAAGATCAAGGTGGCACACAGTGTATCAGCACCCCACTATACTTTAAAACACAACATAATGATTGCCAAAATCTGATTACTAACTCTCAGTCTTCTGCAATTAATAGTGCATCTATGAATATTAGCGTTACTGATCCATCAGGTCATACTCACTATATGACACTAAGACCTGCAGCTAAAATTCAAACAAATGATAGTGATGTAGTGGGACTTTACACCTTAACACTGACAAGTGATGAGAACAATATTAGCTTAACGCCATCAGATGCTGGGGATAAAAATAGCTCACGCTGTGATAACGGAGTATGTAAGACCGAAGTAGTGACTTATAATCCACAAAGTTAGGCTAAGACTAAATGCTCACCCACACGTGCTCACCGTACCCTGAACGTAATCCAACTTGGTAAGCAAAATTTCTGAAACGTAGACAGTATAATGCTTTGCGCCATACACAAAGTTGAGTTAAGGCACTACAGATTTTTTGTGTTTTTTTGATTTTTTGTGGAGACGTGATCGATGCGCTATAGCGTTGTGATGATCTGCTTTAGTGGAATAGCTGGTGCATTACAGGCTTTATAAATCTTAGCCTGCTCATGATTGGGCTTAGTTGACTTACGAATATGTAAGGTTTTCCCCTCTTTGGTTTGCATCGTTGTCGTGACACGATAATGCGTGCTTAATTTTAACAAAATAGTCTCCCAGCTATCATGTATGTCAACTTTCTTAAGCTGAAAACGGATGCAATGCAAAATATGATAGGCAAGTATACTAATAAAAATATGACCACTTATGCGCTCTGTGGTTTGATGATAAACAGGACGCATCCCTAAGTCACTTTTTAATACTCTAAAGGCAGCTTCAATATCATTGAGCATGCGATAGGTTTGCCATATTTGTTGATTATTTAAATGGGCTTGATTGGTGCGAATGCAGTAAATCCCCTTGTTTTTATTCGCTCGAGTTTCCTTGTCATGCCAAGTCAAGGATAAGGCATTTTCTTTGTTGGCATCTGCTTTTAACTCTAACTCAAAATGACTCGCTACTTTGCTGTATTTTTCTTTTAATCTCCCCAGCTTTTCGCAGACTTTATCATATTTCTTGGTGCAGCCTTTTTTGCTTAACCCTACTTTTACCTTCTCTAATTCCTCAATAAAGCGTTGCTTTAAATTTCTTGGGGTATTATATCCATTTGGTTTTTGAGTTTTTAGGCAAAAATATGTACATCCATGCGGTTACTGACTTCAAAAAATTCATGCTTTAAAGTGCGTCTCTATGCATTGACAGCGCTTAAGGTAGTGCCATTAGTTTATGTATTAGTTTCATCCAGATTTAATACACCAAGTGCCGCATCATACTCAATAATCTCAGCATAACGCGCCCAACCAATAAAGGTATTAAATACGCGTGCTGCTTCATCATCACTCAAATGATCTTCAAGCTCTGATAAGAAACGTGATTCAGGTGCTTTTTTATTTGGGCGCTCTTTTAGCACTTTGACCACATGGCGCGCTAATGGAATATGCTGCACTAATAATTTAGAGAATATCACTTTACGCTCTTCAATGTCGGCATTCATAAACTGCTTACCTAAAGCCGTCATCGTGATATCCCCGTCGGAAACACTCGCCAAATGCAGTACAGACAACGTTTCAATAATCGGGAATAAATCATCGATATCCAAACGCACGTGATCTGCCAAGTCTGGTAAGTCAATCGATCCTTTGGCTTGAAGATCATCCATCTCGGTTAACAGACCTGTTAACTCAGAGACTTCAGCATCTGGTAAGCGATAACCGATATTCAGTGCTTTGCGTTTATTCATGCGCTCTGTTAACTCACGCGTTTCTGCCGTTGTCATCATGCGATAGACTTCGTCAATGAGATCCTCAACCGCTTCGTCATTTGAGTTCCTAGGATGTGTTAAATCAACCTTCAACTCACCACGAATAAAGCCAGGGTTACTACCAAAAATAATGATTCTATCCGCGGTTAATACGGCTTCTTCAATGTTATGTGTAACATATAAAATGCCCTTCATCGCATCATTTTTTTCCCACAGCTCAAGCAAATCCTCACGTAAGTTTTCAGCCGTTAGCACATCAAGCGCTGAAAATGGTTCATCCATCAACAACAGATCCGGCTGTAAAACTAAAGCTCGCGCAAAACCAACACGTTGACGCATTCCACCTGAAAGCTCTTTAGGATAGGCATTCTCAAATCCATCCAAACCAATCATATCAATCGCTTTGAGCGCTTTTTCCTTACGCTCTTTGGCGTTGATATTACGCGCTTCAAGCCCTAGTTCCACATTTTGTAACACAGTAAGCCACGGCATGAGTGCAAAGCTTTGAAAGACCATCGAAATATCCGGCACAGGACCTGAGACTTTTTTCTCGCGATATATCACTTCACCTGTTGTCGGTGCGGTCAATCCGGCAATAATTCTAAGTAGAGTTGATTTACCCGAACCTGATTTACCTAAGAGTGCGACAATCTCACCCTCTTTCATCGAAAAATCAACATGATCCAACACCACCAAATCTTGACGATCCGCCTTTCTAAATGCTTTAGAGACTTTATCTACATTCAATATAATTTTATTTGTGGTTGGTTTTACCTTACTGATTGCTTCAGTTGTCATCACAATGATCCACCATTTTTTATTTTTTTAATTATAAATTTTTACGTTTTCAAATTCTGAAACTTGCTAATATTTAACAGTTACATATTCATGCTGAAACGTTTCTCAGCATAGTTATACAATCTGCGCCAAAACAGCTTATTCGTTAGTACGACTAAAATACACATCACAACGACACCCAATGCAATATTGGCAGTGTGATCTCCTGGCGCGTTATACTGCTTAGAAATATAAGCACCAATACCTGAAGCCATAATCACCGAGTCTTTGCCCCAGTTGATATACTCACAGACAATACTGGCATTCCAAGCACCACCTGCGGCAGTAATCGCACCTGTAACATAAAACGGCATCACAGCAGGAAATAAAAACTTAAACCACTTAACCATGCCTTTTAATTGCATGTTTTTAGCTGCCATCTTTAGCTCATAAGGTATGGCAGAGGCACCGGCAATCACATTAAATAAGATATACCACTGCGTACCTAGTGCCATAAGCAAGATACACCAGATATTAAAATTTAAATTAAACGCGATAACAACGGTACCAAATAATCCATAAAGCACATTCACAGGAAAAGCGGCAAAAATCTGTGCGTAAGGCTGCACTTTCTCAGCAACCTTTGGTCTTAAACCAATCCAAATCCCAATGGGCACCCAGATAATTGAAGCTAAGATAATAAGCACAAAAACCCTCACTGCGGTTAATGCGCCATAGCCAAAGACTTTAACAGTCTCGGCAAAGGTGATGGGATCCTCTTTATTACCATAGATAAATTGCCAAGATAAATATAAAAACAAGGCAACACTTAACGCAACGCACAGCTGCCAAATAGCGGCTTGTAGTCGAGAGTTTTCACGCTCATTTTTTTGATGCTCGATTTGATTATAGTTTTTACTTAGGTCTTTTTTAAGGTATGAAATATTCACCAATCGATTGGCTTGCACTGCCATAAAATGACTAAAGCTTTGCAAAATCGTTGAGCGTTGTAATAACGTTAAAAACCATGAGTTTGAACCGGTTTCTTGCTGCATATCACTAACGACAAACTTCTCAGACCATTTAACAATTGGACGAAAGATAAGTTGATCATAAAGCACGATCACAATCAGCATAACAACAATGGCAGCAATAACTGCTGTGAAATTTCTTTCATTATTTGCCTGATCGATAAAAGTACCTATCCCCGGTAAATTAATAGCCGCTGACGTTGTCGCTGAGAAATTAACGACAATGCTTTCAGATGCGACAATCATAAACCAGCTGGCTGACATCGACATCATCGTATTCCAGATAAGCCCAGGCATTGAAAAAGGTACTTCAAGCTTCCAAAAACGCTGCCAACCTGATAATTGATACATATCAGCCGCTTCACGCAATTCCTTGGGTATTGTCTTAAGCGACTGGTAAAAACTTAACATCATATTCCAAGCTTGCGCAGTAAAAAGTCCAAAGATTACTGCCAGCTGTGCGCCCCATAACGAATACGGAAAAATAGCTAAAAAACCCGTGATAGTTATAGCTAAAAAGCCCAAAATCGGAATCGATTGAAATATATCGATAATCGGGATAATCACGCTCTCAGCACGTTTGCTCTTAGCTGCCCATGCACCGATAACAAAGCTAAAGATAAATGAGCAAAAAAGGGCTATAAACATCCGCACCGTGGTATCAGCTGCATATCTTGGTAGATTCCACAAATCCATCGAAATATGCTCATATTGCGTCACGCTAGTAAGATTACGATAATCAACACTACCACCTAACGAGCTACACACCCAAGCGACAACAAACACCATTGAAAGTACAAAAAATAAAGAGAAAAGATCCCACTTACTTGGCAGAAGCCGTGTGGCAGGAATGTTGTAGAATGATTTTTTCATTGTTATAGGTCTTAGCCTTCCATCATGGGATGAGATTCTACCTGAAGCGCTTAGCAAAGGAAACAATAGGATATTTGGTTTTTTGATATCCCCTATTTATGATCATTACTTTCTTTTTCTTCGATTAACTGCTGCTCGACCACGGCTTCTGTCGCAATAGATGCTTCGGCAACCACTGTTTGGAAAGCCACTTTTTCATCATCCTTAGGCGCCTCACGTGCACGCAAGCGCCATAAAGTATAAACACCTAATAAGAAGCAGATAAAGCCGACAAAAGTAAAGAAGCCATAGGGTCCAAAAATAGACATAAACCACGTCGTTAACAATGGCCCCACCATAGAGCCAATACCATAAGATAGCGCCAAGATACCAACGATACCCACCAGTTGATCGGCATCTAGATAATCACTCGAGTGACTAATCGATAATGGATAAAAGGTAAAAGTAAGCCCCCCTAATAAAAAGGAGAAAATAGCTAACTGCCAAGAACTTCCATGCAAGATACAAATAAGGATTGAAACCACTACAGAGCCTATGAGCATGACTAACAATACCAATCGCCGATCAATAACATCCGATATTTTGCCAATCGGTAGCTGCAGCAACATGCCACCAATAATAATGGCAAACATCATATAAGAAATCGTATGCACAGGCACATCAGTTTGTTTCAAAAACAATGGATAAATAGTGTAAATACTCCCTAAAATCATGCCTGCGGTCATCGCTGTCCAGATACCAAGTGGCGCTTTTCTAAACAACACAAAAGGTGATAAGAGCTCAACATGCTCTTGTTTTGGCGTTTCAAAGCGTGTCAAACAAACAGGAATAATCGATAGAGTTGCCAAAATTGAAATAAAACAAAATGCTAATAGCACCGTCTCAAAGGGAATATTTAATAAAAACTGTCCTGATGCCTGTACAAAGTAATAGATAAAAAGATAAATCGATAACACCAATCCTTTATGTTTGCTGCCAGCGCCTTCCAAGCACCATGCTTCAACAACGATAAATAATCCCGCTAGCGCATAGCCACAGATAAAACGCGCTGCCGCCCAAACATTCACATCATAAAAGATACCTTGAGACATCGCACCTGCTGCCATTAATGTCGCAAATAGTGCATAGGCGCGAATATAACCAATGCGCAAAATAAGTCGTTGGGTAAAATATGAGCCTAACACCATCCCTGTGAAATAAGCTGCTGAAATCAAACCGACAATAAAATTACTCTGCCCCATCCGCTCAAGTTCAAGTGTGGTATAGGTCGTATAGAAAGTATTGCCGATCGTTAGGATACACATACTCAAAATCGGTGCAAACAACATCGCAAATCTAGCTGGCTTATACTCAGACATCTTTTATTTTTCCAACTTTATATTTTCCTTGGTTCCTTGAGTTTCAGCTTAAAACAGATCGTTTATATGCTCAATATAATTTTTATATCTTTTTTAGCTGAACTTTCCCAAGTTTTGTTAAGCGGCAAGCCCAATAATCATTTGAATCCATGAATTTCTATGATTTTTTAGCTCAGATTCACCATTTTGACAAACCCTGAGTTTATTCTGACGCTTTATCAACAACTTTCGTGCCGCAGAAAAGGTGTATTGCGGCTTAGTGCCATTATGTGTTAGCTCATTGACTGCATCACTTGGAAGATGCATGACAGCGATCCAAATAATCGTAATGGCAAGCATGCACATATTCAAGTGGTTTATCACCGAATGCTCCAATCTTACTTGGGCTTTTTGGCTGCCGATGTCATGTTTGAGCTCTTTGAAACCAGACTCGATCTTCCACCGTGCGCTATAGTACTCCAATATCTGCGTTACGCTTAAGCTTAAGTCTGTTGTTGCTAAAGCAACGAAGTGATTTTTGTAATAGGCAAAGACAACTTTTATCGGGCATTTAAAAGCTTTAGACATGAAGTTTTTCTCGTAGACAAGCATGTCACGCTTTTTACCATAAACAAAGCTTGTGACTTTTTGGGCTTTAGCTTTATATTCATTTGCCAAATCCCTAACAGAACCTGCTTTGGCACCATATTTTGCAGGACGCCCACATGTTTTACCTTCGATAACCTCAGGAAAACCGTATAAAACACTGTTTTTGCGTAACATGGTGAGGATATGGACTCGATTACCTAGTTGATCTTTTAACGGGTTGTACAATTTACCATTACCAAACCATGAATCAGTCACAATAAGAATGGGGGATTTTGTCCAGGTGCTAAGCTTAAGAATCATTTGGCAGGCCAGTGTAATTTTACTGTTAAAACACTCAGCCGCTGCTTTGTTGCTAGAGTGATAAAATCGCGTCAACAATGGCAAAAATGCCCAACGGGTATGAATGAACTTTAAGAGCCCCAGTTGAACAAAGCACTGTGACCAAGGGTATTTACTTTGATTGTGCTTGGCTGCATGATCAAAGAAATGCTCACAACCAAATATTTCCTTACCGCTTTTAGGCGTGGTAGAGTCATCTAAGGCTATGATAAGGCGTCCATCAGTCAATGGTAATGGAATCAGTTTGAATATAGCTTTCCAAATCACATCCCAGTTAAAGCATTTACTTGCCATAAAGCGATAAAAGCGTGTTCTGCTAAGTGAGTAACCTATTATCTGAACGAGTTTACGATAAATTTGACTACTGATACCAGAACCGATAGGTATAATCATTGCTAAAATCACTGCACTAAAAAGCCGTCCTTTTTGAGTGCTTCTTTTAAAAAGTGCTTGCAAGTGATTAAGTAAAGGTTGTAAGGTATCCATCGATGAGTTGCTCCTGTTTTTTAGCAACCCTAAGATATAGGGATAAACTTTGGTCTGCAGCTCATCCATAGCAAATTCTTACAAAATTCGGGAAAGTTCAGTTTTTTAGATCTTTCACTGCATTTTATAATGCTTTAATTATATGCCGCTATCGGTGTGAACTTTGATGAAACGACCGTTTCGTAGATGTTCATTATAAATAGGTTATAAAATGGACTTATAGAATTATTTTGCTATTGTCTATTTATAGAACAAAAAATGCGTAACAAAGACGTTTAAGGTGATTACAATGGATAGCAGTGATTTAATGATTTTGCGGCATCTTCTCATTGAAAAGAATATTAGTGTAACTGCTAAATTAATGAATGTATCACAACCTGCAATTACCATGCGTTTAGGTAAGTTAAGAGGCATGTTTAAAGATGATATTTTAATACGCGATGGCAATAAGATGAAATTAACGCCTAAAGCTGAAGATATGGTGAATCCAATTATTAGAATCACCGATGAGATGCTAAGTTTAATGCCCGCTCACGATTTTGACCCCTACACGACACCGACGCATATTCAACTACAGATCACCGAAGCGGTTTCTGAAACAAGCACCAAAGCACTTATCGATGCTTTTTTAAAATATAATAACCAACATAAAATAAGTATTACCACCCTGTCTTATACTTCACTACAAGCCCACGATCAAACCCTTAAAAATGTCGATGCCGTCATTGGCATTCCCACGCATATTGAAGGATTTAATGACGAAATTTATAGCTATGAGACAGGTGTTTTGATGTTTGATTCTTTTTTTGATGATGCTAAAAAATCTATTTCTTACGATGAGTATTTACAACTTCCTCATATCGTTTTTTCCCAAGGTAGTAGCAATCAATTACTCTTGGATATTTTAGGGCATCCTGACCCACGTAATCTATGTTTACAAATCAGTAGTCTGCGCGCAGCCACCGAGCTCTTACAAGATAAATATGTCATGACTGCCTCAACGATACTGGCACGCGTCTTTGACAAAAAACATTTACCACTGCCTTTTGATTTGCCTGGGCTTCCCTTTAAGCTATCGTATCCTGAACGCTTGAAACATGACAAAAAAAATCGCTGGGTACGTCAGGTCTGTAAAGAAGTGATGCAAGCACTCTTAAAAAAATACAGCTTATAGCGGTTCAAGTGCTTTATTCATCCACAAGCGTTCACCGTACCCTGAGCGCAAGCCGAAGCGGTGCACTGAGCATCAGTCGAAGTGGGTAATCTTGCGAAAATCACACTTCATAGAGGCTTCAACTGACGCTCAGCCAACGCTTACACAATCAAAGTGGTCAGGAATATGGTCACAGCCCTATTTCTCGCTGCTTTTTTGACATTTGCGTGATTTATATTTGACATTAAGGGCGAACTTTACCAATATTTACCACACTAAAATCCAGATCATCAATATTGTGGATACTTTTTTTAAGGAACAAACTTTAATGAACGCAACAACTGCGAACTTAGATATGCTAATTAACTGCTATCAAAAAATGTATAGCATTCGTCAAATTGATAATACCGAAGCTGAGATGGTTAATAGTGGCACTGCCAACTTCCTAGCCTCATCCAAGGGTCATGAGGGTGCGGCTATTTTTGCGGAATACTTAAAACCTCAAGATTGGTTACACTGCCATTATCGTGATAAGCCTTTAATGCACGCCCGCGGAATGGAAGCCAAAATGTTTTTCTACAGCTCTTTGTGTAAAGCTGAAGGCGCTTCCAATGGTCGCCAAATGGTGATTGGTGTGAGTGAACGCAAACTCAACATTGTCAGCATTATCACGCCTGTTGGCAATCAGGCTTTGCCCGCTGTTGGGATTGCGCAAAGTGTTAAAGATGATGTAGATAGCCCAATTGTTTACTGTGGCATGGGCGATGGTACGACACAACAAGGTGAAGTATTAGAAGCCTTTGCTGAAGCTAAACGCCGCACATTACCTGTGCTATTTGTTGTGCAGGATAATGATTATGCGATTTCCACACAAACCAAGGGTAATACCTTTTTCTCATTACCTGATCACTCACAACCTAATGAGTTTTATGACATTCCAATTACTTATATCGATGGCACTAATCCATTTGCTTCGCATGAAAAAGTTGGAAAAATTATTAGTGATATGCGTCAAAATCGTGCCCCACATATTATTGTTTTTAAAGTGGAGCGTTTAAACAGTCATAGTAATGCAGATGATCATAGAATCTATCGCAGTCGTGATGAATTAACTAACATTGCACACAATGATCCTGTTTTGTTAAGCCGTCAATTTTTATTAAATGCCGGTGTCAAAGAAAGCTTCCTACAAGAGATTGAAGCAAAGACATCACAAGCAGTTAGACAAGCGATGGAGCTTGCCTTAAAAGGCACGACACCTAAAGCTTCTTTTAATGCCGAAGCACCCTTACCGGAGCATTTATTACCAACCGCACCTGAATATCGTGGCGACTTCTCACAAGAAACACGCCTTGGCATGGGTGCAGCCATGCGCGAGGTATTTCGCCAGCGTTTATTAAATGATGATCGTGTGTGTTTATTAGGTGAAGATATTGAAGATGACAAAGGTGATGTTTTTGGTGTAACCAAAGGCTTATCAACCCAATTCCCAGGACGTGTCATTAATAGTCCTTTAGCTGAAGCAACCATTATGGGCGTGTCAATCGGTATGGCATTAACTGGCAAACGCCCTGTTGCCTTTATTCAGTTTGCTGATTTCATGCCGCCGGCATATAACTTGCTGTTTACCGAGCTTGCTACCATGTATTGGCGCTCAAATGGTGATTGGGAATGTCCAGTTATTGTCTTTGCTGCTTGTGGTGGTTATCGCCCAGGCTTAGGTCCCTTTCATGCACAAACCAATGAAGGCACTTTTGCTCACATTCCCGGCATTGATGTCTATATGCCATCAAATGCCGCAGATGCCGCAGGTATGCTTAATGCTGCTTTTGAGTCTAATCGCCCTAGTGTTTTCTTATACCCTAAAAAATTACTTAATAATGCCAGTATTGCTGATACCACATCAACGGATGTTGAAAAACAGATCATCCCTGTTGGTAAGGCACGTATTGTCAAAGCAGGTTCTGATATTACCTTTGTTGGCTGGGGTAATACCGTCTCATTATGCCAAGAAGCCGCGGAAACCTTAGAAACGGTTGGCATTGATAGTGAGATTATTGATTTGCGTACCATTAAACCGTATGACCTTGCAACGGTACTTGCCTCAGTGGAAAAAACCGGACACATAATCGTCACACACGAAGATAATCATACCTGTGGTGTTGGCGGTGATCTGATTGCCTCAGTTGTTGAACATGCTAAAAGAGCTGTTAGAGTCAAGCGTATAACACGCGCTGATACTTATGTGCCCTGCAATTTTGACAATCAAATGGAGGTTTTACCTTCTTATGAGCGTATTTTAACAGGGGCTGCAGAGTTACTTGACTTATCTCTTGAGTGGGAGATCAAAAACCGCAATGATGCAGGGTTTTATAATGTTGAAGTCATTGGTGCGAGCCCATCTGACGAGAGTGTTCTTATTACCGAGTTACACGTTAAAGTCGGTGATGAAATTAAGGTTGGTGATAAATTAGTTGATCTTGAGGCCAGTAAATCAGCCGGTGAAATTCTATCGCCAAGTAATGGCACGATTGAAGAGATTTATGTCGAAGAATCAGAGCGTGCAACCGTTGGTGAGAACTTATTAAAACTACGCCTACCAGCTGGTGCTCAAGATAAGCAAAAAATCCAAAAGCGCCCTATTTTAACACGCAAAATTCAGCAGGAAATTGCCAAGCAAAATAAGCAACATAGCATTTACCCCGTAGGCATTAGCACGCCTTCATTTAAAACCGGTTCAAGACTGGTAACCAATGATGAGCTTTTACAAAATTTCCCTGAGCACACCTCACGCGATATTATTGATCGCACCGGAATTGAATCACGTTTCTGGCTTGCTGATCATGAAAATATCGTTGATCTAGCGACTGACGTTGCCAAAGATGCTTTAACTCGAGGCAATATCAAACTCTCAGATATCGATATGCTCATTTGTACGACCACAACGCCTGATCAATATATCTCGCCTTCTATGGCTTGTTTAATATTAGAGAAACTTTACCAAACCTATGGTGAGCATAATGTGCCTGCTTATGATATCAATGCGGCATGTAGCGGTTACCTATATGGCTTACAAAGTGCGCGTGATTACTTACAAACACGTCCGAATAAACGTGTGTTATTAATTAGTGCCGAGTATATGACCAAACGTATGGATCAAAAAGACTTTGATACGGCATTTTTATTTGGTGATGCGGCAACTGCGACGATTATTAATGGTGATCAGCATCAAGCGGATTCTAAAGCTATTATTGATGAGATTTCATTAACGGCGATTGCTGAGAATGGCGATGTGCTTAATATTCCAGCCGATGAGTCAAAATTCACACAACTACAAGGTAAAAAGCTTTTTACTTTTGCAGTTAAAACCATGTCAATGATTATGCATAAGTGCTGCCAGCAAGCAAATATTGCCTTAAACACGGTTGATTTAGTCATCCCACATCAGGCAAATCAACGTATTTCCAATGCAGTTGAGAAGCGCTTGAAAATGCATCCAGGCACGCTTTATAGCAATATTGCACGTTTTGGTAATACCTCATCGTGTACTATTCCAATTGCTTTGGGCGAAACGTTAAACGCTCAAGCGCCTGATAAAACTGTCGCATTATGCGCGTTTGGCTCTGGCTTTACCGCAGCAGCTGCACTTTTACGCACAAAATAGTTGGCAAGTCGCAGCTAACTCGTTAGATTAATTTTAAGCTTATGGTTCTGTTTGTTGATCATCAGCCCCTGAAACAACACAAAATAAAAATAAATAAAGTAAATAAAAACAAATTAAAAATATTATTTAAGAAATTAAGAAAAAACTATGGCAAAAAACCTTGTAATTGTTGAGTCACCTGCAAAGTCAAAGACAATTAAAAAATACTTAGGCAATGATTTTGAAATTCTTGCCTCTTATGGACATGTGCGCGATCTTGAGCCCAAAGAGTCTTCAGTCGACGTTGAAGATCATTTCAAAATGAAATATCAACTGATTGAACGCAATAAGCGTCATATCGATGCGATTAAAAAGGCTGCCAAATCAGCTGATGAAATTTATCTGGCAACGGATCCGGATCGTGAAGGTGAAGCGATTTCATGGCATATTTATGAGCTTCTAAATAGTGCTAAACTCATCAAAGACAAACCCGTGCATCGTATTGCATTTAATGAGATTACCAAATCAGCGGTGAATGCCGCTGTTGCTAATCCACGTGAGTTGGCGATGGATCTTGTTAATGCCCAACAGGCGCGACGCGCTTTGGATTTTCTGGTCGGTTTTAAACTATCCCCTTTACTTTGGAAAAAAGTTCGCCGAGGACTTTCAGCCGGACGCGTGCAAAGTCCAGCGCTTAGAATGATTGTTGAGCGCGAGCTTGAGATTGAAGCATTTGAATCTAAAGAGTATTGGAGCATCACTGCTGAGCTTAAAAAGCGCAAAAAATTCATGGCAAAACTCTCTATTTTTAATAATCAAAAGTGTGAGCAATTTAGCTTCACCAATGAAAACGATGCGACAAATGCACTTGATATCATCAAAAAAGATGCCAATGGCGAGTTAATCGTTCATAGCATTGAAAAGAAACAAAAGCGTCGCAATCCACTGCCACCTTTTATCACCTCAACACTTCAGCAAGATGCCGTGCGTAAACTTGGATTTACCACCAAGAAAACGATGATGTTAGCACAGCAACTATATGAAGGTATTGAGATTGGTAGCGAAGGCGCTGTTGGTTTGATTACTTATATGCGTACTGACTCAACGAACCTTTCACAAGATGCTTTAAATGAATTACGTGACTTTATTGTCAAGGAATATGGTCAGGATCACCTGCCAACAAGTGCGCGAATTTATAAAACCAAAAATCAAAATGCCCAAGAAGCACATGAGGCAATCCGCCCTACTTCAGCTTATCGTAAACCTGAAGATGTCAGAGCATTTCTATCCAATGATCAATTTAAACTATATGATCTGATTTGGAAGCGTACCGTAGCCTGCCAGATGATTCATGCATTAATGGATACTGTTGCGATTGACTTTATTACTGAAAATAAAGCACATACTTTTAAAGCAACGGGATCAGTCGTTGCTAAACCTGGTTTCTTAGCAGTGTATCAAGAAGCCAAGGATGAAGATGCTGCCAGTGATGACAGTGAGGGCTTAATCCTGCCTGAGTTCAAAGAAGGTGAAAAAGTGCCGGTGGTTGATATTATCGGTAAACAGCACTTTACTGAGCCTCCACCACGCTACACGGAAGCATCTCTTGTAAAAGCGCTTGAAGAATACGGTATTGGGCGTCCATCAACTTATGCGACAATCATCTCAACCCTGCAACAGCGTGATTATGCGCTATTAGAGAAAAAGCGTTTTAAACCAACCGATGTTGGTCGTATTGTTAATAGTTTTTTAACCGATTATTTCTATCGCTATGTCGAGTATACATTCACGGCGAAGCTTGAAGATGAGCTAGATAATATTGCCGATGGTAAGATCGAGTGGGTGCCGGTGTTAGAGAAATTCTGGCAGCCATTTATCAAGCAAATTACCGAGATTGATGCAACAGTCAAAAAAAGTGATGTGACACATGAAGAAATGGATGAAGACTGCCCTGAATGTGAACACAAGCTTTCTATTCGTTTAGGACGCAGTGGTCGCTTTATCGGTTGTACGAATTATCCGGCTTGCACTTATACGCGCGCCATTGCCAAAGATGGTGAAGAGCCTCAAGAAAAAGTAGAGCCTGAGGTGGTCGCAGATCGTAAGTGCCCGGCATGTGAGTCAGATCTTTTAATCAAACAAGGTCGCTATGGTAAATTTATTGGTTGTTCTAATTATCCAAAATGCAAACATATGGAGCCATTAGAAAAACCAAAAGATACTGGTATTGAATGTCCAAAATGTAAGAAAAACAACTTTGTTGAGAAAAAATCCCGCAAAGGCAAAGTATTCTACGCTTGTGCTGGTTTCCCTAAGTGCAAAAACTCATTCTGGTATCCACCAATTGCCGAGGAATGCCCAAAATGTCACTCACCAATCCTTTTGCATAAAACCACTAAAAAAGATGGCGAGCAAAAAGTTTGCCCTAATGACGAGTGTGATTATGTGGTTAACTTGGCACCAACAGAGCAAGAATAATCTACTTATCTTCAAGCTTTATAAATTGGCATGAAAGTGCATTCACCTGAAGCACCTTTTCTGCTAGAATCCAAAACAATCTTTTTTGACAAACTTAAACATTAAAGGAATTTAATTATGTCACAATGCGTAAATATTACTGATAGCGAATTTGAATCAGCTGTTGTTAACAGCGAGCAACCTGTTTTAGTTGATTTCTGGGCGCCATGGTGTGGACCTTGTAAAATGATTGCACCGATCTTAGATCAGGTTGCTGAGCATTATGGTGAGAAACTTAAAATCGTTAAGATCAACGTTGATGACAATCAAGATACCCCTGCTAAGTTTGGTGTGCGTGGTATCCCTACGCTAATGGTTTTCAAAGATGGTGAAAACGTCGAAACCAAAGTGGGTGCAGTACAGAAATCACAATTGATTCAAATCCTTGATAAACATATTTAATTTCAACTATAAAATAAAAAATAAACTTTTCGTTCAACCCGAAGGGGTTCCCCTTCTTCAACATTCGTGAGAATTTTCAATGAATTTAACCGACTTAAAAAACCGATCCATCCCTGAATTAATGGAGCTTTCGCGCTCACTTGGTCTTGAAGCCACAGGGCGCGCGCGTAAGCAAGAGATCATTTTTGGTATTTTAAAAGAGCATGCTGACAAAGGTGAAGACATCTATGGTGAAGGTGTGCTTGAGGTGTTGCAAGATGGCTATGGCTTCTTGCGCTCCTCTGATACGTCATACTTTGCTTCCCCTGATGATATCTACGTCTCACCAACCTTTATCCGTAAATTAAATTTACGCACGGGCGACAGCATTATCGGTAAAATTCGCCCACCTAAAGACAACGAGCGTTATTTTGCAGTAAAGCATATTGATAGTGTGAACTTTGACTCACCTGAGCTTGCACGCACTAAGGTGTTGTTTGAAAACTTAACCCCTGAATACGCCAAAGAACGTTTGTCAATGGAATTAGGTAATGGCTCAAGTGAAGATATTACTGCACGAATTATTGATTTAGCGGCACCTTTTGGTAAAGGACAACGTGGTTTGATCGTCGCACCTCCTAAAACGGGTAAAACAATCATGATGCAAAATATCGCCTCATCGATTGCTAAGAAATATCCTGAGTGTTACTTGATTGTGCTATTGATTGATGAGCGTCCTGAAGAGGTAACTGAAATGCAACGCTCTGTGCGTGGTGAGGTGGTTGCTAGTACCTTTGATGAACCGGCAGCGCGTCACGTGCAATTAGCTGAAATCGTTATTGAAAAAGCAAAACGTCTGGTTGAGCATAAGCAAGATGTGGTTATTTTATTAGATTCTATTACGCGTCTGGCGCGTGCTTACAACACCGTATCCCCTGCTTCAGGTCGTGTATTATCAGGCGGTGTTGAAGCCAATGCTTTACAAAAACCAAAGCGCTTCTTCGGTGCAGCGCGTAACACAGCTGAAGGTGGTAGCTTAACAATTATTGCCACAGCGCTTGTTGAAACAGGCTCTAAAATGGATGAGGTTATCTTTGAAGAATTTAAAGGAACCGGTAACATGGAACTTCATTTGGATCGTAAAATTGCTGAAAAACGTGTTTATCCTGCGATTAGTTTTGGACGTTCTGGTACACGTCGTGAGGAGCTATTAACCACACAAGAAGAGCTGCAAAAACTATGGATTCTGCGTAAGATTCTGCATGAAATGGAAGATACGCAGGCAATGGAGTTTTTAACAGAACGCTTGAAAAAAACGCAAACCAATGAAGAGTTTTTTAATATTATGAAGCGTGGTTAAGCTCAAACAAAAAAATATCATTCTATCTACTTGAGATAACCTAGCAAGTGACACTCTTTTGCCGTAAACTGCAGGAAGTTTCCACTTAGCTAGTGACACGATGAATTTATTTTCAAACTTAAATCAATATCAGCATAAGCGCGGCATTGAGCGCGAAACCTTACGTATATTACGCTCAGGCAAAACAGCCACCTCAGATCACCCTAAGGCTCTTGGTTCAAAGCTTACCAATAGCAATATCACGGTTGATTTTTCAGAAGGTTTGCTTGAGCTTATTACCGAGCCATATGACTCTATTGATAAGACGTTCACACGTTTAGAGCATATCTTGGCTTTTTCCACACAAAACTTACCTGAGAATGAGCTTATTTTAGCAACCAGCATGCCATTAACAACCACAGAGCAAGAGATTAAAATCGCTGATTTTGGCAGCTCTAATTCAGGCAAGATGAAAGAAGTCTATCGCCGTGGTTTGGCCAAACGTTATGGCAAAATCATGCAAGCGATTTCTGGTGTGCATTATAATTTTTCATATGATGTTAATCTTATAAATGAGTTTACTCAAACACGTAAAATGACCAGTGATGCGCTATATTTCTCAGCGATCAATCATTACTTTGAATTTATGTGGCTGATACCCTACTTATTTGGTGCTTCCCCCATTTGCGCTAAAACTTCTGTGAAGCAAAAACCTGACTATCTAACATCATTTGATGATGAGTTTTATATTGGAGAGTATGCCACTAGTTTGAGAATGAGTAATTTAGGCTATCAAAGTGCCGCACAAGAGAATCTATTTATCTCCTATGACAACTTGCAAAGCTATGTTTATGACTTAGTCAATGCCACTAAAACCCCTTATTCTGTATTTGAGGAAATTGGTTTATTTGATGACAATGGGTTGCGTCAACAGCTTAATGGCAGCATTCTACAAATAGAGAATGAATACTACAGCAGTATTCGCCCAAAACAGATTGCTAAGCGTGGCGAGCGCCCTGCTTGCGCTTTGCTTAATCGCGGTGTGGCTTATCTTGAGGTTCGTGTATTGGATGTTAATCCGTTTTCACCACTTGGGATAGATAAAGAGACAGCACATTTTATTGAAGCCTTATTAATGACCTGCTTGATGCTGCCAACTAAGCAGTATTCAAAAAATAATATCGCACGCAACAAACTAAACTTCTCAAAAGTTGTAACACAAGGACGTAATCCTCAGTTGCAATTGATTAACAGCCAGGACAAACCACAATTATTGCAAACTTTAGGCATGGAGCTTCTTGAGTACATTGCCCACACAGCAAAAAATATGGGTGAGCAATATGAACAAGCCGTCAATAAACAACTCAAAAAATTAATCGATCCAACAAAAACGCTTTCCGGTCAATTGATGGATGCCGTTAAAAATGGCTATTTGAGTGAGGTACTTAATCTATCCGTATCAAATACAGAGCATTTGCAAGAACTCAGATTAGATGACAAAGAGCACAAAGCATTTATGCATGAAGCACAAGCTTCACTTGCCGCGCAATCACAGCTTGAACAAGGCGATTGTTGTGACCTTAATACCTATATCGATCACTACTATCTATCTGCCGATTGCTCGCAAGTAGCCAAGTAAATTAAGCAAGCACAATGACTTTCTTATTATTTTGAGGTCGATGAATAATATCCGCTTCAACTTGAAATGCCGTATAAATATGCTCTGGCGTTAATACCTTTTCCGTTTGATCGAAGTCTAACATCTGACCATTTCTCAAAAGAAGGCTTTGATGATAGTAACTAAGCGCGATATTTAAGTCATGACCAATCACAAGCACGGCCAAATCATGTTGCTGGACAAGCTCACTTAAAATTTGCAAGGTTTGACGCTGATAATAAACATCCATATGTGCGCTATATTCATCTAATAGCAAATACCCTTGATAAATGTCATCATGTTGGTTCAATTGCAGTAATGCGAGCGCTAATTGTACACGCTGGCGCTCACCACCGGATAATTGCTGATATTTCTTTTGACTAAAATGCTCAGCTTTTAATAAGGACAAAACACATAAGGCTTTTTGATACTCTTTTTGTGAAAAGTTGCCTTTGCAATAAGACAGTGCGCCTAAGAGCACATAATCAATGACATTAATGTCTGTATAAATTTCTTCGTGTTGGGTGACATAAGCCATTTGCATGCTTTTTGTCACGGGACGGATCGCTTTTATATCCATCTCATCTAATTTCACCCATCCACTATAATGTAAATGCTCGCCTGAAATCACTTTCATCAACGTCGATTTACCTGCGCCATTTGCCCCTAAAATACCAGTTATTTGCCCTTTTCTAACTGTCATTGAAACATTATCAAGCAGGGTCTTTTGTGATAACTTTAAACTAATATTCTCAAGCGTTAACATCTTAGACACCTCGCTGTAATTTTTGACTAAACAACAAGTAAACGAAATAAGGCGCACCAATTAACGCCGTCATTAAACCGGTGGGTAATTCAGCAGGTGCTAATACCACTCTGGCAACAACATCAGCAACAGTCAGTAACAACCCGCCAAAGATACATGAAAAAAGCAGTAAATGACGATGTTCATTGCCTATAAGAAAACGAATAATGTGTGGCACAACCAAACCAATAAACGCCACCGGACCTGCAACGGCAGTACTGGCGCCAACAAGCAAAGCAATGGCAATAATGCTTTTGAGCTTTTGCCGATGAATATTAACACCAAGCATGCGCGCATACTGCTCTCCAGCAATCATCGCATTAAGATACTTTGCGGTATTTATTAATAACATAAATGCTACGAAAATACATGGCAATAGAAACAACACCTGACCCCATGTAATATTAGCAAAACTGCCCATACTCCAAAAAGTAATACTTCTTAAAATACTGTCGTTTGATAGATACGTCATCACACCAATCAACGCACCACACAATGCATTAATCGCAACCCCTGCCAACACTAAAATACCTAAATTACTGCGACCCTTAGTGATCGATAGTAAATACGTTAAAAAGGTAATTACCAAACTGCCAACAAATGCGCTTAAACCCAATCCCCAGGTAATTAAAAAGCTTGTTTGTACCAAACTTGCACTAAGTAGCAAAAATAAAATAGCAAATAATGACGCGCCACTGGTCATCCCTAAAAGGGCAGGATCCGCCAAAGGATTACGAAAGAGCCCTTGCATGACAACACCAGCAACAGCAAGTGCACTACCAACAACCACGGTTGCAATTAAGCGCGGCAATCTAAGCTCTAATGCTACCTTTTGCATAAAACTGCCATCGACAAATAATTGTGAAAATTGCAAATTTAATGCGCCAAACAACAGCGATAATAAACAAGCCGCAATGAGCAAAACCATAAATACGCAAAACCAAAAACAGTATTTCTGGCGTTGCAAGGTAAATAGGGATTTAGCGGCTATATTATGTGTTTGCATTCTCATTCTCTTTTTTTTGCTATGAAACTACACACTCTAATTCCCTCCACTATGTAAGCGTTGGCTGAGCGTAAGTCGAAGCCTTTTTTAAATCACCCTTCGACTTCGCTCAGGGTACGATCAGTCTATATTTCATTTTCTATAAATAAACCTTCTGCGCTAGCAACAATTCAGTCTGTCCAAACTCAGCACCAAAATTATCAATGCGTGATGCGTCAATTGTCACAATTTTAGTGTGATATTTTTCATGCAGATAGTCTAAAACCTGAGGGTAAGGCTTGAGCATGTTTGCTGAAGCCTGCGCAATAACAATCACCTGTGGCTTTAAACTCATCAGCCCTTCTTTTGACAATGGGCGCATACCACTAAAGGATAAAATATTATGCGCTTTAATAAGCTGTAGCCAACGATCTGATTGAGTATCCTTGCCGAGCATATAAGCACCATTGGCAGAAATCTGCAAAAGCATTAGCACTTGTTTTGGCTTGCCCTTACCCTCTTTAGCATACGCATTGACAATCTTGTTAGTTTGCTTAGTTTGCGCTTGAAGTGTTGTGATTAACTGCTGTCCCTCTTTTTGCTTACCGAGTTTATTGGCAATCTCTTTAATATTTTTTTCAACATCACTTAGGCTTTTGACCTCAGTCAATAGTGTTGTTTGCACATCAAATGCCTGCAGACGTGTTAACACCGACAAAGGGGAAATAGACGCATCCGCAATCACAATATTTGGCTTTACACTTAGTAAGCTTTCAATCGTCAATGCGCGCATATAGCCTACATCCTTTACTTGCTTATTTTGTTTATTTTGCTTATTTTGTTTATTTTGCTTATTTTCCGCTTCCTCTAGCAGTTTAACGCTCTCAGTATCACTTGCCGTCACATCAACACCTAGCGCACTAACAATGGAACTAGCACTTGGTCCAAGTGTAACCACAGTTTGTGCTAAAGCTAAATGCATGCTCCCTACTAGCAGCACAACTGACATGATAAACATTATAATTTTACGCACTTTTTTGCTCCTGTAAGTTAAATGAAATCACTTGCACCACACTTGCAGTTACTGGCGTTTTGCCACTTTGTGCAGGTTTGAAATGTAACTTCTTAAACCATGCAATTACCGCTTGATCTAACACGCCAAAACCACTGGATTGAATAATTTTGACATCGGCAACCTGCCCTTGTGCATTAATAACCGCCTTAACTTTAACCTTGCCCTCTTCATTATTTTTAATCGCTGAGCTAGGATATGTTAATTGAGGCGGGGTAAATGCCAACTTTGGCGCTTGTGTAATTTTGGCAATGGCTTGCTGCTTTTTAACATTCTGCCTTGGTATTTCTTTTGCTTCTTTTGCTTCTTTTGCTTCTTTTACTTCTTTTACTTGAGTTTTCTCTGTGCTCTTGTGAACTTCAACTTTATGTTCTTTTGGTTTAACGATCTTTTGTGGCTTTTTCTCTTTTTCCTCTTTTTCCTCTTTTTCCTCTTTTTCCTCTACAGCAACATTGGCTGTTTTTAAGTCTTTAGCAACCGGTGTGGTGCTTGCAGCTGCTGTGGTTTCTGTGAGCTGCAAAGCCTGCATTAAAGACGCAATACTCTGCGCCTTTAAATCAGTTTTCCCCAAATGCCATGTTGTTTTTGGTGTACTGTTTAATGCTGCCCAAATTGAGAAATTAATCGCAATAGACCCCGTAATGGCAATAGCAATTTTAAATACTCTGAGCAACATTCAATCTCACCTAAAAACGATAGTTAAGCTGTAAATAAATGCTTCGACCCATAGCAGGCACCAAGGTGCTGCCATCATAATCCTGATAATACTGATCAAATAGATTATCAACTCCTGCACTCATTGTGAAACCTTTGACAAAGTTTGGCTGCCATTGATATGCCAAGCTTAAAAGCGCATATCCTGGGACTTTAGGTGTATTATTTGGCACATGGTTTTGTGCTAAAGCATAATCAAATCGTGTTTGAACCGCACTGTCAATAACCCTAATCGGCACAGCGAATGCCACCATCCCTTTGGCTCTAGGGATAGGTAAGGCACTACCCGCAGGAATGGTATTGCCATTTTCATTACGATATGCCGATTTTGTTTTCCCACGCGTATAGGTAAAATTCGTCATTACTTCAAACCAATGATTTTGGTATTGTGCAGAGACGTTATAACCATATAGTTGCGCTTTGGAAATATTGATGTTTTGATTAATTGCTGCTCCTGCATTAAAGCCAATATTACTATTTAAAATATAGTTATCAATATCATTTAAAAAAATATTACCAGAAAAATTAATCTTTTGATCATGTGCTAATGACTGTGCATAGATAAATCCAAGCGTTTTATTATGCCCAATTTCTGGATTTAAATTTGGATTAGGAACAAATTTTAAAAATACATAACCTGAATTAGGATGATCCCCACCTAAATATAGATCTTGTAATGATGGAATACGATACCCTTCGGTATAACCTAGGTAAACCTTTAATGGATCAATCACCTTATAGCTAATACTCGCTTGTTTGGTAAAGAATGAGCCATCATTATTCATATTGCCACTTGTGCTTTGGTAGCCATTAAATCGCCCACCAACAGTTATGTTTAGCTTAGGCAAAATATCCCAACTATCTTGTAAGAATGCACTATAAAGTTGCTGATTTGCTGTCGGAAAATTAGCGCTTGTTTTACTGCTATACCCATCATAACCATTGATATAGCTATACTCTGCCCCATAATACAAGCGTTGCCTATAAACGGTGGTGACATTCGATAACTGCATACCCGTCGTGTTGACATGCACATCTTGTGGTAAGGCAAAGCCTCCACCATTATTGGTTGGTGATGAGCCCAAATGATTTTCGTTGTAATATAATTTGGCTTTAAGATCAATATACGGATTATCTGGATTCCAATGATAGTCCAACATGCTTTGCGTTTGGAAGAAATTAAAATTTGAACTTGGGTTCTTTGAGTAAGTTTCTTTATTTACCGTTGCTGGATAAAGACCAACATTCTGCATTGATAAGAAGGATGCCTTCAAGGTTTGTGCTTTTGAGATATCCCAAACCGTTTTAAGTAAATATTGTAAATTATTACTAGCAGAATCTGCTAAGGTTTGACCATTACCCAAACGCACATTATTACTACGTCCACCAACCACATCAACCAAATAACTGACATCACCGGTTTTAAAAGCAACTGCAGCATTGGCATCACCGCTATAATCTCCTGTCGCACCGCCTAATCCAATCTTACCACCAACCTCTTTATCTTTACCCAGTAAATCACTTGGATCTAACGTTTCAAAGTTAACTGCCCCACCTAAGTTGCCATTACCATAAGCAATATTACTACCGGATTGACTCGCTGTGACTTCTTTATAAAGCGCTGAGCTTAATAACTGACGTGACTGATTATGCCCAAAGGATGCCAAATTATTATTAATACCATCAATCCCAACAAAAACGCGATCATCAGAAAAGCCACCCATGCTAATACTTTGTGTGGTTGGTCGATTACCACCAACCATTTGCACACCTGCCATTTCATTAAGCTGCATAGCCGTTGATTGAGTTAGATTAGTACCACCACCTTGCTGCACTGAAATATTAGGTAAAGCACTACCCGTTTCAGGTGCCACATTGATTTGGCTTATTCTACTTTGTTTCTCAGGCATGCTTGGCAAAGCTTTCTTAACAGCAACCACCTGAATTTCACCTAAATCTACCGCTTGCGTATTTGCTGATTCTTCACTTGCATACATAAGCTGAGCAATGCCTGTTAATACAAGCACACTTAATAATTTTGTTCTCATTTTTAACACTCTCTCCCGAGTCATCATCACTAATGATTAACTTGTATATCTGCTGCCGTTAAACCTGTTTCTTTTAATACAGCAAATACCTGTAACATTGTTTGTAACGGAATATTTTTATCCGCTGCCAAGGTGATTTGCGACATTGATATCGTATCTTTTTGTGATAATAAATAACTTTTAAGTGTATCAATACTCGTAAAATGCTCACCATTGATCATATAATCGTGCGCCTTTAAATAAAGTATTGTCTGAGCAGATTTGGTTTGCGTAACACTTGCCCCCTTTACATCAGGCAAAGGGAGTTTAAGCAAATGCTGAATGGGGCCAGCTAACAGTACAAACATTACCAAAAGCACCAACATAAAGTCTAACAATGGAATTAAATTAGGCTCATCCACCTCCAAACTATTATGCTCATGATGGTTTAAACTACTGATCATAAGAGAGCCTGTTCATATAAATTAACCATATTGGTTTTGTTATTTATCTTATTTGCTTTATTTACCTTATTTACTTTATTTATTTCAGTTAAGTCGCTCATTTCAGCAATTTCTTTTTGCTCTTTTTGCTCTTTTTGTTCTTTCTGATCTTTTTTACGCGCTTTTTGTCGATCTAGGCTTAAAATCAACTGATTTAATGCTTCTTCTGCATTTGCTAAATAACGCTCACTAAATTGTCGAAAACAATAAAATGCCAATAAACTCACTAAAGCCAACACAATACCAAATGCCGTTGCATACATTGCCTCAGATAAGTACATAATCATATTCTGCAAACCATTGCCACTTAAGGACTCGGCTAATGCAGCAAATGAATGACTCATGCTCCAAATCGTACCCAAAAGCCCGAGCATTGGTGAAACAACAGCAAACAAATTAAGCCAGATTAATGGACGCTGCATGCGTTGACGTTGTTTGCGCATTAACAAGCACACTTCACTTTCAGCAAGCTCTTTAGGCTCAGTGATCAAAGGTGAAATATATCTTAATATGGGCTTAGCCAATGCGTTTAATCTTAGGTTAAGCGTCTTCTTATCATCACGATTAACCGCATTAATCAAACATTCTACCTTACCTAAATTAAGCTTCGGTAAACTGATAAAAGTAATTATTCGCTCGATACAAATCGCAACAATCAAAAAACTCACTGCCAACATAGCGTAGCTGACTAAACCAAATTGACTAAAGAAATGCCCCATAATATCTAAACTGCCTTTTCCATTAATGCTTCTTCATTACTCGCTATTTGTTGTCTTGCCTTTTTTGACATTGCCGCAAGTACCGCTCTTAACATCGAAAGATTTGTCACATCATGATCAAATGGAATATAGTGATTTTTATATTTACTTTGTAGCCACATCCCTTCTTGATCAAAGTAGACCATCTCAAGCGAGCTATCTTCTGTTAAGGCAATACCCGCACATTGACAATAAAGTGCCAATGCATCTTTATGATCTTCATTCATATGCTTGATAGCACCATTAATCTCGTCGTCTTTAAAGACTTGCTCGATACAGAAATTCTCTTTGTTGACCCAATTAATATCACCAAAGCCACCGATAAAGCGCACTTTCTCAATGTGTAATTTATAAAAGTGAAAATCATGGGTTTTGTCTTGATAATCTTTTGATTCTGGGAAAAACCGCGTATAAACACTTGCTACCTTTTCTTCATCTTCCAAACGATTTAATCTTCCCAAAATGGTGACACGCCCTGCCTGTTGAATATCTTCTTTTTCATCTTCAATAATCGTTAATGACACTTTGTCATCTTTAGCAACATTACGTGTATGCTGAGCAAGCTTACTAATATAAACAAGCACCTCACCATCGGTATCAAATGCATACGCCACCAATGAACCAAAAGGATAGCCAGGCATTGCGACAGATTGCGTTGCTAATACGCCATATAGCTTCTGTTTGGTTAATTGTCTTGCTCTTAGTGCCGTTTCAACTTTATTTGTTTCCATAAAAAAACCCTATGATTTAAATGATAATTATTGTCATTTGCGATAACAAGCGTAATGATAACCACTATCAAATATAAGTCAATAATAATAAGCAAATTTTTTATATACCCATCGTAAACCATTCTGTGGTTTTTGATGTCGAAGAAATTCAATGGCAGAAATACTGCAAAATGGTTTGGGGCGGGTAAAGTGAAATACTTACTTTGCTAATCGCGTATCAAAGCTAAAGTCTAATACTTTGGCTTTTTTGACTACCTTTGCAAATCCTTTATGCAATGGGTTTAGAATATAATTATACTCTCTTGGAACGATAACGCTTGGTACAGCCAATATTAAAGACTCACAACGTTTAAGCCATTGATCACCAATATCCGCTGTTTCAGGCGGTGCGGGCTGATCTTGCCATGAATGTGGTAATAGCTCAGGCTTTAAATAGTTTATCTCTGATTTTGGCAACTCAATTTGAAATAGTGTGTAATTTGGCAAAATAGCATAGTCTTCTAAATGGACAAATATTTCTAATATTGCGAGAGATTCTGAGCCTGCGCAATATACGCAAGGACTTCCTTTATTATTCCACCTTCCTCCATATATTCTGGCACCATCACCCGTAAATGCATCTTGTGCAAATTTGCTTTTCACCAATCTATAGGCAAATACTTTGCTCATACGAAAACGCCATGCTCAAGTCTGCCAATGAGATCAAGTACTGCTTTTGTTTCAGCAGATGTCCTAAGCATCTCAATCGGCTTTCTGCCACCCAATCCATTAACCGGAGACATTAACCAATGCAGTGCTTTCTGGTCGTGTCCTTCAAATAAATTCAAAGCTGATTTATAAACTTCTGCATAGCGATATAATCTATCACTTTCAGCTTCAGTAAAAAAACCTGCTTTATATCTTCTATTAAGTGAAGCCGGTGCTATTGTGGTAATTTTAGCAAGCTGGTTTTTCTCAATTCCAGAAATATCAGCCAATTTACTAAAAACCTCACAGCTAAAGCCCTCATGAATTGCCTGATAGAGACGCTCACCACGTGACGGAATACCAACGGCATCCCAAAAATTATTTTGATTACTTTGATTACTTTGATTACCCTGTTGCATAGCATCACCTTGTTATCGTTGATATATTAAGAATATATCATATGATTGAAATTATGCAACTTTGGATATTTTTAGCTTATTGTGCATTTTCAATTTTGTGCAGTTGTGTTAAGTCTGCTTCTTTTGCTGTATTTTTGACATCACCAACTCTTAGATTAATAGCGTCAATCGGCATTACTTCAACTTTGACCTTTTCAATCTCAGCACTTAATACATGTCCACCACTTTTCTTATCCGCAGTAACAAAATGCGCATGAAACCCAGGCACGCCAAACCCTTCTGTATATTTAGGTGAGAAAAACATAACCATCGTCCCTTGCACATCATGATAACTAAAACGATGTTCATGCTCTTTTAGCCATTCAACCAATGGTGTATTAGTTGATTTGTCAATTTTCTCACTACGCGCTAAGATTTCCTTAAATGTCCCAGTTAACTTAACCGCATAAGTTAGCTGATTATTTGCTAGCTTTGTTAATAGTTGCTGCTGAAATGTAGTCAGTTCTATAGATTTATTAATGTCAAAACTGAGTTTTTTCAGTGGTTTGAAATCAACAGCCGTTAGATAAGACAGTCCACTTTCTGGTTTCATTTGTGTAAACTTACCGTCCATGTTAGCCAAATAGTACTTACCATCCAATACAATAACTTCACCCAACCCCGCACCTGCACCAAGACCAAAATCATTACCGGATGCTTTTGCAGATTTAACATTTATCACTGAATGATAATTCCCCGACATCAATGCTGTAATCGTTCCATATTGATATAGTGGCACATCTTTTGCAAATACACTGGCACTTGCTGTTGCTAATAATGCAACTGTTAAACCGATTTTTTTAATCATTCTAGACATTCCAATCTCCCTTTTAACTGGTTATTTGCTCACTAGGGTTGCGCACTTTTTCTATTTCAACACCCCGCCTCGCAAGCTAGGCACCCCTCTTGAAAAGAGGGGAATTAAAATCACCGTCGCCCAATTCCCCTCTTTTCAAGAGGGGTGGCAGCCGTAGGCTGACGGGGTGTTTATAAAACCATAGTTTTTTCTATATGCGTAACACCAATTACTCATAAAAAGTTTTAGCTTCCTCACCATCATGATAAGCAAATAATGTTTGTGCAACTTGAGTTGAACCAGTCGAAATATTGCCCTTTTGATCTAATGCAATCAAACCCACATAATCATTCAAAGCATCACTTTCTTTAATACTCTTAGCAACCGCCTCATCCAAAGACATTCCATCTTTAACACGAGTATGTACTTTTGCTGCAACAGCTTGATTAACAATATGCTCACCAATACCCGTGCATGATATCCCCATAATATTTGATGCGTAGTTACCAGCAACGGTTGGACTATCGCCCACACGCCCTGGCACTTCAAAACCTGCTCCACCTGTTGAGGTTAATGCGACAATACTGCCAGAGCTATCTAATACGACAACACCAATAGTGCCTGTTAAACCCTTTTTAAGCTCAAGGTATTCTTGATAACGATGCTCTGTTATTGGGTTATATTCTGGCATTTTTAATGTCTCATGCGCAAAGCGTGTTGCCTCATTGGCTGCGCGCACACTGTGATGCTCATTTAAAAGTGCCAAAGCCACTTCACTGGGATATTGGATATTTTGAATATTAATCACGCCTGCAAATTTAGCTTTTGCACCATCCATAATGGAAGCTGACATGCGCACTTGACCATCTTGCTGCAAACGCGAACCCGTACCGGCATTAAATATGGGATCATCCTCTAATAATTTCGCCGCAAAAACAGCAGTTTTTAAGGCATTATCATAGGTTTTAAGAAAGGCGTAGGCTTCCTCAACAATAGTTAAAAGATGCACATGGTAATCACTAAAGGGGGTATTTTTATCCTCTCTAGCGCCACATCCGCCATGAATAATAATTTTTTGCATTTTTTGCTCTTTCTGCTCTTTTTGCATTTCCAGCCCCATCTTTGCGATTAATTAACAACCTCAACTTCATGGGCATTTGTGTCATATTTACTGCCTTCAAGTAAGAGATGCATACGAATGCCTACCAAACTAATGGGATCATCATCGCGCGCATGTGGCATCGATGAATGCTCAATATGTGACATATCAATAATCGTTAATGCGCCACTACCTACAACCTCAATTACGCCATCATCAGCAAGAAAGGCACCTGTGTCCTCATCGATACCAACACCGGTTACAAAGGGATTATAAGATAATGCCGTTAATAAGCGTCCCAAACGATCTCGTTGTGAGAAATGCTGATCAACGAGTATTTTGTTAGTTAGCCCCAAGCCTGGTGCCATATTGACCATATTATAGCGTGGCATAAAACCAGTCGCACCACCAACAATCATATGCTCAGAGATAAAAGCAGCCCCTGCCGAAGTACCTGCTACATGCACACCCTTGGCATTACAACGACGAATCATGCGTGCCACTTTAGTACCACCAAGCACGGTTGATAACAGTAGCTGATTACCACCGGTCATAAAGATACCTGTTGCTTTTTCAAAGTGCTTAAGATAATCCTCATTATCGGTATCAGCACGCGCTTGAATCTCAAGGCTTACCGCATTTTTAACGCCCAGAGACTTAAAGACTTTGACATATTCGCTGCCCGTATCTGACAGCTTAGATGCCGTTGGAATAATCACAATATAGGCATCCTTATCACCAGCTAATTCGACAAACCGCTGTAAAACTTTTGGGGAAACCAGTTTATCTTCGCGTCCACCAATTGGGATGATATATCCCCTTTTTATACCTGAAACTGTTGGTGCAGGCATGCTCACTCCTATTTCTTTATTAATTACAATATGTCTTGACTAAGGCACCAACATCAGCAATCCGATCATGACAACAAAGCACGCAAACATCGCCCTGCTGTAATTGTGGAAGCATCAACTCAGCGCCAGATAATTCATCTTCAACTAAACGTATTGTATCTTTTTCCTGACCAAAACGAACCAGTGATGCTGCAATTTGCATGGGAATTTCTCCCTCATTGGCACCACGCAAATATTTCTTAAGCTCTTTGATCACAACCTCATGCGGCTTATACTTAGCAATTACTTTTGAGCTATCATCAATCAAATTGATTCTGTCGCCCGTTGTGCCAAATAACAAACTAAGCTTACCGTCTTTTGTTTGATACGCTTTCGCCAAGGATAAAATCGCTTCAAATCCCGCTGGATTATGTGCAAAATCAATAATCACTTTCGCGCCTGATGTGAGTGTGTAGATATTAGCGCGCCCTTGATTTTCTTTAGCTGTGTTTTGATAAGCACATAGCGCGGTGGTTATCTTGTCAAAAGAAATACCCAAAGCAAAAGCCAAAGCTATTGCGTGTAAAGCGTTCTCAATATTATGTTTTGCATGACCATTCATCGTTAGCGGCACATCATTGATATGAACTAATGTTTTTTCTTTGCCCTGATGCCACCAGATAAAACAATCATCGGCAACATAACAAGCATGATCATTGTTTGTTAATTGGTTTAACACCAGAGGTGAAATTTTTGTTTGGCTTATTAAAATTTTAGGATGTGCTAGTTGGCTAGCAAGCTCACGCAAAAGCGCATCATCCATGTTAATCACCGCAAAACTGTTTTCTTTGGCTAACGCACGATAAACAATACATTTAGCATCGAATAAATCGTTTAAGGTCTCAACACCATCCTCACCCATATGATCATAAGAGACATTGGTCACCGTTGCCGCTGAAACTTCTGTCTCAATCAAACCACGCTTTAACAAGCCACCACGCGCTGATTCCAAAACAGCTACTTCAACTTCTGGATTAGTCAGCACAAATTGGTGTCCCGTAGGTCCTGAATAATCGCCGCGATCAATAATCTCACCATTAATAGCTACCCAATCCGTTGAAGCATAACCACTTACTTTACCAGCATGTTGACAGATGAAATTCGTCAAGCGCACTGTTGTCGTTTTGCCATTGGTTCCGGTAACAATGACCTGTGGAATATCATAAATATCCTGCCATGGCAGTGATAAATAATCATCGGTTAATAATGATAACTTATAGCGCCCAACACCAGAGCCAACATAAGCGTGATCTTTTTCTCTAAAGATATTTAAACCATGTGATTTGGCATTAGCATGCAGTATACGATAGGCAAGATTTTGCTCTTCTTGAATTGCTTGAAGTAAGCTTGCCTTTTGCGATTCATCCAATGCCAAAACATCATTATTTAAAAATTCATAACATGCCGCTTGCCATGTGTAATCAATAACATCACAACTGGCAAGCAAGATATCACAAGGTGCGGTAAACGCTAAACGCAAACCCTCGCTATACGCCTTATGCGCTAGCTTATACTCAGAAAAACCAAGTAAAGGTAACAGTCGTTCACAATTTTTTTGCCATAACTTAATAAACTTTTCTTGATTGGTCTTAAGCGGGATATCAAGCACAACACCGGTTTCATTAAAAAACAAATTAGGTCCAACTAAACGCCTTGAATAGCCTTCAGGAATTTTATGCATCTTTACACCTACTTAATCGGCATCTTCTTCAACAACAGCAACAAGGCGCACACCACGCTCATCGGCAATAATGCCACCTTGCATCATCTGTACAATCTCTTGTGCCAAACCATGATTTTTGCTTAATTCAATGGTTGTATTAGTCTTTGTTGTGACGGTATTTTCCGAAGCTTCACCTTCTTTATTGAAATGAATAATTTGCTTCCAGGTGCGTTTGATATTATCTGCAAATACCACCAATAGATCACCAGCGTTGGCATGTTGCAATGCATAATCAACTGCTTCTTGCTCGCTTTCAATAATCTGAATGTTATTCTCAGGAATTCCAGCCTCTAGCAATGCTTCTTTTAATTTATGTGGAACCTCACCAGACTTACGCCCTCTTAGACCATCATCTTGCTTACAGATAAACCGATCAAAATAAGGAGCTGCCGCTTTGGCAATATTGGCAATATCCTGATCACGTCTATCCCCGGGAGCTGCAATCACGCAAGTTTTAATGCCCTTAGCATCAATCTGCTCAACTAGCTTACCCATTGCTAAAACAGCCGCTGGATTATGACCATAGTCCATTAATACCTTAAATGGATGCTCATCAAACCAGTTCATACGCCCTGGCGCTTGATAAAATGAGGTTGTAAAGGTTCTAAGTCCATTTTTAATATCATCTAAGCTCATATTCATACTATAAGCAATCGCCACAGCAAACATGGCATTTTGTACATTGTGAACAGCTCGCCCTTCCATTGTTGCAGGAATCAAATGTGTCCATAATACCGGCATGTGAATATGATTATCAAAGATGGTGATCATGTCGCCATTAACACCTTTCTCAATGACAACGGCCTTACCGCCTGCGCGAATATGCTCTTTGACCAAAGCATGCTCTGGATTCATTGTCACATACATAATATGCTCAGCTTGTGTATAAGCGGATAATCTTAAACAATGCGGGTCATCGGCGTTTAATACAGCGACATCGCGTGCTGCATCAGTCACAATACGCTTCACTTCCGCTAATTCCTCTAAGGTATTAATACCCTTAAGTCCCATATGATCCTCAGCGATATTAATACAAGCACCGACATTACAATAATCATAGCCAAGACCACTTCTAAGCAGACCACCACGTGCCGTTTCAAATACAGCCACATCAACATTAGGGTCACGCAGCACCATTTGTGCGGACTTAGGCCCTGTCATGTCACCGGCAACACTTAATTTACCGTTGACATAAACACCATCAGTTGTGGTAAAGCCCACGCATTTACCAGCGATCTTCCACATATGGGCAACCATACGCGTTGTTGTTGTTTTGCCATTGGTGCCCGTAATGGCTGCAATTGGAATACGCGCGCGCTCTGTATCAGGAAATAACATATCCATCACCGCACCTGCAACATCGCGTGGATAGCCTTCACTTGGTGATACATGCATTCTAAAGCCAGGAGCTGCATTAACCTCACAAATCCCACCTCCGACTTCTTGATAAGATTGGGTAATATCAGGGGATAAGAAATCAACCCCGCCAACATCCAAACCAATGGCGGTGACCGCACGCTCTGCCATCTCACGATTATCCGGATGCACTACATCGGTTAAATCAATCGCAGTACCTCCAGTTGAGAGATTCGCTGTTTTGCGTAAATAGCAAATTTCACCCATAGGCAAAACACTCTCTGAGGTTAGTCCGGCTTTTTCTAATAGCGTCAATGCTTGGTGGTCAAGCTCAAGACGCGTTAATACCTTCTCGTGCCCAACACCGCGCCTTGGGTCTTCATTGACAATGTCAATTAGTTCCGCAATCGTATGCTCACCATCACCAACCACATGCCCAGGAACGCGCTTTGCTACCGCGACTAATTTACCATTAACAACCAACATGCGATGATCAAAACCTTCGACATACTGCTCTAAAATAACCCAACGACCATGCTCTTTTGCTACTGCAAATGCTTGTTTTAAAGTTTCATCATCTTGAATATTAATGCTTATGCCACGACCATGATTACCATTTAACGGTTTAACGACTAATGGGTAACCTAAGTGACGGGCAACGGATAACGCATCACTTTCATAGCGCACACTGCGTTGCTTAGGCACAGGCAAGCCTAAACCATTTAAAATCGTATTGGTTTGCTCTTTATCACAAGATATCTCAACGGCAATATGCTTAGTCTCACCGGTAATTGTCGCTTGGATACGATTTTGATACTTACCATGACCGAATTGCACTAAAGACTGGTCATTTAATCGAATATACGGGATATCGCGCTTTGTTGCGGCTTCCACTAATGACCCAGTACTTGGACCAAACTCTTTGCTTTGGGCAAACTTAATAAAGCGAATTTTCTCTTCTTCAAAATCAAAATCTTTAAGATCAACATTAAGCGCTTGCTGTAGCTCTTGAGGTAAAAGAGAAATCAGTAAATCACGTGCTAAGAAGCTCGCCTGCAAACCAACATCTTTTTGCTTATACTCAAACACCATATTGTATTGTCTTGGCTCACCAGTGCTGCGCGTTTTGCCAAAGCTTACATTGCTACCTGCAACATCCTGAAGCTCAATTGCTACATGCTCCCAAATATGCCCCATCCATGTACCTTCATCTTCACGCATGCGTCGTATAAAACCACCTGGCTCACGATAGGAGCAACCATGCTCTTTCAGCCCCGGAAGCGCCTCAACCAAGGCATCAATAAAGTCAGCACCGAGCTTTGCCGATGGCCACTCTTCTAAAATACCCAAGTCAATAACATGTCTTATGACCGGAAAGCTGGCATAGATGTTTGGTCCAATATAGACATTTGTGGATAATATTTGCATTGCATTCTCCCTGTTTGTAATTTTTCTCCAAAGACACTAGTTGTTAGGATAATCAAAGTTAAACCCTTTGTATAGCAGACATTGACGCTTCCTATGTCAGAATTTTTGTATTTTGCAATTTTAATGATTAAGAAGACAACAGGCTGAAGATATTTCATGCAAAACAAGCTAATTGGTTTCCCAGTATTTTTCCCAGTGGATCAAAACCTCATGCCAACATACCATAAATAAACAGCAAAATGAGTTTGCTTTAATCACAAAATAAGGAGCTTTTTATGAGTGTTGCTACAGTTCATGGGGTATCTAGCAATTCGGGCATAAGTATAGAAGATCATATTGAAGATTTTTGTTATAAACTAAATATCGTCGCTATTTGCTATAACGATTTAGGGGACCCCATTAAGACCACAGCAAATTTTGATCTAATTAATTTGCCATTAAATGAATTTCACAGCTTAGTTTCATTTGAGAGTCTATCGCGCTTAGGCACCCAGTACATAACACATGAAGCAAATAACCAAGTAGTCACGTTGCGCTTAAATGTCATTTATCAATGTAAACATCATTATTGGATAGGTATTAATATTGCTGAGCTTATGAAGCTACCTAAATCTTATCAACAAATTTTAAAACATTTTGCCAAGCAAATCCCTATTGCCAATTACGTCAAAGATGCAAAAGGCATTTATATGTACGGCAATGAATATGTGTGCCATCTTGCAAATGTAAAAAGTATCAACAATAAAACCGATCATGACCTCATCTGGCATAATCATGCCGAGCACCTTACCCAAAATGATTACAAGGTTATTGGCGATATTGCACCGAATTACTTTTTTGAAACCGTTACCATTGACAGCAAACAAACAACGTTCTTATCAATCAAAACAAGTGATGGCTTAGATCTTTACGGCTCATCAATCAATCTTAGCTTTATTCATGCCAAACTTTTACAGCAAATGGAGCAAATTCCGATTGATGTCAATGATACATCACTCTCGCCACATGAGTTTGAATGCGCTTACTGGATGTCTCAAGGCAAAAGTGCTTGGGAGATCGCCCAACTGACAAATCGTTCACAAAAAACAGTTGAATGGTATCTTGCAAAGCTTAGAAAAAAACTACACTGCAAAAAAGCATCAAGCCTTGCTTTTTTGCTTGGGAAATATCATACCAACTTTGTTAAACATTGATATCTTATGTAACGCCATGATCAATAAAACAACTACCACGCAGTGTTATATCGATTTTTGTCAAAATATGCAAATTCCGCTTATCGTCTGTCGACACGATTTTTCTGTGGCATATTATAACCTATATATTCCGAATATTTTTGATGACTCCCTACAACGAGAATTAAACCTAAACGCCACGCATATCGAATTACTCACTAAAGGTGAGACTTTCTATAGTATGATTGCCAACAAAACGTATGATTTCAAATTGCGCTGGGATTTGCTTAGTAGTGATCAAGAGTATTATTGCTTTAGTATTCGTATCGTTACTAAATATCTGAAAAATACCCACATGAAACTTACCAGCTTATTTGAGACACTACCAATATCAACTTTTATGAAAACAGCGCAAGGTGTTTATGTTTACAGCAATACTTATCATAACCGACTCGCAGGCTTTGACTCTCTTATTGGGCGCTCACATTATGATGCTTTTGGTGATGAGGATGGCAATAAAATAGCACAGAATGATTTAAAACTTTTGCAAAACAAATCCAGTCTCTTTGTATATGAACACGTGCATAATGCGCTTGTGCTCACCATGAAATTTTATACTACTATCGATGGCCAAGACTATATTTATGGTGCTGCCCTTAATATGTCCAAAGCACATGAGGCATTACTGACATCTGAGGTTGCCCAAGCAGACGCCCCTGACATTGACATCAACCTAACCGAATCAGAAATTCGTTGTGTTAACTTCATGGTTAAAGGTCATACTGCATCGACCATTGCCAATCAATTAAATATATCCCATAAAACCGTCGAATTTCATTTAGATAATGCCAAGCGCAAACTAAATTGTTATAAGACCAGTAAGTTAGCATTTATGATTGGCAAATATCACGCCCACTTTATGAAGTAATAAAAGTGATAAAACTTTAGAATATTTACCGCGATTATAATTTTTACAATCATATGGTTGACTGCTGTTGAACGCTTATTTTATCAAGCTTTTTAGGTGTTTTTATGAAAATTTTACAGCGTGTTTTTTTAGCCCTATAATCCGCCAAAAATATCACCTACACACTTAATTTATGGACACCCGACAGACTATTATTTCGTTCTGTGACAATATGCATATCCCACTAATTATTAGCACACCAAACTTAAATATTACTTTTTATAATGACTACGCCAAGATGCTGTTAGATTTACCCATCAACTTACGTCATGCTGCTGATAACATTGAAAAGCTACTAACACATTCCCACAATGAGCTTACAAGTTATCATAATACGACGGATGAAACACTCACATTAAGATGGTATCAACATCATCAAGGTATCAGCGAACGTTATATTAGTATTAAAGTCGTAAAACGTGAAAAGCGTAATCATGGTGACAAACAAACGATAAAACAACTGATTGCGCACCTACCAGCTTCAGTACTTATTAAGGATCAATCTGGTAGCTATTTGTATGCTAATGAACACCATACACAAGCTGCCAGAGCAACAAACATTGTTGGGCGTAAAGATGTCGATTTACCGTGGTGTGAATCAGCGCATAAATTTCTTGAGCATGATGCATTTTGCTTTACTAAAAATGAAAATGAGCCCTACTATTTTGTTGAGCAGCAAGCATATCGTAACGACAATAATCAACTCATTCACAACACCATGCTTTGTGCAACGCATCATAAAAATAATCAACTTTATGGGTTTTCGATGAATCTGCGCGATATTCACCAAAGTCTTTTTGTAAAATATGCACAAACCAGAGGAGCCACTGACGCTAATATCGACTTATCAACGCGTGAAATGGAATGTATTAATTGGCTTGTCGAGGGGAAATCCAGCAGTGAAATCGCCACTATCTTAGGGATATCACGCAAAACCGTTGAGTGGCATATTGCCAATATCAAACAAAAATTTGGCTGTTATAAATTAACAAAACTTGCCTTTTTAATCGGCAAGTTTCATGGGTACTTTATTGAGAGGAATGTGAGCTAATTAACAACTATTAACACCATGTTTTAAGTTTATCAGTTAAAGCACCAATAGCTATGTTACGGCTAGTTTCATTCTCTGAGCTAAATATACCCTGATAAATATTATCTTTTATTGTTGGATTGTCTGCTATTGCGCTAATTACTTGATCTATCTCACTAAGTTTACTTTCTTCATGAAGCATTATTAGATGAGTCATTAACTGATTAGCTAATTCCCTTCTTTTGATACTCCTGGTGCCCGTCCATTTTTTATAAATGTACGAACCAAACCTCCAAAGCAATAAACTTAACCCAAGTAATGTTGCTAAAGCACCTAAAATTAAAGGAAGAATTCCAGCTGAAATTCCACTAAGACAAATAATGCTCGTCACACCTGAGACGATACCAATCGCACCTCCTAAGGCTAGTATTAGCGCCCGTACACCCTTTTTTAAATTAATTTCTTTAAGGTCTCTATAACAGCTTAGATTATGATCACTTCTTAGTCTCTTAAATGTTTCCCATCTTGAGAACATCCTATATGAGTTTTTTGTTCCTACATATGTATAGCCCATAGAAAGAGGAAGTGAACAGATTGCAGATGAATAACCAGCAACACTATTCATGCTCTCCATAATTTTTAAGTCTACAAATAGTTTAACAATATTTATACTATTCTTTGCAGTTGTTAAAATTGTTGCTGTTAGCATGCTGATATCATTAATAGTCATCCCACCCTCGCTATACAACTTTCTGCCTAAATATATAAAATTAGCAATATCCCCAACAACAGATAATACGGTATTTGTTCCATTAATAGCTGGATCTATAGTTTGAGTATAAAAAGCATCATTTAGTGCTGCAGGCTTTAGCTCATCAGGAAGATTTGCTAATATCTCTATTGGAATAGCGCCACTTAAAACTGATTGAGGCGTTGATATAGGTGATGCACTCCAAAGCTCCATACATCCAGCTAATATTTGCTCTGCTTTTTCCTTATAGTGAATTTTTAAAAGTGAATATACTTTAGGCGCACTATCAATTAATGAAAGAAAATCAACACTATATCCCTTTCGTCCAAAAAGCAACTGATCAATAGAAACCACCAGCTCAGAGCATAGTCTTAGTTTACGAGCAACTCTATCTTTTTTTCTTGACACCATTATGGTTTGAGTTTTTGCCTCAATATAATGTAAAGCGCAAATCTGAGTTTCCTTCAAAATATTGTAAATACTTTGATCAAGGCAGGTAGAGTTAAAATTTTCTTTCATCAATTTAAATGCTTTATGACTTAGTTGATTCAACTTAGCACTGTGCTCACTTCTATTCACGAGGTTTCTCGACCTATCAGTCTCATACTGCAATGCTAACAATTCTATTTTCAACTTGGGCAAAATTTCTAACTGTATATTATGTTGACACGCATCAAAACTAGAAGTGTTCCCTAAATCAATAACAAGTGAAACATCCTCCCCAATGATATTTAATTCCTCCTCTGATTGACCTAATTGCGCTTGGTACTGTGCAGGCATTTTACTCAAACTTTTTTTCAACTCTGAATTTGATAGGTTTATCATTGCGTTATTCGCATTAGTAATAATACTACTTGAATCTGACACTTTAATCACATTTCCTGAGGTTATGTATACAGGATTAAAATTTCCCGCCCGCTTGCTCTTTAGTATATAGGCTTCATGTTCTGCGCTTCCAGTTATAACCCATTTATATCCTATATTTACATACCTATTCATGCTATTTATTCCTTTTCTATAAACTGATAAGACCTAAACTGAAAGTAAAATCGTATAACTTACCAATATAATTTTTAACAAGGCTGATATATATGTGAAGAATATCATTAATATCAACTTCTATACTTAATCCGAATCTCATATTTGAATTGTTAAAAGTTTTTTTATCTACTAAAAAGTAATGCTTATCTGGTTCATCTTTTTGCTACCAATATGTTATAAAATATGTCACTTAGCATACCAATCTTTAAAAACCCGATCAGCTAGTAAAAATACCAATCAAATGTAGTGTATCAACACCAATCTACAACCTAAAAACATTAGGAAAATCACTAGCTATTATAAAACCAAAAAAGAATTAAGATGTTGATTCTGACTGTTGTCATGCCACTATAAAACCAGCAGCTTATTTAAATTTTTTGAGAGGTTATTTATGCCATTTAATTATAAAAAGATTCCACCGGAATGGCTACACTGCACAGAAGATAAAAAGACTCGTGATGCATACTACTATCATATTACTCGCTTATCTACATTTAGAGAATTTATAGAACATTCTGGACTTACTACGTCATACAATCGCACTTTCAAACTTCATGAAAATGAAAATGGTGCGTTGGCTGAAGGTAAAACTAGGCGAATTCAAGAAAGCTATAATCGATTATTGAAAGAATGCAGTCAAATGCTTATGGATGCAGATATCCCAACAAACGAGCTAAGTCATAAAGTATCTGAATTTATTAACACCCCTATATTTGATAGGATGGTTAAAAGCTATCAAACCCACGACTTAAATCTGCAAAATTTAGCAAAAAATGGACTCTATTGCTCAGACTTTGTAGCAGACCTTGAATGTGCGTTTAAAAATGATATTAACCAAATCATTGTCAATAAACAGACACTTACCAAACAATACAGAAAAAAACCAATTAATTTAACTATTTTTTGCCAGCTTCCTACTGATTCATTTGAGCACTTTCAATTAGCATTCGACACCCTTTCCATAATTGAAAAAAATAAAATTAAATATGCCAGCATCAGCATCATGGCTTTGTATGAAATGATTCAAGCAAATAAACAGCGCAAAAGTATATTACAAGCCTTAATATTTGATAACCCTACTTCAATGTTTACTTCAGCTTGTATGGTCTTAGCTAAATTAAACTGGAATGCAGAGGTTTATATGTGTTCCTCGCATATATATTTTTTTGATCTATGCGGATTAAAAGATAATTTTTTTACCTATGCAACAAACCATCTTCAAGGTAATGATATTGTGCTGATACGCGTCAAGAAAAAAGATACACTTGTCATTCCCGACCCCCAACAGTTTAATGCATTTATCTCGAGCCAAAACTTGCCATCTTGCTTACTTGAATATTGTATTTTTAGGGAACCAAATGTAGGTAATGACATTGCCAATAACATCCAATGGATTAATACTGCAGCAAGATTAAATAGTGTAAACATGGATTTTGGTGAGGAGCCATCTTATGAACAAGCTCAATTAATTTATAGCCAAATGAAGAAAACTAATAATGATATAAACCCTGTTTTAAAATTTTATCAACAATTCACGCTTAATAAAGCGCGATTCCGACTTATTTAAAACATGCTCATTAAAACAAATCCATCACATCAAAACCAAAGTGATCACTAATTTTTTGGTGTGCATTTTTAGCATGATGCCAATTAAGCTTGCTTTGGCTCCATTGCTCAACCTTCTGCTGATTTGGTTTGCCAAAATTATTGTTACTTGGATCGCAATACATCGCTAAATAAAAGGCTAATGAACCTTCTTGCTTAGCATTAGGCAAGTATGGATAAAAAACCTGATAGGCATTTTTAAAGCTCTCAACATAGTAAAAAATATTCATCATTCTATCTTGAGCATTAATAGGATCACTACCTGATCCATGCATGTAATACTCATACTCTTGCGCCACTAACATCAAACTGTTGTATGTATAAAAACGAAGTAAATAGGCACGAATTTGCCCACTGATCCCATGGCGATGTATCCAACCATAACCTTCTGACTTAAATGCCATATCAATTAATTTACCCAATACTTTACTTGCCTGATTAATAACGGGAATATTGTTTGATATTGCTTTAAGTCCACTAATTACGTATGGCACAGGATTATTACCAATTGCCCCACCTTTTAGAATACCCTCGGTTTCAGGGGCGTTTTTTAGATCATGCTCAGCATAAGCTGATAAAGCACCAATATCCGCTACTGAGCGACTGCTTGGCGCTTTTATCCCCGTATTATTAGCAAACTTCGTTATATATTCATCAATTGCCCATGTCAAACTAGCACAAACACCAACAAAATTCTGAGTCTTAAGCGATGCGCTGGAGCTTGAGTTTGGTGGAGCTAAATCATCGATATAACTTGATGCTGTATCAAAATGGATCTTTTTAAATAATGTCAACTCGTCTTCATTAAAAAACTTTTGAAGATCCTCTGCAGCGCATTTGCTCAGTGCACAGTAACACATATACTGCATTTTCTGTTGATCATTCAGATCTGCATATGCTGTTATTTGAGAGGTTTTAACCGCTTGGAAAGTATTACTATTTGCCCCATTTAACAAAGTCATCATCACTTTGATTAAGGTTGATAAATCAACTTTATGACTTGTTTTAACCAAAGCAATACACTTCAAGTACTGTGTCAGATTAAATGCCTGAGCATCATGATTTTGTGGCGTGATGATCACATGCGACGCCTCTGATAAGAGGCTATGACAAACCATAGTAATCATTGAGCTTACCGTGCTACTGGAACGCTTTGTTTCAATCTCCAAAAATTGTTTTAATACTTCTTTGACATACGAAGCTTGATCTGACATAGGCATGGTCATCTTTTTCTGCCAATTTAATGCCCGTGCAACACTGCTTTGTGATATATGATGCAAGCTATAGCCAAATTGTGTAGCTCCAGATAAAAATTCATTCAGTCTCGATTTATTGGATTGTATCTTATATAAATCGATATAAAAATTAAGCCCATTTAAAAATGCTTGCTTAACCTTCTCAGCTGATCGGAAAGCTTTTAACTTTATATAGATCATATTCCCTCTCTTTGGTAATAATGGATATTCAGCTCAAGCCCGAATAGGACAACTCGCGGTTATTCTCGGACTTGATCCAAGAATCTAAAAAACACCTAAAATAATATGTGCATAACTTTATTGCTTTAAAAAATCATTTAACCCCAATCTGGTGCATTACATACTGATACAGTGCTTTTTGTACCTGATACGTTGGGTGAACATGATCCCAGAAGACATAGCGCCATGGGTCATTACACATTTGTCCACTGGTTGAAGCCATAATCGTTGCTTTGATATCAGCAGATAACGGTACTTTATTAACGTACTCTAGATTATTTTCACCTGTTGCATTCTTCATTAACAACATTCGATAAAAAGCATTTGGATCCTCAGATTCGGCATTTAAATGTGTTGAAAAATATCCACCTTGCCAACAAGATTGCCCTATGACCTTAGGATCTAGCCGCGTGTGATAGGTTTGATTGAACTGCTCTGGGTCTTTTAACATTGATTCAAACATCTCATCAATACCAATAAATTTAACATTGCTCTGAGAGGCTGCAAACTGCTTTAACAAGTTGTTGTGTAGATTGCTCATATAACTTAACACAGATTCATTGCCTAGCTCTTTTGATTCAATGGTTAAAGCTAGATTTGGCAGCCCAATAATTAACGCATTATCTGCACCAACTTCACCAATTGAGGAAATAATCTTACCAACAACCTGACTCACCGCATGATCCATTGCTTCTTTGCTCATCGATTTATCAGCTGTGAGATAGTCATTGGCACCAATAAAGAAGATTGCCAGTTTATTCTCACCTTGTGGCCAGCTTCGCTTATCTAACTGATACATTTTAACTTCTGCCGCTAGATTATAAGGTAAGCCTTGGCTTGCCCAGCTTGGTGACAATACAACCGTGGCACCACCAACTGAGTAGTTACTCACTTCAACGCCATAAGGCTTAAGCATATTTTTAAGCTGCACTGCCCATACATTGCCATTAGAAAACATGCCAGTATAGTATGGGATGGATTTTGGAATTAATCCGCCTGAAAACTTATAAATATTGCCTTGATCACTTAAACTATCGCCAAAAATTAAGACACGATTGACATGTTCAAGCGCACTTCCCTTGATGCTTAATGAGCTTGAGCAAGCAGACACGGTAAAGCTTGGAATATTATAGTTACCTGACAAGGTGTAACTATGCCATGATTTTTGATAATCCTGAGCAAGATTACCATGCTCAACCTCAATCTCACCATTGAGCTTCTTAAAGGTTGCATTATTACTTGTCCAACCATTATTTAACAAGTACTGGACGCTGCCTGATCGTGCCTTGGCATATGTAGAAGGCGCAAAAGATATATGAATATCTGAAGTCGTATGGCTCAATGTATTGCTATTAGTATATCTACCGGCTAAGTGGTATTGATTGGGCGAAACTTCTGTACTGAAACTTGATCCGGCATTATCGCCATCTATTTTAAAAGTCACTGGATAAGGGCAATTATTCTCTAAGATCAATTCGGATCTTGCATCCGCATTACTTAGTGCTGCACATCCCATTAAAGATAATGCCATAACGGCTGATAATGATTTTTTATTTGTACGAAACATATATGACTCCTTCCTAGACTTTAACAAACATTGATGCGTACTTTTGGCGTGCCACTTGGACGGTTCCACCAAGTTGATGTCTCATTGAGATTTTCTGTCCACCAATCATAAACAGACATCGTCAGCGCACCTTGTAAAGGTGCAACATACATGGCATTAGTCCACAGCCCTGGCGTTAATGTCAAGCGGATTTTGCCGATGATATTGACAATCGAATCCCCCGATTCTTTAACTATAATTTCTTCATTTAACGGTGGTGAATCATAACTTGCTGTTGCAAGTTGCCCTAATGACACCTCGCTATCTTGCGCAATAACTTTTTTTAAGTGTGTTTCTTTCGCTGTCACCTCAATCGGATTAACACAATTGTTTTTAACCATGACATCAATTCCAACATTCGCCAAGGCTGCCACAGGTAACAAACAGCCTAAACTATATATATATTTCATCTTCATTTTGCAGTCCTTAACTGACGATATGCTCGATAATATCCTGATAATCACTATTGTTTTTGATGTAGTGATAATTAAATGATAGCAGTCCTCCATAGCCATAAGTATTGTAAGGATCCCATAAATAAACCGTGGCACTCTTTGTTGGAAGACCATTGATACCCAAACTTGTCGCCTCAAATTGCAAACCATCTTGTGATAACTGATCAAAGGTTAAATAGTAATAATGACCATTGAAATTAAATTCATCTGCATTCTGCGCATAGAAATCTTGGTTATCATAACGTTTGCCAAGCTTAGCAACAGGTGCGATCCCTTGATAAATATAATTACTCTGTGTACCAAAATCCCCGGATAATAACACTCGTTTTTGAGCACTTGCATCGGCTTGATCAACAGAATTTTTCACGGCCACAATCCAGCTTTGATTACTTGGTAGTAATGATGTCCATGGATAAAGCGCATATTGTTTGAAGTTATTTTTTAACACACCGACATGCTTAAATAGCTCTAGCGCACTAAGGGAGGACTTATCATATGTGGCAAGCTTCACATCTGCATTACAATGATCAAAACCTGATTCACCCATACATTGGTTTAAATTGTGCTCAATGGTGGTCATATTACTTTTGGCAGTTTCTTTAAAATGGGTCAATATGCGACGCAAATCACTACCATCCTCTGTGAGACTTGATAAACTTTGTGCTGCCGAATAAATGCTTGCCTGCGCATTGTATAAATCAAAGAGCTTTTTTGACTTCTCATCAAAATACTCTGGTGCTTTGGCATCCTCAACAATACTACTACTGTCAATCTCTGAAGGTAACCCGATATTAACTGCACCAGCTGATTTTAACTGTGAATACGTTTTTGCTTTGTCAATTTGCTGTAACTGATACGAATAACCCGTGGTTGTTTTATCATCAGCAATATACTCCATAATCGCATTGGCAACCCCAATACACTTATCCATGTTATCGGCATTACAATATAAAAATCCGTCTTTAACGCCCGCTTTATTTAGAATCGAATTAATTGATGATGGATTGCCGCCAACTTGCTTAATCGTAATGCTAATGCTCGTCTTAAGACCAAGATTTTTTGATGCTGCTTTAACACTCATCAATGCATCAACAAAGGTGGCATAGCTGATATTAAGTTGCGATTTAAACTCACTCATAGCAACAGAAGATTCCATATCGATATTGATTGACGCTAACAAATATGAACCTAATGACTGCCCAACGACAATGCTACTACCACAACGCTTTGCAAATAGCTGTGGTGTCTGGCGATACATCTGACCATCTTGATTGAGTTTCACACGTGAATTTAAACGCACTTTGCGATAGGTTTTTGATAAAAAAGTAAGCCTTAATGCGTTACTTTTATTTTGCTGTGAACTCAGATAGGAGGCCTGCAAACTACCCGATAGTAATCCGTAATTACCTTTAATTGTTGAGTTGATATTAAGCTCCTGAGCAAGCTCTTGTTCTTCTTTTATAAATTTCAAGCTCAGACTCCCTTCAGAAACACCAAAAGAAACCTCATCATCTTTGGGTAACTCGATACAATTAACCGCCGCTAATGCATTATCTAGCGGCATGACACCAACACCAAGCTCAGCATAGTCAATCACCGCCAGTGGGCTGCCTACAAGTGATTTGGACTGCATGATATTCGTTTGATCACCCTCTATATGATGACGGATCGTTTGATATTGTTTAATAAGTTCAGTCGCATTGCTAATACTTACACCTGAGATCATTGCTAATGCAATTAATGTCATATTCCTTATCATTTCCATTCTCCTTTTATAACGATATCTTATTTACTATTACCCCTATTGCTCTCTCCTGAGAAATTCTGAGAAATTACTTCTATTATTGGACTTACGAACTTTTGCCATTTCAACACCCCGCCTCGTAAACAAAGTGCATAACTTCAGCTATTAGTCTGATATTTAGAAAATTATAAAATCATTAATAAATAAGCTGGCTTTCTAATGCAAAATGATCCGATAAATCAAGCATCCCATAAGGTGCATACGGCACTTTAAGCCCACCATCATACATCGCATTCTCATCTGGTGCTCTTAACACCAAAATTTGTGAGGTTTGCGTTATTGGCTGCTCGTAATCCTTGATTGCTAAAATATAATCCAACATTTCGCGTGAGTCATCGGTATTCATCTTATTCTTAGTGAAGTCAGATGAGTAAGGTACTAGTGTTTGGTTAATCCAATGCGCTGCTTGCAATACATGCGGCATGATATTGCGGTTATACTGCACTTTATCTTTTTCCCACCAATTTATATTTAGATCTCCCATCAATAATACTGGCTCAGTATTTGGAATATTTCTACTTTGAATAAAGCCATATATTTGTTGAAACTGTCGATCTCGTGCTGCTATCGCCTTTTCATCATTCCATGCTTGAGTATGCGTGCCAAAGATATTGTAAAGCTTGCCTTTTTTATTGATTTTAACCCACTGAATCGCCTTGTGAGCACCACAATCTGAGCCAGTACAATCACTATAGATCAGTGCATCGTTTTGCACAATTGGCCAACGGCTAAATATAACCACACCACTGGTTAACCTTGGATCAACCTCACTGGGGTATACTGGACCATAATGGTAAGGGTAGGATTTGCTCATTCCGGCAATAAAGTGCTCACGATGTGATTTGTCAAATAACTCCTCAGCAACAACAACATCATAATGCTGAATTTTATTCGGGATAATCATTGCCCTTTCACTGGCCATATTCATACGCGTATTCCCTACGGCAAAGTAAAAAGGGTTTAACTGCACATTATAGGTTAAAATGTTTAATACATTAGCTTCTTCATTAACTTCAGATGCCAATGACTGCTGTGGCGCATCAAGCACAAAGAAAATATCATCGGTACTTTGCACACTAGCACCGTGATGTACAATGCCTACATATAGATTAAAAGCTTGCCCATCATGTGTAAATATCTCTTTTTTGCTAATAAGCTGAGTATTATAAGGAAAGCTTCCTGGTGTTGGTTTATGATCAAAAAGTGTTATTTTGCTACGCCCATCATCAGTGTGCACTTCACTATCAGAAGACATAACACTAGAGCCCACCCAGTCCCCTCTAACACATAGATTAAAATCAATATGATTAAATGCTTTTTGATGACTTAGATCCGTTAATGTACTGACAAAACAATATGTCTGACCATTTTTAATCCCTTCGTTATAGTTAATATCAAATAAAGGTGCATAGCCATAAGGTGAAATATCATTATCATATCCCTTGTATGCACTGGTAGAAATTGCTTGTGATGATGCACCGGCATTGAAAGAGGACTGCGCTTTTACTGCCCTATTTGTATTATTAATAAATTCAATATGATATTCCGCATATGACAAACCGCTACATAATAAACTGAATATTAAGATAGATTTTTTCATCATTGTTTCCTTTTATCCTTTTTTATTTTCAACCCATCATTGGTTTAATAAAATTCTAATCACTTAAAAAATTTTAAATAACTAGTAAAAGTACTCAATCGTTATGAAATCACATATAGCTATATCTTAGGGGTTTTTCCCTGTTAACCATTTATCGGTTTTTGATTATCTTATCACCGCATAACCCAATCACAAACTATTTGTGTATTTGGACAGCAAATGTAGCTACAAATAAGTATGTTGCATTTATAAATTGGAAAATAATAAATAAGGAGAAAAGTGTAATGCACTATTATGCATGGAGTATATTAAGATCAAGTAGCGACCTTAATCAAAAAATGACAAAACCTGAGATGAAAGTAATTTGGACTATTGGTGGTGTCTGCGCCATATCTGTTATAGCAATTGCAGCTATTGCTATTTTTTTGTTGTAGTCATCTTGTTTTATATACTAATGGCACTACCTTTAGGAGGATTGATAACCATCCATGGCCGCTTCGCATTGGATCCTTACGCCATCCTGGCTCAGGATGACAAGTCAGGGGCGTCATTGCGAGCATGGATGCGCGGCAATCCAGTTTGCCAAGGATGGTTGATGTCTGCTTTTTGCAAAGCTTATATTCACAAACCACTTCTTAAGGTAGCCGCATTAGTTTTATATACCATTTATCAGACATATCACTTACTAACGTGAAACAGAATAATCAAAGCGCCTAGTTATAACAAGGCTCGGATATTTTTTGTTTTTTAACTTAAACGTTAAATGATAATCAAACGGCGTGGAGTTCCAATTCCAAAAATATGGTGCAACTGTTTTTAAATCATGATACAAATCATCTCTGGCACCTCCGCCATAGTAGTAACTATATTTAATTTCCCTATCACCCTCCACCCAAGTTAGTACACCTTGTTGCGCCTGTGATATTGGGATATTTTGAAAATCATCTATTGTCCCCCTATCATTAGTAAATTTCACACCGTACGTTTCGATATACCAGTTAGAAAAATAAAATAAAATCCGAGTATCCAAATTAAATTTACCATCTGAAAAAGTTTCCATACTTGTGCCTAGCTTAGGCTCAGCCACGGAAGCAATCTCTTGAGTGGCACTCGAGCTAAAATCTAAACTATCCTTCACTTGCACACTAATAATGTTATTACTTACAACACTTGGTGCTTGTAATACAATTTTTGCGCTAGTTTCACTGCCTGAAATCAACTTCCAATTATTTGGAATTGTCCATAGATAAGGTTGTGCTGCCAGTTGTCTCTTCCCTTTTGCGCCTCCTTGTGCCTCAAGTATTAATTCAGAACCGATTACTGTTGCTTCATGCCCAATAATTTTCACACTTGGGCTCAGCTGTGGGTCTGCTTTAATGCTATATTTAACAAAAGCTGTACTGCTACTTTGACCACTATCATCTACAACTGAGACTTGTATATTGTATTGGTTACTATTCAGATTATAATCAGGCGCAGTAAACATTGGATTATAGACATTGCCCGCACTTAAACAATTACCACAGCTCGCACTCCAATAATAATTATTACTCGGGATACTACGGCCTTTTCCAGCGGTTGCTTGCGCATTTAAGCGTATGCTTTGACCTTCAAGAATCTCCTGATCTGTGCCTAAAGTAACACTTGGCGCTAGTGCGGGATCTGGTTTAATTGCGATTGAATGCTGTGCATTTGCTTTAAAGCCTTCACTATCTGTCACCTCTACAGAGATATTAGTAGTTTGCCCTGCTGATTTATATTGAGGTGCTTTAATGGTAACTTGTGCTTGATTGGCACCACTAATGATTTGCCAAGATGATGGAATATGCCAGGTATAATTGCCTATACTTCGCCCACCTTTAGCTTGTGCGCCAGCATTTAAGGTAAACTCTTGGGATTCTACAATAGCACTCTCACCACTGATATTAACTGTCGGTAAAAAATCATCATTAGGCGTTACTTGATACGTCACTTGCCCAGTTGATGATTTACCATAAGCATTTGTCACCGTTAAAGTGAATGTATATTGATTGTTACCATTAGCATGGTAAGCTGGCACATCAAAGCTTGTGTTTAATTGATTCGCATTATTGATTACGATATGAGGATCTGATGCCTGCCAATGATAGCTAAGTGTTTGATCTGGCGCACTTGTATCGCCCTGAACCGTAGCGCTTAACGCTTTATTAGTTTGCTCAGTGATATTACCATTATCTGGCATTGTAATGCTTGGGGCTTTATATATTATGACGGTTAAAGCCACATCATATGTCAACTGATAACCCAAATCAGGAGCTTTGACACTCATTAATACATGCCCTGTATAGCGACCCGCGTGTGCTTGATCATAAGCGGCTGTTTTCACCAACTGAAAGACCATTTGGTTTTTATCTAACATTTGATCAATTACCCTATTTAATGGGAACCAACGACTGCCATCGATAAGACTTCTATAACCTTTAAAATTAAAGCTGACAACTTTGCCTTGCGCATTTTTAAGCTCTGCGCTAAAAGCCGTGTGATCAGGATTACCAGTGGCTTCTTTATCGGTCAACTTACTTGGTAAACCAGATACCAACGTATTTGTAGTTGCTTGCAGATCAGCTACATTTACATAGGCAAGTAATTGTGCATTATCATTGATAAACTTATCTTTATAGCCCAAAGTAACACCGGAAAAACGCCTGTCACCTTCTTTTGCAAAGTCCCAATGTAAAGCTTCAACTTCAGTAGCCACAGTACTTACAGCACTTGCCATCATCTGTGCCTTATTTGTATACACTACTTTTATCGTAGGCGTATACGCACCTTTAGTCGCTGTTTTAAATACAGCAGTAATCTCACACGAGTTACTGATGCCTAAGTCTTGAGAGCAAGTACTACTACTTTGCTGCAAGCCATCAGAGAAAACAATATTCCCTAAGCCTTTGGCAATTCGATTGCCTTGATTTATTAAGAGAAACTGTACTGTGTAAGATTGATTAATCATAATATTTTCAGGTAATGGTTTTGTTGCTGCTATTTGTAATTGCACATTTTCAAGCACATTAATTATTATCGATTGCTCAGTTTGCACTCCGGCATTATCGGTAACGGTTAATTTAAGCGCATAGCTATTTGTACCACCTTGATTAAACATCGGTGCAGTAAACTGTTTATGCGTATTGTCTCCTGTTGTATGTGCCATAGCAGTTCCAGACCACTGATAGTCTTCAATATTTCGTCCAACACCCGCATTGACTATTGCGTTAATATTTATTTTCTCTCCTTCAATAACACTATGGTTTCCGCCTAATACCACCGTTGGCTTAAGTGTATCATCAGGATTAACGGATATGCTCAAGGTTGTTTGATCACTACTTACCCCTGCGCTGTCGATAACTGTTAACCCGATCTCTCCTTGTTGACCTGATCCACTATATGCCGGTGCTTTTAAGGTAATATGCTTTGCGTGTTGATCTCCTATAAACGCCCAGCCCTTAGGGATTAGCCAACGATAATTATTCTCTGGAATATTGCGCCCACCCTTTGCTTGTGCATTAGCATTTAAGGTGATCTCTTGGTTCTCTATAACCTGTTTATTTCCTTGGATTGTGACCGTCGGCTTTAAACTGCTATTGGCTTGTATTGTATACTTCACTGTATTAGCAATGCTTTTAACCCCTGTATTATCGGTAACAACCAATGATAAATTGTAGCTATCTGAGACACCCTTATATTCAGGCGCTGTAAATACGGGTGCCGCTGTTTCTCTCCCTGATGTTAAATGCTGTGCACCATCACCACTCCATGTGTAAGATTTAATATATCGACCACCTTTTGGACTGCCTGAACCTGATACTTGGCGAGATTGACCTTCCTCTATTATTTGGTTACCTCCTGCATTGGCCGTTGGCTTAAGTGCATCATCAGGATCAACGGATATGCTCAAGGTTGTTTGATCACTACTTACCCCTGTATTATCAATAACGGTTAATGCAACCTCACCTTCTTGACCCAGTCCGCTATACGCCGGTGCTTTTAAGGTAATGTGTTTTGCCGTACCACCCCCCTTAATCACCCAGCCCTTAGGAACCAGCCAATGATAGCTATTCTCCGGAATATTGCGCCCACCTTTGGCTTGTGCATTAGCATTTAAGGTGATCTCTCGACTTTCTGTAACTTGTGTATCACCTTCAATCGTTACCATCGGCTTTAAACTGCTATTGGCTTGTATCGTATAAGTCACCGTACTAACCGCACTGTTAACGCCTGTATTATCAGTAACAACCAAAGACAAATGATAGCTATCTGCCCTACCCCTATATGCTGGAGCTTTAAATACGGGAGTCGCGGTATCTTTCCCTGATATTAAATGCTGTGCACCATCACCACTCCATGTGTAGGATTTAATATATCGGCTACCTTTGGGATTTGCTGAACCTGATATATTATAAGAACGACCTTCTTCTATTGTTTGATTACCGCCCGCATTTGCCATTGGTCTAAGTTCGTCATCAGGATTAACAGATATCGTTAATATTGTTTGATCACTACTTATCCCTGAGCTATCAATAACCTTTAACGCAATCTCACTTTCCTGACCTAGTCCACTATATGCCGGTGCCCTTAAGGTAATGTTTTTTGCTACTTCACTCCCCTCAATTACCCAGTCCTTAGGGATCTGCCATCGATAGTTACTCTCTGGGATATTACGCCCACCTTTGGCTTGTGCATTAGCACTTAAGGTGATCTCTCGGCTCTCAGTCACTTCTGTACTGCCTTGGATCGTTACCGTAGGCTTTAGAGTGCTATTAGCTTCTACAATATAGTTAAGTATTTTTGTTGATATCTGCCCTGTTGAGTCAGTCACTGTCAGCTCCAACTGATATTCATTACCGTTTAATTGGTAAGCTGGCGCTGTAAAACTGGGATTTAAGGTGTCTGAGCCGTTTAACTGAATACCACCACTAGCTATCCATTTATAGCTGGTAATTTGACGCTGCCCTTTTGCTTGTACCATAATGTTATCAACATTAATCCGCTCACCTTCTGTTACTTTTCTTAGAGGATTAACCATAATAATTTCAGGTTTCAGTTTTGAATCAGGCATAACAATAATAGTGTGATGAACTGTCGCACTTGATTGCTGTGTGTTATCGGTGACAAATACACTCATCTCAAGCTCATCTTCAGATGACCCCTTATAAGCAGGGGCTTGCAAATGAAGCTCACGTTCATCACTTGCCCCATCTATTTTCCATGCCTTATTTTTTATTAGCCAATGATAGGCATTGGCAGGAATACTTCTACCATTACCAGCTTGGGCATGCGCTATTAAAGTAATCTCATCACCTTCAACTACCTCACTGTCCTTATTATCACTAATACTGCTTACAATAGGATCTTTACTGCTATCAGACGTTACAATGATATTAATAGATGCAGGCTTACTTTGAATTCCAGTATTATCAATTGCAATCACTTGCAATTGATACTTATCCTCACCACCTAAAAAACTCGGAGCTGTAAAGACTCTTTCTTGATCTTGTCCTTTCAAATGTGCTACTGCTGAACCAGAGAACTGATATTTACTGATTGATCGACCATCACCTGCTTGGGCAACTGCATTAATAGTAATGCTTTGCCCTTCAATCACCGTGTGATCACTACCTAAACTCACCTTTGGTTGTAAACCTTCATCTGCCATGATTTCAATACTATGGTCTGCTTGAGCACTCTTGGCGCCTACGCTATCAATCACCGAAACTTTAAAGCTTCCTTTAATACCTGCTGTTGTATATTTAGGCACTTTTACTGTTAATTGTTTATGATTGCGATCACCTACAATTTCCCAACCTTCAGGTACTAGCCAATGGTAGTTACCCTCAGGGATACTGCGCTGACCTTTTGCGGTTGCTTTTGCTTCTAATGTTATCTTCTGCCCTTCTGTTACCTGTGTATCCGCTACAATCTCAACACTTGGTTCTAATAGCGCATCTGGCGTTACCGTATAAATAACACTACTAGGCTCACTAACAATGCCTGAATTATCCGTCACACTCAATGTTAGTTCATACTTATCTTGCAAGCCCCCTTTATAAGAAGGTGCTGTAAAAATGGGTTGTAATACATTGGGATCACTTAAATAACTTGCACCATTGCCACGCCAATGATATGAGCTAATAGATCTACCTTCTCCAGCAACGGCGCTAGCAAGTATTTGGTGTGTTTTACCTTCCTCTACTGACTGAGCTAAACCAGCATTTGCTGTTGCTTTCTTTTTGCTATCGACCAATACCTCAAGTGAGGAGAAAACCGTTTGTTTATTGCCTTTGCTATCGGCAACAACTAATTTAAAGTCATAGATGTTATGATCTTTACGGTATGCCGGAGCTATTATCTGTACTGTTTTTTGCGTACTATCTACAACATGTACCTCTTTTGCAGAATCCCACTGATAACCTAAGTTTTTATCCTCTGGGAAAATAACCGGTGTCAGTGAATAATTCTGCCCTTCTTGCAATGTGATTTTTGGCGGTAAATAGACTGCATAATCCTGTGTTGAGATGACACTTTTCTTCACTGACTGCATAAACGCAGGATTATTGCTCAAAGACATCATCACTTTGTTGCTCTTAGCCTTTTCTTCTTGAGCTGGCGATAATTGACTAACATCATAGGTTCCACCATGGTTTTTAGCGCTATAATAAACGCCTTGGTTTGCTAGGGTCATATGCTGATAATTACTTGCACTTTGATAAACCTCTTTGACATTACTACCTGCCGTAAAATAAAGTAAATATTTACCAGATTGAGAACGTAAATTACTGATATAAAACGCATCACCAATACCAGTAATTGCACTTAATAATCCATATGGCAGAATATTCGAGACTTCAATTGAGCGCGATATCAGCTCACCTTTGTCTGATAATTGATACCATGTCAACTGCCCCATCAAATTCACAAGAATATTAATCAGTCCATTCTGACTTGATAGCGCCATAATATAGCGCGGACTATCAAATAAATGTATCAGTGGCGCTATATGCGTTTTGCTTGCATCCTGCGCTATAGTAATATATCGCACCCCACTGTTACTTGATGTGTTAATCGCAAGTAGCGCTTGCTCTTTACCAACTAAAATCAATGATTGAATAGAGCCTGTAAAACTCGCAACTTTGGTAACGCTACTGAAGTCACTGGCAACCTGATAAACACTATTTAGCTTAGTCACAGGATTATAACTTGTAACAAGTATTACCTGCATACTATCAATATAAAGTAAGTGTTGCAGAAATTGCGGGTAGGTTTGAGAGAGTGTTAATGGAAATAATTGCTCATTACTATACTTAAATAGCGTATTACTTACATCGTCACTTGCAAAATAAATATCTCCATGCTCATCTGCTATGGCACTATGTATTGATTTGATCTTAGGATCTAACTTAGCAACATCTATCGTTTGACTGTCTTGTGAATCTTGTGATAGCAATATATGAATTTGACTACCCATATTTGCCAAAACACCATATATAGGGAAAATATAATCTCTGGTGTTAAATAAGTTGTTTTTGATATCTAATGTTGCCGGTTCACTGCCGGCTTCTACCTTAAACTGGCAGACCCCATGACTTGCTAAAGTAACTTTTTGATTTACAAACTCACAAGCATGCCTTTTTAGCTGACTACTAACGCCAACACCCTTACTCAGTATCTCGGTGCTAACAGGTGTGTCGCTGCCATTGTAAAGCGTGTACAAATAATCAGTATCATTTATTTTATGATAAAAGCGCCAAAACTTTTGCCCAATGGGTTTAACATAAACAGGAATCTCGGTATCAGCTTGTAAGTTGCTATCAAGCGCATTAATTTTTAGATAATAGGGCTCGCTATCTTGTTGCTCTTTTTGCGGTGGTACGTAGCTATAATATAGCTTACAGGCTTCGTTTGGTTTAAGTGATGTCAAATGTAAGCAATCCTGTGGCTGGGGAAGATAGGAAAAGCGCTGATCTTTCACAAACTCATTATCATCAAAATTGACTTGAGAAAACCCCTGCCAAGCAAATGGCGAATCATTATATATTGTGAAATAGTATGATTTACTATTGCCTGTGAATATTGGTACGTCCGTTTGTAATTTTATTGGCGCCACCATAATTTTACCCGTATATACTTCAGTTTGCTGATCAAACTGTCCTGTTACACTGATAAAGCCTGAACCAAAGCTATTGGTATCAGCAACAAGCCATAGACTATAACGTTGATTTGCTTGCAAGATGCCGCCAACAAATAAAGGGTTATAGCCATCAATCCTCACACCCTTTGGCAACATGATATTCACAGCACTTACTTTTAAGTCATGTTTAGGTATGATCGTCATTTCATAGCGTTGACTCGGCTGGCTAATATAAACATTATTAAGCGAAAATGCCTGACTGTTATAAGTTTTCAGCTGAATATCATCACGCATATTTGAAGCGCTAATCGTAAACACACCTTGGCTTAATGATGAGCTTAAATAATCTGTATTAAGCGAAATATCTGCAGTAGCTAGTGCGGGGATGACCTGCTGCCTTGAGACAATTTTATCATTATAAGACAAAGTAACGTTGTTTAAAGGGATAACACTTGGATTAAATAGTGTCACGCTCTGTGTGTCATGACTTAGAAAAATATCATTATTATGTGCAGATAAAAAATTCAGTATTGGTTCATCCAACAGCGCATTACCTTGCGGCTTAACCGTTGTCGAAAAATGCTTATCAAATATTTGGTTTGTTGTCGTACTCACACTGACATCAAAATTAAGCGCACCTAACTGGCTTGCCGTAACATAAAGAGGGATTGTGCACTCATGTGTAAAATGCTTAAAAACACCCAGATCATTAAAGCAAGTTTCTGCACTTGCTAAATCTGTAGCTAAACTCACTTCTTTATTGTTAATAAAAATATCTGTGATTTTAACGTCATGACTCGTATCCGAATGACTGCCGATAATTAAGGGATCGCCATCATCATTGGAGAGTTTCAAGACGACTACGGCTTTACTATGCTCCTTGATATAGTGTGGCAGACTAACATTCGTACTCATGGATACTCTAATTTCATCCGTCCCGTCACCTTTTACGCCACACCCAACAATAAGTAAAAGATATGCTGCAAAACATAAATATCGCACATAGTTAAAACAAAACATGTTAAAGACTACCCCATCGTATCTGTTTTTTTAATCAAATAGTTTCTGCAAACAGATTATATCGGGCTAAATATTTGATCATACCTAGGGTTTTTACTAATGAGCTTGTTACAGACACATATCAACTATCATATGATTAGAAAGATACTGTCCTTTAACTTTTAGCAAGAGAGTCATTTTTAGTCATTTGTAATCAAATCAAGAATTGGTTAAATTAGCACCAAGCAGCAAAGCATACTGCTTAATTAAATCGCAACATTAATATATTGAGGAGTCATACCGCACCCGTGGAACGGGAGCGGTATGATTCTCAGTGCATCCCTTATGTTTTATTCCATGCTAAGCCAACAACCAACTCTCAGGATGGCGATCAAATCACAACAATTAATTGGAAATTACAAGGCTAAACTGCCAACATCATATAAACCGCATTGACAAATCAATCGCTTGAATGTTTTTAGTCAATGCACCAATCGAGATAAAATCAACACCGGTTTGTGCAACCGCATAAATACTATCAAGTGACATATTACCTGAGGCTTCAAGTTGTGCTTTACCCTTAGCGATACTAACGGCCTTTTGCATATCTCTCAATGAAAAATTATCAAGCATAATCACATCGGCATGCGCTTTTAGCGCTTCATTAAGCTCATCAAAGTTTTCAACTTCTACTTCAACCATTTTCTGTGGCGCGATTTCCCGCGCTTTTTCAATCGCCCTAGTAATGGAGTGGTCACAAGCTGCAATATGATTTTCTTTAATTAAAAAAGCATCAAATAAGCCAATGCGATGATTCATCCCACCACCACAAGTAACGGCATATTTTTGTGCCAAGCGGAATCCTGGAATCGTTTTGCGTGTATCAAGGATTGTACACTCAGTGCCTTTAATCGCTTTGACATATTCGCGCGTTTTTGTGGCAACGGCTGAGAGCATCTGTAAAAAATTAAGCGCATTGCGTTCAGCAGACAAGATACTGCGTGCTAAACCCTCAACTTCAAAAAGTGTTTTATTAGCAAAAACCTCATCACCATCATGATGATACCAATGGATTTTTAAATTAGGATCAACCTGTCTGAAGACTTCATCCACCCAATCATAGCCACACATCACCATCGGCTCACGTGTGATCACGCGTGCACGGGCTTGTTCATGTTCATTGATCAATAAAGCATTAATATCGCCTTGATCAATATCCTCAGCCAGTGCTTGTGTTACCATTGTTGTCACAAGCACCTTAGGGACTTCGGTAATTTGTTCGGTTTGTAAGTGTGTATGACTCATTTATTGTTAAACTCCACCATTCGCGTTAATGGCACCATTGCACGCTCACGCACATCATCTGGCACGATAATTTCATTATCACCTTTCTCTAAAACTTCAGCGAGATTTTTTAAGGTATTCATCCCCATCCACGGACAATGCGCACAGGATTTGCATCTCGCACTATTACCCATGGTTGGCGCTTCAATAAACACCTTATGTGGTGAAGCTTGCTTCATCTTATAGAAAATACCCGCTTCAGTCGCTACGATAAAAATAGGATTTGGCAATTTTTTTGATGCTTCCAATAATTGTGAGGTGGAACCAACGGCATCAGCCAGTGCCACAATCTCTTGAGGAGATTCTGGATGCACTAACACAGCAGCTTCTGGATATTGTGTCTTTAAATCAAGAAGCGCACGCGCTTTAAATTCCTCATGCACAATGCAGGCGCCATTATAATGCACCATATCCGCACCCGTTTGCTTCTCAATCCAACGTCCTAAATACTTATCTGGCGCCCATAGAATCTTTTGACCTTGATCACTCAAATACTCACAAATTTGTAAGGCATTGGATGAGGTAACCGTCCAATCAGCCAAAGCCTTAATACGCGCTGAGGTATTGACATAAACGACAACCGTGCGATCAGAATGCTCAGCAATAAACGCTTTAAATTCCTCCTCTTGACAGCTCACATCAAGGGAGCACTCAGCTTCTAATGTTGGCATAATGACTTTTTTATGCGGAGATAAAATTTTTGCACTCTCGCCCATAAAGCGCACACCGGCAACGACTAGTGTTTCCGCTGGGTGATCCTTGCCAAAGCGTGCCATAGCGAGGGAGTCGCCTAGCATACCACCGGTTTCCTCAGCCAATGCTTGAATATCCGCATCGACATAGTAGTGGGCAATTAAACAGGCATTTTTTTCTTTTAATAATCGTTTTATTTTCTCACGATAAAATATTTTTTCTTGTTCATCTGTTACTTGTAAACTTTTAGCTTTTGGCCAAGCTTGAGCAACGCGTGATTGAAATTCGACATCACTGATCATAATTGATAGGACTTCAATATACTAAGTTAAAAGGTTTCTGGAGTGTACCACAGACCATAAAAAATAAGAAAAAATAGCAGCATTTTTCTTGTTTTTCTTGCTTTCAGTCACTTTTTCTTTACAGTTAACAGCCATAAATAAAGCAATCAAGTTTCGTTATGACCTCAAAAAAAACCATTATTATTACCGGAGGCAGCCAAGGCATTGGCAAGGCGTGCTGTGAGCTCTTTCGCGCCAATGACTATCAGGTGATTAATCTTGATATCGCCCCCTGCGAACATAAAGGTATTGATTATATTCAAACTGATTTAAGTCAAGTTGCGGCAATCAGTGAGTCTTTTAAGCACATTAAAGAACAATATCCACGCATTGATGCGCTTATTTCTAATGCCGGGATTCACTTCTCTGCTAGCATTGAAAACACCTCAGAGAAAGATTATTTTCGCGTATTAAACACCAACCTTACCTCATGCTTTTTTGTGCTTAAAGAAACCATTTCATTGATGAAACAAAACGTGGATGGTGGACGCATTATTACTATCGGCTCAGATCAGTCTTTTGTTGCTAAAAATAACTCAGCGGTTTATGGCTTAACAAAAGCTGCTATCGCTCAGCTGACCAAAAACATCGCCCTTGATTATGCTAAAGATCATATTACTGCCAATTGTGTTTGTCCTGGCACGATTGAAACACCACTTTATTGGCAAGCAATACGAAACTATTGTCAAAAATCAGGCGCGGATATCAACGCCATTCACAAAGAAGAACAATTGCTACAACCGGCAAAGCGCTTAGGACAGCCTGAGGAAGTAGCGAGTTTAATCTATTATCTGATTGATCAAGCAGGCAGCTTTTTATTAGGTAGCAATATTGCCATTGATGGTGGCTATACCGCGCAATAATTGCCATCTTTTCTGGTATTGTCTGGTATATGCTAAGCCAGTTCGCTAAAATAACGCCACGCAATATTCTAGATTTAAATTTATCATGCAGATTCTGCCAAAAGCGACACGCAATATTTATGCCAACGCCATTCCTACGGCACTATCGCTTGCCTTAAATGAATACATCTTGGCAAATGATCAAAAGCCTCATTTATTAGTGTGTGAAAGTGCACAAGTCGCACTACAACTATATGATGAGCTGTGTTTTCTACTGCCACAAAAAACCATATTGCACTTTGCTGATCTTGAGATTTTGCCTTTTGATTACTTCTCCGCCAGCGAAGATGTCATCTCATCGCGTTTAAATACCTTAAATCAGATTCAAAATAACCCCAATAGCATTATCATTGCCAGTGTTAATACGCTGACTAAATATCTACCACCAAAGTCCTTTTTGCATGCTAATGCCTTTATGATTAAAAAAGGAGACAAGCTTGATCTAACGCTAAAAAAACGTCAACTAGAAACAACAGGCTATCAAAATGTCACCCAAGTGAACAGCCGAGGTGAGTTTAGTGTGCGTGGCAGTATCTTGGATATTTTTCCGATGGGATCGGATGACGCCTATCGTATTGACCTATTTGATGATGAGGTTGACAGTATTCGTTGTATTGATGTGGAAACACAACGCTCTCACTCGCCAATTGATGAAGTCAACATATTGCCAACACAAGAGTTTGTCCTTGATAAAAAAACACTCGATCAATTTGCACTAAACTGGTATGAACTGATACCGCACGCGGATACCCAAAATCAAATTTATCAAAGTATCATGAAAGGGCAGATAATCAGTGGTATCGAGTTTTATCTGCCGCTATTCTTTGAACGTATTAACACGCTCTTTGACTATTTACCACAAGATACGATCATTCATAGCATTTATAACTGCCAATTGTCATTAGAGAAATATCACACTGATATTTTGACAAGGCATGACCAGTTAGCGCATGATCGCGAGCGCCCTATTTTACAACCTGAGCAGGTTTTCTTGTCCCCTGCTGCATTTAATGGCTTAATCAAAGACTTCACACATATTAAATGGTTATCTCAAGATAAAACCAAGGCAAATAACCTTGAAGTTGAGGCGCTACCTGATATTCATGTACATTATCAATATAAAGAGCCCTATCAAAAGCTTCTGGATTTATTAACAAATACAAGCTTTAACAAAGTTATTTTTTGTGCTGAAAGCCCAGGCAGAAAAGCACTTATGTATGAAAACTTAAGTAAGTTGGGCTTAAAGCTTGATACTTATGTCAACTTCAGTGATGCGCTTGAATCGGGATCAGCACGCTCAATTACTGTCGCGCCCTTCACCCAAGGCATTATTACCCACAATAAGACAAATAAAACACTCATTGTTACCGAGTTTGATCTCTTTGCAAATCATAGTGCGATTAATCTACGCACACGCATTAAACAAAAAGATCAAAGCATACCGACTGTCGCCCTTAAAGACTTATCGGAATTAAGTCTAGGCAGCCCCGTGGTGCATATTGAACATGGTGTTGCGCGCTTTGATGGCTTAACTAAACTTGATTTTGGCGCACAAGACACTGAGTTTCTAACGCTTAAATTTAAAAATGATGAAAAGCTATATGTACCAATCTATGCACTACACCTAGTTAGTCGCTATAGTGGTACCGAGCTTGAAAATGCACCTATTAGTAAGCTTGGCACCGATACTTGGCAAAAAGAAAAAGAAAAAGCGGCTAAAAAGATCAATGATGTTGCCGCTGATCTTTTGGCAATTTATGCAGAGCGTGCGCTCAAACAAGGCTATGGCAATATCTTCCATGAAAAAGACTATCTGGCATTTTGTGAAGGGTTTCCCTTTGAGGAGACACCTGATCAAGCCATTGCAATTAATGATGTCATCAAAGATATGATTTCAGATAAACCAATGGATCGCCTAGTGTGTGGCGATGTTGGTTTTGGCAAAACAGAAGTGGCGATGCGTGCCGCCTTTATTGCGGCAAGTAACAATAAACAAGTGGCAGTTTTAGCACCTACTACCTTATTAGCACAACAGCATTTTGATAACTTTAGTGATCGATTTAGTGAAATGGGTGCAACTGTTGAAGTACTGTCACGCTTTAAAACAACCAAAGAGCAAAATGATGCGATCAAACAAATCAACGATGGTAATATCGATATTGTGATCGGTACGCATAAATTATTATCTGAGAAAATTAAGTTCCATAATCTGGGGTTGTTAATTATCGATGAAGAACATCGCTTTGGCGTCACCCACAAAGAAAAAATGAAAGCAATGCGCGCTAATATCGATATTCTAACGATGACGGCAACCCCTATTCCGCGCACCTTAAATATGGCATTTTCTAATATCCGCGACTTATCAGTGATTGCCACAGCACCTGCTAAACGCCTATCGGTTAAGACATTTGTTAGACAATATAACAGTGGCATAGTCAAAGAAGCCGTGATGCGTGAGGCGTTAAGAGGTGGGCAAGCCTACTATCTTCATAACAGTGTTAGCACGATTTATCATAAGGCTGAGGAATTGCAAAAGCTTTTTCCTGATATCAACATTGCAGTAGCGCATGGGCAAATGCGCGAGCGTGAACTTGAGAAAATCATGTTTGAATTTCAACAGAATCGCTATCAAATTCTGCTATGCACCACGATTATTGAAACCGGTATTGATATTGCTAATGCCAATACCATTGTGATTGAACGCGCAGATAATTTTGGCTTAGCACAGTTGCATCAGCTGCGGGGTCGCGTTGGACGCTCACATCACCAAGCTTATGCTTATTTACTGACACCACCTGAGGCATCATTAGCAAAAGACGCTAAGAAGCGCCTTGAGGCGATCTTAGAAACCGAGTCATTAGGTGGTGGTTATATGCTGGCTAACCATGATCTTGAGATCCGAGGTGCCGGTGAAATGCTTGGTAAAGAGCAAAGTGGTAATATGCAAGGCATTGGCTTTAATCTGTACATGGATTTACTGCAAAAAACCATCTCAGCACTACAAAAAGGCGAAACATTTGATGCAACCAAGATCAATCAATCCTTCCAGCTGGATGCCCAGATTGAGCTTAGGATCCCTACACTTTTCCCTGAAGAATATATCTACGATGTGCATACGCGTCTTGGGCTTTACAAACGCATCTCCAGTGCAGAAACACACGATGAATTAGATAGAATCAAGGTTGAAGTGATTGATCGCTTTGGTTTATTGCCCGAGCATGCGCAGTATCTATTTGATATAACCCATTTGAAATTAAGTGCAACACACCTTGGTATTCATAAAATCGAAATGCACTCATCAGGGGGCAAGATAGGTTTTAACACACCACTTGAGTTTGATCCTATTCATCTAATCACTTTAGTACAAATGCAACCGCAAGATTTCCAGTTAAGTCAAGATCAAAAGCTTATGATTAAAAAATCCTTGCCCCAAGCCCAAGAAAGAATTGCATTTATTAGCGCGTTTATCGATAAATTGCAGTCAAAAATAAAGCACACCATTAACATGTAGGGGCGTATAGCATACGCCCTGCTATTTCTTGTTACAAAACAGATAAATCAGCTACTTGACGAAATAGGTACGCTATTTTTTGTAAGATTGCCAAACGGTTGTTTTTAATCTTTTCATCCTCAGCAATAACCATAACATGTTCAAAAAACTCAGCAATTGGTTCATCCAGTGTTGACAAAATCAACAACGCCTCTTGGTATTTTTTGTCACTGATTAACGTAAATAATTTGCTTTCAACTGAGTGCAACGCTTCAAACAGATTAATCTCTACGACTTCCTGTAGTAAGTCTTGATCAATACTCAACACCTCATTCACATCATTTATGGCATTTTTTGCCAGAATATTGGCAACACGTTTATTGCTTTGTGCCAAGCGCTCGCATGCTGCATGCGATTTAAAGGCAATCAGAGCCTTAATACGCGCATCAAAATCAGCAACATCAGCATGATCAACAGCCTTGACCGCTTCAAAGATTTCTCCAGCTACACCCTCTTCTTTATAGATCACTTTCAAGCGATCAATAAAGAATTGCTTCAAACTATCTTTTAAATCTGCTTGTGCGCTTAATTGACCCGCTTGGAAGGTGTTGATCGATAACTCAATCAAGCTTGATAATGAGATCGCTAAGTGATGCTCTTTTAATATACGTAGCACACCAATCGCTGCACGCCTTAAAGCAAATGGATCCTTATCCCCTGTTGGCTTTTGTCCAATGCCAAATATACCAACTAAAGTATCAATTTTCTCAGCGATGGCTAACGCTTGTGCTATTTTACTTTGAGGTAGCTTATCGCCTGCGTATTTTGGCCAATATTGCTCTTCAATTGCCTGACATACTGCATCATCTTCGCCATGTGCTTTGGCATAATATTTACCGATAATGCCTTGTAGATCAGTAAACTCATAAACCATATCGGTCATGAGATCTGCCTTACTTAAGTAACCCGCGCGATGCGCAAGCATCTTATCAGCACCAATGACCTTAGCAATCGCTTGCGCCAATAACGCGATACGCGTTGTGCGATCAAATACAGAGCCTAACTCTTTTTGGAATGTGACAACTTTTAGCTTATCAACATACGTTTCTAACGGCTTTTTAACATCGGTATCATAGAAAAACGCGGCATCTGATAAACGAGCTGCCATTACCTTATTGTTACCTTTAATCACCGTTTGTGGGTTGGAGCTCGCGATATTACTCATGGTAATAAAATGATTGATCATCTTATTGTTATCATCAACCAAGGCAAAGCACTTTTGATGTTCTTCCATGGCTGATATTAATGCTTCTTGTGGCACGCGCAAAAAGCGCTGATCAAAATCACATAATAAGGCATGCGGATACTCGACAATGGCTGTAACCTCTTCAACTAAATCATCATTTAGCACTGCATTGGCTTGATGTTTCTCTGCTAATGCTTTGGCAGATGTGACTACTTTATCTTTACGCACTTGCCAATCGACGAGCACATGTGCCGCTTCTAATTTATCCACGTATTCACTGGCATTATTAATATGTATTGCCTCTGGTGCGTGAAAACGATGACCATAGCTGATATGCGAGGTTTTACAACCATAAAAGGAAGCATCAACCAGCTCATCAGCAAAAAGCAATATTGCCCAATGCACAGGACGCACAAATTGATATTCCTCATCGCCCCAGCGCATCATTTTGAGAATCGGTAATTTCTTCAAAGCGCCATCAATAATCTCAGCAATAACCTCTTTGGTTTGCTGCCCCTTTTGTGCCACTTGATAAAAAAGGCGCGCGCCTTTGCTATGCTCAATGGTGGTAAGCTCATCAAAGCCCACACCACAAGACTTTGCAAAGCCTAAAGCGGCTTTAGTTGGATTACCATCCGTATCATATGCTTTATCGATAAAAGGACCTTCTTTATCGATTAATTTATCTTTTTGCGTTGTTTGTAATTGTTCAATCACAAAAGACAGACGTCTTGGCGAGGCATAAAATTGCTTGGTTTGATAGCCAATCTCTAACTCATCTAATGCTTTACTAACATTTTCTAATAGTTTTTGTGCCATATTTTTTAAGGCTTTCGGTGGCAGCTCTTCCGTGCCTAATTCAAATAATAAATCCGCAGTATCCAACATAAATCAATTTCGTTAATTTCATCACTTGCAATGGGGCTGTATTTTAACGTCAATAACGAGCAAAAGTAAGTAAAAGCGTTAAAAACAATAAAAACAGCAGAAAAAGTAAAAACCTGAAACTCTAATGGAAAAATACTATTTTCACCCTGCTTTAATGTACTTCACATCATTTTCTTCTACACTGTCCTTGAGCATATGAGACGACATGCTTACCCCAACTTAAAAGGAAATTAAAGGAGAAGACAATGAAACGATGGAAGTTAATCATCAGTGCTTTGATGTTAGTAATCACATCCTATCTATTTGCTACTGAGATCAAAGTGATGACGTATAATGTGAACTTATTACCCAACATCCCTACCCCATTAACCACGAATTTAAATAAACCTTATCAGCGCGCTTATTATATCCCTAAAGAGATTGCCAAACATAATATCGATGTTGTCGCACTGCAAGAAGCAATTGCGCCGATTTCTTTTTATATCTTGGATAAACGCATGAAGGCTTTTGGCTATAAATATCGGACAAATGTCGTGGGTCAGCCAAGTTTAGAGCATCTAAATCTGCTTAATGGTGGCGTTGTTATTTATAGTAAATACCCGATTGTTGGTCAGCCTCAATATGTTGTTTTCTCACGCTCTTATGGGCTTGAAGGCATTTCCAATAAAGGGGCAGTATTTGTTGCCATTGAAAAAGATCACCAAGTATATAACTTCATTTCACTACATGCACAAAGCTTTAGCGGCACTATCGATGATAATGAATTTAATGTTTGGAAAAGACAAATGGGTGCTTTGCAAGAAGCGATTTCAAATCAACATTTTTCAAGCAATGACAAAGTCATTTTAATGGGCGACTTTAACGCAGATAGCGGCTATTCGAGTACCACAGAACCCACTACGGGCAATATCGTCTATCAAACACTGCTTAATATGCTGCATTTAAAATCAAGCGCGCCTTTTGCTCAAAACACATTACCCTTTAGCTATGACAAATTAACCAATAGCATGGCAGTTAGTGATGAAAGAACAACACTTGATCACATTCTTTGTATCGATGGCGCCATCTGCCCAAGTGACACACAATCAAGCGTTGAAATCGTTGCCCTTAAAAACAAGCGCCTAGGTGACATGCCAGATTTATCTGATCATTATGCCGTGATTGGCAACTTGGTTTATCCTTAGATTGCTTTGATTTTAATAACTGGAGTTACGCACTTTAGAAAAAACGATGATTTTATAAACACCCCGTCAGCCTACCGCTGCCACCCCTCTTGCAAAGAAGGGAATTAGGCAAAGGTTGATGATTCCCCTCTTTACAAGAGGGGTGCCGAGCTTGCGAGGTGGGGTGTTGAAATGGAAAAAGGCCGTAACTTCAGTTAATAATGCGGGTATATACCGCCCGCAAAATGATTCACGAGCGGTATAATCCAACTTTACTCTTTGCATTTAGTTACAAATTGCACTATCTGCCTTTTCTGCATAGATCATATCTGCAATCACTGATGTAATTAATGCCATTTTTTCTTTTTGCCCTAGCGCTTGCATGCTTAAATTCTCATGCGTACGTAAACTATCGACAACAGCGCTTTCTACTGATTGTGGCAAACTTCCTTCCAACGCACGCTGTTTGTCATTTGCATAAATCTGCGCCATAGTTTTTTCATCTTTCTTTACTTTATCTTTGACACTCGTCACAAAGTTAATAGCATCTTCATTGCTAAACTCACCTGAAAATAATGCATTAAATTGATCGACAATTTTGCTGAACACTTCAGTTTTCTGATCGCGTGCTTTAGCTTGCCCAGGATTGATTGCATCTATTTTGCCACCTTTTAAATCAATGCTTTGAGTCGCCTGTTTTGTCAGCTTGTAGTTAGTCAGTACCACATCACCAATATCGACTTGAGGAGCTAACTCAGTGGTATGCAAGTTTGGCAACAAACCTCGCGCATAGCTTGAGAATTTTTCTAACTCGACATCATTATAATCATGCACCTGAGACAAGAAGTCATACATTCTGATAAAGGTTGATAACGATTTTTTAAACACATCTAAGTAATTTTTGGCTTCTGATACTTCTTTGAGCTCAGAACTTGTATTTTTGATCGCAATCTCATCATTAGCATCCTTGGCACGATCTAGCTCAAGTTGGGCACGCTTGATTGCCTCAACAGTCTGTCTATAGCGACCTTTAAATCTATCTGCTGCGGGCTTAATAGCAGCACTCATTAGGTTTTGAAGATTTTTATTCTGATAGAATGCTTGAGAGTAAGCCTCTATTTCAGATAGTGTAAATATGTCATATTCATCGAGCTTTTCATAAAGTTCATAAACCAAATTTTCATCCGTTACATCCGTAAGTTCAGCCGCCTTATAGTATGGCTCAAATGCTTCTTTAATATCTTCGGCTTTATTGACAAAATCCAAAATAAAAACATGATCTTTGCCGGTATAGGTGCGATTTAAGCGTGATAATGTTTGTACGGCATCAACACCGCTTAATTTCTTATCAACATACATAGCACAAAGCTTTGGTTGATCAAAGCTTGTTTGAAATTTATTAGCAACAAGCATGACTTGATAATCATCGCTATCAAAGGCGTCACGCATATCACGCCCCTTTAACCTAGGATTCATATTAAGCTCAGTATATTCCTTTTCATCCCCTTCATGATCATCATTAACCTTACCAGAGAAAGCGACCATTGCCGCAACGTTATCAAAAAGTGGATTGCCTTTATTTTTTTCTAAAAAGCGATCAAATTCAATTTTGTATCTTACTGCTGCCTTGCGTGATGAAGTCACTACCATTGCCTTTGCTTGATAGTTCAACAATGGCTTAATTGAATTGGCAAAGTGAGTGAGAATAATATCAATCTTCTGTGCAATCGCATAAGGATGCAATGTGGTATAACGCTTAAGCTTGATTTTAGCCTGCCTAGTTTCCACCTTACGCTCGCCATCTTTGGAGATGATTTTTAATGCTGTTTCATAGGTCGTATAGTTTTTTAAGACATCAAGAATAAAGCCCTCTTCAATGGCTTGTTGCATCGTATAGACATGAAATGGTAGTGGCAGATTATCCTTGCCTGTGGGCTCATTGGGGTTTGCAGGTCGCCCAAAGAGCTCCATCGTTTTGTATTTTGGTGTGGCAGTGAATGCAAAAAAACTGATATTGGTTAATTTGCCTTTACTCTCTAGAGTTGCATTTAACACATCCTCAGCACTCATCTCCTCATCAAGCATTTCAGCATTTAATACTTCCTTTACTTTTTGCGCTGTTTTTCCTGATTGCGACGAATGCGCCTCATCGGCAATAATAGCAAAGTTTTTGCCCTTTAATGAGGTTGTTTTTTGTATCTCTTCTAACACAAAAGGGAAGGTTTGGATCGTCACAGGGATAATGGCAGCACCATCTTTTAAAGCGGTAGCAAGTTGATTAGACTTACTTTGAAAATCCGACGTTTTCTCAATAGGCACCACCAAACCATCAACTTGTTCAAATTGTTTGATCGTTTGTTGTAGCTGACTATCCAAAACCGTGCGATCAGTAATCACAATCACGGTATCAAAGTAACGCTTACCTTCATTACTGTGTAAGGATGATAATTGATGTGACAGCCATGCAATCGAATTGGATTTGCCACTGCCGGCACTATGCTGGATTAAATATTTCTGACCAACCTTTTCAAAATGCACGGCTTGTAGTAATTTCCTGACCACATCAAGCTGATGATAGCGCGGGAAAATGAGGGTTTCTTTTTTGTACTTAACGCCTTCAGCCGTTGTTTTTTCTTCCACCTGAAGGTGCATGAATTTCGCCAAGATATTGAGTAAGCTCTCTTTGCTTAACACCTCCTGCCATAAATACTCCGTAGCAAAACCTTCGGGTTTATGCGGATTGCCTTTGCCACCATTATTGCCTTTGTTAAAAGGCAAGAAAAAAGTATCCTTGCCTTGAAGCTTAGTCGTCATATAGACTTCATCGGTGCTTACTGCAAAGTGTACTAACGCACCACGCTTGAAGCTAAGCAATGGCTCATCTTTGCGTGTTAGCTGATCTTTGGGTAAGCGATCTGATTTATATTGCTCAATCGCATCGTCAACCGTTTGCGTAAAGTCAGTTTTTAGCTCAATGGTTGCCACAGGAATACCATTGACAAATAACACCAGATCAATGCTGTTTTTATTGTTTTCAGAATAAAACACTTGCCTGACCACGCGGCAAATATTGGCATGATAATTACGCTCTAAGGTTTCATTATGTAGCTGTGGCTTAAACTGACAGAGTTTCAATCTTGCTGGATGGGCTTTTATTTCATACCTGAAATAATGAAGAGTACCTTTGTCATGAATCTTCTTGGCAACGAGTTTGCTAATCTCATCATCCGCCTTGTCTTTAAAGCGATTTTGATATTTCTCATAGGCTTCAGGTTGTGTCGTTTTAATATACTCAAGTAAATCCTCGGTATATAACGCTAATGACTTATTATAGCCACTTGAAACGCCTTCAACCCAACCGCACTCGGGTGCGCACATATCTAAAACAACTTGCTCTTCCATTTTTTTCTCGTGGTGTTTTGTACTCATTTATTGCCTCTTCCCTTTGGTAATTGATCAATGCAGTTTATTCTGAACTGTTTTAAAAAAGGTAATACTCGTTTCAAGTGTCGGATCATAATCAACACTGGTCGAGTATATATCCGTTATTTTTTGATAAAAGCGCTTTTCAGATGTGCGAATATCTTGGATGCGTTTGAGTAACTCATCAAAATAATCAAAAGGTTGATCAGGATTTTTCAAGCGCTCATCATCTAATACAAAGCCCTTAATAATATACTCTTTAAGCTGCTTGGTTGCCCATTGGCGGAATCTTGTTGCAATATGTGACTTAATCCTATATCCCACAGATATAATAGCGTCTAGGTTGTAGAGCTTTTGAACTCTTTCCACTTTTCTAGCACCCTCGTTTTGAACTTGTAAGAAATCCTTACAAGTTGAATTTTGATCAAGTTCTCCTTCTTGATAAATATTTTTAAGGTGTAACGTGATATTTTGAGGTGTAACTTGAAACAGCTCAGCCATGTTTTTTTGAGACAACCAAACGGTTTCATCGTGCAAGCGTACTTCTATTTTTGTTTTACCTGATTCAGTCTGATAGATAATAAATTGCGATTGATTTTCCACTGCCATCAAACACACTCCCTTACGTCCACTTTGCCTGTGACGACTGCGGTGATTAAGGCGGTACGTTTTTCTTTAAGCAGTTCTATGGCTCTTTCTGCCTTTTCAATTGTTTGATCTATTTTAGCGGTTTGTTGGTCTAGGTAGTTGCTGATTTTCATTTGTTCATCGAGAAATGGGGTTGGGATTCTAAGCCCATAAAATTCTTCAGATGGTAATCTCCATCTACCTAATTGTGAGCTACCCTGACCATATTTATAGAATATTTTATTAATGTAACAAGTTTGAAAAACATATAAGTAAAAATTTGTATTAAATATCTGATTCTTGATTGAAAAAACTCTGTAGTCTGGACTCACAACTCCATTATATTTTGAGATATCTATATAGCCAGTTAGCAAATCCATATGATTCATTCCAAACTCACCTTTGAAGATAAGTTGATATTTAGAGTAATCCATAGATAGTTGTCCTTCACCACTATCTATATCCTTAACTACGATGCCTTTCTGTGTAATAGATAGAACGTCATAATCCAAAGATCCTGAAATTCGCTTTTCGATCTTAAAGTGAGACTTAACTCTATCAACAATCCAATGCTCAGGCACCTCGCCCAACCATTCAACACCACTATCTTTCATTTTAATCGTTGGATCTAAGCCTTTGGTCACACAATGGGTAATTAAAGCCGTGCGCTTTTCTTTAGAAAGCGCAATTAGCTTTTGATAGTTTTCAATAAGTTGATTTATTTTTACGGTTTGTTGGTCTAGATAATTGGCAATGGTGGTTTGTTCTTTTGTAATAGGTACTGGAAGTTTCAATGAACGTATAGTTTCTTGACTAATATTTGGTTGCCCCGCACCATAAGCCAAATCAATTATGTAATTTCTAGAAGCTAATAGACAATAAAATATGTATTTGCTATCAATAGTGATTGCGGGTTCAAGCACACAACAAGCCTGATTTGTTGTAGCTGAACTAGTCGTAATCGTAAGCTTTCCAATAGTTGCCCCATACATAGCGATGATAATCGAACCTTTTGGATAAACTTTAAGCGTTGAAAAGTCTTCTAATGCTTTTTCCGTTATGTGTCTTTTACTTCCCTCTAAATAACCATCATTAAGGTCACCGGTGTTAACCCAAGGAATCAAACCACCTTCGTAATATTCCTTAGATGTTGATATTGGTGTCGTACCACTACCAATAGATAAAAATAGATTACCTATTTTAATCACCCTCCATTCCTCAGGCACCTCCCCCAACCACTCAACATCACTATCTTTATACTGTGGATAAGGCTTTAGTTTACCAGTCACTGATTGCCTCCTTGCTTATCCATATTATTAACCTTTCTGCCATCATTAATGCAATCGCCATCAAGATAAGACTGCCAAAGTTCAATAGGTCTTGTATAACCTTTTTTGGTATGTGGATTAGTAATTAAAGCACTTTGCCAGTAATCCATTGTTTTATCACAAACCGCCTGACTGACTTCACCATGGCGCGAACATTCGTACTCTAGAATTTGTTTAAATTGATTAAGATGCGTGGTAACACTACGATTATCTGTTTTACAAAACGTAAGCTTATTTAACTTCGGCTCAAAATAATCACGAATCTGACAACCATAGTCTTCAAAACCTCGTATTTCAAGCTCATTAATTGCCCACTCAATCATTGCTGGCAGCGAATCAAAGAGATATTTTGCCCCACCTATTTCAAACAATGGGATAGCTAATGCAACGCGTGTATCGATATGCATAAACACGGCAACATCTTTGCGCTGGATTTTTAGTAAGTCAACTGCCCAATCATCATAAAAAGGTAAAGACTGCGCTTGTGATTGTGGCAAGTCGCCTATTTTAAGCCTGCTTGCCATTTTAGCGGTTAATCTAAATTGTGCCATTATGAATGCACCTCACCTAAAAGTTCTAATATTTCTTTAGTTACCGCATCTAATTCTGCGTCAATTTCCTCTAATGCGCGCGGTGGTTTATACTCGTAAAAGTGACGATTAAAGGGTATCTCATAACCGACGATGCCAATATTTCCATCCTTTTCATCGCGCTTACTCTCATCAATCCAAGCGTCAGGTACATGTGGTTTGACTTCCTTTTCAAAGTAATCATAGATATCTTGTTTTAAAGGGATATTCTCATAATCTCTTAAATCCGTATTGGCTTCTGGATTACCTTTGTTGTCAACACAAACTTCAGCAGCATCATCTGTCTTAGCTAAATGTTTTTGCAATAGCTTAACTTGCGCTGCAGTCATTTTGACTTTTAGGTCGTTTAAGTCTTTTGTAAAGTACTCTTTTGATAAATACTCATCTTTACAATGGCTTAAGGCACTCAATATTTCTTGCTGTTGTTCATCTTTAAGCTTCAAAAACGCGTTATCCTCTTTAAGCGCATTGAGGTTATTCTCGTCTTTCGGGTAAAAGGCAAGCTTTAATGGTCGCTCGATAGTGACCCGCCTAAAACCGAACTCAGTATAATCAAATAACTTACTTGCTTTAGTTTGCTCAAAGTTGCCATACGCTTGAACAATGTCAGCAATAGCGTCTTCATCTAAGTATTTACGTTTGGAGCCCAGTGACTTACGCATGGGGCTGCCTTTATCTGCGGCATTAATCAGTTGCACTTTGCCTTTGCGCTTAGGTAATTTTTTATTGCTTAATATCCAGATATAAGTAGAAATGCCTGTGTTAAAAAACATATCCGTAGGCAAAGCAATAATTGCTTCCAACAAGTCGTTTTCAAGCACATAACGCCTGATTTCAGACTCACCGGATCCCGCCCCACCTGTAAACAACGGTGAGCCATTAAGAATAATGCCAATGCGACTTCCACCTTCTGTTACAGGACGCATTTTTGAAATAAGGTGCATTAAGAACAGTAACGAACCATCACTAACTCGTGGCAATCCTGCGCCAAAGCGCCCGTTATATCCTAGCACCTTATGTTCGTCTTTGACTGCCTTTTCAACCTTCTTCCATTCGACACCAAAGGGCGGATTAGACAGCATGTAATCAAACTTTTTAGATTGCAGTTGATCATCACTTAAGGTATTGCCAAATCTAATATTATCGGCATCTTCACCTTTGATTAAAATATCTGCCTTACAAATGGCAAAGGACTCGGGATTTAACTCTTGTCCATAAGTTTTTAAATGTGCATTAGGGTTAAGCTCTGCGATATATTCACTGGCGGATGTTAAAAAACCACCGGTGCCTACGGTTGGATCATAGAGTGAGCGCACCACACCTTGATCCGTTAAGATCGCATTATCCGCACTAAATACTAAAGACGTCGCCAAGCGCACAATGTCTCTAGGGGTGAAATGCTCCCCTGCGGTCTCGTTAGACTCCTCAGCAAACTTGCGAATCAACTCCTCAAATAAGTTACCCATTTCATAATTTGAAACCGCTTCAGGACTTAAGTCGCAATCTTCTTTTGTGAAGCGCTCAATGACCTTATAAAGCAAGTTTGCTTCATCTAGGTAATGTATCTGATCTATAAACTTAAATCGATTAAAAATATCCTTGATATTGTCACTAAAGGAATCAAGGTAGGTTATAAGGTTTGCTCTTAAGTTATCCGCATCAGCTTTCAGTTTAGTTAGCGTATATTCTGATGTATTATAAAACGTGTTTTGTGATTTAGCCGTTAAAATGGCATTTAGTGGAATGCCTAAATCTTTGCGTTTATTGTATTCATTGATCACATCTTGCCGTGTTGGCGCAAGAACTGCCTCAACACGTGCTAAAACTGTAAAGGGCAAAATCACCTTGCCAAAATCAGAGCGTTTATAATCACCGCGCAATAAATCTGCAACAGACCATATTAATGAAGATAAATTTTTAGTGTTCATTCTTTAGTGTCTATAATCATAAATGATCGTGAATCTAGCAGTAAAGCAGGTCAAAAGCAAGAATGTTACCGACTATAAGAACTGCTATAAACTGAAGTTAGGCACCTTAGAAAAACTATGATTTCATAAACACCCCGTCAGCCTCCGGCTGCCACCCCTCTTGAAAAGAGGGGAATTGGGCGACGATGATTTTAATTCCCCTATTTTTAAGTCTTATCTTTTTGAGATATCGGCTGCATCACTTGCCCTAATCGAAACTCTTTATTGCCTAATATTGCCTGATTATACACCACTATATTGCGCAGAATATTTTTAACATATTTGCGCGTCTCGCCAAAGGGGATGATTTCAATCCATTGATCTGCCGCTAGTTGTTGCGCTGGTAACCAGTTCGCCGCATTACCTTGCCCTGCATTATATGCTGCCATACCGATAATCAAGTTATTGTTAAACAACTGATCCATAAAGTTCAAATTAGCAGCTCCTAACATAATTACTTTTTGCGGTTTGTATAAATCATCATCTTCATAGCTTAGGCGGTATTTTTTTGCTAGAAATGCCGCTGTTGTTGGTAAAAGCTGCATGAGTCCTGTCGCACTTGCCGAAGATACACCGTGCACACGAAAGGCAGACTCTTGACGCATTATTGAGACAATAACATCCGGTTTGATATGAAACTCTTTACCTGCCTTTTGCACATCAGACCAAAATGCCAGCGGATATAAGCCAGTTAGGTTGCTCGAGCTTCCCGCATTAGCATAGGCACTGGTTGAAATCTGGTAGATTTTCTGCTTCTCTGCAAGCTCGCCAATGGCTAGCTGCTCCTCGTTAGTGAAGCCATTTCGACTAAAGCGCCATAAGGCAAACGATAAACCATATTCTTTAATCTGATACAAATCAAAGATCTGCAAAACGGTCTGATTATTTGCCATCTCGTCTAAAGTTTTTTGATCCACCTGAACGGGTTTATTATTTAACGCATAAGGCACACCTAAATCATCGGCAGCTAAAAAACCATAATAACTCGTCTCTTTTGCCAGCGCTGTTAAAATTGGCTTAGCTTTGTCATCTTGCTTTAAGGCTTGATAGCTTTTCGCCTGCCAATAACGCCAATCATCTTCTGATTTAAGCGATTGCGGCAACTTGTTATACCAATTTAAATAACCCTTATAATCATTCCAGTATATTGCTGTACGCAAACGCCATTGCCACAATAAGCTTGTGGCATATTCATCCTCGATATCCTTTAGCCACTGCAGCGCTTTTTTGTTGTGCGCTCTGGCATAATCAATCGCAATTTCAGCATTGATTAGATTAATCGTTTTATTATCGAGCAGATGCTTCTGTTTAAAGGCAAGCCAAAAATCTTCAGCATAATGTGTATCTTTAGCCGATAGGTTGCCCATGACACTAATCACAGCAGATGAGAATCCATTGATTTTATGATATTGAACTGTCCAGTTATCCATATATTTTTTAGGATTTTGTGTGGTCTTTAACCATAGCGAATAAAAGCCTTGTAGCTCTTTGTTCTTTGTCTTATTGATCCACTTTAGTGCATCTTCGACATAGCCAGAAGTAGCTAGTGAATAGGCTTTGAGCCTAATTTGGCGCTCGTTGAGCGTCACCTTACTTTCCCAGGTTGACTCAAAATCATTACATGCTTTTGGCAAACGCGCACGCGATAACCAAAGATCAGTAAAATCATTAATCGCCTTAGCCTTATCACCAACGCTATACTCGGCAACAACAGCATAACACTTGCCATTAAAGCCTAAGTTATTGTCATAATAATGTAGGAACTTCTGCCAATCTTTTTGCTTAAGATAGTAATTTGCTAAATCCTGCTTTAATTGACTTGCCCAAAAGCTGCCTTGATTTTGCTTTAAATAAGCATCGATGGTTTCTTGTTTAAACACATCCGGATCAACTGAGATCTCTTGATATTGCAAAAAGGGATATAACGGTGTTTTAGTAAGCTTTGCTTTGACTTGATAGTAGTCTTTATAATTTTTTGCCAAAAGCAGGCTTTCTGCTTTATTGAAATTCGCTAGATCTGTTTTATTCATTGCAACACTGGTAAATGACATCAGCATCGATGAAGTCAACAGCATTAATTTTCTAAATTGCATCTATTTATATACCTTAAGAACCATAACAGCGATTCATCTTAATAAAAAACATGGCATAAACTCAATAATTGCAGTCACCTTTGTATTACTTTAGGTAAAAAAACTCTACAATGAGCTACTTCAAATAGACATGCTCGCACACATGATTATCTTATACTCTGCATTAGTCGGATTTTTTGCAAGCTGCTTATCCAGCATCTGATGATGTTTATCGTTGCGATTTCAATGCTTGTTTAGCCACTACTCGCTCCTATTTTTGCATTATCGCTTTGGCGCTCTATACTTAAGCTGCAAAAGGATCTGATATGTAATTGATGGAAAAAGCATGCCAAACCAACTCACACAAAAAATAAATACGCACTTCACAACGCTTTTTCTAAAGAACTATATCAGTTTTCCAAAACTAATTAGCATTATGTTGATTCTAGTCATTCTCAATAGCTTTTTTATTACCGCAATACACCTGCACTATCATTCAAAATATGAGGACTCATTAGTACAAAACTCATTGTTTAGTTTACTGCGCATTCGTAATCAATACTTAACTCAAGCCAATGTTGAGCCGCGTTTTGTGCACTTTCAAACAGCAGTCGACCGAAGTACACAGCTCAATCAATTTAATATTATCTTTCAAAAAGTTGCTGGCGCCTATGAAGTAAAGAATACCTTTGTTAGCAATGAGTTATTTGATCAAATGCATCATGACCTACAAACTCATCATGAGTTATTTATCACCAGTCCGATTAACGATGATAAAGGCCATAAGGTTATTACTTTTTATATTTTTCTTAATCCTGATGATGACCTACCTTATCTTTTAAGTAGCAGCATTAGTATTAGCATTGCGATTATTCTTTTACTGTTTTTCATGTGGTATTTAGCGCGTTTTATTCTGCCTAAATTACTGCTTAATTCAGCAACCACCGACAAACAAATAAATCACTTACCAAAATACTTGAATAAAGATGTATCAGCACTTAAACAGCAAATTCAATTATTACTCCAAGAAAAAACGATTATGTTATCGTCGATGTCACATGATATGAAAAACTCGCTGACTAAATTAAAACTCTTAAAATACATTATTGATAACGAGAAAGCGCAAGCAATCCTAAGTCAAGAAATCGATGAGATGCAAATGATTATTGATTCATCTTTGGCTTTTGCAGAGCGTGGTAATAACAATGCCAAAGTGAGTTTTGATCTGTGCGCATTTCTTGACAACCTATACCAGCAACTCTGTCAACGTGGCTACACATTTGATTTTAACAATGAACTAAAAGCACATACCTTTTTCTTGGGATACCCTAATTTATTAAAGCGTGCGTTACTGAATATCATTAATAACGCGGTAAAGTATGCACCTAATTACATGTTGAATGCCTACATTGAAAATGATCATATTGTCATTGATGTTAAAGATAACGGTCCAGGCATTTCAGAGAGCGACTTAAAAAATATTGCTCGCGCATTTACACGCGCGCAACACGATGCACATCAAAATATTGATGGTCATGGGTTGGGACTGGCTATTACTCGGGTGGCTATTGAGTTTAACTCCGGCAAACTAAGTTTTGAAAACTTACAACCAAACGGACTACTTGTCCGCATACGTTTAGCAATTAATGAAAGCTAAACAGTACGAAAGGATTCAGACTAAGGCTAAATATTCACCCATAAGTGCTCACCGCACCCTGATCATAAGTCAAAGCGATGCACTGAGCGTTAGTTGAAGTGTGGTAGCTTGAGAAAATCACATTTCATAGAGGCTTCGACTTACGCTCAGCCAACGCTTATACAATCAAAAGGGGCAAGAATATGATCATAGCCAGAATTCACAACCACATTTAATGCTACATACACGATATAGATCACAGTAAATAATACATATTTATTGAAAATAAACTACATAAGATGTATTTTATAGCTACTTTTGATTTGGCTAAACATTATAAATGTTAGTAATTAAAGTTACGCGCTTTAGAAAAAACTATAATTTTATAAACACCCCGTCAGCCTACGGCTGCCACCCCTCTTGCAAAGAGGGGAATTAGGCAAGAGTTATTTTGTATTCCCCTCTTTGCAAGAGGGGTGCCAAACTTGCGAGGCGGGGTGTTGAGGTAGAAAAAGTGCGTAATTCTAGTTAGTACAAAGCCAAGTAACATTACGGGGTATAAAATAATGAGAGTGAGGGATAGACAATGGGGTTAACATTATACGCGCCTGTTAATGGGTTTATTGTTGAATTAGATCAAGTGCCAGATCCAGTATTTGCACAAAAAATGGTTGGCAATGGCTTTGCAATTGAGCCTCTGGATCAAAGCATTTACTCGCCAGTAATAGGCATTGTTAAAAATATTGCGAAAACAAAACATGCCATCACCATTGCTACTGAATCAGGCTATGATGTCCTTATACACTTGGGGCTTGAAAGTGTCGCACTTAATGGTCAAGGAATTGATGTACATGTATCAATCAACGATGAGGTTGATATCAACACGCTACTACTTAGCTTTGATCTAAGCACTATAAGTAAAAAGATTAAATCCTTAATTACACCGGTGATTATCACTGATTATCAAGAAGATGATCTTTTATTGAAAATAAAAGGAAGGTGCTCGGCACAAACACCAATCATTAGCTTAGATAGCACAGTGCATAATGATAGCAACAAATCAGCATTAAAAACGCAAGATCAGATTTTTGTAACGCGTAGCATCACTATCAACAACCCACATGGCTTGCATGCTCGTCCCGCAGCATTACTAGCACATACTTTAAAATCATTTGATGCCACTGCCGTAATATACAAAGGTGATACCAGCGCTGATGTTAAAAGTCTTGTCGCCTTGATGGGACTAAATATACAACTCAATGACAAAATCACACTGACTGTCAGCGGTGAAGATGCGGAGAAAGCAGCTTGCGCATTAGAAGAGGCACTCGTTAACTTTGTCGATGATCACATAGCCGAAGCACAACCCACAAAATCTGAACTTAATCAGACTAAAGTTAACGGTAATCAATACCTAGGTATCTCTGCTGCCAAAGGGATTGTTATTGGTGAGTTGCGGCGGATTAATGAAGAGCACTTTAACTATGCCGATGAAGCAAATGTACCAGAATCACAAGAGCTCAAGCGCTTTACATTAGCGAAAGAAAAACATGAAAAGCAACTATTAGCACAAATGACTACTTATGCACATGATAAAGCAAAGCATGCAATGCTTGGCGCGCATATAGGGCTTTTAAATGATGCCAATATTAACAACAGCATCACTCAATTTCTAGCTCAAGGCAAAACAGCAGAATACGCGTGGGATCATGCGATTATAGAATCAATCACCATTCTGGAGAAGACACAAAACACCCTACTGCAAGAACGTGTTGCCGACTTAAAAGATATTCGCAAACAAGTGCTATATATACTAACCAATAGCACACCAACTAAAACACACTATACCAAGCCCACCATTCTTATCGCGGATGAGTTTACCTTATCGGATATTTTAGAGGCGGATCAAAATGTCGTAGGCTTTATCTCAACAAAAGGCGGTCGCACTTCTCATGTCGCGATTATTGCCAACAACAATAACCTGCCTTTGTTAATCCAAGTAGATAGCAGGTTATTTGACCACTGTGCTCAACACGTTATCTTAAATGCAACGGATGGTTATGCTATTATTAATCCTGATCTTGATACGATGACGCAATACCAAGCTCAAATTGCTACTTTAAATGATGCCTTAGCATTAATGCGCGCTAAAGCAACAGAACCTGCTAAGACAAAAGATGATCATACGATTCATTGTTATATGAATATCAAATCACCTGAAGGATGTCTTAACTTCGCGCAATCAGGTGCTGAAGGCGTTGGTCTCTTTAGAAGCGAATTTGTTTTCTATGATCGCTTATCTGCACCAACTGAAGATGAGCAACTTAGCATTTATAATGAAGTATTAGATGCAACCAATGACAAACCTATTATTATTCGCACCTTAGATGCAGGTGGCGATAAACAAATCGATTATTTAAATATGCCACATGAAATGAATCCCTTTTTAGGTGTTCGCGGCATACGCTTATGTTTGAAGCACCCTGAGATTCTACGCACACAATTGCGCGCAATCATTCGCACAGAAAATCCTAACGCGCATATTATGCTGCCAATGATTACAAATATTGCTGAGTTTCGTCAGGTCAAAGCCATCTATAAAGAAGAACGTCTAAAACTTGGTAGTAGCATAAAACAGCCCTTGGGCATTATGGTAGAAGTGCCAAGTGTTGTCTTTCAAGCAGAGCTGTTTGCCAAAGAAGTCGATTTTATGTCGATTGGCACCAATGACTTAACACAATACCTTTTAGCAATGGATCGCGAGCATGATGCGCTTGCCGCTGAGATTGATCATTTGCATCCTGCGGTTATTCATGCCATTAATAACGTCAATATTGCCGCACACAAACACAATACTAAGCTATCCATTTGTGGCTTAATGGCTGCAGATCAAGAAGCACTTGCGATACTCATTGGCTTAGGCATTAAGCATTTATCAATGCGCAGCAATATGTTAGCTGAGAATAAAGCCTTGATTCGCGGGCTTAACTTGACTGATTGCCAACAGTTAGCACAACAAGCTTTAACACTTGAATCAGCCGAAGCTGTAAGAACACTTGTACGTCAACAAATTAGTTTTAATGAGGGAGGAAACTAATGGCTAAGAAATTTAACTTTCAAAATTTGCAACAACTTGGTCGCGCATTAATGCTGCCAATTGCAGTATTACCGGTTGCTGGTATTTTACTGCGATTTGGACAACCTGACCTACTCAACATCAAAGCCATTGCCGATGCTGGTAATGCGATCTTTGCCAACTTACCACTTTTATTTGCTGTGGGTGTCGCTCTTGGCTTTGCTAAGAAGAACCATGGCGCCGCTGCCCTTGCCGCTGTCGTTGGTTTCTTTATTATGAATAGTGTCATCAATACCATTGATACCGGCGTTAATACCGGTGTACTTGGTGGTATTGTTATCGGTATTGTTGCCGGAATGCTTTATAACCGTTTTTATGAAATCAAACTACCCGAATACCTCGCATTTTTTGGTGGTAAACGTTTTGTGCCGATTATTACGGGACTTACTGCCGTTTTGCTTGGTTTTCTCTTTGGCTATATCTGGCCTCTGATTCAAGAAGGTATTAATGCCTTTGGTAATTGGTTAATTGGTTCAGGCTCGATTGGTTTGTTTTTATATGGTGTTTTTAACCGTATTTTATTGATGTTTGGCTTACATCATATCCTAAACAATCTCGTGTGGTTTCAATTTGGTTCATTTCATGGTGCCGCTGGCATTGTTCACGGCGATATTGCACGATTTATGGCGGGTGATCCAACGGCTGGTGCATTTATGGCAGGCTTCTTCCCAATCATGATGTTTGGCTTGCCTGCAGCTTGCTTTGCGATGTATCGCCATGCGCATAGTCACAAGCAAAAGGCTGTTGCTGGTATGCTGTTTTCTATCGCATTAACTGCCTTTTTAACTGGGGTGACCGAGCCGATTGAATATAGCTTTATGTTTCTAGCACCCGTTTTATATCTAATACATGCACTACTTACCGGTATTTCGATGGTTGTTATGTATGTGCTAGGTGTCAAACTCGGGTTTACCTTTTCAGCAGGACTCATTGATTATGTGCTTTTCTTTAAGATGGATACACATCCATGGTTATTGCTACCTGTAGGTGCTGTAACAGCTGTTGTTTATTACTTCTTATTTAGTTTCTTCATTAAGAAGTTTAACCTGCTAACCATTGGTCGTGAGGTCGATGAAGTGGTTGAAGAAGATGAAAAAGATGAAAAAGAAGCATCTCAGTTAACCGACTCACGTGCACTTAACTTTATTGGTGCTTTAGGTGGTAAAAACAACTTAGATAATATTGATGCATGTACAACGCGCTTACGCTTACAAGTCAAAGACAGTAGTCACATCAATCAAGCACTACTTAAAAAGCTCGGTGCGCGCGGCATCGTTGTGCCTGATAGTAAAACTGTCCAAGTGATCTTAGGACCTGAGGCAGATCTTATTGCAGGTGAGATGAATGAAGCGTTACCTCATTCTGCTGATATCTCATTTATGAGCACAGCTAGAGATAAAACAAGCAATCACACCGAAACAACTGCAAAAACTATAAAAACAGTGACCGAACAAACTAAGTGCTATGACATCGATGCTATTATTAGCGCACTGGGTGGCAATGATAATATTGTCAATGTCAGCATGTGTTCATTAACACGACTTGATATTGAGCTTAAAACGGCTGATAAGGTAAATTCAAGCACCTTATTTGCGCTTGGCATTGATGGCTGTATTACCTTGGATAAACACTTAGTACAGCTATTGGTAATGCAATCCCCTGAAATGCTATTAACGGAGTTAAATGCGGTTTCTAGTCATTAATTGTATTACTTACTGAGGTTACGCACTCCATTTATTCCAACACCCCGCCTCACAAGCTCGGCACCCCTCTTGCAAAGAGGGGTGGCAGCCGTAGGCTGACGGGGTGTTTTAAAATCATAGTTTTTCTAAAACACGTAACTTCAATTACTTATTAAACTTCGCCGTGGTTGGCATACGTCGTCCCATACCAAACGGGCGGCGTTGAATAAATAAAATCTGTGGCGCTTGTTTGCGCTTAAACTCCGCTAATTCAACCAAACGATAAATTCTCTTTTGCTCAATTAAATCTACTTCAGCAACAATGCTCTCTAGTCGCTTTATTTCATCATCTGCCAACAAATCACGCTCTAGATATAGCTTAAGTATTGCATCAAGATGATCATAATCCGGCAAGCTATCAGAATCCTTTTGCCCTTCGGATAATTCAGCTGATGGCGCTTTATCGATAATGCTTTGCGGGATCAGCTCACCATATGCTTGATTAATATAATTTGATAAAGCATAGACGTCATTCTTATACAAATCACCAATGCAATTTAGTGCACCACACATATCACCATAAAGTGTCGCATAGCCCACAGCAAGCTCACTCTTGTTACCCGTTGTCAGCATTAAAAAACCTGTGTCATTGGAGTACTCCATCACAATTCGCCCACGAATACGTGCTTGCATATTCTCTTTGGTCAATTTTTTAGGTTCAGTTCCAAAGGCTTTGCTAAAGTTCCTGCAGGTGAGTAAAAACTCCTCTTTAATTTCACGTGTGAAAAGTTCAATTCCTAAATTCTGGCACAATTCAACGGAATCGCTTACCGAACCTTCGGAGGAATACACAGAAGGCATCGTAATCGCTTTGACATTATCTTCACCTAAACTCAAAGTAGCAATCGCCAAAGTCAATGCACTATCAATGCCACCAGATGATCCAACAACCACACCCTTAAACCCACACTTGTGGACATAATCCTTTAATCCACATATCAGTTGTTGCAAAACAAACGCTTGTGGGTTGTCTTGATATGGCGCATTAAGGATTGCTTGTGGTAAACGTTCAAGATCAATGCTAAAACTCCCCTCTTTAAAGCTATCTGCTAATGCCATAAGCTCTGATTTAGCATTACACACGAAACTTGCACCATCGTATATCAGCTCATCATAGCCACCAACTTGTGAGCTATAGATTACAGGGGCTTGAATCTTTTTGGTGATATTTTTTGCAATCTGTAACCGCTGCTCAAACTTACCAAACATCGAAGGCGAAGCATTTAACACAATAAGCGCATCTAGGTTTTGAGGTAAATCATCGATAGGATTTATTAAATAGCCCTGATGGTTGTCATACCAGATATCTTCACAAATCAAAATAGCTAAATGCTGACCTTTAAACTTGAAGCTTAGCTTATTGTTTTGTCCGGCAATAAAATGCCTTGTCTCATCAAAAACCCCATAGCTTGGAATAAGCTGTTTGTGATAACAATGAACAATCTCACCCTCGGCAATGACAAGTGCACTATTGTGAAATTTTTTAAGCCCTGCTATCGCCGTTGCCGCACCGATTACTACCGCTGTATCCAGTGTTTTTGTAAGCGTTTTAATCTTATCAATGATCTGATTTTGTCTGTTGATTACTTCATCATAAGTCAATAAATCATAGGGATAATAACCGCTGATACAAAGCTCAGAGAACACGATTAAATCCGCTGCTTTGTGCTCATGCATCGCGCGCGAAATTTTTTCAAAGTTATACGTAAAATCAGCAATGGTGTAATTTAATTGAACGACTGAAATTTTCATCTATTTCCTTTCATTTCCTTAAGATTTTAAGCGAATACCACGTGATAGCAAATACCATGCCAAGCTATAAAGAATAGCGATTAAGAGCACGATAGCAACTAAAGCAACCCATGGGTTGACAGATGAATAGCCGATAAATGCATAACGCACAAAATCAACGATATAGAATAACGGATTATATTGCGCGATATGTTGCCAAAAAGGAGGTAATGCACTCAAACCATAAAACACGCCACCAAGATAAATCAAAGGCGTAAGTACAAAGGTAGGGAAAATCGTCGTATCATCAAAGCTTTGCGAGAAAATACCATTTAACAGACCACCCAATGAAAACAAAGTACCGCATAAAATAAATGATAATAAGATTAATAGTAATCCACTAAAGCCAATTGAAATCCCGCCAAATAACCCTGCGACAACTGTAACCATCATCCCAACAAAAAAGCCACGCGCAACACCGCCTGAGACATAGCCCAGAATAATCAAATGATTGGTTGCCGGAGATACCAAAAGCTCTTGAATGGAGTGATTAAAGCGCGCACCATAAAACGAGCCCACGACATTGGCATATGAGTTATTAATAACTGCCATAATTACAAGACCAGGTGTAATAAAGTGCATATAACCAAAACCATCCATCGTACCAACGCGAGCACCAACCACTTTCCCAAAAATGAGGAAATATAAACTAATGGTAATCGCTGAAGGTAAAAGGGTTTGCGGCCAAATGCGTAGCACACGCACCACTTCTTTTCTTAATATTGTGTAATAAATAATCCAGTATTCTTTAAATGTCATCTTCCCCACCTATGCCTTATTTCTTGCGACATCAATAAACAGTTTTTCCAGTTTATTTGTTTTTGTCTTAACACTTAATACGTCAATATTCTGCTGACTTAAATCAGCAAATAATTGATTCAATGTCACACTCTTATCGACCTCAATTTCCAAGGTATTTGAATCAACTAACTGGCATTGCCCGTATTCACATTGCATTTGTGATGGTGTTATTGGCTCTTTCAAATCAAAAATATACGTCTCTTTTTCCACTGATCTTAACAGTGTCTTCATGTCTGAACTCGTGTGCAATTTACCCTGATGAATCAACGCAATGCGATTACACATGCTCTCAGCTTCTTCAAGATAATGTGTGGTTAAGATAATGGTTAAGCCTTCTTTATTTAACGCGCGCATTTGCTCCCATAGTGATTGACGTAGCTCAACATCAACCCCTGCCGTTGGCTCATCCAAGATCAGCACCTTGGGTTTATGAATAAGTGCACGCGCCACCATCAAGCGACGCTTCATACCACCAGATAAGAAGCGTACTTGCTCATCCTTTTTATCCCACAACGCCATATCTCTTAACAGCTTTTCAGCATAAGGTTTGGTTGCCTCACGGTCTATACCAAAGTAGCCTGCCTGTGTTAACAGGATTTGCATCGGTGTTTCAAAGATATTTAAGTTTACCTCTTGTGGCATAACCCCTAGATGCTTGCGCGCCATAAAGGGCGATTTCAGCGTATCATAGCCACAGACTTCAATGCTGCCGCTGGTTTTATTGACAAGCGCTGAAATCATCCCCAATGTAGTTGATTTACCCGCACCATTAGGTCCTAATAAGGCAAAAAAATCTCCCGGATATACGTCAAAACTGACATCTTTTACCGCATGAAAGCCACCTTTGTATATCTTATTGACATTAACCAAAGACAGCGCTTTTGTATAATTCATCGTAAACTCGATTATTAATTATAGATAGCTTTGCATTGTAACAGACAATTTATAGCTGACTAGCGGTACGTGCTTTTTTTATAAAACTGATTTCAATGTAACTTCATCAAATATTTTTTTATCAACTTTAAGATAGGCTGCCCCCTCATTTAAACAGACCATTGCCTCCTCAACACCTGGCAAATTAAGAATTTGCTGTTGTAGCGCCTTAGCATCCATATGCTGAGCTTTATTGAGGCTATATAGTTTAGAGCTTAATTGTTTCGGTTTTTGCATCGTTATAGCGATCACAATCCACAACACACCTAACAGACCATTAAAAATAAAAACACCCTGTATACCAAAGTGATGCATGATCACACCACCTAATACGCCACCAAAAAATATGCCAAAGAACTGAGCGCTAGAGTAAACACCCATTGCCGTGCCTTTGCTGCTAATTGGTGCCATTTTTGAGATCAGTGACGGCAAAGCCGCTTCAAGCAAGGTAAAGCTTGCAAAGTACAATACTAATAAAACACTCATCACAATGACATGATGATCAAATTCATACAGTAAAAACTGCATTGCCGTGAGAATGATGATCGCACCAATAAAAACAGGTTTCATCAAGTTTTTAGTCTCGGCAATAATGATAAATGGCACCATAAGGAAAAATGAGATAAATAGCACAGGCAAATAGATAATCCACTGCTTATCGATACTCACGCCAATATAGTCAATTAAAATAACCGGAATAGCGAGAAACAATGCCGTTAACATTGCATGCAAGCTAAAGATACCATAGTTTAAACGCAATAATTCAGGCTTTTTCAATACACTCTTGATTTGACTAGGTGTGGTTTCAGATCCTTTATGAAAAATAATTTTTGTCGGCGTTGGCACACCATAAATTAAGATAACAATACCAATAGCACCCAAGATGGCTGTCAACCAAAAGATACCCGACAAACCAATCCATGTATTTAAAATAGGACCTAGCACCATCGCCCCAATAAATGATAAACCGATTGTCATACCAATCACTGACATCGCTTTCATGCGATTTTCTTCTTTGGTCGTATCGGCAACTAAAGCGGTAAGTGTACTACCTATGGCACCTGCTCCTTGCAAAGCGCGACCAATGATAATGCCATAAATCGTATGTGACATCGCCGCGACAACGCTACCAATAATAAATACAATCAAACCAAACAATATAACGGGCTTTCGTCCATATTTATCGGATAGCACACCCAAAACAATCTGTAATAATGCTTGCGTTAAGCCATAAATACCCAATGCCACACCGATTAATGTTGGCGTTGCGTCAATAATCTTATCAGCATAAAGACTAAAAATAGGCAAAATAATAAAAAGACCCAGCATTCTAAACGCATAAATACTGGCAATACTTAAGGTAGATTTCTTTTCTGATTTTAACAACATAGTTAAACCTCAATATGACTAAATGTTAACGGATATCCCCAAGTCTCCAAAAAGTGCAAAAAGTAGTTTGTAGGCAACAAAGCTCATGATCATACAACACGGTAAGGTTAAAATCCAAGCCGTTGCCATCGTGCGTACGACACGCCAGTTAACACCACCGCTTTCTGGATAGCCCGCCCCCATAATTGAGCCTGAAGCAGCTTGCGTGGTACTCACTGGCAAGCCTAAATGTGAGGCGCCAAGAATCAATAACCCTGAGCTCATCTCAGCGGCAAAACCGTTCGCTGGACCAATTTTGGCAACACGTGTTGTCAATGTCTTAATAATGCGCATCCCACCGGATAAGGTACCAAGTGCCATGGTTAATGCACACAAGCAAATCACCCATACAGGAATGTGTGAAACCGTTGACACCATCCCAAAGCTAAATAATGCCAAGGTAATAATCGACATCGTTTTTTGCGCATCGTTTGAACCATGACTTAAAGCTAATAAGCTACTAGAGATCACCTGCATCTCACGAATACGTGCATTTGATTTACGTGGTGTTTTACGCTTGCTTAGGATTCTAAATAGAATAACGACTAGGATAAGTGCTAGGAAAAATGCCAAAATGGGTGACAGTATCATCGGTACAATAATCTTGCCAACTAAAATACCATAATGAATCGTGTGGACATTACTTGCGGCAATAGCAGCGCCTACCAAAGATCCAATTAGCGCATGTGATGAGCTAGATGGAATACCGAAATACCACGTAAACAGATTCCAGCTAATCGCCGCGAATAATGCAGCAATTAATACTAAATGTGTTACGACATTGGCATCAACCAGACCTTTACTAATCGTTGTCGCTACTGCTGTACCAATAAACGCACCAACAAAGTTAAAAATTGCGGCAATGATAATCGCTTGATAAGGGGATAATGACTTTGATGCAATCGGTGTTGCTACAACATTGGCAACATCATGAAAGCCATTAATGAATTCAAAAAAAAGTGCAATGATGATAATACTAACAAGAACTATCATCATAATTAGATTTCCTTGACGTAAATACGCATCACCGAATCACATAAAGTAGCACTGGTGTCAACCGCTGATTCTACAGCCTTGAATACTTCCTTTAGCTTGATTGTTGTCAATGTATCGTAATCCGCCTTTTTGATCTGATCAATCGCATCACCCAAGTCTTCAACGACATTCTCATCAAGTTCTGTCGCGCGCTGTGACGCAAGTTTAAGCTTTTGACCATCTTTATTTTTAAAGGCAATCAATAAGTCACACAAGGATTTTGTAATCTCTTGCAAGGTGACCACACTGCGAATCAAGCAATCATCGACTTTGCTGTCAATCGCATAAATTTGCATTTTTTTGTTGATCTTAATAATGCGTTTAGTCAGTTTGAGCATAATTCCCGATAAATGAAAAATATCACCACGATCAATTGGCGTAATAAATTGCTCATTCAACTCAACAATGATTTTCTTATTAATATCTACCGCATTTTGACGCTGCTGACGCAATTTAGCCATTAACTCAGTTGCTTTGTAAGCATTTTCTTCATTAACGATATCAACCAGAAGTGATGCTGAGAAATGCACATTTTGTGCTGCCTCAACAAATAGATCAAAAAAAACTTCCCCGCGTGACGGAATCAATGACTTGATAATTTTTCGCAACATAAGCGCATTTTTCTAAAAACCTTTCAGGTATCGCCATAATAATCGTATTGACGTAAAACACAACCTTAAACTTTATTTTTTGCAAGATCTTCCACACGCATATGTTACGCCATTTTGCGACGCATAATTAAAAATAAGATCAACATCAATAATGAAAAGCAAAAAAACCAAGCACCATAAAGGCTTGCCGTATGATCAAGAAAATTTCCAGCTATAAAGCCTGTAATGCACACGCTATTCCACTAAAGCAGATCATCACAACGCTATAACGCATTGATCACGTCTCCACAAAAAATCAATATCATCACCGATCGCTTTGCGAAGTCCTATGCTACCAAAGCTTACGGTTTCATTGGCTGCCAAGTTGGTCATCTGCCTTGCTAAAAAGTCTTTGTTTTGCATGTAAAAAGAATCAAATTAATGCTGCAATCCTTGATATATTCGATTAATTTCTTCGATACTCAATTCAGTAATTTCAGCAACATCCTTGGGCGTATAACCTTTCATCAGCATATTTTGCGCAACTACCATGGTCTTGTCGCGCATACCTTGTTGCATGCTTTGTTGCATACCATCTTGCTTTGCTGCTTCTTCTCTTCTTTGTAGATAGTTCATAAATTCATCCTTAGTTTTGCTTTAATGCCATTATTGTTGTTGATTCATGCCACTAGATCAAGTTTATTTTAAGGCTTTATCCCCTAGCTGTTTCATTCAATGCAACTTGTGATAATTTAACCGCCTGACCATTTATTTTTAGATCATCCAAGTCCTTGATTAATTCTGCAATATTATTTCTAATCGCGCCCTCATTGGCAAGTCGCAATCGTGTAGCACCAACAAATGCATCCGACGTCGTTGCCGTATATTTACTGCTTATCTGCTTATGCCAAACAGATTGCTTATTGTGAGTATTAATCAAATCGTAGCTTGCTGTAGCAGACACCGTCATGTCAAACCCCATAAAAGGTTGCTCGAGTTTTTCAAGCTTTGCATTTAACGCGTATTCAGCTTTGTTTGCAGGGGCATATAAATTGGCATGTTTCAGAGAGTCAACCAATGCTGCTTGCATGTTTTCATTATTAACTTTTGATGCCAACAGTGGATTTGTTTCACTACCTCCCGTCACACTTGTCACTACAAGATTGTTACTGAGGACTTTATTGTGCGTCACTGCGGCACTATAACTCATCCCAGTCACTGTAGCATTAGAGGCGCATCCCGTTATAAAAAGTCCACCGGCAAATATAACACTAAATGCCACCAATTTTTGGACATTCTTTTTGGCCTGATTTGTTTGTTTTTTCATAATTTGCTTTTTATTCCTCTCTTTGTTGTTGATTAAATTTTTAACTTTAAAATATATTTCACCGCTGCAAGTAGCTGATGTGACTTACTTTTGGCATTGCTCCAAAAGTAAGCAAAAACGCTAGCCTCACAAATTTTTTAACGCGCATTTTAGCGCTGCTTCACAAACTCGCTACGCTCAAACATGTTGCGCAGTAATCCTCTTCAATGCGCTAAAATTTGCAATGGCACCTTCTCTTTGCCCATTCAAGTTTTGCGTCAAGTAAAATAGATACCCCCGGGTAAACCCGGGGTTCTTGAGCGGCTGAGCCGCTGCACAACTTCGTTATGAGGTTAACGCTTCACATTGTGAAGCGACCAAAATTAAATACTCAATTTAATTTTGGTACTCTCATTCACCCACGGGCAAACCCGTGGTGCTCTGTCTTCGACCGCATATGGATCTAATTTTTGCTTGCCAATCTCTGTCCTCCGTCTTCTGTCTTCTGCTATCTGAACGGGCAAACCCATTATCAACACACCAAACAGTGTGGTGGATATTAGACCTAACTCCGTCATTATTTCTGGGTAGTCAGGACTCCATTAACCAAACCGACATGCCAAACACTCGCTACCATCATCTGTCATATATTCTGCAAACCAATAATGTGGATCATTGGGTTCGGCATACTGAAGATGCTCTAATGTATATGTGACTTGTTTAGAAAACTTATTTCTGAGGATAATTAATCGTGAACACCTAGGAGCCCAGCTTGAAATTTCATCTATTACATTACCTTGATTTAGTTCTATTTGTAGAATTTTATTAAGGTCGGGAGATTTGAAGCTAACCATTCAGTTCACCTTTTAATAACTCTATATCTTGAACTTTAGACAAATTACTCTCGAACTCTTTTATAAAAATTTGAGTTCCTCCTCCACTTCCAAATTGTGGGTTGGCTCGAGTAATTCCAATAGCTGCGTTAGTATCTTCAGTAAAGACATATTTTGCAATATTGGGGCGATACCCAAGAGTTTCATGCGATTTAACTTGAAGTGATTGCCATAATTTATCAGGAGAGCTTCCAAATCGTCGCAAAGTATTACTTGTAAAATAGTAATTACTTTGCCCTGGAATTCCTCCGTACACTTCAGTACCTTTTTTTATAGTTATGTTTTTATAATTATCAACTCCAAGATAAGGAGCTTTACCCTGCCAACTTTTAGCTAATTTAGAAATATCTTCATCAAGATAAAGTGTACTTTTGGTTGCTTTGTTTTCACTAACAAACAACGACGCAACTTTGTTCCCAAACGTTTTAAATCCATCAGCAACCGTTGATGCACCGAGTTTTAACGCACCCCATGCCGCAACAGGATCCTTGGCAACTGCTACACCGAGTCTGGCAACATCATAAGCACCACCAACTGCCATCGCTAAGTTCATGCCTTCTTCCCAAACATCAACTAATGGTTTTTCTGGAGTTGGTACGTTTGATTGCATCACCCCGTTTCTTTCAAAGTAATGATCATCCACCGCGTTTAATGATGAATTATGAATGTTAGATGTTGAATGATAGCTATCCGGATCCAGTGCTCTGCCCATATAGTCACCTACAAGGCTGTTAACAATATCATCTGCGGTCGATTCTGAATTTTGAATGTTGGATGTTGAATGTAACATTGCATCAAACAATCCATCATCACTCATATCCGCATCTAAACCACTTAGAGAATCATTTGCCATTTGATCAAAGACATCTTTGCCAACACTGCCAAAATAGCCGCCTTTTGCAGCATTACTGGATCCCCGGGTCATGCCCGAGGATGACAATACAGAATCCGTCCTCTGTCCTCTGTCTTCTGTCGTCTGTCCACTGAGCCAGTGTGCCTTAATATCTGAGCCAATCGAATTACCCAAACCATTACCAAACGCATCTCTGGCAATCGAGCCCATATTAAAAGCAATATCATCACCGATCGCTTTGCGAAGTCCTACATTCGCATAAGCATTAACCTCAGTTTGTACCACTCTTGAACCTGTACGTATAAACAGGTCATCATTTTCGGTCAAACGATCTGTACGCAGTTTAACCTGTGACTGATAGCTTGCTGCCGCTAAGCCTGTCGCAATTAAAGTTTCACGCCAATTAAAGCCATGCTGACGATTAGCGGCAATCTGCACGCCTTGGGAGGCTACATCACTTAAGCCTCCAATAAGTGCACTTTGATAGAGACTACTGGCGGCAACATTTACCCCTCCTGTAACACCTGCAGAAACCCCTGCCGTTGCCGCCGAAACTAAGCTTTGGGTAAGGAGACTCTTCCAGCTAAATCCGTATCCAATATTCGTATCAAAAGCTGCATCAAATGCCTGTCCTGCTAAATAACCCGCCATATAGCCTGCGGCTCCCGCTGCTGCTCCTACACCCATCGCTGTGGCTGTCGCACCTACCGCTGCAACCATCGGTGCCGATAAGGTGCCTAAGCTATATACCGTCACTACCGCAGCAACAACGGCAACCACTGCGGTAATAATAGCACCAACTACCCCGCAGCCACCGCCGCCATCGGCGGATGCCGGTGGTGGTGGAATCACTGGCATGGTCGGGTTAGTATCGCCGATAACCTTAGCTAAATCCTGTGGGCGGAAAGTTTCACTGCTGTTATGAATATTATCGATCTTATTCGGGATCGTCAGCGTCTGCCCGACTTTGGCTTTTAAATCATCATTGCTGGTGATGTTATTGGCATCGGCAATAACATACCAAAGCTTGCTATCACCAAACACCGTTGCCGCAATTGATTGTAGAGTGTCTCCTGTTTGCACCACATAGCTTGTTGGCGCTTTGGCAGGATAGCCATCACTGACTTTGACATAGTTATAATCAAAATCAGCGCTCGGCGTTTTGTCATCTTTGTGCTCAGGGTTAATATTATCGACATTGCCTGAAGTGCCTACCGGTTTACCATTGACGTAATAATAGCGCTGCACGCGATCTGCCTGATGCTTCTCAAGCACCATGCCTTCGGTGTTGTTATAAAAAGTGCGATCGTTGTTATGATCCTTTTCATCACTGACTGCTTTCAAGAAACCATTACCATCATAGTCAAAGGTGGTTGAGCCTGCCTCAAGCACGCCACTGTCATTTTTGCCACTGATCTTGGCTTGTTTATAGCTATCAAATTTGTAATAGGTCTTGGTGTAGTTGATATCATACGGTGTGCCTTCAGCGACATGTACACGATAATGCGTTAAATTACCAACACCATCATAATCCCCTGCGGCATCATAATAAACGGTATTACTTAAGCTACCATCGGCTTTGTAATTATCCTGTTTAACGACCCAACCATTTTGGTTATAGCTAGTCACTTGCTGATTGCTTAGCTTATCTTTATCACTATAGCTTTTAAGCGTTAATACTTGCCCTAGCTTATCAAGCTCCCTTAACTGGGTCACATAAGCCGAGTCAGCATGATCAATATAATTATAATGCGTGCTAAGGGTTAGATTACCATTTTGATCATACTGGTAACGATCACCCGAGAGAATCGGGCGTTCAAGGCGCACTTTACCGCCGATATTACTCTCGATTTTAAACAGTGTATCTTCGGTGTAATAGTTGACACCAATGCGTTTACCGACCTGATCATATAGGATCTCAACGGATTTGCCATCGGCAGCAAGCTTGATCTTACCATCTTTGATCTCACCACCACTTATGATCATGCGATCATCGGCATCGTATAGATAGTAATTATCTTGTGCACTATAGGATTTGTCATTAAACGACCAGGTCGTATGGCGGCGATTACCCACCGCATCATAGTCATAATGACCATGATAGCTATTATCCGATTTTGCCAGATCATTGCCTGAAATATCGGTCACACGTCCTAGCGCATCGTAGCTTACTGTTGTTGTTTGATCGACCTTACCATCATAACCTGTGGAATGCGTTAAGGTCTTATTGCCCGCTAGATCATACTCAAAGTAGTCTTTGTTACCAACGATGCCATCATCAATCGACTTAAGTAGTCCATTGTCATAATAATCATAGGTTTGTACTTGATTGAGGTTGTTGGTTTTTAACTGCAACTGATTAAGCTCGTTATAGCGATAAGTAAAGCTATTGCCACCAAGATCGGTATGTGCCACTAGACGGTTTTGTACATCATATTGCCAGCTCATGCTGTCGTTATTGGCATTGATCTCTTTGATCTTGTTACCGCGATCATCATATTGATAGGTACTTGTTTGCCCACCTGCCAAGGTTTGTTTAATTAAGTGATGCTCGTTGTCATAATCATAACGCGTGCTAAAACCTAAGGCATTGGTCGCACTTATTCTGTCGCCTAACTCATTATAGGCATAGTGATTCACGGCAAAGCCATTATCCTCAGCCACTAGCTGATCATTGCCATCGTAACTAAAACTCGTTTTTTGTCCTAAAGCATCAACTGCCGCAACTTTGCGCCCAAGCTGATCATAGCTATAGCTTGTGCTATTTCTTAAGGCATCGCGCGTTTGCGTCACCCGATCTTCAGCATCATAAGCTTTGGTTTGCATATGACCATTGCCATCAATCTCAGCAATCTCACGCCCCATGGCGTCATAGCCCTTAATCAGCACAGGTGCCATCATTTGCGCATTGCCTGCTTCATCCATCACGGCAATTTTCGGTAATGTCGTTTGTAGCAGCTGACCATGTTTGTTATAGCGGTAAGTTGTGGTATTGCCAAGCACATCGGTTTTGGTTAATAGCTCACCCCAGCGGTTAAAGCTTTGTTTAATCTCAGGGGTATAGCTTGTGCCATTTTTAGTAAATGTTGGCAAGGTGATACGAATGGGATTACCCGCACCATCATAAAAATAACTTGTGACCAGCATATTGTTATGAATAATCGTTGCAATATCATTGGCTGAGCTAAACTCATCACTTAAAAGCTTCTGACTTTGACTGGTCACTTGAGCACTCAACCTGCCCTGTAAATCATATAAATATACCTTGGCAATCCCATCTTTTTGATTTGTGCGCCATAATTGCCCTTTATTATCATAGTCATTATGCTCATAGATCTGACCATTTACACTCCGCGTGATCACTTGTGAGAAGGCATCGTATTGCACACTCTCGCTGCGTTTATGCCCATCGACTTCGGTTAATATGGTTTCGGTTTGCTGGGCTAAGACATCATAGGCATAGCTTTCAATCATCTCTCGCGCATTACCTAAACTGTCATGCACGGTTTGTTTCTTTTGCGCAAGCTTATTTTGGTGGTTATAACTGAAATAACTTAAGTTTCCATTGCCATCACTTTGCAGGATCATTCGTCCCCAAGCATCGTATTGTGCCGTGGTACTAATGTCATTTGCTGACATTGCAAAGCCAAAGCCCGTATCAGTAAGTGCGCTAACCCCTGAATTTAGGCGCGTGCTTGCCACCAGATTGCCGGCGATATCATACTCAAATGCAGTCACTGGCGTTTTAGATAAATCACTACCTTCAACAAAACCGCCGGTTTTCGCGATCAAATGTCCTTGTTGGTCATACATCATGCGCTGGGAAACGCCCAAAGCATTGGTTGTTTTAATGACATTACCCATCGCATCGTATTGCATGCTGGTGGTTAAATCAGCTGTTTTATTGACCAGTTGATAATGCGCTTCATCAATCGCTTGATAATCAACCGCTAACTCAGTTTTACTCACCAGTTGATGATTATGATCATAGTGATATTCAATCGTGCGATCATCATCACTATCATTAGGGAAACTATAAAAGCCCTTATTCCAAGCACCCTGCTCAAGAGGTGTTGCAAACTCAATTTGACGGCTAACATTGCCAAATTGATCATAAGACTTATAGGTCAAATAGCCTTGTGAGTCAACCTCTGCGACCTGTTGATTCAACGCATCGTAATAAAAATAATGCTCTGCCCACCGTTGATTAGTTGAATCAATCAGACTTGATGTTCTCACCACATTGCCAAAGCTGTCATAGTCATACAAAGTGATATTACTGCTATCGGCATTGGCTGTTTGATTTTGGTAACTAAAGACATGATCCTGCTCTGCACGCACTAAGCGATTGCCTTGATCATATTGATTGCTAATCGTGCGATCAAGCTTGCTTTCCTGAATCTTCGCTTTTAACTCGGCTTCATTAATGCCATTAGGGTGGTCTGTCATATCCACGGCGGTGGCATAGGCGGTTGTTTGCACTTTATTGCCAAAGTGATCATAGCTATATTCTTTAACATAACCCTTGGCATTGATTTCAAAACGCAGCTGATTTAATTGATCATATACCTTATAGGTACGATTACCTTGCTCATCAATATTGACAATTGCTCGCCCTAATGTGTCATAGATAACCGTATTACTTAAGTTTGTTAGCGTTGAGGTATTGCTTTGCACATCAAATACTGCCACGCCTTGCTGCGTGGTTTTCACTTGTCGATTTAATGCATCATAGCTGTAGCTTGTCGTATGCGCTTTATCGGTATCGCAATGCTCCGTAATGGCGATAACATTACCCATGGCATCGTATTGATAGCGAGTAATCGGTGCCTGTGTTGCTTGGCTTAACACAAGCTTGCCATTTACAAGTGTTGTCGTAGCAACAGCCAGCGCATCGCCTTGTTTACTGAGCATGCGTCCAGCACCATCATAACTGTAATGCCATTGATAGCCATTTTTTTGCGTGTGTGTTATGACATTGCCATTAGGATCATAAGCAAAATGCTCGGCAAAGCCATTGCCATCACAGGCAGTGATTTTGCGCCCTAAGTGATCGTATTCGTAAGTTATAGACTCGTTGCTATCTGCCGTTTTATTTACCGCTTGCGATAGCATCTCACTTAATGTCGTTTGCGGGATTGCGGTCATTTCCATGACAATTGCCACACTGGCGCGCTCGTAATGATCGCCGACTTTATGCACATAGTAAAACGTCGTCGATTGCGCTGATTGAGTTGGTCCCACATGAAAACGCGCAGTCGTGCCAACTTTGGCATTGCCTCCGGCATCATAGTGATCGATATCTAAGTAATAATCACCGCCTTGTGCTTGATCAATGGTTGCCTGATAAAACCCATCAACAATCGTAACCGGTACTTCAACAGGCGCAATTAAGCCATCAGCGCGCCAGATTTTGAGCTTCGTCGACCCTTTTAAATCTGGATACGTCGATACCGGCCAGCGAATCACCTGCTGATAGCTTTCAGCTATGTTTGGCGACACCGTTTGTTTGACATTGGTTTTTTTAATCAAATTGCCATCATTGTCATAGCTCAATGACGTGACCTTGGCATTAAATGCGTCTTGTTTTTCTAAGGTATAGCTTAAGCGCCCAGCGTGATCATAGACGTTGCGAAGCTCATGGTTATCTTGATCTGTGCTATCTAGCTGCTTTAAAAAGCCCTGCATATCAACCACGCTATTGCTTCTGTCAAAAAGCATATCAAGTGGTAGCGCGACATCAACCCATTGCCCATCAACTTGCTCTTTATGATGTGTTTCAAGCTTTAATTGTGTGCCGCTATCAGCCGTCGGAATAAAGGTGCCATTCCAAAAAGCCACCAGATTGCCACCGGCATCATAGCAGTTAACGGTAAAATCAGATTGATCCTGAGTCAAACTCGGTAATGACACCTCATAAAAACCATTGTGATAAGTCACCTTAGCTGCCATCTTTGAGCGATGCTGCCAGTCATAAACAAACTCAATCTTGCCATTGGCTGGCATCGGCGTTTGCCCTGCTGCCCAGCGTAAGGTGATTTTATTTGAACGCACCAGATCTTGAGAAATCGGTTTGGCAAACTCAGTCTTTTTGATCACTTTGCCACTGCCGTCATAATCAAACTGTGTCACTTGTTTTAAACTATTGATCTGATAACGCACTTGATTGACATTATTATAGATAAACTGCGTCGTCTGATCGTGAGCACTATCCACTTTAAGCGCACTTTCAATGCTTTCTCTTGTTAAAACCTGAGGCAAGGTAATCGCCGTGGCATATTGCGTTTTGATCGTCACATTGCCGTTGTAGTCGTAGTGATATGCCGTTAATGCGTTTTGCGGGTTGATCTCATACAATAGCTCGCCGGCTTTGCCATAAACATAATGATTGATATTGGCAGCTGTATCACCGTTTAGTGCTGTGGCAAGCTTATCTAAGCTATCAAGACCTGACAACGTAGCTGTATCAATGGTTTTGCTATATTGAACTTCGGCGATTTTTTGCCCGTTTTGATCATAGCGTAGCTCACTGACCTGACCAAGTGCATTAATCGTAAAGCGCAAGCGCCCCATAGCATCATAGCGATAGCTGGTGGTGTTGCCATTAGCGTCTGTTGCGCTAATGAGTTGATTGCTTTGATCATAGTGATAAGTTTTCGTGATCTTCAATCCGGTTGGATCGGTAATCTCAGAGCTTAAACGCCCTAAATGATCATAGGTATAGGCTTTTGTTATACCACCTTTAGTTACAAGCACTTTGTTGCCTTGGGCATCATAGCTAAAGCTACTGATAACAGCTAAACCATCTGCATCTTCAATCATCTTGGTTAAGTTGCCATTTTGATCGTACTCAAAATGGGTTTTGACACCATTGCCATCCGTACTTAACACCTTGTTACCCAGTGCATCATATTGCATGCTGGTGGTGATTTTAAGCCCCTCTGGATCGATGGTTTTTGTTAACAGTCGCCCTAGCGCATCGTATTGGTAAATGACTTTATTGTTATCAGCGTCAACTGTTTCAATCAGCTGATTATTGGCATCAAAACGCGCGTGAGTCACCCCATTCTCACCATCAATAGTAGTGATTAGATTACCATTTTTATCGTACTGATAATGTGTGCTTACGCCATTGCCATCTGTTAATGTTATTTTCTGCCCATGGCGATCAAATGCTGTGGTGACATGCACGCCCTCACTTGAGGTTGCTGTCATGCTATGGGTTTGATCATCGTAGCTTATGGTTGTGATATTGCCAAGCGCATCCTCTTGTGTGAGCTTGCGCCCAAAGGCATCATAGCTTATGCGATTTGTCGTGCCATCTGCTCGTGTTAACGTGATCTCGCGCCCTAATGCGTCATATTGATGCTCGATACTGAGACCTGCGGCATCGGTTTGTTTGATCAGGCGTCCAAAGGCATCATAGCTTTGCGTCTTGATAGCATTAAGCCCACCGACATCTTGCGTGGTTTTAAGCAATTGCCCCATGGCATCATACTCAAAACGATCAATTCTTTGCTCGGGATTGGTTTGCGTGTTAGCCACACCTACATCCTGGCTTTGTTCAACCACATCAGCAAATGCATCATACACCTTGTGCGTAATATGATGTAAACCATCGATGACTTCAGTCAAATTACCTCGGCTGTCATATTGATACTTAAGATGAATATCTTGTGCTGTCGTTTTTAGCTGTTTTTCTAAAGAGCTAACTTCATTAGGGTTTAATGCATTATGGTCAACGGCTTGTGCATAACGTATCTTTTCAGTGACCTGCCCAAAGCTGTCATAATGAATACTGGTGACGCCACCACTGCCATCAACGCTATAACTTAGCCTGCCATTTTGATCATAGTAAAAGTAGCTGACATGCCCTAATGGATCGGTTTCTATGATTTTATTGCCAATGGCATCATAGCTAAAACGCGTTGATTTCGTTTGCCAGATGCTGTCAATTTCCTGTTGCGATTTAGCTTGTGTTAAAAGTGCCACCGCATTGGCATCTAAGCGTGCTATCAAATGCCCTTGTAAATCATATTTATTCTGTATTGTGCGCACGTCTGCATAATCATTGGCTTGTTCACCAACAAAATGCCCCACCTCAGACTGGGTCAGATTACCCATCGCATCATAGCTAAAGCGACTGATTGTGCCGTAAGCATCAACACTTTGAATCAGATTACCCTTGGCATCATAAGCATACGTCACTGTTTGATCATGCGCGCTTTTTTGAGGTCTCAATGCTTGAAGCTGCAAATTCGCAACCTCAGCAAACGCTGGCATTTGTGCGATCTTGTTGCCAAAGCGTGTTTTACTGACAAGCAGTCCATCCTGACCATAGTGGTACTCGGTTAAATAACCCGCGCTATCGATTTCAGCCTGTTTTTGCCCTGCCTGATCGTAAAGCACAAAACTTCTTAAGTCATCATTAGTTGCCGTTGGCATCAACATCAGGCGCGCGTTATTATCTGGCGCTTTTTGTAATGCGTCTTGCGCAACCGTTTGGCTGTAGTGATTAACAGCAACAACGGCTCCAGCATTGTTATACGCAAAACCTGTAGCGCGCCCTAGAGCATCGATCTGATAGCTTACGCGTCCAGCTGCATCATATAGTGTAAAACTATGGCGATCTTGAGCAGTTGTTTGAATATTTAATGGCGCATTACTTGCCAAAGCGCTTAATGCCACAGGGGTGGCATAATGGATCACTTCCGTCTGCAAGCCGCGCTCATCATAACGAAGCTCACTAACGCCACCATTACCATCGATCTGATAGTGAAGGCTGTTATCAGCGTTATAGATAAACCATGCTTTTTGATCTAACGCATCTTGCTTTGGTTTGATGCTGGAAAAATCTTTGTTTAACCACACCCCTTTATCATCTAACCAGTTACTAGGATCGACACTGTTCGCATAGCGTATTTTTTGGTTGATATTACCGGCTTTGTCATAGACATTCTCAGTGACATTGCCTGTTGCATCAACCTCGGCAATTTGGCGATTCTGTCCATCGTAGAAATAATATACTCGCTGCCCTAGGGGATTCTGCACGTACGCCAATAAACCTTGATCATTATAGCTAAAATGTGTAACCCCCAGCGTCTGTCCTGCTTGATCAAGCGCTGTTTTACAAATAATTTGCCCACTGTGATCATACTGCTCAAGAGACACTAAACCATTAGCAAATTGGGTGCGAATCTGTTGATTGGCATCATCATAGCTCGTTGTTGTCGTATTGCCCAAAGCATCGGTTTTACTCAATAATCGTCCTAGAGCATCGTAGGTGAAGTGCGTTATTTGCGCATTGTTTTGCCCATCAAAGCTAATTTGCTGCATCAACTTACCACTAGCATCATAGACATATTGGGTTTTAAACATCTGATTACTTAACCCATTGCCTGCTTGATCCAACCCACGATAACTTAAGGTTTGTGAGAGCTGCCCCAAGGCATCATATTGATAGTCTTGACGCATGACAGCCTGAAGGTTTGCCTGTTGCTGCCAAGTTGAAATCGCTTCTAAACTTAACTGCTGATTTGCGCTGAGTGTATTAACATCAAAACGATTAGCAAGATACTGCAAGGTCGATATTTTATTGCCTTTGTTATCATAGCGATACTCAAGTACATCGCCCGTCTCATCAACGATAAAGCGCAAATTGCTATGCTCATCGTAAACATAACGCTTGGTGAGCGCTTTTCCTGCAACCGTTTTTGTCTCACTCACTAGTTGATTGTTTGTGTCATATGCTCTTGTCAGCGTGTTGCCATTAGCATCGGTAATACTGATGATATTACCCTGTTGATCATAGCCATAACTTGTCTTATGTGCATTACCATCAATAAAGCTGATCAAATTGCCATGCGTGTCATATTGATATTCATTAACTACAGGTGTGAGCTTATCACTACTTGCGGCAACAAACTTTATCACACGTTGATGATCATCGTAAAAAATACTGCTGTTATTACCATGCGCGTCGATAATATCGGTTTTGTGTGCATCTAAATCATATTGCAATGTCGTTTGTCGCCCTTGCCCATCAATCCAATGGCTGATGCGATACTCATTACCAACAAGTCCATAGCCAAATTGCATGACACTGCCATCACTTTGCTTGATCATCGTAATGCGTTGACTATCACCATCGTACGCGTATTCGGTAACATAGCTTTGATCATTCGCCATAAGCACCGTCGTTTTGATCAAGCGCTTATTCGCATCATAGCCATAATGAATTTCTGAGATCGTGTTATCGACACTAACACTCTTAATGCCTGAGACTAAATCGCCATCGTAGCTTAGGATGATTTTGCCATTTGAGCTATCGTCTATTTCAACAAGCTTACTACCATCATAACGATAACGAATCACATTACCCATCTGATCAGCTTTTTGTGTCAGCTGACCATTGCTATCAAAGCTTTCTATGGTTTTGTGATCACCTGAGATATGCTGCCATTGTTGATTGACAAAACGCAGCTGGCTTAATGCGCCACGTTCATCTTTTGCGCTATAGCACCCTTTATCCGCATCATAGCTAAAACGCAATACATGCCCATCTTCTGCGGTATAGTCGATATAGCTATTGGCAGTATTAAGCGTGCCATTTAGCCCTGAGATACTGGCGGTATTGAAACGCCAATGCGAAGCGTCACTCAACTGCCCTTCGCTGTTATAAAACTGATTAAGCGTATTATCAAGCCTCGTGCTTGCTAAATGCAATCCTTGGTCTTGTAACACCAAGTTGCCATTAGCCGCGTTGACGAAAAAGCCCTCTTGACGCTGTCCCAAGGTTTGGGTTTTTCCCCCTAAAAAATTAAAATTCGATCCAGATAACCCTAATCCATCTACTGCAAAAATATTTGACATGCTATTCCTTAAACTGATCAATACGACATCATTTACAAACCATTTTGCTGGTTTAACGCTGGGTATAAATAGCTATGCAAGTATTATCAGGTATTTTTTTAGATTCTCGGATCAAGAACGTCATCCTCGGACTTGATCCGGGGATCCAGTATTGACCCAAATATCCATGATTACCAACAAGCAATTGCTTAGATACTTACATGTAACTCCCATCTTTGTTGCGATGATACTATACGAATTTTCTTTAGCAGTTCAAGCACAATAATTAATTATTTTCTAAAATCTCAAACTTTGATTGCAAAAAGATCAAAATAAATAAAAAACCGCAGCATTGATCACATAAAAACCCATTAAAGAGCTTTATCAAAACACATTCATTACAAATTTATAACAATTTTTATTTATTTCTCTATTGAAATTAAACTTATTTTCTATACAATTCCTGCCGAATATAACAAAGGTCGAGATGTATTATGGTTATCACTATCGATAAAAGAGTTATCACATAACACGTATCTGGTATCTGATTTTGGATATTGGATACTGTGAGCGTTTGATTTTGAATGTTAGGTTTTGGATGCTCGATTTTGGATGATAAATTTTGGATGCTGGATTTTGGGTGCTGAACTGTCATCCTCGTGTTTAACACGGGGATCCACAAAAAATCACCATTAAAGAACACGGTATCGGTATCGATATAAATAAACTAGTAACTGAAATTGCACATTTTTCAGAAAATTATAACTCTTAAAACACCCCGTCAGCCTGCGGCTGCCACCCCTCTTGCAAAGAGGGGAATTAGGCAATGGTCGATTTTACATTCCCCTCTTTGCAAGAGGGGTGCCGAGTTTCCGAGGTGGGGTGTTGAAATAGAAAGATGTGCACAACTTCAGCAACTAAGAAGGTTGCAGTACAGGCTTTAGCACAATGCATTTATGCATGTTTCTCCTCAAAGCTTGAGCCTGTTATTGCACTAAAAAAATATGATTAAAAGGGAAATAAGGGAATAAAAACCAAAATGGGTAATAAACGATTTTTAAAACTGATAACAACTGTTGTTTTAGGTAGTGGCTGTGTTTCTCTGGCATATGCAGATTTTAATAGCTGTTTGGCTCAAGTTAGCTACCATGATACCTATAACAATGTTTTAAATTGTACAGATCAAAGTAAGGCTAAAGACTCCAGACAAGTTTGTGATAGCTCAGGCGGAGGAGGAAATTACCCATCTCATACAACATGTTCTGTATTGCAAAGTTCATATCTTATCGATTGCGTCCCAAGAATAGCTTTGTGTGCTCAACAAGACCTAAGTACACGCATTGATTGGCAATATGCTGATACTCGTAATTTATGGAATCAATTTAGCACATATAAAGACCAAGTAAATTATCGTTTTAATGTAGATGAGACATCGGCTACCAATAGTTTCAACAATGTAAACGCCCAAATTCAAGCAACCAATAATAGTATTGCCACCACAGTTACCAATACGGTGAATCAGCAGTTGCCTGCACAAGTTACGCAAAACTTGCCACAAGTGGTACAAAATCAGCTCACGCCTGAGCTTATTGCCAAAGGTTTACAAAGCCAATATCAAATGGCGCTAAGCACCAAGTTCAAAAAAAATAGCGGCGCGCTTTATATTCGCGGCTTTATGACCAAGGTGAACGAAAACGGCGGGCAAGAGCTGCAAGTCTATGCGGTTGATCCCGACACCAATTTTTGCAACTCAACAGATGGCTTTATTTCACCATCACAGGCGACCTTACATATGGGGCAAAAAAATGCCACGACCATTGCTGCTTATTTATTTAGCGCTTATGCCACTGGCAAACCCGTCGTGCTTGAGACACAAAGCGGTCATGATAGCAACAATAACCCGTACTGCAACATCCTCAATATCAAACAGGATGTTGATGTGAATACTTTAAAAGCATAATGGCAATACGGTGTTTAAAGCTTACCATCCATGGCAAACTGGATTATCGGCCTCCATGCCGATAATGACGGGGCGTTAACTGTCATATTCGGGCTTGACCCGGATATCTAAGGTCATCCTCCGACTTGATCGGAGGATCCACGAAAATAGTGATGAGAAGTGCTGCCAATAGTGACGAAGTGTTAACTGTCATCCTCGTGCTTGACACGGGGATCCAAAAATACTCTTGACACGGGGCTGGGCTTAGAAGCAAAAGACTGTTTTAAAGATTATAAAAAACCAAGATAAAAACAACCAATATTTTAGGGATAATTATGATGATACAAACTCGTAAAACCATATTAAGCACTGCACTTTGTCTTATGCTTGGCGCCTGTGGTACAACAGCCTATGCTGATAGTATGTTTATCATTAGCAACAACACAGCAAACTCCATTTATGTTGCTGAGGCGACACATGGCGATAGCGCAGGCTTTAATGGCAAAACCTATTACTGGCAAGAAATAAAGCCCGGCAAACAAGCACAATTTCAAGCCTTAGATAGCAGCTATAACGCTGCCTTTTACGCAGAATCACACGATAAAGATGGCACATGGAAATGGTATGGTGAGAAAAACGACAGTGACCCAAGCCAATTTGCCATTTGTGTGCCTCAGTTTAACGCTGTTGATATACGCCCTAGCTTAAATGATCAAGATCATCCGCAAATTATGCCGTGGAATTTTGATCCCGCGCACAAAGATGCTCCTAACTGCTATGGTATGTTTGCGCCTCAAGCCAAAATACTCACCGCGAAAACGCATGCTGCCACTTGGGTGTTAACAGAACAAAATGCCTCGGATGTGCCAGCAGGACAGCAGAAACCTTTAAGTCTTTTGACACTCAGTGGCGAGATTGCTAAGCAAATAACACCATTTACCAAGGGCAGCAATCCGGATGTTTATAGCAGTATTGAGGACACACTTAATAAGCTGCACGATGGTGGGGTTTACTAATCCAGAGGACAGAAGACAGATGACAGAGGACAGAAAACTGAGGTTGGATGCTTAATTTTGAATGTTGAAAGCTAAAGGTTGGATGATGAACTGTCATCCTCCGACTTGATCGGAGGATCCATAAACACAAATGACAAGAATTGAAATGCTAAAACAATAAGCAAAGAAGGATAAATAAACATGAAACAACTTACTCGCCTATTTATTGCAGGCACATTAAGCGTAATTGCCAGTAGTAATCTCTATGCCAGTATGGCAAGTTGTTTACAAGCACATCCAGTGAATATTCCTGCTCATCGTATAGCAATAGGAGGCGTGATAATGGATTTACCTGCCAGTTCGATTGTATGTGATTTTGCCTCAGCGTCCACAGATAACTGTGTAAATACTCAGGGCTGTATCAGCATTAAAAACGCTTGCATACCAACAATATACAATTGTATCGACTCTGAAATTCAAACAGCAGCACAAAACGCCAACGCGCAAATCACCGACCTTAAAAACCTTCACAATGTTGATACCTCTCATATTGTTGATAGATTTAATCAAGACGAAGCAATTATTAATAATAATCACAATAATGTACTAGCTCAGATTCAAGCAACCAATAATAGTATTGCTACCACAGTTACCAATACGGTCAATCAACAGCTGCTTGCACAAGTGTCGCAAAACTTGCCACAAGTGGTGCAAAGTCAGCTAACCCCTGAGCTTATTGCCAAGGGCTTACAAAGCCAATATCAAATGGCGTTAAACACCAAGTTCAAAAAAAATAGCGGCGCGCTTTATATTCGTGGCTTTATGACCAAGGTGAACGAAAACGGCGGGCAAGAGCTGCAAGTCTATGCAGTTGATCCCGACACCAATTTTTGTAATTCAACCGATGGATTTAAATCACCGGCACAAGCGACTTTATATATGGGTCAGAAAAATGCCACCACCATTGCTGCGTATTTATTTAGCGCTTATGCCACTGGTAAGCCCGTAGTGCTTGAAACACAAGGTGGCAAAGATGGCAGTGGCAATCCTTATTGCAGTATTGTCAATATTAAACAAGATGTTGACGTGAATACTTTAAAAGCATGATGGCAATACGAGATTTAAAGCTTACCATCCATGGCAAACTGGATTATCGGCCTCCATGCCGATAATGACGAAGTGTTAACTGTCATCCTCGTGCTTGACACAGGGATCCACAAGACGCTTTAACTTGTCACCCTGAGGCTTAAACCAAACGTATCATATAAAAAGAGGACAAAACAAACAATGCAACAAAGTCTGGCGATTTTTTTCTCAAAAGCGCTGTTGATTAAAGCAATGATTATTGGCGCGCCTGTGATTATTGTCGCTTTAATCGTTGGCATTGTTATTAGTATTCTTCAGGCAATCACTCAGATTCAAGATAGTAGCTTAAGCTTTATTCCTAAGATTATTGCCGTGGCATTGGTGCTGATGTTGTGTGGAGGCTGGATGTTAAGCGAGCTTAGCGAATATGCCATTAATCTGATTAATCACATCCCTGATTATATCTAAGGATTGGTGATGATGACTTTTTCGGCTGAACTCCTGATATTGACCTTACTTATTAGCACACGCCTAGGTATTGTTTGCCTGTTTACCCCCCTGCCGATCTTAAGCTATATTCCACGGATAATACGTGTGCTTTTTGTTTTGAGTTTTTCACTGCTGTTAGCACTTAACCAGCCCTTTCAACAGCTTGATTTAACAGCCATTAACTTAGTCAGTGATTTTTTACAAGAGATTGCAATTGGCAGCTTGTTTGCCTTTGCGGTATATGCAAGCTTTGCTGTATTTAGCTTTGCAGGCAATTTGATGGAGACGCAAATGGGGCTTAATGCTATTGGCACTTTAAACCCAAACGCTGCTGAGCAATCGCGTCTACTGGAGAGTTTTTGGGTATTACTGGCAACGCTTTTTTTTGTGATCAGTGGTGGTTTTAGATATTTTTTTGGCGAGGTTTCAGCCAGCACACTGATGACATTAAATCCCAATCTATTAAATAGTAGCTTTAGTCTTGCCAAGTTAAGTATGGTCTTTGGTAAGACTTTTAGCTTTGGTTTAATGCTCGCTGCCAGTGTTTTATTTGGCATTTTTTTGCTGGATATTATTTTAGGGGTGATCTCACGCATTATGCCGCAGATGAATATCTACTTTGTAAGCTTACCGCTTAAAATGGCTTTAGGTCTGTGGTTGATGACTTTAGCCATTGGGCTTAGCAGTCATCTTGCTAATCAGCTAACGAGTATGGCAATCAAAACATTCTTTGGGGGCAGTTATGGCTGAAAAAGCATTTAATCGTAGTGAGAAAGCTACCCCCTTTAAGCTACGTAAGGCGCGCGAAAAAGGACAAACCGCCAAAAGCATGCTAACCAATCAATTGATAAGCCTTGTGATTGGAGGATTAACCCTCTATTGGTTACAAGATCAACTTGCTCGCGACTTGCAGCAGCAGTTTTATACGCTTTTGCACTTAAGTGGTGATTTTGAGTTTAGCCTTAATAATTGGCAGAAACTCGCGAACTTACTAATACTACAATTCTTTGAACTATTACTCCCGTTATTGCTTATTATTGTTTTGGCAGTGATTATTGCTAATTTATTCCAATCAGGTTTTATCTGGAGTTTTGAACCGCTTAAACCAGATGTTAAGCGCCTTAACCCCGTTGATGGCTTTAAGCGCTTATTCAATCTAAAAATGCTATATGAACTGTGCAAAAATCTCTTGCTATGCGGCGCTATTGCGCTGGTGATTTATCTTAATTTCTCCACACAACTAAGTACGTTTTATCATTTAAGCCTTATCTCGCCAAAGGCATATGGCACAATCATCAGTGAGGATATTATCAAGGTCATCAAGTCCTTACTGGTGGTTATTAGTATTGCCGCTGTCATTGATATCATCTTTGTCCGCAAGCGCTTTGCCAAAGAGATGATGATGAGTAAACATGAGCTGAAAGATGAGTACAAAGAGCAACAAGGCAACCCTGAGATTAAACAAAAGCGCAAAAGCTTATTAAGGCAAAGCTATCAACAAACCGCAGCTCTTGGTGAGGTTAAATCTGCAGATATCGTTATCACCAACCCCACACACTTAGCCGTTGCCCTTAAGTATGAGCAAGGCAAAATGATCGCACCCAAAATTGTGGCGCGTGGTCAAGCAGCGGTTGCCAGACGCATTCGCAAGCTTGCCCATAAATACCATGTCTATATCACTGAAAACAAACCGTTGGCACGCAAGCTTTATCGCCAGAAAGTAGGCAGCTACATTGAGATCAGTGAATACGAAGTCGTTGCACAATTATTAAAAGATGCCTATCTGGCTAAGGGGCATGTATGATCGCTAAAACAAACAACTGGCAGCTTTTATTTGGCAAGCGCAGCGAGCTTATGTTTGTTGTTATGATTATTGGCATCTTATTGGTATTGTTTATGCCAATTCCTGCCTTTTTGCTTGATTTGCTATTGATCCTCAACCTAAGCTTTGCCTTGGTGTTGTTTTTATTAACCTTTTATATCGATAAACCGTTAAGCTTCTCAACCTTTCCTTCATTACTGCTCATTGCAACCTTATTTCGTTTAGCCTTAAACATCTCGGCAACACGTCTGATTTTAACCCATGCTGAAGCTGGTAAAGTCATTGAAGCCATTGGCACTTATGTTATTCAAGGTAATTATATCGTTGGTCTTGTGGTGTTTTTGATTTTAATCGTCGTTCAATTTATCGTTGTCACTAATGGTGCACAACGCGTCGCTGAAGTTGCCGCACGCTTCACCTTGGATAGCTTACCGGGTAAGCAAATGAGTATTGATGCTGAGATGAACTTGGGACTCATTGATCACAACACTGCACGCAAACGTCGCCAAGCGCTTGAAAAAGAAACCAACTTCTACGGCGCGATGGATGGAGCCAGCAAATTTGTCAAGGGAGATGCCATTGCTGGCATTATTATCATTCTGATTGATATTATTGCCGGTCTTACCATTGGGTTGTCACAGCATGCCATGAGTTGGTCAGGTGCATTACATACCTACACCCTTTTAACCGTCGGCGATGGGATCATTACCCAAATCCCGGCACTTATCATCTCAACCGCCACAGGGGTTATTGTCACACGTGCTGCCACCGATGCCGAGCTTGGTCAAGAGGTCAGTCGACAAATCAGCGCTTACCCTAAGATTCTGGTGATGGTCAGTATCGGGTTATTTGTGTTGATGCTATTGCCTGGCATTCCTGGATTACCTGTTTTTATCGTACTTGCTTTGTTGGTATTTTTATCTTATCTGACGATTAAACGCTTTAAAGCAGGCGAGAATAACACTGATAATAGCAACACGACTGACAATGATAGTAAGACACCACATCATGATGTGGAATCGGTGCTTGTTGTTCATCCGATTGCGATTAATTTACACTCGCAACTTCAAGCGATTATCGGCAGCAAACACGAGCTACTTAAATCACGCATTGATCAATTTCGCATCAAATACGCGCAGGAAATTGGTTTTATCCTGCCTGCAGTACACATCACTTTTAGTAACACACTCAAAGAAAATCATTACGAGATCACCTTTAATGAGATCAAGGTAGGCGAAGGATTATTGATGCCACAGCATCAGCTTGCCATTAATGCGCATAATGCGCCAATTCAGTTAGCTGGTATTGTTACGGTTGATCCGACCTATCAGCTGCCCGCTATTTGGGTGGATGAAAATGCCGTGGATAAGGCAAAAGCACAAAAGCTCACCGTTGTTTCAAGCTTAAATGTCCTGATGACGCACTTTAGCCAAAAGGTGCGTCTACATACCGCTGAGCTCTTGACACGCCAAGCGCTAGAGGCAAGGCTTCATACCTTAAAATCAACGCATGAAAGCCTTATCGATGAAGCGATCCCTGAGATTATTAGTTTAAGCGTGCTGCAGCAGATATTAAAACAACTGCTTAAAGAACAAGTCTCGATTCGTCAATTAGCTACGATTTTAGAGGTTATTATCGATGAAGGTAAAGCACAAAACCAACCCGCTCATCTTATTGAAAAGATCAGACAACGTCTTGCTAATACGATTTGCTATCAATTAATGAAGGAGCACAAGGAACTACACGTTTTAACACTGGCGCCACAGCTTGAACAAAGCTTTCATCAAGCATTGAGTGAAAACAATTTTCAAACACTGGTGTTAGCACCGACTGTCATTGAGCGTTTTAGCAAATCGCTGTTAAAACAGGTTGAGACGATGCTTGCGCACAATCACCCACCGGTACTGCTGACAAATACCCCATTGCGTCGACATCTTAGGTTGATTACCGAGCGTATTTTTCAGCAACTGACGATCTTATCGATTGATGAAATTCCGCAACATGTTGCTCTTAAGTCTTTTGCAACCGTGACAGGAGAGAGTAATGCTTGATGCCATTCATGCAGCGCACCATGCGCTTAACCAAACACAACAACAGCTTGACATTACTGCTGAGAATATTGCCAATGTCAATACACCTGCTTATAAAGAAGCGATCTATCAAGGTAATGTTACTTACGATGATTCAAGGATCGACAAAATAACGACACATTCGCAGGCACGAGAGGCAAAAGAAGCACAAAGACCACAAATAACGTATGATTTTGCACAAGGTCATGCGATTTATACGGCAAGACCATTGGATATTATGCTCAAAGGTGATGGGCTTTTACATGTGTCTTGGCATGATCAAAGTTACTATACACGCCTTGGTAAGTTACACATCGGCAATGATGGCAATCTATATCTTGATAATGGCGCACGTCTTTTGGGCCTAAACGGTGCTATTCCTAATGATGTTGAAAAATTAACCATCGATCACAATGGCATCATCTGGGCAGATAATCGCAAAATCGGACAGCTTGATCTTGTTCAAATCACACATCCTCAGAATCTACGCTATGTTGCCCAAGGCATGTATCAGCTTACACAAGGGGCAACGAGTCAGATCATTCAAGAAAACCAAAACAACCAAAATAGTCAAGATAGTCAAAAGAATAAAGTTGAAGTTCTCCAAGGTTACCTTGAGAGCTCTAATGTCAATAATGTCGATACAATGATGAATATGATGAAGATCTCACAAGATTTCTCTGCTTCACAAAAAGTAGTGCAAACCTATGATGATATGTTAGGGAATGCCATTAATGATATGTGAAAAATACTTAACTCGTATGGTGTCATATTCGGATTTAATCCGAATCGCCATAACTAAAACAGGATATTAAATAATGAGTAATGATGCATTAGCCATTGCCGCAACCGGTATGAAAGCACAACAGTACGAAATCGATGCGATTTCAAATGACTTTGCCAATATCAATACCAATGGCTATAAGAGTAGCCGTGTTAATTTTGCCGATGTGATGTATAAACCCGTCACCGAAGTAAACAATGATGCGCAAAACAACGTCAATCAACTCGGTGTTGGTACCATGGTTGAATCCAGTAGCAAAGACTTTAGCCAAGGTGCGCCTAAACAGACACAAAACCCTGAAAATATTGCGATTAATGGCAATGGTTTTTTTGAGGTTACCCTTGCCGATGGCAGCTATGCTTATAGCCGAAGTAACACGCTTAAACCTGATAGTGATGGCTATCTGGTAACCGATGGCGGCTATCGCTTATCTGATAACATCCAACTGCCACCAGATACGATCGCTTACCAAATTTCCAAAGAGGGTGAAGTCAGCGTTCAGCTAAATAATCAAAATGAGCTGATGAGTGTGGGTCACATTCAACTAGCTAAGTTTATGAACCCTGGCGCGTTAACTGCCAAAGGTGATGGGCTTTATCTTACCAGCAATTTATCTGGTGAAGCCTACTTGGACACCCCAGGGCAAAATGGTCTAGGCACACTTAATCAAGGCATGATTGAAGCCTCTAATGTCAACATGGTTGAAGAAATGATGCGCTTAACGATGGCGCAACGTGCCTATCAGTTAAATGCCAAAGCGGCACAAGTTGCCGATGATATTGATAAACAAACCAATGAGCTACGTCGTTGATGAAAGGCTTTGTGATGCTTATATTAAGCTTATATGCAAATAGGATTGGCTGTTTTCTGGGTTTTCGGAATAGCATGTCATACTCAGACTTGATCCGAATATCCACTATTGCCAGCAAGCGATTATTGAAGTTCTTATTAGTCTTGGCATTGTTATCTATCAATTTATGCTATAGCGCGCCAACAGTCATGCTTAAGCTAAAACCTGCAATAACGGTTACTAAGCCAGATATTTATCTACGTGACATTGTTGCACTAAACGATGATACGCTTAGTACTTGCATGCTAGCAAATCTATGGCTTAGCCATGCGCCTAAATATAGCCAAAACATGCGTTTATCCGCTGATTTTATTAAAGGCAAAATCAACCACCTACGCCATATGCCTTGTCAGATTCAATGGCAGAATGACATCGCCGTGAACATTAGCCGCTCTGGACAAATGCTTGATCAAAAATCCATTGAGAAAACCGCGCAAACGCAACTGTTTGACTATCTTCATAAGAAGTTCCCTCAAGCGCGTATTGCGCTTACCCTCAAAACCGCGCTTAAGCCCAATGCCGTGGCTTTAGGCACGATAGACATTCACTATACAATGCCGATAAACATTGCCTCGAGCATGCCTGTTAATGTTTCAATCCAGATTAATCATGCGCCAGCATTAAACTTTAGCATCTGGTTTGAGAGTCATATTGTATTAAAAGCCTATGCCCTTTCCCATGATGCAGCACGCCACAGTCGTATCAATCGCTCCATGCTTACAGACGTTAGTATTGATTTTGCGCAAAATCCGCTAAGTATTATTGATGCTCAGGATTTTGATCATCACTGGCTTAGCCAATCCCTAGCAGCAGGACATGTATTACAGCACCAAGATTTAACTGCTATTGCTGCAGTTAAAGCCAATGATATTATTGAGGTAACAAGCTGTTCAGGTCGGGTTTGCATTAAAACCCAAGCGCGTGCTTTGAACAATGCTTTTGTGCAATCACGCTTATTAGTCGAAACCCTTGATACGCATCAGCGTTATTACGTTACTGTCACCGATGATGCCAAGGCAATCAGTAATACGTTTGAGTCTAAGGAAATAAAATGTTAAAAAACAAACTCCCCAAGTTGTCATGCCTATGCGTTGGTATATTGATATTTATTAGCGCAAATTGCCCATTGGCATTTGCGCAAAACCTGTTTGATGCACAACATTACCAACCACTGACCGCTGATCAACGTGCACATCAGATTGGTGATATTATTACTGTGTTGATTTTACAAAACAGTACAGCACGCTCCTCGGCAGATTTATCTACCAATAAAAATATGAATATCAACGCTCAGGCAAATGCCAATGGCACCCAAAACAAAGTGGGTGCTGGCGTTGGTGTTTCAGATAATGGTAGCGGCGAAACCTCGCGAGGTGGCAATCTTAAAGCCGTAATCAGTGTGACGATCTGTGGCATTGATAGCAATGGCAACTATCTGATCAAAGGCGAGCAGGAGATGCTGATCAATGGCGAGAAACAAAGTATTACCCTCTCTGGTAGCGTTCGCAGCACTGATATCAGCAGTAATAATACGATTTATTCCAGTCAAATCGCGAATGCCAATATCAGTTACACTGGTGACGGTGCGCTATCTGCGGCACAGCGTCATGGAATTTTCTATCGTATTTTTTCATTTTTGGGGTTGATTTGATGACTAAGATAATCACGAATGCTAGCAAACTATTCTTTAAGAGCATGTTCTTATTACTTATTGCGCTATTTAGCGCACAAAGCGCTATGGCAGCGCTTAAAGTGCGCATTAAAGATATTACCCATTTCTCTGGATTAATCGACAACCCCGTGGTTGGCTATGGACTGGTGGTTGGTCTTGCCGGTACTGGTGATAGTAATCGCGCTAAACAAACGGTGCAATCCGTTGCTAACATGCTTAAAGCGTTCAATATTAACGTGCCCGTTGATGATCTAAACACGCGCAATGTCGCAGCAGTGATGCTTACTGCGAGTTTAAGTCCTTATGCTTATGAGGGTGATAAAATCGATGTGCAGGTTTCCTCTCTTGGCGACGCGCGCAGTCTTGTGGGTGGGACTTTGCTGATTGCACCGATGAAAGCTGCTGATAATCAAACTTATGTGATCGCACAAGGTGCGGTTTCGGTGGGCGGCTATAAATATGATATGTTTGGCAATGTCGTGCAGAAAAACCACCCTACCGTTGGACTGGTAAGTAATGGCGGCATTGTCGAGAAAACACTTGATAATCATTTACTGGGCATCAAAGATGGTGCATTGCAACTGGTGTTAAATCGTGCTGATTTCACGACTGCCAGTCGCATTGCAGATAAGATCAATAGCAATTTCGGCATTGAGATCGCCAAAGCACGAAGCCCCGCTGTGATCAGTATTATTGCCCCAACAGGCAATAACTTAATTGATTTTATTAGCATCATTGAACGCTTAAACATCACACCAGATGATCAACCGGTGGTTGTCGTTAACGAGCGCACTGGCACGATTGTCACTGGTGGCGATGTTGTATTAGACAGTGTCAGTATTTCGCAAGGTGACCTGCAAATTAATATTCAAACAGATTACAGCGCATCACAACCCTGGCTTGTGCGTCAAACCGGCGATGATGTCAAAACCGTTGTGCTACCGCATACCAAGATTCATGCCAGTGAAGATAATGCCTCCTTAGTGAGTTTACAAAGTGGTGCCACAATTGCTGATCTTATCAGCGCGCTTGCCAAGGTTAAAGCCAGCACACGCGATGTTATTTCGGTACTAGAAGCCCTTAAACGCTCAGGTGCTTTGCATGCTGAGCTGATCGTGCAATAAGGTTAAAGGATAAGGATTAGAAAAATGCTCCAAGATGTCACCTTATGTCTGCTGCAGCGCGTTTTAGATGTTGATGATCTAAAACAGCAAGTCATCAGCAACAATATTGCTAACACCAATACTCCAGGCTTTACAGCACAACGTGTTGATTTCAGTCAAGCCCTTGCCGCCATTGCCCAATCCCTAAACCATGGCGATCGTCCTGAGCAGACACGTGATGTTATTGCGCATGCTAAAGCAAAGATTGAAACGGCAACTGATCACAACACCTTGGATCAACAAATGCTGATGATGAACCAAACATCAATTGAATATCAAACGTTGATCAAGGGCGTGCAGCAAAAGTATAGTTTACTTAATATTGCCATTAATGGAGGGAGTCAATGAGTTATCATGATGTCTTTGCCATTGCTGGCAGTGGCATGGCGTATGAACAGTTGCGCCTTGATGCCGTTGCTAATAACTTAGCCAACATTCACAGTATTGACACCAATGGTCAACCCTATCAGCCGCTTGAAGTCATTGGCGATGCTAAGAGCATGAGCTTTAGTGATCACTTTGCCGGAGGTGTCACTAATATGGCGATTGTCAGTAACAACAGCTCCCCCAAAATGGTCTATGAGCCGAATAACCCACATGCCAACGCACAAGGTCTTGTCGCCTATCCCAATGTTAACAAAGTAGATGAGATGATGACGATGATGGCAGCCAAACGCGCCTATGAAGCCGATGTTAAAGTCATCAATATTGCTAAAACTATGGCATTAAAAGCCCTTGAAATCGGAGATAAATAGGATAAGTCATGATTCATAACATTGATTTTTTAGCCCCTATCGATGCAATGCCAAATGTGCAAAGCCCTGTGATCATGAGTGAGACTAAAATGAAGGATAGCTTTTCACAGCTGTTAAGCACTCAGTTATCTGAAGTCAATAACAGCCAAAGTGCGGCAGATAGTGCTTTACAAGATCTGGCTTTAGGCAAGACAGAAAACACGCATTCGGTGATGATGGCATTGCAACAGGCAAAGCTTGAGTTGCAATTAACTCAAAGCATCCGTAATAAATTGCTAGAGTCTTATCAGCAGATTATGCGTGAGCAGATTTAGGTTCAGAAGACAGAAGACAGAAGACAGAGGACAGAGGGCAAACTCACATAGTAGAGTTACATATTTTAAAACTATGATTTTTTTAAAACACCCCGTCAGTCTACGACTGCCACCCCTCTTGCAAAGAGGGGAATAAGGCAAAGGTTGATTTTATATTCCCCTCTTTGCAAGAGGGGTGCCGAGCTTGCGAGGCGGGGTGTTGAAAATAGAAAACGTGCGCAACCTCAGTAAACAACAAGAATTGAATTACTAAAACAACAAAAAAGAAGGATTAAAAATGAAACGAATTATTTTGAAGACGGTTATATCATCACTCGCAGTGGCAAGTCTCGTAGCTATTGGACACGCGGATATTCAAAGCTGTATCCATCAAGCTACATACAATGATCCCCTCAGACGAAGCTCTCCTTGTGATGAAGGGTTAATCAATCTTCAAAATAGTCAGTATGTTGATTTGTATGTCACTCAATGTATGCCTAAACTTTATAATTGCATCCAAGCAGAAATTAATGCCAATACACAAAATGCCATTAATAATGCCAATGCGCAAATAGGCACTCTTAATAATCAGCGCACAACAGATATTACTAATATTAACAACCGTTTCAATGGCGATGAAGCCGCGATTAATAATAACCACAATAATGTGCTAGCTCAAATTCAAGCAACCAATAATAGCATTGCTGCCACAGTCACCAACACAGTCAATCAGCAGTTGCCTACGCAAGTTAGTCAAAACTTGCCACAAGTGGTACAAAGCCAGTTGACACCTGATCTTATTGCCAAAGGTTTACAAAGCCAGTATCAAACGGCATTAAACACTAAGTTTAAAACAAATAGTGGTGCGCTTTATATTCGTGGCTTTATGACCAAGGTGAACGAGAATGGTGGGCAAGAGCTGCAGGTTTATGCCGTTGATGATAAAGATAATTTCTGTAACTCACAGGATGGTTTTAAAACACCAGCACAAGCCACTTTATATATGGGACAGAAAAATGCCACCACCATTGCTGCCTATTTATTTAGCGCTTATGCCACTGGGAAACCAGTTGTACTTGAAACTCAGGGTATTGTAGGTACAGATGGCATATTACAGTGCCACATTATCAACATAAAGCAAGATATTGATGTGAATACTCTAAAAGCATAAACAACAGAAGACAAATATGTTAGAAACTTTAAAACAACTGATCTTAAGCAACAAAAAACGTGCCATTGGCTTGATCAGTGGCTTGATGGCTGTGGTTATGCTCACCATCTTGTTGCTCTATTGGTTAATGACACCGAGCTATGCTATTTTGTTTAGCCATCTTGAGCCTGGCGCTGCTGCGAGCATTAGTCAAAAACTCGATGCACTTAAGATTAGCTATAAGCTAGAAGATGATGGTCAAAGCATCCTGGTTGATCAAAGCCTTGTTGCCGCGACACGCCTTAAATTATTATCTTCGGGTATTGGCATGAGTTCGCATACCGGCTTTGAGCTTTTTGATAAAAATGATCTGGGCATGACCGACTTTAGTCAAAAGATTAATTACCAACGTGCGTTACAAGGTGAGCTTGAGCGCACGATTATGAGTTTAAATGCCGTCAAGGATGCACGTGTCCACTTGGTACTGCCTGAGTCGAGCCTTTTTAGCGATGATCACAACAAACCGAAAGCAGCTGTCAATTTAACGTTAAAACCGTTTACAGAACTAAGTAGCGCTGAAATCCAAGGCATTCAACGCCTTGTCGCCTACTCAGTGGCAAAGCTTGATGTCAATGAAGTGACGGTTATCGATCAAACAGGTAAGGTCTTGAGTGCGTTAAGTGATGATAGTAGCGCCAATCTAAGCGATCAGCTTAAACAGCAGCAAGCGATTGAAAACTATCTCAATAGCAAAGCCAATGCGATTTTGCATAGCATTTTCCCACAACAGGACGCTTCCGCGCGCGTGAGTGTTGAGCTTAATTTCGATCAGATCAAACGCACCTCTCAGCGCTATTTGCAGGCTGATCAAGATCCAAAGCAACAGCAAAACAGCAAAAATACAAATGATTTCAAGGGCGTGATCAGTCATATTCGTGAAACAACAAATACCTCAAATACCAGCAACAATGCTAATAGTAATGCGCAAGAGGTCGACTACAAAGTGGGTAATGAAGTCGAGCAGATTATCGTCTCACCAGGAAGTATTGAGCATATGGCATTAAGCATTATCGTCCCTAAAGACACAACAGTACAACAGATGGATGAAATCAAAGCATTGATTAGTAATGCCGTTGGAATCAATATAAAACGTGGTGATGATATCAGTATTGCTGCATTGATCACTGAACCTAAGATAGCAACACCTAAGATCAATACAACAAAGCTGCCAATCATTGCAACGCAACAACCTGTTAAAGCAGTTAATGCTAAACTTGACCTTGTCTCGTTGTGGCAGCAGTTTAGCTGGCATATGAAACTTTTGTTATGCGTGCTGTTGTTTTTAGCCTTATGTGGTGTGATCAGCTTGATAACCCTAACCTTCCGCAAGCGTCACAAAAAGTCATTATCTGAGCATGAGAGACAACAGCTGTTAACCGAGCTTAATCAGTGGCTAACACACAAGGATTCCGAGCATGGCACATGATGCACTGATACTGCTTCGCTTTGCTCACTTGCCAAAGAAAGATAAGCGCTGGTTTAAACAACAACTTGGCAACCGAGCCTATCAACAATTGCACGCTGAGCTTAAACAGTTACCTAAGCACCTAAGAAAACAACTAGACGAGCAACTCATTGCTGAACTAGCCGCTTTTACGACATCTAGCGATCAGGAAACTAAAGCAATATCAAGTAACAATGAGTTTTCTAATGAACCGCGACAACTAATGGATGCTTGTCAGTGGTTTTTAGGTGGTGATCGCTTAGCAAATCCTGAGATTCAGTTAACCGCTGATTGCCAACAATTGATACTTAACCTATTTGCAGAAATGGGGGGAATGAATGAATTGGAAGATAAAGCTAAGCAGCCAAGCTTTGCGCAACTGTTGGCTAAGCAGCTTTATGCCGATGATTCACTGAAGCAAGATGAAAATACTAAGCTCTACCATGACTAAAATAATAAAACACACGGACAATCAACACCCATCTTTTAATAGCTACTCGTGGTTAGAGCAATCTGCTACCCAAAACAAAAAGATAGCACCCGCATCTGAAAAAGATGAATCAACAAATACCTATATAGCTAAAAGCACGCAACCAACGACTGATAAGCAGCTAACTGACGCTTATGAACAAGCACAAAAAGACGGTTATAAGGCAGGTTATGCGCAAGCCCTTGACACGTTTAAAAACAAAATAGCGGATGATCAAGCTCGCCTTAATGCCTTTATGACAACCATTGAGTCACTTAAAGGTAAGATTCATATCGCCTATCGTAAACAAGCCACGTTATTGACACTTCAAGCCCTACAAGCATTACTTCCTCAGCTTGTGCATGATGAAGAAACCATCAAAGCGACCATTGAGATGTTATTAGAGCCTCTGGCTTGCGAGCAAGCTGCTCAAAATAAGCAGCAAGAGCAAGATAAGCCAGCGGCAACCCTTTTACTAAGCGCGCGTGATCATATGACATTACAACATGCCAAAGCGTATTACCAAACGCTTGTTGAAACATCGGCACTTAGTATCCAATCAAGTAAACAGGTTCACTCAGGCGCTGTGTTGTCTTTATCCGATGGTGGTGAGTATGACGCGCAGCTTGAGCAGCTTATTGACTTATTAAAAGCGGATCTACGCAGTTATGTACAAAACGATGAAGTGCCGAGTTGAGCCAATGATTGACGCTATTTTTAAGACCACACAACCGTACTTACGCTGCGGCTATGTCAAGCATATCTATGGCAATATTATCGAAGCCAGTTGCCCACCCCAAAGTATCGTTGGTGATATTTGCCGCATTAAATCAATTCATCACGAGGATCTGCTGGCTGAAATTATTGGTTTTAATGACAATAAAGCGATTCTTATGCCCTATTCTTCTTCATATGGGGTCATGGTTGGTGCACGCATCACGATCTGTGATCACGCCAACAAAATTCAGGTGAGTGATGCATTACTAGGTCAAGTGGTTGATGCATTTGCTAAGCCATTGACAAATGACGTGCTTATATCAGGTCAGAGTATTAGTACACAGATCAGCGCAATTAATCCTGTTTTGCGTCAACCTATCAATGAGAGATTAGCAACAGGGATTGCAGTTATCGATAGCTTGATGACCCTTGGTAAGGGGCAACGCATTGGCATTTTTGCCGGTAGTGGTGTTGGCAAGTCAACGCTACTTAATATGATTGCGCAACATTGCCAACAACAGATTTGCGTTATTGCGTTGATTGGTGAGCGTGGGCGCGAAGTGCATGATTTTTTAAACACCTTAAGTGATGATAAACATCAGCATATTGTCACGGTCGTTGCAACATCTGATCAATCCGCCCTGTTAAGAAAACAAGCCGCTTATACAGCAACTGCGATTGCGCAATACTTTGCCCAACAAGGGCATGACGTATTGCTGATGATGGATTCGATTACGCGTCTTGCTATGGCACAACGCGAAATTGGGCTTGCGATTGGCGAGATGCCTACGGCTCGCGGATATACCGCAAGTACGTTTAGCATTTTGCCTCAACTTTTGGAGTGTTGTGGTCGTTTTAAAGAACAAGGCAGTATCAGTGCTATTTACACCATTTTGGTTGAGGGTGATGATCTTAATGAACCCATCGCTGATTATATGCGCGCAAGTCTTGATGGTCACATTGTACTTAATCGTGAATTGGCACACAGTGGACAATATCCGGCGATTGATATTTTAAAAAGTACGAGTCGACTTTTTCATCAACTGACTGATCCTGAAATACAAACTTTAGTGCATCAACTTAAAGCACAATATCAACTGGTGCATAAATATCAGGATATGATCGCACTGGGGGCTTATACTCAAGGCAGCAACCCTACATTAGATACGGCAATACAAAAGGTTCAAGCACTCAATCGGCTCTTTGCACAGACGGCTGATCAATCGATGATTTATGATCAGGTTATCATTCAAATCAAATCGATTCTTAAGGATTAACAATGGATCTGGCTATGCTTAATCAACAAATGGCACAATGTCGCATGTTACTACGCAAACTACAGGCAGATCAGCTACAACATGAACTGCAATTATCCAAAGTTCAGCGGGATCTCTTGTTGGTTGAAGATAAACTCCAGCAACTTGAGCATACGCTTAATACGCCCTTTGAGCCGTCATCAATGCACTTAAGTCACGCCTATTACCATTATCGTGAGACTCAATTTAAAGCGCACACCCAGCTACATACTGAAATAACAAAGCTTAAACAACATGAGCAAAGCATTATCAGCAAACAAATGAAGTTAGTCTCTGAGTGCCATCTTTATGAGCACAAGATTGAAGCTTTACAAAAGCAACATCATCAAATTGAGCAAAAATCGCAATGGTTAGCACTAGATGAACAAGTCACTAGAAACAAAAAAGTTAGCAAAGTTAAAAATGATATCTAAGGCAACAGCAAATGAAAATAGATGATCAAAAGGGTTTATATACTCAGACGCAAACGACAAATGACAACGGTGCACTGCTCTTTAACCTTCATGCACGTCAAGGTTTTGATCAATCTTTCCAACTGGTCAATCCTCATCAAGAAAATACTTCGTGCAAGGAATTGCCTAAAGCCAACATAGCACATAAAAAACAAGCTAGCACCCAAGAAGAAGCTATTTTGTCGATAAAAAAACCACTTACGTTTACGAGCACACATGCGAGGCTGAGTTTTACGACACAATTACTGAAAACCAAACAAAGCATAATGCCACCACAACACACCTTGTTAAAAATGCATGACAGTACTAGTAATACTGATAACTATATAACTTCTCAGCCTATTAAGGCTGACTCATTAAAACCAAAGCTTGAAAAAGTTGAAAAAATTGAACAAATCAATAAGAGCCTTTCAGCTTTGTTAAATGATCAAACGCTTCATAGTCATGCTCACATTAGCGAAAATCAACTTGATCTTAGTATGCGCACACAAGCAAATATTACTGACGATACTCTTAAAAAGTTAAAACAGCACATTATTGTTACTGCCAAAGAGATGGGGCTTCAACCACGCCATATCCACATAAACGGTCAGTTAATACACTTTATCAATTCAATACAAATAGAGGATTAAGGCATGTCTATCGATAGCATTAACGCCATCTCAGCTAACCCAACTGCAAATAACGCCATGCAGAACAACGTTGATCAAATGGATTTTTTAAAGCTTTTTTTACAAGAGCTTAATTATCAAGACCCAACCAAGCCGGTTGATAATAAAGAATTCATGGCACAGATGGCACAATTTTCAGCATTACAAGAAGCACGACAAACGCGCACTGGCGTGGAGAATCTACAAAAGATGCTAATGGCAAACCAAGCACTATCACTCGTGGGCAGAATGGTCGAGCTAAGTGTGGATAAAGAGAAACCTTATCAGGTTGCTTCAGTCAGCTTTGTCGATGGCGACCCTGTTTTAAATCTAAGTAGCGATAATCAAAAAGTGTTAACTGCCAAATTAAGTGATATTTCACGTGTATATGGACCAAACAAATAGGATAGAAACAAGATGAGCAGTATTTATTACAACAGCCTAAGTGGCATGCAAGCTGCTAGTAGCGGTTTGGACAACGTCTCAAATAATATGGCCAATATGAAAACCAATGGTTATAAAAAGCGCACACAGTTTTTTAGTGAGTTGACCAAAGAGCATCCTGACTATTTAGGGCAACAAACTTCTCAGGGAGTTAAGTCACTTGGCAATAGTGTTAACTATCAACAAGGGCAAATTCAAAAAACAGGCAATAAACTCGATGTTGCTCTTGATGGCAATGGTTTTTTTGTTTTAAAGAAAGACGGCAAAACTTTCTACACTCGCGATGGTGAATTTGACTTTGACCACAATGGCATACTTGTTGATAAGATTAATGGCGCGCATGTACAAGCGCTTGATAAAAATGGCGCACTTAAAGATATCAGTATTACCGATGAACGTGAGATTCCAGGCAAGCCCAGTAGCCAAATCGAGTTATCTGGGAAGTTAGCTTTACAAGAAGATAAAAGCACAACACCACCAACTCCAGGTGGTGATACCTCTGATAAAAAGTATTTACCTATCTCACAGAACATTACGATTTATGATCAAAACGGACAGGAACACCAACTAACCATTCTGCTAACCCCTAAAAAATCAGATGTCCCAACACCTGGCGTCACCACGCCACATAATTGGCAGATCAGTATCAAAGACGAGCACGGTAAAACCTTGCAAATAACATCACAAGATGAAATTCAATTTGATCTGATGGGGCAACCACAGCTTGGCTTCAATAAAATCGGCTTTACTTATGTTAGTGACAATGGGCAAAAGCAAGCGATCACGCTTAATTTTGGTGAGCCAAACTCAAGTAAAGGAGTTACCCAGATTGATAACTCGTTAACACCTGGCAATAATGACAGTAAGCTTGAAAAAACAAAAGATGATGGTTTTGGTGTTGGTAAGCTGATGGATTGTCAGTTTGATAGCAATGGTCAACTGGTTTATCAATACAGCAATGGCCAGACACGCAAATCCGATCTGATTGCCCTTGCTAATTTTAGCGATTTATCGACACTAAACGAAATCAGTGGCAATTTATTTGTCAGTACAGATCATGCAAAACCTGAGCTATCACAGGCAGGAGTCAATGGCTTTGGGCAGATCAAAACAAACTCCGTTGAGCTATCCAATGTTGATCCAAGCACCGAGTTTGCCGATATTATCGTTTATCAGCGTATGTTTCAGGCATGCTCTGAAGTGATGCAGGTGGAAAAACAGATGCTTGAAAACTTATATAAAAATGGGGGCATGTAATGGCTCATACATTTGTTCTACTGTCAGATAATCGTCTTAAACTACTTAAAACACATTATCACACGATCATCCACACTTGGCTTAAACGCTGGTTTATGCTTGAGCAATTTACACTTGATACTACGGCTATAAAAGCCGCTACGCTTTTAGATCAGTCATTCGTGCTAAATCAGGTTATTTTTAACCCATCTGAAGAAAGTAAAATATTCCATGCTGTTTTTGATCATCAACCCACAAATAATGACAAAATTAAACTGTTTTGTGAGCATGTGGCAGATGACTTATACCAAGTTATTTTTAATAACAACCAAAAAAGTAACAGTAATGATATGACTTCAGCCAATCCCCCTTTGGATGACTGTTTGCAGCTTACCATTAAAGCTCGCACCTGTTTTGGGCACTTTAGTTTTAGTATCTATCTAAGCTCAGTGCATTTTTATGCTCTTTTGCCCTTGTCAACTGCAGCAAATAGCGCCTTGACCAAGCTCACGCATGCCATGACGGATTGTGAGATAACAATAGATGCAACATTAGACCCCATACACATGACACTTAAGCAAATTAAAAATTTAGACATCGGTGATGTTATTGCCACGGAGCATCATTTTGATTCACCGGTGACGCTTAAGATAAATAGCACAAACGAGCTCAAAGCCAAGCTTATTGCCGATAATGGCTATAAGGCATTGTCGTTATTGAATAGCTAAGTAGAATTCTAAGTTTAAAACACCCCGTCAGCCTTCGGTTGCCACCCCTCTTGTAAAGAGGGGAATTAGGCAAAGGTGACTTTACATTCCCCTCTTTACAAGAGGGGTGCCGAGCTTGCGAGGCGGGGTGTTGAAATAGAGAAAGTATGTAACAACCTTAAAACAGAAAAAAGAGAGTAAAAATTAATGAGTGAAAATACTGTATTAAACAACAATTTGACCCTGTTGGATGAATTAGACGTTGAATTAACCGCTGTGCTAGGGCAAGCAAATCTTAAAGTAAAAACACTGTTATCTGCCAAAAAAGATACCATCATTGCATTAGACCAGCCTATTAATGCCCCGCTTAAGCTCATGCTAAATGGACATTGTATTGCTGAAGGCGAACTGGTCACTGTTGCTGAAAACTTTGCGATTAAAATTACCAAGGTTGCTGATCGATAATGCAAAAACTAACCCATTACATCCTGCTATTGATTGCAATCAGTCAATTAACTTGGGCTGATGATGCTATCCCTTTCGCACAAAGCCAACATTATGGTTCAGCATTAATTAGAGTATATATTGCATTATTCGTCCTATTAGCTATTGCTAGCTGTATCTTGTTATATCTTAAACGCAAAAAAGGATTTAATCGTTTAAAGCATACTGCAAAGCAAAGTGACATCACATTAAACGCACAACGCAAACTCAGTGCCAAAACAACGCTTTATCACATAACAGTCGATAATCAACCTTTTCTCGTTGCTGAACATGCACAAATGCTAACGATTCAAGCATTGAGTGAGCACCAGGGTGTGACATCATGAAAAGATATTGCTTATTTATTATCGCCATAAGCTTCACCCTATGGTCTCAGCATGCATTAGCCAACGATTTACTTCAAATCCCAGGACTTAATCTATCCTTATCAAGTAGTGCATCAAATCACACACAGATCAGTACTAGCTTACAAATTATCACACTTCTAACAGTATTATCATTAGCACCTTCTATTTTGATCATGTTGACTGCTTTTACGCGCATTGTGATTGTGCTATCGATGTTACGACATGCTTTTGGTTTACAGCAAACACCTCCTAACTCAGTCATTATCAGCCTATCGTTATTTTTAACCTTTTTTGTTATGGCACCGGTATTTAGCCAAATCTACACACAAGCAGCCAAACCATATCTTGAGGAGAAGCTCGAAGCAAAGCCTGCTTTAGATAAAGCCATTACACCATTACGTGCTTTTATGATCAAACAAACGCAAGAAGATGACATGGCATTAATTTTAAAACTCTCTCACAGTGCTCAGCCTAAAACAGCAGATGACATCCCATTATACAAGCTCATTCCGGCATTTATGCTGAGCGAACTACAAACCGCTTTTAAAATTGGCTTTATTATCTTTTTACCGTTCTTATTGGTTGACTTACTTGTGGCTGTAATTTTGATGTCGCTAGGGATGGTAATGCTGCCACCAACAACTATTTCATTACCGATTAAGATATTACTATTTGTGCTTATTAGCGGTTGGGATATTGTAATCAATGCCTTAGTTGGCAGCTTTCATTAACACGACCAGTCTTGATATTTTTCAAGGAGTTGCAAGACATTCAACCGCCCTATTTCCTTATTATTATTCTTATTATTTTCTTGTAGCAACTCACTCTTTGTATTAGGTTGATTCATCTTACCAACGGCATTAACAATACTCTCAACATATTGATTTAATGCTGGATTTTCCTTGTTTACGGTAACTCCCTTGCTTAAATCATCCAATGCTTGTGTGAAATTCTCATTTGCCAATGCGTTAAGACCTTGTCCAAAATAATGGAAATAATGCCCATCCATCATCTCGCTGGTTAATCGCTGTGTATATTGTGCCATAGTAGCTGTATCACCCATATATAGGTGAATAACTGCCAATTGAAATACGGCAATCATCATATCTGGTTGTAGTTGCAGCGCTTTTTGCATTGAGCTTGTGGCTTTGTGCAGCAATTGTAATTCCGCGTATTCAGCGCCCAATAAAAAATATGCTTGTGCATTCTCTGGCTCATTGTCTATCACAGATTTTAACAAGCGAATGGCACTTTCTTTATCCCCTCTGTAACTTGCGTTGATCGCCAATGAGATTGATTCTTCTGTATCAAATATATCCATGATTTTATTTAACCTGATTTTTTACATTTTTAGTCTTATGCGCATCATTTAAATGCTTGTTAGCTCTGTTGTTTCTTGCTTGTAATTGTTGTACCAATAGATCAAATTTTTGCTGATCAACACCTGGAATATATTTTTTAATCTCATTTATTTTTTGTTGTGCTTTTACTGGATCTTGTGTTTGCAATACTAATGCTTCGGCATAATTCCCGCTGATATTGTGTGGATGAAGCTTCTTAGCAGTCGCAATATAACTATTGGCTAGATCACTATCTGCTTCAAGTACAGCAATAATTGCCAAACCACCATGACTTTCGGCAAAGTTATGATCCAACTTATAGGCTCTAGTAAAGCTTTGTTTGGCATTTATGAACATCCCTTGCATTAATTCACACCACGCCTTAAGCTGCCATATACCAATAAACTCGGGAAATAATGATACTGCTTGATCACAAGCTTGATATGCTTTTACAAGATCACCAAGCAGCATGTAAGCCGTCGCAAAATTTATCCAGGCACGTGCATTTTTGCTATTAAGTTCAATAAGTGCTTTTGCCTGTTGATACGCTTTTTGTGCATCCTGCTCATGTAAAGTCAGATAGTTTTCAACCAATAATGCTTCTTGTTGCATAGGATTTATAGCTAGCGCCTTTTTCATCCAAACCAGTGCGCGTGGCAGTTGATTTACATCAGCATATAATAACGCATACACACCACAAAATTCTGCATCATCTTGCGCTGTTTCTTTATTTTGTTCCAATATGCTTAATGCATTTTTTATCTCACCCAAGGCATGTAAAATACGTGCTTTTAAGATAATATGCTGACGCTCTGGCGATGTATCCAATCCACCCTCATCAAAGGTTTTAAGTGCATCTGAATATTGCGCTATTTGAAAATAACAAAAGCTGAGTGTAAAACTTATATTTTTATCACTTTGATCATGCGCATACAGACTAGCTAATAATTCAATCGCCCGCGGAAACTCACCCATTTGTAAATGCCACACAGCTAATTGATAGGTTTCGTTGAAACTTAATGCTAAGGTTGCAAGCTTATCCAATAACTGACGTGCTTGAATCAGATGGTTATGTTGAAGATATATTGGCACCAAGTCCATAATTAATGCTACATTATCAGGATCTTGATTTAAATAATTTTGATAACGTATGAGTTTACTCTCTTTACTTTCTTTACTCTCAGTTGTTTTACTCATAATCCTTTCTCGTTTTTCTTACTTTTTATTAACTGAAATTACGCAATTTTTCTGTTTGAATACCTCGCTTTGCAAGTGCACCTAACTGTTGATGCAACCCATCAAAAGCGCCATTACTCATAACGACGTAATGGGTAAAGCGCTCGGGCTGTGATTGCTTGAAATGCTCAATAATATCGGTAACATGATTAAACACCAGAAAGTTATCTTTGACATACGATGCCGCTTGCCATTGCATCACACTGTTTTGATAAAACCAGATTTCATCGGCGATATGAAGTGCATTGATTAATGCTGATTCTTGCGCACCCATTTTCATCGTGTTTGAGCGCGGCTCTAAAATTGCGACGACTCTTTCCTTATCACCAGCTCGTGCTTTAATGGCTTTGAGTGTTTGTGCTACTGCCGTTGGATGGTGAGCAAAATCATCATAAATGGCATAGTGATCGTTTTGTGCAATGCATTCAAGACGGCGCTTGACCCCTTTGAAGTTTTTAAAGCTCTCTGTCACTTTATCCAATGAAACACCGAGTGTTTTTAAAACCGCATACGCTGATAGCGCGTTTTTAGCATTATGCTCACCTAATAGCGCCCAGTTAATCTTAAGTGTTCTATTATGATCTATAATCTCAAACTGGCTATAGTCTTGAAGTAAAGGCTTAATATCAAGTCCATGCTCAGCTTGCAGCAGGCAACGTTCAGACCAACAGCCCATCGCTAATAGCTTATCAATATGTGTATCATGCACAGGGTAAATAATCGTGCTCCTGCCAGGTAACAGACGCATGAGATGGTGAAACTGGCGATAAATATCCTCAATTGAGTTAAAAATATCGGCATGATCAAACTCAAGGTTATTAATGACTAATATATCCGGATGGTAATGCATAAACTTCGAGCGCTTATCAAAAAATGCCGTATCATATTCATCGGCTTCAATCACAAAGTACTCCGAATCCGTTAAGCGCGATGATACGCCAAAGTCCTGAGTAATCCCACCAACCAGAAAGCTTGGATTTAATCCCACATCATCCATCAGTTTAATCACCATTGAGGTGGTAGTTGTTTTGCCATGTGTGCCAGCAATGGCAATGACTTTTTTATCTTTGAGAATTTCTTGATAAAGCCACTCAGGGCCCGAAAAATACTCAAGCTCGCTATTTAATAAATATTCAACAATCGCCATGCCACGGCGCATCGTATTACCAACAATCACCTGATCCGGTTTAAATGATTCAATATCATACTCATAACCGGATATAAGCTTAATGCCTTGAGACTCAAGATAGCTGCTCATCGGTGGGTAAACATTTTGATCACTGCCTGTGACCTTATAACCTTTTTCACGCGCTAGTAACGCTAAAGCACCCATAAACGTGCCACAAATACCTAATATATGAATGTGTTTCATGCTAAAAGAAACCTTGTTTAACTATTTACTTTCTAAAACCGTATCTTTATATACCTTATAACAACCTTACCAACGATAAAATAAGTGTGGCTGATTGCTTAGCTGCTTTCTCAACAAACTGTGGGAAATCATCCACTGCCTGACCATCTGCTGTATCTGAGATAGCGCGCAATACCACGCAAGGGATATTAAGCTCATGACACACTAAGTTAACACTGGCTCCTTCCATCTCAATCGCCTGCGCATTGAAGTGCTTTACGATCATCTCTTTCACTTCTTTGCTATGGATAAACTGATCCCCTGTTGCAATAACACCTTCCTTTAAGGCAATACCATGCGTATTTGCCGCTTTCTTTAACTTTGATGTTAAGCGCTGGCAAGTTTCGATAAACACTTTACTGCCTGGAATTTCGCCCTTTTGGCGACCAAATGCGGTGATATCAATATCATGTTGTACTGTTTGTGTGGCAACAACGATATCCCCAACTTGCACATCTGCTGAGCCGCCTCCTGCGACACCAGAGAATAGCAAAACTTCCGCGCCAAAATGCTCAATCATCACGGTTGCGGTCAAGGTTGAAAATACCTTACCAATTTTACTATAGGCAATAATTAAATCATGTCCATGATAGCGTCCTAGATAATAGGTGTTATTGGCATATTTTTTGGTGTCATAAGTATCTAATTCAGCAAGAATTGGTGTAATCTCTTCGGGCATTGCCCCCATAATTGCAATTTTCATTATTATTTTTGATTTTTCTTGGTCATGATGAATGGCAGATACTATACGCAAAACATTATTGGTTGACCATCAATAACTGAGCTTATAACTAGAACTTAGCATCATAATCAAATGCCGGATGCTTTGATAAATCTATCACACGATGTGGTGATGGCTTGCCTTGTTTACCAGTAGATGTCCCGCCATCATAAACACGTGGGATCCCCCATTTACCACTCCACACTAAACCATCGTGATTATGACCAAACAAAAGCATATCAATCTTATGTGCTTTAAGTATTTTACCTAAATCATCTGAGTCTTTTAAATGATGAAATGGACAGGGAGAAAAGGGATGGTGATGCAGATAAACCACGCGATATTCTGCATTTTTAACATCTTCATCATGGCTTAAATAATTATCTAAACGCTGTAATTGCGCCTCACCCAACTGCCCCTCGGCAAATAATCGATCATACCAATGAAGCTCTTCTGCCATTGAGTCTAATCCCAGAAAGGCAATATTATCGATAATCGTTTTAATTGGATATTGCACATCAATACTGCCATAAAAAGCTTGTTTAAATGCTGGCACATAACCACTGTAGCCAATCGATCCTGTGCCGTAATCATGATTACCCGGAATCACGAGCACATGAAACCCCGCGCGCTTTAAGCGATTGATCTGTGCTAAGGCCTCATCATAAGCACCATCCTTTGTTGCATCCTCGACAATGTCGCCAGTAATGACAATAATATAATCACCCGCCTTTTCCTTGGTAAAAATAATGCGTGTAACTAAATCACGCATAACTGAAGATAGGTTTTCATAACCTAAATGGGTATCAGTTAAGTGAATAATCCGTTTCATTGCTTATCCTTTTATCTGTTGGTTATAACTTTAATTTGTAAGCATCTAAGCAATGGTTTATTGGTAGTCATGGATATTTGGGTCAAGCCCGAATATAACGGTTAGCGGTCATTCTCGGACTTGATCCGAGAATCCAAAAAAAACACCTAATAATATTTGCATAGCTACTTAAGATACGACTTCAGTATAGTCAAAACTTTCGACATAAAAGAAAATTTATCTCTAGTCTTGCCAAAATTTCATTGATAGAATCAGGCAACCCCGATGTGAATATGGACAGATCAATCAATATGCTTAATAAAAATCAACGTAAAATTCTATGGTTATCAAGCTTAGGTGGCATGCTTGAGTTTTATGATTTCATCATATACGCACTCCTTGCTGGCTATATATCACAGCTTTTCTTTCCGACACATTCAGCAATTAACTCGCTTTTAATTGCCTTTAGTGCTTATGCTGTTGGTTATTTTGCGCGTCCATTTGGCGGCATTATTTTTGGACATTTTGGTGACAAATATGGGCGCAAGAAGACCTTTACCATTTCAATTTTGGTAATGGCATTATCAACGTTTGTCATTGGCATTCTACCAACGTATCAAAGCGTTGGCATGTTAGCGCCTATTTTATTGGTGATTTGTCGCATTGCCCAAGGCTTCTCTGTCGGTGGCGAAATCCCAGGTGCCATTACCTATGTCAGTGAATCAGTGCCGGATAAAAAAGCCTTTATGACGGGTTTTGTCTTTTGTTTTTTAATCTCAGGCGTCGCCATTGGTTTTATTGTTGAAGCACTCTTATTGCAATTTTTTAGCCATGAGCAAATGCTTATGCATGTGTGGCGTGTGCCCTTTATTTTGGGTGGCATTTTTGGCTTTATTGCTTATTACCTACGTAAACAATTGATGGATATTGAGGACTTTCAACCCTTTATCCAAAAAGAATACGCTTTACCAATTACCAAAGTCTTGCACACCCATGGCTGGAACTTAGTCTATACCACCATCATTGTCTCATTCGGTGCATTATGCTTTGTGACCTTATTTTTATTACTTCCAGCGTATTTTGGCACTATTCTTAACTTGCATTTGAAAAATTTTGTGTGGATTAATAGCTTGGGCGTTATTATTCTGTCAGTTTTATGTATCATCGTTGGTTTTTTTGCCGATAAAATCAATAGACAAGTGATTCTATTATTAACCACTATCATCACAATAATTGCCAGCTTTTTTATCTATCACATCTACACACAAAACCAAGATATTTACTTTGTTGCGATTGTCATCAGTGCGATTGTTTGCGCGTTATGCTGGGGCAATATCCCCGCAATGCTTATTGATGCTTTCAAACAAGATGTACGTTATAGCGGCATTGGTTTTGCATATAATTTAGGTTTTGCTGTTTTTGGTGGTTTAACGCCAACGATTGTTATTGCTGCCATTAAAACCAGTGGCAACTTAATGGCACCTGCTTATGTCTTGGCTATTGGTGCCCTCATTACCCTTATTGCTATGCTCATTAATCGTATGATCAAAAAATAACATTTATGACTGTTGTTCGCGTTCTTGTGCATGGTCCCTTTACTGATGGACTTGATTATCTTTATTCTGTGGCGACACCAGCAATGCCTTTCACTCGTGTTATTGTCCCACTTGGCACACGTAAGGTGATTGGTGTCATCAGTGAAATCAACCCTAAAGCTAGCTTACCCAAAGATAAACTTAAATCCATTGTTAAAGTACTTGATCATAAGACGCTGCTATCAACACCAGCGATTGATCTGATTAAATGGCTTGCCAATTACTATCAGTGCACGTTGTATCAAAGCTTAAGATTATCACTACCCAAACACTATTTGCAAAAAGAACAACCCGAATGCGCCAAACAAATTATTTATACCTTAAATAACGCTGATCATAATGATTTTAATCCTGCTAAAAATGCACATAAACAGCATAAAGCATTAGCATTATTGCGTGAACATGGTGGTGTTTCGCATGATACCTTTATCAGTCATGAGATAACATCATCAACCATAAAATCACTTATCAGCAAAAATATCATTACACAATCAAAGCATAGGCTCTTTCCAAAAACTCACGCCACAACAGCAATAACACCGCGCACATTGACTAACGCACAGCAAAGCGCTGTTGATGCGATTTGTCAGCATCTTCATCACTTTAAAACCTTTTTGCTGTTTGGTGTGACGGGAAGTGGCAAAACAGCAGTCTATATTGAAGCGATTAAGCCTGTGATTCAAAGCGGCAAACAAGTATTAGTTTTAGTGCCTGAGATCAACCTAACCCCTCAAACGTTGATGCGCTTTGAGCAAAACTTTAATGAACCTATTGCGGCTATTCATTCGCAACTGACTGATCAGGCACGCTTTGAGCTGTTTGTTAAAGTACAAAATACTGAGATCAATATTATTATCGCAACACGCTCAGGTCTTTTATTTGACACACCAAATCTTGGCATGATTATCGTTGATGAAGAGCATGACGCTTCTTATAAGCAACAAAACATTCCTACCTATCACGCGCGCGATATTGCGATTGTCAAAGCGCAAAAATATAATATTCCGATTATCTTAGGTAGTGGCACGCCATCTTTAGAAAGTTATTATCATGCATCAAATGGCAAGTATCATTTATTGACCTTAAAAAATCGCGCATTGAATCAAGTTAGCAATCAAGTACACATTATTAACTTGCAGAAAAGTAAAACTCAAGCTGGCCTGAGTCCGATATTAATTGATAAAGTCAAACAGACGATTGCCAACAATGAACAAGTCCTATTATTTATTAATCGTCGCGGTTTTGCCCATAGCTTAATCTGTCAAGATTGCGGTTGGTGTGCTAACTGCAACCAATGCGAGAAACCGTATACCTTACACACTAAACCACAGCATCTGGCATGTCATTTTTGTGGCAAAGCACGTGAAATTATTCTGCAATGCCCTAATTGCCAATCACATAATTTATCAGATATCGGACAAGGTACTGAAAAACTCGAAGATGAATTAAGCGCCCTTTTACCAACAGCTAATATCGCGCGTCTAGATCGCAGTTCAACGCAAAAAAAAGGTGCGCTTGAAGATGTGCTTAATGACATTAAATCACAACATATCGATATTATCGTTGGCACACAGATGATTGCCAAAGGGCATGACTTTCAAAATGTCAGCCTTGTCGGTATTATCAATGCCGATGCAGGCTTTTACAGTCAAGATTTTCATGCGGTTGAGAGAACCGCGCAATTGATTATTCAAGTCGCCGGTAGAACAGGACGAGGAAGTAAGCCAGGAGATGTTTACATTCAAACTTATCAACCAGATAACCCTATATTGCAACTGATTTTACAGGCTGATTATAAGAAATTCTTAGAGCATAGCCTTGAAACACGCAAGCTTCTTAGCTACCCGCCCTTTTCCTATCAGGCATATATTTATGCCCAAGCAAGTAAGACGCAGACTTGCACACATGCCTTACAACAATTAAATCATGCACTTGTAAACTGTAATGAACAAAAAAAATTACACTGTCAAATTTCGCATGTGTTGCCTGCAATTAATATCAAACAAGCAGGACATTATCGCTTTATGTTGATGCTGACAGCAGGTACACGCAAACAGCTGCATCAACTGCTAAACGCTGTTACTAACGACATTAAGCTTGCGCGTAAGAAAGTAAGAATTACCATTGATATCGACCCAATAGATATTAAATAAAACCCCACGGGCTCACGCCCGTGGGGTTTTATTCTACTTGTTCCCTGATTTAAGCTATAAATTAAACCAAGGCATCAGACTTTGGGCCGTATTGCTCATACTTTTTGCCTAAGTCATTATTAGTAAACTTCTTGAAGTTATTGACAAACATCTCAGCAAGCTTCTGATATTGAGCATCATAGGCAGCTTTATCTGTCCACGTATTGCGTGGATTTAAAATATTACTGTCAACATCATGCAAAGCTTGCGGAATCTCAAAACCAAACATTTCATCTTTACGTAATGGCGCACGATCAATCGAACCATCAAGTACCGCATCAATGATTGCACGTGTATCTTTGATCGAAATGCGGTGCCCTTTACCATAGCCACCACCCGTCCAGCCGGTATTAACCAAATAAGCACTGGCACCATGCTCAAGCATTTTCTTACCTAAAATTTCAGCATATTTTGTTGGGTGAAGTAATAAAAATGGTTGACCAAAGCATGATGAAAATACGGCTGTTGGCTCTTTAACGCCTAGCTCAGTACCGGCAACTTTTGCCGTGTAACCGGATAAGAACTGATACATTGCCTGCTCAATCGATAGCTTTGATACAGGCGGTAGCACACCATAAGCATCACAGGTTAAGAAAATGATCTTAGTTGGGTGCCCTGCCTTAGATACAGGCTTAACAATATTATCAATATGGTAAATAGGATAAGAAACGCGTGTATTCTCAGTTTTTACATTTGATGCGAAATCAATGCTTTTATCATCGTTTAAAACCACATTCTCAAGCAACGCATTACGGCGAATCGCATGATAAATATCTGGCTCATTTTCTTTAGATAGGTTAATGGTTTTAGCATAGCACCCTCCTTCTAAGTTGAAGATGCCATCATGATCCCAACCATGCTCATCATCACCGATAAGTTCACGCTTTGGATCAGCAGACAATGTTGTTTTGCCCGTACCTGATAAACCAAAGAATAGTGCTGAGTCACCCTCTTTGCCAACATTTGCAGAACAATGGAAAGAGCCGATTTCTTGCAATGGTAAGAAGTAATTCATCATCGAGAAAATACCCTTTTTAATCTCACCACCGTACCATGTACCACCGATTAAAGTCATACGCTCAGCAATATTAAATGCCACAAAGGTTTCTGAGTTTAAACCCCATTTCTGATAATCTTCACATTTCGTTTTGCACGCATTTAAAATTGTCCAATCTGGGGTGAAATTTTTAAGCTCATCTGCTGTTGGGCGGATAAACATGTTTTTAAAGAAATGTGCCATCCATGCAACTTCAGTCACTAAGCGCACAGATAATCGTGTTTCAGGATTAGCACCACAAAAGCCATCCATAACATACAGTTTTTTATCATTAAGCTGTGTCGTTGCCAATGTTTTTAAATGCTGCCAGCTTTCAAGAGACAATGGCTTATTGTCTGAGCCATCTTTTGCCCACCAAACATTTTTCTTGGCTTCAGCCGTTTCAACAATAAATTTATCTTTTGGTGAACGCCCTGTATATTTACCCGTATCCACCGCAACAGCACCAGTAGCTGTTTCAACCCCTTTTTCATACCCTTGAGCAGTTGTTGATGTTTCATGATCATACAAGCCTTCATAAGAAATATTGTGGAATATTTCTTTTGTTTCATTAATTCCGCATTTTTTCAACTGATCAAGTAGCATTTTTGTAAATTCTCCATTATTTTGTGCATAAATATAATAATATGCCAAAGAAAAATGAACAACCCACTCTAACCAACTTTATCAAAATTTTATTCGCTTTACTAAGCTTGCTATTGAGCTCATTGATAAAGCACTTTACAATGGCGCGGTTAACTAAATTAAAACTCGAGTAAACAATGTCTGAAACTGCACACAAGACCAATTTTATACGTAATATTATCGATAGCGATCTTGCTAACAATAAAACTCATGGCAAGGTGATTACACGCTTTCCACCAGAGCCTAATGGCTACTTACATATCGGCCATGCCAAATCGATTTGCCTTAACTTTGGCTTGGCATTATCTTACCAAAAAGGACCATGTCACTTACGCTTTGATGATACAAATCCAGCTAATGAAGAAGCAGAATTTGTTGCGGCAATCAAAGAAGATGTCAAATGGCTTGGCTTTGACTGGGGAGATAATCTTTTCTACGCCTCTGACTATTTTGAAACACTCTACGCGCTAGCGGTTAAGCTAATTACAGAGGGTAACGCCTATGTTTGTGACTTAACAGCAGATGAAGTGCGCGCTCACCGCGGCACACTAACTGAAAGCGGTAAAGATAGCCCATATCGCCAACGCAGTGTTGAAGAAAATTTACAAAAATTTGAACAAATGCGTCAAGGCCTCTTTGATGAAGGTACGTGCACCTTACGCGCTAAAATTGACATGAGTGCCGGTAACATAAATATGCGAGATCCAGCACTTTATCGCATTAAGAAAGTAACTCACCCGCATACAGGGGAGCTTTGGTGTATTTATCCTATGTATGATTTCGCGCATGCTGCCTCTGACGCCATTGAGAACATCACTCACTCACTTTGCACGCTTGAGTTTCAAGATCATCGCCCATTGTACGACTGGGTTGTTGAAAAGTGTGGATTTGAGAACAAACCACAGCAAATTGAGTTCTCACGCTTGAATTTAAACTACACCATTACCAGCAAACGCAAATTAAAATATCTTGTTGAACACAAGCTTGTTTCTGGCTGGGATGACCCTAGAATGCCTACCATTCGCGGATTACGTCGCCGTGGTGTGACACCTGCTGCTATTCGTCGTTTGATCGATCTTGTAGGCATTTCAAAGCAAGACTCCATTACTGATTACAGCTTATTTGAAGAGGTCATTCGTGATGATCTAAATCAAACAGCTGAACGTCGCAATGCCGTATTAAAGCCGTTATTGGTTGAAATCGATAATCTAGCAAACGAAGTACTCAATGTCCCGAATCATCCACAAAACCCTGAGTTTGGACGCAGAGATATTAGCATTTCAAATCGTATTTATATTGAACAAGACGATTTTATGGAACAATTAGAGAAAGGTCATAAAAAGCTCTCTTTAAATGGACGTGCGCGCTTATTAAATGCCTATGTGATCGAATGCTATGATCTTGAAAAAGATCACTTGGGTCATATCACCAAATTGAAATGTCGCTATTTACCAGAAACACTAGGTGGCAAAAAACCAAATGATGGTATCAAACCACAAGGGATGCTCCATTGGGTAGATGCTAATAATTGCATCAATGCTGAAATCAAACAATATGATCGCTTGTTCAACTGTGAAAACCCCGCTGCCTTAGACAATTTAGAGCAAGGCTTAAATCCACACTCTTTAGTGGTTATTAACAATGCCAAGCTTGAAGCTTCATTAGCACAAACTGAATCCGAAACACGTTTCCAGTTTAATCGTTTAGGGTATTTTTGTGCTGATCAAGTTGAGCATAGCGCTAGCAATATTGTCTTTAATCAAATTGTTAATCTTAGAGATACTTGGGCAAGTTAATTTATTTAGGCAACTTTATCTCCGCACTAGTGCGATACTGATGATAACTAGTGAAATTCTTTGCGCCATTTTTGCCATAAGCCAAAATGATGGGAATATCTTCACCTTGAGTAAACGTATAATTATATTTAGCAGATGATGGCGTCATTGGCAGTGTGAAACTAATGGTTGTTTGCCCTTTTTCCACTTTGCCTGAAATCAGTTTAACCTCTGGCGTACCGCCTAAAGATATAACACTCTTGTGTGGTGGACGTCCTTTCACCCCATACTCCTGTGATAACTGCACTTTACCATCGGCATCAACATATCCCAACACCATCATCGCATCTACCATCGTATTGTTAACACCAAATCCGACGGCAACCCATCCCGTTGTCTTGGCACTTAATGTAAACTTGATATTTTTATCTGCTTGCAACTGATAAGACAAGTACATATTCTTCAAATGCAGTGAACACACACCCTCTTTGCACACCTCATTAGGTACTTTGGCACCCGCAAATACAGCTGTCACCATCAAACTGCCTAGCAATACACCTCTTAATATTAATGTTAATTGTTTATCCATTGAACTTCCTTATTTTAGTTAGCGTGATCTGCACCGTCATTTAAACACAGCAACTCTCGTAATACAATTACAGTAAACAGCAAAAACAGTACTAAAAGTTATCATACAAAATGTATCAAATGATAAAGCCACTCAAAAATGAAGTAAATTTACACTTGTTTACTTATTTTCAGTTGATTTTAATCATAAAAGGATTTATAAATACTGCCAGAGCGGAAGAAGTTAAAACTTATATAATCTAGAGAGTTACGATGCATTATCACTAATTATGAGGCGTTGTAACTTTATTGATTTCTTGTTATATACCCATGTGAATCATTTTGCGGTGGTTAGTTGCAAAGTAGTTTGCGGTGGGTATAACTTCCGATTCTACATATTATTAAAAATACGGGAGAAACTACATGTCAAATGAGGTTATTGCCTCTAGAGGACTACCCAAACCATTTTGGGTAATCTGGGGAATCGAATTATGGGAACGCTTTGGTTATTATGCAACCCAAGCAATTTTAGCACTCTACTTTGTAAGTCACTTAGGCTTTAGCCAAGAGCTAAGTATTTATACTTTTGGCTCTTTTTCAGCCTTTGTATATGGATTTGTTTGGGTTGGCGGCTATGTTGGTGATAAATACCTAGGTGCCAAGCGTACTGTTGCACTCGGCGCCATTATTTTACTTATTTCATATGTTGCATTAGCAATGTCAACTAAGGGCACGATATTTTACGCGCTTGGCGGGATTATTGTCGGTAATGCGCTGTTTAAAGCAAATCCATCATCACTTATTTCTAAGTTATATGAAAAAGGTGACCCTGCTTTAGATGGTGCGATGACCTTATATTATATGGCAATCAATTTAGGTTCATTCGTTTCTATGCTAATTGCCCCAGTTGCCGCACAAGCTTTTGGCTGGGAAGCAGCCTTCTGGATCAGTGCTTTTGGCTTATTACTTGGTCTTTTAAACTACTTTGTCTTTTATAAAGTCTTAGGCTCTCTATCGACCGAAGCAGGCGCAAAACCAATGATTTTCGGTCGTTTGATCACCATTATTGTTGCATCAATTGTTGCTGTTATTGTTTTTGGTAAACTGCTACCGCATACAGAAATTTGTTACACGATTGTTTACATTGTTGTTGCAGGTGGTTTCTTATACTTCTTAAAAACCGCCTTAAGCTTAAAAGGCTCTGATCGCATTCGTATGCTTATCGCATTTCTTTTGATCCTTGAAGGGATTGTCTTCTTTGTTCTTTACAACCAAATGCCTACTTCATTAACATTTTTTGCTGTGCACAATATCGATAACAACCTCTTTGGTTGGACAATTCCTGCAGCTTCTTACCAAGTTTTAAACCCACTAGTAATTATTATTGCCTCACCTATTTTGGCTGTGATTTATAGAAAACTACCAGGAACGCACGTTACAAAATTCTGCTTTGGTATGACATTGTGTGGTCTTGCCTTCTTAGTGCTTTATTTACCACGTTTTACTGCTGCTGAAACAGGTCTTGCCTCACCTTGGTGGATGGTATTAACTTATACCTTGCAATCTACCGGTGAATTGTTAGTTTCTGGTTTAGGTGTTGCCATGGTTGCTGAGCTTTGCCCGCGCGCCATGTCTGGCTTTGTTATGGGTATTTGGTTCTTAACATCAATGTTAGCGGGTCCACTAGGTGCGTTTGTTGGTAATATGACTTCTCCACCAAGTGGTGTGACATTAAGCACACTGGAAAGTCTCCATGTCTATACAGGGGTGTTTGCACAAATCGGTATTGTTACCTTGATTATTGCCGCAATCATGTGGCTATCACGCCCAATTTTGAATAAGTACATCCATGATAAGAAAGAGATCACTAGTGATCATCAAATCAATGAAGTTATCAACTAAATATATTTCCTAAATTCAAGTCATAAGTGCCTATACACATATTATCAGGTGTTTTTTAGATTCTCGGATCAAGTCCGAGAATAACTGCAAGTCGTCATGTTCGGGCATGAGCTGAATATCCATGATGACCAATAAGCCATTGCTTAGTACTTATAGATGATCAAGCATTTGTTGATGGCGTTGATAAATCGCATCACTTGGTGCTTTACTCAAGACACTACCCACATAGATAGCAATACAGGCAAAGACAAAGCCAGGGAGCAATTCATACAATTCAAAAATGCCACCCAAGCTCTTTAAATAAGGCCAGATAATGACAGTTAATGCACCAACAACGATACCGCAAAAAGCGCCAGTTAAATTCATGCGTCTCCAGAAAAGTGACAACACAATAATCGGACCAAATGATGCACCTAGTCCTGCCCAAGCATATCCCACAAGATTTAAAATCGAGCTTTTAGGATCAAGCGCCAATAGCACTGCAATAATAGCAATTACAGTGACAATGATGCGACTAATAATGAGCATTTCATTGGCTTTAGCATTCGGACGAATAAACTTGTGATAAAAATCCTCAACCACAGCACTTGAAGACGCCAGAAGCTGTGCTGAAGCCGTACTCATCGTTGCTGATAAAACTGCTGCTAATAACACACCTGCCACCCATGGATTAAATAATGTTTCTGCTAATACAATAAAAATCGTTTCAGGATTTTTAAGCGTATGTGGTGCGTAATATGCAATACCAAAAAGCCCAGTAAATACTGCACCAATGAGTGCCACGCACATCCACGTCATACAGATAAACTGCGCTTGCGGGATGGTTTTCGCACTCTTAGTTGCCATAAAGCGCACCAGAATATGCGGCTGACCAAAATAACCTAACCCCCAAGCAAAGAGTGATAACACACCAATAATACTTGTGCCTTTAAAGGCATTTAAATATACCGGTGATTGCTGAGAAACAGTGTGTAATGCCTCAGATAAACTGCCAATATGCACCCATACGGTAACCGGCACGATAATCAAAGCAATAAACATCAAAGCCCCTTGGAAAAAATCAATCCATGAGATCGCTAAAAAGCCACCGACACAGGTATAAACCAGAATAATCAATGCAGTAATATAAAGACCTGTGGTGTAATCAATTTTAAAGGTTGAACCAAACAACAAACCTCCGGCAACAAATGCTGATGCCGTATAGAAAGTAAAAAAGATCAAAATCACTAGCGCACTGAGCAGGCGCAGCATACCACTTTTTTCCATAAAGCGGTTTTCAAAATACGATGGAATCGTAATTGAATCATTGGCAACTTCAGTATAAACACGCAAGCGCTTAGCGACAAACTGCCAGTTTAAGTAAGCACCCAATGATAAGCCAAGCGGCAACCAGATCTGGTTTAAACCATTAAGCATGACAGCCCCTGGTAACGCAAGTAACAACCATGAGCTCATATCAGAAGCGCCAGCTCCTAGAGCGGCAATGGGGCCACTTAATGAACGTCCACCGAGCATATAATCATGTAGATTTTTTGTGTAAAAATATGAGCAAATACCTAGCCCTAAAATAATGCCGATATACAGCACAAATACAATAACTAAAACCGTCATCCCCTACCCCTTTTATTTTACTTAGCTAAACAAAATGACTATTGACTAAAACGACCTAAAAGTATTTATATCCCTTACTTCTAGTGTCTTTTTAGTACTCAATTATATTGTTTAAGGTTTATTTTTAATGTAATTTGCCAATGACAAACCAATAATCACGACTAATGGAGCAAACACAACCGCCCACGAACCTACAGATCCCATAGATACCTCCAAAAAATTAAAGCCATCCATGCTATGAGTCGTATTTTTTAACGTATTCATTCGCATTTCTGACATTTTTCTACATAACTCTGGGCGAGGATACTGAAAACTTTTACAAATTGCAAATACCAAAACAAGCTTAGTTCAAGAAAATTAATGTTTAAATGTTTCTATATAGCTACTCCACTTGAATATGCTGATCTTTTCAGGCATCATCACCTCATCTTTTTGTCCTGATAGTTCAACGGATAGAACAAGCCCCTCCTAAGGGCTAGATGCAGGTTCGATTCCTGCTCGGGACACCATATTTAAAATTGCGCTTACCTCGTAAATATTTAAATTGGTGCTAGAATCATACTTGCCTATACTAACTAAAGTCATCGCACAAGGAGTTTTTGATGATTCGCAATACACGAATAATTTCCCTAGCCACAATTGGTGCATTTTCACTAATCCTCTTTGGGTGTGGCGGTAGTAGCTCTCCATCAACCACTGCACTCTCACTCACTGGCACGACCAATCAATATTACAACCAAAGCTATACTTATACAGCGACCTTTTCCAATCTTGGGAGCACTCAGGGTACTGGCATCACAAACTGCACATTGAATATTTCAGGAGATGCTAGCGCCTATCTGCAAATTGTTAATACACAAACCACTGCTAATCAATGCATATTTACGGTAAAAGACAGTAATACAACAAATACTAATTTATTAGCCTCACTATCAGCAACTGCTAGCTATAATAATCAAAGTTATCAATCTGGTAATAGCCTTCAAGTGGAAGCATATAGCATCCAAGTCAACCCACCACAGCCAGGAACTACCAATTACTGGCGCTTAAACTTCCCTTCCGGCACGCCTTTGCCAAGCTATGTTTATCAAGGTCAGAAATTAATTGCTTATGTTGAAAGCTTGGCACAACCGGTTTTTTTAATGCCAACAAATACAAATGGTACTTTCCAAATCATCACGCCTAATGGCGATGGAACTTACCGAGGTTGTCAGTTGACGATGTCTCAATCAAATACTGTCTCTGGCAGCTGTCCTGGAATTAGCACGCCTCAACTAAGCGGTAATGAGCTTAATGTTTCTTATGCAGCTGGGACACTACCAAATATTACCCCACAAGTAACACCAACACCTCCCTCGTATCCCCCTCGACAAATTGTTTTTATGAATAATCTCACGTTACCGGTTACCATAAAAGTTACCGGCGGTGGTCAAACAAGTTCATTCACAGTAAATGCACAATCAAACTATAACTACGCCATTCCTGATGTGGGCCTAACATCCTATAATTTTCAAGTGGCTAGTATTGATACACGCAATGTAAGTGATGGCACATATGGTGAATATGCCACACTTTTAGAAGCCACCTATCCTGCACTTACGGATATTCACAACCAAGCAAATATTGATGTTTCAATGGTCAATGGCTATAACACACGCTATAAGCTCTACCCTCAAGCAGGAACTTATTTTACTTATGATTTTGCACTAGGTGACACCACACAGGCAGTATCTTATTTTGATGAACAAATCCCTGCATCCACATTAAACCCGTCAAATATTTCACTGGAGCAATTATGCCAAACCATTGATAGCGGTATGAAAGCTCAGCAACCACAGTTCAACAGTACTAATTTTATTGCGACATCATCATCAAGCTTTGCTGGCTGCTATAGCCCAGGGTCAGTAGCTAGTGTTGCCTTTGGTCCCACGTCTAATATTTTTCAGCAATATGGTTGCGTTGGTGCTTACAACACACCGGCAACATGTACAACTGGCGCTAATTCTAGTTATGTTAGTAATATTCATGCCAATGCCTTTCGCGGCTATGCTTACCCTTACGATGATTGGTTTGCTGATTATTCTGCTGATCGCCACACCTCTTTAGTATTTGAAATATTGAGCGCACCCAATGGCTTAGCAAACTAACTAGAATTAAGTGAAACGAGTTAAAGGAGTAATATCAATGAACACAACGACAATTAGTTTTTGGACCATGCTTATTTATACCCCATGGTGGGTTTATCTGATTTTTATTTACTGTCTTGTGATTGGCATCAAAGCGACTAAGCCGCGCACGGTATCACTAACGAAACTATCCATTATCCCAATTATTTTTACCTTATTGTCACTTGATACCTTAATTAGTGTATTTCCGCTAACATTAACCAATATTATCATCTGGATTATCGCTATACTCATTGGCATTGGTATTGGACTAATTATTGCTTTAAACGGTAAATATGATGTGATCGTCAACAACAAATCTATCCATTTTCATGGTGGTTGGTTCACTTTCGTGTTATTGGTCATCATCTTTATCAGTAAATACGACGTAAACTATAAGCTTGCATTGGAACCCGCGCTTGCTGATCAATTTACTTTTAGTCTTATTAGTCTCAGTGTCTCGGGAATATGTAGTGGTCTGTTTGTTGGACGATTGATTGGTTACATCAAGCGCTATCGTCAAGCCAAACAAGCGATCAATAGCACATATAACTGACCCATCTCATTAATCAGTTTTTCTTATACTGTTAATAAATAATATATCGACTGTTTGTTTTGCTATCGTCCAACAACTCGCCTATCATTATCCAATGATTATCTTTATCATTTTACAACCATACGGAGCCCTCTACGTGATCACAACTATTTTTTTGCTGATATCAATCCTATTGGCACTGGCACAATTTTATAAAATCAGTTTTAACATTCGTGCCGTCGCCTCTTTAGTCATCGGTGTTGCCTTTGGTATTATTTTACGGCTATTAAATCAAAATAGTGGTGATGACACCTTGCATAGTCTCTTAAATTTAGTTAGTGATACTTATATTAGCTTACTTAAGATGTTAATTATCCCACTGGTATTAACTGCCATTATCCATGCGATCGTTAACCTGCGTCATCACCAAGGATCTTATCTGATTAAAATGGTGACAAAGGCGGTTGTCATTATTCTGCTTCTTACTGGTATCAGTGCAGTTATTGGCGGAATGGTCGGATCATGGATGCATATTGGCTTTGGCATGTCATTCTCTGGTGCTTTAAACACCCCTGAAGCACATAGCCTTGTGGATACGATTACCGGCATGTTACCAAGCAACCCAGTCACGGCAATGGCAGATAATAATGTCATTGCCGTTGTTATTTTTGCCGCTTTGATTGGCTTTGCCACGTTAAAGCTTCATCAACAGGAAAAAGAAATCGCAGCCCCTTTTATTAGCTTTATTCACTCAGCATTTTTTGTTGCCAAAAAGCTTGCCAATATGATTATTGCTCTGACACCTTATGGTGTCTTTGCATTGATGACACAAATGACACTTGATCACGGATTAACAACTTTAATGCAAATGATTAACTTCATTGCTGCGATGTATATTGCCATGCTTATTGTTATTATTATGCATACCATATTGATTACTCTAAGCGGTGTTAATCCAATTCATTATTACAAAAATGTTTGGCGCGCATTACTGGTTGCCTTCACCACACGTTCAAGCTTTGGCACATTACCGGTAACCATGGATGCTTTAGGTAATCGCTTAAAGCTCTCTGAAAGTGTTTCAAACTTCACACCAAGCATAGGCGCTACAATTGGCATGAATGCTTGCGCGGGTATTTATCCAGCGATGCTTGTGGTGATGACCCTAACGATTATGGGTGAGCCAATTACTTGGCAAATCATTCTACTAGTCGGTGCGATTAATATGATTGCTTCATTAGGTGTCTCCGGCATCCCAGGTACTGCCTTTATTGCAGCGGGGGTTACTTTTGCAACGCTTGGGTTACCATTTAATATTATCGCGCTTGTGCAGGGCGTTGACCCCATTCTTGATATGGGACGAACTGCCACCAATGTTAATGGGGTGATGACAACAGCAGTTATTACCGATAGAACAACACGATAAATGCCTGCTCTAAATCAGTTGAAAAAATTCAATTCAATACTATAGTCATACCGCTCCCGTGGAACGGGAGGCTTGGCGGTTTTTAGCAGCCCCAAGGGCTGCCAGATTAAACGTTATTCCAAGATTTAAAACTTACCAGATTCGTCTGAACCTCGTCCGTCAATCTGCTCTTGGTTCTTAATGTACTCACGTATCTGAACCTCTTCAAAGCCTACTGTCGAAACAGCATAGCCTCTTGCCCAGAATCGCTCACCATTGAAATTACGCTGCCTTCCTCCAAATTGACGCGCAACTGCAATCGCACTTTTACCCTTGATATACCCAATTACTTCAGCAACTGAGTATTTCGGTGGTATTTTTATTAGCATGCTGAAAACTCCCCAAAAATTTAAAAGCGTGTACAATACGTCCGAAGCAATGATATAAGAAGAGGAATCACAAGGATGTCGCACACTACTTTTGGTGATCACATGAGTAAATTATTAAACAAAATGACATCAAAGGTGTCTTTTAAAAAATGTGAAGACCATACTGGAAAAGGTTTTAGAGCATGGCAGTTTAAACCTTTATTCAATCAGTAGCAGCCAAAAGGAGTACGAAAAATTGAGACGGACAATTACAGGTGACAATAAGCTAAATGACTTTGATCCCGAGCAAATTAGTGAAGTACTATGTACTGAAGCAGCCAAGAAATATGAAGCTTCCGATAATGTTATTTTGATTCATGATCCCAGTGAGATACGCAAAAAATATACCAAGCAGGCAGAGCATATAGGAAAAGTAAAGGATCTGAATAAGAAAACCATCAATGGCTACAGCAGCTTCAATACAATTGCCGTTAATTTAGATAATAAACAGATTGATTTATTGGGTCATGAGCTATACAGCAACAAGCAGCCAGAGTTTTTATCAAAAGAAACGATTGAACAGTTGAATTCTGGTGCGGATATCGTGATTTCACAGGAGTCTAAAGAAGCCTATGATGACGATAGTTATTTGACTTCAAAGCGCGTAGCATTAAAGCATATTAAATCCTGCTCTAACGCCTTAAAAGAAAAGAATTCAACATTGAATATTACGCATGTATTAGATCGTGAGTTTGATGATAGCGAGTACTTTGATTTTATACAGGAAATGAAAGATGAGTTTGTCATACGATTGAAGAAAAGCAGGACGGTTTCAGGCTTAAGCGGTGATAAGGAGCAAAAAGGGAAATTGATAGATCACGCCTTTGAACATTCATATACTTTCTGTATTCAAAAGCTGTATATCAGTGGACGCTGTTTTCAGGATTGCGTGATCAAGGCCAAATGGCAGAAGATTGGGCAGTATCATGTTGTTTTAATGACGCTGCTTGATCGCAAGGGCAAAGAAGCTTTTGACGAACCGATGCTTTTAATCACAAATAAGGAGCTTATGAATCAATATGACGTTTACAACGTTTATGATTGCTATTTAAAGCGCTCTCGTATTGAGGGTGTGTTTAAATTTATCAAAGGTGAGTTAGGCTGGGAAGAGTTTAGGATAAAAGACTTTGAAGGGATTAAAGCCATTACTGCTATTGGTTTCTTTGTTGCATCTTATTTATATGAGATTGGTCAAGGTGAAGTTTATGATGACTTTGTTGTATTGATTGCACAGCTTGGCGGCTCTAAATCAGGTGAAGTAACAAGGCATTACATCTTGGAAGGAATGAAAACATATCTTGCAAAACTACGCGTAGATCAGTTTATTGAGGAGCATCAGATAAGCCAAGCAGACTTAAAAGCCATATTGAATTTTATTGGGCGAGGAGAAATTTAAAAAATGAGGAGTTTTCAGTATTTTTTAGAATTAAGAGCTGATGGGGGAGAGTAAAAATCTATTTCGTAATGACTTCGCTATTTCTATATTTCTATCAACAGACATATTTGCTAGACTTTGTGGCAATGATATTTTGAGTTAGTGTTGTGATGCATATGAAAAACTTGCCGATTGGTTATTCGAGCCTGTCTGAGATGATAAATGGCAATACTTTTTATGTTGATAAAACCCGTCATATTTATGAGATTGCGGCAAAGGGTAAGTATTATTTTTTATCACGTCCACGCCGTTTTGGCAAAAGCTTAACTATTGATACGTTAAAGCAATTATTTTTGGGTGAAAAGTCACTTTTTAAAGGCTTGTACATCGAAGATAAATGGGATTTTGATGAGACTTTTCCTGTGATTCATTTTAGCTTTGGGCGCTCTAAATCGGTGTTTTCAGAGGAGTCGTTGCTGCAATGGATTTTACGTGAGCTATCAGATACTGCCAAACACTATGGGATTGAGTTAGATACCAGTAAGCATTATGACCTGCAGTTTGATCAATTGATTAAATCGTTATTTGAAAAAACAAACAAGCGCGTCGTGCTCTTGGTCGATGAATATGACAAGCCAATTTTAGATGTGATCACTCAATCAGATGAAGCCTTGCGTAATCGTGAGATTTTAAAGGGTCTTTACAGCGTGATCAAAGACAATGATGCATGTTTGCGCTTTGTGTTTTTAACTGGCGTTTCTAAGTTTTCCAAGGTGAGTTTATTTAGTGGTTTAAATAACTTGGAAGATATTTCTTTTCGTGCACCATTTGCTGACTTATGTGGTTATACGCAAGATGAGCTAGAGAGCACATTTACAGAATATTTAAAGGATATTGACCTTGTTAAACTCAAAACATGGTACAACGGTTATAACTTTGATGGGACTGAAGCACAAAAAGTTTATAACCCATTTGATATTTTATTGTTCTTTAGCAATGGTTCACGCTATCAAAGCTACTGGTTTGAAACGGGCACACCGAGTTTTTTAGTTAAGCTGATTAGTCAGCGTCGCGACATAATTCCTGATTTGGAGAACTATAAGGCAACACCTGATGCGTTAAATAGCATTGATGTCAATAATACGCCAATTGCTGCATTGATGCTGCAAAGTGGTTATTTGACGATTAAAGAGCAATTTTATTTTGGTCAAGATCTTTGGTATCGCTTAGGCTATCCTAATTTTGAAGTTAAAACGGCTTTGAATAGACAGCTGACTAAGATTGGCATTACCCAAGAAGATGCAACCATGAATCAACTTGCGATTAACAATGCGCTTTTGACAGATAACTGGCAACAGTTTGAAAAAGCAATAGCGAGTTTTTACAGTAGTATTCCCTATGATTATTATGTCAATACACCATTAAACCGCTATGAGGGTTATTATTGCTCGATTATTTATAGTTACTTCGCTGCACTTGGCTATGATGTTAGGCTCGAAGATCACAACTCTGAAGGCCGTATTGATATGTCGATTGTCATTCCTCATAAGAAGGTGATTGTTTTTGAGTTTAAGGTCAGTCATGGCGAGAACTTAGCAGCCAAGGCAGTACAGCAAATTGTTAGCAAAAATTATGCATCAAAGTTTACCCATCTAGAGGTGCCCATTTATCAAGTAGGCATATCATTTGATCACAATAAGCGCACTATTAATGGCTTTGAAGTGCTTGAGAAAAAATAAGCTTAGTCGAGTTGCAAACTAGCAGTTAAGAGCCATATAAAGTTGGATGTAACATCTATAAGGTGTCTAAATATCTGATTTGTAATCAAATTATGCATTTATTATGAATCGGCTATATATTTCTAAAGACTGTTTCTAATTAGTTATCTGAACTTTCCCAAGTTTTGTTAAGCGGCAAGCCCAATAATCATTTGAATCCATGAATTTCTATGATTTTTTAGCTCAGATTCACCATTTTGACAAACCCTGAGTTTATTCTGACGCTTTATCAACAACTTTCGTGCCGCAGAAAAGGTGTATTGCGGCTTAGTGCCATTATGTGTTAGCTCATTGACTGCATCACTTGGAAGATGCATGACAGCGATCCAAATAATCGTAATGGCAAGCATGCACATATTCAAGTGGTTTATCACCGAATGCTCCAATCTTACTTGGGCTTTTTGGCTGCCGATGTCATGTTTGAGCTCTTTGAAACCAGACTCGATCTTCCACCGTGCGCTATAGTACTCCAATATCTGCGTTACGCTTAAGCTTAAGTCTGTTGTTGCTAAAGCAACGAAGTGATTTTTGTAATAGGCAAAGACAACTTTTATCGGGCATTTAAAAGCTTTAGACATGAAGTTTTTCTCGTAGACAAGCATGTCACGCTTTTTACCATAAACAAAGCTTGTGACTTTTTGGGCTTTAGCTTTATATTCATTTGCCAAATCCCTAACAGAACCTGCTTTGGCACCATATTTTGCAGGACGCCCACATGTTTTACCTTCGATAACCTCAGGAAAACCGTATAAAACACTGTTTTTGCGTAACATGGTGAGGATATGGACTCGATTACCTAGTTGATCTTTTAACGGGTTGTACAATTTACCATTACCAAACCATGAATCAGTCACAATAAGAATGGGGGATTTTGTCCAGGTGCTAAGCTTAAGAATCATTTGGCAGGCCAGTGTAATTTTACTGTTAAAACACTCAGCCGCTGCTTTGTTGCTAGAGTGATAAAATCGCGTCAACAATGGCAAAAATGCCCAACGGGTATGAATGAACTTTAAGAGCCCCAGTTGAACAAAGCACTGTGACCAAGGGTATTTACTTTGATTGTGCTTGGCTGCATGATCAAAGAAATGCTCACAACCAAATATTTCCTTACCGCTTTTAGGCGTGGTAGAGTCATCTAAGGCTATGATAAGGCGTCCATCAGTCAATGGTAATGGAATCAGTTTGAATATAGCTTTCCAAATCACATCCCAGTTAAAGCATTTACTTGCCATAAAGCGATAAAAGCGTGTTCTGCTAAGTGAGTAACCTATTATCTGAACGAGTTTACGATAAATTTGACTACTGATACCAGAACCGATAGGTATAATCATTGCTAAAATCACTGCACTAAAAAGCCGTCCTTTTTGAGTGCTTCTTTTAAAAAGTGCTTGCAAGTGATTAAGTAAAGGTTGTAAGGTATCCATCGATGAGTTGCTCCTGTTTTTTAGCAACCCTAAGATATAGGGATAAACTTTGGTCTGCAGCTCATCCATAGCAAATTCTTACAAAATTCGGGAAAGTTCAGTTAGTTATTTATTCGCTATTTTATTATCGCCTGCGCTCGTAGGTCTATACCCGGAGTCGGGTGTGGAAATTTAATATGTACGTAGTAACCTGAGTTCGGAATTAAAATCCTTGATTTAAAAGGGTTTTATGGTGTTAAAATAAGTAATTCTTATGGTAATTTCTCAAGATCAACATGATAGAACTACTTATTTCAACATTTTGCCGCATAGACGACTTTTGCATTATCTATGAAAAGCAACTTAAACTCAAACAAATTGGCATGGATAGAAACAGAAAATATGGCAAAGCGCAACAGTTAGCAGTGAGTGAAATTATGACAATTCGTAACTACCCAGCAGCTTGTTAATTGAACTGTGGAACTTTGCCATTAAAGACATCCGCAATGGTATCAATAATCTTCCAACCCTGTTTGCGTGCAGTTGATAATAATGTGCGAATACGCACAAACTTTTGAGCGCCAGTTTCACTACGAAAGCAGCCTGATACCTTTTGTTTTACCTTCATCATACGCAAGTCATTCTCAGCCTGGTTATTAGTAAAAGGCACTTCTGAATCATAGATAAATCTAAGCACGTCATTCTTGTAATCACGCAATCGTAATAATAAGTTGTGCCCCGTTCGTCGCTTTTTTCTACCTCGTTTACCAGTGCTTCCTAAAGGCATCAAAATTTCATGGTATTTAAGACCATCCGCTACAATCCGATCATAAATTTTGCTGATTAAAACTTGCTTATTAGGCAATAGTACTGATTGATCAGATATATTCACCAAATGACAGCTTTTCCTCAGTAATCTCATCATACGTTTTGCCCAAATTTCGCCATCTTCAGCTAAAGATCTTAACTCACGCAAGTGATGAGCATTGCATAATGCATGACTTATACCTTCAAGGGTAAAATAGGATTTCCAATGATCATGAACCACGATACCTGTTAGACCAGTCAGTAGAGATTTACGCTTAGGACTCACGTGATAATAAGTATAGTTAGCATTTGAGCAAACATGTAACCATTGGGTTTTTGAGCATATGCGATAACCAGTTTCATCTAAATGTTTAACTGGAGCATTTTTAAGCTGATCAAGAACCATTTGCTCGAATTCAATCAATTGATCAGCACATGTTTGACTAAACTCTGCAATACTGGCTTTTGCCACACTAACACCAAATAAATCTTCTAACAACTGCTGAATGCGTTGCTCAGGAATAAAGTGTTGATTTTGCAAATACGTTGTATAGCTTTTTAGCTTATTACCATACTGCACTGGCGCATTAATACCTTCTGGAAAACTTGCCGTCGTATATTTCTGACAGTTCGGACAACACTTTTTCTCATGACAATATTCAATCACCTTAAGCTTTGGCATTTCAGGTAGATCATGTAACTGGCGTCTTACATAGCCTTGTGCTTTTGTGTCACTTAAATCGCTCTGGCAATGATCGCAACTCGTTACAGATTTAGTCACGACTTCATCTGGTTTAGCTTGCCAAAGATTGCTACCATTATGATCTTTTTGACCACCTGATTTCTTCTTGGTAGCCTTGGATTTAAGTTTACCTTTTTCGCTGACACTGTTATTTTTGTTAGGACGTGACAAACCATCGCTTGAAGGCGGTTTTGAGCTGTTACGACTATTCTTGGAAAGCCGCTTCTTAAGTTGCTCAATCTCCTCTTTTAATCGAGCATTTTCACGCTCAAGCGTGTCGATTCTAGCCAATAGCTCTTGAATCATTTTTTCTAGTTTCATATCCATCGATCAAATTACGCCATATTTATTTGCAAATGAAAACATCAAATCTGGAAAAATTGCCAAAAATTACTGTTTATCAAAATCTAACCTGCTGGGTAGTTACGACAATTCTTATTATGTTTCAGATAACTCAATATCGCAATTTCAAAACATATTACAACGAGTTTATCAAAGTTTATTGGCATGAATATTTTCCTCAAGCGCCATCGTATAATCGCTTTGTAGAGCTGATGAGTCAAGCGATTTTACCGTTGTCTTACTTTTTAACTTATCATCAAGGTGAGCGCACTGGTATTTATTATGTTGATGCAACAAAACTGCCAGTTTGTCATAACTTACGCGAGAAAAATCATAAGGTTTTTGAGGGACTAGCAGGTAAAAGCAAAACGAGTACAGGTTGGTTTTTTGGGCTGAAATTGCATCTTGTGGTTAATAATCTTTGTGAGCTTGTTAGCATTCGAGTCACTCGTGGCAACACTGATGATAGGACGCCATTGTTGGATATGTGTAAGGAACTTCAAGGGATGATTTTTGGCGATCGTGGTTATGTATCCAAAGCCAAAGCAGAATGCCTTGCAGAGCAAGGGCTTAAATTGATTACTACGCTCAAAAAGAATATGAAAAAGCTATTTAGGACTCCACAGGAAAAGCAATTGTTACGGCATAGAGGTATGATTGAAACTCTATTTGATCATTTGAAAAATAGTTTAATGTTGTGGCATACAAGGCATCGCTCACCTGTAAATGCATGCACACATTTGATGGCGGTCGCATTAGAATACGAAGTAAAAAGCGAGGTCCAAAGACAGCTAAGAAACGTAATAGATTTAAAGGGCAGTGGCGAGAAGTTAAGTTGTTTGTTATTTACGTGGTTGATGAGGGAGGTAATAAGATTAAGAAGGAGTTACCGATTATTGATGGCATCATCGGTAGTCGTCAGAAGGTTTTTAATTTACTCAAAAATTACTTGGCGGGACTTGATTTAAACACAGTGAGTAATCTTGTTTTTGTTGCTGACGGAGCCCCTTGGATTTGGAAGCGTATTAATCAACTTCTTGAAACGATGACATTAAGATCTGACATCAAGGTATATCAGGTTCTTGACTATTATCATGCGATGGAGCATTTAAATGCTTTAGCTAAGCAACTTTATAAAAGTAAACGTGATCAGAGTAAATGGGTAAAGTCGTGCAAGGAGCTTTTGCATGCCGGTAAAGTTGATGAGTTTATTGCAAAAATCAAGCGGGATAGTAAGCATAAAAAAGGGAAACTAGTTAAGTCAGAGAAAGGTTACTTTATTAATAACGCCGATCGTTTAATCTATAAAACATGCAAGGATAATGGTTTGCCTCAAGGCAGTGGCGCTATTGAGAGCGGCGTCAGAAGGGTTGTTAATCTCAAAATGAAAGGCAACTCCATTTATTGGAAAGAGGACAGCGCTAATGATATGTTATTCATACGGTCTTTTTACAAGGCTGGGCGATGGGAAGATATTGAAAGAATGGCTTATGCAGGCGGGTTAGCAATGGCTTCCTAAAATACCCACAAATTGCGAATGCGCCCCACCCCAGTGCCCACCCCAACAATCAAGGTGCCTTTACCTTTTGGTGCACTATCTGAGCTTGCAGCTTGCGTGTTGCCACTTCCGCCACCACAGCCTGACAATGCAGCCAATGTTAAACCTAATACCAATACTTTTTTTGATCCCTTCATATCGCTTTTTGCACTCCTTATTTTGTTTTAGCTTCTTAAGTTTTATTGTTTAATGTTTAACCTGTAATTTTATACATGCCGCTTTGCGCTCATCTGACAACGCATATAACTGCGGCTTGTCTTTGGCACACGCTTCATCCGCCAGTGGGCAACGTGTACGAAACACGCACCCCGATGGTGGATTAATCGGTGAGGGTAAATCTCCCTCCAAAATCTGAATTTTTTTAGCACGTTCAAGTACTGGATCTGGCAATGGCACCGCTGATAATAACGCTTTGGTATAAGGATGTGTTGGGTGATCACATAATGCTTTTGACTCACCAACTTCCATTAAGTTACCCAAATACATCACCATAATGCGATCTGAAATATGCTTAACCACACTTAAGTTATGTGCAATAAATAAAATCGTCAAGCCTAGTGTTTGTTGCAGCTCTTTTAATAAATTTACTACTTGCGCTTGAATCGATACATCCAGCGCACTAACTGGCTCATCACATACCAAAATCGATGGCTTTAATATCAGCGCGCGCGCAATACCTACACGCTGACACTGCCCACCTGAGAATTGATGAGGGTAACGATTAATATGTTTTGGCGATAAGCCCACCATACGCATCATTTGTTCAACACGTGTACGCCGCTCTTCTTTGGATAGCTTAGGCTCATGCACTTTTAATGGTTCAGCAATAATATTACCAATAGTAATACGTGGATTAAGGGAGGCAAATGGATCTTGGAAAATCATTTGAATCTCTTTTCTCACCGGCTGCCATGACTTTTTATGTTTCAATGCCGTTAAGTCTTTGCCTGCCCATACCACTTTACCCTCAGTTGCATTAACTAAACCAACCACCGCACGAATCAATGTTGATTTACCACAACCTGACTCACCCACGATACCTAAGGTTTCACCCTTTTTGACATCAAATGACACACCATCTACCGCTTTGACAAAGCGTGTTTCTTGCCAAGGCCATGATTTTTTCAATGGAAAATAAACCTTTAAGTTCTCTATATTTAAAACCGTTTCACTATTCAGCATGAGTTGTTGCCTCCATTTGTTGTTTGGCATAAAAGCATGCAACTAAATGCGCTTTACCTGATGAGTAATTTTCAAGCTTTGGTTTATGACTTAAACAGTTTTGTAAGGCAAAATCACAGCGCGGTTGAAATGCACAACCTTGTGGTAAATTGGATAAATCAGGCGGTTCTCCTGGAATTGCCTGTAAGCGTGCGCTTGGGATATCAACGCGCGGTGTTGCTGCCATTAAACCTTTGGTATATGGGTGATGATGATGTTTAAACAAATCATCGATACCTGCTGACTCAACTGGCGAGCCACCATACATTACCATTACGCGATCACATGCACCGGCAACAACACCAATATCATGGGTAATTAAAATCGTCGCCATATGAAATTCATTTTGCAACTCTTTTAATAGTTTCAAAATCTGCGCTTGCACCGTCACATCTAATGCGGTTGTCGGTTCATCAGCAATTAATAGTTTCGGGCGACACATCAGCGCCATTGCAATCATCACCCGTTGACGCATGCCACCCGAGAACTCATGCGGGTAAAGCTTTACTCGATTCTTAGCATCGGGAATATGTACGGCATCAAGCATCTCTATGGTCCTCTTGGCTGCTTCAGCTTTTGAGCAATTGCGATGAATCATCAATGTCTCTGATAATTGCTTTTCAACCGTAATATAAGGATTCAGCGAGGTCATCGGATCTTGGAAAATCATTGAAATTTGATCACCACGGATTTTATTTAATGTATTCGTTGGCATACCAACCAACTCTTTGCCATCAAACTTAGCAGAGCCCGAGATCACTGCATTAGACGCTGATAAGCCCATTAATGCCAATACGGTTTGGCTTTTGCCAGAGCCTGACTCGCCAACAATCCCTAAGGTTTCACCTTGATCTAAACTAAAGTTAATTTTATTAACCGCGCTAACCAATCCATCATTGGTTTTAAATTTTACTTCTAAATCTTTTACTTCTAATAGTGACATATTTCCTCCTAGCGATGCTCGCGCGGATCAAGCGCATCTCGTAAACCATTACCGACGAAATTAAAGCATAGTAAGGTGACCGTTAAGAAAATCGATGGAATGACCAATACCCACCAATAATTAAAGGCAATCACTTGCACGCCATCACTAATCAGTCCACCCCAATCAGTCATTGGTGGTTGAACACCCAGACCTAAAAAGCTTAAGAATGCTGCCGTCATAATCACAACCGGCACAGTTAACGTAATATAAACAGCAATGATCCCAATAAGGTTTCTGACAATATGACGCGTGATAATCACTCTTTCACTGACACCACAAACATAAGCCGCTTCGATAAACTCTTTGCTTTTTAGACCTAAAGTCTGCCCACGCACGACACGCGCCATATCCAGCCAACTGACCGCACCAATGGCAATAAAAACCAATACAAAATTTCTACCAAATAATGTCACCAATAAAATGGCAAAAAACATAAAAGGTAAGCCATAAAGCACATCGACAATACGCATTAAGATATTATCGATTTTGCCACCAAAAAACCCAGCAGTAGCGCCAACTAGTGTGCCAATAATCACACTAACCAGTGTCGCTACCAAGCCAATTTCAAGAGTCACGCGCCCACCAACCATCACTCGTGTAAAGACATCACGTCCTAAACTATCCGTGCCAAACCAGTGAATTGCACTAGGTGCTTGATAGACTTCGAGTAGATTTTGATACGCATAGGTATATGGTGAAAACCATGGTAACACCACAACTGCTAAGACAATCAGCAGCAATATTACTAAACTGATCATCGCAATTTTATTTTTCTTAAAACGCATCCAAGCGTCATAATATAAGCTTCGTCCTTTAAAGGCTTGCTCATGTGAGGTGTTTGCAACTTCTTCTAGAAAATTTGCGTTCTTCTTTTTTTGTTCAATTGTAAAACTTTTTGCCATTTTTCAGCTCTCTCTAATAACGAATTTTTGGATCTAAAAAGGCATAAACAATATCAACGACCAAGTTAAATAAGATCACTAATAAGCTATAGATAATCGTTAATGCTAAGACTAAATTGTAATCACGGTTTGTTGCCCCTTGTACTACTTGCACTCCAATACCAGGAATGGTGAATACGGTTTCAACGACCACTGATCCTGTTAAAATACCAGCCACTGCCGGACCTAAGAATGACACTACAGGCATTAATGATGGCTTTAAAGCATGTTTCCATACAATGCGCGGCATCGAAAGCCCTTTGGCTTTTGCCGTACGAATAAATGGCGAGCTTAAGATCTCAATCAAACTACTTCTTGTGATTTGCGTGATAATCGCAATATAAGGGATTGCTAAGACAATAACCGGTAAAACCAAGTCATTCCAACTCCCCCAGCCACCTGCTGGGAATATACCTAAAATTACCGCAAAAATAAGTACCGCTAAGGGGGCTGTCACCACAATTGGTGTTGAAATAAAAAGCATCGCAATCACACCAATAATATGATCGACAAAGCCTAGTTTTGTATTACGCGTTAAAGCAGAGAATATGCCAAAGATAATGCCAAAAATACTTGCCAAAATAATACTAAATATACCCAACTGCACCGACACCCAGAAACCACCTTGCCCGCCATCAGGGAAAACCAACTGATTAATAGATTGTCCTTGGTATTTATAGGAGTAACCCAAATTACCATGCAGCAAATCATTGATATAGTAGAAAAACTGCTTCCACAAAGGCAAATCTAAATGATACTGATGGTGCAACTGCTTCAAGACCTCAGGTGGCAAAGCACGCTCTGTTGCGAATGGATCGCCTGGCGTCATATGCACCATCAAAAAACTAATAAGCACCACTACAAATAACGTGGGGATGGCACCACCTAAACGTCGAATAATATAACCAAACATTATCTCTCCCTTGTTGTTTTAACGCATCTTTCAAACAAATAAACGCGCATTTCCTATGCGGCTATCGTATGTATTTTAAATAATTAACACAATAGCGTCACAAAGTATTTATAGGCTTATGCTTGATATTTAAACGATAGCCACTTGTCATATAAATGATCTAAATGATTGTTTTGAATCTCATAACCTACGACATAAGGTTTCACAAGGTGAACCACCGGCTGCACAATAAGTGGTGTGCTTGGGTAATCATTTTGCATAATATCTAATGCTTTTGTGTAATACGGGATAGCGGCATCTGCTGTTAATTGCTTTTGTCCTTGTGTAATCAATTTGTCATATTCAGCATTGCAGTATCCGGCGTTATTTTGTGGATTAGTGCACATCCACATATTAGCAAAGTTATCGATGGTATCAAAGTCAGCCACCCAACCATCGCGGGCAACACCTTCATAGCTATGTGATTGACGCAGCTTCAAAAATACTTTGAATTCAGAATTTGCCAAATTAACTTTAACACCCAAATTCTGTGCCCACATTTGACTAATCGCTTCCATAAGCTTCTTTAAACGTCCGTCGGTATTATAATCCAATGAGACAACTAATGGATTATCTGCTGAATACCCTGCCTTTTTGTATAATTCTTTTGCCAAATCTATACGCTTTTCTTGTGACCAATCATGCCATGCATAGGTAACATTTTTATAACGTCCGCCATCAATATCTGCCGGAAATAAACTATAGGCTGGCACACTACCATCATTAACCACATTTTTGGCTAAAGCCACACGATCAATGGCTAAAGACAGAGCTTCGCGTAAATCTTTATTATCCTTAAAAGGAGGATTTGTCATATTGAAATCTAGATAATCCAGCGTAAGCCATGGAGTACTTTGTAGCTCGGTACCATAGCGCTTTTTAAGCACATCCAAACTTACTGTTGGTACGTACTGCACATAATCAACTTGACCTGATGCATAGGCATTTAATGCAGAACTGCGATCAACAATAGGTAGAAACTTCACATTTTGAATTTTAACGTGCTCGGCATCCCAGTAATAAGGGTTTTTAGTCACAAGCACATAACCATTAGGCACCCATTCTTTTAACTCATAGGGACCATTACTTATAAGCTTACCTGCTTGGAAAAATCCTTTACCATATTGCTCAACACCCGCTTTATAAACTGGATAAGTCACAGGATCTGCCATAATACTTAGGAAATAATAGACAGGATAATCAAGTGTTATTTCAATTTCATGCGCATTAATTACTTTAACGCCTAAGCTAGATACTGGCTTTTTGCCATCCATGATTGCTTGGGCATTTTGAATTGGTGCAAGCTTATACGCCATCTCTGATGCAGTTTGTGGATTAACCGCGCGCTTTAATGCATAAGCAAAGTCTTCTGCCGTAACTGGTTTGCCATTCGACCATTTGGCATTATCCCGCAAATCAAACGTATAAACCAAACCATCCTTAGATACTGTATATGATTTAGCAACACCAGGAATAGGCTGATTTTTTTGATTCTCAGACATCAAGCCTTCACCAATATCGTACATGATATTGGATGAATAAACATCTTGAGCATGCGCTGGATCTAGCGAATCAGGTTCAGCTGCATTTGCACGCACTAAAGTATCTTTACCTTTGGGTGCAAACTGATCTGATGATTTATTTGACGTTTGTGAGTTACTGCCACCACAGCCTGCAATAAAAAGCGCTGACAATAATAATGAGGGTATTAATTTACTCTGTTTCATATTTCCTCCCCAGGAATAAAGTTCACTACCGACGAAATTAAGTTATAACTTTTAAACGAAGATGTCACGCAAAATATATAAGATTTTGTAAAATTATTACCCAAGCCTTAAGTAAGATCAAAACACAGTCAACTATTTGTTTAAGTATCCTTTTTAAGGATTACTAACAACTTGATGATTCTTGACAAAAATAATCAAAAGCACAAGCAAACATAGACTAGCAAACCCCATCGACCAAGCTGTATTAATTGTCATAAAAACACCGCCTAATACGCCTGACACACCCCAACCAAAGCCCTTGGCAAGCGTGTATAAAAAGCCTGAAATAAACCCCTGATAGCGGATCTCAACCGCATTGCTAAAGCCAACAACCAATAATGAAAAAACCACCATATCGCCAAATGCCATAAAAAAACTTACAACATAGACCAGCAACTGGTTATCCGTTGGATATAATGCTAATAACATTGCCCCTAAAGCACCAACTAACATTGCTAAGATCGCAGTAATAAACAACGTCTGATAACTTAAAAAACGCTGCAGAATCGGTAAAAGAATTAAAGCGGATATCATCAAAGACAAGCCAATAAAACTAACCAATATTCCAATTTGGGCAACGTTAAAGCCAAGCTTGAGTTTAGCAATTGGTTGAATAAACTGAAAATACATGCCCCAAGCTAACTGATCTAACAATAAAAGCACGATCAAAATAGCTATTTTTTTCTGCTTTACTAATCGCCATAGCGTCTGCATAAGGGGTATATTTTTCTGTACTTTTTCTTGCTGATAATAGCGCTCTGGTTTATAACACCACCAAAGAGTAAATATCAAAATAATGGAAATCACTGCAATAACATAATACGGCGATATATAACTCTCACATTGCGCCATAATCACACTACCGACAAATGGACCAATAACAAAAGCAAGCCCCGTAAAAAATTGTAGTAGCCCAACCCATAACAGTTTACGTTTATCGTTATGTGCCGCACTTGAAATACTGGCAATCACCACTGGAAACATACCATATAAAAGCTGTCCTAATAGATAACCTATGATAAATAACACCATCATATGTAGGTAGGTTGAAAATATGGCACTGATTCCAGTAATTGTCACTGCTAGCATCGATATCACCGCAACTTTTTTGCGTCCAATATAATCCGAGATAAGGCCCCACAACACATTGGCAATAATCCCTGCTATTTGTCCAGTTAGTAAAAATAGACCATAGTAGATGCCTGCTTGCTGTTGAGAGCCAATGCTTAACCAAAAAGGTGATTTTTCATCAAAAAACAACTGAACATAACTAGGGTTAATCAGCGCAAATAATACTTCTGTTGAAAATATCAATAAATAAGCTTGAAAGAAAAAGCGATATGATATGCTTTGAGTTGATTGAGATACCTGTCGCATCGGATCAAGTTCCTTGGTCTTTGTCATAAAGAGGTGCTATTTAACCTTGCCCCATTACTATAGTCAACACAAGATCTAAACTTTAAGCTTGTGCTTTTTAAGTTAGCGCTTTACCATAGCGCTTTTTAGACTGACCATTTTTATCAAGACAAAATGAGCGATAACAACACACCTCCTATGCGCACTATCAAAAGCTTTGTTAAGCGTGCCGGCAGAACAACCGTGCGTCAACAACGTGCATTAGATAATTATGTCGACCTTTATCAAATTCCTTACACAGTTGAGGAAACCAATTTTGATATATACTACAAAACGCCTCAAGCGCTCGTTGTTGAAATTGGTTTTGGGATGGGAAATAGCCTAGTCACCATGGCAAAAGAAGCGCCTCAAACGAACTTCCTAGGCATCGAAGTTCATGAACCTGGTATTGGTAATATCTTAGATCATATCCATGAGAACGCATTAGGCAACCTACGCGTAATGCAGCATGATGCCGTTGAAGTCTTTAAACACATGATTAAAGATAATACATTACAAGGTGTGCAAATATTTTTCCCTGATCCATGGCATAAAAAGCGTCATCACAAACGCCGTTTGGTTAATCCTGAGTTCATTGAACTTATTCTACAAAAGCTTGAACCTGCGGGTTTTATTCATTTTGCCACAGATTGGCAGAATTATGCTGACGAAGTGCTCGAATTATTTACCGAGAATAGCCAGCTTAATAATCCGCACAACGATTTTGCACCACGCCCAGCGCATCGACCATTGACCAAGTTTGAAGCACGCGGTCAACGCCTAGATCACGGCGTGTGGGATATTATCGTTTACAAACAATAACTATTCCGCTGTAAAACCTAGTATTCACCACTCTTTTTGCATATAGTTTGATCTATTGAAAAAATAAAGCTTATTGAAACTATGAAAAAATTACACCCTTTACAGCTGATATTCTTAATTGCCGTTGCAGCACTGCTATTGCCACTTTTTCTTTTCTTAGGCGTATGCTTTGTTATTTATGGCTTAATTGTTAAAAAACGCATTAAGGATATGCTTAACAAGGCAAGCCAAAATACAAATGAAGAGTTAAATAACAATACTCATAGTTATAGAAATACAAGCAACGGGCGTGTTATTGATCATGAATAAGTAAATGAGTAAGTAAAAGAATTATTTTAGTGGTGATTCATCTTCCGCTTCAAGCATATTGTATTGCTCAAGCTTTTTACGAAAAGTACCACGGTTAAGTCCAAGAATGCGCGCAGAACGGCTTTGATTGCCGCCTGTGAAGTCCATCGTTGCTTCAATCATTGGACACTCTGTTTCTTCCATAATTAATTCATATACATCGTCAGGATTTAAGCCTTCTTGTGAGACCATCTTATAGTAATGCTGCACGCGTTTACGCACAACCTCACGTAGTGGAAATGTCTCAGCAGATTGTTCATCCGGTTTCAATTTATAATGCATTGTTGCAGCCATAATCGTTTCCCCCTATATTGAAACTTTGTTCATTAGCTGTTGGTTAATATCCAACAAGAGATTAATTGATTTAACATCTAATAACAATAGCGTCACAGCCAAAAAATATCATTTTGCCGCGAAAAAAATACTTTGATTATAAGAGGGATTAAAAAGCAAACATATTGCAGGTTGCATTTAGCAGAATATACCGCTCGTAAATCATTTTGCGGTGTTTGGTGTTGAAGAAGTTTTTGATGCTTTTGAGTGCTTGAGTTGTAGATAATAGCTAGGACTATTGGCAAAATGCAAGCGCTCAAAAGGGCGTAAAATTCAATGACAGAAATGCTGTACAATGGTTTGTGAGCGGTATATAACAAAAATAAAGAAAAATCAGATTAATCTAATGCACCATGGCATTGTTTATATTTTTTGCCTGAGCCACAAGGACATGGGTCATTGCGCTTCACTTTGGGCACATCACGCACAAACGGTTGATGCGCTTTTTGTGCATTCTCTTCATCAGTTACCGATGAAGAGCCACCGGCTAAAACATCCTCATGCTGGGCTTCAATATTTTTAATTGAGTTTTTCCACTCTTCTTCCATACGCTGCGCTTCTTCTGGCGCTTGGATTCTGATCTTAGCAAGATTAGAAATCACTTCATATTTAAAGTTATCAAGCATACTGGAGAAAAGCTCAAAAGACTCTTTTTTGTATTCATTCTTAGGATCTTTTTGCGCATAACCTCTTAGATTAATACTATTACGCAAATGATCCATCGCATTTAAGTGCTCACGCCAATGCGTATCTAAGGCTTGCATTAGACTGATTTTTTCAAATTGGCGAATAGACTGCGCTTCAAGGTTTTCTGTCTTTTGTTGATATTCTTCAACAATGGCTTTGATCACCAGCTCTTTTAATGTTTCATCATGTAAATGATCATCTTCAGCAACCAGTTTACGTAAGCTTAGCGAAATAGAAAAGTCACCTAGTAATGCTTTTTCCAAACCTTCTAAATCCCACTGTTCTTCCATTGAACCGGCTGGCACATGATCATGGAATAGTTTTTCAGCAACGTCATAGCGCATATTAGCAATAATTTCAGAAACATCATCTTTGCCTAGTAACTCTTCGCGCTGCTTATAAATAACCAAACGTTGTTCATTAGCAACATTATCATATTCCAATAAGTTCTTACGAATATCAAAATGATATTGCTCAACTTTAGATTGCGCTTTAGCAATAAAACGCGTCATCATCCCAAACTGGATAGACTCACCACCAGAAAGCGCTTTTTTCATACGATTAGCTAAGCTTTCAGAGGCGAAAATACGCAATAGATTATCATCCATCGACAAATAGAAACGACTCTCACCTGGATCCCCTTGGCGTCCAGCACGACCACGTAACTGATTATCAACGCGGCGTGAATCATGACGCTCTGAGCCTAAAATACACAAACCACCAGCTTCAATAACTTTTTTATTACGTGCTTTCCAAGCCGTTTTGATTTCATTAATTTGTGCTTCAGTTGGCTCCTCGATTTCAGCAATTTCCGCTTCCCAGTTACCACCTAAGATAATATCCGTACCACGACCTGCCATGTTGGTTGCGATTGTCACATTTCCAGGGTAACCCGCTTGTGCGATAATCGCTGCTTCTCTGGCATGCTGTTTAGCATTTAGCACGTCATGTTGGATCTTTTTCTTGCGCAAAAGTGTCGATAAGATTTCAGAGGTTTCAATCGACGCCGTACCGACAAGTATCGGCTGCCCTTTTTCAACACGCTCTTTGATATCATCAACAATCGCCATAAACTTATCTTTTTGATCACCAAAAATGCGATCATGATGATCTTGGCGTTGTGGCGGACGATTTGTTGGAATAACCACGACCTCTAAACCATAGATTTCATGAAATTCAAAAGCTTCCGTATCTGCTGTTCCCGTCATTCCCGACATCTTATTATAAAGTTTGAAGAAATTCTGGAATGTAATTGATGCGAGTGTTTGGTTTTCACCCTGAATTTTAACACCTTCTTTAGCCTCAATCGCTTGATGTAAGCCATCTGACCAACGGCGCCCTTCCATCGCACGCCCCGTGTTTTCATCAATAATAATCACTTCTTGATCACGAATAATATAATCAACGTTTTTTTGATACAAACTATAAGCACGCAAGCAAGCATTTAAATAATGCATTTTCGTTACATGCTGTGGTGAGTAAAGATTATCTCCCTCATTTAATACGCTTTCTTTAATTAAAGCTGCCTCAATCTTCGTGTGACCTTGATCGGTTAAATAAGCTTGTTTTGATTTTTCATCTAAGTAATAATCGCCATCAGTTGCTTCTTCATTTTCCTGTTTAACCAAGGTTGGCACCAACCGATTAAACAATAAATACATATCCGAGCTATCTTCTGAGGCACCTGAAATAATCAATGGCGTGCGCGCTTCATCGATCAAGATCGAGTCAACCTCATCGATTACCACGAAGTTACGACTACGTTGAACCTGCTCTTCTTTGCTAAACGCCATGTTATCGCGTAGATAATCAAAACCAAATTCATTATTCGTACCATAGGTGATATCGCAAGCATAGGCAGCACGACGTTGATCAGGTGATAAATTGGCAATAATCACACCCGTCGTAAGTCCCAAGAAACCATAAATTTGACCCATCAATTCAGCATCACGTGAAGCAAGGTAATCATTGACTGTAATGACATGCACGCCTTTGCCAGTTAATGCATTTAAATATACAGGCAAGGTTGCAACCAACGTTTTACCTTCACCGGTTCGCATCTCAGCAATTTTACCTGAATGCAACACCATTCCACCGATAAGCTGCACATCATAATGACGCATACCTTTAACGCGTTTTGCCGCTTCTCTTACAACGGCAAAGGCCTCTGGCAACAATTGCTCAAGACTATCGCCTTTGGCTAATCTTTCTTTAAATTCAAGGGTTTTAGCCTTAAGCTCAGCCTCAGATAGTTTCTCAATTTCTGGCTCTAAGGCATTGATTTTATTAACTGTCTTTTGCATCTTTTTAATCAAGCGGTCATTTCGACTGCCAAATAATTTTTTAATAATCATTGATATCCTAGATAAGGCTTTTCCACATAACTGGTTTTGGATTATACTGCAACTTATACCATAACAAAAGCCAAGTGCGTCAAAATGATCCGTAAGTATAGTGCATCTGTCACTGAGCTTTTAAACAGCAGAAAAAATAAAAAAGGTTCGCTGTTGCATACCATTAAACAACAGCATGAACTGGTTAAAACGACCGAACAAAAGTTGCTTTATTTTGACATTCCTTATTTCAACCATACTAAAGTGTGTTTTTACAATGGCAAAAAGCTGGTATTAAAAACGGAAATCCCTGAATTGATTGCTAAATTTCGTGAACTGAAAAAAGATCTTATTGCGCTATTAAATACCAGTGAGTATTTTAAAAACTTAAGTACTTTAGAATTGGTTCTTGTATTTGAGCCAAAGCAAAAGACAACCTCACCTGAAGCACGTATGCCTAATAGTGCACAAACTGCATTTAAAAACTTGGCAAAAACACTAGAAGATGATCAAATCAAACACGCGATAAATAACCTCCTTAAAAAGCATCACCATGAATAAAACCCACTATAGCACCCTTTTTTTTGATCTTGATGGCACACTCATTAATAGTGTCAGTGACATTACCTACGCGCTTAATAAAATGCGCGCGTATTTTGCACTCGATCCCATTTCTGACCAAACAACAGCAAACATTATTGGTAAAGGCTTTCCAACAACAACCCAAAAAGTGTTAGCACTTGATTTGACAGCTGACCAAGTTGCCGCTTATGCCAATGATGCCTTAAAACTTACCTTAGATCATTATGAACAAACGATGGGACAACATACACACATCTATCCTGGGGTTATTGACGCATTAACTCATTTTAAAGAGCTTAAGATTAAAATGGCAGTCGTAACAAACAAGGAAGAAGCACATGCCATTAAAACACTAGAGCATTTAGGTTTAGATCAATACTTTGATTGCGTTGTCGGCGGTGATACTACGCCATTTTATAAACCAAATCCCGCCCCCTTAGAATATGCCGCTAAAATGCTAAACGCTGATATCACAACAAGCCTTATGATTGGTGATTCCGCCAATGATGCTTATTGTGCTAAAGCCTATAATATGCCCTATATTCTTATAAGTCACGGCTATGCCAATGGGGTGGATTTATACAGTTTAAATGCTCTTGCAGTGATTAAGCATTTTGATGAATTAAAAGACTACATTATCTGAAACAAAAAAGGCTGCACCTGGCAGCCTTTCGATATTTGAGTTGTTGAAATTACAACATACCGTAATGTGCTAATTTCTTACGGAAAGTACCACGATTAATACCTAGAATTTTTGCAGCACGGCTTTGATTACCACCAGTATACTCCATCGTTGCTTCAATCAAAGGCAACTCAACTTCAGCCATCACCAACTCATAAACGTTTTGCGGCTTAGTACCTTGTGAAACCATATTTTTATAGTATGTTGCAATCACTTCTTTGATATGATCACGCAATGGTAAATCTTGCTGATGAGCATCTTGTTTATGCGCATCGCCATAGTGCATAGTTGCAGGCATAATATTTTCCTCTTTATCTTGATTTTCTTATATTTTTATTACTTGTTTATTAAACAGGAACTCCCCACCAAATCATGTTTTGAGCACTGTTTCTATTGATCTTGTCAATCAACTGTGTATTATAAGGACAGCCTAATTTAAAAGCAAGCATAATACTTGCTCAATAACTTGGTTAAACCCTCAAAATAGTAATTAATAACCCTAAAATAACGAAAGAACACTATTCATGACAGATACACCATTTAGAAAAACCCTCTCATTGAAACGCAAAAAACCAGCTGAGACAACATCTAAACAACAATCAGACAACGCAAGCAATACCAACAATCATCCTAATATCAACAATGCTCATGGACGAAACAACAATGCATCACAGCACAACCATCGTACGAATAAACCAAAGCGTCACTTTCAAGAACAGGAAGTAAGCTTTAGCACGCAAAAGCAACAACAAAACAGTTCACCCGATCATGTCGCTTTTCTTGCTAAAAACGACCCATTATTGCAGAATTTACAAAAAAAACGCGATGGCTTGCTTGAGCAAATTAAAGTGCTTGAACAGCGTTTGGTGTTCATCTCCAGCGAGCCGTTGCAAGCAGCTTGTAATGAACTAAAGAAAGAAGATACTGCAATTTTGTGCCAAATCAACGATTACCTGATCAGCAAGCAATAATACTAATTCATCTATAAATAAACTACCATCAGCGAGCACCTCTCCCCTTGCGCGAGAGATCATTCAGTTTGAATCTGGGCGGGTGAGGGGGACATTAAAACTCAACCTCTTTTTGATTCATCACTTTGTTTAAACTGAATCAATGCACTTTGCGCTTGATATGCCAGATGATCAAAAGATCGCAGATTCTGTATAATTTCCTTTTCAACATCCGTGGTGAAACACTTATTCTGACATACTTGATCTAAAGAAAATTGGCGCGACACATCATAATCTAGCAACTGATTCAAATCATCACAGATCGTCTCAAAAATCGTCTTATTTTGATCAATGAACAACTCCATTTCTTTTTGATTATACTCGGCTAGATAATGCAAGCTAATTAAATGCACACGCATCTTAAAAACAGGCCCAAGGCAAGCATCCATTAACTGTTGTTGCTTTGGTCTTAACTTTGTTTTATTAAGATCCGCCGCTTGCTTTAAGCTAAGGAGGCTATTATTAAAATTCGTGGCATATTCAACGGATATATTCCTAAACTGTTGCTCAGAAAATGATTGATACATCAACGCAAAATGTTTGGCATAAGCTTCTAAGATATCTTCTAAGTCCTTTAAAATAGCATGCGCAATCATCTTTCTTGGTCTAAAAAAAACTTCTGCAACAAAGCAAATCGCACAAGCGGCAAAGGTATCCACTAATCGCGCTAGCATAAACGTTGCTGGCGACATCCCTTTGGTATACATCACGGAATAAAGCAGCATAACCGCAATCGTCACAAACATGGCCGAATAGGTATAATTGATCATTGAAAAATAAAGTACAAAAAGCACCAGCAATGGCAAAAAGACAATCCAAGTGACATGTGCCATGATTATTTCAACCAAAATAAAGCCGAATAAAAGCCCAATAATCGTACCAATTAAGCGCATCTTGATACGGTTATTAACAAGCCCAGGCTCAAAAGGCATATAAATAATCATCAAAGTCATTGCGATCCAATAGCCTCGCTCAATATCAAAAATCAACCATACAGCAACAGCAACGGTAAGCATAACACTGATTCTCACCGCACGATAAATGCTTAGACGATCCATGATACTAAGCATATTTCTTCCTTAACGCTTTGACTTTTATATAAAGCGTATTCAACAATTGTAAGCACGCATCTGCACGCTCAATTGCTTTCTTTAATTGCACATTTTCTTCAAGTAACTGCAAACGAAACGCTCGATTTTCAAGCGCTGTTGCTTTGATTGCTAGATCATCTTGATCCAATAAATTATCAATTTTAAGACAAGCCTCATAAAATGGTAATTTCACTGCATGATTATTAATAATGTAAACGTAAATCATCACAATTTGATAAACCACATCCACATATTCATCAATTATCTGATTAAATTCAGTAGTAAAGTGCTTATGGTGATTATTCTTTTGTTGACGCAAATAATATAAATGACGATACATACAATATAGATTATCACGATAGCCTTTTTCATCTGTGCTACTTAACATGCGTCTTAATGCATAGATATATTCAGTCATTGCAATCAACACCTTTGCTTCATAACGTCGCGGTTGAATCACTGCAACGGCTACAGAGAACAAAGTACAAATTACCATTGCCACGCTATAATTAATAAACATTTGAATACTATTGGCTGGCGCTATCATTGTAGGATCATCAACCAAATGAATAAAAATCGGTAAAAAAAGCACCCCCAGCCCAAGATATAAGCGCAAGTTCATATCTTTAAGTGTCAACAAATAGTAGCTTAAAGAAAGTACAAGCACCAAAAATATAGTCCAGCCCTTTGAGCCCACAACAGCAAAAACACCCACGAAACAAAGCCAAAGTCCAAGACTAATCCACAATGAGGCTTTTACTTGCCCCCAACGCGACTGCCCAAGCGGAAAAGCACTCATGAAAATTAGTAATATCGAAATTAATAAGAAAATAAGAAAATCTGGCCATTGGAAAATCATATAACAAATCAGCAACACGCAGAATGCCACTAAGGTAACAATCACATGATAAGCAATATCTAAATAAGAGTCTTGAGGCAATGTATAGCTATCGCGATATTTACCTCTATTTCGTCGTTTCAATCGTAACATACGCACTTGCCCCGACATGCAATGGAAAGTTTGGATCTGGGTTATCTATTTTAATCATCACCGGAAAACGCTGTGGCAAGAGTAACCATTGATTCTCTTGCGGCACTGATTGCAAAAGGTCGGCTGAGTCGACAGCTCTTCTGCCCACTGCCCAATTTGTATCGGCAACTGTTCCTTGATAGACTTTATCGCCCATATACATCCGTAAACGAATAGTAGCCTTATCCCCTTTTTTAACATCAGCTAAATCTGTTTCTTTAAAATTAGCCTGCACCCACCACTGATTGGTATCAATAAATGAAAATAAGCTCTGATAGGCCTTCACAAGAGTCCCTTTAGCTAAAAACAAATTGCTAACAATACCATTTTCAACGGCATAAATTTTCGTTGCTGCCAATTGGGATTTTGCGTTATCAACTGCTAATTGTGCTTGCTGTACTTTAATTTCTGTAGTTTTAACCTTTACTTTTAATAATTGAAGTTCACTAGCATTTTGTTGCAATAAATCTTTTTGTGCGTAGTTTGTTAGTAATTCCTTTGCGGCTAGATAAGCAACTTCTAAAGCCCGCAGGTTTAAATTAGCCTCTTGTAGTTTTATCTCATAAGGCTTGGGATCTAAAGAAAATAATAACGTCCCTTTCGTTACCATCTGGTTATTATTAACATACACTTCTTCTACTTTACCTGAGACTTCCGCTGCAACTGACTGAATATTCGCAACAATATAAGCGTTATCGGTTGAGGTTGATCGTGTTGCCCAAAAATAACCAACATAAGCAATAATAAGTAAAACAATAATACTGACAACCACTTTGCTGCGTTTGAGTAAATTAAATAGTGCTGACATTTCTTACGATAAACTCCTTTTATATAGACAAATCAAGTGTAGAACATTAGTACTTTTTAGCAACTTCTTTAACAAGCAACCTGAGCACATACCGCCCGCGAACCATTTTACAGAATTTCTATCATTGAATTTCTCGTATTTTTGAATGATTGAATTTTGCTAATAGTCCTAGCTATTACCTGCAATCCAATCACCCAAAAATATCAATAACTTCTTTGATATTAAACACCGCACAATGATTCACGAGCGGTATATTTCTTATTGCCTTTTGAGGCAAAGTAAATCCCTATAATTAACACGACACTCCACAAAATAAACGACTCCTGCACATGCGTGATATTAAATAACACGCTAAAAATGCCTGCCCAAAAGATAAAGCTGGCATTGAATGTCGTCCCAAGACTCGCTCCTATGCGTTTGATCGCATGATAGTACGCAAGATATGAAGTTGAGGCAGATAACACACAGCCTAAAATCAATAGGGGTAAAAATAAATGTCTCATTACTGCCCAAGTTTGTTGATAATCAACAATAAGTAATATTGCTAGTATCAATAAATAACTTACTGCTGAGGCACTTTGACGCACTGCTAAAAGCCATGAGACATCTTGTGTTGATGACTTTTGTGCGATTGAGAACAAAATCGACTCGGCTCCCCAACCTAGCATTGCACAACTGGCGAAAATCAAGCCGATTAAAATATATGGCGCACCTGATCTCACCCCTGCAATGGAGATAAACATCACCGCAATCACTGATAAGATAATACCAACAACCTTTATCTTTGTTGGCTTTTCTCGCAATAAAGTCATTGCTAATAACAGCGCAATAACCGGATAGCATGAGGTGACAACTCCGGCATAAACAGGACCAGCATAAGCAATACCCATAATACCTGCAACCATCCCTAAGGGACCCGCACAAACAGCAGCAATGATCAAAGGCCAAAAATTCTTATGTCTGGTTTTAATCATATTTGTCTTAAAGCTACCACGCATCGCGTGATAACTATAAATCCCCGCACAAGAAAAACTATCCTGCATCAAGGATAAAATCAGTGCAAATACTAATACCGCAAAAGTTACTGTACTAAACAAGGCTTGCTCGGAGTAAACGTTCGTCAATACATCGTTTAAGCCCCATAACATACCTGAAATAATTCCAATAATAATACCCAAAATTTCCCCTCGTATACTTGCTTTATTTACAATAACTCATATTGGCTATAACCATCTTCCTGCCCACGTTGACTGAGCGTAAGTCGAAGCCTCTATGAAGAGTGATTCTCCCAAGCCCACCCACTGCGGCTAATGCTCAGTGCATCGCTTCGACTTATGCTGAAGGGACGGTGGGCACTTGTGGATAAATATTTAGTCTTAGCCCTAATATTAATCATCTAACGATAACTGCTGCAAATCATTTAATTTCTCGGGCATGACTACATCAAAATGTCGATAAGCATGGTGAGTGGCCACGCGCCCTCGTGCTGTGCGCATAATATAACCCTGTTGTATCAAATAAGGTTCAATCATATCCTCAATCGTGCCACGCTCCTCTGAAATCGACGCGGCAATGGTATCTAAGCCAACAGGACCGCCCGAGAATTTATCAATCAGAGCTAATAAATAACGTCGATCCATATGATCAAAGCCAACTGGGTCAACATTAATCAATGATAAGGCTTTATCAGCAATCTTATGATCAACGACACCTTTGGCTTTAACATCGGCGTAATCACGCACACGTCTTAATAGGCGATTAGCAATACGGGGCGTGCCACGCGCGCGTTTTGCAATTTCCTTAGCGCCTGATGCTTCAATTGTCACATTTAATAGCTTAGCTGAGCGCATCACAATATCTGCCAAATCACTGACTGAATAAAATTCTAAACGTTGCACAATGCCAAATCGATCACGTAACGGGGAGGTTAACAGCCCTGCTCTTGTCGTTGCTCCGACTAAAGTAAAAGGTGGCAAATCAATTTTAATTGATCTCGCGGCAGGTCCCTCACCTATCATAATATCCAGCTGGTAATCCTCCATCGCCGGATAAAGAACCTCCTCAACCACAGGGCTCAAGCGATGAATCTCATCAATAAATAATACATCATTGGTTTCAAGATTAGTTAATAATGCCGCCAAATCACCCGCTTTTTCTAACACGGGACCTGAGGTTTGTTTCAATGAGACATTCATCTCATTAGCAATAATGTGTGAAAGTGTGGTTTTTCCCAAACCAGGAGGACCAAAAATAAGCACATGGTCTAAAGCTTCAGAGCGCTTTTTCGCTGCTTCAATAAAGATCTCCATCTGCTCTTTGACCACTGGCTGACCGTGATAATCTTTGAGCATTTTAGGGCGGATCGCGCGATCAATCTGCTGATCTTCTTTTTGCTTATTCCCCGAGATAATACGGTCTGTCTCTATCATAGAATGTAAGTAATCAAGGCTTTTTATAACTGAGTAAAAGCCTATCATGTTTTAACGTTAAAAACGATTAAAACGATATGATTTTTAGTGTCTTACTATGATGCGTTATGTAATCTACATCGCCTGTAACGCTTGAACCGTCTCTTTTGCCCACTCAAGCTCGGCTTTTAAACGCTTTTCATTATAGCGATATACTAATAACAGATAATCTTGATCCTCTCTACCGTTATGATCAATACTAATATGACTAACAACTTCAGCAAGCTTAATCTGTAGCATTTGCAAATGGGTAATATAGTTATTCACATGTTGTAAAACATCTACTTTATCCATCGCAAAACCACTGCTTAGCTTTAACAATAATTCATTACGTTCTTTAGCACCATAACTAATTGGCTGCATTAACCATTGCATTAAGTGCGCACGACCTGATTCTGTAATTGCATAAATGCGCTTTTGACGTTTACCACTGGATTCATCTAAGCGTGATTCGACAAATCCTTGATCCTCTAATTGCTTAAGCATCGGATAAATTTGCGCATTACTTTCTGACCAATAAAAATGAGCAATCTTTTCAAAAAGTGCTTTGACACCATAGCCAGATAACTCTTTTTTGTTGAGTAAACTCAAAATTGCATAACAGGAATTATTTTCTCTTGCCATATTTTTCCTCTGTTCTTTTTATTATATAAACATTATCTGAGCGTAAATCAAAGCCTTTATAACTGACGTTATAAGTAAATACCCAAACAATAATCCCTTGGTAATAATGGATATTCGGGTCAAGCCCGAATATGACTACTCACTGTCATTCTCGGACTTGATCCGAGAATCCAAAAAGACACCTGATAATATTTGCATAGGCATTTATAAGCTTCACACACATTCTCGCATTTCCAAACACACCCTTAGGGGGTTACTCAGACCATGACCATCATTTCTTAGTAATTGGGGTTACGTACTTTTCTATTACAACACCCCGCCTCACAAGCTCGGCACCCCTCTTGCAAAGAGGGGAATAATATCACTGCTGCCTGATTCCCCTCTTTGCAAGAGGGGTGGCCGCCGCAGGCTGACGGGGTGTTTATAAAATCACAGTTTTTTCCAAAGCATATAACTCCAGTGAGTAAACACTCAATCATAGGCAAAAATTTTTATTGCATTTTACGCACATCAAGAGTATAGTCAACAGGTATTTAATACCTATATAAAAATCCTAATTAGGATAGAATGAAAAATAAGATGATGTTTTTGGTTCTCAGTGTTTGCATTATCACTCCTTTTGCAAATGATATATTTATTGCTTCCTTCCCTGAAATGGGACAGACGTTTAATACATCTCATATCGGCTTAGTGATGACCGTTTTTATGATTGGTCTTGCTACTGCTCAACTTTTTTACGGCCCACTACTTGATCGCTTTGGCAGAAAACCTGTTTTAGTCACTGGGCTTGTTATTTATACTTCAGCGAGCTTAATGATTGTTTTCTCAACAAGCTTTCACATGTTGCTTATTGGACGCTTTTTTCAAGCGATAGGCACATGCAGCAGCATTGTTGCAGCGATGGCAATTGCTCGTGATGTCTATAAAAAAGAAGATCTAGTTAAGGCAATGGCAATGATTATGGCGATTATTGGTATTTGTCCGGCAATTGCTCCACTTCTTGGTAGCGTGTTGCAAGAGCTATTTGGCTGGCATGGTGCTTTTATGTTTTTACTGTTACTTGGCGTATTTTATCTATTGGTTATTAGTTTTCTATTTAAGGAAAGTATCCAACAAAAAAACATGCATGCGACAAAACCTAAACAGCTTTATGATAATTATCTGTCATTACTTAAAATCAAAAGCTTTCAAGGTTATATCTTAACAAGCGCTTGCTCATATGGTGTTTTATTCTCATATGCTGCGGCAAGTAGCATGCTGATTATCGGGGTATTTCACTTTTCAGTACTTGCCTTTGGGATCATTTTTGCTGTTAACTCACTGGCAATTGTCATTATGTCTATTTTGGCACCGAAACTAAATAAACGCTTTAGCATTAGTCAACTGGTACTTACTGGTGCAATACTTCTGGTGACAGGTGCTATGTTAACCATTCTGCTAAATATCATCTTCACAAGCAATATTTATACCTTAGTATTACCTATGTGGATCACAACCCTAGGCTACGCCATGATTCGCCCAACAGCAAGTACAGGCGCTATATCAAGTGCACCGCACCACATCACAGGATCAGCAGCGGCATTGTTTAACTTCATGTCTTTTCTAGGTGGCGCCATTGCAACTTTCTTATTGACACAATTTACAATGACGAGCATCCATTTCGCGACATTTGTACTGGCCATTGGATTGCTTGCTATTATTTGTGCACGCCATGCGCACAAAGGACATTCATTTGAGCTTGTTACTGCTAAAAGTTAAAAACGGATAAAAAACTTCGCAGTAAATACCACGCCAATATAAGATAATTCTGCGCCAAAATTTTTATAAGCATAATCAATATAAAGCTCAGGAATCGGCAACACAGGTAAATATTTCGCAATATCTGACATCCTTTGATCATAGCCTGAAATTAACCCTAAACGATAACCGACATTTATCTGATTGTTTTGTGATAATTGATTAGTATAGAGATTACGTTGCACCCCAACCACAAAAGCTCGGTCACTGAATGAATTAAGCAAAGTACCAACAAAGATACTGTTATAAACTCCACCAATCAAATTATTCGACCAACGGTCATGCGCTCGACTTTCAGGATTAAAATGCCAAGTAAACATCCCTAAGTAAACAGCATTATCCGGCTGTGTACCTTTTAAGAATGTCCAAAAGCTCTCGTCCTTGCCTGATTTATCTGAGGAATCCTGTCCTTCATCATCTGAGCTATTTGCTTTTTGCGCTGACTCAGGACCAATAGCTGCATTCGCTGATGATGCTGCTTTTGCAGAGCTCTCATTATTATTTGCAGCAAAGCTAACACTCGCCACAATCAATAAAACCCACCCTAATAAATAGTTTCTCACTCTAAACCTCATTTCTAGCACACTAATCATCACATTCATCAAAAAATTGTGATCAAAATCATAAAAATTAAGCGCGCATAATCGCAAAATCTTGCTTTATAGTCAATGCACAAAAATACGTAATAATAAAGCAATATGCTGGACTTAATACTGAGATAGGAAGAATGAGAGTTATTTAAGCATTCCCTTCACTAGAGACAACTCTCGCCACTTATATCAACAAATGATTGGCAGAACAGATCTTCCTACTGCCGTATTAAATCGATAAAATATTTATGAATTGGCGAGCTTTGACATAACTCAGGATGAAAAGTTGCTGCGAGTACTTTATTTTTTCTAATTAAAACCGGTTTATCTAAATGATAAGACATGATATCGATTTCTTTATCATTAATCGTATTAATAATCGGTGCGCGAATAAAAAAAGCTTCGACCTCTTCCTCTGTTGTGTCAAATTTAACACTTAGAGGAAAAATACCACTTTCTAATTGTCGCCCATAACCATTGCGGATGACATCGATATCCAATACACCCATTTTTTGCAATAGAATCACACCAGCACATGTTGCCAAAACTGGAATCTCTTGCATGCGCTTAATCAATGGTTGCCAAAGTTGATGTTTCTGCAGCAAATACGTCATTGTTGTGCTTTCACCACCAGGCAAAATCAGTGCATCAACCTTAGCTAAAGCGGCTTCTGTTTTAACTAAAATGCAGTTAATACCTAATGATTCAATTTTTTTCTGGTGCGCATCATACGCACCTTGTAAGGCAAGTACCCCGATATTCATTACTAGCCTCTAACTGAAAACATCTCGTGTGGCAACAAGTGATCACAGTTGATTCCAGTCATTGGCGCACCTAGATCTTCTGAGACTTTAGCAATCACATCTGGATCATTGAAATGTGTTACAGCACTTACAATCGCTTCGGCACGTTTTTTAGGGTTATTCGATTTGAAAATACCCGAGCCAACAAAAACAGTTTCAGCACCTAATTGCATCATCATCGCCGCGTCAGCAGGTGTTGCAATACCACCGGCTGAGAAATTAGGTACAGGCAATTTGCCATGCTCATGTACATATCTTACTAATTCGTAAGGTGCAGCTAGTTTTTTAGCAATTGCCATCAGCTCACCACTATCTGCCATTTGCACTTCTTTTATCTGACGATTTAATGCACGCATTTGTTTTACCGCCTGAATCACATCACCCGTTCCTGCTTCACCCTTAGTACGGATTAAAGCAGCACCCTCACCGATTCGACGTAGTGCCTCACCTAAATTACTACAACCACAAACAAAAGGTACTTTAAAGGCATGCTTATCGATATGGTTCTCATCATCAGCAGGTGTCAATACTTCACTTTCATCAATAAAATCAATGCCTAACGACTCTAAAATCTGTGCTTCAACAAAGTGACCAATACGCACTTTTGCCATGACCGGAATACTCACGGCTGCCATAATTTCTTTGATCAGCTTTGGATCTGACATGCGTGCCACGCCACCGTCTTTACGAATATCAGCAGGAACGCGTTCAAGCGCCATCACCGCAACAGCACCCGCCTCTTCAGCGATTTTTGCCTGCTCTGCAGTTACAACGTCCATAATCACGCCACCTTTAAGCATCTCAGCCAAGCCAACGTTAATCTTCAATCTATCGTTCATGAGCCAATACTCCACTTTTATTTTGAGTTTAAAATAAGGTTTATAAATACTGTATCGCGGTAAATTATTTAACGATACATAAAATACCCGCATACAATAGAGCAATTTTAATGCTGATACAATCGCTTAGATTCCAAATCTGCCTTTTTTGTTATTTTTCCTATTTCAATTGATAGTTTGGTGGCTCTTTGGTAATCATCACATTATGCACATGGCTTTCGTTAAATCCCGCCCCTGTGATTTTGACAAAAGTTGGCTTGGTATTCATCTCAAGAATTGTAGCGCAACCGGTATATCCCATGCCGGCACGCAAGCCACCGATTAATTGATGAATTACCGCGGCTAATGTGCCCTTGTATGGAACACGACCTTCAATACCTTCAGGTACGAGCTTTTTGGCATCAACACTATCTTGAAAATAACGATCTGATGAGCCTTTTGCCATAGCACCTAATGAGCCCATACCTCGATATGATTTATATGAACGCCCTTGGAATAATTCGACCTCACCAGGGGATTCTTCTGTTCCTGCAAACAATCCACCAACCATGACTACTGAAGCACCTGCGGCAATTGCTTTACAAATATCACCAGAGTAGCGAATACCGCCATCGGCAATCACAGGCACACCCAATGGTGCCATCACTGCAACCACATTAGAAATCGCCGTTAATTGTGGCACACCAACACCCGCAACAACTCGAGTTGTACAAATTGAGCCAGGACCAATACCCACTTTGACACCATCAGCTCCCGCCTCAACTAAAGCTTTCGCCGCTTCCGCTGTGGCGATATTGCCACCGATCACTTGCACTTTTGGGAAATGCGTTTTTACCCATTTTACGCGATCAAGCACGCCTTGCGAATGACCGTGTGCGGTATCGACAACAATCACATCAACTCCGGCTTCAACCAATGCTTTGACGCGCGCTTCAGTGTCTCCTGCTGTACCAACAGCCGCACCAACCACCAAGCGCCCTAACTCATCTTTACAGGCATTGGGTTTATCAATCGATTTTTGAATGTCTTTTACTGTAATTAAACCAACAAGTTCATAGCTGTCATTGACAACCAATACTTTTTCAATACGGTGCTGATGTAGTAAGCGTTGAATCTCATCTTCTTGCGCGCCTTCTTTAACTGTTACCAAACGCTCTTTTGGCGTCATAATACTTGAAATCGGTTGTGTCAGATCTTTTGCAAAACGAATATCACGTGACGTTACTAAACCAACGAGTGACTTACCCTCAACAACCGGCACACCTGAGAAATGATACTGCTCAGTAATTGCCAACAACTCACGTATCGTTGTTGCAGGTGAAGCGGTAATTGGATCAATGACCATACCATTTTCAAACTTCTTAACCTTGCGCACTTCAGCGGCTTGTGCTTTGATAGGCATATTCTTATGAATAATACCCACGCCACCCTCTTGCGCCATAGCAATCGCTAAACGTGATTCGGTTACAGTATCCATTGCAGCGGATACTAATGGCATCTTTAGTTTTATTTTACGCGTAAGATGCGTTTCTAATGAAACCTGATGTGGCAATACATTGGAATAACCAGGCGACAACAGCACATCATCAAAGGTGATGGCTTCTTCAGTGATACGTAACATAAATGACCTCGTAATTAAGTTTGGATAAATTTGGACTCGTCTTAATTACAGCGGCATTCTAGCAATATTTATGATCCTTTACTAGCATTGACATTTAATTTTTTATCGAATTTTATGATCAGAACAACAGGTTAAAACAAAATACAAATAAAATCATTAATCTGAACTTTCCCAAGTTTTGTTAAGCGGCAAGCCCAATAATCATTTGAATCCATGAATTTCTATGATTTTTTAGCTCAGATTCACCATTTTGACAAACCCTGAGTTTATTCTGACGCTTTATCAACAACTTTCGTGCCGCAGAAAAGGTGTATTGCGGCTTAGTGCCATTATGTGTTAGCTCATTGACTGCATCACTTGGAAGATGCATGACAGCGATCCAAATAATCGTAATGGCAAGCATGCACATATTCAAGTGGTTTATCACCGAATGCTCCAATCTTACTTGGGCTTTTTGGCTGCCGATGTCATGTTTGAGCTCTTTGAAACCAGACTCGATCTTCCACCGTGCGCTATAGTACTCCAATATCTGCGTTACGCTTAAGCTTAAGTCTGTTGTTGCTAAAGCAACGAAGTGATTTTTGTAATAGGCAAAGACAACTTTTATCGGGCATTTAAAAGCTTTAGACATGAAGTTTTTCTCGTAGACAAGCATGTCACGCTTTTTACCATAAACAAAGCTTGTGACTTTTTGGGCTTTAGCTTTATATTCATTTGCCAAATCCCTAACAGAACCTGCTTTGGCACCATATTTTGCAGGACGCCCACATGTTTTACCTTCGATAACCTCAGGAAAACCGTATAAAACACTGTTTTTGCGTAACATGGTGAGGATATGGACTCGATTACCTAGTTGATCTTTTAACGGGTTGTACAATTTACCATTACCAAACCATGAATCAGTCACAATAAGAATGGGGGATTTTGTCCAGGTGCTAAGCTTAAGAATCATTTGGCAGGCCAGTGTAATTTTACTGTTAAAACACTCAGCCGCTGCTTTGTTGCTAGAGTGATAAAATCGCGTCAACAATGGCAAAAATGCCCAACGGGTATGAATGAACTTTAAGAGCCCCAGTTGAACAAAGCACTGTGACCAAGGGTATTTACTTTGATTGTGCTTGGCTGCATGATCAAAGAAATGCTCACAACCAAATATTTCCTTACCGCTTTTAGGTATAATACCCCAAGAAATTTAAACAGTATCTTTTGAAATTCATTTCCGATATATTGTTGAAAGTGAAATGAACAGAGGGCGTATTTATGAGCACAAAAAGGACAAGTTACTCATCCGAGTTTAAGGTCAAAGTTGTATTGGAATTATTGGCAAATGAGCTTACGTTAGCAGAGCTTGCTAGCAAGCATAATATAACGACAAAAAACATCCAAAACTGGAAGAAAATCTTCTTGGATAATGCCGTTATTGCTATGGAGCCAGCCAAGGCGGTTAAAGAGTACAAGTCTGAAAATGATAAGCTTCAACACGAGGTGGATAAGTATGCTAAGAAAGTTGGTCAGCTTACTATTGAGAGGGATTGGCTTGAGGGAAAGCTCGCAAGCTTGGACTTATCAACTAGAAAATCTATGGTAGAGTCCAAGCTAGAAACTATTTCCATAGTTAAGCAATGCCAATTACTGGGTATTAATCGAGGCACCTGCTATTACACGCCTAAAATCAATAAGGAAGCACTTAAAATTAAAGCGCATATCCAGAAAATCCATGAAGAAATCCCTATTTATGGTGCGCTGAAGGTTCATCAGCAATTGCTTGAGGATGGATTTAGTGTCAGCGTGAATACGGTGCAGAAATACCGTCAGGAAATGGGCTTAAAAGCGGTGTTGGCTGTCAGGTTTCCTAATTTGTCCGAGCCTTGTAAACAACATGTTAAATACACTTATAAACTGCGTGGTATTAATATTTGTCGCGTTAACCAAGTGTGGTCTACTGATATCACGTATGTGAAGCTTAAGGGTGGTATGGTTTATCTTGCTGCGATAATTGATTGGTATTCAAAAGCCGTATTAAGTTGGCGTATATCGAATACGATGGATAGTAGCCTGGTAATGAGTGTTTTGCATGAAGCCCTTGATCGCTTTGGCAACCCTGAGATTTTTAACACTGACCAAGGCAGTCAATATACCTCGCATATACATACTGAGGCATTATCCAGTAGAGGTATTACTATTTCAATGGATGGCAAGGGGCGAGCTACTGATAACATTTGTATTGAGCGTTTTTGGCGCAGTGCAAAATGCGAGCGAATTTATCTTAATGAATATGGTTCTTTGCCTGAGCTTAGGTCTGATCTTGCTGATTATATTGATTTTTATAATCACCGTAGATTTCATGAGAGCTTGGGATACAAAAAACCAATGAATGTGTACAAAGAAGGTGCTATTGAATTTAAAAGTCAGGTGCAAAAAACATTGCAGGTTGCATGACATGTATAGGAATAAGAATTTTTAAAAAACTGTATTGACACTTTGGGGTAGAATAGGGAAAGGTTTTGATTTTTCTCTGACTTTGCGTATGAATCAACACTATTAATAAACTTTGCAAAATTCTTTGATTGATCTTTTTGTTTTATTTGCACAAGATGGGCTAAAACTTTAGGTTCTATCTTGTATTCCTTACTATCCAACTGTTGGTAAAAAGCACTGTTTTTATATGCCCAATTAATTAAGTCATAGTATTTATTTTTTGGATCATTAAATGCCTGAAAAAAGTTGCAATCGTTTTTACTTTTATGCATAAAAAATTGATAAACATCATGTAATACAGAGTTAGTATATTTTTCTTTACATTCAGGATTGTCTTTGCATTTGATTTTAATAACTCTATCTTCTTTGGGGTGGAACGAGTTTACTTTAGCTTTAGCCTTAGACAAATCATCAACTAGCTCCTCACTAATAATACCGTATTGCAACTTTATTTGAGCATTGTTTTTTGACTGTATTTCACCTAAAGTATTTTTTCCAGAGAAAAATTTATTACCTTCTTTTTCTGTATAGGCGATTGTTTGGTGAGTAGCCCTAGAATAGCTTATCTCTACATCTACGTTATCAGGGATGAATAAAGGACGCCCGTTTTTAAAATTAGGATCAATCCCGTAAGGAAGCTGAGACTTATAGGCTGTTCGTCTTTCGTCAGCGGCATAACGCAAAGTTAACCTATCAACATAAGCTCCTATCCTAATAGGCTCTACCTGAACAAGATGATTCTTTAAGTCATTTGAATCATTTTCAGCATGGAAGTTCTCCATTGGTATATTACGTACCACTGATTTCTCAAGAGCTCCATAATCAAGGCCTGCTACTGGATCAATAACGTACAAACTTCTGATAGAAACCTTTTGTTTATCGATACCCATCTTCTGCAAAAAATAAGATAATTGATTGGAAAAAGCTATAGCAGTAATCGCCCCTCTACTATGAGATGCAGGTATTGATATAGCCACACGCTCATGTTTACCTAGCTGCTCAATAATAAAATTGCAAGCTATGATTAATGCCAACTGCATATTATGCTCCCAGCCATCACCCCATAGTCCAGTTGAATTGTTTGTAGTATGTTGGGACATGTATTTTGAGTTAAATTTGCCAGTGCCAGGTTTATCGTATTTCGTGTTTTTTCTCTCGGCAGCAGGTCCAGGAAAATAAATTTTTAGATATTGATTTTCCAGAATATTCTGATTACCAATCAAACCATCATACTTTTCTCTGTTGAAATATGTTTCGACGCTTTTATCATTATTGTAGGCTTCTCCAACGACCGTTGGATCTTTACCATTATCTTTGTTACAAAATGTCCCATCAAAATATAATTTAAGTTCTGGTACTATTTTTTCTAGCTCATTTCCCATAGTACACTCGCTCCCCATCACCCCAAATATTTACCAACAATGGATTGATTTTACAAAACCACATATTCAATGTGTTCCCATAAAAAATATATGGCAGACATGTTGAAATGCTGCACTCTTGATACATCATAATTGATCAGAACTTTATTCGATAGCGTAAAACTACTTATCTTTGAGCGCATCTAAATTTCAATTATTATTGGCTCTTGGTAAAGATCTGCGTCAGAATTCCTACCTCAGCACAAAATATGATTAATTAAATCTCAAGGTTATGTAACCATTTGTTGCGAGCAAGCTTATTTAAAAGCAACAAGTGCAGGGTGCCTCGGGGCTCATAATAGATTTTGGGACTTCGAAGTCAGCCAAAATCGAATCGCTTCCCTCGGCGGTTTATTCTTTTGGGCGGCACGGCTCCCTCTCAAGCAGGCTTCGACGAAAACTACGTATTCTTCTACGCCATCTTGCTCCTGTACGCCTCTACGGCGTGAAAATATAGCTTCAAGCACAGACTTGCTCTGGCGCCTACGGCACGTCGCGCGCTGGGAATGAAGCCACGCCTACCTTGTCTACTAGACCTCGCGTTCCGCTCTCCATGTCTCGCAGCGTACGTAAAGTTAGATATTTTACACCTCCTAATATGACAATGTATGACATAAATAAACACTTCCACATGTTGACAAAACAGCTTACCAAGCCAAATAATGATAACAAGTCTCATTATCATGTTTTTTTTGATTTTAAGGCTTTGTTTATATCAAATATATGGAGGATAAAATGAAAAAAACCATACATAGTTTAGCTGGTTTATTAATCGGTAATTTCTGTTTGGCAGAAATACCTTTAAACAATCAAAATAATATATTACTGAAAACTCCTCATTTTTTAAATTTCTCCTCGCCCAATAAAATTCAATATGGCTTTTAAGTCTGCTTGGCTTATCTGATGCTCCTCAATAAACTGATCTACGCGTAGTTTTGCAAGATATGTTTTCATTCCTTCCAAGATGTAATGCCTTGTTACTTCACCTGATTTAGAGCCGCCAAGCTGTGCAATCAATACAACAAAGTCATCATAAACTTCACCTTGACCAATCTCATATAAATAAGATGCAACAAAGAAACCAATAGCAGTAATGGCTTTAATCCCTTCAAAGTCTTTTATCCTAAACTCTTCCCAGCCTAACTCACCTTTGATAAATTTAAACACACCCTCAATACGAGAGCGCTTTAAATAGCAATCATAAACGTTGTAAACGTCATATTGATTCATAAGCTCCTTATTTGTGATTAAAAGCATCGGTTCGTCAAAAGCTTCTTTGCCCTTGCGATCAAGCAGCGTCATTAAAACAACATGATACTGCCCAATCTTCTGCCATTTAGCCTTGATCACGCAATCCTGAAAACAGCGTCCACTGATGTATAGCTTTTGAATACAGAAAGTATATGAATGTTCAAAGGCGTGATCTATCAATTTCCCTTTTTGCTCCTTATCACCGCTTAAGCCTGAAACTGTCCTGTTTTTCTTCAATCGTATGACAAACTCATCTTTCAGTTCCTGTATAAAATCAAAGTACTCACTATCATCAAACTCACGATCTAATACATGCGTAATATTTAATGCTGAATTCTTTTCTTTCAAGGCGTTAGAGCAGGATTTAATATGCTTTAATGCTATGCGCTTTGAGGTCAAATAACTATCGTCATCATAGGCTTCTTTAGACGCCTGTGAAATCACGATATCCTCACCGGCACTTAACTGTTCAATCGTTTCTTTTGATAAAAACTCTGGCTGCTTGTTGCTGTATAGCTCATGACCCAATAAATCAATCTGTTTATTATCTAAATTAACGGCAATTGTATTGAAGCTACTATAGCCATTGATGGTTTTCTTACTCAGATCTTTTACTTTTCCTATATGCTCTGCTTGCTTGGTATATTTTTTGCGTATCTCGCTGGGATCATGAATCAAAATAACATTATCCGAAGACTCGTATTTCTTGGCTGTTTCAGCGCATAGTACTTCACTAATTTGCTCGGGATCAAAGTCATTTAGCTTATTGTCACCTGTAATTGTCCGTCTCAATTTTTCGTACTCCTTTTGGCTGCTACTGATTGAGTAAAGGTTTAAACTGCCATGCTCTAAAACCTTTTCCAGTATCGTCTTCACATTTTTTAAAAGACACCTTTGATGTCATTTTGTTTAATAATTTGCTCATGTGGTCACCAAAAGTAGTGTGCGCCATCCTTGTGATTCCTCTTCTCATATCATTGCTTCGGGCGTATTGTACACGCTTTTAAATTTTTGGGGAGTTTTCAGTATATTACAAATACAGCAAAGCAGTTATAAGCCAACCTCCTCTACGTATGCCTTGTTCGATAAAGTGAGCGAAAAATCGTTAGATGAAGATAAACTAATGATAGTAGAGTTTCCAGATGCTTATGAAGTTTTGCTGCATAGCTTTACCGAAGGGATTGAGCAAGGCGTTTTTCAAGCTCAAGATCAAGCAACTGTTTTGATGTTAGCACATGAAATAAATAGAATACATAGAGCATTTACTCAATATGCAAAAGGAGAGCTCTCTTTTCTTGAGTTTTCCCGAATTTTATCGGATGTAACATTAATCATTAGTGCTTATAGCTATTTATTTCCTTGGGATAATATAATAAGTCGCTTCCCCAGAGAGTACCATCTTCAAATTGAATTTGTTATAGATCTAATAGAAAAAGTGAGTTCTGACGGGCTAGCTGCTGTTAACGAGGTGTATGTTAATTATCTGTTTAAAAAATTGGTACATGATGTCATCTATGAAAAATTATACCATCAAAACACCCAACAATTTTTTGAAAATGTGCTTGCAGAATACCCTTTCAGAGTACCTGCAGACTTACACCATACACTGGTATCTATCCAGCCAATGTTATATGAGCAAAGCCATCGGTGCTGTCGTGAGGCAATTGCCATTGAAGGCGGAAGCTTATTATATCTGGCATTTCTTGATGTAGCAGATGAAATTCATCAAAAAAGCAAAAACGATAATCTAAACCAATGGTTTCAACAATTAAATGGTTTCCCAAAAAGAATAGTTGAGAGGTCATTAAACATTTCGATAAGTGAAGTATCACATTATACAGGATGTATGTTTAAAATACCTCACCACCTAAATATGACAGGGTCAGAAGCATTGACATATGTTGAAAGAGCTGGTCTTGGTGGTGCCATTAAATATAAATTAAGGAAAGTGCTATCGGATACAGTTGATATTTTAAAGCCGGACAATATATATCATTACAAGCGTGATATATTTAGCAGTTTAAATATTGATGAGCTTAGCAATAAAATCTTATCCACCCATCGCGATCAAGTCGCTCAAAGAGGCGCTATCAACAGTATTATATATGCTTTGGAACCTTTCCTTCCAAGAGGGTATGGGGCAAGTGCTTTCATTCCAATATTAGCAGAGGTTTTTGATGAGTATCTAAAGAACAGTGAAGATGAGAAAGAGGCGTATCATTTTGTCGTTAATGGGATAAAAATAGGCTATCTTACGATTTTGGCAGTCAATCGATTATATGAATCTCAGCGAATAATCAACCTGTGTAAAACTTCAATCGAACCACATGACGATCAAGATAATAAGCCTAATAAACCAAAACATTATCAACATCGTATTAGCTTACGATTTACTCCTCCAGTGGAGAACAAATTTCATGTGTATAATAAGCAATTGTTACTAAACGAAGAAATAAGAACTATCAACGACATACCAAAAAGCATTATTGACGTGCCAAACGTATCTGTTTTTGCTCATTTTGCTCAGCATCAAACATAAAGTTTGCGCGCATTGGATTAATGTCCAAGCCACCACGACGTGTATAGCGCGCATAAACACATAATTTCTCAGGCTGGCAATAGCGCATAATATCGGTATAAATACGCTCAACACATTGCTCATGAAACTCATTATGCTCACGGAAAGAAACAAGGTATTTCAACAATCCTTCTCGATTAATTTTTCCTCCTTGGTATTCGATCAACACACTACCCCAATCCGGCTGAAAGGTTACTAAACAGTTAGATTTCAATAGATCACTACTTAGGCGCTCATGCACTTTGCTTGTTTGATCTGCTGATAAAAACTGAGGGTTTGTCATATATTCATTGATTTCGATATCAAGCTCATCAATCGACTCTGCTGCAAATTGATTGGCAACATGACAAGGGTAGTCTTTTAGTGCGTATAATGTCACAGATACTACACCATTGGCAGCTTGTGAGAGGTCATGCTGCATAATTTTAGCAACCTCATCATCACTGGCAAAATGGGTGTTATTAAAAGAATTCAAATAAAGCTTAAAACTTTTGGACTCAATCAAGCATTGAGAAAGCGCATCAATCTCAAATACGGCAATGCGCACTTGTGGCTTGCCTTTCATATTCAACCATGAGACTTCAAAACCCGTCCAAATATCAACACCCTTAAACTCAGGGACTCCCTTTATCCCCAACTCATCACGCTTTATCGATCGAGGGATCGGAAATAATAAACTGGCATCATATTGTGTTTTATATTCAGATTTTTTACCTAACTCAGAAAACCCTAAATCCATTAGCTTAAACTTAAACGTAATTTTAATAGCGAAACTGTATCATAATGTACATTCGCACTCAATCGGCATAGTTAACATTTCAGCAACTAACTATGCTTGCTTTTCATTCCTCTCAACTATTTATGCGCGTTAAGCTAAGTGGATGGTCTCCTTGATTGGCTAAGTAACTTCTAAGCGACATTCAAACTAAAATAAACTACACTTTTCACAGGACTATATTCTGGATAAATCACTGGCGTCATATATTTACGCAAGATAAAAGCACCTGCTTTGCCACCATCAAAATTTACCGCGCGCTTAATCTTAATATCAAAATAATCAGCAAGTGCTTTAACAACATACGCCGCCTGCTGTAAGGTTGTGCTATCGATATAAATCACCATAAGCTTTGTGCTTGTTTGCGCGTAAATAATGCGTTTGGCAATTTTATCATCATTGACTTTTTGTACGATATTATCTTTAAGCAAGATAGGACCCACTTGGAAAGCATAGTAAGCATGATGATATTTTTGATCTTTATCCAAGATATTGATTTGACCCTGTTGATCAATCGTAATAATTGATGATAACAACGTATTATTAACCAATGGTAAACGTAGTTTACTTTGATCGATCAAAAGACCATTGACAAGAAACCCTTCTTGATAAAAGCCACCATTAGTTGCTAGAAACGCATCCTTTTGAGTTGCCACATCAAGCACACTTTGAACATTATCTTGTGATTGAATCGTGAGTCCCGCTTTATATGTACCATTATCTAATAACACTACATCAACAATCAGAGGGAAATGCTTATCTTTAATCGCCTCAAAAGTATCAAACTTCACTTTCTCTGGCACAATATCAATGGATTTTTTTTGCTGAAGCTGCCACGAGCATGCAAATGAGGTAATAGCACTGCTTAACAACAGTCCCAAAGCGAATATACGTTGTAATGGCATAAATACATTAATCTAAATAAATATGCCCAGCATTATATCAGAAAGTATGCCAAGCATTTATACCGCTCATAAACCATTTTACAACATTTCTGCCATTGAATTTTCCGCCCTTTTGGCTGATTGAATTTTGGCAATAGTCCTAGCTATTACCTGCAACCCAATCATCCAAAGGCATCAAAAACTTCTTCGGCACCGAATACCGCAAAATGATTTACAAGCGGTATATTACCAAGGTGTTATTTTTCCATAACAGCTACATCTTTTTTAGAGAATACGAAGCTATCATTTTCACTGGTTATTTGAATAACATCACCCGCGACATAACGCCCTTCTAAAAGATAGGTAGCCAATGGATTCTCAATATATTGCTGAATCGCCCGTTTCAATGGTCTTGCGCCAAATACCGGATCAAACCCGTGATCTGCCAGCTCATCCATTGCTACTGCAGAGATTGTTAATGTCAAATCACGCTCATGCAAACGCTTACGCACACGATTGATTTGAATTTCAGCGATTTGTTTGATCATCTCTTTATCTAATGGCTCAAAGACAACGGTTTCATCAATACGATTGATAAACTCCGGTCTAAAGTGTTGCAACACAACCTGCAATACCTGCTCTTTCACCTGATCATATCCTTCGCTATGCAGTTTTTCTTGGATTAACTGCGAGCCTAAGTTTGAAGTCATAATTAGCACGGTGTTTTTAAAATCAACCGTACGCCCTTGGCTATCAGTCAAACGCCCATCATCTAAGATTTGCAATAGAATATTAAAAACATCTGGATGTGCTTTCTCAACTTCATCAAGCAAAATTACCGAATAAGGTTTGCGTCTAACGTGCTCAGTTAAATAACCACCTTGCTCATAACCAACATATCCTGGAGGAGCACCAATCAAACGTGCTACCGAGTGTTTCTCCATATATTCTGACATATCCACTCTCAGCATCGCATCTTCACTATCAAACATAAACTCAGCCAATGCTTTAGTTAGCTCAGTCTTACCAACACCGGTTGGACCCAAGAATAAAAACGACCCTGTCGGGCGATTCGGATCAGATAACCCAGAGCGCGCGCGACGAACAGCATTCGACACGGCGGTAATCGCTTCTTTTTGACCAATCACACGTTTGCCTAAGAAGTCCTCCATATGCAACAGCTTCTCACGCTCACCTTCCATCATTTTATTGACGGGAATACCTGTTGATTTAGACACCACTTCAGCAATCTCATTCTCAGTGACTTGGGTGCGTACTAATTTGGTTTTAATCGGATCAGCACTGGCAAGCGCTTTAATCTGCTCCTCTAACTGCGGAATAAGCCCATATTGCAACTCTGCCATTTTCGATAAATCACCGGTTCGCTTAGCAGCATCAAGATCAATTTTAGCTTGATCTAATTGCTCTTTTAGTTTTTGTGAGCCTTGCATTTGTGCTTTTTCTGCTTTCCAGATTTCTTCAAAGCCAGAGTATTCTTTTTCTAAAGCTTTGATTTCATCTTCTAAAACATCCAGGCGCTTTTTGGTGGCATCATCTTTTTCTTTTTTCAATTGCTCACGCTGCATTTTTAGCTGAATAATCCGGCGATATAGTTTTTCCATTTCTTCAGGGCGCGAATCAATCTCCATACGGATTTGACTTGCTGCTTCATCCATTAAATCAATGGCTTTATCCGGCAGTTGTCTGTCGGTAATATAGCGATGTGATAGTGTTGCTGCGGCAACAATTGCCGGATCAGTAATATCAACACCGTGGTGCACTTCATAGCGCTCTTTTAATCCACGCAAAATCGCAATGGTATCTTCAACCGTTGGCTCATCAACCAATACTTTTTGGAATCTACGCTCTAATGCGGGATCTTTTTCAACATTCTCGCGATATTCATCTAATGTCGTTGCCCCCACACATCTTAGCTCACCACGCGCCAAGGCGGGTTTTAACATATTGCCAGCATCCATCGAGCCTTCAGCTTTACCTGCGCCAACCATAGTGTGCAACTCATCAATAAATAAAATCACACTGCCCTCTTGCTTGGACAGCTCTTTAAGCACTGATTTTAAGCGTTCTTCAAAATCACCACGGAATTTAGCACCTGCCAATAACGCTCCCAAATCCAAAGATAAAATACGCTTATTGCGAATTCCTTCAGGCACCTCATTGTTAACAATGCGCTGCGCTAAACCTTCAACAATTGCGGTTTTACCAACCCCTGGGCGACCAATTAATACAGGGTTGTTTTTAGTACGACGTTGCAATACTTGAATCGTGCGTCTGATCTCATCATCGCGCCCAATTACCGGATCAATTTTACCTTGTCGCGCTCTTTCAGTGAGATCAATGGTATATTTCTTTAACGCACCTTGCATATCTTCAGCATTCTGACTCTCAACGCGTGCACCACCTCTGACTTTATCCACAGCTTGAGTTAGACTTTCTTTTGATAAGCCCGCCGCTTTAAAGATCTTGCTGATCACACCATCGGCAAACCCTGCGATTAAGAATAAATCACTTGAAATAAATTCATCTTGCTTTTCAGTGGCTAGCTTTTCCATCTGTTGCAGTATTTTAATCAAGTTATTTGATGCACTGATTTGGCTGGCAGCACTACTTGTCGCTAGCGCATTCAAGGCATTACTTAACTCACTATTGAGATTTGATAAATTACCCCCTGCTTGGGTGATAATAGATGCAATCATGCCACCTTCTTGATCCAACAATGCTTTTAGCACATGAATAGGCTCTAGCATCGTATGACTCTTGCTGATGGCTAAACTCTGCGCTTCAGTAAGCGCTTCTTGTAACTTATGGGTAAACTTCTCTGCTTTCATATATCCTTTATCCTCATTTCTTCAACACAATAAATTATCTAAACAGTCACGAGCTTAAGGAATAATCTTAAATTAATCATTAAACCTAGATCATTCATTTATAGCTTTTTATATTATTTATCTTTAACACCCTGCTGAACATCAGCGCATGATCAACATTCCATTATTTACTAGAGTTACGGACTTTTTCTATTTCAACACCCCGCCTCGCAAGCTCGGCACCCCTCTTGCAAAGAGGGGAATATAAACCATCATTGCCTAATTCCCCTCTTTACAAGAGGGGTGGCAGCCGTAGGCTGACGGGGTGTTTATAAAATTATAGTTTTTTCTAAAGTCCGTAATTCCAGTTATTTTATGCTTAACAACACATGGGGCTTTAAAAATTCAATGCCTAGAAAGTGAGGATAGGAAATTTTTTTTCAAGAAATTTTTAATGCAACGCCGCTAATTTTTCAAATTGTTCGATCAATTTGCTTTGCGTTGTTTGATATTCAGTAAGCTTTTCCTTCTCCTTAGCTACGACATCCTCTGGCGCATTGTCGACAAACTTTTGATTACCAAGCTTTGCCATTAAGCGTGCGATTTCCTTGTCGAGTTTTTCTTGTTCTTTTTTCAAGCGTGCTTGTTCAGCTGAGACATCTATGAGTCCCGCTAATGGAATATGTAACTCCAGTGTATCAACAAGACTTGTTGCCGACATTGGCACATCATCACTCACTGTAATATTTTCGATTTTTGCCATTGATTGAATAAGCGCTTTGGTTGCTTCAAGTTTATCTAATTCATCTGTTGATGCGTTTTTGATAAAAAGCGGAATACTCAAGCTTGGCTTGATGTTCATCTCAGCACGCACGGTGCGAATGGCAACGATAACACGCTTAAGCCATTCTATCTCGTTAGTTGCTTTATCATTGATCAGCGCCTCATCAAATAACGGGAAGTTACTGACCACAATCGATGTTGCATCCTCTTGAGTAAATATTTTAATCTGATTAAATATTTCCTCAGTAATAAATGGAATAATCGGATGCGCCAAACGTAAAATCTTATCAAGCACTGTGATTAAAGTATATTGCACAGCATGTTTGCGCGCGGCACTAATCGCTTCTTCATTAAGTGTTGCTTTTGCTAGCTCAAGATACCAATCGCAATATTGATTCCAAACAAACTCATAAATTGCTTGCGCTAATAAATCAAAGCGGTAATTCGCTATATGCCTATGCACTTCTGCCACGGTTTTATTAAGCTCATGCCAGATCCACTCTTCAGCCACACCCATTTCATATTGATTATATGATGGATCATAACCTTCTAAATTCATCATCACAAAACGTGAAGCGTTCCATAGTTTATTGCAGAAATTACGATAACCTTCCATACGTGAAACATCAAAACAGATATCGCGCGAGGTGGAGGCAAGAGCGGTAAAGGTAAAACGAAGCGCATCAGTACCATAAGCCTCAATCCCCTCTGGGAAGTGTTTACGCGTTTGTTTCTCAATCTTAGCTTTCATCTGTGGTTGCATCAAACCTTGTGTTCTTTTAACAACCAAGTCTTCTAAAGAAATACCATCGATCAGATCCACGGGATCCAATACATTGCCTTTTGATTTAGACATCTTCTGTCCTTCAGCATCACGAATAAGACCTGTGATATAAATATCTTTAAAAGGGATCTCATCCATAAAATAAAGTCCAAACATCACCATTCGTGCCACCCAGAAAAAGATAATATCAAAGCCTGTTACTAAGACACTGGTTGGATAATATTTCTTAAGCTCAGCGGTGTTATTTGGCCAGCCTAACGTTGAAAACGGCCATAATGCTGATGAGAACCACGTATCAAAGACATCATCATCTTGATGCAATCTAAGCTCTGACGATAAGCCATATTTACTGCGAACATCGGCTTCCGATTCACCAACATAGACACTGCCATGTTCATCGTACCAAGCAGGAATTCTATGTCCCCACCAAAGCTGACGTGAAATACACCAATCTTGCAAATCACGCATCCATGAATAATAAGTATTTTTCCAGTTATCAGGCACAAAGCGAATATCACCATTTTCAACCGCCTCTAAGGCAGGTTTACCTAACTCACTGGCTTTAACAAACCATTGTTTAGTCAAATACGGCTCAAGGATAACACCGGTGCGATCACCGCGCGGCACTTTCAACGTGTGCGGTTCAACCTTGACTAACAAACCTTGCGCTTCCATATCAGCAACAATTTGTTTACGCGCATCAAAGCGATCTAAACCACGATAGGTTTTTGGTGCATTATCATTGATCTTACCTTCTGCTGTTAGGATATTGATCATTGGTAATTGATGACGTTTGCCGATCTCGTTATCATTAAAATCATGTGCTGGAGTGATCTTCACACACCCCGTACCAAAAGCAATATCGACATAATCATCTGCGATAACAGGAATCTCACGTTCGGTTAATGGCAGTTTAATCATCTTGCCAATCAAATGCTGATAGCGCTCATCATGTGGATTTACTGCCACAGCAACGTCTCCTAACATCGTCTCAGGACGCGTGGTCGCAATCTCGATGTTACCACCATCTGCTAATGGGTAGGCAAAGTGCCATAATGAACCTTTTTCTTCTTCTTGCACAACCTCGAGATCAGAGACTGCGGTTAAAAGCACTGGATCCCAATTGACCAAACGCTCACCACGATAAATCAAACCATCTTCATAAAGCTTAATAAAGCAAGTTTGCACCGCTTGTGACAAACCTTCATCCATCGTAAAGCGCTCACGCGACCAGTCAGCAGAGGCTCCTAAACGACGCATTTGTTTAGCGATTGAGCCACCTGAGTATTCTTTCCACTGCCAGATTTTTTCGATAAACTTCTCACGCCCTAGATCATGGCGCGTCAATCCTTCAGCATTTAAATTGCGCTCAACCACCATTTGTGTTGCGATACCCGCGTGATCAGTGCCCGGCTGCCATAAGGTATCATCACCCATCATGCGATGATAGCGTGTTAACAAATCCATCAAAGTTTGCTGGAAACCATGCCCCATATGTAGCGTTCCGGTGACATTAGGAGGTGGCAACATAATCGTATAAGGCGCGCCATTGGTTTGCCCACATTTGAATAAACCTTTTTTCTCCCACTTATCATAGCATTGCTGCTCTAAAGCTTTGGGATCATAGTTTTTTTGCATTTCTTGAGATTCTTGCTGCTCTTTTCTCTCTTGCATTTTTTGCGTTTTTTGCACTTCTTGCATTTGCGACATTACTTAAACCCTATTATTTGTTACACCCATCACAGACCACTTTGCGATGGGTATTAATATTAAAAAATCAAAAATTTAGAGCCGCATTTTAGCACAACGCACCAAGATTGGTTCACACAATTTTGATTAAAAAGCTGAATTAAAACACCATAAGACCTTTCTTTAATATTTCTGTAACAATTGCGGCTTACTCTCCCTTTTATAATTTATTTGCTTTTAATCGCAAGATGATATGGAAATTGAACATGCAGCAAGATGGTATAGATATAAAGGTGGATAATCTCTATTTTCCAATCGCAACTATTTTATTAGCATCAAGCTCAACGGTTATGTACTTAAACAATAATTTCACAACCCAACAATGCTTAAGGATCAATAGCATGAAACCATTTAGACAATACAGAAAACTCTTAGCTGCTGCATTATTTGCCATGACGTGCCAGAGTGCTTTAGCACAAGCACCTAAGATAAAACCTGCAACGGTTGATTCATTGAGGCTGTATAGTGAAGTCACTTCACTGACGATGGCATTTAACGCCAAATACGGGAAACCGTTTAGCTTGCCAACCAATGCCAAAACAGCAATAGATCAAATAGCTGACAATTCTGACACTAAGCGCTATATGGGCACTAAAGACTATAATGATTTTGCCAAAGACTCTCAATTTGCCAAGGATGCCAATACAATGATGAGTGATTTAACCAAGCTTATTGCCAACTTTAAAAAGATTGGCTTTATCCATGCAATTGAAGCTAAAGGTAAAACACCAGCGATTATGTTTGATATTGATAACACCATTCAATTAACCTCATTTGATGATGATTATTTCACTAAATCAGGGATCAATGACCCAGCCACTGCTGAGTTTATTGCGCAAAATTGTTTCAAAGATGGCATTGCCTGCTACTTTATCACCGCAAGGTCTTGCAATCACAATGAGTCATCTGCCACCAGAAGCTGGCTTAAAGAACATCTACATTTATCAGATAAAAAACTTGATCAATATGTCTTTTTATCAGGATCAGTACCTGCAAATGCTTGTACAAACAATGCCAATGAACGCGTTGCTTACAAGGATGTTTTGCGTCGCGCATTGAGTGACCAGCGTCACGTCTATTGGCTTATGTCAGTAGGGGATCAAATGACTGATTGGTTTGGCAAAGATACGGGCTTAAAGGTTTGGTATCCTAATGCGATGTTTGACAGCTCCATTGTTGAAAACAATCACAACAATGCTAACGCCAAATTGCATCTGCAAAGTGTAACCGCACCAAATAACCAGTGTTATAACAAATTAAAGAAAGATGTTTTAGCACAAAGCACACTTCAGTATTGTATTGCTTTTAAGAATGACCATTTTGTTAAAAGTGCTTAATACCAGAATTTCCTAGGCTGATTTTTTATCTTTTTTACTCCAAATATAAGTTCCAACCGCAATAATAACTGCCACCACGATCGCGACACTGCTAATCAAAGCGGCTACTGTTTGGGTACTATAATCAACCGTCATTGAAGCAATATAACCGCCTGCCACATTCCACACTGCCAGCATTAAGAAAAATATACCTGTGCCAATACCTACTTTTGACTTTGGCATATATCTTGCTACAACACCAAGCCCAATCGCGCTGACAAGAAGCTCTCCAATAGCATTCACAATATAAGTTAGCACCAAACCTGTGCCGCCATTCCAATTAGAGATAATGCCACATGATAATGCTATTAATAATGTACCAATTGCCATTTTATAAAAATCATGTATCGCAAAACGCTTATATACACCCAAAAATATTGAGCCGAAAACCACTATTGTCAACGGGTTTAGCACGAGCATGAGTTGCCCTAACACCTCACCTACATTTGCTTTTGCTTCACTTAAAAAGCTCGTATATAACTGAACATAAACGATGTTAAATGGCGCAATAATAAACATCAAGGCAATAACTGCCCAAACGCTTGGTATTTTTAATGCAAGTTTAAACAAATAAAGCATCGCAATAACCGAAACCACTATCGTGATTATTGTAAGCAATGTTTTAAATGACAGAATCATTGAGACGATAATACTAAGTACAGGAATGATGACTGCAATATACTTCATTTGGTTTTTATCAAATTTCTTGGCACCTCCCGCTGTAGAAACATCCTTTAATGTATGTCGCATTAAATAAAAAGTTAGAATCACCAAAAAGCTTGAGATGGTGCTAATCCAAAAAAGCGATACATAGTCAATAAATGCAAAAGCAACGAGCATTAATGTAAGTTTAGCTATCACAGAACCTATATTTATCGACATATAAAGCGCTGTAAAATTCTTCGATTCTTCACCTAATTTAGTTACTTGTGCCAATAATGCTGAGGGCGCTGCTTTAAAAAGACCTATGCCTACAGCTATGACTGATAACGCAAAAATTGCCATACTTAAATGCGTTGATAATGCCAAAATTAAAAAACCTACTCCTTTTGTAAATAGACCAATATACACCATTCGCTTAGCGCCAAAACTGTCTGCCAAATAGCCTCCTAGCACCATGATGGCATATGTCATACCACTTGTGCCGGCATAAAGCAGATAGGCATATTTATTGTCCACACCAAATACAGCCATTAGATAAGCGACTAAAATCCCTGATAATGCTGACCATGAAAATCGTTCAATCACCTCAACTTGATATAAATTCCAACGACCAAATCTCGTTAAATCTTTACTATGCATACTCTTTCCCTCTTTTATTTATTATTAGTTATACCACTGACAAGACATCCTGTATTTTAGTGTAGTGTTTCCAAGCCCCTTCCACTTTGCTCAGGGAGCGATAACTCTATTTTAATAAGATGCAAGTCCCTTTAACTGCGCTCAGGGGACGATGGCAGTATGTATTAGCTTTAAACCTTGCGACTTAAGCGCTGAGCAATCACAACACTCAATATTAAAATCAAAGCGCCTATTCCCCATAAGTAACCATTAGGATAGCCGCCATAACCACCTGAGATGTCGGCGTAGACCTGCTTGATAAACAGTACACTTAATACAATCGGAATAATATAAGCGGTTAATGCTTTAAACATAACATGCAATATATTATTGGCATTATGATTAGGGAAAAGCTCGCGCGTGAGCTTGTTAATATCATAAAGCCACGCGATCACAAGTGCTTCGGCAACCATCACAACAAGCATTAAATAACCATTGATAAAATGATCAACCACATCAAGCAAATACAACCCATTACCCATGGTATAAAACAGATTACAAATAAGCAAAGCCACGCAAATAATAAATAAAATACTGGCACGCTTAAGTTTAATCTTGCTATCCATCAAAGCTGCCAAGACCGCTTCAAATAAAGATACGATCGAGGTAAATGCCAAAAAGAAAACCGATGCATAAAAGATAAATGAAAAGAATTCTTGTGCTGCAGGCAGCAACGTCAAAGCATGTGGGATAACGACAAATGCCAAACCAATGCCACCAGAAACCACATCATGAATACTCTTACCATCGACGTGTGCAACATGCCCAAGTACTGAAAAGACAATCATACTGCAGATAATTGATGCTAACGTATCACCAATCACCACAATCGTACATGTGCGCCCAATTTTGACATCCTTGCCCAATAACGCACCATAAGCAAACATAACCCCAGTCGCTAGAGAAATTGAAAAAATCACCTGTGTTGCTGCAGCAAACCAGATTTTGGTTTCTAAAAGGGATGACCATATTGGCACAAATAACGCGTATAATCCGGTAAGGCTTCCCGATAAAGAAACTGAATTAGCCAGTAAAATAATTAACAATATAAAGGGAATCGGGGTGATCCATTTTGCAACAAACGCCAAGCCACTGGTGCCTCTATATAATGAAATATACGTCAATAGCAAAATAGCAATTACACCGAGCACAATTGCCAACTTAGGCGTGCCAAAGCTATCAATGCCCGCACTTAATCCTAGAAATTGATTAAAGAAATAACTTTCACTGCCTGTTTGCCACGGCATTTTAAATGAATCTACGGCAAAATTAAGTACCCATGAGGTAATCACGATGTAGTAAGTCAACACACCAAAGGCAGCAAGGACTGCAAGCCAACCGATGATTTTAAAACGCTTGGCATGACCAATAAGTGCTAATGATTCAGGTGCGCCTTTTTTTGATACTTTACCTAAGCCCACTTCAAGGATTAATAGCGGCAAGCCAATGCACAGTAAACAGATGATATATGCGATAAAAAACGCGGCCCCACCATGCTCATATGCCAAATAAGGAAAGCGCCATAAATTGCCAAGTCCAGCTGCAGATCCCACCGCTGCCAAAATAAATATCCAAACGGATGTAAAGTCTTTGCGTGTTTGCCCCATATTTCCTCCTGTTTTCAACAAAAGACTATTCAACATAGTCCAAAAAGTATCTTATTTGCTACTGAATTTATGTCAACATACGAAATCATTCACATGGGTTTTGATCTGCAATCCCTTATCAATAAATACATTCCATTGTTTACATATTCAAATTAAATTTATAACTTGAGCTACGGACTTTTTCCATTTCAACACCCCACCTCGCAAGCTCGGCGCCCCTCTTGCAAAGAGGGGAATATAAAAGCACTGCTGCCTAATTCCCCTCTTTGCAAGAGGGGCGGCAGCCGTAGGCTGACGGGGTGTTTATAAAATCATAGTTTTTTCTAAAGTGCGTAACTCCAGTTTATAATAATCGCGCCTTATTCGCTTTGAGTATTTTCTTTTTCTTATGATCTAAAGGTGACAATATCACATAAGCCACAGGCACAATCAATAGCGAGAATATTGTACCAAAACAAAGTCCACCGACAATTACCCAACCAATCATATTATTAGCGACATTTCCAGGACCCATCGCCAGTGCTAAAGGAATTGATCCCAAAACCATTGCCGAGGTTGTCATCAAAATAGGACGTAAACGCGTAATTGCACCCGTTTTAACAGCATCGATTAAAGAGACACCCTCTTTGAAGTTTTCATTAGCAAATTGCGTGATCAAAATACCGTGTTTACTAATCAGCCCGACGAGTGTAATCAAACCTATATTCGTAAATAAGTTCAAATCCCCTCCTGTCATTAGCATCGTGATCAAAGCACCTACCGTTGATAAAGGAACGGTAAGCAAAATAATAAATGGATCGACAAAGCTCTCAAACTGAGCAGCAAGCACCAGATAGATAAAAATCAACGCCAAAGCAAATAAGCCAAACATCGTACCACTCGAGGATATGAATGCTGCCATACGCCCACCAAAATCAACACCAGCGCCATCAAGCTTTGTTTGATTTGCCAGTTTATTAATTTCGTTATAGACCTCACTCATGCTATAGCCGCTTGAGATATTCGCACTAATTTGCGCTGTGTTAACCCGATTGTATCTAAAGAGGCTACTTTGTCTAACATCCGGTGTTACCTTGATTAAGTTTGACAATGGCACCATTAAACCTGAATCACTTGGCACATAGATCTTACTTAAACTGCCAAAGCTTGATAAGTCTTTCAGATTCATTTGCACCAAAACTTGATAGCTTTTCTCATCGGTTTTAACGTCAGTAATATGTTTACCACTCATCAAAATACTAAATGTATCAGCAATATTTTGCGGATCAACGCCAACATTGGCAGCAAGCTCACGTTGAAACTTGACATTATAAACGACATTATCAAACTTCAGACCATTGTTAACATTATTAAGTCCTGGGTAATTCATGAGTTTCTTGGTTAGACTATCAGCAGCTTTAACCAAATGATCAATTGGTCCTACATTATGCAAATAAATAATCACATCAGAGCCATCCGCATCGGGTCCAAAACTCACAGGGTCTGGGACACTCATACTGACTTTGATGCCAGGAATCTGCTGTGCCTCGGCGAGTAATTTGTCAATAATTGTCTGAGTTGATACTTTACGTTTATCACCCCATGGTTGCATTGTGACAAAGTTATTTGCATTACCCGAGAATACATATTCGGCATTATTCAAAATATAAGGATTATTATCATAAACACGCTGACTTAACATGTTCATATAATAATTGGTATAATCAAGAGCTGCACTTGGCGGAGAAGTAATTGTCGCCTCAAAATATCCAATATCCTCTTTAGGAATAAATGACTGAGGCACGACTTTAAACAACATAAAACACAAAACACCCAAAGCAACAAGTAATGCTACCACCCAATATTTTGCCTTCAATACGAAGTTTAATATTTTGGCATAAGCCGCATTTAATTTATCGAAAATATGCTCTAGCCAAACTTCTATTTTGGTTTCTTTTTCACGTGATTTTAAAATATAGGCACACATCATCGGTGATAAGGTCAATGCGACAAAGCCTGAGATTAAAACCGATCCCGCTAAGGTAAAAGCAAACTCTCTAAAAATAGTCGCACTAAAACCTGATAAAAAGCCAATCGGCGCATAGACTGCTGCCAGTGTTAGCGTCATCGCAATCACTGAAAATCCGATTTCAGCTGAGCCTTGTACGGCTGCATCAAAAGGTTTCTTGCCCATTTCAATGTGCCTGTGAACATTCTCAAGGACAACAATCGCATCATCAACCACCAGACCAATGGCAAGAATAATTGCTAAAAGTGTGACAACGTTAATACTAAAGCCACACAGTAGCATAACACCAAAGGCACCGATAACGCACACTGGGATGGTTAAAATCGGAATTAGCGCAGCACGGATACTACCTAAAAATACAAACACCACCAACATTACCAAAATAATTGCTTCAAGCAAGGTGTCATAACCATCCGCAATGGATTTCTGTAAAAAGGTTGATTGATCATAAACCACTTTAACTTCCATACCTTTTGGTAGCTGTTTGGCAACACGCTTAAGCTCTTCTTTGGCAAGGTTTGCTACGGTAATTGGGTTGGCATTGTCTGTGGGGCGCAGCTGTACACTAATGGCATTTTGCCCATTAATCAACATGGGCGAGTCGCTTAAACTCGCATTACCCAAATCCACTTTTGCAATGTCTTTTAAATAAACCGGTGCACTACCACTATCTTTAACGACAAGGTTTTTAAATTGATCTGCTGTAGTCAAATCCGTATCTGAACTAATGGAGAAATTACGATACTTGCCACGAACACTACCGCCTGAGAAGCTAATATTATTACTATTTAAGGTGCTTTGCACATCCGAAACGGTAATACCAAGCGCTGCCATTTTTTGTGGATTAAGCCAAATTCGCATCGCGTAATCACTAGCACCATAGACCCAAACAGCCCCCATACCTGGAATGGATTGAAAGATCGGAACAATATTCTTTTGCACATAGTCACGTATTTGTGCTGATGTTAGATTTTTATCTAACACGCCCAAGTTAACCACAGGGCGCTCAACGCCCCCTTGAGTCACACTAGGCGCATTAATATCAGCAGGCAGTTTCTGCGAAATAATACTTGAGATATTATCACGCACCTGCCCCATGACATTGGTCATATCAGCATCATCGGCAAAGGTTAGATTAATCTTACTACTACCATATGAACTCGTTGAGGTCATCTTGACCAAGCCATCGATATTATACAGTGCATCTTCAACCGGTACCGTAACATCATTTTTCATCAACGTTGGTGAGGCGCCTGAGTATGAAATCGAGACTTGCGCAATTTTCTGCTGAATCTTAGGGAAATAACGAATCTCAAGATAGCTAAAGCCAACGATACCTAAGACGATAATCATCAAACTTAAAACAACCGCAAAAACGGGTCTCTCAATACAAATTTTTGAAAGCTTCATGCGTTACTTACTTCCATTATTACCATTGGTTGCTGCTTGATCGTTAACCCCAAAGCCGCTTTTTGGATCAACATTAATATTTAATTCTTTTTGTAATTTATCAAACCCTGGTGGTGGTAAATCAGAAATGCTAATTTTAGCGCCATCAGTAAGCTTAAATCCGCCAATCGTCACCACTTTTTGACCTTCTTCTAAGCCTTTGGTTATCTGTGTCCAACCACTGCGCACCATGCCGATATCTACTTGTACGGCTTTAACCGTATTATCAGGGTTGACCACATAGACAAATGATCCTTGTTGATTGGTCTGAATCGCCATATCTGGTAATGCCAAAATCGCTTGTTTATCCTTTAGGATTTGTGAAACCGACATAAACATCCCCGGAGACAATAAATAATCATCATTATTGACTTCAGCCTCAATCTCAAGTGTGCCACTTTTGCTATCTACCGTTGGCGAGATGTAGTTAACAATACCTTTGAATATTTTCTTGGGATACGTTTCAGTGGAGAGCTCAACCTCATTACCAATTGCTACTTTTGGTTTAAGATCTGCTGGAATCGCAAAGCGTATCTTTAGGGGATTTTCCTGTGTTAATTGCACAACAGCAGTACCCGCTGCCACATATGCACCAACATCAAACTTATAAATCCCAAGCACTCCGGTAAATGGTGCTTGTAGTTTATCATGAGCGACCACCGTTTGCTGTTGATCAACATCGGCTTGCGCTTGTTGTAAATCCGCATATTTCTGGTCGATATCTTCTTTGGAAATTGCACCTGATTGCTCTAACAACTTAACGCGAGAATAAGTCTGTTTGGCCAAATTTAACTTTGCTTGCAATGAGCTTAACGTTGCCATATCTTGCTGATCATCTAAAGCTGCAACCGTTTCACCTTTTAATACCCGATCCCCATTTTTGAAATATTTCTCTTTTAATTTACCACTATTATCAAAGCTTAAATCAACCTGTTTTAACGCATAGATATTACCCACTGCGGTAATTGTCTCTGGCACATTAATCTTCTTAACCTCACCGACATTAACCGCCGTTGGTTTGACCACTTGCTCCTTGTCAGCTCCGTAAGCAAACTGATGTAGACTCATCAATGGGACAGCTAAAGCCATCATCAACGTAGTGATCTTTACTGTTTTTAATGTTTTTAAGATTTGATATTTGCTATTTACATTATTGTTGTTCATAGGCTCACTTGTTATTGAATGTGTTAAGTCATAAGCTAATTTGATTATAGCCACTGCTTTTATTATGTCTAATAAACTATGATCTTTTATTATCACTAACTGGAATTACGCACTTTTTCTATTTCAACACCCCGCCTCACAAGCTCGGCACCCCTCTTGCAAAGAGGGGAATTAAAATCACCATCGCCCAATTCCCCTCTTTGCAAGAGGGGTGGCAGCCGTAGGCTGACGGGGTGTTTATAAAATCATAGTTTTTCCAAGACGCCTAACTCCAGTAAAATTATAAGCGATCTAAAACATATTTAATACGCTCTTCCTTGGTCATTGGCTCATTAAGCACTGGCTTAATCAGTGCATGACGCTTTGCCAGACCAACTTGGTTCGCGATTTGAATATTAAGGCCAGGACGTGCATTTAACTCAAGCATCAGTGGTCCATGATCTTTATCTAACACCAAATCAACACCTAAATAACCTAAATTGGTCATATCATAGCTAGCACTTGCGATTTTTAGACACTCTTGCCAATGTGGCACAGTAATCCCCTCGATTTCATGTAAGGTGTCTGGGTGATGTGTGATAATCTCATTATGCCAAACCCCATGCAATGTCAAACCAGTTTTTAGATCAACGCCAGCACCAATTGCACCTTGATGCAGGTTTGCTTTGCCATTGGATTGCTGTGTTGGTAAACGCACCATTGCCATCACTGGAAAACCTTTGATCAAAATAATCCGAATATCTGGCACCCCTTGATAGGCAACTTTGGCAAAGGTTGGATCAAACTGAATCAAGTATTCAATCATCGCTTTATCAGGACGACCACCGAGTGAGTAAGCGCCGCTTAATGTCGTTGATGTGTGATAACGCAACTGATCTAGCGTCATCAATTTACCATTTGCCAAACGGTAGCGATTATTAATAAAGTGCGTAATGACCAGAATGCCCTCACCACCGGCACCTTGCGCAGGCTTTATCACAAACTGATGGCGATCGCCTAAGATCGATTGCAGATTTTTATTATCATGCTCTGAACCAATCACGCCATAAAGCTCAGGCACATTAATACCATGCTCAAGTGCCAAGGCTTTGCTCTTGAGTTTATCATCAACCAACGGGTAGTATTTGCGATCATTATATGCTTGGATATAGCCAACATTGCGATTATTAATCCCCAATACACCCGCTTGTTTTAGTGCACGCCATTTACTAATCCACCACATTTACTGATCACCTTTACCCGTTTTACCTTGCTGCTGATCATTAATTTTCTGTGCTAACGCCTCAAAGCGATAAAGCTCAGTCAAACGGTAGCCACGATAACGTCCAATTAATAACATCACAGCCATGACCACTAATAGCAATCCTGGGAATGTAAAAAACCAATACTCTAAATAGGCATTAAAGATAAAGATATAACAGATCGTTGCAGCCAACAGACTACCAATCGCAATTTTAATGGCTTCAGTGCCACCACGTTCTTCCCAAACAATCGATAAACGCTCTATCGACATGGTTAAAATAACCATTGGGAACAAGGTAATCGATAAGCCTTGAGATAGCTCCATCTTATGCATTGCAATACTAATCAATGCCATAATAAGCACAACAACACACAGAAGCATCCCAAGCCGTGGCACGACCAATAATTGTAATTTCTCAAAATAAGCTCTAAAGCTTAACCCTAAAATGACCACCAATGAAAATAAGATAATTCCCCATACCAAAGTGGTATCCTTAAAAGCTAACGCAATCAATACCGGCATAAATGTACCCAATGTCGGCACGCCGATAATAATGCGCAAAATCAAAATAATCAGCACCCCAAAAGGCACCATTAAAATGATTTTATAAATTTCCTGTGTTTGCGCAGGCAAATTAAGTAACGAAAACTCATATATATTTTGCTTCACAGTATTATTTTTAAGATCCAGATAACGCTCCATCGGGATGCTTTGTTGTGCTGCGGTAAAGGATACAAGCTTAACTGTCCCGCCCTGGACATTGACAAAATCACCATTACCACTCCACCAGGTCATCGCTTTGCTATTAGGATTATCAATATACTCACCTGTGCTAACATCATACGTATGCCAATCTTTGCCATAGTAAACTTTAATCCACGTTGGCAAGTTCTTAAGACTCAATTTATCCTCATACTCATAAGGTACCACATGAATAATCAAGTTCGGCAAATTAAGCTCAGTTAATAAATAATTAAGCAATCTTGCGCGCGTTTTTGCCGTTGGCTTGCCACTGGTCATCTCCTGCCAGAAGTACAGATTACCATCATCATTAATAAAGTTGATGGCTTGCGCAATCAAGGTGGGCGAATCTGCTGATTTCTCTGCAATCCCCTTGGCAGTGGTTAACAACGTTAATAACTTTTTAGGCTCTAAAATATCTTTTATTTTCTTTTTTTCTTTTTCAAGATCAGGGACGGTGCTTGGTGCACTTTGTGCATTACTTGCCACCGTCACATCATAAATCACCGTTTGCTTGCTATTAACCTCGCTTTTAGAGAGCACTGCCATGCGGTTATTTTTATCCTCTGAACGCAAAACGATCTTACCAAAACCGGCAGCATTAATGCTTTCATCTAGTACATCCGCCTTAACCAAGTTTGGCACCAACAAATTCACCTTTAATGATGAGTTTGTCGTATCTGGCACAATCTGCAGCTCAGCATTAAACTTCCACGTCATATTCTCATCATTAGGCCACCACGACAGCCCGAGTTTAAAATGTTGATAAAGACTAAAACCAATACCTGCAACCAACAAAATGATCAAAAGTGTGAAAAACTGCTTATTAACCTTACTCATTGCTTATCCATATCATTTGTATTGCTATCATCTGGTGACTGATCACTCGTATTATCAGCTTTCTTTGGTTGGTCTTTAGAAGCTTCAGTACCATCACTTTTTTTAGTGCTATTTATTGTTGCTTCTTTTGTTTCTTTCTCCTCTTGCTCTTTTGCCATCTTTGCAAATAGCGCTTCACAGGCACTGCCATCCATCGTGAATTTTTGTGCCGGATCGATCACAGCACCCAATTGAATCAATGCTTTACGCCCTAAGAGTAGCGGGTAATCAAAATGCGTTCTATCGGTTAAATTAACTTCAATCGTATAGATTTTGCCATCAAAGCAAACCGGCATTTCAACGACAGGGCGCTCATCATATTGATCTTTTGTGTCCTCACCGGCACGGTTTTTAATCTTCATCTCACGCTTTAACGGCAAATCATATGCTACCTTTTCAACCTTATCTTTATTACGCTTGCCCTGCTGTTCTATCGCTTCATGGGTGACATCAAAGCGCACATATTCCTTCGCATCCTTTTCGTATACGTGAATATTTGTCGCCGAAATCGAGGAAACCCCAGCCCCTGTGTCTAGCTTGGCATCCAATAACGTTTTGCTTGGTAAAATATACACATTTTCAACATAGCCATACCCTGTTTTTATATTTGCCATCGCTGTACTCGTCATTAATATGGTTGATAAAGCTAAATGTTTGATGATCTTATTTGCCTTCATTTGTTTCCCTTTAAAAATTTTTACCTTTAGGCAGTAAATTGCTTCGTAGTATAGTTATAAACTTGGCATTATGCCAATGGATATGCTATTAACTATAAAGCCTAATTATAAAGCGCCTAATAACACCATACTTGCATTAATTGAACCTTAAGAATGATAACAATATCGACTATGACAGCAAATTATTACAGCGTTGAATGCATATCACAGCATGAGATTGAGCCGATTAAAAAGTCTCGCTTTATTGCTCACTTACTGCCTTTAAAGGAGACTTCGGAGCTTCACAGTTTCTTGCAGAAACTTACCAAAGAATATGCCAATGCCAATCATCACTGTTGGGCTTATCATCTCTTTGATAATCAGCAGATGCGTTTTAATGATGATGGCGAGCCTTCAGGTTCCGCTGGCAAGCCCATCCTTAATCACCTTCAAGGCAATAAACTCATCAATGCTGCTATCGTTGTGACACGAATCTTTGGCGGCACCAAACTTGGCGTGGGCGGCTTGGTACGCGCCTATGGTCAAGCAGCTAGTGAAGTCATTAAAAATAGTCAGCTTGTGAGCTTCACACCAAGCAAAAGACTGTCACTGACCTATCAATACAGAGATACCGCATTAATTGAGCAAGTGCTACACACACTTCAATTAACACCTATTGATTCGATCTTTGGCAATGACATCACCCTGCATTTTGATATTGCATTAACTCATTGGGACACCACTTATCAAACGTTACTAGAAATGACACAAGGGCGAGTCATTATTCATCGATAAATCGCTTTGCATTTCCTCATTTTTTCTCTACCATGTGACAAATCAATTGAGTTTGAAGCAGCTATGTTACATCCAACTTACGATATTCATAAGTCTTATGACGAGAATTACAACAATGGACCCATGTGTGATTTTACTATTCCCACACGCATTTCATTAAAACCGATTAACTTGTGGGGCTACCAAATAAACTCACCCATTGGCGTGCCAGCGGGTCCTTTAATTAATGCCGAATATATTAAGCTATATGCCCAGTTAGGCTTTGATCTACCGGTGTATAAAACCGTGCGCACACTTGAACGCAAAGTGCACCCGGCACCGAACTGTTTAATGGTTGATAGTCATAAGCAACTAACCATCGATGATATTGGCCAAAATATTTACCCATTTGATCAAGCACCACAAACACCGCATGAGATTGCCATTACTAACTCTTTTGGTATTCCAAGTAAGTCGATTGAAGTCTGGCAGGCAGATATTGCCAAAGCCAATGCGTTTATGGCGCCTAATCAGCTGATGATCGTCTCATGCGTTGGCACACCTGTGACAAATCGCAGTTTTATCGATGACTTTGTTCTTTGCGCACAAAAAGCGGTTGAAGCGGGAGCTAAAGCCATTGAGCTTAATTACTCATGCCCTAATGTTGTCTCTAAAGAAGGTAGCATTTATCAAGATGCCAAGCTTTCAAGCACGATCTCAAAAGCGGTAAAAAAAGCAATCAAGGATGTGCCGCTTATGATCAAGATGGGCTATATCAAAGAAGAAGCCAAAGCATATGACATCATCAAAGCCAATGCGCCATTTGTTGATGGTATTGCGGCGATTAATACCATTTCAATGCAAGCAAGAAATAAAGATAACAGCCAAGCACTTCCTGGTGAAGGACGCTTAAATAGTGGCATTTGCGGCAGTATTATTAAAAATCTATCGCTTGAAATGACTAAACGCATTCATAAGATACGCAAAGAGAATCACTTTGATTTTGTGCTTTGTGGTGTCGGTGGTATTGTTTGCCCTGAAGATATTGATGATTACCTAAACGCGGGGGCTGATATTGCCATGAGTGCAACAGGTGCCATGTGGAATCCATTATTAGCGCATGATTGGCAGAAGTTGCAGACAACAAAATAGTCGCTAACTCACGCGCTTTTTTTATTCTTCTTTATTTTTTCTTTTTCTTATTCAAACAATCCTTGCATTCGATATAGAGCACAGAACTATGCTCAACAAGATTGCCACCTAGCTCTTCGACTGCTTTCATTTGTCTTGCTTCAATCACATGATCAACAAATTCTTCCACCTTGTGACATTTAACACAGATCATATGATCATGGTGATCATCTGAATCAAGCTCATACACCGCCTGCTCGCGACCAAGGTTTAGGCGCTGCAAAAGTCCTGCTGACTCAAATTGTGCCAAGACACGATAAACCGTCGCAATACCGATATCTTCTTCTTTTTCTTTAACGATTCGATAAACATCGTCCGCAGATAAGTGACGCTGATCTGATTCCTCAAAAATACGTAATATTTTCAGTCGTTGTTGCGTGATCTTCAATCCTGCCTGTTTTAAATCTTCTTTTCCTAATGACATTTGTGTATAAGCACTCATTAAATTCGTCAATGCTAGACATTCTAACCCGATCATTTCGATAAATGAAGAAGTCACTACTGCAAAATTTTCAGTTGTTTATCTATTGCCAAACAAAAACAGTTGCTTTCAGCCCCCTCACCCGTGCAGCTTATGCGGCACGACCTCTCCCGCAAGGGGGAGGTTATTTCACGTTGGCTGAGCGTTAGTTGAAGCCATTATGCAATCACTCAACCGTACCCTTCGACTATGCTTAGGGGACGGTTAATACTTTACACTTTTGAGAAATCAAAGCGTTATACTTGCTTTTTTGCATCGTGAATCATTACCATAAGTGCCATCTTTAGATAAATTGATAAGACATTTATGCTGAACTACAAAGACTTACGCGAATTTTTAGATCACTTGGAGGAAATAGGTGAGCTAAAACGCATCAAACAAGAAGTATCGCCCTTTCTGGAGATGACTGAGATCTCATCGCGCGTACTGCACAACAAAGGACCCGCTCTTTTATTTGAAACCCCGAAAAATCATCATATGCCAGTGTTAACCAACTTATTTGGCACTGAAAAGCGCATTGCGTTGGCACTTGGTGCAGATGATGTCAGTCAACTGCGTGAGATTGGTAAACTTTTGGCTTATTTAAAAGAACCTGAACCACCAAAGGGTCTTAAAGATGCTTGGGATAAAATGCCGATTTTAAAGCAAGTCTTGAAAATGTCACCTAAGGTCATCAAAAATGCCCCGTGTCGAGAGGTAAGCATCAACAAAGAAGACATTGATTTTTATCAAATGCCAATACAAACCTGCTGGCCTGGAGATATTGCCCCACTTGTGACATGGGGCTTAACCATCACCAATAGCATTCGCAAAGAGCGTTTAAATCTAGGCATTTATCGCCAACAGGTCATTGGTAAGAATCGCCTTATTATGCGCTGGCTTCATCATCGCGGTGGTGCACTTGATTACCAGGCTTGGTGCAAAGCAAATCCTGAGAAGCCTTTTCCGGTATGCGTGGCATTGGGTGCAGATCCCGCGACTACTTTAGGAGCCGTAACACCCATTCCTGATACGCTCTCTGAGTATGCTTTTGCCGGATTATTGCGTGGTAGTAAAACCGAGCTCACTCCCTCGATACTTCATGGTGAAGATATTATGGTGCCAGCGCATGCTGAGATCATTTTAGAGGGTTTCATATATCCAAATGATGTCGCTGAGGAAGGTCCCTTTGGTGATCACACCGGCTATTATAATGAAGTTGAAAAGTTTCCTGTATTCACCGTTGAGAAAATCACTCATCGCAAAAACCCGATTTATCACAGCACCTATACTGGGCGACCACCAGATGAGCCGGCTATTTTAGGTGTTGCCTTTAATGAGATATTCGTGCCCATCATTCAAAAGCAATTCCCTGAGATTGTTGATTTCTATTTGCCACCTGAAGGTTGTTCCTATCGCTTGGCAGTCGTTAGTATCAAAAAGCAATACCCAGGACACGCCAAACGCGTGATGATGGGTGTTTGGTCATTCTTGCGCCAATTCATGTATACCAAGTTTGTGATTATTGTTGATGATGATATCAATACCCGCTCGTGGGAGGATGTGATCTGGGCAATTACCACTCGTATGGATCCGACAAGAGATACGACCTTGATCGATAATACACCGATTGATTATTTGGATTTTGCCTCGCCTGTTGCTAGCCTAGGCTCGAAAATGGGACTAGATGCAACCAATAAACTCCCTGGTGAAACAATGCGCGAATGGGGAGAAGTGATCACCATGCGCCAAGATATTATTGATAAGATTGATGCGATCTGGGCAGATTTAGGGATCGATAATGACTCAAAAGCCTAAGCAGCCCAAAGCCTTCTTCACGTTAAGGCAGAATAATTTTTACAACTTCCTATCTTAAGGTTTTTTTGCTACCCTATGCGGACTTTGAGTTTACTTTAAAAACCTATGCCTATTTTTTTTCAACGTATTTACGCATGGTTCGTACATTTATTTACCGCTAGTGGCGCTGTTTTCTCGGTACTGGCACTAACCAGCTCAGCACAAGCTTATGCGGCTAAACTATTAGGAAACCATCTTGATTATATCCATTATTTAAAGCTTTCTTTTTTATATGTCGTCATTGCGATTTTAATTGATGCCGCTGATGGCACATTAGCACGTCGTGTTGATATCAAAAAGCTAGCCCCTTTAGATGGTGGCTTATTAGATAATATTATTGATTTTACCAATTACGCGGTTATCCCTGCTGTGTGGGTTTATATCACCGACGTCGTACCTGATGGCTTTAAAACACTTGCGCTTATCTTGATCATGCTTGCCTCATGCTATCAATTTTGCCAACTTGATGCTAAAACCAAAGATCACTTCTTTAAAGGCTTTCCAAGCTATTGGAATCTGGCAATTTATTATCTGATTTATTTCCAGTTCTCGGGAACCACTAACTTTGTAATTATTGTCGCTCTGACGATTTTGACCTTTGTGCCGATTAAATACATTTATCCATCACGCATGAATTATCTAAGCAAACGTAAATCAGTTATTTCATTAATGTTTATTTACACATTGATATGGGGTGCGGCAACGATTGCTTCAGCGCTTATTTGGCCAGTAGCCAACGCCATTTTAACTTGGACGATTGTTAGTTATATTTTGGTCTATTTTCTATTTAGTCTTTATCGCACGCTAAAGCCTTTAAACTAGCTGTAAATAATAAGATGTATAAAGTATTGGGCGTATACAATACGCCCCTACAAAAACATCTATAAAATACCGCACCTGTCATATATACTCCCAACCAATTTAAATGATGACTTTATTATTCAAGCACATGCTTAAACATAATCGAATTATTATTGCGTTATCCGGTGCCACCGGCATTGAATATGCTGTCAGAATGCTTAAAGTTTTAAAAGTGCAAGGCATTGAAACGCATCTAATCGTATCAAAACCCGCTGAGATGACGCGTGAATACGAAACAGCGTATCGCTCACAAGAGATCAAATCCTTAGCGCATAGCTATTATGCTAATGCTGATATTGGCGCTAAAATTGCCAGTGGTTCCTATCCAACCGATGGCATGATCATCATTCCCTCATCGACCAAAACCTTGGCTGAAATCGCTAATGGCATAGGGGATTCGTTAATCGCACGTGCTGCGGATGTCGTGCTCAAAGAGCGACGTAAACTGATTATTTGCTTAAGAGAAACCCCTTTTAGCTTAATACACATTGAAAATATGCAGAAAGCGACATTAGCAGGTGCAATTATCATGCCGCCTGTACCTGCTTTTTATCACAAACCGCAAACGCTTGATGACATCATCGATGACTTTGTTTATCGTACACTCGATGTTTTTGGACTAAATTTACCACAAATGAAACAATGGCAAGGATAGAAGGATAAAAAACATGCATCAAAACCTTAAGTATTTTTACAGTGCTTTTTTCATTACGATTGTTGGCATTATTGCCGCAGTCATGCTTGAACCAACACACAAAGCCTATGCGCTTTATTTGATTCTGGTTTTGGCACTCTTGGAGATTTCATTGAGTTTTGATAATGCAGTCGTTAATGCTAAAGTATTGGCGAAAATGCCTAAAAAATGGCAAAAAATATTTATCTGGATTGGTTTGCCAATTGCTGTATTTGGTATGCGCTTAATATTTCCTATCCTCTTGGTCAGTGTGACGACAAGCCTATCCTTTCTTGATGTCTTTAAGCTAGCTACTAATGATCCTGCGGCTTATCAACACGCCTTAGAGCTTGGCTTTCCTACGATCTGCGCATTTGGTGGTGGATTTCTGATCATGGTGTTTTTGAAGTTTTTCGTTGCTGAGAAACATGATCTTCACTGGATCCCAGCAATTGAAGAAAATAGATTTATTAGCCTGATTCGCGACTATCCAGGTGGCTATATTATCTTTGCATTAATTATTGGCTTTATCGTTATTTACAATGCAGATAGCAATCAAGGGGGTACACTAGCACTTGCCTTTTTAATGGGCTTAATGGTGCATGAAGCATTAGGTATTTTAAATCATGCTTTTGGTAGCAATATGACCGGCAAGGTTATGCAAAATGGTCTTATGGGCTTTTTATATCTTGAGGTATTAGATGCATCTTTCAGCTTTGATGGTGTTATTGGTGCCTTCGCCATTTCAACAAATATCTTTATTATCATGATTGGTTTGGGTATTGGTGCGATGTATGTGCGCTCACTAACCATCTTCTTTGTTGAGCATCAGACCTTAACGAAATTTCGCTACCTTGAGCATGGCGCACATTATGCTATTGGCTTTTTGGCGATTATTATGTTTATCAAGATCTACACTCATGTACCAGAATGGTTAACAGGGACTGTTGGGATTGGTTTAATTATCGTGGCATTTGTTCACTCAAATATTGCAAACAAACGCTCGAAATAACCTCTTGGTAATGAATCAAGAATAAGTTGTACTTTAATTTCCCCCTCACCCGCGCAGCTTAATGCTGCACGACCTCTCCCACAAGGGGCGAGGTTCTAGCTGATGCAACTTATTCATACATCGTTACTCACTTGCCTTCGACTTACGCTCAGGCAACGTGGTCATATGATGAGGAAGGTGCCCCCCTATCAATGATCTTCTGGTGAATTTTTGCTCTTATTAGAATTTCGGCAAATCGATAATATATGTAACTGATTATAATCACCTTGAATTAAGGCTTCTTTTTTCTTTCGACTCCAGCCTTGAATTTGCTTTTCTCGAGCATAAGCCTCATCAATTCGATCAAATTGTTCAACAAATACTAACTTTACTGGCAAACGCTTACGTGTATGATTTGCTCCTTGGCCATTTTGATGCTCCCACAGCCTAAGCTCAACATTCTTGGTGCTCCCTGTGTAATAACTTCCATCACTACATTCAAGTATATAAACAAATGCTTGCATAAGCTTATTCCCCGTTGGCTGAGCGTCAGTCGAAGCCAAACACTCTACTTTGTTAACAACATTGCCCAAAGACAACGTCAAGCTCGCGCACGGCTTTAACATCATCAACGCGCTTTACCGGTTGCGTTAACGGCGCTTGTTTCATTTTCTCAGGATTTGTTCGCGCTAGCTCACGAATTTCAATCATTGCATTAACAAACTGATCCATTTGCTCACGCGTTTCCGTCTCCGTCGGCTCAATCAATAAGCATTCAGGCACTAACAATGGAAAATACATCGTTGGCGCATGCATATCATGATCTAGAAGCTGCTTAGCAAAATCATTGGCATTAATACCATAAGCTTTTTTCTCAGGTGCTAATGAGACGATAAACTCATGTGACGCACGACGATCAGGTAATGCAATGGTAAAGCCTGCCAACTTCAAACGTGCCATCATATAGTTGGCATTTAACGTAGCGATTTCTGAGGCTTTGGTTAAACCATTGCCACCCAATGTTTTAAGGTAAACATAAGCACGAATCAACACGCCAACATTACCCATAAAAGCATGCATCGCACCAATGGTTTGTGGAATAGCCTCTTTACCTTTAATGCGATAGATATCACCCTCTTTAACAATGGTTGGCACTGGCAGATAAGGCAATAAACGTTTATTCACGGCAATAGGTCCACCTCCTGGTCCACCACCGCCATGAGGTGTTGCAAAGGTTTTGTGAACATTCATATGCATTACATCAAAGCCCATCTTGCCTGGTTTGGCTTTACCCATAATCGCATTTAAATTCGCACCATCATAATACAAAAGCCCGCCTGCCTCATGCACAAGCTTAGCCACCTGTTCGATATCACGTTCAAATACGCCCATCGTTGATGGGTTAGTTAGCATAATCCCTGCCGTATTAGGTCCTAGGACTTTCTTTAAAGCCTCAATATCAATGTCACCGGTTTTAAGTGATGTTGGGATCTCAATCACTTTGCACCCTGCCATGACTGCCGTAGCTGGATTGGTACCATGTGCGGCATCCGGCACAATGATTTCATTGCGATGCGCTTCATTATTAGCAATATGATACGCTCTGATCATCTGCACTCCAGCAAACTCACCTTGAGCACCGGCACAAGGCACAAGTGACACACCATCCATACCAGTGACTTCGCTTAAGATTTCCTGTAATTCATAGAGCATCTCCAACAAACCCTGCTGTGTCAACTCATCCTGATAGGGATGAATATTTAATACCGATGGGTTAAACGCACACTTCAACGCAATACGTGGATTGTATTTCATCGTGCATGAACCCAATGGATAAAACTGCGTATCAATTGAGAAGTTCTTTTGCGATAACTTGGTGAAATGACGTAAGACTTCAAGCTCACCTAATTCTGGTAATAAGGGTTTATCATCGCGCAAATGCTTTTGGTCAAAATGGATAATATCTGACACTGCCCACTTTTGTGAATTTGCTCTACGGTTTTCCGCTGATTTTTCAAAACTAACTGTCATTGATTATACCTCTGCTGCACAGGTTGCTAGAACTTTTGTTAATACATCGACATAGCGATTTAGATCCGTCTCATTGTGCACTTCAGTGACACACACTAATAAGCTATTGACCTGTTGAGCATCAAATTGCCCAAGATCATAACCTAACTGAACTTGCTCTTTAGTCGCAAGCGCCTTAGCTTCTTTGGCTGAAATCGGCAAGTCTACAACCATTTCATACATATAATTATGTGTAAAACGAACTTTAACACCTGATATCTTTGATAGCTTATCTATCAATCGATACGTGTTTTGGTGGGATTGTAATGCCACTTCTTTTAAGCCAACAGCCCCCATCAATGTCATATAAACTGTTGCTGCTGTGACAAGTAAGCCTTGATTTGAACAAATATTTGATGTTGCTTTCGCGCGTCTAATATGCTGCTCACGCGCTTGAAGTGTCAAACAAAATGCCTCTTTACCATCAACATCAACCGTGCGTCCGACAATGCGCCCTGGCATTTGACGCGATAGCTCTTCCTTTGTGGTAATAAAACCAAAATAAGGACCACCTCCACTTAAAGGCAAGCCTAGACTTTGACCATCGCCACAAGCAATATCGGCACCATCTTCCTCTTCTCCCCAATAGCCAGGTGCCTTTAACAAGCCTAGCGTCATTGGATTGACAAAACCAATAACCATTACTGAAGATTCATGTGCCCAATCGGTTATTGCATCAAACTCGGTAATCTGACCATAGAAGTTAACTTGCGGCACGATAACAGCGGAATAATCACCCACTTCAATTTCAGGTAAATCATCAATTTCAGTTTTACCAACGCTTGGATTTGGCGTTAAAAACTCAAGTTCAACCCCTTGGGCATGTGTCATGGACTTAATCACATTAACATACTGCGGAAAAATCGCATCGGTGATAAGCACTTTTTTACTCTTGATTTTCTTATTGGCACGCACCGCCATCAACACGCTCTCAGCTAACGCTGTAGCGCCATCGTACATCGAGGCATTAGAGATATCCATGCCCGTTAATGAAGCGATCATTGTCTGATATTCATAGATCACCTGCAATGTCCCTTGTGAGGCTTCTGCCTGATATGGGGTATATGAAGTATAAAACTCGCCACGACTAATCACATCCGTGACAATCGCTGGTGTGTAATGCTGATAAGCACCCGCACCAATAAAGTTGGTTTGCGGGATATTTTTAGCGCACTTGTCATTAAACAAACGATGCATTTGGCACTCATTTAAACCATCTGCCAAGTTTAAATGACTTTTACTCTTAATCGATTGGGGAATTTCATCAAATAAGTCTTCAACTTTTTTTGCTCCAATCGTATAAAGCATCATATCAATGTCACGCTCGGTATGCGGCACAAAAGGCATATAGGCTCCTTATATCATGATAAAAAATAAGTTGTACTACTTATCACCTCGCCCCTTGCGGGAGAGGTCGTGCAGCATTAAGCTGCACGGGTGAGGGGTAATCAAAGTGCAACTTATTTTTCATTAGTTACTATGTTTTTATCATCTTACTTACAAGAGCGTATTCAATACGCCCCTACTTACATTTAAAATCATATTTTGTCATTACAAACAAAAACGCCCGATGTCATCACAGCTCATCGGGCGTCTCTTTATATGCCAAACTTAAGCATCAAGCTCATCTGCATATTCTTCTGCAGACAATAAATCATCTAACTCGGTTGGATCATCCATTTTAATTTTGAATAACCAGCCCTCATCATAGCACCCTTCATTAACCATTGACGGTGAATCAATCAATGCCTCATTAACTTCAACAATTGTTCCTGATACTGGTGCATAAACATCCGATGCTGCTTTAACTGATTCAACAACACAAACATCGTCACCAGCTTTTACTTCATCATCCAATTCAGGCAGCTCAACAAACACAAGCTCACCGGCACTTGATTGCGCAAAATCATCAATCCCACAAACGGCAATATCACCCTCAACACGCACCCACTCATGTGACTTGCTGTAGCGACACTCTTCTCTTATTTCTGCCATTTTTTTCTCCTTAGGTTTTATATGTCATTCATTAATGGTATTAATTTTCAGTCACTGCTTTTTGGCATTCTCTATATACTTTTTCGCCTTTGCGTACAAAAGGAAACTGCACAATTTTAGCTGGTACTTGTTTATTGCGAATTTCAACAAATACACTCTCAGCATCTTTAGGGATACGTGCAAGCGCTATACTTTCAGATAGTGTTGGTGAGAAAGTGCCACTGGTGATAACCCCTGTTTTACTACTTCCTTCCACCACAACCTTTTGACCATGACGCAATACACCGCGATCCAAAAGCACCAAGCCGACAAGCTTGCTATCAATCGCAGGTTTTTTATTTAGTAACGCCTCTTTACCAACAAAGTCGCGATCATCGGTTAATGATACTGTCCACATTAATGCTGATTCTACAGGTGTTGTCGTTTGATCCATATCTTGGGAATAAAGATTCATCCCCGCCTCTAAGCGTAACGTATCGCGTGAAGCTAGACCACAAGGGATTACATCCTCGTCAATCAACTTATCCCAAAATGCACATACTTCACTTGCAGGTAGTGAGATTTCATAGCCATCTTCACCGGTATAACCAGTGCGTGCAATCATCCACTCACCATTTTTGTACATACTAAATGGTTTTAAGCTTTTAACTTCTGCTATGGCTAAACTGCTCAGTGCCGCATCAGCCTTTTGCCGCGCCTCTGGCCCTTGCACAGCAATAATTGCCAAATCATCACGCACATTAATCTTTACATCAAAAGCTTCTTTATGTTTATTCATCCACTCAACATCTGTTGTGCGATTACCGGCATTAATCACCAACCGAATAAAGTCATCCCTAAAATGATAGGCAATAAGATCATCAACAATGCCTGCCTCTTCATTGAGCATGCAAGAATACAATGCCTTACCTTGTGGTATTTTATTAATATCATTGGCTAATAAAAATCGAATAAAGCGCTTTGCGTCCTTGCCAACAATATCAACCGTTAGCATGTGACTAACATCAAACATGCCGGCACTTTTGCGTACCGCATGATGCTCTTCAATCACGCCCTGATATTGAATAGGCATCTCCCAGCCAGCAAAGTCAACCATTCGTGCATTGTGTTGTAAATGCTTTTCATATAAAGGTGTTCTTAATCCCATGAATAACCTCGTATGGCTTAATCCTCTTACGTCGAGGGCTCATTATAGCCAAAAGAAAATAGTGAATAAATCGCTAATTGGCAGAAATTTACAGAATTTAAATTCCCCTCACCCGTTTCTTCATATTGTTTACTTCACTAGGCAAATACGCTAAGGTAGCCATCAATTTACTATAAATATATTTTACCTTACGATGATTCACTGGTTTCCAGGGCATATGCACAAAGCAACAAAAGAGCTTATGAAGCTTATGCCACAAATTGACATTGCAATTGAAGTTGTTGACGCGCGCGCTCCTGAAGCAAGTGCAAATCCGGTATTGCATGAAGCAGCCAAAAGCAAACCGATTATTAAGATTCTCTCTAAATCTGATCTTGCTGATCCCAAAGTCACCAAACAATGGCTTCAGTTTTATAATGGTAAGGCAATTGCCTTGGATATTGCTCGTGATAAAAAAAGCGCGCAAAAGATCATTCAATTATGTAAAAAACAACTACCCAATCGCGGTACGCTTTTAAAGCCAATACGTGCGGTTATTTTTGGCATTCCTAATGTTGGTAAATCAACACTTATTAATAGTCTTGCCAAGCGTAAAATCGCACAAACGGGCAATGAACCTGCAGTCACTAAAAGGCAGCAAAAAATTGAGATTGAAAAACATTTTTATCTTAATGACACACCAGGGATTATGTTCCCAAGCCCGAAGGATGAAGGTTGTGGCTTTAAGCTTGCTGCTATTGGTTCGATTCGTGATACTGCCATGGATTACCCAACAACTGCTTATTTTATGCTGCAACTATTAAAAGAAGATTACTCTGGGGTATTAAATTCTCGTTACAAAATTACTGAAGACTCCGAAGATTTAGAACAGATGCTTACAGAAGCTGGCAAAACACTAGGGCAGCAGCATATGCATCATATTGCCGAGAAGCTTATTCAAGACTTTCGCCAAGGCAGAATAGGAAAAATAACCTTAGAAACACCTGAGAATTATTTGAAATTTCAGGTGGCTGAAGATATTGAAGAAGATATCTAAATTTAGCTTTTTTTAATAACAGAAGCTTCACCTGAAGAAAATACGCGTTCACTATTTCCAACTTTAAGCTTCAATTGACCTAATGCATTGACACCATTAGCAACACCGGTAATCACTTCTTTATTTAAAATATTTAAACCAATGGTTTTGCCTTTTAAGTAATCATACTTATCATAATCTTCAATAAAGATACTAAAATCCTTGTTTTCAAATCGCTCTAAAGTTGAGATCAGTTCATTGCTAATGCCGATGGCTAAGTCATTGCGATCAATATAATAATTTAACTCACTTGTCAATGATGTCCAGTCTTGTGTGATATCATCGCGTTGCTGCATATTAACATTAATACCAACACCAATCACGATCTGGCTTTGCGCATTGGACTCGGCTTTAACCTCAATTAAAATACCTGAAAGTTTTTTAGCATTGATATAAATATCATTTGGCCATTTGATTTTAATATCTAATGTTGGATATTTATTCACTAAAGCTTTTGCAACACTCACTGCCACTGCCAAACTCAAGCCTGACAGCTCACTTAATTCTTTGTGTAAGCTCACCTTCAATGAGTAATATAGATTCTCAGCAAAAGGCGAGCACCACACACGATCAAAACGTCCTTTTCCTTGGCGCTGCTCTTCTGCGATACAAATATGATACTTACTTTTAAGCGCTGAATTCTGCAAGTAAGTATTCGTTGAATCAACAGTTGTTAAGCATTCAAGCGCTATGTTTGTCACCTCAACAGCTGCTAAAATCTTTGCTTGATCAAGCATAATAAGCGGTGATTGTAACTTATATCCATGAACACGATGCGACTCAATCGCTATATGATAATCATTTTGCAGTTTTTGAATCGCTTTCCATACCGCGGCGCGTGTAATTCCAAGCGCATTACCGATGGTCGTACCATCAATATAAGTCTCATGACTTAGCTGCTTTAAAATCTCTAACGTTGTTGTATTCAATTATGATTACTCCATTGTGTAACTGTGTCTTTTATTGACACATTCAGCAATATTGACAGTAAGGAAATAAAAACATGCCCCAAAGAGCATGTCTTGATATGATATTAAAAATTTAAAAGGTAATGTTGTCGTAATTAGAGTTACTTCTTCTTAGGCGCATAAATATCAGTTGCTGTACCCTCATAAACCTCTGTCGCCATCATCAACGTTTCAGAAAGGGTTGGGTGTGGGTGAATCGTCAATGAGATATCTTCAGCATCACAGCCCATTTCAATGGCTAATGCCGCTTCAGCAATTAACTCACCAGCGTTTGGACCAACAATACCTGCACCGATGATGACATGGTTCTCATCATAAAGGACTTTAGTCATCCCTTCATTGCGCCCAATACTAAGGGATCTGCCGCTAGCTGCCCATGGGAATACACCCTTGTCATATTTGATACCTTTTTCTTTGGCTTCTTTTTCAGTCACACCAACCCATGCTACTTCAGGGTCAGTATAAGCAACTGCTGGTATGCATTTTGGTTCAAAGTAATGCTTCATACCACAAATCACTTCAGCAGCAATACGCCCCTCAGGCACTGCTTTGTGTGCTAACATTGGCTGACCAACTACGTCCCCTATCGCATAAATATGTGGGATATTTGTTTTCAACTGATTATCAACAGCGATAAAGCCACGTTCATCAACGTTAACGCCTGCTTTCTCAGCATCAATTAATTTACCATTTGGTGTACGTCCAACCGCCAACAAAATGCGATCAAAGCGCTCATCTTTAGCAGCTTTTTTACCTTCCATTGAAACATAAAGACCATCTTTTTTCGCTTCAACTTTCGTCACTTTAGTCTCTAAGCGAATATCATAACGCTTAGCCATCATTTTCTCATAAGGCTTAACGATATCTTTATCGGCAGCACCCATTAATTGATCCATAAACTCAACAACGGTAATCTCAGTACCTAATTCACTATAAACTTGCGCCATTTCAAGACCGATGATACCGCCACCAATAACGAGCATCTTCTTCGGCACCTCTTTCATTTCTAGTGCGCCTGTTGAATCCATAATACGTGGATCTTCTGGAATAAATGGTAATTTAATTGAGCTAGAACCCACCGCAATAATCGCGTTTTCAAACGCAATCTTTTTAACGCCATCTTTTGTTTCAACCGCGATTTCATTAGCACCTGTAAACTTACCATAGCCTTGAACAATCTCAACTTTACGTTGCTTTGCTAACCCCTTTAAGCCGCCTGTTAGCTGACCAACAATCTTATCTTTATAACCTAAAATTTTATCTTTATTGAAAGTTAAATTATCAAAACTAATCAAGCCATCTTTTTCTAAATGACGCGCTTCATTAATGACTTTAGCGACATGCAACAACGCTTTTGATGGGATACATCCAACATTCAAACACACACCACCAATTGAGTCATAACGCTCAATAAGTACAACCTTTTTACCTAAATCTGCCGCACGAAATGCTGCACTATAACCGCCAGGTCCACTACCTAAGACAACGACTTCTGTTTTAATATTGTTTACATCACTCATTTTTTTACCCTTTGTTTATAAAAGTATTTCTCTTAAATCTGCCAAAATTGCACAGTACCGCGTTAAGAACTGTGCTGCTAACGCGCCATCAATCACTCGATGATCAGTTGATAATGACAATGGCAACATCGTTCTTGGCGCAAACTCTTTACCATTCCACACTGGTTTAATCGCAGCCTTTGATACACCCATAATTGCCACTTCAGGCATATTAATAATTGGTGTAAATGCTGTCGTACCCAAAACACCTAAGCTTGAAATGGTAAATGTCGCACCCTGCATATCATCAGGCTTTAACTTACCATCACGCCCTTTCTTAACTAGCTCCATAATCTCGCGTGAAATCTCAAAGATCCCTTTTTGATCGGCATCTTTAATCACCGGCACAACCAAACCTTTTGGTGTGTCAGCGGCAAAACCGATATTAAAGTATTTCTTAACAATTAAACTCTCACCATCATTCGATAATGAGCTATTAAAACGTGGGTATTCTTTTAATGCCACAGCTGCGGCTTTAATCAAGAATGACAACGGTGTGACTTTAACCCCTGCTTTTTCAGCAGCTGCTTTTTTCGCATTTCTAAATTCTTCAAGATCAGTAATATCTGCATCATCATAGAAAGTCACATGCGGGATCTTAACCCAGTTACGCGCTAAGTTCTTAGCACTTAATTTATTAATGCGTGACAGGCTTTCGACTTCAATCTCACCAAATTTGGCAAAATCAATCTGTGGATCAGGTAAAAGATCTAAACCACCACCGCTTGATACATTGCCTGATTGAACGGCTTGTACGGCTTTTTTGATATAGTTTTCACAATCTTCTTTGGTAATACGTCCTTTGCGACCTGTTGCCACAACGCGCGCCAACTCAACACCTAAGATACGCGCTAAACGACGTACAGCAGGAGATGCATGTGCATTGGTATTATGCACATCTGTTGTTTCAACTGCAGCAGTTGACTGAGCTTGAGCCGCTGGAACAGCAGCTATCGTTGCTTCTTTGGTTTCTAATTGTTTTGGCGCAGGTGCCACAGTTGCCGCACCTGTCACTTCAAGGGTTAGCACCAAATCGCCTTGTGATACTTTATCACCGACCTTGATTTTGACATCAACGACTTTACCTGATTCAGGTGCTGGAATTTCCATTGACGCTTTATCAGTTTCAAGTGTTGCTAATGAATCTTCAGCATTGATCTCGTCCCCCGGCTTGACGTTGATCTCAATAACATCAACCCCTTTATAGTCACCGATATCAGGAACGGTCACATCAATCACTTGTGTACTTTGCGCCTGTGATGGTGCAACTTCTGCCGCTACGGGCTCTACTGATTGAGATGGCTCAGATGAAGCAATTGCATCAGTTTCGACCGATAGAACTAATGAGCCCTCTGAAACTTTATCGCCCACTTTGATATTAATCTCTTTAACAACACCTGCAAAGGGAGCTGGAACTTCCATTGACGCTTTGTCTGTTTCTAGGGTAACTAATGAGTCTTCTGTCTCAATCGTGTCCCCCACTTTGACATTCACCTCAATTACATCAACATCTTTATAGTCACCGATATCTGGTACTGTGACTTTTTGTACTGCCATGCAATTTTCCTCTTGTTTTTATTTTTTTAATTTTTTAAATTTAGTTTTAAAACGCCCGATTAGTGACTTACTGGATCAAGACGCTCAGGATCAATATTGTATTTCTTAATCGCGTCTTTAACCACTTTAGCAGTCACAGCACCTTCGCGTAACAAGCCCGTTAACGCGGCAATAACCACATGATAACGATCTACTTCAAAGAAGCTTCTTAAGTTCTCACGCGAATCAGAGCGACCAAAGCCATCCGTACCTAAGGTAATATAATTTGTAGGCATAAACTCACGTAATTGCTCAGTATAAAGCTTGATATAATCCGTTGATGCAATCACAGGTCCTGTATGACCTTTTAAACATTTCTCAATATGCGTCTGTTGTGCTTTTTTATCAGGGTGAAGCATATTCCAGCGCGCTACTTTACGACTATCGCGATAAAGCTCATTCGCTGAGGTCATGCTCCAAACATCACTTGTTACACCAAAATCTTTCTCTAACAACTCAGCTGCTGCCTCAACTTCACGCAAAATAGTGCCTGAGCCCATTAACTGCACATGCTTTTTCGCATCGGCTTTTTTGGCACCTTTTAACAAATATAAGCCTTTGATAATGCCTTCTTCAGAGCCTTCAGGCATCGCGCCATGCACATAGTTCTCATTCATTACCGTGACATAATAGAAAACCTGCTCACCTTCAACATACATGCGACGCATACCATCCCAAAGAATCACAGCAAGCTCATACGCATACGTTGGATCATAAGAGATACATGATGGAATAAGACCGGCTTGAATATGACTATGCCCATCTTCATGTTGAAGCCCTTCACCATTAAGTGTGGTGCGTCCTGCAGTACCTCCTAATAAGAAGCCTTTGGCATGTGAATCACCTGCCAACCATGCAAGGTCACCAATTCTCTGAAAACCAAACATAGAGTAGTAAATATAAAATGGAATCATCGGTACACGATGAACACTATACGAAGTCGCTGCCGCTAACCATGAACAAAAACCGCCAGCTTCATTAATACCATCTTGAATGATTTGCCCATCCGTTGATTCCTTGTAATACATCACTTGCGCTTTATCTTCTGGCACATATTGCTGACCGCGATGGTTATAAATGCCTAGTTGACGGAATAAACCTTCCATACCAAACGTACGTGATTCATCTACTGTCACTGGCACCAAACGATCTTTTAGCTCTTTATGACGTGTTAGATTAACAAACATACGTACAAATGCCGTTGTCGTTGAAAATTCACGATCACCACTTGCCTCTAAGAATAACTGACCAAAGTCCTGATAACTTGGAATCGGTAAAGCGGTGTTATTCTCAAAACGTGCAGGCGCGTAACCATCTAAGGCTTTACGTTGCGCATGTAAATAAGCATGTTCTTTAGAACCTTCTTGGAATTTTAAAAATTCCATATTCTCAACTTGCTCATCCGTTGCCGGCACATCGAATCGATCACGAATATATTTTAATGCTGCGGTATCAAGCTTTTTAACATTGTGCGCAATGTTCTTAGATTCACCCCACTCACCTAAACCATAGCCTTTAATCGTCATTGGTAAAATAACCGTTGGCTTACCTGTTGTATTATTAACAGCGCGTTGATAAGCAGCATATACCTTAATCGGGTCATGGCCACCACGCATTAAGTTTTGTACATCTTCATCAGTGTAACCTTTGCCCATTTCTTCTAGCTCTGGATCGCCACCGAAAATTGTTTGACGCAAATCTTGTCCGCCATGCGAACGTGCAAACTGCATCTGACCATCATTCATCTGTGCTAAGCGTTGTTGTAATTTTCCATTGGTATCTTTGGCAAATAATGGCTCCCAATTACTACCCCATAACACTTTAATGACATTCCAACCGGCACCTGTGAAGATCTGAGCGAATTCCTCAACGATCTTGCCATTGCCATCAACAAGACCATCTAAGCGCTGAAGGTTACAGTTAATCACAAAAATTAGATTATCCAATCCTTCACGTGCCGCACGATTAATGGCTCCTAATGACTCAGGTTCATCCATCTCGCCATCACCACAAAATGCCCATACACGGCGATTACTCGTTTCAGCTAACTTACGTGCTTCTAGATACTTCATAAAGCGCGCTTGATAAATTGCTTGCAGTGGACCAAGTCCCATCGAAACCGTTGGGAACTGCCAATAGGTTGGCTGTAAATATGGATGCGGGTAAGATGATAAACCTTTATCACCATTGAATGCTTGTTGGCGGAAGTTCTTTAACTGCTCTTCAGTTAAACGCCCCTCAAGATAAGAGCGCGCATAAATCACAGGCGTTGTATGCCCCTGATAAAAAACCAAGTCCCCTGCTTTTGTTTCACTTGGTGCATGGAAGAAGTGGTTAAACCCGACTTCATAAAGCGTCATAATTGAGGCACCTGAACCAATATGCCCACCTAGTGTACCATCTTTTTTATTGGCTTTGGCTACCATAACTGCCGCATTCCAGCGATTAAGATTTTCAATCTTTTTCTCAACTTCCAAATCCCCTGGATAACCAGGCTGATCAGCCACTTTAATCGTATTCATAAACGAAATACTTTTCGCAGGCGCATACGCACTATCAATACCAATTTCACCAGCGCGATCCAATAAACGATTTACTAAAAAACTCGCACGTTCAGCACCTTCACGTGTCACGACATCTTCTAATGCTTCTAGCCACTCTTGCGTTTCGGTTGTATCAATATCATGAAACCTTTCAGACATGTTGCCTCCATAGACAGTTAAAACTTCAAAAGCTCAGTTAAAGCTAAGTATTAAAAACGGCGACAATTATAAACCTAAGATACCTGAAAATATAGGCGAATTAGCATTTTAGCGGAAAAGCTTGGAATCTGTGACTAAAACACACTCACAAAGTAATATCTTTTGCTCTAACTTCTTTGAAGAAAAGCGCAATCACAAAGGATAGTAACATTAAAACAGGGATTAAAATCATCATATATTGATAGGCTTGATGAAGACCATGCGAGCCCTTAAAGAGCTGCAATAAGAAACCAGACAATGGCTGCAATACCGCACCACTTAATGGCAAAAACAGATTAATAAACGCAATGCCAACACCTAATTGCTTATCATGAACATGCCCTTTAATCATCGAGAAATTAAGCACATGCGCACTTTGCATTGCACCAAATAAAAAGCATAGCAGGTAGACAAGATATACATTTAAGTCAACATAAATGAGTAATAGCACAACCACAAAGCCAATAATTGGCGCCCATATTAAGAAAACTTTGTCCTTATTTATAATTGTTGCTAATGTGCCCCAAATTGGACTTGAGATAGCAACCGAAATAAAAATCAAACTACAAGCAAATGCCGCTTGCGCTTCAGTGATATGATGGACACTACTTAAGTAGCTAATTCCCCATAAATCAGCAAAGACAACGGTTGTACCATAGATGGTGAAAAAGTACAGTCCATTTAACAAAAGTTGGCGATTTTTAACCATTTTACCCAGCGCTAAAATTTGCTGCCAAACTGTCTCTTGGTGAATCAAATGACGCTTTCTATCCATTGAAGGGTGTTTCCGTATAAAAAGCGCACTCATCAAAAACAACAGCAAACTGATTATCGCGACCACAAAAAACACTTGTGAAATGGTGTAGTGATCCAAAAACAAAACTAAAGGCAATGCTGAGAGCGCACCGCCGGCATAGCAACTAAACTGTGTAAAGCCTACAAACATTGAAAACAATCGATCTGGCAACCATAGTGACAATGACTTTAACGCACACAAAATGCCAAATCCTCCAGCAAAGCCCGCGATGACGCGTGCCAAGATCATCACAATGGGATTATGACTTAGTGAGAACATAAACATCGCCACGGTAAACAAAAACGTACTACAAACCATGATACGCTTGACGCCAAAGCGATCTACCAATAGTCCAGCTGGAATTTGTGAGATCACATAGGATAGATAAAATGCCGAACCTAGAATAGCAATCGTCGATGAGTCAAAACCATAATCATCACGTAGCGACAATGCCAAGGCATTGGTCGATGAGCGCACAAAATATTCAAAGCCATAAAAAAGCGCACAAATACTCCAAATAAAAAGTCCAAGTGCGGTTAGTTTTTTGACGGTGTTGTTTACGGTATCAGCATGATTAGAATGCACGTTATCTCCTACTAAGTCTTAAATAATAAAATGATATACTTTCGTGAAATCACCCATATTTACAATCCATAGTAATGTTGTTTTATTTGACTTAATGTCAACTGGTGTCTCTTTTAATGCGATATCTAGCGTATATTTTCCTGGCGTGTATTGCTGCTCAAATAATTGAATATTATTAGGCAATAGCAACCAGCTGCGCTCATCGGCTTGCGCGGTCATAAAACTATATATGGAACCTGCTAACAAGCCCCAGCCACCGGCTTGGTTACTCGCCTCATAAGTTGCTAGTGATTTTACCACCAAGCGAATCACTTCACGGGTAATAATCGCAGGATACTCTTCAGTTAATGATTTCATTGCCATTTGCGTGGTATTCACCAACAATGAGGTCTGCCCTTTATCGATGATTTTTTTATCTTGTGTGATATATAAATCTTTTGCAGGTAACAAAGTGTACTTTGATGGATAGTAGGCTACCGCAACCTCTTGCAAACCAAGTTTCCCTAAAAAAAGTGGCAGTTTAAATGCCTCTCTTGGAGTGACAAAACCTTGCTCATAAAGCACAACCAAACGCCCTTTACCAGATGCATAGGCGTTACCGCCATTAAAGCCGCTTTCAATCTCTTTATAAGTCCTCAAGACATAAGGATTATCAGGCAAAAGTCTTTTGGCATCTTTGATCGAGACAAAGGCATTATTGTAATTACCATCAAATGCTTGATATAAAATACTTGCCAGATAATAGCCAAAGCCATTTTCATAGGCGTTACTGGCATCTTTGACCGCACTAAACATCTGATTGATTTCAGTCGATTTGTTAAGCCCTAGCTTATCTTGATCAACCCCAGCCTTACTCGTATCTTTTTGATATTTATTTTGCAAGTCTCCTGCCATTAATTTTTGCTGATACGTCCAATACTGTGCATTACTTAACTGACGAATAGCCACAAGCGCGCCACTTAGATCATTTTCAGATAAGTAATTCAATGCCTGATACGGATATAAAAATGTCATTGCATAATCAGGCGTTGAAAATGGTAGCTCACGATCATTGGTGAGTACCGCACCCATATTCTCTAGCATTTTAGATACTTGAACTTTCGCTGCCATTTTACTCGTTGCCACGGTTTGAATGACTGCTTGATAATCTTTCTTAGACTCGGCGACATTACCATTTAGTTGCGCTAAACGCGCCTGCTCTAATAAATATAAGTTATCAGTTGTCGGCTTATCACCAAATTCATCAATAAATGCCTTTTGTGCTTCCGATATATTACCACTTGTCGCATCTGCCTTTACTTGCTTCATTTTATTGGGATAGGACGCTGAAAAAGTCGCGCACCCTGATAACATTAACGTGCTAACACAGAATAGACTTAACCCGCTATTTTTAATTATTTTTGCCATTCTCTTTAACCCAAATCACTACTTTATAGGATAAACCTGTAAACCTCTAACAACCGTATTAGCCTGACCTGAAAGCACTTTTGCTATTGCATATTTTGGTGTCACACTCATCACTTCAAGCTCAGCAAGCTTTTTACCTTGTATTGGAATATGCTCCCCTGTACTTGGATCGATTACCGTATCTGCTTTTCCGCGCACTTCAAATTTTTGTCCCACCTGCACGCGCGCGCCACCTTGATTAAGATATATATCATTACCTTGAACGGTTAATATCGTCAATGGATAAATCAACCCAATCACTTCATTAGCAATCTGCTGCCCTGCTTTGTCAAACAAAGACTGTGCGATCGCATTTACCGCTGTGTTTTCTGAATTCATCTCTTTTGCAACATCAGATGACGGCAAGTAAACTTTAACACTATCTGACCATTTAATTGCCATCGTTGCCGTTTCAATGACGCGATAGTTAATGACCAAACCAACATGCCATGTTTTGAAATCCTCACCATAAAATTCTTTTTTGGTTTGATAAAAATCAAAGCTTGCAATATCACCAACTACCATAAAATCAGCACCAATTAACTGTTTAATACGCGCTTTTTCAGCTGGCTTGGCATGCCCTGATTCCAGCACTGCCATTTCATCCTTATATGCGCCAAAATCTTCAGCACTGCGACTGACCACATTAAACTTGCGTGACTGGACAAACTGGTTTTGCAATGCCTCTTGAATCATTGGTTTTACTTGCTCTAAACCAATTAAGCCATTAATTGATCCAGGCATGAAATGAAAAGGTGTTAATGCAATCGAGTAAAGCTTCAACTTCTCACGCTCATCAATACTTTGATATTCGCTCATTTTGACAACAACCGTTAGCTGCCAGACACCATCAACCTCTTTGCTATCAATCACATCATAGCCATTGATTAAGCCTTTGGTTGCGGTTTTAATGCTCGATTCATAGCTTTTTGATAGCTTAACATCTGCCTTTAAATCACCATAGTCACTGCTTTTGGCATCAATATTCGCATCAAAAGTTTTATTAATCGACTGCTCAATTGATGACACATCGACACCGTTGACTTGCGATACTGCTTGAACTAAGGCGCTTTTTAAAGCCTTGTCATAAGTCTTACCAACGCCTGTGACATTTTTTGACACTTCCGTCACCTGTGCAAAAAGCACCGCAGGAAGCAATGAAAGTGCTAATATCGTTTTTTTAATCATTATCGATTCTCACTTAAAACTGATGTAAATAAGGATTGTCTTCACTCTCGCTCACAATCGCTTTACTGTTTTGTTTATTTTGTTTATTTGCCACGTTTGTCTTATCAGCATGGTCTTTTTGCTGTGCTTGATTATATGCATTTGCATTAAAATCTTTAACGCTTTGCGCTAAATGCATACTTGTTGGCGACCACGCAAGCACAACACCATAAACAGCATCATTGTTACCTTTTTGTGTATAACGCCACGTTTTTGCCACTTGCACACCGGATAATGACGTGCTTGCCGTGTTTTTAATTTCACTATCAAGCATATTAATTAGGTTGTTTGTTGATTTAATGTTTTCTTTACCAGTAGTGAGATTTCTAAACACATACTCAGCACTTTCTCTACCTAATTTTGTCAACTGGCTGGTCGTCATTGATGAGTTTAAGAAATTAGCATAATTTGCTTCAGCAACTGCGCGTGCCTGCGCCACTGCGATATCCAGAGAGTTAGCTGAGCCACGACGTTGATAACCAAATTGCGCATAGGATAAGATAACCGGTTCACCGCACTCATCAAAGACAATACGAATGCCAAAATCATTTTTCAGCACATTGGCTGATTTATTGACAACCTCATTGATACTCAGACCTTTTTGATAATGTATTGATGATGCTTTACCTGATTTAACATCTGTTACCAAAGTCCTTATTTTCTCAGAATATAACGCGATAACTGCAACATATTGCTGATTATCTTTAGTCACGACAAATGTCTTTAACGGCAGCAAACCTGCAACTTCCAAATAAGCATTTTTATACGCTTCAATCAACATTTTCTGAAATGCCACTTGTTTTTTAAGCATCGGATCTTGAGCAATTTTCTCAGCATCAACACCTTGCTTTGCTAATTCTTTATCTAAATCATTACTCTTTATCGCAATATACTTATGATACAAGGAGCTCATCGTACTCCAAAAACCATCACCACCTCCGGGCAATTGGTCATTATCAATGTCATATTTATTTGAGCTATCATCTTGATGGCTCTCAAATACTATTTTGGTTAAGTTCTTACTAACCACGCTGTTTACCAGTTCAGCTTGCGCTTTTAACATCGCCTCTTGAAATGCAAGCTGCAAAGTCGTCGCATTCATCGCGTTATTATCATTATCACCTTTAGCCACTTTAGCGTATGCAGAATACACTCGCGTATCTTCGTTATTAAAATTCAACCCATTACTAGCGATATAAGCACCCACCTTATCCATAATAACTTCTTGAGCAGTACGATCATCTTGATCTTCCACCTCTGAAATAGGTGTATCTTTAGCGGCTACTTGATTTATTGTGCTTTCAATAGGCGTTGTTTCCACCTTCTGCTGTGTTTTTGCGTCAGGTGTACGTGCATCGGTAGTTGCTTGATTTTGCTGTGTGGCATATACATGAACACCTGCCATCATAAACAAAGTGGCAGCAATTGCTTTTAGTTTCATAAAAGTCCTTATTTACTATAGAAAGTAAAATTAACTGAAGTTACGGACTTTTTCTATTTCAACACCCCGCTTCGCAAGCTTAAGCACCCCTCTTGCAAAGAGGGGAATACAGAATCAACCTTTGCCTAATTCCCTTCTTTGCAAGAGGGGTGGCAGCCGGAGGCTGACGGGGTGTTTATAAAATTATAGTTTTTTCTGAAGTGCGTAAATCCAGCAATTAATATTTACATAGAGACCTATGTGTTGGTAGGTTACCAGCCAAAAGAGCTGCGCTTTTGTACTTTGCGAATTTGTTTTTGATCTTGCCAAACAATAATACCTGTTTTTAGATCAATCATTTTTAATGTAATCAAATAGAATAAAGATTGTTGGTCACTATTCATCGATTGCATATCGGCAATACTGCCATAAATCATATATTGTGCACCGATTTGTTGACCCATCTTTGTCGCCGTTGCTTGATCGACCATACCAGATTCCGATTGATAATCCATCTGCTCTTTCATTTGCTTGACTTGCGACATATCAGTGAACTGGAATTTACCACTATTGATAATCTCAGTTGACACAGTATTCGCTAGCATACCAGTATTAATGTGCTCTGCGGTTTCATTTTTAATCGTACTAAAGAATACAATCGGCTGCTTGCCACCCGCTGTAATACGTGCAATCGCTGGAGATGCTAGCATGCCACCAACCATTTTCTGCGTTGTCGTTTGCAAGTCTGTTGAGTTGAAATTAATCGATGTCGTATCAACACCCTGCGGATCTACATAGCTAACATTACTTGAACTAGCACAGCCTGCGAGTAAGCCAACAGATAGTAATGCTGGCAGCATATAAATTGACTTGGTCTTTAACTTTTTTTTCATATTCATCGTATTCACTCCATAATCCTTAGAATCCAAAATTCAAACGAGATTCTATTGAAAAAAGATCTCACTTTCAAATTTTATTTATTCTGCACACAGCTAATTTTTGTTTTTTGATCACAAACTTCACAATTAAGCACCAAAATTACACAAACCATTGGCTTTTAGAGTAATCTTTGAACATTGCTGCCATAATTTCTCATTGGTAATTTTTCCTGTTTTGTCAGCATAAGCATAATGCCCATCTTTGGTTAAGCCACAGACTTTAGCGCATTGCAATGCTTCCTGCTCATCAATACGATACCAATATTGCGTGCGTCCAAATAATGAGAAACCAACATAACCACGCACATAGAGCTTTTTGCCATTTTCTTGTGTTTGAATCTTGCAACTATAGACTTTGCCATTTGATGGATCCAAAATTGATCCGCTTTTATATAACGCTCCATCTGATCCATCTTTGTCACCATCTTTGCTGAAATTCCACATTATTTTCAAGCCTTGCACTTGATTGTTTGGATAACTTGAATAGTCAAACTTATAACCGTTTTCATCACCCTTACCACAGTTTTTACACGAAACATCAGGCACTTGTTCTTTGTCACCCACAATATTAACAAAAGGAACAATAATCTTACCTTCAAGCTTACCATCTTTACCTTTGTAAACTTGCAAAATTGACTGTGCTTGTTTATCACCATCGGTATACTGCAACCAATAACCAACGGGTGAGTACAGGTTTTGCGCTTTATGCATTTTAGCAATTGTTTGATCATTATACGACTTCACTGAAGCTTGATCAGTAGCTGCTTGTGATAGCCCGATACTGGTAGCTACAGACATTGAAGCTAATAATGTTATATATTTTCCTTTCATCTTGTTTCCTTTGTTTTTTATTAATGTTTTATTTTAAAAGAGCGTTCTGACGTGCTCATAACTACGTATTGTTTCATCCGCTGTTATTAATATTGCGCCATAAAAGTTAAAGCATTAACAACAGTAACGCAAGATAAACACTATTGACACTAGTCGTTTCTTAAAAATTTCGCTAACATACTGACAATTTAGTAAATACTTTCTACCGCTACTTAGAACATACAATTGGATAATAGAATGCAACAAACTTATGATTTCACCCAATTAGAAAAGCAAATCCAAGCCTTCTGGCAAGACAATCAATCTTTTAAAGCCGTTAAAGATACTAACAAAGAAAAGTTTTATAGCTTGTCGATGTTGCCCTATCCAAGTGGTACACTGCATATGGGGCACGTGCGTAATTATACCCTTGGTGATGTCGTTAGCCGCTATCAACGCATGCTTGGTAAAAATGTATTGCAACCTATGGGCTGGGATGCCTTTGGTTTACCGGCTGAAAATGCTGCTATCAAACATCAAAAAGCACCCGCTGATTGGACATATAGTAATATTGCTTATATGAAAAAGCAGTTACAATCTTTAGGTTTTGGTTATGACTGGGATCGCGAGGTTGCAACATGTGATGATAGTTATTACAAGTGGGAGCAATGGTTTTTTATTGAGCTTTACAACAAAGGCTTAGTCTATCGCAAAAATTCAGTAGTTAACTGGGATCCCGTTGATCAAACCGTGCTTGCCAATGAACAAGTTGTTGATGGTCGTGGTTGGCGCTCAGGTGCACTTGTTGAGAAAAAAGAAATCCCTCAATGGTTTGTTAAAATCACGGACTATGCCGATGAGCTTTTACAAGATCTAGACAAACTAAAAGGCTGGCCTGATGCGGTTAAAATCATGCAGACTAATTGGATTGGCAAGTCTGAAGGCACAACGATAACATTTGATGTCAATGGCACTAAACTTGATGTTTTCACCACGCGTCCTGATACCTTAATGGGTGTGACTTATCTGGCAATTGCTGCTGAGCATCCACTGGCATTACAAGCTTCAAAAGAAAATGCTGCAATTGCTAAGTTTATTAAACAGTGTCAGCAAACTTCGACCATGGAAGCCGATCTTGCCACACAAGAAAAGCTTGGCATTAAAACACCTTTTTATGCGACACACCCTATTACTGGTGATAAAGTTGAAGTCTGGATTGCCAACTTTGTCTTAATGAGCTATGGCACAGGTGCTGTGATGTCGGTACCCGCGCACGACGAGCGTGATTGGGAATTTGCACATAAATATAACATCCCATTAAAGCAAGTCATTGAAACCACCGAAGGCAATACTGACCTTAGCAAAGGCGCGATTACCGAAAAAGGTACTTTGATTAATTCAGGGCAATTTGATGGTCTTGATTTTGATACTGCTTTTAGCAAAATTGCCAAGTATTTAACTACCAACAACAAGGGCGAGATTACAACCAACTTCAGGATTCGTGATTGGGGTGTTTCGCGCCAACGCTACTGGGGCTGCCCTATTCCAATGATTCATTGTGAAAATTGTGGCATAGTCCCTGAAAAAGAAGAAAACCTACCTGTCAAACTACCTCAGGATGTCACATTAACAGGTGCTACCTCACCACTTAAAGTAATGCCTGAGTTTTACGAAACAACCTGCCCACAATGTGGCAGTAAAGCAACACGTGAAACAGACACCTTTGACACCTTTATGGAGTCTTCATGGTATTATGCACGCTACACCTGCCCAACAGCTGATAAAATGCTTGATGATGAAGCCAACTACTGGCTGCCTGTCGATCAGTATATTGGCGGTATTGAGCATGCAATTATGCATCTGTTATATGCACGCTTTTTCCATAAATTGATGCGTGATGCTGGTCTTGTCACCAGTAGCGAGCCATTTACCAACCTATTAACACAAGGCATGGTGCTAAAAGATGGTGCTAAAATGTCAAAGTCAAAAGGCAACACGGTTGACCCGCAAGCTTTGATTGAACAGTACGGTGCTGATACCGTGCGTTTATTTAGTATGTTCGCTGCTCCTCCTGAGCAATCACTTGAGTGGTCTGATTCAGGTGTAGAAGGAGCACATCGATTTTTAAAGAAAATATGGAGCTATATTCATAGCAATCATGACAAGATTGATCCAAAATACACATTGAGCCTTGATAAGTTAAGTAATGATGATAAAAAGGTGCGCTTTGAAATCTATAGCGTGTTAAAGCAGGCGCTTTTTGATTTTGATAAGATGCAGTTTAATACGGTTGTTTCAGCGTGCATGAAGATTTTTAATAGTTTACAAAATGCTCAGAACAGCGCTGTTATCACTGAAGGCGTGAGTATTCTGCTGCGTTTATTAGCGCCATTTACCCCACACATTGCACAATCCTTATGGTCAGAGCTTCACTTTGGTGATGATATTTTAAATGCAGGCTTCCCGCAAATTGATGATCAAGCACTTATTAGTGACAACTTCACTCTAGTGGTACAAGTCAATGGTAAATTACGTGCCAAAATTGATGTCTCTAGTGAGCTTACTGCCAAAGAGATTGAAGCCATAGTTATTGCCGATGAAGTGGTCAGCAAATTTCTTGAAGGCAAAACAATTAAAAAGGCGATTTACGTGCCGAAAAAATTAATGAATCTAGTGATTGGAGCGTAATGGATCATGCATTATTTACGCTTTAAAAACATTAATCTTAAATTATTACTTATCGCATTGTTTGCTACCTTAATTTATGGCTGCGGCTTTCACTTACGCGGCTGGAATGAGGGCATGCCTAAGTTTATGCAAAAAGTATATATCAGCTACAATGGCAGCGATTTTAGCTTTATTAACGCCTTAAACTCTGTGATCACATCCACTGGCGCTGAAGTTGTCCCATCGGCCAAAGATGCGAATATTATTATTCACATTAAGTCTGCCGCACAAAGCAGTCACTTAGTGGGCATCACCGGTGGCGCATCTTCCAATGACTACATCATGAGCTATGCCGTGAGTTATGATATTTTGAATAACAAAAATCAAGTTATCCTCAAAGATCAAAGCAATTCTGCACAGCAAACGTATACAACGAATGCAACACAACAGCTAAGTAATAACTCACAACAGCAACAAATTTACAACAGCCTACAATCACAAGTGGCAAGTAATATTATTGTGCAGATGCAGAGTATCACGCTAGAAAAGTATAACGCTTCTTCCGGTGACAAACCTGACACGCAATCATCATCTAATAATCATGAGTTAAAGTTAACTGGCAAACAAGAGATCACACCAACGAATGCCAGCTCTACTTCCAAATCATAATAATAGATAATAGCCTTAATCAAAATTACACAATCATTTTACTACAAGCACAGTTTTGGACTAGAATGCCCATAAAGTTATCTTATAGCCTAAACTAAGGATTAATGTGATCGATTTTATTAAACAACTACCAAAAGCTGAGCTTCACGTCCATATTGAAGGAACCCTAGAACCAGAGCATGCCTTTTTAATTGCTCAAAGAAATAATATTTCAATGAAATATAAAAGACCTGAGGATATGGTAGCAGCCTATAATTTCCATGATTTGCCGTCATTCTTAGAAATTTATTACTCCGGCATTAATGTTCTAAGGACTGAGCTAGATTTCTATGAGCTCACTTATGCTTATCTTGAACAAGCATCAGCCAATGGCATTGTTTATGCTGAAATATTCTTCGACCCTCAAGCGCATACTCGCCGAGAAATAAGTTTTAGCACAATTATCAATGGCATAACCAAAGCACAAGAAATTGCAAAATCCAGATTAACTATCGACTCAAACTTAATTATGTGCTTTTTACGTGAACTTTCTGTAGAGTCTGCTTTTGAACATTTAAAAATGGCTGAATCATATCTAAGCAAAATCATTGGAGTGGGATTAGATTCTAATGAAAAAAATAATCCACCCATTAAATTTAAAGAAGTTTTTGCAAAAGCTAAAGCAATGGGATTGAAAGTCACCGTTCATTGTGACGTTAATCAAGAGAACTCAATTGAGCATATTCGCCAAGCCATTGAGGACATTCAAGCAGATCGTATTGACCATGGTATTAATGTACTAGAAAGCAACAAGCTTTGTGCTGAACTTATAAATAAAAATATTGGTTTGACGGTTTGCCCTGTATCAAACAGATATGTTGTCAACTCGCTGACTAGCAAAGAAATTATTCAGCTACTTAGTCAAGGAATTAAAGTTACCATCAATTCCGATGACCCTTCTTATTTTAATGCCTATCTCAATGAGAATCTAATACTTCTACAACAAGAAGGGAAGCTAACCAAAGAACATATCATACAGCTAGTCAAAAACTCTTTTGACATATCTTGGATCAGCGACAATCAAAAACAATACTATTTTGACCTACTTCAAAAAACCACCATACAAGCAGCGGAAGCTTAATTAACACTCAACTCTAGGGTAACTTATTAAAACGAATACGCAATCGTTGTTGATGTCACAGTATTAACACGTTTCTTATTGGAGCTTGCCCAACTGCTACCATTGATTTGGAAGCCTAATTGCAAAATAAGATTCTTATAAATCTCTGTCGATAAGGTGCTATTGGTCTGATAAGTCGTTGCATCATCTGCTGTCCAGTTGACTAAAATGCTTTGTTTAAAGCTTGAGGTATCCGTAAAGTTCCACACATAATCAAGTCCACCTTGCGCACCGAGTGCATTGGAAAACTCACCGGTATCCTTGACCTTCTGTTGCGTTAAACTCGGACCGATCGATGATGTAAGGCTCATCGTATCATTACTATACAACTGGCGCTGATAACCGATAGATTCTGACAAAATATAACTGTATGTATCAAGCTGATCATTTAAGTAGTTAATCCTGCCATAAATACCATTGTTCTTATCAAAATTCCATGAAGTCGTTCCTGTTGCTTGGAACTTATTGGTTTTAACGCCTTTGCCATCGGGCATATCATCGCGATTATACAAGTAACTCATCACCAATGTGTTTTTCCATGGGATAATCGGGTTATAACTAATATTGGCATTACCATTATAGTTAGTTGCTGCAGAGTTCCCTGTGACAATGCTACCACCCAACCCAAAGCTCGTACCTTTCCAAGGGTCTGCAATGGCTATGTTTGGCTTTTTCTGTGATACTGCATCATCATTAGCAATGCCTTCTGGCAGATTTAAACTACTAAGTGACGACGTAGATTGCGCCTGTGATGTTGCCGCAGTATCTGCACTTGATTTAGATGCTTGCACTGACTGAGCTACTGGTTTTTTCTGCTCTTGCAGTGAATCACTCCAAGGACTAAGAACTGCGGCACTGGCAACGGGTACTTTAGCATTTGCTGCTGCGCTATCTGTCGCTTGTGTAGCCGTAGTAGCTGTTTTTGTGTTTTGTGCTGTATCATTTTGCTTAATTTTAACGCTACCAGCATCGGCAATTGCCTGATAGTGTTTGGCTAAATCTTCATAGCTTTGCGCTAAGGCACGATATTTTTGTGCCATGGTTTGTGCGTCATCAGGACTCATTGCATAAACTGCTGTTACATTAAGTGTTCCTATCAATACAGCTAAAGCAGTTAGCCTCTTTGTCATTACTCACTCCAATTGTTTTGTTTTTATTTTTTTTAGTTGTTTTTTTATCTTTTATTCACTTTGATTTTGCAGACTGTTTGAACCCTGCTGATCTTGCTGACTTTCGGTGTTTTGTATATCCTGCTTAGCTTCTGCATCATCAGTCGTCTGCTCATTAGTTGATGGTAATGTTGTATTGCTTTGAGCACTTTGCTTATCTTTATCATCATTGTTTGTTGTATCAACTGATTTATTCGATGGCTTATCATTATTGCTAGTATCTGCCGACTGCGCTGCTGTAGCGCTTGTCTTTGTTGCATTAGAGGTTTCGGTGGGCTTTGCGACCGTCGCAGTATCATCCTTTGGCAAATACAAAGGTCCCATTTGCCCACAACCAGCTAATAAGGTCATAGGAATAAGTAATGTAAATAATTTTATAGATTTTTTTGTCATAATCCGCTTGGCGCTATGTAAATATTCGTTAAAATAATTCCCAACATAATAAAAAACATTATGCGCGAAGCCAAATAGAATTATGGTCTTTCTGCAATGAATTTGACATCTCTTACTTTTACGAAGGAATATGTGTGTGATTAAAAAACTCTTACTTAGTATTGTCGGCATTATTGCACTGTTGATTATTTTAATGTTTATCTGGTTGATATTTATTTTCAACCCTAATGATTATAAAGCTTGGATCAACAGCAAAATAAACAATGACCCCAATATCCACATTGTGCTTAATGGATCGCTGGATTTCTCGCTAAAATCAATGCAGCTTAATGCTAAAGAGGTCACTATTAACGCACAAAATGGCACCTTCACAAGCCATTGGCAAGATGCAACGATTAAAATCAACCCACTTGATTTTTTTATCCACCCGAGCAATCCTTTTGAGTCTTTAACGCTACAAAACGGTGAAATTAGTGCTGCACATCAACAGTTTAAAGCATCTCTTTTGAATATCATTGAAAAACATCAACGCTATAGCGTGAGCACTGAGTTAACCAACGATGTCAAGCAGCTAAATATTCAATTAACTTTAACCCCACACACTAACAGCACTGAAATTACGGATTTAAGCATACAAACGATACTTAATAACTTGCCCGTTTGCCTTAAAGTGCCCAGTATTTATCTGAACAATAATAATATGCTCAACAATATTGATAATATTCGCTTGAAAATCAAAGATCAGCTACTCATAGGTAATATCAGTCAAATCGTACTCAAACCTAAGCTTTCATTTAAAGGACAATTCACTGCACCCTATCTTGCATTAACACAAATAGTTAATCTTAACGGTTTCAAAGTCAACTTAGATTCGTTTGCACTTAACTTTGCACTTTCACACAATGACTCAGTAGCAAAAGCTGACATTAGCATCAATGCTCAAAGTGCTAATCTTATCGGTATTGATCTTAATGCGATTGCTTCTTCAACACACAATCTATTAAGCGCTGTTGATCAAGGCGATGGTATTGGTAGCGCCTTTCAAACATTGAAATCTCAACTACTACCGCTTCTTGCTAAGGATAAACTTGTTGCTGATCCAAACAAAAGCACACAATTAAAACAACTTAGCATTCAAAGTCATATTGACAATAACCAACTTAAGACAACTTCGATCAATTGGCAAGCCCCAGAGTTTAGGGTCACAGGCTCTGGACAAATAAACTTAAGCACACACGAGTTAAACTACCCACTTTCGATTCATATCAAAGGCACCCCAAGCCTGACTATCCCATATAGTCTAAACTATCAAGACAAGCAATTTACTGCCGCGATTAATCAAGCTCAACTGCAAAAAAACCTACAGCCCATTATTGAAAAGGCACTTACAAATGCCTTAAACAATAAACTCGGTTCGTTCTTTAGGTAAATGCATGTCCGAAGATCTCTCAAGCTTAAAAGGCATTGGTAAATCGACATTAGCAAAGCTTAATAAAGCCAACATTCACACGCTGTGGGATTTGTTACTTCATTTACCCAAAGACTATCAAGATCGACGCACCATTACACCGATTGGACAGACTGTTTCAGGGCAAAAGCAGCAAATATCAGGTGTTATTCGCCAAGTGAATATCAACAACTTTGGCAAAAAGCATCTTAATTGCTATTTCTCTGATGACACCGGCATGTGTAAAATGCATTTATTTAAGTTTTACCCCAATCAAACTAAGCTACTGCAAAAGGGTAAAATTATTCGCTGCTTTGGTGAGATTAACCATACCCATCACGGCATTGAAGTCATTCACCCTGAGTGGCAAATTATCAATGATCAAAATGAAACTTTAAGCGGGGAAATTACTGCGATTTATCCAACAATTGAAGGTATAAGCTCGACAGTTATCCATAAACTAATAAAGCAGATTAAATCATCGATATCTTTTAAAGAACTGCTGCCTACTGCGATCTTGCAAGTTCATGGATTTATGGATATTAATAGCGCTTTAATGGATATTCATTTCCCACAAAACAGTGACTTTGAGCAGTCCATTAAGCGCGTCACGCACGCTCGTTATCGCTTAGCGATTGAGGAAATGCTGGCACATAACCTTAATGCGAAAAAAGTGCGCCTAACCAATCAATCAGCACCGTTTGCAAAGATAAAAATCAAACCTAAATTACTTGATAAGTTTATCAGTCAGTTGCCTTTTGCTCCAACCAAAGCCCAAGAGCGTGTTATTGCTGAGATTTTTGCTGATTTGACCAAAACCAAACCATGCTCACGCCTTGTGCAAGGTGATGTCGGTTCAGGTAAAACCATTGTTGCCAGCGCTTGTTTGATTCAATCTGCTGCTAATCACCTACAATCAGTGATGATGACACCCACAGAGATTTTGGCAGAGCAACATTATCATAATCTAAGTAACTGGCTTAGTCCTTTTGATATTCCTGTTGTCTTTATCGCTCAAAAATTAACTGCAAAAGAGCGTAAGAACGCACTTAAGATAATACAGACACAGCATAATTGCGTTATTGTTGGCACGCATGCAGTGTTTCAGCAAAGCATTGATTATCCTAATCTTGGATTAGTGATTATTGATGAGCAACATCGTTTTGGTGTTGAACAACGTTTGGCATTAATCGATAAATCAAGAAGTAACAATTGGCAGCCCCATCAAATTGTAATGACGGCAACCCCTATTCCACGCACATTGGCAATGACCGTATATGGTGATCTTGATCTATCGATCATTGATGAGCTGCCACCTAATCGCAAACCAATCACCACCAGTGTGTTAAATCAAAATAAAAAGCAAACACTAATCAATAAACTTGAAGCACATATCAATGCCGATGGGCAAGCCTATTGGGTTTGTCCACTTATTGAATCATCCGAAGTGTTAGTGACACTGCAAGATGCTGAATCACTCTTTGAAACCATCAAAGAAATGTTGCCAAGCGCACGCATTGGTCTTATTCACGGCAAGATGAAGGCTAAGGAAAAAGCACTCATTATGCAGCAATTTAAAGCGCATGAGCTAGATATCTTAGTTGCGACCACCGTGATTGAGGTTGGTGTTGATGTGCCTAATGCCAATATTATGATTATCGATAATGCTGAGCGTTTGGGTTTGTCTCAACTGCATCAGTTACGTGGTCGCGTTGGACGTGGGCACAAGGAAAGTAACTGTATTTTGCTTTATCAATCCCCCTTATCACTCACCGCTAAGAAGCGTTTAGAGCTTATGCGCCAAACCCAAGATGGTTTTATCATTGCTGAGGAAGATCTTAAACTGAGAGGCCCTGGAGATATTTTTGGTAAAAACCAAACCGGTGATATCCAGTTTAAAGTCGCAGATTTAAGTCAACACCAAAATCTATTTGATGAAGTTGCTACTATCGCGGATACGCTTATACAGAACTACCCTCAAACTATTGAGCAAATTATAGGACGCTGGCTAACGAAGGCCGATGAATATATCAAAGCATAATTAACGAAACGCATGCCATATATGATCAGCAAGCTTAGAGCTAATGCCTTTGACCTTTGCAATCTCATCAATTGAAGCGCGTGATAACTCTTGCCAACCACCAAAGTGCCTCAAAAGCGCTTGTCGGCGTTTACTACCCACCCCTTCAATTGACTCAAGTACGGATTCAGTTTGGCGTTTTGCTAGTTTTTTACGCTGCGCTTTGATGGCAAAGTCATGTGCTGCATCACGAATTTGTCTTAATAACAAAAAGGCTAAATCATGCTCTGGCAAATGATACACTTCATCATTAAAACCTTGAAAAATATCCTCTTTACCACTGATTCGCTCAATCCCCTTGCCAAGACTCAAGAGTTTAATATTATGCTGCTGATTATATTGCCTCAGTACATCTTCAGCCTTTTTGATCTGTCCCTTACCGCCATCGATAATCATAACATCTGGCAGATTATTTGCCTCTATCCCTGATTCAACGCGTCTTGTGACCGCTTGCGCAATGGCTGCATAATCATCCCCTGGCGTAACACCCTCAATATTATAACGTCGGTGTGCAGATTTTAATGCGCCACTTTGGTCAAAGACAACACATGAAGCCACCGTTGCCTCACCTTGGTGATGACTAATATCAAAGCATTCAATACGTTTAATCTCAGGGATATTAAGCCACTTTGCTAAAGCTTCAAACCGTTTGATAAATTGCTGCTTAGATTGCAAATTCATTTGTAATTTTTGACGTGCGTTCATTAAAGCAAGCTTCTGCCATTTGGCATTATCAGCAATCGCCTCTGTAATCCATTTAATTTGTCGCTCAGCCTTTTGTGCAATACTTATAAGTAGCGACCCTGATACCTTAACTTCCTTCGGCAAAATAACTTCTTCAGGCCAAATTGTTCGCGGTTCTGCCAAATAATAATGTGATAAAAAAGCCTCTAAAATATCCGTCAACGTACTGCCATTTTGACTAATAAACCAATGTTTATCATCTGCCACTTTACCCTGTTCAATACTAACCAATGTAATACACACCTTATCGACTTCCTGTAAAACACCCAGTACGTGCAAACGCTTATTATTGACTTTATCGAGAAATTGTTGCTGTTGTAGCTTGGTCAGTAGTGCCAATTGATCACGTAACTGCGCGGCAAGCTCAAATTTTTCTTCATTCGCAGCATCTTGCATTTTCTGTGAAATTTCTTCCAATACTGAAGTGAGCTTACCATTCATAAATTTCGCCAGAAGATCAACTTGCATTTTATAGTCTTCAATACTGATTTTATTTACACAAGGACCACTGCAACGCTTAATCTGGTATTGCAAACAAGGGCGTGAGCGATGATTAAAATAACTATCCTCACATTGCCTAATGGGAAAAAGCTTTTGCAGTATAATCAATGTTTCTTTCATTGATGATAATGAGACAAAGGGACCAAAAAATTGTCCTGCCTTGCGCGGCTTACCGCGAAAACCAGACAACCTTGGAAACACATGATCGCTTAAATGCAAATAAGGATAACTTTTATCATCTTTGAATAGAATATTATATTTAGGCTTATGTTTCTTAATTAGCGCACTCTCTAACAAGAAAGCATCATAATCACTGGGTGTCACCGTGACATCAATAAACACGACTTGTTCAACTAACGTCTGTGTTTTGATATCTTTAGCGCCCTTTTTAAAGTAACTATTAACACGCTTATAGAGATTTTTAGCTTTACCAATATATAAAATCGTATGCGCTTTATCATACATACGATAAACGCCTGGATGCGTTGTTAAATGCTTTAAAAAGGAATCTAAATCAAATGCTTGCTTGGCATTTTCAGAGCCGTCTGAGTGAAACATAGTTTTTTATAGATAGGAATAAACTAAAAAGTACTATTCTTTGTTGCTCTCAACATCAATCAGTTTATGTCTAATCGCCATATGCGTTAATTCAACGTCACTATCGATACCTAGTTTCTCAAACAAGCGATAGCGATAACTATTAACCGTCTTTGGACTTAAACACAGCTGATCTGCCACTTCATTGACCTTCTGACCGCTTGTGATCATGATTAACACTTGCATTTCCCGCTCTGATAATACATCAAACGGTGACTCATCATCATGCGTTAAGTGCTTTAAAGCAAGTTGCTGGGCAACCTCAGGTGACAAATAACGTCTTCCGGCATACACTGTTTTGATCGCTTGAATCATCTCATCAATGCTAACCCCTTTAGTCATATAGCCAGAAGCGCCTGCTTGTAATACACGTGTTGGATAAGGCTCCTCACCATAAACAGTCACAACCAAAATTTTAATCTGCGGATAAGTCTTGGCAATGCGTTTGGTCGCCTCCAAGCCACCCATACCAGGCATTTTAACATCCATCAAAATGACATCAGGTAACAGTTTAGAAGTTAGCGTAATCGCTTCCTCACCACTGGCTGCTTCACCAACAATCTCAATATTATTGACATCACTTAACAGCTTCTTAATCCCTAATCTTACCAAATCATGATCATCAACCAAAAGCACTCTTATCATTACCTTGCTCCCATGTTTTAGGTCACCTCCTAAGGAAATACGCCTATCTACTTTATGCTTTAGCTTAAACGTTTTGCGTCAAAAGCTCAAAGACCACACTGATCAATACGCATACTCACTTGTGAGATTTTGACCATAGTATAGCGTAAAACTTCCAATGTTGCTGTAGCAATTTGAGCTTATTTTACTTGTATTTCTAACTTTTGTTTGTAAGATAAAGCATTTGTAAGATGACAGTCACCCTCAATGATTACAAATAGCAATGATTTACAACACATTATGCCGCTATTGATGGCAGAATCAATAATAGCACTAGATACTGAATTTTATTGGCGTAATACCTATTATCCTGAGTTATGCCTTATCCAAATCGCAACAACCGATCATATCTATTTGATTGATGCTTTATCAGCTGAAATTAACTTACAACTACTTAACCCACTCTTTACAAGTAAGCACACACTTAAAATCATGCATGCAGCCGAGAATGATATCAAAATTTTGAGACATTACTTAGATTGTGAGTTTAATAGCATATTCGATACGCAAATTGCTATGGCATTTCTGGGACATGATCATCAATTGTCACTTAGTAACACGCTAAATCATTTAGGGTTTGATGATTTAAATAAAGATGAGAAGATGTCTGACTGGCGTAAGCGCCCTTTATCTAGCGCGCAAATAGCCTATGCCACATCTGATGTTATCTCCTTAATTCAATGTCAAAAATTACTAACAGATAAGCTTAAACAAACACCATGGTCGAAGGCTTTTGAAGAAGAGATGCAATTTATCCAAAAGATGCATTTTAATAACACACAAGATGCTCCCTTAAAATTCAAGCATCATCTTGCACGCCTAAGTGCATCTGCTCGCACGCATTTAATCCAATTATCAATTTGGCGCGAAGCGTATGCACAAAGTAGGAATTGGGTAACGCGTTATGTACTTTCAGATCAAGAGCTCGTCAACCTGGCTAAGTTAAACCCTCAAGATCTGCAAACTATTGCCGAAAAACATATTCTGTCGCATAAGAAAGTACAGCGTTTTGGCGCTGAGCTTATCCAGCTATTACATGTAGCAAACACTCAATATGATATGAGTTTGATTGAGCGCACACGAATTAAAATCAACAAAGAGCTCTTACTGCTGTGCTTTGAATACCTAGCTGAAATCGCTGAGAAACAGCAATTGCCAATAGCATTAGTTTCATCAAAGCAGGAGCTCAAGCACTTTCTCTATCAAAAGCTTATTAACCCTCAACACATGGGTAGCAATAAACTAAATAGTGGTTGGCGCTTGCAATTTTTTGGTCAGCTGATTACTGATTATGCATATCAACAATGCTCAATATTGGGACTTCCTTACAATAAAATCTTGACGAATTAAAATGATATTCTACGCTTAAGAGTGCCTCGCATAATTTATCAACTAAGGAGAATACTTATGAAGAAATCGTCTTTTTTGTTACTTATTCCAGCGAGCTTGCTCTTTATTGGCACCAGCACTTACGCTGCCACAGACAGCAAAGCACCCACATCCACGCCAACCATTCAATTAAACTGTAATGGGAGCGTATTGAACTTAGGGCAGACTCAAGCTGAAGTCACTAAAGCCTGTGGTGAGGCTAGTTCTACCAGAAGCTCTAAGAAACATAACAGCACATCGCTATATTATAAAACACCTGAAGCCACGGCTTCCATCGAGAATAAAACCAAACTTAAATTTGTTAATGACAAGTTAGTTGAAATTTCTTATGAGCGTGAAAATAAAAAATTTGATGATTGAAAAAGCTTATAAAACCAAGCCAATACGTTTAGCAACCGTTTTATAGTGACCAATCACATCACCGAGATCTTGGCGAAAACGATCTTTATCAAACACTTCTTTTGTTTCTTTATCCCACAATCTACAACCATCTGGACTAAACTCATCCCCCAATAGGATCTCATTTTTAAAACGTCCAAACTCTAGCTTATAGTCAACCAATAACAATCCAGCTTCATCAAAAACGCTAGATAAAATATCATTGACTTTGAAAGTGGCTTCGCGCATAAACTTAATTTCTGATGCAGTTGCCCAGTTAAAGCTTAAAATATGCGATGTATTAATCATTGGATCACCCAACGCATCATCCTTTAAAAAGAATTCAAACACCGGTTTATCAAACTTCATGCCTTTTTCAAGACCTAAGCGTTTACAAATCCCACCTGCTGCATAATTGCGCACCACACACTCAACAGGGATCATTTCAAGGCGTTTCATCAAACTTTCATTATTATTTAACGTTTTAACAAAATGCGTTTTCACTCCCTCTTGTTCAAGCTTTTGCATAATATAAGCATTAAAAAGATTGTTAACACGCCCTTTATCTTTCAGCGCTTCTTTTTTAACACCATTAAATGCTGTGGCATCATCACGATATTCAATAATAACATAATCGGCATCATCACTCTGATAAACGGACTTAGCTTTTCCTTGGTATATTAATTCTTTAACCATTTTCATTATCCTTTTATTACTTTCTAGTTATTTAAGTGGGATATGTGATGCAATCGCAGATAAAATCGGCTTTGCCTTATCCACTGGAATTAATACTTGTTTGGTATCAAACAATGAAACTCTTAATTGTTTTTGCTCTTCTCTGAAGAAGTTACGCCAATTACTCATATCACTAAATATCGAGCCATTTTGTGTATATGGATACAAATACAATAAGTAGCTTTGATCTTTGTTATCTTCAAATAGAATCGTCTGCTCCTTAGCATCATAGGCAACGTATTTATAGCCTGCTGCTTTTAATGCACTCTCCAAGGTCTTTCTTGCTAGCGCTTCATCACCAACAAAGACAATAGAGACAACTTCATCCTTGGTATAAAGCTGGAACTTTAAGCCATTCTCACTATTGATAAAACCAAACTGTGCATTGACTAAAGTTTCTTCAGTGACTTTTTGACCTTCTATTGATTTTTGGATTTGCTCAACAATGCTACTTGCTTCCTTAGTGACCGCAGGTTTTTCATCCATATTAAACAAGGATAACTCAGCGCGTCTAAATTCATTTTTAACCTGCGCGATAAACACATAGTAAAACTCGCCAGAAGCTTTGTCTTTAACCACAAAGCGATTATTATCTTTGTCTGCTTTTTCAAGTGTCACATTCGGCAGTTTATCTTTTAATGCCGATTCCACAATCATCCATGTCACCGCGTGTGGTTCATAAATAACTAATTTAGCTTGATTATCTTTATCATAGTTTAATTTCGTTGTAACAACATAAAGCTGCTTTTGCTCAACCGTACTCACATCATAATTCGATGCGAAATTAGGTGGTAACATCGCATTTTGCGCCTGAGATAATTGATTCTTAGTAAAGCTTGTTTGCCCTTCAGGAATTACAAGTGCTGGGTGAATATTAGGATCCGTTGAAACTGATTTTGGTACTTCCAATGGCTTGTTTTGTTCAACGGGTTGACGCGCATAATCAAAATCACGGTTACGAAAGAAATTACTGGTTGACGCGCACCCTGCCAAGGTACTGATACTTAAAATTGCAAGTGTACATGCAGTGATTTTATTAAATTTCATGACTACTTTACTTGGAAAAAGGTAAATGCATTATACACATGCAAAGCTTAAATACGCACAGGATTTTAGCGCAAAAGTCCTAGTTATTTAAAAAACTAATACCCCTATTAGGAATACTAATTTCCATAACTGATCAAAAAACAGTAAATTTCTCCCCGCAACACAAACACACGGAGAAGAAAATGAAAAAATTAAGTTTAATAATTGCTAGCAGCTTTATGTTATCAACAACAGCTTTTGCAACAAAAAATGTAATATCTAATGATGTTGCGAAAGCAGTTACACACGTCAACGATGTAAGCTTTTCAGATCAAGAAGGTACTGAAAACATTCAACAACTTAAAAAATTAGTGCAAAATGCCAAAGCAAACAACTATATTGCTGCCGTTGTCAATACTGCCAATTTAGTTTCAATAACAGCACCACAATATAATGCTTTTAACACATCTCAAGATCTATATAACATGTCAGATAATCTTGCTGGTTTTACCAACGCGTTAAAAGCAGTTGTTAATAATTATCCGATGCTTGACAAGATGGATCAGGCGCTAACACAAGCATACACTGAGCTACAGGCAGCTTGGGACCATCGCGTTACCTTCCTAAATGGTGAATCAGGAGAGCACAAAGCCTATGAGTTTAATTACTTATTAAATTACCTGACTGTTAACGGCGTTAATGTTTTGCAAAAAGGCAAAAGCATTGATGAAACCAAAGACTTTTATGTCAAGCTAAACACTCTAGCTTATAGCATTCCAACAGATGCCTTTAATAGCTATTATCAAGCTCGTGATATGGCAGTTGAAGCAGTTTATTCTATCAATAAAAACATGGTTGTTTCTGCTTTGCAGAACGTACAAAGTAACGCAAAAGTTCAAAAGCTATCTGAAGCAACTAACGATATTGATATTGCTATTAATGATTTCCTAAATTTAAGCTACAGCTTTAAGTTTTTGGGCAAGACCATTGAGATTAAATTAATTCCTGATCAAGTAAAAGATATGGTACACAATGCTCTGCAGAAATCTGGCTTTAATGACACTAAAAATGCGCTGAACTTTCTTTTAATCTCAACAGCCGAAGGTCAAAAAAATATTCCATTAGCATCAGATTACAATAACATTAAAGACACTCAGGACAATAACGTGTTTGCACGCTTAATGGTTACCTTATCAACGATGCTTTCACAAAACATTAATAACAATATGCAAGATCCGCAGTTCCATATCACTGACGAGCAAGCTTATTATGTAATCACCTATCAACTTGCCGAACTGGTTAATAAGAATCTCGTGTAAGCAACAACATTTAATGAAAACTTAAAACACTCTTCGACATTTGATCTGTTTTTCAGTATAAAAGGCACATTAAAAAAATGAAAAAAATGCGCTAGCGATAAACTTATGATCAGACAACGAAATATACTTGCCGCTTGGATTTGCTTTCTTGGCGGCTTTTTTGTGCTCTATCAATTCCTGCTGCAAGGCTCAACCAGTTTAATGGTGCCAACATTAATGCGTGATTTATGCATTAACCTCACTGAGATCGGCTTTTTATCTTCTGCTTTTTTTTACCCTTATATTCTTTTGCAAATCCCCTCTGGTTTTATCATTGATAAAATTGGACCTAAGAAAACCTTATTTATTGGCGCACTTATCTTAGGTCTAAGCACATTAGGTTTTGCTTTTTCTGAAGGCTTTGCCACTGCGAATATCTCGCGGATTATCATGGGTATTGCAAGTGCGCCAGGCGTTGCATGTGCGATGTATCTTGCTGCACGCTGGTTTCCCAAGAGATTCACTATTGTCGCAGGTCTGATTGAAATGATGGGCATGCTAGGCGGTGCTGCTGGCGATTACTTTCTAGAACATGCGATAAATGGTTATGGTTGGCGCACCGCGATGATTATCTGCGCTGTTATTGGTTTAGTGCTTGCTGCCTTGATTTTAATTTTCGTTAAAGGAAATGCGCATGAATACTGTAAATCACAAAAACAAGACAACTGTCAAACACATACCTTAAAGCATTTTGTGGCATTATTGAAGAATAGTGACGTATGGCGTTATAGCTTATTTGGTGGTTTAATTTTTACCATTATCAGCGCCTTCGCTTCTCTTTGGAGTATTGGCTTTATCCAAGTGCTTTATCCTGAACAAAGCAGTCATGCATCACATGCTACGGCACTGATTTTTATTGGGGCAGCATTAGGAGCTGCATCCAGTGGTTGGCTTGCTAATAAAATTCGCTGTATTCATGTTATGCAACTATTTAGCGTGCTCGCACTGATTAGCTTTATCATCCTTTTATATATCGCAATTCCTTTTTATCTTGGCAATATTTTGCTTTTTCTACTTGGCTTTGGTTCTGGTGCTTATATTCTACCCTTTGCCTCGATTGAGAAACTATCTCATCCTGATGCTCAAGGTATGGCAATGGGCTTTACAAACATGGTCATTATTGGACTAGGTGGTCCGATACTGCAACCTTTAATCGGTTGGATTTTAAGCTGGTATCAATCAGCTTATCAGTGTAACGCTAACACCTTAGGCGGATTTCAAACGGCACTATTGCCTATCTTAATTGGGCTAATTATTGCCGTGATCTTAAGCTTTATTCCTGCAAAGTCGGCAAACGTTTGCAATACGTCTCTTTAATTGTTAATAATCCAATAACAAACGCAATGGCAAAAAACACAGTGCAACCAATAGTAAGTGCGACTTGATAACCATGAACACTGATATTCTCGCCACCCTTAGAAAATTGATTTAACACAATACCGGTGACGTTCTGCGCAGCCCAAGCACCTAATAACACAAACATATTATTAAACCCCACAGCAGTTGCCGTTAATGAGGCGGGAACATTCTCAATCATAATGGCAAAAGATAAGGTTTGCGCACCTGCTGCAACCCCAAGCAAAAACATTAAAATTGAAAATATCACATAGCTATCAATCGCTAGCCAATTAAGTAGCAAACTAATAACGACACCAAATACAGCGCAGCCTAAAAGCACGTATTTGCGCCTACCTAATCTATCTGATAATAGTCCAACGAGTGGACTACCTAGACCTAGCCCAAGCCAGACGAATGATACTGTACTTGCGGATATCGTTTGGCTAAAATAATGCTCCAAATAACCAACACCACTCATTGAACCAATGACTTCAACCGCCGGATAAACAAAAAAAGCAAAGATCGCGATTAACCACACCTGCTTTATTTTGATTAACATCACAAGTTTTTGTTTAACTGTTAATGTACTCTTGTTATTTAATTCTATCTTATCTACTTGACGTTTAGATTTATCTCTAACAAATAAAAAGAAAAACAACGCCAAAACACATCCGGCAACAAATACACCATGGAAGATTAATCGCCAGTCATTATCGGTCACAACAAGCATTAGTACAAAAGGGGCACCCGCTAGAATAGGACCAATCATTCCAAGTATTTGCGTCATACCACCCATAACACCTAAATGCTGATGCGGAAACCAATCGAGAATGATCTTAAACATCATCGCAAAAGCAAATGCAGATCCCAAGCCTATGGCAAAACGCCCAATCCAAGCGACAGCTGCTGTGGTTGCAAAGCTAAATAGCAAAGCACCAAGCGCGGTAACAATAATGGCAAAAGTACCAACCTTGCGCACGCCAAAATGATCAATCAGTATTCCTACCGGCAGTTGCATTAAAGAATATGCCAAAAAATACGCTGATGAAATACTACTCACCGTTAATGCATCTAAATTAAGGTCATGAGCAAAAACAGTATTCATCGAGCCAAATGAAGCACGGCAAAAAAACTCATATAAAAAGAAAATACCCGCTAATGAGAAAAAGAACCAGCCCTTAAAAAGCTTACGTGAGAAAAGATTGGGTTGAACTAATGACGACATGTGGTGATTTTTTAGATTTAAGGTGTCTTTAAATTACCACAGCTAACGATATAAAAAAATAAAATTAAATGAATTTAGGCTTCGACTAATGCTCAGAAAACGCCTATCGTACCCTGAGCAAAGTCGAAGGGAAGATATTAGACAAAAGGAATATATGGCTTCGACTAACGCTCAGCCAATGTTTGTTTTAGATCAACTCTTTTGGCCAATCATCAACGATGGTGCCTAATGAGTAACCATAAGAAGAAAGCTTTTCTTTGATTTCATTTAACGATTTGCGTCCAAAGTTAGGTGTTTTCATCAGTTCAGACTCGGTGCGCTGTACTAATTCACCAATATAACGAATATTCTCTGATTTTAAGCAATTTGCTGAACGCACCGTTAAATCCAACTCTTCAACTGTTTTCAATAAGAATGGATCAATTTGCGGTTCTTCTTCAACATACAGACGCTCTGCTAACTCTGCTTCATCGACGATATTTGACATTTGCGTTTGAATTTTTTGTGCTGCCAAACTCAATGCCTCAGACGGTGTTAAACTACCATCTGTTTTAATCTCAAGAATTAATTTATCTAAGTCAGTTTTTTGAGCAACACGCGCATTTTCAACATTATATGTGCAACTTACAATCGGTGAATAAGACGCATCTAACATAAACCAGCCATCAGCAAACGCTTGCTCTGCAGCAACATAACCGACACCTAAATTAATTTGCCCGTCGATTGATAGTTTTTCTTTACCTTCATATTGGCAAATATAAACATCAGGATTCAAGATCTCTAAGCCTTCAGAAACCGTTAAATCTGCTGCATAAATATCTTTTGCCTTACCTGAAAGTTTAATCGCAATCTCAGCTGATTTATGCTCAGGTGAAAGCTTAAACTCAATTGCTTGCAAATTAAGTAAAATCTCTTCAATTGTTTCAGCCGTTGGCAGTTTAACCGATAGATCATCACCATCATTGAACTTAACACGTGTTAATGCAGCTCCTGCCAATGCATTAGCTAAAATCTGCTTTAATGAGAATCCAAGCGTGTATCCAAAACCACGCTCTAAAGGCTCCAAAATAATCTTTGCTTCTTTATCATTTTTCTCGAGATTATTCACTGTTGTCGGATGCAGCAAATGTTCTAATGCCATCGTTTTATATACCCTTTTGTTTATATATCTTACATCTCAATACCTTTTGATTACCTGATCAGTTCAGGCATCAATCAGCACGATTTGATAAATACAGATGTCGAAATTTTGCAGCATTCTATCAAATTTTTTCTAAAAAACCTAAAAGAAATTGACATTTGATCAAAACTTATTGACACCTGCCAAGTATAACGGCTTCTCTCCTTGACAGACTTCGCATTGCAATCTAGCATGCCAACGTCATATTAAATCAATAAAGCAGGTATTTTTAATGGAAATTTTAAGTGTTGATTACTACGCAGATAATGCGCCAAAGCGCTTTACCGACTCGTTGAAACAAACAGGCTTTGGGGTATTGGAAATACACCCTATCGACTGGCAACTTATCGAAGATGTTTATAGTGAGTGGCGTGAGTTTATTAACTCAAAAGCCGCACATAATTACTATTACGATAAGAGAACCCAGGATGGCTACTTTCCGATGGATATCTCAGAAACAGCCAAGGGAGAGACCGCTCGTGATATCAAACACTATTTCCATTTATACTTTCCAAATGGTCGCTATCCTAAAGAAGTCTCTAACAAAGCACGTGAGCTTTTTGATAAACTTTTTAAATTGGGTAAAACATTACTGCAATGGATCGATGATCATATGGATCCAGAGACTTCCAAGAAACTGCATATGCCATTAGTCGAGGCTTTGTCATTTGATCGCACGTTGTTTCGCGTATTGCATTACCCTGCGATCAAGGGTGATGAGGAACCAGGCGCCATCCGTGCTGCAGCGCATGAGGATATCAATTTAATCACCCTTTTACCCGTTGCCTCTTCACCTGGCTTAGAAGTGTACTCACATAAAGAAGATAAATGGTATGAAGTGCCTTGTAAACCGCAATCTATCATCATCAACATTGGTGATATGCTGCAAGAGATGACCAACTTTGAATACATTGCTACCAAGCATCGCGTGGTTAAACCTGAAGGTGAGGCACAAGGCGTTGATCGCATGTCAACACCTTGTTTTATGCATGCCAAAGCCGATGTTTATTTATCTGAAAAATATAAAACGGCTGATATCTTCTTGGATGAACGCTTGATTGAACTTGGGGTTAAATAGCTTCATAAGGAATTAATTCAACATGACCAATAACTTCAAAAAATTGATTAAAACCACCCTAATCTATGGCATTATCACGTTTGTCATATGCGCAATAAGCTATATCTATTTTGATCGTTTACTCGTGACATCAATTAGTGAACAACTGCAACATAATATTTTAATTAAGCTCTCAAATATTCTCTCTTTTATTTTTGATCCTAATAACTGGTTTGTTCTTTTCATCATTCTTGTGATTATCTGTATATGGCAAAAAACACGTGGCAAACTCAATCCACGTTTATTGGTATGGACCATGAGTTTGTTTATCTCTATTGCTGCGGCAACAGTGCTAAAAGTGACGCTGGCACGCTATCGCCCTGAGCTATTCTTACAAGAGGGTTTATATGGCTTTCACTGGTTATCACACAAGCGCTTATTTAATAGTTTCCCATCGGGGCATGCCACGCTTGGATTTGCAGGATTACTCGGGTTAGCTTATTTAGTACAAAATAAGAAATTTACGGTGCTATGCATCATCATCGCACTTATTATCACCATTAGCCGAATTTTAAGCTCAGAGCATTATCTAAGTGATGTGTTGGGTGGCGTTTATATCGGGGTCTTTAGCTATCTTTGGGCAAAAGCACTTTGCCATAGGGAATCATCATCATAAACGCAAAAATACAAAACATATGGGCAAACGAATAATCAGGGAATGGTTTAGAAATGGTGTCAATATTGCTGATCGAAATATGAAAACAGTTGAGGAGAGGAAAAACATCTTCGACCAGCTGTTTGGTAGTGTAGGCGTTTAAACTTAACTCAAACTTAATGGTTTTGTTTTTTTAGTTTTTCTTGCTTTTCTTGTTTATCTTCTCCATTTTTCCGAAAAGTTCTTTTAGCTCTTCAGCATTTTGTTCACCCCAAAGTAATATAAGTTTGAAATCGTTGAGTTTTGCTTCTTCAGTTCTAAATGAACCTACCCATAGCCACAAAAAGTACAAAAATATCGTTAGAACAATCAGAGCTTGTAACATCATATTACGAGGTAATTTATCAAAAAAGGCTCCTAAGGCCACAAAAAATATAGCAGCCACAACTGAAAGAACTGGATGTTGCAGTATTTGAAGCCTTTTATACTCTGCTTCCTTTGTAATTCTATTAGCAAGTTCGACTAAATATTCTGGGTTATCTAGTAAATCAGGGCACTTCTCATAAAACATAAAATATTTTGTGCTACGCCAGTATAGCTTTTCTCTTTTATAGAGTAATAGCATAGCACCATTTAAATTGTAGTAGCGAATAATAGCTCTATCCAGATAGAGTATATATATTACAGTTAAAGCCATAAAACCCATTAATAAAATCACTTTCATCCATACGTTATTTATAAAAATACTCAGTATGAGTCCTAATATACCTAACATCCATAGAGCAAAAATAGCTTTGAGTAGCTTACTATTAAATCTAAATGGCAATAAAATTCGATATATCTTAAGTTTTTTAAAGCTATCAATACGCTTGTAATCCATTAACTTCATCTCATAAACCTTAAATCAATGCTTATTTTCTCTTAATTGTAAAACATTAATCACATCCTGCAGAGATAACTCTTTTTCTCTTAGCAATACGAGCAAATGAAAGATCAAATCAGCACTTTCATTTTTAAGCTCGTCTATATCATTCTTCATTGCGGCAATTACGGTTTCAACACCTTCTTCACCAACCTTTTGCGCAATTCGCGACACACCACTAGAAAAAAGGCTCGTGACATAACTATTTTGCGGTTTATCTTTTTTGCGTTGTTTGATGGTGTTTTCCAATCGAGTCAATACGCCATATGGATGATCATAGGTTTTATCAAAGCAGCTCTCGGTACCCTTGTGACATGTCGGCCCCACAGCATCAACTAGCGCAACAAGGCTATCTCCATCACAATCTATAGCGATATCAATGAGCTTCAAAACATTGCCACTTGTTTCACCTTTTTGCCACAGCCTTTGTTTACTGCGACTGTAAAAAGTTACAAAGCCAGTAATCATCGTCTGTGATAAGGCCTCTTCATTCATGAATCCTAACATCAGCACCTTGCCAGAGGTGCGACATTGCACAACAACAGGCACCAAGTGATTCATTTTCTGCCAGTCAATTTTGTTTAAAATAAGTTTATCCACATTTATCCTTAATTCGACATTCTAATGGTTTGATCATGTGTTTTGAGATAGGCTTTAAGCTCATGAATATCAATACTACCACTGTGAAAAACACTCGCAGCAAGTGCACCTGATACCCGTGTTTTTTGAAATACATCATTGAAATGCATCATTTCTCCGGCACCCCCTGATGCGATTACAGGGATATTAACCATGTGTGAAATTACCGCCAAATGCGCAATATCATAGCCATTTTTAACCCCATCTTGTTGCATGCAGTTCACGACAATCTCACCGGCACCTCGTTTAGCGACTTCCTTTACCCAATCTTTTGTTCTACGTGTGGTTTTTAGCGTTTTTTCAACATCACCGGTATATTGACAGACAACATATTCACCATCGATATCATTGCTATCAACACCAACGACAACACATTGCTGACCAAAAGCATCGACTAATTCATCAATAAGCTCTGGACGCTCTAGTGCAGGCGAGTTAATCGATATCTTATCCGCTCCAGCATTCAAAATAATGCGCGCTTGATCAACACTACGAATACCTCCCGCCACACAAAATGGGATATTAATCGCTTTGGCAATATCGGTTACCCACTGCGGGGAGACAGCTTGTTTACGCGTACTTGCGGAGATATCATAAAACACCAACTCATCGGCACCTTGCTCACTATAGTACGTGGCTAACGTAACAATATCACCGACAATGCGATGATTCTGAAATTTTACACCCTTTACCACTTGATCATTTAATACATCCAAGCATGGAATAATGCGTTTTGTCAGCATGCTAATGCCTCATTTAAGCTAAATTTATTTTCATAAAGCGCGCGTCCCACAATCACATTCTGCACCTTGGTTTTTTTGAGATTGTGCAAATCAGCCAAGGCACCAATACCACCAGATGCTTGAAAGGAAATGCTTGGATATTTAGCTACCAATTCTTGATAAAGTTGTGTGTTAGTGCCTTGTAACATGCCATCTTTGCTAATGTCAGTACATAGCACGTGCGCTAAATCATATGCTAGATAATAGTCAATGACATCATATAGACTTTGATCACTGGTATTAACCCAGCCATGTGTTGCAACCATCGGTGTGCCATTAACGATATTAACATCAAGTGCTAATATAATTTTATCCGCACCAAAGCGCTTAATAAAGCGCAGCGTTTGGTCATAATCTTTTACAGCAATGCTGCCTAGCACCACACGATCAACACCGATTGATAATAAATCATCGATCGTTTCTTCATCCTTAATGCCACCACCAACCTGCATGATTGACGTCGTACTATTGCGAATACGTTTAATCACATCAAGCTGATTAAGCCTACCTTGTTTTGCACCATCCAAATCAACAACATGCAAATAGTTAGCACCACTTTGTTGATAATTCACTGCCATTTTTTCAGGTGTAACCGTATATTGGGTAACGGCATTAAAATCACCTTTTTGTAAGCGCACACACTGACCATTGATTAAGTCTATTGCTGGGATAATATTCATTTATTTCCTCTTTTAATAACCTGCTTCTTTCTGATGTTTAAATGACAAAACATGACAAATATCAGTCATCGCTTCATATCTGTATAAAACCGCATAGCCAGAATCACCAAATGGAATAATCAACTCCCGAAGATAATCAGATAATGGTCTACCAATTTCTGGCGTCTCTTTAAGTAATTGAATATACTTGGCGATTTCATGTGCTGCGCGTTGACTTGCCAGAGTATTTCTGGACTCAAGAAAAGATTGGCAACGCTGAATCCCTTGTAAAGCACCTTCTGTAATTTTTATTTGTGACATTTAGGTGCAGGCTCCTCACTATCAGTTCCCCAAGTTTGCAACCAGCGAATGGCCTCATCTCCAGTAATATGTAAGCCTGTTTCTTGAAAAGACTGCCATGAAGCCAATGCTTCCTGCTTAAATTGTTCTTTCTTTTCTTCTTTTAAAACATACTCATTAATTGCCCGCATCATAATCCAATGTGGCGTTCTGTCTTGTAATCGTGCAAGCTGCTGAATCCGTCCTTTTAAATCATCTGAAATTTTTAGTGATGTTGACATAATATGCTCCTTATAACACTAGGTAATACCTAGTATCATTCTAGACTACTAATAACTAATATCCAAAACTTTTTAGTTTTTCAACTTTTTAACCTTTAGATTTTCGGGCTATGACCATATTCCTACCCACTTTAATTGTGTAAGCTTTGGCTGAGCGTCAGTCGAAGCCTCTATGAAGTGTTATACCCACTTCGACTAATGCTCAATGCACCGCTTCGACTTACGCTCAGGGTACAGTGATCACTTGTGGGTAAATATTTAGTCTTAACCAATTTTCGTAATAAAATTTTTCAACAGTTGCTCACCCACTTTACCTGATTTCTCTGGATGAAACTGCATACCATAAAAATTATCTTTATTAACCACCGCACTAAAGTGATTAATATAATCGTTATACGCTATGGTAAACGCTGTAGGTTCAGCATAAAAGCTGTGCACATAATAGACATAATCATCAGGATTAATACCAGAAAACAAGGCATTGGTATTATGTGCTATATCATCAATCAATAACCGATTCCAGCCCATATGTGGAATCAAGGCATCACTTGATTGAAACCTTTTAACGCTACCGGGGATGATTTTCAAACACTCAACCATGCCCTCTTCTGAGAACTCATGCATCAACTGCATTCCTAAACAAATACCTAATACAGGTTGTGTAAGTCTTGGAATCAGCTGATCTAATTGATGTGACTTTAATGCCGCCATCGCTGTTTTGGCATGACCCACACCTGGCAAAATCACATAATCCGCTGCTTGAATAACCTCATGATCATGCGTTAATACGACACTTTGTCCCAAGCGCTCTAACGCATATTGGATTGAGGCAAAGTTACTGCCACAACAATCAATAATTGCAATCATAACACCCCCTTGGTACTTGGCATATCTAACGAGGTCTTTGCCACCGCTTGCTTTAAGACTTTACCCAAGGCTTTAAATGCCGCTTCAATCATATGATGCGTATTGTGCCCTTTAAGTTTAATATGCAAGGTTGCCTTTAAGCTCTCTGCCAGTGAGTAAAAGAAATGACTAACGAGCTCAACCGATAGATCACCAACTTTATCACGCTTAAAATCAGCCTCAAATAAACAACAAAATCTCCCACTTAAATCTAAAGCGATCTCAGCACTTGCTTCATCCATGGGTAGCAAGAAACCGTAGCGCTGTATGCCTAATTTATCAGCCAAAGCTTGAGATAATGCTTGTCCCAAAGTAATGGCAATATCCTCAACCGTATGATGATCATCAATATGCAAATCCCCTTGCGCTTGAATATCCATGCTAATGCCTGAATGTTTTGCCACTTGCTCAAGCATATGATCTAGAAAATCAATACCACTATGGATATTTATTTTGCCTGCTTGATCCAAGTTGACTGACACGGTGATGTCGGTTTCTTGTGTTTTACGCGTAATCGTTGCCACTCTTGGCGTGTAAAGAATATGATTTTTAATCGTTAACCAATCAGGATATTTCTCATTTGTAATTTGAATGCCTTTAATCCCTAGATTATCAGCCAGTTGAAGATCCGTTAACCTGTCCCCTATGACATAACTGTGATCGCGATTGATACGCTGATCACGCAAATAGGACATGAGTAACCCCACTTTTGGCTTGCGACAATCGCAATGATCGTTATCAAAATGCGGACAAATTAGAATATCTTCAAAAATAATCCCTTGCGATTTAAGGACTCTCAACATCAACTCATGTGGTGCGTTAAAATCACTCTCTGAAAAAGAAGACGTACCTAAACCATCTTGATTACTAACCATAACCAGCTTAAATCCCGCCTGTTGCAAGGTAATGAGCGCATCAAACACACCCGGTAGAAAATCAAGCTTATCAATATGATCAATTTGTTTATCTTCTGGCTCGATAATGATTGTTCCATCGCGATCTATAAATAAATATTTATGCTGTTTCATTGTTAGCACCGATAGTTCCTGTGTTTATATTTTCTAATGCCTTAATAAGCTTATTTACTTCTTCAACAGTCCCTATGCTAATACGCAACATCGTTTCATCATTAAATACCTTTGCCATTGATCTGACGATAATGCCTGCCTGACATAATTGGTTGAATATATCCACTTTAAACTGCACTAATAAAAAGTTAGCTTGTGAGGGATATACTTTATTAACCAATCTTGATGCTTGCAGGTATTGAAATAAAAGCGTCCGCTGACTAATCGCTTCATGTATTTTGTTTTTGACTAATGCTAAACGCGCAGGTTGCAATGCAGCTACTGCATTTTGCGCTACCGACAGTGCTATGGGGTAAGGTGCAATCACCTTTTTGATCAAACTCACCAAACGAGCATTAGTGATAACGGAGCCAACACGTTCTGCCGCCAAACCATACGCTTTGGATAAGGTTCTAAGAATGACTAAATTATCATATTGCTTAATTAAGCTTGCTGCACTTTGCTCGCCACTAAATTCAATATAGGCCTCATCAACAACAATCATGCTTTTGTCGGCTAATGCAAGACATAAGCTTTCGATATCTTCTCGCGAGATTAAGTTTCCAGTCGGATTGTTCGGTGAACAGATAAACACAAGCTTAATATTTGGCTTTTTATTTATCTCTTTTAATAAATCATCAATATCAAGTGCGAATTCATTCGTGGGATCAAGTGCATATTCAACATACTCCACCCCTTGTAAACGTGCGCTGACCTGATACATACCAAAGGTTGGTTTAAACGCCATAATGGCATCTTGTTGATAGGTGCAAAATAATCGAACCAATAAGTCAATGCCCTCATCACTGCCACGTGTTACCAATATTTCGTCTTGATCCACTTGATAAAGTGTCGCTAAAGCATTCACCAACTCTTGTGGTTGCGGTTCAGGATAGCGATTAAAACCTTCTTCAGATAAATCATAGGGTAATTCATTGGCATTAAGCCATATATCACCTTTAAGATTTAACGATCGGGCGGAAGAATAGGCACTAAACTCAGCTAAATCTTGACGAATCAACTTCTCAAACATGTCGCCTCCGCTGTATTTTCAAGCGCTTTAAGACGCAGATCAACTGCTAGTTTATGTGCTGTTAAGCCCTCAATATCAGCTAATTGTGCTGCTAAGTCACCAATAGCTAATAATCCTTTTTCATCGACATATTGCACACTCATTGCTTTCATAAAATCAATCGTTGATAAACCGCTAAATGACTTAGCATAACCATATGTTGGCAACACGTGATTTGACCCGGTGACATAATCACCTAATGCTTCAGCCGCCCATTGCCCGACAAATACCGCACCGGCATTATGGATTTGATCAATATACTTTTCAGGATCTCCCACCTGCAAAATCAAATGCTCAGGCGCGTAGTCATTAGCAAGTACAAAAGCATCTTCTAAGGTCTTAACCACTAAAACACGACTATGCACTAATGCTTCTTTGATGATGTCGTGACGCGTTAATGTACTTAACTGTTGGTTGATGGCAGCTATCACCTCATTGGCTAATACATTACTGGTTGTTATAAGTATTGCTTGAGAATCAGCACCATGCTCCGCTTGTGCCAGTAAATCTGCTGCGACAAATTGAGCATTTGCTTGCTTCTCAGCAATCACCAAGACTTCAGAGGGACCCGCTGGCATATCAATTGCAGCTCCGTCAATATCATCAGCAACAAGCATTTTAGCTTTGGTTACCCAACTATTACCTGGACCATAGATCTTATTGACTTTAGTGACTGATTCCGTGCCATACGCCATCGCTGCAATCGCTTGAGCACCACCTATTTTATAAATTACATCAACACCACATAAATCAGCGGCGACTAATAATAATGGGTGAATTTTGCCTTGTGCATTAACCGGTGTGCAAACATTTACTTGCTTACATCCTGCTGCTTTTGCTGGAATTGCCAGCATAATAAGGGTTGAGATCAATGGCGCACTTCCGCCAGGCACATATAAGCCAACGCTCTCAATCGCGCTAAAAACTTTATGACAACAAACACCATCCTTGCTATCAACTAGCGTATTTTTAGGTTTATTGATTTCATGGTAGTTTTTCACTCTGGCAATAATATTTTTGATTAACTCAATGTCTTTATTGCTAACTAGCGCATACGCTTCTTTTATTTCAGCTTTTGCTACAGATAAATCATCAAGCACACAGCGATCAAAGCGCGCAGTGTAGTCAAATAGCGCTTGGTCTTTCTTGCGTTTTACTTCATTAATAATCGCTTCAACTTGTTGATTTAAGTCATTACTATTAACTTGTGGCGCACGCTTAAGAAGAGATTGCCAAGCGGGTTTATCATCGATATTGATTTGATAGGTTCTAATCATCTTTCATTCTCACATTCTCACGCTAACATTTTTTCTATTGGCAACACTAAAATCGCACTGGCGCCTGCCTGCTTTAAACGCTCCAACGTATTCCAAAATACACCTTCCGTCGTCACAATATGCACAGCAACCTTATCATGAACCCCTGCGATAGGGATAATCGTCTGCCCTTCGTGACCTGGCAAAATATCATTGATCGTATTAAGTGATGACTTAGGCGCATGAAACATCACATATTTACTTTCTTTGGCTTGCATCACCCCATTCATGCGATCAATCAAACGCTGATAAAATGCTTCAAGCTCTGGCGCAAGTGTATGGCTATTACGAATTAATAATGCCTGTGATTGCATGATTTCAACGACTTCTTTGAGATTATTCTCCTCCAATGTGCGTCCTGTTGACACCAAATCACATATCGCATCAGCCATACCAAGATTAGGTGCAATCTCCACCGAGCCTGAAATATTTAAAATCGATAAATCCAAATTATTTTGACGTGAAAATTCCATTAATAGCTCAGGATATGAGGTCGCAACTTTCATTGCTTTTAAGCTATTGATATCCTTATATGCTTTGCTATTGGCAATAGCAATTGATAAACGACAAGCCCCAAAGCCAAGCGCCTTGTCTATGGTGATATTATTGCTTTGCTTTTTCTCATTCAATGTCAAACAAAACTCATCCAACACATTCTGCCCAATAATACCAACATCGCAAAAGCCATCATTAACTAAAGTAGGGATATCGTCATCACGCACAAATAAAAAATCAACCGGCACATCAATTGCATGACAATAAAGACCACTTTTTGATAACTGCACTTTAATGCCGATTTTCTCAAACAGCGCCATTGACTCTGTGTTTAGTCGCCCTTTTTTCTGTACCGCAATGCGTAATCGTTTATTTTGCCCACTACTCATTTAATTTACCTTTTATTTTAATTTTTCTCTTTTTCAATAGTCATAATGACCAGTTTCTACCTAAAAAAGTGCTCACGCACCCTGAGCATATGCCGAAGTGGGTAGGAACAGAAACAACCCATATATAAAGGCTTCGACTAACGCTCAGCCAACATGAACACACATAAGGCTTCGACTGACGCTCAGCCAACACTGACACGCATATGGTCTACCTCTTTTACTTACTTTTCTCTTTTGCACTCTCTACTTTGTCATACATCAAATTATACCCACCAGCGCCATGTGTGATACAACGCGCAATTCTTGCCACTGTGGTCACACTTACACCGGTTTCAGCATAAATCTGGCGATAAGATTTATCATTTTTGATCTCCTGAACCGCGCGCCAACGATCTGCCATCGCTGAAATCTCCGCAGGCGTGCATAAATCCTCGAAAAGTTTCGCAACCTCCTCGCTACTTTCTAGCAATGATAACGCATGAAAAAGCGCATCAATATCAGATTGCTGTGCTTGTTTAATATTCACCATAAAAATACCATTTACACCTCACAATGTATTAATACGTTATAACATAATCATTAACAGTAAAATGCTCAAGAAGTTTTTGCAGAAAAAATAAAAATGGTGCCGACAAGCAGAATCGAACTGCTGACCTATTGGTTACGAATCAATTGCTCTACCAACTGAGCTATGTCGGCATAATGAATAATGGCTATAACCATATTCCATCCCACTTTGATTGTCCAAATGTTGGCTGAGCGTGAGTCGAAACCTTTATGAAATGTGATTTCTCAAACTTACCCTTCGACTTACGCTCAGGGTACGGTGAGTACTTGTGAGTGAACACCCAGCCTTAGCTTGAATAATAAACAATGAATAAAAATTACTGGTTATTTTTCTCAACTTTATTAAGCACAATCCCGACAACAATGAAGATTGCACCAATAATTAAGCTTGCACAACCCAGCATGCCAGTTATAACGGATTCACTTAAATCGTAAAGACTATGCGCCGGAGGAAACCAACTAAACGCACCAATGATCAGCACGATGCTTAAGATAACTAATATAATTCCGATGACTAGACAGCCAACAATGGAACCTGACTGTTTACAACATTTCATCACTATTCTCCTTGTTTTCATATATGCGAACCTGCACGAGTAAGAATAGTTGGTTTTTTAAAAAATGCGAGAAAGAAAATTATGTGTAAATAACTGAAATTAGGCACTTGCCAAAGCAATTTCAATCATTTTAGTAAATGAATTTTGACGCTCTTCACTCGTCGTAACCTCTTTTGTAACCAATGAGTCAGAAACCGTTAAAAGACAAGCTGCTTTTTTACCATAGGCTTTGGCATTAGCAAAAATTGCGACAGTTTCCATTTCCACTGCTTTACAGCCATGCTCACTATGAAGCTTAATATAATCATCAAAGTTTTTGCGATAAAATACATCGGTACAGTGCACTTTTGCTTTTGTCACAGGTAAGCTCAAACTCTCTGCTGTTTTTGCAATATGTGCTGTTAAATTAGCATCTGGCTTTGCCACTCTTGTTTTCTCACCAGTCACAATCTCGATATAATCAGACTCACAATAGCTTTCGGTAACTAATAGCACATCATATACCTTAATCTCAGGCACATAAGAGCCACACGAACCAATGCGAATAATCTGATCAACATCATAGTTATTAAACAATTCTGCCGTATATATCCCTGCACTTGGAATGCCCATGCCATGCGCCATAATCGTTAATTTCTTACCTTTATAAGCCCCAGTAAAGCCCAGCATATTACGCACACTATTGACTTGCTTAATATCCTTAAGATACGTCTCAGCAATCAGCTTAGCACGCAATGGGTCTCCTGGCATAATGACCGTCTTAGCAAAGTCATCTTTGTTTTTTGCTTCAATATGAGGTGTTGGAATCATTTTTTACCCTTTTTATTTTTGTTTTCAATTGATCAAATTTTTCAAGTCGCCAGTGTACTGTTTTTATTACAAATGAACAAATAAGTTGAATCACAAATTAAATAGAAAGTCCCTCAAGCAACGCTGCCTCAGATACAAAGCGGTGCAATAAATACTGTAAAATGCATTGCTGTGCGTATATACTTTAGCGCAGTCGCAATAAATCTAGCATTAATTACCAATGAATAGTTTCCAGCAGCAACTTAAGCATTTACGTGAACAACAACAATTAACCGTCGATGGTGTCGCAAGCAAAATGAGCTTCACCGCACAAACCATTCAAATGCTAGAAGATACAGATGATCTATTCTCACTAGAGTTACCGACACAATCGCTTAAAAACTATTATCGTAAATATGGCGAGTGCCTTGGGATGCCTGAGCGCAAAATTGTGAGCATGTTAAATAGAATTGATTATTTGGATTATAAACGCTCACGCAAAGGCAAAATGAAACCCTTTGATTATCTTAATCGCTTAGTCATTTTGGTTTTGATTGCTCTACTAGGTCATACGGTTTACACACTTTATCAGCAGCAAAAAGCCAATGCGCTAAAGCAAAGTGTCGTTACTTTAAGTGCGCCAGTTGTCTCTCAATCGACTGAACAAGAAAGACAAGCAATCTCATCTTCGATGAACGATCAAACAAGTAATGCTACTGCAACACCAAACGCAGCAACATCTAACACAACTACTAATAGTGTAATGACATCTAATACTACAGGCGCGTCAGCAGCCGTAAATACTGACACAGCTAATACTGTAGCACCGACGACATTGCAACAAAATGACGTTACACAACAGCAATCTGCTGAGCAACAAAATGCATAGTAACTCAATCACGGCTCGTTTTATTATTGGTGTTGAGTCGACTGAATTAAGCACTCACGACATCAACCGTTTACAAAACAAACATGTGATTGGCGTGATTTTATTTAGTCGCAATTTCATAAATTCTAAGCAGCTAAAGCAATTAACCGCAGCCATTAAATCATGTCGCCATGATCTTGTTATTTGTGTTGATCAAGAAGGTGGACGCGTTCAGCGCTTTAAAAGCGATCAGTTCACACCACTACCCTCACTCTATGAAATTGCACAAGCAAATGATAAAACACAACTTAAACAACATGTTGCCACACTTGCCAATGAGTTGAAACATCATGGTATTGACTTTAGCTTCACCCCCGTGGTTGACTTATATTCAAAAGACAGTCGCGTGATTAATACACGCGCTTTTGCTGAGAATGCAGATGAAGTCATACATTATGCCAGAGAGTATATTGACACTATGCATCAATATAGCTTACCGAGCGTTTTAAAACACTTCCCAGGACATGGCAGTTTAGCTGCTGACTCTCATACTGAAAGCGTTATTGATCATCGAATTTTAAGTGACATTGAACAAACCGATTTACTGCCATTTATCACGTTTATTAATGAAAATAAAGCCGATAGCATTATGGTTGCTCATCTATCTTATCCACAAATAGACACTGAGATTGCTTCACAATCGAAGTTTTGGCTTACGACTTATCTTCGCCAAAAGACTGGCTTCAAGGGTATCATCTTTAGCGATGACTTTGGCATGGCTGCAGCAACACAGACTGCTAAGCATCCACTAGAGAATTGTCAGAGGTTCTTTGATGCTGGAGGAGATATCGCTTTGTTATGCAATGATTTTACTGTTATGAATGAAATATTCGATATTTTTAATAATGATAGTTATTGCGATGACAAGAGCTTCAATAACCGCTGGCAGCACTTTCAGCAGGCTTTTTAACATCTATTATTAAAGCACTCGCTACCTTGAACTTCTTATGATTTTCCCTAGAATAATGATCATTGCAAAATATTATTAACAACTTATGGATCCTATTACACAATATTTAGATCTTAGTAAAAATTATGCTGAATATGTTCATGCTGCAATTGTGATTGTCGCTATTTTGCTAATCAATGTAGTTATTCGCATTGTGCTTGCGGTCTTTGATAAGAGTCTTGCCAAAAAATCACCATATTTACGCATATTTTATCAAGCGGTTAATCGCCCAGTACGTTATATCACATGGATCATAGGATTATGGATTATTTTAACGCAACTGATTGACTGGCAAGGCAAACAAGTTCAAGCCATGCTAAATATTGCCAACATGGCAGTCAAGGTTTTAGTTGTCCTTTGCGTTGCCTGGATTTTAATGCGCTTTGCCCGCGGCATGCGTAAATTGTTTATTGAAAAAAACACACGTACTGATGGTGGCTACAATGACTTTAGCATGATTGAAACGGTTTATAAGGCTTCTCAAGCAATTATTATCATTCTACTGTTTTTCAGCATTCTCGGCGCGCTTGATATCCCGATTGTCGCCTTAGCCGGCATGGCTACTGTGGTAACGGGCTTTTTTGCGATTACGCAACAAGAACTTATCAAGAATCTCTTTGGTGGCACCGTTCTTTATCTTGATCGACCTTTTGCCGTAGGTGATTGGATTTACACTGTTGGCGGCGGGATAGAAGGAACTGTTGAGAAAATAAGCTTTCGCCTTACGATTATTCGTGGCTTTGATAAGCGCCCTATTTACGTACCCAATGCAACTTTTCTAACCACGGCTGTTGTCAATGCGTCACGCATGACAAATCGCCGGATTTTGCAATATATTGGTGTGCGTTATCAGGACTTCACCAAGGTACACCAAATCTTGCAAGATGCTCGTGATATGCTAAAAAAGCACCCCGCAATCGACCAAAAGTGCATAACATTGGTGTGTATCGTCAATGGCAATACTAATATGGGCTCAAATACTGAAGGCGTCTTTGGTTCATATTCAATTAATTTTATGGTTTACACCTTTACCAAAACCACTAATTGGGTCAAGTTTCAAGCTGCACAAGATGACGTTATGCTAAAAATCGGAGAAATTATTGAACAAAATGGCGCGCAAATTGCTTTCCCAACAACCACTTTGGATATTCCTGAAGGTGCATTACATCAAGTGACTGCTGCTAGCAGTAAAGCATAGCCATTAATTGCTCGAAACTACTTAATGAATTTTGAAAACACTCTGGTTAACTGTGCTTGAACTTGTTCAATGGTATTATTAGCATTAATCACAACACTTGTTTGCGGATTCTCTTTAACAAGCTTTAAAAATATCTCGCGCGCACGATTGAAAAACTCTATTTTTTCCTGTTCAATACGGTCGAGTGCATTTCTTGATTTAGCACGCTGAAGTCCAAGTTCAGGCTCAATATCCAAGTAAATCGTTAAATCTGGGCGAAAGGATGATAGCAACAAATCATTTAACTGTTTTACCTTATCAAATCCAAGCTCTCTACCACCTCCTTGATAAGCCAAACTTGACCAGTTAAAGCGATCACTCACCACCCATTTACCACTATTAAGTGCCGGTTTTATCAACCTTTCAACATGCTGCATACGTGTTGCGTACATAAGAAGCAATTCAGCTTCAGGACACAGTGCTTCTTCTACATACGGCGTAATCAGAAGTTTACGTATTTTTTCAGCTAGAAAAGTACCACCTGGTTCACGCGTAAAAACAGACTCAATTTTCTTTTGTGACAATATGTCACGAATAAACTCAATAGCAGTACTTTTACCCGCCCCTTCTAAGCCTTCAATAGCAATAAACTGTGCTCTTTCATTACTTTGTTTTTTTTGATTACTCTGTCTATTTTCTTTCATCTCTAATAAATGCCTGTGCTTGGCTCAAGGTTTAATAATTTATCTAATAAACCGCTAACACCAAAGCGAAAATGCTGTTTATTGATATAATGGTCACCACATAGAGAACGCGCTAATTGAATGTACTCAAGCGCTTCAGTATAACTTCTAATACCACCTGATGCCTTAAAGCCAACTGCACGATCTGATAAGGCAATTTCCTGCAGAATAATCTTAGCCGCTTCTAGCGTTGCACCAATGGCTGTTTTACCTGTTGAGGTTTTAATAAAGTCTGCTTGGGCATTAATCATATCGCGACTGATGATCTGGATAAGCTCAGGTGATAATTCACCAGACTCTATAATCACCTTTAACCTACGATCATGGCATAGCTCTTTTGCTGCTTTGACCATATTTATTGCATCTAGCGATGAACCATTTTCAAGATACTCCGTATAGGGAATGACTAGATCAATTTCATCAGCACCAAGTTTAATCGCATTTTTAACTTCCATGACGACAGAATCAAGAGATGCCTTACCTTCAGGGAAATTAACCACCGTTGCAATCGCAATATCTGGATTCACTTTAGATTTAATATATGAAATAAACTCAGGATAAACGCAAACTGCAGCGACTGTACCTAGATGATTAATGCTCTTTTGTAATAATTGATCCATACTCGCCTGAGTATCTGACTTATTCAGTGATGTCAGATCGATAAGAGAAACAATATCTGCTAACTGGTTGTGATCAATCGACATGTGCCATATCCGTTGATTTAAAAATCGACTGCCCAAAGCTTAAGGGTGCTAATCCCATATAATCGGCAATGCTCTGACCAATATCAGCAAAACTCATGCGCTCGCCAATGCATTCAGTCGCGATCTTTTTGCCCCACACCAGAAAAGGAATATGCTCACGCGTGTGATCTGTTCCCTGCCAGCTTGGATCACAACCATGATCCGCTGCAATAATAACTATCGTGTCATCATCTAGTAGTTGATCAAGCTCGGGCAGGCGTGAGTCAAAATACTCCAATGCCTTGGCATAGCCCTCAATATCACGGCGATGACCAAAACTTGAATCAAAATCGACAAAATTAGTAAAAATAAGCGAATTAGGTTTAGCGCTTTGATAAGTTGACAGTGTCACATCGAACAACTCTGTCAGCCCCGTGGCTTTAATGCTTCGTGTGATTCCTTGGTTAGCATAAATATCGGCAATTTTACCAATTGAAATCACTTCACCACCGGCTTCTTTTAATTTATCAAGCAAGGTAGCCTCAGGCGGCAACACCGAATAGTCTTTGCGATTTCCAGTGCGCGCATACTCATTTGCTGATTCGCCAATAAAGGGACGTGCGATCACGCGTCCTACTACCAATCCCATTTCATCCAGAAGCTCACGTGCAATCTTGCATATCTTAAGCAAACGCTCTAAACCAAAATACTCCTCATGCGCTGCAACCTGAAACACACTATCCGCTGAGGTGTAAATAATTGGCTTTTCCGTCAAACAATGCTCAACGCCATGTGTTTTAAGCACTTCAGTACCTGATGCATGACCTGCATCAATCACACCTTGAATTAACTCACTGCGCTTTAACCATTCATCAATAAATGCTTTAGGAAATACCGATGCATCTTCATCACCCTCATGGCGACTTTGTGTAAAATAATGCCAATCAAACATCACGGGCACGCCTGCAATTTCCCAGTGACCACTTGGTGTATCTTTGCCTTTGCTATTTTCAACACAATAACCATATTTGGCTTCAACAACAGGCTCTTCTTCAGATAAGTCAACCGTAAGCTTACGTGCACGACTTAACTCTGCGGCTTTTTGTAAACCACGTTTGGCAAGATTTGGTAAATCTAGCGATCTTTTATACTGCGCACGATAATCAACAATATGCCCCAAGGTATCGGCACCTTGATCACCAAACAGTTTAGCATCTTTAGCTTCACCAATACCAAAAGAGTCCATTAATAATATAATTACTTTCTTATTATTTAACACGAGTGTTTTTCCTCAAGATATATTTATGAATACAAGCGTTTAAGCCCAAACTCGCTATGGATAAGAAGTACCGCGACCTTCGTATATTCAACCAGTTCCATATAAGCTCTTTCTTCATCTTCTTGCCCTGTGACTTCATCATCATATTGCAAGCGCGACATATCGATTAAATCAGCAATTGCCTCTTGAACCTCAACAGAGCCTTTGGTGTAATCGATCTCCATCAAGCCCAATCCTGATAAAAAGCCTTGACTCCACATTGCTAGCGCGTCAATGCGCATATAGAATTTCTCGTCATCATCAGGCAGCAACAAATCAAAATGCATATCCTGCGCCAAAAACTGGGCTTTTGTTACCTGATACATTTCGGCTAATACTTTTAATGCACCTTGTGCGACAACATCACCTGCCTCAATTGGCTCAGCCATCAGCGAATCCATCCATGCTTCAATACGCACTTCAGCCCCCCCTGTGAAAAGCGCACACAACAAAGCATGCGCTTCAGAAGCCTCAGATAAAGCATTGATTTTACGAAGTGCAGCAGTAACCTCCTGATAATCAGGTAAAACTTGTTTTTCCGTTATTTGCATAAGTGTTTATATCATTATAATCAAGATGCCTCTATCGTATCATTTTTTTTACAACAAATCACTTGCACTTAGTAACATATGCTTCTATGATTTCAAGTGTAAGTTTAGTGTTGCCTGTGCTGTTAGCCAGTCCTTACATTCTTGAGCCGATGTATTTATATCGGGAGCGTAGATACTTGTTTTAGCGTGCATGCTCAGCCTGACTGAGAAGCCCAACGAACAGCAAACGCACCCACTTGGTTCTTGAGGGTTCAAGAGCCATGTAAGCAGCGGCAGATATGGGCGGCACTATAAAGTTTCCTTTCTCTTTTTCCATTTTTCCCCAATGCTGAATCATTAGCAATGATCTTCACTTACTGTCAAATACATTAATTATTTTTATTCATTCAATCACAAAAGATTAATTTTGGTAATTGAAAAGCCGATATATGATTTCATTCTGTAACAAAGGCACACACTCATCACACTACAACTTTATGATGAGTGTAAAAACCAATCAATATAAGTTGGAGACTTTCATATGCGCTATAAACCTTGGTTCTTTTCTAAAAAATTTCGCCAGTCAAACAATCAAAACTCGATAAAAGCACATCGCCTCATCACTAAATCAATTGGATTATCTGTACTCTTTAGCTTATCTTTTTGTTCTTTGAGCTACGGCACAAACTCTACAGCAACATGCACTAACAATCCATTAAGCCTGCAGCTTTTGGGCTCAGGCGGTCCGATAAGTGATGACAAACGCGCCTCATCTGGGGAAATTATCTGGATCAATGGCAAAGCTCGGATATTAATTGATGCAGGTGGCGGAACTTATTTACGTTTTGGTCAATCTGGCGCCAAACTCGAAGATCTAGACTTTATTGGCATTACGCATTTTCACACTGATCATGTTGCTGATCTTCCAGCAATTTTAAAAGGCGCTGAGTTTTTTAAACGTGAACGCCCAATTGCAATCGCAGGACCCAAAGGAAATGCCCGCTTTCCAAGTCTAACGCATTATCTGAATAATTTATTTAATGCCAAAGATGGTGCTTATGCTTATCTTTCTAACCTACTGACACCAAATAACAAAGATGGTGTTTTAACGCTCTCACCAATCATAAATGTCGACTATCAAAGTCCTCAAAAAATCAAGGTGTTTTCTAATGCAGAATATACCATATGGGCATTAGGCATCCCACATGGCAATGTTCCTGCACTTGCTTATCGCGTTGAATCAAACTATGGCAACATTGTCATCTCAGCTGATCAAAATGGTAGTAACGATGCGTTTATCGATTTTGCCAAAGGTGCCGATGTTCTTGTTATGCCTTTAGCAATAGATGAAAATGCAGATAAAATTTCAAGTTTTGTCCATGCCAAACCATCTGTTGTCGGGCAAATTGCTAACAAAGTTAACCCTAAAATGCTGGTACTTAATCATTTTATGGGTAAAGGTTTGCTCTACAAAAATGAATCGATTGAGATCGTTAAAAAATACTATACAGGTCCAACCGTTATCGCACGCGATCTAAGCTCTATACCGCTACTCAAAAACTAGAACCATGCGTTAATCTATACAAAAAAGATACTCACCATAAGAAACTATTTATAAGGAAAAACAACATGAACAACACAATTACTTTATCTATCGCAATAACATCATTGCTTGGCTTATCCATAAGTAATACCGTAAATGCAAGCACTTCAACAACGACTCAGACAAGCGCTGTTACCGCCGATACAGGTGGTAAATGCGCAGCAGGCAAATGCGGCACTGTAAAGCGATATGCAGAGGCTGAAATCACACAAAACCCACAAGAAAAGCTCGTCTATGCACGTGATGGCAAATGTGGAGTCACCGGCTATGGATTAAACCCTGATGATGAAGTAGTGAAAGCACAGACTAGATCAGTAGGTGGACGATGCGGTCAATAGCACAGAGCGATTACGGCATTGGTCTACGCCATGAGCATCTACAAACGCTTGCTGATGAACCTGTGCATGAGCTGATTGACTTTCTTGAGCTCGCCCCTGAGAACTGGATTAACATGGGTGGATCATATCATCATTTGTTAGAAAAAATTGCCGATAAATATCCTCTTGTAGCACATGGTCTTAGTTTATCCATTGGTAGTGCAGTAAAGCTTAATACGTCATTTCTTAAAGAAATTAAATCGTTTTTAGATCAATATAATATTACTGTATATAGCGAACACTTGAGTTTCTCACAGGATAATACGGGCTATCTTTATGAGCTCTTGCCAATCCCTCGTTACAAAGAAGCGTTAAGCTACTTAGCCAACAGGATTGATCAAGTTCAAACAATTATTAAGCGTCCTTTAGTGCTTGAGAATGTTTCATACTATCACAGCTATCCTGATCAAATGCCTGAGCATGAATTTATTCAAGAGCTCATTAAATTAAGTGGCTGCCAACTACTACTTGATATCAACAATGTTTATGTCAATAGCGTTAATCATAACTACAATGCGCTTGATTTTATCAAACACATGCCAAGCAAAGCGATCAGTTATTATCACCTTGCTGGTCATTTACAAGAGCATGGTGATTTTCTACTTGACACACATGGTACAGAAGTTACGTCAGAAGTATTAGCCCTCACACAAGAAACAATTAAACTCCATGGAAATAAGCCAATACTACTAGAGCGTGATAATAATGTACCTCCATTAAACCAACTCTGTGATGAGCTGTTAAAGATAAAACAAGAGGTTCATCACTATGCCTAACTATATTCAGCACCCACTTAAACCTGCACCATCAAATTTTGTAATGGCTATTGATAAGCTATGTGCTAAGATCCGAGACAAGCAAAATAACATAACAAGTAGCAGCCACACTCTTTACCGCAGCTTTATTTTAGGGAATATCAACTCTGTCATCGCAGTTTCTTTTCCTTTATTTCATAAAATTATTTGTTGTGAGCAACTTAGCTTGCTTGTTGACGATTTTCTAATGCATCACCATGCAACCGAGCCACAATTCCATCATATTGCCACTGAGTTTTTACGCTTTGCGCAATTACACCGCGATCTGCCCAAAATACTACTGTCATTGCTTGAGTATGAGTGGTTACTGTTTTCAACCGAAAGCAATCCTCTCATTCTGCATAATCAAAGCCAAATTACTGTCACTAAAAAAAATAGCAAAATAAGCATCAATCCCACGCTTCAATATATTTGCATGCCCTTTGAGCTTAAGGACTATCACGATTATTGCCCAATTGACTCAGGACAATTTATTTATGGTGTTTTTCGCAACCTCAATGGTCATGTCATTACCAAACACTTATCTCATGATGAAGCAAATTTACTCAAAACCATTGATGCTATTAACAATCCATCATTTACAGACATACTCAAAACAAACAACGGGGCAATTAACTTAAATGCCCTAACATCATTAATAAAAATCGATCTAGTTCATATTAAACACGAGGAGTAACCCATGATACGAACCACAATAACCTGGATAAATTCAACTTTATATAAAGCAAAATCAATAGACTTTATTGCCCTTCTTGCCATCAGGCTTTTTTTACTACCTGTCATTTATGAGGGCGCTCACTCAAAAGTCACAAACTTTAGTAAAACAGTTGCTTGGTTTGGCGCATCTACAGCTGAAGGCGGCTTAAATTTACCATTTCCAGATCTATTGGCATTTCTTGCAACCTCAACAGAAGTCTTTGGTTTAATTTGTATAGCACTTGGGTTATTTACACGTTTTATCACCATTCCCTTAACCATACTCATGTGCGTTGCGAGCCTTATGGTACATTTACCTCAGGGCTGGTTAGCCATTGCCAGCAACAATATGGAGTCCGCAATGCGTCTTGGTGACTTCCTAAGCTGGTTATCTATAAATTTCCCTGGTAGATATAACTATATTACTGAGCTTGGTGACCCGGTTATCCTTAACAATGGTATCGAGTTTGCTACCACTTACTTTATCATGCTTCTAGTACTGTTATGCTATGGTGGTGGGCGCTATGTGAGTGCTGACTACTGGTTAAGTAAAGCTTTTAATCGTAAAAAGAAAAATTAACATTCAATTTGTACTAGCCAATCGCTTCTAATTCAGCTTTTGACTTATGAAATTCCTGCTCTTGATAACCATTTGAGTTATTTTGAGCATCATTATTATCAGTTGCTGGCTTGCCTTCATCACTGTTTTTGTCATTTGGATTATATTTGTAGATGCTATTGTTATGTATTTTTTGATGGACATCCTCTGGTAATTTATGATCAACCCAAACCGCGCCTTTAACCAACCATGGCACCAGTAATGAGTCCTGCCAAGCTTTCTGCTCAGTGAGCGCCTTATTATAACTAAGTACACCAACAATTAAGCTAACCACAAGCGTTGATTTAACGATGCCAAATAAAAAGCCCAATAAGCGATCCGTAACCGTCTGATTATCTTTGCGAAAAACACCAAAAATAATATGCACAATACCACCTAAGATCCAAACGATCACGACAATGGCAAAAAACGACATCCAAAATGCCACTTCAGGTGAGTTAAACCATTTTGCAACAAAATTCATATCAAGAGAGTCTGCAAAGAAATACGCCGACACCGCAGCAATTAGCCAAGTAAGCAATGAGATTAACCCACGCACAAAACCTTGCGAAAAACCAATAATCGCAAAGCCAAACACTATAATAATAAAAATCCAATCAAGCCAATTTAGCAGTGACATTATTTTTCCTTATAAGCCTAAAACAGCTTTTATTGTAGCGTGCTTTTGATACTTGGCAATCATTGCGCTGAAACAATGCTTAAAAAGTTCCACACGGCGATATTCCATATGCTACAATTTGCAGCAAATTTCCAGAAAGGCGTAAATACCATGCAATTTGATTCTTTTAACTCTTTTGACTACGATGTCATTGTCATCGGCAGTGGACCTGGTGGTGAGGGTGCAGCGATTAAAGCAGCAAAATCAGGGCTAAAAGTAGCAATCGTTGAATCCGAACTTATCGGCGGCAACTGTACACATCAAGGCACAATCCCAAGCAAAGCACTGCGACATGCGGTATCTCACTTTTCATTTCATGCAAAATACCATGACTATAGTTACCCTCAGATGCTGGAAAATGCATCACGTGTCATCAATGCCCAAACTGAACTAAAAACTGGGTTTTACAAACGCAACAATGTGGAGATGTTGCATGGTTTTGCACGATTTATAGACCCGCATACCATTTGTATTTGCTCAACACACGAAGAAGAACAGACCAAAGAGCAGTTCAAAGCAAAATATTTTGTCATTGCCACTGGTTCAAGACCTTATCACCCCAAAGATATTGATTTTAATCATCCGCGTATTTTAGACAGCGATAGCATTTTACACCTTAATGACAACCCCAAAACTATCTCTATTTATGGTGCAGGTGTTATTGGCTGCGAATATGCCTCTATTTTCCGCACGTTAAAAATCCGTGTCAATTTGATTAATAACCGCGAACGACTATTATCTTTTCTTGATAATGAAATTATTGATGCCTTAAGTTACCACTTTCGCGAGCAAGGTATTCGCACCCATCACAACGAGCATTATGACAGCATTGATGCCAATGATAACGAGGTAATTCTAAAATTAAAGTCAAATAAAATCATCAAATCAGATTACCTATTATTTGCTCAAGGACGCACTGGAAACACCGATCAATTAGGGCTAGATGCGATTGATATTGAGGCGAATATTCGCGGTTCTATCGAGGTTAATCAAAACTATCAAACCCTTAAACATCCTCATATTTATGCCGTTGGCGATGTCGTTGGTTACCCATCACTTGCTTCTGCTGCCTTTGACCAAGGGCGCTTTGCTGCAACACATATTGCCGAAGGCAAGTGCACCAATCATTTAATCAAGGATATTCCAACGGGAATTTATACCTTGCCTGAGATCAGCTCCGTTGGTAAAACCGAGCAGGAACTCACCGAAGAAAAAATTCCTTACGAGGTAGGTCACGCCTTTTTTAAAGATCTTGCGCGCGCGCAAATCTCGGGTAAAACCGCGGGCATGCTTAAGCTTATTTTTCATCGTGAGACACTACAGTTATTAGGGATTCACTGCTTTGGTAGTCAAGCTTCTGAGATTATTCACATCGGACAGGCAATCATGTCACAAAAAGGCAAAGCCAATACATTGATGTATTTTATCAATACAACATTTAACTACCCGACCATGGCGGAAGCTTATCGCGTCGCAGCTTTAAATGGATTAAACAGGCTGTAAACTTATTGCCAAACTTCCTTTAAGCGCGCATCACGCCCACATTGCCAACGGTAAAACGCATAACTAACAGGATTTTTTAAATAGTATTTTTGGTGATATTCTTCCGCAGGAGTAAAGGTAGTACTTGGACGCAACTGCGTATATATTGGTTTATTTAAATAATTTTTCATGTTATCAAGCACTGCTTGAGCCGCTGCCTTTTGTCCATCATTTTCGTATAAAATAGCGCTTTGATATTGCTCTCCCAAGTCACAAAACTGTCTACCTTTAACCGTAGGATCAATATGTCTAAAGAAATAATGCAAAAGTTGAATGTATTCCAGAACATCATTCTCATACCAAATTTTCACAGCTTCTAAATGATCTGTTTTCCCTTGGGATACATGTTTGTAATTTGGATACAAGGTTGTTCCACCATCATAACCTACTTCAGTTTTAATAACACCCTTAAGCTTATCAAAATCAGCCTGAACACACCAAAAGCACCCACCGGCTACAACTGCTGTTTTCATCTCGGCATAGCCTAACTGAACTAAAAGGAACAGTCCTAGCACGCTTAAAAATTTTACATTTTTCAACATTTTATCACTCCGAATTAATCCTTCAGATGTTTAAGGTATAGATCACAAAGAAGACAAACTCAATTAAGGGGAAATTACATAAAATACTAAAAGCATAAACGATCTATTTTTTACTATTTTTTATCTGCTCGATACAATAATTATGAATATTACATCACTTTTTAAGCAGTTATGCTGTAAACAACATGGAAAGTCAGAAATATTTTAAATATAATTACGCACAATATGACTATGTGTTATTTAGTTTAAGCTATTATTCACAATAGTCTGGGAGATTTTTAACCAAATGATGATGAGAGACCCTATGAAAGACGACAGTAGTATATTATTGGTTAGTACCAATAAAGAAAATACCAAAGATTTACAAACATTACTTCAACGTTATCTACATCAGACGAACGTTGCCCACTCAGGACAGGAAGCATTGGATCTACTGGCTGCCAATAAAAACACCAAAGTAGTACTCCTTGATTTATTACTGCCGGATATGTACGGCATTGAACTGTGCAAAAATATTCGTGAACGCCATCCAAGCATGGCGATTATTTTTGTCTCAAAAAGTACTGATGCAACTGAAATCGTCTTATGTTTTGAAGCAGGTGCTGATGACTATGTCGAAATCCCTTATAACCAGCATGTGTTAATGGCTCGCATCAAAGCAAAATTACGTGATCGCAATACCTCGCAATCACCGTATGCCATTACTGGATCAGTCAATATTGAAGATATAAACATTAGTGACTACAGTCAGATTCAATTTGGCAAATGGGTATATCATCCGCGTAAATCATTAGTGACACACCCTGATCATTCCGACATTTACTTAACGGATAAAGAAGGCGCTTTACTTAAAATGCTACTATCAGATCCAAGCAAAACCTTTATGCGTGAAGAAATTGCCAAATATCTTAATTTAAATGTTAAAGAAAGCATGATACGTGATGTCAACATTCATGTGCATCGCTTACGTAATAAGCTTACCCAAGGGCATAACTCAAGCTCACCAATCAAAGCCGTACGCTCACAAGGTTATACCTTGGATTCGTATTTAAACTATGTTTATGATGGCAAAGAAGTATCTTTTTTATAATTTCTCTTACTGGATTACTCTAGATCCGCTAAATTTCCTTTCTGCTCCAACCAATGTTTGCGATCCAATGAACGTTTTTTAGCAAGCATTTCATCCATTTCCTCTAGATCAAAATTCTCATCACTTGATAATGTTAACTGCACAAGACGTCTGGTATCCATTGCCATTGTAGACTCTCTTAATTGCATGGGGTTCATCTCGCCCAACCCTTTAAAGCGCAACACATTAGCTTTAGCTGATTTTTTATTTTGGGCAATTTTATGCAAAATGACATTCTTCTCAGCCTCGTCTAATGCGTAATACACTTCTTTGCCGACATCAATTCTAAATAATGGCGGCATTGCTACATAGATATGCCCCTTCTCAACCAATGGTTTAAAGTGACGCAAGAATAAAGCGCATAGTAATGTTGCAATATGTAATCCATCCGAATCGGCATCCGCGAGAATACAAATTTTGCCATAACGTAACCCTTCTAGATTATCACTGCCTGGATCCACACCAACTGCCACGGCAATATCGTGAATCTCTTGAGATGATAACACTTCTGACGAATCAACTTCCCATGAGTTTAATATCTTACCTCTTAATGGCATCACTGCCTGGAACTCACGATCTCGCGCCTGCTTTGCCGAGCCACCTGCTGAATCCCCTTCAACTAAAAAGAGCTCACTATATTGGGTATCTTGTGTCACACAATCGGTCAATTTACCGGGTAACTGCGGACCTTGAGTTACCTTTTTGCGCACTACTTTTTTCTCAGCTTTAAGGCGTTTTTGCGCACGCGAAATAATCGCTTCAGCAATTTGATTTGCCGTCTCAATATTTTGATTTAACCACAAACTAAAGGCATCTTTAACATGTGTCGCAATAAAGTTCACACAATCGCGTGATGATAGTCGCTCTTTGGTTTGCCCTGAGAATTGCGGCTCAGGCATTTTAAGTGACAACACATAACAAAGACCTGCGAAAATGTCATCTGGCATAATTTTGACACCACGCGGCAGAATATTATGAAGCTCACAATACTCACGTATTGCATCTAAAAGCCCAGATCTTAAACCATTAACATGCGTGCCACCTAAAGGCGTTGGGATCAAGTTAACATAACTTTCTGTGATTAAATTATCGCTTTCTTGCGGCCAACAAAGCGCCCAGTCAACAACATATTGTCCATCGGTAAAAGAACCTGAAAATGGAATCGATGGCAATATTTCAAGACCATCAATTTTCTCTTGTAAATAAGCCAATAACCCGCCATCGTATTGCCAAGTCATGCGGTCGTTTTGCTCATCATTTTGATATTCAACGATAAGACCTGGACACAATACCGCTTTAGCTTTTAATAAATTCTTTAATTTACGCGTTGCGTATTTTGGGGTATCGAAATATTTAGGATCCGGCCAAAAGCGTACCGTAGTCCCAGTGTTTTTTTTGCCAACGTCGGATACCACCTTTAGCTCTTCAACCTTATCACCATGCTCAAAGGCAATAAAATAGCGCTTACCATCACGTTTGATAAACACCTCAACACGCAAGCTTAATGCGTTAACCACTGAAACACCAACCCCGTGAAGCCCGCCTGAATAGAGATAATTTTCTTTGGAAAATTTTCCTCCAGCATGCAGGCGCGTCATAATGAGCTCAACACCCGATATCCCTTCCTCTGGATGGATATCAACCGGCATACCTCGACCATTATCCTCAACCTCAAAACTACCATCATCATAGACTCTGATATTAAGCTTATTGGCATGTCCTGCTAACGCCTCATCCACCGCATTATCAATCACCTCTTGTGCGACATGATTAGGGGTTTGTGTATCGGTATACATCCCAGGACGTCGCTTAACAGGGTCAAGACCCGATAGAACTTCAATCGATTGAGCAGTGTATTGATTCATAACAAAAGGGTGCTTATTATTTTATGTCTAATTTTATCGTTTATTCTGGCACAAAATCGAGTAATCTTAAATCTAAATGCTGCCTTGAATGGAAAATTATGAATATCCGTGACTTAGAATATATTATTGCTGTTGCCAAACATAAAAATTTCAATAAAGCAGCACAAGAGTGCTTTGTCAGTCAACCAGCACTGAGCATGCAAATCAAAAAGCTTGAGGATGAGTTGGGTGTTGCCATTTTTGAACGCTTCCAAAAAAGTGTGCTTGTGACCGCTATTGGGCAGCAGATTATTGACAAGGCACAATCCTTATTAACCATTGTTCAAGACATCAAAGATTTGGCAGCAACGCATAATAAAACAGAAGATTTGCTATTTAGAATTGGTTTATTTCCAACCCTTGCTCACTATCTGTTACCACAACTCATTCACACAACCCTAGCGGATAAGAGTCCTATTAAGATATACCCTATTGAGGAAAAAAGTCCTATTCTTATTCAAATGCTGCAATCAGGTAAAATTGATGCGGCTCTTTTAGCACATGACTCACTACCTCAAGGGCTTGAGTTTTTACCGCTGTTTAAAGATACATTTAAACTCGCTGTGTATGACGGGCATCCATTAAGTCAACTGCCTGAGATTGATATATCGAAACTTGACGATGAAGCCATGCTTTTCTTAGAGAAAGGACACTGTCTACGCGAACAAGTGCTCTCTTTAAATATCAATCCCGCACAAAGTATTCAGTGCAATGCCACAGGTCTTGAGACTTTAAGGCAAATGGTCATTGCTAAACTTGGCATTACCATTATCCCTGAGATTGCCACACTTACCTCACACAACGGCATTCATTATATTGACTTTAAGGCACCTGCTCCTTTTCGTGAGATTGGTCTGGTTTATCGCCGTGGTTCAGCAATTACTAAATGGCTAAAAGCAATTGAATTACTTGTGAAAAAAAGCGTGCCAAGTTTGGCTTCTCATTAAATTTCAAACCCGCTATAATCCACCATATTAATAAATGAGTCTACCCTTGCTAATCTTGGGACTCGCACTAAAAAACAAATATATAAATAGGAAAAACATGTCAAACCTGAGTCATTTCATCTCTCAAAATTTAATACTATGTATTATCTTTGTACTTGCCATTTTGATCTATCTTGGTTACGAAATTCGCCAAGCTAAATCAGGTCGCTTCCAACTATCAATACAAAATGCCATTAACCTCACAAACCGTGATAAAGGCATATTCTTAGATATTCGCGATAGCAAGCTTTTTAATGAGAGTCATATTGTTGGTGCGATCAATAGTAGTGCTGCTGAGCTTAAAGAAAACACAAAAACACTTAACAAATATAAAAACAATCCAATTGTCGTTTATTGCGCAACAGGTGCGCAAAGTGCTAGTGTTTGTGATTTGTTAAAAAAGGCAGGCTTTGATAAGCTTTACACGCTAAAAGGTGGCTTCAAGCAATGGTTACAAGATAAATTACCCACTGACAATAAAGCCTCAGCACATAATGAAATGAATACTGACAAGAAAGATCTAAAAAATAGAAAAGATAAAAACGACAGAAATGATAAAGGCACAGCTAAATGATTGAAATCTACACTAAACCGACTTGCCCTTATTGTATCAATGCCAAAGCATTGCTTAGCAAAAAAGGCGCGACCTTTACTGAATATAATATCAGTGATAAACCTCAGTTACGCGAAGAAATGATCAAGCGTGCCTCAGGTCGAACAACGGTGCCACAAATATTCATCAATAATCAGCACATCGGTGGCTGTGATGACTTGTATGCCCTTGAAGATGCCAATAAACTTAACCCATTACTTGGAAAATAACACTTAACTTAACGACATAAGGAAAGATAATGACAACTGAAACAAATACCCCTGATATTCAATTCCAAATCCAGAAACTTTACACCAAAGATATTTCATTTGAAATTCCTAAGGGTGCTGATGCGTTTAAACAAGAGTGGAAGCCTGAATTAAACGTCGCTTTGAATACTAAAGTGACAGGCTTGCCTGAAGAAAATATGTATGAAGTTGTGTTAACGGTTGAAGCTGATGTTAAATGCGGCACTAATGATGCTTTCAAGGCAGAAGTGCAACAAGCTGGTATTTTCCTTATTTCTAACATGGAAGAAGGACAATTAGATCATGCGCAATATGCATTTTGCCCTAACATTTTATATCCATATGCACGCGAGGCAATCTCTGATTTGGTTGCTAAAGGCGGCTTCCCACAATTATGCTTAGCGCCTGTTAACTTTGATATGATTTATCAACAAAAGCAGCAAGAGAAAAAAGCAAACTAGCTAATCACCATATTGGGGTCAAGCCCGAATATGGCGTTCATTACTCACTCTCAGGATTGACTCAAAAATCCTCAAAACAACTCATACCTACTTAACTAAAGTTACACACTTTTGCTCAGTTACCTCTTCTTTTTGCAAAAACTCAGCGAACAAAGCTATCGTTTTATCAATATCTTGATCACTATGCGCAATTGACATAAACCCTGCTTCAAATGCGGATGGTGCGAAATAAACACCATGCTCAAGCATAAAATGGAAAAAACGATTAAAGCGAGTTAAATCACAAGCCTTAACATCATCAAAACTTAGAATATCTTGTGCCTCAGTGAAAAACACCCCAAACATGCTACCCAAAGATTTAGCTAAAAACGGAAAGCCTTGTGCTTGAGCCGCATGATTTAGCCCATCAACAAGTTTTTGTGTTTTAGTGGTTAATGCCTCATAGAATCCCTGTTGTGAGATCTTGTCTAACGTAACTAATCCCGCAATCATTGCCACTGGATTGCCTGATAATGTCCCTGCTTGATAAACGCCACCTACAGGTGCGATAAGCTCCATAATTTCCTTCTTGCCACCAAAGGCACCCACGGGCATGCCGCCACCAATGACTTTACCAAATGTTGTTAAATCAGGGGTGATCTGATATAAGCCTTGCGCGCCCTTTAGACCAACACGAAACCCTGTCATCACCTCATCAAAGATCAATAAAGCGCCATGCTCATTACATAGTTGACGCAAACCTTGCAAAAATGCTTTGGTTGGTTCGATCAAGTTCATATTGCCAGCAATCGGTTCTAAAATAATACAGGCGATTTGCTCGGGATAGGTTTTAAATAAATTAGCAACACTCTCTAAATCATTAAATGACGCTGTCAGTGTATCTTTGACCGTATCTTTTGGCACACCTGGTGAGTTTGGCACGCCAAGTGTTAATGCGCCTGATCCTGCCGCTACTAAAAACTGATCAGCATGACCATGATAACATCCAGCAAATTTAATCACTTTGTCACGCTTGGTATAGCCCCGTGCTAAGCGCACAGCACTCATTGTTGCTTCAGTACCCGAGCTTACAAAGCGCACCATATCAATACTATCAATCAAATCACAAATCTTCTTGGCAAGTTTTACCTCAAGCTCGCATGGCGCACCATAGCTTAAGCCAAGTGTTGCTTGATCCTGCACTGCTTTGATCACATCATCATCAGCATGTCCCAAGATCATCGGGCCCCAAGAGCCAACATAATCAACATATTTATTCGCATCAACATCATAAACATAAGCACCCTTTGCCTTGGCAATAAACTTAGGTATGCCACCAACCCCTTTGAACGCACGCACGGGCGAGTTAACACCGCCTGGAATATATTGCTTTGCTCTATTAAACAAATTTTCTGATTTTGTCATTTTACTTATTCCTATCTATTTCTTCTTATTTACTGGAGTTACGAACTTTTGCTATTTCAACACCCCGCCTCGCAAGCTTAAGCACCCCTCTTGCAAAGAGGGGAATTAAAATCACCGTCGCCCATTCCCCTCTTTGCAAGAGGGGTGGCAGCCGTAGGCTGACGGGGTGTTCATAAAATCATAGTTTTCCTAAAGTGTAAAATTTCAGTTATTTACTTTCGATTCATCACTCGATCTTCAACAACATCCATTAGTATATCTGTTGCATTGACACCACTTTCATTAAAAATTTGTTGTGTCATTGTTGGACTGGTTATATTAATCTCAGTCAAACAATCACCAATAACATCAATGCCAGCAAACAGTACACCACTTTGTTTAAGGTCCCTGCCAACAATACTGGCAATCTCATACTCTTCAGCCGTAAGCTTTCTTACCACCGTTGATGCACCACGTGCTAAATTGCCACGACTATCATCACCACTTGGAATACGTGCCACCAAATACTCTAATGGCTCACCATCTACGATTAAGATACGCTTATCACCATCTTTAATCGCGGGTTGATATTGCTGCACCATAATAAATTGTGATTCATATTTTGTGATTGTCTCTAGAATGACATTTTTATTGGGATCATTTGGCTGAATGCGAAAAATCGACTCACCACCCATGCCATCAAGCGGCTTGACCACCACATCCTGATAATCATCAATAAAACGCTTAATATGTTTAAATGAACGACTCACCATTGTTTTTGGTGCTAAATCAGGATAACGCGTAATTGAAAACTTCTCATTGGCATCCCTTAAGGTTTGCGGCTTATTGATAATTAATGCACCCTGTTTTTCAGCCACTTCCAAAATATACGTCGCATAGACGAATTCCATATTAAACGGTGGGTCTTTACGCATAAAAATCGCATCGAAATCACCTAGCTTCACTTTATCCATTGGGTTTAGATGATACCATTTGTTATGCTCTTTACTTGCAGTAAGTGTTAGCTCATAACCCTCACCATAAGCAACACCCTCTTCAACAAAAATATCCTCAATCTCAAAGACGTACTGCTGCCAGTCTTTCTTAGCAACTGATAGCATCATCATATAAGCGGTATCTTTTTTGATATTAAAAGTGTGTAATGGGTCAATAATAAAGGCGACTTTCATAGGTTTCCTTAAGTCAACACGATAAACTTATGCTAATTCTAACACCATTAAATATTGATCATAGAACTGATTGTGCACTTTTATTGATTTTGGTTCTGTACCATAAGTCTCAAAATCAAACTTCTGGTATAACGCCAATGCCACAGTATTTTCAGTCACGCAATGTAAATGTAGTTGCGTCACATAATCAGCGGCATGCTTGATGACTTGATGCATCAATTGCTTAGCAACACCCTTACCACGAGCAGCTAGAGACGTATACATGCCCCAAATCATTCCACGATGCGCGGTTTTAACGCTTTTCAATGACGAAAAGCCAACGCAACCGACAGTATTACTGCCATCAAAAGCTGCAAAAATATCATTTCCCTCAAGCATCTCTTTGAAATATTGATCATTACAAAGCAAGGTCTCCTCATAAGATGAACCAAAGCTCTGAGGTGAGTCTTTTAGCGCTTGTAAGCGTATTGCTTTCCATAATTGCCAATCAGCAGATGTAAGCAATCTAATACAAATATCAGCCACCTATTAAACTCCCTGATCAAATAAACCGTAGGGGCGTATTGTATACGCCCTACATTTAAAATAGCTAGTAAAATCACCCCTCACCCGTGCAGCCCAAGCTACACGACCTCTCCCGCAAGGGGAGAGGTGACAAATGGTGCAACTTGTTTATTGAAGAATATTAAGGCAAAGAAATTTAAACAGAAAAAGAAGAGCCACAACCACAGGTGGTTTTAGCATTTGGGTTACGAATAATAAAGTGAGCACCTTCGACATCTTCTTTATAGTCAATATCAGCACCAACAAGATACTGGAAACTCATCGCATCTACCAATAAATAAACACCATGATTTTCAAAGATCATATCATCTTCTTTTTGTTCTTCATCAAAGGTAAAGCCATATTGAAAACCAGAACAACCACCACCGGTGATATATACGCGTAGCTTCAAATCTTTGTTGTCTTCTTCTGAAATCAGCTCTTTTACTTTCAAAGCAGCTGCATCAGTAAAATTAAGCGGTTGTGCCTGTTGGACGCTCATTTTGCTTTCTTATGCTCCCTTATTTTACCTGTTACTAATAAAAATTAAGTTGCGCTTAAATTATCCCCTCACCCGTGCAGCCTAAGCTGCACGACCTCTCCCGCAAGGGGAGAGGTAATAGGGGAAATGCAAGTTAAATTTTAATCACCCCTCACACTACGCGAGTTATTCCACAGTGGGAGATAATGAGAAATGCAACTCATTTTTCATTACTACTAGCTATTGAACCGGCACGAGCTTGATTTTTCCCATGCGATCAATATTTTGCACCATAACATTCATGCTTTTGCCTTCTGCCATCGTATTTGGGTTAACACCAATACTTTCAAGCTCAGCAAATGGCAATAAGCCATCTTTACCCGGCAGAATATTAATAAACGCACCAAAATCTAAAACTTTAACGACTTTACCGCTATAGGTTTGACCCACTTCCGCACTGGCTGTTATTGCTAATACCTCTTCAATGGCAGCATTTAATGCATCACGGCTCTTGGCAAAAATCTTGACATCACCATTATCTGATGTGTCAATCGATGCACCGGTTTTCTCAGTAATACCTTTAACCGTCGCACCACCTTTACCAATCACATCACGGATTTTACTTGGATCGATTGTAATGACTTCAACTTGGGGCGCATTATCAGAAGTTTCTGTTTTATACTCAGAAATCACTTCATTCATAATGCCCAAAATATGCAAACGACCTTCGCGGGCTTGCTCAAGCGCTGCATGCATGATTTCACGTGTGATACCTTTGATCTTGATATCCATCTGCAAAGCCGTTACACCATAGCGCGTACCCGCTACTTTAAAGTCCATATCACCCAAGTGATCCTCATCACCTAAGATATCTGATAATACAGCGTATTTATCACCATCTTTAATCAGCCCCATTGCAATACCTGCAACAGGAGCGGCTAACGGCACACCGGCATCCATCATTGATAGTGATGAACCACAAACGGTTGCCATTGAACTTGAGCCGTTTGATTCCGTAATTTCAGATACCACACGGATAACATAAGGATAGGCATCTTCATTTGGGAATACTGCTTGTGTCGCACGTTTCGCCAAATTAGCATGACCAATCTCACGACGCTTAGGTGTGCCAATCATACCCGTTTCACCAACTGAGTATGGCGGGAAATTATAATGTAACATGTAGCGATTTTTCTTATCGCCCCCTAAAGTTTCAACCAACTGTGCATCGCGATCATTACCTAAAGTTGTCACCACTAAAGCTTGTGTTTCACCACGTGTGAACAACGCTGAACCATGCGCTTTAGGTAGCACACCTGTGCGCACATTAATTGGACGCACTGTACGTGTATCACGACCATCAATACGTGGCAAGCCACTTAAAATATTTTTACGAACGACTTCTTTTTCAATGTCGTGGAAAATTGTTTTAATCTCTTCCACAGAAACTTCTTCTAATTCCGTTTCATCAGCAACAATAGCCTCAACCACTATTTTGCGTAAACGGTTGATTGCCTCAACACGCTTTTGTTTCTCAGTTTCTTGATAAACTGCTTTAATCTCACTATAAAAACGTGACTTAATCTGCTCTTTTAATGCTTTGTTTTCCGCTTTTGGTACAAAATCCCAGCGCGGCTTGGCAGCATATTTCGCTAAGTGATTAATCGCTTCAATGATCACTTGCATTTCTTTGTGACCATATAAAACAGCGCCAAGCATGACATCTTCTGGCAAGCTTTTTGCTTCTGATTCAACCATCAACACGGCATCTTTCGTACCGGCAACGACTAAATCCAACTCTGAAATATCTAGTTTGGCAAATGATGGGTTTAAAACATATTGCCCATCAATAAAGCCGACACGCACACCAGCAACAGGACCCTCAAATGGTACCCCAGATAATACCAACGAAGCCGAAGCACCGATCAGCGCTGGAATATCCGGTGGCACCTCAGGATCATATGATAACACGGTTGCCACAACTTGAACTTCATTATAAAAGCCTTCAGGAAACAATGGACGCAGTGGACGGTCAATCAAACGAGCTGTTAAGGTCTCGTTTTCACTTGGTCGCCCCTCACGACGCGGGAATCCGCCTGGAATCTTACCTGCTGCGTATGCTTTTTCTTGGTAGTTGACTGTCAATGGGAAGAAATCTATACCTTCTTTAGCCTCTTTTTGCGCTGCGGTTGTTACCAATACAACGGTATCGCCCATAGTAACTAAAACCGAACCTGCCGCTTGACGCGCCATTGATCCTGTTTCCAATGTTACTTGATGTTGTCCTAACTGAAAGACTTCTTTAAATATTTTCACGTGTGTACCTTATTATCATTGTTTTGCGGTGTGTCGTATCTTTGATCTTATCTACGTAAACCTAAACGCTCGATCAATGCGCGATAGCGCTCGATATCTTTGCTCTTCAAATAGTCAAGAAGTTTACGACGTTGACTTACTAAACGCAACAAACCACGTCTTGAGTGGAAGTCTTGTTTGTGTGATTCAAAATGCCCTTGCAACCCGGTAATGCGAGCTGTCAATAGTGCAACTTGTACTTCTGGTGAGCCTGTATCGCCTTCTGAACGTTGATATTCAGAAACGATCGATTGTTTTTGCTCGGTGCTTAACATAGTGTTTTCTCCTAAGATTTATTTCTTTTGTTAAACTTCCCATGTGATATTTTGTACATTTAACCGTAAAAAATATCGTGACAGTTTAGCAACGCCGTATGATACATGCTTTTTAGATAAACAACAAGCAAAGGCAAAGCTTATGTAGAGAATAAATAAACTATCCTAAGCAAGAATAGATAAACGAACGAAAATTCAAACCTAACCAATTTTTTAAAAGACTTTTAAACCATTTCTTTTTATCATAGAGCCACATTTTATTTTTACTTTTACGTGGAAACCACATGAACATTATTCTTCTAGGCCCTCCAGGGGCTGGCAAAGGCACGCAAGCAAAGCGCATTGAAACACAATTTAACATTCCACAGATCTCCACAGGTGATATGCTGCGAGCGGCGATCAAATCAGGCTCAGAAACCGGCATGAAGCTAAAGAAAATATTAGATGCTGGCGAGCTTGTTTCTGATGATTTTATTATGCAAATCGTTAAAGAGCGACTATCGCAAGCTGATTGCAACAATGGTTTTATGCTTGATGGCGTACCACGCACATTAGGACAAGCCGACGCCTTTAAAAAACTTGGCATTAATATTGATTTTATTATTGAGATCACACTAGATGACAATATCATCATCAAACGCATGTCAGGTCGTAGAATTCACGAGGCTTCAGGCCGTACCTATCACGTTGATAATAACCCACCAAAAGTTACTGGCAAAGACGATCAAACCGGTGAAGACTTGATTCAACGCGAAGACGATAAAGAAGAAACCGTTAAGAACCGCTTAAATGTCTATCATGCGCAAACTGCACCATTGATTGAATACTACCAACATTTTGATACCGCGGGCACCAAACTTAAAAAGCCTACTTATGTTAAAGTTGATGGCAATCAAAGTGTTGATACAGTGACCAAAGAAATTTTCCAAGTACTTAGCCAACACGCAACTGCCTAATATCACATTTCATCCAATTACGCACTTTTTTTTCTATTTCAACACCCTGCCTCGTAAACTTGGCACCCCTCTTGAAAAGAGGGGAATAAAAAATAACCATTGCCTAATTCCCCTCTTTTCAAGAGGGGTGGCAGCCGTAGGCTGACGGGGTGTTTTAAAATCATCGTTTTTTCTAATATGCATTACTTGTTAGGGCTATGACCACATTCCTGACCACTTTTATTGCGTAAGCGTTGGCTGAGCGTAAGTCGAAGCCTCTATGAAGTGTGATTACCCTTCGACTTACGCTCAGGGGACGGTGAGCACTTGTGGGTGAATATTTAGTCTTAGCCCTTATTAGCAAATCAAATGCTTTGCCAATGGTGCAGGCAATGCATATTTCTTTATATTATCCTTGCTCACCCAATAAGCATTATCAATCGTTGCTTTCTGAGTTAATTGATACACTTTAATATCATAATAAAGCTCAAAATGCGTGAATATATGCTTTTGCTCTTCACATAGCATATGACTATATTCACCAATATTTAACGCAGACTCTGGTAACGCGTATAACCCACCCCAAATACCTTTGTTGGGTTTTTTGATAAGTAGCAGCTCATCTTGATATTGATAAAGATGAAACACTGCTGATTGCACTGGCTTCACCTTTTTTTCTTTTTTCCGTGGATATTGATCTACACGCTCATTGGCAAAACTCAAACAAATATCCTGTAACGGACAAAGCCCACACTTTGGCTTGGTTCGTATACAGATTGTCGCCCCCAAATCCATTTGTGCTTGTGTGTAATTTTGCGTCTTGTCTTTTGGCATAAGCTTATGCGCCAATTGCCATAGCTTTTTCTCAATGGTCGCACCTGATAACACTTCATCAATAGCAAAAACACGTGCAAAAACGCGCTTAACATTACCATCCATAATCGGTGTTGCTTGCTTAAACGCAATTGATAAGATCGCATGAGCGGTTGATTTGCCAATTCCAGGCAACGCTAATAGATGATCAACGCTATCAGGCATCACACCACTATGTTTCTGATAAATAACTTGTGCTGTTTTGTGCAGGTTTCTAGCTCGTGCATAATAGCCAAGCCCTGCCCAATATTGCATTACCTCATCTTGATCGGCTTGCGCTAAATCACTGATATGCGGAAATCTATCAATAAACTTGAGAAAGTATGGAATAACCGTTTTAACTTGTGTTTGTTGTAACATAATCTCAGATAACCACACGTGATAAGGGTTAAAATCACCCTGCCATGGTAAGTCATGGCGCCCACTTTGGCTAAACCACGTAAGTAGAGCGCTTTGATAATGTGAAATATTAAAATGAAGTTTAATCTCAGTCATATTGAACTAATGAGTCAATAAAGATGTCTTTTGGCATTTTATCGCGTCCATTGAGTCCATTAAGCTCAATCACAAATAATGAACCTAATACAGTAGCTCCAGCTTTTCTAACCAACTCAACACAAGCACTTGCCGTACCACCTGTTGCTAATAAATCATCTACCAACAATACTTGGTCATCGTTAGAAAAAGCATCTTGATGCACTTCCAATCTATCAGTACCATACTCTAACTCGTATTCACAGGCATGTACCGCGCGTGGCAGCTTACCAGGCTTACGAATTGGCACAAAGCCAATTGATAAATGCTTCGCTAGCGCTACACCAAAGATAAACCCACGACTCTCAGGTCCTGCGATAATTGTGGGTTTTAAGCCTTTTTCTTTGATCCGTTCTGCCATAAGACTTGCTGTTTGCGTTAAGCCATCAGCATCTGCCAATAATGGCGTGATATCACGAAATAAAATACCCGGCTTTGGAAAATCAGGCACAGCGGTAATTAAAGATTTAATCGTTATAATACTCATTATTTAAAAGGAATTTCCTCTGATACAGATTGCGCCCATGGTAGCACGTTGACATGAATGTTGTCATTTAAAAAAATCAACGTCGCATATTTGAATAAAATTACTTACCGACATACCAACCATAATTTGCAAAAATTGCTTGTGCCTCAGGCGTCTTTAAGTAATCTACAAATTGGTTGACTTGTGGATTGGTGTTATTTTGATTAATAGCAACATTGAAATCACGCGTAATAACATAATCATCATTGATATTAACAATATCACCTACGTCAGGATTGGAGAATGCCCAATCACGCCAAGTAATCCAGGCATCTACTTCCTTGTTTTTAAATACCTTAAATGCACTGCCACTATTAATGGCAAATACCTCAATATTATTTCTAAATGCTTGGAAAAATGCTACATCCTGCTTTCTGCCAACAATATCTTCCCAAACACCAGTGCCTGAAGTATTACTCATTCCTTGACCATCAATAACTGCAATTTTAATATTTGGTTTAATTAAATCTTCAAGCTTTGTGATTTTCTTAGGATTGCCCTTTTGCACCAAAATAATCGCATCATGCAAATATAGTGATTGCATATCCTTAACATTAAAGTTCGTTTTAAAATCATTAACAATTGCCAATGCTGATTGCTGCGATGGTCCAAATAGGATATCTGCATTTTCCTGTGCTCTTGCCTGCCACGTTGCTTGAGGACCAAAATTCACATGCACCTTAACATCATTTTTTTCTTCAAACGCTTTTGCTGCATCCAGTAATGCCGTATGCGGACCACCTGGACCATAAAGGGTTACATCACTATACGCACTGACAGAAAGTAGCATTCCCCCAATAATTGAAAGTTGTTTTATACTAGTTAACATCTTAATCCTCCTAAAGTGTTAAGTTTATATATCCATCGTCAAATACTTAACGATGGGTGTATCACGCACTCCCCCGAGATTGCAACTCCAGAATTATCATATTGTCCAGTAATCATAATTTTAAACTTTCAACGTGTTCATATCCGCATCAATGTACAGTTATCATTATGCAGCAATTACATGACGCAATAAAAATACCAAATCATACAAAATAAATTTTTACCAGCTTTGCAAATCTTATTTACTCAAGCTAGCACTATTCATACTGTGACACATAGAAACATAACCTAAGCTTGGAAAGGTTTGACTTAGATTATATTGATTTAGCTAAAAGTGAATGCATCACAGTATGAAACTGTCAAATTTAAAAATTATTGCCTGCACCATGCTTTATACAGAAAATTCTTAGAATCCACTTCATATTTTCTTATGTTATTTAAAAGCTTATCTTGTTGGCTTATATAGTCTAAATTTCCAATCTTGCTTGTTCTTAAATAGATTTTATATCTACGACTATATTTACGAATAGTTGCCATTTTAAATCCCGTTAATTCAGCAACTTCGCTATATGTAAAGTCCTGCTCAACGAAATATTTTAGCACCTTATCTACTGGCTGTTTATACTTCATCCTCATTGCCGTCTTAAAATCTCTACCATGCTGATTAGCAGCCATTACCTAATACTCCTGTTAACCCAACACTTACTATCATTGGCAATGCATAACTCTTTCATAGACTTATATATCTTCAATGACATTATTATATCGGCAAAAGTTATTGTAGTTCATTGTCGATAATACACGCTTTTGATACTCACCTTCAGGCAGCTCTGAGTATCTATCCAAACCCTCCAGCAACACTTTTCCTGTTAGTTCTTGGTTATTTTGAGATAATTTATCTCGCATATCTCTAAACTCAGTGAAATTTTGCCCTGTATTTAACATATCATAATAGGATTGTATACTCCCCTCCGGTGAGTTAAATACTTGCACTTCAAAATTCTGTCCTTTACCTCTTTGCGTTGGAATCATGCCACAACCTGTAGTGAAACAATGCTGCCCAAAATAATTATTGCCTTGGCTTGCAAAACGTGATGTCCCCCAACCAGATTCCAAAGCGGCTTGTGCCAGAGTCAACCCTACAGGAACAACATTTACCTTTATAAGAAGCTCATCAATAGCTGATTTCAAATCATCAACATCCATATCAACATCATATTCACGCGCAAGCTCTACAAGAAATGTTATCTGCGGCTTACTCAGCCCTTCCTGTTGGCTAAAACCATCAGCTATTGTCTGAAGGTTCTGCCTTTGTTTTAATGTATTTAGATAGACTGTTTCAATATAAGGCAACATATAATCAACAAAAGCTTGTTTTTTCTCTTTAACATCCGTCATTGCCTTGAAATTTGGCTTACTTATAACACCTTGCTCATTTGCCTCAACCATTACTGGAGCACTTGAACACATCATTGCAAAAACAAAACAACCCATAAACTTTTTCACTTAAACCACCTTAAATATTTAATAAAAGCATGCTTAGCATAAAGAATCATTGGTGAATAATAACAATACCAAATAATACGTATTCTATCAGCGCTAGCTTTTGTTTGCTGCATCTTCCCAGTATCAAACCTTAAAAAACACTACACAAACCTTCCTTTTAAAATTCCCACCCTTAACCATTATCATTCTGGCACCTAGTGATTTTATTGCACACGTAATGCTATATTGCATAACGTTTCTGAAACTCCAACAAAGCATTTATATCCAAAGTCATAAGAAACTTCTTCAAAGATCTAGGCAACCAAATTGCCAACTTACAGGCTAATTTAAAGTCAATAACAAACGCCTCTCCAACGTCAGTAATAAGAATGTTTTTGGGATTTTTCAGATTTAGATGAACATAGCGAGCTCCATGTAAATCTTCTACCTGTTGATGAATTTTCTTAAATATATCAACCGGTAGATTAAGTTTATTATCAACATAATATGACAATGATTTAGCATTGATATATTTCATTTCCAAACTAAATGGATTGATCTTCACACACTCCCTAGCTACTAAAGATTCCACTTTTTATAAATACGGCATTCCTTATGTATAAACCAACGCCCAACAGTATTACGAATTAACCAATGTTTAGCTGCAAATGTCTTCTCAATTTTATCCTTTCTATAAAAAATATCACTATTTGCATAATTACCTTGCTGTATTATTCCTGTTTTATACATCACTAAATCCTCGAAAAACAAATATCATAAATTTCTTAAAATGAATAACTTAACGCAATAGATGATGTCAGCACATACTGATTACTGATCATTGGACTATCTGACACACTATCAGATAAGCGATTAACCCGTGAGGTTAACGATAAATTCCACCTTCTGCCATAGCTATAGACAATAGCAAGGCCAAGATAAGGCGAAACCTCATCACTCGGGGTATACTGCGCTAAACCTGATCGCACTGATTCATCGTAGCTAATACCATAGTAATAATCAGTCAACTGCTTGCTACTATACTGCAAACCAATGCTTGGCTTTAGACTAAATAAATGTTGCCCTTTTATAAACACAAATCGCTTTTCATATTCAATCACCCCCATATAACCATTGGATTGTCCGGTAATATCAAAATTCAAACCCACATTAATGTCCCCGTATGCTGAGATAAATCTTTGTTTAAAACCTGCCATCACAATATAATTACGATTATCTAGCCTTTGCATCTGAGAATCATTGCTATCCTTTGCTTTAAACTGCTCAGGATATAGAAAAAGCTGCGCCTCGGTTACTGTAAAATCGCTCTTATATAATTTATAAGAAACATATGGACCATATATCGTTAAATCCTCTCCCAAATAGCTAATAACCGGAATTGGTAATATAGTATAATTAGTATCTTTATATGGGTTAGGCGAAAAGATAGCGCCAAAACCAATACCCCATTGATAAGCTTTCTTATTTTGTTGTTGCAAAGAGATTACTTCTTTCGTATTACTTGTTACATCTTGACTACGTTCAGATATTTCAACATCATTCACCATAAGCTTATTTCCCATAGATTCATCAACAACACCCCTCATCATATTCTTTGCTTGTGGCACTTTTTGATGTAATACATCAGCATTAATTTGAGATATTGCTATGATTGAAAGACAACTTGCTACTACTACTTTTTTACTAATTTCCATTATTTTCTCAATATTTATACATATCTAACCTAGAAAAATTTCATACACCCTAAGGTTTTAATATATTTAATCGCTTCAAAATCCTAAAATTTTTAACATTATAGGATTTACGCATTGTGTCAGAGGGCAAAAACTATGAGCACCTTATAAATAAAGGGTTTAATAGGTTTTACAGTCGAGAATTTCGCAAAGTAATCATGATTATTTTGCCAAAAAGCTTCATTGATTAAACATGAAAAACAACCAAAATAATTACTTATTGTACAAAAAAGACTGCTGCATAAATGCTACCATCCATCAATGCATAAAAGTCATACATTGTCAAAAGTAGCCAATATACTTAACATATGCACAATGAAGAGCTGTTCAGTAGAGATGGTATTACCATCTTTTAGCTAGACAGGAAATTGTGGTACACTCCAGTGCTTTGGAAGAAGATCACTCTTTATAATTCCATTTGGTCTTGGTCTCCCCCCCCAACAATATAACAAAGAATCCTCTGAAGAAATTGCACAAGCATAAGAAACTGTCTTTTGAGAATTTTCTAATGTATTCAATTCTTTAGAATCCCCCTCACCCGCAACATCGTAATAACCAATCCCAATATCTTTAACTTCACCTATCGGTAATTCAGAGCCATTGCTCGTTTCAACCAATACCGGGACGTTGCTCATACTAGTTGATCCGTTACCTAGCTGCCCATAGGTGTTATCTCCCCAACAATACAACTGATTTGACTCACCAGCAATTGCACAGACACTATTATAGCCCACAACAACTTTAGTGACATTTGTAAGTGATGAAACCGATTGAGGGGTATTTGAGTGTGTCTCACTGCTGCTTACACCTAATTGACCACTTTCATTATCTCCCCAGCAATATAATTTTCCTAAATTATCTATTGCGCAAACATTTTGATAACCAACACTAACTTGCTTGATATTAGACATCACAATATTACTGGTGGAGGCATCGACAAAACTCTCACCCGAACCAACCCCAAGCTTACCACTTGTGTTATCTCCCCAGCAAAATAAATTCGATCCACTATCAACTGCACATATTGAACCATTTTCAGTAGAAACATCTGTAAATGATTTAAGAGAAAAAGTATCAACAGTGACCGGTTCTGGAGAGTATCCATATTTACTCAAATAGTTCAAAAAGTTATTATTTATAGAATCAGCCTCCCTCTGTGTGATATCAAGACCTAATTGATTATATGTATTATCTCCCCAGCAATATAACTTCTTTGTATCAGCGTCAACCAAACAGGAATTTCGATTACCTGAGTCAAAAGCAAGAACCGAGTAATTTTCATAAAGTTCTGGTTTTGGTGTTATTCCCATTCCAGTGCAAATGTCAAAGTCACTAGTATAATCCTTATTACAAAATAAGGTATGATCATCATTTTTAGAACTTTCAGAAATTATATCTTCAAAATTTAAAACAGCAGTAATAAATGGTCCATGTAATATTTTTCCTAAACCACCTGTGCCATACTGAAAATAACCCGCGGATTTTAGTTTACCCTTTGAATCTTTTAAAAAAGTATTACCATCGCCTACGTAAATCTTACCTGTTGGCATTTTTCTGGCAAGAGGCATATACTCGGGTTCACGTAAAGGATGTTCATCAGGTACTAAAAACGCTATGATTGGGAACTGACCTTGATCTCTTCCTCCCCAACAATAATAAGCATTCTCTCGCATTCCACACATATGACTTGATGAGGCCATAGATACAAGATCCAATCTGCTTTCGTACAAATCAAAAATAATATCATTACTTGCATTCTTATCAAGCTTCTCATCACTATTAGATCGCTGCAATACAGTATAATTAATAGAAAGATCATATTCTGCAGCTGCATCACTCAAGATATTTAAACCTAAGTCAATATCAACTCCATTTTCTAAATTAATTTCCATGGAACTAGCGTCGTTTGAATCAAAAACAACCTGATCCGGAACAGTTATTGTAATCTTAGAATTAAGCAAGTCATCACTCCACTCTTTTGGGGCTGGCAGGGTCATTCTCATTTGCTGATTTTGAGATGTCCCATTTGTATCAAAATCAATTAGCATTCTATCTTGATCATATCCCACCTCTTGAGAGGTCAATTTAAAGTCGATAGTCTCCCCATCAAGTACATCTATGATTTGCTGCTGAGGAAGAGTAACACTATCATCAGAGGATGAAAAGGTTAACGTATGGCGACACCCTGCTTCGTCGGAACTTATTAAAGAAATTGTTTCAGCACTTCCAGATATTAATTTTACTGTTTGCTCTGTAGCTCCATCCATAAAAATACCTTTTGTGCACTGCAATTCACCTTCTGTAATTGGCGTTATAACATCAGTAACTCTGATCTCAATTTCTTGATCATCTTTAGCATTAACTCCAACTCTTTGAATAGTATAATTGAATTGATTAAGGCTTAATTCAAGTTGTCGTGTACTTCTATTTGGCATGTCATCGGGTGAATTAATAATTAGCTGAACACTTTCTGGAGCTTCTACAATGGTATCACTACCATTGCTATCACTATCACATGCCGACAAACCAAATACAAAAGTTAAGCTAAAATACCTAAGACTTCTAATTCTATTTAAATTCATTTTGACCTACCTAAATTTTATAATATGTAACACTAAGTATCTATGCAAATGTAATAATGTAATCCAGTATTTTTTGCCATAAGTAGCAAGCACCTCATTTAATGCATTTTGCCTGAAAACATAACTTACCCAGCACCTCACCCTTTAAATAAGTAAAGATTATTCCGCCTGTAGGACTCTCCCTTTATATGTCCATTTACATGGCTTAGCCAATACATCATTAAAGCACCTAATAAATGCCGTTATTTTATCTTACAAACGCTTTTGCCACATCAAGCAATGCTGTATGCGGACCACCCGAACCATAAAGGGTTATATATTATGCTCTAGTGACACTTTCACACTTTCTAAACAAGTGGCTACTTGGTTTTCCTTGTAAACCTCATATTTGATGGTGCATTACAACATCTCTAAAGTATTCGCGTATCTTAAATATGTGGCACTACATAAATTTACTATAACCAAAGTAATTCACACGAAAATCAAGATCGACAAAATTGTAAGCATATTCATCTGGACTAGCTTTAAAGAAGAAATGAGTTCGTTGAATTTGATTGCGAAGCATTGCAGAAACACTCGCTACATCTCCATCAACCCTATACTCAACAGAAGGTTCAGTAAAAAATCCTTCAATTAACTCCCCATCCGGATCATATACATTGACAAGAGCTGCTTGTATGCTAAACACAGTGACCCCCTCCCTACTGCATTCTCTTATTTCGAACCCACTATCTTCATAATCCTTAAGAATTACTGGCTCATCAAAATCACATAAAGTTTTTGAAAAAGTAGAAGTCTCTACTACTCGAACAAGCACTTGATCCTGTAGCATTTGCCCATCAAACTTACCACCTTCAGCAATAGCAAAAGTATCAAGAGGAAATATATCACCATCTTTAGCATCAGAATCAGAAAATAGTTCACTTGTCTTAACAACCCCAGCATCATCAATAGTAAAGTACTTAGAGAAAGGGTTATTAGGCCCTAAAACCCACTCAATTGAGTCAAAATCCGCCTCCTTATTGTCAATTTCTTTTTGCTCAGCCCCTGCAATTCCCACTCCTAACATTAATGTGCTTAGGAAACTATAAACCAATGTTTTCTTTATCATCTACAAAACCTCGTCGCTAAATTTTTAAAAGTTAATAATGCAAAATCATTCATACCACAACATCAATTGTATACAGAACATGACAATATTGGTAACCACAAAGAAAAACCAATTAATACCACATACAACAACATCACAGCAAAGTATTGCTAAAAAGTATACCTTAAGCCGGTAGTAAAACTATATGCATTAATATTGTGATCATTATTGGTGAATCTTGTGCTTGGCATATAATTAACGCCTAACTGCACAGATGCACCGTCACTTATGTTATAAGAGACGCCCACACCAAAGTCAAAAAGCACAAGTATTGTCCCAAATGAGCCATATAGAGAAAACTCCTCAGCAAGTTGCTTGCGCACAATGACTTTAGGCATAGGTAACAGAGTATTACTACCCTGCCCTATCACATTATAAAACGCAACCCCTAACCCATAATGCAGCGCATAGAAATCTTCCTGCTCAAATAGATAGTCATAAGATAAAGCAACTAAACCATAACTCGTTCGATCTTGATTTCTGCTTTGATTAAAAATATCAGAATTATTCCCCGCCATATCAATAAACCCCGCACTAATTGCCATTGAGAAGCCATCAACTCTGACACCTGATTCTACTGTATCATTCACATACACCGACTTATTGCTAACAGGATGCTCACTTTGAGACTCAAGCGCATAAACTGCTTCGCCAAGCATAAGCACAAGGATAATCACTTTCTTCATATTATTCATTATTTTCAACGTATCCCTACTGGTTTAATTACTAAGTCAATTCCTTTCACCATTTGCCCTGCACCGGCATTAACATCAACCGTTCCAACGAACCTCCCTGGGTTAAGGGCATTATCAATCATATAATTTTGAGCAAACCATGAATTGCTATGATGGATTAGTATATTAAATTCACGAGTAACTACGTCGCTAACATCATTTTCATTCGTTGCCTGCACTTTAATCGTATATAAACCACCATTTAATGATTGTGCATTTAAAAACACACGTCCAGACTGATCAATCTTAAAGTAATCCAACCCATCTAATATTTTATCCGAAGCAATAATACTCCAGCGTATATCTTCTGAAACTCGATTGCTAAACCCTGATTGAAAATAAACATATTCGCCTATCATATCGAACTCAACATAACCGTTATAGCGAATGGGGCTTTCAAAACCTGAGTTATAGCGACCATCTTTATCAATAATAACATACCCTTCAAGACCTGAAGCCTCAAGCACTGTGATAACCGTAGTCATAGAAAAGCTCAAATCATCTTCCACCTGTGAACTCACTGCACTACCTGATATTTGATAATCATAGCTTTGTGGCGCCACTTGTTCAGGCACTGTATAGTTAATTGCACACTCAGATAACGGTGCTAAACCATTTTTACAGCTTGAATAATCTATCGTTGGTGCATTTGCATCTAGTGCGCTGACTCGAATATCATTTACGTAATAATTTGATTCATTAACTAACACCTGAGTTCCATTTTCTAACTGCTTTAGCGTTAATGTACTTGGCAACAGACTCATTTTGACCTGTGTAGATAACAACTGAAGGTCTGCTGATATAGTTTTATCATGATCATATGACAAAGTAATTTTTTGGGAATAATCCTTAGTTAACGTATTAGCTTCGACCTTGACCAAACAACTAGAATAACTTGGTAAACGCCCATTATTATCGGCAATCAAAGCCTGGCACTGAGCCAAATCTATACGGTATTCATCAGTACTAGCAAGTTGATCCAACACAACATTAAGCGCTGGAGCCAAAGAGTCATTACGAATCTCAATTAGTTTAACCTCATCAGAATATATATGACTGACTGATGGAGCTATGGAAATATCTGGCACCTTGGTATGTATATAGCTTACATTTTTATCATCTTTATTATCAAGCTTATAGACACTAACATTATAACTATTAGCTGACAAATTCTCTGGTCTATCCGAAGAAATAATATCGATCGTACACGACTGCCCCGGCGCCAACGTGCCCGATTGACAAGTGTTATTTTGATAATTTACACCCAAAATAAGCGGTAAATCCACTTGGTACTGAGATAAATCAATATCAGCCAAGGATGTATTTTGAAGCACAAGCTGTGTCACGTTATCTTTACCCTCATAAAAGATCACCTCATTTGCAAATGAAAGCCCCACAACATTGCCTTCATCTGTCACTGCATTTCTAACTTCAACTTGAGCATTTTGAACATAATCCTGCACTTGCATTATCACGTCAAATTTAACATTTTGCGGGCGAATTTCCTGATCAAGATCTTTCTTAACGGTAATAGTACAAGTGTCGCCTGCCTCAAGCACCTCTAAACTCTGGCATTGATTATCAAGAATAACACCATTACTTTCTAGGAGCTCTGCGGTTGGCGTAATAAATTGAATATCAGACAACGGGATATTTATTGCTGTATTGTTTGTCACTCGGATTTCATTACTATCTTCATGTTCCTCAACCACCACATCACTTATAAGTAAATCATTGGGATCCAGTAAGTGCATACTACCAAGCTCAACCTCATTGGAAGTCACAGCTATCATATCTTCTTGCCATGATGATGCCGTATAGTTAACAACACAGCTAGAGCCCTGTGATAAATCACGACAACTGTCACTTAGCTCAGCATCACCATTTCCAGCGTTAAAAACCAACTGAGATTTATCCCCCGCAAATGATACATCTAGGCTTGATATTACAAAGGACTTACTCACATCCTCCGGATAATAAAAAGCATAAGAAGGTCTAATTTCCAAACTTGGATTTTCATATTGGGATAGCGCTTTAGTATTAACAAACCCTGGTGTTGTTTTACTAATACCTTGATCATAGCCTTCCAACACCACTTCATCACCAACACGATCCTGTGGAGCTGTTACAAAGTCCCCCATCATAATACATGTGTCATAATTTTGAAGAACTGTCTGACAGGTATTAATTAAACTTTCACCATTAATGTTACCAACCATAGTCTCCAATCTAAGCTTTTCACTAGTAAGATCAACAGTTTCACCAGTTTCATTAACTAACACCAATGTATTTAAGCCAGTCGTATAAATTTCATTTTTCTTATTATTAATTAATGTTAGTGCTTTCACTGGCAAAGAGATTGGTTTGCTCTCTATTGTTTGACCATCAACCTCACCGACTATAGTAAAAACAAAATATTGATCTACTTTATCAATATTAAGCACCATCAAATCTATCTTACAGCTTTCTCCAACATCAACCCCGTTTTTGCAGCTGCCAATCGCGTATGCATAATCACTACCATTAGCACCGAAATCTGTCCTTATTGATAGATTTGTCATTGTTGAGCCTGCTTTATCGGCACCAACACCCACGGCTTCAATTTGTTTTACTGCCAAATCATCCAGATTTACATTGACAGTAAAAAAATCAGCAACAACTGCTGAATCCATCTGAGTATCCACCGTCAGATTATAGCTAGGTCCACTACTTTCAGCTCTCTCACCTTCATCGCCACCACCGCAAGCAGAAAGCCCTAATCCCAATAAAACCAAAGAGGGTATAGTTTTAAATTTCAAAAAGGATTTATACATAAATCTCACCTTTATTTTATAATAAACACATCTGACACAGAGTTCGCAGCAATCTTATAAATGCCTTTAATCAATTAATAATTAAAATGCAATGAATATGAATCAATAAAAGCACTTGTTCACTCAACATCACTACCTTGATGCATCGCATACTTTAGAAACAACTCACCTGTTTAATCTCAAAATGCCTTTTCGTAACGACTAACTATAAAAATATAGAGTTTTAGCCGTTATGTAATACAAACATTAGACAATAGAAGTGACTGAGTTAAACAATAACTCAGACTATGACTTAGCCACGACCTCAAGATCAATACCTGTTGCTGTACCTACTTCTGCATCTGGAGCTACGCCACCCTGCGTAACACCACCAATCTCGTATGCCTTCTCAAACTCACTCTGATCCACTGCATTATCTTTAATAAAAATTGGCAAAGAACCTATTGTTGCGCCAGTACCAACTGCATCCTTAATAAATACTTGTAAGGAATAAACTTGGGTACCCACAAAAACTTCATCTGCTATCGCAGCACCTGTTGTAGTAACCTCGCCATTTGAGTCAATAGTCAAATACTTATTAATATCTTCACCATTATCTGTCACCCCGATTAACTTATACTCAAGATCACCAGAAAACATTGTAGTAGAAGCAACATTATAAGCATCAACGGTTACGCCTAACGACGTCCCAGCAGTAACACTACTCACATCAAGGTAACCAACATAGAGATCATGTTCTCCTGTCGTTAAATCCGTTAATTGATGAGAAGCATTAGTATCCACTGGAATATACCCTAATAAACTACCACTTCCACCTTCATCAATAACGGTTATGTTCAAAATTTTTGTTAATACCTGACCAGCAAACTGAGTGCCTTCATTTGCGATTGCAATTGAATTATACTTATATGAGCCAACTGCAAGACCAGACATTTCAGTTGAGACAATACCTGTGTCAAAATCAATTTTAAATTTATCTTGACCATCAATTGCTCCACCTAAGTCACTTGTTGATACGGGAAGCTCCCCCCAAGTTACCGCTACAGCATCATTCCCATCACGAGTTTGCTCTTCTCGACTTGACTGCGCCGCATTTAATTCATATCCAGCATCTGCGATATTTGGCACATAAAGTGTTGTTTGACTCCCATCATTTGCCATTGCCACACCTGAAACAAAACCAAACCCTAAAACTACTACTAATTTATTTAATTTCATCATTTATTTACCCCGTTTAGTTATAGTGAATTAATATTTACCCTGATATCATATTTTGATATCAAGCAGTTTCTTCATTAAGAAGGACATGCTCATACTAACGCGGAGTATTAAATATTCAAAAATACGAAATATAACCAAATACCACCGGATATAAATTCAATTTCCCCCTCCATAAGTAGCTTATGCTAAGCTAGCTCTCCCGCAAGAGGAGAGATAATAGGTAGCTCAAATTACTTTTCTATAGTGACTATTAATTAAACTAAAAGCATAGAGAAACTTTCAATCCTTTTTGATTATTCTCCAATCTAATCTCCGCCTGATGCTCTTCAAGCATTTTCTTGACAATCGCCAAACCAACCCCTGAACCGCGAATACTGCCATGCTTTTCATTCATAACGCGCTGAAATGGCTCGAACACTTTGTGCATATCTTTATGATCAATCCCTGGACCATAATCTTGAATAGCAATATAAAAATGTCCTTTATCTTGATAAGTTGACACCTCAACTTGCTTGCCATATTTGATACCATTGTCCACCAAGTTATTTAAGGCTAATTCAAAGCTCACCTTATTAATACTTGTTACAAAAGCTTTATTTGAAAGCGTCACAATGCTAAACGAAGGGACAGCTGTAGCATACTGTTCAAATATTTGTTGTGTTAGCTTTGCTAAATTAGTTGTTTGCTTTGCGGCACTGCCTTGCTCCGACTTTGTATACTGTATAATTTGTGACAAAATTTCATCAATTTCACTGATAAGTGCCTCTAGCTTATCAACAGCTTCAGAGTTATCTACTTTGTACAAAGCAACATTCATTTTCATCAAAGGTGTTCTAATGCCATGCGCTAACGACATCATCATATGAATTTTTTCATTTGAAAGACTATCAACACGTTTGATCAAAGTTTCCAAATCTTTGACTGCCATTTTAATAATAGCAGCACTTGTAATCGGTATATCTGTATCGCTTTTGTCATTGAAGCTCATGCTTTTTTGATATAAGTTATGCACTCTTTTCCATGCCTTTTTCAATTGGTAGACATTCCAATAGTAGCTCATCAAAATAATAACCAAAAGTGCTTGGATAAATATAAATATAATCAATTTCCAAGGAAAATTAACAGGATGAATATCAAGCAACACCCATGTTTTTAACTCCTCAACATAAACCCCTATTCGCCAAGAGCGGAAAAAATTAATCTCCGGCAATATGGTTTCAATTTGCTCTTTTGTAAGAGCGCCTTCTGGGTGTACATAATCAAGGTCTAAGGGTTTCTTTTTTTCCATCGCAATAGACACCATGCTATTGCTTAGCTTTGGTAATGACTTTCTAAGGTTTTCCTTTTCCATACGATCAAAATCAAAATACTCCAGATTTGACAGATAGTACAAAACGTTAGCAACACGATTCGATTTCAGCTCAATATAATAATGCATTGAGGTTATGACTATTTGTGAAAAAAGTAAAACACTGATAATTGCAAGAACAATTGAAAACCAACTGGAATAAATACGAATCTTAAGTTGTTTAACCTTCTTTAACCACATCAGCAAGAATGACATATCCACCTCCATATTCACTTTGGATGAGCTCCTCACCGCCAATTTTCTTAAGCTTTGATCTTAGCCGATAGACAAGTGTTGACACCGACCTATCCTCAAAATCATATTCGCGATTATAAATTTCTTTGGTTAATTGAGGTGTTGACATCGCTTCTTTATCCGCCTCAATCAATAGCACGATTAACTTACATTCATTGGGGTTAAGTGTCAGTTTATCTAATGAGTTGAAAATGACTTTTTTAATTGGATCAAAGTTAAACCGATCTAAACGATACATTCCTTTGTTCATAGTTTGAGTTATTGCTTGATTGATAGGTGCACAGACACGCAAGACATTTTTAATTTTTGTCAACAATATACGCATACTAAAAGGCTTACGCATATAGTGTATCGCACCCAACTCATGAGCAATGAGCTCTTCAACATCTGACTCTAACGCACTAATCATGATTATTGGAATTTCATATTTCTCAAACAGCCTTCGACAATAAGAGCGACCATCCTCCAAAGGCATCATAATATCTAAAAGCACAAGATCTGGCTTTTTTTCTATAATTAATTCATCTGCCTCTATCGGATTTTCAGCAGTGATCACTTCAAAGCCATTTTCCTTTAAAACTTCAGCAATACCTTCACGTATTTCCGTTTCATCATCTACCACAAGAACAGTTTTTCCTTGCATAACATTTTCCCAAAGAAATATCTAACTGCTATAAATGGTAGCTGAACCATTTGATTAGTCAACACACGCTACCGAATACTTTAGCTGATAGGCTTTCATGCGCTCAATCAATTCATGCTCAATCTGCCCTTGTGCTTTGAGATAATCAATTAAGTCACTTAAATTGCCAATGGCATAAACAGGGAATTGATAAGCTTTTTCGACCATTTGAACGGCTGATATTTCCTCATTAGGTGCCACTTCTTGACGATCTAGCGCAACACAAACTCCTTCAATGGTTCCGCCATGATTTTTAATAATCTCGATGGCCTCTTTAATCGCCGTGCCCGCAGTAATCACATCATCGATAATTAATACTTTTTTGTCCTTGATATCCGCACCAACAAGCACACCACCCTCGCCATGATCTTTCTTCTCTTTGCGATTGTAACAAAAGCCAACATCTTTACCGTAACGACTATATAAAATAGAGGTAACAAGTGCTGCCAAAGAAATACCCTTATAAGCAGGACCAAATAACACATCAAATTGTGCCTTACTTTCTATTAATTTAGCCGCATAGCACTCTGCTAATTGATGTAAAGTCTTGCCGTGATTAAACAATCCTGCATTAAAGAAATAGGGGCTAATACGCCCTGACTTTAATGTAAACTCACCAAATTTAAGTGCTGATGCTTCAATGGCAACATCAAAAAAACTATAGTCATTCATTGTCACTAACCTAATTCAACCTTAATCCTAAAGTATGCCTAATATACTTATCACTCGTTATTTTGCAATGTTTATAGCTAGCTCAACAATCAATTTGCAGATTTAGCTACAACCCTAGAGCATCAGCTAAAAATAGAGTGTATCAAATTTAATACAGACAATTACATTATTGAAACTGCATTCCCTCTAAAAAGATTAGATAATAGCCACATACCAACTTAATACCAACATAAGGATAACAATGATTTATTACATGATGCACTGGCTAGATCAACAGCAAATTCAACAACAGCTGAATCAAGCAAACCAAAACCACACAAAAGACAAGCATAAATAAAAGTCTCTAACAAATATCAAGAGGTAACACTATGATTTACTACGGTTTCTACTGGATTGCCAATAACAAAGCAGATGATCACAAATCAATTAATACAAAGCACAAGTAACTTAATCACCACACTAGAACTTAGCAAAATCTAGGCTTACACCCAAGTCATCTGCAACAATACGCCCATGGTCATATTTCAAAACACCATTAATAAATGTTTTATTAATGGTTGATGAAAAAGTCAAGCCACTAAACGGTGACCAACCACATTTTGATTTTGCCGCGACATCGCTCATATGCTGTTGCGCATTAAGATCAACTAATACCAAATCAGCCCAATACCCTTCACGGACAAAGCCGCGCTCTTCAACCTGATAGATTATCGCTGGCGCATGTGATGTTTTTTGGACAACTTTCTCCAATGAAAAAACACCTTGATGGTAATGTTCAAGTAATGACAATAACGCATGCTGCACCAACGGCAGACCCGATGGTGCCTTGAAATAACTTTGATGCTTTTCAGCCCAAGTATGCGGTGCGTGATCCGTGGCAATAACATCTAATACATTGTCATTAACCGCTTCAAGCAACGCTAAACGATCTTCTTCTTCTTTGATCGCCGGATTACATTTGATTAAAGCGCCTCGTGTGTGATAGTCCTTACGTGAAAAGAATAAATGATGCGCACAAACCTCAGCCGTAATGCGCTTATCTGCAAGTGGGATATTTTTATTTTCAATAAATAATTGCAACTCATCTTTGGTGGTAATATGCAGCACATTAAGCTTAGTATTAAACTTTTTAGCTAAACTAACTGCCAAAGTAGATGATTTAATACAAGCCTCTCTGCTTCTAATCAAAGGGTGTAAGTCAAATGGTACATTTTCACCATATTGCGCACGATATTTTTCTTCGTTTTGTGCAATCATTGGTGTGTCTTCACAGTGTGTTGCAATTAAAATTGGCGAATTAGCAAAAAAGCTTTCTAAGGTTTTAACATTATCAACCAACATGTTACCAGTTGATGCCCCCATGAAGATCTTAACGCCACAGGCGTCACCCGGACTTAAACGTTTAAGCTCATCGACATTATCATTTGTTGCCCCTAAGTAAAAAGCGTAATTAGCATGTGATTTGGTGGCAGCTAGCGCTTTTTTTGCATGAAGTCGCTCAATTGTCACCGTCGCTGGATTGCAATTTGGCATCTCCATGTAAGAGGTGATACCTCCAGCAACTGCCGCTTTTGATTCGCTCTCAATATCCGCCTTGTATGTCAACCCAGGTTCACGAAAATGCACCTGATCATCGATCATGCCGGGTAACAAATGCAATCCTTCAGCATCAATAACCTTAACATCAGACGTGGCAGAAATATCTTGGGCAATCTTGGCAATTCTACCGTCTTTGACTAATACATCAGCGACAAAAATTTTACCCTCATTGACAATCGTTGGTGACTTGATTAAATAATTTGACATCGCTATATCATCCTTTTAGCTCACTTTGCAATGTCATCATTCTATATCAGCATACTGTCTTTTTATAGCAAAGCATGCACTAAAGATTCAATTGTTTTAAGCTGACCTTTATCCTAAAATACCACCCTATCGCTTTATGCATAAATAAAGAAGCTAATATGCTAACACCTTTAGACATTCAAACCGTTGATCACTTTCTAGCGTATCTAAAACGCTTAGATACGACACCGATGTTTATCTATCAAGATCAAGTATTTAGTTATGCTGATATGTATGACTACACTTTTAGCCTTACCCATTGGTTAAAAGGAAATAACACAAATAAAGTCATGTTCGCAATACATAACTCACCGCTTTCTGTTGGGCTTTTTTTTGCAAGTTGGTATCAAAGGGTCAATTGCATACCAGTTAACCCACGTTTTATTGCCAATGAATTACTTAAGATTGTTAAAAGAGCCAAGCCGGATCTGTTAATGATTGAACCAAAGCAGTACTCTGACGCACTTAATCATTACTGCCAAATTCAGCAGATTATACTTGTTATTATTGATAATGCTTTAGATTATTTGCAAAGCTTAAAGAAAGCCTCCAGCACTGAGACTACCGATTTTCCTCAAGCCCAAAGCGAAGGGATCACCTATCATATAAGCTCGGGTACGGGTGGGCATTATAACTTTCACGGACATTACACGCAGCAAATTCTAGCTTATGCTTATGCACGTCAATTTGATTATGGTCTTAATAAAGGTGATATATCCCTTGTGCATCTTTCATTTAACCATGCCTACGCCTTTTCCTATCAGCTATTACCAAACATAGCTCTAGGCAATTGTATGGTACTAGCACCTAGCTTTGACGCAACGACCTCACTCAAATTGATTGATCAATATCAGATTACGGCATTGGCACTCTTACCAACAATGTATTATCAGTTAGCACTTGAAGCCCAGAAAACGCCAATAAACCATAAGCTTAGACATTTAAGCGTTGCCGGTGATCAGCCCAGTGAATCTTTAATACATCTGATCAAAGAAACCTTTAACACACCTCTGCTTAACGGTCTTGGGATGACCGAAGTTTATGGTTATGCACAAAACCTTACAGCGTCTAGCGTTTACAATAAAATCAAAATTTTTGATGATATTAAGATAAAAATTGAAGCGATTGAACACGATCATCTTAAGCATGTTAACGATGATAATAAGCACATTGGAGAGCTATATATCAAAGCACCGATGCAGCCGATCTCTCACCAAGGACAATGGTTAGCCACGGGCGACTATGGCTATATTGATGATACACATCATCTATACTTTCTTGGGCGCATTAAAGATATCATTGTCAAAGGCGGATCTAAAATTGCCCCTTTAGAGCTTGAACATTACCTTTATCAAATGCCTGAAATTGGGCAAGTTGCAATTATTGGCAAGAAAGATGATATTTGGGGTGAGCTTGTTTGCTCTTGTATTGCTACCAAAGATAATCAATCACTCACCTTAGAAGCAATTAACACCTTTCTCACGCCTTTTCTTGCCACGTATAAACATATTGATCAGCTTTATTTATACCCGCAACTACCACTTAATATCACCGGTAAAATTGACCGCTTCCGCTTAAAAACAGAGATCAACAATGCCTAATAACCATCTACCACCATTTGCTTATCTTGAAAATACTTTAGATAGTAATGACAAGAGCTTTTATTTTAGCAAACCACATAGTGAAGTCCTATGCACTGATCCCAAGATGCTAAAATCTGCATTTGCGAGTTTAGCAGACTTACAACAACAAGGCTTATATCTTGTTGGTTTTATTAGCTATGAAGCAGCTTATTATCTAAACCCTGATTTTGCTTCCATGCAAACAAATCTCACAGATGGCATCACACCACTTTTACATTTTGTTGCTTTTGAGCACTATTCACCGGATCTATTTCAAACTGAGATAACCACTACTAATAGCCCCGCAATAGACCTTATTTATGATCCACTTTCTCAATTGCAATATGTCAAAGACTTCAAGCGCATACAACAAGCATTAACCGATGGTGAAAGCTATCAGATAAACTATACCAAGCGCGTTAAGCTGCGATCCTGCTTAAATGCTTATGAGCTTTACACGCAACTAAAAGCGCAACAACCCGTGAGCTACAGCGCTTTTCTACCGTTTAAACCAATGACCGTTTTATCGTTTTCACCCGAGCTTTTTTTTAAAAAGCAAGGTGAGACTACTACCGTAAACCCGATGAAAGGCACCAGCAAACGTTTTGATGATCCCAATGATGATCTACAATCCTATGAGTTTTTACGAACAGACCCAAAAAACAAAGCAGAGAATTTAATTATCGTTGATCTGTTGCGTAATGATCTTGCTCGCATTTGTCATACAGGGTCAATTGAAGTCACCAAGCCCTTTGCGATTGAAACCTATAAAAGCGTTTATCAAATGACTTCAACGATTTCCGGAAAAGTGGATAACAACATTCCTTTTGCTGATATTATTAAGCACTTATTTCCTTGTGGTTCGATTACTGGCGCACCCAAGAAACGCACGATGGAAATTATTCAGCAACTTGAACCCCCGCGAGGTGTATACACAGGTTGTATCGGCTATATTATGCCAAATAATGATATGTGCTTTAGTGTTGCTATTCGCACATTAACGCAGCAAAATAATGAGCTATGGCATTGCGGTGTTGGTGGCGGTTTTACCATTCAGTCTACACAAGATGATGAGTGGCAAGAAATGACCACCAAAATTCAATTTATCAAACGCCTGTATCACCCTCAGTTTCAACTGATTGAAAGCATGCTTTATGATAAAAGTGGGCTTACATCGTGTGATTTACATCTTGAGCGTTTATTAAGTTCAACATCTGTTTTACACTTTACTTTGGATATAACTCAGTTAAGACGTGCATTATTGCAATATTGTGAAACACTCATCACGGCAAACAGTGAACAATATAAGCTTCGACTTGCTGTGAGTTATCAAGGGCTTTTTACAATTACGCATCAACAACTTGAGCAATCGCCCACGCCTCATCACATTGAACTGCTTATTTGTCCTGAGAAAATAGACTCAAACAATCCACTATGGCAACATAAAACAGATGACCATAGTACACGTGGCTTTTATACACAGAGACACAGCCAATATATTGCGGATAAGCCAAATTGCGAGCTTATTTTCTTCAATGAGCATAATCACCTAACTGAAGCACGTTTTTATAATATTGTCATTGAAATCAACGGTATCTTATATACGCCACCTGTTAGTGATGGTTTATTGCCTGGCATTGCGCGCGCTAAACTACTTCAATCTGGGCAAATTCATGAGCGCTCAATTTCTATAAAAGAATTAAAATTAAGCAAAAACATTTACCTTATTAATGATGTTCGAGGTAAAATACCGTGCTTTTTAAGCGCACAAACAACTATGCAAGAAATATAAAAATTAAGATGTTACTGTTTATTGACCATTACGATTCATTTGCCCATATTTTGATGGATTATTTTGCCCAGTTGGGTGAAGAAATTATCTCATTCAAATCAGATCAACTTGATCAATCGATTGACTACAGCCAATTTACTGCAGTAATTATAGGGCCAGGACCTGGGCACCCTGATGAATTAACGCATTTATACCCTCAAATCAAACGCATCATTGACAGTAATATACCTATTTTAGGTATTTGTCTTGGTCATCAGTTATTAGCGCAGTACTTTGGCGCCAAAGTTATTCATGCAGCCAATATCATGCATGGACAATGCAGTTTAATTCATTTTATCAATCACTCACTCTACCAAGGGCTACAATCGCCTTTGACAGTAACGCGCTATCACTCGCTAATCGTTGATATAGACAGCTTAAGCAATGATTTACAACCCATCGCACTGACGATACATAACGAACTGATGGCATTTGCACATAAACACTTACCTATTTATGGCATCCAATATCACCCTGAGGCTTATTTAACAGAGTCAGGATTAAAAACATTACAAAACTTTCTTTTAGCGAATAAGCGCTTGTGCTTAGAGCAAAAGGCGTTATCCTAGTCTAATCAATTGATTTACTAGCCTTTAACATTATCGCCATGACAGCAAAACATCACAATTTACGGGCCTTTGCGAATATTAATATTTCTCATCTATTGGAAAATCTTGCCAATATCCGTGCATTGCATGTAAATAAATCCATGATTATTATGCTCAAAGCAAATGCCTATGGTCATGGAGCCGTTGAAATTGCTAAGGCATTAGATGGTTTATGCGAATATTTTGGTGTTGCCAGTGTTGAGGAAGGTATCGAGCTTATCTTGGCAGGGATTGAGAAAACCAAGGTCATTATTTTTTCAGGCTTTTTCTCCAAAGACATGGTACAAACACTCATTGACTACAGACTTATTCCAATTATCCATAGCGCCTATCAATACGAGCTACTTGATGAGTACTTTCAAAGTAAGCACGCTGAGATATGGCTTAAAGTTAACACAGGAATGAACCGCTTGGGGTTATCAGAAGATGAGTTTGAAGTGCTTTATCACAAAGCACAATCATATTGTAAACCCATCAATGCACTAACCCACTTAGCAGAATCAGAATCTTGTGATCAATCTTTTACATTAAAGCAACTACAACGCTTTCAAGCATTAATCAAAGATAAATCATTTACGCATATCAGTGCCTTTAACTCAGCTGCCTCACTTTTAAATAATAATGATTTCAATACCAACACCATTCGCATTGGTTTAGCGCTTTATGGTGCATGTGCTGCCGCACATCCATTATTAAGGTGCACACTTAAGCCTGTGATGACGCTGCATAGTCATGTTGTTGCGATTCAATCCATTGATGTGGGGGATTCTGTTGGTTACAACCGCCAATACATTGCCAAAGTAAAAACCCAAATCGCCATTGTGACAATTGGTTATGGTGACGGTTATCCACAAGCTGCTCCTAACGGCACGAAGGTGGCAATTAACGGCAAGCTTTATCCAACAGCCGGCAAAGTCTCGATGGATCTTATGGCAATTGATATTGGCATGAATAAAGATATTTATATTGGTGATAATGTCACGTTGTTTGGCAACCATGATTTATTAGTTGATGATGTTGCCAAACACATAGGCACCTCAAGTTATGCCATGCTTACCGCGATTAATCCACGCGTTAAAAGATTTTATTTAACTTCTGCTGATGCAGAGACAACACGATCTGCAATCAAAGACACAACCGCTTCAACTAAGTGATCTATTCCTGATGCAACTTCTGCAATACTTTGACCTAGCATATACGCAGGTGTGCTTACCACTTTATTTCCTTGGTCAATACAAACCTCGGTAACACATTTATTAACGTGCTTAGCGCCTTTACCCTCAATAATATCAACCGTTGCTTGGTCATTGCCAATCGTTAACATCACATTGGGGTATATTGCTGAGGCAATAACAGGAGCAATACAGATAAAGCCAACGGGCTTATGTGCATTTTTAAACTTGTTAATAAATGCTGAAACAATTGGCTCAACAACAAAACTGCTATCTTGCTTAAAGGCAAAATCACATAGATTTTTAGCCGCACCAAAGCCACCTGGGATAATCAATGCTGCATACTCATCTGCATTGACTAAAGATAGATCCTTTATCTCACCGCGCGCAATACGTGCTGCCTCAACCAATACATTGCGTGCTTCAACCATTTCATCACCAGTTATATGGTTGATCACATGATGCTGCATGATGTTTGGCGCAACTACCTCATATTCAATACCACGTTTTGATAAAGATAATAATGTCAACACCGCCTCATGAATTTCACTACCATCATAAACACCACATCCTGCTAATAACACGGCTACTTTCTTTGATTTATGCATCATAACTTCCTATATTCTTGTCACTAACAATTGCCAATCATAAATTGTCAGACAAGTAATGCAATAAATATCAGGGAAAACAACAATAATATCGTCTAGACTCAGACTAAGTTGAATGTAAGAACTAAGCTAAGGATTAGTATGATAGAACACTTCAATGATCACGCTGCGAATGAACGTACGTATTTATCTTGGGTAAGAACCGCAATTGCCCTCATGGCATTTGGTTTTTTAATTGAGAAGTTTGATATCTTCTTACGCATTATGGCCAAAGGGGTTGGTGTAAGAGCAAGTAACATGATGTCACAATCCGCTGAAATCATTGGCATTTTAATCATGCTTATCGCGGTTGTCATCATCATTATTTCATCAGTGCGCTTTGCGATAAATCGGAAAAACATTACTGCCGTTGAAATAATCAGCTACAAAACACGCGTCCCAGATATTTTTCTAGGACTGTTATTATTAGTAATTACTGTATTTATGGTGACTTATGCGTGGTATATGCTGCTTTATTAATTCGCTTAATTAGCCATTTGTTGAGATAAATGCAAGCTTACGCTTTTTAACACCCCAGCAACGGCTTAAGACATTGTACTTATTTAAGCCTTTTTGCTTAAACATCTTCATAAAACTATCGCGCTTAACTGTTTTCTCAACGATACCCGATTTTAACTTAATATCAAAACGGTTTGCCCATTTACGAATCGTACCATGCTTAAATCCAAGCATCTTCTCAGCGTCTTGATAGGTCATCCCCTCATCTGCGCAACGCTCTAATACTTCTCGTGCACTGCAGTTGTATTTCTGCTGAATAATGTGTTCAAAACTTCCTGTGTACTGATTTGCCATGACTTGTTCCTCTTTTGTCTAGGTTTATAAAAACTCAATAATGCGACACATTCTAAAAATGTAAACTTAAGTCAAGCTTAAGATTTCTATTAATTTTCAACTTTCTTCGCCAAATCGATCCTGAATTAGCACTCTGATGGCATCTAATGCTTCTTCCTGATCATCACCCTCTGCACTTAATCGAATCGATGTCCCACAACTTGCTCCAAGCATCATTAACCCCATGATACTTTTGCAGTTTGCCTTAACGCCGGTTTTGACAACTTCCACCTCAATTTCGCTACCAAAGCGAAGGGCTAAATTAACCAACTTTGAGGCTGCTCGCGCATGTAACCCTAATTGATTAATCAATACCAAATCAATCTCTTTCATTTGTGTTTCTTTCACTTATCACCTTCTTCTAATACGATGCATGCTTTTGATGCGTCATAAACTCTTCCTGCAAGCTCATCTAAAGATAGCGCCTGCTTATGATATGTCAATGCCTTTAAAAGCATCGGCATATTAAGCCCTGTAATAACGGCTAGATTATATGCACGCATAAATGATTGTGTCACATTCGTTGGCGTTGCACCAAAAAGATCTGTCAACACCAAAAAGCCATCACAATCAGGCATGCTTTTGAATGCGTTTTCAACACGCACCAACAATTCTGGCTGATCATATGAGCAGGAAGATACCACTTGGATATAGTCTTTTTGAATCTCAACCAAACGCGTCGCTACTTCAAGCATGGATTGTCCAATGCGACCATGCGTAATCAGTACAACTCCAATCATCCTTTTAACTCCCTATGACTCACAATCACATTATTGAAACTTGCTCTTAATTGATCAGCCAACTGCTCAACAATATATACCGATCGATGTTGACCACCTGTGCAACCAATCGCCACATCAATATAGCTTTTGCCTTGCTGCTGTTGTAGCTCACACCACTTCAAAACAAATTTGCTGATATCAGCTATCATCTCTAACACTTGTGGCTGCTTTTGCAAATACTCAATCACATCAACATCAAGCCCTGTTTGCAGGCGTAAACGTTTATCCCAATAGGGGTTAGGCAGACTCCTGACATCAAAAAGATAATCGGCCTTTTGTGGCATCCCATATTTAAAGCCAAAGGAAAAAATCTTAATCTGACTGGATAATTGATCTTTACCTAGGAGCTTTTGACAAACGATTTCTCTAAGCTCTTGCAAACTTAAGTTGGTTGTATCCAACGTATAATCAGCAATACTCGCATAGCTTTCCAGAATCGTAAACTCTGTATCAATTGCATGTTCTAGCGTTGTTGTTTTATCAGAAAAAGGATGACGTCTACGTGTTTCATCATAGCGTTTTATCAGTACATTTCTACTGGCTTCGATATACCAGTAGGCAAGATGCACACGATACTTTTCCTGTAAGCGTTTAACATCATACGTATCATTGCCTAAAAATGAATGAGGAGCCAATGAAACGACAATATTTTGTTTGTATTGCGGATTGCTTAAAACATACGCAAGCGTTTCTTCCAATAAAAATAAAGGCAGATTTTCAATACAGAAAAAGCCCTGATCTTCCAATATACTCAAAACAGTTGACTTGCCAGCACCAGAAACACCAGCCAAGAGCACAACCGATTTGGATGCACTATTCACGCAATTTTTACCATTTCCACTCATCATAATTTGCTCAGTTTACCAAAGCTTTCGTATTTACCCTAATCTATTTTGCAACTGCTTAGCACACTCATGCCAAGCTTTATTAAAGACATCCATTTCAATCAAAGGTAAAGCTAAGGTTTGTGCTTTGTTAATATATTTGGGATCTTTCTCTTGACGATATAAATAGACCACATGGCTAATGACAGCCTGATCTAGTGCTTTTTCAACTTGAATAAAACCTTTCTTTTTATGATGCATAACACCAAAATATTGTTCATTACATAAGATTCCTTGGTAAATATCATTAATTTGAGCGACTCTCACCAAGTCATCTGCCACAAGATAAAAATCCAAATACTTAATTAAATAATCACATAATTCGGTTTTACCAACATTTGGCGGACCAATGACCAATAATCCTGTACCTATATTATTAGTCACAAAGCTTGCATGCCAATATTGCATTGTTTTTCTTAATGTATTAACAGGGCTAAGCATTACCTAAAAAAAGCTGATAAAGCGTTTCATTTGAATTGGCTTCTTTGATTTTCTCAAGCACGCCTTCCTGCTTCAGAAACTTCACTAATTCAGCCATAAACTTAATATGTACATCATTGACATTCTGAGGGAAAATTGCGGCAATTATGATACTAACTTTACGATCTTCCTCACCATATTCAATGGCTTCTTCCAAGGTTAATACAGCCAAGCGCGTCATTGTTAAACCTTCAATTCGGCAATGAGGTACGGCAACCTCTTTGCCGATAGCAGTATTACCAATACGCTCACGTTCAAAAAGTTTCTGATAAATCGTATCCGAAGTGATATCAATATCATCATCTTTTAATAACTGGCTTAATACCTCGAAAACGCGCTTTTGACTTTGCAAGGCTGCTTTGTTAATAACACGTTGCGGAGAAATAAACGAAGATAAGAAATTCATAGGTTTATGGTTGATTATTCAACGAAATGGTGCGTTATTCTATCAACGTTCCTCGTCAATATCCACTACTTCATCATCAGCCATTAATGCTTCAGCTTCAGGGCGTTCAGCACGATGATCTTTTAATTTTTGCTTATGCTTTCTTACTTGAGCATCTAGCTTATCTTGCAACATATCAATCGTTGCGTACATATCTTGAGAGTCTGACTTAGCCACAAACTCAGTCCCTGGCACATTAATCACGGCTTCAGCCATTTGCTTGCCTTTCTCAACCGACAGAATAACGCGTGCAGCAATAATATGGTCAAAGTGATTGTCAAGCTTACTCAACTTTTCATCGACATATTGCTTTAATGCAGGGGTAACTTCTAAATGACGACCTGTAATTTGAATTTGCATAGTGCAGTCCTCCATTGTATAGCCACGAGTATCGTGGGGGTTTGTAAGTCAACTTTGAATAATTCAAAGATAGCGCCAACACGCATGAATTGCCAGCAAGTTCAGCATAATTTTATCAATTATTTTCTTGTGATTGCGCTTGATTTTTTGAATTCGTCGGCTCTTGGGCTTTACGCTTATCATTTTCATTTGCATTAAAATAGTTATCTATTTTTTCAGCGCCTTTTTGTGCAGCCTCTTTGGTGTTTTGCCAGCCCTCAGCTGCTAATTTTTTAGTTTTCTCCCAAGCATCATTGCTAGCATCTTTAGTATTTTGCCAACCTTCAGCGGTTGCTGATTTTGTTTTATCCCAACCCTGCTGCGCATAGTCGCCCGCCTTATTGGCAGCATCTTTAGCTACTTGCGTTCCTGAGCTTGCTGTATCTGACACATTTTGTTTAAACAACTCCCAGTTGCTACCAAAATTGCAATCACTGGTTTTTGCTGAGCAGCTTTGTGTTGCTGGATTATCTTCTACTTTAGCCTGATCATTTGCTTTAGCAGTAGTGTCTGCAACACTTAAACCTGCAGCCAACAAAACAAAAACCGGAACCGCAAGATATTTTTTTATTGTCCGCATAATCTATCACATGTTTTTTAGAACTAAGTACCTTATCTTTTAGCAAAGCCCTTGCTAGAAAGCAAATACAGATCATGCTTCTTTGATCTTTTTGAGTATGAGAAAATTTTTTAAAATTATTTTAATATCTTAAGCTTACCTTAATATTGGCTTGTGATACTGACATCACTCAAGGGGATCACGATCACAGAGCAAACTTTTTTCTCTCTCCCTTCTCTTTCAGTATGTCCTGTGATCGTAACCTTGAGACCATGAAATTACCTTGCAGTATACTCCCTCCCTTCTCATCATCTATATACTGCAAGGTGATCTCTTTTTATCATCGGCAGGGTCATCACTATTTTAGAGCAACTGAAATTTCCCGACTTTTTGCAAGAATTTAGCAAACTACCGGCTATGTGTTTGTTGATTTGAATTTAGCTGCAAAAACTCAATCATTCACGCGCGCGAGAAGTTCAACAGTAGAAATTCTGTAAAACCAAATGCTTTGCGGGCGGCATATTACAATGCTTGAATTCTCTTTTTCAATCGCGTTGTTGACACCGTTTCAATGGTTTTAACATCCTGACTATACCATGAGATCCATAGCTCATACATAAGCCAATGAATCTCATCAATCTCAAGGGTATTAATCACGCCCTTTTGCTGCATTTTCTGCTTAAGCAAATGAGTGAGTTCCTCTTGTTCAATTTGATACTGGCGATCTTGTTTTGCTGCCCTTGGCGCCTTATCCAAGCGATTACTAAGTGCTTGTAGATAGAGTGAAATACGCTGTAACCAATGATAAGGTGTTTTAACAATAAAACCTTTATAAACCAAACCATCAACGATACTGCGCACTTCTTGGTAAAGTGCTAATAAATCAAAAGGCAACTTCTTGCGATTAAGTAATTTATGTAAGTTTTGATAGCTTAACATCAAGGCTTCAATATCACTGCATAGATTTTCGATCGTTGATACCAACTGACCTCTTCCTGCATCATACATCGCATTAAACTGCCCGCGCGTGCGCACCACAGGCTTTTGCTCAATCGCAAAGGCAATATCATAGGCTTTGGCAATTAACTCATCTTGCCATTTCGTCTCTTTGATAAGACTAAATAATAAATGTAAGTTCTTATTATGCGCGATACGTTCAACTAACGTGCGATTGATATGTGAACAGAAAAGCATCAACAGCTTACGTGTTGCAAGCCTTGTGGCGATTTCCGCTTCCAGTAGGGTTGATTTATGTGTCAATACCACACCATCCTCACGTGTCTCAACACATGGATAAACGCTCAATTTAATACTGTGTTCTGTGACATCACGCGTTAAGGCAATCTCACCAAAATCCCACGCTTGATAAAGTGTATCATTGTTCTTTTTAGCCGCGCTTACCTGTGGACGCTCAACACCACGCAATTTATCACGAATCACGCTTAGATCACGCCCTTCAGCCAGCACCTTGTTTTGAGGATCAACCACACGATAATTTATATATAAATGCGCCTCAATAGCCGCATCCTGCCAAACACTTGAGTCAAATGAAATACCGGTAATACGCACGAGTTGACGCACTAGAATATCATAGAAGTTAGCCGCTAAATCAATATCAATCGCCTCAATGACCGCTTGAGCATAATGTGGCACTGGTACGCACGCTTTACGGATATTCTTAGGAAGTGCGCGCATCAAAGCAATAACTTTTTCCTCCAATAATCCAGGAACAAGCCAATCACATTGATTGGCATCGATTTGATCTAAGAGTACTAAAGGTACCGTCATCGTTACGCCATCATCTTTTGCTGTGGGATCAAAATGATAACTCAACGGTAACTGAAATCCGCCAAAATCAAAGAAATCAGGATATGCGTTATCAGTTACCTCATGCGCTTCATGCTGCATCAGACTTCTTTTGTCAAAGATCAGCTGCTCACGCTCAAGCTTTGATAAAGATTGATACCATTTTTCAAATACCACACCATTATTAATATCTACTGGAATCAATTTATCGTAATAACTAAATAGAGTCTCCTCATCAATGGCAATGTCGCGTTTACGCGCCTTATGCTCCAAGTCTTCGACTTCTTCTAATAGACTCAAGTTCTTTTGGAAAAACTCAGCATTTGTTGCAAACTCACCATACACCAAAGCATGACGAATAAATAACTCACGTGAGACTTGTGGATCAACATCACTATATTGCACCTTGCGATTAACCACAATATCTAAGCCATATAACGTAATACGCAAGCTTGCCATCACTGCTTTACGCTTTTGGCTCCAATGCGGCTCACTATAATGCTTTTTGGTTAAGTGCTCAGCAATAGATTCTAACCAAGCAGGATCGATTTTAGCAACCATGCGCGCATAGAGCTTCGTCGTTTCAGTAATTTCAGCAGCACACAGCCATTTTGGTGTGCGTTTAAACTGCGATGAGCCAGGAAATATATAAAATTTCATACCGCGAGCGCCTAAGTATTCCTTAAGCTCATAATTAAAGCCAATATAGCCTAATAGCCCTGATAATAGTGCTTGATGGACTTGTGCATAGCTTGATTCACTTTCTGAGATTGTCCACTTAAAGGTCTTCGCTAGATTCAGCAGTTGGAAATAAACCTCACGCCATTCACGCATTCGCAAAGGAGATAAGAAATTCTTTTTGCAATATTCACGTGTTAAGCGATGAGATAAGCTTTTAGTTTCAGCATTAAAACGTTGCCATAGATTCACCACACCCAAGAAATCTGAGTCTTGATGGTGATCTTGCTTGTGCATTTCATCTGATTTTTGTTGAAATTGCATCGGTCGCTCGCGCGGATCTTGAATACTTAAAAAGCTGACAATAATCAGAATCTCACGCAAAACACCAAGTTTGGCACCACTGACAAGCATTCGCGCCAAACGTGGATCTAATGGAAACTTGGCAATTTGTCGCCCGATTGGCGTAATTTGCAGATGATGTTTTTTGCTGTGCTCAGTCAACGCGCCTATCTCATGCAGCAAACGATAGCCATCTTTGACCATGCGTGAATCTGGTTTTTCTAAAAAGGGAAACTTCTCGATATTACCAAGCTTTAAGGTTTCCATTTGTAAAATAACTGACGCTAAGTTCGTACGTAAAATCTCAGGATCGGTAAATGCTGCACGTGATAGAAAGTCTTCTTCTGAATAAAGTCGAATACAAATTCCTTCAGCCACGCGTCCACAGCGTCCCGCTCTTTGATTGGCACTGGCTTGTGAAATTGGCTCAATCGGCAAGTGTTGCACTTTAGTCCGATAACTATAGCGACTAATACGCACATCACCACTATCGATCACATAGCAAATACCAGGCACCGTTAATGAGGTCTCGGCAACGTTTGTTGATAAAATAATCCGCCTACCAACCCCGCGAGGATTAAATATCTTATCTTGATCAGCATTAGATAATCGCGCAAATAATGGCAAAACTTCGGTGTGTCTTAATTGCGCTTTTCTTAATACTTCTGCTGTTTCATGAATATCACGCTCCGTTGCGAGAAACACCAAAATATCACCTGGTTTTTCGTGATGTAAACTATGCACAGCACGCAAAATTTGATCCGCTTGTGATAGCTCATCCTCAAAGTCTAATGGATCTTGATAACGAATCTCAACTGGATAAGTTCGTCCCGAGACTTCGATAATTGGCGCATTGAAATGCTCAGCAAAACGCGCCTGATCAATCGTCGCTGAAGTAATAATAAGCTTTAAATCGGGACGTTTTTTTAAAATCTGATGGATATGCCCTAATAGAAAATCAATATTTAAACTACGCTCATGCGCCTCATCGATAATAATCACTTCATATTGCGAAAGATATTTATCATTTTGAATTTCCGCTAACAAAATACCATCGGTCATCACCTTGATAAAGGTATTGTCATTGGTTTGATCACTAAAACGAATCTTAAAACCTATGCCTTGCCCGAGTGGCATATTGGTTTCTTCACTTAAACGATTGGCAATCGAGCGCGCTGCCAGACGCCTTGGTTGCGTGTGTCCAATCAGTCCTTTGGCACCTAAACCTAAATCAAGACAAATTTTGGGTAATTGCGTTGATTTACCCGAACCGGTTTCACCGGCGATAATCACCACTTGGTTATCACAAATAGCTTTTTTAATCTCATCAACCCGCTGACTAACTGGCAAATCAGGATAATTAATCTTAGGCATGCTCGTGCGACGCAGTGCCACCTTTTCTTTGGATTGATCCGCGTCAGTGAGCAATTTTTGCCATTTATCATTATCCGTATGATGCGCTTTGGCAAGCTCGCTGAAACGCATCATTAATCGAGCACGATCTTTTGTTTGTACATTGTTAATAACTTTTATCAATGAATTAGTGGACTGCATATTCTAAGGCATATTATTTTAATTTTTCTCACAAATGGGATCATAGCACATTTAGCTATTCATAAAAACATTGAAAAGTACCAATTTTGGAACTATTATAAGTTACAATTCTTTTGGTTTATTTTGGGAAATAGTCAATGAATTATAAATACAAGGTTGAACTTGAAGTTGAGGTAGTTAAATACCTTAAAGCACTTAGCAAAAGTGAGCTGATAAAAGTTTACAAAGTAATAGACCTGCTACGAATGTTTGGACATGAGCTAAGCTTACCTTATAAAAAAGATATTCAAGGTAACAAACATTTAAAAGAGTTGAGAACGCCAACAGGTACCAGAATCTACTACTTTTATTTCGATGGCAAAACTTACCGCTGCATATGGGCTGGTAACAAGAAAACACAGACAAAAGATATTGAGAAGGCAAAACGCATTCTTAAAGATTTAATTGGAGGCTAAAATGAGTAAATATGACTTTATTGATTCCGAAACCCTAAAAAAAGAACTCCTCTCAAAAGAAGAAATTTCAGCAATTGAAATAGATACCACTATTGAAAGCCAAGCAATTATTGCCCGTCAAGAGCTTGCTAGTGATGTTATGGAGTATAAAAATTCGCAAGGTTTAACGCTTGAAGGCTTAGCAGAAAAACTAGGAACTAGTAAATCTCAAGCCAATCGAATTTTAAAAGCAAAAGCATCCTATAGTTTGGAAACCATTTATAGAATTTGCCGCATTATTGGCAAAAAAGAACTTACCCTAAAAATATTTTAAACCCGAAAATAAATATCCTGTGTTGCAAGCTTCACATCGCTTAAGGTCACTGTGATCGTTGTATCTAGCTCTGCAGACTCTGCCAATGTTAATTTCTTGATCAATGATAAACCGGGAATAAAAACAGTAACGCGATTGCCTTGTTGTTTCTCAATCACTATCGCCTCACCTTGCCAGTTAGGGTTTTGCATCAAATAGACACATTTCCAGTGATTGTTACTAAAGCTCTCTGCTTGACGCGCGGCTTTAATGCCTGATTCACTTTCACCAATGCGCATGAGAATCTCCTCACCAGTGAACAAAGTTTCAGATTTTAAAAATCGTCTTAACTGCTGGTGTCCCACCATATCCAAATAGCGCCTTAATGGACTAGTTGCCTGTACATAGGCATTAAGTCCCATGCCTGCATGCCTATCAGCACTACTTTTGTATTGTCCTTTTTGTAAGCGTCTTCTAACAGCAAACATTTCCGACATCAATTGAGGTGTTTGCTCTTCTTTACTTAGATCATGCTCTGGCTGTGTTGAGAAAGGCAATGGGATCTCATGCTGATCAGCAAAAGTGGCAACTGCCACACCTGCCATTAACATCGCATCGCGCACGATATTGCGACTTTGTAATGTTGCCAAAGGAATGATATCAACTTTCTTATCACGCAATTTGAGCTTCACTTCTGAAAACTGCAGCTCAACAGCACCATGCATTCGACGATAGCTGCTAAATTCATTAGAAAAACGTACAAAATGACTAAATGGTGCCTCAGTTAATTTATGCTCGGCTTCCTGGTAACTTAAGCGTGTTACCTTAATGGTTGATAATACGATCTCAATATCTTTAACCTCACCATCGATTAGCTTAAAGCCAATTGATAAAGCTGGAGATGTTGGATGAAGACCCAGTGCCAAGTCCTCAGTAATCTGATGTGGCAACATTGGAATGACGCCTTCAGGTAGATAAAGATTGCTCCCTCGAGCGCGTGCTTCTTTGTCAATCTCACCATCAACACCCACCAAACTCGCAGGATCTGCAACATGCACCCATAGTTTTTGCGTTGTTTCATCAAAACTTAACGCATCATCTGGATCGTGGCTGTCCTCATCATCAATTGCATAACTTGCTAAATGGGTTAAATCAACACGCGATTCAGATTGCATTTCAGGCAACTCAAAAACAGGTGCTTGTAAAGCCACATCTAACCGCATGGGATAGGGGTTAACAAACTCATCCCAATAGCCAATATCAAGCAGCAATGCATGGGCATTAACTGGCGTTTCTTCTTTGTCAATTAATTTAAAAAAACGACAGCCTGCCGTTTGTCCCAAAGCGTAGGATGCCAACTCTTTAACAAAAGGTTCATCTTCTGGAGCATAGGTTTTTTGTTTTAAGCGCGTGATAAAATTCTCTAATGCTTGTGCTTTTTGTGCTTTCTCTTGTGCTTGTTTGACAATTTTATCTACCGCCTCAGGCGTATTAACCCCAATCTCATCTTCATGCGCGAAGAAATGTAAGCCTTTTTGCACAATTTGCCACGTGCCATAAACTGTTGTGCAATTATACTCACCATAAATAAGCTCACTCAATTCACCATAATTGGTTTTAGCACCTTGCAACAATCCCCAAGCATCAATGAGCTCACCCTCACCTAAATCCGCAGTTAATACCTCAAATTTCTTAAAGCCACCATCATGTAATAACAGCAGATTTTTCTCAGGCAATTTAACGGTTTTTTCATCTTCTAATTGAATTTCAACTTTCTTATCAACAAACCCAATGACACGTGCTGGGCGATTTTTAAAAATTACTAAACTATCAAGCTGCATTAATACGACTAAACAAAGCTAATGATTCATTCTCGCTATGGTATCAAAAAAGCTGATCAACAGGGATGATTGTTGCACTTTTTTTTCGTACACTTTGTCTCTACTCACCGACAAACCAAGGTCGACACATCATGCATGACAAACCTACTAAATCATCTATTACCAACATTAAACCTGTTGTGTTTATAACAGGCGCAAGCTCGGGCTTTGGTGCTGAAATGGCACGTAAATATAATGCCAACGGTCACCCAGTCATTTTAACCGCGCGCCGCTTTGGGCATTTACAAGCATTAGCTAAAACACTCAATCAAGACTATCCCATTCATGTTGCTGAGCTTAATGTCACCAATAAAAATGCTATTGATCAAGTCATCAGTACACTACCTGAACAGATGAAAAACATTGGCATTTTGATTAATAATGCAGGTCTAGCACTTGGCTTATCCTCTTTTCAAGACGCCGATGAGCTTGATTTTGAAACGATGATTAATACCAATATTAATGGTCTGTTATATGTTACCAAGCGCATATTGCCATTGATGCTTGATAATAATTGTGGTCACATTGTAAACATAGGCTCGATTGCTGCGAATTGGCCCTATCCTGGTGGACATGTCTATTGTGCAAGCAAAGCGTTTGTTCAACAGTTTTCGCGTGCGTTACGCTCTGATCTTCAGGGCAAAAACATTCGTGTCACCAATATTGAACCAGGGCTTGCACAAACTGAGTTTTCCGTAGTGCGCTTTAAGGGAGATGCTCAAAAAGCCAATCAAGTGTATGATCAAACTGAACCATTGCTTGCACATGATATTGCTGAGATTGTCTATTTCACGACATCATTACCTCAACATATTAATATCAACACACTTGAGGTAATGCCAACTTGCCAAAGCTGGGCGCCACTAAATATCACCAGATCATAATAAGCCAATATTGGGAGAGGATTTATGTGGAGCATCTTATCATTAATCGTTGCGCAAATGGTGACGGGGGTTAATATCACCGGCTCCAAATTTTTGGTATCACACTTATCGATTATTGCCTTACTTGAAATACGCTTTATTGTTGGCAGCCTTGTCCTTTTGGCATGCATGCCCTTTATTAAAAAAAATAATACTACACAAAGCACCATTTCATCGCTTAACAAGAAAAATTGGTTGATATTGATCGTGCAAGCGCTATGTGCAGGCATGTTCTTTAATCTTTTGATGCTCTCAGGGATTCAATTCACCAGTGCCAGTATGGCAGGACTTATTACCAGCACACTGCCGGCGATGATTATTATTTTATCTTTTATTATTTTCCGCCAACGCATTACTCGTTTTAAAGCACTTTGTATCCTCTTTGCCACCATTGGTTTAATTGCGATTAATGGCTCAAGCCTATCAAGTCATGATTTCTCGGCACTATCAATTATTGGAGATATGATCATCTTTTTAGCGATGATTCCCGAGGCACTTTATTATGTCATTAGCAAGTTTAAAAACACTCAATTACCCGCCGTTAAATCGGCATTTTTGATGAATTTAATCAATGCCATTGCGATGATTCCACTATTGTTTTTCGCTAACTGGCATGAGTTACTTGGTTTAAGCTTTAATGCTTATTTTGTTTTATTCTTAGTATCAGTCGCCTCTGCTTTATTCTATCTATTTTGGTTTATGGGATGCGATCAGGTGAGTGCCAGTACTGCAGGACTTGTTACTGCGGCAATGCCGATCTCAACATTGGCATTTTCATTTATTTTCTTAGGCGAGTATATCACACTGGTACAAGGCATTGGTACCTTACTGATTTTACTGTCTATCGTATTTGGCGCCAGAAAAGGTTAACTATCGCTTAGCAATAACAAACCGTCTTAACACTAAACATAATAAAGCACCAACTATCGTTAAGACAATAAACAATTGCAAACCTTCAGACATTCCAGTTTTAATACTATGGATATCACCAGTCACAGGTGCCCACTGGGCAATGACACCGGCAAGTTTTCCGCCAATACCAAGGGTTACCAACCAGATTCCCATATATAAAGAAACATAATTAGGTGGTGCTAATTTTGTGATAAGTGACAAACCAATTGCTGATAATGATAGCTCACTGATTGCCATAATTAAAAAGGCTACGATCATATATATCGCAGGAACTCCTTGACCTTTAGGTGTTAACTGAATACCAATCCAAATAATTAAGAAAACAACGGCAAGTAAGATAAAACCAATATTAAACTTATCAATATCCTGCACGGATTTGCCTTTGCGCTCTAATGACAACCACAGTTTCCCCATAAAAAAGCCAAAGATTAAGACTCCTACCGATTCAAAGCTTAAAAACTGCGAGTCTAAGATATGCCAACCCAATAAGTTATTATTCACTCCTTTTGAGATAAACAGCAACACTGAAATAAAGATCTGAAAAAATAGTGCCCAATACAAAATGGATAAGGCAAAAAAGATAAAAGCAACAATGACATTACGCCAGTATTTTTTTTGCGCTGAGACAAGCATAACGATAAAGCACCCTAGTCCTGCAACTGTAATGGCAACATTGGCAATGATTGGATTCTTTAACACCAGAAAGACCACCACAAAATACACTGCTAAGATTAGAATGGTTTTAGCGACAATGGCTAAATTGATTTTCACTTCTTTAATGTGCTTTGCCAAAATAAAAAAGCCAACGATCAAATTGATCAGTACCAGTATCGACACGATCAAGCTTGAATAAAAGGGCGCGGCAAAGCCATAGGTTTCACTTAAGTAAGAAGCAACAAATAATGCAGCAAAGCCCCCTAAATTGATCCCAACATAAAAGATATTAAAACCAAAATCACGCTGCCCTTCTGTCGCATTGGTCTTATCATAAAAGCGTCCGATAAATGAGCTTATATTTGATTTAATCAATCCCGTACTAATTGAAATAAATGAAAGACCCAGAAAAAGTAAGTTCTCAGAGCTTGCAACGGCTAACACTAAGCTCCCAGCAATCATAAACGCCACACCAAGTGTTGCCGCACGGTAATAGCTGATGAGCTTATCGGCGATATACCCACCAACCAATGCTGAGATATATACCATGCTAAGCACCGTACCGACAAGAGATGCACCCTTTGCTTCAGGTAAATTAAATTTGTGAATCAAAAAGAAGATAAGTAATGACTGGATCACGTAGTAGCTATAGCGCTCACCAAATTCAGTCAGACTTGCGATAGTTAGGACACTACCTTGCCCTTTTAATACTTTCATATGTTTCTCTAATCGTTTTCCCTAGAAAGGGGAACATTCGATAATAAAAGTAAGCAAAAAGCAAGAAATATATACCCAGCACAAACCATTTTACAGAATTGCTTGCTTTGCACTTCCCGCGCTTTTACCAAGTTGAATTTTGGCAATAGTCCTAGCTATTACCTGCAACCCAACTTGGCAAAATCCTCACAAACTGCTTTGCAACTAAACACCGCAAAATGATTTATGATGGGTATAAAATATAAATTATTAGATTTATGCCCAGTTTAAAATGACTTTACCACACTGCCCTGACTTCATCAGTTCAAACCCTTCTAAGAAATTATCAACATCGAATTGGTGTGTAATCACAGGGTTTACGTTTAAGCCTGAGCCAACCATGCTTGCCATCTTGTACCAAGTTTCATAGATCTCACGACCATAGATACCCTTTAAGTGCAAGCCTTTAAAAACAATATCATTCCATGGCACGGTAACTTCAACACCACCAATGCCTAACAAAGCAATATTGCCACCATTATTCATTGTTTGAATCATCGCATTAATTGCCGCTTGATGCCCTGACATCTCAAGACCAACATCAAAGCCTTCGGTCATGCCAAGCTTATTCATCGTCTTTCTTAGCGCATTAGCTTGTTCCGCTGCTGTTTTATAGTCTTTGACATTTAAGGCAACACTTGCGCCCATTTGTCTTGCTAGCTCTAAGCGATAATCATTAATATCAGTAATGACAATATGCTTAGCACCGACGTGACGCGCAATCGCCACTGCCATAATGCCGATCGGACCGGCACCTGTAATCAACACATCTTCACCGGTAAGATCAAAGGATAGCGCGGTATGCACCGCATTACCAAAAGGATCAAACATACTGGCAATATCATCACTAACATAATCAGGCACTTTAAAGGTATTCTCTGCAGGAATCGCTAAATACTCAGCAAACGCACCTTGACGATTAACCCCAACACCAACAGTGTTGCGACATAGATGACGCTTGCCCGCGCGACAATTGCGACAAAACCCACAAGTAATATGCCCTTCACCTGAAACGCGATCACCAATTTTAAAGCCTTTAACTTCGCAGCCTAAATCGACAATCTCACCGACAAACTCATGTCCAACTGCCATCGGTACTGGGATTGTTTTTTGCGACCACTCATCCCATAAATAAATATGCAGGTCTGTGCCACAAATCGCTGTTTTTTTGACTTTGATCAATACATCATTATGCCCAACTTCAGGAACAGGCAGCTCAGTCATCCAGATACCTGGCTCAGCTTTAAGCTTAGATAATGCCTTCATCGTTTTTTGCATTTTTTGAACTTTTTGCATTTTAAATAATCCCCATTTCCTTACCAACCTCAGTAAATGCCTGCACTGTTTTATCAATCTGCTCCAACGTATGCGCTGCCGACATTTGTGTACGAATACGTGCTAAACCTTTAGGCACCACAGGATACGAGAACGCAATGACATAAATACCTTTTTCAAGTAACTTCTCCGCCATTTCAGCCGCTTTTTTCTCTTCATATAACATCACCGGAATAATCGGATGCTCACCAGGAATCAGATCAAAACCTGCTGCGGTCATTTTTTGTCTGAAGTGTTTTTGGTTGCGTTGCAACACATCACGTCTTTCATCTGAGCTCATCGCCAACTTAATCGCTGCCATTGATGTCGCTGCAATCATCGGTGCTAACGCATTTGAAAATAAATAAGGACGTGCCTTTTGTTTTAACATCTCAGCAATTGGCGCACGCGCTGATACAAAACCACCGGAGGCGCCCCCCAGTGCCTTACCCAACGTACTGGTGATAATATCAACTCGACCCTCAACACCACAATAACTTGGTGTGCCACGCCCCTCTTCACCAATAAAACCCGTGGCATGCGAGTCATCCACCATCACAAGTGCATTGTACTTATCCGCCAAATCACAGACGCCTTGTAAATTGGCGATAATACCATCCATTGAGAAAACGCCATCGGTGACGATGAGCTTAAAGCGCGCACCTTTCTCATCAGCTGCTTGCAATTGCGCTTCAAGATCACTCATATCATTATTTTTATAGCGAAAACGCATCGCTTTACACAAACGCACACCATCGATAATACTGGCATGATTTAACGCATCACTAATCACCGCATCATCAGCAGTCAAGATAGATTCAAACACGCCACCATTAGCATCAAAACATGATGGGAACACAATCGTCTCTTCCATCTTTAGATATTGACTGATCAAGTCTTCAAGCTCTCTGTGTGGCGTTTGTGTGCCACAAATAAAGCGTACAGATGCCGCGCCATAACCATATTGATCCAATGCTTTTTTAGCAGTTTCCACTAAGTCCTTATTATCGGCAAGTCCTAGATAATTATTCGCACAAAAGTTAATAACATGCTCCCCATTTTTAAGGGTAATATCTGAAGATTGCGGTGAGTTGATAATACGCTCACCTTTGTAAGTTCCTGCTTCTTTGATTTCATTAATCCCTTGACGTAAATGATCATAAAATGCGTTATTCATCTTAAGTTTCCTTATGTTAGTTTTTTAATAGCAAATAAACTTGCGCCATTCTACCTGAGAAGCGCTGCTAGCTACAAGCCCAACCGTTAATCTATCAACATTCTGGCAAAACGAGTTGCCTGCTTTGTTTTGCCCTTGGTATGATAAGGGCGTTTAATCTCGATGAATATGAGGAATTAAGAGTGGCGCTGCTGCGTAAAAGTAAGAAAAACACATCACAAAAAGCGGATTCTAAGAAGACTAGAGCCGACAAAACAGCTAAAACAGCAAAACAATCTGCCAATCAAGCAACCGTTAAAAAGGAGCTTCATCCACTATTGGTTGATCGCTTACGGATTACTTGGCTTGTATTAATGGGTGCGATTGCTTTGTTTTTATTGTTATCGCTTTTTTCATATAACAGTAACGACCCAGGTTGGACGATCGCGCAATCACAAGATAAGGTCTACAATTACGCCGGCATTGTCGGTGCTTATACTGCCAACATTATCTTAAGCATTTGTGGTGTCTTTGGTTTTTTGATTCCCTTTTTATTGGTCTATGGCATCTGGCAGCTTTTTCTTGAGCGTAAAACCTTTGCTGAGAGTAGCATACTGCTGATGCTTATGCGTTTTGCTGGTGCTATTTTATTGGTGTTTTCAGGAAGCGGATTGGCTCAGATTGGATTGTCTGTTTTTAGTGTCTACATGCCTGAAGGCGCTGGCGGCATTTTAGGGCAGGAAGTCGCTAAATATGCCATTTTATACCTAAGCACTGCCGGCAGCATTTTGGTGCTTATTGTTGCTTTTGCCTTAGGATTAACCTTGTTTTCAGGTGGTTTTTGGATTCGCTCACTTGCTGCTCTTATTCGTTTTATTGTGATGACAATAAAAGACTTTTTCACAAGCTCTCCTGAAGAAAAAGAGCAAAGAGCGCTAGCGCGCGCTGAACAAAAAGCGCAAAAAGAAGCGCTAAAGCAGCAAAAAAAGGATGAAAAGACCGAGTTAAAAGAGCAAAAATTACTGGCAAAAAATGCTGAGAAAGAACGAGAAAGAGAAAAAGAACAACAGCAAGATAACTTAATGGCTGAGCATGATACACTTGATCACTTGAGTTACAATGATCCAGGCATTAATCAACACATAGATGATCGCGAGATCTCTTTTGAGCCTTTTGATGATGAATTCACACCAAAATCACTAACAAAAGCGCTTGATGATGAGGCATTACCTGATATCAATGACATCCCTTTACCAGTGCCTATAAGTAAGTCATCAATACCTAAAAAACCTAAAAATAAGACCGATAAAATTACTGGTCTACCATCATTAGATCTACTTGATGATCCTGAAGCAAAAAAAGAGCTTATCTCTAAAGAGTTCTTACAAAAGATGGCGTTATTGGTGGAAGAAAAACTGGCTGATTTTGGTGTACAGGTTAAAGTTGTTGGCAGTTATCCAGGACCTGTGATCACCCGCTTTGAAGTTGAGCTTGCCCCAGGAGTTAAAGTCAGTAAATTAAGTGGTTTGGCACAGGATTTAGCACGTTCTCTCTCTGCCGCACGTGTGCGTGTTGTTGAAGTCATTCCTGGCAAACCCTATGTGGGTCTTGAGCTACCGAATCAAAAGCGTGAAATGGTGCGTTTAAAAGAAGTTTTGGCGCATAAGAAATTTATCGAATCAAGCTCACCTTTGACCATGGGGCTAGGTGTTGACATTGCAGGCACACCTGAAACAGCTAATCTTGCCAAAATGCCGCATCTATTGGTTGCAGGAACCACAGGCTCTGGTAAATCAGTTGGTGTCAATGCGATGATTATCAGTATGCTTTATAAATCAGCACCGGATGATCTGCGTCTTATTATGATTGATCCAAAAATGCTTGAGTTATCGATCTATGAAGGTATACCTCATCTTTTGACACCGGTTGTTACTGATATGAATGAGGCGGCTAATGCGCTACGTTGGTGTGTTAAAGAAATGGACCGACGTTACGAACTTATGGCAGCTGCGGGTGTTAGAAACATTGCCGGATTAAATGACAAGATCCTTGAAGCGGAAAAATCAGGCGATCCAATGAAAGATCCACTGTGGCTTAAGCTGCGTCCAGGACACGATGAAGATGCGCCATTATTAGAGAAGCTGCCTTACATCGTTGTTATTGCCGATGAGTTTGCCGATATGATGATGGTTGTGGGTAAAAAAGTTGAAGAACTGATTGCGCGCTTAGCACAAAAAGCGCGAGCAGCAGGCATCCATTTAATCCTTGCAACCCAACGCCCATCGGTTGATGTTGTTACGGGTTTGATCAAAGCCAACATTCCAACACGTATTGCCTTTCAAGTGTCATCAAAGATTGACTCACGCACCATTTTAGATCAGCAAGGTGCTGAACAGCTCTTAGGTCATGGTGATATGCTTTATTTGCCCCCTGGTTCAGGCGTGCCTGCTCGTGTGCATGGCGCCTTTGTCGATGATGATGAAGTGCATCGCGTGGTTGCTGCATGGAAAGAAATGGGCGAACCTGAGTATATCGATAGCATCACCGCTAGTGAAGATGAAGAAGGTGGTGAGGGTGAGGCCGGTGCTGATAGCACTGACCCACTGTATGATGAAGCTGTTAAAATCGTACTTGAAACACAGCGCGCATCAATTTCAAACATCCAACGCCGCTTGCGCATTGGTTATAACCGCTCAGCACGATTGATTGAGGAAATGGAAGCAGCTGGTCTTGTGAGTGAAATGCAAAGCAATGGCATGCGTGAAGTACTGGTAAAAAGGTAACAGAAATGAACAATATACAAAAAATAAAGCCATTGATTAAATATAGTCTTTTAGGTTTAACCGCCGTTACTCTACTCTCTAGCGTACTATTAAAGCCTACATTTGCAGCGGATAAAAGCATCACATCAATAGCAACTAAAACTGCCACTCTTGAGAATTCTAAGAATATTGAAAATATCAAAAATAATGATGCTGATAGTACATTGTTTACGTTATTAACCAATCTTAAAAACATGCATGCTAAATTTCGTCAAAGTTTAGTGAATCCACAACAAGGCATTAAAGAAACGAGCACGGGTGAATTATGGGTAAGCAAACCAAGCTTTTTTAAATGGCAGGTTGAGTCGCCACAAAAACAAATGCTGTTATCCAATGGTCAAAAACTTTGGAACTATGATGAAGATTTAGAGCAAGTCACAATTAGCGAGGTGCCTAAAAACATCTCGCAAGCACCGTATTTGCTGCTATTAACCGGTGATAGTAAAGTATTGCAAAAGCTCTTTAGCATCACGCAAAATGGCGAGCATACTTATCGCTTAACACCCAAAGTCAATGATCAATCTTTGATTAAATATATCGATATTACTTTTGCTGGCAGCACACCAAAGTCCATGCTTATCCAAACAGAAGTTGGGCAGTCCACACATATTGAGTTTTATGATATCTCCATCGCAAAGATCCCTGCTAAAACCTACGACTTCACACCACCTAAAGGTGTTGATGTATTAGGTTAGAAATAACTTTGCCGATAATAGTGATTACGTAGGGGCGTATTATACGCCCTATAAACATAAATAAATGCCCTGACTTTAAACAACACCCCGTCAGCCTGCGGCTGCCACCCCTCTTGCAAAGAGGGGAATTAGGCAGGAGTTGATGTTATATTCCCCTCTTTGCAAGAGGGGTGCCGAGTTTACGAGGCGGGGTGTTGTAATAGAAAAGTACGTAACTTCAGTTGCCAATAAAAAATTTGAACACTTTTAAAGTATTTAAAACATAATTAACAAGGATTATTCATGCATACGCTTGAAACGCTTAAACACTTATTTGCCCTACCGCTAGATAATCCTGTGAGCATTTTTGCCGTTGTTTTAGTGCTCATCCTTGCGGCTAAAGTGATTTGTCATTACAGCAAAATACCGAGCATTATCGGATTGATTATCACTGGTATTATCGTCGGTCCCCATGCCTTAAATATTTTAGATCAAAACCTTGCGGTAACGATTTTTGCTACCACTGGACTTCTTTATATTATGTTTCTAGCCGGTCTTGAGCTTGAGATGAAAGAGTTTAAACTGCATAAACGCAAAAGCATCCTCTTTGGCATACTGACCTTTATTATCCCTTTTGCTATAGGTTTCCCCGTATTTCATTATGCCTTTGGTTTTCAAGCCAGTGCAGCTATTTTAGTTGCAATCATGTTTTCAACCCACACCTTGATTGCTTATCCGATGGTCAGTAAAAAAGGACACGCCAAACGCCAAGCAGTTGCCATTGCCGTGGGCGGCACCATTATTACCGACACTGTAGTGCTACTTATTTTAGCCCTTGTCACCGGACTTCATCAAGAAGGTAGCAATATGATGATGCTGATAAGTCTTGTCATTGGTTTTATTCTTTTCAGTTTGATTGCCTTTGCTGTTATCCCTTATATTGCTAAAGGTTTTTTTTATCTTTTTGCGCGCAAGAAAAGTCTGCACTACACCTTTGTGCTATTGGTCGTTTTTCTGTTGGCCTTACTTGCTGAGATCATTGGCGTTGATGCGATTATTGGCGCGTTTTTTGCAGGTCTTTCCTTAAATCGTTTTGTTGCCAAAAAGAAAAAATTAAAGGCCGAAATTCATTTTATTGGCGATACTTTGTTTATTCCAGTTTTTCTGATTAGCGTTGGTATGATTGTGAACTTACATGTGCTTGTTGATATTCATCATGTCTTAGGTATCGCGATTACTTTAATCATTGTTGCGCTTTTAAGTAAATGGCTTGCCGCTAAATTTACCCAGATTGCACTTAAACTATCCCCTCTTGATGGTCGTTTAATCTTTGGCTTAAGTAGCGCGCACGCTGCTGCAACTTTAGCGATTATTTTGGTCGGCTATAAAACAGGTATTTTAAGTAATGCAATTTTAAACAGTACCATTTTGCTGATTTTAATCAGCTGCTTAACTGCCTCATTAGTTACAGCAAACACACTTAAACATTTGTCAAAAAAGGAGACTCTCAATGCCTAATACCATTGAGGACTTAACCATTGACCAAAACTATTTACGCGAAGTGCGTGAGCATATTCACCGCCACCCTGAGCTTGGCTTTGATGTTGAGAATACTGCCGATTTTATCGCAGGCAAACTGCAAACGCTTGGATTAACGATTAAGCGTAATATTGGCAAAACAGGACTTATTGCTGATTTGATTGTTAACCCTGATTATCCGATGATTGCACTGCGCGCTGATATGGATGCGTTACCCATACATGAGCAAAACACGTGTGATTACAAGTCAACCATCGATGGCAAAGCACATATGTGTGGGCATGATGTATTCTACCCCAAAGTGTCAATACAGTTTTTTAAAAATTCTTATTCCTATACATGTCATGCAACCTGCAATGTTTTTTGCACCTGACTTTTAAATTCAATAGCACCTTCTTTGTACACATTCATTGGTTTTTTGTATCCCAAGCTCTCATGAAATCTACGGTGATTATAAAAATCAATATAATCAGCAAGATCAGACCTAAGCTCAGGCAAAGAACCATATTCATTAAGATAAATTCGCTCGCATTTTGCACTGCGCCAAAAACGCTCAATACAAATGTTATCAGTAGCTCGCCCCTTGCCATCCATTGAAATAGTAATACCTCTACTGGATAATGCCTCAGTATGTATATGCGAGGTATATTGACTGCCTTGGTCAGTGTTAAAAATCTCAGGGTTGCCAAAGCGATCAAGGGCTTCATGCAAAACACTCATTACCAGGCTACTATCCATCGTATTCGATATACGCCAACTTAATACGGCTTTTGAATACCAATCAATTATCGCAGCAAGATAAACCATACCACCCTTAAGCTTCACATACGTGATATCAGTAGACCACACTTGGTTAACGCGACAAATATTAATACCACGCAGTTTATAAGTGTATTTAACATGTTGTTTACAAGGCTCGGACAAATTAGGAAACCTGACAGCCAACACCGCTTTTAAGCCCATTTCCTGACGGTATTTCTGCACCGTATTCACGCTGACACTAAATCCATCCTCAAGCAATTGCTGATGAACCTTCAGCGCACCATAAATAGGGATTTCTTCATGGATTTTCTGGATATGCGCTTTAATTTTAAGTGCTTCCTTATTGATTTTAGGCGTGTAATAGCAGGTGCCTCGATTAATACCCAGTAATTGGCATTGCTTAACTATGGAAATAGTTTCTAGCTTGGACTCTACCATAGATTTTCTAGTTGATAAGTCCAAGCTTGCGAGCTTTCCCTCAAGCCAATCCCTCTCAATAGTAAGCTGACCAACTTTCTTAGCATACTTATCCACCTCGTGTTGAAGCTTATCATTTTCAGACTTGTACTCTTTAACCGCCTTGGCTGGCTCCATAGCAATAACGGCATTATCCAAGAAGATTTTCTTCCAGTTTTGGATGTTTTTTGTCGTTATATTATGCTTGCTAGCAAGCTCTGCTAACGTAAGCTCATTTGCCAATAATTCCAATACAACTTTGACCTTAAACTCGGATGAGTAACTTGTCCTTTTTGTGCTCATAAATACGCCCTCTGTTCATTTCACTTTCAACAATATATCGGAAATGAATTTCAAAAGATACTGTTTAAATTTCTTGGGGTATTATAATGCGCATTGTGCGATGGTGCTCACCACAGCGCATACATTGGTTACTCAAAAAGCCCAATTAAAGATTAATGTACGCTTTTTATTTCAACCTTCTGAAGAGGTTTTACCCGGTGGCGCACCAGCAATGATCAAAGATGGTGCATTAGCAGGTGTTAGCGCTATTTATGGTATCCATGTATTACCCTCGATTGATGAAGGGAAAATGCAAATTTGCCAACCTGTCGCCTTAGCCGGTGTCGATCTATTTGATCTTACCTTTATCGGCAAAGGTGGGCATGCAAGCACGCCATGCACGACCAATGATCCGATGATTATGGCAACGCAATTTGTCAACGCTGTGCAAACGATTGCCTCAAGAAACCTTTCAAGCTTTGACCCTGCGGTGATTTCTATCACCGCACTTAATATTGGTAGTGCTTATAATGTGATTGCCGATAAGGCTAAACTTAAGGGCTGTATTCGCTATCTTAGCCAAGCTGCGCGCGAACTCGTTAAAAAACGCTTATGTGAAATTGCCAATGGTATCGCCCACACTTATGCCGGATCGGTTGATATCGATTATCTGCCTGGTTATCCTGAAACGCAAAATGATGCCAACTGCGCACAAAAATCCATTGCCGCAGCAAATCATGTGGTCGGTGAGAAAAACACGCTACTATCTCATATCCCATGGATGGCATCAGAGGACTTCTCCTACTTTGCCAAAGAGATTCCAGCATGTTATGCATTTTTAGGCGTGCGTAATGAAACTTTAGGCTTCACCTCAATGGTGCATGAACCAACCTTTGACTTATCTGTGAATGCCATAATCTATGGAGTGAAGTATTACTTAGCACTATGCTTAGGCTATCAGTAAAGGAAGTTACACACTTTGCGTCTTATTAAACCAACGCACGGCTTTTGGCTGATACAAAATATAAAATGCGGCAATCATTAAAATAATTTCAATAAACACTAACCAAAAATTAAGCGGATGACTGGCGTGCTCTGGCAAATAAAAGATTAAAAATGCATACCAGATAATTGCAAGGATTATATAAATCCATTTTGCCGCTTTAACCCCCAGACTAATTACAAATGCCACGGCTATGAGCACAATGTAAGCAACCACGTCAAGCCAAACATGCTCCATTGGCACCATAACTAAAGTCGAAGATGTCATTAAATCCAACAGCCCCAGAATACTCACACCATAGAGCATCCAAATGGCTGCATACACACGTTTTGGTCTAATTACTTTATTCATAAATTTAAGCTCCTTTTAAATGTTGATTATCGGAATATCGTTGTAATTTAATTCCCACCCAAAGTGTAGCCTAAAAACCTGATCTTTGGCTAGTTGGTTTGTGTTAATATCTGGGATTTTTTGCAATACTGCTCGTGCATTATTTTAAAACAGTGATATCAACACTGCCAAGGTAAGGTGCACTTTAAAATAGTGATTGTATTAATATCTTTAATATCTAGCGCATAGCGTAGTTTATCAAAATAGACCTTGGTTGGAGTTGCTACGATGCCATGCTCTGTCGAGAAAAAAGTTCGCCAACGGGTTCCAATTTTTTTATGCTCCAAAGTAATCACTATTTTATCTATATTAGGCGCAATAATTTCCCAAGAAGCTCTTTTATTACCATTTAAACAAGACCTACTATCACGATCTTCAAACACTGATGTCTTCGCAGCATTCATTGGAATAGTTAGATGTGCTGGATCAACATAAGACACACATTTTGAATAGGCATGCCCTTTTAGATAATTCACATTGACATCACCTCCAGCATTATTCTGAAAAGTAACAGGATGCGAGGATGCGGCAAAAGCGTGACTGCTAATGATTAGAAAAAGTACTGGGGTTAACTGTTTTAGTTTCATATATCTCCTTGTGGCTAAATTTAAGTTTGGTGTGACCACGGCTTTTTATTCTTAACCATGACCACAACGTGAATGTACCACTAAGCACTTTGCCCCCACAAGCAACCACAGGTTACTTTATTAACTCGATTGATCACTCCTAAAGCTCTAAAATCAATCACAAAGAACCTTAAGTTACTGGTGCATATGTATTATCTCGTTATGATACCCCTATGCTTTAGCCTAATAAGAGCATTAACAAGTTTAATATTTTTCATAAACCCAAGGAGTTTTTATATGCGAACCATTAAATTATGCATCACACTGGGACTGCTAAGCAGCATGAGTGCTTTTGCCTCCGGCTCACATCCCATGACTTTTCAAAATAATGCCAATGACACACAGCTATCAGTCAACTACATTACCGGACATAAATATTCTAAATGTGTGTCGTATGTGAGACCGCACACGCTTAATATCAATCCACAAGATGCTGAGCTTTCTATTTTTATGGACAAAGATTCTAGAACCTGCAATAGCGCTAATAAACGTGCTTCTTGGGTATTAAAAACCGCAGATGGCAGTTCTACCATCCTCACTTTTAAACATGAGCCTGTGCAAGATGGCAGAGCATATACAACATACAATGACATAATCGTTGTAGATGGTAATAAAATAGCAGAAACAGATATTTTAAACGATTTTTCAACCGATTTTCCCGTATCTTATAACTTTGGCAGCCACTACCGATTAGTGTTCGATAGTTTCAGGAATGTAAGGCTAGTGAGTAGATAAGGACATACCATGCGAAACTTTTGCCACATAGGATTGAGCTATTTTAGTTTAGTGCCTTTAGTATTGCTTTACACTTACGGGCACGCATATGCCACGTTAAATTATCCCAGTAACCCAGACCAATTGCGTAGCATCATTGAAGATGGCGTTGTTAAAACCATTCAATATGATCAAAATGGTAATATCTCGTTCGATGATCAAGCCAACCACCTAACATACGACAGCGATGACGAGCTAATAAAAGTATTGCAAACCAATGGTAATACTATCGAGTACCGCTATGATGCACTGAATCAGCAAATGGCAGAGTCCTTCAATCAAAGTGAACCACTTTATCATTTTTATCAGGATCGACGAATTCTGGATGACGTGCAAGTTAACGATATCACGCATTATTTTGAACATGGGCAGTTGTCTGTTACAAACAATCAAATAAAAGCCTCATATTACTTACAGAATAATTTTGGTAGCGTTGTTACTCTTATTGATCAATCCCAGCAACTTGCTCACTTCTATCGCTATTTACCCTTTGGTTACCAAAGTGACATGAAGCCAGATAGCGCAACATTTGATGTATTTGACTTAGCTGACTCAAGTAAGGGCTACAATGATATGCTTACAGATCAGGTTACTGGCAATCAGTTTTTAGGAAGTGGTTATCGCGGCTACAGCCCAAGACTGCGTTTATTTATGAAATACGATAGTTTATCGCCATTTGATCAAGGGGGCATTAATGGCTATGCCTACAGTGATAATAACCCCATTATGGCATTTGATCCCTCAGGACATATGAGTAAATGGCAAAAAATTGATATGGGCATTGGTCTTGGGCTAACTGCTATTGCTTCTGCCTTAGCGATTATGGCAACAGGCGGTGCAGCAACCCCCGCTGTTGTTGCTGGCTATACCAGCACATTATCGGCTGCATCGATTGGTGTTGCAGTCACCACTCCAGTTATTGCAGACTCTATCGCGGATGCTGGAACCGGCAAAAACTGGACGCATCAAATGCGCTCTACCGGTTGGAAAAATGTGGTCGTTGGTCTTGGCACTCTTGCCGCAGGAGAAGCGGCAGGATACGGCATTGGTCAGGTTACTTCAAATATGGCTGCACATGTGATAGCTAAGTCTGCAGCAAGCGCTATCGCTCAAGAGAGCCTAAGCATCGCCACCGGATTACAAAAAGGGGTTAATTTACAGAATTTTGGCATAAACTTTGCAGCAAATGCTATCATTCACACCGGAATCCATGCCTCCATGCCAAGGGAAATAGTCATCCCTAGATACAACGGAAAATCGCTTAATTTCGATTCCATGCCAACCTTTGAGGAGGCACTAGCAACAACACCAATACCTGAGAATGGCTTAGCAGAACTTAATGATAATTTTAATATTTCGAAAAATAGTGGAAAGGAACCCCTTGCGGCAAGGAAAAATTTTTATAGAGCTAATATCGATAAATTTAGTAATGCTCATGGATTGACGAGTTTTGAGAATATGTTTTCTTTTAATGGTACAGATGAAAACTTTAAGGCTGTAGCTAATTGGGCTGGGGTATTCTAGCACTTAAGACAACATCAAATGTAACGTCAAGTCACTTCAAAGTTTCCGTTGCTTTGTTAAATTAGAATAGCTTTTTGACTAACCACCACTTACATCAAGGAAAATTATGAAAGATAGACACACCTTCAAACTAAAAAAAATCAGCTGCTTATTATTAAGCACCTTACTGAGCTCACCCATTTATGCAAATGTTAGCACAGATCATAGTAGCATCGTCACTGCACCTGATACAGGATCTTTAGAAACTCCTCAGGCCACTAATGATCTAGCTGAATCAAGCACTACCACAACAAAAGCATCTAATCATGCCGAGCTTAACTTAACAGCTACCGCTATCAACAGTGATATTGTCTCCAATGCCTACAACTTAAAAAGCATGGGCGGATTTGAGGTTGATCCACGCACCGGCAGCCTTGGTGTTTCATTCAAAGTCGGTTCTTTATGGGCAAACGCACTACAAGGTGGGCAAGTTGATTTAAGTATTGAATACACAGGGTCAAATGCCTTTAGTGCCTATCCTGTAGCGCCTAGTTGGAGCTTTAGTTTACCTTATGTCGATATGCAAACAGCAACTTTCTTGCTCCCTGGTGGAGGACGTTATCGCATGCTTCCAGGTAATCAACTGCAGTATGCTAAACTCCAAGGTTCTCAATTTGCCTTCCAACAAGCTAAAGATGGCAGTTATCGTTTTACCGATGCCAGTGGGAATGTCAGCTATTTTAACCAAAAGGGCTATATTGTTAAGACAGTCAGCGCCTTAGGCTACTCCACCAATTATAGTTATCAAGGAAACCAACTTATTGCCATAACTGACGGTGATGAGAATAGCAAAAATGTGCGCAGAATCAAAATAAACTATCAAACAAGCACCGTAAACATCCAATCGCTAGGCATCGATGGCACACCTAGAAATGTGACGCTTAATATTCAAGGAAAGCAACTTATATCCGTGACAACGCCTATAGATGATGGCGAGCAAGCCACAACCATTATCGGCTATAATCCGTTAGGTTTTGTTAGTGATTTGACACTGCCTACTGGTGCAACGTTTCATGTTGATTACAACGCCTCCCTTAAAACCCTAACAGGACAGGCAATCCCTGTTGTTTCTAAGCAAATCATTCGCTCAAACACCCAATATCCAAGCTGGATGTCAAATGGTCAAACCATGATGGAGCCCGCACAAGTTATCGAATACAGTTACGACCCAAGCGGACATAACTATCTTGGGTTTGGCTCAGGGGCAAAACCATCAAGCCATGAAGATCCAATGCTGGTCAATGTTAAAAGTGGTTATACCTATCAATCAAGTCAGACAATAAAGGATGACAATGGCAACACGCGAACCACGACAACAACTTATGACCATTTTCATCGCCCGATAAAAGCCGAAATCTATGCGAATGGACAACTCATTAAGAAAACCTCACAGACTTATGAGCAAAGTAGCAATGGATACTTCAGTGGACTTAGCGCTGGCTACTTACAGCCTATTGCAATGCAAGAACAAAGCTTTGGTATCAATGGTCAAGGCGGACAAGCAGGTGCCACTTTATACAGCTACGCAGGCTTTGATCAAAATACTGGACTCATGAATTTTAAGATTGATCAAAATAGCATTCGTACCGATTATCAGTATTATCCTGCCAGTGTTGCTGGTCCTTTTGACCATATTGTTTCAAGTGAAACGACAACACCTGCAACCATCCAGGGTATGACAACCCCTGATGCCATCACAACCAATTATCCAATTGCCAATATTAATCGTGAAAATGGCGCTCAAAGCTATAGCAGCTCTTATGTCAGTGGCAAAGAAATTCATACTGCGACTACTAACAACCGCGCCCTACTATCTGCTAGTCAGCCATTATTAAGTGTGCAAAAAACGGTGTCTAGTAGTGATCCAACAGCAGTTGACTTTGGATTGACTACAGCCGAAACCGTTACAACTTCAACAAATTTAAACACGTTATACAAGATAAAAAGCTTCAATGATGACAATAACTCAGCTGCCACCATGACGACAAGTTACCATCAAGACAATAGCACACCATTTGCACCCATTACTGTTCAAGAAGCTATTACTAATGGCAAAGAGCACGTTCAGGGTAAAACAAAAACAATTAGCGCCTATACAGGACAAATGATTAGCGAATCAGATGCTTATGGCAATGTTATGACCTACAAGTATGACCTACTTGGGCGAGTGACCCAAAACATCGCCTTTGCTAATCGCGCCAATCCAATCATTAATAACTATGAGTACCATATTGATCCAACACGCGGGCTTTTATCTGTGAAGCAAACCAATGCTGCCACTGGTGATATTGACTTTGTATATTACGATAGTTTAGGTCGTGAGATTGCACGCGCTGGCAGTGATACTAATCACAGCACGACAAATTATGCAACGGATTTGCCCGCAGGTATTCGCCCGCTTGCATCGCAACACTATGATGCACTTGGGCAAATAAGCGATAAAACCAGTTATATCGACCAAAACAAAACGTTAACCACTTATTATCACTATGATGTCGCAGGTAATAATGATCTGACCATCAACCCCGACGGCAGTGCTGATTATTCTATCAACGACCGCATCCGTAATCGTAGCATCAGCCTTAAGCTTTACAGCAATGGTCAAGTGATTGACGCACCAAATAGTCCTTGCCATAACGCCATGGGGCAACCTACTGGATGCCAAGCTGACTTAATTAATGTTAGTGAACAAAATGTCGTTGCAACAAAAGTAAACAACCAAACACAATCTCTGTTTTTAGGCAAACACAGCTATGTCATTTTAACTAAATCTGATGCGCAATTTGATAATGGCAAAGCACTTTATAATGCACAAACCAAAACACAGCTACTGAATGCACTAAGCGCGCTTGGCAACGGCAATACGCCAAATGCAAATACCTTATCAACCACGATAGATAGCATTATTGCGCAAAATGAAACCTATAAAACTACTATAGAGAGCTATGATGGTCTAGGACGCACTGCGAACACTACAGATGAACATGGCAACAAAACGACGTATCACTACAATAATAAAGGAGAGGTGACTCAAAAAGATCAACAAGCCACACAAAGTAGTCTTGTTTATCAATATGATCCCCTTTATGGCAAGATAACCAATCTTTCAGTCATTGATCATGCGAATAATGATGTCACCTATCTCCTAGGATCACGTCAATATAATGCATTAGGGCAATTGATTAGCGAAACCGTCCAAGGTGCTACAACCACTTATACCTACAACCCGCAAGGTGATCTGCTGACCAAAACAACAGCAAAAGGTGATGTTTTTAACTATAGCTATAATGAACTGGGTTCACTGATTACAATTACTCGACCCGATAAAACAATCAACTATCGCTATGATAACCCAGCGATTCCAACACAAGTCACTGAAGTCTCGGATGAGAATAGCAAAATCAATTACAGCTACTATCCTGATGGCTCGGTTTATCAAACAACAACGACATTAGATAATTTGATCCCCGTTACCTATACGGAAGTGCTTAATAACTATGGGGTATTGACACAAACAGCGGATTCGCTGGCGCATACAACCACTGATTATGAATACGATCATCTTGGTAGGGTTATTGCCAAAACCAACAGCTTAGCAGGCAAAACCACCTATCGCTATGATGATCGCGGGCAAATAGTTGAATCACGTAATGCAGTGTTGATCAAACGCTATGAGTACAACGGACATAATGGCTTACCGCAGCTGTCTTACTTCAGTCAAGTGACACCCGATAACAGTGTGCATTATGATTATACAATGACCTATAATGATGATGGCAATATCATCAAAACCATCACACCACATACGATTAATCAATATCAATATGACAAAGATACCCAGCAACTATTGGCGTTTGACTGTCAAGAAAAAGATGCCGCATCAACTGATACGTTCTACTGCCCTGCGGATAGCCATAGTGATATTGTTAACCATGCCAGCTATCGCTACAACAAAGCGTTAAACCGACTTGATTTAGTCACAACCCAAGGTCATGATGCAAATAACAAGCCCATTGAGCATAAAACCGAATATGTCTATGGTGCATAACAACAAAAATAACCTGTGGTTACTTTAAAGAATGCTTAATACTGTTACTGTGTTGGATGTATTAATTAATCGGGAAGGATAGCTTATATGGAACACGCAGCAGATATGAACACACAGAAGTTTAGCATATTACTCATCGGAGTAGCGCTAAGCATCCCTTTTGTTGCCAAGGCAACACATCCAACACAATTAACTCATATCATTGAAGATGGTGTAAGCAACATGCTCAACTATGATCAAGGTGGGAATTTACTACTTGATGATCAAGCCACGCAATTTAGCTATAACAGCAACAATGAATTGATCAAATCAATCCAGTCTAATGGCAAAATAATCCATTATCGCTACGATGCTAAAGGGCAACAAATTGCGCAAACACTTCAACATCAAAGTCCTGTTTACCATTATTATGCCAATAATAAATTTATTGGTAGTCAGCAGCATCATTTGCTTAAATTCTACTTTGATGGAGGGGAGTTTAAATTAAGCCGTCAAAGTAACATGTTGGAGACTCAGCATTACATAAGCGATAATCTAGGCAGCATTATCAGTCATATCAACCCAGATAAAAAGCTCAATCATTATTATCGTTACCTACCCTTTGGTTTCATAAGCGATATCGATAAAAATGATGATTTAATGCATACGCCAGAGTTAGATCAACACTTAAAAGGTTTCAATGGCATATCAATGGATGCAATGACTGGTAATCAATTTTTAGGTAATGGCTATCGCGCGTATAATCCTCGCTTAGGTATTTTTCTGCAATATGACAGTCTATCTCCCTTTAGTGAAGGTGGCATACATGGTTATGCCTATAGTGATAACAATCCGGTTATGGCATTTGATCCTTCAGGGCATATCCCCGATTGGGCAAAACATGTTATCGTTTGGGGCGTTGGCGTTACCACAGCTACAGCGATGGGCATGGCAATCGCTGCTAGTGGCGGGGCATTAGCACCCAGTGCTGCCGTGGCACACCCAATGATAATGGCAGCCATTAGCGGTGCTATCGCTGGGGGCTCTGCTTCCGTTGCTGCACAAGCGACAAATGCCGGCTTAAATAAACAAAATTTTGCCAAACAAATGCGTAATGGCGGTTATGTTGGCGTGGCGATAGGAACAACACTTGGAGCAGCAGGCGGTGCCGTTGGAGGAAGTCAGGCATCGGCATCCATGAAACTTTCCTATGGTGCGATTATGGTTTTCTCTGAACCTGCAATTGAGCAAGGTGTTATGATTGGCGCTGGTTATCAGAGTAAATGGGACTGGGAGAGCTATGCCATTTCAGTTGTTAAAAATGCAGCAAGCATGAGTGTTGGCTATAATATTGACAATCTCAAAGCCTATCGTGTTAGAAATGCTCTTGAGACACGTCTCGCTAAGGCAGATTCTTTCACTAGTCAGACTGATGCAACACACAACTTTATAACATCAGTTAATAATGCTTCTACAGCATCTTCCAAGTTTCCACAAAGGGCTGACTCTCTGTCAACAACGCCTAACAAACAATTCAAGCGCATTAATGGTGACCATAACCTGACTGTAGAAAGCAGTGAAAAACCAGAACAGCAACCACTTCACAAGCCTTTTGGTTTAATTACTGCATAACAAGGTAATATTAATATATGCTAAAACATACCACTTCACTAGCGAGCGGATTATTACTATCATGCTTTACGTTAACATCACTATCAGCAAGTAATAGTTTTAATAGCTCAGACTCACCCATTCACTGGCAAGCCTGCAGCAATCATCAAAATTCAAAGGACTATCTCTGTGCAACGCTGAAGTTACCATTGGAATATAACCAGCCTGAGCTTGGCAATATTGATATTTATCTTACGCTTTACAATCCTTATCATGCGCAAAAGGTTCTATTGTATAACCCAGGAGGCCCTTGGTTGCCAGTCAGTGAATTGGATCTACAACCACTATTTAGCCAACGGCTATTAAAGGACTATGCTATTTTAGGCTTTGATCCGCGTGGTTTCGGACAAAGCACACGGCTTAACTGTCACATCAATGAGCGTATTTATGATCAATTTGCCAAAGTTGAAGCATTACCACAAGCCATCACAGGACTTATTGAATTACGCAATCAAATCTACCTTAGCTGCCAAAAACATGATAACAAGCTTTTCACGCGTATGGGCACAGAGTACACGCTACAAGATCTAGAGAAAATTCGCCAACAGTTAAATCTTGGCAAGATCAACTTTCTTGCACAATCCTATGGTACCTATTTAGCTGAGTATTATTTGGCAAAATACCCACAACATGTTAATAAGCTTGTGCTTGATGGGGTAATGGGCGCTGATCGCAATTTATATGAGGCAAATAAAACTCTGGCTATCGCTGATAAAGAAAGCTTTGATTATGCTTTTGACCTTTGTGCTAAAGACACACACTGTCCTATCTATCCCAATCCATGGATAAGGTTTTACCAAGCATTAACACGTGTAAAATACGGTGAAGTCTATGCCCACAAACGCCAAGTGTTAGAAAGCGATTTTTTATATCGCCTCATGGACTTTGTTAATAATGAAAAGGATTATGACAAAATCTATCTACTGATTGACAAGATCATGCAAAAACAGAACATTGATGACCTATTTGATTTTAGTCGCAATGATCAACTTGCCATTCAAGCGGCTTATTCTGCCGTTATTTGTCAGGATTCATATCACCTTAACTTCAATTCATTTCTAGTGTTTTTAAACCAACCAACGTTTGACGCCATTACCAAACATATGGCGATTGATTTCTCATTGCCTTGCACGGGACTTTGGCAAAATTTAATGAAAGCATCAACAAAGCTGAGCTTTACTGATGATACGCCTCAGATACTAATGCTTGCTAATCATTATGATCCACAAACTCCCTATGTCGATGCTAAAGCCATGCATGAGCTTATCCCACACTCGACACTGGTGAGTTATCATGGCGGTGGGCACTGTAGTTATCGCTTGACACAAGACAAATCAATTGATCAAAATGTAGACGATTATCTTCTCAAATAACCTCACGTCACTCTTGAAAAATAAAAACATTATGTATGATGACTGTGCATTAAATCACAGCACACGGAGCTTATACAACCATGTTAAAAAAAACACTTATTTGCAGCAGTTTACTTATTTGCGGCATAGCTAATGCAGGGGAAAATATCACCATCTCACCACCAAGTTATACCGATAATAATGGTGTTGTACGCAGCTTCACCTTTGCCCAGTTAGGGGTCACTGGTATTTATCTTCACAGAACTTGCAAAAGAACCTCGCATTACAATCACAATGATATGAGTCAAATTCTGAGCATCACGAATAGTAATAACTTTAATATTTATGTCCCTGCCTGCAAAAAATATAATGGTTCTCGCGGGAAGACCGTTCAAGTTGAGGTTCGAATTTTTACCAAAACCAACCAATATGGTGTTGCCAAAAGCTATATTAGCAAAAGCAAGTTTCCACAGCAACTTTTGGTTGCTAATCCACAGGATTGTTATAACAGTCTAAATAAAGGGATTGATTCTGCTTATATTGATGCCTGTCAAATCACCGACTTTACAACTAGATAATCTGCATAACTTAAGAGGATCATTTTATGAAATTTAAACTATTGTCATTAGCCTTCATATCAATTTTTGGCGTAGCCAATATAGGTTTAGCTACACAAAACAACAATGTCAATCTCACAGGTATTTCGGTCAGTGATATTAATCAGCAAACTGGGACAACTGTTTATGGTTATACCAATGGCTTACAACAATTTCCCATTTTAGTCACACTGAACTTTGACGGGCAGCCCGATGAAGATACACAACAGCATATCTGGGATCGTATCGGTTTATATATCACTAACGCCCAAGGAGTTGATCAACAAAACCCATATAAATTATCTTTAACACATGATAAACAAGGCGCTAATACGGCATGTCAGCAGGATCTCTTTGCCAAGTTACAAGATGGCAATCTCAATAGCTATACGTGGCGCGAAGGAGTCCCATTTTTAGATGGAAGTTACACAGATGCCAGTGCCAAATTACACATTGATTGGACACCAAACCAATGGCTCAATATTAATAATGGTCAAGGAAGTATGTGTATTACAAGCATCCAAAACCAAAACCTCAAGACAGGAACCTATGAGCATCCAAACAATCAAAATATGATGCTTTTTAGTCGTAATGCTTTAGGTGACAATCCATCTTCCATCAGTCGGATTTTTTATGTACAACTGCGTGCGCAACAACAACTGCCTCAAATGAATATCTATGGCATAGACTTACAAGGTGACGTTCCGGTAAGTACTAGTCAATACGCCATACTAGCAAGTAGCTTGCCCACTAATGATGTGATAAATGGAGCACCTTGCTTCACTCAGACCAGTTTGCCACTGCCACAAAATAAAGACGATTCTCTTGACTTACATATCGCGCTTGGCTATCAAATTATGCATAACAATATGCTAAGCTCCGGACATATTTTATATGCTCGAGTGAATAAGAACACCTCTGGAGAAACCGTTTCGACCCTGCAATTTGGTATGTATGGTTGTCAAGAGCCGTTTACCGCATCGCAAACCCAAAATATTGGAACCAATGCCAATGGCGCTAATCTGACAGATCCGAATAACTATAATTACTTTGATTATGATAACACTGGCATTTATACTAAATGTCCACTGGGTGATAATCAATGTCAAGGGGATAACCGATCCAAACTCATCACTTATATTAAGGCAGCTAACTTTGCCTGCAGCAATGTGCTGATCCACCCTACCATGGACCAGTTTACACAAGCCTATTTTAATCGTTCTGATTCTGATGATGCAAAACAAGGGGCTTCGAGTGTTGGGCTTGATGTTGGCGGCAATGATAAGCTTGTTTATCTTGGCTGGGCTCGTCCTGAGAACTATCCTGGTGACGTACAAATGTTTATTTATGATGATTTTGGTAATTTTAAATCGATCAATACTAGCGCTCCTATAAGCTTAAGCAAAACAGGCGATCTGTATTACAACCAGCTAAATGGCAACACCAGCATGCAACAATGCACCATACATTAATTTTATATCACCGCTAACAAGAAAGGAGTCTATAGTGAAAAAAATAGCGCTTTTATTCGCTTTATCTTATATCAACCATCTTTATGCAGATGCCAGATCAACACTGACATTTGAGAATAACTGTGCTGAGTCCGTGCAGTTTAGCATCAATGCCGACGAGGCGGGTCAAAGCTATACGGTTGAGCTTGACCCAAATCAATATGTTTTTGCTGGGAGTTATGTCAATACCAATACACTTGAACACACCACCTCAAACATCCAAATTCAATTTAATAGTTTGAAACATAACGGGCGTGTTAGCTACTTGTTAAACAATGGTTTCACAAATAATACAGCCACATTTACCAAGGCAGATGGCGATATAGAAATTGAGCATATGCCACTTAGCAAAGACTACAGCTACTCATGGCATAGCTATACGCTTTCTGGCAAACAAGAGATTCCAAGCTTTACTGTATCTGCTTGCAAACAAACATATGATATCTCAAAGAGTGATATAGCAGATATTCAGCGTATAGTTATCTTTGGCGATAGCATTAGTGATCAAGGGAATCTATATCACTACTCCGCTGGCATGATTCCTAAATCCATACCTTATTATCGTGGCATGTTTTCAAATGGCGCACCGTGGTCAGTACTACTTAAAAATACGCTTAAAAGCTTCAATATCGAAGTAAGCAATTATGCTGTAGGTGGCGCTACCGTTGTTTTTGAACCAGAATGGGCAAGCTTAGGACTACCTTATAATCTTGACGCTGAACTTAAAGCCTACCAGCTAGATCAAAAAAACTGGCGCAAAGATGAGCAAAAACTAGCGATATTTTTTATTGGTGCTAATGATTATTTAACAGCCGATAAATCCTTATCTGACAGCGACATACAGCAAATCAGTCACAAAGTTACCGATAAAATTATCAATGCTATTAATGAAGTTAATGCTGAAAATACCTTAATTATTGGACTTCCTGATTTATCCTTTACCCCCGAATCGCATGAGCGTAACAATGAAATAATACTTTCAAAGCTAACTAAAGCACATAACTCTCAGCTACAGCGATTTGCCTCAAGTAATGCTCATATCAAATTTATTGATATCGATCAGATGTTTTCTTTATTACTAAACGATCCTCAAAAATTTAACGCTCAATTTAATACAGTCATTGATCCTGAAAATAATGCTTTATCCTGCTGGCAAGGTGGTTATTTTAAGTATCGTTATCTAACGACAATAACAGATCAGCATCTTCAGCTTCCTTATCAAGGTAAGTTTTCTAGAGATGCAAAAGCAAATTTTTTAGTAGATGACTCAGGTAGTTTATGCGCTGATCCACAGCATTATATTTTCTGGGATCACGTCCACCCCACTTATCAAATTCAAAAAGCAATTTATCAATATATACTTAACGATTTGAACATTATAAATAAGCATAGATAACAAACAAAACTAAGGAAAACCTGATGTCTACTCCCAGCGTTCAACAACTACGAGAAAGATTACAAAATATTAGCATGAACTCCCCCGTTTATCCTTTTACAGGAGAAATTACCAATGCATTTAATCTGGATAAACAATTCGTAAATATGAATGCACGACTTTATCAACCTGAAGGTTTACTAAAAGAGACAACCTTAGTATTTTTTCATGGTGGAGGCTTTGTTGCAGGCAGCATTGACTCACATGATAATTTATGCCGCATGCTTTCACAAAAAGTCGGGTGTAAAGTGCTTTCAATAGAATATCCTTTAGCACCTGAGCATAAAAGTGACATGGTTATCAACTCATGTTACAAAGCACTATGTTTTATTCACCGATATGAAAGCAAGCTAGCAGTAATTGGGGATAGCGCGGGAGCAAATATTGCAACCGTATGCGCATTATTAGATAAAGAGGTAAATCAACTGGAGCTTCAAGCACAAATATTAATTAATCCAATCATTGACATGGTTAATCCCGGAAAATATCTAAATTTTCGCGATGCTTATATTCATGACCCTAATGATTTGAAGAATACATTATACTCTCCTTTGTATGCACAGCTTGAGAACATGCCGACAAGCATTATTGTGCTAAACAACGAGGATTCTCTTTTTGAGCAAGGTCAACTGTATAGTGAGAAACTGCAACTTGCTAAGGTGCCAGTGATCGCCAAAACATTTAATGGTGGACACTTAGGATCACATTTAGTGGATTTAGATGAACAAAGCCAAAAACCAATTGCTTGGCTGATAAACACACTACAACATACACTAAATTAACTATTCATTGTTTCTTAACGCATTCGCTATTGCTAAAATATCAATCACTCAAAAGGGCGTAAAATTCAATGGTATAAATGCTACACAATAGCTTATGGGCGGTATCTAGCGCACTCCCCTACGCTCATCCACGCTGCCATCACGAGCCAATGCCTCATGACAAATCAATAAAATACAATATTCTCATTATTATCTACGCGTAGAGCATATTTTCCGCCATTAATTGGCACTGTATCGCCATTATTGACTATATGCCCATTAATCTCTATATAAGTCACCCAATCACCAGTTCGATCATGTCTTAAAGTAACAATAGCAGATGCATCATCTACAGTTCTTATCAGCCAAGAGGCATATTTATCTATACCATTACAGCTTAGATGATCTTTATCTCTAAAGGTAGATGTTTGCACCTGACCTGGGTTCACCATGAGTGTTGGCGGGCGCACATACGAAACACATTTTGAGTATTTATGCCCTGTTAAATACTGGATACTTATCGCTGTATCTTTTCTATCATTATGAAAGTTCACTGGATGTGAGCTAGCGGAAAAACCGAATGTTGCCGTTAATAGCAACACTCCCGTTAATATATGTTTCTTTTGCATAGTTGCCTCTGTGTATACGTTATAAATTAATCAGTGAATCTCTACCCTTAAGCTATTAATGTCACATGATTCATACTGTTAACTTTAAGTTGATAATTGCCAAAAGATATAATGTCATTTACTTTGACCTCTTCACCATTAATAACAAGAAACTCACTCCAAGTGTAAACACCAAAAATATCACTATATTGAGGCTCGCGCTTAAAAGTAACAATCGCCTCACCACCCCCTGCCACTTTCAAAATCCATGATGCGCGCTTATTTGCTTTAGAACATGAATTATTATCTCTGTCCTTAAAATTAGATATTTCAGCCCCATCAGGTGCAATCATTAATGCTTGTGGGCTAACATAACTTACACATTTTGAATATTTGTGCCCCGTAATGTAATTTACTGATAACCCAGTATCATTTGTATCATTTTGAAATGTCACAGGATGAAGTGATGATGCAAAACACCCCCAACTTGTAAATAATAGTAGCATGGCACCTAGTTGTTTAAATCTCATTAGCAATAGCTCCTTTTGTTTATGCAGTTCATATTTATCTACCAAGCCATCTTTTAAAGCATTAATTTTAATATGATTTTAGATAGTAAGTAGTCAACACACTTTAGTAGATACACTTCACCCCGAATAGTAACCCTAAGTTATTTTGTGCTTGACTAACGTCTTATTTGGGTAATCACTAAACATAACCGCAGGTCACTCTTTTATTATGTTAGGTACTCATACACTTATCTGCATCAATAAACTATGGAGTAATCAATCAATGGGAATAAGTAACCTCACAAAGCACAAACGTCATCATTTTGGAATAGTGATGTCTACGATATTGCTATCAACATTAGGCAATCAAAGCTATGCACTTCCAACATTTACATCTACCCGCCAAGTCATAGATAAAGCAAATTTATTACATTACGTTATTGAAGATAACGCTGCACAACCCATTCAATATGATCAAAATGGCAATATCATTTTTGATAACAACGAAAATCAGCTTAGTTATGACAGCAATGATAAACTAATTAAAATAACTCAAAAAGATGGTGCTATTATCTACTATCACTATAATGCTGTGGGTCAGCAAATTAAACAAACCGTTAATAATGCAGAAGCACTCTATCATTACTACAACAACGGTGCCATCAATGAAGATCTGCAAAATGGTAATTTAAATTATTACACCGAAGCAGCTTTACTACGCATCACCCCTTCTGGCATACAGAAGCATTTCTATGTTAAAGATAATCTAGGCAGCACCATTAGTCTGATCGATCATCACAATAAATTGCAACACTATTATCGCTACTTACCCTTTGGTTTTGAAAGTGATGTCTTAGACCATGATCCAAAGTCCTTTGATGTATTTGATTTAGACAGCTCAAGTAAAACTTATAACGGTATATTGAGTGATCACACTTCAGGTTTGCAATTTTTAGGGAATGGCTATCGCGCCTATAACCCACAGTTACGTCAGTTTATGCAGCAAGATAGTCTGTCACCCTTTGACGCAGGCGGTATCAATGGCTATACCTATAGCGACAACAACCCAATTATGGCGTTTGACCCTTCAGGGCATAGCAGTGTATGGCAGAAGATTTGGGGTCACGGCGGCTCAACTATATTTAGCACGATTGCACCGATCGCACTAATGCCTTTAGCAGGACCATTAGCATTTGTCATCCCTTCGGTTGCCTTTGGTGCAGCCGCAGCCTCCATTGCCGCAGATTCCATTAACAATGCAACCTATCATCAAAACTGGCAACAACAGATGAAATCAACCGGTTGGAAAAATGCCGTGATTGCTGCAGGAAGTGCCGAAGCTACTGGTATTGTCAGTAGTGGTACAGGTGCCTTACTGAGTCCTGCTATTGCCGGAACTACTGGCGCTGTTGTCGCCTCAGCTGCTGCAGGTGCTATCACACAGGCAGGTACATCTCAAAGTTTAGCTATGGCGTTAGGCACGCAACAAGGCTTTAATATTGAAAGCTTTGTGACAAATGCTGCGATTGGCACTGCAATTGGCATAGCAGCAGGAATTATACAAACTACCCCAAAGAAAATTATTGTTAAACCTGATGGAAAAACCCCACAATTAGAAGGTTTATATGTACGAACTCCTGCCAGTGGTGAAACTCCATTAAATAATTATATTGAATCACTACATAATGACGTCGTCATGTATATGATCGAGCATGGTAATGAACTTACAGCAAGACAAAGATTAGAGAATGAACTACAGACCGTCACAGACAATTATAGACAGTTGGAAGCTATTCATGCAGCTCAAGTAAGCTATTTAGAAGATCAGGTAGCGACGCTACAAGCTCAGCAAACTGTACATGCATCGGTAATGCGACTTCAGTTCGTTGAAATCACTAGACTAGAGGATACAATCTTGAGACTAAAAAAGCCTTATACACATGGAGTATAGAAATAGCTCTGTATATCAAGCTCATTTTTAAATCGAACATTTTTTACATATATATCCATCATCAATCATTTTACGGATCATTTTATGAAAGATAACTTAATCTCCTTCAGACTTAAAAATGCGATTGTACTTTTCACAATCATGCTTTGCTACTGTAATACGGGTCATGCAAGCACTTTTAATCCTTTAGCTATGCAACTTACCCATGTCATTGATGATAATACAATCATAAATGTCCAACAAGATCAAAATGGCAATATCATTTTTGATAACAATGAGAATCAGCTTAGCTATGACAGCAATGATGAGCTGGTTAAAATCATCCAAAAAGATGGTGCTATTATCCACTACCACTATAGTGCTATGGGTCAGCAGATTAAACAAATAGTCAACAACGCCGAGCCTCTTTATCATTACTACAACCACGGTGCCATTAACGGCGATCTACAAAATGGCAATTTAAATTATTACAGCGAAGCAGCTTTACTACGCATTAACCCTTCAGGCATACAAAAACGCTTTTATGTTAAAGATAATCTTGGCAGCACCATTAGTTTGATCGATCATCACAACAAACTGCAACACTATTACCGCTACTTACCGTTTGGCTTTGAAAGTGATGCCTTAGCCCATGATCCAAAACCCTTTGATGTATTTGATTTAGACAGCTCAAGTAAAACTTATAACGGTATATTGAGTGATCACACTTCAGGTTTGCAATTTTTAGGGAATGGCTATCGCGCCTATAACCCACAGTTACGTCAGTTTATGCAGCAAGATAGTCTGTCACCCTTTGACGCAGGCGGTATCAATGGCTATACCTATAGCGACAACAACCCAATTATGGCGTTTGACCCTTCAGGGCATAGCAGTGTATGGCAGAAGATTTGGGGTCACGGCGGTTCTACCATATTTGGCACACTCGCGCCGATTGCATTGATGCCTTTAGCAGGACCTCTAGCATTTGTGATCCCTTCGGCTGCCTTTGGGGCTGTCACAGCCTCCATTGCCACAGACTCTATTAACAATGCAACCTATCATCAAAACTGGCAACAGCAAATGAAATCAACTGGCTGGAAGAATGCTGTGATTGCCGCAGGAAGTGCTGAAGCTACCGGTATTGTCAGTAGTGGTACAGGTGCCTTACTGAGTCCTGCTATTGCCGGAACTACTGGCGCTATTGTTGCTTCAGCTGCGGCAGGTGCTATCACACAAGCAGCTACTTCGCAAGGTTTAGCTATGGCGTTAGGTGCTCAACAAGGCTTTAATACTAACAGCTTTTTGACGAATGCTGCGATTGGCACAGTCACGGGAGCTACTATGGGTATAGTTCAAACACTGCCTGTCTCAATGATCGGTACGTTTCGATTATCTGAATTTAATAACAATAGCCTAGAATCATTTGATATTGATTTGGGCAGAAATAAACTCACACTTATTGATGAAAATGGCACAGTCCATAACATAACCCGCGAAAATGTTACCCAACTTGATTTAAATGACATTTATAAGAAAATTGCAAATCAATCATCATTTGCTTCTGTTGTAAAAGAAGTCGTAGCTCAATGGGGTATTGCAAATGGCTCTCAAACTCAAAAAGTATGTTATGAAATAAATTTACAAAATAAAACAGTAACTGGTACATTTCATGATACGTGGACAACTAAAAATTCTGCAAACTTAGACATAATTGAGTTAAAGCATCCTGCAGCAGTTCAATACGGCTTCACTGCAAACCTAACCACTGAAACCATTACTTGGCACGCAAGCATCGACAATCATTTCTTTCGATGACAGCTTTTTTCACCATTAACCAACCATCTTCCTATCTCACAAACACGCATATTTAAATGCCAGATTAGATAGACTATTTGGACGCCTTAGATTACTTTTCTTATAGACACCAAAACATAAATCGACAATTTCTTGCGTAAGAAATAGATTCGCAATTTTTTTCAACTCATATAAGTTGCGTTGTTTGTCATACAGTTGAAAATAATCATACAGTGCACCAAAATGCTTTTTTACCGTACTTTCTGAACAAAAAAGTAACTGTGCAATTGCTTTATAATCTAATTGCCACCAAGTGGCATAAATCAAAACTTTAAAAAGCTTGATAGGTAAATTAATGGTGTGAAAATAACGATTATCAACTATGACTACCTCTCTTAAATATTTATCCTTACGAATATCTACTTTAAGCTCAAGATTTAAGGGTTTTGATCGCCCAACCAAGCCACAAATTCGTCCATCAACAATAACAGGCTCCTTTTCTGTGACAACGAGATCAGATTCACCAAAGGGTCCTGGGAAACGTTCTAAATTAAGATATTTAGTCCCACTTTTTAGCACAATATGCTCACCCAATATGCAAAATGCATACAAATTCTGCCAAGCGCTCACTTCAGCAGCCGTCTTTCCTATCAACTGTGCTGCACTTGAGTAGCCTGCTAATTGATAATACGACTGGTTACATGCAATAACTCTCCCATTTAAATCTTTGGCAAATCTGGCAACTCCTGACTCTTTATCCACCATTTCAACATAACTAGTTATTATTTGCTTTAGCTTATTTCCATGCATTTCTATCATCACCCATATATTTATCTCTAAAATTCATCAACTTAATGATAACTTACAGGCTATTTATACTGCTCAACAAATATTTATGACAGAGTAATTTTACTCTTATCAGTGCAAATAACACACTATAAGTGATCTTTTAATCTTTTTTCATTTGCCTATTGCTACCGCTTACTCTAGAATGCCCACTTGCCAATCTTGCTTTAGGCAAAATACGCAAATAATCATGGGAAAATTTAGAATTATGCCCTTATTCAAATAGAACAATAAGTAAGCCCCCATAAGCTATGAGTGTTATTGATGAAATCTACCATACTGTTTACCAACGTCATTATAGAAAATTTTTGTCATTTCAAAAACGTCTACGTCAAGAACTCTATGCAAAGGAAGCTTGGTATAGTCATTTACTACTAGATGGGACAGTCTACAACCTGCCGCTCATGTCAAAAGAAGTATCTGAGATCTGGTATTCCTTTGACGACAAGATCCATGACAAATCCTATGTATACGAACATATGCTGGGATTTGGAAAATATGGTCGTTATACCGATGTTTTAACACAAAAAAACAATGAGCGAATACTGCAATTTGACCGCTACATGCAACAAAACCCGATCATTGGCAGTTATAATATTTTCATTAAGCATAATTTCGATGCATCTATTTCACTACTAGGGGTACTTAGCAATGAATTTATCAACTTAAACTCACCACTGAATCATAACATAGCACATAAGATTATGAATGATTTTGAAGCATTTTTTCACCCCAATAAAAGCTTCTATGAGGCTTGCAATATTAGCGCTGACTTAATAGCCTTGCGTGACACTCCTAGAATATTAGATCGCTTCTTTGCTCAATTTCCTGAAATACAAAGCCTATCAATGACAGATATTTTAATCCTTAAAGCCCTTTATTTTGGTGATATTAATGCCAATGATATTGCTCTAACCCTCAAAAAATCTAGACGTACTATTGAAAATCGATTGGAATACATCCGTGAGTGTCTAGGATGTAGTAACAAATATGAACTCTATCATCTCGTAAAATCCATGCCTGAAATTATTGCCTATGTATTTATTCGCTTAAAACATCTCCATCAACTATAAATCATACAGACATGTATATCGATCAATCAAATATTAACTTAACAGTATAGTTCGGACGTTTGAGTTTGGTGCGTTTGTAGACATCAAAACATATATCAACAACAACCTGATTAATAAATAAGTTAGCAATCCGTTTTAACTCATAAAGATTTCTTTGTTTGTTATACAATACGAAATAGTCATACAACGTGCTAAAGTGCTTTTTCACTGTACTTTCTGAACAAAACAGTAGCTCAGCAATTGCCTTATAATCCAGTTGAAACCAAGTAGCATAAATCAGTACTTTGAACAACTTAAGCGGTAATTCAATCGTATGAAAGTAGCGGTTGCTAATCGTTATAATTTCTCTACCTAGTGGGTTCTTATCTATTGTAATACCCGCATCGCCTAAAAGTGGTTTAGAACGCCCTAATAAACCGCAAACTCTACCTTCAATAAATAATGGCTCCTTCTCTGTGATTACTATGTTTGAACCACCAAATGGCAGCGGAAAATTTTCTATATTAAGGTATTTTGTGCCACTTTTTAAAACAACCATTTCACCCAACAGACAAAACTCATAAATATCACGCCATAACGGCACTTGTGATGCACTTTTCCCCAATAGATCAGATTCTTTCCTAAATCCGGCATAGTGCAGATATGCTTTATTGCAAGCGATCACTCTTCCTTGCATGTCCTTTGCAAATTTTGCTATAAGCTCATCCTTTTCATCAGAATGGACATAGCTACTTATCACACCATAAGACTCACTGTTATACATCATAGGCAACATCAGAAGATTTGTTAATATAAACTTGCACTAATGATCACCTTTTATAGTTATTAATTCAAGCAGTTTTGATCTTTATTCTATGTGTTTTACGGCTTGATCTTACCTCAAAATAAGTCACGTGCAAGAACGTGCTTAATATCTTTCTCAGTAACGCCCAAGATTTTAATACCGTTGGTTTGTGCAGCACCAAGTATGTGCCATTGTATCAATCATTATTGCTTTATACGTAACGCGTTGCCTGTAACTTTATGGTCGTTGTTACTTTTTCACATGCCTCACTAGACTGTTTAGAATGAAAAGGCTGCTAATCACAAAGGCATAGACTGCTAAAACTGCCAAAACAGTAAACTGCCCATTAGGAAACCTTCCTAATTTGATATGCAAAAATAATTGCGCAAATGCAACATCCATACCAAAAAGAATGATGGGGGAAGCTAAGATAAGATTAGGACTTACGCATTGATGGATGGCATGAATTTTGGTAGTAGCGATTCCATCGATGGTGCGAACTCAGTCACAAACTTAGCAATGACACTTTTAAATAACTCTCTGGATAACTCATAGCAGTTTTTCACTAAATCGGTAACCTTCATTCTCTGCAAAGCAACATAGGCACAAATGCCTGCAAAAATATGTGTATTTACAGAAGATGCATTGCGTACCTGAAAATGCTCAATATGACACACTTGTTTAATAATCCTGTGGTATTGCTCTATTTGCCAATGCTTATCATGTAGCTCAGAAAACTCTACTCGTGTTAGACTTTCCAACTATTCTGATTCGTCAGTATGACCTTCAGGAAATGACATATCCATAGCATAATGCCTCACTTGGTCTTTTAAGTGCGTTCTAAAAAGCTTGATATAACCATACTCCTTTAACCAAACTGACAAACCATCCGAAGGTACATCTAAATCACGGACAAGCTCCCATTTTCCTTGATGGATAGATACTTTACGATTGCTTTCTAGTGCAAACATGAATCCCAAACTGTGGTTTTTCACAGCTTTCAAATTCTTAACGCAACTATACCAGCTATCGCCAGTAACCCAAGCAGGAGTCAGCCCCCACGATAGAACCTCACTTAACATTTCTAAAAAATAATCGTTCTTAGTTTTGCCTTCAGCTTTGTCATAAATGCGATAGTTAACGGGAAAACTACGTCCATTAGAGTCCGTATAATACAATGTGATTAAGTTAATCCCTTTTACCACGGCATGATGCTTTCCGGAATAAAAATGTCCCACATATGAAATGTGATGAGCATAAGGCTTATCTAACACACTGTCATCGACACTTAACGTTCCTCCACAAGAGCCAATATTTTGCTTGACCTCATTATACAAATCTAATGGTGTGTAATTTTCCCTCTGCAAAAAGCGATTAACGCTGTCATGTGATATATTCAAGACTTCAGCGACGCGCTGACAGCTAACAAATTTAGGCTCACTTATGAGAAAGCCAATATACATTGGTAACGTACATTGAGCTGTTGGTGGTCGTGTTATTGCTCTTGTCATGCTTGGTTAAAGCCTATCAACATCCATTTTTGGTAAGTATACAGGGGAACTAGCACATAATCACGCTGTCATCAATGCGTAAGTCCTATAATATTAATAATACGCCAATAATTATCAAACAAATTCTTTCTGTGCGGCAATAAGGGCATGCCTCCACTACCCCCATTAAGTCCAGTAATAACGTACCAATCGCAATCAACAAAATAAATATCCCAAAACTTCTTTGTGCATATTAATTTATTAATGCTGAATATAAACGGTGAACATTCACCTCATTTCCCCTCTAAGTAAACTAATATCTAGGGTTTGCGCAGTACCAAGTATGCGCAATGGTATCTACCATTATCGCTTTGCAATGCGCATAAGAGTAAAAGGTCTTGTTGTAGTCTGGCGAAAATGCATAACTAACTTGCCATTGTCGACCATAACTTAGATTTCCTCCTGTTACATCAATAACTTCATAGGCAAACAACTCTCCTCTACCGCCAGCAATACGATCACCATTTTTCTTGCAGCGATCCATGGCTACCTGCATTGGTTTATCACTACTTACAGTAAATTTACTATTATTATGCGTATAGTAATTATAGTAAACTCCCCCATGATTATAGGCAGGATCAAGTGCAGGGGAAGCATAACGCATACGCTTTGCTCCACCTTGTCCACATGTCTGTCGAATTATAAACTGATGCTCAGCGTTATCTCCAGTCATACTGACATCCAACAAACACCCTCCATGCTTATCATCACAATTTTCTTTAGACGATTGCGCCATAGCAAAACCTGTGCTTAACACTCCTATTACTGCTATCATTAAAAACTTTCTTTTATACATATTATCCTCTTTTCGTTTTTGGTTGGTAAATTTAGAAACATTGATCACTGAGTGATCCAACGCTGCTGACTTGCGTCATATTGATAATTCAATAAAATCACCGTGCCTTGATTTTGTGACTTAGTCACATTTAATACATCATGCATTTGTTGCGGATTAATTGGTGTGCCAAATAGCATGCCACTTGCCTGACATAAATGTTTAGCTTGATCGGATATCACTTGCGCACTAGCTGATGAATCAATGGTTAAACCATTTAAAATACGCCATTGCGGCTTGACTAAATCATTACTTCGGCACAACACACCTGCTTCTGAAACATCATGATTATTAACCATTTGATTGACAGCGGCATTATCATTTTGAACTTTTATTTGAGCAAAATTACTCACACCATCAACCACTGCTTGCGGGTAATTTGCTGCCCAACTCCAAATAGCTGCTTCAACTCGTGGGTCATTTTGCGCTAATTTATCCATCGCAAAATAATTAATTGGGCACTGACTTAATTCTTTTATATTATCCATAGTAATAACATCACTTCCCCCACCTGATGCCTTGGTAGCATCGCCATTAATCCCCCATAAGCCATTGTGCGCACCATCACTAGGATAAAGGTGACTTTGCAAATCTTGGCAGTTAAACTCGCTCTTTTTCTGCCAGTCATTAAAGTTACTGACACCTGGATCTTGCGGCAAACTAAGTACATTGCCAGCAATACCCACCTCGTTTTGATCGGTTACTTGAGAGAAAATATATGGGTTGTTTAAACGCTCATCCGCGCCACCAGATGGACCATGTAATGCATTATATTTGGCAATGATGATCACCTGACGTTTTAGCTTACCAATCACATCATTGGCTGTTAGCTTGCTCACTGGCAATGAGGTCGCACCGTCATGATTGATATGAAACCCGATATTATTTAGATCATCTTTGCTTAAAACCTTACCAGACAAGCTAGCTGTTAACATATTAATAAAGTTATTCATATCACTTGTTGCCTGTGAGGACTTGCGTACAACGCCAAGCTGACCAATATCTAAATAGACATATACCAAACTATGCGGATGCTCATTTAACCATTGATTAATCTCTTGTGCCATTTTTTGCGTGTAATGTTCACCATTTCCATCTTTAAGGGCACCTGAACGACAAACGACTTTATTTAATAATGCTTGGGCTTCGGCGCCTGAAGTTCCTGATTTAATGTGAAAATGACACTCATACATAGCATGACCTTTATCCCTAAATGGATAGTCTGGAAATAACTGCACCAAGTCAAACTCAATATGTCTTGCTCCTTGATTTAACTGATCCGTTAAATTGATCACTTGATTGGGATCCTCGCATGCCATCGTGCCTGCTGCTGATCCGCCACATTTTGAAATGCCATCCTCTTGATCGCTAACATAATAACGCGAAATGCCACTATTATGTGTGCCGATCTGAAACTGTGCATTTAATGGCGCGTTTTGCCCTATCTCTGATTGTAACAACATGGCGCGATTAACCCATTCTTGATGTGTTTCCCCCTGTGAGATCTGGCATAGCAAAATGCCCGCACCCAATAGGCTTAATAACTTTTTCTTTTGCTGTTTAAACGATAAATACATAGATTCTCCTACTTGCGTACTTGGTTTATGATTCATTGGAATTTTCTGACTTAGCCAATCAATGGCTTTGATACATTTTTTTAGTATAGATACTGCTGACAAAGTGCCTTGAATGCCGAAAAATGTGTCATCGCTTGTAGCTCATGATAAATCAATTGAGCACATTCATCTGGTGTTTTATTATCGGTATTTATGTCTATATCATAACGCGTATATTCATGTGTCATATGATTTGAGGCGCGACTCATGCCAATAGGTCGGAAATCATCTTGGTAATTTTGGGATTGCTCCATGCGTTTTTGCGCGCGACTTTCACCCACCGCATCTGATACACGCATAGCAACCATGACCACTTCATATTTTTGAAGCTTCTCTAAAAACACCTTGAAATCATCAAAACGCCAGAAGATCTCATCTGCTACCACACTTATACCATGGTTTAGAAAACAACAGACTGATTCATAACGTGCTAGGTTAATGCGCTTGATAATATCACCATGCACGATTTCTGTCATCGTATGCTCATTTTCCTGATATTGCCTTGGATACAAATAATCTTTATCCGGCTTTGACAATTCTAACTTATCCGTTGGAATGGCCAGATGAAACGTATCAATCCCAAGATGAATATTCGGTTCATCCATTAAGTTTTGTAGTGCTTTTGCAGTCGAGCTTTTCCCCGCACTGCAAGCACCCACCAATAAAATAAGTCGTGCCATGTTGAGTTGTTTCCATTCCTTCATTAATCAAATATTATACAAAGCAATTGATATTTATATAGTAACCCAAGGTTACTTCAACAATTTATGAGTAGATAAGCACTTAAACAATAGTTTATTGCTAATAGCGCCTTATTCACCATGGTTGTTGATTTAATTCCATTTGAATTTCAAAACAGTTTGCAAGCACTATACCAAGGCTATCCCCAACTTGGTAAGCAAAATTTCTGAAATGTAGATAGTATAATGCTTTGCGCCATACACAAAGTTGAGTTAAGGCGCTACAGATTTTTTGTGTTTTTTGATTTTTTGTTTTTTTTGTGAAGACGTGATCGATGCGTTATAGCGTTGTGATGATCTGCTTTAGTGGAATAGCTGGTGCATTACAGGCTTTATAAATCTTAGCCTGATCATGATTGGGTTTAGCTGACTTACGAATATGTAAGGTTTTCCCCTCTTTGGTATAAGGCTTCTTCAATGGCATCTTTAGACTTTAACAGAACATCCGAAATACGGTACAGGCGATTCTTGTGTAAGGTGCTAAAATCAGTCTGTAGCACCTCATCTAGTGCGCTTTTGGTTTTTAAAACTTCACACGTCCTCACCTCACTGGCAGGGTACAATGTGCGCGCTAAAATCGTGGCTAGCGCGTCTTGGCACTCGCTATTGGATAAACCACATGTGCTTAGAACCTGTGGCAAATGCAGGTCTTGCGCTGCTTTGTGGACAAGGCTTTCGGCACCAATACTTTTAATATCAGAGGATTCAACAGAGGAAATATCTACTTGCTCATAGTGTGATTCTGCTGGTGTTGTATTAAATAACGCTTCACCGTGCTTTTTAATCACCAGAGCGCTTAAGCGACGTGCTTCTGCTTCGATATGATCATCAACACTCAATGGCGCATGCTCAGCGCCATGGAGTAAGTCTTTAACGCGATCGGTTAACAATGTCCATTCTGACTCATCAATGGCAGTATTGTCACTTATTCGCTGAAATAGACAAGCCACCTTGTGTTGCCACATAAACATTACTGCCTATAACAAAGATCCCATTACAGAGATTATCACCCAAACCATCAGCAGTTGTCTTATTGATCCATGTGTTGCCACCATCTGTTGAGATCGATAAACCAACATTGGTAGAAGCATAAATTGTATTGCCTAAAGCAAAGGTATAACGAATGTTATTACTTGCTAAACCGTTAGCAGTTGTCTTATTGATCCAAGTGTTACCACCATCTGTTGAAATCGATAAACCACCAATGATGGTAGAGGCATAAACCGTATTGCCTGAAACAAAAACATGACTCACTAAATTATTGCCTAAGCCATCAGCTGTTGTTTTATTCACCCAGGTGTTGCCATTATCCGTTGAAATTGCTAAACCACCAAACATTGCTACATACACCTTATTTTCGGATTCAAAAGCAGCTTTAATATTGTTACTTGCTAGTCCATTGGCGGTTGTCTTGCTAATCCAAGTGCTACCACCATCAGTTGACATTGATAATCCACTACCTGTTATAGCATAGATATTACGACCAAAAACAAACACCCGTGTAACGCCATCATCTATTAATCCATCGGCAATGGTTTTAGTGATCCATGTGTTTCCATTATCTGTTGAAATTGACAGACCATGATCTGTTGCGGCATAAATGTAGTTGCCTGAAACAAAAACGCTTTCAACAAGATCAGAACCAAGTCCATCCGCTGAATTTTTATTGACCCATGTGCTACCTTGATCTGTTGATATGGATAGCCCACCACCTGTTGCTGCATAAATTTTATTGCCAGAAACAAAGGTTTCATAAACAGCATTGTCTCCCAAACCATTAGTTGTTGTTTTATTTATCCAAGAGATTCCTGCAATGGTTGAAATGGATAACCCATTGGAGCTAGCGGCATAAATATTCCCACCTGCAATAAAAATATGATTAATACTATTATTCCCTAGCCCATTTGCTGTTGTTTGATTAATCCATGAGGTGCCACCATTAATTGATAGCGATAATCCACTATCAGTTGCGGCATAAATCGTATCCGCTATCGCAAATATACTACGAATAAAATTACTTCCTAATCCATCAGCTGTCGTTTTGTTAATCCATACACCACCATTATTGGTTGAAATTGACACACCACCAATAGTGGCAGCATAAACATTACTGCCTGAAGCAATAACTCCATAAATTCTGTTGTTTCCTAAACCATCGGCAACTGTTTTGTTTGACCATGTATTACCTCCGTCAGTAGAAATAGATAATCCACTATGAGTTGCAGCATAAACATTACTGCCAGAGGCAAAAACGCCATAAACAATGTTATTCCCTAAGCCATCGGCAACTGTTTTATTTGACCATGTTGTACCACCGTCAGTGGAAATAGATAATCCACCATTGGTTGCGGCATAAATAGTATTCCCAGCAGCAAAAACACCATAGATATTATTGCTAATCAACCCATTAGCGGTTGTTTTATTAACCCATGTTGTACCACCGTCAGTTGAAATTGATAACGCACCATTTAACGCAGCATAAATAGTATCCCCCTCAGCAAAAACACCATAAATATAATTATCGATCAATCCATCAGATGTTGTTTTAGCAACCCATGTAAGCCCATTATCAGTGGAGATGAATAAGCCATTTGTAGTAGCAGCATAAACATTTTTACCTGTTGCATAACTACTATTAACATCATTATTTGCTAACCCATTAGCTGCTGTTTTATTAATCCATGTGCTCCCATTATCAGTTGAGATAGAGAGCCCACCAGTTGTCCCTGCAAACACTGAATTACCTGTAGCAAAGGCACTGAAAATAGCATTTCCTCCTAGATTGTCAGCCGTGGTTTTATTGATCCATGTATTGCCGCCATCAGTAGAAATAGACAATCCACCACTGGTTGCGGCATAAACATTACTTCCAACAGCAAAAACATCATTGATAGCGTTACTGCCTAAGCCATTAATGGTTGTTTTATTTGACCATGTACTACCGCCATCAGTAGAAATAGACAATCCACCACTGGTTGCGGCATAAACATTACTTCCAGCAGCAAAAATGCCATTAATAGAATTATTAGCTAAGCCATCAACAGTTGTTTTATTCGACCATGTATTACCTCCGTCCGTGGAAATAGATAATCCACCACTGGTTGCGGCATAAACATTACTTCCAGCAGCAAAAACATCATTAATAGAATTACTGCCCAAGCCATTGATGGTTGTTTTATTCGACCATGTACTACCACCATCAGTAGAAATAGATAATCCACCACTGGTTGCAGCATAAATAGTATTGGCGATGGAAAAAACACCCCGAATAGTATTACTAGCCAGCCCATCTACAGTTGTCTTATTAACCCAGCTACTGCCACTGTTGGTAGAAATTGATAGTCCTCTATCTGTAGCTATATAGATATTAGTGCCTGAAACAAATATTTTCTCAAGTTTATTGCTTATTAAGCCATCGGCAGTTGTTTTATTAATCCACGTTACGCCATCGTCAGTTGAAATAGATAGCCCACCACTGGTTGCAGCATAAATAACATTATCAGACTCAAAAACGCTACGGATATTCAAGTCAGCAATTCCTTGGTGAGTCAAAAGTGCGTTTTGAGGTATGGTGTAAAAAGAAGGGTAATTACTAATGCTGACTTGCTTTAATACACTTTGTGTACCATTACCACTAACCTGTATATCAACACTTTGCATTAAGGGTGATGCAATAACACCAGGTAAGTAGTCTAGAATATATTGACAAGTGGTACTCGGAGGTAGGGAATTGCTATAAAAATTGCTACAGCTACTGACAAAAGGAACTACCACCAAATTATTCGGTAGTGTTGTTGAAACCGTAAGGTTATTTATAGTCACAGTGGATGAGCTATTTTCTAACGTTAGAATAAGCTGTTGATTAGCAATACTATTAGTCGTGAAATGATTAGTTGATGGTGTGACCGTAAGTAACAAGGGTGTTGATGCAGAAATATTGCTTTTTACTGCGCCATTAGTATTATTACCAGAGATATTAATGATTCCAGTATTGCTAGGACTTGCTCCAGCAATAAGCGTAATTGTGCATGCGCTTAATGCTGCCAACTCACTTGTACAATTAGTTATGTGAGTCACGCCTGCTGGATTAGTAATATTAACTGCCAACCCAAATACTGGTACAGGCGATAGATTTTCAATTGTAATCACCGTTGAATCATTAGGAGATAGCGAAATATTACTTGAGGGTGAAATTTGGATAGCGGGACGCACAACAGGTACAATCGCACTAATAAGATGAATACCATTAGCTGTTGCTAATAATATATCAGAGTTTTCTGAAGTAGCACTGTTATCAGCACTCATCGTGATTTGACACGATGTCTGAGGTGCTAATGATGGTATGCATGTGTTATTAGAAAATGTTAACTTAGTATTGTTGGAGGAAAATGAAGAGCCGGTTAAATTGATATTAAAATTTGAGTTATTGGTAATCGTCAAGATAGCTGATTGCCCTGCACCTAGGTTATTAATGGCACTAATTGATGTATCCAGAGTCTCCAACGTAAAATTTTTAATACTACTTGTAATGGTTTGACCATTAATTTTAGCCGAAATCGTATACTCGATCGTTTGCCCAGCTAGTGGCAAAGCAGATGAGTTTGGTGTCACCAAAATGATACAATCTGCTCCAAACACTAGCGGACTACATGCTCCTGAATAACTCACATTAAATTTATTGGTATTATTAATGTTCACAAAATTTAAGAGCACGTCAGTTGCATAATCATTTGAATTAGTTTCATCTGCGCCCACTTTTAAACTACTGATGCTGGATGAAAAGGATGCCAAAGAAACCGCTATTGATAGGGTATTACCTTGGAGCACTGCATTATCTGATAACACAGAAAGAGCCGTTTGTCCGCCTGTTGGTGCCGTGCTACCTGATTTACTACTACAGCCAGAGAGAAGTAGTAAAACTAATAACGAATAGATAATACACGTGGTATATCTTTTTACTTTCAATAATAAAAACTTGGCGCACATAATAAACTCCTATAGTGATTTCAAATTAGCCTCTTATTAAGTTGGATACCCTTGGCATAACTTCAAAATACTCAGCCAGTTTATCCATACTACTCCATCGATTTTTCAAATTTACTCTTTAAACTTTTTGACCTGCTTGATTACTAGCAGGCTTCTTTTGCTCTTGCTCTTGCTCTTTCTGTTCCTGCTTAACTGCCTGCGGTTTGCTTGATTTTTCTAATAGCATTTCACTTTTGATTTTCTCTAAAGTTGGTTTCAGTGCATCGTATGCCTTATCAACTTCTTGATTAAACGTTCCTGTACTTTGATCTTTTAACAAGACTTCAATTTTTTGCTCAAGCTTATCAAGTGGTAAGTAACGGGCATCTGCAGGTAAAACATCTAAACCAATCGATTGATAAAGTTTAGATAATGCCTCATGCGCTCTGGCAAGTGCGACATCCTTATCAAATTGTGCTGAAATCGCTTCAATACCACGGCGAATAGTGATCTGTTCATTGCCCTGATTCGCTTGTTCAAGCTTTTCAGCATGCTCAAATAATGCCATCGATATCTTGGCTTCCTGAACCGCATAGCTTGCATCTTCTTGCCATAATAAATAATTGGTGTAAGCTATACGCACCTGTGTTAATACCGTAATCGTTGTTGCTATTTGCTTTAATTGCTCGAAACTGTGTGTTTGATTGGCAAGACTAATCGCATAGGGTCCGGTTAATACTGTTTGAATTAGGTTAAGAGACGCACCAATATTGCCACCCCACCAGTATTGGTTTTTCATAAATTCGTTATTCGTGGCATTGTATCCAAAGGTGAAATCAATACCAGGCAGCATATTAATAATCGCTGCTTGAATCCCTTTTTTGGCAATTTCAGCTTGATAAGATGCTTGACGCAATTCAGGACGATAAACAAGTGCTAAAGTGTCCATTTTTTCAAACTGCGGTGATATATTTGGCAAGTTCATCAAATCACTTGTTGGACTTTCTAACTCAAGCTCACTGCTAGGTTTGGCATTCATTAACCTAATGAGTGTTGCTTTGGCATCAGTAATTTGCGCATTTAACTGATTAATTTTACGAATCGCTTTAATTAATACCTGTTGATAATCTAACTCAATTTGTGGTGTATTGGCTTTCTTTTCAGAAGCTTCTTTTGATCTTTGTAAGGCAAGTTCTGCTTTAGCTTTAAACGTATTCACCTCCTCTTTCATCGATTGTGCAGTCCATGCCTTCCAATAAGCAGAGACAACCTCCTGAATTAATTGCTGTGTTACCCGCCGTCTTTCTTCTTCAGCAATCATCACGCGGTTGGCCTGCTGTTGCGCTCTGGTATAACTTAACCCCAAATCAAGTAAACTCCACTGTAACCCGTAAGATTGATTAATAACCTCACGCGGTGTAAAGCTCTGCTGCCCTGGCGTAACCTGACCATTTGAGTCAACTAGATTTTGAATTAAGTCATTATTTCTAAAACTATAATCAACACCGGCATTAAATGCGGGAAGCATTTCCATATAGGCGGCTTTTAAATTGCCCGACTCCAACATAAGCTGTGCCTGTTGTACCTTATGGTCAAGGTTATACTTCAGTGTTCGTGCAATTGCTTCAGCCAGTGTGACTGTATGATTTATCTGTTGTTGATTCGCTATTACCTCATGCAATCCCTTGTAAGTATTATTTAACTGAACCTCATGAGTAATTGCCTTTGGCGTAATACTGCAGCCAGATAATATCAGGCTGCCTGTCAATAACCATAGTAAAGGTTTGATCTTGCGATACGTTAAGGTCTGATTAATATCCATGATAACCTACGCTCCATTCATATGAGATTATTTAACTTTATCCTCGATTGATACCCTTAAATCTTTTTAGATTGCTCGTTATCACTTCGATTCTCCTGGTTTCCTGTATTTCCTTTATTTCCTCTAGTTTCGCTATTGTCTTTATCTTTATTAATCATAGTTAATAATTTAGCCTTTGCTAGCTCTATTTTATAGCTCTGCTCAGTTTCACTAAATACAATCTGATTGTCTTCTACAGTTGTTCTTCCAAAGAGCTTCGCTTTAAGTTTGGCGAGCAATCCTTCTTTCATCGGCGTGCTTAATGAGATATTCAATGCTTTGCTTATTTGTGCTGCATTATTCACCGTTTCAGCATCTTTGCTTTCTTTCACCGCATTCATAAAGTCTTCTGCTAACGCAGGATCTTGCTCTTTCAAGTAATCATACATATTGGCAATATGCTCTTCATTCAACTTAGGCTCTGCGGCAATTGCCTCAATAATGTCATCTTGTTTATCATCATCTGAATCTAAAATCATTTGTGATAACACAATCGCAACATCAGTACTTGGCATGTTTGACTCAATCGTCTGCTCAATCACACTTCTTACCACTGTAGTCGGTGTTTGATCAGCATCCATCGCTGCTTTTAACATACCTGAAGCAATCTTACCAACATTTGGCGCTGTCTCTCTTGCTTCAATTGCTTGCTGCAAGACACCTTTAACTACCTCAGCACTTGCGGAAGGATTAGCATCACTTGCACTGATTGTTTCTCTAAGCGCTGTTCTTGCAATCTCTGTTAAACGTTCAACAGGTGCTTTATTATCTAATGCTTGTGCAAAGTTAGATTTACTATTTTCAATGATCGATTTTACTTCAGGCTTCAAGGCGCTAAGCTCTCTTATCCTAGCATCTGAAACTTTAGTTTCCTGTACCTTGGCTGTAGATACATCGACTTTGTTTGCTTGAGCACTTTGTGTAATCACATCAGGCGTTTGTGCAACATTAATCAGCATCTGATATTCAGCCAGTAGCACACCATCTTTTGATACCTGTGTACTAAAGTCAGCCTTACCTGAGAATGCACTATTGGGTTTATAGTAAATATTAATTCTGTTATCAACTCTTTCTGTCTCAAGGCGACCTTCATTAGCAGTTAATCCATTCACCACCACTTCTACCTGATCTGTGCTAAGCATCGTACCGATCAAGACTGAGCTGCCTGGTAATATCGATGCCGTTAATGGACTGCCTAACGTACCGCTACCTGCTGTAAACGTTAATGTCGGCACAGTGAAGACTGTATTGTTAGCAAAGCCGGCAAACGCTTGATCAAATGATCTCACTGAACCAGAGTCAATCGCTGAAGCACTTGATGCTGTAGCAGCACCTGAGATCCGATACTGACCTTGCGCATTTGGTGTGCTTAAGGTTTCTCGCACTGGCGTGTTATAGATAATAACCGTTGAGGCAGCTAAGGTAGAACCAGAGTTTGGTCTTACAACAAACTGATCATTGCTTGCCGTTGTTACCTGAATACTACCATTGTCAAGCCTTTGAACTTGAGCACCATTTGGTACAAAGACATCCACTGTACCATCATTCCCAATATCCACAGCGGCTTTGTTATCTGTGCCATCAGTTACTCTTGTTTGTTGATCTCGAGGAACAGTGACTGTTGTGTTATTCGCAGTGGTCACTGTAATGGTGTTATTAGATTGCGTTGTCACTTGAGCACCACTGTCAACGATAACATCGCCTTGATTATTACCACCAACATCCAAGGTAATGGTGCCATTATTTGCTTCTGTAATCGTAATGTTTTGATCTTTATCTACGGTTACAACACCGCCATTTGGCAGTGTTACCGTAACTGTGCCATTATTGTTATTCACCACTAGCGTATTCTGTGGTACAACAACATCAACTTCACCATTATTATCAATATCAACAGGTAATAACCCGTCTGACGTCAAAATAAGTAGATTTGTGCTGCTTTGAGTTTCCAATGTACCATCACCATCTAGATAACTCACCACAACATGAATGCTCTTAGCTGCATCATCACCAATTAACAGATAGCTATTACTGGTTGCGCCAACTATCGCACTACCATTACGATACCATTGATATGTAAACACACCTAAACCATCGTTGTCACTGAGTGTATTAACTGCTGTTAATACTTGACCTACTCGGCGCTCACCAGTAATTGTAACAACACCATCTGGTGCATCATTCACTGGCATAACATCGATCGTCATGGTATAGCTTGCGACAGAGTCAGCTATACCATCGTTTACACTAAAGCCAAAACTGGCATAGTTAGTACCATTTGCATTTGCTTGAGGTATAAAGCGCAAATGACCTGCAGCAAGATCACTTGCTGAAATCACGGCATTTAATGTCACATCGTTACCGTTTAACTGTAATGATCCGGCATTTTCAAGTGTGGTGATTTTAATGCTCGATAAAGTACTGTTATCAAGATCCACAAAGTTAAAGTCTGTCGTATTAAAGACATATTGACTATCTTCATTAATCGTAATCGTACGGTTACTTGATAATGGCGCATCGTTCACTGCTATTACATTAATGGTACTGGTGATGGCATTTGAATTGATATCACCATCATTGACCCTAAAACTTACAGTACGCGCTAAGCTACTTGGATTATCTGAAGTGTTTTGATACGTCACACTACGTAATGCTGCCTGATAGTTGGCAAGCGTATCAGTACCTGTTAGGGTTAATACACCACTGGCAGCATTAAAGCTTCCTGTGATATTAGTAGTATCTGTAAATCCAAGCACATCTTGTCCTGCTGCAAAGTTACCCGTAATTGAAATGCTTGCACCTTCAAGATTTATATCATCAACGTCTGTAATTATAACACTATTATCAATGATGCTTGCTGGCGCATTCTCTGTATAACTCAACGTGCTTCCGCCTAAGATCACAGCACTATCATTAACACTAACAACATTCACGGTACTTGTTGCAACAACTGAGTTGCTATCACCATCATTAACAATCCAACTAATGGTTCTAGGTAAAGCGCTTGGACTCTCTGACGTATTTCTATAGGTTATACTACGTAATGCCGCTTGATAGTTGGCAAGCGTGTCACTGCCTGTTAAGGTTAACACGCCTGTTCCTGCATTAAAGCTTCCCGTAATATTGGCTGTATTGACAAACCCAAGAATATCCTCGCTACTAACATGGTTGCCACTGATCGTTACATTGGCACTTTCAATATGCGTATCATCAGGGTCACTGATAACAATTGTTGTATCAATTGCTGTTGCACTATCGTTTTCGGTATAGGTTATACTTGCACCTGCTGTTAATACCGCTGGATTATTAACAGCACTGAGATTAATCGTACTGGTTACCTCACTAGAGGGAGCATCACCATCATTGATCACCCAGCCAATGGTGCGTGATAATACGCTTGGGTTAGCCGATGTGTTTTCATAGGTTACACTGCGTAATGCCGCTTGGTAATTAAGAAGGGTATCACTACCTGTTAAGGTTAACACACCAGTGCCCGCATTAAAGCTTCCGGTGATATTTGCAGTATTTGTAAATCCAAGCACATCTTGTCCTGCTGCAAAGTTATCCGTAATTGAAATCGTTGCGCTTTCAATATGTGTGTCATCAACATCATTGACAACAATACCACCATCGATCGCAATCACACCAGAGCCCTCACTATAGTTAAGAACACCACCAGCACTAATGACTGGTACATCATTCACTGCAGTGATATTAACGGTACTGGTTACAATCGATGAATTTGAATCCCCATCATTGACTCTCCAACTAATGGTACGTGATAACACACTTGGATTATCTGAGGTGTTGCGATAGGTAATGCTTCTTAAAGCAGACTCGTAGTTAGCTAATGTATCACTACCTGACAAACTAAGCACCCCAGTCGCGGCATTATAGCTGCCGCTAATGTTTGCCGTATTGGCAAATCCAAGAATATCCTGTCCAGCGGCAAAGTTACCCGTAATTGAAATCGTTGCACTTTCAACATGCGTATCATCTGCATCAGATAACGTAATACCATTATCAATAACAATGGCACTGGCATTTTCAATATAATTAACAACACCGCCAGCATTTACAATGGGCGCATTATTAATCGCACCTAAATTCACGGTACTGGTCGCTATATTTGAATTTCCATCACCGTCATTTGTCGTCCAACTAATCGTGCGTGATAATGTGCTTGGATTAGATGATAAATTCTGATAAGTAACTGATCTTAACGCCGCTTGATAATTAGCGGCCGTGTCACTGCCTGTTAAGGTCAACACACCTGTTGTTGCATTAAAGCTTCCGCTGATATTTGCGGTATTTGCAAATGCTAAGATATCCTCACCATTGACATAGTTATTACTAATCGTCACTGTTGCACCTTCAATATTTGTGTCATCAACATCAGACATGCTCAGTAATCCATCAATCACTGTTGCTGGGTCGTTTTCACTATAGCTTAATACGCCTCCAGCAGATAAAACGGGAACATCATTCACCGCAGTCACATTAATGGTGCTGGTGACAAGATTTGAATTGGCATCGCCATCATTCACTAACCATCTAACGGTTCTTGACAGCGTACTTGGGTTATCTGAAGTATTTTGATAGGTCACACTACGCAATGCTGCCTGATAATTAGCGATCGTATCACTACCACTTAAGGTTAATACACCGCTGGCAGCATTAAAGCTACCGGTAATATTAGCAGTATTGACAAACGCTAAGATGTCTTCACCATTAACATAATTACCAATCATGCTAACACTTGCGCTTTGAATATGGGTATCGTCAACATCATTAATACTAATACCAGTATCTATCACACTCGCTGGCGCGTTTTCTGTGTAATTTAACGTGCCACCTGCTACCATAACTGGTGCATCATTCACCGCGGTAATATTAATCGTACTTGTCACCGCACTTGAGTTCACATCGCCATCATTAACAACAAAGCTCACGGTACGTGCTAAGGTACTTGGATTATCAGAAGTGTTTTGATAGGTCACACTGCGTAAAGCCGCTTGATAGTTGGCAAGCGTGTCAGTACCTGTTAGGGTTAACACACCAGTTCCTGCATTAAAGCTTCCCGTTATATTAGCAGTATTCGCAAATGCTAAGATATCCTCACCATTAACATAGTTATTGCTAATCGTAACACTTGCGCTTTCTATATTGGTATCATCCGCATCATTCACGGTAAGTGCCGCATCAATGGCACTGGCAGAGTCATTCTCGGTATAGCTTAACGTACCTCCTGCCACCACAACCGGTGCGTCATTCACCGCGGTGATATTAATCGTACTTGTAACCGCTACTGAGTTACTACCACCATCATTAACAACAAAGCTCACCGTACGCGCTAAGGTACTTGGATTATCAGACGTGTTTTGATACGTCACACTACGCAACGCTGCCTCATAGTTGGCAAGCGTATCACTACCACTTAAAGTAAGCTCACCCGTACTGGCATTAAAGCTTCCGGTGATATTTGCCGTATCAACAAACGCTAATACATCCTCACCATTAACATAGTTAGCCGTTATTGTAACCGTTGCTTCTTCAATATGGGTATCATCCTCATCGCTCACAGTAATGGTGCCATCAATGACACTGGCTGCATCATTTTCCGTATAGTTTAATGTTCCACCCGCTGTTATAACAGGAAGGTTGTTCACTGCATTGACATTAATTGTGCTTGTCGCTGCAGTTGAATTGACATCACCATCATTAACAACAAAGCTCACCGTACGCGCTAAGGTACTTGGATTATCAGACGTGTTTTGATACGTCACACTACGCAACGCTGCTTGATAATTAGCGACTGTATCACTACCTGTTAAGGTCAACACACCAGTCCCTGCATTAAAGCTGCCAGTAATATTGGCTGTATCCGTAAACTCTAAAACATCCTGCCCTGCGGCAAAGTTACCCGTAATTGAAATCGTTGCACTTTCAATATTAGTATCATCAACATCATTGACGGTAATCGAACCATTAATGACCACTCCTGGTGACTGTTCCGTATAACTTATCGCACCACCTGCCACGACAACCGGTGCATCATTCACTGCGGTCACATTAATCGTACTTGTCACCGCACTTGAGTTGACATCGCCATCATTAACAACAAAGCTCACGGTACGTGCTAAGGTACTTGGATTATCAGACGTGTTTTGATAGGTCACACTGCGTAATGCCGCTTGATAGTTGGCAAGCGTGTCAGTACCTGTTAGGGTTAACACACCAGTTCCTGCATTAAAGCTTCCCGTGATATTAGCAGTATTCGCAAATGCTAAGATATCCTCACCATTAACATAGTTATTGCTAATCGTAACACTTGCGCTTTCTATATTGGTATCATCCGCATCATTCACGGTAAGTGCCGCATCAATGGCACTGGCAGAGTCATTCTCGGTATAGCTTAACGTACCTCCTGCCACCACAACCGGTGCGTCATTCACCGCGGTGATATTAATCGTACTTGTAACCGCTACTGAGTTACTACCACCATCATTAACAACAAAGCTCACCGTACGCGCTAAGGTACTTGGATTATCAGACGTGTTTTGATACGTCACACTACGCAACGCTGCCTCATAGTTGGCAAGCGTATCACTACCACTTAAAGTAAGCTCACCCGTACTGGCATTAAAGCTTCCGGTGATATTTGCCGTATCAACAAACGCTAATACATCCTCACCATTAACATAGTTAGCCGTTATTGTAACCGTTGCTTCTTCAATATGGGTATCATCCTCATCGCTCACAGTAATGGTGCCATCAATGACACTGGCTGCATCATTTTCCGTATAGTTTAATGTTCCACCCGCTGTTATAACAGGAAGGTTGTTCACTGCATTGACATTAATTGTGCTTGTCGCTGCAGTTGAATTGACATCACCATCATTCACAACAAAGCTCACCGTACGTGCTAAGGTGCTTGGATTATTTGAGGTGTTGTAATAAAGCACACTACGCAATGCTGCTTGATAATTAGCGACTGTATCACTACCGGTTAAGGTCATGACTCCAGTACCTGCGTTAAAGCTGCCAGTAATATTGGCTGTATCCGTAAACTCTAAAACATCCTGCCCTGCGGCAAAGTTACCCGTAATTGAAATCGTTGCACTTTCAATATTAGTATCATCAACATCATTCACGGTAATCGAACCATTAATGACCACTCCTGGTGACTGTTCCGTATAACTTATCGCACCACCTGCCACGACAACCGGTGCGTCATTCACTGCTGTCACATTAATCGTACTGGTGACCGCACTTGAGTTCACATCGCCATCATTCACGACAAAGCTCACGGTACGTGCTAAGGTACTTGGATTATCAGACGTGTTTTGATAGGTCACACTACGTAATGCTGCCTGATAATTAGCGACTGTATCACTACCTGTTAAGGTTAACACACCAGTTCCTGCATTAAAGCTTCCCGTGATATTAGCAGTATCTGCAAATGCTAAGATATCCTCACCATTAACATAATTATTGCTAATGGTAATGGTTGCGCTTTCGATATTGGTATCATCCGCATCATTCACGGTAAGTGCCGCATCAATGGCACTGGCAGAGTCATTCTCGGTATAGCTTAACGTACCACCTGCCACCACAATCGGTGCGTCATTCACCGCGGTGATATTAATCGTACTTGTCACCGCACTTGAGTCAACATCTCCATCATTAACGACAAAGCTAATTGTTCGTGCTAAGGTGCTTGGATTATCAGACGTGTTTTGATACGTCACACTGCGTAATGCTGCCTGATAGTTGGCAAGCGTGTCAGTACCTGTTAGGGTTAATACCCCAGTTCCTGCATTAAAGCTTCCTGTGATATTCGCCGTATTTGCAAACGCTAACACATCCTCACCATTGACATAGTTATTGCTAATGGTAATGGTTGCACTTTCAAGGTTAGTATCATCAGCGTCGCTCACCGTAATTGCACCATCAATCACACTGGCTGCATCATTCTCGGTATAATTTAACGTGCCACCAGCCACAACAACAGGCGCAATACTCACACCTGTTACATTAATCTCTTGTGTTAACGCACTGCTTGTCGCGCCATCACCATCATTGACTGTCATCGCAATCGTCCGCTGTGCTGCTGGAGTTATGGATGAGTTAGTATATTGAATCGCTTTAACCAATGCTCTCACCGCAGCATCTGTGGCGTTAATACTCGTAAAATTAACCACCAGATTATTCCCAGCACTACCATTACTCACAATGCTACCAATAATATTCCCTTCAAAACTGACATCCGTACCGCTGACACCGATTTGATCAGTTCCCGTGCCCTGATTCTCAATGCTAAAATGATCCTCACTATTGCTGGTATTTACTAATGTTAAATTACCACCATTAAAGTTTGCCGTATCAACATCTATCACAACAAAGGCGTTTGTTAAAGTCGCAATATTATACGCTGGATCGCCTTCAGTTACCGTAATTGCGGCAAGAGTGCCTAAATTACTATTGGCAGGTAGGTCAAACAAGTAAGCCTTACCAGCGCTGCTTAAGCCTGAGACATCTTTAGCTGAGTTACCAACTAATACTCGACCATTGTCAATCACAATAGTACCGTAACTACCGCCAAAACCATCATTATCGAGTGTATCACTTCCTTTGAAGCTCTCTAATAGCTGCCAACTGCCTTCCAAATAGCGATAAACCAATGCCTCTGTAGGGTTGTTTCTGTGTGACGCAATCACTGTTTCACCTTCTATCGCAACAGAGAATCCAAAATTACCATTCGCAACTGGAGTTTGGGCAGTCAGCATGACTTCCTGTGCCCAGCTAACACCGTTAAATCGATAAATATAAACAGCACCCGCTCCAGCAGATGCCGCTATACTTGCATCACCACTACCAAGCACAATCACATCTTTATCCATGGCGATGTTATAGTTTATATTACTGGTTTGAGTAACATCACCAACACTGATTTTTTGCTCCTCATCCCACATATCCGTCGTGTCATTAAAGCGGTAAACATAAACAAGACCTGTCTTGGTTAACCCAACACTTGCTGATATTGCAATGGCGTTATTACTGATAGCAACACTAGAACCAAAGCGGTTATTTGCCGCACCATCACTGGCATTTAATTTCTGCTCAAGTGTCCACGTTTGACCATCATAGCGATAGACATAAGCTGAACCAGAACTACTGCCATTATCATCATCTCCAAATGAGCCTACCACCAGCGTATTGCCAGACTGGGCAAGGCTAATACCAAACTCATCACTAGCAGCGATATCAACAGGCACAATCTTTTGTGTTTCAATCCAGTTGCTGCCATCATATTTAAAGATATATACCGCACCTCTATTGCCATTGTCACGTTGTGCGGAAACAAACAGCATATCGCCATCCAATGCTACCTGCGCACCAAATTGCGCATTACTGGTCGCATCACTGGCAAGCAGTTTCGTTTCAATCCAGTTGCTGCCATCAAAACGATAAACATACACTGCACCATTTGTACTTAATGCACCACTATCCTCAAACTCAGCACCAATTGCCACCACATTACCTGACATCGCAACCGATGAACCAAAGAAATCAGCTACTGCTGCATCTGAGGCAACAAAGGTGTTAAGCTCACTCACTGTAATGTCTTTATTCACAAAAACAGGCGCATCGGCAACCGCGCTTAGATTAATCGTACTGTCTACACTCACAGAATCAACATCACCATCATTGACCACAAAGCTAATTGTCCGTGCGGCAGTATTTGGCGTATCTGACGTGTTTTGATACGTGACACTACGCAAAGCCGCTTGATAATTTGCCAAAGTATCATGCCCCACTAAGGTCAACACACCACTGATAATGTTATAAGATCCTTTAATCGTCGCTGTATCGGTAAAGCCTAAAATATCTTCAGCCATCGTAAAGTTATTACTGATGGTAATGGTTGCCCGCTCAAGATGCGTATCATCTACATCACTAATTGCCAAAGTGTTATCAATGACTTTTGCGGCATCATTTTCAGTATATGCAATCGTCACACCTCCAGTTAATGCCGGAACATCAGGCACTGAGGTCACATTAACCACTGCATTAATCACATTGGAATTATCATTGCCATCAAATACCGTAAAGGTAATCCCACGCGCTAACACAGACGGTGCCTCAGAAGTGTTCTGATATTTGACTGAGTGCAATGCCAACTCATAATTGGCTAATGTATCTGCGCCACTTAATGATAATACACCCGTGCCTGCATTAAATGATCCTGTGATATTGCCTACTGGTGTAAAGCTTAAAACATCTTCACCATTAGCATAATTGCTATTAATCGTCACCACCGCAGATTGAATCTGGGTATCATCACCATCATTGATTGCCAAGGTGCTATCAATCACCGTGGCAGCATCATTTTCAGTGAAGTTTAAGACCCGTCCTGCAAAATCTAAGCGATACGTACGCACATGACCACTATCCGTGCCATTGACCGTATCACTATTTGTTGAACCAATGCTTAAGGTTCTACCATCGCCACTTACCGCCACTGAATAACCAGACCAATCACCTCCAGCTGCACCATCAATTTCAGTCACAAACTGCCAGACGTTGTCAATATAACGATAAATACGTACATGCCCACTATCAGCCCCATTCACACCATCATTACGCGTCGCGCCAATGGCAAGAATCTCACCCTTACCACTGATTGAAACTGACCAACCAGATTGATCACCCGCAGCCTCTCCATCAATATTACCACCTAATTGTACCCAACTTGAGCCATTGTAACCATACACGCGAACTTGCCCACTATTGCTACCATTAGCATTGTCATTAAGGCGTGCACCAATCGCAACTTTAGATCCATCATCGGTTAATGACACTGAATAACCAAAATTATCATCCAATGCTTGACCTGTGATCGCACTACCAACGAGCACCCAGCTTGAGCCATTATAGTTATAGACTTGGACATAGCCATTGCCAACAGCAGGAGAGCTCGCACCAATTGCCACTGTGTTACCATCCTGACTTAAGGACACACTCTTACCTAAAATATCACCCGCGGCTAATCCTTCAATGTCTAAACCAAGCTGTGACCAAGTGCCACCACTATAACGATAGATTTCAACCTGTCCGCCATTATTATTGCCATTGCTGTCATTAAGTGCCGCACCAATTGCTACTGTCTGACCATCGCCACTTAAGCTTACTGCTGACCCTGATCTATCTGAAGCTGCTTCACCGGCGATATCAAGTCCTAACTGCACCCAGTTGCTGCCATTATATTGGAAAACACGCACATGACCGGAGTCTGTGCCACCATCATCGCTGTTCTCTGCACCAATGGCAACGATCATGCCATCATCACTTAGTGAGATAGCCGAACCTGAGTTATCGCCCGCAAATTCACCCAGAATATCGCTACCTAATTGCACCCATGCACTGCCATTGTATTGATAAATCTGTACCACCCCTTGATTGCTGGCATGGGCTTTTGATGCGACAGCAATCACCGAGCCATCATTATTCACTGACACCGCATGTCCTAGATTATCAAACGCTGCGGCACCATTGATATTAGCACCCAATTGATTTAAGGTGACCGGACCTTCAAAAGTGGTTAATTTAGGATCGATATTTGCCAAGACATTAATGGTCAATGGATCACTGCTTGATAAAGTACCATCATCTGATAAAACTGTTAATGTATCAGCACCCGTAAAGCTTGTTGTAGGCTGATAACTCATGCCATTTAAAGCGGCATTGATATCAGTAAGTGTGCCCGTAATCTGCATACTTGCACTACCATTACTGCCACTATTAAAAGTCAAACCCGTAACCTGTGATAAGGTTAAAATACCATTAGTCACCGACAAAGTAACCGTACTGTTGCTATTATCATCTGCAATGCTAATCACATTGGCATTGGCAGTATTAAACACCAGCGTGTTATTTTCTTTAATAACCTGTGTCGCAGGAATGGTATTAACTGGTGAGTCATTAACAGATGCGACGTTAACCGAACTGGTCACTACTGCTGAGTTGACATCGCCATCATTAACGACAAAACTGACTGTCCGCACTAAAGTGCTAGGGTTTTCTGAGGTATTCAGATAAGTTACACCACGTAACGCTGCCTGATAGTTGGCAACTGTATCACTACCACTTAAAGTTAACACTCCAGTGGCTGCATTAAAGCTTCCTGTGATATTTGCAGTATTCGTAAATGCTAAGATATCCTCACCATTGACATAGTTATTGCTAATCGTAATGGTTGCGCTTTCAATATTCGTATCATCGGCATCATTGACCGTAATTGCCGCATCAATGACAGTGGCTGAGTCATTCTCTGTATAGTTTAACGTACTACCTGCCACTACAACCGGCGCATCATTAACTGCTGCTATATTAATCGTGCTGTTAACTGCATTAGAATTAGCATAACCATCATAGACTGTAAAGCTTACTGTACGAGCTAACGTACTTGGATTATCCGAGGTATTTTGATACGTTATTGTTCGTAATGCTGCTTGATAATTGGCAAGCGTATCAGTACCCGTTAGCGTCAATACTCCAGTACTTGCATTAAAACTACCACTTATATTTGCAGTGTTAACAAAAGCCAGTACATCCTGACCATTGGCATAATTACCGCTCACACTAATGGTTGCGCTTTCGATATGAGTACCATCAACGTCATTAACAATAAATGTATTATCAATCACCGCTGCTGGTGCATTTTCAGTATAATTAAGAACATTACCTCCACCAGTTAGCACAGGCGCGTCACCTACATAATTATCCAAAAAAGTATTTGCAATATCTTGCAGCTGAGTTGTAGTCAAAGTTAATCCATTTTTCTGGGCAGCGACTATAAAGTATAATTCATCACTAGTACCAACCTGTATAATATGATTTTCAGGATCAGTATTGCTACTAAATGTATGAGAAGAACCACCGTTGTTTTTAATAATCACAATATGATTAACGGATGGGTCAGCGGTGTTTCCAGTTAGCGTGTAATATACCTTGTAATTACTATTTGCTGCCACAAACTCTCCTCCAGCTATTGTTCCAGCAAGATCGGTACCTAAACCACCAGTTATGGAAAACTGAGTAATGTTAATATCTCTCGCTACGGTAATAAAGTAGCCTGGAGCGTATTCTTTGGTAAAATAGTTACTGCCAGCCCCAAAGTAACTATTACCATTACTGACAACACCATTGGTGTAAGGTATATTGCCTTGAAGATTGGTGTTTAATCTATTACCTTGATCATACATATCTTCCCCACCATCACCAATATAGGTGCCACTGGGGTTGTCAACAATAATATCATGTGGGTTAATCAATAAATCAATTAGTGGTTGTGAATTTACATTAAGCGCATTTAATGTTCCGTTTATATCTCCAAGTAAATGACCATAATTAAGACCATCAAGAATAATAGTATCAACGTCAACTGCTTCATTAGCTTCTAATATGAAATCGCCTCCACGATTAATTGATCCCGTAATATCGACAGACGCAGCAATATCAGCGCTGGTTAATGCTCTTAATTCATCGATAAAGGCTTGCCCTTTATCCCCTTCGGCTACATTACAGCCATAGAACAAAATATCACCTTGCTCGGTAAGCGCTTGACCCCATTGTTGTAATTGCATTTGGTATTGTGCTAAGTTATTTGACGTTAAATCAACACTACCTAGCTCAAGTTTCGCCTGATCACCATGACTGATAATATGCACGGCATCAAGATTATTGTATTTAGCTAATAACTCAGCAATCTTATCAACCCCATCCTGATCAGGCAAAATTACCTCAATCGCTGCTTTACGCGATATGCTATCAATCAAAATATGCGGGTCTTTAACACGTGCATCAACAATCACCACTTCCTTGAACTTACTGTAATCAGTTTGAAATCCTTCAACATTGGCTTCGATTGCCTGCAATAAACTCTCTGTCGCATGCGCTTGTTCATTCTGATCAATCGCATTGAGAATATAGATTTGCTCTTGTTCAGATACACCATCCGCTAAATCTACCGTTTCAATCGCTGCACCGTCAAACATAAACCGTGGTTCAAGCTCTTGTAACAAAGATGGATACTGATCCGGCAGACGCAACAAAGCCTTATCGTTGCCCTTTTTCTTCTTGAGCTTATTAACATTGACTTTATCGACACGCTGTTTAGCCTCCATTGCCTCTACGTGTTTTTGCTTTTTAAGAAATATGCTATCGCTTAGATTGTTTAATTTTTCTTCAGACAGCTGTTGACGTATTATTTGATATACTTTCTTAATCATGGCGGGGTACCTCTTTTTTGCATGCCTAAAAGCTTAGGCAAAATATATACAAAACTTCGATACCAATAAGTGTAGATGCTCATCATAAAAACAATTATAGACAAAGGCTATTTCTGCTTACGTGATATGCAAAACAGGCTGTACGTCCTTGCCCATTTTGTCTGTGAGCTTTTTGCCATTCAATCTCTACACCCGTTATAAACCATTCTGTACAGCTAAATTTTTATTTTGATAACTTAGATTTGATTCAATTCGGTGATTCGTACCACAAAATATACTCCTTGCTTGTCTTCCCAACTTCGACTAAACTGCTATGCTTTGAAAATAGACAAAAAATCCTACTATAACTATGGAAACAAAAGAAATTCTAGATCTCGCCGTCAGTGCCTTAGAAGATGTCAAAGCTGAAAACATCACTGTAATGAATGTGGAGCATTTAACTGAATTGATGAGTTATGTTGTGGTTTGTACAGCAAACTCTGGCACTCACGCCAAAGCGTTAGCCAATAATCTTGAGATGACTGCCAAGAAGAATAATGTCACTATTTTGGGTATCGAAGGTGAAGCTAAGAGCGACTGGGTGCTTGTTGATCTTGCGGATATTGTTGTCCATATTATGAAAGAAGAAACCAGAGAATTTTATCAATTAGAAAAGTTATGGGATATCAAACCAAACTCACCTAAAGCAGTTTAAGGTCTATTGTTAAGCTACACACTGCTTAATAACAGTTTCATCTCCTCAGGGGATACAAACCCCGCTAGACGCTTGGTTCCTTTACGAATCTCAGTCACTGGCAATACCATATGACATAGTCGATCTAAGAACATGGCACTTGATTTGCACCCTCGTGCTGCGGCTAATTTCATAATATAGCGCAAACGCTCAAGTGTCTTCTTATCTTTACTGGCAGCTTGGTTAAATGATTTAAAATAATTTACAACCCAATCAAAGGTGAGTAAAAATTTTCCTTTTAACATGCGAACTCCTTACTTGATCCTTAAGTTCATATCCGCTTAAATAATGGCTTGAAGATTAAACAATTTCAAGATTTACCAGCAAATTAATAGACATTAATCAACAATCTACGCTGTATTATTTTATGTCAATAGCTATAATCCATTGCAACACTCTTTGAATATTAAGAATACCATTGGCAAAACGTAATTTAACTAAACAACAGCTGCGCAATATCAAAGAACATAAAGCGTCTCATGATGATTTATCACATGCTTTGTCAGCGCTTGTGATATCACATCGCGGCAAACTCATTGAGCTTGAAAGCCAAACAGGTGAGATTATTTTTTGCCAATATCGTCAAAACTTAGGCGCCATTGTTGCAGGGGACAACGTGCTTTATCTGCCGCAGGACAATAGTGAGTATGGTGTTATCTGCCAAATCTTACCTCGCAGTAATGCGCTCATTCGTCCGAGTAAACTTGCACACAACCACAAAACGATGGCAGCAAATATTGATCAGCTGATTATTATGCTTGCCGTTAACCCGCCGCCAATTGAGCATTATATCGATCGCTATCTCGTCGCTGCACATCATATGAATGTCAAACCAATTATTGTACTCAACAAAATGGACTTATTTGATGGGGCTGACAATAAGGCACAGCTTGAGGCAATTATTCATCTTTATCGCGGATTAGATTATGAACTAATTACTTGTTCTGCTTTATGTCATAAAAATCTTCAAGCCCTTAAAACGCTTTTACAGCACAAAACATCGATTATTGTTGGTCAATCAGGTGTTGGCAAATCTGAGATGCTTAATGCTTTATTTGGCACGAATATAACCCTTACAGGTGAAATTTCCGAGCAAAACAGTCGTGGCAAACACACCACAACCAGTGCGAGATTATTTCATCTAGATCAAGATACCAATATCATCGACTCACCAGGCATTCGTGAATTTGGTATTTGGCATTTGGATAAAGCAGATATTTTTGCAGGATTTAAAGAGTTTGCACAATTAGAAAATGAGTGCAAATTTAGAAACTGTGAACATATTGAAAACACAAAAGGTTGCGCGATTAATGAAGCCGTTGCCGCTGATAGAATCAGCAAGCAACGCTTTATCAATTATCATCGATTAATTCACGAATATTTAGATTATAAAAATTAGATTTCCAACAACATTCTAGCTGGATCTTCAATCAACTCTTTAATGGTCTTTAAGAATTTAACCGACACACTACCGTCAATAATTCTGTGATCATATGACAATGCCAAATACATAATCGGACGAATGACAATTTCACCATTCACAACGACTGGGCGCTCAACGATATTGTGCATACCTAAGATCGCGCTTTGTGGTGCGTTAATAATTGGTGTCGATAGCATTGAGCCATAGGTGCCACCATTGGTAATCGTGAATGTGCCGCCTTGCATCTCTTCTAATGATAATTTACCATCGCGTGCTTTAATTGCCTTCTCGATGATTTCATTCTCAATCTTAGCAAATGACTTTTGATCTGCATTGCGAATAACAGGAACGACTAAACCGCGATCTGAGCCAACTGCTACACCAATGTCAAAGAAGCCATGATAGACAACATCTGTGCCATCTATTGATGCATTAACTTCAGGGAAACGCTTTAGCGCCTCTGTAGCTGCTTTTAAGAAAAATGACATAAAGCCAAGCTTCGCATCATGTGTCTTTTGGAAAAGATCTTTATATTGCTTTCTTAGATCCATCACAGGCTTCATATCAACTTCGTTAAACGTCGTTAAAATCGCGTTGGTATGCTGTACTTCAACCAAACGTTTTGCAATTGTTTGACGCAGACGTGTCATGCGCACACGCTTCTCAGGTCGATCCCCTTCAAAGCTCATTACGTCAACGGCTTGACTTGCTGGTGCTTGTTTTGCTGCTTGTGTAGATACAGGCGCACTGACCACATCTTGCTTGGTAATGCGCCCATTTTTACCTGTACCTTGTACGTTATTCACATCAACGTCATTGGCTTTAACCGCACGACGCACGGCAGGTGATAAATGATCTTGCGATTGAGCTTCTTTTACATCTGCTGCCACTGGCGCAACTGTTGCTGTAGCACTCATGCTACCCGCGCCAATCTTAGCAACTGCTTCAGCGCTTAGCACCGTGTCACCTTCATTTTTAAGTTTCTCAGTCAATACACCACTTTGTGTTGCTGGCACTTCCATCATCACTTTATCAGTTTCAATCTCAACTAATGTTTCACCTTCTTCAACCTGGTCACCAATATTTTTATGCCATGTTGCTACTGTACCTTCAGCAATTGATTCAGGGAAAGTTGGCGCATTAACAATAACAACTTCGCCAGTTGATGAGGCTGCCGAAGTTGCTGCTGGCGCTGCTTCAGTTTGCTCCTCAGCAGTTGGCGCATCACTTACACCACCAGCCGTAATTGAACCAATCGTTTCTTGAGAAAGAACCGTATCACCTTCGTGCTTAGTAATCTCACCCATTGTACCAGCTGTCATTGCTGGGACTTCCATTACCACTTTATCTGTTTCAATCTCTGCCAACACATCGCCTTCTTCAATGCGATCACCTGGCTTTTTATGCCATGTTGCAATTGTACCTTCTGCGATTGATTCCGGAAAAACAGGAACTTTTACCTCTGTCATAGTTCACCCTTAACTTTTTTATTTTACTTATTTTATCAACATTATTTAATTTACTATCTTTAGAAGCGGATCTATTTATCTAACTTCAATGCTTTAGCAACTAACTCACTCTGTTGCGCATGAAATAATGACGGATAGCCTACCGCAGGTGCTGCCGCTGCTTTTCTGCCAACATAAGATAAATTCTGGTCTTTACGCAATACTTTACGCAATTCGTGCTGAATCATCCACCAAGCCCCTTGGTTTTCAGGCTCTTCTTGTACCCATACGATATCATTAACCGCTTCATAAGGTGCTAACACTTTATCAAGATCCGCTTGCGGGAATGGATAAAGCTGCTCAACACGCACAATCGCAATATCTTTGACTTCTTTCTCACTACGCTCGGCAAGCAAATCATAATAGACCTTACCTGAGCATAAAATCACACGTGATACCGATTGCGGCTTGATATCTTCAACTTCAGCAATAACGTTATAGAATTGACCATCGGCTAATTCATCGAGTGTTGAATGCACCATTGGGTGACGCAACAAACTCTTAGGCGACATCACAATCAATGGCTTGCGATATGGGCGCAACATCTGACGACGCAACATATGGAACATTTGCGCAGGTGTCGTTGGCACACATACCTGCATATTATCATGCGCGCATAGTTGTAAGAAACGCTCTAATCTTGCAGATGAATGTTCAGCCCCTTGCCCTTCTTGACCATGCGGCAAAAGCATCACCAGACCTGATAAAATACCCCATTTCTCTTCTGCAGCTGCAATAAACTGATCAATGACGACTTGTGCAGTATTGGCAAAATCACCAAACTGCGCTTCCCATAAGGTCAATGTTTTAGGTGCCGAACAGCTATAACCATAATCAAACCCAAGCACGGCATACTCTGATAACACCGAGTCAATGATATGACATTGCGCCTTGTCATTAATATGTTGTAATGGCGTATAATCTGGCAATTCTGTTTTACTGTAATCATAGTTATGTAACACTGCATGGCGATGCGAGAATGTGCCTCGTCCTGAATCTTCACCTGATAAACGAATGTTATAGCCATTTGCTAATAGCGTGGCATAAGCTAAATTCTCAGCAAAGCCCCAGTTTCCAGGGATTTCACCGGCAGCCATTTTAATGCGGTCATCAATTGCCTTTTTAACTTGGGGTTGCAACGTCAAATCAGTGGGTAAATCATTTAAGCTTTGAGCCAATTTCAGCAATTGCGCTTTATCAATGCGCGTATCGACTGCTTGATCCCATTTTTGATTAACATATGGGCGCCAATCAGCGACACACTTACTATGGCGATCATGCTTACCAGTAATAATATCGGCAACTACTTCGCCTTTTTGTAAACGATCACGATATGCTTTTGCCATTTGATCAGCTTGCGCTTTTGACACAACACCTTCACTTTCAAGTTTATCTGCATAAATGGAACGTGTTGTTGGGAGTTTCTTAATAATGCTATACATCAATGGCTGTGTGCCTGAAGGCTCATCCGCTTCATTATGTCCATGACGACGATAGCACACTAAGTCAATGACGATATCCTTGCCAAACATCATGCGATAATCCATCGCAAGACCCGCAACACGCAGTACTGCTTCAGGGTCATCACCATTGACATGTAAAACAGGCGCTTCAACCACTTTGGCAATATCAGTACAGTATAAGCTGCTTCTATTATCTTGTATCTTATCCGTGGTGAAACCCACTTGGTTATTAATCACGATATGAATCGTACCACCTGTACCATAGTATCTGGTTTGTGATAAGGCAAAGGTTTCCATCACCACACCTTGACCGCAAAATGCAGAATCACCATGAATTAAAATCGGCACCACCTTACCATGTGGATTATCATCCCCAAAACATTCCTGTTTGGCTCTAACTGCACCCTCAACAACTGGATCAACAGTCTCTAAATGTGATGGGTTAAATGCTAGCGCTAAGCGCACTTCCTCTTTCGGGGTCTTATGCCAAGAAGCAAAGCCCATGTGATATTTGACATCTCCTGATAAGAACTTCTTATCCTGTGAGCCCTCAAATTCTTTAAATAAATTCTCAGGTGATTTACCCATAATATTGACAAGCACATTTAAACGTCCGCGATGTGCCATACCAAGACCAATCTCTTCAACGGCAACCTCGCCGGCTTTATTGATCATCTCATTAAGAGCTGGAATCATCGACTCGCCACCTTCTAATGAGAAGCGCTTTTGACCGACGTATTTCATGCCAAGGTATTTCTCTAACCCTTCAGCAGCTGTTAGACGATCTAGCAACCACGTTTTGCGCTCAGCTGATAAATTAGGAATCTGCTTTTCAACACGCTGCCTAAACCATAACTTCTCAGCCATATTGTTTAAGTGCATAAATTCATAACCAATACTGCCAGTATAAACATGCTGCAATTTAGCAATGATTTCTTTTAGTGGTAATGCTTGATAATCAGAAAATACACCAACATTAAATTTTTCATTTAAGTTGGTGTCATTAAGCCCATGAAAATCAAGCTCAAGCTCAGGGGTTTCTTCAGGCTTTTTGATATTCAGTGGATCTAAATGCGAAACCTTGTGACCAATGCTGCGATACATATAAACAAGATCCATCACCGCTGAGACTTTATCGCCACCATCAGGGTAATTCCCTGAGTCAACAACCATCCCCTCTGGCGTTTTCAGCGCAAAGCGAAATGGATTTTTACTTAAAGCAACAAAGTCTTCACGAACTTGCGCATGCGAGACTTCATGTTTATTGTCACGAATCGCATCAAAATACTGGCGCCAACTACTATCTATCGAATTAGGGTCTTGTAAATAATCCTCATAAATAGCATCCAAGTATGCGCTACTACTACCGGATAGTTGCGAAGACTGCCACCATGAAGACATTGATTCTTGGGTTTCACTCATAGTTTCTACTCTTTTACTTTTTTTTTAGTTTTTTACTTTTTCACTAGTTCAAATTGGAATTACGCACTTTTTCTATATCAACACCCCGCCTCGCAAGCTCGGCACCCCTCTTGCAAAGAGGGGAATATAAAATTACTGTTGCCTAATTCCCCTCTTTGCAAGAGGGGTGGCAGTCATAGGCTGACGGGGTGTTTATAAAGTCATAGTTTTTCTAAAGTGTGTAACTTCAGTTCAAACAAAAAAGCACTGGATCTCCAGCGCTTGATTTTCTTAGCTACACGTTATTTTTTAACATCATCGATCTGAGTTTGCCGATCGCTTTGGTTGGGTTGAGTCCTTTTGGACAAACACTCACACAATTCATAATTGTGCGACATCTAAAGACACTAAACGGATCTTGCAATGCATCCAGACGCTCTTGTGTTGCACCATCACGTGAATCAATCACAAAACGATAAGCTTGTAGTAAACCTGATGGTCCAATGAATTTATCTGGATTCCACCAAAATGATGGACATGACGTCGTACAACATGCACATAAGATGCACTCGTATAAACCATCAAGCTTCGCACGATCTTCTGGCGATTGTAGACGCTCTTTGACTGGCATATCACCCTCTGCAGGGATCAGATACGGCTTAACTTTCTCATAGTTTTTGTAAAACTGGTTCATATCAACCACCAGATCACGAATCACTGGCAAGCCTGGTAAAGGTTGCAGCTTAATCGGTTGTGATACCTCACCAATAGAGGTAATACACGCTAAACGGTTTTTGCCATTGATATTCATACCATCTGAACCACAAACGCCCTCACGACATGAGCGACGCACAGCCAATGTTGGATCTTGTTGCTTAATGAGCTCAATCGCCGTTAGCACTTTTGTGCCCTCATTTTCAACCGTCACTGTGTAGTCTTTGTAGTAAGGCTTTTTATCGACTTCAGGATTATAGCGATAAACTTTAAATTTAACTTCCACCGTTATCTCCTTAGTAGCTTCTTACTTTTGGTTGGAATGGTTCTAATTTTAATGGTTTCATATTCACATCACGCGTTGATGGACGATCTCCTTCTAGGAAATAAAGCGTATGCTTCAACCAATTCTCATCATCACGCTCAGGATAATCTTCACGTGAATGCGCACCACGCGACTCTTTACGTGTCAATGCAAGAACAGCCGTTGCCATCGCCGTTTCCATGAGATTATCAAGCTCAAGCGCTTCGATTCTTGCGGTATTAAATACGTGTGTGTGATCTGCCAACGATGCTTTTTGCACGCGCTCACGCAATGATTTTAAGCGCTCTAAACCATCTTGCATTTGTTGTTCTGTTCTAAATACTGAGAAATCAACCTGCATTGCTTTTTGCAGCTCAGCACGCAGTTCAGCAACGCCTTCACCACCTTTGTTATTTTCCCAACGGTTATAACGCACCATCGCTTGATCTAATGCTTCATCGGTTACATCACGTTGCTGCATACCAGCACGCAATGCTTCTTCTGCATGCATACCTGCAGCACGACCAAATACCACCAAATCCAGTAATGAGTTAGAACCTAAACGATTCGCACCATGCACAGAAACGCTAGCACACTCACCAACAGCATATAAGCCATCGATAATCACATCTTCGCCATTGGCATTTTGTGTTAATGCTTGACCATGTTTATTAGTAGGAATGCCCCCCATCATATAATGACAAGTTGGCACTACAGGAATTGGCGCTTTTAATGGATCAACACCTGCAAAAGTCATTGCCAACTCACGAATGCCTGGCAGACGCTCTTTAATCACACTTTCATCTAAATGCGTTAAATCTAAGTGAACACAGTCAACGCCAGCAAACTTAAGTCCTCTGCCTTCATTGATTTCTTGTTGTGATGCACGTGATACTACGTCACGCGATGCCAAATCTTTGGCATTTGGCGCATAACGCTCCATAAAGCGCTCACCATTTTTATTACGTAGAATTCCACCTTCACCACGGCAACCCTCGGTTACTAACACCCCGGCACCCGCGATACCTGTTGGGTGGAATTGCCAGAACTCCATATCTTGTAATGGAATGCCAGCTCTTAACGCCATACCGACACCATCACCGGTATTGATATGCGCATTAGTGCTTGATTCGTAAATACGTCCCGCGCCACCTGTGGCTAGGATCGTTACTTTTGACTGGAAGAACACGATTTCACCGGTCTCCATATTCATCGCCAACACACCAGCAATTGCGTGTTCTGAAGATTTCACTAAATCAAGCGCATACCACTCGTTAAAAAATTTAGTTTCATGCTTTAAATTACCTTGATAAAGCGTGTGCAATAACGCATGCCCTGTTCTATCAGAGGCTGCACATGTTCTTTTGGCAATATTGCCCACATCATAATTGCGTGACATCCCACCAAAAGCACGTTGGTAAATTTTGCCGTTTTCTAAACGTGAGAACGGCATACCCATATGCTCAAGCTCAATAATTGCTTGTGGTGCATTCTCACACATAAACTCAATTGCTTCTTGATCACCGATATAATCAGAACCTTTAACCGTATCATAGGTATGCCATTTCCAATCATCCGATGGGAGACCATCATCATATTCAACATTACCTAATGCCGCGGCAATTCCGCCTTGTGCTGACACCGTATGCGAGCGCGTTGGAAAAACTTTTGAAATCGCTGCGGTTTTAAACCCAGATTGAGCTAATTGAAATGCTGCCTGCATTCCAGCGCCACCGGCACCAACAACGATTGCATCAAATTGTTGTACTGCAATTTTCATTATCAATACCCCTTAAAATAAAATACAAATAAGCCAAATAAAACACGCAAGATAACCAACAATTGCAGCTACTTGCAAGAATCCGCGAATGCATGCGCACGTCACATAATCAGTAAAAATCGTCCACATACCAATCCACGCATGCGCCATTAATGACAAAAACGCTAAAATTGTAAATATTTTTACCCACGTGTTTTGGAAAATCGCAAGCCATGTATGATATGAACCATCACCGGATAGTGTTAAGACAACAATCACGACAAAGATTGCATATAACATAATAATGATTGCGGTAACACGTTGCAAAAACCAGTCTTTCAGACCTGAACGTGTGCATGAAGTTACATTACCCATAGCCAAAGCCCCCAGAAAATTGTTACTAATACACCTAACACTAAAACAGCGATTGAAGAAGCTCGAGCCACACACATTTCTTCACCAAATCCTAAATCCATAATCAAGTGGCGAATACCCGCGATTACATGATATGACACCGCTGATATAAAGATCCAAGCGACAACACTCCATGGTGAATGGATTAACAAATCCTGTACATAATAAAAGTCGCCACCACAGCGCATTGACAAACTAAAACCCCATATTAAAAACGGCAATAACACAACCATTAACACACCGGTGATCCGGTGAATAATCGAGCTTATTGCCGTAATAGGGAACGAATAGGACTTTATTGAGCCAAGCCCTATATTTCGTGGTCCTTGATGTTTCATTGCTTTCTCCTGCTTATCAAGAAAATTAACGTGTTAAACACAAAATCTTGCGTATTCTAGCACAAATAAATTGAAGTGCTACCGTGAAGAAGCAAGCAATCAGAATTAATCTAAGCCTGACAAAAACAAGGTTTAAATGTAAGCATTGAAGTATTTTTTAAGATCAAATTATTTAATATATTTCAACTTGGTAAAATTCAGAAGGTTTACCATCATTGTCACTTACCAAAAGAGTATCACCTCCTTGATATCTAATGCCTTTTATATCTTATACACATTAATGGTAAAACCTTGTTGCTGTAACGCCTTATAATAGCGCCTTGAAGCCCGTAGTCCTGAAGGCTCTTGATCAACAATTTTCACCAAATGCTTCACTTCACTATGAACTGGCATGTTACTCAATGTTAGATCAATCAATATGTCTTTGTTAAAACCGACAAGAGACGCTGCCTCACTCACAAGCACCACAGGTAGCTTTGCATAATCTGGTGACACCTCAGTCATATAAGCATGTGGTAAAAAATCATCCTCACCATTAAACCACAATCTAGCATCTAGCTCCTTACACAATAGATCCTCTGCATAGATCACAATAGTTTTCCCTGCTGCATAATAGGATTTAACCTGTGTGCTCACAAACTGATAAAATTGCTCATCCTCTTGACTGGGCAATATAAAAAAATCAATATTCAAAAAAATCAACCCTTAGCATTTATTGCACCCTGAGCATCAGTCGAAGTGGGTATGTTTAAAAATATATGCTTATAATGGCTTGGACTTAAGCTCAGCCAACGCTTACATAGTAAGCATCTAAACAATAGTTCTCTGGTAATAACGGATATTCGGGTCAAGCCAGAATATGACAACTCGTGGTCATTCTCGGACTTGATCCGAGAATCTAAAAAAACACCTGATAATATTTGCGTAGACACTTATATAGCCACTAAAATTATTCAGGATAAAATGCATCATCTAATACCTGATCAAAACCATAACGACAAACCTCCGGCACTTCGGCTTTTTTAGGATCAATGCCCGTTTCATTTTCAAAATCCAATAATGCTAACTTATAAGATTTAGGGAGCGTTTCATCAATTTTACTTTTCAAGCTAGGGTTATCCTGTATGAGATCCTTTAAATCATCCCTTTGCGCAATAATTGTATTTTCCCAACTTCTACTTCTATACGAAGGTTGATATTGCCACTTAAGCAAATGCATTAAAAGAACACGCAGCCTACTTTTTAATGCGTGCTTTTGACTTGCACCCATACTTTCCAACTCCTCTGTTAAGTGCTCAATATCAACTTTATTAAATGCTTTAGCTCTTAACGCTTGAACAGTCTGAATCGTCCAAGCATAAAAATCTCTTTCATAAAGTGTCTTTGCCATATTGATAACTCCAAACTTAGGTTAAATATTAATACGCAGCATAAAAATGCTAGCAGAAACAATGGTTAATAGCCAATCATTATCCACATGTCAGTTTACAGAAGGAGAAGCAAGTTAGCACTCCTTTATTTTCTACGGTTAAATATTCGCGCAGAAGCGCTTATCGCACCCTGAGCGTCAGTCAAAGCGGTGCACTGAGCATCAGTCGAAGTCGGTACGTTTAGAAATATATTGCTCATAATGGCTTCGACTTACGCTCAGCCAACCATTGAATAATATACACACTATTTTATTTCAAAAAATACTCTGAACTTACCACAACACGCACCAGTTTATATGGGTCACCATCCCCATAAGAGGCATCTTGATTACTAATCGTAAAGGCACCTTGTGATGCTTGACGAATACTACCTAAAGCAGTTTGCGCATTTTTAGCAAATTGTAATGCCGCGGTTTGTGCATTTTGCGTGGCATCTTCGAGCATCTTTGGTTTGATGCTATTAAGCCCTGTATATTTATAGGCGACATTGCTACTACTAACAACAACACCTTTGGCGACCAAATCACTGGTTTTTTGTGCCAAACCTTGCACTAAATCCACTTTATCTGTCGTGATCGTCATACTGCCATAAGCACTGTAATTTGAGGTATTAACCTGATCTTTGCTGTGTGAATTTTGATTTAGCGAAATACTGCCATATTGCAATGCTTTAACATCTACACCTGCTTGACTTATAAAGTTTTTCACCGCTAACTGGTCTTGATCAACCTTTTGATAGACTTCTTTTAAGCTATTGGCATTAACAGTATAACTGATACTCCAAATCGCTTTATCCGCCTTAACCGTTTGCTCTGCCAAACCTTTAACCGCAACATAGCGATTAAATGCATGAAAGTTCAAAATCCCATACGATATAAAACCACCAGCTAACGCCATACCAACACCAATACTTAAGTAGCCAAAAAACTTTGCTTTATCAATACACTTTTGCTCAGTCATCACATTTTCGCCTTATATAAATTACGCTGAATACTCGTTAGCGCCTTATCATAAAAATCTTCAATTTCATCATTATCTGCCACACCAAAAGCAATCTGCTGCAACAATCCATTCGATAGTGCATAAACACAAGCATGAACCATCACTTTTTGCCCTCGCTGCCACGCATCTTGGATCACTGTGGTTTTGGCAACGTTAATGACCTGCTCAACCACATTAAGCTCACACATAACCGCATGCTTTTGCTCTTTGCAATCGATCCCTTGTGCTAAAGCCTCACATTCACCATGGTCAAAAGGTTTTAATAACTCCTTATGCTTATAATGCACATCCTGAACATGCCTTAACCAGTTATCAATCAATCCATGTGATTCATTTAATGTAGCTGCTTTAATACCACCACAACCATAATGCCCACAAACAAGGATATGCTTGACCTTCAATACATCTACCGCATATTGCAATACCGATAAAAAATTCAAATCAGAATGAACGACAACATTAGCCACATTGCGATGCACAAAAATGTCACCTGGTAACAACCCCAAGATTTGATTTGCTGGCACACGACTATCCGAGCAGCCAATCCACAAATACTCTGGATTCTGCTGCTTTGATAAATTTTCAAAGAAGCCGGGCTTTTCTTTATTTGTATCTTCAACCCATTGACGGTTTTGCTCCATCAACTTCGTTAAATATTTCATAGCGTTATTTCTCCTCGCAAATCTTTATGTAGTGCTAATTTCACTTCTTCTTGTGTTAACCCCGGAATACTCAAAAGATAAAATAATTTTGTCAACGCTGCCTCATCGGTCATATCATGTCCTGAGATGACACCAGCATTAACAAGACCTACACCTGCCTCATATGCCCCCATTTTGACACTGCCCTTTACACATTGTGTGCAGTTAATGATAATCACGCCTCGCTGACATGCCGCGATAAGCTCATGCAGAATCTCAGGCGAGTTCATGATATTACCTGCACCATAGGTCTTTAAAATCAATCCTTGCAACGGTGGCTGTAATACTTTTTTTAGGATATTTGCATCCATGCCTGGGAAAATTGATAACACTGCAATCTTAGGCACGCCTAGAGTTTTAAACTCAATCTCAGCGGGCTCATTATGATCACACGGATACAGATAGGCTTCATTTAACTCAATATCAATACCCACTTGCCCTAATGGCGGATAATTAGGTGAGTTAAATGCATCCATACCCGAGGCATTAACCTTAACCGAGCGATTACCTCGCAATAGCTGCTTATTAAAATACACACAAACCTCAGCAATACGCTCATCCGCCGCCAAAATCAAACTATGCAATATATTATCCGAGGCATCTGATCTTAGCTCAGAAATCGGAATTTGTGAGCCTGTGCAGATCACTGGCTTGTTTAAGTTCTTCAACATAAATGACAAACTCGATGCGGTATATGCCAAGGTATCTGTGCCATGCAACACCACAAAGCCATCATATTGCTCATAATGATCAACAATATCCAATGCGATGGTGATCCAATCCTCTGGTTTGATATTTGCCGAATCGATTAATTGTGGATATTCATTGATCTTAAAATCGGGCACATCATTATGATAAAAATCTTTGATCGTTTTAATTTTATCCAACAAATAGCCTTGCTTTGGTGCATAACCTTTGTCGGTTTTGACCATGCCAATCGTGCCACCGGTATAGATTACATAGATCCTTTTATCTTTAATGGATTTCATGTTCACTGTGCACTACCCCTTTATTGGCTAACTCATCGGCACGCTCATTTAATGGGTGACCGTTATGCCCTTTAACCCAACACCATTTGACCTGATGTTTATGACGCAACTGATCAAGCATCTGCCATAAGTCCTGATTCTTTACCGCTTGCTTATTTGCCGTTTTCCAGCCGCGTTGTATCCAGCCATCAAGCCATTCATTAACACCTTGCTGCACATATTTGGAATCAGTGTAAAGCTCGACATCACACCTCTCTTTTAATAGCTGTAATGCCTTAATTGCTGCCAATAACTCCATGCGGTTATTGGTAGTATTATCTTCACCGCCATAAATCTCTTTGGTTTTGGCTTTGTATTGCAAAATCGCCCCCCAACCACCGCGCCCAGGATTGCCTTTGCACGCACCGTCGGTATAAATGACAATTTTTTTTAATTTATTTACTTCGTTGTTTGTTTGAGTATTCATCTATTTATTTGTATCTTCTTTTTTAGCACTTACACTTTTTTACTAGCCTAATCAAATCGTTTCACACGTCGATGACAGACATGCAAGTGCGCGTGTTCATTAAAATATTGTTGATGGTAGTCTTCAGCCAACCAAAATGGGTGGAGATTGGCATCAATTAATTGTGTTGCAATCGTTAAACCTTGTGCTTCAAGGCAATCAATTACTTGTTGGCAAGTCATTTTTTCCGTGCCATTGGTATATAAAATAGCACTTAAATATTGCGAACCAATATCAATACCTTGACCATCTTGCTGTGTTGGATCATGAATTTCAAAAAAGAGTTTCACTAAGGTTTCATAACTCACAAACTTGCAATCATACTCAACTTTAACGACTTCCAAATGCTCAGTTTGCCCTGTTTTCACGTTATGATAAGTAGGATTCAGCGTTTTGCCCGCCATATAGCCAACTGCCGTTTTGACCACGCCTTTTTCTTTGGCAAAGTAATGCTCAACACCCCAAAAGCACCCTGCTGCAAAATAAGCAACATCTAGCTGATCTGACACTTAAAACTCCTCCAAGCACGGTTTTGCTTTAATATTTTGATAGATCATATTAACACTATTGATAAATGTTTCTAGCTCATTATCGACAATATTAATGTGCCCCATCTTGCGTCCTGCTCTTAAGCTCTTGCCATAACTTTTAGCATGGCTATTAACAGGTAGCTGTATATCTGGCACATCTTCAGCAATGAGATTAATCATTAATATATGTTGCGCTAATGTTTTTATAACCACAACATTTTCACCACTGATCGCCCGCATATGGCTTTCAAACTGGCTGACATTAGCACCATTGATTGACCAGTGTCCTGAATTATGCACGCGTGGCGCCATTTCATTGGCAAAAAGCTGATTATTTTTCACAAAAAACTCAACCGCAAATGTGCCGACATAATTAAAGTGCTCAAGCAAACGCTTCACTGCTTCTTGCGCGTCAATACTTAGTTCATTTTTCTCCATCAAAACATGTGTTTCGCGTAAAATGCCATCGCGATGCTCATTTCTAACCAAAGGATAAAAGGCAATATGCCCAAACTGATCGCGTGACGCAATTTGTGAGACTTCATAATCAAATGGCACGAAACTCTCCGCAATTAGGGGATGATCTCCCAAAACTTCCCACGCTTTTTCTAAACACTCTGGCGTTTTAATAACATACTGCCCCTTGCCATCATAGCCAAAGCGTCTGGTCTTAATAATAAATGGTAAGCTTAATAACTTGGCAGCCTTTTGAAGTTCAGCGAAAGAATCTACCGCCATATAATCATTAGTATGAATATCAAGTTGTTTAAAGTTGTCTTTCTCCAATAGCCGATCTTGCGCAACACTTAAGGCTTCAATCGCTGGAAAGACACGTGTTTTTTGTGATATTGCCTGCAGCAGGTCAACTGATATATTTTCAATCTCATAAGTCACGACATCATAGCTCTGAAGCTTCTCCTGCCAACGATTTATTTCCTCTGGAGTGCTCTTACCATAGCGATCAATCTCTGGCAAAGGATATGTATCAATGCTTACATTTAAATCTCGAGCACTTTCAATCATCATCTGAGCCAGCTGCCCATTTCCTAATATTGCGATTTTCATTTTTTTTAATACCCTAAGTTTATTCCACAAAGTAATGACCTAATCACCTCTCTCCTTGCGGGACTTGACGCCTGAACTTATATCCTGACAATTGTCGATTTCTAAGATGATACCATAATGTAGCCTCAGCATCGGTTTGTGAAGCTTTTAAGTGTTTTTGAAAAGCTTTAATATTCACCCCTCACCCGCCGCCGACCTCTCCCGCAAGGGGAGAGGTCGCATTGCTATGCAATGCGGGTGAGGGGGATATCTCACTAATCAGTTTACTTGTAGCTCATCTTCAGTTATCACTTTAATACCAAGCGCTTGCGCCTTGGCTAATTTGGAACCGGCCTTTTCCCCTGCAATGAGAAAATCAGTTTTGCTTGATACACTGCCACTACACTTAGCACCCAATGCTTCAAGCTTCTCTTTAAGCTCATCGCGCGTAAACTCAGTAAAGCTACCAGTAATTACAACGGTTTTACCAAAAAATAGATTATCAACAGCAGTTTCTGCTACTTCAGCCGCAACTTTTTTGGGCTCAATGATCGTAATGCCTGCAGCAATCAGTGCATCAACAAGTTCGATATTTAAAGAATCCTGCCAAAAAGCTTTAAGATGATTTGCCATCACCTCACCAATATCATGAATCGATATTAGCTCTTCAAGGGTGGCATTTTTAATCGCCTCTAGTGAGCCAAAGTGATTGGCAAGTGCTTTGGCACTCACCTCACCGATATCTTTGATCCCCAAGGCATAGATAAAGCGATGCAACAGTACGGTTTTGCTTTTTTCCAAAGCATCTAATAAGTTTAATGATGACTTACGTCCCATACGCTCCAACTGGCTTAAAACAGGCAAATTCAAAGCATACAAATCAGCTGGTGTCTTTATTATCTCTTTATCGACTAGCTGTTCAACGATTTTATCCCCCATGCCATCGATATCCATCGCCTTGCGTGAAGCAAAGTGCTTAATGCGTTCTTTGCGTTGTGCCCGACAATGCCATCCGCCTGTACAACGCGCAATCGCCTGATCGTTAATATACTCAATATTTGATTGGCATACAGGACACACTTTGGGCATCACGATCTCTTGTGTTGTATTAGCATTGCGATACTCAGGCAATGAACGCATCACCTCAGGGATCACATCTCCCGCGCGGCGCACAATCACGCGATCATGGATTTTAATATCTTTGCGCTTAATTTCATCGATATTATGTAATGTTGCATTTGAAACAATCACGCCACCTACGGCAACGGGCTTTAACCTTGCCACCGGAGTCACCGCACCCGTGCGCCCGACTTGAAAATCAACAGCTAAAATTTCTGACTCGACTTCTTCAGCGGGGAATTTATGCGCCAGTGCCCAACGTGGTGCTTTGGCAATAAAGCCTGCTTTAGTTTGTAAATTCAAACGATTTAATTTATATACCAAACCATCAATATCATAAGGCAAATCAGCACGCTTATGACTCATACGTTGGTAATAATCAAGTAAGCCCTCTTCTCCGTCAACCACTTCAACCTCATCGGTTAATTGAAAACCCCAGAGCTTTAATTGCTGCATTAACTCATATTGAGTTTGGGGTAAGTTAAATCCAGTATATGCACCAACGCCATAAGCATACATCTTTAATTTACGCTTGGCAGCAATGCGCGAATCAAGTTGCCTCACACTGCCCGCTGCAGCATTTCTAGGATTGGCAAAGACCTTTTCATCACGCGCTTCAGCGATTTGATTAAGTGCTAGAAAATCCTGCTTATTAATAACAATTTCACCACGCACTTCAATCTCTTTGGGCAAATTATCACCCTTCAATTGCAATGGTACATTACGAATCGTTTTGACATTTTCTGTCACCTTTTCACCCTCAACACCATCGCCACGGGTTACGGCATAATCCAAACGACCATTTTTATAATGAATGCTAATGGCTAATCCATCTAACTTTGGTTCACATTCAAAACTTAATGCATGCGTTTGTGTAAGCTCTGTTAAACGCTTATAAAACCTCGCAATATCCTCATCATCAAAGCCATTGGATAGTGATAGCATTGGCACCTTATGGGCAATAACTTCAAAGGCTGTTAAGGGCTTGCTGCCAACACGTTTCGTTGGTGATAATGAAGTATCTAAAATATCCTGATATTGCGTCTCTAGCTCAGCAAGGGCTTGATACGCCTTGTCATATACTTGATCACTCACTAAAGGCGCATCCAAAGTATGATAAGCATAATTATAACGATTAATTTCCTCACATAGATTTTGGTAATATTCTTGAATTTCAATAGGGTTGTTATTTTTTTTAAAAGATAAATCAGACATGTCAAAAAGGACTTATACAGCATGCGCCCATCATACTAAAAGGGGAATAAGATGAAAAGCAAAAGCCCATCACTTCACATAGCTAATCATACTTGCGCTTAATAAAATTCATAGCAAATCGTCTTAAGCCTTTGTTATCATACTCACACATCATTGACAGAAAACTGTTTGAAGGAATCAAAATGACGATATTAGGTACTGCCTTAACCAAATCACAAACCAAGATCATGCTTTTAGGTGCAGGTGAGCTTGGCAAGGAATTCGCCATTAGCGCACAGCGCCTTGGCATTTATGTTATCGCTGTTGATCGCTATAAAAACGCACCCGCCATGCACATCGCTCACGAGGCACATGTAATTAATATGCAAGATGCCAAAGCGCTGCATGCTTTGATCCAAGAGAAATCACCTGATTATATCGTGCCCGAGATTGAAGCCATTGCTACGGATGAGCTTATCAATCTTGAAAAACAAGGATTTAATATTGTACCTTGCGCTAAAGCCACCAAACTGACCATGGATCGCCAAGGCATTCGCTCACTTGCAGCTGATGAGCTTAAGCTCCCTACTTCAAAATTTGCCTTTGCTGATAACAAAGAAGATTGCCTAATCAAAGCACAAGCAATTGGTGTGCCATGCGTTGTAAAACCTGTGATGAGCTCTTCTGGCAAGGGTCAGTCAATTGTTAGATCATTTGATGAGATTGAAGCTGCTTGGGAGTATGCACAAAGTGGCTCACGCGGTAATAGTGGCGATGTGCAAAAAGTGATTATTGAGGAGTTTATTACTTTTGATTATGAGATCACTTTACTCACCGTGCGTCACAATAAAGGCACATCGTTTTGTGATCCCATTGGTCATATTCAACAAAATGGTGATTATCGATTATCATGGCAACCACATGCGATGAGTGATGCTTTACTATATCAAGCGCAACATATTGCCAAAACCATCACCGATGCTTTAGGTGGGCATGGCATTTTTGGTGTTGAGCTATTTATCAAAGGTGATGAAGTGTATTTTAATGAAGTATCCCCACGACCACATGATACGGGCATGGTAACGCTTATCTCGCAAAATTTATCCGAATTTGACCTGCATTTACGCGCTATTTTAGGATTACCAATTCCCAATATCGAGACACGCATGCCAAGCGCTTCAGCAGCGATTTTACTTGAAGGGCAATCACAAGCACCAAGCTTCACAGGTTTAAATGAAGGTTTATCCCAGATTAATACGGATATTCGCTTATTTGCTAAGCCTGAAATCTCCGGCAAACGCCGCATGGGAGTTGCTTTAGCCTATGATGCAGACATTGAAACAGCTAAAGCGCGTGCTCAATTTGCTGCCAATAGCATTAAGATACACTCTTCATCGTCTCAATAACTGCATGCCACAATGGGTTGTTTTTATCATAAGCATAATACTTATTGGCTTTGCCATAGCTAATATTTGGGAAAAGATTGGTTTTTTCTTCATCCTTCCAGAATTGCCACTTCATTGGCTTTACGCCAAGCTCATAGTTCATACCTGTCCACTCATCGCCACGATAATTGTAAAACGCCCAATGCCAGTTATTTTTATTAGCAATACTCACAATATCCTTGAGGTATTGAGTGGCTCCTTTTGTCATACGATCAACACCAAACTCCTCCAAAATAATCTGCTGACTAGGAATATGATAGCGCTTTTGAAAGTTTACAATCGGTTGTAAAAACTTCTCAAGTGTCGCCTTATTCCAATCACTAAATTGATCATTCCCCGTCGCTATTTTTCCTGGATAAACGTATTTACCATTGTTAATTTTGCGCGTGGTGTAAATATATGGCTCATACATGTGAAAGGCATAAAGGATATTTTTCGCATTGATGGGTTTAAGATAATCTGCAGCAGGCGGCTCCGCGTACCAACCAGCATCAACGATAATCGGTGTATCAGGATCAACATGACGAATACGTTTAACCATGTATTTGTAAAAGGCATTTAAATCTTCACTTGTGCCAACTACTTTCTTGTAGTAGCTCGTAAAATCCACGTTAAAAATAGCACTATCACTGTTTTTAAGTTTTAAAACTTCAGGATGTGGTTCATTGAGAATATTATACGCAACAATATTTGAATTCCCTTTATAGCGCTTAGCAACAGCAGCCCAAAAATCCCCCGCTGCCTGCCAATTTTTTTTATCTTGCCATAATCTTAGATCATCACGATTATCATGTTGCTGATTCCATACTGAAAAAGGCAGTGATAAGAAGCTCAAAATAATCGGAATACCTGTGGTCTTCGCATCTTTTAAGTTTTGATCAAAACTTTTTATTTCAAACGTTGTTAATTGGGTAATATTATCTAGCTTAACCGGATACCCAAGATAAGCATCTAGCGGGATGCGGAAAAACTCAATCCCCACTTGCTTAGCATCTTGCCAATCTTTAAGTGATGCCGGATGTTGCCTAAAAAAATTCGCGCCTTTCTTTTGTGTTTGCCAAAAACTATCCGTCATCGCATTGTTTGCAACAACGTTGGCAAAAGAAGATTGTATTGACATAGCGCTAATTGCTACTGCTACTATCGTTTGCAACCCAGTTACCCATTGTTGTTGTTTTTTATTATTCACCACAGTTCATCCCCCTTTTGATAAAGACAATAGTTAAACGCATAAATGATATCGCCTTACACATACAAACACATCCCAAGTTCATATTATTTTTAGCAAGAATTTATAATAAGCAAAAACATTGTTCACTTATCACTCTAACGCATAAATAAAGTCACATTTTACACTTTATAAATTGCAACAAATCTATCAGAATATGGGCACACAAACCTTCTGCACGAGTGGAAAGATGTTACAACTTTTTGGCAATGACGCATTATCTTCGTTTGATCAACAAAAAATCTTAGCTAAATTACAGGACATTGATCCTCGTATTGAGATGGTTCAAGCGGAATATATTCATTTTATTGAGCACAGTGATACATTAAACGATGATGAGTTAAATAAACTCTCAGCTTTATTAAATTATGGTGATAAAGGGCAGCTTACTGATAAACAAGGGCAAGTCATTATCATCACACCACGTTTAGGCACAATCTCGCCGTGGTCATCAAAGGCAACGGATATTGCGCACAATTGCGGATTGAATAAGGTCACACGTATTGAACGCGGCATTGTTTATTATTTAAAAAGTCAATCATCCTTAGCACAGAACGATTTAAATCTATTAGCTGCTAAGTTACATGATCGTATGATGCAAACCGTTAGCTTCTTAATTGCAGATACCAATCCATTTATCAGCACCCACGCTGTTGGCAAACTGCGAACCATTCCACTATTAAGTGAAGGTCGTAGCGCATTGGAGAAAATCAATCGTGAGCTTGGTTTGGCGTTGTCTGATGATGAAATTGATTATTTGCATGATGGCTTCATCAGTCTTAATCGCGATCCTAATGATGTTGAGCTTATGATGTTTGCACAAGCCAACTCAGAGCATTGCCGCCATAAGATCTTCAGAGCTGATTGGATTATTGATGGTCAAGCGCAATCTCTTGGGCTATTTCCAATGATCAAAAACACCTATGAACATCACAAAGAAAACATCCTCTCAGCCTATCATGACAATGCTGCAGTTATTGCCGGTTATGCTGCTGAGCGTTTGCAGCGTGATGATAATGGACTCTATCATTTTAAACGCGAGCCAATTCATATTCAGATCAAGGTTGAAACACATAATCATCCAACTGCTATTGCTCCGCATCCAGGCGCTGCCACAGGAGCCGGTGGCGAGATCCGTGATGAAGGTGCGACAGGACGAGGTGCTAAACCAAAAGCGGGACTTACAGGTTATACTGTCTCCAACTTAAATATTCCTCATGATATCCAGCCGTGGGAAACTCCTTACGGCAAACCAGAGCGCATTGCCTCGGCATTAGATATTATGATTGAAGCGCCTCTTGGGGGGGCTGCTTTTAACAATGAGTTTGGGCGTCCTAATCTATGCGGGTATTTTCGTAGTTTTGAGCAAAACGTAAATGGTGAAGTCTGGGGATACCATAAGCCGATTATGATCGCTGGTGGTTATGGCAATATTAAAGAAGAACATATCGAAAAACGCAAAATCCCTGTCGGTGCCAAAATTATCGTTTTAGGAGGCCCTGGGATGCTGATTGGTCTAGGCGGAGGTGCGGCCTCTTCCGTTAACTCTGGGCACTCTAATGAGGATCTTGATTTCGCCTCTGTGCAACGTGATAATGCCGAGATTGAACGTCGCGCACAGGAAGTGATTGATAGCTGTTGGTCAATGGGACTTAATAACCCAATCATTAGCATTCATGATGTTGGTGCGGGCGGTTTATCCAATGCATTACCTGAGCTGGTTGCTGACTGCGAGCGTGGGGCTATCTTTGATCTTAATAAAATTCAAGTGGCTGAAAAAGGTTTATCGCCCCTAGAAATCTGGTGTAATGAATCACAAGAGCGCTATGTACTTGCCATCGCTGAAAAGGACTTATCCGCCTTTGATAACATTGCCAAGCGCGAGCGTTGCCCTTATAGCATTGTTGGTGAAGCCACTGAAGAACAAGTTTTGATTTTAAAAGATGATAATTCGAGTGTTGATCCAATTCATATGCCATTGTCACTGTTATTAGGTAAAGCACCCAAAACATTGAAAAATGTGACGACAACTGCCAATGCTTATAGCAATTGGGATTATAGTGGTATCGATTTACAAGATGCCGCTAAGCGTATTTTACGTTTACCCGCTGTTGGTAGTAAGAAGTTTCTAATTACCATTGGTGATCGTACGGTTGGTGGTATGACGCAACGCGATCAAATGGTCGGGCCATGGCAAGTTCCTGTAGCTGACGTTGCCGTAACTGCAGCAAGCTTCACAGATTATCATGGTGAAGCCATGGCAATGGGCGAGCGCCCAACGCTAGCGATGATGAACCCAGCTGCTGCTGCTAGAATCACCATTGGAGAGGCGATTACTAATATTGCTGCTGCATACATCTATCACTTATCTGATGTCAAACTTTCCGCCAACTGGATGGCAGCATGCTCGCATCCTGGTGAAGATGCCAGACTCTATGAGATGGTTAAAACCGCTGGCATGGAGTTTTGTCCAGCACTTGATCTAACGATTCCTGTTGGCAAAGACTCCTTATCGATGAAAACCAAATGGCATGACGATAATCAAGAAAAATCAGTAACCTCCCCTGTCTCTCTTGTTGCTACCGCTTTTGCCCCTGTGCAGGATATTCGTCGCACATTAACCCCACAACTGCGCTTAGCATTTGAGACTGACCTTATTTTTATCGATCTAGGTTTAGGTAAAAATCGCTTAGGCGGCTCATCGTTTGCCCAAAGTTATAATGAGCTTGGCAATGAAACACCTGATATTGAGCCTGAACTTTTGCAAAGCTTTTTTGCTGCCATCCATCAGTTGGTTAAAGATGATAAGATTTGCGCTTATCATGATCGCTCAGATGGTGGCTTATTTACTACGCTATGCGAGATGATGTTTGCAGCTAAGTGTGGTTTAGATATTGACGTTGATGCGCTTGGTGATGATGTTCATGCTGCACTCTTTAATGAAGAGCTAGGTGCAGTGATTCAAGTGAGAAACACTGATCGCAGCATCGTAATGCAAGTCCTTGCAAGCTTCCAGTTAAAAGCCCACGCGATTGGGCGACCTAATACCTCAACCGATGATGCCAAGCTCATTATTAGTCACGATATTGATGAAGTCTTCTGTATGACACGTGCTGAACTGCAAGCACTATGGTCTGAAACTTCTTATCAGATTCAACGCATGCGTGATAATGCACTGTGCGCTGATCAAGAACATGATTTAATTAATGGTCATAACGATCATGGTCTTTTTGCCCAAGTTTCGTTTAATTGCAAAGAGAATATTGCTAGTCCTTATCTTAACCTTGAGAGCAAACCCAAAGTAGCGATCTTACGTGAACAAGGGGTCAATAGTAATAATGAAATGGCAGCAGCCTTTACCTTAAGTGGCTTTGATACTATTGATGTGCATATGACGGATTTGCAAAATAAGCGCATTAATCTTAATGACTTTAAAGGGCTAGCCGCATGTGGTGGTTTCTCTTATGGTGACGTGTTAGGAGCCGGAGGCGGTTGGGCAAAGTCTATTTTATTTGATCCCAACCTTTTAGAGCAATTTGCGCAATTTTTCGCACGCACTGATACCTTTACTGTTGGCATGTGTAATGGCTGTCAGATGCTCTCACAACTAAAGGATATTATCCCTGGCGCCACGCACTGGCCTCGCTTTGTACGTAACCTTTCTGAGCAGTTTGAAGGACGTTTATCGATGGTTGAAGTATTAAAAACGCCATCGATTATCTTTGAAGGTATGACAGGCTTAAAGATGCCTATTGTTGTCTCTCATGGTGAAGGACGTACGCAATATCAGCACCAAGATGATTTAAATCATTTGATTACCAATGAGCAAACAGCCATGCGCTATATCGACAGCCACAGCAAGCCAACCGAACATTATCCATTAAATCCAAATGGCTCAGAAGGTGGCTTCACGAGTTTCACATCACTTGATGGACGTGCCACCATTATGATGCCACATCCAGAGCGCGCCTTTAGGCTCGTTCAAATGTCATGGTATCCTGCGGATTGGAAGAATAAAGATATTGAATACTCACCATGGATGCGCTTGTTTATGAATGCGCGCAGGTGGGTTGGTTAAACTTGAACTAGCAAGCCCCATTACCATTAGTAACGCTATTGATTTCTTTAGTAAATTCATCATCTATTCCTTTATATCTCAAAAACACACTATTGAGTCTAGAAAAGAATCAATTATTTGCCAGCCGTTTATTATCCCTTATAGTTAATAAGGTTTTCATAGCCCCTCTAGCAATCTCTCGTTATAATGCAGCCAACTTAATTTTGCTAAGAGAAGGCCTTCGCTGTTTTATGGATTTGATACACTACCTTGTTGACTTTGTACTCAACTTAAATGTTCATATGAACACACTGGTTAACACCTTTGGACTTTGGACTTATGCGCTGTTATTTTTAATTATTTTTTGCGAGACTGGCTTAGTAATTATGCCTTTTTTGCCCGGTGATTCTTTATTATTTGCCGTTGGTATTATTACCGCAACCACCAATCTAAATGTTCATTTAATGGTGTTTGTCTTAGCGTTTGCTGCAATTTTGGGTGATAACGTCAACTATTGGGTGGGTCATTTATTTGGTGAGAAGCTTTTTAAGCCTGATGCTAAAATTCTTAAAACCTCTCATCTTGAAAAAACCCATCAGTTTTTTGAGAAATATGGTGCCAAAGCCATTATTATCGCGCGTTTTGTGCCAATCATTCGCACCTTCACGCCATTTGCTGCTGGCATGGGTGAGATGCCCTATCGTCGCTTTATCACTTTAAGTGTTATTGCCGCATTTATTTGGGTCGGATCAATCACCTATCTTGGCTATTTCTTTAGTAATATTCCGTTTATGCAAGAAAACTTCAGCTACCTTGTTATTGCGATTATTCTTGTTTCAATCATGCCTGCAATTATTGAAATAATTAAAAAGCGTCGCTCACTTAAAAAACAAAAGAGCAATTAACTTCACCCACTTCAGGCGCAATACATTTTGTATGATTCGGTATGTTTATTAATTAACAGATTATTGATAATCTAACCCCATCTTAGCAAGTTCAAAGAAAGCTAATATACCATTTACGATACTCTGGGGGGAGGATAGGGTGTTTAGCAAAGTTAAGACAGAAACAAGATCTTAATTTTGTTAAACTTGCCCTTAGAAGACATCTAATTTTCACTGCTTAAATAGATACAACGTTTGCAAGATATCGTCTTGTAACTGTAGTGCTTGTTTTTTCTGTGATGCAAGTAGATTTCCAATCAAGATCGAGAATACATATTGCTGACCATCCTGCGCTTTGATATAACCAGATAACGCTATAGATGTTGTTCCTGAGCCTGTTTTGGCAAAGACTTTACCCACCAATTCTTGATTATTACGCCATTTTAAAGTGCCTGATTGTCCATAGACTGGAAGTGACATTTTAAAAATACTGAAGCTTTTCTGTGATTGCATTTTATAAAGCAAATCAACAATAAAATCAGCATTTAATAGATCACTTTCGGACATACCCGCACCATCTTCCAACTGAATATTATTAGTATCAAGTGCAAGCTTTTTATGCAAAATCTCAAACATGGCATTTTTACCACTGACAAGACTGCCCACTTGATATGTTTTATAACCTAAAGTTCTTAACAAGCTTTGCGCATAAAGATTATCAGAAAGCACAAGCATATGCTTAAGCAAAGCAGATAAATCAGGCGAATTATGCAGATTGATAAGTTTAAGGTTAGCGGGTTTACCATTGATTTCTTTGATACTACCTTTGAAACCCACATCCTGCTTTTTAAGTTGCTGTTTCAACACTTTCTCAAACATTTTGTGAGGGTTGGTAATCGCAAATTTAAAGGTGAAATCTCCTTTTGGCAAACAACCTGCTAAAATAAGCTTATTTTGCGCAGTCATACTTGCATTAAACTGGCACGTTTTAAGCATATTATCGTCAGCGGCTAACAGCTTATTGTCATAATCTATTGTCTCGCCACCAAGCTTATCCACCTTGAAATAATTTTCGTGAGATTGAAGCTTTAAAACCACTTGGTTTTCATTCAAAGTATATGCTGAGCTTTGCGCGCCAAAGCCAAACACACTATCACTTTGACTTTGATTAATCGGATAATTGCGTCCTTGAAATTGTTGATTAATGAGATAAATATTTCCCGCGATTGATTTAATATGATGCTGCGAAAGACCCTGAAGCAACGCTGCCAATGCTTCAGATGTCAAACTTGGATCACCGGATAAATCAATATATAAATTATCAACGCCTTTTTGATCTTTGCGATCATAATAAAGTTTCGTTTTATATTGATAATTTTGCCCCAAGCTTAGCAATGCCGCTGCCGCTGTCAAAAGCTTGGCATTACTTGCTGGCATTATGTTCTTTTGACTATTGAATGCTAATACCGTTTTACCATCTTTTGCATTAATCACTTTTACCGCAACCAGTGCACTCTCTAAATGATAAGTACTAATGGCTGAGGTTAGTGTTCTCTCAAGCTGAGTATTAGCAGGACTTAACTGTATTGCAGCAACAGCTAAAATTATTGTGAATATCACACGCATACACGTGCTCCTTATGTTTTTTCCAGGTAACTCCAGTTACTAAAATGATTTACGAGCGGTATAAAACTATCAGGCAGATCATACGGCACAGATATTTATAACCGACTCAACCCACTTGCTAAAATCATCCTTAATACGCGCTAGCGCTTCTTCGCTATCAGCTTCAAATCGCAAGACTAAGCATGGTGTGGTGTTTGATGCGCGAACCAAGCCCCAGCCATCTTCAAACTCAACACGCACACCATCAATGGTAATGACTTTTGCATTATTGAACTTTGTATCTGCCTGCTTCACTAAGCTATCGACCACCACAAATTTTTGTTCTTCAGTGACTTCAATGTTGATTTCAGGGGTATTGATACTTTGTGGAATACGTGCAAATATTTGATCTAGAGACGCATCACTACTTGCCAGAATGTCTAATAATCTGACACCCGTGTATAATCCATCATCAAAGCCAAGCCAGCGATCATTAAAGAACGTATGCCCACTCATTTCACCGGCAAGCTCGGCACCCGTTTCTTTGATTTTCTTTTTAATCAGCGCATGTCCTGTTTGTGACATCACCGGCTTGCCACCTAGATTCTCAACAAACTCAGCAAGATTCTTAGTACATTTAACATCAAACAAGATGGTTGCTTGTGGATGCGTTTTTAATACATCTTCGGCATAAAGCATCAATTGACGATCTGGGAAGATATTCTCACCCTTAGGTGTGATCACACCTAAGCGATCACCATCACCATCAAAGGCTAGACCAACATCAGCATTGTGTGTTTTAACCGCAGCGATAAGGTCTTTTAAATTAGCCGGTTTACTTGGATCAGGATGATGATTTGGGAATGTGCCATCAATTTCACAAAATAGCTCAATGACTTCGCATCCTAGCTTTCTAAACAATTTAGGAGCAATTTCACCTGTGATACCATTACCTGCATCAATCACAATTTTTAACGGTTTAGCGAGCTTTTCTTGTTTGGCAATATAGTCAATATACTTATCATCAATCGCAAGTGATTGATAAGTACCCACTGTATCGTCTTTTGCTTCACCCTTTATAATGATTTGTTTTAATACTTGAATATCATCTTGTGCTAAGGTGTACCCACCAATCATCATTTTAAGACCATTGTAATTCGCGGGATTATGACTCCCTGTCAACATAATCCCGGTACCATTGCCTTGTGTTTTTGCAGCAAAATAAAGTACAGGTGTTGGCACCGCGCCGACATCAATCACATCACAGCCTCCAGCTTGCAAACCTTCCGCTAATGACTTTAACAAGGTTGGGCCTGATAAACGACCATCACGCGCGATAAAGACCTTTTGTTCACTGTGTAGACGTGCCTGCCTCGCAAATGCCACACCGATATTAAACACAACGTTCTCATTTAGATCTTCAGGATAAGTCCCACGAATATCATACGCTCTAAAAATATGCTCAGGTGTTAATGCATTTTCTTTAAACAATTTACAACTCCTTTAACTTTTATATCTTTTACATATTTCACAATAAATAACTTACATCAATATCATCAAATGCTTCAATCACATCATCATAGTCAACAGATAACGCCATGACTTTAAAATTCTCAGCTAACTCAGTACTCAGTGTCAGTAATTTCAATTCTTGATTTAATCGTAATTTCTCTTTTTCATTTAAATCTGTTTGCTGCTTTTCATAAGCACACATAATCCCAGCTTGGCTTAAAAAACTGCCTTGTGTGGCAAAACCATCAAGCACAAAGCCAAGGCTTTCAGCGCATTCGGCAACAGTCGTAAAATCAACATGTGCCGTGATATCTTGCACACCAGTGTAAATCAACGGATTATCATGCACATGATGCTTGAAGTAGCATTGCAATGTGCCTTTAATACGCGCACTGCTGTAATACAAATCACGCTGATAACCATAATCACAGATAAAAACCACACCGCGATTTAAAACACTGTGAATTGATGTTAACCACGGCTCGATCCATAGATTAATTTCTGTTTGATAACCATTAATAAATAGCAAATTTTCTAATGGTAAACGCTTAATCGCTGCTGCTAATAACGGATCAGTAATCTCTTGATCACACCAGATAAATTGATCTTGTTGCTGATCGACCATCATGCGTTTTGCTGCTTTACCCTTAATAGAGATCAATTCAACCGGCATGGCATCAATCACCTCATTAGCAAAGACAATCGCATTAAATTTTTCTGTTGGCAACTTATCCAACCAATGAATATGTTGATAATAATCCCCTATTGACTTTAATAAACGCTGTTGCTCAAGCTTCAAATCAGGACTGACTTCAATAATATAATAGGCATAAGGCAAAGCATTAAGAGACGTAAGCTTTTGCAAACAATCCAAAGCAAACTTTCCCGTACCTGCACCAAACTCAATAATGACAGGATTATCACCGAGTTTTGGCAAAATATCCGCAAACTGTAAAGCAAAGGTTTGCCCAAAAAGGCTTGAGCTCATCGGTGCTGTCATAAAGTCACCTGATTCACCAAGCTTTGGTTTATTTGCTGTGTAATACCCTAAATTTGGCGCATATAGCGCCTCTTGCATAAAGCGCTGAAAGCTAATCGGCGACTTATTGTTAGCAATGACCTTGGCAATATGAGCACACATTTCTGCCACACGCAAACGCTCATCTGAATTTAATTCTGGCAGAGTTGTTTGATTCATGATTAACGCTTACGGTCTAATTTATCCAATAGACTCTTAGGGAAATAAAAACGTCTCATTTGAACACTTTGGCGCAAAGCATTAACATCCTGCGGACTGAGCTCTTCTGATTTACCGGCACTTAAATACCTAGGTAAAGTAAGATTGCCATAACGCACACGCGTTAAACGGCTTATTTGCACGCCAACAGCTTCAAACATTCGTCTTACTTCACGATTTCGACCCTCTGATAAAGTGACGTGATACCATTTGTTTATACCCTCGCCACCTACAAAGCGCACACTACTAAACTTAGCCTCGCCATCGTCAAGCATAATACCCATTTTAAGCTGCTCGATTACGCTATCTTCAATATCACCAAATAAGCGCACGGCATATTCACGCTCGACTTCATACGATGGATGCATTAAGCGATTAGCAAGCTCACCATCAGTAGTAAATAACAATAATCCTGTGGTGTTAATATCTAAGCGCCCAACCATAATCCAACGCCCAATTTTTAATCTTGGCAAAGCATCAAATACTGTTTTGCGTCCTTCAGGATCACTCTTTGTGCAAATCTCACCATCAGGCTTATTGTAGATAATCACACGAGGACGCGATAATACAACTGCTTGGTTCCGTAATGGCTTGCCATCGACAATGATCTTATCATCAAATGACGCACGATCACCAATTTGTGCAACTTTACCATTCACACTCACGCGTCCGGCGAGAATTTTCTCCTCCATCTTGCGCCGTGAACCAAGACCTGCTAACGCTAAGAGTTTTTGCAACTTGTCTTTATGATCACTATTTGATTTAGGAGTTCGATTATTTTGGTTGTTTCGCTTATTTTGCTTATTTTGATTACGCATTTTTATATACTTCGTAGAATAAATTCAATTACTGCGGGAACTTTACCCCATTTTCACTCATTCGCCAAGAAAAGTGTTCATATACGCCTGTTTTTCCTTGTTCAATTAATTGGTAGATTTCCTCTTGGCTGATCTCAAAATCCGTGCCCATAATATCCAAGGTATCAACAAAAACAACACGATTCCAATTACTGGGCTCTAAGTGTCGCTTAAGTGAAGCTAATGAATAGAATTTCATAAACTCTCGGGTGAACTCAAAAATATGCCCTATCTTATGAAACCCTTGTGAGCCTTTGCGCATTTGCTTTAAGGGGTCTTCCTTTGGATCTAGACGAAAGCCCAAGGTTTCGGTATTAAACACTTCATCATTTGACGCACCATCATACAAGGCATTAAGCGTATTGTGCATATACTTTTTATCATCAAATAACTCTAGCGGGCAGTTCCAAATCAACCCGCCATCAACCAAAATATTTTCTTCTTTGCCATCTTTACGTTTAACCGCACGAAATAGCATCGGAATACACGTTGAGATTCTAAGTGCTTCGACCACTTGCATCGTTGGCGTTGTCTCAGCACTATAAACTTCCGCACACTCTTTGGTAAGGTTAGTGCCAATAATATATAAATCATTACCGGTTAGTTTTTTCATTGTCGCAAAATCGATATAACCATCGCCAAGTTTTCGCGCAATAAGCTCAGCCATATGACTGATAAAGAAGTCTCCTTTATACCAGCCAAAATCAGTAATTAAACGTGTTGAGTTACTGATAAAATTGCGACTAGCATCCATAAATAGCCGATAATCAAGCTTACTTACAATTTCTTCAACATCTTTGGCATTAAAGCCAACTGCCAACAAAATTGCATAAATCGCACCAGCTGAAGTACCTGCAAAACGATGAATATTTTTCAAAACACCCAATGATTCAAGTGCAGTAATCGCGCCACTATAGGCAATACCTCTGACACCTGCACCCTCAAATACCAGATTGCGAAAGGCATGAATATTTAACTCATCAATCGTCTGACTTAAAAAGTGATTAACCCGTGTTTTTGATTGTCGCATTGGAAAAGGTGAAATGCTTTCAAGCGGTTTAACACGTGCGCGATAAAAAACCTTGTAGAAGTTATCAACCCGTTCACGCTTAGCTGGCAGATATTTTACTGAACGCAACACCATAGTTTTTATACGTAACTTACTTGGGTGTATATCCAAAGCAGGCAAGCTTAATAATGCTTGGCAATATGCTCTAATTACCCATAACCGTGGCAAGCTAGCACTATTATTGCCCTGCGACTCAACTTGTGCTTCATTTAAACGGAAAAAACGATAGCCCCATGAAAATGGCCATTGTAAATACCATGGCACATCGGTTAATTGTTCATAAGGGATCGGATTAATTAACAATTGTTTTTGAATCAATTTCGGATATTTTTCACATAACAGCAAGCTAATCAATGCGCTATAGCCATAAGCAATAATCGTGATATTTTCAAGTTTGAAATATTCAATCACGCTTTGTGCATCAAGCACACTTTGCACCATTGAGCATTCAATGACTTTTTTAGGGCGACCACTTTGCCCATGACCATATAAGTCATAAGCCACGATATTATACTCAGGTGAGAACTTCCTAAATTGCGCCTGCCAGTTAATTGCACTGCCGGTAATACCATGCAAAAAAAGTAACGTCTTGCGTTTATGATCAATCTCATTGTGATAAACACACAGTCTGCGATTGGTTCTAAACAAGCGCTTGGTCATCGATAGAATCATCTAGGTACCTTACTCGTACAATTTCGAGCTCAGCTGCAAGCGCAAGGTTGCCGCTTCATTGTAATTACCTAAGGCTTGTAATATATCCATCTTAAGCTTGATATTCTCTTGTGTTTTACCCGCTAGCTCAATATAACGATTGACCATACTAAGCGCATCTTTATAGTCTCTTTCATGATACTCAAGTTGCGCAAGCTCCCAGTAAGACAAAGTGCTTCCAGCCCCCTGATCTATTGCTTTCTCAAAATAACGCTTAGCTTGTTTACTATTACCCTGCGCCAATAGGCAACGCCCATAAAGGGTAAAAGTCTCAGCTAAATTAATATTTTTGGGCAGCACAATCGAGCGCTGAAATAAATTATTGGCTTGTTGATATTGATGCTTATCCATACATAAAAATTGCGCATAAAAATTATAGGCTTGGAAATCACCTGGTGCCATGCGTAAGGCTTTTTCATAAGAACGCTCAGCAAGATCTGGCATCCCTAGATTTTGATAATACAAGCCTTCGGCATAGTAGATTGTCGGCACATTCGCATCTTGTGACTTGGCTTTTAAGAGCTTCTCTTTGGCACGATCAAGCATCTCACGCTGCGCGTAAACAACGGCTAATTCAGCATTAATCTTTGCTGCTTTAGCGTAATCAACAGTGGGTGCCTCGGGGATATCTGGTAATTGCTTGGAATTGCTAGCACAGCCTGCAACCATTACAATCGATATAAAAAGTCCCGCCTTGACCAATGGATTCCTTATTTTTAGCATTATGCCTCACTTAAGCTACGTTGATATCGCGCCTGACGCTTGGTTTTATCCTGCACTTTACCTGCAAGTTGACCGCATGCTGCGTCAATATCATCACCTCTGGTTTTTCTAATCGTTGCCACGAAACCTGCTTCCATCAAATACTGCTGAAAGCGATGTGTTCGGTTATTGCTAGGCTTCTTATATGACGTACCAGGGTATGGGTTAAATGGTATAAGGTTGATCTTAGCCGGAACCTGTTTTGACTTCAATAGTGTTACTAGCTCTTTTGCATGCTCAAGCTCGTCGTTAACATGTTCCATTAGCGTGTACTCAAAGGTGATTTCTTTATGCGGTCCACGTTGCGCGTAAAGCTTACATGCTGCCATTAGCTCATCAATATTATATTTCTTATTAATCGGCACCAGCTCATCGCGAAGCGCATCATTAGGTGCATGCAATGACACGGCTAATGAAACATCTGATTGTTCAAGTAGATCATAAATACGCGGCACAACACCCGATGTACTTAGTGTCACACGACGCTTTGACAAGCCATATGCCAGATCATCCATCATAATATCCATTGCACTGACGACGGCATCAAAGTTCATCAATGGCTCGCCCATGCCCATCATCACCACATTGGTCACGTGTCGATCGTGCTCGCCTTGTTGCTTTGATAATGCGCGCACTGCTGTCCACACTTGACCAATGATTTCAGCAACGGTTAAATTGCGATTGAAACCTTGCTTGCCCGTTGAGCAGAAACTACAGTTCAACGTGCAGCCCACTTGTGAAGACACACATAACGTACCACGCGCACCTTCTGGAATATAAACGGTTTCAACCAGATTACCGCCCACATCGATAAGCCACTTATGCGTGCCATCATTTGATGGCTTATCTAATACCACTTTAGGCGCGACCACTTCAGCCACATCCATCAGCTTCTGACGCAAGGCTTTACTTAAATCACTCATGTCATCAAAAGATGTGATACCTTTTTGATGAATCCACTTAAACACTTGTTTGGCTCGAAATGGTTTCTCGTCAATACTTGCAAAATACGCTTGCAAGTCTTTTTGACAGAAATTCATTAGGTTTGTTTTTGTTACTACTTTCTCAATTGCCGTGTCTTGCATCTATATACTCTATATCGTTTTATTCTATTGATTGAATCACCAAAGTTACACACTTTTTCTAAAATACGTAACGTCAATTAATCAATGATATGATTGCATAGGGCATTATACAGATGATTATTTTGCGTTCAATAAGTTTGTGAGATCTACTGACCTTTTCTTTGTAGGTTAATCCACTCCGAAATCGCATAAATTGGTGTGCCCAGAAAGAACAGAATCATGCCATAGTAGACAACTTCCTGCCCTGAACCTAATATTGTCCAGAATGAATAAGCGCACGCGAGTACCGCAACAATAATCGACATTTGCCAGAATGGACTATTTTTATCTTGCTGTTTAATCACTAAAATATTCGATATCGTCGTGTAAAAGTAAGGTACTAATGCGGTTAAAACTGCCATAAGAATGATCAACTCAAACTGCTCAACCAAAGCTTTTGACATGGTTAATAACAATAATATCGTCATTAGCACGCCTGATAAGATTAAACTAAAACTTGGTGCACCATAGCGATTTTCTTTGGCAAATATTTTAGGAAAGAGATTAGTTTGAGCAATTGATTTAGAGACCACTGCAGTTACCATAATCCAACCATTAAGTGTTCCTAAGCACGCAATCACTGCAGCGATAGCAATAAAGACACCACCGGCTTGACCAATAATCTCTGTTGCAGCTAAAGCAAATGGCGCATTCGAGTTTGCAAGCTCTGCTGCGGGCACCATGCCCATAATCACTGTTGAACTCGCGATATAAATAAAAGCTGCAATCAATGTACCGGTTAATGTCGCCAGCGGAATGGTTTTTTGTGGGTTTTTGACTTTACTTGCCGTCACTGCCGCAGACTCTAAACCAATAAATGCCCAAAGGGTTAATGAAGCAGCAGCGCTTAATGCACTTAAACTTGAGCTATCGGTTCGATTAAACTCTAAATAATACTCCGGATGGATATACCAGATCCCTGCAAAGATGATAAAAAGCAACGGAATCGTTTTACCAATCATTGATAGTAGTTGCAGCCATCCAACCGTGCGCGCACCAAACATGTTAAATGCTGTTAACACCCAAATGATACCAATCGCAGTGATCGCGCTCATCAACTTATCTGATAAAATCGGGAAAAAGAAACTCAAATAGCCGACCATTGCCAGAGCAATAGCACAATTACCTACCCATAATGATACCCAATAGCCAAAACCACTTTGGAAACCTAAAAAGTTACCCATTCCCACGCGCACATAAGCATAAGGTCCACCATCAACCTTGGGCACCAAGCGACTGAAGCTGCAAAAAACAAGTGCTAATAACACCGAACCAATGGCCGTGAAAATCCACGCCAAAATACTAATTGAACCAAACTTTGCCAAACCTGATGGCAATAAAAATATCCCCGAGCCAACCATATTGCCAGAAACTAGCGCCACCAACATCCAAAAGCTCATATGTTGATTTTTTATAACTTTCACATTGTCCTGCATTTTAAGCATTACTCCCAAATTTCTATATTCTTCATTCATTAGCAGTTAAAATAAATACCACATCAATGATTAACTATCAAAGTAAGTTTATGTTAACAGCAGTTACCATGACAAGATTAACGCCAAATGAACAAACACAAAATCATACGATTTTAGATTTTTAAATATTAAGCATAAAAAAAGGGTGCACTGCTTCCAGTACACCCTTTAATTCAACTCGCGCTTACTATTAAGCTGCTAATGCTGATTTTGCTTTTTCAACTAATTGCGCAAATGCATCTTTGTTGAATACTGCTAATTCAGCCAATACTTTACGATCAAGCTCAATGTTCGCTTTTTTCAAGCCATTGATAAATAGGCTATAGCTTAAATCGTGCTGACGAGCTGCGGCATTGATACGCACAATCCAAAGCGCTCTGAATTGTCTTTTTCTCTGCTTACGGTCACGATACGCATACTGACCCGCTTTGATAACTGCTTGTTTGGCAACGCGGTATACACGCGAGCGCGCACCATAATAGCCTTTGGCTTGTTTTAAAATCTTCTTATGACGACGACGTGCTTCCACGCCTCTTTTTACTCTAGGCATAATCTACTCCACTTTAAAAAATTGTTACTAACACTTATGCATACGGCATTTGTTGATTCAAACTTGGTACGTCTGCTTTAGCAACTTGAGACATACCACGTAAATGACGCTTACGCTTAGTTGTCATCTTCGTGTTAATGTGAGCGCGGTTCGCTGAACGATGCTTAAAACCACCCTTACCAGTTCTTTTAAAGCGCTTAGCAGCACCTCGGTTTGTTTTTATTTTTGGCATAATATACTCCGCATTTTACCATTTTTATGACATGTTCAAGCTCACACCTGACATGCGATTATTTTTTCTTAGGTCCTAAGACCATAACCATTTGGCGACCTTCCATTTTCGGTCGGTGCTCAACCACGCCGTATTCGTCTAAGTCAGCTTCCAAGCGTTTAAGCATATCAACACCCAACTCTTGATGCGCCATCTCACGACCTCTAAAACGAACTGTGATCTTGACTTTATCGCCACTTTCTAGAAACTTTATCAGGTTGCGTAGTTTTACCTGATAGTCCCCAACATCAGTTCCAGGACGGATTTTAATTTCCTTGACCTGCATCTGCTTTTGCTTCTTTTTTGCAGCGGCTTTTTTCTTGCCTTGTTCAAACAAGAATTTGCCATAATCCATGATACGGCACACTGGCGGCTCTGCCTGTGAGGAGATTTCCACCAAATCCATACCATGTTCTTCTGCCTGTGTTAACGCTTGTCTTAACGACACAACGCCAATTTGCTCTCCTTCCGGTCCGATTAAACGAACTTCTTTCGCCTTAATATTTTCATTAATCGGCGCTTTCTGGTCTGCTTTGTTAATAACTCAAACTCCTAATTTAGGTTTTCTAGGCTTACTCGACCTTTTTTCTCAATTTCTGACAACAAAAGCTCAGCAAGTGCATCAATCGTTAATGCACCCAGATCGCTACCATCTTGTTTTCTGACGGTGACCTGACCCAAAGACTGCTCTTTTTCTCCAGCAATCGCCATAAACGGCACTCGTGCTAAAGTGTGCTCGCGGATTTTAAACCCTATTTTTTCATTTCTCAAGTCAATTTGTGTACGAATACCAAGTTTTCTTAATTTTTGCTCAACTTCTTTGAGATATTGGTCTTGTTTGTTGCTAATTCCAGTGAGCACGATCTGCACTGGTGACAACCACACTGGCAACTTACCTGCATAATGCTCGATCAAGACACCAATAAAACGCTCCAATGAGCCAACAATCGCGCGATGCAACATCACTGGCACTTGCTTATCACTATTTTCATCAATAAATGTCGCACCCAAGCGCATCGGCATCGATAAATCCAGCTGAACCGTACCACACTGCCAACTGCGACCTATCGCATCTTTTAAATGAAATTCAATTTTAGGACCATAAAATGCACCCTCTCCAGGCAAATAATCAAAAGCCACTTTTTGATTACTAAGTGCATCGGCTAAGGCTTTTTCTGATTTATCCCAGATCTCATCGGAACCGACACGATTCTCAGGGCGAAGTGCGAGTTTGACATCAAAATCAGTAAAGCCAAAATCGCGATAAACCTCAAAACATTGCTCAACCATTTGTGCCACTTCAGCTTCAATTTGCGCCTCTGTGCAGAAAATATGCCCATCATCTTGTGTGAAACTTCTGACACGCAACAACCCGTGCAAAGCACCCGATGCCTCATTTCTGTGGACAACACCAAACTCTGCCATGCGAATCGGTAAGTCACGATAGCTATGCAAATGATGATTATAAACCTGAACGCAAGTTGGGCAATTCATTGGGCGAATCGCATATTCACGATTTTCCGAATGCGTCATAAACATATTCTCAGCATATTTTGCGGCATGTCCTGACTTCTGCCACATCGAGATATCAGCAATCAATGGCGTTCTGATCTCAGTACAGCCATATTTTTCGTTCGATGAACGCATATAATCTTCAACAACACGCCAAATAGCTGTGCCCTTTGGATGCCAAAAAGCAATACCAGGGGATTCTTCTTGAAAATGATATAAATCAAGCGCCTTGCCAATCTTACGGTGATCGCGTTTCTCAGCTTCTTCAAGGCGTGTTAAATACGCTTTTAATTGTTTCTTATCTGCCCAGCAAGTGCCATAAATGCGCGTTAACATCTCATTCTTTGAATCGCCACGCCAATAAGCGCCAGCCACACGCATTAGTTTAAAAGCCTTTAGGTGCGATGTATTTGGCACATGTGGTCCACGGCACAAATCGGTAAAGTCACCCTGTGAATATAAACTCAATACTTCTCCTTGCGGCAAATCAGCAATAATTTCAGCTTTGTATTTCTCGCCAATAGCTTCAAAGTAAGTGATCGCATCCTCACGTGATTTAACAACACGTGTCACATCTTCCGCCTGTCCCGCTAATTCGTACATCCGCTTTTCAATCTTTTCTAAATCTTCAGGTGTAAATGCACGCTCATAAGCAAAGTCATAATAAAAGCCATCTTCAATCACAGGACCGATTGTTACCTGCGCATTAGGATAAAGCTGTTTGACCGCTTGCGCTAATAAGTGTGCACAAGAGTGGCGTAAAATCTCTAAACCCTTATCGTCTTTTGCCGTAATTAAGGTCAAGGCTGCATCATGCTCCACGATAAAACTCGTATCTACTTCTTTGCCATTAACAATACCAGCCAAGGTAGCTTTTGCTAAGCCCTGCCCAATATCCAAGGCAATGTTATACACAGAAATAGGTTTCTCAAACGCACGCTGCGACCCGTCCGGCAAAGTAATTACAGGCATTATTCACTCCAGATTTATTGTTTTCATTCGGCTTGCTTTAACTTTAAGCAAAGCAACAAGTCTATAGGTAGAGTATTTTCGAGGATTACAATAGCTGCTGTCAAGCATTGTGATTTTGTTTCAGTGGTTATAGCTACATTTTGCAGCTCAATGAGTCTGACACTTCTTATTTTGCTAATTTTTGTTTAACTTCTTGACGCAGATTTTTAATAAACTCAATTATAAACACAATAATTGTTGCTAAAACCAGCGACAAAATAATGCCCAATATCACAATTACTGGTGAAGTTAGACCAACAGGCTTATAAGATTTAATAACTCCACCTAATAATAGAATCTTTTTATTAAGTGTTTGTAGCTGTGATTTATAGTGTTGTATTTTTATATCATTATTAAACATTTGGTTTTGATAAGACAAAATTGTATTTGATAGATTATTTAATAGCGCCTGACCATTTATGGTCGCCAAATCTTTTGTCTGGCTTAACGTCTCAATATTATGCTGAAACTGCTTAACGGTATCAGCATAAACCTTATTTTGCTGTTGCAATTGTTTTAAACCAAACTCAACATTTTCTTGCCAGTTACTAATGGTCGTCTTGTATTGTTCCTGTGTTTGAGCATAATCAATAAATTCATTTAATGATGTAATCACTTGCTCATTCTGATCTTTTTTCGCTTTAATGTTTAGCTGCAATTTATCCGCATCAAACTGTATTTTATTAATAAAAAAGTCATTATCATTAGCGTCTTGATATTGCTTATAATAAACCCCGATTAAATTAGAAAGTTCGCTCTTATCCATAACCCAATGAGCCGTTCCTTCACTAATATAACTAGGGCCCAGAAGATTGGCACTAAACTCATAATTATCTTGATGCTTCACGCCATAAATAATACTTAAAATAACGCCTAACACCACAAGCACAAGCCATAATTTAATATGCTTAATTAGTGTCACCAATAAATCACTCATACTAATAATATCATTATCTTGTTGTGACATATGTTTCCTTATTTCCCTTATTTTATTTTTTCGTAACTACCCAGCAGCTTGTTAATTGAACTGTGGAACTTTGCCATTAAAGACATCCGCAATGGTATCAATAATCTTCCAACCCTGTTTGCGTGCAGTTGATAATAATGTGCGAATACGCACAAACTTTTGAGCGCCAGTTTCACTACGAAAGCAGCCTGATACCTTTTGTTTTACCTTCATCATACGCAAGTCATTCTCAGCCTGGTTATTAGTAAAAGGCACTTCTGAATCATAGATAAATCTAAGCACGTCATTCTTGTAATCACGCAATCGTAATAATAAGTTGTGCCCCGTTCGTCGCTTTTTTCTACCTCGTTTACCAGTGCTTCCTAAAGGCATCAAAATTTCATGGTATTTAAGACCATCCGCTACAATCCGATCATAAATTTTGCTGATTAAAACTTGCTTATTAGGCAATAGTACTGATTGATCAGATATATTCACCAAATGACAGCTTTTCCTCAGTAATCTCATCATACGTTTTGCCCAAATTTCGCCATCTTCAGCTAAAGATCTTAACTCACGCAAGTGATGAGCATTGCATAATGCATGACTTATACCTTCAAGGGTAAAATAGGATTTCCAATGATCATGAACCACGATACCTGTTAGACCAGTCAGTAGAGATTTACGCTTAGGACTCACGTGATAATAAGTATAGTTAGCATTTGAGCAAACATGTAACCATTGGGTTTTTGAGCATATGCGATAACCAGTTTCATCTAAATGTTTAACTGGAGCATTTTTAAGCTGATCAAGAACCATTTGCTCGAATTCAATCAATTGATCAGCACATGTTTGACTAAACTCTGCAATACTGGCTTTTGCCACACTAACACCAAATAAATCTTCTAACAACTGCTGAATGCGTTGCTCAGGAATAAAGTGTTGATTTTGCAAATACGTTGTATAGCTTTTTAGCTTATTACCATACTGCACTGGCGCATTAATACCTTCTGGAAAACTTGCCGTCGTATATTTCTGACAGTTCGGACAACACTTTTTCTCATGACAATATTCAATCACCTTAAGCTTTGGCATTTCAGGTAGATCATGTAACTGGCGTCTTACATAGCCTTGTGCTTTTGTGTCACTTAAATCGCTCTGGCAATGATCGCAACTCGTTACAGATTTAGTCACGACTTCATCTGGTTTAGCTTGCCAAAGATTGCTACCATTATGATCTTTTTGACCACCTGATTTCTTCTTGGTAGCCTTGGATTTAAGTTTACCTTTTTCGCTGACACTGTTATTTTTGTTAGGACGTGACAAACCATCGCTTGAAGGCGGTTTTGAGCTGTTACGACTATTCTTGGAAAGCCGCTTCTTAAGTTGCTCAATCTCCTCTTTTAATCGAGCATTTTCACGCTCAAGCGTGTCGATTCTAGCCAATAGCTCTTGAATCATTTTTTCTAGTTTCATATCCATCGATCAAATTACGCCATATTTATTTGCAAATGAAAACATCAAATCTGGAAAAATTGCCAAAAATTACTGTTTATCAAAATCTAACCTGCTGGGTAGTTACATTTTTTCTAACTAAATTCTAAAAACGCTGGCAAAAATATAATGAATTGAAGACAACTATGCAATGAAAGGTTTTGATTATTTTGCACCGAAGCCAGTCAAAATGGTATAAATCGTTTTCATAACAATTTTCAGATCCATAATGAGTGAATAATGCTTTACATAATATAAATCATATTGCAGCTTCTCATAGTTGCCATCTGCACCAATTGTATGCCCTTGTGTTACCTGTGCCCAACCTGTGATACCAGGTTTAACAATATGGCGAAGTCGATATAAAGGGATATCCTTTTCAAATTGTCGCGCGGTTTCCACCCATTCAGGGCGTGGACCAATTAAACTCATATCACCTTTAAGAATATTTAGAAACTGTGGTAACTCATCAATTCTAAATTTACGCATAAATGCCCCAAACTTGGTGACACGCATATCTCCTGCTACCGTTTCACCTGATTTGTCAGCATTTTTAACCATCGATCTGAATTTATATACTTTAAACGGTTTATTATTAAAGCCCATTCTTGACTGTATATAAAATACAGGACGCCCCATGGTGACAATAATGACCAACGAAACCACAGCAAAAACAATCAGTAATAATGGTAGCAATAATAAAGCTAACAAAAACTCACATACATTTTTAAAAAATCGATACCATAGTGGAACATTAAATCCTGCGTACATCCAATTTTCATTCAACTGTGTTAATGACAGGCGCTGCTCAATTAGTTCTTCATAGGCACTTAAAGTTAGCACAGGAATATCATGTTGACTTGCATGGAATATAAGCTGATTCCAGTCATTTTCATAATGAAAGTGCCTATCTACGACAATTGCATCAATGCGCTTCAAGTCTTTTGGAATAACCTTATCTTTTGCGATTAATTTAACCTTATGACTTAATGCAAGCCTCGATAGTAAGTGTGAATGCACTAAAATACGATAAGGATGTCCAAATGCCCTTATAATAACAAAGCGGGCAAGTGTAACCACCAAGAACCAACTAACAATGGCACAACTGCCCACTAAAAAAACATGTGATGCTTTACGTAAAACCACCGTAACCAAAGAAATAATAATAAAGAAAAAGATTGTAACAATAATAATATGCGTGTAGTACTCCAACAGCATGCTAGAACGTTGATAGCGATATAACCAACTAAAGCAGAAAATCACAAGCATAAATACAAAACTCTCCTGACTTAAGCTCCAGATATACTCATAAGCCCATATAAATAATAAAAACATAAGAGTTTCTAATATAAAAGCAATTAGCGATGATTTATTCATATAGATCGATTAAATAAATTCCTATGGCGCTGAAGTATATACTAAAAGCACTGACCTTGCCCACGGTTTAGTTATATTACTTTACTTTTTAAAAAGTTAACTGATACTCCTTATACTTGAGCAACTGTCTAACTAGCTGTTAAACCAAAAATAGTTGTTGCTTTCATTTAATCACAAACCTTCTTTAACATTCACACTCTTTCAACCCACAAATCAGATATATTGCGCTGTTTGTCATCAAAACTCATCCCAATTAAATAAATTGGTTTATTAAAAGATGCATACTTTTGTGCATATTGACGTGATTTAATCTGGGCAACAGCCTCTTTGGCATTACCATATTTTTGTAGTTTAAACTCAATAATCATTACCTTATCTGGCATCACAAGTGTTAAATCAATTCTCCCGTGACTTGTTACATCTTCAGCAATTAAATCATAGCCAAGTGCTGCCAAAAAGCTATAGACAATACTGGCATAAAATCCTTCGTACCGCTCAATATCGTTATTACGATACCAATCATGAGGAATGCTTGCAAAATGACTACATATAATTTCACCTAAACGCTCAAAATCATTTCTTTCAAAAGCGCTAATCATATGATCTATCACTTGATTTTTCTTACTGTCATTTGTCGCTATTGTCGCCAGGCTGTTATTAAGACTATATTTCACCTCATAATTTGGATACCCTAACCGATAAGCAATGACATGCCCACGGAGAAACATTTCTTTAATCGTTAAGTACCCCGTCTGAAATAAAAGTGTTTCTATCGGCATATTATCGACATCGAAGGTTTTCAACAAATGCTCGTTAACCACAACACTTTCAAAATCAGGGATAAAATAGCGATTCTTTTGCACCATTTTCACTAAAAATGTTGGTGTTGCCGTTTCAAACCAGTAGTTTTGGTAATGGTAGCCTTCATCAATAAACAGTAAAATATCAAAGGGATTATAAACTTTTTGCTTGTCACTTCCTGCAAAGTTATAACCATTATACCAACTTCTTAACAGCTTTCTGTCAACATTACCCTGATCTAAATGCGCTTTAAAAGATACTTCAAGCTCTAATTGCGTATAACCACAAATATCAGCATATTTAGCATCTAAAGTAATATCTTTTAGGTTATTTAAGTCACTAAACAAGCTGACTTTGCTAAACTTTGAAACGCCAGTTAGCATCACAAACTTAATATATTCATCTTGCGCTTTAATGACACTATAAAAATTTTTCAAACGCTGACGCATTGCTATGGCCAGGTCGCTATTATCAATATTATCTAAGATCGGTTTATCGTATTCATCGATTAGAATAACCACCTGCTGATACCTAGTGCCAAGTGTATTAATGAGATAAGAAAATTTGCTACTAACTTCACTATACAATTTTTTAATCTGATAACGCTCATAGTACGTATCTAAAAACTTACTAATCTTCTCATCCAAAAGTTGAGGGTTTGATATATTTCCTTCTCCAAAACTAAAATGTAATACTGGACAAGTGACTTCCCAATCCCAATTTTTCTCAAGATGCAACCCTTTAAATAATTCTCTGCTGCCTTGAAAAGCTTGCTTAATCGTATCAATTAATAATGACTTACCAAAGCGCCTAGGACGCGATAGAAAGTAACGCCCCGCGCCTTTGTTCACCAGCGTATCAATATGTTTGGTTTTATCGATATAAACATAGCCTTCAGTGATTATTTTCTCAAAACTTGAGATACCAATCGGGAGTTTTTTCATATTTTCGCCTTTTACCTACTTAAGCAGTTCATTAATATCGCCAAGTGATAATAGTTTATATTCAACATCATATCCATCATAATAGGTCACCAGCTTGTGTAACTTTAATATCAATTTGTCTCGATTTAATTCTTCCTCATTGTGTTTAACTTATCTGCTTTTGCCAAAAGGACTAGCTAGTCCATCTTGTCGATTATAAAACTTCACAATTATAATAACCTAGGTTGCGATAACTTCGGTTATCATAATAAAACAGAAGTTAATATTCGATTGCTAACTACTATAATCTATTAAAAAGCCTAAAGATGATCGTAGAAATAATCATCTAAGTTCAGTAATAGCTGCAAGCACGTCGTTAATTTTCAGATCTCTTTCCAACAAAAACATCTAGAATTTTCTCTGCGGCAGACTCAACCGAGAAAACTGATTTTGCTAGCCTTTTTGCGTTCATGGCATATTCTTGACGACATCGCTTATCCAATAGTTTAACAGCATTAGCGTATAACACACTATCGTAACCTGTAAGAGAAACAAGACCAGCATTTCTTTTGTTAATGAGCTCCATCAAATCATTTCCTGAATTTACTGACCCCAGAACCGGTAGAGGTTGGCTAATGTATCCCAATATTTTACCGGGAAAATTATGAGCTTTATGATCTTTATGCAAAGAGAACAAACCCACATCAGCAATTTTTTGGATTGAAAAGTACTCTTTCTGAGAAACGCCTGGAAGCAATAATATATTGTTTAACTCAAACTTTTTAATTGCATTTGCAACCAGTTGATATTCATCACCTTGTCCAATCAAAACAAACTGTGCTTGACCGTATGATTGCATTTGGTGAGCTAAATTAACCACATTTTGCATATTTTGCGCAAAGCCAATATTCCCACCGTAAATAAAGATCACTTTATCCTCAAGAGCATATTTTTCTCTAAACTCAACATTCGGTGCAATACTATCTAAAGAGTCTGTATCAACCCAGTTATATAGCACACCACAATTCTCTATATAACGCTTATCAGTGTAACTGTTAAACCAACTTAAATTTGCCGGTGACATCACGCCAATATGACTAGCGGCTTGATAATTAATGCATTCATAATATCGCAAAAATTTCGCTATAAGAGATTGTTGCTTAATTATGCCGTGATCTATGATCCACTGTGGAAAAAAGTCCCTTAACACCAAATAGCTTGGAATGGAAAAGTGCTTTTTAAGCTTTATCACTGCTTTACCAAAGAAAATGGAGGGTGAATAATACACGATGGCATCAGGCTTCAAATTATTCTTATTAACGAGCTTCCAAACTTTATTTGAGAATCGCAGCTCATTAATTAGACGCTTCAATTTTCCTGTATTTTTAACCGCTCCCGTTTTAAAGCGAAATACTTCTATTTCATTAATCACTTCATGAGCAGAATCACTATAGTTATTTGGCGTAACACAACACACCTGATGTCCCAACTTATGAAATTCACACGCTAACTCATGTAGCATCTTAGCTGAGACTTTTTTACTCTTCGGTAAATAGTCATCGGTTATAATTAGTATCTTCATTTTCGCCATACAAACTGATTAATAATAGGAGTGTAACCTTGGATAATACGAGTTATTTTTTGTGATACATTATCGTCTTTATAGTCATGGGGCAGCTCATATCGATCATGATCATAATCAAATGTTTGCCTTAATACTTCTGCAGCCTGTAAAATTGATTGCTTATCAATTCCTGCGACGACTACCGTACCTTTATCAACCGCTTCAGGTCTCTCAGTACTCGTACGAATTAAAATGCCAGGGAAAGACAACATTGCTGACTCTTCACTCAATGTCCCGCTATCAGAAACAACTAAATAAGCATTTTTTTGCAATGCATTATAATCACTAAAACCAAAAGGCTTCATCAGTTTTAAGTTAGGATGCAATGCTACCTTGCGCTTCTCTAAAAAAGCTTTGCTTCTTGGATGAAGAGAGTAAATCACTGGTAAGTCATACGCGCTAGCAAGTTCGTTAAGCGCCTCCATTAATAAAGTAAAATTTTTCTCTGAATCAATATTCTCCTCTCTATGAGCAGATACAACTATATATTTCCATTTTTTCAAGTTGAGTTCATCAAGAATTACACTTTGTTCTATTTTATGAATATTTGCTTTTAAAACTTCTGTCATAGGGGAGCCAGTGACAAATGTATATTCTTTTTTAGCTCCCTCACTTAACAAATAACGGCGACTATGCTCAGTATAAGCTAAGTTAACATCACTAATACAATCAACAATTCTGCGATTAATCTCTTCTGGCACATTTTGATCAAAGCATCTATTGCCTGCTTCCATATGAAAAATAGGGATTTTTAAGCGCTTTGCGGAATATGCTGCAAGACAACTATTTGTGTCCCCCAATAGCAATAATGCCTCTGGTTGGTATTTTTGCATGGCGGTATAAGAACATGCAATAATATTGCCAACTGTTTCTCCTAAAGACTTGCCAACTGCATTAAGATAAACATCTGGCGCACGCAATCCCAAGTCATCAAAAAATATTTGGTTAAGTTCATAGTCATAATTTTGTCCAGTATGCACTAAAGTTTGTTCAAAACAGCGATCCGCCTCTTTGATGACTTCTGATAGTCTAATAATCTCAGGTCTAGTTCCTACAATCGTCATTAATTTTAATTTTTGCACTTTACACCTCTAAAGCATATGTATCTGGGTTATTACGGTCAAACGCTTCATTACACCATATCAATACAACAAGTTCATCTGAGCCTATATTAGTAAAGTTATGTGTATAGCCTAAAGGAACTTCCACCACTTCCTTTGTCCTATCTGATGTACTAAAGCTAATAGACTCACCTGTATTCAATGACCTAAACTTAAACTCACACTGACCTTTTACTACTAGAAATTTCTCTTGCTTTGAATGATGAAAGTGATTGCCTCTTGTAACACCGGGTTTAGTTGTTGAAATAGATACTTGCCCATACTTTGCTAATTTAAATACTTCATAGAAACTACCTCTATCATCACTATACTCAGCAAGTGCATACTTTATTTTATCCTTAGGGCAATAGCTCATAAAAGTTGCTGCTAGCGCTCTTTCAAGTCCTTCAGCTCTTTCTGTAATTTGCAAAGTTTTTTGACCATTTTTGATCGCTTGCAACGCTTCATAAATCGAGCCTAACGACTTTTGATATCGAGGAACAACATTAAAATAATTTACATTTTCTTTTACCTTGCCATCAAGAATTTCATTGATTTGCTCTATTAGTGTGCGAACAACATCATCTATATACACTAACGTTAGCATCTTAGAAGTGTCATCAATTTTGACAGGGATATCTCGCCACAAGTTATGACACATTGTTGCAACAAATGAGTTATAGTTTGGTTTACACCACTTGCCAAACACATTTGGTAATCTTACAATGGATACATTTGCATTGGTCGAGTTACTATAATTTTCTAAAGTATTTTCTGCTGCTAGCTTTGATTGACCATAGCTATTGTCAAGTTCTGCCTGAGTCGATGACACATATATGATTGCAAGTCGGTGCTTTTTTGCATAATCACATATTTTTTGCGTGTAAGATAAATTACCCTCAATGAAGCCTTCATCACTTTTTGGGCGATTTTCACCGGCTAAATGCATGATGATGTCAGCACTTTCAACTAGTTGCTCTAATGCTTCATCTGAGGTTTGTCTATTAGCCTCTACAACATTGTAATCGAACACATCACAGTGCGTGATTTGAGTTATTAAATTTTTGGCAATAAAGCCATTGGCTCCGGTTACTAAAATTGTTTTCCTCATTTTAGAGTACCAAATTCAATAAGATCGTCTTTAATCTCTCGTAAGCCTAGCAATAAATCACACAGCTCAGCTTCTGTTAATCTCTGTGTATTATGCGAATGATATTCGTCTGATTGAGTAACAACGGTTTCACCCTCATCAAAATACTCACTATAGTTCAAATCACGCCCATCAGCAGGAATGCGGTAATATCCACCCAGATCAATCGCTTTTACCATTTCTTCACGAGTTAGCAATGTCTCATAGAGCTTCTCACCATGGCGTGTACCTATAATCTTAATCTGATGATCTGGCGCGTTAAGTAGTTTCCTCAGCGTTTTTGCTAATAAATCTATAGTTGCTGCAGGTGCTTTTTGTACAAAAATATCACCATTGTGCCCATTATCAAAGGCAAATAAAACTAACTCCACAGCTTGATCAAGGCTCATCATAAAACGCGTCATTTGCGGGTCTGTAATTGAAATTGGTTTATTATTGCGTATTTGATCAATAAATAATGGAATAACAGAGCCACGAGATGCCATCACATTACCATAACGCGTACAGCAAATTGTTGTGACATTTTCATCAAGATTGCGTGATTTAGCCACAGCGACTTTCTCCATCAATGCTTTGGACATCCCCATCGCATTAATTGGATAAACTGCTTTATCTGTACTAAGCACAATTACTTTTTTAACTTTATTCTCGATAGCAACGTTTAACACATTTTCAGTACCCAAGACATTTGTCTGGACTGCCTGAATCGGATAAAATTCACATGAAGGCACCTGCTTTAATGCTGCTGCATGAAATACATAATCCACTCCACGCATCGCATCACGAATCGAGTTAATATCTCTGACATCACCCAAGTAGAATTTTAACTTTGATGAATTATATGCTTTACGCATATCATCTTGCTTTTTTTCATCGCGCGAAAAGATGCGAATCTCAGCAATATCCGTTTCTAAAAATCTTCTTAAGACAGCATTTCCAAAGGAGCCTGTGCCGCCTGTTATTAATAAAACTTTGTTTTTGAACATTATTATTTCCTCAAGTTTAAATTATATAGTCTATAACTGATCATGTTTATTTTATTGCACTTTTCCATGACACATAGAGTCAATTTCATACTCATCCACTTTATATCTCTACAAAGCACTCTCTCTTAAAAGCGAAAGAGATTATGCGTTGTGGAAAAACCATTTTAAAATCAATCATCTACTTCCCTTAAAAATTTAGCAGGATTTCCCACCCAAACCTCTTTTGCTGGAATATTTTGTGTCACAACAGAACCTGCACCAATCATCGCATACTCACCAACTACCACTCCTGGTAAAATTGTCGCATTTGCCCCTAGGGACGCACCTTTTTTAATAATTGTCTCAGGATATTCAGCCAGGAATCGCTTTGATCTAGGGATTTTATCATTTGTAAAAGTTACATTTGGACCAATAAAAACATCATCCTCCAATGCAATCCCATCCCATATTTGAACGCCTGACTTAATTGTTACATTATTTCCAATGTTTACTTTATTTTCAATCAAGCAATGTGAGCAAATGTTACAGTTTTCACCAATCCGAGCCCTCTCCATCACGACCACAAATTGCCATATTCGTGTATCTTTGCCTATGTTCAAAGATTGAACATCCGATAATGGATGAATATTCATCTAATTACCCTTCTTAAGAAAGCAAGGATAATCCCTAATATAATCACTCTCGTCATACCAATCTGAAGCCAAGACCATCAATACACAGTCTGCACTAAATTCATGCATTTCATGCCATACCATTTTATCGATCAAAAGCGCCTTTGATGTGTTATTAAGTTTCACTGTCTTTTTACTAATACCGTTATCTAGAACAACTTCACATGTGCCTGACAAACACACCATAACCTGTTGTAAATCTTTATGTGCATGAAACCCCCTAGATTCACTATTCAGACCATACAAGCAATAAACACGTTTAATCTCAAAAGGAATATTCTTCTGTGCCTCAGCAACAATTAAACTACCGCGGTTGTCAGACTTATTATATAGTTCAACCCATTCTACCTGCATATATTAATCCGCCAAATAAAATTCAATCGTCTGTTTAAACATCTTCTCAAAATCCTTAGAAGGTTTCCAATCTAATTCATTTTGAATTTTGCTATTATCAATTGCATAGCGCCAGTCATGCCCTTTACGATCCTCAACAAAGTTAATTAATTTATGATGAGGCGCATTATCTGGGTGATACTTATCCATCAACTGACAAATAGTTTTAACCAAGGTTAAATTATCCACCTCATTTTTGCCACCAATATTATAAACTTCACCTACTTTACCTTTTTCAAGTATACAGGCAATTGCGTCACAATGATCCTCAACATAGAGCCAGTCACGAATATTGCTACCATCTCCATAAACTGGAATAGGACTTTGCTCAATACAACTTTTAATAACCACTGGGATTAATTTCTCAGGGTGCTGATAAGGTCCGTAGTTATTAGAACAATTCGACATAGTTACTGGTAGCTTATAGGTGTGATAGTAGCAACGCACAATATGATCAGACCCTGCTTTTGATGCTGAATAAGGTGAGTTAGGTTCATAGGCTTTGCCTTCTGTAAATGCCGGTGCTTCTTTTGTTAAAGTACCATATACCTCATCTGTAGACACATGATGAAAACGACACTGAGTCTCATCAAGCCCCTTTTCATCAAGCCAAAATCTTTTCGCCTGTTCTAGAAGATTAAAGGTGCCCATCACATTCGTTTCAAAAAACACCTTGGGACCTGCTATCGAGTTATCAACATGCGACTCTGCTGCAAAATGTATCACAGTATCAATATTATGTTCTCTTAATACTTTCGCTACTTGTTCCTCATCACAAATATCACCTTGGATGAAGGTATGATTTTGGGCATTTGGCAAGTCCTCAAGGTTCTTTAAATCACCCGCATAGGTTAATTTATCGTAAGATATCACCTTATATTGCTCATTCTTTAACAACAGCATACGTACAAAATTGCTACCGATAAATCCTGCGGCACCGGTAACTAAAATATTTTTAGCCTTATACATTAATTCACTAACCCTTTTAAATACTGACCATACTCGGTCTTATTAAGCAACTCAGCTTGCGTTAGCATTTGCTCAGTTGTAATAAATTTTTTACGCCATGCGATCTCTTCTAGACATCCTATTTTCAGCCCTTGGCGCTTTTCAATTGCCGCAATATATTGCGAAGCATCCAATAACGAGTCATGCGTTCCCGCATCAAGCCACGCAAAGCCACGACCTAGCAATTGTACATTCAATTTTTTCTTTTCCAAGTAAATTTTATTTAAATCCGTGATTTCAAGCTCGCCACGCCACGAAGGTTTGACTTGTTTTGCATACTCAACCACATGATTATCATAAAAATAAAGTCCAGTAACTGCATATTTTGATTTAGGGCTCTTGGGTTTTTCTTCCAAAGAAACCACCTGATTATTATCATCAAATTCGACAATGCCATAACGCTCTGGATCGTTAACATAATAACCAAACACACAAGCTCCACCATTGTCCAAATTACATTGTGTTTTCGCTATGTTTAGAAAATCTGGCAATCCTTGACCATAATAAATGTTATCTCCCAGAATCAAGCAAGCCGAATCACCCGCCAGAAAGTCTTCTGCCAAAATGAATGCTTGCGCCAAACCATCCGGTGATGGCTGAATTTTATAACTTAGCTTCATACCAAACTGTGAACCATCACCTAGAAGGTCCTTAATCAAGGGAATATCACGCGCAGTAGAAATAATTAGAATTTCTCGCAAACCTGCTAGCATCAATACTGATAAGGGGTAATACAACAAAGGTTTATCATATACTGGCAATAATTGTTTACTTACGCCTAAAGTTAAGGGGTAAAGTCTTGTGCCACTACCTCCTGCTAAAATAATACCCTTCATATTTCTTCATAACCTCCAAACTATAATTTAAATTTCTTTTTCCCCCACAAAACGAGAAGTAGAGAAAAAGCTATTAACAATTCCATATTATTAAATACTTGATTATTCATTGGCATAAATAAAAACATAATACCAAAAATAGTAAATAAAATTTTTGCAAGCAGGTCATTGTATATAAGGATAGAAATGTAAACACTCGCAAAGACTATCCCTATAAAAAACATTAGAATTATCAACCCATAAAAACTAAAGTCATTAGCTACCTGACTATAAAATGAATGCCATAAGGCATATTCATTCCATTCCGAGTTGACTTTGTGCTGATAGGTCTTAGAGTTAAGATCAGCTCCAAAATGCTTATCAAGAAAAGAAATTACAAATAAAGATGAGCCCACACCATATGTTGGAGTAAAGTCTTTAGAAAGAGCCAAGGACATCCCGTAATAGCCCTGCACCAAGTAAAAATCAATTTTTGACAGCGCAGCATCAAAAGATGATACCTTTATCGTATTAGAAAAGGTAACATCCCCTAAAGGTGATGCTTTTTCCAAAGAATAAAGTGAAGTTACAGGCATTCTAGCTGACATGACCGTTAAAAAAACAGCGACGCAACCAAAACTCAAGCAACATAAAAAAATCAAAGCTAACTTAAAATGCTTTATCTTTTCCCTCATATAGCACTTTCTTAGAATTATAATACATAAAGATAAGAGCAACTGGATGAAGATAAAAATAGTATACGAATTAGTACCTGTTGATAAGGAAATGGTTATCGGGAAGAAACCAAGTGCTAATCCAAAAATTTTTTTGCATGTACTCAACTTACTCCATAACAATATTGTGATTGGAAGTAATGAGTATCTAAATAAAGCTGTCACCGCATAAAAAAACGTAACTAAAACACTATTCTCAGGGTTATTCATATATGAATGATTAAAATCTCCTCTTGCTACTGCAAAATTATTCAATCCCGTACTAATTTTCTCAAATATGTTAAATGGGATCACAGTTGAGTTATTAACACCGTTTTTATACATAATTAATGAAGCAACTAATGCTAAAATCCAAATCCCCCAAAAATACTTTAGCACAAACTTATTTACTTTGGTGGTTGCCTTACTACCTTCTATGTATTTGGCTCCATATTTATTAACCACGTAAAGATAACCCATAATAAAGGAAATGTGATAGGCGCAAATCAAAAACCAAAAAAGAGTCACATTGTGTAATCTCCAAGTAATTGGACCATAATATAAAAGAGCCAATGTGAACAAAAGATAACTCTCCACAACGATCAAGGGCAATAAGTAAATAAACCTAGCTCTCTTAATAACCATAAAAATCTGATAACTCCATTCTTTAGTTCATACCAAATGAACCCTAAAAACCTACATACAAAACAATATGAAGTAATTTTTAATTCTATAAATTAATGAACTTCTTCTTAATTTTTTCTTTAACAATTCTAAACATAAATATAATTACAGCAAAACCAATCATATTAAAGCCTTTTCTAAAGAAGTCCACCTTCCATTTTAAACTTCTCCTACGCTGGCTTGGCAAGGTTTGAGAACATCCTCTTTTCGATAAATCTAAGTTTAGATTATACTTTTCTATCAATGGCTTAACAAATTTCTCCTGCCATTTACCTCTGTATATAGCACCGCCCTCAGTAAAATAAGGATAAATATCATCTTCCTCAATTTTAACCTGATAGAATATATCTTTAGTTTCATAGGCTCTATAACTACCAAAATATTCCCAGGCCCAAGGCGTGTCTTCTTCTTGAAGATACGATAACAGCTTAACTCGATTCCAAACTGCTGGCGCAGAATTAAGCTTATAATCAGCCCGATCTGCAACCTTGTTAAATTTTGGAAACTCACCGTCCTGAACATCATGGGGAGAGCAGTTTGTCAAATAAAATGCAGCTATATTTTCATTAACCTCCATACGACTTATACATTTAGAGATTTCATCACTATCTACCTTTCCGCTCAAAACATAATCATCATACAAAACGATAACATATTTAGTAGAAACACTCCTTAATACATTAATTAAACGCTCCCCCCATTTATCTCTACCCTTTAAATAATTGGAGTTAACAGCCTTAACCCAATCTATATCGATTTGCTTAGACTCTGTGTTCAGCAACAAATCATATTCACACCCCTCCCAATTATCTTTAAATGAGCAAAAAAAAAGCTCCCACACATCATCATAGTCATCGCAACTACAAACAACAACAGTACAGTTATTCATTTTTAACCCTTTCATCTATAATTCTAAAGCCTTTATTTATAAATTATATTTTGTATTTTAACGCTATATCCTATCTTGCAAAGACTTATAAACAAGATAATCTAAAAAAATATTTATCAACATTATCTTTGACAAAAACCAACTACAAAACGGATTTGCACTGAGATTACTAAAAAATTTTCCCACTGGGTACACACTGCCTTGATCTAAATATTAATAATTATTTATAATGTCAACTACTAACCTAGCATCATCTACCGACATATGTTGCCCTAGAGGCAAGCTTAAAACTTCATTATGTAGCTTCTCAGATAATGGATACTTTTGTAATGACAACTCTGGATATGCTTTTTGCTGGTGGGGAGGAGTTGGGTAATGTATCATTGTACAAACGCCATGATCTAACAAATATTTTTGCAACTTTTCTCTACTATCTGTCCTAATAACAAATAAATGCCATACATGATTATCGTAACTACGATTATTCGGCAAAGAAATCTTAGTATTTCTTATGTTTTTTAAATAAAAAGCTGCAACCCTTCTTCTTGCATCAATATCAGCATCAAGATACTTCAGTTTAACCCTAAGCATTGCTGCTTGCATTTCATCTAATCTACTGTTTACACCTTTATATATATTCTTGTACTTGTGCATACTTCCATAGTTTCCTAAAGCTCTTATCACTTGAGCAAGATCAACGTCATTGGTTGTAACAGCACCCCCATCACCTAAAGCTCCTAGATTCTTACCTGGATAAAAACTAAATCCACTAGCACTACCAAGGTTTCCCGCTCTTTTATCTAAAAAATACGCTCCATGAGCCTGCGCTGAGTCTTCAATAACTTTAAGATTATATTTCTCGGCTATGGCATTAATTCGATCCATTTGGCAAGTTTGCCCATAAAGATGGACTGGTATAATAGCTACTGTTCTACTTGTAATAGACCTTTCTATTTGATCCACATCAATAAGATAATCATTCAGATTGGGTTCGACTAAAACAGGTATTAAATCATTTGCCGATATGGCCAATATTGTTGCTATATAGGTATTTGCAGGAACTAGAATTTCATCTTTTGGTTCAAAAATTCCAAGCTCCTTATAAGCTCTAAGAATTAAAATAAGAGCATCCAAACCATTGGCGACCCCTATCGCGTATGTTACACCACAATATTTAGCAAACTCTTCCTCAAAGGCTGTGCACTCTTCACCATGAATATACCAACCACTATCTATCACCTTAGCACAGGCGTCCTTCAACTCTTTTTGATATAAACTATTAATTTTAGCTAAATTTAAAAAATCCACCATAAGACATCTAACTCCTTCATATAATTTTGATCATTTCCACGTCAAACACCAAGCTGCAATCATTTATTAAATAGCCAAAACAGCTTATTTATCAATCAGAACACTCGGTAAATCAAAGCACATAAAAATCACCCTCTTTTTAACGCTTTGCGCAAGCTAAAAAGCACTCTTCCAAAAACAATATTTTTTACCTCCATAGCAGAGATCGTCATTTTGAAAAAGGTTTTCAATAGAAGAATGTAGTAATACTCTTTGTAGAGCAATGGCAAGATTTTTTCTGATCTATATCTATTTAAAGATGTTACATGCTCAACTTTTCGCTTACTAAAAAACACTTCTTCTGAAAATTTTTCCCTAACTCTATAGTCGTACAATTGCTTATCAAAAAAAACAATATCATCGTAGCGCTTTTCAAAAACATATACCAGAAAAGGGTAATCCTCCATCATTGGGTAATTTTCATCAAAGTAACCCATATCTACAAGAATACTTTTTCTAAAAAACACTCCTGTTATTCTTGGTGAATATATTGAGTTTGAAAACACACGCCCCTTTCTAATTCTTTTGCTCGCACTCAAAAAAACTTTAAAATGATCACGCTCACGAGCGGTTAACTTCTTGGCATTGACACATCCAAATATGGCAACAGGAGTAAACAGAATAGCTTTTTCTTCTGGCATATTATCAAGGTATTCCTTAATACTTTCAGCGTCACGTAAACGATCATCTCCAGCTAATAGTTTTATATATTCCCCATTAGCATTTTGTACTGCTTGATTAAAATTCTTAGTAATACCTATATTTTTCTCAGCTTTAATCACCACAAACGAGTTAAAAAGATCTTTATTTACTGCCGCCCAATCCTCCACTAGGCTGATAGTATCATCCTCAGAGCAATCATCAGCAACCACAACCTCTATATATTTTCTATATGTCTGTATTTTAATACTAGCCAGAGTTTCTAATATGGTTTGAGAAGAGTTATAAGTAACAACTACCACACTAACCATTTCATTCTCCATATATAATCACCATAATTTAGTCTCATAAAATTAATTAAACTCCGCTCTAAATATAAGCCAAACGGTATACTTCTACTCATTTCTTTTAAAGTTTTTGCTAGAGCTCGCCGCAATTTTTGCAAACACGCTGCAATTCTCCAGTAGTTCACCATATTTGCCCGAAGAAATTACCCTGCCATTCTGCATCACAAATATAACATCATAATCTTGAATCGTACTCAAACGATGTGCGATCGTTATGATAGTGAGATTTGTTAGTTTTGACAACACGTCAGTTACTTCTCTTTCGGTGTTATTATCAAGTGCTGACGTTGCTTCATCCATCACTAAAATCTGAGGTTCTTGATAAAGTGCACGCGCAATTCCAATACGCTGCCTTTGTCCACCGGACAAACGCACACCAGACTCACCAATAAATGTATATTCTTTTTGATCTAATTGATTAACAAATTCCTTTAACTGTGCAGCTTGCAAACACGCCTGAATACGCTGGTTATCAATCTTATCAACATCAACACCAAAGGCGATATTTTCTCTAATTGTTTTATCATACAAGACAATAGATTGCGGGATATAAGCAAACAGCTTCTGAAATGCTAGCTTTTGATCAGCATTTTTAATCACTACATCATCGAGCTCAATATGGCCTTGCAATGGCTCATATAACCCCATAACCAAATCAACTAAAGTCGTTTTACCAGCACCTGATTCACCGACAAAAGCAATTTTTTTATTTTTAGGAATATTTAAAGAAACACCTTTAATCGCTTGCGTGCCATCTGCATAGCTATAATATAGATCCTTGAGTTTAAGATAATCAATAAAATTAAAAGTATTTACCTTTTTTTTCTGCTCGAGTAACAACAAATCATTAGACTTAACTTGGTGCAACTCATTATATATCCCTTCTAACGCTGGCATCCCATATTTTATTTGAACCATCGCTTGAGTTAACCGGTTTAAACTTGGTAGAAGTTGTGCAGCGGCAACACCAAAAACTCCCAAAAGCACAAACATACTCTGTGGCGTGTTGCCAACCAAAACGAAGCCACACAACACACACATCACCACTGTTAAACCAATAAACTCAATCAGCATTCTTGGCGCTTGTTGAAATGTTAGCTGAAAGGCACTGGATGACTTAAGTTGAACAGCATCTTTTTTAAACGCATCTAAAAACGTTTTCTCACAATGGTATAACTTTGATTCTTTGATACCCGAAAGTCCAGCTAAAACATTCTCCGTCATTGAAGACCACGCTTCAGAGCGCACATTTGAGTAGTGCTCTATTTTAACTTTAATAAGCCGCATAAAGAGTGTTACACCTAAAACTAAAAATATTGCAACCAATATGGTAAAAACTGGATTAATCCAAAATAAAACAACAAGCACGAATATTGAGGATAAAAGTTCAGTCAAAAACGAGCCAAAGGGTGCCACAACATAATTAGACAACATTGTCGTTTCATTATTAACATTTTTAATCAAATCAGGCGTACTGCGATTCAAATGATATTCATAGGGCAATGCCATATAACCAGTAAAAAGTTTACCTTGTATCTTTGCCATCAAACCAAATAAGAATTTAGATTGATAATTAAGCAACCATAATGCTACTAAGTTTTTAACGGCAAATGCAATAATCAAAACTACTGTTAAGATAATGATTATATGGTTATAACCCCATCCATCAAAAATTTGATAAGACATCACTTTCTCAGGTTGAATCAATACATTGATAAAAGGTATTACAGCGCCAATTCCTAAAACAGCAAAAACACTACCTAAAAAGAGCACCATAACATATCGCCAGAAGGCTTTTTTATCTTTTGCATCCATGATGCCAAAAAAATAATATTTAAATTTTTTCATCTAACACACATCATCACTAGAAGTATGCGTCAAACAAGCAACAACCGAAATCTTTCTATCCACTTTATCTCATGTCCAATGTTCACTTTGAAACTCATAAGTTCTTCACTTGAAAACCGTCGCTAATCTTATAAGATATTGCAGTAATTCTCAATTTTTAATTTTTAGTTTTTAATTCTCAATTTTTAATTCAACATCAAGCCTCACCCTGCAAAACGCGCACACGCTTTCATAAATTATTGCATTCATATATTTTTTCTTGAAATGTATTTGATATATTATCGCCACTCATAGCTTAACACCTTTAGTTAATGCTTCTTGCTCAATCAACCTATTTTCATTCGTGGCAATAATAACATCTATTTTCTGCTCACCTATCAAGTTTTTCACGCTAACCAAGAAATCTATTTTCTTCTCAAGCAATTGATCTCGCGACAGCACGTCATTAGGCACAATCTATAAATCAATGTCACCGCCTCTTTTATCATCGTCAACTCTACTGCCAAAAAGATAAACTGAACTTTCCCAAGTTTTGTTAAGCGGCAAGCCCAATAATCATTTGAATCCATGAATTTCTATGATTTTTTAGCTCAGATTCACCATTTTGACAAACCCTGAGTTTATTCTGACGCTTTATCAACAACTTTCGTGCCGCAGAAAAGGTGTATTGCGGCTTAGTGCCATTATGTGTTAGCTCATTGACTGCATCACTTGGAAGATGCATGACAGCGATCCAAATAATCGTAATGGCAAGCATGCACATATTCAAGTGGTTTATCACCGAATGCTCCAATCTTACTTGGGCTTTTTGGCTGCCGATGTCATGTTTGAGCTCTTTGAAACCAGACTCGATCTTCCACCGTGCGCTATAGTACTCCAATATCTGCGTTACGCTTAAGCTTAAGTCTGTTGTTGCTAAAGCAACGAAGTGATTTTTGTAATAGGCAAAGACAACTTTTATCGGGCATTTAAAAGCTTTAGACATGAAGTTTTTCTCGTAGACAAGCATGTCACGCTTTTTACCATAAACAAAGCTTGTGACTTTTTGGGCTTTAGCTTTATATTCATTTGCCAAATCCCTAACAGAACCTGCTTTGGCACCATATTTTGCAGGACGCCCACATGTTTTACCTTCGATAACCTCAGGAAAACCGTATAAAACACTGTTTTTGCGTAACATGGTGAGGATATGGACTCGATTACCTAGTTGATCTTTTAACGGGTTGTACAATTTACCATTACCAAACCATGAATCAGTCACAATAAGAATGGGGGATTTTGTCCAGGTGCTAAGCTTAAGAATCATTTGGCAGGCCAGTGTAATTTTACTGTTAAAACACTCAGCCGCTGCTTTGTTGCTAGAGTGATAAAATCGCGTCAACAATGGCAAAAATGCCCAACGGGTATGAATGAACTTTAAGAGCCCCAGTTGAACAAAGCACTGTGACCAAGGGTATTTACTTTGATTGTGCTTGGCTGCATGATCAAAGAAATGCTCACAACCAAATATTTCCTTACCGCTTTTAGGCGTGGTAGAGTCATCTAAGGCTATGATAAGGCGTCCATCAGTCAATGGTAATGGAATCAGTTTGAATATAGCTTTCCAAATCACATCCCAGTTAAAGCATTTACTTGCCATAAAGCGATAAAAGCGTGTTCTGCTAAGTGAGTAACCTATTATCTGAACGAGTTTACGATAAATTTGACTACTGATACCAGAACCGATAGGTATAATCATTGCTAAAATCACTGCACTAAAAAGCCGTCCTTTTTGAGTGCTTCTTTTAAAAAGTGCTTGCAAGTGATTAAGTAAAGGTTGTAAGGTATCCATCGATGAGTTGCTCCTGTTTTTTAGCAACCCTAAGATATAGGGATAAACTTTGGTCTGCAGCTCATCCATAGCAAATTCTTACAAAATTCGGGAAAGTTCAGAAGATAAATACTACCGGCACCAAAAACCTCTAAACTTGTATTCCGGTCCTTAGCTCCGTGCTCCGGGCGTCACTCGGCGAAGAGCAGTACTCTTCGTTTTCCCGAGATGACCCTTCGTACCGCTCAATACCGTTATTACGATACCAATCATTAGGGATAGAAGCAAAGTGACTGCTAAAGATCTGAAATAAGCTTTCAAAATCATTTTAATTAAAAAAATCGGTGTTGCCGTTTCAAACCAGTAGTTTTGGTAATGATAGCCTTCATCAATAAACAGTAAAATATCAAAGGGATTATAAACTTTCTGCTTGTCACTTCCTGCGAAGTTATAACCATTATACCAACTTCTTAACAGCTTTCTGTCAACACCACCCTGATCTAAATGCGCTTTAAAAGATACTTCAAGCTCTAATTGCGTATAACCATATCAAATATAAGCATATTTAGCATCTAAAGTAATATCTTTTAGGTTATTTAAGTCACTAAACAAGCTGACTTTGCTAAACTTTGAAACGCCAGTTAGCATCACAAACTTAATATATTCATCACTTGAGATACCAATAGGAAGTCTTTTCATATTTGCCTCAACCTGTATAATTTTTAATTTTCAATGCTTAATTTTTAATTCACAATTCACAATTCACAATTCACAATTCACAATTCACAATCAAGTTTACTCCAGCAACTGACGATTCTGTGCATAAACGTCATTGAACTTCTTCTGGATCATTTGTACCGTTTGTTTGTTTACACCCAAATCATACGCATAGTCTTGCCAATATGAAAGTACATCGACAACATCCACTTCAATTTGATCAAAACCCATTTGCAAAAGCGCTGTTTTAAATTGCACTTTACATTGCCAAAATTGCTCTTTATCCATTTCAACATCAATGGCTAAATCAATATCACCACCGCTTAAGTCATCATCAGCACGACTGCCAAACAAGTATACAGGCACTTCGCCAAAGCTTTGAGAAACGGCTTTTTTTAGAATCCTTTTCATTCGTTCGGATAATCTCATCGCTTAAGCACCTTATGCTTAGTAATTTATCTTCATGCATTAAATGGCATCTTCCTTAATATTAAAATCCAAACATAATTGTGCTAAAGCACCACTGATTTTTTGGTGTCGCTTAAGTGATATTGCATAAAGTTCATCATCTTTGGTCAAGACAAGTTTATGTGGACTACCTTGCCTTAAAGTTTCAATCTTTACCGGAACAGCTAAGTCATAAACCATACTGGATACATGTTGCCTTTTTGATTCCCCAATCGGCCAGATTTTTGACTGTGCATTCTTATCATGCAAAAATCCACCCAGTATTCTACCCCAAAGTGTCAATACAGTTTTTTAAAAATTCTTATTCCTATACATGTCATGCAACCTGCAATGTTTTTTGCACCTGACTTTTAAAGTCAATAGCACCTTCTTTGTACACATTCATTGGTTTTTTGTATCCCAAGCTCTCATGAAATCTACGGTGATTATAAAAATCAATATAATCAGCAAGATCAGACCTAAGCTCAGGCAAAGAACCATATTCATTAAGATAAATTCGCTCGCATTTTGCACTGCGCCAAAAACGCTCAATACAAATGTTATCAGTAGCTCGCCCTTTACCATCCATTGAGATAGTAATACCTCTACTGGATAATGCCTCAGTATGTATATGCGAGGTATATTGACTGCCTTGGTCAGTGTTAAAAATCTCAGGGTTGCCAAAGCGATCAAGGGCTTCATGCAAAACACTCATTACCAGGCTACTATCCATCGTATTCGATATACGCCAACTTAATACGGCTTTTGAATACCAATCAATTATCGCAGCAAGATAAACCATACCACCCTTAAGCTTCACATACGTGATATCAGTAGACCACACTTGGTTAACGCGACAAATATTAATACCACGCAGTTTATAAGTGTATTTAACATGCTGTTTACAAGGCTCGGACAAATTAGGAAACCTGACAGCCAACACCGCTTTTAAGCCCATTTCCTGACGGTATTTCTGCACCGTATTCACGCTGACACTAAATCCATCCTCAAGTAATTGCTGATGAACCTTCAGCGCACCATAAATAGGGATTTCTTCATGGATTTTCTGGATATGCGCTTTAATTTTAAGTGCTTCCTTATTGATTTTAGGCGTGTAATAGCAGTTGCCTCGATTTATACCTAATAATTGGCATTGCTTAACTATGGAAATATTTTCTAGCTTGGACTCCACCATAGATTTTTTAGTTGATAAGTCCAAGCTTGCGAGCTTTCCCTCAAGCCAATCCCTTTCAATCGTAAGTTGACCAACTTTCTTGGCATACTTATCCACCTCATGTTGAAGCTTATCATTTTCAGATTTGTACTCTTTAACCGCCTTGGCTGGCTCCATAGCAATAACGGCATTATCCAAGAAGATTTTCTTCCAGTTTTGGATGTTTTTTGTCGTTATATTATGCTTGCTAGCAAGCTCTGCTAACGTAAGCTCATTTGCCAATAATTCCAATACAACTTTGACCTTAAACTCGGATGAGTAAGTTGTCCTTTTTGTGCTCATAAATACGCCCTCTGTTCATTTCACTTTCAACAATATATCGGAAATGAATTTCAAAAGATACTGTTTAAATTTCTTGGGGTATTATAGTTTATAGATCAGTCTCTTGAAAATACACGGTCGCATTCTGGCGCTGAACAGATGGTGACTTGAAGTCTTTATTCATCATTTTATTGCCCATGACTGAGTTAGCTGGAAAATCTGTACCAGCTGCAATCGCCATATTACCACTTAAAAACATTCCAACAACGATAATTGATAATAGCTTTTTCATAACTAATCTCCTTTAGGTTCAAACACATTTTAGTCATATTTGAGTCTAGTAAGAGATTCCAAAAAATAAAATAACTGACCTAAAAAACAACAATATCGCACAAAAATTAGGTGATCAGCTTATATTTAGATGTCATAAACTTAATAATCTGATAGTGATCATCCATAAGGCAATCGGACATTTTCTCAAGTACATCATCCAGCTTAACCCATTTTGCTGCCTTGGCATCATCCTGAGCAGTAACCTGCGGCAGCTCTTTTTGTGGCAGAGTAATCAACCCTAAATGCGTGATAACACGCCCGCGTAATGAGCGATCCGGATGATCAAAAACCTCTTGCGCTATCAGTGTTTGAGGTATTTCTTCTGGCATGATGGACAGCGTTGTTTCCTCTTCTAGTTCACGCAAAATACCATCAATAATACGCTCATCTTGATCTAGAAAACCACCAGGCAATGCCCATAGATTTTTGCCCGGTGCCTGCTTTCTTTGAATAAGCAATAAATGCTTGTTGCACAGCACCATTGCATCAGTAGTGACAAAAACAGGCTTAAATGGCGCATCTTGCCAAGATGCTTTGTAATTCTCAATATAATCAAACTCATCACACAATGCTTGATAACTGGCTGTTTGCATATAACTTTGCAAGGTTTTTAAACTGCCTTTGTCATCCTCATTGTCAATAAGATAATCTGAATCCAGCACATGATCTTTAAAGAACTTCACACGAAAGTCTGTTGCATTAAAGTCATCAAAATTAGTGACATCAATATGCTGCCATGCTGGAAAGCATTTCAAATAATAACTACTAGCGTCTTTTTGATGCCCTATAATCGCGATATGACTGTCTTTATCTGCGTACTTCTCAACTCGCTCTTGCGCTTCATTGCGCCAACCTGCTTCGTTATAAAACCAATCACTAACCGGTTCGATAATAATACGCTCCAGATCAATATCCGAAGCTTTTAAATCAGATAAAATCATTGCGCGTCTATCTTCATAAGAGAAAGGGTTTTTTATACTTGGCGCCCTAAAAGCTGAACCAATTAAAATAATAACTTTTTCTGCATGCAACAATCCGTAACGTATATTATGCAGGTGTCCAACATGAAACGGCTGAAATCGCCCGATAAACACAGCATAATCATACTTCATTCTTTTTGATTCTTCTTGCGTTAGACTACCCATTATTTTTGCTCTATTCTTTGCTGTTCTACTTTTGGTGCTTCAACTGGATACGACACATAATCATACACTTCAATGACTTTCTTAACTCCAGAAACATTTGCGGCAATACTCGATGCTTGATTACCCTCTTTCTGGGTGACTACACCCATAAGATATACCACACCTTTCTCAGTGACCACTTTAAACTTCAGGCTATTGACGCCACTTGAAACCATCGATGAAATGACTTTAGAGGTAATCCAACTATCCGACAAATAATCCCCGATATCGACTGGATCACCGATAGTTAGCTGATTATAGACCACCTTAACACCAGGGATTTTAGCCATGCGATTAGCAAGCTCCGTTTTAAGCATCTCACTTGGGACTTGCCCCAATAGCAGCATAATATGGTTAAAGACTACTGGCTCAACATTGGAGTTGCCTTTCAGTGCGGGATAATCATTTAATAATGAAATCGCTTTAAATTGAATTGATTTATCCGAGGCATTGGTTTTACCATCGACACTACTGCCGGCAACATTGCTTCCAACAACAGCAGCTCCAGCGCCGGCGATCACAACTGGCGCACAAGCACTTAACAAACCAGCTAGACTAATGCCTAAAATAAGTGATGATATGACTTTAATATTGGTTGATGCTTTTCTTGCAACCTTGCTTTTCTTCTGTATTTTCTGTTTTTTCTGCTTTTTCTGCTTTTGCTGTTTGATTATATTCATCGATAAACTCCTGAAATATCGTGAGTGTATCCGCTAACACCTCACAACCGATGGATAATCTTAACAACCATGGTGAAACTTGTAATTGAATTTGTTGCAGTTTTTGAACATCTTTATGTGACATGCTTGCTGGATGACTCAAAGAGGAGTGTACCGCACCAAAACTCACTGTTTTTGGAAAATAGGATTTTAATTTCTGATAAAACCGCTCAAACTGCGCTTGATCAACACATTCAACCGCTAAAAGCCCACCTAAAGACTCACAGTTTTCGCTAAGCCAATGCGCATGCTTTTGAGTCAAATCACCAACATAATAAATATTTTTAAAGCATTTACTTGCTTTTAATAGTGTATAAACAGCTGCTGAATTTTTAGTAATCTCAGCCATACGCAGATGCACTGTTTTTAAGCTTCTGGATAATAGCCACGCTTGAAATGGATCTAATGCATAACCTGTTTGGCGAATAATCTTCGCAATCTTTTCTTTAAACCGTGTATTAGTCGCAATCACGCCTGAGGTAACATCAGCGTGCCCTACGAGATACTTAGTAGATGATTGCAAAGCAATATCCGCACCAAACTTAAGCGGCATAAAACCGTATGATGACATCAATGAATTGTCAACCACTAAGCAAATATTGCACGCTTGCGTGATCTTAGCTAAATCAGCAATAGGTGTTATTTTCTGTAACGGATTAGACACTGTCTCGCATAACACCATCTTGGTTTTTGCACTTATTGCTTTAACCAAATGATCAGGCTCTTGTAAATCAATCTGCCTAATCACAATGCCACGTTCCTGACACATCTCTTCTAAGATAAACGATAATCCTGCGTAAAAATCACAACCGACAATAAGCACATCACCTGCTTTTAACATGCTTAAGACAATATTAAGTGCTGACAAACCACTGCTCACCGCAAATGCCGCATGCGCTTCATCCAAAATAGCCAGTTGCGCTTCTAGATAGCGACGTGTTGGATTTTGCACCCGTGAATATTCAAATGCATTACTATTGTGTTGATCAAAGGTACTTACTTGATAAATAGGCATGCTCATCGCGTGATATGCGTCATCATTCTCAAGGTGCAATAAGCGCGTTATTCTACTGTTACTCATAATTTCTAAATCATTTATTTTTTATATTCTTTATATTTTTTATATTAGCCGACAAGACTCAACCCAACTCGCTGGCGTTCAAGGTCAATACTAATGACTTTAATCTGTGGCAATTGCTCATTCAAACTCACCACTTCGTTGGGATGACTGACGCGCTTAGTACTTAATTTAGAAATATGAATCATACCATCATTTTTTAAGCCTATATCGACAAAAACCCCAAAGTCTGTGATATTGCGCACAACACCTGAGACCATCATGCCGACTTTAAGCGAATCTATATCCAAGGCTTCAGCACTAAAGCTTACTTCAGGCAATTCATCACGTGGATCAAACCCAGGCTTTTGCAGTTCTTTAATAATATCTCTTAAGGTTGGCTCGCCAATCTTATACATTTTGGCAAAACTTACAATATCGATCTGCTTTAGCTCGTCATTTGATTTTGTTAATAGTCCTCTAGCAATCGCATAATGCTCAGGATGCACACCGGTATTATCTAAAAGATCATGTGCCTCAGGAATACGCATAAAGCCTGAGCACTGCTCAAAGGCTTTATCGCCCAAGCCCTTGACTTTCTTAAGCTCCGCTATATTTTTAAAGCCACCCACTTTATTGCGATATGCTACGACTTCTTTTGCTAAACGTGGACTTAAGCCCGAAACATATGCCAATAGCTGCGCTGAGGCGGTATTTAAATTAACACCGACATTATTGACAACCGCTTCGGTAACATCACTTAATTTTTGTACCAATTTCTTTTGATCGACATCATGCTGATATTGACCGACACCTAGGGCTTTAGGATCAATTTTCACCAATGCTGCCATCGGATTTTGTAAGCGTTGCGCGATCGAAATAGCCCCTCTTACCGTAACATCTAACTGTGGATACTCCTCTTCCGCCACTTCAGAAGCTGAATACACCGAAGCGCCTGCTTCAGAGACAACGGTATAGCGAAGTTTATGTTCTGTTTGTTTATTATAATCAGCAAAGAAATCTTGTAACTCACGCGATGCCGTACCATTACCAATTGCCACAGTATCAATTTGGTATTTTTTGACTAGGTCATTGACGATCTTTTTAGCTTCTATTGTTTTGTTATGCGGCGGTGCTGGATATATAACCGCTTCTGCCAAATACATACCTTTTTCATCAATGACTGCTAATTTAGCACCCGTTTTAAAGCCAGGATCAACACCTAACACGGCATGCGCCTTAACCGGTGGCATCATCAGTAAATGGCTCAAGTTATCAGCAAAAACATGTATTGCTGAGCTTTCTGCTTTCTCTTTTAGCGTATTGATTACCTCACGTTCAATTGATGGATATAACAATCGCTTGTAGCCATCATAATAAGCCTCTATCAACAATGCTGACACACCCGCAGCATGTCTTGGCAGTTTAAAGCGTGTGATCGTTTCTTTATAGCGTTCATGATCTATTTCAATCTTAATGCTTAGCTCTTTCTCAGTCACACCACGAAAAATCGCTAACAAGCGATGCCCAGGTATTTTATTAACATTGGATTGATATTGATCAAACTGCGCAAAGTTACCTTGGGCATTGCATGTTTTGGTCGCTTTAACCTGTAAGCTACCAAAACGCGATACCTGATCACGGACATAGGCGCGCTCTTTGGCATTATCAGCATAAATTTCAGCGACAATATCCATCGCACCTTGCACTGCTTCATCAACGGTTTTTATACCATTTTTGACAAATGATTTAGCACGATCATAAAATGCAGCCTCACTATCATAGGCTTTAAGTAGAATATCTGCTAACGGCTGCAGTCCTTTCTCAATCGCTACTTGCGCTCGCGTATTACGTTTTTGCTTAAAGGGTTGATAAATATCTTCTAAATCATTTAATGTATTGGCTTCATTAAGCGCTTTTTTTAATGACTCGTCATAAACACCACGCTCGGTTAAGGTATGAATAATTTCTTCTTTGCGCGTGTCAAATTTCTGTAAATACTGATAATACTCATAAAAATTTCTAAGCTCTGTATCACTCGCCCCACCTGTCATCTCTTTGCGATAACGCGCTATAAAGGGAATGGTTGCCCCTTCGCTTAACAGTGAAACAATATTCTCAGTGGCTTTAATCGACAATCCACTTTGTGTCGCAAGTTGCTGTAAATTCATGAAACATTTAGGCATGCTAATTATGTTTGCTATCTTCAGCGATTTCATTGCCGATGTCCATCATTAATTATAGCCACCCCACACTGACACGCTTGCAGATTTAGCAAGCTTAAGGCAAGCTGTCATCAACAATATTAGTAATGATGAAGAAATAAGTTACGCTATTTCTCACCTCCCCCTGCGGGAGAGGTCGTGCAGCTCACGCTGCGCGAATAAGAGGAATAATTAAAACTCAACTTAATTCTTATTGATTACATACATTAAAGGAAACAAAGACATCTATGAAAAACGAAACCTATGCCAAAATTATCTACATCCTCTATATCGTCGGTCTATTTACCGGTATTACCGCGCTAATCGGGTTAATCATGGCGTATGTCAAAAGAAATGAACATGATGTGTCACCTGCCCTTAAGACGCATTTTGATTTTCAGATTAAAACCTTCTGGTATGGTCTTATTTATCTGATCTTATCGATTGTTTTAGCTTTTATTATCATCGGTTATCTTTTGTATATCTGGTGGGTAATCTGGCTTGTCGTGCGCACCATCAAAGGCTTTATGGCATTAGATAGTGACAAAGCTGTCACCGGTAAAGATGGTTTTTGGGGATTAGGCGAGTTTAATCTTAGCATCTCAAAATAAATTAGGACGCAGCCATTTCTCAGCTTCTGATATACTCATGCCTTTACGCTTGGCATAATCTTGAAGCTGATCTTCAGCAATTTTACCTACACCAAAATACTTACTCTCAGGATGCGCAAAATAAAGCCCACTAACACTTGCCGCAGGTGTTACTGCCATCGACTCAGTCAAATGCATCCCCATTTCAGGCGCGTTTAATAACTTAAATAGCGTCTCTTTTTCGGTGTGATCTGGACAAGCCGGATAGCCAAATGCTGGACGAATGCCACGATATTTACCTTTGATTAATGCCTCATTATCAAAAGACTCATCTGTAGCATACCCCCAAAAATCTTTACGAATGCGCTCATGTAAATGCTCAGCAAAGCTCTCAGCCAAGCGATCGGCTAACACTTTAAACATAATCGCATTGTACTGGTCATGATTTTTCTCAAATGTTTTAAGTTGATCAGAGGTTTCAATCCCTGTGGTAACAGCAAACGCACCAATATAGTCATCGATCTTAAGAGCTTTTGGTGCGATATAATCACTTAACGCGACAAATGCCTTATTTGGATTACCCGTTTGCTGACGCAAGGTCTGAAATTTTGCCAAGGTTGAACCATTTATATCATACACTTCAACATCATTATCAACACTATTGGCATGATACAAGCCATATACGGCATTAGCTTTAAGCCACTTCTCATCAATAATTTGCTTTAGCATCTCTTTAGCATCACTAAAAAGTTTCTGCGCTTCTTGCCCTTTGTGCGGATCATGCAAAATCTTAGGATAACTGCCTTTTAGCTCCCAAGCATGGAAAAATGGACTCCAGTCAATCCGATCAACAAGCCTTTGCAATGGATAATCTGTTAATACAAATCGACCCAACTGCTTAGGCTTTTGAATCGTCTGTTGATCAAATACCAATTTTAAATTTTGGTTATTACATTTCTCATAGGCATAAATTTCGCGCGCTTGTTTGCTCTTTTGGTAATGCGCGACCAGATGCTCATATTCAGTTTTGATCTTCTGATAATAACTCTCTTTATTATCTCCTAAAAGGTTTGCCATCGTTGACACCGCGCGCGATGCATCTAATACATGCACCGTTGGCAAGTCATGTTTTGGTAATATCTTCATCGCAGTATGGATCTTTGATGTGGTGGCACCACCGATTAAAAGGGGCAAATGGACATTTTGCGCCTTCATCTCACTGGCAACGGTAATCATCTCATCCAGTGACGGCGTAATAAGACCACTTAAACCAATCATATCGGCATTTTCTTTTTTGGCAGTTTCAATGATTTTCTGATAGGGCGTCATCACACCCAAGTCAATGACTTCATAATTATTACATTGCAGCACCACTCCCACAATATTCTTACCGATATCATGCACATCGCCCTTAACCGTGGCGAGCACGATTTTACCTTTGGCTTTTTGTGCTTGGGATTTCTCTTGTTGCAAAAATGGCTCAAGATAAGCAACTGCCTGCTTCATGACACGTGCTGATTTGACGACTTGTGGCAGAAACATTTTACCCGAGCCAAACAAATCACCAACAGTATCCATCCCCTGCATCAAAGGACCTTCAATCACACTTAGGGGATTACCAAGCTCCACTCTTGCTGCTTCAGTATCTTCGATAATATATTGATTAATACCCTTCACTAAGGCATAGCTTAAACGCTCAGTCACCGGTTGCTTGCGCCAAGAAAGATCTTCTTTTTTGTCTGTTTTTGTGCCAGATAAGGTTTGCGCATATTCAACAAGCTCATCAGCTGCCGCTTTACGTGTGTTTAAAATCACCTCTTCAATCAATTGTTTAAGTTTGGGATCAATATCTTCATAAATCGTAATTTGTCCAGCGTTAACAATTCCCATATCCATACCGGCTTTAATCGCATGATATAAGAAGATCGAATGAATGGCTTCACGCACCAAATTATTGCCACGAAAAGAAAACGAGACATTACTAACCCCTCCAGAGATGCGCGCATGTGGGCAGCGCTTTTTGATTTCTCTTGTTGCTTCAATAAAGTCAATACCATAACTATGATGCGCCTCAATACCTGTGGCAACGGCAAAGATATTCGGATCAAAAATAATATCCTCGGGCGGAAATCCAATCTTCTCAACCAAAAGATCATAGGCTCGTTGGCAAATATCTACTCTCTTTTGTAAAGTGTCCGCTTGTCCTTGTTCATCAAATGCCATCACAACAATCGCAGCCCCGTAACGAAGCGCAAGCTTAGCATGCTTGATAAATTCGTCTTCTCCTTCCTTAAGACTAATGGAGTTAATCACACCTTTGCCTTGAATCTGTTGTAAACCCGTTTCAATCACCTCCCATTTGGAGGAATCAATCATCATCGGTACTTTGGAGATATCAGGTTCAGTGGCAATAAGCTTTAAAAAGCGCTCCATGCAAGCTCTAGCATCTAGCATGCCATCATCCATATTGACATCAACGATTTGCGCACCATTTTCAACTTGCTCTTGTGCGACATGAAGGGCTGCTTCAAAGTCTTGATCACGAATGAGTTTGGCAAACTTTAATGATCCTGAGACATTGGTACGCTCACCGATATTGATAAAATTACTCTCTGGTGTCACCACTAAACTTTCTAAACCTGATAAACAGAGTGTTTTAGCTTTTGGTTTAATCGCTCTTGGCGCTACATTTTCAATAAGCTTTGCCATCGCTTCAATATGCTCAGGTGTTGTGCCACAGCACCCGCCTAGGATATTAACCAGATGATGCTCAATAAATGGTTTAAGTTTATCTGCCATAATCTCAGGGGTTTCATCATAACCACCAAAAGCATTAGGCAATCCCGCATTTGGATGCATGCTAACAAACCCCTCGGCAGTCTTGGCCAAAGCCTCAATATGTGGATATAAATCATCCGCACCCAAAGCACAATTAAGCCCAATCGATAAGGCTTTGGCATGCTTTAGGCTATAGTAAAAAGCATCAACCGTTTGCCCTGATAAGGTGCGCCCACTTTGATCGGTAATCGTTCCTGACAACATCACAGGCATCGATACATTATGCTTTTCAAAATAATCTTCAATTGCATAAATCGCCGCTTTTGCATTTAAAGTATCAAAGATCGTTTCAACCAAGATAATATCAGAGCCCCCATCGATCACGCCACGCAAGTTCTCTTGATAGGAGCTCACCAATTGCATAAAAGTAATGTTTCTAAAGCCTGGATCACTGACATCTGGCGAGATGGATAAGGTACGATTTGTGGGACCTAACACACCGGCAACAAAACGCGGCTTATCTGTTGTCGTATATTTTAGCGTCGCCCTTTTAGCGATTTCGGCACCGGCTTTAGCAATCTCATAGACATGATCTTCAAGCGCGTAATCCGCCATAGAAATAGACGTACTATTAAAGGTATTGGTTTCAATAATATCAGCGCCAGCTGCCAAGTACTTTTCATGAATCGTTTGAATAATCTCAGGTTGCGTTAAGTTCAATAAGTCATTATTGCCCTTTTGCTCTGATGTCACCTCCTTAAACATTCGTCCTCTATAGTCCATTTCAGTTAAATCATAGGCTTGAATCATCGTGCCCATCGCGCCATCAAGAAGTAAAATATGCATTTTCAATAGCGATTGTAACTGCTCGTAAGTAGACATAAATAAAGGTTCTTTGCTTAAGTAATAGGTAATCAATAAAAGTAACACGATTGTTTGGGGATGAGTAGGCTATTTTGCCCTGATTTTTTATAAATCATCCCCTGATTACCCACTTCGGGCATAGCAGCTAACTTTTATCTAAACACTTATAAATAAGCTCTGAGAATTCAGGACAACGCAGATAGCCATAGGATTTATGGGGATTATGATGATATTTGCCAAGCTTTTTATTAAAAATTCCATAATCACTAAACACTAGTTGATCAACTACTTGCACACCTTGATGATTGGGACCATAAAGTGGTCCCAGTTTCAGCCGATAACATGCGACATCACGTGGATCAGAGAAGTTATACCATGACTGCACGGCACTTGGGGTGCGTGGCTTATTTCTAAAATGACCATCTGTAAGTTCTAAAAAAGGATGTTTGTAGGTGATCGCATAAGTTAAAGGTGATCCCATCGTGATAAAGCATTTAATATTAATATCAGGCAAAAATGAACGGATATTGCGCAACACATCATAGCAAATAATAGACCCCATTGAATGCCCAATAACAATAATTTCTTTACACTCTTTAGCATGCACGCTTAACGCATCGATCAGCTCACGCATCAAAATTTTACGTAATGATCTTTTTTGCCCTTTGCGATCATAAATCTCAACCTCGTCATTATAGTAATACGCCATATCGCGAAATAATTTATTGGCTGCCCAAAAAGATACTGGGTCATATTGCTGAATTAAGTTAACGCATTTACGTACTGCATTTTGACCAAGCAAGCCCATTCTTTTGATTAATGAGTCCGCATAACGTGGGAAATTTTCTTTTTCTAAATAATAGTAAGGCTCATCATCGTATAACTCATCAAAATAATACGCCTCATCATTATGCAATGGATATTTATGCAAAAGATCCGCCCAATAGACCATTTGAAAATTTATACCTTCATCATAACCACAGGTTTTCTCAAGTCCTTCCTCAATAGCAGACTTCCACCATGTCTGGATGATTTCTTTGGCATTTTTATTTAATAGCCCATGCACACCTAATATAATTTTATCCATAATTTATGATGACTACCTGTTTATTGTTCTTATGCTAACGGATATCTATACCGCCGATAAACCACATGATCAAAGTCTAATATACGTAAATAAAAACACAAATAAAACAGGCAAATGAGTAGCCATTATCTATGGGTATACAACGTCAGTAAGTAAACTATGCCAACGAATCTGACTTCAACCACGCATTTAGGCGCTCATAAATTGATTCCGCAGAGATTGCCACCTCGCATGGTGCAAAAACATCTTTGGTAATCGGGCAAACTTTCTTTAAACAAGGCGAGCAGGTTAACTTCGATGACACATGTGTCACTTGTTTACCAATAGCACCTGTTAGCTTGGCGGATGTCGAGCCATACATGCCAATTACAGGCGCATTACAAGCTGCTGCCAAATGCGATAATCCGGTGTCAACAGACACAACGGCGTCACTTTGACTAAAAAGCTCCGCTAATTGCGTCAAGCTCATTTTATCAAGAACCACTGCATTTTGATGATTCTGTGCAATCTCATGCGCTTGACGCTTTTCATCATCATTGCCCCATGGTAAGAGCACTTTAATACCATCATCGACTAATAACCTCGCTAATTGCTGCCAATGCGCGAGTGACCAATGCTTGCTTGCCCACGTTGTGGCATGTAAGAAAACCACTTGTTTATGCGTGCTTTGTTTATGCCATTGATAAGAAATGCCATAGTCAATTTCATCTGAAGCCGTATAATTAAACACCTTGGAAAATAGTTCTTTAACTCGCAAAATCGCGTGGCTCCCTTTGGCTACCGCAATTTTATGCTGATAAAAAAAGCTTGCGGCAGGTTCGCGCGCTGAGTGCTTATCTAAGCCATATTTGACACCTTTGGCACCCTTGGTAATCCAAGCACTTTTCAACAATCCTTGCGCATCGATAATATAGTCATAACGCTTTGACTTAAGTTTCTTTTTAAACGCACGAATTTCAGCAAAGTATTTAAATATATTCTTACGCCATTTACGCACTTCTACTTCAAGCACTTCATTAACGGCCTGATGCCACTTAGGGATCTCAGCAAAAGCCTTTTCAACCACCCAGTCAAACTCAATCTCAGGCATTTGCTTTTTGGCTTCTGTTAACGCTGGTAGCGTATGCAGCACATCACCTAGAGATGATGTTTTCACAATTAAACATCTTTTCATTAACTTTTATAAATCATCATCTGTTTTATTATTGACGCCCACATTCTAATGATTTTTAAACGACAATGCTATGGGCACAAGTTAAAACGTTTTGTTAAAATAGCCATTAAAAGTCGTCACTCTATCATGTACAATACTCAGCATTGATATTTTTAGATAACTACGCCATGTCGACTGAAAGCACGCACACACCGATGATGCAGCAATATTTAACGATTAAATCTCAATACCCTGAGACGCTTTTATTTTATCGCATGGGTGACTTTTATGAGTTATTTTATGACGATGCGCACAAAGCCGCTAAACTTCTGGATATCAGCCTTACAACACGCGGCAAATCAAATGGTGAACCCATTGCTATGGCAGGTGTACCTTATCACGCTGCTGAGAATTATCTATCACGCTTGGTCAAACAAGGTTTAAGTGTAGCTATTTGTGAGCAAGTGGGTGATGTTAATAACAAAGGTCCCGTAGCACGTGAAGTTGTGCGTGTTATTACTCCGGCAACTGTCGCTGAAGAAAGCTTTACCGATAGTCACGATAGCAATATTCTAATGGCAGTTTTTGAGAGTAAAACACGTATAGGCATTGCCTATTTGGAGTTTACACAAGGTGAGCTTAAGGTGCTTGAAATCAAATGTGGAACGAACACACTTCACGATCAAGTGCATCGCTTAAAGGCTAAAGAGTTACTGATTTGTGAGACCAACTCCGATGAAGTTCAATCTAATCTGAGAAATGAGCAAATCTCTATCCAAAAGCGCCCCGAGTGGGAATTTCAATTAATGGGTGCTAAAAAATTAATTCAACAGTACTTTGGTCAAAATGCCTTAACTGATGAGCTCAATAAAAAATCTTTAGCAATATCAGCTGCTGGCGCTTTGCTTAATTATCTGGAGAATACGCAAAAAGCAACTCCGAAACATTTACACAATATCACTATCGAATCTGATGAGAGCTTATTAAATATTGATGCCTCAAGTCGACGTAACCTTGAGCTTGAAACAAGCCTCTCAGGCAAAGGCAATCACACACTTTTTGCGATTATCAACAAATGCCAAACAGCGCTTGGCAATCGCTTATTAAAGCAATGGTTTAAATCGCCAACGAAAGATCATCATATTTTGAATAGCCGCCAAGATGCAATACAAGATTTAATCAATCAAACCGCAATTGATGATATTCAACATTTGCTTAAGCAAACCCAAGATATCGAGCGCATTGCCTCACGTATTGCTTTAAATAGTGCCAAACCCAAAGACTTAATTGCGCTGAGACATACCCTAAGTATTTTACCTGGTCTCAAAGCAACAATTGAAAACAATCAGCATGATCCATTGCTTATCACACATGCCAAACATTTAACGTTATTACCGCAAATTCTGATACTTTTAAATGCATCTTTAGTTGATGAACCACCGATCACCATTCGCGATGGCGGTGTAATAAAGGAAGGTTTTGATGCACATCTTGATGAATTGCGAAACATCAGTCAGCATGCAGGTGATTATTTAATTCAACTGGAACAACAAGAGCGTGAACGCACTGGTATCAACACGTTAAAGGTTAGCTTTAATAAAGTGCATGGTTACTATATTGAAATATCGAAAGCGCATAAAGTAGAGCTGCCTGTTGATTACACGCGCCGACAAACACTCAAAAATGCTGAGCGCTACATCACACCTGAGCTTAAATCCTTTGAAGATAAGATTCTAAGCAGTGCGGAAAAAGCACTCGCCTATGAGAAAAGTCTATATCAGGATATTTTGGAACAGATTCTTGTGATGTATCAAGATCTTCAACAAACCGCAAAAGCAATTGCTGAGATTGACGTTTTAACGAATTTAGCAGAGCGTGCGATCACCTTAAAGTTAAACCGTCCGCAATTATCAAAAGATAAGATTTTGGATATCAAAGACGGGCGTCACTTAGTGATTGAAGCTTTATCTAAATCGCCTTTTATTGCTAATAGTAATCGCTTGGATCAGCAAAAGCACTTACAAATCATTACCGGACCCAATATGGGCGGGAAATCTACCTATATGCGCCAGATTGCGCATATTGTATTTCTTGCACATTTAGGGTCCTTCGTTCCAGCGCAAAATGCATTAATTGGTGATATTGATGCGATTTACACACGTATTGGTGCATCTGATGATATTAGCTCTGGGCGCTCAACTTTTATGGTGGAGATGACAGAATGCGCGCATATTTTGCGTCATGCAACGGATAAGAGCCTCGTGTTAATGGATGAGATTGGACGTGGCACCAGTACGTTTGATGGCTTAGCACTGGCAATGGCATGCGCTGAAAAGCTGTTAAAAATCGAAGCTTATACACTTTTTGCCACACATTATTTTGAATTGACTCACTTAGCTGCACAGTACCCTACTTTAGAGAATATCCACTTTGAGGCAACAGAATATAAAGATACGATTATTTTCCTACATCAAGCCAAACCAGGCGCCGCACTTAAAAGCTATGGTATTCAAGTGGCGAAGCTTGCAGGCGTGCCCCATGATGTATTAAAGAATGCCAAAAAGATTCTATCGCGACTGGAGATGCGCGATAGCGATCCTTACGCGCCTATTCAGCAAAGTTTGGACTTTAGTTTCACAGCTCACCATGATCATAATGACAAGCATGATCATGACATAGCGCATGATTATGAATTGGTGATTGAAAAGCTTAAAGCACTCGATCCTAACAAACTCACCCCAATTGAAGCAATGACCACACTATTTGACCTAAAATCAGCGCTTGAAACTGCAGAGAAACAACTGGTTTAAATTCATTATTAGCTGCAATATCATCTTTAATAGTTCAACAATAATTCATTAATAACAATGGGAACATTGCAAAAATCCGTGTATATCGAGGCATTTTTGTAAATATTTCTTGAGCCTACAAATACCGATATAAAGGCCTTATCAAGCATCTCAACATCGTTCATATCATTACCAAAACAAATTGATTGTGACATATCTATGCCACATTCCTCTAAGGCAAGTAACTTATTGTTTTTATCTGGAGTAATATCAAAAAAACCATCTTTATGTTGATTGAGACTATAACTTATTTGATTGTATTCGAAATATTTTCTGACACTATCTGCAAATGACATATCCAGCACAAGAAGTTTTGCAACACCCATAGCAATCAATTGATCTTGCTTTTTTTCGAAATTGCTTAATGATCTAATGTACTCATGAAAAGGATGCGCTTTCTTTGAAATCGAAAAAAACCAATCACCATCCAAGACATAAGGGACATTATTTTCCGTTAGAAACTGAAGCGCTAGAGCTATTTGCTCTTTATCAAAATGACGTGTTTTACCAAAATTACCATTCTGGTAGTACACGCCACCATTACAGCCGATTAATAAATGTTGGTGCAAAGCTCGATCCATCAAAGGCAGCATATCTCGAATCGGTCGTGCTGACGCAAAGATAACGCTTTTTTCCATTGATAGCGCTATGATAGTTTTTTCAATAACAGGGTCAATATATCTGCCGTTATTACATATCGTGCCATCAATATCAAAGATAAAATTCATCTATTTCACCTAGTTTTACCTAAAAGAAGGAATCCTAAATAATTAAAGTTTAATTATTCACTTACTGGTTTAACAATATGTTCACCGTTATCATTATCGTCTAAGGGCAAGTTATAACTACTATGATAATAAAACTTGGATAAGCTTTCTTTGTCTTTACCATTATCATAATAAGTCACGACCTCACCTTGAATATTATTAAGGTTTAAGCGACAATATCGATTATTATCTGAGGTTGTCACTTTAACTAAACTTCCTGTTGCATTTTCCCCTAATAATTGCTGTTTTTGCTCCGCATTATCAACAACGCTTAGATGACACTCAGATATCCAAGTTCTAAATTCGGTATTTAAGAATGCATTACTGATATAATCACTCAGATGATCAGATGTAATGTCATTATTAGGCAGGTGGATATAGAAATGATCTTCTAACGCTTTTGCCATTAGGTGTAGCTGCGTTTGGCCCTCATCATTGCGTTTAATCATGGCGCGGTAAGGTAGCATACCAATGAAATTCTGTCTGTTTAAACGTCTTTTATAATTCGTATCAATCTGACGTAAATCAATACCATGTGACAAAAACCTCTCATCCTTAACCTCAATTTTTTGCGCACTAAAACTCCTTTCGATCGACCATCCAAAGTAATCTGCTTTTGTAGAAAATGACTTTTTATTTTCTAATGCCCTCACCAATAAATTGCATTCAGAAAGACTAACATACTCACCACAATTTCCTGAACTTATTTCTATATTTGAATCACTATCTAGCATTATTTTAAGCTGATTGATTAATGTAGATGTCTTAATTTTCACCTCATAACCAACTTCAAATGGTGATTTAATTACAGCAGCAATATTACCTGATTCGCCTGGCGCCAACTCAATATTTGATCTAATTTCGAAAGTGTAATTATCTGCCACCAAATCACCGCGCGTAGTAATCGAAGCATCACGACTGTCACCACCACCGCCACAGCCGACTAACAACAAGCCTAACCCTATTAATGATAACAGCTGAGCCTTCTTCACATGATTAAGTAATTGCATTTTTACAGAGACCTTGTAGATATATTTTTAAACACAGCGTCACTATAACAACAAGATCTTTCAAAGTTGTGACATTCTTGTGTTGATATCTTTCATTGGCTATTTTTTATCAAAACATGCAAACAATCATCTATACTAGATAAAAAAATTTATTAGTAACAACACATGGATAACATACTTATCGTTGATGATGATTTTAAATTGCGTGAATATTTTCAAATGGTTTTAACTAAATATGGATTTAATGTGCTGTGCGCACAAAATACCAAAGAGGCTGAAATATTAATATCCAACCAAAAAATTGACTTAATTGTATTAGATATTATGATGCCAGATGAGGATGGTATTAGTTTTTGTAAGCGTATTGCTCCGACTATCCATATTCCAATTATTATGCTAACTGCTGTTGATGATGACCTTGATCAAATTGTTTGTCTTGAAGCCGGTGCAGTTGATTATATTATTAAGCCATTTAAACCACGCATTTTGGTATCAAAAATAAAAAGTCTTTTAAGCTATGCGCAACAAACACATCAAGAAAATAAAACAATTGATCACTCATCAGGTAATATAATTATTGATCATTGGCAATTTGCTCGTGAACAGCAATGCTTAATCAATCAAGAAACCCATGAAGAGCAATCTCTGACTAAACTTGAGTATCTCATGCTATGTTTATTTTTAGAAAATAACAATAAAGTCATCACTCGCGAGCAAATTCTTAATGCACTCTATGAAGATAAATACGCAGTCAGTGATCGCACCATTGATATTAATATTAGCCGCTTACGTAACAAATTAGGAAATCGATCTGCCAAACGCATCAAAACCATTCATGGTCGCGGTTATATTTTCAAATCGGATGTATAACAATGACTAAAGCAAGCACTCACCAACATATTGCTAAATATTCTGGCATGTTAACCGTTATTGTCTCAATTATAACACTCATTATTATGTCAATTATTTTGATAATGACGATAGTGCTTATACAAAACTACTATAAGAATTTGCGACAAATTAACTTACAAATTATTACAGAAATGAGCTTCGTTGCTAACCGGATTATGAATATTGATCTACAAAAAAATGAAAAAACAACCCTTGTCAAAGCACTCGATGAATTATCGATTAACTCTGGACAATACCGACTAACTGACCAGCCATTATCACAATATCAAATTCATTTTCAACGCAATCAATTAAGCTATGCTGATATTAAAGACCACATATTCAAAGTTTTTCGTGATCAAGATATCGTGAACTACTGTTCTATCTATTTATCCACACATAATAAATGGTTAAATATTTCATTCCCTCCCCCCATCCTTGGTCTAATCGTTAAGGGTATTATATTTTTTGAAGCAATTTTAGCACTTATTATTTTATATTTCGTCATTACAGCATTACGCATTGCCCACCTTTGGCAGCAATTAATTAGCTCAGCTGAATACTATACAGGGAGCTATACAGCTAACACAAAGAATAAGTTTCTCTCCAGCGCAAAACTCCTCTTCTCTTCAGTAAAAAACATGAGACGCATTACACAAAGATTACAAGAGCTCTCCGCACAAAAATCTTTTATTATCACCGCGCTAACACATAACATACGCACGCCTATTACACGAGCAGAACTACTGCTCGAAATCCAACAAGACACACCCGAGAAAGCAAAAATTCTTGATGAACTTGATGAGATCAACAAACAAGTTACCCAAATTTCTCAATACACTAAAAGCACTAGCATTCTTGATTTAGCCGATAATATAAACCTCTATCAACTAATTGAAAAAATACATAAAAAAACGCCTAACTTTAAAATTTATAATATGATTTCTACAAATTTCACCATTCATGCACAACCCTTTGCTATCGAGTTAGCTATCAATAACTTGATTGATAATGCTATTAAATATGCATCACAGCTTACGATTACACAAACACATCATAAAAAAGGCACTAAGATTATATTCATTAGTCAGATTGATAAAGATAAATCTCATATACATTATGAAAGTACTGGCATTGGAATACAAATCAGTGACATATTATTTAAGCAAAATGGCTGTCAATTATCTCTTGAAGAAACCAAAGATCAATATATAGCTACCATTCAGCTTCCACCTATGATATAGACGACTATATTATTAGGTGACAATTAGCTTTACCGGTGACGACAACGTTAAAAATGCTTGCGGCATAAAATAGCCTGGGTAAAGTACTTCTTCACCCGATGCACCCCACTGATTACCTGGTGTCATAAACCAATTATAGGTCTTCTCAAAAAACCTTGCATGTTGATAACCATCAAACTGGAGTATTTGTTGCTTCATATACTTAACTAACTGCCAATATGTTAACGATTCTTCGCGATATATAAATAACGATGATACCCATTTGCCATCAAGCACATTCTGTGCAGCTAATGCAACCGCCCAAGCAATATTGACATCAGCATCTGATGCTGAGTCATTTGTTAACGTACTTGTTCCATCTTCATCTTTATAGTAAAAAGGCTTACCTTCAATATCGGTAGTCCATGGCATGAGTAGATCACTTTTTTGATGACAAGTATGATCATAATACAATGCACAACCATGGTTTTTGGACACCGCTAAAACATAACGTAATAATTGATCAAATAGCACTTGATCATTCGCTAAACAACTAATCAGCAAACCATAGGCCATGCCTTCTGATACGGTTGGCATTTTACCCGCATTGATATCTGAGCGCTTATGTGGTGCAGTTTTTGAGCTGAAAATAACGCGCGCATACGTCACACCATCAATTATAAAGCGCTCAATAAAACAGTATTGCGTCGCATCATATCCCATATGCAAATGACTAACATCATATGACCAAAAACCCATTGATGGCATCTTACCTTTGTTATTATAATTTAGGGTTTTCGAATACTGCCAAGCTGCTTTTACCATAGCAGTCAAATTAGGTAAACTCACCTGACAAATGGGACTTTGATAATCAACAAGGCACTGCTGTGCAAAATATAACGGATAACGAATCGAATCAAAAGAATATTCAAAAACAGATGGATCCTTTTCAAAGTCATCCCAAAACTCATTTAGCTTGATTTTATTCATCGGCAATATATTAGCCAATAAGCGCTGATATTGATCATCCACTGATGCATTGCTCGGATAATGTGCCAAAGCATCACTAATATTAACAATCATATGTTAAAAAGGATCATCTTTTTGCTTTACTGTGTTTTGTAACACTGTATTCAAATGAGCATCTTTTACTTGAGTATGTGCTGCTAACATATTTGTAGAAACGATCGCTGTAAAAGCGATTATTAATTTGTTTTTATAGAACATAAGTCTTCATTTGTGTTATTTACTGAAGTTGCATGCTATTGATGCTTCCCCTCCTGAATAACTTGCTGTTTTTTGTTCAATTTCACTATCAAGAGCACCCGCAAGTTATTGCTTTGTTTAGTTGCGGCGACGCCGCTTAGGGTGCTCCTATCAATTTTTATTGATAAACGCTGAGCGAAATTATCTAAAAAATTTGCTGAAAAGCATGGGTTGATTACGCATAGCCGACTCAACACTATCTACAACAGTGTTATATCCTTCCATGGAGTTAAAGTATCTCTCCATTTCTTTTTCAGACAAGTATTTCGCATCATAATTGAATATTTTTAATTTTGGAGCGAAAAAATGTTGATAGATTTCTTTTGCCGTGTAGTTATATGTGCTGTCCCGTATAATTTTATTTCCTGCTATAGCAAACCTAGCCGCCTGAAATTCTTTAGTTATTATTTTTTGAGTAGATGTATTCTTATTCGGGGACCAAGTAGAAAATTTATAACCTTGATTTTCTAAGTATTTAGAAAATTTTTCACTATACCCTGCCGTGGATAAAAAGTCATTATGATAAGCAGTTTTAGTCTCAAAGCTAACACCTTGACTTCTATGTTTAAAAATAGCTTTAGGCATACTACTATCATCTAAATCCATATTTGGTATTCTATCCCCATAGTTGTTATTAATTTTAGGAGATCTTTTGAAGAGATTTTTTAGCTTTTGCCACCCTGACTCAAAAAATCTTATGATGCCCGTCAATACTACCCTGAACGAGTAATGTCCACTCGGATCAACCTTCATAATCGGATTACCATTAACATAGGCATAGAGATTAAACAAATTCACCGTGTCTCTTGAAACAAACTGCTTAATCACAGGGTTGTAATAGCGCACCCTTAAATACTGCATCCCACTCTCAGCATCCGTGTATTCCTGTGAGTAACCAAATGGGTTATGGTAGATATCAAATGCAGTATCTACCAAGTTTGATAAATAATTACCATGAGCAATGGTTTTTGAAACTACTGGCATATTAGGTAACTGTAATAACGGTGAAGCAACGCTCATCCCTGTTATAACGCCTAATAATATAGCAACAATATATTGTTTTAACATTAGATTCATTTCACTATACTCCTGAAAACTCCTCATTTTTTAAATTTCTCCTCGCCCAATAAAATTCAATATGGCTTTTAAGTCTGCTTGGCTTATCTGATGCTCCTCAATAAACTGATCTACGCGTAGTTTTGCAAGATATGTTTTCATTCCTTCCAAGATGTAATGCCTTGTTACTTCACCTGATTTAGAGCCGCCAAGCTGTGCAATCAATACAACAAAGTCATCATAAACTTCACCTTGACCAATCTCATATAAATAAGATGCAACAAAGAAACCAATAGCAGTAATGGCTTTAATCCCTTCAAAGTCTTTTATCCTAAACTCTTCCCAGCCTAACTCACCTTTGATAAATTTAAACACACCCTCAATACGAGAGCGCTTTAAATAGCAATCATAAACGTTGTAAACGTCATATTGATTCATAAGCTCCTTATTTGTGATTAAAAGCATCGGTTCGTCAAAAGCTTCTTTGCCCTTGCGATCAAGCAGCGTCATTAAAACAACATGATACTGCCCAATCTTCTGCCATTTAGCCTTGATCACGCAATCCTGAAAACAGCGTCCACTGATGTATAGCTTTTGAATACAGAAAGTATATGAATGTTCAAAGGCGTGATCTATCAATTTCCCTTTTTGCTCCTTATCACCGCTTAAGCCTGAAACTGTCCTGTTTTTCTTCAATCGTATGACAAACTCATCTTTCAGTTCCTGTATAAAATCAAAGTACTCACTATCATCAAACTCACGATCTAATACATGCGTAATATTTAATGCTGAATTCTTTTCTTTCAAGGCGTTAGAGCAGGATTTAATATGCTTTAATGCTATGCGCTTTGAGGTCAAATAACTATCGTCATCATAGGCTTCTTTAGACGCCTGTGAAATCACGATATCCTCACCGGCACTTAACTGTTCAATCGTTTCTTTTGATAAAAACTCTGGCTGCTTGTTGCTGTATAGCTCATGACCCAATAAATCAATCTGTTTATTATCTAAATTAACGGCAATTGTATTGAAGCTACTATAGCCATTGATGGTTTTCTTACTCAGATCTTTTACTTTTCCTATATGCTCTGCTTGCTTGGTATATTTTTTGCGTATCTCGCTGGGATCATGAATCAAAATAACATTATCCGAAGACTCGTATTTCTTGGCTGTTTCAGCGCATAGTACTTCACTAATTTGCTCGGGATCAAAGTCATTTAGCTTATTGTCACCTGTAATTGTCCGTCTCAATTTTTCGTACTCCTTTTGGCTGCTACTGATTGAGTAAAGGTTTAAACTGCCATGCTCTAAAACCTTTTCCAGTATCGTCTTCACATTTTTTAAAAGACACCTTTGATGTCATTTTGTTTAATAATTTGCTCATGTGGTCACCAAAAGTAGTGTGCGCCATCCTTGTGATTCCTCTTCTCATATCATTGCTTCGGGCGTATTGTACACGCTTTTAAATTTTTGGGGAGTTTTCAGTATACTCTAGAATATTCCATTGACCACTTTAAGTTTAACAGGTACAGACAAGCTGAAAATAGGTTACACACGTAACGGTTACATCCAAATATGCTGTGCGCAGACATAGTCAGAGGGAATGTGTTGAAGCATTTTGTTGTAGATTTGGCGTATTGATTTGCAGGCAATAGCCAGCTCTATTATCAAAAATGATAACGTCAAAAATGCTCAAAAGGCAAAAATTAAAACCGCAAATTATGAGCACGTGCAGTATAGCTCACAATAATAATAGTTGACTCATATGATTACAACAAACCCATCGCCTTTATCAATGCTCTTTGCTAAACTTTCAGACAACTTAAAAGTGATTAGCGCTAAAATTATGAATAAAGCACAAAAAAATCTCCCCATCGGGGACTCTACTCTTAGCCAGATTAGAGCAAGAAATGCTATCTATGTCGATAAAACGCAACACTTATTGCAAATAATTAACTCAGGACGATATTTCTTCTTATCACGTCCTAGACGTTTTGGCAAAAGCTTAACCATCGACACCCTAAAACAGCTTTTTTTAGGTAATAAAACGCTATTTAAAGACACCTTTGCCGAGGATAACTGGGATTGGGATGTCACTTACCCCGTTATTCATCTAAGTTTTGGAGGCTCGAGTGCTTACAATAGCGAAAGAACGACATTAGATATTATTGAACTCACCCTAGAAGAGCATGCCAAGGCACATGATATCTCACTTCCCAAACGAGACTATGGTGCCCAGCTTCACTATCTGATTAGAGCATTACATGAAAAATACAATCAACCTGTTGTCTTACTTGTCGATGAATACGACAAACCAATTTTAGATGTCATCACCGATGAGCACGCAGCAATACGTAATCGTGAAATATTAAAGGGGGTTTATAGTGTTATTAAGGATAATGATGTGCACTTAAAGTTTGTTTTGCTCACAGGAGTAACCCGATTCTCTAAAGTCAGTTTATTCTCAGGTCTTAATAATCTTGAAGATATTAGTTTAATGCAACCTTATGCAGATATCTGTGGTTATACACAAAGTGAGCTTGAATCTGCATTTCAAGACTATTTAATCGATGTTGACAAAGACAAGCTTAAAAAATGGTATAACGGCTATAACTTTGGCGGTCATGCGCAGCAAAAGGTTTATAATCCTTATGACATCTTACTCTTTATCCGTAATCAATATGAGTACCGCGATTATTGGTTTCAAACGGGGACTCCCTCATTTTTAATCCAACTGCTGCAAAAGCATCGCTATCGCGTCCCTGACTTTGAAAACTATCAAGTACAAGCGCGCTTTATTGACAGCATTGATGTAAAAAATATCCCACTTGAAGCATTGCTATTTCAAGCAGGATACTTGACCATCAAAGAAAAAATAAACATTGGCATGCAAATCGGTTATCGCCTGAAGTACCCTAATCTCGAGGTCAAAGCCGCTTTCAATAATTGTGTCTCGCTCATTGGCACAAACTCGCACGCCAATGCGGTTAACACTAGCCGCCTAAGTGACAGTTTACTGTCTGATGATTGGCAAATGTTTTATGATTGTGTGGTCGCCCTGTACGCCTCTATCCCTAATGAATGGTATCGCAATAACCCCATTCAAGATTATGAAGGTTTTTATTGCACAGTGATCTATAGTTATCTAACCGCACTTGGTTATGATGTGGTAGCTGAAGACTCCACCGCAATTGGGCGCATTGATATATCGATTGTGATCCCTGATTACAAGGTCATTATTCTTGAGCTTAAAGTCGCTAATGATAAAGATCTCTCTAAAGACGCATTACAACAAATTATTGACAAAAACTACGCCCATAAATTTTTGCATTTAGGTTTTCCGATTTATCAAGTCGGGATTTCCTTTGATCAGAATACTCGCGCAGTCAATGGTTTTGTGGTTGAACCGTTTTTAAATAATGAGAATTAGTTCTGTGCAGAGATGCTGTAAATTGCTTTGTGATGGCTATATACCAAGGCGAATCGCACTACACTATTTGATCTTAAATCAGCACTTGAAACCACCGAAAAACAACTGGTTTAAATTCGTTACATATTATGCCAAATTATTTAGCATTTGCGCATTGCAATCGCTTTAACTCAAAGTCATAATGCTTTTTCGTTTATTAAAAACCCTGATGAACTTTGAAAGCGACAATAACAACCAATAAAGTACATTTAAGTTTATTCATCTGGTTTTTGGGTGCATTTTTTTTCTTTTGCGAGTATTTTTTACGCGTCTCCCCTAGTGTCATGCTGCCTGAGCTTTCCGACAAGTTCTCAGTAACTGCCGCGGGGCTTGGTGCTTTATCTGCCTTTTTCTATTATCCATACATTCTCATGCAAATCCCTGTTGGTATGATTACCGATAAATTCGGTCCTAAAAAAGTGATGATGCTAGCTGCTTTTATCACTGGTATTGCTTGTATTATTTTCGCCCTTGCCAATAGCTTAACACTTGCCATTGTTGCCCGTATGCTCATGGGTTTTTGTGGTGCATTTGCGTTTGTCGGCACACTGCGTTTAGCGATTAACTTCTTCACACCGAGCATCTTTGCGATGCTCACTGGCATCACCCAAGCCATGGGCATGCTTGGCGCTGCCGTTGGTGAAGCGCCAATGAGTATTTATGTGCATCATGTTGGTGTTGAGGTTGCGATGCTTAGTTTTGCGATATTATTTTTCATCATCGGTTTTCTTATGCTTTGGATGAGCAAACACAGTGTAACGAACCAACCGTTTGCAGCGATTAACAATAGCAGCAAAATATCCCAAGGCATTAAAGAAGTGATAAAGAATAAAGCACTATGGCTAAACTGCCTGTTTATTGGTTGCTTATATGGACCAACAACCGTTTTTGCCGAGATGTGGGGTGCGTCATTTACTGCGAGCTTCAGAGGGTTAACACACACAGATGCCGCCTTTACCACCAGCCTTATTTTTATTGGCATGGTGTTTGGTTGCCCTTTGTTTGGTTTTTTAAATAGTATTTGCAACGCACTGCAATTGATGCGTTTATCTGCTTTGCTGTGTCTTATCTTAATGATTGTGATTATTTATGTTCCTGGACTATCACTACTTGAATTACAAACAATTTATTTTTGCTATGGGATTTGTAATGCTGGGATTATCCCTTCTTATAATCGCTCAGCCCTTTTGGTACCACGCCAATACTCAGGCATAGCACTTGGTATTACTAATATGTTCTCAGTGTTATTAGGCGCAATATGCATTCAACTTGTTGGTATTTTGATTCATCTAGTCAGTAGCAATCAAATGCAAAGCACACATATCTATCCGGCTGAAATCTATCAACGCATATTTATACTGATTATCGTCTTATTCTGTATTTGTTTGGCACTCTCTTTCAAAATGAAATCCATCTCAAAATCAACATCACTTGCACACGTTTCGTAACATTAACGTAATTCGATATAAAAAAGCACAAACCCTGTTGGATTTACTGCAAACCCTCGTTAAAATGAACGCCTGTTCTAATTTTGGGTTTTAAAAGACAGTATAACAATTAATGATCAACAAAATTTGCCATGTGCCAACGATACAACAAGATACTGATTACATAAATATTTTGTCAAAATCGTGTAATTTTAGTATTTTTACGACTATTCATCACTACTTTCAGCTAGCATCTACTATGCTAAATAATGACTTCAATGCTTTTTGCTCTATAATGGTTAAACGCATAAAGCAATTTGAGATTAAAGGAAATCAATATGCACGGATTTAAAAGCCCGCAAATCTATTTAAAAACATTTATCATTGGTCTTTTGGTGATTGCTGGCATTATCTATTTTGAGCTAACGGGTTTAAAACCTTGTCCGATGTGTTTACTACAACAATTTGCTATTTTATTGATTAGTATCCTTTCTCTTGTAGCCCTTATCCATAAACCTAAAATAAAAGGGGTGCGTATTTATAGTTTTATCCTTGGCATCATCGCACTACTTGGTGCATTGGTTGCCTTGAAACAAGTTTGGATGCAGATAAATCCAAGCGAATATATCGGTAGCTGTGAGGCGGGTGTCGATAGTTTATTTCAAAATCTACCTTTTTTGGACTTCTTAAAGTCACTTTTCACAAGTGGACCTGATTGCTCACAAGTTGACTGGCAACTGTTTGGCTTAAGCATGGCAAGTTATAGTTTTATTATCTTTATCGTACTTAGTACGCTACATTTTTGGCAGTTTCTATTTTATAACCATCGCAATTTAATAAATAAAACAAAAAATATGAAAACAGAAGGATAAATCATGGCTGAACTCTCCCTAAAAGCACCTAAGAAAAAGCTTATTAAAGCTTTTATCATCGTCATTGCCATTCTTGTCGTTATCTTTGGCGGCATCTTTGGCTTTGCCAGTTTTGTCAACGGTAAAAAGGCTTCAGCCATGGCAACTTGGAAAATGCAAGCACCTGAAGTCACTGCTACTGATGCTAAATCTGAAACGTGGTACCCAAGTGTTAAAACCATTGGTGAAGCTGTCGCCATCCAAAATGTCAATGTTACCGCTCAAGCTTCAGGCTTGGTATCAACCATCTCGTTTGAATCCGGACAAATGGTTAAAAAAGGTGATGTGTTATTCACACTTGATACGCAACAGTTACAAGCACAACTAAAGCAAGCTCAAGCTGATTTGGAACTTGCTAGAATCACCTACCAACGTGATGCTGATCTTTTAAAACAGCAAGCCGTCTCACAACAAACGGCAGATCAATCAAAGGCACAATATGATGCCAATCTTGCCAATGTTGAATCGATTCAAGCTGATATCAACTATCGCACGGTAAAAGCACCATTTGATGGTAAGATTGGTTTGCGTCAAATTAGCCTAGGTCAATACTTCAGTGCTGGCAACAGTGCAGCAACGCTAACTGAAATATCACCGATTTACATAGATTTTAGTATTCCACAAAATAACTTTAGCAATGTTAAAGTTGGCGGTGACATTGAGTTTACTTCTGACTCCTATCCAGGTGTTACTTTCAAGGCAAAAATCACTGCCATTAACTCACAAATCACCAGTGATAACAGAGCTCTTAATATTCAAGCAACCTTTGATAACAAGGATCAACAACATTTGATCTACCCTGGTATGTTCCTTGATGTCAGTTTAATTCTTCCTCCGATTCCAAACACCATCATTATCCCGCGCAATGCCGTAAGCTATACCCTATATGGTGAAACAGTTTATGTGCTTGTGCCTGATTTTAAAGACGGGCAACCATTGATGTCTGAATACAGCGCTATGAAAGATGGACAGGTTCAGCTCGTTTCAACAGGTAAACAGCAATACACAGCTAAGCAGGTTCCAGTGAAAACGACTATGACTAATGACAATAAAGTCATCGTTGAAGGTATTAAAGCTGGTGACATGGTGGCGACCTCTGGTCAAAACAAACTGCAAAATGGTGTTAGTGTTGTTATCAATAATGACGTTGACTTCAAAAACAACCCATAGGAAAACGGCATATGCATTTTATTGATATCTTTATAAAACGGCCTGTGCTATCAACGGTGATCAGCTTACTGATACTCGTTGCTGGGATAGGGACGGCATTTACCTTGCAGGTACGCCAGTACCCATATATGAACAATGCGACAATTATTGTAACAACCGCTTATCCTGGTGCTAATCCTGAGATTATTCAAGGATTTATCACAACACCACTAGAGCAATCCGTTGGTGCAGCTGATGGTATTGATTACATGACCTCGCAAAGCGTATTGGGTTTAAGCACATTAACGATTAACGTTAAACTAGGTGCTGATCCTAATAATGTACTTAGTCAAGTGGTACAAAAAGTCAATGCCGTACAAAACGTCATGCCAAGTGGCGCGCAATCACCCGCAATTGATATGCAATCAGGTAACTCATTCCCATCACTCATTTTAGGCTTTACCAGTGACGCCTTAAATGAACAGGAGATTACAGCTTATATCAAAAATCAGCTAACCCCTAAGCTACAGTCTTTGGGCGGCATTTCCAATGTGATCATTTGGGGGCAAAAAGATTATGCCATGCGTGTTTGGTTAAACTATGATAAGATGGCACGCTTTAATGTCACCCCCGACGATATTGCCAATGCATTACAAGCAAATAGTTTGATTGCTGCCGGTGGACAAATCAAAGGTCCTTATTTTAATGTCACTTTAAATCCAACCACCAACCTTGATAATGCACAAACGTATAAACAATTAGTTGTTAAAAATGAAAATGGCAATCTCGTTCGATTAGGTGATGTTGCGACGGTTGAATTGGGTGCTCAAACCTATACTGCCAATGTAAGCTTCAATGGCAAATATGGCGTTTTTGCAGGTGTGGTTGCCGCATCTGATGCTAACGTCCTCACCGTTGTTGATAATATCATGAAAGACTTGCCAAGTATAAAAGCCAGTCTACCCACTGGTTTGAACATGAATATTGTCTACAACAATACCACTTATATTAAAGCATCTATTGAAGACGTAGTAAAAACACTGATTGAAGCGGTGATTATTGTAACTGTTGTTTTATTTTTATTTATTGGTTCTTTTCGATCCGTTATTATTCCTGTGGTTGCTATTCCATTATCGATGATTGGTTCATTCTTATTAATGTTTCTTATGGGCTTCTCAATCAACTTATTAACCCTGTTATCGATGGTACTTGCTATTGGGCTCGTGGTCGATGATGCGATTGTTGTGCTTGAGAACATTTACCGACACATCGAAGAAGGAGCAACCCCTTTTGAAGCAGCTATTCAAGGTGCCAGAGAAATTGCCAACCCTGTGATCTTAATGACATTAACCCTTGTTGCCGTTTACTTACCGATTGGGATGATGGGTGGCTTAACAGGGATATTATTTACTGAATTCGCCTACTCATTGGCAGGAGCAGTGGTTATCTCTGGGATTGTTGCCTATACATTCTCACCAATGCTCTGTTCAAAAGTCCTTTCTAAATCAATTACTGAGGCAAAAACAGTTAAGTTTATTGATAAGCTATTTGAAAAACTTAAAAATGCTTATGAGCGTGCCCTACGTCTTGTGATGAGCGTGCGCATCGTCGTGATTTTATTTGGTGCAGTCGTCTTAATCAGCTGTTATTCATTATTTATGGGCACGAAATCAGAGCTTGCACCAACAGAAGATCAGGCCTTTATTGGGATTCAAGGAACTGCTCCGTCTCCAGCTAACATTCACTATTTAAATACCTTCGCACCTGCGCTTTATAAAGACATGCAAAGCTTACCAGGTGTTGAATCAACATTCGTTGTCAACGGCTATCCGCAAAGTAATAACAGCTTTGGCGGCGTGGTATTAAAACCATGGAGTGAGCGCAAAGAAACACAAATGGAAATCAAACCGGTATTGCAAAACCTTGTCAATAACGTCGCAGGCTCTCAGATTTACACCTTTGAGATGCCGTCGTTACCTGGTATTTCATTTGGTCCACCAATGCAGTTTGTCATACAGTCCGTTAATAGCTATCCAAGTATTTATGGCATTGCTAATGATGTCATCAACAAAATGATGTCAAGCGGGTTATTTGTCTTTGCTCAAAGTGACCTACAATTTGATAATCCGCAAATGGTTGTACAAATTGATCGTGAAAAAGCAGCCTCCTTGGGGATCAGCATGCAGCAAATTGCTCAAGCACTTGGTTATGCTTACTCAGGAGGTTACGTTAACTACTTTAGTATGCTTGGTTACAGCTATCAGGTTATTCCTGAGCTTGCGGATGATTTGAAGTTGACCAAAGAGCAGCTTGGACAAATCCGCATTACCACAGCCAGTGGCAAGCTCGTGCCACTTTCAGCTATTGTGACATTTAAAACACAGAGTGTACCACTGAGTTTAAACCGTTTCCAACAGCTAAACTCAGCGACCATCAATGCAGTAACCACACCAGGCATTAGTCAAGGTCAAGCGATTGAATATATGCAAAATCTTGCTAAAACAGAACTGCCACAAGGTTATACGCATGACTACGCAGGTTCTGCACGTCAGTTCTTAGAAAATAGCAGCCAAATGGCAGTTGCTTTCTTATTCGCCCTAATTGTGATCTTCTTGATGCTTGCAGCTCAGTTTGAAAGCTTCAGAGACCCATTGATTATCTTAATCAGTGTTCCGATGTCAATTTGTGGCGCGTTAATTCCGCTGTATCTAGGGCAACTATTTAACCTAGGTTATGCCTCAATCAACATCTACACGCAAGTTGGTTTGATTACCTTGATTGGTCTGATTAGTAAGCATGGTATTTTGTTGGTGGAGTTTGCCAATAAACTGCAAGAAGAAGGCTATGATAAAGTTGAGGCGATTTTAAAATCAGCTGCCCTTCGCCTGCGCCCCATTCTTATGACAACGGCTGCAATGGTTGTTGGTGTTATACCATTAGTGCTCGCTACAGGAGCTGGAGCTGTTAGTCGCCAATCTATCGGTATTGTTATTGCATCTGGTATGACGATTGGTACGCTTTTCACCCTTTTTGTTGTCCCTGTTGTTTACACGTATCTTGCCAAAGATCGTCGCGCATTGATTGAACGCTGGAAAGAAGAAGATAAGATCATCGCACAAATTAACAAAAATCATCATTTAGAATAATTGAAGGGATTTGGGCGGTTATCGCCTTAAGAAAATGGTATATGAATTATCAAGCTTGCAAACTAAAAAAACACAGGACTTACTAAACACATGAAAGAAATTGTCTTTGCATCAAGTAATAAAGGGAAAATCAAAGAAGTCAGCGAGATATTATCGCCCTTGGGCTTTAAAGTCATTCCACAAACAGAGTTTAATGTCACCGATGCTGATGAAACCGGCTTAAGCTTTGTTGAAAACGCCATTTTAAAAGCACGACACTGTGCGCAATTTACAGGTCTTCCAGCGCTTGCCGATGACTCTGGCTTATGCGTTGATGCCTTAAAGGGAGCGCCTGGGATTTACTCAGCACGCTTCTCAGGCGGGCATGGGAATGATGAAGCTAATATCGATAAGCTGCTTTCTGATATGCAAGATATCACCGATGATAAACGTCAAGCCCACTTTCAATGTGTCTTAGCTTTGGTAATGCATGAGCATGACCCCATGCCTGTGATTGCTGAAGGACGTGTTGACGGCAGTATCACACATGCGCGTCGCGGTAATAATGGCTTTGGTTACAACCCAGTTTTTTTACTGCCTGAATATCAGCAAACGATGGCTGAAGTATCTAATGAGGTAAAAAATAGTGTCAGTCATCGCGCTCGCGCATTGGCAAAACTCAAAGAGAAACTCCACCGCCTTTTGTAGAAAAAAATGATACTTCAAGATGATTTTCTTGATACTTTACATTACACTGAAGCGCAATATTGTTTGCTAACTATAGGTTATATTTAAGATGAGCAACAACGGCAAAAAAGAAACACCAGAAAATAAAAAAGAACAAGCACTTCCTGCAGAGACAACTAAAGCTGAAGGTAGTGAGACAAAGCAGACTGAAACCTTATTTGAGTTTCCCTGCCGATTTCCAATAAAAATCATGGCCAATCCACAAAAAGAAGTTGCTGAGTTTGTCCTTAATACCTTAGAGAAATACATCGAAAATCCTGAGAAAATTGAATTCACCACACGTGAAAGCAAAACCGGTAAATACATCTCTATTACCGCAATCTTTGAAGCAACGAGCAAAGAGCAGCTTGATAATATTTATCAAGCATTAAGTGGGCATCCCGAGATTCACATGGTGCTTTAACAGATGTCAATCCTCATTAAAAATCTTGGATTACAGGACTACGAGTCAGTTTATCAGTCAATGATTGAGTTTACACAATCACGTACCGAAGATACTCAAGACCAAATCTGGCTTGTTGAACACACGGCTGTTTTTACCCAAGGTCGTCACGGCAAGCCTGAGCACATTATTAATCCTAGAAACATCCCTGTTATCCAAACTGATCGCGGCGGTCAAGTCACCTATCACGGACCAGGGCAAGCGGTTATTTACTTTTTGTTTGATCTTAAACGCCTTAATTTAGGTGTTAAAAACTTTGTTTGCACGATTGAGAAATCATGCATGCACTTACTAAAAACCTATGACATCAGCAGTCATACCATTGAGAATGCACCAGGTATTTATGTTGATCAGGCTAAGATTGCATCACTTGGCTTACGTGTTAAAAAAGGGCTAACCTATCATGGTCTTGCCATTAATGTGAATATGGATCTGACACCATTTAGCTATATCAACCCTTGTGGTTATCAAGGCTTAAAAATGACACAAATTCACGCACATAACCCTACAATCAGCATTACCGATGTATTGAATAACTATGCCAAAATATTGACTCAAAGGTTAGATAACTCAATTTTCAGTTAGACCCATCATGAGATTATTGTCATAATAGCCAAAGACTCATTTGACGCGCATACGCTATGCAATTAAAACCTAAAAAACTACTTCTTAACACCAAACAGCCCTTTGGCTTGTGGTTTTTGTTATTAACCTCGCTATTTTATAGCATGGGCACGGCAGCCATTACTGTACACTTTTCTGGCTTTATTCATAGCATTGCTGATAGCACACAAGAAGGGTTAACCCCTGATATTTTAGCTATCAACTTTAACCTTGTGACCAATCTGTTTTTATATAGTGCCGCGGGATTAATCGGTGGCATTTTAGGTTATATGATCGGTCATCGCCGCTCGGTGATTATCGGAATGCTTTATTCATTTGTTGCCCTTATTCTATTATCACTTAATAACCTATCCTTAATTGGTTTTTCCGCTTATGTTATCGGTGTAGGTCTTGTCATTCCCAATTTATTCACTACATTAAGCTTTCTTTATACCCAAGATGATCCAAGACGCCACGCAGGTTTCACCCTGATGTATATGGCGACAGTACTTGGTGCAGCACTATCCTTGTCAATTGGTGGCTCATTGCAGCATTTAAGCTATCAAAACTGGTTTATCATTATGGCGGTAGTCACCCTATTTGCTGTGCTTATTTTCTTAGCCGGTGGCATTTATCTTAATCGCAATATTGGTTTAATTGATGGCGTTGAAGCAAAATACACACCATCGACTTACAGCGTTATATTTATTTTAATCGTACTGTCCTCATTGACTGATTTCTTATTGCATTATCAGCGCGTGTTACAAGCGATTATTATTGCTTTAACACTTATCGCGATTGCCATCATGCTTATCTACGCTTATCTTGAAAAAGATGAGACACAACGCAAACGCAATCGCTTGCTGCTTATTCTATTAGCTCTTAGCGTGTTTTTCTGGCTGGCTGATAAGAGTATTATTACTATTTTTCTTAACTATTTAACCCTTTTTAACCGCGATTATGGCTTCTTTAACGCCAAGAGTTTGTCGGCTGATTTCTTTTTTGAAGCCAATATTGCTTTGGTGCTTATTATTGGTTTTGTCTCGGCAGTACTATGGAATAGAAATAAGCACACGCAACATATGAAGCGCTTAATTCGCTTATTTAGTCTTGCCACACTCTTTATGGCATTAGCATCTGGCTTGTTGTTTTTTAGCTTTTTCTCGCAATCATTAAATCATTTTGCAATGACTGGAAACTATCTATTGCTCATCACTTTGATGTTAAACTCCGTTGCCAAAGTATTGTTACTCCCTTTGTATTACGCAATGGTTGGTAAATTCTCACCACGCAAATATGAGTCTATTGTAATGGGCTTTTTCTTTATCATTACCGCAGGCATTGGTGTATTTGTTTACTCTCTTAATCAAAATATTCTCAATTCGCAAATTCTAACAAACACTTATCAATCATTATCTTATCTTTATGGCACGCTGTTTATTGCTGGCTTACTATGCGCTTTAGTTGCCTACCTATTATCAAAATTCATGCACTATCATAAAAAAAATGTCTAAATTTAAGCCATTGGCTATTGTTTTTTCAGCGACTCTCCCCATATACTTAGCAGCGATTTTGAGCTTTTTAATTAAATATCATATGGAGATAATATGAACGATCGTTTTAACTACCAACAAAATGCGCGCGTGATTGATGCTCGTGGCAGCTCAGTCATTCAAACCAACAAAGTGCTGCGCAACACTTATTTGCTACTATCACTAACCCTTTTGTTCAGTGCCTTAACGGCTGGCTGGTCCATGATGGTGTCAGCCCCTGTGATCAACCCTATCATTACCTTAATTGTGTATTTTGCATTGCTATTTGGCGTGCAAGCGACACGTAATAGCCCAATGGGATTGGTGTTAACATTCGCACTAACTGGCTTCTTAGGTTGGACATTAGGACCAATATTAAATCACTACATCACGACATTTAACAATGGTTCTGAGCTTATCATGATGGCGTTAGGAGCAACAGGCGCTATTTTCTTAGGTCTTTCAGCGATTGCGTTAAATCCAAAACGTGACTTCTCAAGATTAGGCTCTTTCCTTGGCATAGGCGCACTGATTGCATTAGTTGCTATTGTCGTTAACTTATTCTTACAAATGCCAGCATTGTACTTAGCACTTTCGGTTATTATTGCTTTTATTTCAGGTGGTTTTATTCTGTGGCAAACTAACCAAATCGTGCGCGGTGGCGAGACAAACTATATTGTTGCGACAGTCACTATCTATGTTTCAATCCTAAATATCTTCTTAACCATTTTACAATTCTTAGGTATGTTTTCAGGAAATCGTAACTAGTTTCAATACTAAAAAATTTGATATGAGAATACTTCTTTTAGCAAAAAATCGTGCTCAATATGCCTTCACTTATATAAGAAAAAAGGTAAAGCAATATTTTAAAGATCAAAAACCGTCTTAAATAAATAGGATATAAACATAGTGAGAATCCGTTTTCCATTCCTTTTCTTGTCAATAATCCCCATAATAATGGCTGCAAAAACAATGAAATTATCCATAACCGAAATTGAAAATCCAACCGATGTTGCAATCCTAAAGTCACCAGCAAAAACAGTAAGTTTTCCCTTGACAGAGATGAATAAAACAATTATTCAAAATATGCAAGATAGATTGTATCAACTAGGCGGTGTTGGTCTTGCGGCACCCCAAGTCAATGTTTCTCAAAGAATAATTGTTATTTATATTCCTGATGATGCCGTATTATTAAGAGATAATGCAAAACCATATCCAATGCATGTAATGATTAATCCAAGCTATCGACCATGTAATGACTGTGCAACCTCCTATGATATTGAGGCATGTTATTCTGTAAAAGCTAAAGCTGGCAAAGTTCAACGATATAACGAAATCGAGCTCAAATATCAAGACGAAAAAGGTAGCTGGCACACAAGCATTGAAAATGGCTTCTATGCACGAGTATTACAGCATGAAATCGACCATCTTAACGGAATTTTAATCATAGACAGATTAAAACCTTCTGACGTTCAAGGAACAATAAGTGAGATGATGAATTTACGCAGGTCTGAACTTTCTAAAGATAAGCAACAAATGTTTGATAAGCTTTTACGAAAGAAGAATATCAAAACTCAATGAACCATCTCTGTAATGAAAGACTGTTTTGCGTCCAACATAAACCAACTAAAAAGGTTGTGATAGTCCGCTTAAGTTCAATATTTGCGCAATGATGACTAAAGCACCCAATACTAAAGGATAAAAATTAATGACTTTTTTTCTATTTCCTTTATCTAAATAAATTGGTGTAAATACAAAAATCACTACCGCAAAAATAGCCGCGTATTGCAATGCTAAGATAAAGCCTTTAGGATAAAAAACCGTAAATATAAATGGCGGAATAAAGGTCAATAAAAAGCCAATAATTTTATTTAGTTCAATATTAAATCGTCTAAACGTATCTCTAATGTAATGATAAAGCGACAAACCAACACAAATAAATGAAGTAATAATTGAAATATTCACAAATACCGATAAGAAGGTATTGATACTCGCACTTTGGGTGGCTTGTTTTATCTCACTCATCAACGTGGTTAAGGTATTTCCATCTTTAAAAATCGTCTCATAACTATGCACGCCTTGTTGTGGCAAGATTGCCAAGCAGACAATAAGCCAGATGATATAAATCACCAATACAGCGATACTGCCGATAAAAACACTACGCTTGACTGCTTGAACGTCACCCTTTTGATATTCATACAACACGGGAATGATGTTCTGAAAACCAAAAGAAGGCAATAGTGTTGGCCACGCAAACACTAAAGCATAGAAAGATAATGGCATCTCAAGCATATTTGCCCATTTTAAGGCAAATAGCATGCTCACTACGCAAAGCACATAAAATACAAGTTTAACTGACACAAATGAGCGATTGACATAATCACTTAAGCGCGTACTTAAGATGACAAGTCCAAAAATCAAGATAAAGACAATAGCATCAACACTGACTGTTGGCACCTGTGCTTGTGATACCAAGTTCACCAATGACGAGCCTTGTGTGGTATAGGCAGCCATTAATGCATACAGCAAAAGCAAATAAACTAATGTAAAAACTATTTGTAAGCTCTTTGGCATTTCCTCTTTGATCAGCGAGGTAAAATTCACTCCCAATGGCTGATGTGCACAGACTTTGATTAGTCTTAATGCCGTTAAGTACATCACTGACCATGAAATAATAATTAATACAATCGATACCCACAAGCCACAGGCTGCCGTAATTAGCGGCAATGATAACATCCCCGCACCAATTGTTGTCCCAACGACTAAAAACGCACCACCGAGCGATCTTGTCATCTGCTTTCTCCATTAAACACATCAAAAACGTAACGATACAACAGTACAAACAAAAAGTATATTTAATCATTGCTATTCACATCAAAAATTTGAGCACCTCACTTGCAACATGCTTTAAATTAAGATACTTTCAAACAATATATTCATTAACGATAAATAATAAGGATGAATTCCATGAGTATTACCTTGATTAACGCTTTCTCAGTCCCTAACGGAAAACTAAATGAGTGTATAGCGTTCTGGAAAAAATACAATGATGAACTTAAAAAAGAAAAGGGGTATATTTCAACCAAACTTCATCAATCTATTGATAATAATGCAACCTTTCAACTCGTTAATGTTGCTCAATGGACAAATGAGTCTGATTATAAACAAGCAATACAAAAAGCAAGTAATACCCTTAAAGGGCTTAATGTTACAGGCTTACAGTACATACCAAGTTTATATAATGTGCTAATTGAAGATAGCATCTCATAGAAAATTAAATACCTATCAAATTATAACTATTTTAATATTTTCTTAATACTTCACCATTAATCTTGCCGCTTGCGAACAATATTGTCGCTCATAAAGAACAAAAAAAATAATAAAACAAACAAAAGGAAAAATTATGATTAAGAAAATCACACAAACCACATTGGCTCTAGTTGGTATTATGGGAATGTCACTTACAGCATTTGCAAGTACACCAAGCACTACTAGCAGTACAGGACATACAAAAATAACGAAACATCACAAAGAAGCCAAGCATAATGCACATCAACATACGAGCAAATCTCATGCTAAAACACATGCATCAACAACTAAAAATACGCATGCAACAACTTCAACAATGTCTCACGCCTAAATAAAAATTGTACTTTTCTAGATTCTCTGCCAGTATGCTGCCATGAGTTTAAAATCTATATCAACATGCACTCTCAGAAGAATTGTTTCAAAAAACGTTTATATCTTTGGATAATACTTTCAACCCTAAGCGTTCTAAGCTTTGTATTTTTGCTTTTCCAAGGTTTACCCATTAACACCAATATGCTTGCGCTATTACCAGGTGCCAAAGATGCTAATAGTGTGGAAAAGATTGCGGATGATTTTGCCAACACGATGGGTAAACAAATCGTTATTTTGGTTGGCAATCCTGATCAAGATAAAGCGCTACAAGCTTCGGATGTCTTTAGTCATAGGCTTCAACAATCTAATTATTTTTCGAGTGTGACTAATGGTGTGAGCACCAATGAACAAGAAGCTTGGGCAAGTTTTTATTTCCCTTATCGTTTATCCTTATTATCGGATAAAGATCACAAGCTTATAATGCAACATGACTTTGACACCATTAGCCAACAGGCTGTGTTTAACCTCTACAATCCCATTAGTATTAGTAATTCTAAGCTTCTGCAAAACGATCCTTTTTCGCTTTTTCAGCACTTTATCTTAGCTCTGCCTAAACCATCGAATAAGCTTGATTTATATAAAAACCACCTGATGACTGAGGACAATGGCATCTGGTACAGCATGATTAATGCCACATTAAAAAATGATAGTTTTTCTTTAAGTAATCAAAATAATATCACCCATCTTTTTAGCGATATTAAACAAACAATTACAAGCGATTATCCACAAAGCACTTTTTTAATGACCGGTATGCTGTTTTATGCCAAAGCAGGCACGGATAGCGCGCGCCATGATGTCTCAATTATTGGTGTTGGATCACTGATTGGCATTATTCTCTTAATGCTTATTAGTTTTCGCTCATTATCACCACTGCTATTGACACTGTTCTCCAGTGCCATCGGCTTTGTTTTTGCCTTTATTGTGACTTATCTTATATTTGGTAAAATCTTTTTATTCACACTTGTTTTTGGCGCCAGTTTAATTGGTATATCAGTTGATTACGCATTTTTCTACTATGCGGATCGACTGTATGGTGGCAAGCTATGGCAGTCAACAACGGGATTAAAGCGCATCTTCTCTGGTATTACCTTAGGTCTTTTAAACGTTATCATTGCTTATCTGATTATTGCTATCGCCCCTTTTCCTGGACTTAGACAGCTTGCCACCTTTGCCATTAGCGGTTTATTCATGTCATACCTGACTGTCATCTGTTTGTTTCCTTATCTCCTTAAACCACATAAACGTGCTTTTAATTCCTTTATTTGCCACATCGCCACGCTTTACCTGAAGCTCTGGCAAAAATTAAGTATCAAAAAAATCATGATCATCTACATGATTCTTGCCATCATTGCCGCCATTGGCATCTCCAAGCTTCATAGCAATGATGACATTCGCATTTTAGAGGCAACCCCCAAAGCACTAAAAGCCAATGAACAGCAGTTAAAATCGATTATTGGCAGCGATGTTAGCACTGATTTTATTGTTGTGACAGGTAGCACTCCTGAAGATGTGATCAGTCATGAGCATATATTGATTAACAAAATTAAAGCGCAAAACCCAAATATCTCGCAACCAGTTATCTCGATTAGCCAGTATCTACCAAGTATTGAAGATCAACAACAAAACTACACGCTTGTGCGCGAGAACCTGTTACAAAATCGATTAAGTGACTTTTTAAACCAGATCGGTGTTGATAATAAAGAAATCGATAGCATTGAAAAGAACTTGCGGAATATCCCTTTTAAACCACTGACTGTTAACGATTGGTTAAGCTCACCCATTTCACAAAACTTACAATTTTTATGGATGGGCAAAGCTAACACTTCAACAAACTCTAACGCACAATTTACTTCTTTTGCTTCCATTGTTTTGTTATCACAAAAACTCAATATGAACGATATCAAGATAATTTGCGCCGAGCTTCCTTATGCTAACTTTATCAACAAGGCAGATGAGATTTCCCATGTCTTTAAAACCTATCGTCAGTATATTAGCTATCTCCTTAGCATCGTATTCGTGGCGTTATTTTTACTATTATTGTTACGCTATAGAAGCCTTAAAAAAGCGATTTGCTATTTTGTACCACCGACAATGGCAACCTTGTTAAGCCTTGCTGTGTTTGGCATATTTAATGTACCAGTCACCCTCTTTAGCATTCTGGCATTAATTCTAGTACTGGGCATTGCCGTTGATTATGTATTGTTTTTTGCTGAAACCAAATCAAGCTTACATAGCACGATGCTCGCGGTCACGCTCTCAGCGATTACCACCATTCTCTCCTTTGGACTATTAGCCTTCAGCCAAACACCCGTTATCCATTACTTTGGCTTAGCTGTATTTGTCGGCATTGCCAGTGCGTTTTTATTGTCACCCTTGGCCTCTAAGGTAAATAAATAAAATTTAGACACTCAAATGTAAGCGAATACCCAAATTAATCTTCTCAATGGTTGCACTTTTTAGTGCACCCACTTTCAACAATGTATCGGAAGTTGATTTCAAAAGATACTGTTTAAATTTCTTGGGGTATTATACTCTGGTTACTTAACCAAAACGCAGCTGATCCTTAATTCATCACAGGGAAATTCTCAAAGACAAAAATCACCTCTTGGTTGAATTAAAATTATTCGCATACTACCAAATTTTACGCTACTATGCTTTGAGTCATCAAAAAAGGAGATCGTATCATGGAAATGCAAAACACATATAACACACAGGCATATACATTACAGACACACGTTTATAATGATGCCATGGCGATGCTTAAAATGGGTGTGCCAATTTCTGTTGTCGCTAAAACCTTACAGATTCCAAGTGAGCAGATTCGCCATTTGAAAAATGAACGCAGTAATAATAATGAATAAAAGATAAGAATCGATTAGGATATCATTCAACATAATCAATCCTCTTCACATTATGATTCCTAATGATGCTGCGGCACGCAATGAAGCACTTAACCCTAAAAAATCCTTTATCGTACAAGCACCTGCAGGCTCTGGAAAAACCGAAACCTTAACGCAGCGTTATTTGAATCTACTGGCTCATGTTGAAGCACCTGAGGAAATTATCGCACTAACCTTTACTAATAAAGCCGCCAATGAAATGCAGCAGCGGATTTATCAATCTCTGTTAGACGCACAAAACAATCCTGAGCCAGATGAGCCACATAAGAAGCTTACTTTCAAACTTGCCCAACAAGCGCTATTACAAGATAAGCACAAAGAGTGGCAGCTATTAATGAGTCCCAAGCGCTTACGCATTATGACCATTGATGCATTTTGTCAAAGCCTATCCAAACAACTGGTGTTTGAAACAGATGAAGCATTTAATGCCGATATTAGTGATTCCCCAGAGCTTTTGTACGAACAAGCCATTGATGACTTTATCAATGACACCGATAAACAAAGCCCTTTTTATCAGGATTTACACGATCTGCTAGGCCATCTTGATAATGATATTACTCGTGTAAAAAGCTTGCTTAGCAGTATGCTCGCCAGACGTGAGCAGTGGCTTGGCATTTTATTATCATCTAACTTAATAAACACGGATACAACACACAATAAAAAAAGTAAAGAAAGTAAAATAGTTATCGAATCTGGTTTTCAGGCGCTTTTTGCTGAGCTTCAACGACGCTTAAGTACATTATTAAACCTTGATCAAAGTCAACTCACCCTAAATGAAATACTGACATTTTGTGATAGCGAATATAATGAAACCCTGATAGATCAAGACAGCTCAATCTTCTGGCAACGACTGATTAAACTGCTTTTTACCAATGATAATACTTTTCGCAAAACATTCAATGCAAGACAAGGTCTCCCTGCCAAAGATGCCAAAGCCAACGGTTATGCCCAATGGCTTATTGGCTATACGCAATCCTTTAGCGATAACAGTTTATTAGATATCACCTCATTAGTTGCTGAGCTGCGTCTTTATGAGCGCTTACTACTGGACGATCAAGAATGGCAAATATTAAGTGCAATCGCGCGTATTGCATTGCGTTTGGTATCTTATCTAAAGCTTGTGTTTAAGGCGCGCGCTTTGATTGATTTCAATGAAGTGTCGTTACAAGCGTTATCTGCCCTTGGTAATAGTGAAACACCGACTGATTTGATGCTTTATCTTGATCATCAGATCAAGCATCTTTTAATTGATGAGTTTCAAGACACCTCAATTTTACAATTTAAGTTACTGCAAATGCTCACGCTTGAATGGCAACCCAATGATGGCAAAACGCTGTTTATTGTTGGCGATCCAATGCAATCTATCTATCGTTTTCGCCAAGCTGAGGTCAATCAATTTCTAGATGTTAAAACGCATGGCATTAACCAATTGGCACTGGAGTTTTTACAACTTGATTGCAATTTCCGTTCACACAAATCCATTGTTGATTGGGTTAATTCTCATTTTTGTAGCATTTTTCCTATAGAAGATGATAGAAACTATGGCGGCATTAGTTACGCACCGGCAACAACCTTATCACAAGCGCTGAATCAAGAGGCTATTGACTATCGATTATTTGCCGATCTGACACAAGAAGCACTGTTTATTGCCGATAGTATCAAAGCACATCTTAATAAACATCCAGATCATCAAGTTGCCATTTTAGTGCGTACTCGCAACCATTTAAAGCATCTTGTTCCTGTATTAAAGGCTCAAGGAGTTGCTGTTGTTGAAAATGAAATAGAAACATTCTACCACCAACCAATGGTGATGGATCTATTGTGCCTTTGTGCGCTTTTAAACAATCCTGAGCAGTCTATTTACTGGGTGAGTTTACTGCAATCACCTTTGTTTGGCTTTTCTTTAAATGAACTGCAAATGATTGAGCAAATAGAATTAAATGAGCAACAAGCTGAGAAATCTCATTCATTTTATGCCAAGTTAGCAGTTTATCTTGAGATGCAACAAAGCCGCCCCCATCAACAAAAAGCATTTTATTTTTTAAGCTGGATCAAGGATAATTTTTTCAATGGTGTTCGCAGCACTTTAATAGCACGCTTAAAGATTATCTGGCAAGCACTCGATGGCTTTAGTATTCATCATGATCATGCGCTGTTTGCAAGCTTCATGACCCTTTTACAAAACCATTTAACCGATGACAAGACCGCCATTGCACAGTTTGATCGCTTTGTCGCGCGATTAAAACGTAAGTTTGTTAGTAGTCCTTCACAGAGCAATGTATTGATTATGACAATCCATAAATCCAAAGGTTTAGAATTTGATTTTGTGATTTTGCCGCAACTTGATAAACGCGGTAAAGCCGATGACACACCTCTTTTCTTGCATGATACGGTACGCCTAAGCGATGGCAAAGATCATTTACTGTTAAGCCCTATTAAACATAGCTGGGACAAGGAAACACCGCCACTTTTCAAAGTCATCCAAAGCATGCAGAAAAAGCGTGCTGAATATGAGCTGCAACGACTCTTATATGTTGCTGTCACTCGTGCCAAATCAACACTTTTATTTACTGCGGTTAATGAAAATGGCAATGATCTCAAAACTGTTAACAATAGCTTTTTAGCACTTCTAGCGCCATTAAACCTGCCTTGGATTACTTGTGAGGACGCAAACAATGATATATCAGCTGTTTCAGCTGACCAAGAACCAAAAAAAACAAAACCATACTATAAAGTCATTAAGCAGATCCAAAACTATTCAACGACTACCGTACCCAACTTTGAACATAATCAAGCAGCAGTTGAAGTAGATAGCGCTGATAAAATAGATAAAATAAATAAAGAAAATGATTTAAATCACCCTGATCTTAGTGAACTAGTATTAACTAGCGATCGTCAAATCGGTTCGGCATTGCATCAACTGTTTAATTACTTAAGTAGTGCCAAAGATAACATCAATCATTGGCAAAATTATTTTGCACTTTGCTTACATCAACATGCTATTGCTAAAGTCCATCATGCTCGAGCATATACTCTGGCCAAAGAGGCAATAAGCAATACACTAGCGCAATTTCCGTGGATTATCGATGATCATGGCATGCATGAACAAGTGATGCTTCATTTGAACTTTGGTAAGACACAAAAACACATTGCTGATCGGATTATTATCGAGAATGGTCAATACCATATCATTGATTATAAGTTTGCATTACCAACGAGCCACGAGACTTTAGCTGACTTTGTAAGTGTCCAGACAACAACTTATCGCGCACAACTTACGAATTATCAAAAGCTTATTGCTCGTCATTTTAAAATAAATCCAAGTGATATTAAGTTGTCACTCTATTTTCCATTGATTCCGCATCTTCAAGCGCTGTAAGTAATATACCCCTTCGACTTCGCTCAGGGAACGATTAACACCGTGGGCTGAGCGTCAGTCGAAGCCCTTATAGCTCTTGGTTATATTCCCCTCGACTTCGCTCAAGGAACGTTTAACGCCGTGGGCTAAGCATCAGTCGAAGCCCTTATGAGTCTTTGTTTATATAAGTTTCAATTGTTAAGATTTTAAGCATGACAACACTCATCACAAAAACAATGACGACCAAAATAAAAGGTAGCTTAAGCGCTATATCTAATAATTTCCCACTAAATAATGACGTAATTGCCGCACCCGATGTGAATAGTGATACCGTAATTCCCATAACCCAGCCTTGTTCTTTCTCGGATACTGCATGTGAGAAAAGCCCCAACATATTGGTATATGCCACCCCAAAGCACAGCATTAAAACACCTCCAAAGATAAAAGCGCCATAATGGGTAATATCACATAACATCAAAGAAAGTGATAATGCCATCACAATTAATCCCATCATCACATTTTGTTTTTGTGACAATCGTTTTGCTAATAACGGCACCAACACAATTGAGCTTATTGCCATTGCTAAGCCTAATACGAGCATCACTGTACTATTCATAAGCACACCATATTGATATTGGCGATAAAGATACACTGGCAAAAACACATAAAACGTATTAAATGCTATTTGCATCATAAAGAATATGATCGACAGTTTAAGCACATTTTTATTTTTAAAAACGCCGCCAAACTGAGTAATCAGCTCTGTCACATTGAAGTGATATGCTTCATTTTTTTGTGGTGGTTGCTCTTGATAACAGCTAATAAGAAGGAAAATATTCACCAGTACCAAGACTAATACCAAATAAAATGGCAACTGATGGTTAAACCACGATACTAAAAACGCATCTGACAATACACCACCAATAATCGGACCGGCAACCATACCCAAAGCAAATGCAAACATAATAAGACCTAGATTTTTAGTGCGTTCTTCTTTGCTACTAATATCAATAATTGCCGCTTGAGCAACGGGCTGGCTGCCTGCAGTGATACCTCCGAACACACGCCCTAAAATCAATAACGTTAAACTGTTAAAGGCAATCGCTAATGCAGTTAATCCGTAGCCTATAAAAATCCCACACAAACAAATAAGCAGTGCACGTTTGCGTCCTATTTGATCTGAGGTTTTTGATAAATAAGTTGCGCCAATAAACCAACAAAAGAAAAAAATAGCAATTGTCATGCCATAGAGAAACTCACGCTGCGCTATCGATGTTTCAACCGCTAGAAAGTGAGACTGAGGAGACATGATAATATCACTCAAAATGGGAAATAATATCCCAATTCCAGCCGCATCAATAAATACAACTAATAATAGAGCAACAATCGATTTTTTCATTTTTATAGTCCTTTACAATAATACCTTAATGGCTTTTTAAGCTTGATAATTCCGCGTGATAACATAAGGGATCACTAATGCTATGATAATCCCAGTGAGCAATAGTAAATCAAAGTTTACTGCTGACATCGTGACATCTGAGGTTGGAATAAAGCCAACACTAATCGCAATAACACAGCCGACAAAGCCTAAAACAGCCATTGAGACAGTGCCCTTGACACCCCCGAAAATGACATATTGTCCAGGTTTTGGTTGATTTTGGCGACGTAATTTAATCGCTGCAGCAAACATGCCAATATAGGCTAGCACCGCAAGTTGTGCGGTTAATGCACTTAAAAACCAATACGCTGAATTAACACTTGGCATCAACACATAGCTCAAACAAAACAAGGAAAAGATAATGCCTTGTAACATAAGTACTTTACTCGGTGCTTCATATTTATTGGTTTGCGCCAATCTTTTACTAATAAGACCATCTTCAGCAGCTACCGTAAACGCGCGCGATAAGCCCATAATCCAAGCAGCCACGGTGGTAAACGCACCAAGCACCAAGGTCAATGCAATAACATCTGACATCCACGGCATATTAAATTGTGTAAAGAAATAATTAAACGATGCCATAAGTCCAGTGACAATATCAACCTGCCCACCCGTGCTACTATTCACCGTAAAGATCGCGATATTGGATAATATCAGTGACAATAGAATAACAATACTGGAAATCAATAGTGCTTTAGGGAAATTCTTCTTGGGATTTTTTACATTTCCGGCATGAATAGAGCTCATCTCTAAACCAAATAAGCTAAACATCACTGTCAAGAATAATCCCCAGCTGCCGATATTGGCAAAGCTTGGCAATACATCTGAAACGGTTTGCGGTTTTAAGATAGGTTGCCCTGCCATAACCCAGAATAATGCCAAACCTATAATTAACAACATCGGCATTAATGTACCAACGATTGCCCCGATGACACTTAGGGTACTAGAGGTTTTGATCCCAAATAAATTAATAATCGTTGCTAACCAAAACATGAATAAGCTCATACTGATCATATACCACGGACTCATGACAAGCTCATTAGGATTTAAACCAAACCATGGCGCAATAATATAGGCAATAATCCCTGCAAAAAAACCACATATTGAAGGAAACCATACAAGGTTATAAACCCATTGCAGCCATAAGATGACAAAGCCGGTCTTGGCACCAAAGGCCTCTTTCGTCCACAGGTAGATGCCACCGTTTTTGGAGTAGCCCGTTGCCATCTCTGCCGTTAATAATGCGCAAGGAATTAAAAACACAATCGCAGCTAAAATATAGAAACTAACCACAACCCAACCAGCTTGTGCGGTAATCGATATATTACGTAAACTATCAACGGCAATAATATTAATCATCACCAAACGCAACAGCGTCAGCGATTTTGAAGATGAAATCTGCATATTTTCACTATAATTTTATCTAAAACGCCAAAATTATAACGACAACAAACGCAATTGAATAGCGCTTTATTTTACTGGCGTTACGCAAATGTGTGAATTAATAATTGAAGTTACGTGTTTTAGAAAAACTATGATTTTAAAACACCCCGTCAGCCTACGGCTGCCACCCCTCTTGCAAAGAGGGGAATTAGGCAAAGGTTGATGTACATTCCCCTCTTTGCAAGAGGGGTGCCGAGCTTACGAGGCGGGGTGTTGAAATAGAAAAAAGTCCGTAACTCCAGTGAATTAAAAATTAACCCGTGCTTTAAAGGCATGTGTTAATGTCTGTTGATCAAGATACTCAAGCTCGCCACCAAATGGCACACCAAAGCCAATACGCGAGATGGTACAGGCATGCTCTTTTAACATGTCTGAAATAAAGTGCGCGGTTGTCTCACCCTCAACAGATGGACTTAACGCCATCACAATTTCATTGACTTTAAGACTTGCCACCAGTGATTTAAGTTTGGGTAATTTAAGCTCATTAGGACCAATACCATCTAATGGTGATATCCTGCCATGCAAAATAAAATACTTGCCGCCATAAACACCTGCTGATTCAATTGCCATCATATCAAGCATATTTTCAACGATACACAACTGTGCGTTATCACGCCTGACACTACTGCAGATGTGGCATAAATCATCCTCGCATAGCATATTGCATTGCTGACAATGTTTTATCGCATCAAGCGCATTTTCAATCGCCTGAGCTAGCTCATGTGCTGCTTGTTGTTTTTTATCCAACAGCTGAATCGCCATACGTTGGGCGGTTTTCTTACCAACACCAGGCAACACTTTAAGTGACTCGATCAAGCCTTCGATTTTGGGTGAGAATAGTTTTTGCATAGTTACTTAGAATGAGTATCTGAACAATTAAAACGGGAATTTAAAGCCAGGGGGTAAATTCAAACCTTGCGTCATGTCTGACATTGAACTTTTATTATTCTCTTCAACACGACGAACTGCATCATTAACCGCTGCAGCTAAAAGGTCTTCAAGTATTTCTTTATCTTCTGACAATAAACTTGGATCAATTTCAACACGCTTGACATCATGCTTACCTGTCATGGTAACTTTAACAAGACCGGCACCAGATTCACCAGTGACTTCGAGCTTTTCTTGCTCTTTTTGCATCTTCTTCATTTGATCTTGCATTTTCTGTGCTTGCTGCATGAGCTTACTCATATTCATACTCATTGGTGTGATTATCCTTATATTTTCGTTATTTCGATTATTAAAAAATTATCAGCCGCTAGCTTAAGTTTTTACCCCTAAGATTTCAACTGCTATTTGTTGCTTGTTATTATTTTTGATGGTGCTTTGACTATCTTTTACAGAAGAAGTTTTTTAGAATGATCATCGTTAGAATCGTTAAAACACTGCATTGGAGACTTAGGATGAAGAATTACAAACATATTTTACTGGCAACTGACCTACATGCTGACAACAAACCTGTGATTGAACAAGCCGTGGCCTTAGCCAAACGTAATAATGCCAAACTAAGTGTTGTTAATGTTTTACCACACATTCCTTATTATATGGCATCTGGTGTACCTTCGATTTCTGACTTAGAAGATTACCTAGAAGAAGAAAACCTCAAGCATTTGAAAGCACTTGAAGCACAAATCGATCTTGAAGCAGACTTTCATCTATTACACGGTTCACCTAAACGTAAAATCGTTAAACTCGCGGAAGAGCTTAATTGTGATATCGTTGTTATCGGTAGCCATGGTCGCTATGGTGTTGAGCGATTCATTGGCTCAACAGCCAATGGTGTATTACAACGCGCGCATTGTGATGTACTTGTTATTCGTATCGGTCAGCCAAAATAATTTTCCCCTCTTTCTTTTTTATGCTAAAACTTCCTCCTTTAAGCCTTTATATTCATTTTCCTTGGTGTGTTAAAAAATGCCCTTATTGTGACTTTAACTCACATCATTTAAAGGGCGATATTCCAGCCAAAGCTTACTTAGACACTTTGTTATTGGATTTACAAAGTCACGCACACGATTTACAAGCTCGCCAATTTGATAGCATCTTTTTAGGAGGTGGCACACCCTCGTTATTTCCAAGTAATGAGCTATCACAACTTTTTGAGTATTTATTTAAGCACAAGCTTATTGCTGATCATGCTGAAATCACTATTGAGGCGAATCCTGGCACTATTGAACACGGTAAGTTCAGTGACTATAAAACTATGGGAATTAATCGCGTCTCACTTGGTGTGCAAAGTCTACAAAATGATAAACTAAAGATACTTGGTCGTATTCATAATGCGCAAAATGTCTATAACGCCGTTAATGAATTAACTCATGCGGGATTTGATAATTTCAATATCGACTTAATGCACGGCTTACCTGATCAAAGTGTTGATGATGCACTGTTTGATTTGCGCGAAGCACTGGCATTAAACCCAACGCATTTATCTTGGTATCAATTAACTTTAGAGCCCAACACCGCCTTTGCCGTCAAGCCACCAAAACTTCCCGATGAGGATTTATTATTCACCATCGAGCAACAAGGCAAAGCATTGATTAAATCCGCTGGATTTACACAATATGAAACTTCAGCTTATTGTAAAGATCCTAAATATCAAGCAAGACATAACCTAAACTATTGGCAGTTTGGTGATTATATTGGAATTGGTGCCGGCGCCCATGGCAAGATTACTTTACCTGAAACTGGCATTATCAGGCGCCATTGGAAACGCAAAAACCCCAAGCTTTATATGCAGGAGTTACAGTTTCCTTACGGTTCTAGTGATATTGCCACTGACGAGCGCCCTTATGAATTTATGTTAAACGCACTGCGTTTACAACATGGCTTTTCAATTAGACAATTTGAGCAGACTACAGGGCTTAATATTGATGCTATTGCTGCGCAACTTAATAAAGCAATCACTCGTAAATTACTAACAAGGGAATCAGAATATTTTATACCCACCGAGCTAGGGCAGCGTTTCTTAAATGATCTTTTGCATATCTTTTTGCCATAGGGCTTATGATCTCAAGATACCTTTCATAATAAATACACAACAAGAATCTAAGCATTTAACAGACACTTAGAAATTTTTATTAAAATTTAATGTTGCCGCACTAGACATGGTTATAATTATTTATTATGATCTAAGCACTCCTCAGATTATGCTTTGTTATCTCAACATTACCCCATGTAAAGTGATAGCAAAAGTAGCTGGTAACTCGACCCCCATTTGAGTATCAACAAGGAATATAACAGCAGGGATAATCTGAGGATTTTAAATTGTGTAGCCCCCTAATTTAAAATGTGCTCAAGTTTTTTCAATTGTTTGACTTACTTTCAATATGCACTAATTTTTTAATTATTACTTGGCAGTGATATCGCTTGTTACAGGCTGTTTTGCCGACATGGGTTTTACTGCGTTAGCACGCTCAATCGGTGTTTCAAAAGAAACACGTAAGACTTTAAATCCGTGCTCTTTCAATAAGGGCTTGATTTCTTTTAGCATTTTTTGAATCGGTGTTTTTTGCGTTTCAATATCCAAAACAATCTCGCCGATTTTATGATTAATGGTGACATTATAAGCATGCAACTCACTAGAAATCATTTGATTGGCAAATAATGCTTTACCCAATCCGGCATAGCCTTTATGTGATACATTATCGCCTTGCTGCGAGGTAAACAGTATATTGACTTGCTCCTTGCTTGAGCATGCTAATGCTGCATTGACTGATAACAACAAACCCATAGTGAGTAAAACTTTCTTCATCTTCCTGTCCTTTATTTTGGTTAAAATAACGCAGGCTATTATGTCAAAGTCAGTTTAAGTCCGCTATACTAATTGCCATACTTTTGACTACCATATAAAAATCATGCGACAAATATTCTTAGATACTGAAACCACAGGCTTTGACTTTAAATCCGGTCATCGCATCATTGAGTTTGGCGCTGTTGAAATGATCGATCGCAAATTAACTGGTAACAACTTACACTTTTACTTCAAGCCAGATATTGAAGTTGAAGCAGGTGCTTTGCAAGTCCATGGTTTAAGTAATGATTTTTTGGCTGACAAGCCTCTTTTTAGTGACAAGATTGATGATATCATGGCATACCTTGGTCAGTCTGAACTGATTATTCATAATGCCGGATTTGACGTACCTTTTTTAAATTGGGAATTGCAATTATTATCCCCTAACAAGTGGGGAGCGCTTGAGCAGCATTGTCATATCATCGACAGCCTAATCATGGCACGTGAAAAACATCCCGGACAGAAAAACTCACTTGACGCATTGTGTTCACGCTATGGCGTCAATAACAAGCATCGCACACTGCATGGCGCGTTATTGGATGCTGAGATTCTTGCCGATGTTTACCTGATGATGACCGGTGGACAGCTTGATTTATTTAGTCTTATGACACCCGCTGCTGAAGATAATAACAACACAGACAATTTAACCAAAGGACATACATCAACATCGACAAATCAAGCGCTTAACTTGGTTGATCTGCTAGCCCTTAAACCTCAATGTGACGCACATGATGATTATCTAAAACTGCTAGATAAAAAATCAAAAGACCAAACCTTATGGCGACGTTTATAGCACTGGTGCAACTATTTATTCATCATTATCTACCTTCAGCATGTTTCATATTGAACTTTAGTCTAATGTTGGCTATGTTTATAAGAAATATTTATTTAGCAATACTCAACACTAAGGATAGCTTATGCCAAGGCTTGTGCACCTTTTAAAAGAAAAGCTTATGCATTTTAACATCCCGCTCTTCTTGGCTATTTTATTATTTTTAAATGGCGTCTTTGCCATTTTAATCGGTGTATTTCCATTTATTGAAGCAGCTATTCATGATGAAGGCGTGCAATTAGTTAACCATATTATCGCCGGACAAGGCTTCAAAGAATTTAATACAGTTATCTCTTGCTTTATTGGTTACTTAATGTTGCTCATTGGTCGCGGGATTTATCGGCGCTTGCGTTTTTTCTGGATACTTGCATTATTAATGCTCATTACGCTTTTTTTGACCAATATTTTTGTTTATTATCGCTCAGGCTTTTTAACATGGTTTTATTTTGTCGAGATTATAGGTCTTGCCATTAGTTGGAAAGTATTTAATGTGCGTTCGCAAACGATCAAGCTCAGTTATGCGCAGTTTATTGTTATTTTGTCATTTATTTTGGCATTTCTATACGGCGTAGTTGGCGCTTATCTGCTTCGCGATCAATTCAACAGCATCAAAGACTGGCCAGATGCCATCTACTTTACCGTCGTAACTTATAGTACGGTTGGTTATGGCGACATCACCCCCATTACCGATGAAGCACGACTTTTTGTTGTGTCGATGATTTTTATCGGGCTAGGTGCCTTTGCCGCTGTTTTAACCTTTATTGTTAGTGCCTTTATCGATCGCTTGCAAAATCTATTTCAAACATTCAACAAAGGGAAAAAGCATATGAAAGATCATGTGATTATTTGCGGTTTAAATGATTTAACACACATTATTATCAGTGAGTTACAACAGCAAAATAAAAGCTTTCTGATTATCGATAGCGAACACAGTGAAACTGCTGATAGTACCGAGCTTAAATCGTTAACATTGCATGGCAACGCTAATGACCCTGATATCCTCGATAAAGCAAGTATTGTTGATGCGCATGCGGTTATCATCGCCTACGAGAAAGATGCTGATAACATCATTACTTTATTGAGCATTAATGAGTTTCTAAATGATCATAAACCATCAAAGGCCGCCAAAATAACCATTCGCATCAATCAAAAAAATAATATCAATAAAGCAAAATCCTTAGGGGCTGCCGAAGTTATCTCGCCATTGGTGATGGCAGCCAATGCGATGCTTGATAGCACACATTAAAATGGTTTACGATCGATATGCAAATGATATACTGCCACCTTATAAAAGCTTAATAAATCACACAAATTACCCATATGAACGTTTATATTGCTACAAGCCACGATCCTTTTTATAACCTTGCCGTTGAGAACTGGCTTTTTCGTGAGATGTTAACCGATGAGCCTATTTTATACCTTTGGCAAAACGCGCCTTCTGTGATTATTGGGCGCGCGCAAAACCCATGGCGCGAGTGTAACATCGATGCTTTGAACCATGACAACATCCCCATTGTCCGCCGTCAAAGTGGTGGTGGCACGGTCTATCATGATCTGGGGAATCTAAACTATACGATCATGGCAAAATCTCAAGATTATGATAAAAAGGCAAATCTTGCGTTGATTGTAAATACACTTAAAAGCTGCGGCATTCATGCGCATGCTTCTGAGCGCAATGATATCTTGGTAACACATGAGAGTATTGATTATAAAATATCAGGCAGCGCCTTTCGTGAGACAAAAGATAAATCCTTTCATCATGGGACATTGCTAATTAATGCCGATACTAGCAAGCTATATCACTACTTACATCACAATATTGACGAGTCATTAACGACTAAGGGTGTCCACTCCAAACGCTCAAGCGTTATCAATTTGGCAGCAATTAATCCCAAGATTAGTGCCGCAAAGATTCGCGATTGTTTTTTAAATCAGTTTAATCATCATATTACCTATATCCCTGAACATATGGAAAACAAGCAAGTCACCGATGAAGAAAGTACCTTGCGCACTTGGCAATGGCGCTTTGGCAAAACGCTACCCTTTAGCCGCAGTTTTATCCTTGAAGATAATGACATCACGCTTGAGATTAAGAATGGTCAGATCATAGCATTTGAGACCGATAGCGATGAATATCATCATCTTAAGACTTACTTCCAGAGTAGAAACCCAGTCTATAGCAAACAAAGCTTCGATCTTACAAGTAAAGAATCACTGGATTTTACAGCACAAGAACAGGCACTATTGACTCACCTTTATCAAAATACTGCCGATGTAATGGGAGAATAACCATGACGCAACATCAAGCTGACAACAGTGGTATCAGCTATTTTTTTGCCGGATTGACACTTATTTTTAAGAAAGGCATCAAACGCTATACAATAATTCCTCTTATTACTAACACCATAATCTTTATCGCACTATGGTGGTTTAGCCTGCATGAAATCTCTTTACTCATCAATTGGGTAGATACTCACTTACCTAGCTGGCTTACATGGCTTAGTTGGCTGATTTATCTCATCGCCATTTTGGCATTATTGCTATTTAGCGCTTATCTTTTTACTGCAATCGCGCTTATTATTGCGGCTCCCTTTTACAGCTTTCTTGCTGAGAAAGTACAAAAACAGCTAACAGGGCAAGAAGTTGGTAGTGAGCTTACATTTGCTAAACTCATGCTTATCGCCCCCAAATCTATTGCCCGTGAATTTAAAAAACTGCTCTCTTTCCTGCCGTGGGTTTTGATTATTCTGTTGTGTTACTTTATTCCGGTGGTTAATCTATTTACCAGTGTTTTGTGGTTTGCACTGTTATGTTGGTTCAACGTCGTACAATACGCGGATTATGCTTTTGACAATAATGACATCAGCTTCCCGCAAATGAAAAAACAACTCTCGCAACAAAAGTCTCTAAGTCTAGGCTTTGGCTTTATTACCACGGTTTTTTTGATGATCCCATTTTTTAACATTCTTGTTATTCCAGCTGCTATCGCAGGCACCACTAAGATGTATGTTGATCACTGGCATAACACACGTTTAAGTCACGCAGAATAAAATTGTTCTTTAAAAAAACCTTTATATTTTTTCAAAATTGGGTATATTCTCTAAGCAAATTTCAGCAATCAAATTTTAGGATAACTCCATGTCAGATCTGATGCTTTTTAGTGGTCGCGCAAGCAGCGCATTAACTGAAGAAATCTCTCATTTTTTAGGTGTACAAGTAGGACGCGCTACCGTTTCTACCTTTAGCGATGGCGAATCTCATATTGAGATTATCGATAACGTCAGAGGTCGTGACGTCTTTATCGTGCAATCAACTTGCCCACCAACCAATGATCATATTATGGAGTTGATGTTCTTAACCGATGCATTGCGTCGCTCATCCGCTGGACGCATCACGGCAGTAATCCCTTACTTTGGTTATGCTCGCCAAGATCGCCGTGTACGCTCATCGCGTGTACCGATTTCAGCGCGTGTTGTGGCGGATATGTTAACCGGTGCCGGCATTGATCGTTTATTAACAGTGGATATTCATGCCGAACAGATTCAAGGCTTTTTTAATATTCCTTTAGATAACGTCTATGGCACACCGATTTTATTAGACTATATTCGCTCATGCCGCTTAGAAAATCCAATTGTCGTATCCCCTGATGTCGGTGGTGTGGTGCGCGCACGCGCCATGGCAAAAGCACTAAACACTGATTTAGCGATTATTGATAAGCGTCGTCAAAAGGCCAATGAATCGGAAGTGATGAATATCATCGGTGACATTAGTGGACGTCATTGTTTGATTGTTGATGATATCGTTGATACTGCAGGGACACTTTGTAAAGCTGCACAAGCACTTATTGATCATGGGGCGAAGAAGGTTTCCGCCTACTGTGTGCATCCTGTATTATCCGGTAAAGCGATTGAAAATATCGAAGGATCAATACTTGAGGAGCTAGTCGTTACCAATTCTATTCCACTACATAATGCAGCCCTGAAATGCAAAAAAATCAAAACACTATCATTGGCACCTATGCTTTCAGAAGCGATTCGCCGCACCAATAATGAAGAATCTATTAGCTTAATGTTTTGTGATTTGATTTAAGTCTTAACTTTCCTTATCTTTTTTGTTAGAATCCACGAGCTTTCTCATCAGGGTCGCATGATAAGAAAGTTTTTTAAAATAGAAATTAACTTTAAATATACCTTTTAAGGAAATTAAAATGACAGAATTTACGCTACACGCGGAATTAAAAACTGAAACAGGTACAGGTGCGAGCCGCCGCCTACGTAAAGCAGGAAAAGTTCCTGCAATTATCTACGGCAACGGTTCTGAAGCAACGTCTATCACACTTGATCACAACAAGATCTTGCATGCTACTGAAAACAAAGCGTTCTACACAGCAACTGTTACCATCGATATCAATGGCAAAACTGAAAGCGTTAAGATCAAAGCATTACAACGTCACCCATATAAGCCAAAAATTCTTCACGCTGACTTTGTTCGCGCATAATTCAAAATTAGATTAATCGATCTGAAATCATATTCTCAAAACACCCCGTCAGTCTGCGACTGACACCCCTCTTGCAAAGAGGGGAATATAGAGTAGCCCTTTGCCTAATTCCCCTCTTTGCAAGAGGGGTGCTGAGCTTGCGAAGCAGGGTGTTGTAAAAATCAAAATGAAATCGCAGGTCCTGTGATTAAATTATCCAGACTTTGTAAAGGACCAAGTGGTCTAATCTCATCAATATAGGCTTTGCGTTTTGGCTCACCCGACCAAAGCTTATAGACAACCAACTGATCTTGAATAATAAAAACCGCTTGAAAGCGCCAACCCTCTTTTAGAATCTCTCGACGAAAGCCTGTTAAATCTAAAAGCGCATTACCAATACGATCTTCATATTCATAATCAACATCCACAACATATGCCTGACAGCGCTTAAATAGGCTCAAACATTCGCCAACAGGTTCTGGAATGTTCTTACCTGTACTTAACGGGTCAAACCGAATGCGGATATCCAGATAGTTTTCAATCTTGACGTTATTGGCAACATAAGGATCAAAGCCCATATGATTAAGCTCAGGTAAAGTCGTTTTATTTGGCGAGACCTCATCATAAACACTCTGGATACTATTAAATGTCTGCCAATGATCATTGCGCTCAACTTTTTTCGATGGCAATAAGAAACTGCACCCAGACAAAAATGCTGCGATCGCACAATGTGTTATAACCAGTCGCCACTTCATTGGTTAATCCTTAGCCGTTTTATACTCCATATGATAAGTATAGTTTATAATTTAGGATGTAAATGCCTCTAATTTCAAATTAATTATTTAGACTAAGCAGAAAAGTATGAGTTTAGAGTAGATTACAGTTTTGCAGGCTCAAATTATTTTTCAATATACAGTACAATTAACAGTGCATTGCATTTTTGCATTATTTTTGTTCAATAATAAAAGAAGGATATTACGATGATTTTTACTACTTTGCTTTGCGATTCAGATAGTGGCTTTTTTCTATCTGAGCTTTAATTCTTTTGAAGCATTATACATCCTGAAAAAAAGTTTGACCGAGATGGAATTTCATACGCTTTATTCTTGTTTTTAAAGACATCGAACTGTCTTTTAATTGACGGGGAGATGTCACGTAAATTTTCAAATAAGCATACTCCTGCAGTTTCGTTGAACGCGCTTTCTCTATCGCTAATTATGGAGATACTTGTACTATTAAGAAACATCAACAAACTGTTATTGGGCACTATTTCAATTTCTGTTAAGCATTTAGTATATAAACTCATTAAGTCACGAACTGCCACACATAACTCGACAATATTAGCAATATGATTTGGCTTATACATCACGGTATGGTGCTGAATACTAAAAAAGTGCTCTTCAGCGGAGCTCTCCCTAAAGTTTGACGGAACCAATATCATTGGCGGATGCTTAGGCTTATAAAAACTCTCATAAGCCTTTTGTATATCAAATAGCGGCAACTCATTTTCACCCGTTGCCAATTTATGCAACATTGCTTGCCCAGAGACACTATCAAAAATATGATTAGCAGCACTGCTTAGGTAAAATGAATTTTTCACATTCGATTTATGTACCTTAATATAATCTAAAATCATATCTTGCATTAAATTTTTCGAGTTATTAGCATAACCCGTATTCATAATTTCTCTGAGTAAAAACTCTCTAATATGCCAAGTTTTTGGTGAGCACTTCATATACTCCATAAGCTCAATTGGAAAGCCTAAGTACTCACAACGCCAGTTGCTATTCATATTTAATGCGATATCTCTTAAAGCAGAAAAGTCACTGCTATAATCTATAGAATCCACCACCCCCAGACCAATTTTCATTTGCAAATATTTTGCCCTTTGCTTATAAGTTGGGATTATTACAGGGTCTCTAACTCCAGAACAAACACTCCAGTTCAGATTAAGCGCAGATCGATCTGAAAGACTAAAATAAGTTATATAAGACATATCACCAACAGATCTTAGTGCTCCAGGAATAATATATCCTTCCAGCTCCATAAAAAACTGCATCGATTTTTCAACAACCATGCCAAAAGGAATATTATCCGCAACAATATTGCCATCCGGATCATAGAAATAATCAGCATCACAAATTAAATCGCCGTAGCGATAGCTGTACTTTGTAAACTCATATTTATCAATACCATCTACGGTATCTAGTAATGCTACAAACTCTGGATTGGCTTTGTGCATTAAGATACGCGCATCTGCCCAGTTTAATTTCTCTACACCCATTTCTCTTTCATCCGCCCCATTTTTATTATTATTATTCTTTTTTACTTAGTCATGAATCAAGAATAAGTTACGCTTCGACTCCACTCACCCGTGCAGCTTTATTTATCTCAACTAAATAGCTAATCGTACCCTGAGCAAAGTCGAAGGTAGCTTAAAAAAACATGTTAAGCATTATCCATACTTTTAATGTTACTGTATAGTTTGCAAGCTCAAAGAATGATAAAAAATCAGCAATATAGCGCAGTGATATAAGATATTTTTATAAAGAAAGATACCCAACTACTAAAGCCACTGGGAGTAAGAGTTATTATTTTACTGAGCTCACACCTGCCTTTACTGGCACAGGTGAGTTAGATGAATTGAAGTAACTAAAAAACTTGCCTTCTGGTTTTAAGATAAACACGTCATCTTTTTTACCACTAAAGCTTGCTTGGTAAGCCTGCATACTACGCCAGAAATTATAGAAATTCTCTGATTTGCCATAAGCATCTATATAAATTTCAGCCGCTTTTGCATCTGCTTTGGCCTTGATCTCTTTGGCATCGCGATCAGCTTTGGCTAAGGTAATCGTCACTGTCGCATCAGCATCTGCACGAATAGATTCTGACATCTGCTCACCTTGCGCGCGAATTGAAGACGCTACTTTTTGACGCTCTGAACGCATACGCTGATAAATCGACTCCGTCACTGTTTCAGGTAGGTCAATCTGCTTAATACGCACATCAACAACATCAATACCGATCTTCTTCGCTTGATCTTGGACACTCTTTGTTAATGTCTGCATCAATTGATCACGCTCATTGTTAATCAGACCCTGAATATCAATCTTACCAACCTCAGCGCGTAATGACGCCTCTAAGAATTGTCTTAATAATAATTCAGCACGTGAATCATTACCAGAAACACTACGATAGAATTGCGAAATATTATTAATCTTCCACTCTAAATAGGCATCAATGATCACATCTTTTTGCTCATTGGTCACCACGCGCGATGAATCCACTGTTAATGTGCGTAAGCGCATATCATAGGTTTTGACTTGCTCAATAAGTGGAATTTTAAAATGCAATCCTGGCGTGTAAACCTTGACCTGACCATCACGGGTTTGATTTAACTCACCAAGCTTTAAAATCACGGCTTCATTGCCTTGATTGACACGAAACATTGAGCTGAACATCAACAACAATGCCACAATGACAACAACGATTAGTCCCATTAGTTTATTGCTCATCGCTGACCTCCTTGAACCGTTGAAGAAATTGCCAGCGGTGATAATTTATCACCATAGAATAAATTTTTAGCGCCATCGCCATCAACGATATAAAGCTTGTTGTTTTTAAAGATATTTTCCATAGTTTGATAATATAGCTGATTCTCAATAATACTTGGATTTTGCTGATACACAGGTAATAACTGACTGAAGTTGGCGACATTACCTTGTGCTTCAAGCACCACTTTTTCCTGATAAGCACGCGCTTCATCCATAATCCGTTGCGCGCGCCCCTTCGCTACTGGTACAACCTTGTTGGCATAGCTTTGCGCCTCGTTTTGTACACGCTCACGATCTTCACGTGCCTTAATCACATCATCAAAAGCACTTTTAACTTCAGCAGGTGCTTGCGCTGGTTGCATGATCACTTCATTGACCAAAATGCCCGTTTTGTACTTATTTAAAAGCTTCTCTAATTCTTTTTGCACTTCTAAGGTAATTTGCGTTCTTGAGGTCGTTAGAATCTTCTCTAGTTTGTTCTCACCAACCACTTGACGCACCGCACTCTCAAGCGCTTGACGCAAGATAAGCTCTGGATTATTGGTAGCAAATAAATAATCCTCTAAATTAGCAATACGATACTGTACTGAGAATGACACATGCACAATATTCTCTTCAGAAGTCAGCATTTGCTTATCAAGCTTAATGGTGTTTAGTACTTCAACATCTTTTTTGATAACACTGACAAAACCAGGTGCATGCCAGTGCATTCCTGGTCCTTCAATACTTGAGAACTTACCAAAGGTCAAAACGGCAGCCTGTTGCGCTGGTTGCACGACATAAATACCCATGCCAGCCCAAATAATAACAGCTGCAGCAACTACGCCAATCGCGATTTTCTTCACCGGTAATGGCTTTTGATCGGCACTGCGTGAGTAGATACTTTTGCGCTGATTATCATCTTTGCGTGGCGGTTCATTATTGTTGTTACCATTGTTATTATGATCACCACCGTGATTATTGCCATTATTGCCGTTATTACCGTTGTTGCTCAATGAATTATTATCTTGCTTACGTCCTTTGCCTAGAAATCGACGGATCGCCTCTTCTAAATCTGGTGGTCCTTGATTAAATACCTTATGTCGTGACAAAAATTTTAATGCCATAGATACTACTTTTGTTTTGCTCTTTCAGTGCCCCTAATGGTGACTAAATTTTGCTATTAACTCAAGTTTATTATTTCGACATATCGCATCAAAATCATTTTTTGCAATGTGTATTGTTAATTGATATTCACCTGTATCCATTATCTGCTCTTTTTCAACCACACCTAGCTGATAAAATGCTGCACGAACTTTGCCTTCATTCGGCATCAAGGTCAATACACCTTTGAGCCATTCTTGATTAAAGTGCCTAGCAATCGCTTCATACAAATATTCAACGCCATTACCAGTTTGCGCCGAGAGATAGACATCCGCAGGACGATCTTCATGGTAAACAATATGAGGTGCTAAGTTATCTAAACGATCAATTTTGTTATACACGTTAAGAATAGGCTTATCATCCGCCTCAATCTGCTGTAGCACCAATTTCACTTGCTCGATATACGCGCGATGATGCTCATCAGCATAGTCAATCACATGCACTAGTAGGTCCGCTTCAATCGCCTCTTCAAGCGTTGCACAAAATGCTTCAACCAAATCATGTGGTAGATTTCGGATAAAACCCACGGTATCGGATAATACAACCTCACCTAATTTAGGCACATCGATTTTGCGCAGCGTTGGATCTAGCGTTGCAAACAATTGATCTTTGGCTAAAACGCTTGCGCCACTTAGTTGATTAAACAAGGTTGATTTACCAGCATTGGTATAACCAACAAAAGCAATGGTTGGCACGTCATTTTTCTGACGTGACGCGCGACTTAAGCCACGTTGTTTTTTGACTTTTTCAAGGCGCTTTTCAATCTGGGCAATACGTTGGCGCAACAAACGTCGATCTAGCTCAAGTTGAGTCTCACCAGGTCCACCGCGCACCCCAATACCACCCTTTTGCCGCTCTAAATGCGTCCAACCGCGCACCAAGCGCGTGGCTGCATAATTTAACTGTGCTAATTCAACCTGAAGCTTACCTTCATGCGTTTGCGCCCGTTGTGAAAATATCTCTAAGATCAAACGCGTGCGATCAATGACTTTGCAATTTAATGCTTTTTCAATATTGCGCTCTTGCGAAGGCGTAATACTGTGATTAAAAACCACCAGATCAATTTCGTGTTCTTCAATCATCGCTTTAATCTCTTCAAGCTTGCCTTTGCCACAAAAATATTTAGGATCAGGCTGCGAGCGACGTGCTGTAATAGTCTGTACAATCTGCCAATTAGCAGCATGCACAAGTCCATTGAGCTCAGAAAGCTCAGCGTTTAATTCAGATTTAGATGAAAAATCGATATCGATGAGTAGGCAGTTTTCGCCTACCTCATGTTCTTGAAAGATCTCCAAAGAAAGATCCTCTTAATTTAGGTTATAGATAAATACTATTGTTGTGCAGATTGTTGATTGTAGTGATCATCTGCATTGTTTACATCATCATATGACTCTTCAAATGAAGTTTCATCCATAGATTCAAAATCATCTTCTTGATCTGAGTTATGATTTTGTTGGCTGTGGTTTGGATTGTAATTGCTATAAACCAAACGCACTGCTTTGGCAGGAACTACTGTTGAGATCGCATGTTTATAAACCATTTGGTTAACGCTGTTGCGCAATACAATAGAAAACTGATCAAACGCTTCGATAACGCCTTGCAACTTAATGCCATTTACCAAGTAAATTGATACAGAAATTTTCTCTTTTCTTAACGCATTTAAAAACGGATCTTGCAAAGATGCGATTCTAGACATAGTAATATCCTCTTTATTGTTCTTTAATAGTTATAATAATTTTAGTTAAGGTTATTTACCTCGCAGCTTAAGCTGCTGGCAGGCATTCTATCACTATCCTTGACCATAACAAAGGACAATAGCGGGATTTTTATGCGCAAACTAAAGTTTTTGATCAAGCTAAAGCGATTCCTCACGCAACTGGTGATTCCTTTTATATCATTTTTTCGGCATAATGCTCGGCATAATAAAATATCTACTACACAAGCATATGCAACACATCCGAAACTTTTCTATTATTGCGCATATTGATCATGGCAAATCAACGCTTTCTGATCGCTTTATTCAGGTCTGTCAGGGGTTAACTGATCGCGAGATGAAAGAGCAAGTTCTTGATTCAATGGATATTGAGCGCGAGCGTGGCATTACCATCAAAGCACAAAGTGTCACCTTAAACTACACTGCCAAAGATGGACAAACCTATCAGCTGAATTTTATTGACACGCCAGGGCATGTTGACTTCTCATACGAGGTATCACGCTCACTGGCGGCTTGTGAAGGTGCGTTATTAGTTGTCGATGCAGCTCAAGGTGTTGAAGCACAAACAGTTGCCAATTGCTATACCGCGATTGAACAAAACTTAGAAGTCATTCCCGTACTTAATAAAATTGACCTGCCATCCGCCGAGCCTGAGCGAGTGTGTGCTGAGATTGAAGACATTATTGGCATCGAAGCCGTGGGTGCAACAACCTGTAGTGCTAAAACTGGCTTGGGTGTTGAAGATGTGCTAGAGACGATTATCGCCAAAATCCCTGCCCCTGTTGGTGACTTAACGGCACCTTTGCAAGCATTGATTATCGACTCATGGTTTGATCCTTACCTTGGCGTTGTATCACTTGTGCGCATTCGCAATGGTCAGTTACAAGTAGGCGACAAAATCAAAGTGATGTCGACAGGGCAAAGCTACCAAGTGGATCAACTAGGCGTTTTCACACCAAAAATGCATAAGCAGCAAACACTAAAAGCCGGTGAAGTTGGTTTTATTGTTGCAGGCATTAAAGATATTCATGGCGCCCCTGTAGGGGACACGTTAACACTGACTAAAAATCCAACGGATAAACCCGTTCCTGGATTTAAACGCGTTCAGCCTCAAGTCTATGCTGGCATGTTTCCAATTAGTGCTGATGATTTTGAAGCATTTCGTGAAGCATTGGAGAAATTAAGCTTAAATGACGCTTCTCTTTTCTTTGAACCGGAAGTCTCACAAGCGCTTGGCTTTGGCTTTCGCTGCGGATTTTTGGGACTTCTGCATATGGAGATTATTCAAGAGCGCTTGGAGCGTGAATACGATCTTGATCTAATCACCTCAGCGCCAACGGTTATCTATAAAGTAACCCTTAAAAACGGTGACGAGATCGAAGTTGATAATCCATCAAAACTACCAGAGCCTTCCGCCATCGCTGAAGTGCGTGAGCCGATTGTTCGCGCGTCTATTTTAGTACCACAAGATTATGTCGGCGCGATTATCACGCTTTGTGTTGAAAAGCGTGGTACGCAAGTCGATATGAATTATTTGGGGCGCCAAGTATCTATTGTTTATGATATCCCGATGATCGAGGTCGTTTCTGATTTCTTTGATCGTTTAAAATCTGTTAGCCGTGGCTACGCCTCACTTGATTATGAATTACAGCGTTATGAAGCAGCCAACATGGTGCTCTTAGATATTCTTATTAATGGCGAGAAAGTCGACGCTCTTGCCAGTATCGTTCACAAAGATCAGTCTGTTTACAAAGGACGTGAGCTCGTTGAGCGCTTAAAAGAGCTTATCCCAAGACAGATGTTTGAAGTTGCTATCCAAGCGGCAATTGGTGGCGCTATCATCGCTCGAAGTACTGTAAAAGCCATGCGTAAAAACGTTCTTGCCAAATGTTATGGTGGGGATGTATCACGTAAGCGAAAGCTTCTTGATAAGCAAAAAGCCGGTAAAAAGCGCATGAAACAAGTTGGCAACGTTGAAGTGCCACAAGAAGCGTTTTTATCGGTACTTAAAAAGAATTAACAACTGGAGTTACGCACTTTTAAAAATCCATGATTTCATAAACACCCCGTCAGCCTTCGGCTGCCACCCCTCTTGTAAAGAGGGGAATTGGGCAAAAGTTGATTTTATATTCCCCTCTTTGCAAGAGGGGTGCCGAGCTTGCGAGGCGGGGTGTTGAAATAAGAAAGATGAGTAACCTCAGTTAATAAGCCAATTACTGCGATCACTCTCAATTATTAAGCGTTTTAAAACATGGATTTTAAACCAATTAGACTCTCTGCCAAATGGCAAACCGTTATTAGTAACATCGTCGGAGTGTATTCACCAAGTTCAATATCTAAAGCAGCTCTATTTAATTTTTGTACTCTCACTCACCCACGGATAAACCCGTGATGCTCTGCCTTCGACCACATAGATATAAATTAAGGTGAGATGACAAAATATGTTGGTAAATGTTAGCTTTGGGTATTTCTAGGAATTTTTTGATGTTATTGAAGATCATATTTTAAGTCTTTTTTCATTTGATTTGGTCAATATGCATAATCATACAATGGCATACGGTTAATGTGATGTGCTTTTAATTTAATTGATTTTATATAATGCTAGTCGTGAATCAACAAAATAAAAGGAGTTTAGTTATGCTATATAATAAGTCATTAATGAAAGTATTCTTGGTACAGCTTAAATATAAATATTTCAAGAGCTTTTCTGCTCTTGTAATGCAAATGAACTAAGTTAGGAATGTTTCTAAGAAATCAATAGAGGTCATAAAATGAGAGTTTTAATAAAGAGCGGAATTCAGCGAGTTAGACTTCAAGGGATCGAAATCACTATTTGCGCTATTCGCAATTATTCAGGAAAATATTATGAATAAGATTAATTCTTGTCAGTTTTTGGTAAGGTATTTGAGGAAATACTTTTGTGTGTTACTTAAACGATTATGATGATTTATAAAAATGAATAAATATATTATTTGGGATATGGATGGAACACTGGTTAACGGTGAGAAAATAAGTGAAGAAGCTTTTTATTATGCCTGCGGGCTTTATGATATTTTGATCCCTCCCAATTTTAAATTTGAGTCTGGATTAAGTGATTACTTAAAGCTGGAATCAATTGGTCTAAAGAAAAGCAAATCAATAGAAATTGTTCAAGCTATGGATGAATATTATATTAAAAATATTAATTCAAACTTTATTGTAAATGGTGCTATTGAACTCATCAATTTTTTTGAAGAAGAGGGTTATAGGCAAATCTGCGTAAGTAACTCTGATAGGATAAAACTAAATGCAAACCTTAATCTTTCGAACGCCTTTGATAAATTAATTTTTTCTTTATCTGCAAATGACGTTGTACACCCAAAACCAGACAAAGAAATATATAATAAAGCTATGACTTATGCAGGAATTACTAATGAGCTAGTAATAGCAATAGAAGATAGCGAAACAGGATGTAATGCAGCTTTAAGCGCAGGAGTAAAGCTTCTTTGCTTAAATAATATTAAGCTTACTAACCATCCTAATTATCAAAATTCTAAACCGCAAAGTTGTTTAGAGGAAATATATACTTATCGCCATAAAATATTTAATCAATACAAATTAAGAAATATATTTAAGCAAGCCCTTCGTTGAGCTGTCATAGCTTTCATTATCAAAATCTTGTTGTTCTAAGCTCATTAAAATTGGTTTGCCCAATGCTTTACCTAATTCGACCCCCCATTGATCAAAACTATTGATGCCCCACAAGATACCTTGAACAAAAATTTTATGCTCATATAAGGCAATCAACTCGCCTAATGCATGTGGGGTTAGTTTATCGATGACTATCGTGTTACTTGGCTTATTGCCCGCAATGACTTTTTGTGGCGCTAACGTGTTGATTTCACTTTCTGCTAAGCCTTGTGCTTTGAACTCATCAATGACTTCATTTAATGATTTGCCTTGCATCAAAGCTTGCGATTGCGCCAAGCAATTCGCTAATAGCGCTTGATGATGATCTTTCAAGGAATGATGAGGCTTTTTAATCGCTATAAAATCAGCAGGAACGATGACATTACCTTGATGCAGTAACTGATGAAACGCATGCTGTCCATTAGTACCAACCCCACCCCACAATACTACGCCTGTTTGTTCAGGGCTTAAGCTGCCATCTTTTTTGCATGATTTGCCATTGCTCTCCATATCTGCTTGCTGCAAATAATCCACCAAATGACGCAAACGCTCATCATACGCCAAAATCGCCTGTGATTGCGTGTGATAAAAATCACTATATAAGGTTGCGATCAAAGCAACAATAATCGGCATACTCTTTGTCAATGGTGCACTTTTGAAGTGATTATCCATCGCAAACGCGCCTTTTAATAAATCTTCAAAATTCGCAAAGCCAATCGCAAATACAATTGCCATGCCAATTGAGGACCATAGCGAGTAGCGCCCACCGACCCAATCCCACATTTGGAAACAGTTATCAAGATCAATGCCAAAAGCCTCTACTTTATCAAGTGCACTCGATACCGCGACGAAATGCTTAGCCACGGCAACTTGATCTTGTTGGTAGAATTCAAGCAACCACTTGCGTGCAGTCATTGCATTCATCAAGGTTTCTTGTGTGGTAAATGATTTAGATGCCACAATAAACAATGTGGTCTCAGGGTTAAGCTTAGTGGTAATACTCAAAATAGATTCAGCATCAACATTTGAAACAAAATGCACCTTTGTTTTATTTAAGTGATAAGGTGCTAATGCCTCAACCACCATTCTAGGTCCCAAATCAGAGCCACCAATACCAATATTAACTACATCAGTAATCTTTTTACCTGAATGCCCACGCCATTGCCCATTATGCACTTTTTCAACCAATGCTTTGACACGCAAGCGCTCTTTGATAATTTCGGGTTTAACATCAACGCCATCAACCATAATCGCTTGATCAGAGAAATCACGCAATGCAGTATGTAATACAGCACGATGCTCACTAGTGTTAATCTTCTCTCCGGCGAACATTTTATCGCGATATTTCTCAACCTTTGCATCACGTGCCAACTCAAAAAGCCTTGCTAAGATATCATCCGTTAACTTATTTTTTGAATAATCCAATAATAAACTACCAACCTGCAAATGATATTTATTAAATCGATCTTCATCTTCTTTAAATAAACTCTTGATATCCAAGCTTGAATAATCCGTTTTCAGTAAATGCTGTAACTGCTGTCTTATATGTTGATTCATTTTAATTCCTTGTCTTATTCCTCATCCAATTCACTGGCAGCCGCCTGATCGAGATGCCAAACTAAGCGTCCAGTTTCAAGTTCCACTGCTTTAGCCGGATAATCTATCGTCACGCTCTCGCGATCAAACACCTTAGCTAACATAGCGGCTTTGTTTTCACCTGTCACTAAAAAGTCAATCATTTTGGCATTGTTAAGTACTTTAAGTGTTAAAGTAATCCGCGTTTGCTTTGTGCTTGGATGCACGGCAATCTCAACCCATTTATCTGATGACAACGGTACGCCATTGACAAATAAAGATGCGGTATGTCCATCATCTCCCATACCCAACCACACCCAATCAAACTGTGGCACACCATCGATTTGTGGTACATGCTTTTTTAACTCTCTGACATAGTTAAGGGCGGCTTGCTCAGGTGAAATATCGCCTTGCATTGGATGCAAATTCTCCCTTGGGATATCAACACTTGCAAACAATAACCTATCCGCCTCACCGAAATTACTTTCTTTATCCGCAAAATCAACACAACGCTCATCACACCACCAAAAGTGCAGTTTCTGCCAATTGATTGCCGTGGACTGCCCTAGTTGATTAATCAACTCAAAGATACTCTTAGGTGTTGTACCACCTGATAATGCAATATGCACACAATCTTGTGTCGAGTGTGACAATGTGACTAGCTTATCAAACATCGAATAAGCGATATCTTGCTGCTGTTGATAGATAATATATGACATTGATTTCCTTAAATTATTTTGGCTATGATGCTATTACTTTTTCTGCTTAAAGACAGACGATGGATTACGCCAAGCATGTCCAAGCTCAGCAAGCATCTTATCGGCTTCAACAGGACCAAACGAACCACTTGGATAAAAGCTTAATAAGCTTTTACCATGCTTTTGTACATATTGAATAATCGGGTCAATGATATTCCAACAGGCTTCGACTGCATCATTTCGAGCAAACAGCGTATTATCCCCCTGCAAGGCATCAAGGATCAAGCGCTCATAGGCAGTTGGCATTGATTTCTGTGCGAAGTCAGAGTAATAAAAACCCATATCAACTTCATGCGTTTTAAAGCCACTACCTGGTTCTTTGGCAGCAAAGCTTAATTTAATGCCCTCATCCGGCTGAATACGAATCACCAATTGATTTTTAAACTTGGTAATCTTCTGCACTTGTGAGAAGAAAGGATGAGGTGTCGCCTTAAAGTTAATTACCACCTCAGAAACGCGTTGATTCAAGCGCTTCCCAGTGCGCACATAAAACGGCACATCATGCCAACGCCAATTATCAATAAAAAAGCGAATCGCGGCATAAGTTTCTGTTGTTGAGTTTGCAGCAACTCCCTCTTCATCGCGATAGCCGCCTTTACAAACACCTTGCACACAGCCTTCTTGATATTGCCCTGTGACGACATTCTCTTTAATATCTTCAGCTGACTTAAAGCGACGAATCGATTGAAATACCTTTAAGGTTTCATTGCGAATCGAATAGGCATCCATCTTTGCCGGTGGCTCCATAGCGACAATTCCTAAGAGCTGTAACAAGTGATTTTGAATCATGTCACGAATCGCACCATTTTGATCATAATAGCCGGCACGCGAGCCAAGACCAATTGCCTCATTGGCATAGATCTGAACATTTTCAATATGTGAAGCATTCCATAGTGGTTCAAAAATCGCATTAGCAAAGCGAAATACCAATAGGTTTTGAACGGTTTCTTTCCCTAGATAATGATCAATGCGAAATAACTGTGACTCTTGATAATGCTGCAATAAATGCGCATTCAAAGCTTGAGCACTTTGCTCATCTGTGCCAAAGGGCTTCTCAATAATAATGCGCTTATAGCCATCATGCTCATCATTAAGTCCAAGTTTGGCAATATGCTGTGGGATCTCATAGTATAAGCTCGGTGGCGTTGATAAATAAAACAAGAAATTATGTTCAAGCTTATGTGTTTTGCACAGTGCCTTTAAGCGCTTTTGTAAACAGACATAACCCTCATCTTTATAGACATCTATCTGCTGATAAAACACTTGCGCCAAGAACTTATCGATCGCTTTTTTTTCTTTTGGATGCTCCTCCAGCAATGCTTCTTGCATTTTTTGACGAAAACGCTCGTCATCAAACTCACTACGCGACACACCCAATACAATATTGCTTTTACTTAAGTCTTTTTGCTGATAAAGACTAAATATTGCCGGCATTAATTTGCGTGCGGTTAAATCCCCAGAGGCACCAAAAATGACGATAACTCCGTTTGCTAGCTTCTTTTGCATCAAGCTTCTCTAGTTAGTGATCAAACGCCGTTATTTATATCATTTTTTACTGATAAGTTCATCTGCTAATTGCTTTGAAGCTGAGAATAAATTAGGACTTAAGCCATGAATTAAAGATCTGAACATCGCGCTCTGATAACGTGCCTGCGTCAAGCTTAAGTTGCAAAACATCGGTCACATATTTGTATTTAGACGCTGCTAACAATGACATGCTTTCATATAATTTTTGCAACTGATCTAACACTTCAGTAATGGTTGAACTACCCACCTTATAACGTGCTTGATATTGTTTATACGCTGCATCACCTGCGATAACGGATTGTTTATAGGCTTCAATCTGCTTGACATCAGAGACCACATTATAGAAATCGACTTCGATATTCTGCGTAATCGTGCGTTGCTGATCGAGTGTGGTAAATTCCGCTGCCTGATAATTAAATGCTGCTTGCTTTCTAGCAGCATAATCACTACCACCATTTAGAATATTCCAGCTAAAGGTTACACCAACATAGCCATTGCTATAATTGCCTAAAGGCAAAAGTGCCTTATCTGTCGCAAAATTACTACCTGAATTATCATTGACACTATAATTCGCCATTAAGCTAACATTCGGCAGGAAATTACCTGTTGATGCAGACCAGGTTTTTGCTGCTGCATTTTGGGTATAAAGCTGCGCTTTGAGATTTGGATTACTGGCATGTGCACGCTTAACCCACTCACCAATACTATCTGGTGATGGATTGGTGAAATTCACATTATCCTTTAAATCAGCTAATGATTTGTTATCGACACCCGTGTATTGATACAAAGCATAATAAGCCGATGCAACATTATTCTCTGCTGCTTTCAAATCTGCTAACGCACTATAGTAGTTTGATTCAGCGACTTTAACATCGACACTGGTGGACATCCCAACCTTAAGCTTAAGCTTTGACTGATCAAGTGTACTTTGTACTGCTTTGAGTTTCGCCTTTAAAAAGACAACTTGCTCTTTAGCATTGAGCACATTAAAGTACGCCGTTGCCACATCCAAAATAAACTGCTGCTTTTGCGCATTATAGGTTTCTTCAGCACTTAAGGCACTTTGTTTTGACGCTTGATAAGTTTGATAGCTTCCGTAATTAAAAAGCGTTTGCGTGAGACTAATACCCGCTGTGTAGTTACGATAACTACCACTTTCTGGTGTTGTCTGAATCTGATTAAGTGTGGCTCCAGCGTTTAAACCGATATTTGGTAGCAAAGCGCCCAAAGCAATAGGCTCAGCCATCTTGCTTGATTGCATCGTATAAAAATCCGCTTTATATTGCGGAGAGTTCTCAAGTGCTTGTTGGTAAATTTGCACCAAATTTTCAACTGGCGTCTCCGTAGTTGCCATAGCAACACCTGCACTTATTGCAAGTGATAGCCCCAGAAGTGTTTTTATTTTAAAGGTCATACCTTTTCTTCCTAATTTTAATGTTCAATAAACACCTTGCTATTATAGTCGCTCTTTCACCCATTCGTGCACCGAAGTCATCGCTTTTGGCAAGTTTTGTGGATCATTACCACCTGCTTGCGCCATATCAGGACGCCCACCACCTTTACCACCAACTTGATTTGCAATGAAATTAATTAATTCACCGGCTTTAATCTTATCAGTGATTGCTTTACTCACACCTACGGCAATTTGTGCTTTACCTTCATTTTCAGTAGAAAGTGCAATAACCACTTTGGTTTTTTGTGCTTTGTATTGATCAATTTTTTCGCGTAGCACACCCATATCAACATTTGGTAATAGTGCTGAAATCAGTGTGACATCATCAATTTGCGCTTCGTCAATGGCAATGGCATCACCTGATGAAATTTGCTGCTTTAAACCTTTAATCACCTTATCTTGTGCTTTGATTTGCTGCTGCAATTTCAATAATTTATCCAAGACATTATCATCATTAGACTTTAATAGCTCATGAATCGTTGTTAATGTCTCTTCTTTTTCCTCTATATAGTTTTCAGCATAAAGACCTGTGACTGCTTCAATACGACGCACGCCAGAAGCAATACCACTTTCAGAGGTTATTTTAAATAAACCAATATCACCCGTTTGGGCGACATGCGTACCTCCGCAAAGCTCAATAGAGAAGTCTCCAACGCGCAAGACACGCACGATATCGCCATATTTTTCACCAAAAAGCGCCATCGCACCCATATCTTTAGCCACTTCAGGCGAGGTTTCTATCGTTTCTACAGAAAGGTTTTGACGAATAATCGCATTAACCAAACGCTCTACTTCTTTTATCTGCTTTGTCGTGACTGCTGATGGGTTTGAAAAATCAAAACGTAATTTATTACACTCAACCAATGAGCCTTTTTGCTCAACATGACAACCAACAATTTCGCGTAATGCTGCATGCAATAAATGTGTTGCGGTGTGATGCGCTGCCGTTGTTGCACGTTTATTAGAGATTTGTGCGGTCACTTCATCATCAATAGCAAAGCTTCCCTTTGTTACCTTACCAATGTGTAAAAATGCAGATCCTGATTTTTGCACATCTTCAACAGTAAACTCACTACCTAATGTCTCGATCACACCTTTATCGGCAACCTGTCCACCAGACTCTGCATAAAAAGGTGTTTGATTCAAAATAATAACACCTTCTTGCCCTATCATAAGTTTATCTGTTTTTTTACCTTCACTAAAAAGTGCTAACACATGCGCATCGGATACCGGCACTGAGTAACCAACAAAAGTTGTCTGTAAATCCGTCTTGATCATTTGATTATAATCAACACCGAATTTACTGGCGGACTTTGCCCGCGCTTTTTGCGCTTCCATAGCATTTGTGAAGCCTGCTTCATCAACCGTTAAATTGCGCTCTCTGGCAATATCCGCTGTTAAATCCAATGGAAAACCATAGGTATCATATAGCTTAAATGCCGTCCGCCCTGAAATCACATTACTATCAAGTGTGGCAATTTCCTCTTCAAGGATTTTCATGCCATGACTTAGCGTTTTTTCAAATTGCTCTTCTTCTTTTCTTAAGACATCCTCAATCAACGCTTGTTTTTCTTTCAAAACGGGATAGGCCTCAGCCATCACAGCAACCAATGTCGCCACTAGTCGATAAAAGAAAATTTCCATTGCACCTAGCTTATCACCATGGCGCACGGCTCTACGAATAATGCGACGCAATACATAACCTCGCCCTTCATTTGAAGGTAAAACACCATCGACAATTAAGAAACTGCATGCGCGAATATGATCTGCTAAAACTTTAAGCGATGGATTATCGATATCTTCTGTTGCCACAATCTTTGCTGCCGCATCAATAAGTTTCTGAAATATATCAATCTCATAATTGCTATGCACATGCTGCAATACTGCTGCAATGCGCTCAAGCCCCATCCCCGTGTCAACCGACGGATTAGGTAATTTCTCTAAAGTACCATCGATCAAGCGATTGTATTGCATAAACACCAGATTCCAGATCTCGATATAGCGATCTCCATCTTCCTCAGGCGTCCCTGGAGGACCTCCGGCAACTTCCTCCCCATGATCATAAAAGATCTCAGTGCATGGTCCACAAGGACCTGTGTCACCCATTGCCCAGAAATTATCTTTAGCACCTATGCGTGATAGACGCTTAGGATCAACACCGACTTCTTTGATCCAGATATCCTCAGCTTCTTTATCTTCTTCAAAGACAGTCACCCAAAGCTTCTCCTTAGGAAGCTTCAGTACTTCGATCAGATACTCCCAAGCATAGAAAATAGCATCACGTTTAAAATAATCACCAAAGCTAAAGTTTCCTAACATTTCAAAAAAAGTATGATGACGCGCCGTATAGCCAACATTCTCTAAATCATTATGTTTGCCACCTGCACGCACACATTTTTGTGAGCTGACAGCACGCGTATACGATCTTTTATCCGCACCCAAAAAAACATCTTTGAATTGCACCATCCCAGCATTTGTGAATAATAAGGTTTCATCATTCACTGGCACCAACGATGAGCTTGCTACCTCTTGGTGCCCTTTGGATTTAAAAAAGTCAATAAAAGACCGTCTAATTTCATTAGTTGTAATCATGCTTGCTCTACTGGTGTCAATTTAAAATTCAAAATCGATGCCTAGTTTACTATAGAATCGCAGCTTGGCAAAAGTAGTTAGCGCAAAATTTCTGTCATTGACTATACTTTTGTGTGCACGACAAAATAACTTTACAGGAGTTTACCATGAGCCAAAAATCTCATTTCTGGGTGTTTTTAATTTTCTTTATATCATGCATTGCATCACAATTTGCTCATGCAGCCATTTCCGTTTCACCGCTTAGACTGGAGTTTGGTGATGGCAGTAATATGAGTAAGCCACAAAATATTCTTATCAAAAACATTGGAACTAAAGTGGCATTTGTCAAACTTAAAATTTTAAGCATTCACAATTTAAACACCAAAGATCGTCAAGAAATCCAATTAGAAAATAAAAGTAGCAATGGCGTTTTTTTCTTACCTGATAAATTAATTTTAAAACCTCAACAATCAAAATTAGTACGTGTCATGATGACGGAACCCGCTACTGACAAAGATAAGATCTTTCTGATAGAGTCAACTGAAGTTGAAAGTTTAGACAGTGAGAAAAAAACAAAAGCCCAAATTATTTATGCAACTTCAGTGATTGTTCATGCAAAAAATGCAACTCCTGATGTGAAGGCATCGCGCAGTGATCGCAATATAACATTAAGTAATAGCGGCAATACCTCAGCTAAAATCACTTCTCATATGCAATGTGATGATAAAGATGAGAACTGTCAAGATCCGCGCATTGTTATGCAGCTACTTGCTGGTCAAACTGTTACAGTTACAGCCCCTTATGCAAGGCCTTTGACTTATGATGTTCGCTACCTTGATCAAAAACTTACACAAAGCTCTAATTAGGGCTATTTTCACTTATTTACTACTATGTCAAAATATTGGATTGGCAACCAATCAGAATGTGTTAAATACTCAACTTAGCACCACAAGCATTCCTTTAGAGTTTCAAGATATGGCACAAGATTTTTTAAATGAAGTGAGTGTTTACTACAATGGTGACCTGTTAGGTGACTTTAAAATTGAAATCATTGATGGCAAACTGCAATTTACAGAACCCCAAAAGCTTATTGACAAAATCAAAGGTTTAGCTAACCCATCAGAGATAATTACACGCCTTTCATTACCATTTGATACAAATACAACTTACGCCTGCCCAGATAAAAAATCTGGCATTCCAGTTTGCTCTAGCTTTAAAGCAAATAAACTTTCCATTGTTTTCAACCCCGATTGGTTTCGTGTGGATTTATTTATTCCTGCAAAGTATCTTAGAACCTTATCACACAACAATTATTTAATTAAAACACCAGGACTTACATCTCCTTCTTGGCTTAATAATTTTCTCCTCACTGCAGCAGGAAAATTTAAGGATATTCAAACAGGCTCTGGCACTCAAACACTCTTTAATACGGGCTCTATTTCAAGTGGTAATCTAGCGTTAAATTACCAACTAGCAACAACCAGGGTATCAAACAATGGCACATCAACGATTAATAATAACTTCAATGAACTTGCAGCAACCTACTACCTTGATCGTTATCAATATCAAACAGGCTATTTACAAACCCCAGGGAATTACTTTGTCAGCAATCAACGTATTTTGGGTGTCGGAATAAGTAGCAATAAAAATTTACTCAATCAAAGTTATTTGTATAAATATGCTCAAAACCTAAGCTTATACTTAGATAATCCAAGTCAAGTGAGCATTTATAAAGACGATAATCTTATGAGCTCCGCTGACTATCCTGCTGGCTTGCAACAAATAGACACATCAAACCTGCCTTATGGTTCCTATCAAATAAAAATTGTCATTACAGACTTCTTAGGTGCAACAAAGGAAATCACTCAATTTTTCTTTAAGAATACTTCTCTGCCACCAGCTCAGTTTCCAGACTTATTTATCTATACTGGATATTTATCTAATACAACCACGGATAACAACTATTTTCCCGATTATCAAAATGATAGCTATGTCGTTAATTTTGGTTCAAACCTAAAGATTGGTCGACACTGGGGTGCTAAAGCTGCATGGCTTCAAGTCAAAGATGATATATATCTTGATTTTGGGCTCTATGCAGTCTATGAAAAAACTTATTTTGAGCCATCTTTTCTGGTCAGTGCACAAAATGATTATGGTGCTGCCTTAAATATTACGTACCAACATAATGATTTTCTTAGCAGTAATTTTTTTATTCGTTCGCTTTGGGCAGAAGAAACCACAGATCAACAGACACAAATACCGGACCTATTTACAACAACAAATACACAGCTCAATTACTCCTTATCAATCAACTATAATCAACATAATGCCGTCTTAAGTAGTACACTGGATAAGACTCAAGGAACTCCTGTTGATTATACATTATCTACTTCTTATAACTATCCCATCTACTCAACAAAAGCACTAAAGGCTTCACTTGGTTTTAGTACCAATTACGCTAAAAACGACTTTAGTATTGCCACAAATATTACGATCACCTTTGGCTCAACTCACTGGGCAACGACCGCATCCAATCGCTATAATTCAGCCAACAGTACATTGAGCAATGAATTAGCTGTTGCTTATACTACACAAGAAAGCAACAACATTACCAATGCCTCCTTAAATTATATTAATGAAGACAGTAACAATGCTCTATCCACATACTTATATCAACAGTCTGAAAACATCTTATTACGTAGCAATTTAAATTACAGCAATACGAATGAGGCTATTTACAACTTAACCTTAAGCTCAGCTATTGCTTGGAGTTATCCATTTAGCTTTGGTTTGGGTTACATTGCAAATACGCAACCATTACCCGCAGGTGCACTTATTTCAGTTACTAGCACCAGTGGCGAAGATGGCGAATTTGAGGTGTATGACTATACTCGCAACATCGGCAAACTTAATCTCAATCAGACAAAATTATTTCCATTGGAAGCATTTCGCGAGCATCAAATATCTATTCGATCTATCTCAAATAACGCATATGAATTTGATGCTGATACCAAAAACAATACGGTAATGCCGGGTAATATCTTGAATAATCACTGGCAGGTCATTCAATATATTACTGCATCTGCTATCTTAGTTAACCCAGATAAAGAGCCAATTACAGATGCTTACTTAATAATAAATGACAATATTTACTCATCAGATAGTAATGGCTTAATCTACTTTGAATATCCTAACAGTAGTGATCAACTAATATTTACCTTATCATCTGGAGGTAAATGTTCTATTACGAACATTCCTAAAGCACCAAGTAAGACAAGCTACATTCTCAACATTGGCACCATCATTTGCTATTCATCTAACAGCAAATAACCATAGATCAATGTACAAAGTATTAATGTTAAATATTAAATGCATCTTTTTTAATCAAAAGTTTGATTTTATAACATATGCTGCTATATTCACAGTGAAGCAAACTTTAATTAAGTTTGTTCTAATGTAACTATGACAACCAATATAACAAGAACAAAACAACGTAAGTATTTGCGGCGCTACTGCCACCCCCATATGTGATATAGTCTATAGATTTTTTCGTTGCTTTGTTTTATCAACAGAAAAACAAAGGAGAAACACGATGAATATTCGCAAAATAACCTCACTAATCTGCTGTTTTGCCCTCACTGGTTTTACAGCCCAATCTTTTGCATTTTCTAATCAAGATGCGGCAATTACTGCTACTGAAACGATAGCTGAATCATGCTCTCTAAGCGCGGGAACGGAAGGCTTGACCCAAACCATCTTAGAAACTGGAGGTTCTGACCAAACGACTGTTTTTGGCACATTTACCACCTCATGTAATTCTGCTTCAGGCTTTACCTATGCAATCAAAAATGATGATGATACTTGTGCTTTTGTTAATGGATCTAGCACTGTGTACTGGAGCTTTAGTACAGGAACAGGCACCGTAGCCACTTTCTCAGGCACGCCTTCTGGCACAATATCAAATAGCTCAAACCTTGCAGTATCAGACCAGTGTCCTGATGATACAGGTGGATTTATTTCAATCCATAGTGTCTCTGCAGGAACCGTCTATAACGCTGTTTCAGTTGATTTAAAACCAGATGTATCTGGCGCTGGCGCCGCTAATCTATTAGAAGGGACTTACTCGGATGCTGTAACACTTAGACTAGCTGATGTTTAATTATGTCTATACATAAACAATTACTTTTTCAGTTCATCTTATTACTAGGGGGTAACTCTTTTCAGGTAGCATATGCCTCTTTTAGCAATCAAGATGCAACAGCAACTGCCTATGCCTACATAATGGAGCAATGCTCTATTTGGCATCAGGATCTTGAACAAAATAATCTAGCATCCTCTTGTAATTCTAACTCAGGATTCATCTATCAAATTAAAGACTTTGATGATATATGTCGGTTAATATTGAATGAAGCTAATACACAAAAAGCTAATGCTTCCTTTGATGAGAATAAAGATGAAGTTTATGCTAATGATGAAACCTTACTTGATTTACAATATTTGTGCTCACAAGATCATACTATATTTAGTGATTTACAAAAGGTCTCTGCAAGCCGAGTATATAATGAAGTTCCCATTAATCTAAATACCCCGAAAGACACATCATATAAACCACTTATTATTCGTTTAACTGATATTTAGAGCCTATTAACCTATGAAAAAAGCTTACTTCTTTTCCTTATTAGCAACATTTTATCTATCTGCTGTAAGCTGCAGCTTATCTCTTTATGGTGGTGGCATACTCACCGCTAATGATTTAAGCTTTGGCGTCACTGAAAATACTTCTATTTTTGGCTATGCACAGATCAACTGCCCTGAAGGAGAAGGATATTATCTTGAGGTTAAAACAATCAATGGTTATAAGTTTATCAATTCATTAAATGAAAATATTTATATTAATTACAGTGTTAAAGTCAATGGTGTATCCATCGCTGACTTAACGCCAAATCAATATTTTCTTGTACATACCGAACCTGCTGATCCGATGGGTGAGCCAACGCAAAAAAACTATACGGCTACAGTAAGCTTTACAGGTCTAGGCTTAAATAATATTCCAGAAGGTGGTTATAGCGATACATTGTACTTCAGAATTAGTCCTTTAAATTAATCACTTCCCTCGCATAAAAAGCTTATCCAAATCATTCACCGTCATTTTCACCCAGGTTGGGCGTCCATGATTGCACTGATCTGCTCTTGCCGTGTGCTCCATATCGCGTAGCAATTGATTCATTTCCTCAATGGTAATTTGATCATGCGCGCGCACCGCTTTGTGACATGATATAGTTGCTAGGATTGCATGTATATAATCATCCATTGGTTTGGCTTTACCACTGACCTTAAGGCTATTAGCGATTTCCATGACTAGACTTTCAATATGATTATTCTTTAAATAAACTGGGATTGCACGAATCACTAAGGTTTTCTCACCCAGTGCCGAGTATTCAAACCCCAGTTTATTAAGAAGCTCCTCATGCGCATCTAACACATCAAGCAATACCGGACTTATCTCAAAAGTTAAAGGCAATAACAGCACTTGCGATACAGACTCATGCCTTGCCCATAGTGCTTTTACCTTTTCATACAACACCCGCTCATGTGCAGCATGCATATCAACAATAATTAGACCATCTTCCGTTTGTGACAAAATAAAAATGCCATGCACTTGTGCCAAGGCAAAACCCAATGGATACTTTTTAGCCTCTTTTACAGGTGTTGCCTTTGGTGTTATTTCTGTCATTGTGACATTTTGATCTACCGTTGCTTCTAATACCTCATCTATTACTAAAGGCATCGCTAACTGTGTGGCATCCTGCCATTTATCTTGTGGCGTTTGTAACTCTATTTTATGAAGAGCTTCTATATCATTGGTATTTTCAAAAGATTGAATTTCCTCTTTTTGATTAATCAACTGCTCATATAACGCCATATTATTGCGATGATTAGACCTTAAGTGATCAGCATATTGCGTTTTATCACGCCAATTTTGATTTGGCGAGGCTGAAGGCTTATCTGCTATACTAAATGTCAATGAATCAACGTCATTTTCAGTTTCAGATAACTCAGGTAATTGTGGCTTAGTATCTGCCAAGGCATGATGAATTTTAGCAAAAAGAAAATCATGCACTAAACGTGATTCGCGAAAACGTACTTCATGTTTAGTTGGGTGCACATTGACATCCACCGCATGTGGATCGATATTAAAAAACAAGATAAACGCCGGATATCTTTGGTGATGCAATACATCTTTATAGGCTTGCTTTATCGCATGCGCGATAAGCTTATCTTTTATAATTCGCCCATTGACATAAAAATACTGTAAATCAGCACGTGACTTTGAAAACTGCGGTTTAGCAACCCAACCATATAATTGAAAATCCATTGCTTCAGCTTGAATCAATAAGGCATTATCAATAAACTCATCGCCACAGATATCGGCAATACGCTGTTGTTGTTTTTGTGGTGTATCTGCCATGGGATATGATTTTACCTCTTTACCATTATGCCAAACGGTCAACGCCACATTAAAATGACAAAGCATAAACTTTTTCAATAGCTCATCAATATGCACATACTCTGTGCGCTCGGCCTTTAGAAATTTGCGTCTAGCAGGGGTGTTATAAAAAACTTCTGCCACTTCAATCGTCGTTCCAATCGGATGAGATGCGGGAATCAGTTCATTATCTAGTTGATTATCCACACACCATGCATGCTCATCTTGCGCTGTCTTTGAGGTGATCTTCACTTTAGCAATCGAGCCAATACTTGCTAGCGCCTCACCTCTAAAGCCCATGCTGTTAATCGCTTCAAGCTCTGCAAGTGAATATATTTTGCTTGTTGCATGCGGCATTAAGGTTAATGGCAAGTCATCTTTTTCAATACCCGAGCCATTATCACGTATCAAAATTTTTTCTTTACCACCATGCTCAAGCTCAAGAATAATCTCTGTTGCGCCAGCATCTAGTGCATTTTCAAATAATTCTTTGACAATCGAAGAAGGTCTTTCAACCACTTCGCCTGCTGCAATCTGATTAGCTAGCTCAGTGGATAAGACTTTAATTCGCCTACTCATAATTTAATTCCGTTTGAATTTCTTTCTTTATGACGTTTTCATTTAGATAATTAGCAATCTGATCAGCAATATCACGCTTTGATGCTAACGGTAATGTTAATACTTGCTCATGCCGCTTATTAAAGAGTTGCACTTCATTGTGATCACTATAAAAAGGAAAACCATTATCCGTATTGACTTGATTTAATATTAAAAAATCAAGATTCTTGCGTTCAATTTTAGCTAGCGCATATTCTCGTGCATTATGCGTCTCTGCGGCAAAGCCAACACAACACGGTCTGTTTTTTGTTAAGCTTGCAACGCTTGCCAAAATATCTTTATTCTTAATCAACTTCAAAGTTAATGCATCACTTTCATCGGTCTTTTTAATTTTCTCAACAGCACAAACTTGTGGACGATAATCAGCAACTGCAGCTGCGGCGATAAATAGATCTGTTGTTTTCACCTTCTCAAGCACCGCATCATGCATCTCATTGGCACTTCTTACCTGTACAACATCACAATCTTGAGAGGCTATTAATTGCGTAGGACCTGATATTAAAGTCACATCCCAACCAATATTGATAAAAGCTTCAGCTAATGCATAACCCATTTTGCCTGAGCTGTGATTTGATAAATAACGCACAGGATCCAACGCCTCAACAGTGGGTCCGGCAGTTATTACCACATGTTTATCCGTTTTTGCTTTGGGCTTTACTATATGCTTTACAATCGCCTGAGGTTCCATTAAACGCCCATCACCAATATCACCACACGCTTGCTCACCAGCATCCGGTGGCAAAATGATAAATTCACGACTCTTCAATTGATTTACATTCGCTTGCACCGCAGTATTCTGCCACATAACAACATTCATTGCCGGTGCTATAAATATCGGTTTATCCGTTGCAAGAATCACATTGCCCAGTAAGTCATCCGCTAAACCTAATGCTAACTTGGCAATGGTGTTAGCCGATGCAGGAGCAATGACAATTTGATCTGCCCAACGCGCAAGTTCGATATGCTCAATCGGATGATCAGTGTATGCAAATAAATCATCATAGACTTTACGCTGTGATAATGCTTCAAAACTTAAACTTGTAACAAAGGCTTTGGCTGATTCAGTTAATAAAATCTTAACCTCACAATTTGCTTTGACTAAAAGCCTTGTTAATTCCAGCGCTTTATATGCAGCAATACTGCCTGTGACACACAATAAAATTTTTTTCATTATTTATAATTAAAAATCCCTAACATATTGCCATCCATACTATACCCATCACAAACCATTTTACAGAATTTTATTGTATTGATTGCATTCCAATTACACCATATGGCATAGGCGCATTTTGAACTTCAATCCCAATAGGGTCACTCGCGGTTTTCAAAAGCGTTTTTTGAGTGGTAGGATTATAGGTTAAATAGACACCATCTGTAGATGTTAAATTTATCGTTGCAAACTCCTTATTTAGTGCTAGCACAATAAAATGCGCATAACCATTAGGTGGGCTCGCATTATTCTCTGTAATAACGATGACAAACTTGTCACAAGGTAATACCTGCTTAATCGTTTCACCTGAAAAGTTAACCGTTCTATTTAAGGTTATGGAGGGTATTGCCGGAAAGGGAGGATTATATGTATAACTGTAAATATCCATTGAATTTTGATAGGGCAATATAAGGAAATAACTACTTTGATTTTTATATAAAACTTGAGGAGCAGAAACAAGCAATTTATTAGGACTTGGATTAGTATAAACGCTGGTTGTTGCCGTAATTATAGGAGCACTGCTTAAGCTGATATCGACAATACGCCCAAGCCCAGAGGCTGTCGACAAAAACAATAGCATCTTTGTCACATTCTGGTTAGCGCTTGCATCAATTGGTAGAACATATGCACTATTAATATTTGCAATCACCCCAAAATTATATTCATAAGTTGCCTGATTACCAGCATTATCAATGATCCATCCCTTGATTTGATCTGAGGTATTTTTAGTAATGATAAAACTATACAGATCATTATATACATTAATAAACCTTGAACTGACAATGATTGTGCCAACAGGTAGCGAGACTCCATAACAAAATGCCATACTCAATATGAAGAAAATATATATTAAGATAACTCTCCAAGACAATCGCATATTTATTAACTCCTTTAAGGTGGCAATAGATCCCATTCGGATCCAGGTGGTGGATTACCAGGCGCTACTGAGCTATTATAACTAACATTGGTAATATATTTATCTCCAGTCCCAGGGTCTGTAACCGCATCGCCTTTGTAGTAACGTACATTAGCATTATAGTCCGGAGCTTGAAATTCAGGGATAACAATTCTCCAGCGATTTTGCTGGTTTTGATAGGGGTCACTGCTAGTACTGACAATATTAACAAAAGTTTGATTATCATAGCTAATTTGCAACCCCTCCGTATAAACAATATTTGCATCATATATCAAAGGCAAGTTATCCTGAGGAACTACGCGCCAATTATTACTTTGATCATATGGATCCTTGTTATCGTTACTTTTTTTAACATTGACAAAAGTGAAACCATTAAACGTTACAAAATCACCAGGATTATATACTTGAGCCTACCATGGTACAGCATTAAACTGCGCCACATCCCATTTATTACTTGGTGGTGGTGATTGATTAGTATTATTATCGGCCGTGGCAACATACTGTACACTATTATAGGTAATAATATCTCCTGCATAATACTTAACGTTTGTGTTCCATTGTGGATATGTCCCAGCGGGAATAATTAAACGCCAATCATTAGGGTTATTGTAAGGATCTTCATTAATACCCACATTGATCGGCTTCAGTGATAGAAATACTTGATTATCATAAGTAATATAACTGCCCTTAGGATATTGTAATGCTGGATCATAGTCATCAGGAATCGGTGGCGAAGGACCAATAATCTCAGTCCATACTAGGGTTGAAAATGTATTCACTTGCGCTAGATTTTTTAAATCTGCTAACGTTATCTCCGTTTGATATGCTTTAGTATTGGTAATATCATAAATGTATAAATCAAGATACCATGCGCCATTACTAATGTCCCAACCCTGTATTAATTGGTAAGTATTAGTATCTGGGAATGCTAAATCATAATTATTAGCCTGAAGATCAGTATGTGTCAGCTTACTAGCCCCGTTATTGACTGTTATTTTCCCTAAATAACCTGTCGTTCCCTCATTAATTTGACTAGAACCATTAAGTTGTGCTGCAATTAAATTAGTTGAAATAAGCACAGGAACATTAACGTTTTGTGTCGTTTGTGGTGTTAAATCATCCTGTTGACGGTACTGGCTTGGCGCATTGACAATCGCCACGTAATCAGCTTGATGCTGTGTTTGAGCCGTTACCTCCATCTTGGATGTATACTGTAATACAGCTGATGCATTATTTAACGCCAGATTATCTAGAAAAATCGCTTTGTTTAAGTTTGATTCAACTGTGCTTGTCAATGTAATAGTCGTACTTCCTGAACTATAGCTATTCACAACGGGACTAATTGGCTTATTAGTATATAAATAGTTATTAGATTCCAAAGTATTTTTTAACGCTAAGAACGCACCATTACGTGAATTATTATAGTTTTCAATCGCTTTATTTTGTATAACACTCGTTTTTAGCATATATAAAATTGAGCCAGATAGGATTGAGACAACTGCAATAATAATTAACGCAATAAGTAATACACCACCGTGCTCCTTATATTTTGTTTTATACATAACCAACTTACCAAGGTAATCCATAGCACATAGAGTATAGATCAGTTATCATTGGTTTTCCTTGTCATTTTAGAAAAAACATCAGAAGTTTTTATGAAAAGTTCTATTCTAGAAACAAAAAAGGCTCCCTAAGGAGCCTTTTGAATTGGTATTGTATTGCGATGTCCCATCGTCTTTCAATGTCGAATAATTTGGCGGTGTCCTACTTAACTTCAGGCGTCCTGCCTTACGCCATTACATGGTCAATGTCATGCTTCCATTGATCAAATTTGTTCCCAACAAATTTGTCACATGGCGAATGGTGAGACGGAAAAATCAAATAGTGCCAACTATTTGCCGTCGAACGCCACTTGTAACGGATTAGCAAGTGGCCGATTTGAAAAAATACAGGATGTATTTTTGATAAATACACTATCATCGACGTTATTCGGTTTTACTTCGTCAGTTCGGAAAAGCAAAAAGGCACCGATAGGTGCCTTTCTAAATAAAAAACCTGATGATGTTCTACTTTCACATGGCGAATGCCACACTATCATCGACGCTAACTGTTTTCACTTCTGAGTTCGGAATGGAATCAGGTGGTTCACAGTCGCTATCTTCATCAGGTAACTGTCAAGCTGAAAGCTCTAACAATCTATCATAGAGTAATAACCAAGTCTCTCGGGCAATTAGTACTGGTTAGCTTCATACATTACTGCACTTCTACAGCCAGCCTATCAACGTCGTAGTCTTCAACAACCCTTCTAGGGGATTTAATCCCGGGAGATCTCATCTTGAGGCTGGCTTCCCGCTTAGATGCTTTCAGCGGTTATCCATTCCGAACGTAGCTACTGGGCAATGCCTCTGGCGAGACAACCCAAACACCAGCGGTTCGTTCATTCCGGTCCTCTCGTACTAGGAACAAACCCTCTCAAATCTCCTACGCCCACGGCAGATAGGGACCGAACTGTCTCACGACGTTCTAAACCCAGCTCGCGTACCACTTTAAATGGCGAACAGCCATACCCTTGGGACCTGCTTCAGCCCCAGGATGTGATGAGCCGACATCGAGGTGCCAAACTCCTCCGTCGATATGAACTCTTGGGAGGAATCAGCCTGTTATCCCCGGAGTACCTTTTATCCGTTGAGCGATGGCCCTTCCATTCAGAACCACCGGATCACTAAGACCTACTTTCGTACCTGATCGAGCCGTCACTCTCTCAGTCAAGCGCACTTTTGCCTTTATACTCTTGGTGCGATTTCCGACCGCACCGAGTGCACCTTCGTACTCCTCCGTTACTCTTTGGGAGGAGACCGCCCCAGTCAAACTACCCACCATACACTGTCCTCGGCTTAAGCCTGAGTTAGAACTCCAAAAATATCAGGGTGGTATTTCAACGGCGACTCCTTCAGAACTAGCGCCCTGATCTCACAGTCTCCCACCTATCCTACACAAATATTTTCAAAGTCCAGTGCAAAGCTATAGTAAAGGTTCACGGGGTCTTTCCGTCTAACCGCGGGTACGCAGCATCTTCACTGCGATTTCAATTTCACTGAGTCCCAGATGGAGACAGTGTGGCCATCGTTACGCCATTCGTGCAGGTCGGAACTTACCCGACAAGGAATTTCGCTACCTTAGGACCGTTATAGTTACGGCCGCCGTTTACCGGGGCTTCGATCCAGAGCTTCGCTTGCGCTAACCCCTTCAATTAACCTTCCGGCACCGGGCAGGCGTCACACCCTATACTTCCTCTTTCGAGTTCGCAGAGTGCTGTGTTTTTAGTAAACAGTCGCAGCCACCTGGTATCTGCAACCCCTTCAAGCTCCAGACGTGCGTCCTTCACCCTAATGGGGCACACCTTCTCCCGAAGTTACGGTGTCATTTTGCCTAGTTCCTTCACCTGGGTTCTCTCATCGCCTTGGTATTCTCTACCCACCCACCAGTGTCGGTTTACAGTACGGTCAATCATAATCTATGCTTAGAAGGTTTTCCTGGAAGCAGAGCATCAATCTCTTCGTCAAGCAAGCTCGACTTCGTCTCACGCCTCAGATCAACATATGTCCGGATTTACCTAAACATACTACCTACACGCTTTCACCCGGACAACCATCCGCCGGGCAGACCTAGCTTTCTCCGTCTCTCCATCGCAATTACAATCGGTACAGGAATATTAACCTGTTTCCCATCGACTACTCCCTTCGGATTCGCCTTAGGGGCCGACTTACCCTACGTTGATTAACATTGCGTAGGAAACCTTGGGTTTTCGGCCAATAAGAATCTCACTTATTTATCGTTACTCATGTCAGCATTCGCACTTCTGATATCTCCAGCAAACTTCTCAATTCACCTTCTTCAACTTACAGAACGCTCCCCTACCACTCAGAGGACAGATGACAGATGACTGAAAACAGATAAATCAAAACTACATCCACTTCTTATGAAGACCACTTAACATCTTTGCTATATCTCGATACTCATCGCTAAATCTTTCCCAATCAGACTTAGTAATATAATCCAGATCGTAACAATATCTTATCCATACTCGCATCTCTTCAGCCGATCCAATCGCTATTGCCAAATAGCGTTTAAAATCAACCTTGGATATACTTTGCTTACCAAATCCTTCCGCAATATTTGCGCAAATTGACTTGCTCGCTCGCCTTACTTGATCCGCCAGAGCATATTGCTCAACTTTCGGCATCTCCAAGCTTAACTTATGTATTTCCAATGAAACTTTATATGCTTTCTGAAAAACCATTAAGTCTTCAAACTTTTCTATAGATTTCATTATTCTGTCCTCTGTCTTCTGTTTTCTGTCCTCTGAATCCGCAGCTTCGGTGTATCGCTTAGCCCCGTTAAATCTTTCGCGCAAGCCGACTCGACCAGTGAGCTATTACGCTTTCTTTAAAGGGTGGCTGCTTCTAAGCCAACCTCCTGGCTGTCTATGCCTTCTCACATCGTTTACCACTTAGCGATAACTTGGGGACCTTAGCTGGCGGTCTGGGCTCTTTCCCTCTCCACGACGGACCTTAGCACCCGCCGTGTGTCTCCTGTGATTAAACTTCGTCGTATTCTAAGTTTGCATCGAGTCGGTAAGGTCGCAAAACCCCCCTAGTCGAAACAGTGCTTTACCCCAACGAGTTATTCACAAGGCACTACCTAAATAGTTTTCGGGGAGAACCAGCTATCTCCGCGCTTGATTAGCCTTTCACTCCGATCCACAACTCATCCCATAATTTTGCAACATTACCGGGTTCGGTCCTCCAGTTGGTGTTACCCAACCTTCAACCTGGTCATGGATAGATCGCGTCGGTTTCGGGTCTACTCCTAGCGACTAATCGCTCTATTAAAACTCGCTTTCGCTACGGATCCCTTATTCAGTTATCCTCGCCACTAAAAGTAACTCGCTGACCCATTATACAAAAGGTACGCAGTCACATGTCTATACATGCTCCCACTGCTTGTACGCAAACGGTTTCAGGTTCTATTTCACTCCCCTTATCGGGGTTCTTTTCGCCTTTCCCTCACGGTACTGGTTCACTATCGGTCAGTCAGTAGTATTTAGCCTTGGAGGATGGTCCCCCCATCTTCAAACAGGATTTCACGTGTCCCGCCCTACTTATTCGCATACCTAGTTCCACTCATAAATTTTCGTCTACAGGGCTATCACCTGCTATGGCCATCCTTCCCAGAATGTTCAACTAATCTATGTGCTAAAATATGCCAGGCTCTTCCCCGTTCGCTCGCCGCTACTGAGGGAATCTCGGTTGATTTCTTTTCCTGTGGGTACTTAGATGTTTCAGTTCCCCACGTTCGCCTCTTAACCTAAGTTAAGATAGTTATCAAAGATAACTGGGTTTCCCCATTCAGACATCTCCGGATCAATGTTTATTTGCCAACTCCCCGAAGCTTTTCGCAGGCTATCACGTCTTTCATCGCCTCTGACTGCCAAGGCATCCGCCGTTTGCGCTTATTCTCTTGGTCATTACTCTATAATAAATTGTTAAAGATCTCTTCTTGTGCTCAAGACATTCACCTGACCTGCGTTGCTTCAAATCATTCAAGCAATCATTTATTTTTATAAACTCTTGCTTTCATTCTTCTCGCGCCTTGATCAGATAAATCTCTTTAGCACAATATAATAATTAAAATTAAGTTAAATCAAATCAAAGCATTCTTTGAACCTTAATTAAATATCGATGCGTAGATGGTGGAGCCAAGGAGGATCGAACTCCTGACCTCCTGCGTGCAAAGCAGGCGCTCTCCCAGCTGAGCTATGGCCCCTTTTCTGAAAACTGAAGACTGATGACTGAGGACAGATAATCGTATCGCTTCGCGATGATCTATTTAAAATAAATCCATCAAGTTTGCTTGATCCAAATTCTGTCTTCTGTCTTCTGCCTTCTGTTCTCTGTCTTCTGAATTGGTGGGTCTGAGTAGACTTGAACTACCGACCTCACCCTTATCAGGGGTGCGCTCTAACCAGCTGAGCTACAGACCCAATCTACTGAAAAAACATCAATTGTAAACACTTAAACACTTCTTGCTATTCTCTTAATATCTTTGTACCTAAGTACCTTTAAGGAGGTGATCCAGCCGCAGGTTCCCCTACGGCTACCTTGTTACGACTTCACCCCAGTCATGAATCACAAAGTGGTAAACGTCCTCCTTACGGTTAGACTATCTACTTCTTTTGCAACCCACTCCCATGGTGTGACGGGCGGTGTGTACAAGACCCGGGAACGTATTCACCGCGGCATTCTGATCCGCGATTACTAGCGATTCCGACTTCATGCTCTCGAGTTGCAGAGAGCAATCCGGACTACGAACACCTTTCTGAGTTTCGCTCCACCTCGCAGCTTCGCTTCCCTCTGTAATGCCCATTGTAGCACGTGTGTAGCCCTGCCCGTAAGGGCCATGATGACTTGACGTCGTCCCCACCTTCCTCCGCCTTATCAGCGGCAGTCTCTCTAGAGTGCCCAACTTAATGATGGCAACTAAAAATAAGGGTTGCGCTCGTTGCGGGACTTAACCCAACATTTCACAACACGAGCTGACGACAGCCATGCAGCACCTGTCTCATAGTTCCCGAAGGCACAATCCAATCTCTCAGATCTTCTATGGATGTCAAGGGCAGGTAAGGTTCTTCGCGTTGCATCGAATTAAACCACATGCTCCACCGCTTGTGCGGGTCCCCGTCAATTCCTTTGAGTTTTAACCTTGCGGCCGTAGTCCCCAGGCGGAGTACTTATCGCGTTAGCTGCGCCACTAAGTCTTTTACACCAGACCCAACAGCTAGTACTCATCGTTTACAGCGTGGACTACCAGGGTATCTAATCCTGTTTGCTACCCACGCTTTCGTCCCTCAGTGTCAGTTTAACCCCAGATTGTTGCCTTCGCCATTGATGTTCCTTCCGATCTCTACGCATTTCACCGCTACACCGGAAATTCCCCAATCCTCTAGTAAACTCTAGTTAAACAGTATCAAATGCAGTTCCCAGGTTGAGCCCAGGGCTTTCACATCTGACTTATCTAACCACCTACGAACCCTTTACGCCCAGTAATTCCGATTAACGCTCGCACCCTCCGTATTACCGCGGCTGCTGGCACGGAGTTAGCCGGTGCTTATTCTTTAGGTAACGTCAAATTATCTAGCTCTTAACCTGATAACCTTCCTCCCTAACTAAAGTGCTTTACAACCCTAAGGCCTTCTTCACACACGTGGTATTGCTGGATCAGGGTTGCCCCCATTGTCCAATATTCCCCACTGCTGCCTCCCGTAGGAGTCTGGGCCGTGTCTCAGTCCCAGTGTGGCTGATCTTCCTCTCAGAACAGCTATGGATCATCGCCTTGGTGAGCCTTTACCTCACCAACTAGCTAATCCAACGCAGGCTCATCGTACAGCGACTGCCTAAGCAACCTTTGACCCGAAGGTATCATGCGGTATTAGCAGTCGTTTCCAACTGTTGTCCCCCACTGTACGGCAGATTCCTACGCGTTACTCACCCGTCCGCCACTAGCCAGAAGACAGATAACAGAAGACTGAAGACAGTAGTCGAATCTCACTCCGCGATAGATTATTTTAAATATCTAAATTTAAAATAATCTATGCAGCTTGCTGCATTCAACCATCTGTACTCTGTCATCTGTATTCTGCCTTCCGAACCCGTTCGACTTGCATGTGTTAAGCATACCACCAGCGTTCAATCTGAGCCAGGATCAAACTCTTCAGTTTAAATCCTTAGATCATCAATTCCTGCAAAAAAACAAGAACTAACAACCCGCAAAAATTTTTGCTCAAAGTATTTAAGTATCTACATTTTATATCTCTTTAAACATCTCTCAAACCTTGCTACCAAGGCGTTTCTCGTGAACATTCTCGCTGAGAACAGGAGTCAATTCTACAGATTTTTTTTTGGTTGGCAAGCTGTTTTTTACAGTTTTTTAAAGTTTATTTTGATTCGATACAAAGTTGATTTTTTTGTGATCAAAATAGCCGTTTCAATACATAAATTATGAATTCAAATTTGCACCCAGCCTTCATTCACACAATATATGATTTTGCACTATACTGGCTTTGGATATCACAAAAATGAATGGAGTAATCATATGCCTGGAATATTAATCGTTTTTTTCTTACTACTAATAAGTGTTATTAGCGCATGGATGCATCGCACAATGGGGTTTATATTCTTTTGCGTTTTCCTTATTGCGATGGGACTTGTATTTTTACATCACGCCACAGATCATCTTGGTTTATATTTTTAATGGGAACAGGAGCTTAAACATGCAACGATCAAAAATAAACAACTTCGTAAAGTGCCTCAATGCCATCGAAATACTTGCCATTGTCCTTGTTATCGTGATGGCTTTTTCTTTTCAATTTATATTAGGTGAACTTCCTTGCCCTTTATGTTTACTTCAACGCCTAGGACTACTGGGTATTGCTTTCGGTTTTTTACTTAATATAAGGTATCACGTGCGCCCTGCTCACTATAGCTTATCATTACTCTCAGCCGTACTAACTTCATTTGTTGCTATGCGCCAAATCGCACTTCACATCAATGACCCACATGGTTATGGCTCAGCCGTTCTAGGTCTACATATGTATACGTGGGTATTTGTGCTTTGCATTATAGCTATTATTTATATTGCTATTGCATTAGGGTTATCATCACAATATGAAATCAAAGCCAATAAAGATGAAATCGCAGAAGCGAAAGGTAAGAAAATAAAAATATTTACTCACATTGTCTTTGCGCTATTTGTATTTATTATAGCTGCCAATTTAATTTCTACTTTTGCCGAATGCGGATTAAGTGAATGTCCTGACAACCCAGTGGCTTATATGCTCTAACAAATACACATCAGCGCTTTATGCTGTTGTTAATTTCTTAAGGTAATTCGCCATTGGGGCACTGTGTTTTGATTTTTGTTTTAACATAATCTCATCTTGATCCAAGTGCGCTTTTAGCAACATCTCACATTGATGCAGATGACTCTCATATAAAAAGCGTACTGAATTGGTTTTACGCAAACCCTGTGGCGCGCCACTGATACCTTCAAAAAACCATTTATTAAGCTTCGCAACATCATTGCCCGCGACAATACTAAGCTTTGAAATCGCGCGCGTGATCGCTACATAAAACAAACGACGTTCACTTTCTATTTCATCATTGGTAGGCGGTTTGTCTTTGCTATTACTAAAAAAGCTTTGCTCTGTCATATCACATAGAATGACATGCTGCCACTGCAAACCTTTTGCTTTATGAATTGAGCTAATAAGCAACCCATTTTTATCATGCTTTGATAGATTTGCCTGCACCTGCAAAGCATTAAAATGATCTAAAAATTCAGTGATTGTCTGCTTTGTTTCCAAGCTAAAATTAAGCCACGCATCAGCGACATCACTATCAGTGTAGACAGGACTGACTGCCGCCTTTTTTGCCAAGTAGCTCGAGAGATCCAGTAGTGTATATAGCATCTTAACCACCGTTGACGCTGGTGTTTTTGGCTTAACATCAAGCATGCTTTGCCAAAGTTCAAGACGCTCTTTAATGCGTGATACTTGATAAAATGGCAGATCATATTGCTGCTTGAAGCTTTGCAAGGCAATCATTGGTTTTAATGCATTTACACTGAGTAACTCGCTTAAACACTCCAGTTGCGAGATATTTAGATATAAGCCAGGAAGCGATAGCATTTGCATGATTTTTTCTTTGCGTACCTGCTCTGGGAATTGCTGAAAATATTTCCCCTTATCCACTAAAGATAAATAACCAAAAATCGATTGTGTTAATGGCAGTTTAAATACGCTTTGACCACCGGCAATATGGTAATCTAGACCTTCTTGCAAACAAGATAGCTCTAGCAGCACGCCTGAGCTGTATTTTCTGACTAAAACCGTAATATCTTGAAGCTTATATTCGCCATCACGAATGCTTTTCGCAACCTCTTGAATCAATAGCTTCAATTTATTTTTACTGATGATATTCACATCGGTTTTTTTTGCCGCTTCAGGTGCTGAGAAGCATAATGTTTTTAACCGTTGCTTATTATGTTGAATCACTTCATTTGCCATCACTGATAGCAAATGCCCATAACGAAAGGTTAGTGATAAAGTGTAGGTTTTAGCATTTTTGAAATCTTGCGCAAAACCCTTAAGCATATAAAAGGGTCGTGAACCACGCCATTCATAAATTGTTTGATCGATATCGCCAACTGCCATTACCGACTGAGCATTACTTGAAATCAATTTAAGCAATGATTGCTGTACATCATTGATATCTTGATACTCGTCAACTATGACATAACGGTAGCGATTACCAAAGCGCGCTGCTAGCGTTTTGTTAGCACTCAATACTTTCATGGGCTCATACAACAAGTCATCAAATGTCCGCCAGCGATAATGTACTCTTAGCTGCTCATAGAAACGAAAAAAGCTTTCCACTTTACCTTGCTCAGACAGCTCTATCTGCTTAAGCATCTTTTTAAGATCCAAGCTTGATTTCAAAAGCCCGATATATTGTTGATAACGATCAATAATCTCCGGTGTTATTGGCTCCTTTTCATTAAGGAGCTGATTAGTTTTCTGCAGTGCTTCTCGCACTAACTTCTCAAGTGTACTTTTTTTATCGATTAATTGCGCAGCTGGCAATAGTCCTTCTTTCTCTAAAAAACCAACTGTTTTAAGTCCTAATGCATGAAAGGTCTTGATATCTATCACGGCATTCATGTTGAGCGCGTTTAATCTTCGCGTGAAGTCATTCGTTGCAGATTTATTAAACATAAGCACCAAAATCTCACTGGGATTCACCGCATTTTTTAGTAAAAACTCAATGCGAGCAATTAAGGTTTGTGTTTTACCACTACCAGCAACGGCAGAGACTAATGCATGCTGAGATAGGTTATGCTCAATAATCGCCTGTTGTTCAGGGGTATAGCAAATGGTTGTCATCTTATTCATTAGTTAATACTTTTTCGCTTCTTATCTTTCACGCTATTTTTGCTAACGCTAACAAGCTTACCAATTATTAAAAAAGTGAATGATTTGAATGATATTAACAAGAATGCAGCAATATGTTTTATTGCCATAGAGATGTCGCTAAATAAGCAATGCAAGTAACTTGCTAACGTTAAGGTTTTTTCCTCTTTCACAAAAGAGCGCATCGCATACAGCATGAGACAAAAAACAAAGATAGCTAAAACCCAACTAACAAAATAAGCAAACGCAATACGATACGCTCCCAAGTAGATATAACTTAAATAGGTGGTCAATAGCAATATCAGCAAAACAGCTGCACTCTTAGCAATAGTCACGAATAAGGCTCCTGTTAACAATAGACTCGCATTGTAACTAAGTTTTTGGTAATGAAACAGTAATTCCCATTACACTGAAAACTCCCCAAAAATTTAAACGCGTGTACAATACGTCCGAAGCAATGATATAAGAAGAGGAATCACAAGGATGTCGCACACTACTTTTGGTGATCACATGAGTAAATTATTAAACAAAATGAGTAACTACCCAGCAGGTTAGATTTTGATAAACAGTAATTTTTGGCAATTTTTCCAGATTTGATGTTTTCATTTGCAAATAAATATGGCGTAATTTGATCGATGGATATGAAACTAGAAAAAATGATTCAAGAGCTATTGGCTAGAATCGACACGCTTGAGCGTGAAAATGCTCGATTAAAAGAGGAGATTGAGCAACTTAAGAAGCGGCTTTCCAAGAATAGTCGTAACAGCTCAAAACCGCCTTCAAGCGATGGTTTGTCACGTCCTAACAAAAATAACAGTGTCAGCGAAAAAGGTAAACTTAAATCCAAGGCTACCAAGAAGAAATCAGGTGGTCAAAAAGATCATAATGGTAGCAATCTTTGGCAAGCTAAACCAGATGAAGTCGTGACTAAATCTGTAACGAGTTGCGATCATTGCCAGAGCGATTTAAGTGACACAAAAGCACAAGGCTATGTAAGACGCCAGTTACATGATCTACCTGAAATGCCAAAGCTTAAGGTGATTGAATATTGTCATGAGAAAAAGTGTTGTCCGAACTGTCAGAAATATACGACGGCAAGTTTTCCAGAAGGTATTAATGCGCCAGTGCAGTATGGCAATAACCTAAAAAGCTATACGACGTATTTGCAAAATCAACACTTTATTCCTGAGCAACGCGTTCAGCAGTTGTTAGAGGATTTATTTGGTGTCAGTGTAGCAAAAGCCAGTATTGCAGAGTTTAGTCAAACATGTGCTGATCAATTGATTGAGTTCGAGCAAATGGTGTTTGATAAGCTAAAAAGTGCTCCAGTTAAACATCTAGATGAAACTGGTTATCGCATATGCTCAAAAACCCAATGGTTACATGTTTGTTCAAATGCGGACTATACTTTTTATCACGTGAGTCCTAAGCGTAAATCTCTACTGACTGGTCTAACAGGTGTGGTGGTTCATGATCATTGGAGATCCTATTTTACACTTGAAGGTGTAAGTCATGCATTATGCAATGCTCATCACTTGCGTGAGTTACGATCTTTAGCTGAAGATGGCGAGATTTGGGCAAAACGTATGATGAGATTATTGAGGAAGAGCTGTCACTTGGTGAATATATCTGATCAATCAGTGTTATTGCCTGATAAACAGGCTTTAATCAGCAAAATTTATGATCGGATTGTAGCTGATGGTCTTAAATACCATGAGATTTTGATGCCTTTAGCAAGCACTGGTAAACGAGGTAAGAAAAAACGACGAACGGGGCACAACTTATTATTACGATTGCGTGATTACAAGAATGACGTGCTTAGATTTATCTATGATTCAGAAGTTCCTTTTACTAATAATCAGGCTGAAAATGACTTGCGCATGATGAAGGTAAAACAAAAGGTATCAGGCTGTTTTCGTAGTGAAACTGGCGCTCAAAAGTTTGTGCGTATTCGCACATTATTATCGACTGCTCGCAAACAGGGTTGGAAGATTATTGATACCATTGCGGATGTCTTTAATGGCAAAGTTCCACAGTTCAATTAACAAGCTGCTGGGTAGTTACCAAAATGACATCAAAGGTGTCTTTTAAAAAATGTGAAGACCATACTGGAAAAGGTTTTAGAGCATGGCAGTTTAAACCTTTATTCAATCAGTAGCAGCCAAAAGGAGTACGAAAAATTGAGACGGACAATTACAGGTGACAATAAGCTAAATGACTTTGATCCCGAGCAAATTAGTGAAGTACTATGTACTGAAGCAGCCAAGAAATATGAAGCTTCCGATAATGTTATTTTGATTCATGATCCCAGTGAGATACGCAAAAAATATACCAAGCAGGCAGAGCATATAGGAAAAGTAAAGGATCTGAATAAGAAAACCATCAATGGCTACAGCAGCTTCAATACAATTGCCGTTAATTTAGATAATAAACAGATTGATTTATTGGGTCATGAGCTATACAGCAACAAGCAGCCAGAGTTTTTATCAAAAGAAACGATTGAACAGTTGAATTCTGGTGCGGATATCGTGATTTCACAGGAGTCTAAAGAAGCCTATGATGACGATAGTTATTTGACTTCAAAGCGCGTAGCATTAAAGCATATTAAATCCTGCTCTAACGCCTTAAAAGAAAAGAATTCAACATTGAATATTACGCATGTATTAGATCGTGAGTTTGATGATAGCGAGTACTTTGATTTTATACAGGAAATGAAAGATGAGTTTGTCATACGATTGAAGAAAAGCAGGACGGTTTCAGGCTTAAGCGGTGATAAGGAGCAAAAAGGGAAATTGATAGATCACGCCTTTGAACATTCATATACTTTCTGTATTCAAAAGCTGTATATCAGTGGACGCTGTTTTCAGGATTGCGTGATCAAGGCCAAATGGCAGAAGATTGGGCAGTATCATGTTGTTTTAATGACGCTGCTTGATCGCAAGGGCAAAGAAGCTTTTGACGAACCGATGCTTTTAATCACAAATAAGGAGCTTATGAATCAATATGACGTTTACAACGTTTATGATTGCTATTTAAAGCGCTCTCGTATTGAGGGTGTGTTTAAATTTATCAAAGGTGAGTTAGGCTGGGAAGAGTTTAGGATAAAAGACTTTGAAGGGATTAAAGCCATTACTGCTATTGGTTTCTTTGTTGCATCTTATTTATATGAGATTGGTCAAGGTGAAGTTTATGATGACTTTGTTGTATTGATTGCACAGCTTGGCGGCTCTAAATCAGGTGAAGTAACAAGGCATTACATCTTGGAAGGAATGAAAACATATCTTGCAAAACTACGCGTAGATCAGTTTATTGAAGAGCATCAGATAAGCCAAGCAGACTTAAAAGCCATATTGAATTTTATTGGGCGAGGAGAAATTTAAAAAATGGGGAGTTTTCAGTATTTAGAGTTTTTATGTAAGTTATTGTAAATTAGCTACCCCCATGAAATATGCAAAATCGTTAACAAAAATTGCTAGAGTTTACGTTTTACTTCAATAATTTATTGAGGAATAATGAGGATGCAAATTTTGCAACACAAGGAGGATATATGCCAACAACAAGCGTAAAAGAAGCACCCTATGCAAAAACGGTCAAAGATGATATTGAGCTACTAGGCAATATTTTAGGAAAAGTCATCGAATGCCAAACTGGCGAAGCTGGCTTAGCTATTGTTGAGAAGATCCGCCAAAGTGCGATTCATATTCAAACTGGTCAAGATAGCTCTTTTAAGGATCTATATCACTATATCCAAAGTCTTGATGCCAAACAAAGTATTATTGTTGCACGTGCCTTTGGTCATTTTCTTAACCTGGTTAATATTGTTGAAAACGTCCATCGCATTGATATTGAAACACCGACAAATAGCTTAAATGAAATTATTGCTAATGCCTCTCATGCTGGTGTAAAGTCCGCTGAGATTGAAGACATTATCCAACAGTTATCAATCACCTTGGTATTAACAGCCCATCCAACGGAAGTCAAACGCCGCACCAATGTCCAAAAATACAACCAAATCAGTGAGTTGATCAAATGGCGTAAAGAAGCCAAAACAACGTATGACAAAGTAGATATTGATCGTAAATTACATGTTATTATCAGCAATTTATGGCTTACGGATGAGATTCGTCGCAAGCGCCCAACACCGATTGAGGAAGCCAAATGGGGTTGTGCGGTGGTGGAGGAGGCTTTTTGGCACAGTGTTCCTCAGTATTTTCGCCGGATTAATTGCGCACTGTTGGATAGTGGTCTCACACCTCTTACCCTTAATCAAACACCGCTTAAGTTTGGCAGCTGGATGGGTGGTGATCGCGATGGCAACCCGTATGTCACCGCCAATATCACCGAACAAGTGGTTATGCTCTATCGCTGGCGAGCAATGACCTTGATTTTAAATGACGTCACCGAACTGATTCAAGAGCTGTCGATTAATGCCTGTAATCACGAAATTAGCACATTGACAAGCAACGAGCATGAACCCTATCGTGTGCTATTAAGGCAATTACGAGATCGTCTTATCTACACCATTGACTGGTATCAACAACGTATTATCAAAAAGCGCTTTCGTTTAGAAAGTGCGTGTATCCAAAGTGTTGAAGAGGTGCTCGATCCACTTTATCTTATTTATAACAGCTTAATTCAAAACAATGCCACGGCAATTGCACAAGACACCCTTGAAGATTTAATACGCAAGATTCACACCTTTGGTTTACATCTTGTGAAACTGGATATCCGGCAGGAATCCTCACGCCATAGTGAGGTGATCGCACGCATTTATCAATATCTTGAGCTAGGCGATTACTGGCAATTAAATGAGTCACAAAAAATCACATGGTTAATCAAAGAGCTGCAAAGTAAGCGCCCATTGTTTGATGATGACTGCCCTTTTAATGACGATGAACAAGAATTAATTGACACCTTCCAAACTATTGCCAAATTGCCACGTGATCAATTTGGTTCCTATGTTATCTCGATGGCATCGCAACCTTCTGATGTTTTAAGCGTTCTTTTGTTGCAAAAATCCTGCCACATTAAAGGCTACTTACCAGTTGTGCCATTATTTGAGACATTAAATGACTTAAAAGGAAGTGCTGAAACCCTATCACAGTTATTTCAACTTAACTGGTACAAAGAACACACTAAAGGCAATCAAGAAGTGATGATTGGCTATTCAGATTCTGCCAAAGATGCCGGTAAGCTTGCCGCAAGCTGGCAGCTTTATAAAGCCCAACAACAAATGCTTGAGGTAGGTAAAGCGCATGATATCAAACTGTGTTTCTTCCATGGTCGCGGTGGCTCGGTTGGTCGCGGTGGCGGACCTATTCAATCAGCATTATTATCGTTACCACCCCATACGGTTAATGGCTGGATCAAAGTCACCGAGCAAGGTGAGGTCATTCATAAAAAATTTGGCTCCAAAGAAAATGCCTTAGAGAACTTCATTCTATATACCAACTCTGTTTTAGCAGCCACGTTGACACCTCCGATAGAAGCACATGACAATTGGCAGACATTAATGGATCAAATGAGCGACCAATCAGCCTCAGACTATCGCCATGTTGTGCATGATGAGGCATTTATGGCATATTTCACACAGGCAACACCTGCTAGCGCGCTTGGTAAACTATGTATTGGCAGCCGCCCTGCTAAGCGCAAACCCTCAGCGCGTTTAGAAAGCTTAAGAGCGATCCCTTATATCTTTGCTTGGACGCAAACTCGCTTGATTTTGCCTAGCTGGCTTGGGATGGAATCAGCCTTACAATCCGCATTAGCTACAGATAAATCTTTGATCAAAGAGATGTTAAAAAACTGGCCATTTTTCAAAAACTTGATTGATCTTTTAGATATGACACTATTAAAAACATCTCCCGAAATTGCTCAGTTTTATGATGATGGGCTCTCTTTAAATTTACAGAATTATGGTCAGGATCTGCGTTTGCGACTCAACAGCATGATCAAGGTTAATAGCTTGTTAAATACACTAACCGATGATGGTCATGCCGCATCCAAATACTCAGCCATCCACTATCGTACACCGTATATTGATCCCTTGAATTTGTTACAAGCATCGACTTTACACAAACTAGCAAAAGGTAATCTAAGCACTGAAGAAGAAACCATCTATGAAGATGTACTAATGCTATCGATTTCCGGCATTGCTGCTGGCATGAAAAACACCGGCTAATTTAAATCATAGCAACTTCTACATCATTACATTCATGACACCTGCTAAAAATTAAGGCACAATATCTATCATTAATGTTTTACTGGAGTAAGCCCACATATGAAAGCTTTGACCATCGGTGGTGCAACATTAGACACAATTATCGAATACGAACAAATGGAAACCATGGAAATCCAAAAGCCATTCGCCAAGCAATCCTATTTATTACTTGAGGAAGGCGCCAAAATCGAGGTTACTGATCAGAAATGCTTTAGTGGCGGTGGTGCGACTAATGCAGCTGTTTCCTTGCAAAAGCTTGGATTTAACGTGCGTTTTTTTGGCAAAGTCGGCAAAGACAATATTGGTAAGTCACTTCTGGAAGAGCTGAAATCGCAAGGGGTTGATACCTCAATTGTGCGCTACTCTAATCACTATGGCACGGCGACTTCTTATGTTGTACCATCACTTAAGGGTGATCGTACGATCTTTGCTTATCGCGGAGCTAATCGCGACTTATTAACCGAAGATCTACCAGTTGCGGCAATTGAAGAAGCTGATTTTGTCTATGTCACATCCCTTAGCAAAGCCTCTGCCGCACAGCTGCCACAAATTGTCAAATTCGCCAAAGTATGTAATACCAAAGTTGCCATTAATCCTGGTTATAGCCAACTTGAAGTTGGTAGTAGCTTTATTTTGGAGGCTTTAAGCGGTATTGATATCTTGATTATGAATTATCAAGAAGCGCAGAAGCTCATGAGCTCTTTATTAAGTTGCGAAGATAACCCAACGGATGAAACAGCAATGGATCATCACCAAAACCTACTGCAAGCTCAACCTGTTTATCAAGATAATTTTTTCTCATTAAAAGCTTTCTTTCAAAAAGCATTGAGCTTAGGACCTCGCATCGTTGTCGTTACCGATGGCAGCGAAGGAGTTTATGTCGCGACCGAGAAGAAAATGTACTTTCATCCGGCACTTAAGATTGATAACGTTGTCAACACACTAGGTGCAGGAGACGCTTTTGGTTCAAGCTTTTGTGGTGCGATATATGCTGGTGAGAATGTACGCACTGCGATTTGCTATGGTCTGATTAATAGCGCTTCGGTGATTCAATACCACGATGCTAAAACAGGACTTTTAGATAAAGAGACCATTGCAGCTAAAATTGCCGATGTCCCTAACACCTTAAGTATTGTTGAGTGGTAAGTTTTCTGCTTTATTCTTTCGATAAACCTGCTTGATCCCAAACACCTTCAATTTCCTCCAATAAATGATCGATTTCATTATCGTCAATGAGCGACTCTTCTTGATCATCGACAATGTCTTCTTTAAAACGAATATCTTCACTTTCTGATAACAGACTGACATCTTCCATCAACTTACGCCCTTCATTTTGCATAGGTTCGGCATAATCACCTTGATGAAATTGCTCATCATGATAATTATTCTCTGCCATATTGGGTAAATCACGTAAAAAACGCATTGGATCACTTTGATAGAGCTTCTTGGCAATATGCCATTCCAATGAATTAGAGTTCTGCTCAATATGCTTGTAAATCGTTCGTGCATTGGGTGCTAGATTTTTATATAGCGGGAAAAAGAGTCCTGGAAAATAATCTTTTGGGTCAAAATGTGTCAGCTCTTTTTGCATATCCTCATAAACGATTGCTGCCTCAAAAAAACGTTTTGCATTGATCATGCTTTGTAAAATCAGTACTTTTTTGACGAACTTATACCATTTGACTGAAGCAAACTCATCAATATAACGATTTTTAGTTTCCTTTTGTGGGACTTGTTTTGTCACAGATTCACTTGCCTCATCAACACCAGTCGTTGAAGTTTCATTTTGCTGCTCTTTATCAAGTAGCCGCTTAATCGCAAACTTAAGCTCTTTGATCGTTTTGTTCGTTGTTAATACCGACTTACGTGAGTCTAACTCCAGTTGTATTGAGGTTAGGCTTTGCACGGTATCTAATAATAATTCATAGGACTCAACCAACGCATCGACATCAAAGACCTTAACCTGCTTAATTTCAGCGGTTATTTTCATATCCAACATTTGCACAAAGATATCAATGCCACTGAGTAACGTGGTATCAAAACGCTCTAAAGGAGATAAACGTCCCGATAGTAAATTTAACTGCTGATCATAAGCCTTAATACTTGTGTTAATATCTTCCAAAGATTTTGCGCTCAAAAACAAATCCGCGGCATACCCCATAAAAAGAATATAGACATCTATGCTTTTGGTTTCCTCAACATATTGGCTAATTGCCTCGATAACTGCTTCATACTTTCCTTCTTGATATTGATGCACAATGCCACTCATCAACATCGGATTTAAGCGCTTAAGCTGCACAATATCTTCAATCTCGCTTAAGAATGCTAACTGCATATCTATCCTCCTTGTTTTCCTTGTTACGCAAAAAAGTAAATGCCAAGCGGCACCAAAATACATATTGCAATAACACCCCAGACGATATTCTGCGCTTTACGACTATTGGGCATCTGCTGACGTGACGTTGTTGTGGCAACAACCTCTTCGTTTATATTAGTATTTTGATTAAAGTCCTTTAATATCGATTTGACGCGTGAAATATACTGGTGGCGCTCGGCATGATTTGGGTTGTGGTAATATTTCCCTAAAAAGTCATCTTGCAATACCATAAGAAGCACTTCATAGCTGATTTTAGGATATATTTTATTTGATATCACTTCATCTAATACATCAAAAACAAACTCACCACCATCAGTGCGCCCATAAAACTCAGCTTGTAAGGTATCCCAATGACAGGGCAACTCACGCTCAGTAATCAATAACATAAACTTCTCATCGATATTAGCAATAATCGGAAAAAGGATAAACTCAGCAATTTTACTACTATAGTCGGTATTAAGCTGATTTTGCATCGCTAATAGTTGTGCCCGAATTTTCTCACGAAATTTGAGAACCTCTTGATCACTTGTTTTACCCGCATTATTAAGCATGAGCGTTTTTTTAAAATCACTTGCTGAATAGACTAAATCGCTTAACTGCGATAATAATTGAAGTTCACTTTGCATTGTTTCAACCTTCCTTTATCTTGTTATTAGCACGTTTATCTCACCGATTAAATCAGATGAAACGATTGTGCTGATTCCTTTTCACAGTTTAGCCTTCGCTGCTTTGTAACAAAATCATGCGATCAATTATCGCTATGTATACAGCAAGATACTACCACAGCAAACAAATATGTCTAGTCACTAAGAAGCAAAACATTTGGATTTATACTGATTAAAAAAATTAAAAAAATAACAACTTAATCATCAGTCCCAAAAGCACTAGCATAACAATCTTCTTAAGCCATTTAACATTCGCCTTAAGCACAAATTGCGCGCCCAACAAATAGCCCATCATCGCCGCAGGCAAAGCGATCATCACGATGTACCAATCAATATTGCCCGTCCATAAAAAGTAAATCAAAGCACCAAAGTTCGCCGATAAATTAACAATTTTGGCATTCGTCACGGACTCTTTGGCTGACATCGACAAAATATACATAAAGCCTAAGAACAAAAAGGTTCCAGTACCCGGACCAAAAAAGCCATCATAGGCGCCAACAATAAAACACACCAAACCCAAATGCAGATAAAATTTCGGTGTCAACGTGTAGTTACTTTCCGAACGGTAGTTTTTAAATGCACCAATAATTAAAATCGTCGGAATAATAATAAGCAACAAGATCGTCATCAGCTGATAACTCACCAGATGACTAATCAGCTTCGCACCCAATAAAGAGCCGATAAATGCTAATACAACACCTAAGATAATCGTACGCCAATAAACCTTTACCGAACACAGCAAACGGATGACGGCAGAAAGTGTACCCATCGACATGACCATTTTATTGGTACCCAATACCAAATGCGGTGGCACACCAACGCTTAAATACGTTGGGATAGTGATCATGCCACCACCACCGGCAATACAATCAACAAAACCCGCGAAAAAAATCATTACAAAAACAAAAGCACCAGATAAAAACGAGATGTGCTCCATACTAATCACTTCATACCAACCATTCGTTAGAAGCTATAATGTACTGGTTATTTGAAAGAGTTCCTAACTATTTTTGTGATTAACTGGGAAAAATCCTTGTGTATAAATTTTTTGAACTTCTTGCGCGCTTAAAAATGACTGCAACAACATCACAAGTTTGTCAAATTCCTCGGAGATTTTAGCATAGGTTTTCTGATAAGAAGATTTCAGTATTCGATAATAATAAGCAAGCTCTAGACTCGCTGTTTTACCAATATCACTAAAATAAGATGGTGATAAACCTAATTTTTGTGCGCGTTTTGGATACCATCCAGCGTAGATTAAAGAGCAATCCAGCACTTTTTCAAGCTCATCAGTATTTTTATGCGCGATGCCAGTTAATAGGCTTTGCGCAAAGGTCATATCTTTAAGCTCAGTATATTTGACATTTCTTAATAAAGCATAAACAACGAATGCCTCAATCTCGACATCAAGTTCAATGCCAACAACTTTTTGCGCCTCACCGATCAGATCATAAAAGGATTCAATCATTGTGTTTGCAATTACTACCATAAGCTTTCCTCATTGCATCATCCTGCAACAAGTATAGTTGACTTTTTAGGCTAAGATAGAACAAATGAAGAATAAGTCTAATTAACCCTCACCCACGCAGCTTATGCTGCGCGAGCAATCCCACAGGGGAAGAGGTAACAAATAGCATAATTTATTTCTTCCTTATTGCTATGGTATTTTGTCAATGTTATTTGGTGGTCGTCAGACACCTAGGTGTGTTTTAAGCATCTCATATGCTGCGCGAATGCCCATTGCCTCGCCGCCAATCATTCTTCCTGGCATATTTGAGATATTCCATGCCATTAAATCAAAATGAAGCCATGGGGTATTATGCTCAATAAAGCTTTGTAAAAATAATGCTGCACTAATACTGCCAGCGTATGGCACAGAAGCACAGTTTTTAATATCTGCTACCTGACTATCTAATAGTTTGCGATAAGAGGTATATAGCGGCATACGCCAAACTGGGTCTTGCACTTTCTCTGCTGCTAGGCTTAGCTTATGCGCCCACTCCTCATCATTGGCAAAAAATGCTGACATCTCAGTACCAACGGCAATGCGCGCTGCTCCCGTTAATGTCGCAAAATCCATCACAAGATTTGGTTTCTCACGGGTTGCTTCAGTTAAAATATCAGCTAATACAATCCGCCCTTCAGCATCGGTATTGGTCACCTCAACCGTTGTACCATTATACATTTTAATCACATCACTTGGGCGATAGGCATTGCCTGAAATCGCATTTTCAACCGCTGAAATAAGGACAGTTAAACGCACTGGCAATTGTGTATCCATAATCAAGCGCGCTAATCCTAAAACTTGTGCTGATCCACCCATATCTTTATGCATCAAGAGCATGCCACTGGCCGGTTTAATATCCAAACCACCGGTATCAAAAACCACACCCTTACCAACAAGCACAATATGCGGATGTGCTTCATTACCCCAATCTAGGCGAATGCGTCTTGGCGCTCTGACACTCGCACGTCCCACCGCATGAATACCGCGATAGCCTTTTGCTAGTAGATCATCACCCACGATTTCTGAAAAAGTAGCCGAGAAGGTTTGCGCTAATTTCTGAGTTTGTCGTGCAATCTCTTCAGGACCCATATCTTCAGCTGGGGTATTGATCATATCGCGCACTAAATAAATCGCGCGCAAAGTTTTTTCAACCTCTGCAAACTTCTTAGGTAAATATAATTTAATGGTATTAGTCTTTTTGTCTGACTTATACGTTAGAAACTGATAACAGCCTAAACCAAATGCCAAATAGAAAAGCTCGGAATCCACAACATCAAAAGGATCTACAATCTGATAATCACCATGCGGCAATGACTGGCATAAGCTTGCCATTGACCACATGTCTTTAACATCAACAACGACTAATGCTGCAGATAACTCGCCATCACTATTAAAAAATAAAGCACTCTTACCCGAGATTGCTTTAAAATTTTGCGCTTTAAGCGTATTTTGCTTTGATTGTGCTTGCTGTACCAACCAATCTTGATATTGCCCAACAGGGACAACAATTAATTCAACTGCTTCTTTTTTGATTGTTTTGTAAAAACATGAAAATGCCATAATAACCTCGCAACAACTTAATTGATGGAAGTATATTAAAGGATTACCAAGGATTTGAAAGCCTCACCTGCAAAATATACTGCTGACTAATCATTTTGGTGTTCTTGGTTTAAGTAACTCGGATAATCAACTTAATCGTAACACTGATCGTTTTTTTAATGCCACCACGAAAAACACACCCAGTAGCAACAACACTAAACCGCCACCAAACCACGGTGAGTGATCACTGACAAAAGCAATTGCGCCATAGACATCAAGGTCAAACAATCCAAATAACTGAATAAATCCGACAATAAACGACGCACTGATCACGATCAATAGTATCGCAATATTATAGCGACGAAAGACCTGCTCATTTATTTTTTGAGCATTGATGAGCTTTGTCATTAATAATGCATCTAATGAATCAACCCAAGTCATACCAAGCGCAAAGGCAATTGGTAATGCCAAAATAAGCCAGATCGATTCACCACTTAGTGATGCTGTTGCTGCTAATCCTAAAAGTGCAATTTCAGTGGCTGTATCAAAGCCAAGACCAAATAAAAAACCAACTGGATACATTTTATAAGGCTTATCAACCATTTTAAATAAAGGCTTAAACCAACGTGTTAAGGGCGAATGTGTATGTGTGTTTTGTTGATGTTTAATGAGCTTATACAGTGATAATACATTCATGCCTCCTGTAAGCCACAAAAAAGCAATTGATACAACCGATCCAATCACAGCGCCAATACCAATGATACCAAGACTCTCCGCCTTACTTAGGCTTACCCCTAAAATAACGAGCAATGTCAGCAAAAACACAACACTAGAATGCCCTAACGCAAAGAATAAGCCAGTTGTCACACTGGATTTGCCTTTTTGTGCTAATTGGCGTGTCACATTATCAATGGCGACGATATGATCGACATCAAAGCCATGCCTAAGTCCCAACATAAAAGCAACAAACACGATACCTAAAAGACTTAAATGCTGATAAAAGGCAACGCTAAAAATAAGCCATATCAGCAAGCTAATAAAAATAAATCCACGAAAGAACCTTCTATGCATAACAACCTCATGCGCGCTTAATATTCAATGTCAGAAAATGTGCCGAACATGAAATACATGGATCGTAATTACGAATCACCATTTCAGCATGCTGCCTTAATTCATCGTCTGATTTATCCAGCCCAAACTTGGTTAATGATTGCTTAAGATCCGCCTCCATACAAGCTAAGTTTTGCGCAGTTGGCGGTGTAATACGGATTTTTGTCGCATATCCTTTGTCATCAAACTCAAAGTAGTCAATCTGAATTCCACGAGGTGCCTCTGTCGCACCCCACGCCTTGCCTGCCTTAAAGCTCACATCAACATAAGGTTTATCAGGATATTCATACGCTTCAAATATACGCAGTATCTCACCAATCGCGTAATAGCATTCAATCGATCGCGCCAAAATACTATGAAAAATATTATTACTTGGAAACGAAATGCCCGTACTATTAGCAAGCGCTTGAACCTCTTTGGGTAGTTTATCAAAATTCAAATTCAAACGTGTTAATGGTGTTGTTAAATAGGGTTGTCCATCGCGTGTTGAATGAAGTGCTGTTGATTGTGGCGCATGAAATTCATAGAAATGCTCATCCCATTCTTCAATTGGAAAACACTCACCTCTGTTGGTTACGACATGTTCAGCAATTACTGGATACTGTCCACTGACATCGGTTAATGCCACTTGTAATACTTCATCAAAGCAGACATCAGGATAAGGTAATTGGGCAAACCACATCACAACATCTTTGGCATCTTTTAGCGCTTCTTGTAGTCGTGGGATGAGTGCTTTGATCTCTTTAGGCTTAGGCGCTCGATAGAATCCACCGACTTTAATCGCCCCTGGATGCACCGATCTGCCACCAAATAATGACAAAATATCATTGCCTAAATGCTGTAATCTCACTCCACGCTTGACTTCATTAGGAAAATCTTTTGCCATCTCAATCGCTGAGTGATACTTCAAAAAATCAGGAGCAGCTAAAATATGCGTATGCAAATAATGCGACTCCATCCATTCACCAAGATACATCACGCGTCGCATCTCATGCACCCAAGGGGTCACTTCTACCTCAAAGGCTTTCTCCATCAAGGTCACGACACTCATTTGGTACGCCATCGGGCAAATACCACAAATGCGTGCTACCGCATCAATGATTTCATTCGGCTGACGTCCTTCTAAGAACTTCTCAAAATAGCGTGGTGGCTCATAAATACGCACATGACATTTGGTGATTTCATTGTTATTAATCTCTAAATCAAGCGCACCTTCACCTTCGACACGTGCCAAAATAGGCACTTCTATTTTCGTTGTTTTGGTGTTATTTGTCGTATTCATTTGATTACTCATGTGTTATCTCCAGCCTGCTTGAAACCTTGTTGCTGATTATTGATAAAATGATATTTATGCGCAATCTGTTCATCGGTTAGCCCCATTGATTTTAGCTTTGCCGTCATCGCATCAAAATTGGCATATTTTGCCGCACCATAACAGCCATAACATCCGCGATTAATATGCGGACAAAGTGCATCACAACCATTAGCCGTCACAGGACCCAAGCACGGTTCATTACGTGCAACCATCACACAGGTGATTCCACGATGTTTACACGATGTGCAGACAGGCTCGACCACCTTTTCTGGCTCTACTTTAAATAACAATTGACGCACCGTGTGATACATCTGCTCTGAGCTTACCGGACATCCTCTGATTTCAAAATCAACGCTGACATAATCCTCAATCGGTTTTGCGGTATCTAATTCCATTTTGTCAATCACATCGGTGTGTTGCGGGTAAACATCTTTCATCCAACCTTCAAACTGTTGGCGATTAATATTATTTCTTAAGGCTTGAATGCCACCTGTTGTCGCACATGCGCCCATCGCAATAAGATATTTGCTGTTTTCACGAATCTTTTGAATGCGCTGTACATCATGCTTGGTATTAATACTGCCTTCAATAATCGCAATATCGACCTTGGCATTTTCGTCAACAGGACCTGCTTCAGCAAAGTGTTTAATCTCAACCAATTGTGATAATTTCAGCAGACGAATTCCATCATTAATAAATGCCAATTGACAACCATCACATGAGCTAAACTTATGCACAGCAAGTGTGGGTTTGTTACTTAGATCTTTTAATTTACTCTCATGCGACATCTTACACCCCCTTGATTGACAACAGTTTTTCAACTTGCGGATAGGCATAAACGGCACCATCTTTGCAGATGAATTCTTTGCCCATCTGGCAATGCCCACAATGCCCGATCGCACACTTCATACTGCGCTCTAATGAGACAAACACTTGATGCTCTGGCACCCCAATATCAATAAAGCTACGTGCAACATTTTTCATCATAATCTCAGGACCAACACTCATCACATAAGTGTTTTGATAATCTAGCTTAAGATCTTTAACCGCTTCGGTAACAAAACCTTTATACCATTGCCATGGACCAAATGGCTCACCCTCAGTTGCTGTTACAATCACTTGTGTATTTGGGATAGCATTCCAACGCGTGTATTTATCCTGATAAATGAGTCCTTCACTGTGACGCACACCTTGCACCACATAAATCCGTCCATATGCTTCGCGATTTTTTAGCATCATTTCAGTTGCCGCTACCAATGGCGCGTTACCCAACCCGCCGGTCATAATCACAACATCTTTGCCTTGCGCCTCATCCACTGGCCAGCTACTGCCAAAAGGTCCACGAATACCAACCTTTTGACCTTTCTTTAATTGATGCATGCCTTGTGTTATACGCCCAACGACTTGAATAGTATGTTCAAAAACATCATGGTTAAACTCACGATCATTAACAATCGAGATGGCCACTTCACCCACACCATAAAGATAAATCATATTAAACTGTCCAGGTTTAAAGCTATATTTCTGGCGTAAATCCGCATCGCATAAACGTAAACGCAGAGTGAAAATATCTGGTGCATCATCAATAAAGTCAATAATTTCAGCCTCATGTGGCAAATAAGCATCTTGTGGGTAAATCATGCTTTTTTCTCCTGCTTTTCCTGCTTATTCTGCTTCTCCTGACAGAGAATGTTTATTTCATCCGTAACATCAATGCTCACCGGACACCACGTAATACAGCGCCCGCAACCAACACAGCCCTTGGTTCTAAACTGCTCGCGCCAAGTGGAGAATTTATGTGTTAGCCACTGACGATATCGATGTTTAGGTTCTTCACGATATAACTCACCATGCGTGTAACTATGATCTAAACCAAAGCATGAATCCCATTCGCGCAAATGCGTACTTACTTGTCCTTCCAAATCAGGCGCTTCTTTCTCGGTATGACAAAAGCACGTCGGACAGGATTGTGTGCAGCTACCACACGATAAACAGCGTTTAGCAACATCATCCCATTGTGGATGATCTAAGTTAGCAAATAGCGCCTTTTCAACCTTTTCCAAGGGCGGGATACTTTTCTCTTGCATTGCATATACCGCTTTGACTCTTTGTTCCGCTTCATAGGTTTGCGCACCAGTAGCTGGGTTTAATTGCAACTGCTCAATAAGCGATCTACCTTTGTCGCTACCTGATTCAATAACAAAACCACCATTGATTTCCGTCATTGCCCATTCAAAGCCTTTATCAGCATATGGGCTATCACCTAAGCTCACGCAAAAACAATTACTATGACAACTGGTACAATTAGCCGCAATGATAAACATCGCTTCACGTCGCGCCTTATAACGCACATCTTGATAGGCATTTTCGATAAATACGCGATCTTGAATTTCAATCGCGCGCAAATCACAAGGTCTGACACCTAAAACAGCATATTTCTGTTTATTGAGCGCCTGCTCAAATATCAACTTGCCACTGTCATCACGCTTGACTTGCCATAATGCTTCTTTCTCTTTAAACAACATGGGCTTTACCGATTGCACCGGCAGACTCCACGCAAAAGCTTTGTTTTCATTGGTTTTTTTGACGTGATAATGCGCAGGTTTCTGCTCATCAACATAACCCCATGGTAACTCTGCTGCTTTTTCAATATCATCATACACAATCGCATGATCATCAACGATCGGTGCTTTTACCTTAAAGCCCTGTGTCTTTAAGGTAATAATTAAATCATCTAGACGCTTATGCGCTAAAAAATAAAACTGACTCATTATTCCTCCTTATACTTAGCAAATTCTTGGTAGTTGTTCGCCACTTAGCCAATCAACTCGTCTAAGCCCACCAAAGCTTGTTTGCATATTGACCGATGCATTGCCGACTTTATCAACCTTAGCAATCACACTGGCATTTTTACCCAACTCATCTTGCTGTAAACAGGCTAATACCTTCTGAACTTCGCTTTCATTACAAACAATTAAAAACTTGCCTTCATTTGCAATAAAAAGCGGATCCAAGCCCAATAACTCGCAAGCAGAGCGTACCTCTTCACTAACGACAAGTGCAGACTCATTAATGCTAATACTTACTTGATGTTGGTTCGCCCATTCATTTAAGGTTGCAGCAACACCACCTCGCGTTGGGTCACGCATTGTTTTGATTTGACAACCTGATTGATGTAGCTTTTCAAGCAAATGATTTAGATTAATAGCATCACTTTGGACATTGCAATCAAAGCTTAAGCCCTCGCGCTTTGACATCACAGCAACACCATGCTCGGCAATCGCCCCATTGATAATAATGCAATCACCTTTCACTAATGGCTCATGTGTCACAAAGTCATCCATAACAACGCCTATCCCTGTTGTGTTGATAAAAATACCATCGCCTTTGCCTTTCTCAACCACCTTGGTATCACCTGTTACTAATTGAACATGAGATGCTTTGGCTGCTTCTGCCATTGACTCAACAATCGCTTTTAAATCACTCAGTGGTAACCCTTCTTCTAAAATAAAGCCAACCGAAAGAAAAAGAGGCTTCACACCTCCAACAGCCAGATCATTCACCGTACCATAAACAGCTAAACTGCCAATATTGCCACCTGGGAAAAAATATGGCGTAATCACATAACTATCAGTTGTCATCGCAATTTTACCATTGAGATTTGGTAACGTTGCTTGATCCTCGCCTTGAGATAAATACTCATTATCAAAGGTTTTCTTCATCAGCTGATCAATCAAACGATTCATCGCTTTGCCACCGGCACCCATCGCAAGATCCACCACACCTGATTTGAAGTTTAGTTTAATGCTCATGCCGACACTCCTTGGTATTGATAATATGCCGCACATGCCCCTTCAGAGGAAACCATACATGCTCCCATCGGTTGCTCAGGTGTGCAGGCAATACCAAAGAGCTTACAGTCTTTAGGTTCTTTGACCCCTCGCAAGATATCAGGGCATGCACACGCCTTATGCTCTTGCCCTTTAATGATTGGTATATCAAAGACCACCTCAGCATCAAACTGTGCATATTTATCTTTAATCTTTAGCGCACTATTTGGGATAAATCCTAACCCACGCCATTCAAAGGTCTCTCGCAACGCTAAATACTCAGCGATTAATTGCTGTGCAAAGGTGTTGCCTTGAGGTGTTACCGCACGTGTGTATTGGTTTTTGACACCCACCTCATTACGATTAATCATCTGAATCAACATCACAATAGATTGCAATACATCCAAAGGTTCAAATCCCGCGATCACCACAGGTTTGGCAAAGCGCGTTGCCACATCATGATACGCATCACTGCCAATAACAATACTGACATGTGAAGGGCCGACAAAGCCATCAATTTTGACCTCATCGGATAAGATGGCTTCCATCGCAATCGGTGTTAGCACATGATTACAAAATACAAAGAAGTTATTCAAGCCTAACTTTAATGCTTTATCTAATGCAACGGCTGTCGGCGGTGTTGTTGTCTCAAAGCCAATGGCAAAAAAGATCACTTTCTTATCTGGATTCTCTTTAGCCAACCTTAGCGCATCTTCACTTGAGTAGATCATGCGCACATCCGCACCGCGCGCTTTGGCTTTGAGTAGACTATCTTGGTTTGTGCCGGGTACTCGCAACATATCAGCATAACTGCAAAAAATCACATTCGGCTGCAGAGAAAGAAAAATCGCCTGATCAACGCGTGCAACCGGTAGCACACATACAGGGCACCCTGGACCGTGAATCATCTTAATCTCAGCTGGCAACAGTCCGGTGATGCCATAACGATGAATCGCATGCGTGTGACCGCCGCAAAACTCCATCAGATGATATTTTCGCCCACTTTGCACGCTATTGTTAATCTCAGTAATAAGTCCTTTGGCAACTTTTGGATCGCGAAAAACCTCAATATAGTTCATAGATCACCTCGATCTTGTTGTAACATGTCAGCGAAATCTTTTAACGTTTGTTTGGCTTGTGATTCATCTAGTTTACTAAGCGCAAAGCCAACATGAACGATCACATAGTCATTGATATCAACCTGATCTTTTAGTAATGCCAAGGAAATCTCTTTGCGCACACCACCAATATTAACCAGCGCTTGGTCGTCGCCATTAAGCGCTATAATCTGTGCAGGAATTGCTAAGCACATGCTTTTTCTCCTTGTTTAATTTATTCGCAGCAAGCCATGCTTGCCCTAAACTGATTCCGCCATCATTGACTGGGATTTTTTGTGGCACAATCGCTTCTAAGCCAAATGTTTCTAAGTATTGCACAACTTGAGTTAACAGTACCTTGTTTTGAAAACAACCACCGGTTAATATCACTTGAGTAATACCTTTGTTGACTGCATACTCATGCGCCCATAAGGCTAAAGCATAAGCCAAAGTCCCATGAAATAGCTCACTGCCTTTATCTTTTGGCATACCCATTATTCTCGTGATTAATTGTGATATATCCAGCTGATTATTGTTTATATCAATCAAGCTTTTATCAACTCTAGACGCGTTAACCAATGCTTCAAGTTTCATTGCAGCTTCTGCTTCAAAGCTATTGTAATGACAGACATCTAACAAACTTGCCACACCATCAAATAAGCGTCCCATACTTGTCGTATATGCTAGGTTTTCTTTGTTTTTCTCAAGTAATTGTAAAAAACTTGGCGCTTTTTCATTTGCTAATAGATGCTTTGGCACTTTTAACCCCAAGTCAACACACAAACTAAGCGCCATACGCCATGGTTCTTTCTGTACACTATCACCACCTAAATAAGGCATCGATTGAAGTGCTGATATTCGTGTAAATTTAAGTGCTTCAATATCACAATGATAAAGCTCACCACCTCGCGCTATACCATCATCTCCCAAACCAAAACCATCAAGCACAATCGCTAATACTTGACCTTGTAACGCATACTCCGCTACGGCTGCAGCAATATGCGCCTCATGATGTTGCACACGAATAAGTGGTAAATTTAAGCGCTCAGCAAACTCAGTCGTATAGAAGTCCGGATGCAAGTCACACGCCAGCGCACTGAAACTCACACCAAATAAATGTTGATAGTGACGAAACGCTTTTTCAAAGTATTCAATACTATCGACACTATCCATATCACCAATATATTGTGAAAGATAGGCTTCATTGTGGTTGATAAAACAAAAGGTGTTTTTCAACAAAGCACCCGTTGCAAAGACACAAGGTAATTCACGATTGAGCTTAAGCGTTAATGGCACAAACCCACGCGCGCGACGGATCATCATTGATTTATCTAAAACCACGCGCATTACGCTATCGTCACTTTGCATCGCAATTTGTCTATCATCACTCACGATCATATCAGCAATGGGTGCAAGCAACTGATAAGCTTGATCATTGTCCGCAATAATACTGCCACCAGATAAGTTAGCACTTGTTACCACCAGTAATAGATCATTTGCTTGGTACAACCAATCACGATCTTTAGGTTGACCTAAGAGATAATAAAAAAGCAAATAATCAACGGCTGAACTCGGTAACATCACACCTAGCTCATTAAGATCAGGTGCAAGCATTTCAGGCAAATGAGTCGTTGTTTTCTTTTCTAACAATACAATTGGGCGAGCCGACGAGTTTAATAGCATACTTTCTTCTTGATTACACTGCACATATTGTTCAATACTGGCTTGATTTAATACCATTAATGCAAAAGGTTTAGATGGTCTTTTTTTACGTTGTCTTAAGTGCGTAATCGCTACTTCATCTTTAGCATCCACAACCAGTTTAAAACCGCTATGTGTTTTCAACGCTAAAATGTCACCTTGTTTCAATATTTGCACCATATCAGAAAAGGCATGAGATAATTTGGGACCACACGCACAACAAACCGTTGTTTGTGCGTGATAACGTCGATCTAAAGGATTGCGATAAACACTCAAGCAATCATCACATAATGGAAACTTAGAAAACGTCGTTGTTCCTCGATCATAAGGCAAAGACTTAGTAACACTAAAGCGCGGACCACAATAAGTACAACTCGTGAAAGGATAAAGATAATAGCGACTACTTGGATCAAATAGCTCACTCAGACAGTCATCACAAATAACGCTATCAGCTGGGATTTTAGTCTCAGACCTGCCTTCACTACTGGCTAGAATACTAAAGTAATCAAATGCTTTATCCATGATTACTTCAGTTATTTTGATATGATCAATTTGTGCAAGCTTAGGTAATTGCTGCCTCATCAATGTGCAAAAATTCTCAGCCTCTTGACATGTCGTTTGTAGAATAACTTCAACACCGTGAAGCGTATTTTGCACACTACCAAATAAGCCACTTTTCACAGCCAACGTATAAACAAATGGTCTAAAGCCCACACCTTGAACAATGCCATTAACTGTGATTTTGACTGCTGTTATACCCATTTTTCACCTAATGAATTGAATCAATTCAAAATTTGCCACACCTAGCTAAAGTTATTAACTCTAGTTGCGGACTTTTTCTATTTCAACACCCCGCCTCGCAAGCTCGGCACCCCTCTTGCAAAGAGGGGAACATAAAATCACAGCTGCCTAATTCCCCTCTCTTTTCAAGAGGGGTGGCAGCCGCAGGCTGACGGGGTGTTTATAAAATCATAGTTTTTTTCTAAAGTGCGTAACTTCAGTTATTAAAGAAGTTAGCCAGTTCAACCAGTTATCAAATCCTGCTTCCGTTTTAACCGAAAGCTCAAAAAACCGAATATCACGACGAATTTTACGAATATTTTCAATGCAACGCTCAACACTGAAATCGACATACGGCAATAGATCCGTTTTATTAATAATCACTGTATCCGCATGATAAAACATATCAGGATATTTCAGCGGCTTATCATCACCTTCTGTCACTGAAATCACAGCAATGCGATGCTTTTCACCTAAATCAAACATTGCCGGACAAATCAAATTACCGACATTCTCAATAAAGACAAAACTGTTTTCTTGAATGTCTAAATGCTCATACGCATGCCCAACCATATGTGCATCCAAATGACATGCTTTACCAGTATTGATCTGATAGGCTTTCGCACCTGCCTTACGGATTCGATTGGCATCGATCTCAGTTTGTTGATCACCTTCAACAACAACGATTGGGTGCTCAGCATGAAGCTTAGCAATCGTCTTCTCAAGTAACGAGGTTTTGCCCGAACCTGGACTGGATACAAAATTAAATGCTAGCGCATTTTTAGCATCTAAAACCTTACGATTGGCATGCGCATATTGATCATTTGCTGCCAAAATTGCCTGTTCTAGTTTGATACTATCAACCCCATGATCATGATGGTGATGATGGTCGTGTGCATGTTGGTGCGTATGCTCAGAACCGCTGCAGCCACAAGTTGTACACATAACTTACTCCTTAACTCTTAACTCTTAACTCTTAACTCTTAACTCTTAACTCTTAACTCTTAACTCTTAACTCTTATTATTCTGAAGTTACAAACTCAATTTTCTCCACCAACATATCTTGACCTGTTAGTATTTCTTTATCATGACTTTGGCACTTAGGGCATGAATCATAAAACCTTGATAATTGATAATCATGCCTACATGTTAAGCAATGTGCCCATGCTGATTTGACTGTAGTATTTAAGGTACTTTGCGCTAATGGCGTATCTTTAGCAGCAACAGGAAACCAAAAGCGCATGGACTCAGTATCAACGCCGGCTAATTGCCCAACACCTAGTTCAATTTGTCGCACGGCTTGCGCCTCATACCCCATGCTTTTTGCTTTATCAAGCACAATAGTAATCACACTTTGGCACAATGAAAATTCATGCATAACTTATCAACCGATATATCACTGCAAATTAGACTAGCACATGACAAACAAGCGAGAATAGTATAACTGTGCTATTTAATGCCTTAAATGCGCAAATAATGACATAGCGCAAGTTTTGTTTACTTTTGTACGCTTAGTGTATGTTTGGGTTTCCAATAAAGCACTGTCTTAGGCTATAGTGAGTAGCACTTAAGTCTTAATAGTTTTTAACCTATGCCACAGTACTTTCTTGTTTTTAATTGCGGTAGCTCCTCAATTAAATTCTCACTTTATGATCACAATACCTTGCTACAGAGGCTTATTGGGCTGGTTGATAAAATCAATACCAAAGAAACAACACTAAGCATTTCTGCTAATGGGCAAACTAAAGCAGAGACTTCACCACTTAATTATCATCAAGCATTTGCCAAAATTATTGGTTTTTTAAAACAGCAAGACTATTTCAATCAAATCATTGCTATTGGTCATCGCGTGGTGCATGGTGGACATCATTTCGATCGTGCCGTTATTGTAACGGCTGATGTTATTGCTAAAATTCGCGCCCTTACCCCTTTAGCACCCTTGCATAACCCTGCCAATCTTGAAGGCATTGAGTTTTGTCAGCAGCATTTTGTATCGACACCTCAGATTGCTGTCTTTGATACGGCTTTCCATCAGAGTATACCTGAGGAAATCTATCGCTATGGCATCCCCAATACGCTTTATGAAGATTTACATATTAGAAAATATGGCTTTCATGGAATAAGTCACCAGTATATTGCTCAAGCGGCAGCTCAACATCTATCTCTTACACAAGGCAATTTCATCTGCGCGCATCTAGGCAATGGCTGCAGTGTTACCGCAATCAAAAATGGTAAAAGCATCAATACCAGCATGGGATTTACACCACTGGATGGACTGGTAATGGGCACGCGCTCAGGCACTATTGACCCTGGTATTTTTAGCTATCTTCAACAGATGCTTAATATGGATATCAATGAGATTAATCAGCTATTAAATAAACAAAGTGGTTTGTTTGGCTTATGCGGCTTAAGTGATATGCGTGAAATTGAATATCTTATTGCCAATCCTGATATCGAATTAAAGGAAGTAAAAAAAGCGAAATTAGCACTGGATATATTTAGTCACCGCGCTGCAAGCTTCATTGCGAGCTATCTTATGTATTTTAAACAACTTGATGGACTTATTTTTACCGCAGGCATTGGTCAAAACAGTGCCTTAGTACGTCAAGAAATCATCAATCGACTTAAATTCAACGGCTTTGCCATTGATGCTGTGCGCAATGAAAATGCCGCACAAGCAATTGAAATTCACGCTAAAGGCAGCAAACGCATTATGGTACTCAAAACCGATGAAGAACGAATGATTGCGCAAAGTTGTCAAATGTTATTAGCTAATTAAGGATCAAACATGAGTCTACCAATCATACTACTACCTACCGGTCAAGGTGTTGGCTTGTTCTCGTTAAAGCAAGGCTTAAGATATGCCCTTGAACAGCGTGGCTATCGCGTTAAGCTGTTTAATCCATTATTTGATGCAGAAATCTCGTCTTCTGAAATTGAGCATTATTTTCAACAAAACAAAATGAAAGACTTCTTTGAATACTTGCTTAATATTTATGATAAAGTTAGCCAAAACAGTGATATTACCTTAATTGATGGCGTGTTTATCAAAGAACACAATCATAATCAGTTTGAATGGCTAAACGCTTACATCAATCTCTTTAATAAAACACTTATTCGCGCATTTAACGCTAATGTTATCCTCATTGCACGCCAAGGATATAAAACGCTAAAAGACCTTGAGATTCAACTAAAGCTATATCAACAGCAAATTCCCCAAGACGCACTTTTAGGCGCCATTGTTACTAAACTTAACGCGCCAGTTGATAGTGATGGCAAAAATCGTTTTAGTTTATTAGATGAAGATATTAACAGTAGCGTACCAAGCCTTACGAAATCAGACATTGAAGCATTAACTATCTTTAGCAGTAATCATCTGAATTTACTCGGGGTGACACATTGGCAAAATAATCTCACCTATCCTCGTGTTATTGATATCGCCAATCGTTTAAATTTAACTGCGCTCTTTGAGGGCTTTGATCTTGAGCGCCGTGTGCATATCGTCACCATGTGCTCGCGTACCGTCGATCACGCTTTAGATGAGATAAACCCAGGCACATTAATCATCACTGCTGCTGATCGCAGTGATATTATTCTCGCAGTGACAGTTGCCGCACAAAAAGGCATTAAAATCGCGGGATTAATATTAACTGCCTTCTCACTTGCCAATCGTGCCGTGCTGGATTTCTGTCTTGATGCGGCTAAAGGCATGTCTTTACCTATCTTTGTGACCGACAATAAGAGCATTAGCACCATTTTGAAATTAGCTGATATTGATTACAGCAGCATTCCTAAAGATGATATAACGCGTTTAAATCTCTTGCGATCATCCATTGCTGAATGCATTGATGTCGATATGATTACACGCAAGCTTACCGCAACACCCGTACCAACCAAACTATCGCCGCCAGCGTTTCGTCATTATCTAATCAAGCGCGCAACTGAAGTCACCAAACGTATCATTCTACCCGAGGGTTTAGAGCCGCGCACGATTGAAGCTGCTATTTTCTGTAGTGAACGCAAGATTGCTACTTGTATCTTATTAGCGAAACGTGATGATGTGATCGAAGTTGCCAAAAAGCAAGGCTTACACTTATCGGATAAACTCATCACAATTGACCCAGATAGCATTAAAGCTCAGTATCTCAAGCCACTTATCGATGCGCGAAAACACAAAGGCATGACCGAAATTATGGCGCGTGATGCACTTGAAAATAATGTAACCCTGGCAACCATGATGTTATATATGTCAGATGTTGATGGCTTAGTTGCAGGTGCTTTAAACACCACTGCACATACGATTTCCCCCGCACTTAAAATCATTAAAACAAAGCCTGACTGCTCGATTGTCTCGTCGGTATTTTTCATGTGTCTTGAAGATCAAGTACTTGTTTATGGTGATTGCGCGGTTAATCCTGATCCGACAACCGAGCAATTGGCTGAAATTGCTATTCAAAGCGCTGAGTCTGCCACAGCATTTGGCATTGATCCTAAAATTGCCATGATCAGTTATAGCACGGGAGATTCAGGTCATGGTGCCGATGTTGATAAAGTCAAATCTGCAACTGAATTGGTTAAGGCAAAACGTCCTGATCTGATCGTTGATGGCCCCTTACAATATGATGCTGCCACAACGCTCTCGGTTGCTCAAAAAAAGGCACCTAATAGTGCCGTTGCCGGATATGCCAATGTATTGATTTTTCCAGATTTAAATACAGGTAATACAACCTATAAAGCCGTGCAGCGAAGTGCTGACGTCTTAAGCATAGGTCCCGTATTGCAAGGCTTAAACAAGCCGGTTAATGATCTCTCGCGCGGCGCAACCGTCGATGATATTATTTACACCATTGCAATTACTGCGATTCAATCACACGCCACTGAGTAGATGTTGGCTGAGCGCAAGTCGAAGCCTCTATAAGGCTATCACTCTCAAGCGCACCCCTTCGACTGACGCTCAGGGTGCGATGGGCATTTCAACCATATTTCATTGAATAAACGTTGGCTGAGCGCAAGTCGAAGCCTTTATATACCGCTCGTAAATCATTTTGCGGTGTTCGATGTCAAAGAAGTTTGTGATGATTTTGAGTGATTGTATTGCAGGTAATAGCTAGGACTATTGGTAAAACACAATCACTCAAAAGTGCAGGAAATTCGACGGCAGAAATATTGTAACATGGCTTGTGAGCGGTATAAGCATACCATTCTCGGGCGTATGCAATACGCCCCTACGATTTAATCAACTGGAGAGTTATCATCTGCGCCATATTACCCACTGACTTTTTCACAGCAACTGACATTACATCATCCTTCACAAATAAATGCTCTCCTTGCACACCGTAAAACAGCACATGATCTATCGGCATATTAAGCGCATTTGCCAATGCCAAAGAGGGTGCAACACCAATATTATGTGAAGATAAAAATCCACTAAACTCAAGAATCTCATGCGACTGTAGAGTGAATGGCATACTGGGTTCAACGCCCGCATTAACTGCATCGATTAGAATGATTTGAGCATAGTCCTTTTCTAAGAAACGCAATAAATTCAAACCTGGTCGATCGGCAATTTCAATATCGATATGTGAACGTTGGCTACTCTTGAGCATCTCTTTGATTTCTCTTGCTACTAACCAACCGAATTGATCATCACCAAAAGGCGAGCCAATACCAAGAACAAGTGTTTTTTGTTTTCTCATCCTTACTTGTCATCACCAACATCATAAGTCATTATAGATTTCGTCCTCATCATTATCCCACACTGCTTGAAAGCTTGACTGTGACATCATTGTGAAATCTTGACGCACTTTTTGCAAACTATCTTTTTGATGCAAAAAATCAATAAAATCCTCCACCTCTGCAAAATACTTCGCGGGTAAATGGTTTAGCTTCTGAGTGATTAAATCAATATGTTTTGACTGCATAAAAACTCCATATACTCATTGATGTCTGAAATTATGGACTACATTTTGACAAACATCAAATAAAGAGTTTAATCGCAATGACCAGAGCAATATGCTAAGCATTAGTTTTCTGCAAGGAATTAAAATTGATAGAAAATTAATGCATTATCATAAAAAACCTCACCTTTACCTGCGCATGCTTGATCCAGTGTTTCAAACCACTCAAGTGGATTATCACGAAAACACACGGGATTATTTGAGGCATACATGAGTCTTTGGTAACTAAAGCAGTCAATAGCATAGTCAATAATCGCTTTACTATGCGCAAGCTGCCCTAACATTTGCAGTCCTGAAAGTTTCAGTGCAACCTGCTCAATCTCGGATAAGACTCGCATACTTTGTTGCCATAGCTGACGCTGCTCGTCATTCTCCCATAGTGGCAAACCACAATGTTCAATCGCTGTTTTAACACGTGATGCTTTAAGGTGTGGCGCAAGATTTAACAACTGTCGCGGGTAGGCTTGGCAGTCAAAAATAAGATTATAATCTGCTAATATTTGCAAATTAGCGATTACATTGGCATGCGTTGATAGTTCCTGAGACTCAGGGCAGTAATCAACACCTTGTTCATAGGCTAGAATATGACGGATACCAACGACTTGAGGATACTGCTTAAGCTTGTCGAGCTTGGCAATAAACCGTGCTTTTGGCAATGTCATATCGACATATGCAATATGTTTGATTTGAATCTCAGGGCATTTTTGCGCCGCTGCCATCAACCATTTGATTTCAACCTCTGTGTCAATACGACTATCATGCGCTTCAATATGCACCGCACCATAGAGTTTATCCTGCATTTTCTGCTGTAGTGTCTGAGGCAAGAAATCCTGCTTCAGCGCTTCATTTGATTGATTTAACACCCAACTATTTATCCTTTGATTTAAGTCCCAAAAGTGAATATGTGTATCGATAACCTGCAAAACCATACTCCATCAATTCAAGTTTTTTGTATTCTATACTCCCCATGATCCATTTTACAGCGTTTACTGCCTCAACGCTGTAACAGTTTTGATACACGACAATACTCCATTGAAACAGCAAATTGTTTTATTTCTGCTATTCTTATCTGCAGAAGCCCCCAGTAAAACCACAACCCAAGAGGTGAATATTATGAAATTATTTGACTTATATATCGACTACGTTCGTCAAAGCAAGATTAACAACGACACAGATCAACCACAAATCTTCATGATCAAATAGGCAAAAGAAAACCCAAAATAACTGATCAAACAAGTTTCTCTGTTAGAGTTTTCCTCCCTTCTTTCCCCTCTCTAGCAGAGAGAGTTTCTCATCTAATATCTCAAAGAACTCTTTTTCAATTTGAGGTGATATCGCTAGGTAATACCAATTATCTTTGGCAAAGCCTTGGCATTTTACCGCATCTTTGTACGTCATAATGACAGGTGTGTTTTCATCCATCGCTTTAAAATCATCAAGTGTAAAGCTGTGATGATCTTTAAAAGGATACTCCTCAACCATAAAGCCTAGATTATTTAAGGTATTAAAAAAGCGCTTAGGGTTACCAATGCCTGCCACAGCATAGCATGTACTCCCCTCGGACCTCATTAATTGATCAATAGCAAACTGTTGACCTGTCGCTAAACTCACTAAGCTTTGTGGCAATAATTGCATATTATACTGTGCTTGATTGCTTACGCTCGCCCTACCACCACCATTGATAATCATCATATCAACTTCTTTTAAGCGCGTAATAGGTTCACGCAAAGGACCTGCTGGCAAACACAGACCATTACCAAATTGGCGCTGACCATCAACCACCGCAATTTCTATGTCTCGATGCATTGCATAATGCTGCAAACCATCGTCACTAATAATGACATCAATTGTTTTAAGTTTCTCTTCGATATATTGAATCGCTTCAACACGCTTAGGCGAAATAACAATCGGAATATCTGGTAGTAATTGATGCAGCATAAAAGGCTCATCACCACAGATACTTGCTGGCGTCCTCTCATCTATCATAAAAGGATAGTGTGTTGCTTTACCACCATAACCACGAGTAATAATTGCTGGATGATAACCTTGCTCTTTTAAATGTTGGCAAATGGCCTGCACCACAGGGGTTTTGCCAGTGCCACCAACAGCAATATTGCCAACGACAATCAACGGCAATTTACTTTGATAAGCCTTTTTTTGTAGCTTAACTTTGCGTTTCTTAGCAATGTATGAAAAAAGCCATGACAAAGGTGTCAAGATCATTGCGCGCCAAGTCTTATGCACTGTGTACCAATCCTTTTGCATCACTTAGGACTCTTAATGCAGCGATTGATGATAAAGCTGATAATATAAGCCGTTTTCATTTTGCAATAGGTCTTTGTGCCTTCCCATTTCAACAATCTCACCGCCATCCATCACCACTATCTGATCAGCGTGTTCGACCGTTGATAGCCTATGGGCAACAACAAAGGTCGTGCGATCTTTCATTAAGCGCTCTAATGCCTGCTGCACAATGCGTTCAGACTCGTTATCCAGTGCACTGGTTGCTTCATCTAGGATTAATACCGGCGCATTTTTCAAAAGCGCTCGAGCAATCGCAACACGTTGGCGCTGACCGCCAGATAGACTTAGACCATTTTGTCCAACTTCGGTATATAAGCCTTTAGGCAACTTCTCAATAAAATCCCAAGCATTGGCTGCTTTTGCCGCTTCAATCACTTCTTCCTCACTAACCTCGCCATCACGACCGTAGGCGATATTATGAAAGAGTGTATCATCAAAGAGATTAACATGCTGCGACACTAGTGAAATGTGACTGCGCAAGTTTGCTAAAGTCAGTGATTGCATATCCTCATTATCTAGTAGGATCTGCCCCTTTGTCGGTTGATAGAAGCGCGCTAATAAATTCACCATCGTGGTTTTACCACCACCTGATCGCCCAACTAAAGCAATGGTTTGCCCAGGTTTTGCGATTAAATTAATATGTTTTAATACTACTTGCTGAGACTCCGGATAAGAGAAGCTTAAATCTTTAAATTCAACTTGCCCTTTGACATATGATAATTGCTTAGTACCCTTGTCTTCCTCAGATTTTGCATCCAAGATCTCAAAGATATCCTCGGTTGCCGCAATCGCTTTTTGAATAGTTGAGTTAACATTGGTTAAATTTTTAATCGGTTTTAAAATCGCCATCATTGATGCAAAAAAAGCAACGAAACCGCCGGCATCAAGCCAGCCACCTTCTTTTAAGCCATAGGTTGCCACGATAAACAAAATCACCGCGATAACAATCGCACCAATAAACTGAATAATCGGTGAAGATAAACCATCAAGCATCAAGGTTTTGATTTGCTGGCGATAAGTGTATGTTAGGTTGTGATCAAACTTTTGTAATTGATATTTTTGTCCACCAAAGACACGGATTTCTTTGTAATTAATCAAAGCTTCTTCGGCAAAGTGTGTGACTGAGCCCATTGCTGATTGGGTATTACGGCTATAATGACGAAACTTCTTACTGATCCAAGTAATAAAAATTGCAAGAAAAGGGGCAACAACAATCACCGTGATTGATAACTGCCAACTTGTCACTACCATTACAATAATAAGACCAATGACAAAGGTGCCATCTTGCACGACGGTAATAATCGCTGAACCTGTGGCACTGGTTACTTGATCGACGTTATACAAAAGTTTAGAGAGTAATTTACCTGATGAGGTTTTGTCATAGTAATGTGCTGGCAAATCTAAGAATTTTCCAAACATACGTTTGCGAAAGCGATAAACAACTTGCGCACCGAGCTTCCCCATAAAAAACGATGATAAGAAAGAACCAATACCGCGTAAAGTAAATAACAACAAAAACAACAAGGCAATACCTTTTAAAAATTCACCTCCTGTGGGGGTAAATCCTTTATTTAATAAAGGTTTAATCAAATACATCGCATAGGCATCACACGCCGAATAGATAATACTACCAATGACAGAGATTAATAAAAGTGGCCATAGCGATCTGACTTCCCATAGTAATCTTTTGTACAGACTATAGGTTTTCTTATTCGCATTTTCAGAAACGTGCATATTTTTATCTTTATTTTATTTAAGAAGCCAAATTGTCACAGAGTTTACCTAAATTTACTGATAACATAAAGAATAAGCTCGCTTAAGCTACAATAAACATGCAAACGTATTTAGTCGGCGGCGCTGTCCGCGATCAATTATTAGACCTGCCAGTTAAGGATCATGACTGGCTTGTAGTTAATGCCAAGCCATTAGACATGCTAAAGCATGGATTTATCCAAGTTGGCAAAAATTTTCCTGTATTTCTACATCCTGAAACGCATGAGGAATACGCACTAGCGCGCACGGAAATAAAAACAGGTCGTGGTTATCAAGCCTTTGTATTTAATACTGATGAAGTGTCATTGATTGAAGATTTGAAGCGACGTGATCTCACGATTAACGCCATGGCAATTGATGAAGATGGGCAATTACATGATCCTTTTAATGGTCAAGAAGATATCAAAAACAAAAAACTTCGCCATGTTAGTGACGCCTTTTGTGAAGATCCTTTGCGCGTACTGCGTGTTGCGCGCTTTGCTGCCAAGCTTCATTACCTTGGATTTACCATTGCTGATGAAACGTTGAAACTTATGCAAACCATTATTGCCAATAACGAGCTTGAAGCATTATCTCACGAGCGCATTTTGCAAGAGTTTATACGTGCATTAAACACGCCAAACTTCGAGGTTTTCTTATCGACATTGCAACAGTTAGGTGCCTTTGAACATATTCTTAAACCCTTACAAATATTAACTATCACTAGACTTAAACCATTATTAGGTGCAATTGAATTACAATGTAAAAATCATGACATTTTGTTTGCCCTATTGTTGGTGCATTTAGACAACGAACAGGCACTTATAGACGTATTAAATGAACTTAAACCGCCGAAAAGCACTCAAATACTTAGCCTTAGACTTTATCGTCATCATTGGTTTTTCAGCACATTACAACAGCACTCAGAAAAAGATATTTTAAAAGCATTCAAAGCAATTGATGCGCTGCGCAATAAAACCGCTTTTAACGATTTTCAGAGTGCACTAAGACATCTTTATCAAAATTCAGCGCATGCCATATCTAATATATGTTTAAGTGCCAAAATTCAAAAAGCGTTAAGCGAATATGACTATGGTTTAGCACTTAAAAATATTCGCAATAAGCAAACGATTGCCAAAACGGTGATGAAGCTACAGTTACAGCTGATCGAGGAAATGCTCGCCAAATTCACCGAACCAAAATAATCTCAAAATATAATAAAACATAAAAGCATCATGCCAGCGCTCAAGGTAGTGTCACAATTTTATAAACAAGCAACTACTACATATCCAAAATGCGCAAATACTTTATAGATGGTGCAATGTCCCATGAAATATGGAATTTACAAAGGAAATCAAGTGATCCTGTATCTAAAGATTTTGACAATCCTTGATTTCGCTTGGAAATATCATCTTGCAAACACAAAAAAACCGTCTATATTTTACCATTAACAGGTTGTAATAAGATCACAAAACAAATGAGGGGCATAATAATGATTTCAAAATTATCTATCCAAACTATATTATTTATACTTTTTAGTTACGCATTACAGGTGTATGCTGCTCCATACAAAGATTGCTCGGGTGGTATTTCCGTTGATGGGCTATTTGATTACTGGCACCAGACTCAAGATAATCAATCCGGTCAAATGATATTAACAAAAAAACTCACTAATAATAGTTGCAAGAGCGCATTATATTATATTGTCAAATTATACCGTGTTGAAAACCCATTTAACGAGAATGGACAAAAAGAAAAAAGTATAGAAATGACCCCTAAGGATATGTCTGAATCTATCTTCATAACACCCAGTAGACTAATTATTTTACCAAAACACTCAGCTCAAGTTCGACTTATCATGCCTAAGGGGCATAATAACAATGACTTAGCTTTTTATCGAGTTTCATTTCAACCAGTTATACCTGAGAAGAAATATGGTTTTGATATTGATGAAGATGAACTCGAAAAATTAAGGGCGCAAACCGTAGTTGGCATGGGCGTATCTACAGCTATTGTTATTGAACCTAAAATACCTAACTATACATCTGAATTAGTGCAGTCAGATAATATTATTACAATGAAAAATAAAGGTAATTCATTGCTAATGTATAGCCTAAGTGGTCAATGTATACCGAGCAAAGAAACAACTAATATGCCTGAAAATAACTTAGCCATAAGGGTTGCATGTAGTAAAGATGGATATACTACTTATAAAGTAAGGCTTTATCCTAATAATGAACGAATACTTGATTTGTCTAATTTTAAGAGTGAAGTAATTATTACTAAGCTTATGGGTGAAGAACAATCTAGAGAGTATATTAATATCACTAATTAGAATCTCCCCCTCCCCGCAAACATATAAACTTTAATAAATAAGCTATTTAGACATCATGATAAATAGCTTGCGGCGAGGGAAATATTATGTGCTACAAAGTAGTAAACAAAAAAAATTTAAGCCTAATTTTATTCCTTCTAATTAATACATTTACTTATGGTAACGATATATCTCCGACACTAGATTGGAATGCAGTTCCCGATGAGTTTCGTGCTCAATTAAAAGATCATGGAATCATGATTAATGTTAGATATCAAGATGAAGATCTAGGTAACTATTTTATTGAAATAATTGATGAAAAAACCATTAAATTTAAAGATTTAAAAACGCTTTCTAAAAAATTACAACTTAAACCCATAATTTATCATATTTTTGAAACACTCCCCATCAATCAAATCATATTATGTCCAGATGAATTAATATCAAAGGGTCTATGTCATAAGTCTGAACAAATTTTATATGCACAATTTAGTCTAGAATCTTTAACCATGAACTTAACTATTAATAAAAAGCTTTTTGAAACTCAAAAAACTAATCAATTACAATACCTACAATCACCATCAAATCAGTATCTGTCATCTATTTTTAAATATAATTTAAATGCTGCAACAACTATCAGCCCAAACACAAGTAACGTCGCATCATTAGCATTAAATAATATCACAAGTTATGGTAATACTAGATTACTTACTAACGGTTACTTTAGCACCTCAAATCAAGTAAATATAAAAGCCAACTTATCACAACTATTAGTACTCCATGATTTCAAAAAAAGCGCTTTGAGTTTTGGGTTTAGCCAAGGAAATAGCGTCTTTAGCTCAAGAAATACGGCAACGAATTATGGCTATAGTGGTAACAGCATTGCATTAAGCTTCTATTCCAGCAATAACTTATTATTAAACAAATCACAGGGCTCATTGATTCCAATCATTTTATTTATTCCAAGACAATCAAATGTAAGGGTTTATAAAGATAATAATTTATTAAGTATCCAAAATTTTGAACTTGGCACACATGAATTAAATACAGCAAACTTTCCAGGTGGGGTATATCCCGTGCGCATAGAAATCCGTGAAGGGGATATACTCGTGAATACATTAACAAAAATTATTAATAAACCCTTTGACTTATCTACCTTAGATCCTGATTTAGGCTTTTCTTATTCTTTATGGGGAGGAGTGGCATCTTCTCCAACATATAACGAGCCAGTCACAGTGGACTCCTTTAATCACCTTTATTTTGGAGGTAATATTAATTTTGTTCTTAATCGCTATATGTTAAGCGGAGCTTCAGCTTATATGATTGGTCGCTTATCTGTTTTTGAGTTCAGCAATCAACTTATGCTTCCTTACGGCATCACTGGCAATGCTAATATTGGTGTCGATACAGATGGTGGTATTGCTCTGAGCGCTAACTTAAATAAATCGTTTTATAATATTCTATCTATTGGCGCTAGCTATACTCAACAACAAGGTTCTAATGAAAAGTCTCCTTTTTATATAAGCAACAACAATTTAAGTATATCCTTGTCTTTAAACATGCAATCATTTGGCTCATTATCATCCAATATAAACTATAACTTTAAGAATCATCTTAAAAATTATAATTTTATTTATAGCAATACTCTCTTTAAGCGCCATGGATTCACATTGCGTACAAACGCATCATTATTACTCAATGAAAATCATAATAGCAGCCTCTCAAAATTTAACACCAATTACTATATTGGATTAGAGTTAACATATAATTTCGATGAAAATGGCAGTATAAACTTAGATACCTTATACAATCCTAAGGATAAGTTAATCTCATCAAATATTAATTACTCGCCTAATATTGATGATAACTTAATTATTTCAGATATGAATATTGGTGGCTCATATAATCAAAATAGTTCCATGATCAATGCTAGCACTTCGTTTAATAGTAATTATGCTTTAGGCAACATTAATACAAACATTACTCAAAACAATGAAAATTCGACTACACAAGTTATATCAGGAAATTTAAGTGGAAGCCTAGTCATAGATCAAGAACGCTCGTTATTGCCAAACCAACAAAAATCAAATGCTGGTGCTGTGATATATCTGGATAATGATATCGAAGATACCTTATCAATTAACATTAACGGCACTTCATATCCTATAACAACTGGCACTAATTTTATTCCATTACCTCCTTACAAAAAATATGAATCATATATCAGCATCAATAAAGAAACAAAAAACTCACTTCTGCTAGATACTAATATAAATGAATTTATTTTATATCCTGGGAACGTATTTTCAATAACACATACAGCAATTCACATAATAATTATTAGTGGGCAATTGATATGCAATGGTGAACCATTGAAGCATGTCAAAGTTAGTAATTCAATCAATAGTACTTATAGCGATGATAATGGCTATTTTACTTTAGGTGTTAATAGAAACAACCCAAACTTCAATTTCGTCAGTCAACATCAAAATAAACCACACGAATTTTCTCTTAGTCAAATACAAACGTCAAAATTATATGACGGTTATTGGTTAGGAGAGATTAACTGCAGTCACCAAAACGCGGGAGATTATGATGTCATACAGTAACAATATATTAGAGTCACTTAATTATCATATGATCAATAATATTAAGTATTTAAGCATTCTGCTTTGGATGCTATCTGAGCTCTCTTACGCAATAGATATTAACTATCAAGATACTATAGATAAGCAAAACCGTATAACGCTCCAACTCAATAGCAATGGTGATAGTTTACTAAACATACAAGGCTATGGGGCGGAAAAATTATCATCCATTGAAGAGCAATTAGTTGATAGCACATTAATAGGTTGGAAACAAGTGTATGAACAGGATAAAGTCTTACTTACGGTTAATGAAGGTATTAATTCTGTAAGTCATTTCCAAATGCTTCCATTAGATACATTATCTTCAGACCTAACGCTACAATATGGTAGTCAAAATAAACAAATAAATATCAAGCAAATTGCTCTTCTAGTTAAAATAAAAGCTCTAGACCCCAATAACAATATTAGCGTTACATTTAGTAATGAATGTATATTCTGGCAAAAAAATTATGCTTATTATACCGAAGCACTCATAAAACCCAATTGCATTAATACTTCTTTTACTATTAATGACTTTGGAAATCCATGGCAACAAGTTGCTACTGCAAGCTATTATGGTATTGAAACTAATAAGCTAGCTAGTTTACAAGGTGGTCACTGGTCGCTATCAACAACAACACATTCTAATAGCTCAACAATGGGCGTAAACTCTATAACTACCCCAAATAATGTCGATACACATATTACTAATGGAAGCTATCGATTCCAATTTGACTCAGGCGGAATAGTCGTTAGCATACCTTTTAGTTCTAACTTCTATTTTCAGAATAACCAATCTAAATCTCTTAATGTAACACTTATACCGGATCCATCAAATGTCAATAACTATGTGAGTGATAACAATGAAAAAATCATTTTAACTTATACGACTAACCAATCCATTACTGGCTTAAAGTACAGATTAATATGTGATGAACAAGTGCAGCATGATAACCAAAGTTATTGTGCGCTAAAAAATTTAAATTTAACCACAGTAACAATCCCGCTCAAGGTGTTTTTATCTGAATGTAACGATGGTTCCGCTGAGTTTTGCCATGCAGAAAATCAGTTCATGCCCATGAACACTATCGATATACAAACTGATAAAAACATTAATTACGCTCAACTACGTTTTCTTGCTTCCAATCTAGCAACAAAACCAGATGGGCATTATCAAGCATTGGTCAAAATCATGGCTGATGCTCAATTTTAACACAAACTAGGAGAATGCTTATGAAACATAAAAAACATGTCATACCAATTAAAAAGCATCTGTTTATATTTGTGCTCTTATTTACAGAAACGCAGATGGTATTAGCGATTAACACTGGTGAGTCGGTAAACAAAGATATTGACATTACGGCTCGCTACAACATGGATCCTGAAGTGGGGATGAGGTTATGGGTTAATGGTATTGTCAGCAATGATAATACCATTGATTGTGGCAAATGGGATAACACATTAGTTTCAGGTAGCCATAGATCATTTTGCTCTACAGTAGCAATCAGCGGCGACGGAACTGCCGCTGGCTATCAGACAACAAATGCTTATATTAATAAAACAGCACTAGAAATCTATGATACTCGCGGATTAGGGGGCATTAAAAACTTTGATCTTAATGTTACAATCACAACTTTTGATGGTATTGGTAGTAACTTAAGCAAAGTACATATTCCATCACATTTCATGACAGTTCAAGATGCTACAGGAGTTATTGTTAACACGTCCAACACATATGATACAACATTAGATAACACTAATCTTCCATATCGAATTCAGACGGGTTACTATACAGTATTTCAAGAGTCAAAGACTGCGACAAAAGCGTTTAATTTTCAAAACTTAGCAACTACGACAAATCAATCAGCATATATCCCTTTTGGAATGTATGGTTTTGCCTATGATGGAACACTATCTACAGCGGCTTTTGAGACAAAATATACTGGATACTACAGTGCAAAAATAACATTCACATTATCAAATGATAGTTGGAATGGATTATGATCAAAACCATAATCCAAAGAACAAAACTAAATTGAGGAGTACAACATGAAAAATTCAAACAAAATGATAACACTAGGAACCCTTTTTTGCTTAACCAATGTGGTTTTTGCAGTAGATCCCTTAGAAGTCACTGTAAAATTACAAATTGGTGATGTTTCTGAGCCTAATGTCGATATTGTCCTTTTCCATGATCAAAACCTTGGAAATACCACCAATTTACCAATCCAACTCGGTGGTGAATATCTTGTTATTGGCGACAATAGCATCTGGGGATTGAATGATGGAAGCACTAATGCAATACCCGCTAATTTTAGTGAGTTCACGACACGAGCCCGAGGCGCTGTAGAAATTTACGATAGTAATCATACAGGACTTATTAATTTTAGCTCAATCAAACTTCAAGCAACAGTGCAAAGCCTATCCGGCGATACGCATACTCAACAACAGCTCAATGTTAGCGCATATGGTGTTGCCACAACGACAGATAGCAGTTTATTAAAATTTGACTCTGATCAGTTTTCAGCACTTCCAGTTGGATATTATGATGCATTAAACAATGCCACTGTCGTCTCGCTTACTAATGAGCAAATCTATAACTTTGCAACTCAAGAGGTCGGTAAATCAGTAGTTTTACCATTTGCATTTATTGCACAAATTGATAATGCCACTTTAGCAAGCTGGAATCCTGATACTTTCTCTGGTACTAGCACATTAACCATCACACCAAGCTTCACTGATGTTTCACAATAACATTAAGTACATACCAGTGTGATAAAACAAACATAATAAAACGTTTGGAGTCATTATGAAAAATCTAAATATAAACTTAAAAAGGTATAGACTAATAACAATATTATTTGCTCTATTTACTAGTGTTCAACTAACATTAGCAATCAACTCCGATGAGGTGATCAATAAAGATATAGATATTACTGCACGTTATCAAATGGATCCGATTGTCGGTATGCGCCTTTGGGTTGACGGTGTTGTTAGTGCAGATAACACTATTAATTGTGGAAAGCATGATAATACAATAAAATCAGGACTCTATCGATCTTTCTGCACAAGTGCAGCACAAACAAGTACGAGTGATGCCATTTATAAAACAAGCCAAAATTATATAAGAAAGACCGCTTTAGAAATATACGATCAAAGATCTTTAGGAGGCATCAAATCAGTTGAATTACAAGTCAGCATTACTACTTTTGATGGTGTTGGTAATCTTTTATCTAACATTCACCTTCCTACTAATATGTATATAAGTGACAATTTGAATGAAGTTATATACAACGATAGCAATACGTACCACAATGATTTAAATACTGCTAGCATCACAAAACTAATTTCAACTACAGGTAGTTACGCAGAAGTTACACAAACAAAAACTAAAACAGAGATGTTAAATATACAGGGACTACAAACAACAAGTGGGCAATCTGCTTATATCCCGTTTGGTTTCTTTGGATGGCATTGGGCAAACCTTGCTGATGATGTCTATGAAGCACGATACAAAGGTCATTATCGTGCCAAAATTACCTTTGTCCTTTCCAACCCGAGTTGGAATGGCATTTAATTTTGGCTCTATTTGTGTTGTAAGGAGATTATAATTCATACTTATTGCATCGTTAGTTTTTTACAAAGGACGTTTTCTAACAACGAGAAAATTAATGCTTTTCCTCGCTTCTTTGCATTATGAACAAACTCAAAAAATGCCAAATACTTTGGTAGCTTTTCTTGAGAAATCCCTCGATGTGGTCTTAACCATGATCTTAATAGCGACCAACAACCCTCCTGAGTATTAACGTGGACTTCATAAAACCCATCACCATCCTCATCGCGTGCATATTCCCCAGAACCATGATTCACTGTTTTATGCTTATAGCCTAATTGCGTCAAATTGGCGTAAATGACATACTCATCCGTATAGACGGTACTGCCTGGCTGTATGCAAGATTCAATATAGGGTTTTATCGTCTTCTGTTTAACATCAGGTAGCATTTGCACCACAACATCTCCTCCACGTTGAATCATACCAAATACTGGCGGCTTTTCTTTTTCCAAAGTGCCTCGTCCTCGAGCTCCTTTCAATCGATTACGCCTTGCCTTACGCCCTTTTTTTTAACCGCTGTTGGATTACCCTTATGCCCTGCAACCACATACACTTCATCGCACTCGACCTCACCTGATAATACGGTAGGTTCTCGTCTTTGCTCGACACCTTCGCGTAATTGCATAGTCATGGTGTACACGTCAGTCTCATTCAGCTCCAACTCCTTTGCAATCTGCGCATTTGAGAGGTTTAGCCCCATGAAATAAAGGCATAGAATCCATGTCTTCAAAGGTTGGTGCCGATTGGTGAAAATCGTATGTGTTAAGTCGTCAAAATCTTTATCGCATTGTTTGCAATGGTAACGTTGGCAAAACTCTGCTTTACTTGAGGCTCCTCGCTTGATGATTTTGTCTGCCGACGCCATACAATGCGGACAAGTTACTCCATTTGACCAGCGCAATTTACGCACTGTTTCATAGCACTGCTGCTCATCTATTAAGTGTTGAATATTAATCATTGCCATATCTAATCACATAAAAACGTCATAAAACTACAGGATTTATCACTATTGCACAACACTTTATTTAACTCCCTGAAACACAAATAGAGCCTTAATTTTAACACTCACAGGGATGTGATCCTTCAAAAGATAAACTAAAATATCACTCACTTTTTATAAGCAAACTAAGAAACAAATAATCTTTAGCTTTTTCTTTATAAAAGCTATAGAATCTTATCTTAAACATCGCTAATGGTTTGCGCAAATTTGCGCAACGCAAGAGGGAATCTGGTGTAACTCCAGAGCTGGCCCGCAGCGGTAATTGGAAACGAACGATACACATTGATTCTTACTTTTAAGAGTCATTGAAACGCACTGATTAAAACAATTGGGAAGCAGTATCCAGTAGGTGTTTAAACGCGTCCATAAGCCCGAATATCTGCCATTGGTTAAATTGATTTTATGTTAAAAAGCTTTCGTGGAACAAAGCACACATATGGCATAGATATTTGGCATTGACTGATGAGTCAATATCAAAACACTGCCTGCTAACTTATGTCCTTATTCCCGATTGCTTAGTTTAAATTAATCGCGGATAGAGGATAAAAAATGAATGTAAATGTCACCAAACGCTCAGGACGTTTAGAGCCTGTTAATCTGGATAAAATCCATCGCGTCATCACTTGGGCTGCTGAAGGTTTAGAAAATGTCTCTGTTTCTCAAGTTGAGTTGCAATCACATATTCAACTGTATGAAGGCATGAAAACAGCGGATATTCAGGCGATTATTATCAAAACGGCTGCCGATTTAATCTCTGAAGAAACGCCTGATTATCAATATATGGCAGCGCGCTTAGCGATCTTTCACTTGCGTAAATTAGCTTATGGCGAATTTGAGCCTCCGCATTTACATGATCACGTTGAAGCACTGGTCAAAGCAAAAAAATATGATGCGCATTTACTTGATGACTACTCTCGTGCTGAGTTCGAGCAAATGAATACACATATTGATCATTGGCGTGATATGAACTTCACCTATGCTGCGGTGAATCAAATGCAAGGCAAATATCTCGTGCAAAATCGCGTTACCGGCAAGATCTACGAAACCCCACAAATGCTTTATATGTTAGTGAGCGCTTGTTTGTTTTCAAAGCATGACAAAGCAACACGTATGCAATACGTGCTTGATTTTTATGATGCGATTAGTCAATTTAAGCTGTCTCTACCAACACCAATTATGGCAGGGGTGCGCACGCCGACACGACAATTTAGTTCATGTGTACTTATTGATACTGATGATAGTTTAGACTCAATCAATGCTTCCGCATCGGCAATTGTCAAGTACGTCTCCCAGCGCGCGGGTATTGGTATTAATGCCGGCAAAATTCGTGCACTGGGTAGTGAGATCCGTCAGGGCGAAGCACTACACACTGGCTGCATTCCATTTTATAAATATTTCCAAACGGCAGTAAAATCATGTTCACAAGGGGGTGTGCGTGGTGGTGCGGCTACCTTGTTTTATCCACTGTGGCATTTAGAGGTTGAGTCTCTCTTGGTGCTTAAAAATAACCGTGGGGTCGAGGATAACCGCATCCGCCACTTAGATTATGGTGTGCAAATCAATCGCTTAATGTATCAGCGCCTAATCGAACAAAAAGATATTACATTGTTTAGCCCCAGTGATGTACCCGGGTTATATGATGCTTTTTTTGCTGATCAAAGTGAGTTTGAGAGGCTTTATATTGCTGCAGAAAACACGCCTGATATCCGCAAAAAAACACTCAAAGCCAGTGAGCTTTTTGCCCTATTAATGCAGGAGCGCGCACAAACTGGGCGTATTTACATTCAAAACGTTGATCATTGTAATACGCACTCAGCATTTAATGCACAACTTGCTCCGATTAAACAATCTAATCTATGTATGGAGATCACCTTACCCACTAAACCACTTGAGCATATTTTTGATGAAAATGGTGAGATTGCACTATGTACTTTATCCGCATTTAACTTAGGTGCGATTGATTCTCTTGATGAGCTCGCGTCTTTAGCCACGTTAATTGTCACGGCTTTAGATCATCTATTGGATTATCAAAACTATCCGTTAGCGTCAGCTGAAATTCCCGCAAAAGCGCGCCGCAGCTTAGGGGTTGGTGTTATTAACTTTGCTTATTACTTAGCTAAAAATCATGTTAAATACAGTGATGGCAGTGCCAATAAGCTAACACATCAAACTTTTGAGGCTATTCAATATTATCTACTTAAAGCATCGAATCAGTTAGCTCAAGAAAAAGGTTCTTGCGCATATTTCAACGACACAAGCTATGCCCAAGGATTACTGCCCATTGATCACTATAAGAAAAGTATTGATGAGTTTGCTGATTTTCCACTGCAATATGACTGGGAAGCCTTGCGCCAAGACATTCAACAACATGGCTTACGCAATTCCACCCTAAGTGCGATTATGCCATCAGAAACCTCATCGCAAATATCCAATGCCACCAATGGAATCGAGCCACCGCGTGGTTTGGTCTCGATCAAACAAAGTAAAGATGGCGTATTAAAACAGGTCGTCCCTGAAATTCAGCGCTTAAAGTCCCACTATGAGCTGTTATGGCAAATGCCTAATAATACCGGTTATTTGCAACTTTGTGCGATTATTCAGAAATTTATCGATCAATCAATTTCAGCCAACACCAACTATGATCCGCTTAAATTTAATGATCACAAAGTGCCAATGCAAACCTTGATGTCCGATCTATTGATCGCTTACAAATATGGCTTAAAAACGCTTTACTATCACAATACACGCGATCACGCCAAAGAAAGCAAAGAGCCAACTAATCATACGATAGAAATAGCAGATATCGACGAATGCGAATCAGGGGCATGTAAAATATGACACAAAGTTACCATTACTCGACCTTTCAAACGACATCAAATAACCAACTGCATGAACCAATGTTTTTTGGCACCTCAGTTAATGTTTCACGCTTTGATCAACAAAAGTACCCTATTTTTGAACGCCTGATTGAAAAGCAGCTATCTTTTTTCTGGCGTCCTGAGGAGATTGACTTAAGTCGCGATCGCGTTGACTTTCAGAAGTTCAATGCCATTGAAAAGCATATTTTTTTATCTAATTTGCAATACCAGACCTTATTAGATTCAGTGCAAGGACGCAGTCCAAATATTGCGTTTTTACCGCTTGTCTCTCTCCCTGAGCTTGAAACGTGGATTGAAACCTGGAGCTTTTTTGAGACAATTCATAGCCGTTCATACACACATATGGTGCGATCACTCATGGATGATCCAAGCCCTGTATTTAATGCGATTGTTGATAATCCTGAGATTAGAAAACGCGCTGAAAATATTACCTATTATTATGATCAGCTGATTATGCAAACACAGCTTTTACAAACACAAGGCACTGGAAGTTATAACATTGGTGATAAAATCATTGAGGTAAGTCAACACAGCATTAAAAAAGCACTTTACTTGGCTCTACATGCTGTTAATGCCCTTGAAGCCATCCGCTTTTATGTCAGCTTTGCCTGCACGTTTGCCTTTTCTGAGCAAAAGAAGCTTGAAGGCTGTGGAAAAATTATGAAGCTGATTGCACGCGATGAATCGGTGCATTTAACCAGTACCCAGCATATGATTAATATCATCCTCTCGGGTAAAGATGGAGATCCTGAGTTAACCAAGATTGCGCACAATGTACATGATGAAGCGCAAGCCATTTTCAAAGAAGCCATCGCACAAGAAAAGGCTTGGGCAAAGTATCTGTTTTCACAAGGTTCTATCTTGGGATTGAATGAGCAAATCCTTTGTCAATATATTGACTACTTAGCCAAAGAGCGGATGCAAGCTGTGGGACTCAATACCGATGATATTATCGCGCCCAAAGGCAACCCCATACCGTGGATTAATCATTATCTTAACTCAGATAACGTCCAAGTCGCACCACAAGAAACAGAAATCAGCTCTTATCTTGTCGGTCAAATAGATAGTAATGTTGCCGATAATGCCTTTAGTGGTTTTGAACTATAACAATGGTTCGTATTAAACTTAATGATCAAATTATAACGATTGATAATAATAAATTCACGATACTTGAATATCTTGAACAACAAGGCATTGCTGCCAACTTTCAGTGTCGCAATGGTGTATGTGGCACCTGCCGCTGCCAACTAATCTCAGGGGATATCCAATACATCAAAGAACCATTGGCTTTTATTAAAGAAGATGAAGTACTTATTTGCATCGCCAGAACACAACTGTAATTAATGCTCAATATATACTGTCATTTAGTGAAAGATCAAATGACATACGAGAAGCTTAACTATATCACTTTGATGCTTCAGTCATCTAACCTTTAACTCAATCATTTTAAAACTCGCTTATTGCAGTGACCTCTATAACTCCCGATCATCGCAAGACTTACTTATAAAACAACAATAAAAAATGATATATTAATCATAATTTAATATTTTATGATATTTTATTATTGACAAACAATGATTTATAAGCAAAACTACCCATGCCATTAACAACAAAAGGTAAAAAAAATGAAAAACATAATTACACTTGCATTATTAACTGCTTCAGCGCTAACTAGCTTTGCAAATACATCTCAAGATCCAAATCAGGAGCCTGTACTAGCCAAAGTATCTACAATTGAAGTATTTAAAGGCAATGTTGATAAAGAGACCCCAGATAGAACAATCAATACATACACAGCCCCAGGTTTTGAAAAATGTGCTGTATATTTAAAATCAGGAGAAGAATCTGCCAAAATGCTTATTACATTATCTAGAACTGGAAACGAAGAAGGAGCTAAATACCTACTTCAGTGTGAACCAGTACATAATAATACTAAGATGTAGGCAAACATAAGCGTAAATTAGATCCCTGCTATTTGAGTTCTTCATCAGTTCATCTAACTATGTCACTTAACTTAATAGCAGAGTTAATGTCAAAAGTGGCGTATGACACTTAAGCGCTGTCAATTCGGACTATTTATGCTTTTTAATTTTTAAAAAACGTGTTGGTTTACTTTCCAACATATAATTCCAATACTCACTACCCTTTTCTTTAATGCCTTTTGGGGAAATGCTAAGAGGTATCCATTCGACAAATTCAAAACCAGCACTGGAAAAAGCATCTGTTATTGTTTTTTCGGAATAATGAGTTACTTGAATATCGCAAGGATTAGTTGTTAAAAATCTTAATTTAAACGTTTCACCATCCTTTAATGGTCTATCATGAAAGGCTTGTTCACTATATTGCAAAAGCATATCACTTTTCGCTTTCTCACCAATAAAATCAATAGTAGTTAATATAGTGCCATTATTACTTAGCAGAGAATATAATTTCTTGCATACCTGCTTAAGATGTAAAACATCACTACAATAATTAATCAAGAAACCGGCTGTTATCAAGTCAAATTCTTGGTTAGATTCAAAATCATTAACGCATGAGTGAATGAAAGATATATCATTATGACTCTTAAATGATTTTTCTGCCAATGCTAACATTTCAGCTGAACTATCAACACCTAGGACAGGGCTGAAACCATTAGCAAAGAGAATGTTGGTATAAAATCCATTTCCACAAGCCAAATCCAATGATCGACATTTCTTCAGCTCTCTAAGTTCATTTTCAATTAGCCATTTCTCGAGATACTCTCTATACGGTAGTTCATCTGTTGTCTTATATTCAGTAGCAACTTGATCATATGTATGCATTTTACTTTTCCTTTAGTAATTGATAACACTCATAAATACTTCATAAGTCAATATTTATAACGCCCATAAACCATTTTGTGGTATAGCATTGTTTACTGAAATCGAGCCTTCTGCTCATTAATCCAATTAATATAACTAGGAATATAAGTGAATGCAGCATACGGGTAATGATAGTTAGGGAACACCACATCCTCACTATCAGTATGCCCAGATCTACTAGTAATACCTACTTGATAAGGCTGCCCATTTTTATCAAACATTAAGATAGGACCACCAGAATCACCATTACTGGTGTTGCTTATATGATCAACTGATTGTGAAATACTACGAGCACAAATATCTTTATTCTTATCAAAACCCCATGCATGACATCCCTGTGAAGAGTCATCTATTTGAACACGAGTTTTTTGCAAACGCTTTTTCCATAAACCAGTTTCTGTTCTGCCCATTCCAATTACTGTAAATTGTTCACCATCAGCAGGTTTGTCACTATTATATAAATTTATAATATCAGCATAAATTTCTGGTGGTACAGGTTTTTCAAGCTTATATAGACCAATGTCATCAGTACGATTATCGTAATCTAGTACGCCACTATCATTGTACATATAGCTTGGGTGCATTATTGCTTGAGTGATCTTATAGGTATTTTCATCAGTTTGCGATCCAAACTCCTCTCGTCCAATCTGTAAAAGCACCTTATTAACATCCGTATTGATACAGTGCGCCGCAGTGAGCACCCACTGTTTATCAATTAATGTCCCTCCACAAAATTGTTTGAGTCCATCCTCAGTGTTAATAAGAACCCCTACATAAAAAGGAAACTCCCCTTTAGCTGCATCACTACCCCAAGTAATTCTGCTATCAAGTGTGGGTTGGCTAATATTATTGCCAAATACAGTTGTAGAGGTTAACACAATAGATGCACACACTAACAATTTACGCATAAAAAATACCTTTTATTTATAGTTTAATAACGAAAATTAGCGGTGGATCCTATCACTTATGTTCTTGTGCATATTGGCACCGATCGTGAACAACTATTTGTTACGATAAAGTTCCTTTAATTGAAACAGCGTCAATCATTACTGCCCCATAATTATAACCTCCAGTAGTAATGTTGATTTTCTTAATAATAGAATTTTTACAACTATTTGGAATATTAAAAGTTTTCGACTTATAATCAGAGTCTGTTACATTATGCTCTGACAAAAATCCACATGAAGCCCCACAATTATCAATAAAATCTATTTTGTAAATTACACCAGTTTCCGAATATGCGTCATAATAAACAGTAATATTCTCTACATTTGCGATTGGCTCATAAGCCAATGATAATGTCTCGCGATAATTAGAATCTGAACCACTATTTGCTAACCAACAATCGGTATTATAATAGCATTCTGGTCTCAGTCCAACATCATTTTCACCTATTGCATAAATTGGTTTACTGCCAGTATATGCAGTGCCTTCAATAATTTCAGCACCGATAGCCCAGTAATCACCAATTAATTGTTCTACTGGACCCAAAAAATTGGAACTTACAGTTGTCTTAACTTTTTTATTATCACCGCTTTTAACAGTTTCAATATACTCAGCTTGTAGCTTAATATATTTACCAATATCTGCAAATTTGACATGATAAACTCGATCAGTTGCACCGCTAATTTCTGTGCAAGATGAGGTATCATATTGGTCTGTACAACTATACCATTGAAATTTAGCAGAATAATATTCATCTGAGTTCATGCCAGATATATTAGCATATAAATCATCTGATGAATAAATAACTCCACTGTCAGCTGTCGCTGATCTAATTTTAATCTCAACAGAGTCATCATCTTTAGCAAAATCAAGCGGATCTTGAATAAAGCCCAAGGTTTTAACTCCTAATATCTTATATTGAACAAAAGGATCCATTCGATAGGTACTCCCTGCTGGTAAAAATGGATATTCAAAGTCTTCATCCTCTTTAGTTGTCATATACGAATTAGCATATGAAATAGGGTTATATCTTAATGAGTCAATAAAAACATCACTTAAACCTACAGATCTTTGCAAAGCACCCATCGGCATCGCAATTACATTATTACGCTCAAGATAGATATTACCAGTATTACCTTGCCCAAAATCCGCATAATCTGGAATATAATGGGGAGGATACTTAGAATAAGCAGCTCTAGTTCTTCCTATTCCTAAAATACCTGTAGCAATTAATTCTTGCTTATTCTCAACAGAACTATGACCTTTATTAACACCTTTAACTATGGAATAATTATAAATATCTAACGATGATGTATAAGTATTCCGATCTATAAAAAAAACATCGAGAAACTGACCAAATTGTCTAATGTAAGAGACTGTATTGCTATCAACTGGTTTAATATCTAAAAATTTATTGTATGTTTGATGTATTTTATCGCTTTTATCTTCGTTAAATTTTGGAATAACATATTGGTTGCTCTTGTTAGCTTCTGGTGAAACATACATATAACTAGTATCATCAATATATATATCTGAACTTCCATCTTTTCCTGCTGTACAGAAATAGCCATTAAAGCCGGCATCTGGCAAATACGCTAAAAAATGTGCATTACAATTAGAACTATACTGATCTTTCATAGATATCATATTTAAATCACTAGCCTGTAAAATGTAATCATTATCCAAAGAATCTAACTTAACTGAAAACCCCAGTTGACTACCGTAATAGTTATCTTGAAAATATAAATACCCTGTTTTTGGATTATATAAAGCATTAGCTAAAACTCTTTTTATTCCCCAACTCGAAATAAAATCATCTTTATCCCCATCATTAAAAGTTTTTGGTAAAAAAATCTTTTTCCATGTATCTGTATCAATATTATAAATTCCAATATACCACTTATGATTATCATCAACACTAACATCGCGTTCATCATTAATAACCGCAACAAGCTCATTCTCATAAACGCCAATCAAATTATAAATATTATATCGTTTTGTTGTTGATCCTTGTGCTAGAGTAACGTGCTCTGTATTAAATATTATCTTTTTATAAACCCCTTCATCCTTATTATTACGTACAATATATAATGAGCTTATATTATCATACGCTCCACTACCATGTTGAACATTATATTTGTGAACTGGTTGAAAATAAGCAGCATACTGGTAAGAAAAATTTCCATGCACCGGCAGTAAAAATGGCACTCGATCTTCGCGCGCTACCTTGTCTTGTATGTCATGTGATTTTAATACTGGTTCAAATTTATGCTTTGATTTATCATAAATCATTAAATACATCCTTGAACCAACTAAGTTTTCATCAATAGATGAGTCTTCCATATTAACTGGACGATCAACATAATAAAGCATTCGGGCATTTTTATAGTGCTTATCTAAAAGTGAGTCCATATCGGTTGGATCATCTTGAATTACATTAATATTTACATTACCAAAAACAGCTTGTCCTGGATAGGAACTATCAGGATTAGCTATGGCAGCAACTTCCATTTGATATTGACCAACTCCAGGCTTAGTTGGGCTAAAATTACTACTTATAGATACTTCACCTGTTTGTGAAATATTAAAATATTTATCAATACTTTGGTCTTGATTTGGCGTAACTAACCATGAAACATCAGAATATTGTTTTGTATTAATTTTATCAGCAAAGCTGTTTGTATATACGAAACCAACAAAGGTTGCAATCATCGTTGAAACCAAAACTTTTTTATTTAAATAAAGCATAAACTAGAACCCCATTATTAATAATTTAAACTATAATTTTTTGCAACTACTGCAAGAGTTACTCCAACATAATCGCCAACTGTTGCATCAGGACTCACCACATTAACAGCTAGATCTTTATCAATGATATCATACATATTTTCAAAAGAGCTACCTCCTTTATGCACAACAATATAAAAATCACCCATAACTGATTGATTAACATCAGACCTACTAATTGCCTTTAATCTAAGTTTGTACAAACCAGCTTCATGGGCGACAGCTTTTAACTTTATAGTTGGTTCTCCAGTTGAAGATAGAACAGCATCATCAAAAGTAAAATAATTAACACCATCTAATACATTTTCTTCAATAGTATCAACAGGAATAATTCTCCACTCTAGATCTTGAGGCATCCATTCTCTTGAATCTTTTGTGACTTTATCAACTACTTTTAAAGTTATATAAACATATGAATCGACAGCATCAAACTCAGCATATCCATGATAAGTAAAATTTGGCAACGTAATATTAAACTTTTTATCACTATCAATAACTTTATAGTCAGATAAATCACTAGAATTTAATACAGTTATCGTATAATGCTGTTCAAATGTTTTTTGATGCAAACTATCAGATCTTGATTTAGCTGTTACCTTAAACTCGTAATCACCTATATTTACATTAGCTGGAACTTGATATTTTATTGTGCAGCTTGAAATTGGACTTAAACTAGTATTACCTTGATAGAAACAGTTATTTAAATCTTTATCTTGGTAAATTACTTGCGGATAATTTTCCTCAGATCCTAAATATTCAACTGTAATATTATCAGCAAAGCTGCCGCTTTCATTTTTCAGTACCTGATCAACATTTGCATCCATTTGTTTGATTGATAGATTAACTGGAGTAAGATCCATAGTTAAATTATTATTTGATAATAACCTAACACCTGCTTTTATACTTTGATTATGATCATAGTTTGCAAATATACTAAGCTCTTTATCTTCAACGATATTATTAGCGCTAACTCTAATCAAACACTTACCAAAAGCTGGAAAAGTTTTTTTACCATCGACAGAGTCATAAATAATATTATCGCAATCAGAACTGTCAATAATATAGCTGCTATCGGTTAATGGTGAAGCTAAATTAAAATTACGTGCTGGAGCTAAGCTGTTATTTGTTAATTCAATAATCTTAGTTTTATTAGAGTTTAATAAATTATAATCAAGCTTAAAAGTGATATTTGGCACATGAGTATAAACATGACCGTTAACAGGATTATTCCCATCATTTATATCATAAACTTGAAATTGATAATCCATTCCATCGACTAAATCTTGAGGACTTATATTGTCAACATCAAGTCTTATTCTACATCTATCACCTTGATACATTTGTTGAATACTAGAACATTCATTTATAATGTTTACTCCTGGAATTTCAGGAATAGAAAATTTATAGTTTGTTAGATCAGTCTCTGCCATTGCTACTAAAACCAAGCCAGTATTTTCACCAATAAAGTCAATCTCTTTTTCAAAGTACAAATCATTTATAGATCTTGTTTCTGAGACATTACTAACTTTAATCTGTGCAGATTGTTCATATAAGTTAACTTTCACTTTCAAGCTTAATTGAAAACTTCCAGGTAACACAGAAGGATCCATAGTGGTATCTCGATTAATCACGATCTCACAGCTTTCACCAGCTTTAATGAGTTCTTGATCTTGGCATTTATTTTCAATAATAATTCCATTTTCATGCCCAATCTCTAAAGGCAAATCAAATTCAATATCTTTAACTGGAATATCTATAGTTGTATCATTTTGTAAATATAACGAACCTGCTGAAGTGGATTTACCGATAAAAACCTCATCATCTAACAAAAATTTGGACTTTTTAAATAAATTAATTTGATTAAGTATTACACCATTGGCAGAAATACTTATAACATCTTGATCTATACTATCATCACTATAATATTTTATAAAACATTCTGAATCATTTTCTAAAGGATCACAATAATAGCTTGAAACACCAAAACCTGTAGATTGATCATCTGCATTTGATGCTATCTTCAATTTAGAACTTGGAGTATTAAACGCAGTAACATCAGATCTTAAAATAAATGATAAATAGTCCGAACCCATATCATCATAAAAATCATAATTTGCTGCATTTTTAATATTCAAATCAGGCTTTGCTAAAGTAAGCTCATCTTTAATATTAACAACCCCAGGCAATAATGGACCAAGCCTTGTACTATTGCGTGTACCATCAAACTCATGACCTATTGCATAAGTTTTCAAGGCTGTTGGCGGCATTAAGAACTCACCATACAAAGTACAAGTTTCATTTTTATTTAATGTTATACCTACACAAGGATATGGATTAAAAGGGTTCTCAATAATTTTAAAACTAGGAGCTGTAACCTCAATTACTTCTTTTGTTAAAGTTACTGGGACATCTGTAGGGTTACTGATAATCAATAAGTTGCTGCCCACAGTATGCAGTAGATCATAGCCACTTTCATTAACACGAGTTAATAAATCCAATGACTTAACTTGAAGCTCTACTTGGTTTGAAATAATTTCTTGACCATTAACTTGAGCTTTAACGGCAATTTTTGCAGTTTGAAGTTTATTTGCCAGATCAATATCTACAACTGAAAAACTAAAATTACAATATTTTGCAGTTGACAATCCATTACAATCTTCCTTGATTGAACTTACAATCTGCGTCGGTGTCAAACCAATTATCTCAATATTAGACACACTATATTGTTCAGCATTTGATGTACCGCTCGTGCCTGCTATCGCTAAACCATTATAAGAATTATTAAGCTGCAAATTAACACTCATCAATTGCCCAACAACCGAAGTTCCACTCTCTGTAGCCAAGTTCAGGGAATATTCAGCTGGAGAACCTGCTTCTGGTGACTCTTTCGATGAGCACCCTGTCAATATAGTAACTAAACATAATGACATAATAATTTTTGTCATTTTCATATCAACCCCAAAATAATATATTATTTAGTTTTTTAAAAAATTAAATCAGTTAATAAAAATAAATTTTGGTCTCAGTTTCAGATTTAACAATTGACCAAAATTTAATAGCTTTAATTGAAATTTTATTACGGATTTTTTAGCTCAACTGCAAGAGTACCCACAGCATCACCAGCTGCAGCCGTTGAATCTACTGAATCAATCTCGCCAGTTATTTTATATAAATTATCGAAAGTATGTGTACCAGAGCCATCAGTGTCTTGGATAAATATCCGCATTTTTTTAGTTAACGCACCATCTCCATCGCTATCTGTAACTTTAACTTGAATATCATAGAACTGATTACCTAAACTAGCTTTAGGTAAATCAGTTTTGACCGTTATCATCCCATTTGTATCAATTTTAAAATACTCTGCAGATGCACCAACAATACTCCAAGTAACATTAGTTGGTATTTCACCCCCTGAGCCATCTTTCTTCTTAAGAGCTGCATCTACATAAATAGTTGTATCTGTAGTTGCATCATCTTTTACAAAACCTGTGTAATAATCATTATTAAATTCCGGATCTTCATCGAACATTTCAGCGTTTTCCATTGACCCCGTACCAGTTCCATCCTCCAAAATAATAATGCTAAGAACTTTATTCAAAGATTGCCCTGCATAATCAGCTGAAGCCTCTGTAGCGACCGCTAACACATTCAAAGTATAAGTTTTATTTACTTGAAAACCGGTTTTCTCAACTGATAACACACCTGATAAAGGGTTTTCAAATTTGAAATATTCCATACCATCAATGCCGCTGTCAGCAGGGATATCATTCCACACAACTTCAACGGCATCTTCCCTTGTATCACCCAATGTTGCAACAGTTGCACCAACATCAGTCTCACCTGGCGCCAAATAAACATTCGTCTCAGCAACAGCCATCGCAGAGCACGCCATTAAGCTTAAGCCAACAATCTTACTTAAGATATTCTTTCTCATCGTTAAAATTTCCCCAATTTATTTATTGATATTTATTCACCAATTTAGTCGATCATCGATACTAAATTAGTTGCACACAGCCTTGGAAGCAAGGCTAATGTCAACTATCACAGCAAACGGTCAAAAACTGAACATACCAAGAGATACTCACAGATACTGTCGCTATTTAACCCATTGCTTATACAAATAGTTCACACAATTTATTGCACAATCACTACGCAATTTGTCAAGCATGCCAAAACAGCGATCCTCTTCACTATATTTCTCATATTGCAATCTAATATTGTTTTTAACACACCACTTTCTAACCGTTGATATTTTAAAACCTGTTATTTCAGCAACCTCTAAATAACTATTACCATTTTGCTTAAACTGATTCAAAACTTCTTTCAAAGGACGTTGATAGCGAGCCTCCAATGTCTTTGCAAAATTCATATTTGAGTATTGATTAACCATGACACCCCAACATAATGGCTATTACATAATGCGAATAATTGTTGCTAATTATTATGCTAAACTCGACATACCAAATGATACATAGTATCAATGTATCAATACGTATCTGACGACCTAGCAATTCATTCTGTAAGATAAAATCCAACTAATTAGTACCAATTGGAGATATTTATGCGTACCAACATTGTTAGCTTTACTGCAACCACACTAATTTTATATTTATATGCCACAATGGCTTATAGCACACCATCCGCGGTGTCTGACAAACCAAACTTTAAAAACATCAGCAATACACAAGAAAAAAAGCAAACATTTATCGATTACCTTAATCCATTTATCACTGAGGTTGCTCTTGAAGTGACAAAGAACAGACAATTTCTTCAAACATTAAATCAAAAGATTAGTGACGCAAAGCCACTATCTACGACCGATCAGCGATTATTACAACAGCTTGCTTTAGAATATAAAGTTACTATTGATAGCTCTAATTATAAAGCAAGCATTAATGAATTATTAACCAAGGTCAACATTGTTCCTGCAGGATTGGTACTTGCTCAAGCAGCGATTGAATCTGGTTGGGGAACCTCACGATTTGCAGAAGTGGGAAATAATTATTTTGGGCAACATTGCTTTACTAAAGGCTGCGGGATTGTACCAAAGCAACGTGGCAAAGGACAAATATTTGAAGTACAACGCTTTAACTCACCCAAAGAAAGTATTGCAGCGTATTATAAACTGCTTAACACGGGTAGTCAGTTTACTGAGTTTAGAGCATTACGCCATAAACTAAGCAAATCTAACAACTATTTTTCCGGCAAACCACTCGTGGATACGTTAGATAACTACTCAGAACTTACTGGCAACGATTACCAAAAGCGCGTCCTTGCGACGATAAATTACAACAATCTATGTCAATACAACCCTAAGGTCTAAGATTTCTTATTGTAGTTGGCAGTTACTAAAAAGGAAGTGTATAGCTTACTGTCACTCCCATACTATAGTAAGCTAGCGCATCATTATCTGTAACATCCCCGAATGTATCCGTACTTTTACCAAACACATAACGCAAGTTACCTGCTACAGATAACCCATTTTGCCACTGATAGCCAACTTCAGCACCAATGCGCGGAGCTAGATTCCATTTGCTGTCATGATCTGAGCCATGACTAATATCTATTGTCCAACGTTGTACTTCGGCACCAGCCTCAACGCCAACAACCAAACCAAAAGCAAAAAACTTTTTCGCTGTTAATAATATTGGAATATTAAGCATATTAAGCTTATAAGTTGCTGAACCCATAGAAATACTTGTAACATCTGCTTTATTAAGACTATCAAGATAGTTAACACCTGTTTTGACACCGAGTGTATAGCTTGGCAATATAGTGTAGTCGTAACCAATATAAGCACCAAAACCTAGACCTCCACCATTAGTCGTTGAACCACTCGATGTAGTTTGTGACAGACTGTTAAAGGTGTTTTTTGGTGTTGCATTTGCTGATATTTCACCAGACAATACAACATGATTTTGCTCGTTAGACAAATTAGCAAAGGCTATACTTGATAAAGCGACAGATCCAATAGTTGCAGACAATAGTAGTTTTTTCATGATTATTTATGACCCTCATTTGATTGTAAAAAATATATTACGAACATTAAACCTCAGGATTTTTATTGCACTAAAACAGGAGGGCATAAATCGAGATAAAACATTCGTAATTGGTTTAAGATCATAATGATTTCATAGCTTCATGCAAGTAACTAAACTTGTATCTTGAATACCACTCGTATGAAACGATACTCATCAATAGTTAACTCATCTATATGCGATTACAATAAGACTAAATGTGTTATTAATAATCCGCCTAATATAAGCCATATAAATAGAATTAATGATAATAACAATGGTTTAAGACCTGCTTGCTTAAATTTAGAAAAATGGGTTTCTATACCAAGCGCTGTCATTGCCATCGTTAACATAAATTGGTCAACCACTAGAATGCCATGCACCAATGATTCAGGTAATAGTTGTAAAGAATTAAACCCTGCAACAACAATAAACCCTACAGCAAACCATGGAATAACCACTTTTACCTGTGCTTTATTATCACTATTATTTGCATTTAACTTCTTCGCTTCGTGTGCAATCCATAACCCAACGAAAATAAGCAAAGGAGCTATCATCATAACCCTAATCATTTTTACCGTCACTGCGATCACTTCAGCATTATGGCTTACTGCATTACCTGCTGCTACTACTTGAGCTACTTCATGTATGGTTGCTCCGGTAAAAATACCATATCCTGTATCGTCTAAAAACAATAATCCACTTTTCATTAAAATTGGATAAATAAACATTGCCAATGTTCCGAAAATGACGACTGTTCCAACTGCCATAGCTGATTTATAAGCTTCTGACTTTATTGCTGACTCTGCTGCTAGCACTGCCGCTGCACCACAAACAGAGCTTCCTGCAGAAATCAAAATTGAACTATCTCGATCTAATTTGAAAACTTTTTCGCCCAAGACTATTCCCAAGATAAAAGTTGTTGCTAAGACGATCAATGACGCCAATAGACCTGGCAACCCTACTGAAGCAATTAACTGAAACGAAAGGTTAAACCCAAATAATATAATCGCTATCCTTAAGACCCGTTTGGCAGAAAAAATCACACCACTTGACCACCGCAAAGGAGTCTTATGTTTTAATGTATGCGCATATATAATCCCTAAAATTATACCTATAATGAGCGGGCTAATACCTAAATCCTTTATCACAGGAATCATGGCAATGATATAGGCTAATGCTGATATTAAAATAACTTTAGATAATCCTGCAAAAAAACCAAGTCTAGATTTCATTGTTTTATACCACTTATTGTTTTAATGACTCAAAGCTAGATTATAATAATCAGCAAGTCAATTCCAAAATATTATTATTGTTGTTGTGATCTACCATTGGACTTATGACCACTCATCAAGCCATATATTCATATAGTCAAAGACAAGCAAATTAGTCCAAGTATAATAACCTGTTTCTACAACAAACCCTACCCCATAAGCAGAAGTATTGCCTATAGATCGTCGAAAGGGCTTACCAATGCTAGTTCTTAGTGCTTTATTAGCATCAAGCGCCATTGCGGTAATACCATAAAGTACTGTTCCTGCGACAAACTCATTAACATTAAATTCATTTCCATCTGCCATATTTGCGACTTGCAGACCGAGATTAAACGCAACTGATCTTAACATCCCACCACCGGCTTGCACTATCGTCAAAGAGGATCTCTTTAGCTTGCTATTCATTTTTTTAACAGATTTAGTCATCATACCGAGAGAGACAGATGATTCAAAAAGACCTGCTGCAATAAAATTTATAATAGCCGTCATAACAAGGCTCTTAGCTTCATATTCTTCACCACTTACTAATGTTGGAACAATGCTTGCTACACCCCAAATAGCACCACCTCTAACAACTGACACAATAGGTGCACTATTACTTATTCCTTTGATTTTATTGCCAGAAGCACTTCCTTCACTAGCAGCATTTTCAGCATCTCTTAGATTATACGACCTTTTCCCACCTATTTTTGATGCAGATTTAGTAATTGGTACACTCATCAATGCATTTGCTGCACCAGAGAGAAAATTACGCCAGTCTGCTGGTGCACCAATCATTGGACCGGCTATGACCATTCTCTCAATTCCATCAATTATCATGTTACCAATAAGGGCTCCAACAAATGGCGCTGTTGCATTCAACGCTATTCCACCTGCTGACATAGCTATTGAGAGCATAATAGCTCCTACAATTTTACCGCTATCTCCAGTTGCTTTTGCAACTTGCATCGCATTAACTGTGGTAGTAACTGCCGTTATTAGGATACTTATAGCTAGTGCCGCAATACCAAAATGACCACTTGGATCTTTATACATAATCGGATTATTTAAAGCATAAGAATAACCATTGATACCACCCTTATCAAACGGCGACATGGAGTCATATTGCATAAAACGCTTTAAGACCGGATTATATGCTCTGTAACCATTACCTAAATATTGATACTTTGTTACATAATCTGTACGGATACCATTGTAACCAATATGCAGTTTAGTAATATCATTAAGTTGCCTAGTAAAAACATCTTGTAAATAAAACTCTTTGACCACGCCATAAGGAGAATAACTTCTTTGAGAGACTAATTCACTCTCATTTTTTGTATTAACTTTGAAGCTTAGAAGTATCGATCCCGCAATATCTTGTAGATGATAAATTCTTTCACCATTAGGCATTAGCTGCCCAATTGTACCTTCTAACGACTGAAGATAAGTAAGCCAACGATCACCTTGTGATTCATGGATTAATTGATCACCTAAATAATACATATAAACAGGATCTTGATTATTGACTTGTTGCATTATTTGCTTACCTTGAGCATCATAAGCGTATCTAACTGTTTCATTACCTTGATATTGAACAAGTTGTCCCAACTCATTATAAGTTAAATGATTACCCTGATCATCTTTAACAATACTGCCTGCTTCATTGTATTGAATATTTTGACTTCTTACCCCATACTTAGAATTACTGTTTTCATAGTAACTCAAACGTGTTGGATCACTTTCTTTATAATAATATGTTGTCGTATTGCTTTCACCATCTAATGTGTCTTGAGTCACTGTCGCAATATTATTAAATCTATCAAAAGTATATACTTGTGCCTTGATTATTTTGCCTAAAGTATCAGCAGGACAGAGTCCACCACTACAGTTATATGCTGATAAATTGCCAATGTCATCATACTGATAACTCTCATCTGATGATTGTGTTTGACCGTTAATGCTATCAATCCGTTCTTTTTTACTCACTGTTCCTGAGTAATAATTATCTTTATTTGTAAAGGTATACTTCAACAATTGAGTCTTGTCTGATCCGACTTTATTTGTGAGTGTCAGGCTTTGTGGCAATTTACGATAGTCGATGCTACGTGTAACAGAAATATTGCCATCATTTAACTTAACATCTGTCACACGATAAAATGGATCGTCATAATTAAATTGCATATACTCATTATTTTGAGAACCATTTGATAGCTCTAACTTAATTTTCTCAATTTTCTGATGCAAACTATTATAGTAATAGCTATAACGATTATTCTGATAATCCTTAAATGACAATAATTGACCATTGAGAGAATAATTATACTCTGCTGTCAACGTCTGCCCTGAAGATGTACCAAATTTTGGCGTAAACTCTACTTTTACTAATCTTTTATTACTCGAATAAAAATACTCATACTTTCCAGTCTTATCCTCAGTAGTTTTATTTATATTTGTTTTTTTATCTTTGGTATAAGCTGTGGCAAATTGTAGACTTAAGCAATCAGTTCCCTTCACCTTATCACCGATATAGCTACAGTTTACTTGATTTGTCTTTTCATCACGTTTGATCACAAAAGGTGTGTTAAATTCATTTAAAATACTATCGACATCACCATACTCTGTATACGTATTTTCTTTTTTATAGCCTTCTACATTTTCAATTGATAGTAGCTGCCCTAAAGCATTAAATGATCTTTTGCCTAAAAGATAAGCTTCATCATCTTTTTTATCAATTTCTGCTATTGAGATCATAGTCTCATTTCCCAGAAAATCGTGCTTGCTTATTAATTTTGTCTTATTTGGCATAAGTTTTTTAATGACTTGACCTTTTTGGTTGTAGTTATAAGTAACCACACCTCCTAATGCTGACGTTGTTTGATATATTCTACCCATTTGATCATAAGCACTTTCTACTTTAGTCCCTATACTTTTATCTGGATTTTCAACATATGATACAAGCACATTACCATCATCATCTGTTTTACTATAACTAATCTCTGTTTTTTCACCTTCTAAGTTTAAATCAGTGATATCAGGACAATCATCATTTGGCTTTTGTTGACGGTTAATATTAACAGCATACTGTTTGATTTCATTTTTCATAAGATCACGTTCTATGACCTTTATTAGTCCTGTGTTAAGGTCTAGCGTCATGCTTTCGTCATTGAACTCATCATAGTAAAAACATTGCTTATTCTCAAAAGTAAATAATGCGCCATCAGAATAACTTCCTTTGTCATACCCTCTAACATAATCAACAAGACCATCATTACTATAATGCGTATCATTTATTTTAAAAAACTCACTAGTTGGTTTCCCCTCTCCATCTAAATCATCCACATACTGCGCTATTTCTTGACCTATACCATTATAAACTGTCTTCACTCTATATGACTGTCCATCTGGGCTATCAGAAATTTCAATAATTGAAATCTCACCTTCTACGCAAGCATTATTAGTTTTTTTAACATCACAATAAATATATTTATTTACCATCCTTTTTGAATCATCTTGATCTCCTTTGGGATAAAAATAGTGGTCTGTTAGTCGCCCCAAATCATCATATTCTTTATATTCAATATTGCCAAAACTATCTTCAATTGCGATATCTTTATTATCATAAAGTGATATATACTTAGAACGCTTAAGTCTGCTATTTTCACCTTTTTTACTGACATTACCTGACATTTGAGATATCTTTTTAACAGGTATTACATTCTTCTGATCAAAAAGCACTGCATCAAAATCATATTCATATAACTCTTTGACTGTTTGAGGTCCATCTATTATTTGACTATCAAGATTTTCAGTCGTTTTTCCTTTTTTCAACCCGAATAAAGATGTGTTAGTATAGTTATCTGCGTCAAAATATGCCCAACTACTCTTAGCTGTGTATATAACTTTAGCTTCATTATCACCGACGATTTTTTCAATAATTTCAGTAGCATCTTGTATGTTTTTATTATAATCGATAGAGTCAATGTCATATTCGCTGATATGACCCTCTTTAAGTGTGTCTTGAACCACAAACCCAGCACCTTCATTCATAAGTATTTTATAAGTGAATTTCTTTACGAGAATTGTTTGATCAGTAGTTTTATTTCCATTTGTTTTTGATGGCAATATTAATTCATATTGTGGGTAGCGACTAAAATTAAACTCTAGCAGCTGATCATTAATCGTTAAGTAACCTAAAGAATTTCTTGCTTCTGTCGAATAATAACTTATCAAACGCATTCGTCCATAGCTATCAACTTCTTTGATTAAATTGCCATACTCATCATAACTTTGATAAGTAATTAACTTTTTGCTATCTTTAGTTTTGCCATGAATAATTGTTGTGGTCTTAGTAGGCATATCATAGTTTGCTGGCATATTTGAAATTGGTGCCTCTAAGTCTGCGATATTGCCATATTCATTTCGAACTTCTTTCAGTAACACTAACTCATCAGAATAAAGTTCTTCAGATAATGAAAGGTGAAATTTATTATATGTTTGTTTGTTTTTATTCAGTGGTGTTCTTTGACTTACTTCATAAGTAAAGTTACCCTTCAAGTCTGCAAGTTTATCACCATGAAAGCCAAATTCAGTAGCCTCAACTACAGGATAACCTGAAAAATTATTAGTATTTTTATCTGAATTGTAAGCGTAATATGTAGGCTTTATTATCTCTTCACCTTTTGCTGAGTAGATACCATGTTCGTCAATAACACAAATTGTATTGACCTGATCCTTAGTTGGTTTTGTCCCTGTTATCTCCAATGACTTATAGGTTAATCTCTCATAAACACCTGTTGGATAAATAATTTTACTCATCCCTGGCGAGGCAGAACTGCACGTACCGCCTTGTGGATTATACTCAAATTTATATTCCTGACTGATTTCGCTATCAGACGCATCTATAATACTAACTAAATGCTTATTATCATCCTCCCCATCTGCTAAATTTAGCTTAACATTTCGATATTTTGTTTCACTCTCGCGCGATTTAACATCTGCATAATAAATACTATCAATAATAACCGACTGATTCGAATAACTTACCTTAATAGCTGTATGACCATAGTCACCATTTGGTTTTAGACTATAGATAGATTTGACCTTAGCTGATTGTATACCATCCTCATAATGAAACTCTAATGCACTACCATCAGCATAATATCTTTTATCCATCAAACCATTGTGAGCGACATGCTCTATTATGCCATTCTTGTAGATTATAAAAAAATATTCTGGGTTATTATCGTCTTGTACTAGTTGAATATCGTGTTTTCGATAATATTGACTACCTTGGGCAACATTCTGTCTATCAATCTCCAAAAGTGCTCCACCATCGGATAAATATAGTTTTTTTGAATCTTTATCATAATGTGTTAGGTTGAATGACCATCCTTCACCATAACCATAATTCTTACGTGAACTACTGTTATAATTCAAATCTAGCTGAAATGACTCTTTATCTGCAACTAACATGCCAGCAACTGCCTTTTTATACTGATAACTTCCAGAGCGCTGATTAACTTGCCCTGATGCAAAATTATAGGCATTAGAATTTGGACTACTTTGATCAGATTTTAATTCTTCTTTTAGAGTTTTTTGTACATTTTCTTGCTCTAGGGATGTATTACTCTGTGCTTGCGCATAACTAAAAGCAACAAAACAATACAAAAATATATTCAATATTATAAAACGCTTCATTATAACTCCTAAAAAATACCTATGATGGATATATATCACTATCTTTATGACCAAGCGCAATATTTAGTATTATTACCAGTGAGATCATAATAAATGGGAGAAGGGTCTTTGCCTGGCGTTGTTTCACCTATAGCAATATAGCGTTGATATGACGTGCCATGTTGCGTTGTTATAACTATTCGTTGTGGGAACAAAAGCTCTGGCAGATTATGATTACCAAAAACCTTAAAGTAAGTCCCACCATAAATTACTCTTTTATTACGTTCAATCTTAGGGTCTTTATCAACCCATACAGTTGCTTGTTCATATATAGGAGTATATGACTGGTCAATTGTTGCTCTAATTCCAGCAAAAGTCCCACTATTGATACCAAACAATGTTTGTAACCCATTTTCAAACATATAGGTTGTATTATGCCCTTCCGGATTAAAATACCATTTACTATTATAGCTTTCTGTGAAGAGGTAAGGATTAACATCAAAAGTAGCTTCTGGCTTTAAATACTGATTAGGATCTAATGGGTAATAAGTGTTCACTAAAGATTTAAATGCTTTTAACTCAACTTTTGCATAACATAGTTTTTTATCCTCTGCAATTCTTGAACTGCTTGGTGTTAGAATGTTATACAGATAAGCGTAGAAATATTCAGAGTTAGATATACCTGGTAATGTATAATCATGAGAAAATTGGTCTTTTAAGACTAATGCATCACCACCAAGGATTGGTATATTTCCCTGATTATCAAGGGCTGTAGTACCATCCTTATTTAACTGCTCATCTTTTAGTAAGTCAAGTTTAACTATTCCTGACTTTTTATAGTTCTCTGGTGATAATGTTTGACTTCCAATTGTTACAGATTTTATTTCTATTGAAATAGGATAGTTGCTAACTAGCGATTCAAACTTCTTATCAGCAGTCACATATTTAATAATACCTAAAGCTTTATCACCCTTTGTACGGTGAAAATCAGGGATTATATATTCTAGGTTATCTGTACAACCAGAAGCAGAGCCTAAAGTATACATATTGCGCTCATCTCCAAACTTAAGTTTTTCAGCAATGTTAGGTAAATGATACTCAGGCTCATTGCTTGGACTATTATTCTTTATTTCAAAAGTAAACTTTATTCTTCGAGCTAATTGCTGAGGTAGTTCAACAATTTCATCGCGAACATGACCCCCATCTGGTGTCTTCTTCCACCTATAAGCATTCAACTCAATACGGAGAGGTAATTGATTGTTACTATTACGATAAATGGCACAAGGTTGAAAGTATCCATACAAGGGTGAATCAGATGAAATACTACAGCTACCATCGGTTGTTCCTGGAACACCATCAGGATCAGCAGCGTTTGGAACAGAAGCATTATATAAAGTTACTTGCAAATCACATCTTTCAACATCAAATCCGTTGATATCCCCCAAAGAATCTCGCAAAATACAATCTGTATAATCTGATAGCGGAGTTATTTTAATACGCATTTGAGGCATATAGAATAGAAAAACTGATGCATACCATGATGGTATATCAACTGGTATATAATCACCTTCTTTTAACTCCATATCTTCAGGAATTAAAATTTGCCTAATGTAAACATTATCTGCCTTAGGATCATAATTATACCTTTCGAGAAAACCTCTAATATTCAAATTGGTACTAACGTCAAATTGCTTATCGGGATCGTCAGCTGAGAATTTCTTTAAATCATCAAGACTTATTAACCACTCTTGGGTACCAATCCGACGCATAAATATTTCGCTTATTTTATCATTTTTGTGCATCGTTTCAGTAGAGTATATAATCTTAAATTTTTTATTTTTAGGAGCTCCATCCCTATTAAATAACTCTTCAATTTTTTGTTGCTGCTTCACATCATTAGGATAAAATATCTTGCTTTGTATACGAACGTTATTGGCATACAAGTCTATAGAAGACATTTCATCAGCCCAGTTATAATCGAATATACACACATATTCTTCTGGGTAACTCCCATCAATCTGGCACTGAGGCAAAATATTATTTTCCATAAACTGTGTATTATATTTTTTACTATCTTGTGACATATTGGCATAAGCTTGAGTTAAACATAAAGCCAACATTGATGTTGATTTTATAAGAAATCTACTATAAATCATTATTACCCCTTAGATATACTACATATTTACTTGCGTAATACACTACCCATAAACCATATTTCAGCATTTCTGTCATTGAACTTTAAGCTCTCAAAAGCATTAAAAAATTCTTCGGTATATGACAGCATAATATGATTTACGAGTGGTACATTTATAAAAACCCTATTAAAGTACCTCATGATTCTGCATCTCAAACCATGGCAACTAAAAACCTTAATCCAAATAGGTTATACTCTATAAAGTATTTCTATTTGCTCACGACTTTCATTCAAAAGATACAAGACACCATTATTTTGCTTAAAATAATGGGCCCGCTGTATTTTCTTCAAAAAAGAGCTCTGAGTTATTTGTATACTTTCATTCTCGGTAATATCTAACATATGTGATACATCATAGTATCTACCAACAATAGAACTTGAATCATCAAAAGCCGAGAATCTTCCATTCTCGAACTTCATATAGACTATAGGTTTCATTTGAGCACGATACGTCATCATTTCAGCTTTGGGCACCCATTTTGTTGAATCAATGCTCCTGTCTTGGTTTGTGTAATAATAGGCAATAATAAATAGAGTCAAAATTATAAAAAGACCAAACCATCCCAAACCAAAACGTATATATTTTCCTATCATAATCAGGTTACCTAAATCCTTTTTGAATCTTTATATTTTCAAAGCAGCAAACTGTGAGCTACCGGATGCTGCTTTACTCACTATAAGCTGGTTAAGTAAAAAATCCAGATACATGGCAATACACAGGGATACCAACGCACCTATTCCATGTCACTTCATTTCACACCCAAGCAACCGATACCATTAGATACAATTCATATGCGTAGCTTTACATATGACTTATTTATATAGGATTATCATGATAAACCGTCACAGCAAAAAGGATTTTTATTTATGCTTAAAAAAACTTTAAATATTGCAATAAATCATGGAGGTTAATGATGAAAACATTAGAAATAAAAGGAAAAGAACTTCGCTATCTAGATACTGGTCATGGGTTTCCTATTTTATTTGGTCATAGTTACTTATGGGATCATAAAATGTGGGCACCACAAATACATCACCTAAGTAAATCCTATCGATGTATTGTTCCTGATTTGTGGGGACATGGGCAATCTGATGCGCTCCCGCGTGAAAATAATGATTTATCTGATATCGCAGATGATATGATGACACTTATGAGACATCTAAAATTAGATGATCAGTTTGCAATTATTGGCTTATCCGTTGGTGGAATGTGGGCAGCAGAGCTTGCATACAAACATCCTTTGTCGATCAAGTCCATTGTTCTAATGAACACTTTTCTAGGCGAGGAGCCCCCTGCTAACAAAGCACAATTTTTAATGATGTTTAATGCAATTGAAAAATTGGGGTTTATTCCTGAGAATATTATTCAGCAAATCGTACCTGGTTTTTTTTCCATACATACTCAGGAAAACAATAAAACGCTGGTTGAAGAATTTACAACTCATCTAAAAAACAAAAGTTTAGATATATCTTCGTTAATTCGCTTAGGGAAAATGATTTTTGAACGGCAAAATCGTATGAACCTTTTAGATGCCTTTAGCGAAGTTGATATTCCAACTCTAATCATCACGGGATCAGAGGATTGTTATCGTCCAACGCAAGAAGGTGAGTTGATGGCTCAAAGATTACCAACAGCGCAGTTTGTAGAGGTAATATCAGCTGGACATATCTCATCACTTGATCAACCATTACAAATCAACAAACTGCTAGACGAATTCTTTCGATTACAACTTGTTAAAGAGCGCTTATGGTACTTTGAGTGATTTTATTTTATTTGATTTTTCTTATTTGCTTTATTTCTGAAAACTCCCCAAAAATTTAAAAGCGTGTACAATACGCCCGAAGCAATGATATGAGAAGAGGAATCACAAGGATGGCGCACACTACTTTTGGTGACCACATGAGCAAATTATTAAACAAAATGACATCAAAGGTGTCTTTTAAAAAATGTGAAGACGATACTGGAAAAGGTTTTAGAGCATGGCAGTTTAAACCTTTACTCAATCAGTAGCAGCCAAAAGGAGTACGAAAAATTGAGACGGACAATTACAGGTGACAATAAGCTAAATGACTTTGATCCCGAGCAAATTAGTGAAGTACTATGCGCTGAAACAGCCAAGAAATACGAGTCTTCGGATAATGTTATTTTGATTCATGATCCCAGCGAGATACGCAAAAAATATACCAAGCAAGCAGAGCATATAGGAAAAGTAAAAGATCTGAGTAAGAAAACCATCAATGGCTATAGTAGCTTCAATACAATTGCCGTTAATTTAGATAATAAACAGATTGATTTATTGGGTCATGAGCTATACAGCAACAAGCAGCCAGAGTTTTTATCAAAAGAAACGATTGAACAGTTAAGTGCCGGTGAGGATATCGTGATTTCACAGGCGTCTAAAGAAGCCTATGATGACGATAGTTATTTGACCTCAAAGCGCATAGCATTAAAGCATATTAAATCCTGCTCTAACGCCTTGAAAGAAAAGAATTCAGCATTAAATATTACGCATGTATTAGATCGTGAGTTTGATGATAGTGAGTACTTTGATTTTATACAGGAACTGAAAGATGAGTTTGTCATACGATTGAAGAAAAACAGGACAGTTTCAGGCTTAAGCGGTGATAAGGAGCAAAAAGGGAAATTGATAGATCACGCCTTTGAACATTCATATACTTTCTGTATTCAAAAGCTATACATCAGTGGACGCTGTTTTCAGGATTGCGTGATCAAGGCTAAATGGCAGAAGATTGGGCAGTATCATGTTGTTTTAATGACGCTGCTTGATCGCAAGGGCAAAGAAGCTTTTGACGAACCGATGCTTTTAATCACAAATAAGGAGCTTATGAATCAATATGACGTTTACAACGTTTATGATTGCTATTTAAAGCGCTCTCGTATTGAGGGTGTGTTTAAATTTATCAAAGGTGAGTTAGGCTGGGAAGAGTTTAGGATAAAAGACTTTGAAGGGATTAAAGCCATTACTGCTATTGGTTTCTTTGTTGCATCTTATTTATATGAGATTGGTCAAGGTGAAGTTTATGATGACTTTGTTGTATTGATTGCACAGCTTGGCGGCTCTAAATCAGGTGAAGTAACAAGGCATTACATCTTGGAAGGAATGAAAACATATCTTGCAAAACTACGCGTAGATCAGTTTATTGAGGAGCATCAGATAAGCCAAGCAGACTTAAAAGCCATATTGAATTTTATTGGGCGAGGAGAAATTTAAAAAATGAGGAGTTTTCAGTTTATTTTAAATTTCATAATCACTGTGAGACCTCCTAATGCGTTATTTTTAGCATATACTTCGCCACCATGCTCCTCAACAATTTCTTTAGTGACTGCCAAACCTAAGCCATTGCCTTTGGAATTCGAGATTTGTCCTTGATAAAATGCCAAAAATATATTACCAAGCATATCTTCTGGCACACCAATACCGTCATCCATCACCTCAATAAGAATGTTTTTTCTGAGATACTTCATGCTGATTACAACATTTTCGCCATACTTTAGTGCGTTATTAATGATATTAGTTAATGCGCTTGTAAGCTCTTCTGGAGCACCTAGCATCATATACTCTTGATTTACAGTCTCATCAATAAAAGAAACTCTTTCTATGCTATGTTCTTGATAGGATTTAACGGTCTCTCTAACCAATCCATATAAATCTACGATCACTTTTGGTGCATTTAAATGCCTTTGATTGGCATAATGAATTGTTTTACGCAAAATTCTATTAATATCATCAATTTGTGTAAAAACTTTTTCTTTAAGCACCTCATCTTTAACTTTGTATAACATCAACTCCATTCTAGTTAAAGGTGTTCTTATATCATGCGCGAGTGCTGCCATAGTACGCATTTTGGTATCACTTAAATTTTGAACCTTCAGAATCAATGCTTCAATATAACGTGCTGATTTACGTAACATATACAGGCTAGAATGCGATACAACACCTTTTTCAAGTGTGGGTAATTTCAGTCGATATCTGTCTTCTAAAGCAAACATCTTCTCCATTGCATGCAGCAAATAACGCCCATTAATAAGATACATTGCAACATAAAGCATCGCAAAAAGCTGTAAAAGAATGAATAAAGTGCCAACCCAAGGAAATCTTATTCTTGGTAACTCTAATACTATCCATGCACCTAAAGGCTTTGCATAAACAGATATCACATTATTTTGCCAGAAGCGTATACTTTTCAAGGCTTTCTCGATCTTTTGCGCACTTATATCACCTGATACATCAATATGAATATAATCTGAAGAATACTCTGGTAGCGGTAACACTTTGACATTCATACATTGATTGCTTGAGCTTGGCAGTATTTCCTTTAGGTAATTTCTCTCCCGCGCACTAAAATCCATATGATTAAGTTCACCAATAAAATTAATCATACTTGAGGCAATAAGTCGCTGATTTCTGTCATGATCAAGAAAGTTATTGATATAAAAATAGGACATTAAAATAATATTGAGAAAAAACGCACACAAGAGAGCAAGGTTAAACTTAAGTCTATATTTTGTGCGTTTTAAGTTTTGACCCACCATCTTTCTTCTTACTTCACTTAATCTGAATTGGATATTTTAAACTATAGCCGAGCCCTCTTGTAAAACCAATTAAGTACTCACAATTATTATCTTTGAGTTTTTGTCTAAAGCGTGAAATTAAAGTTGAAACAATTCGATCTTCTGGGTGTAAATCGCGCCCATAAACATATTTTGCAATATCATATTGTGATGATGAACTACCAATATGCTCATTTAGGTATGACAGTAGTTTGAGTTCATTTATATTAAGTGAAATTTTAAGTTTCTGTTCAAGATTAATTAACTGTAATTCCTTAATATCAAGTTGCCAAATTTTTTCATCTTCAGTTGATTTGACTTTACTCATTGATAGAATATTACGTATCTTAGCCAGAAGGACTCTCGTACTAAAGGGTTTTTGCATAAATTGCAAAGCACCTAGCTCATAGGAAATCAACTCATCAAGTTCATCTTCTGACGCGGTAATAATAATGACAGGAATGCGCAGTTTTTCAGAAATTCTACGACAATAATATTTCCCATTTTCATAGCCTGGCATATTTAAATCAACAATTAATAGATCTGCAAGGAAAGTCTCTAAAGTAACATCTGCTTCAACAGGATTAGCAGCAGAACATACCTCATAATTTTCGGCTTGCAATATTTCTTGCAATTCTTCACGAATTATTTCATCGTCATCAACAATTAAAATTTTAAACTTAACCCCATTCATCATTAATCCACTTTTTCCCTGAAAGATTACTATAAATAAAAACAAGTCTACCATACCCTTTTAAGACAGCAAAAATAAATATTTCAATGTTGAATCACGAATTGAATCAAAGTAAACGCTTGCCATCAAGCAAAGCAATAAATACTGTAAAATGGCTTGCAGCTGGTATACAATGCTTGACAGTTTTTAACACCACGCTTTGCAATATGTATAAGCGATTAATTAGGCATAAACAAACTTAACATGCAGCTGTTACGATTTGCAGATTTACATAACAATAAAAATCAAACACCAAGTATTGTCACTATTGGTAATTTTGATGGCATGCACTTGGGGCATCAGTATATTATTAACCATGTGCAGCAACTTGCTAAAACCAATAGTGCTAAAGCGACAGTGGTGACATTTGAGCCGCAACCGAAAGAGTTTTTTTTAAAAGAAGCTGCACCTTTGCGCATTACGCCTTTTCGTGACAAGATCCAAGCATTTAAAGCACTCAATATCGATCAGGTATTGTGCCTGCAGTTTAATCAAAAGCTTGCGATGTTATCAGCTGAAGCCTTTGTTAAAAAGGTTCTTGTTGATGGTCTTAATGCTCAGCATGTCATTATAGGTGATGACTTTCGTTTTGGTTATCAACGTCAAGGTGATTTTAAGCTACTTAAAGACTTAGGGCACAAATATGGCTTTAGCGTAGAAAGCCTTCCTTCTTATACTTTAGATGATACACGCATCAGCAGCAGCCACATCCGCCAACTACTAAATAGCGGTCAGTTCAATGATGCAGCGCATTTTTTGGGACACAGCTACTCGCTCAGTGGTCGCGTGCATCATGGTGATCAAAATGGGCGCAAGATTGGTTTTCCAACCATTAACATCCCAATGCCAACAGACGTTGTCGTTTCAGGGGTTTATGTTGTCAACGTGCATGTTCACGGTAAAACATATCACGCCATTGCCAATATCGGCATTCGCCCAACAGTCGGTGGCAAACTACGTTTATTAGAGACACATATTTTTGATTTCACACATGACTTATATGGGCAATATGTTACGATTGAGTTCTTGCATTTTGTGCGTAGCGAGAAAAAATTTGCAAACTTCGATGCACTCAAAGCGCAAATAAATGATGATAAACTAGCAGCCCTTACGTGGCTTGAAAAACATACAACAAAGATATAAAACAAATAGGAAATCGGAGTTACGTATAATTAAATAGGTAACTTTAAAGAACACCCCGTCAGCCTACGGCTGCCACCCCTCTTGCAAAGAGGGGAATTTAAAATTGGCTTCTGCTTGATTCCCCTCTTTGCAAGAGGGGTGCTAAAGCTTGCGAGGCGGGGTGTTGAAATACAATAAAAGGTAACGGGTTAAAGGGTAGAATATGGCAGATTATAAAAACACATTAAACTTGCCGAAAACATCATTTTCAATGAAGGCAAATCTCGCGCAAAAAGAACCGATGCGCTTAAAACAATGGTATAGCGATGAAGCTTATCAACAGATTCGCGAGCATTTCGCCGGTAGAGACAAGTTTATTTTGCACGATGGTCCTCCGTATGCCAATGGCGATATTCACGTCGGACACGCGGTCAATAAGATTTTAAAAGATATGGTAGTGCGCTCAAAAACACTTTCAGGTTTTGACGCACCTTATGTCCCAGGTTGGGATTGCCATGGTTTACCGATTGAGCTGCAAGTAGAGAAGAAACATGGCAAAGCGGGTGCCAAAATTAGTGCTAATGCTTTTCGTAAAGAATGCCGTAAATATGCTGCCAAACAAGTACAGCGCCAGATTATAGACTTTAAGCGTCTGGGTATTCTAGGCGATTGGGATAAGCCTTACTTAACCATGAACTTTGACTACGAAGCCAATATGGTGAGAACTTTAGGTAAGATCATTGCAAATGGTCACTTAACCAAAGGCTTCAAACCAGTCCACTGGTGCCCTGAGTGTGGCTCAGCACTTGCTGAAGCAGAAGTTGAATACAAAGATAAAATCTCACCTGCTATCGATGTTAAATTTGCCATCATTGAGCCAAACACTTGGGCGGAGCGCTTTGGTTTAGAAACTTTACCTGAAAACACTTCTGCAGTTATTTGGACAACAACACCATGGACGTTACCCGCCAATCAGGCGATCGCCGTGCATAATGAAATAAGCTATGCCGTAGTAAACTTCAATCATGATCAACATATTATTGTTGCAACAGAACTGGTGGAGTCGATTATGAAGCGCGCTGGTATTGAAGAATACCATATCCTTGCCAGTGTCTCAGGTGATCAGTTGGCTGATTTAAAAGCACATCATCCTTTTTATAACCGTATTGTGCCCGTGCTTCATGGTGATCATGTCACTGTTGACTCCGGAACTGGTCTTGTGCATACCGCACCGGCTCACGGGGTTGAGGATTTCGCGTTAGGTAAACTGCATGACCTACCTGTTGACAACCCCGTTAACAATAATGGCTGCTATCACAGTAACACCGAGCTTTTTGCTAATGAATTTGTCTTTAAAGCCAATGATCATGTCATTGATGTTCTAACACAAAACAACGCCCTTCTTAATTTAAATAAACTAGAGCACAGCTATCCACACTGCTGGCGCCACAAGACACCACTGATTTTCCGTGCTACACCACAATGGTTTATCAGCATGGAAAAAAATAAATTGCGTGCACGTGCTGAAGAAACCATCAAAGAAGTGAAATGGGTGCCAAGCTGGGGACAAAGCCGTATTGAAGCGATGATGCAAGATCGCCCTGATTGGTGTATCTCACGTCAACGCACTTGGGGTGTGCCTATTCCTTTATTTATTCACAAGGAAACCGAAAAGTTACATCCACAAACTCAAGACATTATTGAGAAAGTTGCTAACGCCATTGCCAAAGGTGGAGTGGAGGCTTGGTTTGATGCTGATGACAGTCAATTCATTACTGAAACAGAAGATTATCAACGCGTCACCGACACGCTCGATGTCTGGTTTGACTCTGGCTGCTCAAACGCTTGCGTGCTTGAGCATAATGAAGATTTGCAATTCCCTGCTGATTTATATCTTGAGGGTTCTGATCAGCATCGTGGTTGGTTTCAAACTTCACTCTTAACAAGCTTAGCGCGTCGTGATCAAACGCCCTTTAAGCAAGTATTAACCCACGGGTTTACCGTTGATGCCCATGGCAAGAAGATGTCTAAATCCCTAGGTAACGTTGTCTCACCACAAGATGTTGTTAACACATTAGGCGCTGATATCTTAAGACTCTGGGTTGCTGCAACAGATTATCGCACTGAGATGACCGTATCTGATGAGATTCTAAAGCGTAATGCCGATACCTATCGCCGTTTGCGTAATACCGCACGCTTTTTATTATCTAACCTTGAAGGCTTTAATCCACAAACTGATTTAATCGACTTTGACCAGCTAGTTGCATTAGATCAATGGGCGATTGCCAAAGCAGATGAAGTGCAACAGAAAATCATTAAAGCGTATGATGAATATAACTTCCATGTTGTGGCACAGCAGATTCATCATTTCTGCTCAATTGATATGGGTAGCTTTTATCTTGATGTCATTAAAGATCGTCAATACACCGCAAAAGCTGATGGTTTGGCACGCAAGTCTGCACAAACGGCAATGTATCATATCATTCATGCTTTAGTGCGTTGGATGTCACCGATTTTATGCTTCACAGCTGATGAAATTTACGATGCAATCCCAGGTGAAAAGACACCTTTTGTTAGCTGTGAATGGTATCAAGGCTTATCACAAATGCCGCAATCCGCTGAGCTTGATCTGCCGTTTTGGCAAACGATTCAAGAGGTGCGTACCGAATGCAACAAACTACTTGAAGCCAAACGTGCTGAGGGTGTATTAGGCGCCTCGCTTGAGGCCAATATCACGCTTTATGCTAATGATGTCTTACTAGCGCAATTAGCTAAGCTTAAAGATGAGCTGCGCTTTGCGTTAATCGTTTCTGATGCGCATATCAAACCATTGTCTGAAAAGCCTGAGTTTGCGCATGACTCAAGTATTAAAGGCTTAAGCATTGTTGTTGAAAAATCCACTGCACAAAAGTGTGAGCGTTGCTGGCACCGCCGCGAGGATGTTGGCAGTCATAGCGAATATGCTGATATTTGCGGCAGATGTATTGAAAACATCACCACTGAACAAGGAGAGCTACGTGAGTTTGCGTAACAATCAACTGCGTTGGGTTATTTTAAGTATTATTGTCATTATTATTGACCTTGGCACAAAGTACCTTGCCTCACAAAATCTAACTTATGGACAACCAGTTGAAATCCTGCCCTTTTTCAACTTAACCTTATTGCATAATTATGGTGCTGCATTTAGCTTTTTAAGTAATGCTAATACCACATGGCAAGTGATTGTCCTCTCCGCTATTGCCCTTATCGTCGCTATTGTGATCTTAATATGGTTAGCGCGTTTGCCTAAAAACAAAAACCTAACTGCCTGTGCTTTAGCGCTTATCTTGGGTGGCGCATTAGGTAATGTCTATGATCGCATGATTCACGGCTATGTCGTTGATTTCCTTGATTTTCATATCAATAACTATCACTGGCCAGCATTTAATATCGCAGACTCTGCTATTTGTATCGGTGCCGTGATTTTGATTTTGATGAGTTTTAAATCTAAAAAATAACATTTTCCTGCTGAATAAACGTTCGCTGAGCATCAGTCGAAGCCATTTATACTACTTGCTATACACCCTTCGACTCCGCTCAGGGGACGGTCTACGCTAAAGAGACGAAATCAGCAGGTAACTGTTGGCTGAGCGCCAGTCGAAGCCATTCGTTGTTTTTATTCTTCGACTTCGCTCAGGGTGCGATATCAAAAATTGCAAACTGAGTTTGCAATTTTATCTAAAAATTGCAAACTCAGTTTGCAATTTGCATTCTTCATCTGATACCATTCACCTATTCTCGTCAAATGTGATCCGTCATAATGTATAAAAGATTACTTAGCATTGATACCAAGATGAAAGCAAGTGTCTTCTTATTTGGACCTCGAGGCACAGGCAAAACGCACTGGTTAAAAGACACATTTCCTTCGGCTATTTATTTAGATTTACTAGATGATGCAACTTACACAGAGCTGCTTGGCGATCCAAAAGCATTATCGCGTAAAATTCCTAAAGCCTATAACGATTGGGTTATTATCGATGAAGTTCAGAAAATTCCAAACCTACTTAATGAAGTGCATCGCCTTATTGAGCATCAAGGTCAGCGCTTTATATTGACGGGCTCTAGTGCTCGCGCACTTCGCAAAAAAGGAGTTAATCTTCTAGCAGGACGCGCATTAACTTATCATATGCACCCACTAACTGCCCTTGAGCTTTCCAATGATTTTGATTTAGCTTTTGCGATACAGTACGGGACACTTCCCATGACTTATAGCGTTAATCAGCCAGAGCACTTTCTTAAAAGTTATGTACAGACTTATTTAAAAGAGGAAGTTCAGCAAGAAGCATTAACCAGAAACTTATCTCTCTTCACAAAATTTCTACAAACAGCGAGCTTTTCGCAAGGTGAAACAATTAACTATAGCAATATTGCACGCGAAATTGGCAGTAACCACCAAAGTGTGCGTAACTTCTTTGATATTCTCGAGGATTTGCTCATTGCTTATCGACTGCCAATCTTCACGCGACGTGCCAAACGTGATGTTATTACACAGCCAAAGTTTTATTATTTTGATACTGGTGTGTATCGCGCCATTCGCCCCAAAGGAGTGCTTGACTCTGAAGAAGAGCTCTCAGGTGCCGCCTTTGAAACATTATTTTTTCAACAAGCTAAAGCATTGAATGATTATTTTTTCTGGGGATATGAGTTTTACTATTGGCGAACGCGCACGCAACAAGAAGTTGATTTTGTTTTATATGGCGAAAGAGGTTTATATGCCATTGAAATTAAGCGCAAAGCCAAGCTCACAGCGCAAGATTTTAAAGGATTGGATCTTTTTCAAAAGGATTACCCGATGGCAAAATGCATTATGCTATATGGCGGAGATCAAACCTATTATGACAATGAAGTAAATGTTATCCCCTTTGCCATAGCAATTCGTTCATTAGATAAAATTCTAGCGGGAGATAGTTGAGAAACAGCTATTTTGCTGCTGGCTTTAATAAAGCAGGACCAAATGCATCGGGGTTGTCTTTCGGATTTTTACCTACAATCCTAGGGTCATCAGCTTTTAAATATATAAAATTCTTATACCCTGTTTTTATAACCTCACTGCCACTGCCCCACGTTCCTATATATGGAACAAAATCACCTTCCTGATTATATGCAGTATTAGTAAGTGGAACGGCATCAGTCGAATACCAGAATGAACCATCTGTTTTATAGGCATAAATCCACAAATTTTGATCTCTAATAAGCACTCCAAATGTTGAAAATTCTGTTGCAGGAGCTCCACCATTTTCCGCCCATGTGCCTAGCTGTAATCCTTGTATAGCATTTGGATTCCATCCAGAATTACCCCCTGTTGGTAGATTAATTTGCGGTCCAGTTGGTTTCCATTTCGTCTCTAGAACATCTATTTCTCGTCCTATACCGCCTTGAGCACCACCTGATCCGTCTAAATAGTTTTGCGGTCCAGGAATCATGTTTTTACGCTCTGCTAAATAAAAAGTTTCACAAAAATCACCTGCACCATTTGAACCTACTTTTACATCAATCTGCCAAAGACCATCTTTGGCGGAACCGATGCCGTTACCAATGGTGACACCATCTTGATTTATACCAATTGGATAGGCTCTACTACCTTGCGTCCCATATTGATTAACTTCTGTTGTTTGATATACGGCATCATTGCTCACTTGCCAACGCCCCAAATCATTAGTTCCATAGTCCTGTACCCAAAAACTATCTCCGGCGACTACTTTGTCTTCTTGATTACCCATACCATTTTGCCACCCCTTATTAGTAATAATCGGTGGAGTACTATTTATAGATATTTCAAAATAGCGACGATCTTGCCAACAATCCTGATCATAATGTGACTTACTAGCATCATATTTAAATGTTAAATATCCATTATTGTCAAATAAATATTGATTGCCAGAACCATCTGTTTTAACACTTATTGAAGCCGTACCTAGATAATCACCTTGCGCTGTTTTAATATCTAAAATTAGATAATTAAATAACATATAGTTATACACAAACTCTGGAGTGAATATTGTTCCAACAGGAGCACTGAGCTTTTGATCGCCCCATGCTCCACCTTTAGTTACAGTTAATGTAAATTGAGAATCATTCTCCCAGCTACTTATAAAGGGGCACTCTTCTCCTGAGGCATAAACCCAAGGTGAATAAACAACCACTAAGAAAATACAAATAAGTTTATATTTATTAATTTTCATAACAACTCCTTCGTCTTCTTGTTGTTTAAAAAAACATTAGCACTTTTAAATCCCTTGCAATTATATGCATTAGCAGATCAAATTAAATATAGTTCATATGACTAAAAATGACTGGTTTTTTAACTAAATTATCAGAAAATCTTTAAGCCTACCTCTTAAAGATAAAATTCATCGGTATCAAAATAAATATCAACTGTTACTTATTTGAAACAGACAAAAGAATAATAAATGCATATAATTCGCATCTATTTCAAACAAAACAAGATGCCACCACCATGAAAACAATACTTTTTGTTACTGCAAAAATGATAGCGATGATTACGCTAACAGAAAAGGCTTATGCCATATATAACAGTGGTTATCCTGCGTATAAAGTAGAAAACATTAAGCGTGAAGATACCAACATAGATCAGAAAACTACTTATCCAGCATATGCAAGTACAGAAGATATAAAAATCTAATGGATTAGGCGTTGATGTCTTTTTTAAGCTTAATCATATCCAATGCGGCTTTCAGCGCATATTTGCCTTTATGACCTTTTTCGCCACCGACACGCGCTAATGCCTGATCCTTGTTATGCGTTGTCAACACCCCAAAAATCACTGGTAAATCATAGCTCATCATCACATCTTGTGTACCTTGTGATACTTGCATACAGACGTAATCATAGTGATCAGTTTGCCCACGAATAACACAGCCTAACAAAACAATAGCATCATATTTCTTGGTTTTAGCTAGCTGCTTTGCCGCATAAGGCAGCTCGACAGCTCCTGGCACTTTGTAAACTTTCGGCGTTTTTATCGCCTGATTTTGCGCCTCTTCAAGTGCGCCTTCCAATAACTTATCGGTAATTAACGCATTAAATTCACTCACAACAATCGCAATCTTTGGCATCTTCATACTCCTTTTATGCTATGGTTTAGCCGTTGTTTTTTAGTTTGTAAATATCCTTTATTATGCTCATGTACATCTGACTCTGATACGAGCACCTGCACTGCAATATTCGCCTTTTGCAGAGCCTGCACTTTTTCAGGGTTATTTGATAATAGCTGGCATGACTTTATATCATAATATTTCAAGACTTGCAGCGCATGATCATAGCGACGATTATCTATTGGCAAATTAAGTGCTTCATTGGCTTCAATCGTATCCATGTGCTTTGTTCGCTGCAACTCATAGGCTTTAAGCTTATTCACCAAGCCAATATCGCGCCCTTCTTGCTCAAGATAAATCAAAATCCCGCCATGCCCAGCAATCTCATGTAATGCATGATGCAGTTGTGATTGGCAATCACACTTTAATGAACCAAATAAATCCCCCGTAATACACGATGAATGAATACGCACGAGTGGATTATCTTTAATGTCTTTGCTAATGACTTTGATTTCACTTTGGGTCACCGGATCGATAAAAACACTCATCTCAAGCTCGCCATAATCACGAAAAGGAATAAGGCTACTTGCCGCTTTTGTAATAAGTTTTTCAGTTGCCAAGCGATATAAACGCAGCTCCTCAATGCTCAGTATCGGCAAATCATGCGCCAAAGCAAAGCGCTCAATTTCTTCACCTTTCATCATGCTGCCATCTTTATTCATCAGCTCACACAAGACTGCTGCCGGATGAAAGCCTGCCATTTTTACTAAGTCAACACTTGCCTCTGTGTGTCCTTGACGTCCTAATACCCCATAATCATTTGCAACTAATGGGAAAATATGACCCGGGCGGCTAATATCACTAGGATCAACCTCAGGGTTTGATGCCACTTGAATCGTATGCGCGCGATCTTTCGCGGACACACCTGTTGTCACCCCCTCTTTCGCCTCAATGGTAATAGTAAAAGGCGTTGTAAATTGACTGGTATTTAAATCTGCCGGCACCATTGGGTTTAATTGCAAGCGTTTGGCATGCGCTTTTGACATTGCTAAACAAACAATACCACTGGCATGTTGTAGCATTAAGTTGATATTTTCAACATTTGCAAGCTGCCCTGGGAAGATTAAATCCCCCTCATTCTCACGATCTTCATCATCGGTTACGATAATACTTTTACCTTGTTTTAGAGCATTAACTGCCGCTTCAACGCGTGTTTTAATTCTTTGAAACATATTGTATTTTCTCCATATAATGATGAATGTGTTTACCAATAGGATCCGCCTCAAGATTGACCTTGGTACCCACTTGATAATTCTTAACAATAGTGGCATCAATTGTATGTGGAATAAAAGTGACCGTAAAATAGTCGTCTCTTACTTCAATCACAGTAATGCTCATACCATCAATGGTGATAAATCCTTTATTAACTAAATATCTTAATATCTCTGAAGGAGCAGAAATAGCCACAAGCCACGCTTCTGCCTCATGGGTAATCGATGCCACTTCACCGACACCATCAACATGACCTTGCACCATGTGCCCACCGATAAAATCATTTAAGCGTAACGACAGCTCAAGATTAACATGCGATCCAGCAACGAGCTGTCCCAAGGTTGTTTTACGCAACGTTTCAGGTACTGCTTCAAAGCTCACTACTCCCTTTACTTTATCCAAAGTAACGATGGTTAAACACACACCATTAATGGCGATACTATCTCCTATTTTACAACTGGCTAACTGCTCTGAGCGAATCACCAATGTGATTAAATCAGACCCTAAAACCGAATCAACCGTTGCCACTTCCTGTACAATACCACTAAACATAATTACCTCTTACGATCTTTTATTTCCCGTTTTTCCTGCTTTTTCTATGCGACCCATACAATAATAATCATTATTCAAAAAACCATTGTCTTTGATATTAATGCGCTTCTTGTGCTTAAAACCGGCAATGATCATCGGTGCTACATAACTTTGCACTTCATCGACTAACTGCGCCGCAAAAAAAGCATTAAGCAACGTTCTACCACCCTCAACTAAGACACTAGTAACACCTCTTTGCGCCAGCACTTTTAAGACCTCTTCAAGATCAATCTCGCCCTGATTTAATGATACATTGATACACTCAATACCTTTATGCGCTAATGCATCAAGCGTATCTTTATCCGCCAAATCACTGGTAATCACAACACTCTCGACACCATCATTAAAAAGCCTTGCATCACATGGCAACTGGCAGGTTTTTGATAACACAACACGTAATGGATGCTTAATAAACTCAGCACCTGAGACTCTCACGGTAAGACTTGGATTATCTTCAACTAGCGTCTCGCGCCCAATCATAATCGCATCAACGCTATTTCGTAGATTATGCACTTGCTGTTGCGATGCTTGATTCGTAATTTGTTTACTATCTTGGGGATGAGTAACCATCTGACCATCGAGTGACATACCCCATTTGGCAATGACATATGGGCGTTTATGGGTGTGATAATGAAAAAATATTTTATTCATGACAGTCGCTTCATGACACATAAGCCCTGTCTGAACAACAATACCTGCTTGTTGTAAACGCTTAATCCCTTTCCCTGCCACTTGCGGGTTAGGGTCAATACTGGCGACAACAACTTTAGCAACTTGTGCCTTGATCAAGCGCTCAGTACAAGCCCCTGTTCTGCCAACATGGCAACACGGCTCAAGGGTGACATAAACAGTCGCGCCTTGCATGCTATCCCCTGCTTGATCTAAGGCATGAATCTCAGCATGTTTATCTCCAGCAAAGCGATGCCAACCTTCACCAATAATTTGACCATTTTTAACAATCACGCAGCCAACCATTGGATTAGGGGAGACGCTCAAAACACCACGCCTTGCCAACATTAGCGCTTGAGACATATAAAAATAATCCGCTTGAAACACTTGTAATAATCACCCTTTCATTAATTTACTTAACTTCAGGGACAAGCAAAAGAAATAAACATAGGCAAAATAGATAAAAGCAAAATACATTGATAATGAGTTCAACATTCAACATTCAACATTCAACATTCAACATTCAACATTTTAAAATATAATGCACTTGCACTTTACATATATGTCACATTACTTCTTCTTTCATCCGGACTATAACCGTCGGCTCTGGAATCTCACCAGATCTGCTGACCTTTGACCTTTAAGCCAAAGCGCTCGTGGGCTTTTCTAAATATTTATAGAATTACCACCGGTGGGGAGTTTCACCCCGCCCTGAAGAACTAGGGTTGAATTCTACGTTGTTTTCAATGAAAAATCCAGAAGTGATAAGCACTTCAGATGATAACTGATATGAACTACAAACACGCCTTAACAAAGCCTTCAAATAAGCGATGCCCATCGCGTGGAGTTGAGGTAAACTCTGGATGGAATTGACAAGCCATAAACCATGGATGTGTTGGAATCTCAACCATCTCAACAAGCTTTTGATCTTGTGATTTACCACTAATAACAAGTCCTGCATTTTCCAATGCTTCAACATAATTATTATTAACTTCATAACGATGGCGATGACGCTCTTTAATGCTATCAGCCGCATATACCTTGTGCGCTAAGCTGTCTTTTTTCAAATGGCATAATTGCGCACCTAAGCGCATCGTACCACCCATATCAGATTGAGATGTGCGCATTTCTTTGTCACCTGCTGCCGTTTGCCACTCGGTGATTAAGCCAATTAAAATATCTTGGGCTCTTGGGTCAAACTCCGTACTATTGGCACCCTTTAATCCCAATACATTACGCGCATACTCAATTACGGCAACCTGCATTCCTAAACAAATACCTAAAAATGGAATTTTATGCTCACGCGCGTATTGCACTGCTTTGATCTTACCTTCAACCCCTCGTGATCCAAAACCACCAGGCACTAAAATACCATCGACTTTACCGATAACTTTTTTAACATCACCTTTCTCAATATCCTCTGAGTCAATAAATTTAATATTAACCTTGGCATGATTGTGAATTCCGGCATGAAACAATGCTTCATTTAATGACTTATAGGCTTCTGTTAAACTAACGTACTTACCAACCATGGCAATGGTGATTTCTTTTTGTGGATTGTTAATCTCATAGACCACCTTATCCCATTCGGATAAATCTGCTGAGCGTACATGAAGCCCAAGTTGACTCACCACACAAATATCTAAACCTTGATCATGATATTTGCGCGGAATCTCATAAATACTTGATACGTCTTCCGCACTAAAAACCGCAGATTCAGCAACATTAGTAAACAAGGCGATTTTACGCTTTTCATCATCACTAAAGCTTTTTTCACAACGACAAACCAAGATATCAGGTTGGATACCAATAGAACGCAGCTCCTTGACTGAGTGTTGCGTTGGTTTGGTTTTTAGCTCGCCTGCAGCTTTGATATAAGGCAATAATGTCAAGTGCAAAAACAAACTGCGTGATTTACCTAGCTCTTGCGCTAATTGGCGAATCGCCTCAAGAAAAGGCAATGATTCAATATCACCAACCGTGCCTCCGACTTCAACAATGGCAACATCAATCTTATCATCAACGCCTTGTAAGATTTTAAGCTTAATCTCATCGGTAATATGTGGAATCACCTGAATCGTACCACCAAGATAGTCACCACGACGCTCTTTTTTTATCACATCTTGATAAACGCGTCCTGTGGTAAAGTTATTACGCTTAGTCATCTTAGTACGTATAAAGCGCTCATAATGCCCCAAATCAAGATCAGTCTCAGCACCATCTTCAGTGACAAATACCTCACCATGCTGCAATGGGCTCATCGTACCAGGATCAATATTAATATATGGATCAAGCTTCATTAAGGTAACATTTAAACCGCGGCATTCTAATAAAGTTGCCAAGGAAGCTGCTGTGATCCCTTTGCCAAGAGATGACACAACACCTCCAGTAACAAAGACAAACTTAGTACGTTGATTTTCAATACGAGTTGACATAAAAGATAATACATTAAGCGCTGTTAATGTTGGCAAAGAATAGCAAAAAGCCCTTTGTGAAGCTAGTTAAATTTATGATGATGCATAAGAAAAAAATGGCTATGACCATATTCCTGCCCACTTTGATTGTGTAAGCGTTGGCTGAGCGTAAGTCGAAGCCTTTATGAAGTATGATTTTCCCAAGCTACCCTTCGACTTACGCTCAGGGTACGGTGAGCACTTGTGGATGAGCATTTAGTCTTAGCCAAAAAAATAAAGCTCTAGAGTTGCACTACTTTCTCAATCGCAGAAATCGCTTTTGCAACATTAGCAACTGCCGTACCACCCATTGCTGTCTTACTATTAACCGCTGACTCAATGCTCAACACTTGATAAACATCATCGTCAATCATCACTGAAAAATGCTGAAATTCAGAAAGTGTTAAATCAGTTAATGACTTATTTTTACTTAAAGCATACGCGGTAATTTCTCCGACAATATGATGTGCTTTTCTAAAGGCAATACCTTTTTTAGAAAGATAATCAGCAAGCTCCGTTGCCACACAAAAACTACCATCATAGTTTTTATCTTTATTTACCGCCAAGCTTTCAACAGTTATCGTTGTTACTTTCAGTAAGTCACTCACGGTATCAACGGCTGCAAAAAGTGCTTCTTTATCCTCTTGCAGATCTTTGTTATACCCCGATGGTAAGGCTTTAACGGTTGTTAGTAATGCAACTAAATAGCCATTTAAACGTCCTGCTTTGCCACGAACCAACTCCATCGCATCAGGGTTTTTCTTCTGCGGCATAAGTGATGAACCCGTCGTGACTAAATCACTCATTTGAACCAAACCAAACTCGGTCGTTGAATAGATAATCATATCCTCAGCAAAACGACTTAAATGTGTCCCAATAAGGCTAATCGCAGCTAATAGTTCAATAATATAATCGCGATCACTGACTGCATCTAGACTATTTTGGGCAATTTCATTAAACCCCAACGCATCTGCCATTTTCTGGCGATCCAAATGCCACGCATTGCCAGCAATCGCCCCCATGCCTAGTGGTGAGACATTGACGCGTTTTTTAATATCAATAAGTCTCTCATAATCGCGTTTCAACATTTCATAAAAGGATAAGAAATAATGCCCCCAAGTGATCGGTTGTGCTTGTTGCAAATGCGTATAACCCATGACAAACACGTCAACATTGGCTTTAGCTTGCGCGACAAAAGCCGCTTGCAAGGCTTTAATCAAATCACATAAATGCTCAATATGCTCAAGCACCCATAACCTTGTCGCACAAGAGACCTGTTCATTGCGCGATCTTCCAGTGTTGGCTTTATAGGCAAGATCACCTATTTTACCCACCAGCGATTGCTCAACAAAGGTATGAATATCTTCAACACCATCATTGATTGCCTGCTGAATAAGGTATGGATTATTATTAACCTCATGTTCGATCTCTGCTAAGGCTTGATGCAACGCCTGTAATTCGCTATCAGATAAAACGTTGATATCGCACAGTGCCTCCGTAAACGCTTTTGTTGCTTTGATATCATAGGGGAGCAGCCGATAATCAAAACTCAATGACTCATTAAAGCGCACAAACAAGGGATTATTATCCTCACTAAAACGCCCGCCCCAGAGTTTTTGTTTTTCTTGTTTTTCTTGCTTTTCGTTATTAATTACTTCTGCCATGGCTTGTCCTTTAATTCATTAAAAAATGTGATAAAAAATAGAACGCCCTCGTTGATTTGCTCTACATAAATAAATTCATCGGCACTGTGTGAACGCTTTGAATCTCCTGGTGAGAACTTAACACTCGGGCAATTCACAATCGCTTGATCTGACGTCGTTGGCGAGCCATAACTATTGATACCTTTTGCTAATAATGCGTGCATTAATGGGTGCTCAAGTGGCGTTTTACTCGCCTTAATGCGTAGTGATCTAGGTGTAATCTCTGATGCCATATATTGGCGCATAATATGCAGTACATCTTCATTACCATAAGCATCAGTCGATCTAACATCAACAACAAAATGACATTTTTCAGGGACAACATTATGCTTCACACCAGCGTTGATCATCGTCACACTCATTTTCACATCACCCAATGTCTCTGAGGTTTGTGCAAATTGATAACTGTTAATCCAATTAATATCATCAACAGCTTTTAATATTGCATTATCTCCCTCATTGCGTGCAGCGTGTCCTGTCTTGCCATGGGCGACACAATCACAAACCATTAAACCCTTTTCGCTAATTGCAAGCTCCATGTTCGTCGGCTCACCAACAATCGCGAAATCAATAGCATCAAAAAAGGTTAGTGCCAACTCGGCACCATTTTTGCCTGAAACCTCTTCTTCTGCAGCCGCGCATAACAACAAATTAAAGGGTAAATTGGCTTTATCATAAAAATAACTAAACGTGGTTATCATACTCACCAATGCGCCACCGGCATCATTGGATCCCAGTCCATATAATTTGCCATCAATGATTTCTGCGCAATAAGGATCACGGGTATAGCTCTTGCTCGGTGGCACCGTGTCATGATGTGAAATCAGTAAAACAGATGGTTTATTATCATCATAATATTTATTCTTAGCACACACATTATTGCCAACTAAGGTACTAGCAATACCACGTTCAAACAGCCATTGTTGAATAAATGTCGCACTTTGTGCCTCATCTTTTGAAATCGATGGGATTTCAATTAAACACTTGAGTAATGCCAAGGCTTCTGCTTGTTTATGTGTTATCTCTTCAATCAACACATCAGAATGCATACTTATACTATTTGTCATTAATTAATACCCTTAAATCAGATCGATTGTTACTATATTTCTTCAACACCCCGCCTCGCAAGCTTGGCACCCCTCTTGAAAAGAGGGGAATTAATATTCAACCTTTTCGATACATCCCTTCGTTTAAACAAGGGCTTTTCTACATTCCCCTCTTTTCAAGAGGGGTGGCAGTCGTAGACTGACGGGGTGTTTATAAAGTGATTACACTTCTCAGACACATTCTTTACCTCCTCTAACTGTATTGTCGTGACTTTAGCTTTCTCACCTTGCAAGGTATGAGCAATATTATCCGCATTACTAATTACCACTTGATAAACGTTAGAAGTTAACGCATCAAAGCAATTCTCAAGCTTAACCAACATGCCTTGCTGGATCTTGTCTTCTGCCTTTAAACGTTGATATACATTTAATTCTAAGGTTTCAATCAATGAGTCAGGATTGGCAACATCCTCATAAACCCCTGCCAAATCCATACAGTAATATAGATTGACCTGATATTGATGCGCCAAGGCTTTTGCAATTTCATATGCTACTGTGTCGGCATTGGTATTTAAAAGCTGCCCATTACCATCATGCGTAATCGGTGCAATGACAGATAAAAAGTCATTACTGATCAAATCAATTAAGACATTACGATTAACTGCTTTAACATCACCAACAAAACCAAAATCATGCATTTGAGCTTCGCGCTTGTTACTCAGTAGCAAATTAGCATCAGCACCACTTAGCCCCAATGCATTAACACCATAAGCTTGCAACTTAGCCACTATCTGTTTATTGATGATCCCGGCTAACACCATCGTCACAAGATCTAATGACGCTTGATCAGTTACACGCCGACCATTAATAAAGGTAGACTCAACACCTAGACGCTCGGCTAACTCGGTAACTTGATCGCCTCCGCCATGCACGATAACACATGGATCACTTTGCTGAGAAATAGCGTGTAATAGCATGTTGAGCTTGTTTTCATCATCAATTACACGCCCACCTAATTTGATGATATTAAGCGCTTTATTCAACTTCATTGGCATAGACCTTTTCATTTAAAAATGGTGCTTTTGACTTTTGTAACTTCAAAGTTTTGACAAGTTCGGATAGCACATATTGCGCGGCATAGAGTCGATTCTCAGCTTGCTCTATGACAATTGAGCATTCAGAATCAAGCACCTCATCAGCAATCACTAAATTACGTCTGACGGGCAAGCAATGCATCACCTTGGCATTGGGAGCATGTTTTAGTTTCTCTTGAGTAATCATCCATTTGTTATCGGTATTTATAACCTTGCCGTATTCTTTAGTGCTTGACCAATTTTTGACATAGATAAAATCGGCATCTTTAAACGCCTCATCTTGGTCATATATCACTTGAGCATCACCGATAAATTCTGAATCCAACTCATAACCTTCAGGGTGTGTTACTACAAACTCATAGTCCATCAACTGCATACTCTCAGCAAACGAATTTGCTACCGCATGTGGCAAGGGATTAACATGTGGCGCCCAACTTAACACAACTTTTGGTTTTTTTAGTTTTTTTAGTTTTTTATACTCTTCAATCGTTAGAATATCAGCAAGACTCTGCAAAGGATGACGCAAGGCTGATTCTAAATTCACTATTGGGCAAGCTGTATATTTTTTAAATGCGCTAAAGATTTGCTCTTGATAATCTTGCTCTTTGTCATTGAGCTTGGCAAAGGAGCGAATTGCGACAATGTCACAATAGCTTGCAACAACTTGGGCTGCCTCTTTGATATGTTCAGGTTTATCGGTATTCATCACCACACCTTCGTTAAACTCGAGTGCCCAGCCATTATTAACATCAATTGGTAATACATTTAAACCAATATTTTGTGCCGCTTTTATCGTTGAGATTTTAGTGCGTAGACTTGGGTTTAAAAAAATAATACCCAAGGTTTTATGTTCACCTAATTTATCATTCGCATGTGGATTTTGCTTAATCTCAATACATGATTGAATCGCTTCTTGGATATTATCGATATCGTTAATACTTAAATACTGCTGCATGTTTTTTACTCCTAGAAACTGTGTTTCTTTTATCTTATAAATTCTCTGTTGGCTGATCGTCAATCGAAGCCATTACATTTGCGTTGGCTGAGCGTCAGTCGAAGCCATTACAAATGTGACCCTTCACCCGCGCAGCCCAAGCTGCACGAGCAATCCCGCAAGGGGAGAGGTGATAGCTGGTGAACCTTATTTTTTACATTATTTCTACTCACCCTTCGACTTCGCTCAAAGTGCGATGTGTACTTATGCTGAAAACTCCTCATTTTTTAAATTTCTCCTCGCCCAATAAAATTCAATATGGCTTTTAAGTCTGCTTGGCTTATCTGATGCTCCTCAATAAACTGATCTACGCGTAGTTTTGCAAGATATGTTTTCATTCCTTCCAAGATGTAATGCCTTGTTACTTCACCTGATTTAGAGCCGCCAAGCTGTGCAATCAATACAACAAAGTCATCATAAACTTCACCTTGACCAATCTCATATAAATAAGATGCAACAAAGAAACCAATAGCAGTAATGGCTTTAATCCCTTCAAAGTCTTTTATCCTAAACTCTTCCCAGCCTAACTCACCTTTGATAAATTTAAACACACCCTCAATACGAGAGCGCTTTAAATAGCAATCATAAACGTTGTAAACGTCATATTGATTCATAAGCTCCTTATTTGTGATTAAAAGCATCGGTTCGTCAAAAGCTTCTTTGCCCTTGCGATCAAGCAGCGTCATTAAAACAACATGATACTGCCCAATCTTCTGCCATTTAGCCTTGATCACGCAATCCTGAAAACAGCGTCCACTGATGTATAGCTTTTGAATACAGAAAGTATATGAATGTTCAAAGGCGTGATCTATCAATTTCCCTTTTTGCTCCTTATCACCGCTTAAGCCTGAAACTGTCCTGTTTTTCTTCAATCGTATGACAAACTCATCTTTCAGTTCCTGTATAAAATCAAAGTACTCACTATCATCAAACTCACGATCTAATACATGCGTAATATTTAATGCTGAATTCTTTTCTTTCAAGGCGTTAGAGCAGGATTTAATATGCTTTAATGCTATGCGCTTTGAGGTCAAATAACTATCGTCATCATAGGCTTCTTTAGACGCCTGTGAAATCACGATATCCTCACCGGCACTTAACTGTTCAATCGTTTCTTTTGATAAAAACTCTGGCTGCTTGTTGCTGTATAGCTCATGACCCAATAAATCAATCTGTTTATTATCTAAATTAACGGCAATTGTATTGAAGCTACTATAGCCATTGATGGTTTTCTTACTCAGATCTTTTACTTTTCCTATATGCTCTGCTTGCTTGGTATATTTTTTGCGTATCTCGCTGGGATCATGAATCAAAATAACATTATCCGAAGACTCGTATTTCTTGGCTGTTTCAGCGCATAGTACTTCACTAATTTGCTCGGGATCAAAGTCATTTAGCTTATTGTCACCTGTAATTGTCCGTCTCAATTTTTCGTACTCCTTTTGGCTGCTACTGATTGAGTAAAGGTTTAAACTGCCATGCTCTAAAACCTTTTCCAGTATCGTCTTCACATTTTTTAAAAGACACCTTTGATGTCATTTTGTTTAATAATTTGCTCATGTGGTCACCAAAAGTAGTGTGCGCCATCCTTGTGATTCCTCTTCTCATATCATTGCTTCGGGCGTATTGTACACGCTTTTAAATTTTTGGGGAGTTTTCAGTACTTATGGATGAGTGTTCAACTGCAATCACCTCTTTCAATGCCAAAATAAATACATCAATATGTGATTGCTGAATGGTTAGTGCAGGCAGTAACCGCAACACTTGTCCGGCTTGAGCAACACCTGTAAATATATGCTTTTGCTTTAAAAGCGCATCACGAATGGCTTTGCAATCTAAGCTAAATTCAACACCTAGCATAAGCCCACGCCCTCGTACAACGGTTACTTCAGGGATTTGTAGTAATTGTTCTTTTAAATATGCCCCTTGGTGCTTGGCATTATTAACAAGTGCTTCATCGTCAATGACTTCAAGCACAGCCAACATCGCAGCACAGGCAAGATAACTACCACCAAAGGTTGTACCTAACATGTTTTTCAATACCGGAATATCATCTTTGATCAACACACCACCAACAGGAAAGCCATTACCCGCTCCCTTAGCAAAGGTAATTAAATCCGGTTCAATACCTGATTGCTGGAAACTAAAAAACGCTCCTGTGCGTCCAAAGCCAGATTGAATCTCATCAACAATTAACTTTGCACCGTGCGCTTGACATAACTCACTTGCCGTCTGTAGAAAATGTATATCTGGTTCATAGATACCGGCAATGCCTTGAACCCCTTCGACAATCACCGCAGCCACATCATTATCCATCGCTTCTTTCAACGCATCTATATCATTTAACGGCACACTAATTGTTTGAAAACCATTTGAAAATGGTGATTGGATGGCAGGATTATCAGTAACTACTAAGGCAAGATTTGTGCGCCCATGAAAGCTATTATTAATGCTAATTATCTTGTTGCGCTTGGTGACAACTCCGGCAAGTTTAAGCGCATTTTCTACCGCTTCCGCCCCTGAGTTGACTAAAAACAACTGGTAATTATGACAACCACTTAATTGTGCCAGTTTATCTGCCAGATGTTGCTGCATCGGCATTTCAACACTATTGGAATAAAAGCCGATCTGTTGCAACTGATAAGTGATTCTTTCAATATAATGCGGATGACTATGCCCAATCGAGATCACCGCATGGCCACCATATAGATCAAGATATTGTTGATCATTGCTATCCCAAACACATACATCTTGAGCTTTATTTAATGCAATGGGATAACGCTCGTATACTTCATATAAATTCATAAAACCACCTTAAAAAACACTGGCTTTGAGTGACAAACCTAACTCACAAGGCAAGCCAAACATCAGATTCATATTTTGTAGAGCTTGCCCTGAAGCCCCTTTAATCAAATTATCAATGACACTAACAACATGCAGATACTCACCGTGTTTTTTCACGGATAATAAACAAGCATTGGTGTTAACGACCATTTTTAAACCTGGCTCATGATCAAGCACTTTGACAAAGGCACTTTGCTCGTAAAATGCTTGCAAGATTTGTTGCGCTCTTACTTCAGTGAGATCTGATTTAAAATAAATCGAGGCAAAAATACCACGACTAAAATTCCCTCGCATTGGCACAAATAATATTTGATTGTTTGAAGATAATTTCAACGCTTGTTTAATTTCAGCTAGATGCTGATGCGAGAATGCTTTATAGACAGACATATTATTAGTACGCCAACTAAAATGTGAAGTCTCACAAGGCATTACACCGGCACCTGTTGAGCCGGTAATGGCATTGATATGAACATCTCCATTAACATAAGTGCCAAAAGGCATTAGCGCCAGAATAATAGCAGTTGCAAAGCAACCCGGATTAGCAATATTAGATGCAACTGCAATCTCACTTTGCTTAATATCCGCCAAACCATAGAGAAACGCTGGATTTATCTGAGTATCTCGATGATCCTGACTTAAATCAATTATCTTGGTATCTGCTTTGAATTGATGCTGTTTAAGTGCCTCCTTAGCTTGCCCATGTCCTACACATAAAAACACGACATCAACATTATAATTTATCTCTTTATCGAATACGCGTTTATTATCGATCAAATAGAAATCATGATGTGTTTTGGCGATTAACTCACCGCCTTGTGAGGCACTATGTATGGATTGAATATCCACCTGCGGGTGATGAGTCAGTAGTCGTAATAACTCACCAGCGGTATAACCCGCACCGCCTAAAATACCGACCTTTATTTTGTTATTATACTCAACCATAAAACCTCACCCTGTCACCGCTGCTTTGATTGAGCTTAATGGCGTTGTCTTGACTGATTTATCTTTATTTTGCAATTGATAATAAGCAGCCAGTTGTGTGCTCATCACCTTAGTAAACCCTTTAACATCATCACCAGTGAAACTTGCATTCTCCTCGCCATATTTGGCATGTTGCGCCTGCATTAAATCATGCTCAGACTGTATACCCAACAGTACGAAATGAAGTGGATAAAGCTTCACAAATACCTCCCCTGTGACCTTTGCCTGAGTCGATAATAGCAAAGCTTCAATATCACGCGCTGCCGGATCAAGAAATTGTCCTTCATGCACCATCTCCGCATAGGTGTCACTTAGGCTTGTTTTAATCTTAAGTTGTGCTTTAGTCAGCACATGCTTTTCTAATAAGTGATGTGCCTTGATCAGTATTAAAGGCGCAGGTGCTTCAAAGCCAACACGCCCTTTGATGTTGATAATGGTGTCACCAACATGAATGTCGCGCCCAATACCATATTGACTGGCAATATCGTTAAGCTTTTGAATCACTTGAATTGAATTTGATAACTCGTCATTTAAGGCAATTGGCTCACCATTGATAAAGGTAATCTTTAGCGTTTCTTCTGGATTGTGCGCTTTAGCTATCTTAGTTGGCCATGCCTCATCTTTTAAATATAAATGTGAACTTAAGGTCTCAACACCACCAACAGAGGTGCCCCATAAGCCTTTATTGATCGAATAATTTTTGCTACTTTCGCTGCAACTTGCACCATGCTTGATCAGATACTCCTGAGTAGCAGCACGCGATAATTTCAAATCGCGAATGGGCGTGATAATTTGAGCTTCTGGAGATAATATATGAAACATCAGATCAAAGCGCACTTGATCATTGCCCGCTCCCGTGCAGCCATGTGCAATCTTAGTGATACCCATGCTATTTGCTACCTTAGCAATCGTCATTGCCTGAAAAGCACGCTCAGCACTGACAGATAAAGGATAACAATTGTTTTTTAGTGCATTAGCAAAGATCAAAAACTTAACACACTCCTGATAAAAATCTTTTGTGACCTCAATACTCTGATGCGATTTCGCACCCAATTGATAAGCCCTGCGTTCAATCTGTGCTAGCTCAATCGGGGTAAAACCACCCGTATTAACCGTCACGGTATGCACTTCTAGATCATGCTCCTGCTGCAAATATTTAACACAAAAACTCGTATCTAAACCTCCACTAAATGCGACAATAACCTTCATTGATTGCTCCCTTTCATTATTTTTATTATTTTTATTACCTTTATTATTTTGTAATACACCTTGCTCTTGCTGCTCTGTTTGCTCTTTCTGCACTTTTTGCTTTTGTTTTCTTTGCGGATCGTACAGCATTCCTGTGCATAAACAATTTTGATATTCTTTGGCTTGTAAAATAGCGAAGTTCACGCAACTCATACATCCTTGCCAAAACGTTTTATCCGTTGTTAAGCCAGTAAAAGCAGCCGGCTCATAACCCAACTCATAATTAATACGCATCACCTGCGGGTTGGTTGTTAACCCAAAGATCTTAGCATTAGGATAATATTCACGCGCTAACATAAACGCTTTTGATTTTAGGGCTTTGGACAAACCTAAGTTGCGATATTCTGGGAAAACAATTAAGCCTGAATTAGACACATAAGCTTTATCTTGCCATGACTCGATATAGCAAAAGCCTACGATTTGATTCAGCAGGCGATCAATCGCAATAACTGCATGTTTTGAGCGTATTTTTTCCTGCAAATAGTTCACACTACGCTTGGCAATACCGGTCTTTCTTTGCTTAGCACTTTCCTCAATCTGTACGGCAATGGCACTGGCAAAATGGCAATGCGTACTATTAGCAATAACAATGTCGACATGACTTAGCTTCATCTAGGTGATTTTTTGTTAATCCAAACGAAGCTCAACGATAGCAAAGCCTTAATGATAGATAAAATTCATTTTTTATATTTTTTGATGAATTTAATTCATCAAAAAATGGTTTTCCATTAGTGAATTAGGCTATGACCATATTACTGCCCACTTTGATTTTGTAAGCGTTGGCTGAGCGTAAGTCGAAGCCTCTATTAAGTGTGATTTTCCCAAGCTTATACACTTCGACTAATGCTCAGTGCATCGCCTCGACTTACGCTTAGGGTACGGTGAGCACTTATGGGTTAATATTTAGTCTTAGCCGTGAATTAATTAAACGCTTCCATTGCTTTAGCGATTTTTGCAGCAATCACTTGATGCGTTTCTGCCGTTGGGTGTACTGTGTCTTCAAATAGATGTTTTTTATTATCAGCTTGCGGTGTACACAATAGTGCAGAATTAGTCAAAGCTGCTAATGGGTTACCTGTTTCTGACGCCTGTATACAAGCAGGTGTTGTCACATCATCAAACTGATAGGTTTTACCCAATGCAGACATCTCATAATTTGCCACCATATCATTCATTAAATTGAAAACATCTACCGGCACAATTTTAATGCTTGAATCCTGCTTTTGTAATGCCCCTAACATATTACTCAATGCGGTGTTATAAGCAACAGATGCTTTTTCAAGTGCGGATTGCTGGTTAGCCGCAATCGCCAATGGTGTTAAACCAATATTTGGTAAAAATAGCACAACAAACTTCTTAGCGCCATGCGCTGCAAGATACTGAACATCATAGGCAATATCGCCTGCAGCTTGCGTCATGACCTGAGCAACCTCTGCCGCGGATGGTGTTGGCTGTTTTGCAACCTCAAGGAATAAATTATTAGCACCACCCCATAAAATATAAATTTTATCTGGATCTGCTTGATATTGTCCAGTTGGACCATTAAATGGCATCGTTTGCAGATAACTGTCTATCTGATTATAATTTTCAAGCTGATCATAGACTGGCTGCAAATCAGCATCAGACGCTTTAGGACAACTATAAGCTGGTTGTCCATTCACTTGTGGAATAGGTCCAATCGGTGAAGGGATATATAATGGTACATTTCCAGGCGGATAATATGGGGTTTCCTTCAACGAGCTAAAAGTTGACTGAGGCAATACCAAACCAATCCCTGCACACGTTGTCGTTGCGCCACCTTGGGCATAATTATTCCCTGTCAATTTTTTACTTTCTGTATCTAGCGAGATCTTAAAAAACTGCAACAGCGGGTTAACTTGGTCATACCATTTGGCATATGCCACTTTTATCGGTTGCATATAGTGATTATTGTTAGGTAAAGCCACCGAGTCTGATGCCCCAACCAACTTAGCCAAATCAGTAACCCAGACATTACCTCCTGGCGTGGTGTAGGTTGCTGACTTCTCATTTGATGTACCAGACACTGTTGGCCATGCAGGGAATGCGCCCTGAGATAAAGTACTGAGCCCATTAACCAAAGCAGCTAGCTGATCCTGCACACCTGCATCCGACAAACTATCGCCAAATACAATAAAGTCTTGCCCTTGATCACCTTTAACCGTAATCGTTTGTATTGTGCCACCAACACTGATGGTTAAAGTGTCCTGTTGATTATATTGCGCATCTGAAGTTGGCGCATAGCTCAAACTAAACTGACAACTTTGACCATTACTAATAGTTTGCGCACACGTCCCTAAATCAACAGTGAATCCGGCATTTGGATTGGATTGTGTGACGCTCACCTGATATGCATTTGATTGACCGACGGCACCAATGCTTTGATCACCAACGCTTACAGTGAACTCTTTTTGATTATTTTGATTAATATCCGCATGGATTACATTATCCGTCGGTGAGCTGACATTAACAGCGACACCAGCGCTGTCACCCCCACCTCCGCCATCACAGGCAGATAAAAGCATTGCAGCTGTCAATAGACTGATTTTTTTCCATTCTTTTTTATATTGTGAAAAATTCATCTTCATCATCTTTACCCCATAATTAGAATTTATATCTCAATGCCAAACCAAATATATCGGCAAATCCGCGATAATCAGCAGATACTTTATTTTGCTCAATATTTGGAATATTTGCATTTGAACCGGTATACTCCGTGACATTGATACTTTGATTGAGCATGAAAATATGCTCATAAACCGCATCAATTGAAAAATGATCATTAACATGGTACGTGCCACCCAATGTTACCCAAATGCGGTTAGTATCCGGCATTCTTGCATCTCTTGTTTCTGAGACAGTTGGTGTTTGGTCATATGCCACACCGGTTCTTACCGACCAATGTGGAGTAATTTTATAATCCGTACCTAATGAGAATAACCAGCTGTTTTTCCAACCTAACTGCATCGTTGAAGAAGTTGAATAACCTCCTGGGGTATCAATGGTAAGCTTATCTAATGTGCTCCACATTGTATACTGCACGGTGCCTCTGACTTGCCATTTTGAGGTGACGTCCTGAGTAATACCAAAGTTAATCACACCAGGGGTTCTAAATGAAGTCGATGCATCAGAAATATAGCTATTATACGGTGCTCCTGGTGTTATTGGTGTACTACCTGTTGGCAATAACCATTGATTGCCTGTGCCTTCAATGTTCATCTTAACTGGTGTGCGATAACTCAAACCAAAATAAGTCGCTTTCACTGGGTGAAACATCACCCCAAAAATTCCACCAATACCCCAGCCATTACCATTAATATTAGTCGCTTGATTTGTAGGCGTTGCCAACTCACCATCATAGTTTGAAAACTCGGCACTGGCATATTGGATTTGTAAACCTGCGGCAATTGAGATCTCTGGAATAATATTAAAGGCAATCTCAGGCGTTAGATTAATCACTTCAATCGATGTTTTCTGTGCGGCATAGCGCACAACTGAATTATCATCATAATTTGTTGTCATTCCCCAAGGTGCGGTTAACGCCACACCCGCAGCCAATCGGTCATTAATACGCCACGCACCATATAAGTTAGGTACTAGCGCGCCCTCAACCACACTATTTTGTGATGATGCGCCCGATACTGGATCATCGGCAAAAGGAATCGTACTGTAATGCACACCATGACTGGCTTGTGCATTGGTCATTTTCACACTAGGTAAGATATAGCTGCCGCCAAGGTAAACGCTGCTATCTTTAATAAAGCCCAAGTTAGCCGGGTTGTTAAAGATACTACTAACATCATCTGGACTTGCAGCACTTCCTGCCATTGCCATCCCTTGTAAATAAACACTATTTTCATTGACTTGAAAGCCCGCTGCTTCGGCATGACAAGTCACGGCAAAAGCCACTGCCACAAATGACAACTTATGTAATTTTTTCATGTTTTCCCCTCTTTCAACAAAATACGCTCACACATGTATTTAATCTACACGTAAAACAGAGCGATTGTACTGAATCTAGCTGATCAGTCAAATTGACACAGGCATAATCAGAATGAAAAGGTCTCAGGAATACAATGCGCCCTCATTGTTGGGTAACTTATCTACACAATAGATTAGGGATAATACAACACATGCTGCACATGCACATACACATCAACCTTCACCTTCAAACTGCGCATTTAACTCAAGCCAAGTTAATTCTTTTTCTTCAAGCTCCATTTGTACTTGCTGATGTGCTTTGAGCAATTCATTGAGTTTCGCCTTATCCTGATAAATCGCTTCATCCTGAAGCTGAATATCCAACGCTTCTTTTTGCGCTTGCAGCTTAGCCATTTCCTTTTCAACTTTTTTAATTTTACCCATAAGTGGCTTTAATTTTGCTTGTAATTGCGCGCGCAGTTGGCGTGATTCTTTCTTATTTTTTGGTGTTTCTTGCGTCTCTAATATCTCTGTTTTTTCTAAATCTTTATTATCGACAGCATTAGAAGCCACTTTTTGCTTATCTTTCTTCTTTTGCTCAAGCACATATTGATAATAATCGGTTAAATCACCATCAAAAGTAGACACCTGACCTTGATCAACTAACCAATACTCGTCAACCGTGCTTTCTAGTAAGTAACGATCATGCGATATCAATACCAAAGCACCATCAAAAGATTGCAAAGCAAATGCCAAGGCTTCGCGCACTTCAATATCTAAATGGTTGGTCGGCTCATCTAGAAGTAAAAATTTAGGCTTTTGATAAACGATTAATGCCAATGCTAAGCGCGCCTTCTCACCACCTGAGAAACCTCCAACTGCCGATAGCGCCATGTCATTGCTAAAGTTGAATCGACCTAAAAACTTGCGTGCCTGCTCATCGGTAATTTTTGTATCCAAGCGCTTCATGTGTGTCAGAGCAGAGGCATTAAAATCAAGTGCGTCCAATGAATGCTGGGCAAAATAGCCAATCTTGAGATCAGGGTGTTTTTTAGCTTCGCCTTGTGACAACGGCAAATCGCCAACTAAGCCCTTAACAAAGGTTGATTTTCCAGCTCCATTTTTACCCAAAAGACCAATACGCATCTCTGGCAAAATCATGGTATTAAGATCACTTAAAATAACCTTATCGCCATAGCCCAACACACCGTTTTCAAGTGTCAACAAACTACCTGTTGGCATTTTGACATTCTCAGCAAAACTAAAGCTAAAAATTTGTTTATCATGTACCGCTTCAATGCGCTGCATTTTTTCGAGCATTTTAACGCGCGATTGCGCTTGTTTCGCTTTGGATGCCTTAGCTTTAAAGCGATTAACAAAACTCTCTAAATGGGTGATTTTTTGCTGTTGTTTGACATGCGCTTTTTGTTGTAACAAGCGTTTTTCATGATATTGCTTTTCAAAAGATGAATAATTACCGGTGTAACTATCAATGCCTTTATTTTCAATATATAGCACACGCTCAACGACATTATCGAGAAAAATTCGATCGTGTGAAATAAGGACAATCGCACCTTGGTAATTCTGTAAATAACGCTCAAGCCACATCACCGCATCTAAATCCAAATGGTTTGTTGGCTCATCCAGTAGCAGAATTTCGGCTTGTTGTAATAAAGCTTGCGCTAGATTCAAGCGAATACGCCAACCGCCTGATAAGGATTTAACAGGTTCATGTAACTGCTTTGGTTCAAAGCCTAAACCATCTAACAATTGCGCGGCTTGCGACTCCAGTTGATAGCCACCTAATGCTTCAAAATCAGCATGAAGTTGCGCATGCTCTTCATAAGCCTCCTCAGCGAGCGCTTTCTCCATTGCCACCGTTAATCGATGTAATTCGGCATTGCCTTGCATAACATAGTGTACAACTGAAGCCTCTAAATCATCGACTTCTTGTTTAACCGTCACAATACGCGTGCCCTTGGCAATCTCAAGTTCACCTTGATCAGCCTGTAAGCCTTGAGCTAAGAGCATAAATAACGAGGTCTTGCCAGCACCATTCGCACCAACAAGACCGATTTTTTGCTTATCATAAATTGCGAAGCTCACATCATCAAATAATGTCTTTAAGCCGCGCTGTAATGAGATATTTTGTAATGTAATCAAGCACGAGTCTCCATAAACTCTCGCCACGATTTCACGTGAATGGGCGCATCATGCAGCTCAGCCAATGACCGCAACGTTAACTCAGCAATCTGCAAATTAGTAATCAGTGGAATATGGTGATCAACCGCAAGACGACGAATCTTAAAGCCATCAGATACATTATCATCACTAACATGTTGCTGGCGGCGTGGAATATTGATAATCAAATCAACACAATGATCCGCAATTACTGTTTCAACATTTGGCGCTTCTGACTCACTGATTTTATGCGTCAATTTCGTTTCAATACCTAAATCACTTAAATATTGATGTGTACCGGTTGTGGTATAAATCTCCCAGCCTTGCTCATGCAATCGTTTGATCTCAGGCATGAGTTTAACTTTCTTATCACCACCAATGGATAAGAGAATCTTCTTGCGTTTAACAAACATCTCGGTCGCCTGCCATGACTTATAAAATGCATCTAATAAATCATAACCAATGCATCCCACTTCACCAGTGGATGACATCTCGACGTGAGCAACAGGGTTCGCACCCTTTAAGCGGTTATACGAAAACTGTGATGTTTTAACACCGACATAGTCAAGATCGAGCGTGTTATAACGCTTTTTCTTATATTTACCGATAATCACTTCCGTCGCGATTTCAATAAAATTGTGTCCTGTAACTTTTGAGACAAACGGGAAAGATCTTGAAGCGCGTAGATTACACTCAATCACCTTAAGGTTATTATCTTTAGCGATAAATTGAATATTAAAAGGTCCTGAGATATTTAATGCTTTGACAATTTTCTTGGTAATACGCTTAGCACGACGAATCGTCTCTAAATAGAGATTTTGCGGAGGCAATACAATCGTGGCATCACCTGAGTGAACACCTGCGTTCTCAACATGCTCAGAAATCGCATAAATGACAATTTCACCATTCTCAGCCACGCCATCCATTTCAAGCTCTTTAGCATTATTGATAAAATCTGAAATAACCACAGGGTGCTCAGGTGACACAGAGGTTGCTTCTGCCAAGTATTGCTCAAGCGCATCTTCTGAGTAGATTACATTCATCGCCGCCCCTGATAATACATATGATGGACGCACCAAAATTGGATAACCAACCTTATCTGAGAACTCTTTGGCTTTTTCCAGCGTTGTCACCGATTGCCATTCTGGTTGGTCAATGCCTAAATCATTTAACATCGTTGAGAAAATCGCACGATTCTCTGCTTTGTTAATATTCTGCGGTGAAGTGCCCAAAATTGGATAACCTGCTCTTGCCAATGGGACAACCAAGTTATTGGCAATTTGCCCACCTACAGAAACAACGATGCCCTTTAGGTTTTCAAAATCAGCAATATCCTGCACACGTTCAAAGGTTAGTTGCTCAAAGTACAAACGATCAGACTCATCATAATCGGTTGATACCGTTTCAGGGTTTGAGTTAATAATAATTGGCGACTCACCGAGTCTCTTTAAAGTGTGAGCAGTCGTCACGCCACACCAGTCAAACTCAACTGATGAACCGATACTATAAGGACCTGAGCCAATAATTAAGCTTGCCTCAATCTCAGACGGTTTCACATCATGCTCAATCCCGTGATATGTCATGTATAAGTAATTGGTTTCTGCTTCAAACTCACCTGCTAAGGTGTCGATTTGTTTAACATAAGGCACAATACCTTGTGAGATACGCCAAGCGCGTAAAGCCTGTACATCCATCTCACGAAAACGCGCAATCGATTTATCAGAAAAGCCAAGCTTTTTAGCTTCTTTTAACAACTCTTTCGTCAGTGGATTTTTTAAATTCTTTAAGCGGTTTTCCATCTCAGCAATGGTATGCATATGATTTAAGAACCACTTATCAATCTTTGATAACTGATAGGCTTTCTCAATATCGCCACCTTGCACAAAAAAGCGATGTAACGCAAAGATCCTGCGATCAGTCGCGCGCTCAATTTCAAGCTCAAGATCAGGAATATCAAAAGGATAGTCCGATAAATCTGCCGCACCAATATTGAGCATACCAACGGCTTTTTGTAAGCCTTCAGGGAATGATCGACCAATCGCCATCACTTCCCCTACCGATTTCATCTCAGTACCGATAAAGCGCTCTGCTTTTTTGAGTTTATGCGTATCCCAACGTGGAATCTTAACAACGATATAATCAAGGGCTGGCTCAAAATAAGCGCACGTTTTCTTGGTTACCGCATTTTGTAATTCATGCAGGTTATAGCCTAAAATCAATTTCGCTGCGATAAAAGCTAGTGGATAGCCTGTCGCTTTTGATGCCAAAGCCGATGAACGTGACAGACGTGGATTGATTTCAATCACACGATAATCTGAAGTCTCAAGATTAAACGCATATTGAATATTACACTCACCGATAATCTCAAAGTGATTAGCCACATCAATCGCGATCTTACGTAAGCGATGATACTCTTCATTGTTAAGGGACTGCGATGGTGAAACAACGATACTTTCACCAGTATGGATCCCCATCGGATCAAAGTTCTCCATATTGCACACGGTGAGCACATTGCCTGCCATATCACGCACAATTTCATATTCAAACTCATTCCATCCTAGCAAACACTCTTCAATCAATACTTGTGAGGTAGCATTTAATACTTCAGTAACTCGATGCTTAAGCTCGCTTTCCGTTCTAACAATCCCTGAGCCCAAGCCACCTAATGAGAAACCTGAGCGCATCATCAATGGAAAACCTATTTCCTTAGCCGCAATAATGGCGTCTTTTAATGTTGTCGCGACAAAGCTTTTAGCAGTTTTAACATTAATCTCATCTAACTTGTCTTTGAAAAGTCCGCGATCTTCAGCTTCTTTGATCGTTTGCACTGAACTGCCTAGCACTTTGACATTATGCAGTGCTAAAATACCCTTTTCTTCGAGTTTAAGACCCAAGTTTAACGCCGTTTGCCCACCAAAGCTTAGCATGATCGCATCGGGCTTTTCTTTCTCAATAATTTTCGTCACGTGCGCCAAATCTAATGGTTCAAAATAAACCTCATCCGCCATCCCAGGATCAGTTTGAATGGTCGCAATATTGGGGTTAACCAAAATGACTTTGATGCCTTCTTCTTTTAATGCCTTGATGGCTTGCGATCCGGAATAATCAAACTCACCTGCTTGTGAGATGCGGATTCCGCCAGAACCTAATAGTAAAACTTTTTGAATATGCTTGAATTGCTCGCGATGATTAATCATTGAAATTTCACGTTGTCCGAGGTTACCTTATTCTAAAGAAATTTTTGTGAAAGGCAATTGGCGATTTTTATTTTATAATTTTCTTCACCGCTGTTTCACAGCTTTTGCTATGGCAATCTATCCGTGACATTTTAGTTACTTAAAAAACAAAAAAGCCGCAAAATATGCGGCTTAAGTGTAATAGCAGTTGTAGTTAGTGAATAATTACGTAATTATTCAGCAATAACAACCAATTTGATATCGGCATCAACATCTGAGTGCAAGTGAACTGATAGCTCGTACTCACCCAATGAACGGATGATACCTTCTGGCATGCGTACGTGACGTTTTTCAACTTCAACACCAGCAGCAGCAATAACATCAGCAACTTCTTTAGTCCCAACAGAACCAAATAGTTTACCACCATCACCAGCAGCTGCTTTGATTGTGAATACTTGACCTGAGATTTTCTCAGCTTTCGCTTTAGCCGTTGTTAAACGCTCAGCTTCTAATTTTTGTAATTCTGCTTTTTGCTTTTCAAAAGCAGCAATGTTTGCTTCAGTTGCTTGAACTGCTTTGCCATAAGGCACTAAGTAGTTACGCGCATAACCTGGCTTCACATTTACAACACTACCTAGCGTGCCTAGGTTTTCTACTTTTTCTTTTAAAATAACTTGCATTGTCAAAGACCTCTAAACTTAAAGATTAGTTAAAGTGACGATCACAGTAAGGGATCAACGCTAAAAATCTTGCTCTTTTGATGGCATTAGCAAGTTGACGTTGATACTTAGTCGATGTACCTGTGATTCGACTTGGAACGATTTTGCCAGTTTCAGTGACATAGCCTTTCAATGTATTTAAATCTTTGTAGTCGATCTCTTTAACGCCTTCAACGGTAAAACGACATACTTTACGACGACGATTTGGACGCATCTTTTATCTCCTTACTCAGCAGCTTCGCTTGTTTCTTTAACTTCTTTTTTCTCATCTTTTGCCATCATGATTGACGGCTCAGTGATCGCTTCGTTTTGGTTAAGCACTAAACGACGTAGAATCGCATCATTGTATCTGAATGATTCATTTAACTCGTTCAACGCTTCGGTATCACACTCGATATTCATCAAAATGTAATGCGCCTTATGAAGCTTAGCGATTGGATAAGCAAGTTGACGACGTCCCCAGTCTTCTAAACGGTGAATTTTACCGCCTCTAGACTCAACGATTTCACGGTATTTTTGCAACATGTTTGGTAACTGATCGCTTTGATCAGGGTGAACCATGAACACGATTTCATAATGTTTCATAATTTTACTCCTTTCGGTTTATCGTATCTACTCTCGATAAGCTATTGCGCACCTTGAATATAAGGGCAACAGCAAAGAGCCGCGCTATTGTCACAGATAGCAGCTTAAAACTCAAGCACTATTATGTGACACAAACAAAAAAGGCTCCCAACTGGAAGCCTTTTAAATCTCTGGTGGGTGCTGAGGGGTTCGAACCCCCGACCCTCGCCTTGTAAGGGCGATGCTCTCCCAGCTGAGCTAAGCACCCGAGAACGAGATGAGATTATAGGGTTAAAAAAATCAAAGTCAACGCCTAAAATCAATATTTTTTATTTTTATTAATCTTTTTAATATTCCTGTTCAGCTCGGATTTCTACTTTGTTTATTTTGCCATCAGCAATCTCACGCAAAGCAACAACCGTTGTCTTATCATTGTCCCAGTCGACACGTGGCTCTTGACCACTTAGACTTAGGAAGCGTGCTCTTTTTGATGCTAAAACTATTAACTCAAAACGACTATCGATTTTCTCTAAACAATCTTCAACTGTTACACGTGCCATACATATTCTCCAAAGTTCAAAAGCCGATCAATTCTATAGAAGTTTTATGATTTTGCCAAGTATTACAAAATTGAATAACGCTATCGAATTGACTTAGGGTAAAGTTACTGCTGCCTACTTTGTAAACTGCTTAGCAACATAGTCCCAATTAATAATGCTCCAGAACTCTTCAACATATTTTGGACGCGCATTACGATAATCAATATAGTAAGCGTGCTCCCATACATCACAGGTTAAAAGTGGTGTGTGACCTTCGGTTAATGGACACGCTGCATTACTGGTACTTACTAACTCAAGCTCACCTTGTTTCGTTTTTACAAGCCATGCCCAGCCAGAACCAAAAGTAGTGACCGCTGTTTTGCTAAATGCTTCTTTGAAGGCATCAAAGCTGCCAAATTTTTTCTCAATCGCTTGCAATAAAGCGCCCTCTGGTTTTGCTTTAGCATTTGGTGTTAAGCAATTCCAGTAAAACGTGTGATTCCAAATTTGTGCGGCATTATTAAAGACACCACCTTTTGAGGTTAAAATGACGTCTTCTAATGATTTACCGGCAAAAGACTTAAACTCATCTGTTTTTAATAAGTTATTTAGGTTAGTTACATACGCCTGATGATGCTTGCCATAATGATACTCGATTGTCTCCTCAGAGATCACGGGTGCCAATGCATTTTTAGGGTATGGTAACGATGGTAATTCAAACATTTCTTGCTCCTTGTCGGTTGACCAAAATTTAGAAACTGATATATGATGTACGCGCAATATAATACTAATCCTGTATCTTTTCAAGTTTAGACAATAATAAGGAAACAATAATGCATACAAATCACAACTTTGATGAAGAAAAAGTAATCGAAACAATAAAATCACAAATTGCAGAAAACAGCATTCTGCTTTACATGAAAGGCACACCTAAAATGCCACAATGCGGTTTCTCAGCTCACACTGTTGCCGCCCTTCAAGCCTGTGGCAAGCCATTTGCCTTTGTTAACATCCTAGAGAACCCTGAAATTCGGGCAACATTACCAAAATATGCTAACTGGCCAACATTCCCACAGCTTTATGTTAATGGTGAACTCATTGGCGGATGCGATATTGTTCTTGAGTTACATGAAAACGGTGAGCTTCAAGAAATTATTGATCAAGCTAAATAAATTCTTCCAATACCCTTCGACTTGCGCTCAGGGCACAATTGACACCGTTGGCTGAGCGTTAGTCGAAGCCTAAACTAGATATTATTGTAGGCACAGACCCGCTTCGACTTATGCTCAGGGTGCGCTCAGTCGTTTTGAGCAAATACAAAACCACAACCAAAAAAACTCCTAAATATTTTGACAGCACATTTTGTTAGCGTTAGCATAACTAACTGTCATTACACTGTCGCTGATTTAAAAACAACTTGCGGGCGACATAAAACAACACCGCTAAAGCGTTTCTATAGATTTTTCCTCTAGAAGCCTTTTAGCTTGTACAAAACAAACATAAAAGGAAACCTCTCATGGCAAATAATTTTTTATTTACCTCTGAATCCGTATCTGAAGGGCATCCGGATAAAATTGCCGATCAAATCTCTGATGCAGTTTTAGATGCTATTTTAATTCAAGATAAAAACGCACGTGTTGCTTGCGAGACACTGGTTAAAACGGGCATGGCACTTGTTGCTGGTGAGATTACCACCTCAGCATGGGTTGATATCGAAGAAATCGTCAGAAACGTTGTTATTGATATTGGTTATGATAAAGATGATTTGGGTTTTGATGGTAACTGCTGCGCGGTTATTAATGCCATTGGTAAACAATCACCTGAGATTGCGCAAGGCGTTGATCGCTCTAATCCATTAGATCAAGGCGCTGGAGATCAAGGTTTAATGTTTGGCTTTGCCACCAATGAAACCCCAACACTGATGCCCGCTGCCATTTATTACTCACATAAACTCATGCAGCGCCAAGCATTCTTGCGCAAGAATAAAACGCTTTCATGGTTACGCCCTGACGCCAAATCGCAAGTAACATTGCGTTATGTCAATGGCAAGCCTGTTGCCGTTGATACCGTTGTTATCTCAACACAGCATGCTCCTGAGATTCGACAAAATGTAATCAAAGAGGCAGTCATTGAAGAAATTATTTTACCGGTATTGCCTAAAGAATGGATAACAGACAAAACCAAATATTTTGTTAACCCGACAGGTAAATTCGTTATTGGTGGTCCTGTTGGTGATTGCGGTTTAACGGGACGCAAGATTATCGTTGATACCTATGGCGGAGCAGCACATCACGGCGGTGGCGCATTCTCCGGCAAAGATCCATCCAAGGTTGATCGCTCAGCTGCCTATATGGGTCGCTATATTGCTAAAAATATCGTCGCTAGTGGCTTAGCGGACAAATGCGAAATTCAAGTGTCTTACGCCATTGGTGTTGCTAATCCAACATCGATTATGGTTAATACCTTTGGTACAGGCAAATTAGATGATCATATTATTGAGAAGCTTGTTCTTGAGCATTTTGATTTACGCCCTTATGCCATCACGCATCAGCTTGATTTACTACGCCCTATTTATCAAAAAACGGCTGCCTATGGTCATTTTGGTCGCGAAGATGCTGATTTTACTTGGGAGAAAACCGATAAAGCTGCCGTTTTAGCACAAGCATTGAGTTAAGTTCAGAGTACGATTGACGCCGTTGGCTGAGCGTTAGTCGAAGCCATTGTTATCTTATCACTCCCTTCGACTTTGCTCAGGGAACGATAGGTAGAAAGCATTTGGGTATTCTTTTAACTAATACCCTTATTTTGCTTTTTATCATTCACTTCAAACACCTTATGTTTTAATTTCCATCAGGTTTGCGTGGGAGCGCAATGTATGAGTGCAAGAGAAAAGTTATTTTTTGCAAATTTTTATAAATCACGGCACAATAGCCGCATTATTTTTTGATCATTTTAGAGCTTATGTCACAGAAAATTATTGTCGGTGTCTCCGGTGGCGTTGATTCATCCGTTGCCGCCTTATTACTCAAAGAACAAGGCTTTGATGTCGCAGGCGTTTTTATGAAAAACTGGGAGGAGGATGACAATGACGAGTTTTGCTCAGCCGAAGAAGATATCAAAGATGCCCAAAGCATTTGTCAAAGTATTGGTATTGAATTTAACAAAATCAACTTTGCAGCAGAATACTGGGATCACGTCTTTGAATATTTCTTAGAGGAATACAAAGCCGGGCGCACGCCAAACCCTGATATTCTATGCAACAAAGAAATTAAATTTAAAGCCTTCTTAGACTATGCCAAACATCTAGGTGGCACACACATCGCCACAGGACACTACGCCAGAAAAAGAGCCTTGCCAAATGGCGAACATCAATTATTAAAAGGCTTAGACCACAACAAGGATCAATCCTATTTTCTCTATACTTTGGGACAGCAACAATTACACTACGCCTTATTTCCAATTGGTGAGCTTGAAAAACCAAAGGTTCGCGCACTAGCTGAAGCACATAACCTTGTCACACATAATAAAAAAGACAGCACAGGCATTTGCTTTATTGGCGAGCGTAAATTCAAAGCTTTTTTAAATCAATATTTACCTGCACAACCCGGTGAAATTCATGATGAAAACGGTATTGTTATCGGCAGACATGATGGCTTGATGTATTACACCATTGGACAGCGTCAAGGCTTGGGTATTGGCGGGGTTAAAAACCGCCCTGAAATTCCATGGTTTGCCGCACAGAAAGATCTTGAAAACAATGTATTAATTGCCGTTCAAGGTCATCATCACCCACTACTATTAAGACAAAGCTTAACGGCTATTAAGTTGCATTGGGTCAAAGGACAAGCGCCAGCTGATAGCTTTAGGTGTACTGCCAAGGCACGCTATCGTCAAGCGGATCAAGCTTGTCAAGTCACGCTAACAAAAGACAAGGTTGAAGTCATATTTGATCAGCCACAACGTGCGATCACACCAGGGCAATCAGTCGTGTTTTATGATGGTGAAGTTTGCTTAGGTGGCGGCATTATTGAGTAACGACAAACAATCTTTTTTCTGATGTCTTACGCTTATTTCAATTTCGTAAGCTGTGCTTTTGCTTTATCTGCCACATCCGCATGTGGATATTTGTCAACAACGCGTTGTAAATAGGTTTTAGCAGTCTTCATATTACCTTTGCTTAATTCCAATAATGCCAAGGCATAAGTGGCATCAGCGATTTTGATGCTTTTTGGATAACGCGTTACAATCGTTTTGAATTGCGTGTAAGCATCATTAATATCACCATTAATAAGATATATTTGACCAAGTAGATACAATGACTCTGAGTAGTGCTCACCATTATAATAGTCTTTGAGATACTGTTTAAACAAACCTTCTGCATCTTTATAGTTCTTGGCTAATAGCGCCTTGTTTGCCTTATCGAAAGCGGCATTATCTTGTTGCAACTTAAGCTCTTTGGGCGATGGTTTATTCACTTCAGCCTTTAAGCTTTCAAGCTCTTTTTCAAACGCTGCAAGCTTCGTTGATACCACATCATTTAGTTGGCTTACCTTATAACTATTGACTTCAATCTTGCCGCGCAAATCATCTAACGTCTGACTGAAGTTTTGATTCGTTGCATTGGCTTGTTGATTAATCAAATATTGCACTTGATTATTCAATTTAGTTGTTTGCAATTGCAGTGCTTGCACGTCTGACTCAACACTCGCAAAATTGACACTAGGCAAGAGAATAATTGCCAATATGCTCATACCAATAGTTTTGGTTTTCTTAAACGAAAGAGACATATGCATTAACCACACGTTTGTCCAAAGTCAAGCTCCGCACGTCGATCCAAATAATAGGCATGCTGCTGTGCTTTGGCTTTTGTCATCTCACCATAGAACTGTGAAGGCGCTGCCACAGGTTGCGATTTGCCATAGCTTACCGTACATAGCTGATTGCTATTAACTCCTTGTTGCAATAAATATTGACGCACGCTATCAGCACGACGCTGACCAAGGTTTAGGTTATATTTCTCGCTCCCTCTTGGGTCAGTATGTCCTGCCAAACGCAGTGGTTGATTATATTTCAACAAATAACTCGCTACTTGATTTAGACATGTTTTAGCATCATTGGTCAAGGTCGTGCTATCAAAGGCAAAGTAAACTGTTTTGCATGAGCTCATACTATTTAACGCAGCAATCATTGCTTGTTGTTGTGCTGGCGTATATTGTCCGATATTGGCAATTTGGCTTTGTAAATCAGCAATACTCTGGCTATCTAAACTACCTGATTGCCCTAAAGCATTCGTTTCCACACCACTACCATGCGCTGACATGCCCGCATTTCCCTCAGGACCAATACCTTCAATCGGTGCTTGACGCTGTGAAGCACATCCGGCGATCAATAATACTGACAAAATGCCTGCTGCTGCCAGAGAAGTGGACTTTTTAATTTTTAATTTCATTGTATTTCCTTAAGCTTTTCGTTATTTCTTTATTTGATTGGTCTTGTATAAATCACACCTTTAAATAGCCGGTGACCATGCAGGTGACTGAATGGCGCCTTGTGTGTTAGATGGTAAGCTAATTTGAACCTTGCCGTCAATCGACACCATCGCCAGATTCGCACCTCCTGAAGGCTGACCTTGTGCATAGATAACCATATTGCCATCTGGTGATACACTCGGAGATGAATCCATTGAACCATGCGTTAACACCGTAATCTTCTTGTCTCTTAAATCGACTTTAGCAATCTGTGTACCTGAGCCACTGTCTTTTTGATACATAAACACAATACTTTGGCCATTTGGCGTATATTGCGGATCAAATGCCTGTTTTGTACCATATGTTAAGCGCTCTGACGATGGATATTTGCTATCAATAGCCGTTGTATAAATCTGTGGATTACCGCCACGATTTGAGACAAAAGCAACCTCTTTGCCTGTTGGCGAGAAAGTTGGCGCGGTATTAATACCGTTTAACGTCAATTTCTTATATAACTTATCATTATTTAAGTTCATCAAGTAAATATTGGTATTCTCAGAATAACCTTGAGATAGCGCCATTGCCAAAGTTGTGCCATTTGGTGAGAATGCGGGCGAGCTATTGATCCCTTCATAATTAGCAACCTTCTTACGCTCACCGCTATACACACCAATCGTATAAATTGCCATGCCCCCCTTGTGATAGCTCACATAGGCAAGATATTTACCATCTTTCGACCATGTCGGTGACATAATCGGTTCTTTGGTTTGACGCAACAACACATGTGGATTAAAGCCATCATAATCAGACACTACGAGCTGATAAACTGCCTTTTTCACATTATAAGGATTCTCAACGTCAACATAAGCTAATTTTGAGGTAAAGTACCCTTTGCTGCCGGTAATCGCCTCATAAATATAATTACTGATGGTATGAGCTAATAGTCGCAATTGACTTTCTTGAAGGTTAGTAAATTTACGTGCACTTAATACCTTGCCACTAAGCTTACTGGCTAACTCATAGGTGATATTATAATGCCCATTGTTTTTATCAATCTGCCCTATAAGCACATAATCTGCCGACCATTTCGACCAGTTGATCTGCTGTACATTATCAATCTGTTGTGGGAAGCCCGATGTTTGTGATTCAATACGCCCAGAATTGCGAAGATCATCAGCAATAACCGCTGCAATGCCATCTGGCAGCTGACTATTTTTAATTATTTGACCATTAAATGGCATCACTGCCACAGGAATTTGCGAAGACACTCCCTGAGTAATATTAATGGTCAAACGCGCTTGCGCTGAGCAGGTTACTATCAATGTTAAAAAAAGCAGCCAATATATTCGTATTATGTTGCGCATATTTATCACCCTTGTTGTCCAAATTTAAAATCAATACCTTGTGCAATAAGCTCTCTTGCACGCGCATCTTGCGGCAAGCTTGGCGCTTGTGCATTCTTAAATGCCAGTAGTAATGAGCGATCACACTGCGCACTACCGCTAGAAACTGAAATCGTGGGGTTACTCCCTGGAGTAACCATCACCGTTGGCAAATGATCTGCACTTATTTTGCGACAATCATCCATTATCCACACCGCTTCAATTCTCGCCTTATAGGCGCTAGCATAGGCTTGCAATGCTTTCTCTGTTGCACTTTGCGCGTGAGCCTCCGCACTTTGCGCATTTAAATCATTTAAAGCAGATTGCCTTAAGGCATCTAACGCGGCTTTACGCGCTGCAGCTGCCTTTGCTTCTCTTGCTGCTTTTGCTTCTTTTGCCTCTTTCGCCTCTTTTTCTGCTTGAGCTTTCTTGGCTTCGGCTAATTTTTGAGCCTCTTGTTGCGCTTTTAACGCCTTTTCCTGTTTTTCTTTTTCCGCTTTCTCTGCTTTTGCTACTTTTTCTTTTTCTGCTTGTGCTAAAGCTTTTTGCTTTTGCATTTCTTTAGCACGCGCTTCTGCCTCTGCTTTTAACTTAGCTTCTGCTAATGCTTTTTGTTTGGCAATTTCCGCCGCTTTCAATTCCTCTTGACGCTTTACCTCCGCAGCATGCGCTGTTGCAATCTTCTCTTCAATCGCTTCGATCTTTTGCTGACGCAGTTGTTCTTTAGCAAGCTTTTCTTGTTTTAGTTGCTGTTGCTTTTGATCAAATTGAGCCACTTGCTGATCGACACTTTCACTAGAAATTGCCGTTGCCTGAACAATCTCTTTGCTATTTAAGGTGACAACAGTACGCCCTCCTGCAAGATTAAGCGTGTTCTTTTTTGTCTGCAAAACACTGGCAATAATAATTAAACCAATCACTAATGCCACATGCAGCAAAATAGAATAGCAAAAGCTTAAACGCTCAGGCGTTGCTGTTGCAGCCACATAAAGCCTCTTAATAAATCCTCGCAGTTGACTAAACTTGCTCGATTGCTTCGACTTATTGACCATAAATACGTCGCTTACTCTTTGGGGTCATCAGTAACCAACCCAACACTTGCTACACCTGCTTTTTGTAGCAATACCATCGCTTCAACCACTTGACCATAGCTTGCATTTTTATCACCACGCACATAGATCTGTTTATCTTTATCTTGCGCTAAAGTCGTAGCAACTAGCTCACTTAACTGACTTGCCGTTAATGCATTTTGCTCATCATTGCGATTTATAAAATATTGCCCCTGTTGATTGACTGTTACAATCAATGGTTTTTGATCAGAAGGCGGGATTTTCTTGGCTTGTGCTTGTGGTAAATCAACTTTAACACCTTGAGTTAACATCGGTGCCGTAATCATAAAGATGATTAACAACACCAACATGACATCGATATACGGAACGACGTTAATCTCAACCATGGCCTTACGTTTAGTGCGACGCGAGTTTCTTCGACGCATTATGCTTCCTCGCTTATCTCAGATTTATACGCTTCGCGATAAAGCAAAGTACATAATTCATCTTGAAAGTTTTCATACTCAAGCAACACACCATCGACCAAGCGTGAATAACGGTTATAACCAACCACTGCAGGAATTGCCACAAATAACCCCAAAGCCGTAGCAATAAGCGCTTCAGCAATGTGCGGTGCAACCATTGATAAAGTCGCTTGTTCAACACCACCTAAGGCGGTAAACGATGCCATAATACCCCATACGGTTCCTAACAAACCTACATAAGGCGCAATCGAACCAATCGTGCCTAACAATGAAATCTGATGCTCAAGCTTCTCACTTTCTTGCATCATTGCCACACGCATCGAGCGCTCAACACCTTCTAAAACAACATCACCATGCAACTCTCCTTGTTTACGTAAACGCATAAATTCACGAAAACCACAGCTAAAAAGATATGATAATCCTTGGTTTTTGTGTTTATTATGTTGTAACTCTTGATAGACTTTATTGATATTGCCACTTGACCAAAAGCGCTTAGCAAAGGCTCTTGCTTCAGTTTTGGCAGACCTCAATACCTGATAACGCTGAATCATAATCGCCCACGACCAGATAGAGCCTACGATTAAAATCAAAATAATTAACTGCACAACGATGTCAGCATTTAACACCAAATGCCAGAAAGACAAATTATTGGACACACAAGATCCTTTCAAACTTAAGTAAAACAGGTACTTTATTGTATTATGATTACATAAATTACCAAAGGAAATTACGGCGGATTTATTTTAAACTACTAATACGGCTTCGGTAAGAACTCTGCAATTTCCTCATATATTTCACGTCTTAATACGCCCTTATTTTTTTGCCACATGATTAGACGAGCTCGGGCAAAAGCACTATTGTAAATACTGTGGATCCGCTCTCTAGGAATAGAAATTTTATTATCTTCCGACACAAACTCATCACCAATGTAGGTATAAGCATCTCTATCTAACAAAGAAATAAGATGGTTATATCTTCGTTCGTCTGGTTCCTCTAATATCGTAAAAAGGTTCCAGACTCTTGACTGTTTAAAAATTTGTTCAGTTCTTGAAACATTCTCAGGCTTATATATTGTATTTACAAACTCGGTGAGTTTTGTTGGGGTCAACTGTCCCCCCAAGAAATCTTTATTATATTGGTTAATGTAATCATAAACATGAGTAAAAAAAGCATCCTTAACCGCTCGATGAATTGAAATTCTTATCTGATTGTTATATCCAAGATCAACATAAGGTAAAAATGAAAGACTCATTGTATTTATTGACTCATCAATTAAGTTTCTAAATTTCTCGATTTGGCTATTAGATATACCCATAGGCTCTATCATCGCTTCCTCAGCATAACTCATCCGATTTAAGTTAAGGCTATGATTTAATCCCTGACGCCCCGCAGCATTAAGAGACCTCACCGTTAAGGTACCTAAGTCAAAAGCAATTGATGCAACCCCTAAACCGAAAGCGACTTTATTTAATGTCTGATTATTACCATGCGTTGCCTCAACAGCAATATCAGATACTCCGCTAGCAAGACCTAAAAATGCACTAAACTCAGCTGCTGCAAAGGCAGAACCAGTTAACGATAGTGATGCACCTCCTGAAAATAATGCACCAGCAATCCCTACACCTGCCAACGTGTAGTTTAACCATGATGGGAAACTAAAATGACCACTGGGATCAAAATTCATTACAGGATTATTTAAGCCATAAGCATAACCATTTAAACCTCCTTGACCAAATGGACTATATCCAACACCATCCATCTGCATAAAACGATGAAGAATAGGGTTATACGCACGTGTGCCTTGCCCTAAGTGTTGATAGCCACTGACACGATCTGTGCGCTCGCCATTAAATCCAATTGCGTTGTCTGTTAATAGTGTTACTTGTTGTGATGATTTATTTACATCATAACTAATACCATACGGACTATAAACATAGTTATGTGACAATACAATTTGTCCATTATTAACTTTTGCTAGCATCAACACATTATGTGATTGATCACTAACATAGCTTAATAAACCTTCATTATCTAAGACTGCTTCTAAACCTTCACCATAATAATAGCTTTTTATACCATCAACGCTTAGCTCATTATATAACTGTCCATTGTTGTAATATAATTGAACTACATCAACTTGCTGATCTTTATAAACTTGCTGCTGATATTGCTGTGCTAAGCCATTATAACGATATTGACTTAGCACACTCTCCCTAGCAGACTCAAAACCAACCATTTGCCCTAATCCGTTGTAACGCAAATGATTACCAGATTCGTCGTTAATTAAATGTCCTAACTGATCGTAGCTAAAAGTCACCTTTTGATTACAGCTCACCAGTCGCACATGCTGATAATTTATCAATCTTGCTGGCTCTGTTACACCATATGTATAAATTATCTCATCGGTTGATGCCATTCCTATCACTGGGAATAAGTTTAAATTTAGCAATATAAGCAATCCCTTTTTAAACATTAATCTAATCCTATTACTACTCGTCATTTCCAAGGAAATAAAAAATATGCCAAATTTAACTCAGCGGGAAGATAAGATTTCTACTTGCGCCATAATTAAATTTCTTAACATACACAATCAGCCCCATTGCTTTAGCATAGCAAAAACATGATAGCGCAATGCAAAAATGTGAGTACCTTTATATCAATAAAAAATGGTTAAATACTGACCTGAACAAACCCGAAAAAGGAAATCTCATGAATAAAAAATTTCTCATTAAAAATATCATACCTGTTTGCTGTGTTGGCATAATATTAGGTTGTGGCTCAACAGAAAACAGTAAAAACAATGACGTTCAGACAATTTCAGTCGAAATGTCTTCGAATACAATACATAATGGAACCATTACAGAAGATCAAATAGCAGACAACGGTATTGCAATTGATATACATGAGCTAATGCCTAGTAGGTCTGGTCTTAGTAATGGTACGCACCTTTATGAGATAACCCTAAAAGAGACCATCATCGAGGATGGTAGCATTTCAAATCCAAGAGGCTCATTATTGGCCAACACAAATTATCAAAATCATGCGTATTATGTAACAGTAACCACCAACGAAAAAGGTGTTGCATTTATTCCATTTAATACCAGTGAGATAGCAAAAAACACTCACCTTTATGGTAATAGGAATATTATAATCGATCATATTAGCAACAATGGAAATCCTGTAAAAATTGTAAATATCAATAAAAATTTTCCTGACAAAATTGCTGTAAAAGTTCCTGTTAACTTTTTCATTGCCGATAGTCGGCAGCAACCTATCCGCAGGGCAATGGAAGTAAAAAGTGGTAGTCAAATATACTTAGCCGCTAACATTCCCTCTCCAATAAATGAATCTGTGATAACTCATTTTAAAGAACTCTATGCACAAATCTTTGATCAGTTGCCATCTGTAGCCATCCCATTTAATACTAACGGTAATGTCAGCTTCTCAACAGAAACTATCACATTAACAAACCCAGTTACACCCAATCAAGATGGTCATATAAAAATCGTGCAATTTGATGCTGATGATAACAACAGTGAATATATTAAGATCATCCACAACCACTACCCAATTATTGTTGACTCTGAACCTTATATTGCGTGGAGTCATCAATATTGGAATAGTCAATACTCACTACCAGAAAAGGGTGAAGTGAAATTTTCACTTTCTCACCCACCAAGCGTAGGCACGATGACAAATAAAGGGCTAGAAATTATCAGTAATAACATACAGATTAGCTCCTGTAGCTTAACACCTCAAATTGCTAACGTAAGTTGTCAATATTCCAGCGACACCAATACACTTGAAATTATTGGAATTCCTGAAAATCGAAGATTTCAAAATTATCAATTATCCATTGATTTTTCTTTTGGAAATATCCATCGTCAGTTTAATGCTTTACCATTAAACGCAGCCCAAACACCACAAAGCAACACAATACGATGGATTGATAAAAAATTCGAGTTTGAGGCATCAGTTAAATCACCAAACGATATTACCGCATCAGGTAGTTTTAACGCCATCGTATATGATGCAGATGACCACCCACTAGGTGAAGCAATCTATGACTGCCAGGTAATTGACAACTCAAATGGCAACATTGCTGACGATAGTTTTTGTCAAGTAGAGTCATCCTCCGGTAAAAAAGAAATTCATGCCTCAGTCCCTCATTATATCTACACAAACACTCATAGAGATTCATACTCTATTTCGCTAATAGCTGAAGATCTTAGCGATAATTTTCCAGCCACTCCTTCATCTGGATTTACATTAGAGATCCCCTTTCCAAAAATTACAGATCAGATATATCACCTAGATTTTAAACTAATGACAAACACTTTAGAAATCATAACTGAAGAGCCTAAGCTACCAAAAATATCAGACAACTATGATGTAAGCTTTTATTTTACACATGTACAAAACAACATCTTAAAACAAAATCCACATGATGATTACATCATCCTCAGCGATATAAATGGCTTTGATTTCAGAACTCATCCTAATTTAAACTTAATACAAACCATCAATAACTACCCTGATTTTTTATGGGTTACATCATTAAAAGTAAATGAGAGCACTCCAAGTTTTAAGTATGACAGTAACAAAATCATTAGTGATATTAATGGCTTTTCGATAGATCGAAGCCTCACATCTGCTAGCTCTAATGGTTTCATAAATTTTGATGACATCACCATAGATAATGCAAATAAGTTAGATTACCCAGATCCTCAAGAATCAAGCTGCAACATAGTTGATCTTAATGGCAACCCACTCTCAGGCGATTGTATTTTAGAGCATCATGCTGCTAACTTATATCAGATTAAAATATTAAATCTAGAGCCTAATGCATTAATAACCCCCCCCGTAATGCACGTGCAAATTATCGTGAATGATCATGATGGATTGGTTCAGTCAACCCCTTTATTTAACAAAGATAAAAACGCACTATTTCTTGCACTTATTACAACAAACATTGCCAACAACTATACCTACTCAATCTATAATTCACTTTATAAAACTTTTGATTTGAACGTTAATACAGACCTTCCTTATAACCTAAAACTTACTTTGATAAGCAATAAATCGCCTTATAGTACCATGGTTACTATGACAGACTTACAAAATCATCAATACTTACTTGAGGGGACATGCAAATCCAAAGGTGAATCTATAGATACTTATGAGCTAAATGTACTTACTAAAGATGACACCTCATTATTCAAGCAAGATATCGATTTTAAATGTCGCTTTATGGTGTAAGTGATAGAGACAAACTCTCGCATATAAGCTACGATATTGAACGATCAAGCACTTATTTTTGCTTGATATATCATAAATAGAGATAATAACTAAGGAAAGTACCTATGATGAAAATTAAAAGTTTATTCTGCTTATCACTATCTGCTTGTTTAAGCGCAAACGCTCTGGCATGCACGAATGTAATATCTACTGGTAATGGCTATACTGCAGTTGCCCGAACCATGGACTTTGCGGTCAATACAGGCAATAAAATTGGTTATGCAAAGACCAGCACTGAAAATGTCAGCAACATTAATTTGTACCAAAGTACTGGAGTTAACCCAGTAAAATGGAAAAACAGCTATGATATTCTAGGACAAACAGGCTTTGGCACTAATATTATAGCTGATGGAATAAATTCAGCAGGCGTTTATGCTGGCTACCTTTACCTGCCTGCCATTACTCAATTTCCAACTTTTGACCCAAAAAACAAAAAGCCTGAATTAGGCGCAATGGATACTCTAAATTATGTTCTAGGGACATCGAAAGATGTCCCTGAAGCATTTGCTAACTTGCAAAAAGTTCAAATTGTTGCTAATGCTGTAGGGCTAACACAAAATGGTAAAACCACACACTTTGTTCTGCCGCTTCACCTCATTATTCGTGATAAGCATGGCAATTCTCTACTGATTGAGTGGATAAAAGGACAGTCAATAGCATATATGCATCTAGCTGGGACTAACTCCACCCAACGCTACATTAATTTTGCGCAAAAGGCTGAAAAAACGTATCCTAATTTTAATATGTCAACAGTTACAAACACTCCATCGTATGATTGGCATATTCACAATGTAAAAAAATATGACAAATTATATAATGGAAACAATAATACTAAAGTCGACGGACTGATCATGAATGGCTCTGGCTTCACTGGCTTACCTGGTGACTATACGCCACCTAGCAGACTTGCCAGAACCTATGAGTTTGCTAAATTCTCGCCAGCCCCAACCTCACCGCAAGTTGCTGTTGACTCTGCATTAGGCCTAATATATACCGATATTACACCTCTTAGTGGCGCTGTGTCCCCAACACTCTGGGTATCATTATCAGACTTAAACAATGCCGTTTACTATTGGAAGCCAATTCTCTCTGTTGAAAATGAAAATGGTGTGTTAACCGCGTCACCATACTCTACTGTCGAAACACAGTTCACGACTTTTAATCTTCATAACATAAAAAACACACAAGGTTTTGCTCGTGCTGCAATATCACAAGAAGCTATGCTTTCACAACAGCAGACCAAAGAGGCGCTTGCTTGGCTTAATAATACGGCAAAACCAGGTGGGGTACATGCTAAAACAGCATTTTCAAACAAGCAAATTATAGCGGATGGCTACAATTTGCAACTACTCAAAACCAGTGAGGTTTATCCTTAAGCTTATACATTTAAAAGCTTGGATCTTGAAGTTACTCATAATTAGCTAATAGAGTATAAAAGTTTGGTCTTGTTTTAAATGGTTCAATCATTTTTTTGCTAATTTCAACCAAATCGTTTGCATGAGTCTGTAGTTGACTAAGTTTTTCTGCTGACAGTCCAGACATTGCTATTTCTGAGTTTACAGCCAGATAGTCATTTAGTGCAAACTGATGTGTTAGCGCTAAATTTTTCAGACGGGTTGCATCAACAGATTTAACATTTTCAATTTCCATTATAGCTTTTGAGCTTGCATTTCTTGCATGGTATACATTTTGCACAATTTGGTCATATAGATTTTCTAGATTAGATTTATGGTTTGCTATTAAAGTATCAACAACTTCAGGTTGAGTTGGTTGGCTCTGTCTAAAGTTACCAATAATTTGACCTTGACGTCGTTTTGTTTGTATATATTCATCCAACTTCACTTCAATATGCTGCATTTGTGTAACTAAAAGATCCGTAGCGCCAAAGGGAGGCAGAGGATTTCCACCTGATCTATTTGCAGCAATATCATTTTGCATTTGCTGTATTGCAATCTGTAGGTTGTGCTCATCATTACTGAGATTAGAAAAAGCCCTTTTATTTCTATTGCTTGCAGATTTTGCTCCCATTTTTAGAAAACGTTTTCCCCCATATAAATCAAAAGCAATTGATGCAACCCCTAAACCGAAAGCGACTTTATTTAGTGTCTGATTATTACCATGTGTTGCCTCAACAGCAATATCAGATACTCCGCTAGCAAGACCTAAAAATGCACTAAACTCAGCTGCTGCAAAGGCAGAACCAGTTAACGATAGTGACGCACCTCCTGAAAATAATGCACCAGCAATCCCTACACCTGCCAACGTGTAGTTTAACCATGATGGGAAACTAAAATGACCACTGGGATCAAAATTCATTACAGGATTATTTAAGCCATAAGCATAACCATTTAAACCTCCTTGACCAAATGGACTATATCCAACACCATCCATCTGCATAAAGCGATGAAGAATAGGGTTGTAAGCACGGGTACCTTGCCCTAAGTGTTGATAGCCACTGACTCGATCTGTACGCTCACCATTAAAGCCTATCGCGTTATCTGTTAATAGTTTTACTTGTTGTGATGATTCATTTAAATCATAACTAATACCATATGAGCTATACACATAATTATGTGACAATACAATTTTTCCATTATTAACCTTTGCTAACATCAATACGTTATGTGATTGATCACTAACATAGCTTAATAAACCTTCATCATCTAAAACTGCTTCCAAGCCCTCACCATAGTAATAGCTTTTGACACCATCAGCGCTTAACTCATTATATAATTGTCCACTGTTATAATATAACTGAACTGTGTCAATTTGCTGATCTTTATAAATCTGCTGCTGATATTGCTGTGTTAAGCCATTATACCGGTAATGACTTAGCACACTCCCCCTAGCAAACTCAAAGCCAACGATTTGTCCTAATCCGTTATAACGCAGCTGATTCCCCAATTCATCATTGGTCAAATTACCCAATGCATCATAGTTGAAATCGATTTTTAAGCTACTTTTTCCTAAAGCATTCTGCTGATAAGCTACTAATTTGGCTGGATTTGACCTGTCATATCTATAGTTAACTTCCGTAGTCATTCCCAAACTCATAATGGGGATAATCATATAGCTCAATGAACATAATAACCGAAAATAATTTGGACTCATTATATCAACCTCTTTTTTTAATATAATCTCTTTTGCCATCTTTACTTTAGACAGGTTATGCACTTAATATAAACATATACCAAGCAACTTTACTCATAATAAGCAATATTATAATTCACATTATATTTCATGTGAGATTCTTCAAGCACCTGAACTTTCACATCCGCTGTCACGAGAATTTTTCTGCGGACCAATTTCTTTTCATATAATAACTGCAAATCATCAGTATGGCGGTAAGTGTGAGAAAGATTCGCAATAAAACCACCTTCCATTAGGGAAAATTTTAATTGTTGTGACTCCGAGCTATTAAGTACATATGAGGGATCATTGAATAATCGATGTGTGTGTTCATAAACTCCCCCTGGAACACCTTGGTGCATATAAAGATAAGGAGATGTAATAGTTTTCTGAGCAAGATTAGTGATGTCGTTTGTTAATTCCTGATTCTGCTTATAAGACTTCCATTGTTCAGTACTCATCATGTTTTGAATTATTGGACAATTCTCGTACCATTCTGGGTTTCTGTTTAAATCTATCAACGTTTGTTCATAACTAGGATTAGCTTCAGTTATTGAAAACGATAACTGACCGTTCTCTCTCCTAGGTTCAGTCTTAGGAATAACAGCCCCTGACTGATCACTCCCTATTCCTTCTACTAGCGATCTATCATTACGGAGTTTAGGTCTTCCTTTATAAACTTTGCCTACAGCAAACCCAATTCCATCCATCGCAAGCCCTAGCCCTACATTCATGCCAAGCGCTGCATAACTAAAGCTTTGACCTCTAGCAAAGGTTTCCGCAGTATAAGCACCACCATTAATTGCTGCTCCACCAATCATATTGGCAAAAAGAGCTGATGATCCTACCATACCTGCTCCTCCAGTCACCGCACCCAAGGCAGCTGATGCAATCATAGCACCTGCAAATACCCCCCAACCGATGCCATCGTGTGGAAATAAGTCTGTTATTGAGAAATGCCCACTGGGGTCAAAATTCATCATAGGATTATTTAGTCCATAAGCATAACCATTTAAACCACCTTGACCAAATGGACTATATCCAACACCATCCATCTGCATAAAACGATGAAGAATAGGGTTATACGCACGTGTGCCTTGCCCTAAGTGTTGATAGCCAGTAACGCGATCTGTGCGCTCACCATTAAAGCCTATCGCATTATCTGCCAATAGTTTTACTTGCTCTGATGGTTTATTTAAATCATAACTAATACCATACGGACTATAGACATAGTTATGTGACAATACAATTTGTCCATTATTAACCTTTGCTAACATCAATACGTTATGTGATTGATCATTAACATAGCTTAATAAACCTTTATCATCTAAGACTGCTTCTAAACCTTCACCATAATAATAGCTTTTGACACCATCAGCGCTTAGCTCATTGTATAGCTGTCCACTGTTGTAATATAGTTGAACTGTGTCAATTTGCTGATCTTTATAAACTTGCTGCTGATATTGCTGTGCTAAGCCATTATATCTATAATGACTTAGCGCATCTCCCTTAACAGAAGTAAAGTCAACCATTTGCCCTAAGCCATTGTAACGCAGCTGATTCCCCAACTCATCATTAGTCAAATTACCCAACGCGTCATACGAGAATACCGTTGTATCATTTACTGCCGCATGTTTTATTATTGTGTGAGACAACAACCTAGTTGGCGCTGTATCATCAAATACATTCCTGAATTCATAACTTTGACCAAATCCAAACAACGGTAAACTTACACAAGATAATAACCACAGTTTCTTTTTCATAAAAATCCCCCAGTCCCAAATATAAAATTAATTAATGCTGTTATTTAAAAGTCCTTGAGAGATTAAATTATTCTCACCAACCTCATTGAATAATGGATAACGTTTCACAGTGCTACTTACTTTGTCCGCGCTAACCGAAAGCTTTATCATAAGACCAGCTAACCTCATATTGCGATCTAACGATGTCAACTCATTTTGAGCCTTCCAATAGCCAAAATTATAGTAATCATTAAACTCAGCGCCATGCCAATATATTAATGGCGAGTTATTAAAATAGTTTGTAAATGCCAAGCCTTTTTTATCAAGAGCTCCTTGTCCTGAGGCAACAATTGCTGACACTGCATAGCTATCATCTTGCAAGCGGATTAATCCATAATTAGAGTTTTTAGCCAAGTAGTTATTAACTATTAAGTTACTATGATTAGATCCTATAGAAATATATGAAGACGAACTATCTGCATATGATGGAGATACCGTCAGCTTCTCTTGGTCAACTACATTAACGGGAATCTCCATCGTGTTCGCACCCATTCTTACAGGCAAACCATTATTATAATATGCATATAGTTTCTCTTGCATAGGCAATTTTCCATAAGCATACAAATAAAACAAAGCATATTCATTTTGAGTATTATCTGCGGATAGATATGCTCTTAATGAAGCATCGCTTGCCGCACGATAAAGTGGTGCTATTGACTCTTTACCATTAGACATCGTAATAGGCTGATTATCTGATGAAATTACAGCAAAATTATCATTTATAATATCAGCTGATAGCAAACCTTTAAGCCTGAGTTCACTCCCCACAAATTCGCTGCCACGATAAAACACTATCTTGCGATATTCCTGCGGATAGTCTTGAGGGGATAAAATACGCTCATCTCCTTCGGCATCACGATACCTTAATTGCACTAACACCCCTGTCGCGTTCACACCGGTTGCATATGCTGTTAGCGAACTGCCATAGAGGCTTATGCCTGTTATTTTAATTGGCATAGCACATTGCAGTTGTCCATCAACTGCTTTTACCTCAGAGCCTGGAGTGCATTTATTGTATTGTAAATAAGAAATTTGTAAGTTCTCACCACCATTATCACAATACAAGGCACTCTTTAATTTACGTGGCAATAAATCTCCTCCAACCCAATATTCACGATAGTGCACTAATGAGTCCCTTGCACACTCAGCCGTATAATATAAATCCACCTCATTATATTTACCATCTGCAATCAACTTTTTATCACCACTACTTGTTGTTATCCAACGAATATTTTGAACGTGGTCTTTATAATCACCGTTAGGTAATGATAAATCTACAGCACAAAGTGCTGACAACATATTATCTGAATCACTCCAATGTATTTTTGTGCATTGATTGACATATTCACCTTCTGGCGCGGACATCCCTAAGGCATAACTTTGCATGAGAGCACTATTTTCAGGCTTCCAAATAACTTGCCAATCTTCAAGTTTATCGACGTCTTTCTTGGCATAAAGCATTTCATCAGACAAATTATAGAAATGAGTGACTATCTTTAACTCTTTGCGAATATCCTTACTGTCAGGCAATGATACCGTCCACGAAAAGTCATTTGGTGTGTACCATACCTTACCCCAACTCCCCGTGCCATAAATATCAAAATTAGGCATAATAATACCTGCTGAATAGTTATCCGTAACCATATTATCAAATTCTGTGACAGATAAACTGTTTAGATCATTTCTTTCTCCTGCATACATATTCCCTGTATCATATTGACTACTCGTATAACCGGTTAATGGGTAAACTGAATACGCTTGACCATTAAGATAATAATTAAAACGTGCGATTGCATAGCCATGTGTATATAAAATATGCGAATGATAATGAATGCGATATAACGTATTAGCTGTCTTCCCATTCTCGACATCTGCACCAAGTTTCTCGATGGTAAAAAGATTATCTCTTATATACTGCCAATGCTGCTGATTTTGTGTTAAATCAACATTTCCCGTCACTGGCATATTTAAATACTGACCTGTAGCCCCAATGCTAGCGCTACTACAAGGCGATCCTGCAACACAATTAGGAAGTGATCTTTCTGATAAATCTTTAACATATATTAAAGGGATTATGCTGGTATATGAGCTAAATCCTTGAGTAGTATAATTACTATAAGTTAATGTTGCCCAAAAATGTGTTGCTGTATTTTCAACCGTATTGATATGAGTCGTATCTGCAATTTTATGATTTGAGCTACTAAAATATCCGTTTAAAAAGTAATCTTTACCGAAAACATAGGCATGAGTATGCTTCCATATATTTAGACTGATCGGATTAAGTAACGTAATTCCTTCAGTTTTAAATTTACTTTTGGAAACTTTTTGACAGCTATAAGCAGGTGCATCATATACGCCACCAACTAGATGTTTATCTGAGTTATTACATATAATTTCACCTATAGTAACCTGTTGAATGGCGCCTTGACTATATAACTCTGACATATACGTAATTGCATTCGCACTGCCACATAGCATAGCAGAAATCGATAATATAATTGTTTTGATTCTCATTGTTTTTCCTTAATGGGTATTTTTATTCGATAGGCTCACATTGTTTGCTAACAGCCCAAAAACATATGAATATGAACTAATAACAGATGCCACTAGTCTTTAGTTTCAGTCTTTTCAGAGAGAATATTGTTGATAAAGTCAAACGTATAACGCTGAGATAAAATCATATGACCTTCTTGATCACGAGGGCATAGCTCTCCTTTGCAAGTGTATGCCTGCAGGTTATTACTTAGATCATAGATATACTGCTCGCTTGCGAAGCCTTCTTTTTGTTGGCGGGTTTTCAACGCCAAATTGCCATCATCGTAGTAGGTATAAGTTAATTTTAATAACTGATTACCATTTAGTAGATAGTCCATGCCATTAAGCGCACCATTTCTTTGTGAGAGTGTTGCATCCGCTGCTTGATCGTTATAATGCATTACTTTAATCAAGCCATCATGCGAGTCTTTTGTAATGATTCGACCTTGAGCATCATAATTAACCGTGATTGATTTTAGTAATATTCCTGCATTATTTTTCATGTCAATCTTATTAACTCGACCTAATGTGTCATAGCTATATTCTGTTTTACTGCCTTGAATATCTGTCACACTTGAGACTTGTCCATATTGATCATAGCTATAGCTAATGCTTTTGTTATCATCAAAATACTTCGCCTTTAGTTGACCGCTATTATAGTACTCAAATAGCAAGTCATCTTTATAATAATCTTCTTTGCCAGCAGATACAAAATTTTCATGATTCACTGCGATTAAATCATTTGTTTTTTCATCAAAAGCCCAACTGGTTTGACTTTCGACCGTACCATCCTTAAGCACTACTTTACTATGAATTAAATTAGCTTTAGCATCATACTCATTAAAAATTACCGTGCCATTTTGCAGATGTTTTTCAACAACATTTCCGGCTTTATCATACTGTCTAATAACGGTTACACCATTTGAACTTTCTGATGTTAGATTACCGTTTCTATCATAAACTCGATTGCCTAACACTACTGTACGACCATCAGCAGTAATGCTCACTTCTGTTAGATGATCCATTTCATCATAGGTATATTCCATCGTTTTGCTTCGATCTGAATTTGTAAGCTCGACATCATCAGCATATTGTGTAATTGTCTTTATCAAGCGCCCCCAGTGTTCATTGCCATCACTATCCTTCGTTCTGACATTGTCATAAAAATACAATGTCTCAACACCTTTATTATCTACCGCTTTGATCACATTTCCCCAACTATCATACTCTGCATATGAGCTTGAGAGGTAAGCATTCTTTTTGATTGCATTATCGACAAAACCAATTGCTGCCTTTTGCGCATCTTGCAATTGGTAACCTGCTGTCGATTTCTCAAGCGGCTTGTTCCAAGTCTTGATTAACTGGCTAAGCTCTGCTTGCAAAGCTTCATCATAAACTGCTTTATAAGTAAGACTACCATCGCCACCCAAACTAACATGTTGAGCATCCGCATCTGCTGCCAAAGAATAGCTATAACCTTTGCTTCCTTTATCATCATTCATACTCACGCTAATACTTTGCAGTTTACTGCCAGCGGGTACATCAGCTCCTGCAATATGCGTTAAAGATGAATATGTTTTAGTGACTCCATCTGAAACAAAATGCATACTTACTTTACGATTGTTTGCCAAATCAATAATACCAATATCAGCACTACCGTCTGGGTTTGATTGCCCAATTTTTTGACCAAATTCATCATAAATTGGATAGACTTTTAGACCTCTTTCATCCTGTGAATAAATAAGCCTACCCATATCATCGTAATAATTTCTTTGAGTAATCTGTGTCATATGATCAAGATATGTGTCATTAAGATAATCATAATTATTACCTGTTGCAATATTGCGTTCAAATTCATCACTGTATTGATAGATAATCATTCCAGAGGTCTCATCTTTAACGATAACAACATTTGCTGGTATTTGCGCATTTGCCTGTGGATCTACAAAAACACCTCCCTCAGAGATCATTTGATATTCATATGTTTTCACATATGGTTGCACAGCAGTTAATACTGGCTTTTTCGTATTTAACGAAGGATTAACAGATAAACGTTCTTCTATCTTTCTACCTAAGGCATCATAAATTACCTCAGATTTATTCTCAACTATATCTGTTTGCTGATCCACAACACCCATAACTTGATCAGAAATACTTGCTCCTATAGCGTGATTATTTCTAAACGTAATAGTTTGTATTTTACCACCACCCAACGACTCATAAGTTGATGCTAATTCATAGCTACCATTTGCATCAAGTGGCTGATACAGTGCACTAATCACACGACCATAATTGTCATATTTGTAGTTAACCTCTCGATTATTATCAATACTTGATTCAATAGATTTATGATCTCCAGTTAACTTGTTGGCTGTTGCGAAGCCTTGTGATGATTGAAGCAAGTTCCTAGCTTGATCTTTATCACTTATAACACTAGAAAGAACTAACCCATACGCATTTTGCTGATCTCCAAGCTCATTGGGGTTATCATAGCTCACCTGCTCTGTTGTCAATAAATGATAATCCTCACTCGCAGTATCATAATAATAGCTATCTGATTGAATTTTCTGACCATAATCATTGTATTTAAATTCTGCTTTGTTATGCTTTTGATATTGACCACTGCACTTGCCCATAATCACATCGCAAGTTATTGACTCATTTGAGTTTGGAAGTTGATAATTCTTTGGAAAATCTTTTGGTTCCAAACTTCCTGCCACATACGGATAATGTGCAGATGACTTATCCAGCAAAATCTTGTCTTTGTTGTTCTTATATACATATAAAGCCTCATCAACCTGTCGATGCATGCTATCGTATCGCATAACTGTACGAGATATAAGTTCACCTCCAACAACACTCTCAATAGCAACTTCATAATAATAATTCATTGCTTTAGCGTGATTTTCAAGCAACGGGTCACCGTTACTGCTCTTAAAATCCGGGTACCCACTGTAATTATGCGACTGATCTGAGCTAATAATATCAGCTACACCATACTTATAGTTCAATTGAGAAACCAATTTTCCTTGGTAATTCTTTGTTTTTTCTGAGGTAATAACAGAACGATACTGTGAAACACCAGGCATCACGGTCGCATCCCCCTCTCTTGAATAGACAAACTCCTTGATAATTCCATTAGGATACTTAACAGATGTTAGATGATTATACGCATCGTACTCAAGCTTAGTTTGAATACTCTTAGCATCATTCACTCTATAGCTTACCGCTTGCAAATTTCCATATTCAAAGCTCAAGGTCGTTTTTTTATCTTTAGCACTAACAATAACAGCATCAGGCTGATAAATAATATCATATTGACTCCCCCAGCTATCGATAACTTTTATCAACTTAGAATGAGTAAAATCCCCATCTGTGTAGATATAAGCATTAGTGTTTCCAAATCTATCCACTGTCGCTACTAATGCACCATTTTCATTAAAATACGATTTATACCCTGACAGGCTATAAACAGTCCACTTATAATCAATCGTTTGGTTATGCGCCTTTAAAGTTCCAAATTTCTTGAGCAGTTTGCTGACTTTCATTTGTTGATAACGCAACCCTGATTCATAAGCTGCGTCATATAAGCTAGAACCACCTGATGTTGTTGTTAATGCTGAATTGCCATAACTATCTGTTTGTATATAATCCATTGCCCATTGCCACCCAGCAGGCAAACCATAGCTCTTAACACTCCCACCAACGTATGACAGCCCAAGCTGCAAAGCGATGTCACTACTAATGCCTTGTGTACCGATTAAAGATAACATCATACTTAATCCACCCGTTCTTGGATTAACATTAATCGCAAGAGGGTCTGTATAATTACGAGCATTCGAGTTGTTTTGTCCACCTTCTGCTGAAAGTTTTTTTTTCACCACTGCATTCTCATCAGCAGCTTTCATATCTACAGACTCTACTTGAATTTTCTGCTCAGGAACCTCACTACGTTTTACTTCATCTGCAGTTTTCGTATTGCCAGCAATTGTAAACAATGCACCAAATAAAATAACAGGCAATCTTTTTTTATTTAATCTCATATCACTATCGTCCTCTTTTGTCGATTCCCCAATGATATTATCAAGTCGTTTTTCACACAGGAAGAGACATTTTTTCACTCCACAACAAAGAAAGTTATCAATCAAATAATGATGCAAATTGGATATTCTATGCAATCTGCTATGATTACCACTAAGAGTTTAGAAATAATGGATGATATACATTTGCAATATTCACTTTACAAGGCTATTCCTTTGGTGATTCATCTTGTTGAGTCTGGAAGTTTAGCGCAGACATCTAAAAAAACAGGTATAGCACCAAGTACCATTTCAAAATCGATTAAGATGGTAGAGCAACATTTAAATTGCACCTTGTTTCATTTCACTGCAAGCGGTGCTACCACAACGGAAACATGTAACTATCTCTACTCAATTCTTAAGCCTACATCTATGCAGATCAGCCAATCATTTGAGTTCATCCGAAATAGAGAACTTGATAGGCTCCATAATAAACAGACCATTAAAATTTATCTCCCAATTGGCATGTCAATCCAAGCTATGCCACAAATATATCAGACATTAAATGAAAATGGCTATGAACACCTAAAAATAGACATGCAAACATATAGCCCTTATAGCTTTATGCAAAACCTACCATTGCTAAAAAGCAGATTAGCTGAATTTGATATTCTTATTCTCCATGAACGATATGACTTAACGGTTAATCAGGATATTTGGATATCAAGCTATACACAGCAAAGTAATCTGCATCTTTATGCCAGTGAACGTTACTTAAAAGGCAATACGATCCTAACTCCTTATGATCTAACTCGTCATAGTTGTATCAGCACCATTTATGCACTTGACCTTGATACATGGAGCTTTGTACATATAAAAACGTCTAAAATTATTAACATTTCTGTTGACTGCAAGTATAAAGCTGATTTTTTAATGGCGCAGCGTATGCTTGTTAGCCAAGGATTAGGTGTTGGGATATTTCCTGATAGCGCATGGCATGGAGGCAAGCCAGATCATATTCAAAAACTGTTACCAGAGTATGTGTGTGGCAGCTCTAAATTCAGCATTCTATATAATTCTCAAACAGAAGATATTCCAAACGTCAAAGTCATAATTGATGCTATTAAAAAGCTATACTCTGAATAGGCATGTACTTGATACCTACAATTGAAAACATTATTCACTCAGCTTGTTTCTGCAACCCCCACAACCTGCTTAGCTCATCAGCATCTGTTTCAAGCATACTACGATCTTGCGATTTTAATGCGGCTTCCACACCGCGAAAACGTCGGGCAAATTTCTGATTTGCTTGACGCATTAAAGCTTCTGGATCTGCTTTTAAATGTCTTGCAAGATTGACACAGCTAAAGAGTAGATCACCCAACTCCTCTTGTGCTTTCTCTTGATCATGCAATAGCACCTCTTTAAGCTCACTCACTTCACTTTCAAGCTTGGTAAAAACGTCTTCTATGTTCTGCCAATCAAAACCAACACCTGAGGCTCTTGTTTGCATTTTTTTGGCAATGGTTAATGCTGGAAGATTCAAGGCAATACCATCAAGCTCACTGTTTAATTTTCCGCGCTCACGCCTTTTTATATCTAGCCATTGTCGCTCTAAGGCTTCAACATCTTTAATATTACCTTTAGCAAAAACATCTGGGTGACGCACAATTAACTTTTGTGTCAAGGCATCAACTATATCTTTAAAATCAAATAATGCTTGCTCTTTAGCAATTTGCGCATAAAAAACCACTTGGTTTAACAGATCTGCTAGCTCATATTTCACTGCATCTACTGCATCTGTTGCGTGATTTTCTATTGCATCCACTAACTCATAGGCTTCTTCAATCGTATGCTCTGTTAAGCTTTGCCAGGTTTGCTCTATACTCCATGCGCACCCCTTATCTTTATCACGCAGTGCTGACATGACACCCAAGAGATCAGACAGTTGATATTTCTCCAAGGTTTTAGAAGACATCTTTACGCGCTCTTAATTCACAAAATGCTGTTTGCGCATCGATGATATTGGCATTAGCTTGGCGCAATATTGCTTGGAGTTCACTTTCATTCGCTCTAAAGAAAATATTCATTTGATTCTCATCAGCAAGCGTTGTAATCGGTTTATCCTCAGGTGCTATGTCTGTCACTTTGTCAAACCATTGACGATAATAATCATCTTGCGGTTGAATGGATTGCGCAAAAGACAAATTATTTTCAAAATAATCATGCGCGGGATATAGCTTTGTTGTTTCAGGCAGTGATCGCAATTTCTCAATGCTGTGATATAAACGCACCACATCTGCCGTACTATCTTTGACATTGCCAACACCTGCTGTAAATATCGTATCACCGCAAAAAAGAAGCTCTTGTTGTGGAAAATAAAAACTAACATGCGAGGCGATATGTCCAGGACATGTAATCACCTGACAACTTGCTGTGCTGAAACTCAATTGCTCACCATCTTTGACATAATGATCAACTTGATGTCCACGATAATGCTCAAAATGCGCATACACTGGGATATTGTACTTTGCTTTTAGTGCAGCCACTGCTGCAATATGATCACCATGATCATGCGTAAGCAAAATCGCTTCTGCCTCGATATTTTGTTCATTTAAAAACTGTTCATAATGCTCCGCCATCGTCGGATCAACAATCAAAGCCTTATGATTAGTGTCATTAACAACAAGATAATTATAATTTCTAAGTGGATTGTTCAAATACCAACGTTTAACATATATCATAAATGCTCCAGTAATAGTTGCTCGCGCAGCGCACGGTACTTTTGCGCCTGATTTGGCATCGATTGCTTATAGGCTAATCGCTCTTTTGCTAATAGATATTTCAACTGTTCAGGTGCCGTTAAAGCACTTTCATGCACCTTGGACAAGTTTGCAGCGACAAACTCATCATCTTGATAAATCAAAGCAAAACTGATGATCAAGATATTCAAGCTTTGATCATCTTGCTTTATCTGTTTAAGCCAGCATGATCGTACAAATTCATAGGCAGCATTATCCTTTGCCAACTCTAAATATAAGCTAATCAATGGTTTATCAAATGACACAAGTAAGCGCTTTTGCATACGCTCTTTAAATTCAGTCTGCGGCACCAAGCTATATAAACGATTAAAATACGCATATTCTGCATCAAGTGTCAGATTATGCGTCCGTGGCACGCTCTGCCAGATTTCATTTAAATCACGTAAGGAAATAGCATGACTAAATAACTGCTGAAATGCATTATCAATCGTTGATGACGATAAAACGCGCTGATGCTTTAATAGTGTGTTTTTCGCGTCAATAATTCTTTTTTCAGCCAACTGGCTATTGATTAACGCCTCAATAATTTCACTGCTATTTGGTGAGTCTTTGATTAATGTCAATAGCAAAGGCATCGCTTCATCAAATGCCTCGACTTTATAAAAAACCATCGCCTGATAATAGCGCCAAACAAATGCCTTTTTGTTGGCTTTACTTGAGGTTTGCAAAATACTTTGCAGCTCCTGATATTTACCTTGCGCTAACAAACCTTGCCAATACAACATCACTAAGCCATCGCCAACTATAGGCATATTAAGCTTCGCTAAGGTGTATTTTTTTTCCAATAGATGATGGTCTCTCAATAAATATGCCCTTTGCATTTCAACCAACTTATACGTCAATCTATCACGCCTACGCACACGCAGACCTTGCCACCACTGTTTGGGACTCAACAATACAAGCCTTAATAGGTGATATAACAGTCCAAGCACACAAAAGAGTGCGACGATCAATACCACAAAAAGCCATAATGGTAATTTGATTAAGGTATCTTTGACAAAAAATGCAACAACACCAGGGTTATCAATTACCCATAAGCTAATTAATACGGCTAGCGCACAAATCAATACCAACCAGATGATTTTTTTCATGGCTGATTACCTTTGGTTTGAGTTGCAAGAATATCTTTGTTTGAAAGGTCATCCTCTTTTAATATTGCATTAGTTAATGCATCAATATCGCTATTAATCGCATCGATATTAACCGCATTGATTGCTGCTAAAGCAGTCATCATTTTCTTGCTTGAATCATCCGCTTTAAAATACTGCTCAAGTGTTTGCTTAAACTGTGCTTTCACTTCAGCAAGCATCTGCGAGTTGTTATTAATCACCGCAAGTTTTAACTGCCAAATCAACTGATAAAGTCCAGCTAAAACTTTCATTTGCGCATGTTGGCTTAATAATAATTGGTCTTGCGGCTTGATTTTCTCAACTTGGATAAGTGACTTCATTTGTTGCCATGAGTGCGATAATGCATCCTGCCAATTATTTTTTTGATTCTGTTGATTCATTTCATTCAAATCATTATTGCCTGAGTAATTATTTTTAGCCAAAGTCAATGGTGATTGAATGTGCAAGCTTGATAGTAATTGTTGTAGATTGTTAATTTTAATCAAGCTTTCATCAATACTTGGTTCATTATTAATTTGCGTCATCAATGCATCTAAAGCCGGCATCCATTTCGCTGCACCATCAACATTCATCAATAGTGTTTTTGCTTGATTTAAGAAAAATAGACTTTGCGCTTTACTGCCTAAAACCTGCCATGCCTGTTTGGCAAATTGCAGATTAATAACAACGGCTTGCTTATGCATTTGCTGAATTTGTTGACTTAATTCTGAACTAGGAAGCAAATAGCTTTGTTTTAGTTGCGCGACATTTTGTGATAGCTGCACTTGATTAAGCTGATTGGCTTTTAGTGCTTCAGACACCACATTTTGCTGACTTGTTTGCTTTGCCTTAAGATCATCAATCATCTTGGCTTGATTATCAAGCTTTACCGTCTGAGCATCTAACTTACTTTGTAGAAGCTTCGCTGCTGTGTCATCGGTCTTAACAGGTGTTATCACCACTGATTCAAGTTTTTGTAAAGTCTGGTTGTAATTTTGCTGCTTATACAGTGCGAACATGCTTGCTGCCAAACCTAAAACCGCAAAAACAAATACCACAACAACAATAGCAATATAGCCTCGCCAGCAACTTATTTTATTTTCCTTGCTGCCTTTTTTTGCAGTTTTGAGCTCTTCTTTAGGATTATTGACGATCACATTCTCATCGTTCTTTTTTGCCGCAACTGTCGTTTTGGCTATATCAGCGTCGTTATCCTCTTGGCTTCTTTTTTCTGACATACTGTCACATCCTCTTATCGTAGCTTAATGATCTGTGCTACAAGCTGATCATGGGTTAAATTCTCTAACAGATATAATTTAACAAAACCTTGGCGTTTAGCCCAGTCCAACATTCGCCTATTTGTCACGGTAACCGTACATTTTTGCTGCCAATCACTAAAAATATCAAAAATAGGCATTGACGCTTTGAGTGCATCAAAGCTTGTATAAAGTAAAACTCTAGGATGTCTATTATACCAATCAATCTGCTGCAGCTTCCTTAGCAAATCCCTTTTATCACAAGGTTTGCGCTCATAGCAATTGATCAGCGACAAACTTGCCGCTTGCTGTTGCAGGACATTAGCTAATAACTCACGACCATCAGCACCTTTAATCAATAGAAAATGGCGATCACTTATCGACTGATCAGTATCTGATAAGATTACTAATAAATGTTCTGAATCGGCTTTATCAGGATAATGCGCTTTAACACCATGCTTATGTAAGGCTAAAGCTGTGGCGCTACCAACTGCCCAGATAGTCGCATGAGCCATTACTGCATGATCAGGATCAGCACTGAAAAATGATTCTACTGCATAGGTGCTGGTAAAAATAATATCCGTATATGTAGCAGTTGGTACTTCAAAAGGAATATATTCAATTGTAAATGGCTCAACTGCCAACGCGTAAATTTCGTGAAAACAAAGTGTATCAACCAGCAAAGAAGCTTTAGGTTCAGGTCTAAAAACAATAATCTCAGGCGCTAACATCGACATATTTCTGTGCCGTACCGTAGATATAATTAATCATTGCGTGCAGTCCATTGTTGCGCGTTGGACTTAGATGTTTTGCTAAGCCAATTTCACTCATAAAATCAGTATCTGAAGATACAATTTCTTTTGGCGTTGATCCACTATAGACTTTAAGCAACAATCCAATTAAGCCTGAAACGATTGCCGCGTCACTAACCGCATAGAACTTGAGTTTGCCATCATCCAATATGGCATCAAACCATACTTGTGATTGACAGCCTTTAACCATATGCGCTTCATCTTTTTTGTCCTCCGGAAATGGCTCAAGACTTTTGCCTAGACCAATGAGATAGGCGTATTTATCACTCCAGTCATCAAAGAAGTCAAAATCATCAACGATTGCCTGTTGGCGTTTTTTAATTGTCATCATCTATCCAGTAATTTTTTAGTGACAAGCCTTGCAATCAAGCGCTTCATCACATATGCCTATTCTTTAATTTTTTTCTCTAGCAAGCCAACAAATACCAAAATAAGTGCCGAAACTAAAAACGTCAAATGCAGTACAACATACCACAGTAACTCACGATTTGATAATTGCGGGATATCTAGGAATTGTTTTAACAATGAAATCGATGAAATTGCTACAATCGAGCCTGCAATTTTAAGTTTCACACCCGTATGGGATAAACGCTTAATCCAAATAGGCTCACCAGATTTATGCTCAACATCAATTTTTGAGACAAAATTCTCATAACCACTGATAATGACAATAACAATCAGGTTTGCAACCAAAACAGTATCACAAAGGGTTAACCCTAGTACGATGAGCTCATGCGGCTTAAGTACATTGATACTGGTAAAAAGATGCAACACCTCATTCGCCATTTGATAAACAAATGCTAAAAGCACCAATATCAAAATAAGATAAATCGGTGCTTGAATCCAACGACTAGCAAAAACAATACGCTCCAGAAAGACTTCTAAGTAACTTAATCTGCCATCTTTTTTGTTATTTGACATTTAGAGTCTGCCTTCTGTTAACACTAAATTTTACTGCTGCTTTTAGTCGAAACTTTATCAGCAGTGAGCCATTTATTAATCGCATCAATATCTTTATAGCCAATTACACCCGCTGTATTCTTAAGCGTTAATAGATCGTTGATATAATCATACTTAGCTTGCGCGTACTGTTGCTGCGCTTGGAAAAGCTGTTGCTGTTGTTGCAATAAATCAACAATCGTATGTGTTCCCACTTCATAGCCAGCTTTCATTGCTTTCACAGAGGCTTCCGCAGCAATGACTGCCTGTTTATAAGCTTCCACCTGCGCAATATCAGATAACACCGTCAAATAAGCTGTCTTTAACTGACTTTCAGTCGCACGCTCAGCTTCTAATAAAGTGTATTTTGACGCTTCTTTAGTATATTGCTGCTGTTTTAATAACGCGTAATCACTACCACCGTTTAATACATTCCAAGACACACCTACACCAACGGATGCGCTGTTACTCCCTGATGTGTAATTAGTGTTTTGATAATTTAATCCTCTTGATGCTTTGGCTGTTAGTGTCGCCGCTGGCAAGAAATTACCCCATAAGCCACTAACACCTGCTTTAGCTGCTTCTAAAAGAAACTGATTTTGGACGATGTTATAGTTTTGCTTCAAGGCAATATCCATCCATTTATCCATGTTGTCTGGATCTGGCTTATCAAATGGAAACTTATCACTTAAATTCTCAACGGCAGTCACTGGTTGACCAATAATTTGACTTAATGCAGCATAAGATGTTGCCAGTGCATTTTTTGACTGAATCGTTGAGGCCACAGCTTGTTCATATTGCGCTTTAATTGCCTGAACATCGGTAATGGCTGATAATCCAACCTTATATTTCTCTTGTGTTTGACTTAAAAGCTCTTTGTTCCATGATTGGTTCGCTTCTGCATACGCTAGATTATCTTGTGCTTGCAATACCGAAAAATAAGCGCTAGCAACATTGGTAATTAAACTTGCTTGCGCCATGACAAAGGTAATTGCATCAGCTTTTGCTTGATAGCTTGCGTAATTATAACCACCCCAAGCACCCCAGTTAAATAGTGCTTGCGTTGCCGTTAAGCTTGGTGATTGTGTAAAGTATTTTGATTTCTGCCCTTCTGATGCGTTCGCAGTCGAGCTGTAATTGCCTTGTGCATTATAGCCTAGTGTGATGTTTGGCAAGAGCTTACCTAATGCGGCAGGCACTGCCTCTTGAGTAGAGTTAAATGTTGCCTCAGCTGCAAGATACTGCGCATTTTGCTTTTGCGCTAACTGATAAATGCCTGACAGGTTTTGTGCTTGTGCTTGCGGAGCATCCGCTGCACTTGATTTTGCTGTAGTTGCTACTTGTGCTGGTACCGCTGCAGTTGAAGGCTCTGCTGATGCATATCCCAAGACAAGCAGTCCACTCATTATTAAGGTGATTTTTTTCATCTATTTACCTAACCTTTTACCATTATTACCTAAAATTGAAATGTCTTATCTTGTAACCTTTGCCCTACTGGCTTATAAACATCAAAAGTTGACATTTGCTGGTAAGATCCATCTGTATTCTTTTGTACCAAAACAGCCTTAGCATAGCTATCTTTTTCTAGAAAGTACAACATTCTACCATTGGCAGCGAGATATTTTAGATAATCGGTAGGCTCTGATTTTTGCATCTCTTTAACAATCACTAAATCAAACACATTATGTTGTTGGAGTAATTGATTTAAAGCATCAATTTTATTTTCTTTATTCACATGATATTTAGCATTGTAAACACCAATCGTTTTTAATGCATTTTTGACGTGATTTAACATATCTTCATGCTGATCGACGACATCAACGAGCTTAGTAAGCTTTGCTAAAAGTGCAGTTAAGTAACCACTGCCACAGCCAATCTCAAGTACTCTTTCATGCTTTTTAGGTTGCAGCAATTGCAGCATTTTAGTCACTGTTTGTGGTGTCAACTCATATTGATGATGATTAAGAGGAATCTCAACCTCTGAATATGCCACCTCTTTGTAATTGCTAGGGACAAAAACCTCACGTGGGGTGTCAATAATCACACTAAGCAAATCACCATAGGGCACACCTAATGTGCGTATCTGCTGTTTGATCATATTCTCTTTTGCAAGCTCTATATTCATGCACAAAACCTTTTTTCTTTTTTGCTTTCTTTATATTTATAAGTCTAAACCAATTTGGTCAGTGGCAACTTAGTCACTTCCACTTTTAAGTGAAGCGCACTATATCATAATTTAGTGCTGGTTATTCTAAATGCATTAGTTAAGATATTCAAATACTGTTAGCGCTTATTATATAACCCTATCAGATATAGACCAAAGAGCCTCCATTTCCATTACTCCAAACAATATTATGTTATCCATTCATAGTTTGGTCTTGATTAAGGACTTTCCTAACTATTATATTGCAGGAATGGGCATTATAATTTTATATTTCTTGCTCCTCAAACAGCGGAATATTTAGTCCATCTCATCTGGATCCACATAGTTTCTAGGGGGGGCATAATTTTTTGGCTTAGCCAGTCGGTAGCAATTACCAAACCCAGCAAGATTAATTAATTTCAGCTTTGACTGCTCAAGCATTTTATTTATACCATCACTAATAGCCATTTCAAAGGAGAAGTCACTATAATCCTTACCAGTTTTTTCCTTTATAAGCGCTATTACCGTCGCCATAGTACTTTGAAGCATTGCCGCTGTCCGCGCAAACTTAATAATAGGCTCAGGAATATTAACATCCAAGGAAATTCCTGTATTGATAATGCTCATGATGGCATCTACTTGGGTAATATGTCCTTTCTTACTTGCATCACAGGCTTTGTAAGCCCTGTTCAAAAGGGGTTGCGGCCAACTCATGCTTTGCACGCCATCCCCCAAAAGTGTTTTTAGGTTCCTCAAAAACTCTTGCCAATCACCCGTTACTGTTGAAACCATCATCCTGAGAATCCCATGCTTTTGTGGCTTATTAAAATGAGTAAAATTGCCAAAATCTATTACCGTTAATGCTTTAGCATTCCCATCATATAGCATGTTCCCTGCATGCAGATCGCAATGACAAGCTCCATCACCAGGAATAGCCTCCCAAAACCAAGCAAAAGCCAAATCATATAACCTCGCCAACAAATGAGATTCTACACTCTTTTTCTCGATACAAGCACTAACTGGTTCCCCTGGCGCCACACTTTGAATTAAATAAGGCGCAGCTTGCTCTGCTGTTTCAACCACATTACATATTTGAATACTTAGACCATTTGTTCTTGAAGCATATTTCCTATACACCGCACCCATTTTCATGTTTTGGACTTCAGCCTCAAACGATAGCTCATCATCAATAGAATCCATAATTGGTGTAAAAGATGGTAACACATTACACTTTGATGCAATTTCTGTAAAAATCGTCCTATCTCTAATACACCTTCCGAGCAAATCAGGACGTATGATTTTAATGACTAGATTCTGATGATTAAATTTTGCCAAAAAAGCAACACCAACCGATGCCTTACCTAATGTCCTAATAAACTTAATACCTTTCAGCCTTGGATTATAGCGCTCAATCCTGTCTTTTACTTCTTTAAGGTATCTATCTGAAAGTGGATTCAAACCATTCAAGGCAGACTCAAATGCTTTAAGACCTTCATTATTTGGCAGACTTTTCCCTGAAAAAGCAATTAGCTGACATATTTTATGGTAATACGGTCCCGCCGTGCGAATAAGGCATATGGGAAAAATACTTTTAAAATCTGCATTTTCTCGATATAAATCAGGTTCTCTAAGAATATTTGAAACAATCCATAATTTTTCATGCTCTTTGAGTTTTAAAAAATATTCAGATATCACTTTATAAAAGAAAAAACCTAGTTTACCTAAACTTCCCGATAATAATGGCTTCAAGGGATTTAACGATTGTTTTAGTCCTTGTAGGTGTTCATTAAGAGCTAATAGTGAGTCGGAATCTCTCCGAGTTATAAATTCACGTATATGTTCATCTGATAACTGGAGCCTATCTCTATAGTGTAATAGTAAGTTAATTCCCTCTACCACTCTTACAGGAACGCCCACGCTTTCCAGCCATTGCCTTTTATTACGATAAATAGTTTCATAAGTTTCACTTTCTATCATTTTTCTAACACGAATTGTCTCTGCTGCTAAGTATTGCTGCTGATTTATATCTCCATAAGGATATGCCGTTTTATACAGCAATTTTCCGATTTTTTTTGCTTCATACTGCTCAATCCTTTCTTTTGTCGTATACTCTCCTTCTTGACTCCAGACCTCACGTGCCCTGCTTTTTATTTCTTGAATCTCAGGATATGCCTCTGTTCCAATACTTAGCCTAAAAGAACTTTCTCTCACTGAAAACTGCCTTCCAACAAACCCATCTTGACTTTGCATCTTTTCAACAGTCATAAACGTTAAGCCTTCCTCTATTTGAGCTTGGCTCACATCTACCTCCTGGCTTATCATATGTTTAAGCTCATTTATAAGCTGAAAGTACCTTCCTCTACCATGAGAATCTATATTTTTTATGCTTTTTGCATAAGGCGATTGCCAATAAGCATGGCTCGATAGTTGGTTTACACATCCTTTTCCTTCAAGCAACCTCTTTTCATTTGACACTATCATTGCAATTTCATTTAAACTCATAGACTCTTGAATCCCTCTCTCCAAGTTCAAAGCTCTTTCTTTATGTTTTAAGAACCATTTTGAACAATACCCACGAATCACTGCTTGCATACTTCCTTTTAAAGTTTCCAATGACATCTTATACCACCTTGTTACTAACCAACCTTCTATTGCACGAAAAATATAAAGATCACATATCAATCAAGTTAATATTGTTCAGATTCAAGGAATAAATCTTACAAAGGTTTAACTTAATTAATAATCTATTATTGATTGTATAATATAGTCATAAATACATTTAATCTATAACCAAGTGGCAAAATTGTTAGTTATTCATAAATATTAGCTAGACAGTAGCAAATTGGAGGTGTATCGTTAGACTAATACAAAAATTTGGTCGCATGATCATGGAATCTAACTGGAAAAGCTTAGTTAAACTGTTACAACAGACAAATGATGAAACTGAAATGACAAAATTATTGGATTTTTTGTTCACACTTGAGGAAAAACATCAGATATCTAATCGCTATGCTTTAGCGGAGCTTATGATATTAGGTGAAAAGCCGCAACGTGAAATTGCTAAGAATCTCGGGGTCAGCATTAGCACTGTAACGCGTTGTTCTAACGCATTGAAAGTGTTACCTGACGAAATAAAACAAAAGTTCATACAACCACAAAGCTAAAAAGCTAACACTTAAGGAGCGCTTTATGACAATTCAAGCACTAACAAAAGCACATCTATCACAAGTTCAACAACTTTTTGCTGATGTAAACTTTTTTAATGCTGAATGGTTTTTTAGCCCAAGACAGCTCTTTTTTGGCTTTTTTACCAAGAGCAACGAACTGACCGGCGTTGCTCACATTGAAATCTACCACAATGCCATGATTGTTAAAGCATTAACAACACACAAAGCACACCGCAATCAAAAAATTGCAGCGAAATTACTAGCCCACATTGAACAGCTTGCTGATAGGCTTAATTGTGATATGTTATATGCATTTACACAATTTGGTGCAAATTATCTTGAGTGCAGTGGTTTTGAGCAAACAATCAAGACCAAACTGTCACTACAAATGCGTGATTATATGTTTAATCACAACTTAAGTGACACAATCATTATGAAAAAGGTTTTATCCAACGCAAAAAAGCATCTAATGCGGCAAGAATCGCTAACAACTCAAGTTCAATTGAGTCATCTTGTCGCATAAATTAATTTCTTGATTTAAATACGTCTATTTAACTACCTATGCAAATATTATCAGGTATTTTTTGAGATCCTCGTATCAAGTCCGAGAATTGTCATATTCGGGCTTGACCCGAATATCCAACATTACCAAGAAACCATTGTTTAGACACTCACTTTCATTCAACCAGCAAGATATTTTTTAATCTCTGCTACAACTTCTTCAACAGCATCTAACTTTGCAACACCCTTTGCATGATTTGACATTTTCTCAAGCTCGGCACGGTTCATATCCATCGCACGCACAAAAGCCATTAACTTTTGCGCATTAAAATTCTGCTCACGAATACAAATCGCCGCCTCTGCCTGAACTAGAAATTGCGCATTGTGATATTGATGATCATCTACCGCTTGCGCAAAAGGTACAAAAAAAGCAGGCACACCGGCGCAAGCAACCTCCGAGACGGTTAGAGCGCCCGCTCGGCAAACAACGATATCCGCCCATTGATAAGCTGCTGCCATATCACTAATAAAAGGTTCAATTGTAAGCTCACATTTATAATCAGGAGATAACGAATTATAGGCTTCTTTGGTCTCTTCATAAGTCTTCTCACCTGTTTGGTGCCATAGATTAACGCAAGCATCCTTTGGCAAGTCGCGCACAAATTCTGGCATCGCGTCATTTAATATCTTAGCCCCTTGACTACCCCCTAACACCAAAACATTTAACACATGCTTATAAAAATCATGCTTTTGCTCATGCAACACCTTGATCTCATCACGAATCGGATTACCAATCACCTCAATACTTGACTTTGTTTTAAAGGCACTTGTTGGAAAAGCGCACAACACTTTACGCGCAAATTTAGCCAATGTTTTATTAGTCATCCCTGGACGCGCGTTTTGCTCATGAATGATTAAAGGCACACGCATAAGGCGCGCTGCTAGACCACCAGGTCCTGCCGCATAACCACCAAAACCAACAACAACTTTGACTTTTTGCTTACGAATAACGCGCATCGCTTGTAAGACTGCATAACTTAAGCTAAAGGGTAAATTCAGTTTTTTGAGCATGCCTTTTTTACGCACGCCACGAACAGATAGATAAAACAGCGGATAACGCTCACCAACTAGTTTAGTCTCGAGACCATACTCAGTACCAAGCCAAGATACCTCGAAATTCTGACGTTTAAGCTCATCTGCTACCGCTAACGCTGGGAATATATGCCCACCAGTTCCTCCTGCCATGATAAGCACGCTATGTTTTGAATTATGATTATGCTTCACGCCATCCCTTATCTATGTCATCTCACAAATTTTGCTAAATTGTACCGCACATCTTACCTGCAGCAAACGATTATGCGCTATTTTACAATCAAAAGGTAAGACAAGAATCATTGTAATATGGTTTATGGCAGGTATACTAACAAGCACTTAAAGTCTGTAAGTGAAATGCCGAAGGAATCCTGCATGAAAATATTAGTTATTGGTAATGGTGGTCGTGAACACGCACTGGCGTGGAAACTTGCTCAATCTGAGCATGCTACACATATCTATGTCGCGCCTGGCAATGCCGGCACTGAGCGCGAGGATAAAGTGAGCAATATTGACATTGCGGTGACTGATATTCCGCACTTAATAAACTTTGCCAAAGATAACGAAATTGAGTTAACTATCGTGGGACCCGAATTACCTCTTAGTCTTGGGGTTGTCGATGAATTTGAAGCGCACGGTTTAAACTGCTTGGGACCGAAAAAGCAATGCGCTCAACTGGAATCCTCTAAAGCCTTTAGCAAGGACTTTATGACTAGGTACAATATTCCAACAGCGCGCTATCAAAACTTCACCGAAGTTGACAAAGCCAAAACATATCTCAAAGAAATGAGCTTACCCGTTGTTATCAAAGCCAGTGGCTTAGCTGCAGGCAAGGGCGTTGTGATCGCCCAAACCATGGATGAAGCACAAAGCACGATCGAAGACATGCTTGAAGGAAATCGCTTTGGTGATGCCGGTTGCGAGATTGTTATCGAAGAGTTCCTTAATGGCGAGGAAGCAAGCTTTATTGTGCTGTGTGATGGTACACATGCGCTAGCAATGGCAAGCTCCCAAGATCACAAAGCACGTGATAATGGTGATAAAGGTCCAAATACTGGTGGCATGGGCGCTTACTCGCCAGCGCCAATTGTTACCAATGAAGTTCATCAACAAGTTATGCAACAGATTATTCAACCTGTTCTTGATGGCATGAAAAATGAAGGGGAAGCTTATAAGGGCTTCTTGTATGCTGGACTTATGATTATGCCAAATGGCGAGATTAAAACATTAGAGTTTAATTGCCGCTTTGGTGACCCTGAAACACAACCTATTATGATGCGCTTAGAGTCTGATTTAGTTGAACTTGCATTTGCCGCATTAAATGAAGAACTTGATGAATATGAAGCTCACTGGAACCCAGGCACAGCCCTAGGCGTGGTCATGGCAGCCGGTGGTTATCCTGATCACTATAATACTGGGGATATTATTATTGGACTTGATCAAACTCATAACACCAATAGCAAAATCTTTCACGCTGGCACCAAGCGCGATGGGGTAAGTATTGTCACCAATGGCGGGCGTGTACTTTGCGCTACTGCTTTAGGCAATGATATTGAAGAAGCCTATGCTAATGCCTATAAATTAGTAAACAGCATTACTTGGCAGAATGAATATCACCGCACAGACATTGGTAAAAAGGCATTTTCCAAAACCTCAACACATTAACAATAAGACTCACCGACTTTGGCAAGCTCCTGCCATCGCATAAAATCAACCACTTCTTTGTCGCCCTCTTTGGGCGCCCACTTGGCAAAATCATCTTCGGCAGTTGGCGTAAAAGGTCCTGGCTTTACTTCAAAAAATAAAGCATCTTCAGTGATCGCATACAATGCATGCCATGTATTGGGTTTCATCTCAAACCCCAAAGTATCCCCATCGGCACCAAGCACAAACTTGTCAACAATAACACCCATATCATCATAAATAAGTACGCCCATTTGACCTTTAAGCGCTATAATCAACTCCCATTTATGCGACTCTGAATGCTTATGTGGGCGAATATAAGTGCCCTTTTTAAGGTGAATTGCTAATCGATTGACTGAATCTGATAACTCAGCGTGGAAATTGTGGTGTGCACGTAAACGTGGTGACTCCTTGGCATTTTGTGCCATATCAGTCATTAATGCATGATCGATTTTTTTCATACTAAATACAAATCCTATTTCAAAAGTGTCTTACTTTAAATTTCTGATAAATGCTAACACTTCTTCAACATGCCCTGGCACTTTGACTTTACGCCATTCTTTGATAAGTTTGCCTTCCATATCAATCACAAACGTGCTGCGCTCAATGCCCATGTATTTTTTACCAAACATGCTTTTTTCTTTCAGCACAGCAAATGCCTCACAAAGCGCTTTTTCAGTATCAGCAATCAACTCAAACGGCATATGATATTTTGCCTTGAACTTCTCATGTGAATTTAAGGTGTCTTTTGACACGCCGAAGATTATGGCATTAACTTTAGCAAAATCATTATAATGATCGGTAAATCCAATACTTTCCGTGGTGCATCCTGGCGTACTATCCTTTGGATAAAAGTAAATCACCAAATAATTGCCACGGTAATCATCAAGTGTAAATATTTTGTTTGAGGTCATTGCCACCTGCGGCAAGCTTATTTTTTCACCTGGCTGCAAAGTCATCTTGCATACTCCTAAACTTTCATTATCATAAACACCTGTGTACTTTAACAAAGATAATCTTGAGATAAAGCATGTTACAACAAAAACCTTTTATTTTAGATCCCATCAAAGCTGCTAAAGAAGGCATGGTGCTTAATCAAACCTTTAGTTTTTCACACTTATCCTCACTACACGAATGCGTTGTTGATGGCACTTATGATTTTCAACTTAACCTTAAATTTCACTTTGAAAACAATAAACCATTACTTGATGGACAGCTTGCTGGCAAGGTAACACTTATTTGCCAAAGATCGCTTGAACCTTTTGAGTTTTGCTTTGATGATCCGGTTAAACTTGGCTTTGTGACAGATGATCGTTTTTTTAAAAACTTCCCAGCCACTTATGATCCATATATTTATAAAGATAACCAAATCAATCTCGTTGAACTATTAGAAGAGGAAATCCTGCTCTCAATTCCAATGATCCCAAAAAAATCACTTAATGATTGTCAAGCTGAACAAAATACGTCATACTATGGCGTTTTTGAAACTAGCGACACCGAAAAGCAGGACAAACCGAACCCGTTTTCTGCTTTAAAAGAGCTAAAATTTACAAAGAAAGATTAATATTAAAGTAGTGAAATAGGAGAATTAATAATGGCTGTACAGCAAAATAAAAAGAGTCGTTCAAGAAGAGATATGCGTCGTTCACATGATGCGTTAACTGCTTCAGCACTTTCAACTGACAAAACAACTGGCGAAATGCACTTACGTCATCACGTGTCTGCAAACGGTTACTACAAAGGTAAGAAAGTAGTTGCTGTTGCTTCTGATGATGAATAGAATAGCTGCACGATAAGGCAATTATTCTGTATTACTGTGACCAGTTCAATATCTTATAAAATATCTATTGATGCCATGGGTGGTGACCATGGATTAAAAACCACCGTTCCAGCCTGCTTATCTGCGCTGAAAAAATTTCCTGATTTACATATTTGTCTCGTTGGCATTGCCAAAGATATCGAGCAATTTTTAACCGCACATAAAACGCCATATGATACGACACGTCTATCAGTTGTTAACGCCCATGAAATTGTCGAGATGGACGAATCTCCTGCATTAGCACTTCGCAATAAAAAAGACTCATCAATGCGCGTTGCCATTAATCTTGTTAAAAGCGGCGATGTTGATGCTTGCGTGAGCGCAGGCAACACAGGTGCTTTAATGGCAACTTCAAAATTTGTGCTAAAAACACTTAATGAAATTGATCGCCCAGCAATCGTTTATGCAATTCCCTCGCTAGATCGCAAAACCAAGAAAATGAATCCTGTCTACATGCTTGATCTGGGCGCTAATGTCAACTGTTCATCGGAGCAGCTTTTCCAGTTTGGCATTATGGGCTCTGTATTAGCAGCAAATCTTAAGGGCACTGAACGCCCACGAGTTGCCTTACTTAATATCGGCGAAGAAGAAATGAAAGGTCTAGACAGCATCAAGCAAGCTGCCAAGATGCTACAAAACTGTGACCATATCAACTACATCGGTTATGTCGAAGGCAATGATATTTTTTCAGCCAAAGCTGACGTGATCGTTTGTGATGGCTTTGCCGGAAATATCGCCCTTAAAACAATGGAAGGCACGGCTAAACTTATTGCTGATATGTTAAAAGATAGCTTTAACAACAGCATTTTCTCTAAGATTGCGATGTTGATCAGCGCGCCAGTACTGACAGGACTTAAACGAAAACTTGATACCAACCAATATAATGGGGCCTCCTTGCTTGGTTTAAGAGGTATTGTAATTAAAAGCCATGGTGGCGCTTCAGCTGAAGCTTTTGAAACTGCCATTTACGAAGCAATCAAAGAAATCAAATACAATATCCCGCAAAAAACACAGGCGCAAATTGAGCGCATTATGCAATCTTAAGGCCAGAATAATGTTTGCAAAGATCACGGGAACAGGCAGTTACTTACCCGCCAAAGTATTACATAACACCGATATTGCCAAAATGGTTGATACCTCTGATGAATGGATCACGCAACGCGTTGGTATCAAACAGCGCCATATTGCCAATGAATCAGAAACTACAGCACATATGGCAATTGAAGCTGCCAAAAACGCCATGAGTATGGCAAAACTCCAAGCTCAAGATATTGACCTTATCATTGTTGCCACAGGGACAGCAGATTACATCATGCCATCGACTGCAAGTATTGTCCAAACACAAATAGGTGCACCTTATTGCCCTGCCTTTGATATTAGTGCCGCATGCAGTGGCTTTGTTTATGCTGTTGATATTGCCAAGCAATATATTGAAAATGGCAGCGCTAAACATGCCTTAATCATTGCTTCTGAGCGCATGTCACGCACATTGGATTGGCAAGATCGCTCAACCTGTGTTCTGTTTGGTGATGGTGCTGGTGCGATTATCCTAAGCCAAAGTAATGAAGCGGGTATTATTGCCTCAACGCTTTATTGTGATGGTGAAGGCAAAGATATGCTAAATATCCCAGGACTTTTAAGTAAAGCACCATTTACCCAAGCTCATTATCATGCGATGTTACACATGGAAGGCAATAAAGTCTTTAAAAAGGCTGTTTCTAAGCTTAGTGATCTAGTATCTGATTTATTAACTAAAGCCAACATGCAAGATTCAGATATTGACTGGCTAGTACCCCATCAAGCCAACTACCGCATTCTTGAAGCCACTGCCAAGAAGCTTAATATGCCGATGTCACAGGTGATCCTTACCCTTGAAAACCATGGCAATACCTCAGCGGCTTCCATTCCTTTGGCACTTGATCATGCTGTACGCAACAACCAAATAAAGTCAGGGCAAACCATCCTTACCGAAGCCTTTGGTGCTGGTCTTGTTTGGGGTGGATTTATCGCCAAGTTTTAACCTGATTTCTTTGGTATTGATCGCAAATAACAATAAAGCATACTTGAAAAGACCTAAGGCATCATGCAGAATGCATCTAGTTTAAATTTATACTTTGATCGACATGGGTTTATTTAACCGCTTTAAACGTAGCAATGAACAAAAAATAAAACGCCCTGATGCGCATACTATTCAAGAAGAGCAAATACAACAAGATGTTGCAACAGAAGCAAAGCCTCAGCAAAAAACTGTAAATGAAGTAGAAACCTCAACTTTTTCAACACCCGTTGAAGTTGAAGCAGAAGCTGAATCTAAAACAAACACTGATATTCAAACACCTGAGTCATTAGCACCCGCTAGCACAGAGACATCAATAAAAGACCATAAAGAAAAAAACATTGCAGTTGAAACACCTAACAATGATAAACGTGGATTATTTGCGCGTTTAAAAGAAGGTTTGAAAAAAACACGCTCAAAACTCGGTGGTGGCATTGGTGATTTACTCTTGGGTAAAAAAGTCATTGATGATGATCTAATCGATGATATTGAAATGCAGTTACTTACCGCAGATATTGGTGTTGAAGCAACACAAGAAATCATGGAGACGGTTCGTAACAAAGTCAGTCGCAATGAGCTACAAACCATTGAAGCACTTACCGATCTTATTAAAGAGAAGCTCAAAGAGATTATCACGCCTTCTGAGAAGCCATTAGTCATTGATAGCGCACATAAGCCATATGTTATTCTAATGATTGGTATTAATGGTGCAGGCAAAACCACAACAATTGGTAAACTTGCTAAGAAATTCCAAACCGAAGGTAAGTCGGTGATTTTAGCAGCAGGTGACACCTTTCGCGCAGCTGCGGTTGAGCAACTTCAAGTGTGGGGTGAAAGAAATCATATCCCTGTTATTGCTCAACACACGGGGGCTGATAGCGCTTCCGTTATCTATGATGCAGTTCAAGCAGCCAAATCAAGAAACATTGATATTGTCATTGCTGATACCGCAGGACGCCTGCATAACAAAGATAATTTAATGGAAGAGCTTAAGAAAGTCGCACGTGTGATGAAAAAGCTTGATGATAAGGCTCCGCATGAAGTCATGCTGGTACTGGATTCAGGTACTGGGCAAAATGCCATTATGCAAGCAGAGGTATTTAATAAAATCCTATCAGTTACCGGCATTACGCTTACTAAAATGGACGGCACAGCCAAAGGTGGTGTTATTTTCGCAATTGCTAAAAAGCTCCAATTACCCATTCGCTTTATTGGTATTGGTGAGAAGATCGATGACCTTCGCCCATTTCATGCCGATGACTTTATTGACGCACTATTTAGCCAAGATTAATGCATCTATAATGTTTATCTGGCATACTACCGCAAAAAATAACTACTTAATTTCCAATGAAACACACGGGACTTTTTGAACGCACAGCCATTCTTGTCAATGATACTGGTATTGAACGACTAAAAACATCACATGTATTACTTGCAGGTGTTGGTGGTGTCGGTTCCTTTGCCGCTGAAGCCTTGGCGCGTGCCGGCATTGGTGAAATCACCTTAATTGATCATGATGTTGTCTCAAAATCTAATCTAAACCGCCAATTAGTCGCATTAAACTCAAATGTGGGAATGAAAAAAGCCCAAATCATGCGCGAGCGCATTTTAGATATTAACCCCAATTGCAAGGTTAATATTATCGATGATTTTATTCGCAAAGATGATATGACACCTATATTTGATAAACACTACGACTTTGTCATTGATGCGATTGATAGCCTTGTGTGCAAGGTTGCCTTTGTCGCTTATGCCCATGAGCATGGCTACAATGTTATCTCAAGCATGGGCGCTGGTGGCAAACTTGACCCAACCCAGATTAAAGTCGCTGACATCTATCAAACAAGCATTTGTAAACTTGCCAAATTCGTGCGCATTCGCTTGCGTCGTCTGAAAGTTAAAAAAGGCATTCTTGCCGTATACTCAACCGAGAGTTCATTACCACCGCTTCCACCTGAGCCTGTTGGAGGTGAAAGTCGCGACCGTGCTGTTAATGGTACGATTAGCTATATGCCGGCATTATTTGGGCTAACAATTGCGGGCATGGTGATAAAGCATCTTGTCGGTGACAATCTACACGCCAAGCAATAATACCCCTATTTAACCTGCGCTGTTTGTTTACCTTTAAAAACTCGCGTAATACTGCCTGATAACGCGTAAATCATAAATATCACAAACAAAGTAACCGATGGATCGATAAAGATAATTGCAATGATAAAGACGACAAATACTGTTTGTGTAAAGACCACCTTGCCCTTTAAGTCATAATCTTTAAAGCTTCTAAACTTAATATTGCTTACCATCATCGCTGATAAATAAAGCGTGATAATCGTTGCGAAAAACGTCACCCATCCTTCAGCGGATGTGTGTCCCAGGGTATTGCAAAACCACACAAATCCCGCAATCGTTGCAGCAGATGCCGGACAAGGCAATCCTGTAAAATAGCGTTTGCTCTCCGGAGTATTATCATCAAGCTGTGTGTTAAAACGCGCCAAGCGTAAACCAACACACGCCAAATAAATAAATGCCAATGCCCAACCAAATTGTCCTAAATGGTTTACTGCCCAGAAATAGATAATCAAAGCAGGCGCCACACCAAATGACACAATATCAGCCAGTGAATCATATTCCGCACCAAATGCGCTTTGTGTATTGGTTAAACGCGCAACACGTCCATCTAATGAGTCCATGATCGCGGCAATATAAATACACACTGACGCCAGCACAAAATGACTGTTAAATGCAGCAATAATCGAATAAAACCCTGCAAACAAACTCGCTGAAGTGAATAAATTTGGCAGAATATAGATACTCTTGCTGCGCTGCGTCACTTGTTTATCTAACGATTGGTCATCTTTCATCGCACTATCCTTACACGTTACTTTTATTGGCTTTCACACCGCCAAGCTTAGTTTGTTTTAATAACTTTGGTAAAGGAAAAGTTACCTCTTCCTTAACACCTTCAAAATCAACAACATAGGCATCGGCAAAGTGCGCTTGCAAGAAACTTACCACTTGCTGCACCAAATATTCAGGTGCCGACGCCCCTGCAGTAACACCCGCATTGTGCTTATTGACAAACCATTCAAGATTAATGTCATCTTTATTGTCAATCAAATAGGCATCAACACCCTCTTTCTCAGCCAGCTCACGCAAGCGATTTGAATTTGAGCTATTTTTAGAGCCTACTACCAAGAGAATATCAACCTCTTTAGCCAATTCTCTTACTGCATTCTGGCGATTCTGGGTGGCATAGCAAATATCTTCTTTTTTTGGTGAACTAACTTCAGGATATTTAGCCTTTAATGCAGCAATAATATCTTTTGTTTCATCAACCGATAAGGTTGTTTGGGTTGCAAAAATAAGCCTTGTTGGATCTTGAACATCTAAGTCTGCCACATCATCAACATTTTCAACCAAATAGATCTGACTGTAGTCATTTTTATATTGTCCAAGTGTCCCCTCAACCTCAGGGTGTCCTTTGTGCCCTATAAGCACACATTCAACACCAATATTACTGGCCTTTTGCACCTCTTTATGCACCTTTGTCACCAATGGGCAGGTCGCATCATAAATTTTAAGTGCTTTACGCTTTGCTTCTTCCTCTACCGCTTGCGAGACACCATGCGCACTAAAAACACATACGGCATGATCCGGCACTTCATTTAATTCTTTAACGAAAATTGCTCCTTTTTCTTTAAGGCTTTCAACCACCGCACGATTATGCACCACTTCATGGCGCACATAGACAGGATGAGGTTCCAATGCAAGCACACGTTCAACAACATCAACAGCGCGTGAAACACCCGCGCAAAATCCCCGTGGGTTGGCTAAAATAATTTTCATTAGGCAAATTCCTTATCTGAAACCTCTAAGATATCAACATCAAACAAAATCACTTGCCCTGATAATGGATGATTGAAATCAACCGTCACATCATGCTCATGAATCTCAACGATCACACCAGGTAATTCTGTCCCATCTTTCTGTGAGAAGGCAACGATTAGACCTTGCTCTAATTCCATATCTTCTGGGAATCTTTTTCTTGGCACTTCATAAATCATCGCCGGATGTTTTTGACCAAAAGCATCTTCAGGCATCAACATCATCTTACGATTAGCACCAATTTCTAAACCAAGTAACTCATTTTCTACTTTTTCTGAAAACGTGCCCTTGCCCATTTGAAAAACATATGGGTGATCATAGTTTTTCGTATCTTCAGCAATGGATCCATCTTTTAAACGGATTTTAAAATGCATCTTTACAAAGCTATCTCTTTGTATTTTCATGGAATTCCTTCGTTTTAGTTGTGCTTTTTTTGCTTTTCCCCAACATCTAGGCTAGAGTTTTAGCAGATTACTAACGCGCACATTCTACGAGATTTATAAAAAATGCACAAATATTCCTTTGCACGACAAGCATCACTTAGCAGTATTTCACACAAACTGCTACTGTCTATCGTTTTTTTCTCATTAATCTCACTGTTAAGCAAACCCGTAAATGCTCAATCTTTATATGAAAGATATCATACCTTTTTTAGTAATTTTTATTTATCTGACAATCCTTTGAGGGATGCAGCCAAAATCATTGCCTCATCAAAAGGACAAGCACTTGTAAGCTCCGGTGATACTGTTTATGTTTCTAAAACCAATGAAACACCCTTTTACTACATTTTTTCACATGTCAATAGCATTCCTTACTCCAAGGACAAGTATGATTATATTTTCAAACGCCTTGGTAAAGCTGAGTTTATTAGCAATTACCAAGGCACACTGGTCATGCGCATTATGAATATCACCCAAGAGATTAATATCGGTGATCATGTATTGCCTTCTGATTTAGTGCAAACAAAACTACCTAATGATGAAATTGCCGCTGATAGCAATATCAGCGGTGAGGTCACACAACTAGAGGGTGAAGCTGATTTTGCCGGAACCTATCAGTCTGTTTTAATCAATACAGGACAAAGTGCCGGACTTAAAATGGGTATGCGCGTTTATTTTGAATCACCTGCTAAAAAAGTTGATGGTTATGCCATCCCTGGGCAGTTTTTAGGGCAAGGATTTGTCTATCGACTTGCTAGCCATCATGCTATAGCGCTCGTAACTAACGCCCAACAAGAAGTCATGATTGGCAGCACAGTGTTAACTCAACTACCTAAACACCATGCAAAACATGAGCTTTAGTGTTTTACACACTATTCCGGGATTCTCTTTTAAACACTACCAAAAACTTGTGAGCTTTCAAGTTAGCATTGATGACTTTCTTGCCAAACCACATAACTATCAACATGCATTAAGTTTAAATCATGAAACGATTACTTTTATTCAAGAGCAGAAATTCACTCCCTATCTTAAGAAACTTGAAATCTGGCTTCAATCTTCTGATAAGCATCATTTAATTCATTTCATTGATACAGCATTCCCGCCACAATTAAAACAAATCAGCGATCCACCATTAAGCCTCTATGCCATTGGCGATATTGCCCTTTTAAACACACTACAACTTGCTATTGTTGGCACACGCCAAGCCAGTCTTTACGGCAGTGAATGTATCAAAGCACTTATCCCTAATCTATTACAAGCCAAGCTTACTATCAATAGTGGCATGGCGCTTGGCATTGATACGCTGGCACATCAAGAAACACTAAATCAAAATGGCAAGACCATTGCCGTACTTGGTACTGGCGTCAATACCTGTTATCCGGCACAAAACCGTCACCTTTACGCTCAAATTCAAAACCACGGCTTGGTGATTTCTGAGTTTTTATTAGGACAAGCACCTAAGCGCTTTCACTTTCCTAAAAGAAACCGATTAATTAGCGGCTTAAGCCTTGGTGTCGTTGTCATAGAAGCGGCGCACAAAAGTGGCTCATTGATCACGGCAATGCATGCTCTTGAGCAAAACCGCGATGTTTTCGCTATTCCAGGCAATATATTTCACAGCCAAAGTCATGGCTGCCATAAGCTCATTCAAATGGGTGCAAAACTTGTTTGTTCAGCAGAAGATATCATTGATGAGCTAAATCTCACACAAACGCTCAATACTTCGCAAACACCCTTTCAACAATCGCTATTACTCACCAACGAGCAACAGCTTGTTTTTGACAGTATTGGCTCAAGTTGTACTACGATTGACAAAATTATCGACACGACCAACTTAACATACGCAAAAATAACTGGCATACTGTTTGAGCTTGAGATGGAAGCGCTTGTTAGCGCAGTTCCTGGCGGATATAAACGAATCTAATAAGGTAACATGAACAACAAAGCCCCTATACTACAAGTTCTCATGTCGCTGTTTAGCGATTTGCCCTATTTCGATGGTGATATGGTCAAATTGACAAACTCACAAGAGATATTGCATGAATTGCAAAAAGCAGGTCTTGCACCACAGGCGATTGAACAGGCGATTGCTTGGCTTGAGCGCTTTAGCAAATTCAATGACGAGCCAAGAGCGGACTATCACCCTGAAACCGTGCGTGTCTTTACACCACAAGAAAAGGCAATCATTCCAACAGAAAGCCTACGATTCTTGCTTGAAGCCTACTTAGCAGGTGATATTCAGTCGCATGAGCTTGAGTTTATTATTGAACAAATCATGTCCCTTGGCACGCACACCATTACTGAAGAACAATTCTTATGGGTGTTTGAAATGACCATTGCCAACCAAGAAGATGAGCTTTTTGGTGGGTTTATCCCTATCGAAGAAGTATTAACAAGATCTTTTCGTATTCACTAATCATTACCTTGTTTTCCTTAACATTTTTTATTGCTTTATTTTAGCTGTCTAACGTTGCGCTTAGCATTTATAAATCTATACTCATAACTGTTACACCAAACAGCAAGGAGCTTATATGTTTAAAGTTATTACCAATAAAGACGGGCAAACACAAGAAATTCAAACTTCCCTTTCTGCCCATGAGCTGATGGACAATCCACTGTTAAACAAAGGCACCGCCTTTAGCAAAGAAGAGCGTGATACATTTGATTTACACGGTAAACTGCCAATTCAAGTTGAAAGCCTATCTTCACAACTGATGCGCGTCTACCGTCAATTTCAAGAGAAAAATGACAATATCCAGAAAAATATTTTTCTAAACACCCTGCATGATAGCAATACAACACTCTTTTATAAATTTTGCTCACAACATATCGATGAGGTATTACCAATTGTTTATACACCAACGGTTGGTGATGCCGTTGAGCAATACTCTAGCGAATTTAGGCGCCCTGCTGGCATTTATCTTGCCTATGATGAGCAAAAACAAATGGATAAGATCCTCGGCAATATCGCCAAAAAGCAACAGATTGATTTTATTATTGTTACCGACGGCGAGGCTGTCCTTGGTATTGGCGACTGGGGCATTGGCGGCATGGATATTAGCATTGGCAAATTAATGGTTTATATTATTTGTGCGGGCATCAATCCTGCGAATGTGTTACCAGTACAACTTGATGTTGGTACTAATAACCAAAAACTGCTGGATGACCCGATGTATCTTGGTGCGCGCCATCCACGTATCATCGGCAAAAAATATGATCAATTTATCGAAAAATTTGTTACGAGTGTAAAAAAGCACTTCCCCAATGTCTATTTACACTGGGAGGATTTTGGTCGAGATCATGCGCGTGCAATTTTAGAGACCTATCGCGACCAGCTTTGTACATTCAATGATGATATGCAAGGCACAGGGATTGTCGCTACAGCTAATGTGATTTCAGCCATCAGAGCCACCCAAACTAAATTTACGGATCATAAAGTTGTAATGTTTGGTGCCGGCACCGCAGGCTGCGGCATTATGGATCAGATTCTTGATGCCTTTATTGCCAGTGGCATGACAAAAAAGCAAGCTTTGGATCGCTTTTATATTATTGATCGATTTGGTCTTGTCGTTGATGATATGCCTGATTTACCAGACTTTCAAAAGCCCTATGCTAAATCAAGAAAGCAACTTAAGAATTGGAATATCAATAATCAGGAAAATATTTCTCTGCTTGAAGTCGTGCAAAATGCTAAAGCCACAATCTTAATCGGTTGTTCAACGGTTAAAGGTGCTTTTAACAAACCGATTGTCACTACCATGGCGCAAAATATTGAGCGCCCGATTATCATGCCATTATCAAATCCAAATTCACACTGTGAAGCAACACCTGAAGATCTCATCAACTGGACCAATGCCAAAGCCATTATTGCCGCAGGCAGTCCATTTGAGCCTGTTGTTTATCAAGGAAAAACCTACCAGATATCTCAAGGCAACAATGCCTTTATCTTCCCAGGGCTTGGACTAGGAGCTATTGCCGTTAAAGCCACTAAGATGTCTGATGGCATGATTCGCGTTGCCAGCGAAACACTAGCGAGCTTCTCACCACTGCATCAATCCGTTAACAATCCAGTATTACCACCAATTCATGATGCCACCATTGTCAGCAAAGCGGTCGCTATCGCTGTTGCTAAACAAGCGATTAAAGAAGGCTTATCAAGTATCAAAGCCAAAGAAGCTGATGTCGAGAAACTCGTTAACAACGCACAATGGATACCTGATTACTATCCACTAAAGAAACAGTAAAAACGTCTTAACTCCCTGATTCACCTGCACTTGTTGCACTAATCTTAGTGGTATTAGCTTGTGCATCAAACTCAATGCTATAGTTTGATTTTTCATTATTCTCACCTAAATCTATCCCCATATTGAGTTTTTGTTTTTTGCCTGTCTTATCAGTACTTGCTTGGAGTGACATCTCCTGATCTGCGCCCCAAAACAAAGATTCCAGCTGAGTCGACGCTTCAATGGGCTTTATAATTTTCGTTGCAATAATACCATCAAGCATTACATATTCAGGGTTACATTTCAGCATTACCCTTGTGCCTACTTTCAATGGCAAATGATATTGAGCATGTGTGATATAACCACTAACAGGAACCTGTATCAGTAGATTGTTAAACTCAGGCAATTTAACCCAATAACATAGCTCATCTTTTGTCAATTGATCTAAACTCATACCGTCAATTGCTGGGCTTTTATTTTTATCTACCACATATAAATATTGTGCTGATTTATTACTTTGCTGTTGATTTGCATCTGAGCTACCGACAACAACACCCTCGGTCGTTATTAATGGCATATCCCTCACTTTGGGCGTAAATGCAAGATCTTGCTCTTTGAGATCAACAAATACATACTCTGAAACAAGCGTATGCCTTGCTGAATAATATCTTTTAAGGTCTGCGGCTTTCACCTTTCCAAGGCAAACGCCCTCATTGTTTGCTTGATGAAGACTCATCATCAATTTAAATGAATGTATTTGAGCAGATTTATCACCGAATAAATTTAAGCTCTCACCATCAGCTAATGGTAAATTCAAATCCATTTGCTCAAGTGGAAATATTCGACCTATAAAGCTTGGTAATACATCAAACTGCATTATTAATCGTTGCAATGGCAATTTCTGAGTTGTCTCAAATTTTAATCGCTGATTTGCTTGTTTTTTAGCATCATCTTCAACGGCAGATGATATACGTCTATTTGTAATGCATATTGGCTTATCCTCAACACTCTCAGGATAGCTTTTTACTAATTCAGGAAAGGTATTAATCACCTGATCTGCTGTTTGTGATTTTGTGATATTTTCAAGGCTGATATTAATCAACTGCTGCCAATCGCTAAAAACCAAATTTGTATTGGATTTGGAGTCCCTATCTGTCGCAAGCGCTTTTATTTGATATTTTGGCGTCTTTATCGCAGGCCAGCTTATCACGCTACCATCAGATTCCTTTGACAGCACCACACTTGGCTTTTCCTCCTGCATCGCCTGATAATCAAGGGCTAGCACACCACCATAGTGCGCAACAATAAACGCTAGATATTCATAATGACTTATATCCTTTCCATGCACACAAGGGATAATAACCCGTCTTTTCGTTTGGTAATCCGCGAGCTTTTCATCTACGGTCAAGGTACATAGTGCTGTAAATGGTAACATGATATCGGCGATGACATCACCATAACTTTTATCCTTAAATCCCATGCGTTTACTTGATTGCTTTAACCAATATTGCAATGGGTCAGTAAATTTCAATCTTAAGCGCTGACGCATAGATGTAATCACAGGTTTTTTAGTTTTGGCGTCTATTTGACTATTAAAATCTAAGTACTCCATGCTCAACGGTTGATACTCAGTTAAGTAACCACTTAAAATAAGCTGCTTTACTTGACTGTTTTGACTATCAACATTTAATTTTTGTTGAATCAATATATTAATTTTAACCGCACCTTTCATCATCAAATCTCTGACTGAATTAATCAATAATTTATCGTAGTCCAAGGGAATCAGTGTTAAGTCTCCAGTAAAACCACTTACTTGCATATCCAATGTAAATTGATGAATAAAAGAGCCATTAATCTCAAGCAATTTATCCTGTTGTGCTTTATTGCTTTTATCTAATGGAATTAATTGAATTTGCAGTAGCTGAGTGTCGAAAGATGCCATTTATTTCAACCTATTTATTAATCCTATACCCAACATATCCTTTTTGAGAAAAAAGAACATAGCCAAAGTGGCTTTATGGACCTAGATTAACCTGTGGCGCTTTACCACTAATTGAGTCACCTTTCATGCTAATACTTTGCCCATCTTGCTCAATATTTTCTGCCTTGATTGTGATCGAACTGTCTGAAATCGTTAATTTAGAGCTTCCCACACAGATTGAAATCTCACCATCTTTAATATCGAATTTCGCACTACCGATTTCAATAAATGCTTCATCACTACCTAGCTTTAAAGTTGTGTTTTTTACTTGAGCTGTAAGCGTTTCATCGGCAGTTAGCGTGATTTGTTTGCTTTTTTTCTGAATCGTGCCTTCTGGTACTGATTCATTAGACAGTTTAGCTTTTGCATCAAGGCAGTATTGATATTGATCCTCACTATTCTTAAGCTGAGTTGTCAATGTAATGCTCGGTGTATTTGCAGCAAGGGTAATATCAGCCGTATTTAATGTTGCCATTTTTTTACCTTAAGCCACTTCGATGGCATCTTGCCCTGGGTTAACCACGGTAACCATGCCACTCATTGCAGTAAAGGCACAGTGCAATTGACTATTTTGACGTACTAAAGGCATGCTTAATCCTTGCGTCATCGTTGCCAAAGGAAACCATGGTACCGTCAATGGCATACAAGTTGATGGCGCCCCCAAAGAGGCAATCACCAATGGATTTGCTGGATTTGTGCATGGTGAAAACGGTTTTACATTCAAAAAGGGAATCATATTGATCGGTAAAGTTGCCGGCTTCCCAGGAGATAGGTTCACACCAAAGGGAAGCACGGTTAATGGCAAGGGAGCCGCCCCCATCATACAACGAATTTCAGCACCGGATGAGACTGCGACCATTTTCTCACCACTACCACTAGGTGTTGCAAATGCACTCATCACACAACCTAATGCCGCAGTTAGCTGATTAAGCATATCCGTTACCTGTGGAATAACGACATTATTTGGTAATAAACTATTTAGATCTGGCAAGGGTGGCAATTGCATTGAGGCTAATAGGCTTCCTTCATTTGGCATTGCAGGAAAATTTGCCATTGCCTGTGTATTTAAACTTACCGATTGACCAAGTGTAACACTTGTATTCATAGCAGTCTGACCATTAACTAGTAAATTATTGCCATTTGCTTGCATATTCAGTGCATTATCACGTAGCTGAAGTAGGTTTTGTGGTAATGCGACTTGATCTTGTGATGGGTTTAAAGCCTGTTGAAAGTTTGAATGTAATTGATTAACTTGTTGATAGGCATCATTTATTTGATCTGTTGCATGTGGGCAACTTGGAAAATTCATGCGTGCTTGCATGAGGCTTTGTTTGATATTATCTGCCTTGAACTGCATCACATCAACACCTGTTGATAATAGAGGGCATAGCTTAGGTTTCGTTGCTGCAATCTGCTTATTAACTTGCTGCTGCATATCGTTAAGTACCGCAGCTACTTGTGCCTGTGATTGATTAATCACTGCCAGATTTTGTGTCAACTGTGCCGAACTACTTTGGCTTGTGAGCCCACTCATACTCTGCTGTGCTTTTATTAACTCTGTGTTGAGCTGATTGAGTTTCTTTAACGTGCTTGGTTGTAACGTTGCTATTTCATTAATAGACGCTGATTGACTTAATGAAATCATTGGGTTGACATTACAGAAAGTTTGCGACACTTGATTAGATAGATTTTGTGTCATCGCATTCGCTGCATTTAGCTTACTATTTAACATACTTTGCATTTTCTGTGCTGCTGCTTGAATCTCAGCAAGTTTTTCTAAATATGCCGCCTTAAGTTTGGCATAGTCGGCTTGCGCCTTTGCATATGCAGCCATTGCTTTATCTTGTAATGCTTGTATTTGTGCTAATCTTTTCTCACCGTTTTGCGGCGAGTCATTAAGAGCGGTTATTGCTTGTGACTTCATTTGACTTTGCAATTGATTAAAGTGACCTAATGACTGCGCATAATGATCTTGTGCTTGCGACATTGATTTATTGTCATTAATGCAACCACTCAATGCGGCAAGCTGCTGCGCATGCGCATTTTGCAAACCATTCATTTGCTCATTTGCCTGAGTCAACTGATCATTTAATGTTTGCTGATAGCTATTACTTATGGTAGCAGCATGTGTATTTAATTGTGTTAAAGAAGTATTTAAGTGACCTAAAGCTTGCGCATATTTTCCTGATCGATTGGCAAAGTCTTTGCAACCTTTGGCACTATTAATAACATCAGCTGCATTTTGCGCATTGTTTAATGCTTTCATCATCTGTTGATTGATACTATCTTCTGATAATTGATGTTGTTGTAATTGGTTATTTAGCGTTGCTAGCGGTTGATATTGTGTTGAAGCATCTGCTGACTGCGCCGCCCAATATTGACGACTTATGTGTTGCGTTTGCGTCGATATATAGCTTATTCGCTGCTGCAAATCATTACCATTTGCTATAGCGTTTGTATTGGATGAGTCTTGCTTGATCTGCGAAAGCTGATAATTCACTTGAGTGGCTTCAATATGCGCACGATAGATACCTGCTTCCGTTTGCAATGACTGTTGGTATAAATCATTGTTTTGACAGGTCGCATTGATTTGATTAAAGCTTGCTTGTGTATTTGCTATGCTCGTTTGCACCTTTGTCATTTGAGCATTTATATCGGCTTGATTTGACTGAGCACTACTATGCATCGCATACAGCTGCATCAATTCGCTAGAGGTATCATTCATACGTTGTTGAAAATCACCAATATTTGCATTTAACGCAGAGTGACTACGCGCAAAGGGCATCAAGCTACTGACTGCTGAGGTATAGCTTTGTTGCAACAACATAAATTGATTTGCCTGTGGGAAACGAGATGCTTGCGCATGCCCTGTAATACTTTGTTGTAATGCATCATCATATTGCTGAGTAAGTGCCTGTTGGTTTAAACCCATATTGCTTTGTGCATTTAATTGCTCAGAGAGCATATCATCTGGACAATTCTCAATGGCACCTTTGTAATTCTTAAGAGCATCTAGATGACTATTTGCTATCATCATCTGTATTTGAGCAGGTGATCCTGCACTACTTAACTCAGGTCTCTCAGGCTGAGTGAAAGTAGCATTTGCCTTTAACGCATATAACTGCGATTGCTGATCACTTACACCTTGCTTTATAGCATCCATATTAGCAACTTGATCAATGCTTGATTGATATGTGCCACTTTGATCAGATAGCGACTGTTTGAGCATATTGTCATAATCGTTAGCATTTTTCTCAAATGATTCATTTGAATCAAACGAAGGAGTATCTTGAGTAGGGGGCTGATAATCAGTCATCGCATACGCCCCCATCAAAGCATATTTCCAACTATTTGATAATGTCTCAACCTGTTGGTTATGACAGCTTCCTCGGCAATTTTGCGCATTCGGGCATATTGATTTTTCAGACGATGCTAACTCATTTTCCACCATAATCACCTTTAATCTTGACGTATAAACTCGTTGTTGTAATGACTCTCACGTTCTTGGAACGGTTGTTGTGGTGAGTGATCCCTCTCATAGTCATAGCGCTCATGCACAGGACTTTGTAAGCTTGGCATTGGCGTATTGGCAATAAGTCCATTAAAGATCTCCTTATCAACAGCACTGCCATTATTATCAAACGGTTGATCTAACAATAACCTATGATCCGAATGAATAATATTCTCAAGAATACTCCACTGCAACGAATTAAGATTATCATTCATATGATTAACCAATGTTTGAAACTTAGGGTCAAAACTTTGCTGATAAAACCCAATGAAAATACTTGGGAAATACTGTAACGGATTAAACTGTGATAGCTCTTTATATATGTGATGATATAAGGCAGCGGCAGCAGTCATCTGACCTTTGGCCTTTAATAAATCAAATGTCTCAAGCTTCGCTAGCAAATCAAACCATTTTTGTGATGCTTCTTTTAATGAGCCTGATGCAACTTGAGCCTTTTTCTCATTGAGTTCTAAGTCCATCTCTGTTGCGACCTCATAGTCATCACTACCCTTCAACGGAGACTCTACAACAGCTCTAGCTAATCGTTGTTGCAGAAAATGTTGTAACTTCTTGTAGCTGCCTTGCAAACTGGGGGCTAATTGCATGATACAAACCACAAGCAAGTCAAAAGCATTGACAACATCTTCTGCAATACTTAAACGCGATTTCTGGCTTTCTTGATAAGTTAAATTATCCATCACCCCACTAACAAACCACCCTAAGGCACTTTCAATTTGGCGAGGTTTAAACTTATATGGTTGCAGTATTTCATAACGATCTTGCAAGATAAAATGCAAACTATCAAAAGCGTATATCGCATGTTCATTGAAGTTTTGATGGCAAAGTCCAAAAAGGTAATAACATACCAAACGAATATCAAAGTAACCTTCGGCTAACTTTGACATCGACATCTCCATACATTTTATATAATCGCCCTTTTGGCTCCAGTCAACAATCTCAGATAAATCAACTTGTGATAATACATCCTCACTGGCTAATAGCTCAGCAAAATCAATACATTCACTCATAGCGCGCTCCTTTCGACCTTATAGTCCGGTGAGTATAAAAAGATCTTGGCATTTTCAAGCTGAGGGGTTGTTGTCATGGCCATATTGCCATAATGAATCACATTGTCCCATTCTCGACCTGCCTCCACTTTATAGATTTGGGTATTCGCATCAAAAATATGCGAAAATAATGTCTCTTTTTCATGGGTTAATTGCAAACCAGGCAATGCTTTTTGATGCACTACAGGTAAGCGTTCACTACTGGCAACCTTGATATCATCAATATTAAAATCTTTGGTTAACCCTTGAATGAGTAAGTAAACTCGATTTGAACCTAAAATAATCTCTGGGATTTCTTTGAGCTCTATATAGCGCATACCTTTATTAAAGGCTAACAATGAAGCTTCTTTCACTTCATATTTGGCGATAAAACCTAAGTGTTCAACCAAATCATTCAAACACTTACAGCATGTGTTATGCTGATAAGTCAACTCAGTAATAGGTTCATCATCGATATAATTGCAAAAACAAAGATAAAAATCATATAACTGCTGAAATAAATAATCAGGTGATGATCGACCGCCTTGCTCCATGGTCATCATGCAATTATCAATGCGATAGCTATGCATCAAAACTGTCTGTGCCATCACATATTTACTGGCTGAAATATGATTTAGTAAGTCATTTTTAATTCGCGCCTCAATGGACAAAACAATGCTTTTAATCTGATCTTTGTAGCTTTCCCAAAATAGACTGTTATAAAAACTTAAAATAGGCGTTTTTGCTAAGGCATTAAGCTCACATTTACCAGATGGCAGCATTGAAATCTTACAAAAAGGAAAGCTACTAACACTTCCATCCATAGTGGGAGCGCTAGACAAAACTGCCTTGTAGCTTTTGATCTCAATTTGATGATCGACGACCGATATCTCTTTAGGTTTTGCCGAGAAAACATGTAAATAAACCTCTTTATTTGACGTCTTTAATAGCTCATCTAGCAAGCATTCTTCAATACTGAGATTATTATGCAATTCATAATATTGACCGCAAACATCAATTGCTTTAAGCACTTTAAAGCGGATAACACCCATTGCGCACAAGTCACGATCAATCACTAAATCAGCAAAACCATAAAAAGCTTCACCTTGTAATTTCGAGCGTTGAACAATAAGTGCAACATAATGATCACCCATCATATTAAAATGCTGAGGCAAAAGTAATTGACCATTTTTCCAATTGACTTGATGCATACTAAACTCCCAGTATTGAAATTCATTCATTTATGCTGCATTTGAAGCAATACCCCAAGCACGTGCTGTTTTTTGCCCTTGTCCTAAATCAATCGTAATATTAGGATTAGTTGCCTTTAATGATGGTGGCAAAAAGGTCAATGTCCATATCCCAAATTTCTCATGTGCATCTAAAGAGTCTTTATTATATTCAGCAGCAGGCTTACCACCAAAACTATCCAGACGGGTTGTAATTGCATCTTCATTTTTCGCATAGACAACCCACTGTCCTTCACCGGTTCCATCTTTACCTGCAAATTTATGAATTTCAAACTTCAGCTCAATTAATTGATTATCCGCTTTAAAGCTTTGCATCGTTGTCACAAGTGCTGTGTGATGGGCTGCAGGATACATAAATCTGATCGATAACGGGCTTGACGAACGCTCACCTAAGTTAAATGTATCGATAATAGCAACGGCTTCTGCATCACTCACACCATCATCAGTTGGCTGCTTATATTTCACACCTTTTGGCAGTTCAGTCCCATTGATTTTTAGCTCAGTAATAACTGCATACTCTTCATGTTGCAAGGCATTGCCCTGATCTAATAAAACATATGGGTCAAACGTTTTATTAATCGCTGTACTATTCATTTAAAACACTCCTTTTGTCGTTGCGTTTATGTTTTACACATTAATTTTTAAGCTAATCGAGAGTCTAGCTTTAACTCAGCATCCATACCCTCAAATTGAAGATGAGGTAGCACACTAATTTTGCAGTTATACCAACCGATTTTTCCATCCACAGAGTTCACCTCAATCTTGGCTGTTTTAAAAGGGAATCGCTGTAATGTTACATCATCTGGATCCGTTACTGCGGTTACATAATCGTTGAGCCACTTTGATAATTGGTTCTGGATATAAGCGCCATCTGCTGTTGAACCAATATTGTCACGCATCACAGATTTAACATAATGCGCAATTCGTGTAATTGAATAAGTGTATGACAGATTTGAAATCATCTGCGCGTTTTCAGAGTCTTTGGGATCTTCAAAGGTCTCAACATATTTCGCTGATTGCGCACTAAAAAAACACGCCTCTGTTGTTCCCTTGTTGTATACCAAAGGAATGAAACCACACTTAGCAAACTCAAACTCACGATAATCAGGAATCACAAACTCCACCGGTGGCTTTGCCTCCTCCTTCCCACGAATATCAAAAGTATGCGTGGCAAGATTCTCAACCATGCCCCCTGCCTTTGGACCACGAATATGCTGGCACCAACCAGAGCGCTCAAACGATTTGGTTAAATTCTTAGCAAACAATATGGCACTTGAGCCCCATAAGTAATCATTATCATTTAATGGATTAATATCTTCTTTAAAGCCTTTAAGACCTTTGTTTGCTGGATTGATCTCTGGGTCATAAGGCAGTCTTAAGACATAACGTGGGAGTGTCAAACCAACATAAGTTGCCTGCTCTGTTTTTCTAAATTTATTCCAATTACCAAATTTAGGGTGATTCATTAACCCCTCAAGGTCTTTGATCTGCGACAACTCTTCAACAGAGTCGCAGCCAAAAAACTGCGGCTTAACTGCTGACACAAATGGTGCATGTGAGGCAACTGATATTTTGCCCATAGTTGACAACCAATCCAGATCCTCATTTGAACGATCAAATTCATACAGCCCAACAATTGAACCATATGGCTCACCGCCATATTGATCATACTCTGCGATATAAACTTTTTTGAATAATGACGACCCTGCAATATCAACACTATTGCACTCAAAGTCCTCAGCAAGTTCATCTTTAGACGCATCTAAAAAATCAATTCTAATATTGGCCTGAAAGTTGGTATCTTTCACTAAGTCTGCTAATGAGGTAAATTGAGATTCAATATGTTTGAACTCTGGCTGATGCATGATTTCATTAACTTGATCATTAATGGCATTATCGATGCGATCAATAATCCGCTGTGCAATTGATTTATTAAAGCCCGCACTAAAGTCCTCTACCTCGGCATTTGCCATGAGTGCTGCCAGACTTGCAAGCAGGCGATTTTCCTCACTGCAGTTTTCCTCCACATTTGAAAACGCATTAGCAACCATTGGGGTTTGTGCAACGGCTGTTGCATTTAAACTTGCGGAACTGAGTAAAGCTTCAATTGCACTTAAAGTTTGTGTATTTTCTGCTGTCATTATTTACTCCTTAGCAGTGCTATCAATTTCACCTTCGATCACATTCGCAGCCTCTGCTTTTGGTAAGGTGTAATTTTCAAGTGCATTTAGATTTGACTTAAGTTCGTTAGCACTTTCATGTGCCTTTAAAATATCGTTAAGTTTACGACGAAACGCCTTGTTATTATCTGACATTGCTTGCAATTCAATCAGTAATGTTTTCATTAAATTCAGCGCTTTAATCTTTGGTACTGATTGAGCAACACTCGTAGGGTTGAATGACTTTATATTTTCGATGGGGATATTGACATCAATAGAACCTTCATTGGAAGGATCTACTTTGTTTTCGACATTAAGATTTAATGTGATCCCCATATCTTTAATTGTTTTGTCTAAATTTTTGCCATCAAGTTGACGCACCTCTCTGGCATCAAAATCTATTTGGCGATCTTTTGATTTCCCCAACGAAAAGTCCCCCATAACTAACATCCTAAACGGCAATTCTTTTTTTACCTTTTTGCCATTGATTTCTACAGGGTATTTAAGGGTGATACGTGATTTAGGAATTTCATCAACTACTGCCATTTGTTTCTCCAATTTATTTAACACTTACTATAAAATCACCAACTAGTGATCTTCATGTGATTAATATTAACTCACCAATCTCAACGGAAACATAGCCATATTGGCCTAATGTTATAATCGATAAAACTCGAGTTGTCCCTACACGTATAGCTTTTGCCTCTACGGCAGATTAAATTATAATAAATACAATGGATCATGCCTTAATATCCCTTAAGAGTTTTAGGGAAATCAGCTTTTTATTGAATAGTTACTTATCAATTTTTAATGATAAATTAATTACGTCATGATCAAAAGCACTATTGATTTCATAATCTCTTACCACATGTCCATTAAATTTATGATTAATTAAACGATAATAATTAGCATGTCTCTGAGGATTAAAGCCGATGAGTTGTGAAATTTTCTTATACATATATAAAATCATCCTCCCATTATAGCCATCAAATGGATCTATCTCATTATACCGTCTACTATGCGTTTCTAAAGTGAATGCCGCTATCTTAGTTCTCATATAATCTCCAAATGTTCTACCAAAATAATGGTGCTGTTCTGATGAATGTCTTTTGGCAAGACTCATTAACTGCATTTCTTCACGATATTGCCTTTCAGTAATATCATTTCTTTCAAATGCATACTGCACCATTTCCCTATACTCAGCAAAGCGCTCCCTATTGCTTTGGTAATGCGAATATTTCTGATACCCAGCATAACCAAGATAGCAGAGACCAAAAGCAGCACCAACTACCATAAGTGCACCAACGGTTGCAGCAGATCCTGCCGCAAAAGCGATTGTAGAGATGACACCAAGGCAAGCCTGAACACTATTATTCGCTAATGAGACCTTGCGGCGATCGCAAGCATTTTCATACTTAACCAACAACCAAGAAAGCATGCCTTTTAATGAGGCGATAGATATCAACTGACCTTCATCAACCGCTCCTCTTACTCCATAGCGTAAAAACCTTTCAAAGTACTTATTAACCATATAAAGCGCTATATAAGTATCATCGATCTTTTCACAGTAACTTATGATTTTTGAAACATCATCAGCAGCAGACACCACACCGCCAACAGCACCAACTACTCCACCAGCTAATGTTGTTGCATGAGAAGCTGCAGAAGTAGTAGAGCGTGCGATAATTGTTAGGGTATTTTCTGCAGCTCCTAAAGCCGCCTGTGATGCTGCTACACAGCGACTTTTTGTTGAAGCCTCATCATCTACTATTGTAGCCACAGCATTACCCATAGTACGCACTAACCCAACACTTCCTAAAGCAAAAGTTCCAGCATTTAACTCCCCCCAACCTTTGGAATGGCTAGGAACTTGGTCACCTTGATACCTTGCATTATATCCACCACGAACAGCATTCCCTGTGGTCTGTACCATTTTAGCAGCAGTAGCCAGATTTTCGGTTGCACGCATACCGCTTTTAATTTTATCCGCGGCTGAATCTTCACGAAAGCACCTTGAACTGGGCGTTTGTGCACGCCTATGGACTACTCTATGGTGTTGCTCATAAGAGTGCGCACTTCTAGCAGAATAACCACCACTATGATAGCGACTAGCTGCAGGTGAGCAAGAGCGCTGCTGCATTAGATTCTGATGAAATAAAGATTGTGGTCTTTGTGGATCAGGAATACAAAATTCTCGCCCACCACTCACCCTTGAGCTACTACTTTCTTCAGGTACTCGCCATAGATGCTTACCGCAAACTGAGCATGTATATTTTGTTTCCGATATATATCCACAACTATAACATTCCATAAAACGACTCCCATATTTTTTTAACAAACCCAAATTCGAATCATAAGTACATAACTTGCGAAATAATAATTAGTTTCTGTGAACCTTTTTTTACCGCAACCACATACCAAACTTCCTACAATCTGTAAAAAACACTCAATCAAATGCCTCTATAAAGCATTAAACCATCTGGCTTTTGACGCTTAAGTAGTGTCTTCGACAAATATCATAAATTCTGTGCTGCCCTAATAATTTTGATGATGCCGAAATATTCTCTAAAACACTGATTAATACATCTTTAAAATCAGTGTCGTACTCATGATATTTAGATATCCTTTGATGGTATTTTTTATCTTTTAAAAGCAACCTTGACATCAACATATAAATTAACAAATTAGATTCTTTTAATACTTCCAGATTTAATGATATTTGTTTTTTACTTATTCCTTGCTCAATTAAATGACTTGCATAAGCAAGCTTTCTGCTAGCTGAAGCTTCATTTAGCATATGTGACGGTCTTTGCTCGAATAAAAGCTCAAACGCTTTAACTATTTCAATAAACACATCATAAATATATTTCACCTCATCTTTTGTATCCTCAGTTAATTCAAGATCATATACTGATGTATACACTGATTTAAGTATGCTAAAAACGGTGTTAATCTCTCTCCAGTGAGTCAAGCCATTCTGCTGTACACCAAAACTTTTATAGCTATGATTGTCCCTTTCCATATAAGTGTGGTTGCATTGAGCGCCTTGAATTGAAGTCGTTTGTAAGATGGGGCAGCAAAGTGTATATTGTGTAACTGTCACTCCATCATCATCACTTAATGAAACCACCGCACCATGGTTGGCCTGATCATCTAAAGTATATACAAACAAGCTAGATCTAACCGAGCCATAAAAATCTTTTTTAGATTGCAACATCTTACAAACTTTCTCATGAATCGAGTCTGACTGCCCCGATGCTGCCGAGCATGAAACCACCTCAATCACTGTTTCTTGAACAGCTTTATTTCTAAATGTTTTATAGCAATGGTAAATACAATTAGCAACTAGTTGGCAATCGATTGCTCCACCAACATCCGAATGCATTTTGCTTTTATCTGGTGCGCCATGCCCTAGCACAAGTATTCTAATACGTGTATATGGATCCAGTTTTTTGCGATAGTAATAATAGTTCAACCACCCCCTAAAATATTGCTCCTCATAAAACTCAAAGTTTTTAGGATGAAGATCTAAGGTAATAAAGTTTTTTAACCCTTTATAGTTTTTGCTCAAACTATTTGAAAGCGTTTGATCTCTTTGATCTTCATCACAAGGTTTAAAATAACTACTTGCATAAGAACAGGCAGCATTTAAATAATACCGACCTGCATTAACAGCCTGTTGATAAAAAGTAGGACGTATTCTTATTAAAATTGTTAGCTCATTACACATATTATTTCCTGCTTTAGCATTGAGTTCTCATCATGAGTGATCATAAATTTAATCATATGTCTGCGATTTCAAAGTGACTTTATTTTATTTACTAGTAGATCATATTTTAATAAAAATATATCTGACTGAGTATAGCCAAAATAGCCTCTTTCTTTACAGCTGATTTTTAAACTGAACTAATATCTTAAACATCGTATTTAAATAGCGATTGAGCGCAGTATCCTTACAAAAACTAATCTCTTTAGCATTATTCATATGCACAATTTGATCTTCAACATCTCGTAAATATGCTATCAAGTGTGTCAATTTTTCTTGTTGATATTGCAGTGGTAAAATTTCAGTGACTAAGTCGAGTAAATCTTTATGCAAAATATTTCTCTTGTAACTTAATTTTTGAATCAGTTGCATTGCATAAAAGTCTAAGACAACAGAAGCAGAGGCCTCCAAGTTCATGATTGGAGCCAGCTTTAATGACTCAATCGGTTTAGAAGGAATACTAAAGCTTTCTAGTCTGCCCAGCTGGCGATAACCACTGTGCCATGCAGCCTTTATTTGAGCCTGCATCCCAGGCTCAAATGGGATATTATGAAACTGTATGTGCGTATATCTTTGATGTATTGATTTCTCAGCAGGCACTAAAGTATAGCTTGGCTCACCATAACCACAGCTACTTTGAGGATATAAACGTGTAGTTTTGGTCTCTTGAATCAAACTAACTTCAAGCTCTCGCAACAACAAATCATTTTTTTCATGGTTTAAAATAATCGGATAACTATCTTTGGAGCCATCGACCCGAATGGGTAATGCATAATCAATATGATAGTTGATCAATGGCAGGTGATTAACCTTAATCAGTGATATACCTTCTTCGACATCAATCATTTTCCCTTTAAAATCGATAACAAGCTCTATTGATTTAATTTCCTCTTCATAAAAGTCGTTATTAAACTGCAATCGTAATCCTTGATAAAACCGTCTATCTCTTAATTGATCTTTTAAATATTCATGTGGATGCATATAGGCATAATGAAGCTTATCAACAACTGCTCTTTTTGTTCTTTTCTCACCTTGCAGTGTAAATTCTAGCGAGAATTCAGCTTCTTTAAGTACATCAAAGTAATTACTAGCAAGGATTTCATTCTCATCAAAACACCAAATATCAATATGGTTTTGATCAAGATAAAAAAAGCCAGACAAGTTATTTAGACTCAAATATATCTTATCACCATCACTTCTGCGATTTGTGATTTCACAAGGCAAGATTTGTGTATTAAACATCGGATGCAATGTGCATTTTTGACCATCTTTGGTTAATGCTTCAATGCGATCACTCAATAATAAATCCACAGCATTTACCTGTGACGGCTTGAGCTTAATCTCAGTAAACAGCTTATATGGAATAGCACTTTGTAAATAGGGAATTCTTGTATTAAACGACCTAAGACGTGCATTATAGATATACTGCAAAACATCTCTTTTAAGATCTTTGACATCGCTTTCCAATACAGACTGAAGCTGGATAAATTTCTGTGCTAATACATCTTGCATAGAGACTCCTTAGATTAGAAATAGACTAAAACACCGCATAACAAATATGTTAAAGCAACACATCCGCCTAAGATCAAGCCTAAGTGCTGTCTAAAGCATTGCTTGACTTTATTAGCCACACGTAAATATCTGCTTTTTGTTACCAAAGGTATTGATAAATCATTACTTTCTAACAATGGCTTCTCATGCTCAAACTGCAACATTTCCTTAAGCTTATTAATATAATTAGCAATTGCATAACGCTCTGATTCCGCAGGATATTTGCCTTTAAACCCACCTGTTAGCATGCAGTAATACAGCTCATAGATAAACTTAGGGTAAAATGGGTTTGCTAATACATCATCGACATATTCGTAAAACTTCACCCCACCTTCAGTCGTCTCAAAAAGCTCCTTTTGCAAGCTAGGCCAAGGGTGTGCTGCATACTCATAGATCCCAGCGAGTATCTCATCTAGCCACACAGCTATGCCAAAACTTGTATATTTAGCAATCTTTGCATTGTGTAGACGCTCTACTTTTTGCGCTATTTGATGTAATGCATTGCGAAAAAAAGCTCTTGTCTCAATCGTTTCTTCAATATCAACATTCGCCAGATTATCAATCTCCTTGCCATATGACTCTGATTTCAAAATCAGCTGACTAATATCTTTCCAAATCAAAAAATCCTGTTGCATCTTCTTTGCCTCCTAAGCGCTAAAATTCGATAGACTATCTTTACCTATTGTCACTTCATACTTCTTGCCATAGGCTTCAGGAATATATTGTTTCCACTGCGTATTGCTCGCCACATTGGTATAGAACACAAAAATACCCATGCCTTGATGTTCATTTGCTGGCACCTTATACACATAATCACCATCAGCAAAGTTATCCGGTGTGAGCGTTACGGTATGTGAGCTTGATTTGCCCACCAAGCTTAACGCTTTCTCATAATCTGTATTGATAAAGCTTTGCTCGGACATCGGTGCTGCTAACACGGTCAAAATTTGACTATTATTACTATTGTTATCTAGATGCATTTTAAGTGTTAGCGTCGGTGAAGTGCTAAACATTGCACAACCACCTAATGACAACACAGCAAATGCAACAATCAATAATTTACTTTTATGTAGTATCTTTCTCATTTGTTATTATCTCCGGATTTATAGTTCTTGCTCAAAGAGCAACTGCTGTCTTGCATTTAGTTTTGTCGTAGTCGTCAACCTACTTGATAAATAGGTGCTCTCTTGATTTGTCAATAATCTCATATGTAATTGCAAAAGATAGCCATGCCAAAAACTACCATAGTGCGCGCACCATTTTGCCTGCAAAAGCTGGGTAATACGCACGATCTCATACTCACTTAAACCTTCTTCAATATTTAAAGTGATTTGAATTCTGTTTTTTGCTTCAAAAATCACATGACCTATCTGCCCATGTTGGTCAGACAATATGGCTTGTCCTAAAATCATCTGTTTTGGTCTTACTAAAGAATTCGCATGATTAACCTTAAGATCAAAATAATACTCAGGGAAAAGGCTTGCTACTTGGTAATGAAGCTCAGCATAGGAGTTTAATGCCAAAGTATTATTTTCAGTAATGGCGTTAAACGCATCCTTTGACTCCACCATTAAGTCCAAATGCAATAACATCAATATATGTTTCAACCATTGGTTAGCATATTGCGCAAATGTTTTACTTTGCAAAAAGTCCTCTGAAAAACCAATATCTTTGAGCTTGGACTGCGCTGCAAGCCATCCTAAGTTCACACCAATGATTATTTTATCATCAACATAATATAAGTAAGCAATCGTGTGTGTATGAAAAGCGCTACTTTCAACACTTTCAAATTCAATATTTTGAATATCAAAACCGAGCATAAACAGCTGCTGCAGCAAATAACTTAAACTAAATTTCTTTGCATGCTGCTGCAGATTATGTAAGGTTTTATTTGATAACACACGCGCCATAATCTGTCTTACCTTATGATAATGGGAAAATCATATTTTGCGCGCTAAATGCTACTGGCACTTTATGTCCATTCACTGGTATATACCAGGTCATCAGGCCATTATTCCCCGTAACCGATTGATTCACCAATTGGTACAATGCCCAGTTACCATTATTGCTGATCGTTTGATTCGTCGAGTCGTTCAATACCACACCAATACTTACCTCCGCAGGTTTCCACCAATCATATTCAATGGCTTGTTGTAGCGGTTTTGCATCTATGCCAACAACAGAATTATTATTTAATGAAAGATACGTCATCTTGATATAGTTGGTCGCTAATTTCTTTTGGTAAAATGGCTCTGCTTGAAGCATAATTTGTAGCGGCTTTGGCTTGCCGTCACTACTCCAAAGTGCATTGCTGATATATTGCATCTGCTGCACATCTTGAAGAATACTCGCCAAATTCAAGGCGCCTGCATAAGGCACTTTTCTCATCTGCCAGATGCCATTTTTATTCACAAACACTTGTGCGAATTTTTGCTTAAACAAATCCCAAAATTGCCCATCTTTTGGTGACAATAGACTAGTTAACACTTTAGGTGACATCGTTTGTGACGCCGTTAAACGCATTGGAAAGCTGTTTTCAATCGTATTAACCATATTCGCCAATTTCTCATTCCAAACTGTCTCAAAATAATTAGCTACTTGCTGCATTCCTAACATATATACCACTGAAAATATCTGAACAAATGGCTTACGCTGTGCTATAGGCATGTGGATTTTATCAAGCTCATTGTTTGTCAAACGCATATAAGAGCTTGATGAATCTAAATAAATCGCCAATGCTTGATTTGCCAAGGCAGACATGCCGTCACTATTGGCTAAATAACTATCTGGGTCTTGATATAACAGTTGATTACGCAGTGTTGAAATAATATTGATATATCCACTTAATCCTGCGTTACTATTTTGGTTGCTGGTGCTTATCCCCAATAATAAGCTATCGAAATTTTGCAGCTGATGGTAACTTGCAAAGCTTTGACTAATTTGCTTTATAAAGTCATATTTCAGCATGTTTTTATCAAAGTTTGTATTACTATTGATTTGTGTAATTAATGCCAATAATGGCGAGCTTGGTTGCTTCATGTTATATAAAGCAACTTTTAATGCAGCAACACTCGTTATATTGTAGTCAAAGTGAGTGATCAATTGGTTATAGGCTTGAATATAGCGCTGCGTATACTGATCAATCGATTGATTAAAGACTTTCTGCAACTGTGTGGTATCAATATGCTCTTGGCTTAATTTAGCCACTAGATGCTTGTAGGCTTCAATATCTGGAATAACCACATTTTGTATATAATTACCCGTGAAACTTGAAGCGACCTGATTATTTGCTGACAATAATGTTGATCCTTGGTTAGGATCTGTATGTTGAGACAAAAACAAATTACCTGAGTGATGTGTATACTCGTCAATAAGCGTATTAATTTTTGCACGCACAATCATTTGCTGCCAATTGCCATAAGTAAATTGATCACTACCATATGCCTTAGGCAAGTTGCTACTTTGCCCTTCTACAATAGTTGTGCTTATCGCATTTAACAAATCTGAAAAATCTCGCGCCTTAGCCACTGCAAAATCAGGCTCATTGGCTAATAGTTTAATCAAGTTTAGGTAAGTCGCATTTTGTGCTTGCTCTTGCTCCTGTGAACCCAATCTATCAATAAATTGCTGCAAAAATTTTAGTTCATTGTGTGACAAATGTGACTGCATCGCAGGTAGAAATTGATACAGCGCTGATTTAAGTATAATTTTAGATGCAAAACGATCATAAATCGTCCGATAAAAATGTTTGATATCCGATATTTTAATCGCACTATCCTGCAACATAATATTGATTGCCACCATAACAGATTGATAGCTGTCACTATCATCCAACGGAATCGCATCGATTGATTGTCCTGTAAATTCATCTGTAGGAACTCTATCATTATATTTAATATACAAGCGAATCGTTTTTTCTGGTAGCTGGCTTAAACTTGCGAAAACATTGGCATAATGCAGAATAAAATCACGCTCATTCTGCTTGGTTGCATGTGTAATCAATAGCAATGCAGCTAATTGAACATCGCTTGTTGATTGCTCAATCAATGGTTTTATATTGCTTTGATATATGCTATTAGCAATTTTCTGCTTGATTCCATGCATTAAAATAAATTGCGGATAAATATCAGCAATAGGTGTACTGGCAATATCTTGTTGATAATCCAGTGTGATTTTTTGCATCTTGTCAGCAAAATCATTTAATGAAATTTGCTTATTTTGCACTAAATTCGCAACCGTATTTGCCGTATGATCAAAAGCCACTTGTCTGCTTTGTAATTTGGAAGCGTAAAATATCATAAAGCCAATGAGCCCAGCACTTAATGTACTTGCTGATAATCGAAATAGTGAAATAGGCTGTCGTATCTTCTTATACGTTAACGTCAAGATATTTGGTGTGCTCTGCGCTGCTTGCGCCAGAAATAATGCCTGAATTTTTGGTGTTAATGTCACTTGGTTCTCATAGTGCAATGTATCAACAATAACATGCATTGCCTCCAAAGATTGCCTAATCCCATCCAGTATCAATAGCTGATTCATAAAAATATGACTATCTTCAACATTAATCAATCGACTTTTTAATGCCATCAGTTTATCGGCAAACACTTCTAGTAGCTGCCCACCTTCATTTGGCTGATACATACATATATTTTGAAGCTCCATCGATAGAGCACTAGATTCTTCAGTCATCTTGGTGTGTGATAACTGTATACAAACTGGTAGACGACGTTTTTTAATCTTTTGCATGACATCAATTTTTGCACGGATAAGTTGCGCTAGATTCTGCAAATCATCACTGCTTTGCTGCAAAAGCTTATCAACATCAAGACTAATAATAATCGTAGGAATCTGCCCACGAAAGATCTTCTTCCATAGGCGCTTTAATAAAAGGACTTCTAATTTATCATCTTCATCAAGACGCGCTTGCCCGATTTCATAGATAAATGACTTATTGTCAATAAAATAATTATCCAAACCATCTGGTTTATATTTCAAATAAAATTGACGACGAAAATGCTCAAACTGTGTGTGCTTTACCACACTGCCTTTCTCTGCCAAATTAATATGCAAATAATACTGGCAAAGCTTCATTTTTCTTCTTAATGCAAATGGCAAATCCTGCTTAAATAGTTTAAAACTTTTAATGCCACTATTTGAGGTAAATACACTTTTTAGGCTAAGCCAGAGTTTCTTTAACTTAACCGAATTTTGAATAAATTTTTTGTAAATTTTTTGAATTGCCTGCACAAGCAACCAAAAACCACCTAAGCCTAAAATCAAAAGGCAAATAGGGTTGTGCAATATACTTTTTATCGCTTCACTCATATCTTAATAAACCTTGCTTTGATTAAACATAAATGAGTTTATTGCTTGATGAATAAATACCTGAGATAAGTTTAAATAGATATACCAGCTGTAATGGCGTGCTGATATTAAACTTACTCTTGATCATCTTCAGATGATTACTCACCGTGTGTTTGGAAATAAACAATCGATCTGCTATTTCCTGATAACTCGCGCCATGCATATAAAGTGTCAAACATTCCGCTTCTTTTGGTGACATGCGTACACCTTCGCTAGATATATATTCCTTGGGAAACAGCTTTACTTGCTCTTGTGAGAAATAGCTTTCCACATATGCTGCAAGATCACTATTGGACTCGATCTTCTCAAGATAACTACACGCAGTTGTTGTTAATTCTTTTTTCACACAATCAATGAAAGTATTGATTTCATCAATGCCACTCATGAGTTGGCTATTGCTCATATCCGTACTAAAGAAAATCGAAATCAAAATGCCGTTGTTATAGGGTTCGACATAAGAAAAAGCATTGTTTACATTAGAGATATATTGCTGCTTCAAGCTCAATAAATGCGCTAATGTTGATGACTCATTACTAAACTCAATTTTTGAGAGCTTAAATAAGTCAGGTAAAAGAGCCGATTTAGCACTTACCATATCTTTAATAAACTGTTCTTGCATTCCTAGCATTAACAATTTGCCATCACTATCAGCAAAAAACATCAAACAACTTTCTATATTCAGGGCGTTTAGTGCCGTAATACGCGTTTGTAGAATTTTCTTATAGCGATATGAAAATTGTATGATTTTTTGTAGTGTACTTTCCTGCAACATATAACGATTACCTCATCCTGTATTAAACAATCATTGCTTATGTTCATCAACGCTCAGTAGCGCTTGACCTGATGATTATGGTATGAAAAACTGATGAGGATTTAAACAATATAAAGATGACTAAAGATTACTGATACATTTTATTCATTAAAAGGATTGATGCTAAGCGCGTCATCATATTGCGCACCTAACTCTCCAAACTTTTTATGTGAATGTGAATAGAATTTCACAAACCTTATTCCTGAAAAACTAAATACAGCTGGCGATTTATAGCCTTGAGAATCAATTAAACAACGATAATGCTGTTGATACTGTAGCGCCTGATGTCAAGAGGAAATTAAGCATTTAGTGTCGATTACCTGCGCGAATCCAAATGCAATATTTTTAATTGCTGCTAAGTGCAAGTCAGCATTGACTGTTGCCGTCGCATCGCTGACAAAAAAGGCATTATAACCGCGCATAAAGGCATCTCTAGTTGTTGTCTCACAACAACAGTTTGTCATCACACCACAAATAATCACATCTTTAATTTGATGATCTTGTAAGATCTTATCAAGATTTGTTTGATAAAAGGCACTATATTGACTCTTATCAACAATTTCAGCCCCCGTTAGATCAAACTCATCAATAATTTGCCATGCTTGACTGTCTTTAACAATTTGATCGCCACCCCACCACTGAATCATATTTTCTGAAGTTTGCGAGCTATCATTATGGCGCACAAATATCTTTTTAATGTGATTCTGGTCTGCAAATGCAATTAACTGTTTAACATGATTTATTTGTTTATCCGAAATAATCTCGCCGTGGAAAACATTTTGCATCTCAATAATAACCAATGCGGCATGTTGCTTATTCAAAGCTTTACGCTGTGTATTGATATCAGCAATTTGATCTAATGAAACGTCATAATGCATAGTAAACTCACTTTTATTAACTCACTAACTTTGCCACATCATAACGCCTTTTAAAGGATACTCAAATCATTTCACTCAAGCACGCAAACCTTTAAAATGACCATGTTTTCATCAACTTGATAAATATTCTCTTTTTTTAAATAAAAGCTATTGACTAGCAAACGTATCGCCTATAGAATCCCCTCTCGTTAAGGCATTCCCCGATAGCTCAGTCGGTAGAGCAAGTGACTGTTAATCACTGGGTCGGCGGTTCAAGTCCGTCTCGGGGAGCCATCGCAAAGCCATATCTGGCAAGGTTTTCAAGAATTTCAAAATCAAAACAGATTAACCATTCTGCTTTCAATATCCATAAAAAGCATAAGACCCCCATCTTTTATAAGGATATTCTATGCATAGTGATAGGGGAAGTCTGTGTAAGCTCAAGGTATTTGCAAAAAAATATTGATATATACTGAGTATTTACTAAAATAACTACAGATACGAAATAACGGCAGCGTTAAATATTTGAATGGGATGAAAAGGAAAATAAGCAGCTTCAACAAGAAAGACATATTTCATTTGAGCAAATTGTTACGGCAATTGGAAATGGTGATTTATTAGCAATTGACGATAACGTTAATCACCCCAACCAAAGCATTCTGCACGTTCGTATTGGTGACTATGTTTACTCTGTTGCCACAGAACAGCATAACAATAACCTAAGGTTGATTACCGCTTATGCAGACCGTAAGCAAACTAAACGATTTGGAGGCGATACAAATGCGTAATACATCCCAAAAAAATAACATAAAAGCACTTGATGCTATTGAAGAAACTATTATGCAAGCTGATAAACGCAGGGAATACAAGCCCATTGCAGAGGATGAATTTAAAACACGCAAAGCACAGCTTGAGCAAATGGCTAAAGCAACCATGCAAAAAGTCAGAAAGCCAATTTCTTTTAAGCCAGACCCAACAACGCTTGCTGCTTTTAAAGAAAAGGCTGAACATGAGGGCTTACCTTACCAAACGTTACTCAACTTCTTGATGAAGCAATATGTTGATGGGAATTTCAAGCTTGCCATTGTTAACAACCAAGGTACTTCTCATCGTTTGCAAAAATAAACCCTATCAAGTAAAGCAAGTGCTATTAGCCATCAAAAAACTGGAGGGCATGCAAAAATACAATACCTCAAGAAATTTAAACAGTATCTTTTGAAATTAATTTCCCGTTATATTGTCGAAAGTGAAATGACCAGAGGGCGTATTTATGAGCACAAAAAGGACAAGTTACTCATCCGAGTTTAAAGTCAAAGTTGTATTGGAATTATTGGCAAATGAGCTTACGTTAGCAGAGCTTGCTAGCAAGCATAATATAACGACAAAAAACATCCAAAACTGGAAGAAAATCTTCTTGGATAATGCAGTTATTGCTATGGAGCCAGCCAAGGCAGTTAAAGAGTATAAGTCTGAAAATGATAAGCTTCAACACGAGGTAGATAAGTATGCTAAGAAAGTTGGTCAGCTTACTATTGAGAGGGATTGGCTTGAGGGAAAGCTAAGAAGCTTGGACTTATCAACTAAAAAATATCTAAAAACTTGAGGCGTTATAATATGATTATGTGGTGCGGACGGGGAGACTCGAACTCCCACGGTTTCCCGCTGGAACCTAAATCCAGTGCGTCTACCAATTTCGCCACGTCCGCAAAGACTGGGGTGAACGATGGGACTTGAACCCACGACAACCGGAATCACAATCCGGGGCTCTACCAACTGAGCTACGCCCACCATAAACTCTTTTAATGGTACGCCCGGCAGGATTCGAACCTGCTACCCTCGGCTTAGAAGGCCGATGCTCTATCCAGATGAGCTACGGGCGCATTTTCTCTTCCGCCATTGACGGTAAAAAATGGTCGGAGCAGAGGGATTCGAACCCCCGACCCTCTGGTCCCAAACCAGATGCGCTACCAAACTGCGCTATGCTCCGAATATTCTATAATGGTGGCCAGAGGCAGAATCGAACTGCCGACACGAGGATTTTCAGTCCTCTGCTCTACCGACTGAGCTATCTGGCCAATGCCGCATATTAAAGCGGATTTACCCAACTCGGTCAAGCACTTTTTTGAATAATTTATTGCATCCGCCAAAAAGGCTACAAACTAGACAAATAAAGGCTTTAGTTGTTTGCATTAAATACAATTTCATGCCCAATCTTGCTGTTTTTTGCGCTACAATGCCTCCACTCATTTTTAATGACTAAGGAGAAAAACCCACTATGTTATCAATTATCGTTGCATATGATCAAAAACAAGGCATTGGCATTAAAAACAGCTTACCTTGGAAACTATCTGATGATTTGAAAAATTTTAAAAAACTAACTGAAAACAATTATATCGTCATGGGTCGCAAAACCTTTGACTCGATTGGACGCGCACTGCCTAATCGTAAGAATATCATCCTTACGCGCCAAAAAGATTACACACAAGACAAATGCGCCATCGTTCATGATGTTGAGCATATCCTTAATCTAGCCAAAGACAAGCCTCATTATGAGATCTTTATCATCGGTGGCGCGGAGATCTATAACGCTTTTTTACCCTTTGTCGATCGTTTATACATTACCAAAGTAAATGCATTAAAAGAAGCTGATGCTTTTTTCCCACAGTGGCAAGAAAAAGAATTTAAGCGCATTGGACAACGCAGTTATCATAAAGATCAAAACAATGAATGTGATTTTGATTTTGAGGTATGGGAAAGACTTTGAAGTTAAGTGTTAATATTCAAGTCCACTACGCTATACGCCCATCCGTAAGCCGATAGACCTTATCCATTTCGCTAGCAAAGCGCTCATCGTGTGTTACAACAACAAATGCAGTTTTAAATTCACTACTTAATTGATGCATTAATTGCAATACTTTCTCAGAATTCTCCGCATCAAGATTACCAGTTGGCTCATCAGCCAAGATACAACCAGGCTTAGTCACTAAAGCACGCGCGATAGCAACACGTTGGCGCTCACCACCTGATAATGTACTAGGCTTGTGTTTAATGCGATGGGCGAGTCCCACCGCTTCAAGCATGTGCACCGCATCTCTGTGCGCTTTTGCTTTAGAGATATCCTTACGCATCATCAATGGCAGCATGACATTATCTAGCGCACTAAACTCAGGCAGTAAATGATGAAACTGATAAATAAAACCTAAATGCCTGTTTCTTAATAAAGCACGTTTATTGGCTGACAATGCATCCATGCGTTTTCCCGCAAGGTGAACTTGGCCTTTGGTTGGCGAATCAAGACCCGCGAGCATATTCAAAAGCGTGGTTTTGCCAGAGCCAGATTGCCCTAAAATTGCGACCTTTTGCCCATATTCAACATGCAAGTCAATGTCATGCAAAACACCGGTTTCAAGCTTGCCTTCTTTATAAACTTTATCAACACCCTCACAAAAGATAGCATATTGATTCAATTGAATATCACTCATAACGCAATGCCTCCGCTGGTTGAACTCTTGAGGCACTCCACGCTGGATAAAGAGTTGCCAAGAAACTTAAAATAAGTGACGCAATGGCTACATGCACTAAGTCGCTCATAACGAGCTTTGATGGAATAAAATCAATTTGATACACACTTGGACTTAAGAATTGCACATGAAATACCACCTGAATCCAATTAACAATTTCCGTTGCATTAACCGATAATACGACACCTAAGAGAATACCAATAATCGTACCAATCACGCCAATTGCTAATCCTTGAATAATAAAGGTCATAATAATTTGCCGTGATGACATGCCCAAGGTACGCATAATCGCAATATCTGAACGTTTATCGGTAACAACCATCACCAGCGACGATAATAAATTAAAAATTGCCACAGCAATAATCAGCATCAAAATAAAAAACATCATCGTTTTTTCCATTTGCAATGCTTGAAAGAAGCTCTTGTTCTCATCCGTCCAATCGCGCGCCATATAGAAATCTGGCAATATTTGCGTGTTTAACGTCTCCTTTAAAAACGGTGCTTGATAAATGTCTTTGACACCAAGCTGCAAAGCGCTAACTGAGTTGCCCATTTGAAACAATTTAGCAGCATCATTGATATTAACCAATGCATAATAACTATCATATTGATAACTGACACTAAAAATGCCCGAGACTTTAAACTGCTTTAAGCGCGGAATCATGCCGGCTGGTGTTAGATTTGCTTGTGGCACAATAAGGGTAATTTTATCCCCAACTTTGACGCCTAGAGAGTCTGCTAAATACTTACCCAGAATGATATTAAACTTACCCGATTGCAATGATGACAAACTCCCTTGTTGCATATGCTCAGCAATTGGTACTACTGATCCTTCATACTTTGGATCAATTCCTTGAATCGCAGCAAAAGCATTGGTGGCATTAGCAGATAACATGCCTTGACCTTCGATAATTGGAGCGGCACCTGAAATACGCTTATCTTTTTGCTCAAGTGTTTGCGCTAGATTCTCCCAGTTATATAGCTTACCACCGGCTTGATAGACCTTAACTGGTGGCACCATCATCAAAATACGATCTTTGATTTGCTCATCAAAACCATTCATCACTGACATTACTGTGATCAATACAGCAACACCAAGAGCAATTCCAATAAATGAAATCGCTGAAATAATCGAAATAAATTGATTTTTCTTTTTTGCGCGCAAATAACGCAAACCAATAAACAAGGGTAACGGTCGATACATCTAGTTATCCGTCAAATTAAACGCATCGGCATCATAACATAGTTGTGCTTGATGACATAACCTACATGACAATTTCATTTTTTTTGTGTATTTTGCGGCAATGATATTTCCATACATTGCAATGAGGGAGCTTAAACATGCTTAAAAAAATCACATTAATTACATCTTGCATTGTCTTTGCATCATTCGCGCAAACAACATTTGCCAACATGCATAGCCCATTGAATCCGGGCGTTACAATGGGTGAGCTCAGTCAACGCATGCCAGTGCACTGGGTATCTATTGAGCAAATAAAGCAAAGTTTAGTCAATACCAAACCCATTAATGTCGGTTTTGATGTTGATGATACTCTGCTATTCTCAAGTCCTGGTTTCTTTCGTGGCAAGCAGGAGTTTTCACCCAAGAACAATGAGTTTCTCAAGAATCCCCAATTCTGGCAGAAAATGAATAATGACTGGGATTATTTCTCCACTCCCAAGCAATCAGGATATGCACTTATTCAAATGCATCTTAAACGAGGAGATCATATTTACTTTATTACGGGGAGACCGAAAACAAAAACCGAAAAATTAACTAGCATTTTGCAGCATGATTTTGATATTCCTAAAGATAAAATGAATCCAGTTATCTTTAGTGGTCCTAAGCATGGCGCGAAAACACCTTATATTAAAGAGCATAAAATCACACTCTATTATGGCGACTCTGATGGTGACATTACCGATGCACGTGCCGCAGGTGCTAAAGCAATCCGTGTCCTGCGTCCTTTAAACTCAACGAATAAGCCTATGCCACATAATGGTAGCCTTGGTGAAGAAGTGCTCGTCAACTCTCAATATTAAACTTAATTTGAACTTATTTGCATTTAACACTTGATTTTAAACTTTTTTAGAACATAATAAGCAGTAGATCAACGGCAATGAGATGGGTTCATGTTAAATAACAAAGAGCAGCAAGTTTTAAACATTATCCAGAGTTTTCAAGCTAAAAATGGCTACTCACCTACCTTTAGTGATATTGCAGATGCTTTAAATCTCAAATCAAAAGCCACAGTTTCTTACTATATTAAAGCGCTCAAAGAAAAGGGTTATATTCACATCCCCAAAGGTAAGCGCAAGCATATTGAAATCATTGATCAAGCAGATAATGAACAGCACAATCTTCTTCATTTACCATTGGTTGGTACGATTGCCGCAGGTTTACCGTTAGAAGCTTATGAGGTGATAGAAACCATTGATTTATCTGAGCTTTTGAATATGCCTGATCGCTATTTATTAAAAATATCGGGCAACTCAATGCAAGATAGTGGAATTCTAGATGGTGATCTGGTGCTCATTCAAAAACAGCATATTGCCCGCAACGGTCAAATTGTCGTGGCATTAATCGATGAAAAAGAGGCAACATTAAAAGAATTTAAAATGCAGGATAATAAAACTGTAACACTTATCCCCCACAATGAAGACCTCCCCCCGATGATCTATCCTGCGCATCGCGTGAGCATTCAAGGTGTTTACTTGGGAATGCGCCTGGATAGGTCATTTTTGCTATAGAAAAAGAGAAGGAGAAAATCATGCTGAAATTTAACGGTCAAATCAGTTATACTTTACAGCTAAGTAAATATGAACAAAAACATTATGAACAACGCCGCCAAGCGCTAAAACAGCGTCTTTATCAAAGCGTATAATGTTAATTCATTAAATTAATTTAAATAACTGAAGTTGTGTGTTTTATAAACACCCTGTCAGCCTGCGGCTGCCACCCCTCTTGCAAAGAGGGGAATTAGGCAATGGTAATTTTATATTTCCCTCTTTGCAAGAGGGGTGCCGAGTTTGCGAGGCGGGGTGTTGAAACAGAAAAAGTGCATGATCTTAGTAAATAGAAACCAAACCAGGAGGGTTTATGAAACATTCATCTTCATTTGAAAATAATTTGCGCCATACCGAGCTTAAACTTGAGGCGGAAGAAATGCTAAGTGCTGGTGTGCCTTTATCGGTGATTGCCAAAACATTAAAACTAAAAATCAGCGACATTTTAGACTTGCAATAAATCCAGATTACATATGAGCTTAACTGCACTGACGACGATAAAAGAGCCTCTGAGCCTAAGTGACTTTTTAACACAAGTTAAACAAACTATCGATGAGCGCTTTAATGGCAATCATGGTTATTGGGTGCGTGGTGAGATCTCGCAATGGCAAAAAAATGCAGGACATTTTTATGGTGAGCTCGTTGAGTTTGACGATAATACCCAACAAATAATTGCCAAAGTACGCATCAATATGTGGGCAAGCATGGCGATTAAGATTAATGCTAAATTCCAACGCAGCACAGGGGAGTCGTTAAAGTCAGGACTAAAAGTATTGCTTTTAATCGAGCCGAGCTTTCATCAAACTTTTGGCCTAAGTCTGAATATTCTTGATATTGATCCAAGCTTCACCTTAGGTGATCGTCAGGCGCGTAAGCAAGCTATTTTGACGCGATTGGAGCAAGAGGGCTTGCTCCATAAAAATCTTAATCTTAAGACACCTAATGATTTCACATACGTTGCCGTAGTATCAAGTAAACATGCCGCAGGGCTTCAGGATTTTTTCACTGAAGCGGAACTCTTACAAAAACATCATTTATGCCAATTTGATGTCTATCATGCCAGCATGCAAGGCAAAACCTGTGCAACTGAGATTACCACACAATTGCGTGCGATTTACAAAGCCATTAAAGCGCAGCAAAAAAACTATGATTGCATTGTTATTATACGTGGCGGAGGTGCTGAATCTGATCTTGATGGCTTTAATTACTTTGAACCAGCCAATGCAATTTGCCATATGCCGATTGCTGTTTTTACCGGCATTGGGCATAAGCGCGATCAAACGATACTGGATCAGCTTGCCAATAAAAGTTTTGATACCCCATCCAAGGTTATTCAATTCATTAAAGAAAATATCATTACCAAAGCACAAAATGCACAAAAGCATTTTGACTTTACCATGAGCCAAGCACGTCATTTAGTGCAACACCATCATAAAGATGTTGACTCTAAACACACGTCAGCACAACAGCTTATAAAAACAACGCTCAATCATCACAAAACGATTTATACGCACTATTTCCAATTAATTATAAGCTTCTCAAAAGAAGCCTTAAGTTATCAAAAACAATTGCATGAGCGCCACTACCATGAACTAATGCAATTAACACATCGCTATACACGTATTGCGCAAAGCAATATCGAATATATTGCAACACATGTACACACTGTAGCAAAGGCGCTGCTACAACAGCACACATTTCAAATTACCCACTGGCATGCAAGCACATTGACGCAAGCCAAATCCATCCTAGAATACGCCAACAACACGATTCAAGGGCAATATAAGTTAATCTTAAGCGCTTCAATCGAACCAACGCTTAAGCGTGGCTTTAGCCTAACAAGTTATGACGGGAAATATATTACCTCTGCCCAAAGCGCCAAAAGCTGTGATAAACTCACCATTCATTACCATGATGGTCAAATAGCTGCAGAGATTACAAATGACAAATAAAACCAAAACTTATGCCGAAAACTACGCCATTTTAGAAGAGATAAACTATCAACTTCAGCAAGGTCAAAATAACCCCAACATGATCGATGAACTCGCCCCCATGTTGGAAAAGGCATCCAAAAGCTACCTTGTTTGCAAAGAGCGTATTGCCGCTGCCGAGAAGTTTATCGCTGAATTTGAGAATAAAAATAATCTCTAAAGCGCCACTTCAGCACTTCATTTCCAGCAGCATCGTGCTACCATGCCTTTACTAGAGCATATATCTTTAAATGAGTCTTTCTGTGTTGCAACGACAGCTAAACTGTTTGTTATTCTTGTTAGTGTTTAGCCTATTTGGATTTGCTAATGCTAATAATTTCTTAGCGAATAATAGTTTTAGCAATATTGATCTCTTTAGCTCACCCGAACAGTCTTTTAACAAGCTCAGCGTGATAGAGACTCAAAACAAAGGTGAAATCACCTTATGTTGGCGCATTCCCAAGGGGCAATATCTTTATAAAAACAAGATTAGCATACAGCTACAACATGCTGATCAAGCAAAGCTTGGTGAGATTTACTTTCCTCCCGCAAGCACACATCCTGTGTTTAAAAATGAGCCTGTGTATACCAATCAAGTATTACTGCGTATCCCGCTATCAGGTGAAATAACACCTAATAGTAAGCTTGAGGTTAAATACCAAAGTTGTGACAATAATTTATGTCATTTACCCCAAATCAAAGAAATTGCAATTGATCAAAATGTATTACCTTATGAGCAAAATGACTTTAACTGGTTGGGTATTTTAGCACTTCTTGGCGTTGGCTTATTACTTGCCTTCACACCTTGCGTTTTACCTATGTTGCCAATTATCAGTGCCATTGTTGTTGGTAAAAATCATAGTAAGTTTTACAGCTTTCTATTAGCACTTTCTTATGTGCTTGGAATGTCCGTGATGTATGCCATTTTGGGCATCATTATTAGCAGCATTGGGCTATCTTTCCAGATTTTCTTTCAGCAAAGCTGGGTCATTGTTTTACTTGCCGGATTATTTTCTGTATTAGCCCTATCCATGTTTGGTGCTTTTCAAATTCAACTGCCTCAAGCGCTTAGTGCGCGCCTTGGACAATCACAACACAATATTAAAACTGGCGGCATATTCGCAAGCTTTCTCATGGGGGCAATTGCAAGCTTGGTATTATCACCGTGCACATCAGCACCATTAATTGGGGTATTAACGACCATTGTGCAAACCGGCGATATTCTTTACGGAGGTGTCGCACTTTTTGCATTGGGCTTTGGCATGGGTGTGCCACTGATGCTCATCGCACTTGGGCTTAAGCGCTTTGTACCGAAATCAGGCGCATGGATGCAGGAAATCAAAGTCATTTTCGGCTTTGCCATGTTGACAATGGCAATTTTTCTCTTAGGGCGCATTACGCTATTAGAAACTATTATTTTTAGCCTATATGCTCTATTGATTAGCGCTTATTTACTCTATCTTGTTTATGCATCTGTTATATCGGCATCTATTCAACAAAAAACCAAACATTTTATTGCGACCATTATCTTGTTTTTAGCGTTGTTAACTATAGTTGCTAATCACACTCTACACACTACAAACAAACCAACTACAGCCTCTACACAAAATGACTTTACTACGGTCTTTAATAGCCAAGAGCTCAAGCAACAAGTCACTTTAGCATTAAAAACGCATCAATATGTTTTAATTGATTACTTCGCACATTGGTGTGAAAACTGCTTAAAGCTTAAAGCCATTTTGCTATCGCCTACCATGCAAGACTACTTTAAGAAAAATAACATCAAGGTTATTAAGGTGGATGTTTCAGACTATAACGCCAATAGCACAGCGCTACTTAAAACAGCGAACGTATTAGGTTTACCAACACTTATTTTACGCAATCAGCAAAATAATGAGATCAAGCGCATTGCAGGCGTAGTTGATGTTAACACATTGAAGCAGCAATTTAATACAGTGCTCTCAAAAGAGCATCTGGCTATAAATTAATTCGCCCATTAGCATATTGATGTATTAGCGCTTTAAAAACACTTTGATATTTTAGTCCTTGAGCTTTAGCACGAGCTTTTGCTTTTTCCAATTCACTTTCTTTAATAGCCAAACTGATCTGCCGAGTTTTACTTCCTTGCTCAACCTCGTATTTAAAAGCAACTAGTTCATCATCAGCGATGTTTTTAAACTTTCCCTCTTCAATGTCACTAAGCATTTGTTGCTCGAGTTTTTGGATATCATGTTTCATGGCTCACCTACACTATATTTTTTATTCAACTTTCGATCTTTAAATGCCGTCACCATATAGATCACTTTTGGTTCCTCTTGCAAAATAATACAAGGCACTTTATGAATATAGCTATTCATATTAACAACGAGTACAATCTGATGCGCATATTCACGTTGATTCTCATGCTTTTGAATGTTGATTAGCTGACCGGATCTAATCGCCTCTTCAATATCATCAAAACCAAAGCCACGCTCTCGGATCAGCTTCTCGTTTTTGTCATTATCCCAAGTAAATAACATCTACCAGATTTACATATTTATTTAATATGAATTTAGTCTAGTCTAATACGTTTTGCAAAGCAAAGAATCTCTATTTTATTTTACAAACACTTTAACTTCGACTACTTGAGGGGAGTTGATATAGAAAAATCGCGTCACAACATTAGCCACATATCGCACATAAGCATAATAATGTGGATAAGTTGCCTCAATCACAAGTACATTGCTTACATGATCATAATTAACTGCTTTAATCACCGACTTAAAAAACTGATATCTCTCTGCATTTTCCTCACCATAGAGGAATTTTAATGCCAATAAAAACCCATCATTATTACGAATATCCAGATCGGAAAAAGCTCTAAAAACCTGCACCACACGATCAATATGACGAAAGCTATTTAGTCTTAGCTCGGACTTTAAAGCAATCAATTCAAAGTGCGCGCTTTGAGTGGTAAAGCTATTGGTGCTTACCTTGATCAAACTGCCGTGTTCGGCTTTTTGGGTCCATTCTACTTTGGCAAAAATCCTTTTCTCAATATCTAGCGCCTCATTGATATCTTTAGGAGAATAGCTAAGTTTACCGACATGCTTATGAAAGACATATTCACTGACCGTATGATTGTAGTAATCTTTATACGGCTGGTTATTAACCCATACTTGATGAACATAGCAAGCGCGAGCCTCGGGATCCTCTGGGTGGAGCAAAGGGATTTTATCATAACGCTCATCAATTTTTTGTGATGTTGAATAAGCTTCAAATAGATTAAATAGCGGAACAATATTGGTAATAAACAATCGATCCTTCTGGCTAATGAGCTCAAAAAAGTCTGCTCTATCATATATCCCAACGGGAAACATCAACATCATTTCTTTGACTTTGGCAGTCGTCTCAGTCACTGGAATCTGCGACAGTTCAATGCTTAATTTCAAAGAAAACTCAGGTGACAATAAATCTAGTCGCGTTTTATCATTTAAACCCAAGGTATATGCATCACTATTGTAAACCGTCGCTAAAACCTCCTTTTGCGCACCGTCATCATAGATGACACGCACTTTAATTTTATTCTCTTTAAGCAACATTTCTTTTAATTGACACAGTTTAAACTCGGCTTGTTTCCACAACAAAGGATTGATCCACAAATCAAAGACATTGTGATTAAGCTCTGTTGGGGCATCAGTCTGTAATGAAACCTGCGTCGAGGTCGTTGTTAAATCGACATGATCAACCTTAAAACACGTCAAATTAACTTCGCTTAAATTGCTATAATGAAACTGCTTTTTTGCTTGAATATCATAAACATCAAAACGCTCTTTTGGCTCAAGGCTTAAACAAGCTTTTTTAATCTTTGACTTAACCGCAATGAGCATATGCTTAGGCAGCTGCATTAAGAGATTTTGATTATAGCGCGATAAACGATAATCTCGCTCATTTCTAAGTTGTGCCACCAAGTTGCTTTGAATATCCTTACCCAATGCCTCAAACAAATGGGTCAAAACCTGATAATGATCATCGGATAAATCATAGTTTTTGCTAACAAAAGCCGTTTTTTCATCGAAAAAATTCATATCCTTCACCCTGTCATTGTTGTCATTTGTGATGGATTAATAAAGCTAATTACTCCGCCAACTGCCGTCGTACACATCGCTTTATTATTCATCGTATTAATGGGGGAGCCTTGTACCATCGTCATAATATTCGTTGGAATAAACTGTCCTGCTGGAATGCACGGCGAAATCGGTTTTAATGGATTCCATGCCGGATTCGTCACTGCTGTGCAACTTGGCATCGGCAAGATATTTACCATAGGTGCCGCATCGGTGATATTAGCTGCCGGCTTGTTATTAATCAGCACGGTTGCACGTAACGTACTATACATCCCAGGACCCAAACCAAAAGTGCATAACATTTGCGAGCTTGTACAAGTGACCATTGTTGCCTGTGGTGAGCCGCTACTGGCACTTAATGCACTTGCTGCTTGACCACTTAATACGGCTGTATTACTCATCGAGTTATTTAAATTTGCTAAAGCAACCTCAAGTTCAGCTTGCTCAGCAACCTGTTTTGCTGTTTGTGCGCTTTGAATATTACGCTGCTGAACTGCGATCACATTTTGCATCTGTATCGTCTTTGCCTGCATTTCATCTAACGCTTTGGCTGCATTTTTTGACTTTTGCGCATGTGAACCAATCTCGCCTGCAGCTAATGCCAAGGCACTATTAATTTCATTAATTTCATCTTCAATATGCGCTAAATTCTCACAACTTTGTAGCTGATTCAACAGCTTAGGTGTTTCAGGAATTAGGTCGTTGACACTAGGAATACCAGATGTTGACATACTCGGTGACGCACCACTTAACAAGGCTTGCATGTTAGGTAGCGATTGGCTCCCCATGGCATTGATAAAGTTTTGTTGATCCAATGCCATAAATTGATGCTGATAATTAAGCACTGGTGCCAACACATCATTAAGATTAGCCACACTCGCCATAGAGACACCGCTAGGTAATGGTACCTCCTTATTTAGCAACATTGACAAGCAATTTTGTAAGTCTTGTAAAGGAGATAATAGATCAACCGACAACGGAGGTAAGTTTGGCACTCCCATCAAGGGCGGCATCGAAAAGCTCATCGCATTTGCTAAACTTTGACATAATGCATCAAGTTCCATTTGAATTTGCTTAAGCAAACTTAATACATTAGGCAATGACATTGTATTAAGATCAATCCCTTGCAAAAAGCTTGCCAGATCAGACAATGATGCCAAGCTTGGCGTATTGGCGCTAGGCAAACTGATCTTGGCAATAAGCGATTTTAACTGGCTAAAAGCATCCAACACTTCATCACACAAACAGCTTGCCATTTGCATATTCGCCGTCGGCGTTTTAGGTAGATTTTGTGATAGATTTTGAAGCTTCATAATTTCTGCATTGATACTTGCCTGCAATGCCAATGATTCATTACCTTGTTCAGCCAATATTGCATTCAAGCTTGCCGTATAAGGCCCAACAATAGCGCTACTATCAAAGCTTCCACCTTGAGGTGATTGAGGTAATTTAGGCAAATGATCTAATGCGCTTTGTAGCTCAGTCATTTTTGGCAACATTTCTTGTGCATTGAAACTCATGTCAGGCACACATGGACAAAGTGAGTCATGTAATGCATTAGCATTTGCGGCAAGTTGTGATTGAAATGCCAAAGCTGTTGGTATTTGTTGCTTAAACTGATCTAACGCCGCTGTTGTGCTTTGTAAATGTGCTTGATAATTTGCTAAGAGCTCATCGCTACTGGGATTCCCCTGCCATGCCAACGCACTTGCTTTTAATCCCGAGAACTCTGTCATAACCGCAGCGTTAGCATTGGTTAATTCTAATAATGGTGATGCGCTTGCCTGTGATTGAGCAATGAGTAAACTTGGCGTCACTTTAGCAACACTTGTCAAATAATCACTTTGCAAGCGTGTCACTTGCTGCGATGGCATACTCGCAAATGCTTGCTCGAAACGCGCCTGCTTAGCAATTTGTAGATCACTGCCAATAAGATGTGCTGTACCATGATCATTTAACACCATGACGACACCCTCACCGGCAACGACCTCCATCTTGCGATTTTCTGTTGACCCACTTTGCTTAACTGCTGTTGATTGCGCATCGCCTAACATCCGCGCCTTTTTACTGACATTTTCAGCCACTAGTGGTAAACCAGCAGGCACCACAAACATCGACCAACTTTGCACTTGCCCATTAAGCTTACTCAATGCTTGTTGCTTTTGTGGATCTTGCGTACTACTTGCTAGCTCTTGTACATGTGCTGATGCCGTATTTGGATCTCCTAGCTGCACATTTTGTGCTTTGGTAACTTCTTCATGGTAACTGACAATTGATTTAACCATTTCAGCATCATGCTCAGGCAGTTTTATTTGCCCTGTTTTCTGCAAAAAATCTATGTTTTTCATCATTAATTGATCACTCATGGGTAAAACAGCTGTATTTGCAGTCTTAGCATCGAAAGCAGCATTGGGATACCCCATAAAATCAGCTAGGGTTTGCTTTTTTGCAATCTCACTCACTGCATCTTTGCCTGTATTGCCTTTATTCCCATTACTCAAATCACTTAACTCTTTTGATAGATTCTCTTGATACTGGGCATACGCCTGTGTCTGACTGTTGATATCTTCAACACTACTTTCTGAATTTAAGCCAAGAATATTTTTATGGATCTGTAGCAAACTTGTCTTTTGATTGCTATCGTTTGCTACATTAGTAGCACCTATTGCGGGGGCTTGTGTTTGGCTTTTCTTTAGCTGATCACCCAGGGTATTGATATATTCACTACTAGGTGTCATAGTTTGCGGATCAACATTAACTCGCTGTGATTGCCTCATTAATAGAGCTTTCTTTTCACTTTGCTGAAAATTACTTACTTGCGGGCTTAAATTCTCAGATATTTTAGCAACTTTTGACATATCACCAGTGGTTCTTGCATCGGTTAATGCATCATTTGCCGCTTTTAAACTTTGTATATTTGGTGCATCTGGTGCTTGAGTTGATCTCGAGGTCAAATCCGCAATTAATTTCTGTGTTTGATCGAGATTAACACTCTCAAGACCACTGACTTTATACTCAGGACTCGCATACTGCTTCAATACACTTAAGTTACGCTGCAAAACACTACTTTTTTGTGTTAAACCTTGTGTTTCACTTTCATTGTAGAGCGATAAATTTTCGATAAACTTTTGGAAATATGCCAATTCATTTGCCATAGCCAATCCTTAACCCACCGAGGTGGTTAAACCTTTTACCGTTGTACTTGTCGTGCCTTTAATATCCACTGTCATACCTTGTACAGAAGCCGCTTGAGTGGCCTTAACAGCAACACTACCACCTTGTAAACTCGCACTACTTGTTGATTTTAAACTAAGTGAACTGGAGCCCGTAATACTGACTTTATCCGCATTAAGCGTAATTTCACCGTCTTTGACCTCAATCACACTGCTACCCACTGCAAGCTTAATATCCTTGTCTTTCAGTGAAATGCTCGTACTACTTTTTTGAATCAACACCTCATCTGTGGTCACTTTGACCGTGATATCTCCAACGACAAATGCAATTGTTTTTTCTGCTTTTAAGCTATATTCATTGCCAATTTGCAATACCGCGTCACCCACACTTTTATATTGGATATTGCAGACTTCTTTTTCTTCTTTCCCCTTCACAGCAACCGAAATCCCGTCGCTGTTCATTGCGATTGCGTGCTTTGCCATTATGAGTCCTTTTTAACGCTAAATTGATTAATGGTGAAGCTCACACTTTCACCCTGCGGTTTCTCAATATAATACTTCCAACCAGATACCGGTTGATGCTTTAAGATAAAATAAATAGCAACAGGCGTATCACTCACATCTAAAGAGATCTTTTGCGCCCCTTGATCTGGCATAAATACATAGCGGGTAACGCCTTGATCAAGCGCACTTTGACTAATGGTTGCATAATCTGCAGTAACAAAGTTCTTTTGGTCTGCCGGTTGGCTAATCAACATTGTGATTGGCTGCTTATCATTGGCATCTTTTGACATGTCAACCTTCACCGTCATTGTTGTCGAATGATACCAAGGGATTAACGAGCAGCCACTTAACATTAAAAACACTGCTGCTATTGTTATATATTTCATCATTTTTGCCATTGTTTTGCTCCTGCCCTAACTCTTTTTTATTTCCAACCAAACCTCATTCCAAAAAACACCCCGTCAGCCTGCGGCTGCCACCCCTCTTAAAAAGAGGGGAATAATAAGGGGGCATTGCAGTATTCCCCTCTTTTTAAGAGGGGTGCCGAGCTTGCGAGGCGGGGTGTTTATAAATCATAATCTACGCTTGAAAATTATCCGCATTATTGTCTTGTTGATACTTAACCAGTTTTAAAATATCTGACTTTAACTGAAAGCTCACGACAAATGGCGCTACTTTGCTATTGTCACTACTGATTTTCCAGCTGCACAACCAATCACTATCGCAATGAGCATCCGCCAACATCTTAAAGACCGCCCACTCACCTTGATAGGTTTTTTGATAAGTTACATTGCTGTTACTTAACCAACCAATGGATACGGTTGGTTGCAACTGCCAATCATAAACAACCGGATGATTGCTTTGGTCATAGGTATCTAATCCCAATACACGATCCTTGCTACCAATTTGCATAAATGACAGCACCATTTTGCTAATGCCATCTAGGGAAACCTGTTTAAAAGGTGTTGCTGCGACAAACATATCCACCGCTCGCGGCTTGCCATCTGTTGTCCATAAATCACTTTGCAAACGATAGAAGTAATTAAATGAATCGATATAGCTCACAAGCGTCTTTTGTTGCTCTTGAGTTAAATTATTATCAACTTGCCAAATGCCACTAATCGCATCTAAATGAATAAAGCCTTTAAGTAATGAATACATCTCATTGTAAACAACACCTTTAGGTCCAAACATGTCATTTAACGCATCTGAGCTAATAATACTACTGGAGTTCAAATCCAATGGAAACTTGCTTTTCACCAGTGCAATTTTAGGTACGATATCAAGATCCCATTGCTGTTTCAAATCAGTAATAAGATACTGCGCAACACTCAAGCGAATGATACTCTCTGGTACTTTAAGCAATTGATAGGCCTCATTATTTGGCACACCTAGGGCATCGATCAAACCATTGAGCTTAGCTAATAATGAATCTTCTTTGGTTGAATTGATCTCTTCATATAAACGTGTGTAATTTTCACGATTACGTTGATAGAGATTATTACTCACAGATGATAAAACTTGTTTATAGTCTTGGTATTTTGGAGATGCGACAAACTCATTTAATCGCGCGAAATTATTCGGAATAATTTGCAGCTCCGCGGGCAGAGTTTCCCCTTTACCAAAGCTTGTATTGGTCTTGATATAATCAAGCATATTGCTAAATGGCGTATTATCTGAAGTGATATCAATCAAAAACATCTGCAAGTTATCAATCGACACCTTGGTTGGCAAAGAGTTTTCCAATACTTGATTCAACATCTGCACATATTGACTGGCATAATGTGTTAACGCTCCCTTTTCCAAACGATCAAATGCGCCATAGTTGATATTGTATTGTTGCAGTAATTTCACCAAACTCTCATAGCGATTTAATAGCGGTAATACCGAGTTCATCAACGTGTTTTTTGAATAGACTAATGACACGGCGGTTACATTACGCGAGAAGACTGTTTTGAAAGTGTATTGATAGTAATCACTATCATCGAGCAAATTAATCGTATTTTGATTGCGATTGAGCACGCTAACCAAAATAGAGTTAAGCTCAGCACTCAATAAAATACGCTTCCACACCTGCTCTTTTGATTGATCGACTGAACGCTTACTAAAGAAAGCATTGACTTTATCGTTATAGTGAAACATTTGCTCAACAATGTCTGAGAAGCTTGTGATATTGTTCTGTGTAGCTGGAATAAGGTTTTGCAAATCGATCAATGCCGTGCTACCGCTACAATAAGACTGATCCTGCGGTAAAGCACTACCCAATTTTGCCAAGAACTTGCTAACACCTGAATTATTAAGTAAATCGTTAGTTAACATATCTGGCACAACTTGCTGTAATAAACATACTTCTTGATGGGTAATCACATTGCGACTGATATACTCTTTTAGCTGATCATTCGTCGCATGAAAGTAATCACCATCAAAAAAGGTGCTCAACATCTTACCTGAAGCAATCGAACTTGCTGAATTTATGATTTTAGAGTCATCAGATTCTGCGTTGTATAGATTACTCGGAATGTGTGAGACCAGCTTGCTGTTGTTACTACCATAACGATACACGATACCTAATTGCTCAGAAGACAAGCCAGTAATTAAAGAGATCAATGAAATATTATCCTTAAGCACATCAGCAACCTTGCTTGAGTTAGTACTGGCAATAAGCGATAAATAAATCGCCTTGTGTAGATAGTCTTCTGTTTGATATATTTTTGGTAATAGCACGTTTTCATACAAATAATTAGCATATAAGCGGTTTAGTGTTTTATTACCATGCGCATTATATAAAAAAGGCAATAATAATTGACTACGATAATAGCTTACCCATTGCTCATAAGTCTTAGCGGCTGCCTCTGTTTCCATCGTATCTAATGGTGCAAAAGGACGCTTCAATTGAATAAATTCACTAAACTCATATTGTTGATAGGCATTATAGGCAAACACCGTACTAAAGAATGCCGAAACAAATACTACCGCAGGCACTAATACATGCCTTGGCTTTAACGCATTTTTATATGCTTTGGAGCCAAAATCAAAGAACGTACTGTGATAGTTTTTAGCATGTATACCAAAATCAAGATGAATCGCTTTGGCAGGCACTTGACTATAAGCGCCTTGCGTTAACTCAGAAACTAATTGTATCGCTGGCAAAGTCGCACGCTCAATTTGATAAGCTGCCGTTAACGCACGCTGCACTTCAGTCGTATGATTGCTCAAATCACTTAATTTCACTGAGATTCGATGACGGATAACAGCAAACTCATCATCCAAGGTTGTTTTAATCTCCTCAGCAGAGCTTGGCGCTTCAAAGCTTATCTTAGTATCATGTTTCAACAAATCAAAAAGCGCTTCTATTTCCTCATCCATCGCAAAATCAGCAACCGATAAATGTATCTGATAATTTCCATGTGAGAATAAGGGCATTTGTGCCATAAACTTCTGAAACATTGCAAACTGACTCGATATAAAATCATTACTTGTCGCCTTTAGTAATACGACAGGCAGCTGAATCGCACCACGGTGATAAAGCTTATTCAAAAAACCATTAAACAACGGGACATTTAACTGCTTGGTACTTTCTAAGGTAACCACGACAATCATCTTTCCATGTCCAACAATAATCGATTGATTCGCATCAATAATAGTAATCTCAAAGGCATCTAAATCAATCAAACCACCAAGATAAGTCAAGGCATGATCCATATTGCCTTCATAAACACATAAAAAGGATGGCCAAAATGAATGCTTTGCCTGCTTTTGAATATTTAGCTGAGCATCTGCATATGGGTTTTTATTTTTCTTGGCTTTCGGTGCTGCTTTTTTCAAGCGACCAAACATTGACGTTGCCTTGCTTTTTTCAGTCTTTAAGGTTTTGATCAACCAAACAATAAAGACCAAAAAAGCAGCCACGCCCATCGCGCCAAAAAGCATCACGGCATATTTACTGGTTAATAGACTCATTTTGACTCCTTTTCATCACTAAAGCTTAATATAATTCCCTGTTTATCACTAAACGCCAAGGCGTTAATCCCCTCGCCATTTTTTGTTGATTGTTTTAAGTTAAATTGTTGATCATTCGCATCTTGGGTATAACTAAGTGCACATTCTTGTTGTGCACCATAGAGTGTTTGCTGTGCTATTTTTTGTGAGGCTTTATCTTCAATTGTTGCTGTATTTAGTTTAACGGATTTAATTTCGACGGTTTCTGCCGAGCTAAACTGCAACAACACAACATCACCATTTCGTAATAAATTAAATGTATTTGCTGTGACGCCAAAGCCTGCTACTGGCACATACAGTGGTGCAGGTTTGGTAGGATCTTTATAGAGAGCTTTTGGCAAATTACATGCATAGCTTAATAAGTTCTCACTTTGCTTGGCATAGACATAATCGGTGAGTTTAGTGCCTTGATCGTCAGCAAATGAGCTTTCAGTTTCAGACTGGCCTTTATAAAGCTTATAAGCATATTTGACACTATCATCAACATCTTTACCAATCGTTACCATTGCTTGTGTCTGAAATGTCACAAACGATTGATATTGAGGTAAGTCATTTGCCTTAGCACTTTGATCTAGCCATTGACTTTGAAGCTGCACAAAATGAGTAATACCAGCAGGCACACCAATCATCGTGATCTTCTCATAGCGATCCTTGTCCGTTTCTGACTCATAGTTTTGCTCGGTTAATTTACGCTTCACAAACTCGATCGTTGCCTTATTCTGCATAAGCTGAAAACGTTGAGCACTTAAGATTACCGCTGTGCTTTGCCCGACAAAGGTATTTTGCCATTGTGTTTTATCCAAGGCGATCAAGTCATAACTTGGTGTTATCGGGAAAAAAGGCATCAGCTCACGCAAACTCACCTGAAATTTCGCCACACAAGCTAAAGCGCTTTGCAAATCGCTTGTAATCTTTTGCTCGGTATTGGTGTAGATCTTGGGGTCTTCAACGAACTGAACGCGATCAAGTGCAAAACCTTTGATTAATGGCTGTTTTTCATTATAAATTTTTGCCAAGGGTTTTCTATCCGTACTCATATCTGCTAGATTCATCATATTCTGTGTTTTTGACCATAGTGGCTGTACTTGGCAGTGTGCATGATCGATTTGAAATAAATCTTTTGAGGTTAATGTACCCTTGCCTTCAGGTTTTTTTTGCCAATCACTGCTTAGCGCATCATATAAAACATAGCTGCTTTTGCCCTTTGTGAGCTTACTGTAGTCATACACCAAATAAACACTGTAATGATCCAAAGCTTCAATGAAATAATCATAGAAACTACGTACGTAAGCGGATACCATTATTTGTTTTTGCTTGGTTGCAAGCTTTTTGCATTTGGCTGCATCAATCTGCACCCAACTTTGGAAGAAATTATTGTCATTAAACACATCGATATATGATTTATCAAAATCAACATAAATAGGTTGATGTTGTGACCAGAATGCCTTTAGTGGATCGCTAAATTTCAAGGTGAAAGATGGCAACATCGAGGCAATTTTACTTGTTTGCTTATGAATATTTTGTTCAACCAAAGGATCGGCGAATTGTAAATGATCATCGTTTGCCATGGAAGCAATTGCTTGTAATTGCAACTTAGTCTGATACTTGGTGTTTTTCTTATCAGGATCATCAAAAACATAGGTATTCTCTAATGTAATCGCCATTGATAACGGAACATTCTGATACAAAAATGCATAATCTGGATGCACGCCATCATCATATGAGATTTGAAACTTAAGCATGCCATCAAAACCATAGCGCTTAAGCTCAAGATCAAGCTCAGTAATATGGTAATTAGCCAACATCAAACCTTTAAACTGTGACTTTTCTGTTTGGTTTTGATACTTGTTACTGACTAATGTTAATGGCTTTGTTGCTAGATTTTCATCTAATGGATTAAGCTCAATCGTGATAACTTGTTCAACGATAAACGGATCATATCCAATCACTGGACGAATCTTGGTTTGTAGAAGTGCGAACAATTTGCGTGACTCGTTTTTACTGACAATGCTAAGTGCGAAAAAGCGTGATAACTTATTCACCACCTGCTTAAATTTAAAAATATCCACGCCATCAAGTTGCAATAGCACTTCTTCAACCAATAAAGTCTCAAGCTCATCCAACATTAAGCGTGCATTCTCAAGCATGTTCGATGTATTTTGAAAATTTGTCTCTAGGATCTCATCCAATAGATTAATAAAAGTCAATTTTTCAAAATACACCTTAAAGGGGCGTATCACATAACGTGATAGCACACCGGCAGATAATAAATCAAGCACACGAGCATAAGCAATACTTTGGCGAAATCCAGGTTTTTGTTTGGCTTTGATTAAGCCTAGAATCTTTTGATGCAATAGCTTTAATTTATCAATACTCTGATCATTTAACTCATCAATTACGGCAATGGTTAATATATCTAGTAATGCATGTGAGATATAGGCAAAACGTTCTGAGCTTAAGCTCAAATTCGGCAAAACTTCGGCTAAGATATCTGCTAATTGCACATTAATGTCTTTCATTTCAGATGTCTTTTGCTCTTGTTCTACGACACTTGTGCTCTCATCATCAAGCGTCTTGCTTTCATCTATTATTGCCATACCTATACTTCTTCCTTACATTACCACTGGCTGTTTGAATTGACGTTTGGGATAAAACTCATGGCTATTCGGATCTTTCTTATTAGCATCAGTAACGGAAGTCACTGCAGAGCCATCTAACAACACCAAATCAAATTGACCGCTTGTCTGATACGCATCAATTAAACTTTGTAACTTAGCAGGTTCATCAAGAATCAAATATGCTTGCGCGAGCAATGCCTGTTTTTTTCCACCATCAAAAACACCTCTGACTGCCAACCATGTGCTTTTCTTATCGCTATATGCTTCTTTATTACTTTCAGCTTCTGACGTCGATAAGTAATCCATTACATCTTGATCAAACCCACCAAAGCTTTGAAAGGCAATTTCTCGCTGAGATTTAGGATCAAGCATCACGCCTTTAAGCAATCTATATTTTTCAATTTCGATAATACTATCTTGAGTAAAAGTCTGCTTATCAATCACATGATAACTCGATTTAAAAGTATATTTTGATAATGAGCGCAAGCTTGTATTAGACTCCATATTGGTAAGAATATTCATATAAATCGGCGTTTTACGCTGACCACTGCGTGTAGTTTTTCTCGTAATCAATGCCTGACAGTTTAGAGATCTATCAGCATTACATGCTGAACCTGTCAAATTTACAATCTGCTGTAGATAACTTGCCTGAGCTTTGCGCAACTCCTCTTGCACAGCTAATTGTATTGTTGTGCGCTGTGTGCTTAGACTGCCAACTGCTTCTTTTTGGCGCTCACTGGTATTTGATAGCATTGCTTTTAATAATAAGCTTACTTTTAAATCATCCACTTTATACACTGGCGAGAACCCTTGATAACGTACATCACCACTCTCGTCAAAACGCTTGATCTGTAATTTAGTCATCACATCAACCGCCCAGAGTCTTAATTGGTTTTGCTCACTGCCACTGAAGTTTCTGCTGCGTGTTGCATATTCAATATTGATCGCAACTTTGACATAAGCCTGTAACAAAGCATGCATAATTTCAGCCGCAACCGTGTAGAAGCTAACACTATCATCATTTAATAACCTTTCTTTCTCTTGGTTTTTAAATTCACTCACGGAGATTAGGTCTAAATACTTAGCGATAAATTCACTCAAAGAAACATTTGATTCGGTATTACACAATTGTGCATAACGGCTTTGTGCCGTCCCTTCCCCTAAAGTAGCCATCATTCGCTCTGATAATACTTTATCTTTGCTATCACCTTGATAAATCGGCTCATCACCAATACCGTGGGCATACATCTTAAGCATTAGTTCATTAAGTTGACTAAATAAACCATAGAGATTCACCATGTCTTCGGTATTAATGACAAAAGATACTAGCTGACGTATATTCATGTTATTTTTCAAGGTCGAACTACTGCTGGATAACACCAATTGCATATAAATATACGCTTTACTCTCAGAGTTAAATCCACTCATGATCTGACTTGGAATATCTTGAGCGGCACCAATAGCTTGCACCATGGCAGTGAAGTTATAAGGTTTGCTGCCTAGCTTCTCTCCTAGCGCAATTTCTGTTAATTGATCCTCAACAACCATACTGACAAGCTTTGGCTGTTGATTATCAAAGCGCAAATCCTTTAAGATTTTGGCACCTTGTTCTAAATAGGCATGCATTGAGTCTTGGAAGTCTTTGTAGCGCTTATCTTTCAAAGTGCTGGCAGCTTTAATAACATTCGCATCATAAAATGTATCTAAATTTTCTTCTAATTGTGGCGCATAGATTTGAGCCTTACTATCATCAACAAAGGCTTGGCAAAAACCAGTATAGCCTTGGGCTTTTTCCCATTCCTGCGCACCTTCAATAGCTTTCACCTGTTCATTGGTTTTGGTCACCAACTCTTTATAAACATCTAAGCGCTCTCTTAATTTGCTAATTTTACGTACTGCTTGGTAGCTATTACCATGCACCTTGACACGTGTCGCATCTTTTTGCAAAGACTCTTTCCACGCATCGATACTTTTGGTTAACGCTCGCGAACTATCCTCAAACTTCTTATAAACTTCAGACAATACTTTAGTGAAGTTGGCAATAATATCTTGGAAACTCTTCGTTCTAATGAACTCCTCACCATATAACCCAACAAGCTGTCTTAATGCTTGCTGTACTAAATAAAGCTGAACCAAATGATCATATTCAACCATTAAAGCTGCAACACATAGCGAAATCAAAAAGCGAAAATCGGTATCACTGACTCTCAAACTGGCAATTTGTTCGATAAGTGATAATTTTTGATCTAAAAACAAATCAGACTCATCAACATTAGGTGTCTTACCTTGAAAATAATCAAATAATTTTGCTTGAAGCTCTTTTTGATCGATTTTGCCGCGTTCAATCGCCCCTTTACCATATAATTCTTGGGTTGAGAAATACAACATACTGTGCGCTAATTGCCAATGCACCACCATGTCATAACTACTAAACTTAGCAAATTCATTAAGTAAGCCCATACGCGTTCTAAACATGTGTTGTAAAAATGGCATCTGTTCCGGATAAGAAGCTGAAAACATCTGCATCGTTAATTCAGAAACTTGCTTGATATGCGACTGGTTAATACCAAATACAAACTCATTAATAAATGCAGTCATCTGTCCATAGCATGCCTCACGATAGTTCTGGCTCGCATCAACACTAATGACTTTTTCTTTTGTTAAAAATGCCGCTTCAATTTCTTTTAAAAAGCCTTTTAATCCTTCCAAAGCCTCATGCCGTGCTTGCACAAATTGTGCAAATGGATCTTTACTTTCTTTAGCAAAGCATCCCAACAATTCATTAAGTGTTTTCTTGCCTTTAATTTTCTCTTTTTGCTCTAACTGGTAATTTATCACAAGCTCTTTAACCTGGGGAATTTTAGCAGTTTGATTATGAGTTAATGTCAGAGTATCTTTTTGTGCTACATATTCAATTGTTACTAATTTTAACGCATCAGTTACTTGATCTAATTTATCCACATCCGCGGTTGTTAACTTATCCTCTTCAACCATTAAAAACTCAAAGCTTGATGAGGTCATTTGTTGAAAGTATTTTTCTTTGCACGTGGTAATAAAAATGCCATTATCAATCACAGGATAGCTTGGAAAAATAATCGTTGATAATTGAAATGGCAGATTTTTGACAACATATTCAAGCGATTTATCAGCTAGCATTAATGACACTTGATCACCTGGCAAGCTCTTTTGTGCAAAGCTCTCAACCGCAACAATATAGTCTTGGAAAACACGTAAATGTCCTTGAAAATCATGCAGCTTAAAATAGCTTGATATCACCGTCTGACGCTTATTCTTTAAAATACCAAATAAATTACCCAGTGACGCACTATCGACAAATACATCACACTGTTGCGCTGACTTCTGCAAATCGTGAATCGCTTTGACCGATTCAACATGTGCCTTTTGTGCCTCAACCAAATCTTTAGATACTTCATCAAACTTTGTTTGAAAGTCAACCACGGCTTCACTTTCTTTAAAGCTACCTAAAACCCCACTTTTTGAGGCTTGCTGAGACTCTTTTAAGCTGTCACTAATAAGCTGTAGTGCTTTAATATTTAGTAAGTTTGCCACCTCGGTATCAGTAATTGCTGAGGGCTGATTACCGCTAGCATAATCCGCCATTTTTTTGACCAATGTGCCTTTGGATGTTGTCTTTGAAAGCTTTTCAACAACCGCCTTGGCATCACTTGCAAGCTTTTGACGTTTGTCTTTAATCTCCTGATCATGCTCAGGACGTCGATACTCTTTTTGTAAAAATTCATTTAAGAAATGCATATGATAAAGCGCAATAGGCACGATACTGGCAATACCGAAGCTACCTGAAACAAGTGTTTTGTCGTTATGGCACTGTACATTTGGACAAGTTAAGATCTTGACCAAGTGTGTCACAATTACCGCTGTTTTCCATAAGTTCTCATCATGGATGATCCATAGCTTTTTCTGTTCGGAGTAGTAGCATCCCGCATACAATTTTTCATCATCTTCTTGTGTGACCTTTTTAGCATCCTCGCTCATTGCTAACCATTCATAATAAGAAACATATTCGTGATAGAGGGACTCTAGCACTTTAGCAATCAGCTTTAAGTTATCACTTTCTAGGTTTTCATAATTAAATGTCAGCACATTTTTTAACATCCGCGGATTTAAGCAATCGGTAATATAAGCATTTTTGCCTTGGAACCAATCCGCAAAACGGATCTTTGTCTTTTGCCAAAAGGAGGTTTTTTCCTGTACTTTGTCAAACTGCTCTTTACTAACTTGCACGCCCATTTTAACAGCGACATCGAAAGCGCGCTCGTTATAGCCAGAGCTGACCATATTCTTAAGTGCTAGTTTTTTATCATTGAAGAAATCGCGATAAGCTTGCGCTTGCGCCGGTTTTGCAACAATCACCACCGTATCATAATCTGCAACAGCCAATTGAGTTTCAATATCCTCACTGGCACTTAAACGCTTTTGCACCTCATTGTAGCCATCGATCACCTTGCCTGCATTTGAGGCTAATGTCGCTAATTGTACTGCACCGCTAATTAAGCCCATGCTCAAACTCCTTTTTATCTATTTTTTCTGCTGTTGGTCTACTGCTTTAATGCTTTTTCAAAATCTGCGACATACGTTTGTAGTTTCTTAATGCGTAGTTTTGAATCTGCTTCTAACATCCACGCGGAGTCATCATATAAACGGATTAATGCTTGTTCGTTGTATAGATCAACTAACTCCCATTCTTTTTTCCAATTAGAGCTTTTCCCCATCCCAGTCACTGGACTATCATAACAATTTCCATATTTTCCATTTTCAGAAAATACGTCTTCTCCTTTATTTTTAAGTGTGGTGAAACACCCATCATCCATCAGTCGCTGCATAGCTCGTAGATGCGCTTCTTTATCTTTTGTCATCGTATCTGAGTCTTGAAACTTCACCAATGTATCATCTTCATGAGTGCATTCAATAAAACGTGAATAAAACTCCTCATACTCAGTGTAAAGAATACAGAAGTCCTGGGGTAGAAAACCTTTTAATGTTAAGATTTTCTGACTTAATGTATCAGCATCTACTTCAGTAATTGTATCAAAAACATAAGAGCTCTTAGCAACATAGGACATCATAACAATAGTAACCGCCAAGGTAATAGCACTTGTATGAACAGGCAGAGTCTTGACTGTTGGTTGCTGCGGGTCTATTAACTCTAAAAGCTTATTTACCTCTCGCTTGATCAACGCATATACCGCAGGATATGACAACATACTAAATGCAATATCATAGCGATCACTTATGACACTTCTGCTATCTTGAGGGTTCACAAAGTTGCACCTCATAATATCACTTACTTTTATTCGTGATCTTGGAACATAGTCCTCCTTTACAAAACGTTCTGTTGACCAGTTGAAATTTCCAGCCGTTACAAATTGAGGGGCTGTTAATTTAGATATGCTATCTTTCTTAACAAACTCAAAAAAACTAGCATGCCGCTTTGTCCCCATCTCCCCTGATTTAGATTTATCCGTGGTTGCACCCTGTGCTTTTAGTATACAAAACACACGTCTTGATTGAAGGTATAACGAGCTATCATACAAATGATCTTTTAATCGCTTAACACTCCCTTGAGCCACTTTTTTAATGTTTTCAGCCAATGACTGTTTAAGTTTTTCATTTTCAAAAAGCGTTTTAAAATCATGGAAAGCCTGATGAATAATCTTCTGAATAGAAGCAATGCTAAGTTCAATTTGCTGACTAATAAAAACTAACGTTGAAAAATCACAATCTTTTGATACATACACCAATGAAGCTTGTTCATCCTCCGTTAACCACGTTTTATTGGCTTGAATTAATTTTGCAAAACCTGATTTGAAGCTAGAACCTTCAACCTCAAAACTAATCAACGAATACAATGTGCATACAATGAAATACATTGTTGCAGGCATGCTTGCTTGATCATATTCAAAGGCGCCCATAACCTTGTCAAAGATAAGATTATACTGCGCATCCGAATCCGTATCTAACTGCACACCGGCTAATGGCTGAATGTTTTTATAAAGCTCATCATTCTGCAAAATCGCATAAAGAAGCGCTGCCGTAATTATTTTTTTCTGAGTCTTATCATAATGTTTAAAGCTTAAAAACAACTGTTGAATAATCTCAATTTGCTTTAAAAGCGACACTCGCAGCGGATTCTTGTCCTCTGGTAAAAACTGCAGCCAAATGATTGATTTTTCAAAATCACTGACTTCAGTTCGCCCCCTTCGTCCATGGTGAACTGCTTCCAGTAAACACCAGTCCATCACATTATTGAGCTGATAACCTTTAATAATTTGGTTATTCAAATCCGCAAACATTTCTCGTGGTACGTCATATGTGATTTTTGACTCTGAAAGTATTTTCTGATACTTATCATCCAAAAAGGAATACATTAAAAGCTCACTATCAACACTCGACAACAAAAATTCATCCGATGGAATGGGGTGCGTGCTAAACAAGCTCCAGCCACCACCTCTTAACATACTGTAAAAGAACATTTTTGTTTCTAATGGGTATTGCTTAAGCTCAGAGTAATCCGATACTTTTTTCAACAATGCTAGTTTTTGTTCTTTAACACTCGCTTGAATTTGATCATTTTTTATAATCGCTGATTGTACAAAGGTATCATATTCAAATGTTTCTCCTTTGGCGTTATAGGGCACTGTTTGCACTTGCTGCTTTAAGAACTCATGGATATTGCTAAGCAGGGTTAAATAGGCTTTTTGCTTAATATCAACTTTTTGCCCATCTTTGAGGTAGACACTGGCTTTATCCAAGTAGTCAACTGCCATCTGCCCATGTTTATACAGTGAATCTGATAAAGTCATCATTTGCGGGCGCACACTGTTATAGACTTTCTTTAGCCCACTTAACCAATAATGACTATTCACCGTATCAGCATATTGCTCAAGCTCAGGTAACAGCTGATAAGTAATAGCTTCTAACACTTGCGCGATACTTCGCTCGTCTTCATAAAGCTTTTTTAAACTGCCTCTAAACGCTTCGTTATGAAAAATCATGCTGCCATATTGCTTGATCATACTACTTGCTGAGCGTTTACCGATATCAAGTAAAACCAAACGTTCAAACAACGACATCATTGTTGCGAGTATCAATGCCATGGTTGGCAGTAACGCATCTTTTGCTGAAGCGGCAATGGCCTTTATGACCTGATTAACAGGATCACCTTTTAATATTTCATCAAGTTCTTTTTGTGAAAAGCATTTTTGATAACGCTTTAAGTACTCTTGAATTAATTTTTCTAAGCGCTGTTCAATTTTTTTATCTTCTGCCTTTACCTCATCCTTTACATAAAGATGCTTTTTAATCGCCTGGTTGGCCTTATCCATTGACTCGCGCGCGTAGTGTACAACAAAGGAATGCACAATCATGCTATAGCTATAATCAAGCAATAAATAAAAAGGCGTCACACCACTGATTGCTAGTGATGATTGACTGACTGCACTGCGCTTTCTAAATAAAAATTGCAACATCGGCATTTCAAGTGGAAAGCAACTGGCAATGACTTTTTCTAAATCATCGGCATTTTCAGCAAAATGTTTATATACTTCATCACGCTTTTCTTTCTTTAAAATAGCAGCTACATCATCACCAAAGCCTTTGGCATCAGCGTCTTCAGGAACCTCAATTGCTGCCTGCGTTAAAGGCGCACCCTGTTTGGCAGCAATTGCTTTAATCATCAGTACCTTATCAACCCACGCTTGAACAATTGGGATTTGTTCCGGATCTTTCATTTTGCTAAATAGGACATCTAGCTTTATTGCTAAGTCTATTTCTGCACATTCAAGATATGCCATTTCAGGCATTGCTTGCTGCTTGCTACCAAATAATAATTGAGCAATCTCTTTTTCTGTTGTCAGATGTATATCTGAATAGCTAATGGCAACAATCTTATGTTTTACTGGATCTGATTCTGCTGCTTTTTCCAATGTAATACTCACTGCAGTATTAACATAGTCTTTACCCATTAAATCATTGAGTTTTTCATCAACAGCGGTTTTGTCCTTAACCTCGGTAAAAAATGCATCATAATAGGTAAACATCTTAAGGTATAAGCTACCAATAAAGGTGTTTAACATACTGCTATTAAGTGAAATATCATTATAGCTAAACATCAGGCGTAAAATTGGACGCACTAAATCAAAATAATAATTCATCAACGGCATTGATTCGTGAATATGTTTAAGCATTGCCGTTGGTGCTGAAGTTTCTACTTTGTATAAGACGCTTTGGAAATATGACTGTGACAAGCGTGCTACTTCAAAGGGTGGAATGGCTTTTTTAAACTTGCCACCTAAGTCAGCACCACCTAACATCGTATGACCAAAGTTACCACCAAAAACTTTCAAGGTTTTGTCATTAGGCTTCTCTTTGATCATTTGCTTGGATGCTTCAATGGCTGCTTTATTTTGCGCAATCACTTTTTGCATCTGGTCATAATGCCCTTTTTGCTCAGCCACATCGGTCACAAATGCTTTAACATTACCCATGCTTGAAGCAATATTGCTGTAAGATTTTTTTGCCAAGAAACTAGCAATCCCTGCGGTAGGGGCGGCATTCATATAGGAAACTTCATCAACCTGCTTATCACCTATGCGACTTAACATGGTCGACATTTTTTGCATATGGATATTCTGACTTTCCTTAAGCACACTCACCAAATGTGAAGTAGCATTACGAAAAGACTCAGAGCGCTCTTGTAAATTTTGCTCTTGTTTTTGCTCTAAAAGTGGAATAGCAATGGATGTGATATATTCGTTTAAATGATCGATATGCGCATATAAGGTTGGATAAACCAAATTACCATTTTGATAAAGGTAATGCGTCATATTGAGGATATTATAAAGATGGTTGGTAATGATAAATAACAAGACAATATCCAAAGATACAAAGGTATAAACCGTGCCACTTTTATTGACCATCGTCGAGATATCTGCATCGGTTTGTGCATCAGAGAGTTTCTTTGGATCTAATGAGCTTGCCGTGTGCACTTGCAAAAAAGTCACTAAGTCGGCAAAAACCATAATAAGATCACGTTTTACATCATCCAGTTCAAAAAAGTTTGAGCCGTTATCAATGCGCCCACTTTTAGATGCAACTGCTAGTTTATATGGAGCAATACCATCGGTTAAAAACACACGTTTGCCCGATAGATAGCCCCATATTTTTTTGGATGTTTCACGTAAACCCCAGCTTTCAGCTAAGAATTTATGCGCCTCTTTTGAGTTTTCACTGCCAAACTGCATGCGGCATTGCAGATCATGACTTTCGATCTTATTGACGCTTCCCTTTAGTCCCTCACGAATCTCACCAATCTTATCATCAAAGAAATTAACATATTGCTGCACAATCTGCGGATCGACGACAATAAGTGAAACATCTTCGACCTTGGTGTTATCATTAACATCTTCGATTGACGCATAGCTTTTATACGCTTCTTGCAAGACTTGATAACCCAGTTTGGCAACCGGTGAAAAACTTGCAACTGAAAAAGGCATTCCAAACATCATCCATTATCCCTGTAGGTTAGTTACTCCAATACTCAAGCCAATATAGCTATCGCAAAATAATTTACGAGCGGTGTAGCTCAAGTAACGACAGTTATACCCACCACAAACCAATTTACAGTACTTCTGTTATCAAATTTCTCACACTTTTGGATAATTGGCTCTTGCCAATAGTCCTAGCTATTACCTGCAATCCAATCATCCAAAAGTATCAAAAACTTCTTCAACATTAAACACCGCAAAATGATTTACGATGGGTATATTATTTGCCATTTCCTAATAAATAATCTATCGATAAACAAACAATCAGGTCAAGTCAATTTAAAGCATTTTTTGAAAATAAAAAAAACAAAATTTGTCTGATTCATTAAAATCATCATACATCCATGCATAGAATTCATATAAATCAAGAGATGAATGTTATTTTTTCAAAAAAGCCTATTAAATCACTCGAAAAATAAATTTGTATTTTTTGCTTCTAGCTATTGACTAACCATAAATCAACAGGTTACATTGATCCAGCCAAATAACTAACCAGAAAATTGAATTTCTAGTAAAAATCCGAGTGCTGATAGGAAATATTCTCAGCATATAATCAACCATAAGAGCATTAAAAAGGAACGGATAACATGGCTGTAAATAAGAAGCTTCCAAAATCAAGATTGATGATTCAATACGACACTCGCGTTAAAGGCGAGGCAAAGAAAAAAGAACTTCCATATCGCGTTCTCGTGATGGGCGATTTATCCAAAGGCAAATCAAAAGATGCCAAGCTGCCATTTGAAGATCGAGATGTCCGTGTGATTAAAAACGGGCTTGACGCCACACTTAAAGATATGGAAATCACTGCAAATATGCGTGTTCCTAATAGCATCAATCCTGCGAAATCACCAATGATTGATATCAATTACAAATTCACATCAATGGCAGATTTTCAGCCTGATCGCATTGCCAAAAAAGTACCTGAATTGAATGCACTTCTCCAATTAAAAGAAATGTTATCTTCCTTTGAAAAAGACATTGATAACAATCGCACATTGAAAAAAACCATTGACGGTATTTTTTCAGATAAGCAAACGCTTGAATCCTTGAAAAAAGAGATTCCCAATTTAGATCATTATAATCTTGCCAAAACTGATGATGGCGCGATTGAGGGTGAAGTTGTCTCTGGCGAAGAAAATCCACAGCAAAACAGTTAAGGAGAACATAAAATGTCTGAAACAAGCACTGTAGAGCAAAATGCCTTGGCAAGTATTTTTTCAATGTTTGGAGGCTCACAAGAAGAGCAAAGTACCAGTATTGAAAAAATAAATGCCAATATTAAAGAAGACATCAATGCCGTTGCCAATATTGCTGATGATTACTACTCGAGAAATATTGCGGCTCTTGCACTGGTCTTGGCAAATAACGATGACATCGTCAATTACAATAAAATCTATGTTCAGCGTGCGATTGAGCGCATCAACCAGATCATCGAAGAGCAAGTCAATAGCATCTTATTGCACCCTGAGTTTCGCTATATAGAGAATCAATGGTTACAACTTAAAGAAGTCATGCAGCATGATTATGATAACATCGATGTTGCAATACTTGATGTTACTAAGGAAGAGCTACAATACGACTTTGAACGCAATCTGTATGATATCTCAAGCAGTGAACTATTTAAGAAAGTCTATGTTTCTGAGTATGACCAATACGGTGGTGAGCCATATGGTTTATTGATGGGGCTATATGATTTCAAAAACAGCATGGATGATATCACTTGGTTAACAGGGATAGGGATGGTTGCTGAGAGTGCACACGCGCCGTTTATCTCTGCGATTAACCCGCAATTTTTTGGGGTTGATGATATCGCTGAACTCAAACAAATCAAAAGCTTTGAAACCTTGCTTGAGCACCCACGCTATCGCGACTGGAATGCCTTTCGCAAAACTGATCAGGCAGCTTACGTTGGCTTATGCTTGGGTGACTTTATATTACGTCAACCATATCATCCGGTAAACAATCCCGTTGCCGATAGCCGCATGAATAACTTTGTTGAGCAGGTTAATAATTACGAATCAAATGACACCTATCTCTGGGGTAGCTCATCATTATTGTTCACCAAAAATGTCATGCGCTCTTTTGCTGAAAGTGGCTGGTTCCAGTACATTCGTGGTCCTGAAAACGGTGGCTACATCAAAGAGCTTATTGCACCAGTTTATAACATTCGCGGCTTTGATGAACAACGTTCGGCTTTAAACATTTCACTGCCTGATTATATGGAGTTGTCATTAGCAAACATTGGTGTTATCCCTATTATTGAGGAGAAAGGCACAGCAAATGCCTGCTTCTTTAGTGTTAATTCAATCAAACGTGTTGAAGAATTTGTTGATGACTTTGACTCAATGAACTCGCAATTGGTCGCTAACCTCTCCTATACTTTATGTATTTCACGCATTGCACATTATATTAAATGTGTTATTCGCGACAAAATCGGTAGTGTCACCAGTACTGAGATCATCCAAGAGCAATTATCAAAATGGCTTGGTCGCTATGTCACCACAGTTTTCCAACCAACTGCACTTGAAATGGCAAAATATCCATTTAGAGCCGCTGATATTCAGGTAACCCAAATTCCAGGCAAGGCAGGCTGGTATAAGTGTAACATCACAGTATTACCGCATATTCAATTTGAAGGCATGGATACAACCTTGAAAATTGATACACGTCTTGATCCAGGTCTTTTTGCCACAGCAGAAGCTGAAGGCGAAGGTGAATAATTACATTATTAAACATCGTTTACTACATACCCATTTCCCAACCACTAATAAACAAGGAGTTTTAAAATGGCAAGTATCGAACCTAAAGTAGCAAGATCCGTTGTCTTAGATGCCAAACCACTGAGTTTTAAGCTTGGCGAAGCTGACTTTGCAGGAAGTCACTCTAAAGCGCGTATCTGGTTTGACTCATTAACGATCTTAGGACAAGATATGGGCAAATTTTTATTTGCCATCGATGGCGGTCAAAACTTAAATGATGTCACAAGCCCAACGGCTGCTTGTAACCTGATTGAGTTTCATTTATCAGGCCCACAAATGAAAGCAAGTCTTGAAGTGACTATTGGCTTACCAATCAGTCCAAAAATGAAAACTACACTAGATGGACTTATTTCTTCTGTTAAGAAATCTGAAGCAAAAGATACTTCAATCAAGTTTGGTAAAACCAATGCTTCTCAAGAGTACAAAAATGATGAGAAATGGGACATAATTACTGATCTTTCTGAGCTTGTATTAGTTCCTGTTGAAAATTCGGCATTTAATATCGATTTCCAACAATACGGCTTCCTCGGTGGCTCAACTGCAGCAGCTGACTACTATATCCTAACGATTAGCGGGGTTATGGTTGATAAGAAAAACTTCTCAAAGCCGGCATTAGATGTTGTTCACGGTGAAAGTACTGAAAAAGGTCAATACGGCTTATTAAGCATTGATGAAGGTGCCTCTACGGCGGGTTAATACACCGCCTACAAACAATTAAAAAGGTAAAATATGGCAGCAAAAGTTCTTTGGCAAGATGGTGCATTATTAAGTGCTAAATATTTCATCACGCAAGATATGCTGGGGCATCAATATGTCGCGCAAGCGCTACAACTACCCTATCAAATGCAGTATGGCATACTTAGCTTAAAACTTGATACCAAGCTTCTTAGTGTGGGCGAGCTCAAGATTGATGAGCTCGCCCTATATACGCAAACCCGTTTATTCTTTGAACTTTCGTCACAACATAATGCCTTACACCTTTCACTAACGGATCATGATGATACTAAAGCATCTATTTTTGTGAATGTTACACATCAAACGCATATCGCTGATATCCCAACTTTGCGCCCTTGTTTTCACTTGTCATTTGCCAGTGACCCAAGTGCCGTGCATAGTATCAAAATTTGCGAGCTGCACCTTAGCAGTGACGGTTGGCAACTCTCAGAGTTCACACCGCCACTTTTAAGTTGCAATAGCACAACTTTCTTGCCAACTTTACATCGGTTAGAGAAGATTCTTATTTCACTTAAACACCTTATCCAACATTATCAGCACAAGTCGCATTTATATCCATTATTAAGCTTAATGCTGTTTAAACTTGAGGATAAACTACAATCAATTACGCAACGCGCGATCCATTACCACCCCTTGGAGTTATATACACTCTTAAAAGAGCTGTGTTTTTTACTACCTGACGAGCACCAAGTCTTCCAGAAAAACACCCTGTACATGCCTTTTGAGTTTTATGCTCCACATAAATGCTTTCAAAGTTTATTTAACACACTTGAGTCATTCTTAAACAAACCGATTAAGCAGCAATTTATTGAGCTAAAACTTGAGGGGGAATACTTCACTGCCTCGCACTTAGCGAGTGACTTCCTTGCCGCAAAACAATTCTTCTTGGTCGTTAAGAAGCCTAGTATTGAGAGCATTGATCTTAATCCAAAATTCATTAAGCTCTCAGCAATTTCACGCAATAAACATATCAATCAAATGTCACTATCAGGTGTACAACTAGAATACATGCCAGATAGCGGAATACATCAGTTAAATAACCCATTGCTGTATAAAACCTATCGCCTATCACCAGGGCAAGAGTGGGATTATATCCTAAGCGAAAAAAACCTCATTTTTCAAGCCAATACTAAAAATGAGACCTATCAATTTTTTATCTACTACCGTTAATAATCGATTATGATTAAGGCATTTATTGATCGCTATCACAGGCTCAAACGCTCTGTTAATATTGCCGAGCTACTCGAGTTAATCCATTACTATAACATTAGCGCGCAACATGTCTGTTTTGTGGCAAACTTCTCGATCACACCGAGCAATCACCTAATTGAAGATGTTTATGCCAGTGATCATGATATCTTTGTGATGATTAACCTCTCTAAACTCACTATTTTTGCGGGTCTTCAACATTACTACAGTCTTGCGGATAAAAATGATCAAATGCAAATTATCAACACCCTTAACCAAGGGACGTCTTTGCTCCTTCATCATTATTTTTATGGGCTATATCCTGAGTTTAATCAAATTTATGACAGTAGCTACCAAAATGGTCAGGTGCTTTATTACGAGCATGATACCAATAGCTTGTCAGTCGCTACACTTGTCACCAGTTTACAATATGAATTATCAGAGTATTGTGTAAGCTTCAGCGTACAATCCAATCAATGTCTACAGGCGTTAAAACCCTACTATATCAATCAATCCAGTTACTTGAACGCCTGTTATCTACAAGGACTTAAAAACACAACCAAAGCATTCCTTAAGATAGTCATTAGCGTCCCACGATTTAATCAGCATATTATCGAAAGCATTCAAAAAATAATTAGCAACAATCCATATTTCCAAAAAATGCAACATCTCGTCACGATTGATTTAACAATTAAACTCAATGAAATTGATCATAAGTCCTTTTTACCTATTGCTTGTGGTCAAGATACGCTTAACTCAATTTTCCGCACACAACTCTAAAATCCACACAAACAAAAAAGACCGCTTACGCGACCTTTTAAATTATGGCGTCCCCAAGGGGATTCGAACCCCTGTTACCGCCGTGAAAGGGCGGTGTCCTAGGCCTCTAGACGATGGGGACACTAGGAAACTTTCACTGATTTTCAACATACTGCCGAAAACTTCAGCGCATTCTAGTGAGCTTTGTGTTTACTGTCAAGCACTATAGAAAAATATTTTTATTAATTTTCAAACACATTCATCCACAGTAGTATATACTACAAAATATATATCATACCAACGGAGTAATACAAATGATCTCGACAGTCTTTAAAAACGGTAATAGCCAAGCCATTAGAATACCTAAGTCGCTAAAATTGGAATCCAATAAAGTAGATATTAATAAAATTGGTAACTCCCTGATTGTTCGAGAAATTCCGCAATCATGGGAACAAGCTTTTAAGTGTTTAGATGAGTTTGATCATTTTATGGTTGAAAAACGCATCGATTTGCCATTACAAAAAAGAGAGGATATGAAATGATTAAGCTTATGTTAGATACTAACATTTGTATTTTTATCATTAATGAAAAGCCACCTATGGTACTTGACCGGTTTAAGCAATATAAATTTAATGAAATAGCTATCTCATCTATCGTTTATTCTGAGCTGGTATACGGCGCCTATAAAAGCAAAAGAGTCGATCAGAACATATCAGCACTAGCAGGTTTTATTGCCCCACTTTCTATCGTTGAATTTGATCAAGATGCTGCTAATGAGTATGGACTTATTAGATCATCACTTGAAGCAACAGGTAATCTGATTGGCGCCAATGATTTACTCATCGCTGCCCATGCAAAATCTCTAAATATCCCACTAATAACAAATAATACTAAAGAATTTAAGAAAGTAGACGGTCTTACTGTCATTGATTGGGTTGCAAAGCAATAGTTATCTCATAACGCATTGAATCAATTTCTCAGGCACAGGATCCGGTCTAGCGCCATCTCCTGCGACAAAAGCACATTCTAAAGCTTCCAATCAGCGATAGAAACGACTTTAGCAATAAAAGCATAGCGATTTTTGGGCTAATCCGTATAATAATGCCGGTATATTGCACAAAGGATATAAAAACCTATGAATATTGATTTTAGCTTTTGGCTACTGGTATTGACAATTGCCTCAGGTATTATTGCCGCCATTGACAAATTTAAGTTTGAACCAAAACGTTTGGCACCGGTTATGGATGAACTCCACGGCATGAAGAAAAAAGAACGTCGCAAGTTCATTCAAAAAAACAAAGCACTAAAAGCACCTTTATTGGCTGATTATGCGCGCTCACTGTTTAGTGTGTTCTTGATCGTTTTTATCTTACGCGGTTTTTTAATCGGTAACTTTTTAATCCCATCTGCTTCAATGACACCAACGTTACCCGTTGGTAACTTCATATTGGTCAATAAAACCGCTTATGGCATCAGAAATCCAATCACCAACAATGTCTGGATTGAAACAGGCAAGCCTGAGCGTGGTGATATTGCTGTCTTTCATTTCCCTGTGAACCCCGGTGTTGATTTTATTAAGCGCGTTATTGGCGTGCCTGGTGATGTTATTTCTTACAAAGATAAAAAGCTTACGGTCAATGGCAAAGCGATTGAGTATACCAACTGCCTAGATAACCAAGTTAATAGCTATAACGGCAATGGTCCAAACACAATTTGCACCGAGCATTTGGGTAAAGTTGCGCATCAAATTGATGATATGGCAAACGCCCCATCAGCCAACTTCACCAACCTTGTTGTCCCTCAAGGCATGTATTTCGTGATGGGGGATAATCGTGACAACAGCGAAGATAGCCGCTACTGGGGTTTTGTAACCGATCAAGAACTTGTTGGCAAAGCAAGCTTTGTTTGGTTTAGTTGGAATAGTTTAAACAGCTCCGTACGTTGGAGCGAAATAGGACGAGTATTATAAATAATGACCATTGATTACACTCCTTTATATCGTAGCATTGGCTACCACTTCAACAATGAAGCGCTTATCACTCAAGCCCTCACTCATCGCAGTAAACAAAAGCAACATAACGAACGTTTAGAGTTCTTGGGCGATTCCATTCTTGGGTTTGTAATCGCCGAAGCGCTTTATCAGAAATTCCCACATGAAGATGAAGGCAGTTTGTCACTGCTGCGCATGTATCTTGTGCGTGGTAAAACACTGACCGATATGGCAAAGCATTTTGACTTAGGTGAATATATGTCCTTTGGTGTTGGCGAGCTTAAATCCGGAGGACATAAGCGTGCCCGCTTGTTAGAAGATGCTTTTGAGGCAATGATTGGTGCAATTTATCTTGACAGTGACATGCTTGTTGTTAAAGAGCGTATTTTGCATTGGTTTAAAGATGTCTTAGCAACACTTAATGTTGAAGAACATACCAAAGATCCCAAATCACGCTTACAAGAGTATTTACAAGCCGAGATTCAAACACATCCAATTTACTCAATCATTGCCACTGAGGGTTTGGATCACGATCAAACCTTTACAGTCGAAGTTTCGCTAGGATCGCTTGAGCACAGCTATCGCGGCAAAGGCAAATCGCGTAAACAAGCAGAACATAACGCTGCCAAAGAAGCATTAAAAGCAATTAAAGTACAAGATAAATAACTATGGCACGTAAACGCAAAGGAATTGCCTTAAATGGCATTATCGTGATTGATAAACCACAAGGCTTATCCTCCAATCACGCACTACAACGTGTTAAGCGCCTTTTTAATGCACAAAAAGCCGGACATACAGGCAGCCTTGATCCAATGGCAACGGGCGTGTTACCCATTTGCTTTGGTCAAGCAACACGTATATCACAATATCTATTAGATGCTGACAAGGCTTATCAAGCAACGATTCAGTTAGGAATCAGTACTGATAGTGGTGACGCTGAAGGTAATGTTATTGAGCAGCACCAAGTCCCTGCATTCACCCTTCAAAACATCCATAACGCATTGGATAAATTCCGTGGTGAGATAAGTCAGATCCCACCGATGTATTCAGCGCTCAAGCATCAAGGAAAACCCTTGTATGAGTTAGCACGTCAAGGCATTGAGATCGAGCGCAAAGCGCGTAATATCAACATTTACGCACTTGAGTTGATTGACTATAATCCTGAAAAGCACACGATTGACATTGATGTGCGCTGCTCCAAGGGAACCTATATTCGCACGCTGGGCATGGATATTGCCAAAGCGCTAAACTGCGCTGGACATTTAATTAAATTAACACGAACCGCATGCGGACTATTGACGATGAATGATGCATCATCGCTTGAGACACTGCAGACACTCACACTGGATTCATGCCATGAAAAGCTACTTAATCCAGAATATGCATTTACAGATACACCTATTTTTACTATACCTAATGACAAAGTGGACTTATTTTATCTGAAAGGAAAGATGCAACTAACTAACAATTTCACCGGCAGCGCCCGTATTTATGATCAAGATCGATTTGTCGCACTTGGTCACTTTAATGATGGCGAGCTTGTGAAAAAACAACTTTTTTTACAAGGCATCATCGAGAATGAGTAAGAAATACACGATTGATAACGATCCTAATAAGGATTTAGAAGCACAAAAATATGATGACCCTATTCCAAGTAGAGAGGTCATTTTAACCTACTTAAAAGACCTCAAACAGCCGACTGTTTTTGAGAAAATTGCTGATAATTTGGGGCTAAAACGCAGCAGACAACTCGATGCCCTTGCGAATCGCTTGGGTGCGATGGTACGCGATGAACAGATTGAACAGGATGGTCAATATTTTAGACCGTTAAAACAAAAACGTCGCATCATTACCGGCTATGTGCGCATTGAAAATGATGGCAATGCGATTATTACCACCGAAGATAGAATGCACAGCGCATTTTTGCCGCAACATCAGGCACGTTTAGTCTTTAATGGTGACAAAGTCTGCGCGATGATCTTGGGACTTAATCGCAAAGACAAATTAGAAGCGCGCATTGATAGCATTATTGAACGCAATACCATTGAGATTACTGGGCGCTATAGCCAACAGTTGGATAGCCATTTTATCCAACCAATTAGCAAAACCATGCCGAAATATATTGCACTTTTACCCCCGTCAGAAGAGCTTGAGCCTGACACGCTGATCAAAGCAAAACTCGTTATCTTCCCCTCAACGGTTTGCTCAGCAGTCGCACAATTTGTTGAAATCATTGAAGAGCAATCACCAATACTTACCGCAATTTCAGTTGCCAGCAAAAAGCATAATCTGATTGAGGACTGGAGCAATAAAACCGCGCGTCTAGTGCGCAAACTTCCGTCTCAAGTGCTCGATACTGAAATATCTCCACGCATAGATCTACGTGATTTACCATTTGTCACGATTGATGGTGAGGATGCCAAAGATTTTGATGATGCTGTTTACGCACGTAAAAGCTCAACGGGTGGTTGGAAACTTTATGTTGCGATTGCTGATGTTTCGTATTATGTTCGCCCAGACTCAAGTCTTGATAAGGAAGCACAAGCTCGATCAACGTCTGTGTATTTCCCAGGTTATGTAATCCCGATGCTGCCTGAGCAGCTCTCCAATGAATTATGTTCATTAAAGCCAAAAGTAGATCGCTTAGCATTAATCTGCGAGATGAATATTAGCGCTAATGCCAAGCTGTCACGCTATAAGTTTTACTCAGGCGTTATTAACTCCAAAGCACGCTTAACCTATACCGAAGTGTCCAAGCTTTTAAACAACAAAGACAATAACATCTATTACGAACAACCCGAGCTTATTCCGCATTTATTTGATTTATATGATCTTTATAAAGTCTTAGCCGAGGCACGTAAACAACGTGGAGCGATTGATTTTGATACGGTTGAATCACAGATTATTTTAAATGAACACCAGCATATCTCAGCGATTACTCCACGTCAGCGTAATGATGCACATAAGCTCATTGAAGAATGTATGCTGTTGGCAAATGTCGCTACAGCGCGCTTTATTGAGAAAAACAAATCACACGCCCCTTTTCGTGTTCATGGCGCACCACCTAGTGGCAAAGTCGATGATTTGAAAGCTTATTTGCACTCCCTTGGCATTGCCTTTAAACCGAGTAAATCAGGTGCAACACCTGCTGATTACAGCCAGATGCTAAGCTCTGTCAAAGATCGCGATGACTTTGCCAATATTCAACTGATGACACTAAAAAGCATGAATCAGGCATTTTACACCCCAGATAATGATGGGCACTTTGGCTTAGCCTATCCGGCCTATAGTCACTTTACTTCACCGATTCGTCGCTATCCTGATCTATTAACGCATCGCGCAATCAAATCGATTCTTGGTGAGAAAACACTTGGTGCTTATCACTACACCCACAGTCAATTAGATGAGCTTTGCGCCCATGCTTCAAGTCAAGAGCGTAATGCCGACTCAGCCTCTAGTGATGTTGAGAAATGGTTAAAATGCCATTTCTTACACAATCGTATTGGTGAGCTATTTGATGCTAAAATTGTCCATGTTACTGGCTTTGGGATGTATGTTGAGCTCATTGAAAATTATATTGAAGGGTTAGTACATATCTCGTCAATGCATGGTGATTACTATGTGTTTGATGAAGTGCAGCATCGTTTAATCGGTCAGCATACGAAGAAAACCTTTGGCATTGGACAAAAAGTTCAAGTACAACTTGTACGTGTTAATTTAGATGAGATGCAGATTGATTTTGAATTAACAGTGAATGGCAAAGGTCGCAGTCATCAAGAGCTTACAGCAGGTAGCACACCAAAGCGCCGTCGCGCGCGTATTAAATCCTCAAGCTTAAAGCCCACTACAACGCAAAAGCGTACACGCAAAAAGCCTATGCATAATAGCACCGTTGAACCCACAAAATTGGTTGATAGCAAACCGCCAAAAAGCAAAAAGAAAAAATCCACTAGCGCTAAGCGTGCGCGTAAAAAATCGAATGCTAAGTCAAATCAGTCTGAATGATTGACTCTATGCCACTACTTATTGCCTCAGCCTATCAATAATTATTTACACTTTTTACATACTTTTCAGCTAAATATATCTCATATACTACAACTTTTAGAAGTTATAGAAAATATATGATGAAAAATATAATCAAAAATAATCAAATGTGTTGTATTTGTTATGATAAATACACTGAAGAACCTACTTATGCTTTCTGCAAAAATCGTCATAATGATGGCATTCATCCCAGCTGCGCTTATAAATATTTAACTTCAAAGAATGTAAAAGATTTAAATTGTCCAATTTGTAGATATTCTAGCATTACATTTAGAAATACTCTTTGGTTAATAGTTCATTCTGGGTATATTCATCACCTAAATTATACAGCTCAAAATCAGCGCATTATTCCAATAAGTAGTATTTCAAAAGATAATCTCCTTGAGATTATTTTTGACCAAAGAGATCGTTTCCTTTTTCAAAAACTTAAAAAAAGTGTTAAAGAGGCAACCGATAAGTATCTCAAGTGGAGTAAATCCTCTAAAAATAATTACTTTATAAACATCCTCCATTATAGGCATCATGGATCAGCAGGATGCAGCGTTGCAGAAAATTTTAATGATACAATCCAAAAGATACGCACTTATGACGAGTTTTCTCATGAATTATCACAGCTGCTCTCAATGAAAGATGCACGATATAACACAAACTCTTATCGTACTTATTTAAAGGAATTTTTACGACAAGATATATCATTAGCTATAAATCATAATATTAAAGAGGATGAGATACTAAAAAAAATAAAAGAGAAGCTTACGTATATAAGAATTGCATTTATGAAAGTTAATGACAATGATCAAATAGCACAGCCTATCCAGTATTTTTTGCTCAAGGAGAATACCAATATCATATTTGATAACTCAATCAATGACGAATTCTGCTCTAACTATCTTACGTCAAATCAGGATATTAAAACCCGATTCGATATCAATTTTCTAACTTATGATCAATCCGACCTTGACAATAGAAATCATGTGATTGTGCCTACCTACCGGTATTCACATTATGATGACCCTGCTATCGGCTCTTATGCAAAAAATGTGCTTAAACAATTAACCATCCCCACAGTTCGTATAATGCTACCAGAACAATAGCGAATATAGAAAATACTATTTAAAGTCATTAATTAATCACCACTCAAGTGAATGATGTTTTTTACAATTTCTTTACATATTTTCTCTTTGCCATATGAGATCATTTAGCTTCTTACATATTAATTTAGGAACCATATGGAATACGGTGAAATTACAACCAAGCTTATTAAGAATAATGTCAACTGCATCGTCTGCCTTCAGCCATTCTCTACGCAAAGTATTGATAAATGGGGTTATGATTTCTGTACAAACAATCACAATGCAGGAATACACTATGACTGTCTTGATCAATCCATAGAACAAAAGCATCATAATTGCCTCGTATGCAGATCAAAAAACGAACTACTTAACTGCCACAAGCAAAATAGCCTCTCACATACTTGCAAAAAATATGCTCATACCTTTCTTAAAAACAAAATTTATGATAATTATTTCTATTTAGCCAATTCCAACAACGACATTCTTAGCAGTCAATATAGACTCATACAAACTATTACTCAGCTAGCCCAATATGGCTTTGTTAGCCAAATTAAACAAAGTATTTCTAACATAACAGAAAAGTATATAGCATCGATCAATACTCCAAAAAGCTGTCACCTTATAGACTATTTTTTCCCTCAACGCAATGACCTAATAGGACGAGAGTTTGCAACAAATTTAAATCAAGAAATCCAAGACACAATATCTTTTAAGGACATTGCCAAAGCGTTATCAGCAGCTTTACTCTCTAACAAAGACTCCAGCTCTACTAACATAAGCCCTTATCGCATAAGTTTAAGCAAAATCTTAGCAGAAGCACTTGGATATCCTTCGCTACAGCTATCTGACATGGAAAGTCAAGATAAAATGACAGATCTGATAGATAAAAGATTACATAATATTAAAGTGGGTTATGTTCCAATTAATTATGAGAAAAAACAGGTTGAATATCTTCAATACTATTTGGGAAGCGATTCAAAAATCGCGCTTAATATCACTCGCACAGGATTCTCAATTAGCGCCCATGGTACAACAATTTACTTCAATGAAGCTCGCCTTTATGAATATAATCATAACTATGATTTAATCATGCCGATGAGTATAGTAAGATCAAATTATAGAGACTCTATATTCAAATGCATAGCAGATGAACTTACAAAATTAAATGCTCCCGTACTTCCCGTCCTAGTACCTACTCGAGAGTCGAAACAGACCTACTACAAAACTTGGTGGAAATGTATAATTAGTAAAGATGATCTACTGTATAAGATATGAGGAAATATTCTACCCCAAAGTGTCAATACAGTTTTTTAAAAATTCTTATTCCTATACATGTCATGCAACCTGCAATGTTTTTTGCGCCTGACTTTTAAAGTCAATAACACCTTCTTTGTACACGTTCATTGGTTTTTTGTATCCCAAACTTTCATGAAATCTACAGTTATTATAAAAATCAATATAATCAGCAAGATCAGTCCTAAGCTCAGGCAAAGAACTATATTCATTAAGATAAATTCGCTCGCATTTTGCACTGCGCCAAAAACGCTCAATACAAATGTTATCAGTAGCTCGCCCCTTGCCATCCATTGAAATAGTAATACCTCTACTGGACAATGCTTCAGTATGTATATGTGAGGTATATTGGCTGCCTTGGTCAGTGTTAAAAATCTCAGGATTGCCAAAGCGATCAAGTGCTTCATGCAAAACACTCATTACCAGGCTGCTATCCATCGTATTGGATATACGCCAACTTAATACCTTGGGGTATTATACTCCTAGTGGTGTTCGCTCAATTTGGCTTAGAAATGCCTTGGCAAACTTTAAGCAGCGCTTATTGGCATTAGAAGCCAAATCTGCCCAAGAAGGCTTTGTATTAACAGAATCCTCGCAAAGATAGATGACTTAAGGGATAGAGACCTATTTTAAAATCACCATGACCGGTTTACTGACGTATTCCGACTAGACCCGCTATCGCATTGATGGCCAGTTTTTTCCAATATAAGACATTTCAACCTCGCGCGATCTCAACAGGTTCGATATAGCATATTCACTACCATCATCAAAAATGAGGTTTATGACTCCTTCACTCGAGCTGTAAGCTGATATCAAACTCTTATTTCTTGGATATATAGAAGAAGATAAAAGGTTTCCTGTATAACGTAGCCTTGGGTCATACTCTTTCTCATATCTATCACCGATTGAATAATATATATCACTTCCTATATCTCTTCTCATAAAGAAAAAAGTAGGTGCCAAATACGTATCATTATCTTCTATGAATCTAGCATATGGGTTTACCATCAATGAAATGCTTTTTGTTAGATTCTCTGGGTATGTAAATATTTTATTAAAAAATCCATTATTTAGCTCAAAAACAAAATTATTTGAAAACAGCAGTCTGGGCTTGCCCTTTGTCGATAAAAATGCGGTTTTTAAATTACTTGATGAAACACTTTTCATGTCTTCATCTGATATAAACTGAAAACTCCCCAAAAATTTAAAAGCGTGTACAATACGCCCGAAGCAATGATATGAGAAGAGGAATCACAAGGATGGCGCACACTACTTTTGGTGACCACATGAGCAAATTATTAAACAAAATGTATTTGGCTAGTAGGTAAACTTAGGCGCTTCAAATTTTTATTTGCATAAAAGACAAACTCAGTATTTTGATTAAATAAATCAGACATTAAGTCTTTTGACAATATCTTAAGCTCTGAGGGATCATTTTTAAGATGTATGTTAACTAAATTAGAGTTTTTATCATAATCGTAACTTAGTATACTATTATTTTCAGACCAACCTGCAGTTTTTAATTCCAGCCTATCATCTTCATTAAAGCTTAACATGAAATTTAAAAATGCATTATCTTTATCACCTTCATAAGCCACTGTGTAGGTAAACTCCTTGGGGAAATCAATTTGATGATGATTATGATTTTTTAACAAGTATTCTCTAAAATCTTCCATAGAGCTGCCTTTCATATCTTGAATCTTTAGATGGGCTTCATCTAAATTATTAGATTTATAAACGGCTGCATAAGGCTGAGCATTAATCTTACCTCTATTAATTATTAATTTTAATAATAAACTAAAGCTATTATCACTAAACTTATAAAAGGGATTTCCATTATTATCAACGGTGAGTATATTATCAACACCTACAGGTCCAATGTCATAAGCTACTGGCAAACCAGTTCCATAACCTTCAAAAAAGCCTATTCTATTATTTAGGGGGTAAGGTGGTAAATATAAAAAGTAATCTTTATGGACCACAGCAGTAGTTTTTCCAGACCTTAATTTGAGCTCAACCGGAATTGCTGTATTTAAGTTGAGTTTTTTAACCATTCTCATAAGACCGTCCTTCATAGATGGGAGAAACTCATTCGTACTCTCAAAAACTAATGTTAATTGTTTTGTTTTCTTTATGCAGTCTATACTGGCTATTAAAATCAACTTATCTGTCATCGCCTCGGCATTATTCGACCAATCCGAGATGTTTATCTCAGAATAAAGCGTTATATCATTTGGAATACCATCTTTGAAAGAAATTACTTGATCACCTAAATACAATGAAGAGTTTTTCATTGTAATCTTTTCATTTAGGTCTGAATGAATATCTTTTATTGAGCTAATATCTAATGTCCATTTTTCACTTTCTAATCGACTTGGGGTTATTTCGACTTTCACAGTATCTTTTGGCAGTTTTAATAAATATTCACCTCCACTTCCATAGAGTTTATATGTCAACTTATTACGTAAGTTCTTATCATCTAATGAAGGGAAAAATAAATTACGTGATTTGTTATCTAACTTAATTTGAATGTCTGTGCGATAATAGCTATGCTTCAAGTCATATATTATCCAGTCTCCAGGCAGCGCATACCATACCCAGACAAATTGCTGACCATAATAAGAACGTAAAGTATCTAATCCAATGGACTTTTTATATCTAGCTCCTGGTAGATCACTATATCTAAAACTGTAGTAAGTATTGGCTGCATATGGAAGATAAAAATTTAAAGCATAACTAAGATCTACTTCCTTATTTCTTTCACTTAACCCAAAGGCATTATAGACATCTAGGGTAGTATCCTTGTCAGGAAGTGGACCACTTAAATAATGATCTAACCCTCCAGCAAAGGTATGCCATGCTCCGCCACGTGTCCCCATTGTCGTTACATTTCCATAATGAACAGTATTATTTATAAAATCAACTTTACTGACAACAGCCCCATTTCCTAAAGACCATAAAACTTTACTATCTTTAGAAGGATTGATACTGAAATCACTTGCATCATATAGCATTGAAGGGATTGATACAGAATGATAAACTCGGTTAAATTCATCTATTAGCGCATTAGCTGACTGAGCTACATTTTCATATCCTTCCACAAGAGCAGGTATCCCAATAGATAGGCCAACCAATGGAATTCCAACCATACCTAAAATGCTACTAGCAGTCGCTGCACCGGCAAGTCCAGCAGCAATAGCCCCTACATTAACACCTGCAGTTATACCTGCCATGGTTAAATTTGTTGCTGCTAAAGCTGTTTCTTCTTGACTCGTTGAGTTTGCTAATTCTCCGATAATACCAGTAATGTTAGCAGCATCAAAAATAACACCTATGGCCCCAGGCAAAATACTACCTGCTGCATTTAATGTAGGAAAAGCAGTTTTTATAGCTGACAGTGCTTGCTCTAATGGTTTTATTTCAAACTTCTATTCTACCCCAAAGTGTCAATACAGTTTTTTAAAAATTCTTATTCCTATACATGTCATGCAACCTGCAATGTTTTTTGCACCTGACTTTTAAAGTCAATAGCACCTTCTTTGTACACATTCATTGGTTTTTTGTATCCCAAGCTCTCATGAAATCTACGGTGATTATAAAAATCAATATAATCAGCAAGATCAGACCTAAGCTCAGGCAAAGAACCATATTCATTAAGATAAATTCGCTCGCATTTTGCACTGCGCCAAAAACGCTCAATACAAATGTTATCAGTAGCTCGCCCTTTACCATCCATTGAGATAGTAATACCTCTACTGGATAATGCCTCAGTATGTATATGCGAGGTATATTGACTGCCTTGGTCAGTGTTAAAAATCTCAGGGTTGCCAAAGCGATCAAGGGCTTCATGCAAAACACTCATTACCAGGCTACTATCCATCGTATTCGATATACGCCAACTTAATACGGCTTTTGAATACCAATCAATTATCGCAGCAAGATAAACCATACCACCCTTAAGCTTCACATACGTGATATCAGTAGACCACACTTGGTTAACGCGACAAATATTAATACCACGCAGTTTATAAGTGTATTTAACATGTTGTTTACAAGGCTCGGACAAATTAGGAAACCTGACAGCCAACACCGCTTTTAAGCCCATTTCCTGACGGTATTTCTGCACCGTATTCACGCTGACACTAAATCCATCCTCAAGCAATTGCTGATGAACCTTCAGCGCACCATAAATAGGGATTTCTTCATGGATTTTCTGGATATGCGCTTTAATTTTAAGTGCTTCCTTATTGATTTTAGGCGTGTAATAGCAGGTGCCTCGATTAATACCCAGTAATTGGCATTGCTTAACTATGGAAATAGTTTCTAGCTTGGACTCTACCATAGATTTTCTAGTTGATAAGTCCAAGCTTGCGAGCTTTCCCTCAAGCCAATCCCTCTCAATAGTAAGCTGACCAACTTTCTTAGCATACTTATCCACCTCGTGTTGAAGCTTATCATTTTCAGACTTGTACTCTTTAACTGCCTTGGCTGGCTCCATAGCAATAACTGCATTATCTAAGAAGATTTTTTTCCAGTTTTGGATGTTTTTTGTCGTTATATTATGCTTGCTAGCAAGCTCTGCTAACGTAAGCTCATTTGCCAATAATTCCAATACAACTTTGACCTTAAACTCGGATGAGTAACTTGTCCTTTTTGTGCTCATAAATACGCCCTCTGTTCATTTCACTTTCAACAATATATCGGAAATGAATTTCAAAAGATACTGTTTAAATTTCTTGGGGTATTATAGCCAAGTTAAACAAAGTATTTCTAACATAACAGCAAAGTATATAGCATCGATCAATGCTCCAAAAAGCTGTTACCTTATAGACTATTTTTTCCCTCAACACAACGACCTAATAGGACGAGAGTTTGCAACAAATTTAAATCAAAAAATCCAAGACACAATATCTTTTAAGGACATTGCCAAAGTTTTACCAGCAGCTTTACTCTCTAATCAAGACATCAGCTCTAACATAATCTCTTATCTCATGAGTTTAAGAAAAATCTTAGCAGAAACACTTGAATATCCTTTGCTACAGCTATCTGACATGGAAAGTCAAGATAAAATGACAGAGATTATAGATAATAAATTATGTAATATTAGCGTTGGTTATATTCCTATTAATTGCCTGGGAGAACAGGTTGAATATCTTCGACTCTATTTGAGCACCGATCTAAGTTTAGCACCTAAGACTACCCGCAAAGGGTTCTCAATTAGCGCCAATGATACAACAATTTACTTCAATCAAGCTCGACCTTATGAATATAATCATAGCTATGATTTAATCATGCCTATGAGTCAAATAAACTCAAATCATAGAGACTCTATATTCAATTACACAGCAGATAAAGATAAACTTACAAAATCAAACACTCCCGTACTTCCCGCGCTAACAGATTCTAAAAAGTTGGAATCTCGCTACTTTAGTTGGGCAAAAACTATAGTTAGAAAAGATGATATACGGGAGCACATCCGCAATTTGCGGGCAGATCATCTGTATATTTAATGCACCATAAAATATGACCTTAACAAGGGAGATCTAATATTCGCGCGTTTAAAAGTTGTAACACTAGATATTAAATACCCAGCTATCTGCTGAATATGGTTCACCAGCAAAGTGGCAAAAATACTGTCTTAAGAAGCTACTATCATACTCATCTTTCTGAACTTTCCCAAGTTTTGTTAAGCGGCAAGCCCAATAATCATTTGAATCCATGAATTTCTATGATTTTTTAGCTCAGATTCACCATTTTGACAAACCCTGAGTTTATTCTGACGCTTTATCAACAACTTTCGTGCCGCAGAAAAGGTGTATTGCGGCTTAGTGCCATTATGTGTTAGCTCATTGACTGCATCACTTGGAAGATGCATGACAGCGATCCAAATAATCGTAATGGCAAGCATGCACATATTCAAGTGGTTTATCACCGAATGCTCCAATCTTACTTGGGCTTTTTGGCTGCCGATGTCATGTTTGAGCTCTTTGAAACCAGACTCGATCTTCCACCGTGCGCTATAGTACTCCAATATCTGCGTTACGCTTAAGCTTAAGTCTGTTGTTGCTAAAGCAACGAAGTGATTTTTGTAATAGGCAAAGACAACTTTTATCGGGCATTTAAAAGCTTTAGACATGAAGTTTTTCTCGTAGACAAGCATGTCACGCTTTTTACCATAAACAAAGCTTGTGACTTTTTGGGCTTTAGCTTTATATTCATTTGCCAAATCCCTAACAGAACCTGCTTTGGCACCATATTTTGCAGGACGCCCACATGTTTTACCTTCGATAACCTCAGGAAAACCGTATAAAACACTGTTTTTGCGTAACATGGTGAGGATATGGACTCGATTACCTAGTTGATCTTTTAACGGGTTGTACAATTTACCATTACCAAACCATGAATCAGTCACAATAAGAATGGGGGATTTTGTCCAGGTGCTAAGCTTAAGAATCATTTGGCAGGCCAGTGTAATTTTACTGTTAAAACACTCAGCCGCTGCTTTGTTGCTAGAGTGATAAAATCGCGTCAACAATGGCAAAAATGCCCAACGGGTATGAATGAACTTTAAGAGCCCCAGTTGAACAAAGCACTGTGACCAAGGGTATTTACTTTGATTGTGCTTGGCTGCATGATCAAAGAAATGCTCACAACCAAATATTTCCTTACCGCTTTTAGGCGTGGTAGAGTCATCTAAGGCTATGATAAGGCGTCCATCAGTCAATGGTAATGGAATCAGTTTGAATATAGCTTTCCAAATCACATCCCAGTTAAAGCATTTACTTGCCATAAAGCGATAAAAGCGTGTTCTGCTAAGTGAGTAACCTATTATCTGAACGAGTTTACGATAAATTTGACTACTGATACCAGAACCGATAGGTATAATCATTGCTAAAATCACTGCACTAAAAAGCCGTCCTTTTTGAGTGCTTCTTTTAAAAAGTGCTTGCAAGTGATTAAGTAAAGGTTGTAAGGTATCCATCGATGAGTTGCTCCTGTTTTTTAGCAACCCTAAGATATAGGGATAAACTTTGGTCTGCAGCTCATCCATAGCAAATTCTTACAAAATTCGGGAAAGTTCAGCTCATCTTTTACAGACTGATATAAACTCTGTATATTAATATCCCTGCGATTTCGTAAATAAAGCTGATCTATTAAACTAAGTACCAAAAAGCCGCAATCATTATTGCGTTGAAAATTAACCGTTAGATTCTCCAGCTGAAATGCTCTAATCGATGGTATTTTTTCTTTAATGTTTGATCTTAGCCACGCTACTCGACCATCTCCATATGAATCGAAAAAGTAAAGTCTCTTATTGGTTGTATCAATAATGAGTAATACAAAATGCCAGTTGCCAAAATTAATTGGCACCATAATCAAGCTATACGGAGAGGCTATAATTAGCTGATCAATATCATGTAATATATCTCCTTGCTCTATCTCATTACTTAAAACGGTTCGACAAGGCTTCATAACAAATCGCTCAACCAGATTCAAATTCACTGGATTATTTTGATGAAGCTTGCCAATACAAATATCAACAAACCCGTTAGAGATCAACGATGATCTACCAAGATTATGACTAGTAATATCTTGCACGATATCAAGTGCCATACCAGATCTAAGTACTGGATCTAATAAATACAATGGTTGAAGATTTTGACTAATTAACACCACTCGCGGGTCATTTTCATCAATATCTGCTAGAACCTCAACATCTCCTACTACGTCTGATTTCTTTTTAGAGACGTTTGGTCTTTGCTTTTTTAAATAAGACATGTATTCTTCAAAGCTTTTTTCACTATTTTGTGACATTGGTTCAAATCTAAATTTCACCTTATGCTGATCATTATACTTTTGTTTATTTACCACATAAGCAGATAACTCCCTACTTAAAAACTCATATAAGCGTCGAACATCGTCCTTGCGTTCACTGTCTTTCTGCAAGCGTTTCCGCGCAATCGCCATAATTTGTTCAATCTGAAGGTTTGCATCTATTTTATCGTTTGCGATAACACTTTGGATTTCTTTAATCCCTTTTGCTAGATGAGTTGTCGTATATACATAGTCAACAGCCGCCCCAATACCTAACGAGGCAAGATGCCACCATTTATACTTATAAATCCCCTGATAACCTTCACTACTTTCAAGTAAATCCTGATAGATAATTGTAATAATTTGATGATACTCATAGCACAATAACCCACACGCTAAAACCACATTTTCATTGTACTCAGGAAAGATAACGTGATCTGTCAGATACCTCTGATAACTATCTACTGCATGCTTTAAAATCTCTAATTTAAAGCATTTTGTTCTTTTATCATCAAAAATACCCTTTAAAGTTAAAAGCTGTTTATCTGCAGGTTGAGCTAAACGTGTTTTAAGTTCTTTATCATCCTTGATATTATAAATTTCAAATAAATCTGATTTGGACAAGATAATAAAATCTTCATTATCTTTCATAAAACCATAAAGCGACTCAAGTTCAGCATATACACCGGTAAAGCGCTCAATTAAGCTAAACTCTCGATATGAGCTATCAAAAAATTTTACCTTATCAAAAGATCTAACGGTCAAATAACTCACACTTTCATCAATAAATCCTTGTAGCAAATAAAGATCAAGTCCGTTATCTTTCTTGAAATGTTCTGAGTCTGCTTTTAGCGTAAATACAACATACAAATTTATTAGTGATTGATTTAAATTGAAACTTGATACTAAAGGATCTAGCTTGGTTTTTTTAAAGTCAGTATTAATCGCTATTTGGAAGTCTTCTAACAACTTATCTAGGAACTGATCATAACGCTCATAATCCCCACGGTCATACTTAACACCAAATATCTGCATAATAGCGTCCATATAATACTCACACATCTTGGTAAGCATTTTTAGAAAAACATAAAATTTATTGCTGGTATCGCGTGGGACAACTTCTCGCCCTGTTTCGCTATCATGAATAATGCCTAAAATCTCACAATCTTGCTCATAACTGGCCTGGAATACCAATCTATTTTCATCAGTTTTTTTTAACACAAGTTGTCTGGTTTTATCTTCTGAGACATCAACACCTTGCAACATAGGCAGATCCATATGTCTAGTGACAATAACTTCATCATTCCGCGCAAATGTTTTTGTTAGATAATATGCCATCATATCAATAAAGCTTCTATTTGCTTTGAAAGGCTTAAGTCCCGCGATTGCATGTTGTGAAAAACAGCATATATCAACATATATTAGTTTTTGATGTAATTGACTAAACACTTTCTGCGCTCTCTCAAGATTTTTCTTGCAAGCTGAGCTTCCTATTGCCTGAATAATAACTTTTGTTACTAACATTCGCCTAATAGCAATGATAATACGATTAAACTGCCCAAGATCTATCCTTACTTTCTTTTTAAAACAGTCAATCAAGTTTTCACATTGTCTTTTTAGAAAGTCATTAGCTTGTCGCTTTTCTGATTGAGATGTTTCATATTTATTAAGCTCTAGCAAAAGACACTCTAAAGCCATAAGATCACTATCCAAGTCAACTAGCCTTAATATAACACCGTGATGCTTTACCCCAGCAGTACGCCAAGCACTAAATATGTCCGTCGTATAAAAACCTTTAATATTTGCTATTGTTAAATTTTTCTCCTCTATCATTTTTAAATAAGTCTCAACTAAAAATTGATCATTATAACCTTTTATAAACGCAATCATTGCCACACTAGCCAGTGCTGTAACGCCACCTAGTTCATATAACTGATTAACTTCATCTTCAGACTCTGCAAGCTCTTTTGCCGTAATTAACATATTAAATCGTAGTTGCCCATTTACTTGATAGCTGATTGTATAAGTTGCCTGTTCTTTATTAAGCCCTGAGATTGTAAACCCATTTCTAGCTGTTCTATGTTGCTTTGCAAATTCATGAAAATGAGGACTTAAAACCAAATTCTCTTTTTCTATATAATTATTGATCACTTCCAGAAAAGACATCTTTTCAAATGCAGGGTGTCTAAATATGCAGCTCTCAATAATGGCAAATTTTTTAAATGCTAAATAATAACTCTGATGATTAGGTGCAATCGCAAAAATTGACATATATTTTAATAGCATTGCCTGGGCTGATTGCTCAAGTTCATTATAAATAGCGCCAAATAAATAGCTTAAATAGACCAAATCCTGATACAAAAACTCAAAAGCAAGTCCATTTACTTCTTCAAACCCCACAAAATAGCTACTAACGCTATTTCCAAATCTTTCAAAAAACAAAATAAATGATCTTAGCTTATACCATTCACCATATATCGTAACCAGTGGGTATAGAGGATGACGATGAGTCTCTTTCATTGCCAATTGATATTGTTTTTTTGCACTTTGTGGCACTGAGTAACAAAACTCCTCCAAACAGTTTTCCATAATAGGGATCATCTGACTATGGGATTCAGTAAACAGCTTGGTTACCACTGCCTGATCTTTTTCTTGTAAATGATTCTCACAACATACATCCCCTAATAGCTTCATGGGGTTCATCTGTATACTTGCAATCATTTTTGCTTTTTGCTCAACTACACCACGAATTGCTTTATCATCATAAATAGTGTCAGTGTATATCTCATCATAAACTTTAGATAATGCATCATACTTTGCAAGAATCGCCGACATCAGTTTGTGGTATACCAAACAGGCAAAGCTATCCTGCTTGTTGGTTAATTGAGCCATAAGCTCATCTAAAGATTCTTGCCAATGGAGGAATCTCGGCAATTTACGCGTATTAACAACTGTCTCCTTGGGTAAAGTTAATTGCTCTTTCACCTCAATATCCAACGAAGACAAACGCACACCCAACTCATGCAACATAGCAACAGCTAAATTCAATTTCATCAATAAAATGCTTTGTTTTAGACCTACATCTAGCCTCTTACTTTTATACTCCTTTAATGATTCCGCCTGCAATTTAATGGCTTCTAACTCTTTAAAATATTTATTAGCCTTAGTTTGCGTGCTTTGTGCATTAACCAACACCGCACGCAATCTTTCATCAATAAGTCCTTGTATTGATTTAGGGAAATCTCTATATAAATCTTTACTAATAATATAATAGCTTTCAGATTCACGTGTTGATGCTGCTAATTGATTATAAGCCTCGCGATAATTTTCAAACTTAGAAAAATAATCAAACACGTAATACAACATTTCGTAATAATAATCTGCTTCAAGTTTCTTTTGCCTAAGCTTTTTATTTATTTTTTTATGTCTACCTGACTGCCTATATTGCTTATCGAGTTTTTCTAAGAAAGCTCTCTCATTACTGTTATTATCACTGACAATAATACTAGGCATTAGCAAACCATATAAATAGTATGGTGCATTTGGTGCATTTTTCATTTGTTCAAGCGCATAGGTATAACCATCTTCACGTTTAGTTAACTCATGAACGGCAGTTAGAAGCTTAGCTATAGGCACCGCACCATAAATAGACTGAATCAAGATATAGCTATATAAAATCACGGGAACTGCATGAATTGTGCTATCTTTCTTTTTTATTGAAGCCTGCAAATTGATGCTAGTAACAAGCTCATGATGATGTTTTTGCAACAAAAGCAATGCACGAGCTTTCGTAGATTGCCTCTCAATCTGTGTAATTAAATCAATTAAGCTAATTTTTGATAATCCTTCACCCACTGTAATAGGATCAAGCTTCTTTAATGCTGCTAAAAGCTTGTCTAGTTTATCTTTTGCTGCGGTATATATCGACACTCCTTCTTCACCTAAAATCTGTGTCAATGATAGCATTGCCAATAAATCATCCTGCATATACACAATACTCAGCGCCTTATCAATACATTCAAAATCATTCACTTGATACTCCTTTTTCCTTATCGCAAATGGGGTAGCCATATCATCATGCACAAACCCATACTATCCATACAGTAAATATTTTTATACTTAAAGCGATATCAATATACATATAAAAAGAACGTATTAAAACCAAATCTCTAGCAAAATACTATCAATTATACGTGACACTAAAATAAAGATTAGAATTAAAACAGAGAAAATAGTTAACGGAAAATATTATGAAAAAAACTAAGGACGATCATCATCCAAGCGTTGTGGTGGCAATAGCGATTCGCGCTTTAAGCCAAACAATACCGCTAATACACCAGCGACATAAATCGATGAATACGTACCAACGATCACGCCTAAGATAAGAGCCAATGAGAACTCATGCAATGACGGACCACCGAAGAAATAAAGCACAACAACAACTAAAAGCGTTAACCCTGAGGTCATAATCGTACGCGATAAAGTATCATTGACTGAGCGGTTAACCACTTCAATCACTGACGCTTTACGCATCTTACGGAAGTTTTCACGCACACGGTCATAAATAACCACCGTATCATTTAATGAATAACCAATCACCGCGAGCACTGCTGCTAATGTTGTTAAAGTAAACTCTAACTGGAATGCCGCAAAAACACCTAGAATAATAATCGGGTCATGAATAAGCGCAATACCTGCACTTATCGCAAACTTCATCTCAAAACGAAAAGCAATATAGCCAACGATACAAATCATCGCGACTAATAATGCCAATAAACCATTGGTTGCAAGCTCTTTACCGACTTGTGGACCAATATAGTTTAAGCTGGTGACCTGTGCTTGAGAGCCTAAGCTTTTCTCAATTTTCACTTTAAGTAATTGCTGAGCAGATTGCCCATCTTGATTAATCACTGCCTGATTGTTTTCATTTTTTTGAATCGGTAGCTTAATCATCAAGCTATCACTTGAACCAAAAGTCGTTACTTGCGCGGTTGGAAAGCCATCGCGAGCTAAAATTTTTGCCACCTCTTGGGTTGATGGTGCTTTATTATAATTAACTTGAATCTGATAACCACCGGTGAAATCCAAGCCCATATTTAAGCCACGAACAGCTAAAAATATAACAGATAAACCAATTAACACAATCGAAACAATCGCGGTCCATTTACGGATTCCCATAAAGTCGATATTGGTTTTACGTTTAAAAAACTCCATGCGACACCCCTATATTCCGATTGATAATTTTTTAAGATTGCGACGTGAGCCATATATAAGATTCGTCATCGCCCGTGAGACAGTTACCGCCGTAAACATTGATGTCAGAATACCGATAATCAATGTCACTGCAAAGCCTTTAACAGCACCCGTACCAATCGCAAAAAGGATAATTGCCACAATCAAGGTTGTAACGTTTGAGTCAACAATTGTACCAAAGGCGCGCTCATAGCCTGCGGAGATCGCACTTTGCACCGGCATGCCATTTCTAAGCTCTTCACGTATCCGTTCAAACACCAAGACATTACCATCAATTGACATCCCCAAGTTCAAGACAATACCGGCAATACCTGGCAATGTCAGTGTAGCACCTGGAATAATTGACATAATTGCAACAATTAATACTAAGTTTAGAACCAATGCGACATTGGCGATCATACCAAACAGGTGATAGTAAATTGCCATGAACAATACAACAAGGATCAATGCCACAACAATAGATAACATCCCTTGCTCAATATTTTGTTTACCAAGCGTTGGACCAATTTGTTGCTCTTGTGCGATATGTACAGGCACTTGCAATGCACCAGAGCGAATCATCAATGCTAAGTTATTAGCTTCACGCTGATCAAGACCTGTAATTTGGAAGTTAGCACCTAATACGGTTTGAATCGTTGCGGCATTAACAAGCTTTTCAGTCTTTTCAATCTTATTGACTTCTTTACCGTCAACCATTTCTTTTTTATAGGTTGTGTTAACAAGCATCACACCCATCAGATCACCGACATGTTTGCCGGTGACTTCTCTAAAGTGACCTGCTGCATCTGAGCTTAATTGCACGGCAACGATTGGCTGACCACTTTGATGATCCACACCAGGAGAGGCATTCACAATCGCACTACCACTGACAACTGAATTACCATTTAATTGATAGTAATATGTCTGACCATTTGAAGCTAATGGATACACCTTAATGCCTTGCTCTTCAACTTTCAAACGATCGGTGACAGGGGTTACGATATAAAAGCTTGCCGTTGATGTGCCGCCTAAGATTTGCTTAGCGCGTGCTGCATCTTGCAAACCAGGCAGTTCAATAATCACACGTGAGTCACCAGAAGCAGCAACAGAAGCTTCGGCAACACCTAGTGCGTTAATACGATTACGCATTACCGTCACCACTTGCGAGATAGCTTCTTGCTTGATTTGTGTTAATAATTGCGCATTGAAAGTAACCAACAATGTTTTGTCTTTCAACGCACTATAAACTAACTGATTGTTTTGCGTCTTAGAGTAATCTGTTTTAATAAAAGCAATTGCTTTATCCAGATCCGCTTTATTGGCGAAAGTTAATGCCACATAGCCAATACTGCTATAAGTTGCAGGCACTGGCAATGCTTTCGTGATTTCAGGTTTTTGCGATGCTTTTAGCTGTGACTCAGGTGTCACACCCAATTTTTTAACGCCTTGCGCTAAACTTTCTAAGGTATTATCTAAACGTGCATTAATCGCTGATTGCGTATCAGCCTCAAGCACTAAATACATCCCACCGCGCAAATCAAGTCCCAAATTCATCGGCTCAGCACCTAATGCCAACAACCAATTTGGTGTATTTGCGGCCATATTAAGCGCGACAATATAATCACTACCAATGGTTTTCTGCAAAGCCGTACGTGCTGCAATTTGATCCTGCGCATCGGCAAATCTCACTTGAACCACTGTATTTGATTCTTGATGCAATGATTTATACGCGATCTTTTGCTCATTTAATGTGTCTTTAATTTGCGTCACAAGGGCTGAGTTCACCGTACCATCTTTGGGAGAGATTTGTAATGACGGCGTTTCACCAAATAAATTGGGCAACGCATAGATAATCGACAAAATCGCAATTACCAGAATAGTAATATATTTCCACAAAGGATACTTATTAACCGCAGCTTTTTGTCTGGGATGAAGCATAATCCTAATACCTTAGTTTGAGTTGACTGTATAGCAATGTAGTCAAAATTAATTGGTTTTAACAGCACCTTTTGGTAAAACACCAGAAACTGCGCTTTTTTGTACTTTAATAATAACGTTTTCAGCAATCTCAATCTCAGTATAGTTCTCACCAATCTTAGCGATCTTGCCGATAATGCCACCATTTGTCATGACTTCATCACCTTTAGTCAGCTCTGAGATCATCTTGCGTTGTTCTTTATTACGCTTCATTTGTGGACGAATAAGTAAGAAATAAAAAATGGCAAAAAATGCCACCAACATTAAAATTGAGCTCATTGCTGAGCCCCCAGCTGCTGCACCTTCAGCAAAAGCGTTTGAGCTTAACAACAATAGCGATGATAGTGCTACTAATAACTTATTCATTACTTATCTCCTGTTGAGGTATATTATCACACCGCACGTAAAATAATTATCAAACGGTATACTATTTAAAAATCTGGGATAATGTACATGACAGGTGGTATTTTGACAACTGTTGTCTGCTGCAAATCCCTATATGAAAGATATTCATATGGAAGCAATTTGTATGGAGGACAATTCATGTTGGGTAATTTGTGTCAGGCGATTCATGAATCGCCCCTACGGGTTTTATATCAAATGTTTGTGATAACAAATATACGAACAATTCGCACATGGACATGTAGGGGCAATTCACGAATTGCCCAAAACGAATCGCCCTCTCACGAACCGCCCCAAAGGTTTCGAGGATGCAAAGAATCCAACTCCCACCGTAATGGATTATTGTTTATGTATTCATATATTCGCAGATAATCACCCTCATCACGAACAATATGCTCATAATAATTACGTTGCCACAATTTTTGCCCTGATATACCTCGAATAAGATTTATTTGCTTTGATGTCTGCATTTTGAATCGTCCGATAATTTTAGGCAATAGCATATTACATCGTTGCTTTACGGTCATCTGTGGGGGTAATTCATGAATTACCCCTACGGTTTTGGTGATAATCACAATCCCATGGAAATGGTTTGGCATAATAACAAATGCCCCACACTTCACATTTGACCATATGGTCTCAATTCTTAACCATTCGTCTTGGACAATGTTACCCATTTCATTCAACACCATCTCACCATTGATAACATGCCCAAATAAACATGCTTTATCCTGCGTGCAAATCGTTACAAAATACATCCCAGTCTGAGAATAATCATACTCACTTAAACGAATTGAATGGCGATTTTGCTTTCTGCTGCTCATAGCTGTTTCCAACTTAGATATTTAAATGAGATGTAACATTAAGATAATTGTAGCTCACATCCCAAATAATTCATGCAAATGATAATTAGAGGTTCGATGATTTGTGTAGAAGCAATTCATGCGAGGATAATTCATATCAGGGTAATTCGTGAAGGGTAATTCATGAATTACCCCTACGGTCATTGTATTGTGGGATTACAACAACACATACAGGCGACTCACATATGTGACAGGAGAATTCGTATCGGCAATTCGTGTTGGGCGATTCATGAATCGCCCAACACGAATTTTATATCAAATGTTTGCGACAACACACACAATCGACTTTCATATCGATATGTAGGGGCAATTCACGAATTGCCCTCTTATGAATTCCCCTCTAACGAATCGCTCTTTTTCCAAACAGTTTATGACATCATATTTTTCAAAACGGTCTGCAAAATGCCACCATTTTTCAAATAATCCACATCAACATCAGCATCTAGACGCGCCAACGCTTCAAAGATTGTTTTGTGACCATTAGTATGCACAGCTTCAACGATAACGTTCGCACGCGGTTTGACATTATCCAAGCCTTTGATATTAAAGGTTTCTGTACCATCTAAACCAAGCGTTTTAGCCGTTTGACCATTAACATACTGCAAAGGTAACACACCCATACCAACCAAGTTTGAACGGTGAATACGCTCATAACTCTCAGCGATCACAGCTTTAACACCTAATAGGAAAGTTCCTTTAGCTGCCCAGTCACGTGATGAACCTGTACCATATTCTTTACCTGCCAATACAACCAATGGGGTATTTGATGCTTTATATTTCATCGCTGCATCAAACACATATTCAATTGAACCATCTGGATGATATTTAGTAACCCCACCTTCTGTGCCAGGCGCTAATAAATTGCGAATACGAATATTAGCAAACGTACCACGCATCATCACTTCATGGTTACCACGACGTGAACCATACGAGTTAAAGTCTTTTTTCTCAACGCCATGCGCTTTCAAATATTGTCCTGCCGGATATTCCTCTGGAATAGAGCCCGCTGGAGAGATATGATCTGTTGTTACTGAGTCACCTAGCATCAACAATGTGCGCGCACCGACAATATCCAGCGAACCCTTACCTGAATCAGCAAAGTTCTCAAAGAAATTAGGGCATTGAATATACGTTGATTTCTCATCAAACTTATACAACTCACCCGTAGGCGCTGATAGTTTCTGCCAGTCTTTTGTGCCATCTAAAACCGTTGCGTAAGACTTCTCGAACATCTCATTGTTAATCACACGCGATTGCAATTCTGCGATATCGTGTGTGCTTGGCCATATATCTTTCAAGTAAACATCATGCCCATGCTGATCTTTACCAATTGGGTCATGTTCTGGATCAAAATCAACCGTTCCGGCAATCGCATACGCCACCACATGGATAGGAGATGCTAAGTAATTTGCTTTAACATCAGGGTTAATACGCCCTTCAAAGTTGCGGTTTCCTGAGCCAACCGATGCAACGACTAAATCACCTTTGTTGATCGCATCAACAATCGGTTGATCTAAAGGACCTGAGTTACCAATACAGGTGGTACAACCATAACCCACAACATCAAATTTCAATTGCTCTAAATACTTTAATAAGCCTGATTTTTCAAGGTATTGGGTAACAACTTGTGAACCAGGCGCTAGGGATGTTTTAACATAAGGCTTAACCGTTAAACCTTTTTCAACAGCCTTTTTCGCTAATAAACCTGCACCTAATAAAACAGATGGGTTAGATGTATTTGTACATGACGTAATCGCAGCAATTGCCACATCACCATGCTTTAATTCACAGTCCATGCCTTCAATTTTAACCGCCGTTTTGGTTTGCTCTTCTGTCAAACCAAAGCCATGCAAACCGGTTTCATGTGTTAAACATTTTTTGAAGTCAGCTTTCAAATCACGCATTGAAACGCGATCTTGTGGACGTTTAGGACCTGCTAATGTCGAATCTACCGTTGACATATCAAGCTCAATTACTGCCGTATATTGTGGCTCTTCTGCTGAATTGTGGCGGAATAAATATTGCTCTTCGTAGACTTTCTTTGCTAATTCAGCATATTCACCACGGTTACTGTTTTTAAAGAAGGCTAAAGTTACATCATCCACTGGGAAAAAGCCTATTGTCGCACCATACTCTGGCGCCATGTTGGCAATAGTTGCACGATCTGGAAGGGACAAATGTTTTAAACCGCCACCAAAGTATTCAACAAACTTACCAACCACACCATGCTTACGAAGAAGCTCAGTGATTGTTAATACCAAATCGGTTGCCGTGACACCTTCGCGTAATTTACCTGTTAACTTCACACCGATAACATCAGGCAATACCATGTAATAGGGTTGACCAAGCATAACCGCTTCAGCTTCAATACCGCCAACACCCCAGCCCATCACACCAACGCCATTAATCATAGTTGTGTGTGAATCAGTACCGACAAGAGTATCAGGATAGGCAACTTTCTCGCCATTTTGATCTTTAACCAAAATGCCTTTTGCTAAATACTCCAAGTTCACTTGGTGGATAATCCCCATGCCCGGTGGCACAACAACGAAATCATCAAATGCTTTTTGTCCCCATTTCAATAGTGAATAACGCTCACCATTGCGCTCAAACTCTTTGGCAACGTTTTTCTCAAGTGCATCTTTTGTGCCGTAATAATCTACTTGTACCGAGTGATCAATAACCATTGCTGTATCAACCAATGGATTAATTTTTTGTGGATTGCCTCCGGCATCTTTAATCGCTTGGCGCATAGCAGCCAAATCAACAACCGCAGGAACACCAGTAAAATCTTGCATTACCACACGTGCTGGCATGTGTGGAATCTCAGGGCGCACCTGAGCTTTAGCATCCCAATTAAGTACATTTTCAACATCAGACACTTTAACTTTGTAGTCATCAATATTGCGCAATTGGTTCTCAACCAATACACGAATAGAATACGGCAAACGCGTAATATCTTTGCCGGTTTCAGCTGCTAATTTCTGCAAGCTATAGGCGGTATATTGTTGACCTTTGGCGTCAATCAAAACCTTTGTTGAACGTTTTAAATCCGTCATGAGGATAGCTCCTTCTTTACTGTTTTTTCTGTCTATTGAGGCTTATTTCGGCGCTCATATTAGCCCAATTAGCTGCTTTTGTACAGCGTGATGCAAGCTTCATACAACAACCACTCAAGCTGGATAAATGAGATTAATTTTGCCCCATCATTGTAGCCTTGACCCACAAATACATAAATTCAGCTATATTTAAATCTAAATCAAATGTCATAACGATTGATTTAGGTGATAAATATCATGCAAACAACCAATAAACAGCACCATAAACTACTTAAGAAAATACTAAAGCCTGAGTACCTCGTATCATGTATTACAATTATCATGTTGTTTCGCCTTAGTCAGCACCTAGCAGAGCAAAAAGACAAAACAGCTGCACTTGATCTTGCCGAGTACTATTACATCTACGCAAGTATCACCTTAGCGATTTTAAGCTTATTTCTTATCTTTGTGATTGCCTACTATATTTACTTCAAAATTACGCGATTTATCCGTGAAACACGTAAAGTGATTTTAGGTTATAGCGATTATGAAACAACGCTCAAACAGGGTTATTTTTTCAAACAACATCTTAAGTTAAACCAATTGGTTAAAGATGTATTAAGGCGTCAAAAAAGCGATATGCTAACGATGCTGCATGACTTACGAACACCTTACACACGGCTATCATTTAAACTTGAGCTTGATTACAACGCTGCTTATAACGCTGTCAAAGAAGATATCAACGAGATAAAAGTGATCACAGGGCACTCATTGGCAAAGCTTAAAGAAAACCAACTACTCACTGAGCAAAAAGAACCGATTGAAATAAGAGGCTTTATCGAACAATTGTTTATCGATTATAAGCGCATGCTTATGCAAGATAACAAAGAGCTTACTCTACACTTAGCGCTTAAGATAGATCAAAAAATCTATGTCATGATCAAGCCTTTTAAACTAAAGCGCGTGCTCTATAACCTGCTAAACAATGCCATTGAGTATGCTAATACTAATATCCACTTATCGCTTGAGATCACTGAGCAACAAGTTCGCATCACCATAGCAGATGATGGCGTCATACAGCAAAATCTGGATTTGAATGCAATGAAGCAGCTTTTTTGGCATCACTCAAAAAATGGTCACGGTATCGGACTCTATTCAGTAGCGAAAATACTGGCTGAGCACCAAAGTGAACTGCAGTTCACACAAACTCATCATGGTAAAAGCTTTTATTTTGAGCTTAAACCCATTTGAAATATCTCTCAAATTCCACTATAACTTAGGACATCGCAATAATATGGATTAATCACAGATGGAACGTATTTTAATTGTTGAAGACGACGATTCGCTCGCGCAAATGATTGCGCGCTATCTTGAGCGGATGAATTATGAACTCCTGATCAAATCAACTGCCATTGACGCATTAGCTGCCGTTGAGGAAACATCCTTTGACTGCCTGTTACTTGATATTAATTTGGGGAGTGACAATGGCATTCAACTTTGCCAAAAAATACGTCAAGTTTATGATATGCCAATTATTATGATTTCAGCGATTAGCGACACCACGCAAAAGTCTTATTCATTAAACATTGGTGCAGATGATTATGTCACAAAGCCTTTTTCACTAGAGGAACTTGAAGCGCGCATTAGTGCAAATATTCGTCGCTACAATCAGATGCGTAAGGTAGATCAAGCACCCGAAGCATCAAGCGCATATAATTTTGAAGACTGGTGTTTTTATCCTGAGCAATATTTACTCGAACATAAAAACGGCGAAAAGGTTTATATTAAAAAGGTCAAAACGCAAATACTATTAATGCTTTTGCAACACAATGGCGTTGTTGAGAAGAAACTTATTCATAAAAAATGTTATGACGAACCTTTTGATAGTTTTGATCGACGTATCGACGTGCATATTTCACAACTAAGGAAAATTCTTGGTAAAGAGATGATTGAAACCGTTCATTCCATCGGTTTTGTACTAAATCACTAGGATACTAAGATGAACGATAAACAAATGTTTCACCGTTATTTCTTAATCTATCTACTATTAATTGCCGTTTATTTTATCAACTTGAGCCTTATCGATGATAAATATGCGATCACCTTACAACTGGATGATTTTTTTAATCGTACTGAAGGCATTTTATTTGCACTACCTTGGATCATTCTTCTGCCTAGCACTTATGGTTTTATGCGCCAAAACACCCAAATGATGCAAAACATTATGCTTGTTGCAGGTCTTATTTCAATGCTATTTTACGCTGTTGTTTATGATTACTTCCCACATCATAGTGTTCTATATCTTGCCATGCTTTTTAATGGCGGATTGGTTTTTGCGTTGCCACTTGCCATGATTAATACACTTCAGCGCGCAGCTTATGCATTATTTTTTGTTATTTATTTCGTTATATGTGATCTTTTATTTTTATACATCGATATGCATATTTTTATCTTATATATAGCCGCTCCTGCCTTAGCGATTGTCCTAACTGCCAATTTACTCTCTAGCAAATGGCAACATAAGAAGCCTCGACCAATCACTGTGATGGCTTATTTGCTTTTAGCCGATCGTAAGGCATCAGTTACTTTTCTAAGCTATACAGCAATCTTAATCATTATTACATTGCTATCAGTATGTGTCACAACCCTCTCACCACTAGAATGGGTACAAGCCATAAGTTATCTAATTGGCTGCATAATCATGTATTTTGTGATTTATCGCAAACTTTTGATTAAGCCCCATTTGGCACTGCTTATAACACTACTGATCAACGCTTACTATGAATACTTCTTTATCGCATCCGTTGTGACTTACTTGATGCTGACGATTGATCTATCTAAACATATTGGCAAGCGTGATATCCTTATCTTTGCGAGCTTTATTTTCTATCTTGTTGTTATCTATAACACACTACTTGCTAATGTGCTTTTGGCACTTTTCTGATTAAACACACTCTGCATGCCAATAACCTTCGTTGCTATAAGGACGATACTGCTTGAAGGAGACATCACATTTTATCTTTTGGTTCTTAGATAATAAAAACGCATTATCTGGCTTTAACTGATAACGATCATAACTCATCGTTGGGATATATTCTGCTGGCGCACCACTATTCACCAATATTCTAAAACGGGCTTGATTACCTTGCGTCAGTAGATATTGATTAATAGTTGCATTTTGAATATTGTTCTGCGTATCCCCCGTGACTTCACCTTTTTCACTGGCATGCCATAACACATTAGGTTGAACAAATATTTTTTGACTATCATTTTCTGTAGCAATTGCAATTTCAGGTCTTGCCCATGTCCCGCTATTAATATTAACTTCTACCAATGTTTTACTTGGCAGAGCAATGGCTTGGTTAAATAAAGATAAGGTCACACTGATGATAGTCGTACTTAGAAATAGTGTAAATTTCATGTCATCCCCTTAAACTCATTAGATTGGCTATACAGGAGTACAGCTTGACGTCCAGTATGATGTATGCCCTGCGGAAACATAACTGACCGTGCACTTTCTTGTCTTACCATAACTTAGATCAAAAGCAGGGGCGACGACTTGCTGATAACCATTCATTGCAACAGTTGGCACCATACCTTCACCACTACCATCATCCGCAAGCAATCTAAAAGATACTGTATTGCCATTGCTCTTTAAGAAAGTATCAATGCTAGCATTTTTAATATTGTTCATCGTTTTGCCATCAATGATATTTTGCTCAGATGCCGGCCAATAAACATTAGGCACCTGATGTGTAAAGGGTGTATCATCTCGCGTTGCAATTGCAACAGCAGGTGCCGCTTGTGTCCCGCTATTGACGGTTATTTCAACTTTTGTATTATGTCCAAAATCAACTGTTTGCACATTACGAGAGGTATTTTCACCCGCTGCAGCTATTGCACCGCTTGCCATTACTGTTAACGCCAACACTGTTAAAGTTGTTTTTTTAATCATTTTCATATCGATTATCCTCTTTTTGTTTCAATTGATTTTCTAAATATGAAAGTTATTTTTTATGCTGTGAACTCACAATATCAGCGTTTGCTTTAATATGACTGCCTGTGCTGTCATGAGATGTATTGTAAAAAAGTCTTTGTAAAGCTGCTGTTTTCAAAACGTAAGAAAAATGTAAATTGGGCAATGAATCATCACACTTTACTCACATGCTCGACACCTGAACTAACCAATCATCATGATTTGCGGTTGTTTTAAGCATCAACATACATCCTTGCTGCTGAAAGCCTTGGCGATCACATAAATACTTCTGCTGATAACTATTTTTTTGCCAGAAAGAGTGCTGAGTATAAGTTGAATCCGGCATAAAGTAGCTGAAATCCAAATCATCTAACGACTTAAAATCGTCATAAAAATTCTCTTGTGGGAACCCTATTTGATTAATAATCATCGCCAAATCATTTCCTGAGACTTGATAATGACAAGATAAGCCGCTACCTGACTGGCGCTTTGGATAATGTTTATTGTACATGCGCGCACCCATCCAACCAGAGCTAAGCTCAGCATAGTCAAAGCGCACTAAACCCGTCAGACTCTGCTGCTGTTGATACATGCGACTGCATTGGCATTCATATTGTTTAACCCAAAGTATCTCAATATTTTTGAACCTATCTTTTGCAATAACTCGGGCATGACTTGCCAGTGGCGCTCTATCATCCTGAAGATAGCTTGCAACTTGCGCCTCTGTAGGACATTGAAAAACAGCAAGGCTTTGGGCTTGCAAAAGTAATGGTACTAAAGCAATAAAAACAGTAACTGATCTTTTTAAATTTAACATCATAACGCTTAATATTAGTGACTATTGTTTGAATACATCTTGTGCATGCTTAGCAAGCTTATTAACATTAGCACCTGTGACTTCAGATGTTATATCTGCGGTTTGATTAATTGCCCAAAACATCACACCACCATAACCTTGTTGCTGGATCGATTCTATTATACCTTTATCAGTATCTTCACCTTCCCAAATACCACCTGCTGCCTGCCCTCCTGGCTCAAACCCCATCACAATCTTGCTTTTTGTTATGTATTTTGCAAATGCATTAAGTACATTTTCATATGCTTCAGGTGAAAAACCTGTAGCTGGCGAGTCAAGGTCAGTTGGTGGCACATCATACATCATAATATTAACCCAATTAACAGTTTTATCTAATGAACTTCCTTTGGAGTTTAGTACTTTTTGGATTGCTAATCCTTCGCCATCACTATTAAATGCTGTGTATTTTTGAGGACGAGAATCATTATCCCAGAATGCATTAAAGCGAGTGGTATAACCAATTTCTTTATCTTGCATACCAGCAGCATCTAGCTTTTGGCGTAAGGTAAGCAGTGTATTAGCTAATACTTCTATTTGTTGATCACGCAAGCTAGAATCATCACTTAAATGCTCCCAGTCAAAATCAACACCATCTCCTTTTGTTTTTAATAAGGTGACAATTTTATCTGTTAGCAAATCTACTTGTTCTGGAGATATCGTTTGCGTTAAGTCTGACCAACCACCAATTGCCCATATAAACTTAGCATGATTTTGCTCAACCGAATCAATAATGGCATTGATAACATCGCCACGCCAACTTAAGTCTTTTGAGGTGATAACTTTGACAATGTCATCTGGCACATACGCCTCATAAATGGCATTTCCATCCCAACCTTGAGCATGTGGAGCATCTGGATTCGGTATTGGGTCTAGTGTCAAAAATGAATAATACACATGTGTCATCGGTGCAATATCATTATCATAATAAGTACTATTTTTTGCATCGCCCTGACCAGGATTGATAGCAGGTTTCCAGTTCTCCCAATACCCAGAGATAAACTTTGGATCACTTACCTTGTGATATTTAATCGCTAATGCTTGTTGATCCTGATCAGCTTTAAAGTTACTTGGTGTGATTTTTGCCGAATAATGTGCGTTGCCCACATAATAAGAAGATGCATCAGCATACCAATTAAGGTTATTGCGCGGAATATTTTGCACAGGGTAGCTGCCATTGTGATCCAATGTAATTGGTGCAATTGACGCACCTTTTTCATCCTTCAAGTTAAGCTCAGCTTTAGCATCCTTTGGCAATCCCGACACTGTAATACTAACTTTCTCTGGTAAGATTTTCTCCAACTGATAAGTGATCTTAGCAGGCGTTATTTTATCTGTTTGGATCGTAATATCGCGAGTTAGTTGCTCTTTGCCTTGTGGCTTATATTCGTAATCACCCTCAATAAATGAAGTAAGATTAAGTTTATAATGCACACCTTCTGCAGATGATCTAAGCCCATCAATGAAGTTTGCCTTCCACTTTAAATCCCCTTCCTTAACAACGACATTATCCATGGTTGTAATGACATAATGTGGGTGTGTTTCAGGCGTTGATCCTTGTACAGTTGATGTGACTTTTAATGTTCCAGTTTCCACGGGCAACTGTTTATACTTTATCTGAACTGATTGTGTTTGCCCGTTGCCAACTACAAAGCTTGCTGGATCCGCTGATCCTGTCGCTTCATCTAAAGATGGTACGCTAATAGTTATTTTCGCTGTATCTTGATCGCTATTTAATGGCACTTTGACATCAAGCTTAGTATTCCATGGCTGATTATTAATCTCAGTGAGTTTATTGCCATCTTTATAAATAATAACATCAGCTAGGTGTCCTTCTTGGATAAATCCTGGTTTTTCTGGCAACTCAACTGAAATATGTGCCTGAGATACTGGCGTCACAGGACCAACATGGAAGTTGCTTATATTAAACTCATTACTTGATGGCGAAAATTGCATTGTCACCGACTGGTTTGCAGGTAATGTATATGGCTCATCTGGCCACCATTTTTTCACACTCACAGACACAGTATTGTCATCTTGCGTCAATTGAGTTTTACCATCGATTCCCCAAATAGAGCTGACCTTAACAGCATGATCAACATCAAAGCTGATTGGGTTATTGTATAAGTCTGTTGGTTCATCACAGTGAAATGTGACACTCCCTGTCCAACCAGAACTGGAAGAGTCCAGCACACAGTTAGCCATAGTGATCGTTGACAATGAAGTTAAAATCGCCGATGCGATGAGTTTTTTACTAAGTTTCATTATTACTCCTTTTGGATTGTTATAGGGATAGAAATTGCTACGGGATATTCTAAGAATTGATATGAATAAAAAGCGGTCTTCAAATGTAAAAAATAAGTAAATAGTTGCAAAACATACCGATCAATTGACTTAATTTACTGGGGTTACGCACTTTTGCTATTTCAACACCCCGCCTCGCAAGCTCGGCACCCCTCTTGCGAAGAGGGGAATTAAAATTACCGTTGCCCAATTCCCCTCTTTGCAAGAGGGGTGGCAGTCGTAGACTGACGGGGTGTTTATAAAATCATAGCTTTTCTAAATACGCAACTTCAGTTATTTACTGATTGACAACCGTTTTGGTTAAGCTTGCTAAGACATAAAGAATCTCGTGATAGCTTTGCGTTGCTGATTGTCCTGTTTTCTCAGAAAGCGCTTCAGATGCTAACACTGTAAGCTTTGCAACTTCATTGCCCTGTTCGGCACTATCGACCACTATTTGATAGTTTGTTACATCCCCTGACACCATAAAATCAATCACTTGCACACGATCAGATGCCGATTGTACTGTTTGATCAACTTGCGCCATTACCTCACGCATTTTGTCATTAAAAATATGCTTATTAAATAATTTAGCATTTTGGATTTGCTCATTGATCTGTGATACTTGCTTGGCAATATCACGAGATTTTGCACTCACTAATGCTAATTGCTGAAATTTTGGATTCGCCTGTAAAGAACCAATAACACTATTTAACTGATCATCCGTTATATTGACAATACTTTTTGTCCCATCAATTATTTTATTAATCATCATAAATAATTGCTGTGGATAGTCATAAGCTAACTGGTTTAACATTGCCCAGCTTTTAATGGCTTCGTCTTTATCTTGCTGTTTGTTGATCGCTGCAATCCCTTCAACAATAAAGTAGTTACTCATATCATTGATGTAGTTGCCATTTTGCCACATGTTGCTACGCTCATTCCAAATCGTATTAAAATCACTCTCGATGGCTTGGGTTAATACAGGTACTTCAACAAAGTTTTGAGTTTGTAAAGCTGCAGTTAGCCCTTGAATACTGTTATTGATATGCCCAATGCTAAATTTCACCTTGTTATAGCTTGCTTTATAAGGTAAGAATCCAGTTTGAGCGCTTTGTACAATCGAATTAAGCTCATCAAGTGCTGAAATCATTCTTAAGTGCTTAATATCTTCACTTAAATGCTTAAGATCCGTCACTGCAGGTGATTTCATCGTAATGCTTGAGTAATCACTGACTTGTTGATAAACCTCTCCACCATTGTGAACACTTGCTAAAGCAGCACTTGCTGCCGCTGTCATCATGATTGTAGAAAGTAGTTTTTTCATTGTTTATTTCCTCTTAGTTTTTATATTAAATTTACTACCTTTTCGGTGGTTCAAATTTAACCAACTGAACTTTCCCGAATTTTGTAAGAATTTGCTATGGATGAGCTGCAGACCAAAGTTTATCCCTATATCTTAGGGTTGCTAAAAAACAGGAGCAACTCATCGATGGATACCTTACAACCTTTACTTAATCACTTGCAAGCACTTTTTAAAAGAAGCACTCAAAAAGGACGGCTTTTTAGTGCAGTGATTTTAGCAATGATTATACCTATCGGTTCTGGTATCAGTAGTCAAATTTATCGTAAACTCGTTCAGATAATAGGTTACTCACTTAGCAGAACACGCTTTTATCGCTTTATGGCAAGTAAATGCTTTAACTGGGATGTGATTTGGAAAGCTATATTCAAACTGATTCCATTACCATTGACTGATGGACGCCTTATCATAGCCTTAGATGACTCTACCACGCCTAAAAGCGGTAAGGAAATATTTGGTTGTGAGCATTTCTTTGATCATGCAGCCAAGCACAATCAAAGTAAATACCCTTGGTCACAGTGCTTTGTTCAACTGGGGCTCTTAAAGTTCATTCATACCCGTTGGGCATTTTTGCCATTGTTGACGCGATTTTATCACTCTAGCAACAAAGCAGCGGCTGAGTGTTTTAACAGTAAAATTACACTGGCCTGCCAAATGATTCTTAAGCTTAGCACCTGGACAAAATCCCCCATTCTTATTGTGACTGATTCATGGTTTGGTAATGGTAAATTGTACAACCCGTTAAAAGATCAACTAGGTAATCGAGTCCATATCCTCACCATGTTACGCAAAAACAGTGTTTTATACGGTTTTCCTGAGGTTATCGAAGGTAAAACATGTGGGCGTCCTGCAAAATATGGTGCCAAAGCAGGTTCTGTTAGGGATTTGGCAAATGAATATAAAGCTAAAGCCCAAAAAGTCACAAGCTTTGTTTATGGTAAAAAGCGTGACATGCTTGTCTACGAGAAAAACTTCATGTCTAAAGCTTTTAAATGCCCGATAAAAGTTGTCTTTGCCTATTACAAAAATCACTTCGTTGCTTTAGCAACAACAGACTTAAGCTTAAGCGTAACGCAGATATTGGAGTACTATAGCGCACGGTGGAAGATCGAGTCTGGTTTCAAAGAGCTCAAACATGACATCGGCAGCCAAAAAGCCCAAGTAAGATTGGAGCATTCGGTGATAAACCACTTGAATATGTGCATGCTTGCCATTACGATTATTTGGATCGCTGTCATGCATCTTCCAAGTGATGCAGTCAATGAGCTAACACATAATGGCACTAAGCCGCAATACACCTTTTCTGCGGCACGAAAGTTGTTGATAAAGCGTCAGAATAAACTCAGGGTTTGTCAAAATGGTGAATCTGAGCTAAAAAATCATAGAAATTCATGGATTCAAATGATTATTGGGCTTGCCGCTTAACAAAACTTGGGAAAGTTCAGTTTAACCAAATACCAAATGATTTAAAAACAAACAAAAACGCACATAGCTGTGCAAAAACATTGATTTAAAAAGTCTCAAAATATGAGAAAACTTAAATCACCCAAATACAATATTTAAGATACATCATGAGAAAATTATTAACACAACACGTAAAGACAATGTTTGCTTTTACACTATGCTGCCAATTTATCTCATCCAATGAGGTATATGTTGGCACCTATACTGAATGGGGCACACCCCCTGGTCATGGCATTTATCATTTTAATATTTCAGATACTGGACAAACAAGCCCTATAACACTTGCAACACATGGTGATGATAAGTCTTTAAATCCAACATATTTGTTAAAAGATCATGATCTGATATACAGCACCAATGAACTTGAGTCTGGTCAGATCACCACCTACCAAAGCAATATAAATAAGACATTGAGTAAAATAACACTATCTAGCAGTAAGCTTGCCAATCCAGTGCACGCTTTAAAAAGTAAACTGTACCCTGTGATGATTGTTGCCAATTATGGTAACGCAGCAGGCGAAGAATCAGGGATCTCGCTACTCCAGATTAATAATGATGGCACACTTGATGCTAAACCACTTCAAGTTATTCCTTATCATGATCATAGCATTGATCCTGAACGACAATCTGGATCTCATGTTCATGGCATTGAAAGCACTGTTATTCATGGGGTCGAGTATGTTTTTATTTGTGATTTAGGAGGTGATACGATAACGGTTTATCGCCTTGATGGATCAACGCATGAGCTAGTACTATTAAGTGTGATCAAGACGATTTCTGGCGCAGGTCCAAGGCATGCGCTTATGAGTCCAAACAAAAAATACCTATATGTTGTGAACGAGTTAAACTCGAGTATTAGTGTTTTTAAGTTTGACATTAACACCGGAAAATTAACCTATATTTCTTCTCAGTCAACAACCTTAAGCTCGCCACAAAATTCATCAGAAAGAAACTATCCCGCTGAACTTGTACTTTCAAAAAACAGCACAAAACATGATTACTATTTATATGTTTCCAATAGAGGGATCAATAGCATTGCTAAATTTAAGCTCAAACAAAACGAAGAAATGCTAAAGCTGCAAAATGAATATGACGCTTTTGGTAATTACCCTAGAGATCTAGCGATTGATAACACTGGAGAATATCTTGTTGCAGCTAATCAGCTGTCAAACAACATTAGTATTTTTAAGATTGACCATAGCGGAGCGCTTGACTTTCTCCAGCATGTAGATGTTAATTCGCCTGTGACAGTTACCTTTTAAGTCTATACTTGTCAGCAAACCCATTTCATGACATGCACTGTTAAAGACAGTGTTTTGAGCCATTATTTTCAATTTCTCTGAAGTTCTGTATGGGAGCTCTTTAGTATCGTAATACTGTGTTTTACAGATAATTTACAGAACATGCACAACAATATAACTGATTTCAAATTAATCTACGCCTGTTCCAACCAAACATAGGCATCAAAAAGTATGAAAAAATTAACACTTGCTTCTTTAATAACAACCTCAATACTAGCATATGCAAATAATGCTTTAGCAAATCAATCTTTTAATTACACAAACACTTATGTTCCTGTTATTGAAAATATGCATGCTCAGAATAGTAATAGCAGTCAGCAACCTCATGAGCATATTGTATTATTTTCGATTCCTGAGGTTTCACCAAGACCATACATGCCAAATCAAATTTATTTTGAAGCGACTATTGAATACCTAGGAGTTGATGGTAAAAAGCACACTGATGAAGTTCATATTACACCTACAACATCTGGCACTATAGTTAATAGTAATAATGACATTAGTATTGCTCCTAATAATTTTGCATTTGATTATTATTTCAAAGTAATGCCTAAGAATGTTGATAGTATTTCGATTTTCATCTCTGAAAAGTTTGCTCTTAATTCTACGAACTCAATACCTGGACATTATAGTGATGCACGCCCCGATCATTACAATGAAAGTGAAATTCAAAACTGTATTGCCACCCTAGATCAAGAGCGTCCAATAAATGTTGTGTTAGACAACTCACAACAAAGCGCCTATAACAGCGGTACTAATGCAACGCCTTTTTATGTGCAACTCTTTCTTAAAGATGGTTCTGTCTTGAATCCAGATGACTCTAAATGTGGCTTTTTATATCAATCCATTAGCTTTAGCGATAATCAAACTCAAATCTCAGGCACGATGAATGTTAATGATCCATATGCTATCGTATCTGAAACTGATATCCAAAATAACTACACACCAACTTTTGGTACTAAGCTTAGTCATCAAAAAAAAGGTCAAGGTTATTACCTTTTTACCCAAATTGCAGATGGTCGCAATATTACTTTAACTGCAAATCTTCCTACAGGACAAAACGCTGCTGCAGAAAATTTAAACGTCCAAACACATAATGTTGATCTGAGCAGCTATTTTGGGACTGGAAATGATTATAACTATATTGCAGACAAATATGGCGATACCAGTGGCTCTTATGGACAGCGTTATATTGTTTTAAAAGATGGTGAAAACACTTATAAACCCTTTACACTAAAAAATGCTGAGGGGGGAATATTAGCGCCAACACTTATCAACACGGACAACCCAGATTTATCAGGCGAATATTTTACACAGCCTTATGAGCTTGACTTGTTTGCTTGCGATGCTAACGACCTTATTTATAGCAACAAAAAAGTAATTGGATGTAAAGTAAATCATATTGGTTACTTCTCACAGGCGACAGGAGCTTATCAATCAACAACAGCTATTTTGCTAAGAGACAGTGCTAGCATTCAAGACAGAGTCGATAATGGTGAGCCAAATACCGTTTTGCCTTACTATGGTATTGCATTTGATGGGAATGGCTTTTATGGTAATTTTAATGCATCACAAGATGATGCAAGCTTAAAGCGATTTTCTATTGATCATACCAATTATGCAATTAATCGAGTATACGAGTTAAGTAATTATAATGATGATCAATTAACTTTTAATGGTTTAGATTACTATTTAGATAAAAAAGCACTCAGTACATCAGGTGCTATCGCCATGGATTTTAATACCAGTGACTCGATGCCAAAAGACTTTACTAATAACGGGTTTGTAAGTAATTTTTATATTCAAGGTCCTGCTACTACGGTTGCACCAATCAGCGTCCGTGTACCAGTTTCATTTTTAGACAATAATCGCGCGGGGATTCTTGCTTACATCCCTTCTGTTAAATACACCTCAGACACCTATGGCGCTGGGACTTTCTACTTTAGCTACACAATGCCTAATGGAATAATGAATATGCATGACAAAATACCTGTATTAAGTGCATATGGAAAAGATGGCGGAAGTAATCTTATGGCTTTTCTTAACCCTGAGATGCTTAACAAGGTAGATATGTGCGGTGACACAAATCATGTAACTTCCTCTTTACCAATACCTGAAAAAGCGGGAATAAATGATCTGATATATGTTGCAGAAACTGGCTTGGCGCTACAGGTATCGATGTTTAGAAACGCATTCCCTGGCTACAATTTTAACTATAGATCATATGATCAGGCAAAGGGCAGTGGTTTAATGCTCTCGCGTGGCGGCACTGGTGGCATATTAACACCAGATGTAATTTCGCTTTAAGTATTCATTTAAAAGAAATAGGTAAATGTTATGAAAACAGTACAAAAAATAATATTGTCAACGTTAATCTCGATTGCGGCGCTAAGCGTTATAAACAACGCGCAAGCCTCTGGCGATAGTGCAAACTATGGATGTCAAATTAGTAGTGATTTAATGACGGCCAGCTACCCTATGGTGAATTATGTTAACCCATTAAGCATTCCTTTAGCATACTGGGTACATAAGGCAATTGGCACAGATAAATGGGCTGATGTAAGAATGTATACAGGGACTACTGACACCCGCTTTGCATCTATTCACTCCACCGATGTCTTGATTAACTTGCCACCGAAAGCAACCGGCTATGTTTTGCAAGATACTGAGGGCAATGATAATAACTATTTTACATTATCTGCACTAAATGTTAGCCCCTCTGAATCAGCTTACGGTCAAAGCTATGTTCAAATTGACTATCAGTCAGGTACAGGCGGGACAAGTTGGATGCAAAAATATGATAGAAATGATGGCTCTAATAATGGATGGTATAATTTTGGTATTGCATCTTTTTCTATTGGCAGTGATTCATCATGGAGTAATTGGTCTCAGGCATGGGGAAATAAGATGGCGATTGCGCGCGCTACAGGTGCTTATCAGCGCAATAATTCATACTATATTATGTGGCCAGGTTATGTCAGTAGTGATGCACCGGATGGTTATACATATAACACGATTGACACATTACTTCAAAAAGGTGGCTACTATACAGGCAGTGGCTCCAATATTACGTATCAGTGCACCCCACCTCTTGAAACTGTATCCAACTATGACACTGATAACGCTATGGATAAAAATGTCAACCCACTAGTGCGCATTATGAGTGTTAATAATGCCGGTATTGCAATTAATATGGCTCAAGGGCAGCCACTTTTACTAATGTAAAATAAATGTAAAACATAATTTATCGGTTTATTTATGTGCTATATTTCGTTCGTTTTTAAATCTCTCATAAAAGGTGAACTACGCAAATGACTAAGTTAAAGCTATCATTACTCACTACACTATTATTGACAAGCTACGGCATGTCCTCACCAGTTTTCACAGCGACCAGTCCCAGTGGCATTACGAATTCTCAATCCGATAATAACGCCAGTGCTCTGGGTATTAATGTGAATCCTGAAACAGGTCAGCTAAGTGCGATGATTGATTTTTCACAATCCGCTATGCTGTCATTAAACTATCAAGGTCTAAGTGCCGGATTTGCGAGTTATCACCTGCCTAAAGGCTGGCGCTTTAGCACAATGAGTTCAATTGAAATAAGCAATGATCAAAATCCAGTTAAAACGCTTTATCTACCAGATGGTACACACTACATCATTGATGACACTTATAGTAGTGGCTTACGCTATTACACAGCCAAAGACAAATCCTATCAGCACTTTTCTACAGGTATTGCGCTAAAGAGTGATCCTCTGTCTAGAAAGTATTTTTCTGAGCTGGTTACAGGGATTAGCCTAACAACACCTAGTGGAACACAACACTACTTTTACGATGGTAATGGTCAATTAATTGGTGTATCAGATAACAACAATCAAATGAGTTACTATAGTTTTGGAAAAGCACTTATTGATGGCACAAGCAATGCGAATGAGTCAGTGGTGTTAGATGTGATCGATGCCAGAGGATTAGAGCATCGCTTAAGCTATTACCCGGATGCTAGCTATTATAAAGTTACAAGTCCTGATGGTTCAACATCAATCCTTTCTGTGAACAATGACGGCAATTTAAGCAATTACCAAGATGCTGAAGGTAAACGTACAAACATAGGCTATAACAGTCTTGGGTATCTTAATAGTATGACCTTACCAACAGGTGGACAAATAGAAATTGATTACAGTCAAAATCAAGATGGAATACCTGCATGTAATACCTCAAGCTGTACTTTGTCTACAGCAACTTATTTGCCAGTGGTGATTGCAGTAAAGCGTTACCTAAATGCCGGGAGTGTTCCTCAGGTTATAAACTATGATTACAGCACAAGTAAACAAACCAATTTCTCAGGTTTCCCGAACTATGGCTTAAATAACGCCAACCATAAGGACTTAACACTTGAAGATGGTGATAATACGTACACCTACAAATCAATCCAGCAAAGCGGTGCCAATGGAATTTATCAGCAGGATGTTACCACATACAACCACTTACACTTACCGATTGAAGTAAAGCATTATTATAAAGATCCAGCTACAAATAACTGGGTTTTGCAAAGCGCCGATAAAAGTTATTATGAGGGACTTAACGCATCCGCAAAGAGTACCTCTGATTCTTTTAACGATCAAGCAAATGCCTATGATTTCCCGAGTTATCAACAGCTTCAAAGCTCAGGTAATTATGCAAAAGTGCGTAATCACTTTAGCTATTTTATTGATAATGGAAATACGCGCACTAGCTTTTTACATTCTGAATATAATGACTATGGTCTTCCAACACTACAAGTACGTTATGATCAATCCAAGGGTAGTTATCAACTCAAAGATAAAACTGCTTATTACTATAGCTATGATAAAGATGCCTCCAAGGGAGAAATCTTAATTATTCACTATGACCCATTACTATCTAATGCTCAACAATACCAATATCATCTAACACAGTCGGATCAGTATGGCAATAAAGTATATGAAGAGACGGGTTACAGTAATGATATTTCCGGTAGTCAGTTAACTGCTGAGCGTATTACACGCGAGTCATTTTATAATGTCGGGGAAAGTAAAGAGCTCAACATCAATGATAACTTCCCTACTTTAGTTAAATCAGAAATATCACAATGGGCAACCAAAGATCATTCTGGTATACAGTCGACTGAAGTAGATTATAGCTATAGCTACAATCAAGAGGATAAGACCTTAACAACCACGACAACGAGTCAAGCTGATGATCGTCGTATTTCATCCATTCAAACAACGGATTATAGAAATGGCTCAATCCTAAGCCAAAGCGAACCTTTTGATGCAGATGAAAAGCCAACAACAAGCTCTCTTAACCAATATGATATTTTGGGCAGATTGACCAAGTCGATTGATAATTCAGGTAATGAAGTAGATCATTTTTACGGATTTGGCAATGTCGATGAAGATAACTATGTTGAGTCTTGTACAAATCCATTGCATCTTAGTACTCAAGGTGATATTGAGGCTTCAGGAGTCTGTCAAAAGCAAGTTTTTGACGGCTTAGGAAATCCATGGAAATCCTATACAAACATAGGGGGTTACACAGATGGCGTCCATTGGCAGCTGCTCAATGAGATTATCTATGATGCCGCCTTAAGAAAGATTTCAGAAATTAATTATTCACAGCATTTTGATGGTCAAGCCGCAGCAGCAGATCAAGATGCTATAACAACGACATATGAATATAACCCCAAAGGGGAAATGGTCACTACACGCCAATATTTTGGTATAAAGCGTAGTAATATGTACGATGACACATCAAGTCAACTTGTGAATAAAAACACCCAAGAGAGTGATCAAATTAATCAAGTAATAGCAAGCGCATATAACAATCAGCTCATGCGTAAGTCTTATTTTACAGATAATGGAGATATAACTCGCAGTGATGCTTATACGTCAAACTATAACAAATCACTAACTTCAAATAACATAACTCTTAGCGCATTAGGTCAAACCCTTGCACAACAAAGCACCCTAAACGTTAATGACCAGACTCAATTACTATTCAGTGCTACGAATCAATATGATTTGCTCAATAAACTCACAGATCATATGGTGAATTTTTATCAAGAAGGTCAATTAAAAGTCAATGTCACATCGCATCAAGAATATGACTTATTAGGTAACCTTTTATCTAAACAAGTAATGGTTGGCAAGTACCAAGCAACTTCAGAGCTATCAAGTTTCAATAGCTTTGGGCAATTAACAACTCTAAAGAATAATAATAATCAAATCAAAACCTATACTTACGATCCCAAGGGACAGGTCGCTCAAACAACAGATTATGCAGGGGTTATGACTGAATATCATTATAACGTGCAAGATAGTCTAACTGATAAAACGATTCACGGGAAACACACCATAAATTATCACTATGATTATTATGCGCCTGATTCTGCTGAAGGCTACCAAGTATCCGATGTAATAAAAGCAGTAGATGGCGAAGTATCAAGTCATATTCACTATGAATATTCGAATGTGCAACAGGGAAATCAATTAACTGCAATTACTTATTGTGATAGCGAAAACTGTCATTTGGGTGATGCTGGATCTCACTCGATTCGTTATACTTATGATCAATACAATCGCTTAAAAACACAAACGGATGTCGCAGGGAATACTGAAACCTATTATTATAGCGATACACCACTGGCAACAGCTGATAACTTTCCGATTACCTCAATTGTCTATCAAGGTGCTAATGGTCAAAAACATCAGCTAAGCTTTAACTACGTAGGGGATAACAGTATTAATCCACTTAAAGCACAAGATCCAACGCAAGTGGGGAAAATCGCCAAAATCACTTTAGATGGGGATTTGACTGAAACTTATGTCTATTACCAAACTACTGATAACCCACATTTATCAGGAAAGTTGAAAACGCTCAGTATTTCAGATCATAATGGTTTACAGCAAGCTATTGAGTATAAATATGACCTTGAAACCGGTTTTGTGATTGAAAAAGATTATTACTACCGTGATAGCGACAACAATATTGTACAAAACTATACATTAGATGCGTTAGGGAAGATTCTTGAGTCACGCACAACTGATGCCAAAGGGATTCTCACAGAAGATACTTTGTATACTTACGATGATGCAAATATCAATATTCTAACAAAAGAAGATGGTTTAACAAAAGCAACCATTTACTACGGCTATGACAAAGACAATCGTTTAATTTGTGAGCGTGACTCACAAGGGGAGTTAAGCAGCTGCTTGTTATCACCTCAATCCTCTCAGGATTATCAATATGACATCAATGGTGAGTTGATTTCAGATACTATTCATCATCAAACATTTGCCTATGACGATGAAAAGCAACTGGTTAGTTTTGCAGATAACTCTAAAAAAATAACTGCTACGTATGCCTATAATGCCAATGGTATGCGTAGTCAAAAAATCATTAATCAGCAAACGATTCATTATTACTATGATAACAGTCAGATTCCACAACTTATTAACGAGGTATTGGTTACAAATACAGAAAAACCACAAACAGCTAGTTACCTTATCAATGGTGATCAACGCTATATTCGTATGTATGAAGATGATAATGCTCAGTCACACGATCAGATCTTATTAGGCGATCACAAAGATATTAATGCAACACTAGAAAATGATAAATTATCTGTTAATTATTATGATAGCTATGGTATTCAATTATCTGATTTATCCGTCTTGCCTGTACTTACATCAAATCAAGATAATATATTAACCCTTTCTTATAATCCTTGGGGCTATGCTTCTGCTTATACTGATCAAGAAAGTATGCTTCAATATAATCGTGTGCGTTTTTATAACCCTGCTATTCAACGCTTTATTCAGCGAGATGAGGCATTAGCGCCGATGAACAAATATGCTTATGCTTTGGGTAATGGTGTCGCCTATGTTGATCCTACAGGCAATAACGCTGGTCTGGCTTTCTTGTCCGGTTTTTTAAACCCAATCATTGGAATTGCAGGAGGGAGTCTTGACACGAATATGAATTGGCATTGGGTTGATGGTGCCAGTGAATATTTCAAAGGCGTTGCGCATTCATCTATTGGTTTTGTTGGTAATCTTGCTTGGGGGCTAGGCGCTGGCAATAACGTCGGTTCTTTTGAATATGCCGTCGATAGAACAATGCTTGTTGGAAGTATTAAAAACTCAATACAATCAGGAATTAATGGTAACACTGACAATATGGCACAGTCCCTAGGTAGTCTAACAACCGAAACAGCTATGATACTTGCAGGATCATATCCTGGTGCTGAATTTGGCGAGCTTTCAACTGCTTCGTTTAAAGTTAAAATACGGAGTCTAGCTTATGCTAAATCTATAGCTAACAATACAGTATGGACTGTATTGGTAGGTCCTCTTGTTTTCCCATTAAAAGAAATTGCTAAAGGTTATATTCATTCAAAAGCCACGGGCATTGACTTTAAGTATAACAATGCTTATCAGGATAAAAGTATATGGGTAAAGCTTGATAGATGGTTATTTAAAAGAACAAATAAATATAATATCGGTACAAGTTCATTTAAAGGGACAGCGCTAAGACGGCTAGGAAATTTTGGATTATCTAAAGCTACGTTAGCGGATATCAACGAAGCGATTGGAGACTACCAACCTCAACCAAGCTCCAGTTCAGCTTCATTAACAGAAAGTTCAGAATCTAAAGTTGAATCAATTAAAGAAATATCTGAAACACAAGGGATGATGGATAATGACTCTAATTATTCTTTCCTAGATCAGTCATACAAAGGTGGCAATCTTAGTTTTTCAGATATTGATAATATTGAATAAACAATTTTCTTGAGAATTAATGATTGGTTGATAGTTTAGACAAAGCACTATGCCTTTAGCCAAATGTCCCCTCAACTAATAAGCGCTCATTTTCAGTTGGTTTAGTACCAAGTAAGTTAGAGATGCGCTTACCTTTCCCTTTAGTACAACTAACTTTCGCATCAGGCACACCCACCATCACATCAACAAATCCAGGAATCTCTTTATAAAATGCAGATGGGTCATGGTATGCTTCAAAATATATATTATTTAGAACTTTAGATGTTGTCAGTAATCTGCCTCGATCTATGCTCTTTAGATCATTGGCTTCATTATTTCCAAAACCTTTGATCATTTGTCCGTAATTCATCATCACAATACGATCTGAATAACTTGGATTGTAATTTTTCTCAGGAAATTGAACGGTGCAATGAAAAGTCGTTGGATTTTGGGGTGTCGAGTTAATATCAAGCATCAAGCGAGTTGCTTGTGGCATATCGTTGGCAAAAGCACTAGCACCAATCAAAAAGATACTTAAGCCGGCGAGTTTTATTATTTTGCTCTTGATCATATTTAGGTCTCCTTGTCTGTTTAATCCTTAAAAGCTTATCTGAGGTTAGCGATAAAATATAAAAATGCAAGTCATATACCGTTCGTTAATCATTTTACAGAATTTCTATCTGAAATATTAATGCACAGCGTTGTGCATCAACATTTGTACACAAAAAGAACGTATTTATTAAATAATAACGGTTAAAACATAACCATGCTGTATAACCATTTTTGAGGCAATTATGAAAAAGAAAACCTTACCCAAAATCATTTTGTTATTATCATTAACACTTGCCGGTTGCGGGGGAGGTGGAGGCGGTGGTTCCTCAGACACCCCTTCACCTTCACCAACGCCAACACCGATACCTATTACCAATCTAACCTATAGTGCTAGCGAAACGAATCCAAAAGAGAGTATATTGGGACTTAGTGCAAGTTATATCTATGAGATCAAAAATATTGGCAATGAAGATCAGGTCATTAGCTCCTTTGATTTCTCTGACAACAATTATGTCTTGGATACGACAGAAATCAATAGCTGTCGCAGTGGTTTAGTACTGGCAGCGCGAACTGGAAGTTGCTATGTATACTTACATGAGTTGCCATCTGTGAACGTAGCACAAAAAGCTTCTTTGCAATCTCTACAAAATAGTACTCCGGGGCTTAATATTCATTTTGCCTCAGGTGAAAAGCTCAGTATTGCGATTGATAGACAAAAAGTCGATAAACCGACGACAAATATGAGTACAATAGCACTTACTCAAGCAGTAAGTGCCATTATGCCAGAGGACATTCAGCTTGATATAAAAAATACTGGTAAGAACTATATAAACACCCCTCAGATCATTATCGATACCACTAAAACAATCGGTCAACTAGATGGTGCTGCTATCACCTTAGCGGATCTTATTGATATCAATAACTCAAGGCTGATTGATTACACCACCTTGGCACCAGATGAGACACTATCAACACCGCTATGGTTAAAACCAAAAGCGAATTTATCCAGTAAACAAATTGACCTGTTGATATCCGCACTTAACAACAATCAATCATTAAATGCACTGCAAATTATGGGTAGCAACTCTCACAGTATTACGCCAAATATTGAGGTTAAACTTCCGCTTAATATTACTCGACAAGACTCGATTACACACTTGCCTTCCGCCGGTGATTATAAGCCTAGTATTAATTTGGGCACAATTAGCAATATCTCCGCTAATGCGTTTAATGTTGACTTTAGCGCATTTTTAGATAAACCTGAGCTTGCATTTAATACTGTGTCAGAAAATAGCTGTTTTTATCATTTAACTGATAACATTAAAGCGCTAGCTGCGAATACAGCCTGCCAACTACTTTTTGATTCATCTATTAAGGTTAGTACTACTATTCCTTGGTATATCACCTATCATCAGCAAGGATTTTCGTATCAGCCAAACGATTACATCACACCCATCAATATTCTTGGTGGTAACCGTTTAATCACAGACAATAACATTCCCCATAACATCTTTGCAGGAAATAAGACACAGTTCGACATTCAAAACATTGGTATTGCTAAACTGCCCAATGGCAACTTTGTTGGCAATGCTTTGGCAAATATACATTTTCAAATTGTGGATGACCTAAAGCCCTATATTGACTCTGAAACGCCAAGCTTTTCACTTGATTTAGGTGGCACAAAAACACTTACCTTAACTTTTAAAGATGATAATGCGCTAACGGTATTTGCGGATGCGCTAAATAACAACTTACAAACTCAACTGATCCAAGTGGTCGCCAATGACACAAACACAGGTGATAGTATTAGTATTACCCCAGTGTTTCGCTATAGTAGCAGTCTTGAGATTGCCGGAGACACCACCCTTTTACCAAGCAAAAGCTATCAATACACGCTAACCAATAATGACCCCGATGACAGTTATAAAATCATCTCCATCAGTGAAGATCAACTGCCTCAAGGTGTAAAAATCACCAACAATAACTGTGATGTGCTAGCACCTCATCAGTCTTGCCAAATCAATATCGAAACTGATTCATTGCTTTCAGGTAATGGGCAATTTACGCTTAACTTTCGTAACAATAATAGCAGTACCGAAGTATCACACACCCTCACACTTGCACTTAAAACCAATGTCCAGCTTATCGATGCACCTTATGCTGATATTTCAACAGCTGCTGTTTTAAGTGATCAATCAGCACCAAAAAGTATTACCATTCCGGTTACGCATAAAGGAAGTCAAGGCGATGTCAAAGATATTGATCAACTGACACTTATCGTTGCTGATACAGTTTTGCCATTAGTAGATATTGATAAATCAACCCTGAGCATCAATAAATTATTACCTGAGCAAACACAAACATTTGTAATTTCATTTAAAGCAGGTGCTTTGTTTACTGCTGATGATATTCGTCACTTAGAAAACACTGACACGCCTGCTATTTTAATTACGGCAGAGAATATTATTCCACAACCTGTTTATATCAATGTGAATGAAGGGACGAGTTTCATCATTGATAAACCAATTGATAAACCAGATGATTACACCTACACATTGACCAATAATGACGCTCAAGCAGTGACAATTGAGCAGGTTGATACAACGCAACTACCTGATGGCGTTAACCTCAAGAGTGAGACCTGCCATTTATCGACCCTTTTGCATGATGAAAGCTGTCATGTAACCTTAGAAGTGAGCGCATCAGCCAAAGCATCAAGAATTACTACAAACACCCTATCTTTATCCTATTACTTTGGGAATAAAGAAGATGGCAATATGTTTACACTCAACCATGAGGTAACAATCCCAAATGCCTCATTATCCCTTGTCTTAAAAGATCTTGGTACAAATACACCAACGGATTACTTCCGTGAGAACACGCTACAAGATATCGATGTCCTTGTGACAAATACGAGTCCCTTTGATGCTGATATTACAAAAGCGCAGTATGGCTTTAGTGATACGACTGACCAAGCAGTCAGTGGTTTTTCTACTAAAAACGTCATTGACACGATTATTCCTGCTCACGGTGATAAAACATTTACCATCAATAAATCTCAAGCAGTACAATCTGGTGAGTATAAAATTAATATCACACCGGATATCACATCTAATATTGATAATGTGACCTCAAAAAGCTTTTATGTGGTCCCTCCATCAAGTATTACGATAAGTGAAGATACGCAATATAACGAAAATCATCCAAACACCATTAAGCTTAATGTGCATAATGATGATTCAAGCAACGTTAGCTTAACGAACTCATTTACTGGTAATAATTATATCAAGGCGCGTGCGATGGCAGATAGCTGCGCAGATACCCTTTTATCAGGTCAATCCTGCTCATATTATTACTACACGCCTAAAAGCTTTGATGCCTCTCAACCCAAAACAACAAGTATTACAATTACGGCAACTGCCGATCAGAAACTGCCTATCACAGCTAATTATACGCTCATGGCAAAAACCTTTTTATATACCCCGCACTATTGGGATATTTTCCAGTATGGATTTTTTGATAACACACAAGCCTCAATCAAAAATATTTCAGATAGATTATCTTCTGAGCCATTAAGCGTCTTATTCTCAACACCAGAGTTTAGGCAAGAAGGAAGAATTTTAAATATGCGCAGCTTTGGTGATGGTCAAATTGCACTACTGAGATATGACAATAGCAACCCTAGCCAACTGCTTTATACTTTTTACCCTCAAGATAACTATACAGGCGTTGATAGTAATGGCTTTAAATATTTATACAAAGTTCAGAATATGAACAATTTAACTTCAAATGAAGTAAGTAGTATTTCTGGAGCTCCCGGTAGCGGACTTGTTTTAAATTCACGCGCAGTACAGCAAAGCATCGACTTGGGTAAAACTTGGTTTAAATTAAAAGATAGTCTTAATACCAATTGGTTTAATAGTATTACCAAATCAGCAACAATTCCTAATAGCAATGATTATTTCATCTATCCACGTTGGAACGATAATGTCTATGGGGTCAATGCCAACAATGCGCAAGGCGTTATATTGGTGTGCAATACGAACCAAACCTGCAAAAAGCTAAACTTTAATTACCCATCTGGCTTTTGGATTAAAGATAACCCTTCGTACCTAACCTTAGTATCCGAGATGTTTAAAGTCACGCCAAATGGACAGTATTTAGTACTTCATGCAGACTCGTGGGAGTATGGTGTTACAAGCACATACCGTCGCGCATTTTTAACCTTTGATGTTAATACATTGTTAAGCGCTAATAATAACCAGACAGTATCCCCAAGCTACACAAGAACACTTTCTGGAAAAGTCTACTCGATTGATTTAACAGATAACTATATTTACGCACGAGTTGATAACACAATGTGGCGCTATAACCTATTGAACTCGAGTGCGACTACTATAAGTTTGCCCCCTTCTACACAAACCATTTCACATGATGATGAGAATAACTTATATGCGCTGGGTGCTGATCCTATTATTGGCGGTTCTTGCTTATACATACAAAAAAATGGTACTAATAGCTGGCAAAAATTAAGCAACTCTGGTTATACCGCAGAGTATAATCATGGCGGATTTGCTAATGCTTACACCTATGGAGATACACTGTTACTTGCAAGTCCATTGCTTTCAATTACACCATCTTCTTGAGCTTAAAGTTGCATTTAACATAAATCATTTTTCGCACAGCAATGTGCAGTTATAACGGTACATATAAAGCATCGTTTAATCAACAATAAGCTTATCTTTAACGCTGTAATCAAACGTAGTTATGATGAAATTACTTCGCATATTATACTTATTATCAACCATGATAAATACAAATCATTCAACCTCTATTGCATGTGATTTAAGCACTACAGCAAATGCACAACAGTCTCCTTTGTGCAATAAGAGTCAGTGCGCAGTAAAAGAGCAAATTCAGTTTAATCAGCATGGCGACCCTGCCCTTCTTTATGAAGTTGAGGATATTTATGACTAGCGATATTTACATATATTTTACATTCACTTCACAGCTTATTTAACGATCACAAAACATACTACCCACGTGTTCAACCACATCATTAATCATATCGGAGAAACAATGAAAAATATAAATACAGACAAATCCATGGGCAAGTTTAAAAAAGGACTATTACCCTCTTTACTCTTAGGTTCGTTATTAACCCTTAGCGCTTGTGGCGGCGGGGGTGGAGGTGGTGACACGCCTGCGCCAACGCCGGGACCAACACCGGCAACAAAGCTTGGTGTGCAAATCAGCATTCCTAATGCAACAAGTGGCAGCATTGAAGAAGGTAAAATCTCAGGCACAGGCATCGATGTTGTTATCAACAAGCAAGCTCTAAAACGCGTTGCCGGCATTGGTGCTGCTAATGGTGGATTTGCCTTAGTGCTCAAAGAAGACTTAAACCCGCGTGATGGCGAAACAGCCTCACAAATGGGTACTAGCAATATTTTAGCAGGTGCGATTGATCAAGGTAATAAAACGTATTTGATCAATGTTATGACAGACACTAATGGTTATGTACATATTCCTTTTGATGCGAGTAAGATTAAATCTAGCGGCAATATTTCAGGTATCCACCATTTTGAGGTGGTTAGCATCGATGGCAAACAGGATTTTGAAGTCACTGAAGATAATATTCCACATGGTCTTAATATCAAAGTGCCCGTGAAGTTCTTTTTACGCGACATGAATAACAATACAATTGATACAAATCAAGAGATTGCCAGTGGATCACAACTGCAACTTTGTGCTGAAATCACCAGAGACTACAATGAGGGCGTCACTGTTTTTTATGCACAAAATGATATGAATCAGAACTTGCGTCAGGGTTTAAAACTTAATGATGATCCATTTAGTGTAACTATTGCCGCAGGTGACGACGATCAAACAGCTTGTAAAACTTATACCGTTGACAACAAAGTAGATAAAGGACAAGAGTCATTAGCTCAAGCTAAGAGCTACCAATATTTAGCAGACGATACTAAGAACACCTCAATCCAAGCGCAATATGATACTGCTCAACCAATTATTACCGTAGATACGGATGACTATATCAATTGGCTAAACGCAAACAGTTGGCCAAGTGATGCACAATTTGACGACAAAGGGCAATTTCAACTTGCCGATATCAACGTCCATTTCGGTCATATGAAATCAGGAAATGAATTTGTCAATGCACAAGATGATGATGTCAAAGCAAGCTGTGAGGCGTTTGTTGATGGACAGTTGGATCCTAATGTGAGTTGTAGCTTAAATAATGGCGTATTAGCATTTACAGCAACGGGTGATAGTATATTTAAAACACACACCATTAACCTGACGTTCACCCAACAAGGGACAAATGTTACCCGTAGTTATAATAATTTAACCATTATCGGGGCAAATGAACCCGGGCAGAATATCATCCAATGGTCAGAGCAATCAGCTGGATTTGGCAATGCCAAAGGTAAAGATCAAGAAAAAGATAACTACCCTGTTGCGGGTGTATTCTCGCCAACAGCCGTAGTTGTTCATGAAGATGGCAGCACATCGGATCAAGTCGATTACAGTTGTGAGGTTTATGACGATCAAACTAATACTGTTGTCACAGGAAGTGATTGTCGTCTTGAAGTAAACACCAGAGACATATTTGCTTCGGTGCCTGAGTACAAATACACCAATAAAGATGGCAAGATCAGTATGCCAAGCTTCAGTGTCAAGATTACCGCGCATGATGCCTCAACAACTGATCCTAAACTTCAGGCACATGATCTCACCACTAAAAATCAGCATCTTCCTTTCCCTGTGATTGATGAGCATGATGTCTCTCTTGATTTTATCGTAACAGATAACGATAACGATCCACATATAGCTAAATCGATTAAGCAGGTAAAATTCCCACAAGTTTTTAATCGCGCTTCGGGTTTAAAAGCTGAAAGCTTTGCTGAAAACAATGGCAAACAAATCCAGTTAACCCAATTAAAAGATTCATCTACATGGCAAATACAAGATGATAATGCCCCCCTTAATGATCAAGTTTACACAGTGACTAAACTAGGTGAAGCATTCCCTGATTTTAACTGGTACGAACATGTGACAGTTTATCCAACTAGTTACGCTTACATTGATGTCAGTGATTATGAAGGATTTAGAAATGAAGTGTTTTTTGATTTTTGGGATGAAACTAAATTAAATGGCCAGACATGGGGTTTTAATGGACCATTAGATCTTAGCAAAGTCCCTGCCGTGAATGTGCCGCAAGAAGATCAAGCAATATTAAAAACTGGTATCACTTGTGCAGTTGTTGACAACAATGGCAACAAACTAGATGGGGAGTGCGGCTGGTTTGATGGCATGGGTCAGTATGAGCTCTATGTGACAAATCTTAACCCATCGCAAACAGGACGTAAGATTCAAGTATATCTCCAGGATCACGATAAATTAATAGCACCTACAGCGGTTTTCCCTAATGGTAAAGGAATTGAAATCCCCGATACCACACCACCTAAATCAAAGCCAAAACTAATTGGTTATGTCACAAACTATGGTGTTTATGGTAATAACTCCTGTGTTGGCGGAGTGGGGGGGCCAGGGCATGCCATTCCTTACACCTCATACCCTATTCCACGTAAAGATGCTTTCCCTGCCACTGGAGCGCCTATTTATCAAGCAACAAGTGATACAACTTGTAGCCAAGTTGACGATGGTAGCAAACAAACTGTCGCGCTTCAAAACACGGATATGGCAGATAAGGTAAAACAGTTAACAGGGGTTGCTTATGCATTCTTATTTGTTTATGACGGAAGTGTCGGTTTGCCTGAAGATGCCCCATTAGGTGCTATTCATTTCAGTGACCCTTGGAGTGATTTAAAACGTGACAAACTGGAAGAAGGTGGTAATAACGATTGGTGTAACGCTTCAAATATGAACTTTAGAATTTGCACAGCTGATCCATCAGCCATTTGGAGTAAAGACAAGAAGTTTGATTTAGAGTGGTATATGAACTTTGGTAACTTCGATGCCTTTGCTAATCTTGATCAATACAATAAAGACCTTGATAAAATTGTTTCTATTGGTGGTTGGGATGCCATCAATTGGGGTGTCTATTATACTCTTGGTAGTAATAAACATATTGATAACCTGGTAGATTCTGTTCAAGCCTTAGCCGATCGCTTTAATATTACCGAAGTCGATTTGGATGTCGAAAACGATGGCAAAACAAGAGACTTCTTTGGTTTTCTTCGGAATAAATTGGCAGCCGTGATTAAAGCATTACATACTGGTGTTAAAATTAAATCTGGTGCAGCATTAAAAGTCTCACTAACGATTCAAGCAGACCCTGCAATTATTAATGCTTTAAAAGACTCTGTCTTAAGTAAAGAAAATATTGAGAATTTAGAATCACTTAACTTAATGACTTATGATTTTACTGTTGCACAATCATCTGGTGGTAAAACAGGTTTCAATCAAGCATTGTTCCAACCTGAAGGAGACGCACCTAATGAATTTACAATTGATTTAGCCGTGCAAGCAGCTAAAGCGGCAATGCCTGGTAATGAGCAAAAGATCAATATGGGACTTGCTGCTTACTCGCGTGCAATCAATGGTCCAAGCACCTTAGCAAACAATCATGGCTTTGGTAACACCTACACCGCTGACGACTCTTTTGTCTTAGCAGGAGATCTAGACAGTGCAAGCTGTAGTACAAGCTTAAAAGACGGCAATCGATGTGCATCAAGCTTCAACAATCGCTACCTACTACAGTTTGCAAAACCAGAGGAAACTTATGACTTCACGGTTGAGAAAGATGGTAAGACCTATCATGTTGGTTCAACAGCGGTTATCAATGGCTTGAAAGCACCGCAACCAACGGGGCTTTTTGATATCACTCCGGCAACGATTTCAAGCTACTGGCAAGATATTTACGCAAACAAACTTGCCAAAAACACCAGTGTATTCTTCTATACATCCGGTGCTGATGCTAAAGATTACGGTCGCTATGCACAAGAGCAAGGTATTGGCGGTGCGATCATGTGGACAATTGATGGTGACGTTCCTGTGACTGATACCAAAAACTCATTGATTACTAACTTCATCAATGGCTTCACCGGCAACAACTAAACCTTCTGGGCGTACGCCGTACGCCCCTACTTTAACTAAAAAAGCCTTGAGCAATACTCTGCTTAAGGCTTTTTCTTTTACATTTTTATTACACTATTGCGCCTTATTAGTTACATGCATTTTTTTACAATGCCCAGCAACTCAAGGTTTAAGCAAAAGGTAAAAACGATGACACGTTGTTTTAATGATTTATACACTTTCAATGTCGTAGTACAGAAAACATCATTCTTAGAGGCTGCCAAGGCACTCTCAACAACACACACAACGATTTTGCGTCAGGTGACCAAGCTTGAAGACAGCTTAAAAACCAAGCTTTTTCATCGCAGCAATAAAGGACTTGAGCTAACTTATGCCGGACAAGAGCTTTATCAACGCACCAAGAAGCTCTATAGCGATCTTTCGCATGTTGTTGATGATATTGCGCTATCTAACACATTAAATGACAGCAAGAATCATACCGTAAAGGCATTGCTATCTGTTGGGATGAGTATGTTTTTTATTAATTATGTTTATCCTGAGCTATGTCAGAAGTTTCCAAACTATACGCTTGAAATTGATAGCTATACCTTACCAACATTGGATAGTAACGCACACACCATTAAGATGATGTCCCATCAATACGATATTATCCTCATGGAATCTTCGTATTATCATTTGATCCAAGAAGATGCATGGCAACTGGTGCAATCCTGTCATGACCATTTGGCATTATTTGCATCAGAAGAGTATATTGCCGAGCACGGCATGCCTCAGACATTAGAAGAGCTAGCTAATCACAACTGTCTATATCCCAACATGTGGGATAAGAATATTTGGACATTTTATGATAAATACAAAAATGAATATAAAGTGTCGGTAAAGGGCAAGCTTACTGTCGATATCTTGTCATTAATCCCACAAATGATTATTGCAGGTCACGGTATTGGCTTGTGTCCTAAACGCTCCTTTAATATGCCACACTTACAAAATGCCAATATTGTACAAGTCCTACCACAATATCATTCTGTGCAATATGAATATAATATTCTGCAAAATATCCAAAGCAGTCATAGTGCAATTGCTCGCGTCATTGCTTCAAAAATCAAAGAAGTTGCAACACGTTTGACAATTGATTCAACACATCAAGTTTATAGTCAGCACTGAAACCCACAACGTCTTGCTGCAACGTATCGATATCTATGCTCATTTTCCGGATAGCATATTGACTCCAAATAAGCACTAAAACTCAACTTAATCACATGTTCCCAATCTTTATCATGATCCAAAGCCAAAGCCTGTTTGAAAATTTCTTGCCAATCAGGTACATCATTAAACTCCACAACCTCCTAAACCCGTTTTTCTAAAAAGTCCCCTTTTAGGAAAGACGGTACATCTTGCACAAAATAATCAATCTCAGGGTGCGCAATAAATCGCGCATGCGCCATGTCATCAGCATTAACAAGCACCGTTGCCATCCCCATTTGCTTGGCTGGGATTAAGTTATGTGATGAGTCTTCAAAAAACACTGCCTTTTTAGGGTCTATATTCAAACGCTCAAAGCAAAATTGATAGGCTTTAGGATCTGGCTTTGGCACAAGTCCCGTGCACTCTAATGTGACAACATCTTCAATCACTTGATTAAGGGATAGTTTCGACATCACCCGATCCGCATGATAAAGCGAACCATTCGTGAAAATAGATAAGTGTTTACCTTTTGCTTTCAAGTCATTTAACATGCCTAAAAGTTCACCATCCAAGCGCAAACGCTCCAATGGCACATTATCAATCACTGCCAAGAACTCATATGGATCAATCGCATGGTGATGCATTAAACCGTGCATTGTGGTGCCAAAGCTGTGATAGTATTCTTCACGCAAAAAATCGGCTTCTTTGCGGGTTACTTTTAATTTTTCAATAATAAAGTCCGACATATTGCGTAATTGCAAATCAAAAAATGCCGAACTTGCCGAATAAAGCGTGTTGTCTAAGTCAAAAACAAAGTGTTTAAAATCTAAATGCATAAGATGTTGTAGCTATTTCCTATGGTGTCAGCTTATACCACTTGTAAAGCATTTTACAGTGTTTCTTTTTAAGAACTTACAACTACTGATGACCAAGTCAAACGAGAGGAATCATTTACATTCAACACATTTTGACACGAAAAACTATCCAAATATTCCTTTAATCGTATCCATTGTGATAAACAGTTGATTATCCCTCAACGCTAAAAACCCGTAGCGTTTATAAAAACGCTCTGCTATTTGATCTTTTGCATCAACTATTACGGCAATGGATCCTATAACTGCGCTATTGTCATAAGCACGAGTCAGAGCATCAATCAAAAGTAGCTCACCATACCCTTTGCCTTTTGCCTCATTTTGAACTGCTAATCGACCTAATAGTGTTGCCGGCAAGTATGGATATTTTGGCAGCTTCTTTGCCATTTCATCATTTATACTGGATAACTGATCTAGATGAATGATGGTTGATGAAAGCGTATAAAACCCCACTAAAGAAGAATCATCTTGCAAGATATACGTTGCACAAACATGTCTTTTCATATCTTGTTTAGCTTGCTTAAGTATGTAGTTATTTAATGCCACATAACCACAATCAAATGTAATGCCTGACATTTTTTGTTTCGTTAACAACTCAATCTTTACTGCCATTAATCACCCTGCTAAGACACGGTTTTCTTATATGTTTGATATGCTTTTTTCAATGCATCATTCGCTTTGGGTGGATTTTCTAATGCCGCAAAAAAAATTTCTTGTTGTGATAAACTTAATTTAATTAAGTTTTGCTCAGTCGTAACCTTCTTAGCAAAGCTCATCATCGCTCGCACACCAAATTCAGTTAACGACACACCCATTAATTGAGCTGCTCTCTCAAAAATAGCCTTGCTATCATCTGTCACTTTAAACTCTATTCGTGCTGATTTACTCACAACATCACCTCATCCGTAAATTATACGGATATTCTAGTTTCACAAACCTAATTAGTCAATATTGTGATCAACACTTAGCTTTTCCATTTCTAAACACATTAACTGTCCATATAAGCGCTCAAGTGTTGGCATTTGTAGATTTTTTAAGCGCGCCATTTCAAGCACATTCCCATAAATACTACCAAGCTCCATCGGTTTATTTTCATTGTAGTCATACCACATACTAAAATAAGCACCACTGTACTCAGGCTTAGCTAAGGCAATAAGTAGATTATCAATCGCTTCAACATTAAGCTCAACGCTATAAGCATGAGCTACGCTAATTACCTCAAGCGCAATTTCACGAATCATCTGCGCAATCTGAGGACTATTTGCCAAGACATTCATGTCTGCTTGAAACACAACCGATGCACCATTGCATGGCGCACTCACAAGTAGCTTATGAAAGCGTAAGTCCAATACACTCTCTTTTTTATTCGCTTCAATAAAAGCCTTACTCAATAGATGATCAACACTTACATTATCTCTTGGCTGCATATAGGCATAATCGATATTACATAACTGATTATGCCATGTGATTTCGCTACCTTTTTTACTCACTTTAATATGACTTATTGCACCAACGATTGTATTACTATCATCCAAACATTGTCTGAGCTTACCCTCTTCATTAATTCCATTTTGCAGCAATACAATCCACTTATTGCGCACATTTTTCAACGATTCAAATAACACACTATTTGCAGTTGACTTGGTGCAAATAAAAATAAGATCGCCATCAATATCCTCAACGCAATCAACGATATCCTTAAAACTTGCAGCAAGCGTCATGCCTCCGGTGATCTTAAGATCAACTGCTTGTTGATTTTTTGGCTTTTGCTTTACAACCAACTGCACTGCAACACCTGCATTTTGTAAGCGTACGGCAATAAATCCACCAATGGCACCAACACCAATAATACTTACCTTCATAATTATCCTTTTTATCCTAGCTTAGTTTTTAACTCCTGCCACAAGCCATTTGGTGCCTAGTTGCGAAGCAAGAAACTCTGGAAAATGGTTTGTGTTGGGTATATATTGCCTTTTATCATGCAAAAACAAAAGACTATTACCATGCCCGTTCGTTCATTTAATGGCAAAACACCAAGTATTGCTAAAGAGGCATTTATTGACCCAATGGCAACCGTCACAGGCGATGTCTCTATCGACAAGATGAGCTCTGTGTGGCCTCACGTCAGTATTCGTGGCGACCTTCTCAATATCACTATTGGCTATAAAACAAATATCCAAGATAACTCGATTTTGCATACCACACAATTTCTTGATAACCCCGGCACGGGTTACGATACACGCATAGGTGACGAGGTCACCATTGGGCACAGCGCGGTTATCCATGGCTGCCATATCGGCAATCGCGTCTTAATCGGCATGGGCGCGATTATTTTGGATGGTGCGATTATTGAAGATGATGTCATTGTTGGCGCGGGCTCTCTGGTGCCACCTGGTAAAGCGCTTGAATCAGGTTTTTTATATATTGGTTCACCTGCGACTCAATCTCGCCCATTAAAAGACAGTGAAAAAGCTTATATTAAAGCCAATGCCCAAAACTACGCTGAAGTCATGCAAATACATAAAAAAGAGCTTGGGGTCTAAAGCCCATGTTTAAAAAACATATTCCTCCTACTATCGCTTTATATTCTTTGATTACCTTCTTTCTTTTATTAATAACAGGTTGCACCACAATAAGCACACCTAAAACACCTCTTATGCCAACGACCTCGCCACAAACACAATGGCAAAGTTATCAGCAAAATCTACAGAAACTAACCCAATGGCAAGCATCTGGTGTGATTGGCATTATCATCAATCACAAAGGTGAATCTGCTAATTTCATCTGGAAGCAAAACAAGCAAGATTTCTGGATTCAGATTTATGGACCATTAGGCATAGGTGCTATGACTTTCTCAGGTGACAATCATCAAGTAGAGCTTAAGCGTAGTAATGGTGAAGTAATTAAATCACAAAGTCTTGAAGCGCTTATGCAATCACAACTTGGCTGGAGTTTACCGATTGAAGGCTTATATTATTGGGCGCGTGGTTTATATATACCACAAGTGCCTTATCGCAAAACACTTAACAACTTTGGTCTAATGCAAGATCTTAAACAGCAAGGTTGGCAAATCCAATATAAAGACTATATGCTGTATGACACGCAATATCCGCTTGCTGAGAAAATCATATTTCGTTATGGTGATGATTTAAAAATTACCCTAGTGATTAAATCATGGCTTTTAAACCCGTAACTTATCCCTCTTATGCCAAGATCAACCTTTTTCTGCATATCACCAGCAAGCGCAATAATGGCTATCATAATCTACAAACTTGGTTTCAGTTTATTGATCTTAAAGATTTTCTATATTTTTCATTTACAGAAGATCATCAAATCAATCTATCTAGCAACATTAGCATTAGCAAAAAGGAAGATAACCTAATCTACAAAGCAGCACTCGCTTTAAAGCCTTTTGCTAAAGCGCATACTGGCATCGATATTCATATTGATAAGAATATTCCAATGGGAGCTGGTCTAGGTGGTGGCAGTAGCAATGCAGCAACCACGCTAATTGCCCTTAACAGATTATGGCAGTGCCATCTTGCTAATGAACAGCTACATAAGATTGGTCGAACTCTTGGTGCCGATGTGCCGATATTTTTACTGCAACAAGCAGCTTGGGCAGAGGGGATTGGTGAGATACTAACGCCTAAAGCTTATATCGAACAATATGCTCTCATTATCAAGCCTGACTTTCATGCCAGCACTCAGGAATTATTTAACCATCCCTTATTAAATAAGAATAAATCGCTATTAAATCATCGAGAAATCACTAACCCACTAGCGCATGATAATGTCTTTCTTGAAGTCATTCAAAAGCTTTACCCAAAGGTATGGCAAAATTTACAAAAACTACCCAATGCACAAGCGCTAAGATTAACTGGATCAGGTGCGTGCTTTTACCTGCTTAGCACGGATTACAATCAGCTTTTACAAAATCAGAAAAAGTTAGAAAAAGATGTTGACAGTTGGATAGTGAAAACATTAAACTTTGCACCTGTCGAGCGATGACAACCCGCTTAACTAAGCGGTTTTCACGATCAATATTGGGCTGTCGCCAAGCGGTAAGGCAACGGGTTTTGATCCCGTCATACCCAGGTTCGAATCCTGGCAGCCCAGCCATAAAACATCATCGTTTTTCTTCAAAATTCAACAAGAAACATCAAGAATTACCCGTTTTGCTTTATTGAAGCATGATTATCATCATGCCTTTGATCTATTAAGCTCAAATCCGTTAATGCTACGCGTGTCTTGATCAAAGGAAATACCGATTTCATAGATAGGCAAATTGAGGCTTAAAAATTTCTGCTTATAATCTCTATCGATGATTTGCTGCAGCGCTGCTTTTGCTACATTACTGCCATGACTTACTTTAAACTCAAATAAAATAACCTTATTGTCAGGCACAATAATTGACATGTCTATTTTCCCTATAGAAGTTGCATTCTCTGCCGCTGTTTGCATGCCTAATGCCGTGAAATAACTATAGATCACAGCACAATAATGCCCTTCATAGTTTTGAATTGGATTATTCCTATACCAATCATGCGGAATAGCAGAAAAAAGCGACTTAATGCATGCCTCAAAAAACGCCCAATCATCCTTTAGCAATGCCTGATAAAGATTATTCTTATTGCGATTATTATGGTAACTCTCAACACCAATTCTCGATATTTCTGCATTTAACGCAGCTTTAACCTCCATATTAGGGTACGTTAATACAAAAGCTAACTGTGTGCCAATATGTGCTTTTTCTTTAATGGTAAGATAGCCTGTTTGAAACAATACCGTTTCTAATGGCAAATCATTAATATCAATATTATTCAACATATCCTTACTCACCAAACAATGCTCAAAGCTTGGTACATTATACTGCCCTTGCTTTAACAGTTTAATTAAGAAGCTTGGCGTACCTGTTCTAAACCAATAGTTATCAAACTCTTTATTATGACGAAAGAACAATAAAATATCATAGGGATTATATACACTGTGATCCGGATTCCCTGAGAAGTTAAAACCGTTATACCACTGCTTCAATTTAACCTTATCAACCCCTTGCAAGTAGTCCTTAAAATAAACTTCAAGCTCAGCTTGCGTGTAACCACAAACCTCTGCATATTGTGGCATAAAACCAATATCATCAAGGTTATTAAGCCCTGAAAACAAACTGGCTTTTGAAAATTTTGTCACGCCTGTGACAAATACAAACTGCAAATAGGCATCATTATCTTTGATGACACTATATAAACCTTTTAAAATCTCTCTATTAACTATCGCCTCGTCAGCTTGATTAATCACATCTAAAATTGGTTTATCATACTCATCGACCAGCACCACAACATGTTGATTATACTTCAACTTCAACGCTCGAATTAATGCATGAAACTGCACCCCAAACTCACGTTGCGGCAAGGTAATATCATGCGATTTAGCATGTTCTTCCAGTGTGTTTTCAATAATATCAAGCAGTGCTTTTTGACTTTCAAAACCTTTTGATCCACCAAAACTAAAGTGAACGACTGGAAATTGCGTTCCCCAATCCCAATGCTTTTCTGCATAGGTTCCTTTAAAGAGTTTTTGATTGCCTAAAAAAAGCTGTTTTAATGTATCAACCGTTAAGGTTTTACCAAAGCGTCTTGGTCGAGAAAGAAAATAATATTTGCCCTCATTCACAAGTTTCATTAACAAATGCGTTTTGTCTACGTAAGCTGCATTGTGCTTTATGATTTCCTGTAAACTGGAGTAGCCCAGTGGCAGATGCTGGAGATTATCCATAGCTAATTTTCTCATCAATGCAAATTTAGTTTAAGTATAACGAAAGTATGGATTGTTGCACAGCACGTTAAACCAAGATCTGCTCTAACTCCAGCTGCACTTGATAATGCATTAACACTTCCTGTTTAATATGCTCGACCAATTGCAGTATCTGTTGTCCTGTGGCATTACCGGTATTGATAATCACACCACCGTGCTTTGGTGATATCTGCGCGCCACCAATTTGGAAACCTTTTAGCCCAATTTTCTCAACCATCTCGCCGACAGTAATATGATAATTAGGACGCTTAAACACGCTTCCCGCACTTGGCTCACAAGGTAATTTTGCTTGGCGCTGTGACAGGATATTATCCATCTTATCTTTAATTTCTATCTGCGGTTTTAGCGATAAATCAAAACATGCCCCAAGAATAATCACGGATCTTGTTTTAAACATCGAATAGCGATAGCCGTAATCGATATTCGCTTTATCAATCCGCTGTTGTCTAAAGCTCTCACTATCCAAAACATCAACATAGCGCACATGATCATAAATTTCATCACCATAAGCACCAGTATTCATAATCATCGCCCCACCAATACTTGCCGGCACATCAAAAAATGTCTCAACACCACTTAAACTATGATCATAAGCATACAAGGATAACTCTTTTAACAATACACCAGCTTCAGCATAAACACCGTTGCTCACGTGAGTGATCTTTTTGAACTGCTCCTTAATCACGATAAATGCAACATCGTCATACATGCTCTTAGTCAAAATGATATTACTGCCATTACCCAAGATAATCACCTTTGTGTGGCGCTTGTATATTTCAATGATTTCATCTATCGATTGCGGAAAATACACATGCTTGGCAAAGCTCTCGATATGGTAAGTATTATAAGATTTCAACGAAAACATAATCATTCTTCTTTATCAATGCTGATATGCATAAAGTGGGTGAGGTTCTCAAGTAGATTTTCATAGCCACGGAAAATCTGCTCAGCTGAAGTAATCGTACACACCTGATCAGATAACGATGCGCCCATCACGACTGCCATCCCAGCTCTTAAATCATAGCTTTTCATACTTGTGGCATGCAAAGGCTCAACCATACTGCCGAGCACTTTGATCTTATTGTCTTGGTAATCTATTGGAAAGTTCAGCTTTTTAAGCTCATCAACATACTTGGTGCGCTCAGGATAAACGGTATCAGTAATTTCAGATACACCATCAGCTTTAGCACACATCACCGCAAAAATTGGCTGTAAATCCGTTGGGAATTCCGGATAAGGCATTGCTATAATGTTCACCGGCATTAATACGCTTTTCTTACCATAAAAACAAATACGGCTATGCTCTGCATCAAACTGCCATTTCGCCCCCATTTGTTTTAAAACATCCAAAGGTTTTGCAATATACTCTTTGGTATCAACCCCTTCAACGCAGATATTTAAACCATGCAAATAGGCTAAAGCCGCATAAGTCATCGTTTGGATACGATCGTACATTACACGGAAAGTCACACCAGAGAGCTTCTCGACACCATCAATCTGCATCATGCGTGCACTGTGATCGATTTTGATCTTAGCACCGGCATAATTGAGAAAACTTGCAACTTCAATCACCTCCGGCTCTAAAGCAATGTTATTAAGCTTCACTTGAGCAGTTCCTGTTGCTGCGTATAGCATCAAGTTGATACTTGCGCCCACCGATGGATAACGCAATGTATGCTCAACCGATTTATCCGCTTGATGTTCAATCACAATATGATATTCATCATGTGTGACCTTAGCACCCAAGGCTTCAAAACCTAATAGGTGAATATCAAAAGGTCTTTGTTCGCTAAACGAGCATCCGCCAGGGTAGCCTATTTTTAACACACTGACCTTTTTAGCTAAAGCACCAAGCAGCATCAGTGAAGTCCGTGTGCGTCGCGTGTAATTACTGGAAAGCTCTATTTTGTTGACTTTTTGCGGTGCAGAAATAGTCACCATACCATCTTGGCTATCAACTTTACCACCAATTGCCTGCAAGATATCACACACAGCATGGTAATCACGCAAACTAGATGGCACATTATTAAACGTCGTTGCTTCTTCAGTCAATAAACTAGCAAACAGCAAGTGCAACAAAGCATTCTTAGCGCCTGATAATTTAATATTAACATCCTGAAGATGGTGACGTTTACTGACTTTTAACTGCATAAAATGACTAATCTTTAGATTGCTTTAACGCACGTTTTTTCTGCATTTTCTCCTTCTGAGTCTGCTTATCCCTATAACGTTGCAATGGTGTTAATTTTTTCTGCTTCGTTGGTTCATAAGGGTTTTCAGATTGTTTAAATTCAAAACTAATCGGCGTACCCACGAGATTAAAAGCTTCACGGAAAAACTTCTCTAGATAACGTTTATACGATCCAGGCAGGCTATTTACTTGATTACCATGAATCACGATCACTGGTGGATTGTGCCCACCCATATGTGCATATTTTAGTTTGATTCTTGATTTACCGCACATCGGCGGCACATGATCTTGTGTCGCCATTTTTAAGACTTGTGTCAGCTCTGGTGTTGGTATTCTTTTGGTAGCACTTCTATAGGCATTCTTCAATGATGCAAATAAGTGCCCAACATTGGTGCCATGCAATGCTGAGATAAAATGAATATCAACATAATCTTTTAAAAACACTAAGCGGCGATTAATCTCCTCTTTGAGGTTATCTCTGTCTGATGCACTCATGCCATCCCATTTATTGACCGCAATAACCATTGCTCGTCCCGCGTTTAACGCAAACCCCATCAAATGCATATCTTGATCGGTCAGCCCTTCTTTGGCATCGATTAACACAATCACCACATTAGCATCTTTAATCGCTTGAAGCGTTTTAACCACCGAGAATTTCTCTAATGTTTCTCTGACCTTGCCCTTACGGCGAATACCAGCAGTATCAATAATGGTGTAATCTTCATCATTGCGTGAAAAAGGAATATAAACACTATCAATCGTGGTGCCTGGCATATCATAGACAACCACTCGATCTTCACCCAACATGCGATTAGTTAGTGTTGATTTACCAACATTTGGACGACCTATCAAAGCAAAGCGAATTCCACGCTTGTTGGCTTCTCCTTCAGCATGCTCAGAGTCATTCAGCTCTCTATCACATAAAGGCAACAACGTATTTGATAATAGATTACCCACACCACGGCGGTGACTTGCGGCGATGGGAAATAATGCTTCAAAACCCAGTGAGTAAAAATCAGCTGCGGCAACCTCTTCCTGCATACCATCGGTTTTATTAATCACTAATACCGAAGGCTTACCACGTGTGCGCAGAAGCTCAGCAATATACAGATCTCCCGCTGTCAAGCCAGCTTGCGCATCAACAACGAAATAAACAAGATCCGCCTCCTCAATGGCAAGGATTGATTGATCAGCCATTGAACCATCAACACCGGCATCATTATCAGACAAGCCACCGGTATCAATGACGATAAAAGGTTGCTCTTCAAATTCCGCTTGACCATACTGGCGATCACGCGTCACCCCCGGCATATCGTAAACCAACGCATCACGCGTGCGTGTTAAGGCATTAAAAAGTGTCGATTTACCGACATTCGGACGACCGACTATAGCAATGACAGGAACCATAATTCTAGAACTTAAGTACTCTTGATATTTCTGCTTGGCACTATAGCTTATTTAGGTCTAAAGAACAAATGCTGATACGCGATCAACGCAACCTTTCGCGCAGTTCATCATGATCACCATCCTTGTGATCATTACTTTCATTTTGATTTTCTTCCTGTTGAATAAATTTCTCGTCTTCCTGACGAGCTTTCTCAATTAACGAATTCATTTTATTACCATAGGCTAATGATTCATCATAGAAAAAGCGCAAAGCCGGTGCGACACGCAAACGCAGCTCTTTGGCAAGCGCTGTACGGAAAAAGCCCTTGGCTGATTCTAGTGCTTTCAGCACCTGTGATGGATGCGTTTCCGTGCTTAATGATGAGAAAAACACCTTGGCATAAGATAAATCTTTAGAGACCTCAACGCCAGTAATGGAAACCCATTGCAAGCGCGGGTCACGCACCTTAGTTGCTAGCAATGCGACGATGATCTTTTGAATCTCATCACCAACACGCTCAACGCGTGAATTACTTGCCATAATTATATCTCTCTCTTGATTTCAACCGTTTCAAAGACTTCAATCTGGTCACCAACTTTAACGTCATTGTAGTTCTTAACGCCAATACCGCACTCTATGCCTTTCTTAACTTCAACAGCATCATCTTTGAAGCGTTTTAACGACTCTAAAGATCCTTCATAAATCACCACTTGATCACGCAATACACGAATCGGGTTGTGACGTTTAATCACACCATCAATAACCATACAACCAGCAATCGAACCAAACTTTGATGATCTAAAGACATCACGCACTTCAGCAACACCAATGATTTGCTCTCTTAACTCAGGTGATAACATCCCTGACATCGCTTGTTTCACATCATCGATTAAATCATAAATGATGCTGTAATAACGCAGTTCAATACCATCAGTCTCAGCTTGTTTTCTCGCCGTTGCATCCGCACGCACGTTAAAACCAAAAAGCACCGCTTGAGAAGCGACGGCAAGAGACACATCAGAGATGGTAATTCCACCAATACCTGATGCAATCACATCAACCTTGATCTCATCATTACTAAGCTTAACTAATGATTCACGAATTGCTTCAACTGAGCCTTGAACATCTGCTTTAACAATGACATTCAAAGTTTGACGCTCACCCGTTGACTCACCCATGCGATCAAATAAGCTTGATAACTTACTGGCTTGCTGCTGCTTTAAGCGCTCATCTTTTTTCTTTTGCGATCTATATTCAGCAACTTCACGCGCTGTTTTCTCATCTTTAACCGCAACCATCTCATCACCAGCATTCGGCACACCCGAAAGACCTAAGATTTCAACCGGTGTTGATGGACCTGCCGTGTCAATTTTTTGCCCAAGGTCATTCATCATCATCCGAATACGTCCGTATTCCGTACCGCATAATACGATATCACCCTGATTTAACTCGCCACTTTGCACCAACACAGAAGCAACGGCACCACGTCCTTTATCTAAACGTGATTCAATAACGACACCTTTTGCTAAACCTTTATCAACCGCTTTAAGCTCTAATACTTCAGCTTGTAATAACACGGCATCTAGCAGCGTATCAATTCCAAGCCCTGATTTCGCTGAAACGTGAGCAAACATCACATCTCCGCCCCATTCCTCAGAAATAACATCAAGCTGTGAAAGTTCCGTTTTAACGCGATCTGGATCAGCATCTGGCTTATCCATCTTATTCACTGCAACGACAATCGGTACACCGGCAGCGCGCGCGTGTTGAATCGCTTCTTTTGTCTGCGGCATCACACCATCATCGGCCGCTACCACAAGAATAACAATATCCGTACTTCCCGCTCCACGAGCACGCATGGCAGTAAATGCTTCATGCCCTGGAGTATCCAAGAATGTAATTTGACCTTTTTGTGTTGTTACCGAATAAGCACCAATATGCTGTGTAATCCCACCGGCTTCACCCACAGCAACACGTGTTTTACGAATATAATCCAAAAGGGAGGTTTTACCATGGTCAACATGCCCCATAATTGTCACCACAGGTGCGCGTGATATTGCTTCTTGATTTGATGAGTCTACGACAACCGTTTCCTCTAATGTGTCATCACGATGCAATGTATATTCATGCCCCAACTCTTCAACGATCAAAATCGCAGTTTCTTGATCCAATGGTTGGTTAATCGTCGCCATTACACCCATTTTAAATAGCACTTTGATAAGCTCAGCTGCTTTTACTGCCATCTTTTGTGCCAGTTCATTAACTGTGATACCTTCAAAAAGCACTACTTGTTTCATCACTTTTTCAACTGGCTTAGTAAATTGCTGCGTTTTGACTTTGTTTAGTTGCAATTTCTTTGGCTTAGATGATTTACGTGAAAATCCTGAACCATAATCATCCTCATCATCATACATGCCGCGTGAACCTTTCTTCGCTGCTGCTGATTTTGATTTTTTAGCACCTTTGCGTGAATCATTATCTTCATCTTCATCCGCTCTACGCTTTGTTTTATCAAGCACTTTTTTATGCGTAGCTTTTGCCTCATTAACTGAGTTGTTATCAGCGATTTCTTTATCTTCAACAACCGAAGGTCTTGAAGTGATTTTAAAACCATTATTTTTTGGCTTTTCAGCCGGTTTTTCAGTAATCATAAAGCCACTATTTGTTGCTTCATCTATAGCTTCATCAACCACCGTTGGCTTCTCAATCTTTGTTGGTTTTTCTAGCTTTTTAGGTTTAGGAATAGATTTACCCGCCTGCGCTTTCACTTCTTTCACTTCTTTTGTTTCTGAAGACACATCATCAACAGTCACTGCTTCTGCTGCTTGATCTGCTTGAGGCTGCTCAGACACCACTACTTCTTCTGTCACATCATCATTTGCTGTAATAGCGTCTTGTGTCGCCTCTAATTCAATCGCTGATTCATGATGAGTATCATCACTCACATGCTCACTATCAACTGACTCATGTTGTTTGCCAAGAAGTACTTCATCCTCGAGTTGCTCATCAGCAACATCAAGTACTGGCGCAACAAGCGTTTTCTTTTTACGCACTTCAATATTTACCTTGCGATTTCCGGCGACTTTCAACTGCTTAGTCGTCTTTCTTTGCAAAGTTACTGATGATTTTTTCTCTGTCGAACCACCTTGGATAAAACTAAGAAGCTGGTTTTTTTCGGCATCAGTTACTAAATCATTGATACTTTTTTTATGTACACCTGATTGTTCAAACTTCTCAAGTAGTACACTTTCATTAATTTTAATTAGTTTGGCTAGTTGCGCCACTGTCATCTCTGCCATCACATTTCTCCTACTTCTCGTTATCCTCTTCAAACCAAGGCGCGCGCGCAGTCATAATCAAAGCTGCTGCCTCATCTTCAGAGATCGAAATAATTTCGCGTAAATCATCAACCGCCAATTCAGCCAAATCTTCCATTGTAATCACATCTTTTTGCGCTAGCGCATCTGCCCATTCAGCAGTCATTCCTTCCATATTTAAAAGGTCATCAGCAGGTTTATTGGCAGCTAATGCCTGTGAAATAAGGGCTGTTTTGGCACGCTCTTGTAGCTCTTCACAGATTTCATTATCAAAACCTTCAATCTCAAGCATTTCTTCACGTGCCACATATGCGACTTCTTCAAGACTGGTGAAACCTTCCTCAATCAAAACTTCGGCAATATCTTGATCGATATCTAATGCTTCCATAAAGAGCTGCATGGTTTTTTCTTCTTCTTCCTGCTGCGCTTTTTCAGCCACGGTACTTGAGATGACATTGATATGCCAACCCGTTAAAGCAGTTGCTAAACGCACATTTTGCCCGCTTTTACCAATTGCTTGTGATAACTGATCCTCTTTGACTGCAACCTGCATCGCTTGCTTATCTTCATCTTGCACGATAGACGTTACCTCAGCGGGTGCTAACGCATTCATTACAAATTGCGCTGGATTATCATCCCATAATACGATATCGACACGCTCACCTTGTAATTCATTTGTGATCGCTTGAATACGTGAGCCACGCATCCCAACACATGCGCCCACAGGATCAATACGCTTGTCATTTGATTTCACCGCCACCTTAGCACGCGAACCTGGGTCACGCGCAATACTAACGATATCCATCAACTCTTCAGCAACTTCAGGCACTTCAAGAATCAATAAAGCATGCAACATTTTCTTGTTAGCACGTGACAAAATAATTTGTGGTCCTTTACCATCATCATCGATGCGTAAGATACAAGCGCGTAATTTATCATTTAAACGATAATTCTCTTTAGGTAATAGCTCTTTTCTAGGCAACACACCCTCAGCGTCTTCACCTAAATCAATAATTAAAAAATCACGCGTAGTGCGCTTAACTTCACCGTAAACAATCTTGCCAACTTTATCGCGAAACTTTGCCACCATTAAACGACGCTCTTCATCACGCACTTTTTGCATGATGATTTGCTTAGCAGTCATCGCGGCAATGCGTCCAAACTCAACTGATTCAACGGGTTCCATCAGCACATCACCAACGACGACGTTATGCCCTTTCTCTTGAGCGACATCAACATACAGCTCGGCTGCATAATTCTCAATCTCATGATCTTCATCAACGATTTGCCATTGACGATATGTTTCATAATCACCTGTTTTGCGATCAATCTTAACGACAATTTCGGCATCTTCTTCAAAACGCTTTTTAGTTGCCATCGCCAAGGCTTCTTCCATGGCTGAAAAAAGTAAATCTCTTGAGACTTCCTTCTCATTAGCAACGGTTTCAATAACCAGTAGTAACTCTTTACTCATAACTTTCACCTATATCCACATTATTAAAGATTAAAACTTTGGCACAACGCGCATTTTGTCAACATTGTGAAAATCAAAGCGAATTTCTTCGTCTTCTTCTGTTTTAACAAACACATCATCATTGTCTACTGAGATAATCACCCCTTTAAAGCGACGACGATTATTCTCTGTTGCTTGATGCAATTGCACTTTAACCTCAAAACCCTCCAAGGCTTTTGCCTGTACCGCATTAAACACGCGACGATTCACCCCTGGAGAAGATACTTCCAACGAATAAGCGCCACTGATTGGGTCTTCAACATCTAAAATTGCACCAACTGCACGACTGACTTCTTGACAGTCATCAATTGAAATGCCTTCTTCATGATCGATAAAAATACGCAAGGTCATGCTGCCGGTATCTGCAGAATACGCATCCATTTCAATCCCCCATAAAATAAATCCAAGGCTCTCTACTTCTGGCGCAATAAGCGCTTTTAACTGATCAACCAACATTCCAACACACTCCTTGGGATATAAAAAAAGGACTACTATGAGTCCTTTTTATCTACAAAACAAAAAGGCCCATAAGGGCCCGCAATTTCTCAAATTCTTTTTAGGTTGGTAGCGGGGGCTGGATTCGAACCAACGACCTTCGGGTTATGAGCCCGACGAGCTACCAGGCTGCTCCACCCCGCGTCAACTGTGGGACATATTAGCAAATCTTTTTTAAATTGCAAGACTTAAGTTTAAAATTTTCTGGCTAATACTAAATATTCACCCACAAGCGCTCGCCGCACCCTGGGCGTAAGTCGAAGGGTAAGCTTAGGAAAACAACATTTCATAGAGGCTTCGACTTACGCTCAGCCAACGCTTACACAATAAAAGTGGTCAGGAACATAGTCATAGCCAATTTTCTTAATCACTTGTCAAACATTTTGACTAGACTCAAATGCATACAAAATAAAAAACATGCTTTTACAGTAAAATTTACTTACACTCTGAAATGAATTCAAAAGAGGAGAGATACATTTGAAAGCACTAACAGCAAATCAACCACATGGTTTATGGTATTTATTTGGCGTTGAGGTATGGGAGCGCTTTAGCTACTATGGGATGCGCGCACTATTGATTCTATATCTAACCAGCGAATACTGGGGCATGAGTGATACCGATGCTTATTTAACTTATGGTGCGTATGTCGCCTTCGTCTATATGGCACCTGTGATTGGCGGCTATATTTCAGATGCTTACCTTGGGCATACAACAAGTGTTAAATATGGCTGTGTGCTAATCGTGATCGGTCACTTGCTCTTGACGGTTGAGGCAAGTTTCTTCGTTGGTCTTGCCTTTGTTGTGGCTGGAACGGGCTTTTTCAAATCATCAATGGCAGCAAGCATCGGCAGATTATATGACAAAGGTGATAAGCGTCGCGACGCGGGTTACACTCTGTTTTATATGGCAGTAAACTTCGGTTCATTCTTTGCTGTGCTCTTAGTACCAATGCTCGCAAAATACTTTGGTTGGCATGTTGGCTTTGGTGCCGCCGCTGTCGGAATGGCATTAGGGTTAGTTGTTTTTCTATTAGGTCAAAAGAAAGGCGTGCTACCCAAAGATCAATTTAGCGCTTCTAAATTAACGCGCATTTTAGCAATCGTTGGCGCACTGTTGTCCGTGATCGTCTTTACTTACTTTATTGCTCACCCAACAGATACTTCAAAGCTACTGTATATCGTAGCAGGCTTCGTTGGCTTATATTTACTCTACAAAGCGATCAAAGGTGGTAAGGAATATATTCTGGCGATTTTAGCAGTTGTCAAAATGTCGTTTATCATTATGATTTTCTTTGCCCTTTTTGAGCAAAAGGCCACGAGTGTTCTACTCTTTACCGAACGTCTAGTTGATCTTAACTTATTTGGTTTTGAAATTTCATCGGCAAGCACGATGTCTTTAAATCCATTTTTCATTATTGTGCTTGCTCCTTTCTTTGCTGCACTTTGGTCAAAGTGGAACCCAACCGTATTTGCCAAAATGGGTAGCGGGATCTTATTAACAAGTGCGGCAATGGGCGTCTTAACACTTGGCGCTTATGAAGCAATGCAAGGCTCACCTATTTCATTGCTATGGATCGTTGGCAGCTATCTGCTGATTACCATGGGTGAGCTAGCTTGCAGCCCAACAGGACTGGCTGCAATCAGCAAAGTCTCACCAGTTGATGTCGTTGCGGTATTATTTGGTGTATGGGGCATTAAATCATCTTTTAGTAACTACTTTGCCAGCTATATTGCAACATTTACCGATGTTGGCGGTAATGGCACCGAACAAGCTGCTGCTTATTTCAATGTATTTTACCACTTAGCACTTGTTGCTTTAGCTGTTGGCATTATCGTCCTGATCTTATCACCATTACTAAAACGTATTTATAAGATATAAGACATAGGATCTTCATCTTTGTTTTTTATTTACTGTAGTTACGTACTTTTGCTATTTCAACACCCCACCTCGCAAGCTCGGCACCCCTCTTGCAAAGAGGGGAATCATCAAGCTTTGCCTAACTCCCCTCTTTGCAAGAGGGGTGGCAGCCGTAGGCTGACGGGGTGTTTATAAAACCACAGCTTTTCTAAAGTGCGTAACGCCATTTATTTATGAGAAAACAATCAATAGCTGCAAACATTAATCGATAAAATTCGCACCGCTTATAATAAGCATCAATCAAATGGTTTAATCTATATGAAAATATTAATGGAATAATACACTGTATAAAAACTTGGGAATTTTTGAGATGCCTGACGATGTCTTACTTTCACATGGCGAATGCCACACTATCATCAGCGCTAAGCTGTTTCACTTCTGAGTTCGGAATGGAATCAGGTGGTGCCAACTTGCTATTATCGTCAGACGAAGGGCATTTTATATATTTTGAGATAAATGTCTAGAAGTTTTTTTGATTAAGCGCGTTTTGCTTTGTAAATCGCTGTATATTTCTTAGTGATATACCACTGTTGCGCAATACTGATCACGTTGTTTGTCAACCAGTACAATACCAAGCCTGATGGGAATGATGCAAAGAACACCGTAAAAATCACCGGCATTAACATCATGATTTTTGCTTGTGTTGGATCGGCTGAAGTTGGGCTAATTTTCTGCTGCACAAACATCGAGATACCCATCAAAATCGGCAGGATAAAATACGGATCTTTAGATGCTAAGTCATGAATCCAGAAGATAAATGGCGCTTGACGCAGCTGCACACTTTCCAATAACACCCAGTAAAGCGCGATAAAAACAGGAATCTGAATCAAGATCGGTAAACAGCCACTTGCAGGGTTCACCTTCTCTTCTTTGTACATCTCCATCATCTTGCGTCCAAGCTTCTGGCGATCACCCTTGTATAGCTCTTGCAGTTTTTTCATGCGCGGTTGCAACATACGCATTTTTGCCATTGACTTATAGCTTTTGGCAGACAATGGGTAAAACAACAATTTAATTAAAACCGTGACCAATATAATTGATAATCCCCAGTTGGCGACAACGCCATGAATAATCGTCATCAACCAAAAGATAATCACGGAGATAAATGACAACATGCCATAATCTACGAGCTTATCTAAACCATCTGGCTTATTAGCACCGAAGTCTTTAACAATCGCTTCAAGATTCTTGGTAATTGTAGGGCCTGTATAAAGGATATTGGTATTCTCAACGCTTTGATCAGCATTTAATACAACAGGTTGCGTCTTAACCCCTGATTGATAAGTGTTATCGGCAAGTTTATTGGCATAAACGCTAAAGCTTGTACCTGGATTATTTGGCACCCAAAGACTGACAAAATAATGCTGAATCATCGCCGCCCAACCTTTATTGGTTGAAACATCGACTTTTTCATTGGATTTAGCCAAATCTGCAAATGATTCTTTTTGGAAAGTGCGTTGCGATGAGGACAAACCAACACCTTGGAAAGAATAAGAGTGCGCATCTAAAATACTAAAGCTATGACTCTCAGGCTTCACTTGACGCGTAATTTCATTGTCAAAACTAACGCTTAATGGCGCTTTGGTGGTGTTTTTAACACTTTGCTTAAGCGTGATTTCATAGGTGGTATCGTTAATAATATACTGACGTGTAACATCTAAGCCTTGAACAGTTGCCTTCAAAGTCACCATCGTTTGATCATCTTTTTTAGCTGTATGTTCTTGACCAAAAACAATACTTTGTGGCTGACCGTTAATGTAAATAACACTTTGCGCAATGTATTTGCTACCCGCTGTATTATTTAACATCGGCATCGGGTTTTTATCCGTTAAACTCACGTTATAATCTTTCAATGCAGCATTAATAATCGCACCATTTAATGGGCTAATTTGCAGATCACTAAACACCGTTGTATTTAATGTAATAGGTTTTAGGTCTGTCTTATTAAAGTTTTGCTTAGTGACATCCGTCGTTACACTTTGATCAGCTGTATTATTTGCATCAACATCTTTGTTATCTTTTTGCACTGCTGTTGTTTGTGCTGAGGTATCAACTTTCGCAGGCTGCTTAGGCGCATACATCTCCTCCCAGCGCGCCATCAACGACATAAAAATCACGACAATAAGCGCGATCAAGAATATTCTCACGTAGTTTGACTTCATTATACTTAACCTTTTTACCCTTTTTTAACCTTTTCTTTAGTTGGCACTGGATCGTAACCGCCTTTGCAAGCTGGGTGGCATTTTAGCAGTCTTTTTGTCATTAGCCAAAGCCCAAACACTAAACCATGCAATTTAATTGCTTCTAGCGCATATTGTGAACAAGTTGGATAGAAACGACAGCGAGGTCCAAGGTATGGGCTAATCGCTACTTGATAGAAACGAATGAGAACAATAAAAGGAAACGCAATAATTAAGCGTATTTTGCGAGAAATTCGTTGATAGAGTGCCACAATTCCTCCTTTGTCGCGCGTGCGGCATTGTGATTTGTAACAACGATCAACATCGTCTTCTCAAACAACGCCTTATGCTGGCGAAACATCTCTTTATTTAAGCGGCGACACAAATTGCGCTGCACAGCTCTTTTAACTTTTTTTTTGCCTGTGATAACACCGACACCTGAGTGTAGATCCTCACCTTTAGCAATCAAATAAGAAAAGTGTTTGGTATGAACTTTTTGACAGATACGCGAAAAGCCAAGTGAAAAACCCTTAGCATCTAAGATAAATTCTTTGGCTAAGCTATTAAGCGGCAAGCTTATGTCTGCCCTTAGCGCGTCTGTTGCGAATCACTTTCTGACCGCTTAGCGTCTTCATGCGTGCGCGGAAACCGTGAGTTCTTTTTCTTTTTAAGTTACTTGGTTGAAACGTTCTTTTCATCGTATTATCCTCAGTTTGTATTTGTATTTATAAAATTTACTGCAAATCTGCCACATTCATGCAAGGCGCAGATTCTACGCCAAAAATAAATTTCGGTCAATTAAAATGCCCTAGCAATTTCAACCGCGCATTCTAGCGCAAAATATAGGCGCTGTCGATAACTATCCTTTGGTTATTTACGTGCGCGGTAGCGTCACACCCGTCTGACCTTGGTATTTACCACCACGATCTTTATAAGATGTCTCACATACTTCATCAGATTGATAAAATAGCATCTGCGCGACCCCTTCGTTGGCATAAATCTTAGCAGGCAATGGCGTGGTGTTTGAAAACTCAAGCGTCACATGCCCTTCCCATTCTGGCTCTAAAGGGGTGACATTGACAATAATGCCGCAACGCGCGTACGTTGATTTACCTAAACACACAACCAATGTATCACGCGGAATTTTAAAGTATTCAACCGTGCGCGCTAATGCAAAGGAATTCGGTGGGATAATGCAAACATCGCCGACAAAATCGATAAAATTGTTATGATCAAAGTCTTTCGGGTCAACAATCGTTGAGTTGATATTGGTAAAGATTTTAAATTCATTAGCGCATCTAACATCATAGCCATAGCTTGATGTGCCAAATGATACGATTTTACCCTGCTCATTGTGACGTACTTGCCCAGCTTCAAATGGGGCAATCATCTCTTGCTCCATCGCCATTTTTTTAATCCACTTATCTGATTTGATGGACACTTTTTACTCCTTACTTATTTTCACTATTTTTACTATTTTCACTAAACTCAACTTTAACACTCGGCATATTGATCATCATCGCTTTTGGCAAGCTCGCCATATTAGCCGCAAGCTTTAACGCAATTCGCTCATAAACTTTGGCAATTTTATTGTCTTTATTTGCTGTTGGCTGCCCCTTATCGGCATCTTCTCTAATAGATATATCCAATGGCAAGGCACCTAAAAATGGTAAATCAAACTGTGACGCCAATGACTCAGCGCCATGCGCGCCAAAGATCGCTGACTCGGTACCACAATTTTGGCAAATATGCACACTCATATTCTCAATAATACCTGCGACATGAATATCAAGCTTATTAAACATCGCAATCGCGCGCTTGGCGTCGATTAAAGATAAATCTTGCGGTGTTGTTACTGTGACTGCTGCCGTTAATGGAATCTTCTTCGTCATCGTTAATTGAATATCCCCTGTCCCTGGTGGTAAATCAATTAACAAATAATCAAGCTCGCCCCAGTTAGTATCATTTAACAGCTGCATTAAAGCACCTGATACCATCGGACCTCGCCAAATAATTGCTGAATCCTGATAGATTAAATTACCCACTGAGATCATCTTAACGCCATGGCGCAATAGTGGCTCGATTTTCTTTTTATCATTGGTTTTAGGATTATCAAAGCTACCCATAATGAGCGGTTGACTTGGTCCATAAATATCCGCGTCTAAAATACCAACCTTGGCACCCATTTTTTGTAGTGAGATCGCAAGATTTGCCGTTGTTGTTGATTTACCCACACCACCTTTACCTGAAGCAATTGCAATAATATTTTTGATACCTTTAATCGGCTTTAAACCGGGCTGTACTTTATGAGTGGTCACATCACATAGCACACTAAACTCAAAAGCTTGCGTGATATTCTGAGCATATAAATAATCACTTAACTGCGCAATCACACGATCTATTTGGCTAGCACTGAGAAAAAAACCAAGCCGCAGCGAAATAGTAGCAACGCCATCTTGTTCAATGATTTGCAAGTTGCGTAGAAAATTCTCAGCTGGCAGGTCTAAAATGGTTTGACGATAAGCTTGTAGGCTTTGTTTTAACATAAAAAGTAATTGATGATTTCAAAGATGGATGTAGTCTATACTCATCGTAAACCAATTTACAGAATTTTTTGCTTTGCATTTCGCGTGCTTTTAATTAGTTGAATTTTGACAATAGTCCTAGCTATTGCCTGCAATCCAACTAATTAAAATTAACACAAACTACTTCACAACTAACACCACAAAATGATTCACGATGGGTATAGCGTTACGACGATTTATAGTCTACATTCTTTCAGGCACTTCTATCCCAAGTAGCCCTAGAACAAAAACCAACTGTTTTAAAGTTAACTGACATAAAGCGATTCTTGCCTCTTTTAATGCATGGTTTTCTTCATTGGCAATCGGTGATTCAGCATAGAATTTATTAAACTGCACAGCAACTTGATAAGCGTATTCACACAAATGATGTGGCTCACATTTATCATAGGTTTTTTGTAAAACTTGCGGCAATTCAGTTAATTTCAATTGTAAATTACGCTCAGCATCATTACTTGCCTTAGCAATATCAGTACTGACATTTTCCAAATTGCGACCAAGCTTACGCAAAATCGATTTAATGCGCACGGCTGAATACAACAAGTAAGGACCTGTTTTGCCTTCATATTGCGAGAATTTGTCTAGATCAAAAATATAATCCGAGGTATAAACATTCGCCAAATCAGCAAACTTAACCGTAGCCAATGCCACTTTTTCAATAATATCTGCCTTTTCAGCTTCAGTTAAGCCCTCTTGCTCACGCAGACTGGCGCGTGATTTCGCCTCATCAATTAAAGTACTTAAACGCATTACTCCACCTGAGCGCGTTTTAAATGGTTTGCCATCTTTGCCATTTAGCGTACCAAAGCCAATATGCACAAGCTCAGTCTCTGGTGCAATGCTTGATTTCTTAGCTGCTGCGAATACTTGTTTAAAGTGCAGACTTTGACGTTTATCAACCACATAAATAATTTTTTGCGCCTGATAGTCTTCAACACGCTCTAAAATCGTTGCCAAATCGGTTGTACCATACATTACCGCACCATCAGACTTCACCAAAATCAATGGTGGCGTTTTGTCATCTTCATTTTCAGTCACAGGAATAATAATCGCACCTTGACTATTTTCAGCAACTTTTTGCTTTAAGCAATCCTCAACCATTTGATCAATGATTGGTTGAACATCGCTCTCTCCTTTCCATAGATCAAAATAGATCCCAAGATCGCCATAATCTTTTTTAAGCTCAGCAATTGATACATCAACGAAGTGTTGCCAAAGCGCACGATAACCGCGACGCCCTTTTTGCAGCTCAGCCGTTGCTAAACGTGCTTTTTCCATCTCATTAGCATCTTCTTTGCAACGCCCTGAAGCTCGTGGATAAATCTCAGATAACTCATCCACCGTCACCGGCGACTCTTTAGGATATTCTCCAGTGTAATGTTCATCAAAATACGGCAAATTAGGATGCACTTTGCGAATTTCTTCGATCAACATTCCCATTTGTGTACCCCAATCCCCTAAATGGACATCACTTAACACCTCATCACCATAAAAGCGATAAACGCGCTGTAAGCAATCACCAATTAAGGGAGAGCGAATATGTCCAACATGCAGTGGTTTAGCGACATTAGGACCACCAAAATCCATCATCACTTTTAGTGGATTAGTGGTTTTAGGACAACCTAAACGTGAATCTTTAAGCATACGATTTGACCAGCCCGCCAAAAAATCATCACTTAAGGTGATATTAATAAATCCTGGCATCACTGCATTTACGTCACTGAAAACCTTATCACTTTGCACTTGTGTCACAATATCATTAGCAATTTGAATTGGTGCTTTTTTAAGAGTTTTAGCCAAAGGCATCGCACCATTACATTGAAATTGTCCAAGCTCAGGACGTGCTGATAATTGCACTTTAGCAAAACGACTATCAAAACCTAAAACATCAAAGGCTTGTACAAATAAATCGGTTAAGTAATTCTCTAAAATAGCAGTGTGATTCGCCGTAGCTGTCATTATCTAAAACTCATTATGATAATTTTGAAAGCCTGATTATATACTCACAGCCAGTTATTTTACAGATTTTCTTGTATGTCATTTACCCTTCACATGAAATCAAATTAAAAATCACCAATATCACACTGCAGACACATAATTCCGTTTTCACGCCACATATCGACTACTTGCTGGCGATCATCCACAGCAAATAAAATATCTTTACCCTCTTGACGTAGTAAGTCTAAGATTTCTTTTTTAATAATTGCATCTTTACGATTATCTTTTATCTGGCGCATTACTAAGCGCTTAAAAGGAATTTCATGCCATATCAACCAGTGCTCAGTAATTTTGCGATATTGCTCAGAGCGACCTGAAACAATAATAATTTCATATTGTTGAGACTGCCACAGTGTTTTATAGAGTGACACAATTGGCAAATTTGGCTTATCATCACCAATATGCGCATTAAACTGTGCCCAGTTCTTTTTTTCAGACATTACATAATGCCTGCGATGAGTAATATCAGCTAAGGTGCCATCAAGGTCAAAGAGGATTGTTTTCATGCTTGCTGATTTTCTTTGATATAGTCATAGAGCTTGTTTAAGTTATCTTTGTGCTTTCTAATATTTTGACGAATGGTATTTTTCCATTCGTTGTCAAAGTTAATTACTAACTTCCCTCCAGATTTTGTATATCCAGTAATAATTACTCCCTTTCTTTCATCATCTAGGCTTTGATGACCATGGGCAAGAATATTACGTTGGGTCACAATTTCATCTTGAAAATTCTTTAATGAATGCTTTATCCTTTTTACAAAATCATCACCATCATATCTAGCTTTCTTCAAATAACTTATCACTAGCTCGTATTTCTGCGAGAAACTCACCTTACTCTTTATGAAAAAATTTTTCTCAAAAAACTCTGCTTCATCATTAAATACTTGTAAAATTATTTTCCCCAATTGATTTTCGACGTCAATTGCTTCTGCAAGAATTAATCCCCGCATAATATTATGATCTGAAAGCCTATAACCAAAGGATTCAATTGTTTTTTTCAATTCCTCTGCAACCTCGTCTCTAGTGCAAGAAATCACACCATCCCAGCTAGAAACATCACAACCACTAATATCTTGACTTGAGTAAAAAATAATATTTGTAAGACAGCCTTTTTCATCTCGAAAACATCTAATATGGTCATCCCCTTTATGATCATTATTTAAGTTATAATCCACTAAAATTAAATCATAAGTATGTATATTACTCGAGCTTCTTGGATCAAAGTCTGTATCTTGTCTCCAGTCAATTGTGATATGTTTAGGCTCAATAACTCGGCTTATAACTGATTCAAACCAACTTTCATTATCATCAATACATAAAATTTTATATTCTAATTTTATTCCCAAGTTGTCCTTACTCATCACCAAACCTTATTATAAATTCTGCTTTATCATCATCTGTGTTCTTTAGGTATATATCATTATCACTTTTTTGAAGCAATTCTTTTACTTGGCTTAATCCTAAGCCAGATCCCTCTGTGGTCGTATAACCAAGATCAAAAATAGATGGTTTATTTGCTTTTGGAATGCCTACTCCATTATCCGAGTAACCCATTAGTAATTTTTTATCTGAAATATCGATTACCTCAAGTGCAATCTTAGTTGCCTCTGCTTTTCTAGAATTATTAATTAAATTATCTAAAATAATCGATAGTTCTAATGGCTTAAATTTGGTAATAAAAACTTTGTTGCCTGAATTAATAAAATTGAATTTAATTGCTTTATTTGACTGTCTATATACTTTTATCAAACCTGAGCACACATTTAATAAGTACTCTTCGATATAAGCGCATAAATCTTCATTGATAATGGAGCCTGTCAGATTAAAATTTGCCTTAGTAGCAAAATTAGTCGTTGTCGTTATTTTTTTGACTTGCTGATTTATTTTGCCTAATACACCTAAAAGCTTTTCATTACTAATTACTTGACCTGCTTGTATCTTACCAACTAAGCTTGAGATATAATTATCAATTGTACTAGCTGCTATACCAATATGATGGTGAAGACTGACAATATTCGTTAAATCATCACTAACCATTGAGCGTAAAAATAAATTTTGCTTAACTTTTTCTTCAACTTTTTGTTCAGCCTGTACTTTTTTATCCTCAGCTAAAGCTCTTTTTTCAGCTTCATATTCCCATTCTTGCTCCGCTAGCTCTTTTTGCTCTTGCTGCTCTTGGATTGTTTTTTTAATAGCTCCTTTATCAACAGAGCTCCAATCCAACGGGTCTTTTTTTTCCACAACTTCAAGCGTTTTAAGTATTTGTGACTGTACATCTCCTAGTTTTTCATTTGACAGTTTCTGCACTAAATTTGTATTTATATCAAATTCTTGAACATCCCAATCAGATGTCAATATACGCTCGCATGCTTCTCTTAGTTTTTCCGTGCTAAGTGGCTCTAACTCATATCTTTCAGGGTCATCAATCACATTTCCTGTAATAACTTTCTCATTATCAGGATAAAGTCTATCAACAATTTTCCCCCAGTTAAGTCCTTTTATAACAAAGTTTTCTAATTGACGTACTATGACTGGCACGAAACCATAACTTTCTTTTCCATTAATTAAACTAACTTGATTTTCTTTATCATAAGCAATCAATTCCCAAAACGCATTATTTTTAATCAAACCTTCTCTATTTGTCATAATAGCAAACTGCTCTTCGTTATCATCTATAGTGATTTTCCCAATAACGTCTCTAGTACCCAATCGTCTGCCATGTCCTTGAGATTTCCAATAATCTAATCCTAACCAGTCGTTTTTATAGTTTCCATAAGGTGAAACTCGAAAACCGTTATGAAATAAAAAAACGGACCCATAATCTCCTGCGATCAATCCATATCTTCTTTTAAAAAAACCTTTACTAATCGTATCTAAAAAATGAATCTCCACTTCGATATTTTTTAAATGCTTATAAGGGTTTTTAAGAGTGTACCAATAAATTTTTTCTTGTTGGTAATAAAGTGTTGTTACAATGCTTTCGCCTTTATCATCAATTTTAGAATGGATATAAGTTGTCTTAAATGAAAGCGTATTAAGAATATTATTATTGATTTTACCATTTAAATTTTTCCACCAGTCAGACTTGTCATTTTTCTTTTCACTATCCGTTATTTTATAATCCGTATTAGTATAAAGATAAACATCAAAATCATCATTTAATGAAGGGGAGAATTTTTCTAGCTCAGCAATGAGTGTTTTTAATTTTCTCTTCTCCCATTGGCTACGCAAATGCGTAATTTTCAGAATCGTTCCTTGGGCAAAAGGCGCTTCATAAAGTGGTTTTATCTCTTTTTTAAATTGTGTTTCTGATAATACTTCACATTGCAGATCAATTGATGATATCTCATCATCTTTATCTTTACCCTCAAACCATGTCCAGTCGATAAATAACTTAAGGTAATTGCCCTTTAATGACTTTGTGTAAAGTGTTAACTGACTGCCTAATCGGTCACAGCTAAAACGCCCCACACCTTTATTACCAGCATATGCTGTTTTAGCATCTAGCCGCTTGCCTTTTTTTTCTGAATAAGCAATGTTTAACCATTTATCCTTAATGTCATCAATTGTCATTCCTTTGCCATCATCAGCAATCATGATAGATGACTCTGGCGTTTGCTCTGTCTCATTAACAAAACGGATCGTTGATTGAGAACTTTTGGCATCTTTGGAGTTTTTAACTAACTCAATAATCGCGACATTATCATCATAGATTAACCCGCGCCCGACAATATCTTTTATACCAGCATTTGCTTTAAAATTAAGCTTACTGCTTTTTGTCATCTACTCACCCTACTTCTTTAATTAGCTTACCCAAGGCCTCTGCCATTAATGGAGGAACCGCATTACCTACTTGTGTATAGCGAGGACATTCCTCCTTCCTTCTTGCACCACCTGTTGTGTATTTCCCTTGAAACTCAAACCAATCAGGGAAGGATTGAATACGTGCATTCTCCCTAACAGTTAGAATTCGTGGCTCACTATAGTGTAACAAATCATCTGGTAAAGTGGTTATTGTTCTTGAAGGCATATTGGGGTGCAAAGGTGTAAAGCATTGCTTTTTTGTGCCAAGTTCAGCCAGTTGTTTACTTGTTAAGCTTTTGCCTTTTGGGTAATAATTTAGAATTTGATTAAACCGCGTAATCGTTGCTTGATTATGCCGCGCTAGTCTTAAGCTATTTGGTGAGTAGTCTGGACTACAATTCTCACGCATAATTTTCTGATAATTACTCAGTTTTTTGCGCTCATATTTTATCTGCTTAAAACCTTTACTATCAACACTATCCATGACATTGACTCCATGTTGAGTTTCCAGATCAGATATTGCTTGCTTGACCGTAACTTCTTTGCCACCTAATCCTTTATTGTCTTTATATTGAGTTAAGAAATCAGGCAATAAATCAAAAGGAGACTGGGCTATTTTTATGTCCTTTCTAAATGCAATTAAGATAAAACGAGCTCTTGGTTGGGGGACGCCAAAATCAGAGGCATTCACCATTTGATGAAAAACCTGATAACCAAGTGATTCAAGTTTTTTCTTAACGATCATGGCATATGGCTCTTTTGTATTTTGCTTTTTAAAAGCAGTGCTAAAACCTTTAACATTTTCTAATAAAAGATATTTGGGCTGTACGATCGATACAATTTCAATATATTCATCCGTAAGTTTGTTTCTAGGATCATTAGAATCACGTTTCCCAGCAAATGAAAACCCTTGACAGGGAGGTCCTCCAGCAATCAAGTCAACCTTTCCTTGCAATTGTTTTAACTGCAAACCATAGTTTTCAAGAAGAGCCTTTGTTGTCATCTCTTTGCAAGGCAACCAACTTGGCCATTTGAAAGGTAAAACTGTTTCGTTATCAATGAGATTATATTTGAGTGTTTTAAATGCATCTACCGTTTTTTCAATGGCAAATATACCTTGAAAGCCCGCTTTTTGGAGCCCCAAAGATAAACCGCCACATCCGGCAAACAAGTCAATATAGCTTAACACTTCCACACTCTCTTAATATTAAAATAGATTCGCTCTTAAGTTTACTACAAATAAGCGATTATTGAGATGGATTTCTAAAATAGCAGTGTGATTCGCCGTAGCTGTCATTATCTAAAACTCATTATGATAATTTTGAAAGCCTGATTATATACTCACAGCCAGTTATTTTACAGATTTTCTTGTACTGCTTTTTCAACTGTTGCCACAGGCAATATCAACTGCAACGACTGTCCTGTTAATTCAATAAAACCATAATTTTTATAAAACGCCTTTGCTTCATCGCTCTTGGCATCGACGATAACAGAAAATACGCCCATAATTTGTGCTGCTGCCACAATTTTAAGCAGAGCGTCTTTTAGCAAATAAGCACCAATACCCGCGCCCTTATGCTGATTATTCACCGCTAAGCGGCATATTCTTGCGGCACTAACAGGATACCTTGGGTGATTGATATGCTCAGGCAGTGCCTTTTGAATGATCTCTGCCGCGGTAATTGTATAGTAGCCCATAATCTCATCACTATCCGTAGCATGTGCAACATATGTTTTGCTGTACATCTTCTTTTGATTTTGCAGTGCGAATTTCTGTATAAATATATCAAGCTCAGAAACGCCACAATTAAAAAGGCTACGATTAAATGCTTTGCTCAGCGGACTAACCTTAAGCCCCATCATGATTTGAGCAAATCTTTTAATTTCTGATTTGGTTTAGGTGGGTTATCCAATAATGACAAGAACGCTTGTGCTGTTTTGCTATCCAAGCTAATTCTCTTTTCATTTTCAACGATTTTTCGCGCTCTAGGCAAACAATTACTAATAATGAATGCCGATACTGCCATACCAGAAAGTGCGGCAGCCTTCTCTATCGTTTGTTTGATATCATCCTTAGTATTTAATTCAATTCTTGCATGCGCCATAACTTATACCTCAAATTCACCTACTTACAGAGACTTAAATATAACCCGTTATTTTAACGGCAAGTATAGTGGATTTCGCATAAGTTTCAAACCTTTAAATATTAAAACAATTCGCCATTACTTTTAATACCTCATCGCCTTCATGCACGGTTGCCGACGAAGTGCGCGTTAACAATAAAGTCTCATGCGGTACACTTAAAACCTGCGGCTTACCAACACCTAGAACACTATTTTTATCATAAATCGTTGCCAGTGATGTATTTGGCTTTTGTAGTGAACCCAATAAATTATCTTGATAATCAACCATACCACCAACGGGTGCTCTAACGCGTGAAAAATCATGCTCGTAACAAGCATATTTATTACTGGTATTTTTCGCATCGTCTGGGTTATTAATATACTCAAGAATACCTTCCAATAAGTGCTTAGCATTCTTAAGATCAAAACTTTCCTTATTACCCATTTCATAGGTAAACGCATGTTTTGGTGGTGTTTTACTATCTCCTGTGATGCAATTCCAACAGTCAGTTAATTGCCACCACGGATAAAAAATGGCTTGGTTAAAGCAGCCACTGGGTTCATTTGGCGTCAAAATAAATGCATTACTATTAAAGTGTTTTAGACGCGCTGAGTGCAAATAACTTGGCGCATAAATATACGGTGCTGAGATTGAATCACAATGTAAATCAAAACTAAAATCAGCAGCTAATGCCAAATCATGCAGAATGTTGGCAAGCTTTTCATGAGGCGCTGTATTATTTTGCAAGCTCACTGCTAAGCGCACGCTCAGAAGCTCTGAAAACTCATGACATAGCGTATCAAAGCCTTGATTTTGATACTTCTCAACAAACGCATCAAGATCGATCTTCTCTAAACCGGCATGTGCCGTAAGCAAGTTTTTAAATCCACGATTCCAGTTTTCACCAGTTTTAGCATCAAAACGTCCATAGGTATACTCACCAATTTTAATATCCATGGCAAAAGGATTGGCAAACGGCACCAATGTCACATTGTATGGAAAATCATGTGCCTCCAAATACTCACGCAATAAATAAATCAGTGCAATGCCATTGCTCTCAGCAGCATGCAATGCCGCCTGCATATAGATATTCGCTTTGGCTTCTGGATGCTTGTATTCAATCACACTAATGCTATGCGTTAAGCCTGAAATCGTTGCTCTAAAAGGGATTTCTCTTATATTTATCATCATGCTACTTCTATTTGACCATTAAAAATCAATCTCACCACACCACTTAATCGTACTTCTTCTGGTGTGCATTCAACAGTTAAGTTACTGATGGCATTTTCCACTACAACTTTAGGCTTCAAAAGCCCCAATGAAACACCAGCATACACACTGGCAATACTGCCACTACCACAAGAAGGCGTTATTCCCGTGCCGCGCTCCCAATGATCTAAGTAAATACGATCTTTGGATAACTGCTTTAATGCATGTACATTAATACCGCCAGCGTATTGTGTTTGCAACACTCTACCCAGATCATCGAAATCTTTTAATTCAGTATGTTGCGAGCGAAACAATACCAAATGTGGATTACCCACATCAACCTCTAACGCATGATCAAAGCCCGAATCACCCATCAGTTTTTTTTGACTCTCATTGACTACAGGCAACGGAAAAGCCACCTCAATCCAATCATGCGCGACCAAGCGACAACGATGAACATAACCTCCAACCTCAATATTGACTTCTAAACTTCCTTTTTCCGTGAGCAGTAAACTTGCCACTGCACGCAAGCCATTACCACATTGCTTGGCTTTAGAACCATCTTGATTATAGATATGCATACTGGCATCAGCTTTGCCAGATTTCCTAATCAACAATAGCTGATCGGCGCCGACACCAAAACGCCGATGGCAAATTTGCTGCACTTGACGCGCTTGCCAATTACGTGGTTTTTTGCGTTCATCAATAACAACAAAGTCATTGCCTAACGCACACATTTTGTTAAACAGCAATGGTTTACTCATTGTAATAATCCTTAAAAATCAACGAGGTATTAATACCACCAAAAGCAAAATTATTACTCATAACGATGTTTGTTTTAAGTTTTTTTGGATTCCCAATAATGTAGTTAAGATCGGCGCAAGACGCATCGACCTTTTGCAAATTTGCCGTTGGCATAAATTCACCTTCCTTCATCATCATAATCGATAACCATGACTCAAGTGCGCCACAAGCACCTAATGTATGACCAAAATTACCCTTTAATGAACTGATAGGCGTTTTATCGCCAAACAAGGTAAAAGTCGCCTCACTTTCAGCGATATCACCGCGATCAGTTGCCGTACCATGAGCGCAAATATAACCGATATCATCGGCATTAACCTTAGCATCTGCCATCGCAAGCTTCAAAGCTTCAACCATTTTTTGTGCCGTGGGTTGTGTGATATGCCTGGCATCACAATTGGTACCAAAACCAATCACTTCGGCATAAATCTTAGCACCTCGCGCCTTGGCGTGCTCATACTCCTCTAAGATTAACGTACATGCGCCTTCACCAATCACTAAGCCATCACGTGCTTGATCAAAAGGTCTGGGTGTCATCTGCGGTTTATCATTTTGCTGACTTGTGGCAAATAAAGTATCAAAAATCGTCACTTGACTGGGGCATAACTCCTCCGCTCCACCTGCCAACATGACTTTTTGATAACCATGCTTAATCGCCTCATAGGCATAACCTATCGCTTGCGAGCTTGAAGTGCATGCACTTGATGCTGGGATCACGCGTCCCGTTAAGCCAAAGATCAGTGCAATATTAACCGCACAGGTATGGCTCATTGATTTTACATAAGTCGTCGCACTGACATTTTGCACGGTTTTTTCAGTCTCAATTTTAATCAGATCACACAAAGCTTGTGTGCTACCCGAGCACGAGCCAAAGGCAATACCAACATCGCCACTTTCAAGTAGTGCTTTATGCTCAAAAATTGCCGCATCTTTCAAGGCATTCTCACTGGCAACAGTTGCTAGCTGAGCAACACGCCCCATTGAGCGGGTTTGTTTGCGGGTATAGTGTGCCGGCATCTCAAAATCAGTAATCGGTGCGCCTAAGTTGGTATGTAAGCCTTTGATTTCTTGCCATGCGTTAATTTTTTTTGTAGCCGTTTTGCCTTGAAGCAATGCCGATTTAATCGTATGCCAGTCATTGCCTAATGCAGTAATACCAGCCATTCCAGTAATGACAACGCGCTTATTCATATCAAGCCACCATTAACTGATATTACTTGACGCGTGATATAACTTGCTGCATCAGAACATAAAAAATTAATCACTGACGCAACTTCTTCAACCTTACCTGCCCGACGCATTGGAATATGCTTTTCAATCTCGTCTTTATACTCTAAATCTTTAATCATATCTGTTTCAATTAAGCCAGGGGCTACGCAATTAACGGTAATTTTACGTTTAGCAAGCTCAAGCGCCAAGGCTTTTGTCGCGCCAATAATACCTGATTTTGCCGCACTGTAATTGACTTGCCCTTTATTGCCTGCAACTCCTGAAACAGAGGCTAATGTGACAATGCGCCCACCTTTTCTTAGCTGAATCATCGGCATCACACAAGGCTTTAATACATTATAAAAGCCATCCAAATTGGTTTGAATCACGCGATCCCACATCTCATCTTCCATTGCTGGAAATGGCGCATCCTGACAAATTCCAGCATTATTCACAACTGCATAAAATGCGCCATTTTGCGCAATTTCAGTGTTTAACTTTACATGACACGTCGCTCTATCTTGTAGATCAAATTGAATCAGTGACGCCTTGCCACCATTTGCCTCAATCACATGCTTGGTTTGATGAGCACCTTCAACATCGCTGTGATAATGAACTACAACCTCAAAGCCAGATTGCGCGAGCATGATTGCAGCCCCTTGCCCAATCCCTTTGCTTGCCCCTGTCACTAATGCTCTTTTACTCAAAATACTTTCCCCTGAATAATTTCTGTAAACTCTTTATCACTTGGCTGATAGGCGCTAAATTTTGCTTGTGCAACACATTGATCCTGATGATGAATCTCACACATAAACACCCCCAGTGGATCACTTATAAACTCTTTATGCGCCACAACCGTTAATACATCGCCTTCATCAAAGCTTGCACGCGTCGCTTTAAAATTACGCACGCTAATCATAAACCCACGCCTTGGTGCGTGATCACTTTCATCGCCCTGGAAATAAGCTAACACAGCTGAAGCTTGTGCCATCATTTCAATACCCACACAAGCATATACACCTTTAATCTCAGCATCATAAAAAATATGCTTAGGCGTAATTCTGGCAAGACAAACCGCCTTTTCTTGATTAACTTCTTGCAATGAATCAATCAGCTGCATCGGTGGTGATTGTGGAATAATTTCATTTAAGTCATACATCACAAACTTAGCTTCCTTTATTAGCTCTAGCAATAATCAAGCTGACATTATTACCACCAAATGCGAATGAGTTACTTAAAAAGCAAGGCTTTTGCCAAACACTCTCTTCATTGGTTAATTGAATGTCTGGTAACTCACAATCCAACTTAGCCGTGCTGATTTGCGCAGGCAATCTATGATTTGGGTTGTATTCTTTAGATAACAACAATGCACAAAGTGCTAACTCGGTCGCACTTGCCGCACCTAATGTATGCCCAGTTAGCGGTTTTGTCGAACTACATAAGACCCTTTCACCAAACACCTCAAAAATAGCTTTACTCTCCATCTGATCATTTTTTGGTGTTGCCGTACCATGCGCATTGACATAGGCAATATCATCTGGATTAAGATTGGCATCTTTTAGTGCGTTTAATATTGCTTGCTTGGCGCCTTCCCCTTCAGGATCGGGTGAAGTAATATGATAAGCATCTGAGGTTTCTCCACCGCCTAAAAGTGCTAAATCTGCTGGGGTTTTGCTTAACACAAATAACGCGGCACCCTCACCGATATTAATCCCATCACGATCTTGCCCAAAGGGCTGGCAAATGCTTTTTGTCACTGAATCTAACGCATCAAAGCCATTAAGCGGCAATTCAGATAAACTATCTGCCCCGCCAACAATACAGATATCACAAATGCCTGAATTGATTAAACGCTTTGCTGAGAGAAAGGCTTTGCCACTTGACGAGCATGCTGTTGAGATCACATAGCAAGGACCTTTGGCCTCAGCAAGCTTTGCAATAAACTCTGCCATTGTGCCAAATTCTTGCTGATGATAATGAAAATTGGCAAGCATTTCTCCTGTTTGCATATAATGCGTAAATGACTTCTCACCCTCTAAAATGCCCGAGGTACTTGTGCCTAAAATAACGCCTATTTTATGTCGATCCGTTTTCTTTGCTAACGCATCATACACAGGCTTAATTTCTTGAAATGCCTTAAACAACATCCGATTATTATGGCAATCAATTGCCTGATACTGACTAGGCAATGCGTTTAACTGACAATTTACCTTGCCAACATAAGTTTGCCGCCCACTAAAAAGCTTACCATATGGCGTCAATGGCGAAACATTCGCCAACAGTGCTTTAGCAACTTCTTGTTTATTATTACCAAGCGCATTTAACACGGCAAAATCATTGATATAAATAGGATCCCGCATTTTATGAATCACACACCGTTGAATGAACTGTAAGAAACTGACGGATTGCATCAAAGCTTACCTCTATATCACTATAGGCGTGCCCTTGACCAGATTTAAGATCGATCTGTGCACCGTTAAAGACTGCTAGCGCCAAATTTATCGGTGTTGTTTGATCATCTTCTTGTAACAATAACAGATAGTCTGATAATGAGGTCAACGTTTTTGGCATTGCATTAAATAATGCCATCGCTTCATCATGCATATGGTTATACGCAGGCATTTGCGCGATTAAATCTAAGCGTGCCGCTGGGTTAATCAAAATCACCTTAATAACATCATCACGCGTTTGCTTCAATAAGTGCGCCATATAACCACCCAATGAACTACCAATAATTACTTTATTATCAGCCTTTGCGTCATCGAGCAGCTTATGAGTAAGATCAAGTGCAGCTTTTGTTTGCATCGGTAACTCAGGTGCATCGATCGATGCTTCTGGAAATTGATCATTTAGCCAAGCTTTAAGCTTTTGTGCTTTGGGCGAGTTAGGTGAGCCTTGAAAGCCATGTAAGTAGAGAAAATAATTATTTGTCATCCATCCACCCTCTTTTTATCGCAACATATACTGCCAACAGTTAATCAAATGATAGCCTGTTGTTGATTTAACATCATCAAAGCCTACAGCACCTTCACTATCAACATATTCAATCGGTAAATTATGCTTAAGAAATACCGTTGAAAAAATATTCAAGGCATTATCTAAGCGCTCATAATTTGCTGTCATTGCCAAATAACGCATATACTCCAACATTGGCCAAATGCGATATTGTGTATCTTTAGACGCATCATTTAAATTGGGCCTAATAAACCCACAATCATTTATGCCAACTTTAGCCGCCGCTTGATATAAGCCAACATGATCACTCATTATATCAACATCAACGCCCAACGCTTGTGCCTCAACAATCAAACTACTCCACTCAAAGCTATGCCCTGGCTCAAATAGTGCGCTTTTATCTTCTCTAGAATATTCGCGCATCAAGCTTCTTTCATGGTCAAAAAATAGTGCAATAATCTTCTGATATAACGCTTCAGCTTGGGTTTTAAAAATTGGATTTTGAGTGTGGCGGTAGGCGCCTAAATACGCTTCAAAGAGATGCATTAATGCATTTTGTCCAATGACATCATGTTGATCTTTGAGCGCTTTAAAATCATCCGCAATAAACTTTTGCGTGATTAGCTTATTAACATGCTCAATATACTCGCCAATCACTTGCTCTTTAAACGTGCTATATAGCACTGACAAAGAAAATAAGACAAAAGCATACTCATACAGATCATTGTCATCTTTTGAGCTTTGTGCTTTAAACCATACCTTGCTGCATTCATCGAAATACTGCGATTTCATCACTTGATATAGTTTATAGGCATACGCGTTAGCAGCTTGCGTATTTGTTAACTCACCATAGGTCAATAGAAAGAATAAACTACGTGTTTGACATAATAAGCGTGTGTTAGCTTGATCTATTTTTTGTGGGGCATTTAAAAACTCAGGCGCATACCCCAACTGATCAATCGCTTTTATCAACAACTGATAATAGGCATCAATAGCAGCTGTCATCTGTTCGTTATTATTTTTAACCTTAACTGCCGCATAAACCTTAGCAAAAACTCCATCAACGCCTAACGAGCTCGTATCAATAATCAATGCATCTTCAGCAGGTCTCAATGGCGCCACTTCACGATTGCGATCCTGATGATCACGTGCTTCAAGCTGCGTTAATATCTCTGTAAAGTCGGCTTTTTGACCTTTAGCGATAAGCTCATCATAGCGCCTTTGGGCGCGAATTTGACTGCCCGCTTCTAAGAAGAATTTGTGTCTTGCGTTGGGAAAAACCACCGTCCCCATATCGCGTCCATCGGCAACTAGACCTCTAACACCTTGAGCAAAAGCCTGCTGACAAGCCAGTAATGCATCGCGCACTATTGAGATCTTGGCAATCTTTGATGCCATCATCCCCGTTTGTTCTTGACGAATACGCATAGTGACATCCACACCATCTAAAAAAGCTTTTGTTTGATTGTCCTCAACGGCAAAGTGAATATTTAATTGCCTCAGTTCATCATACAGCAACTGCTCATGACTTATATCAATCCCATGATCAAGCACATAAAGTGCTGCCAAGCGGTAAATCGCACCACTATCCAACAGTGCATAATCAAGCTTTTGCGCTAACAGGCGTGATAACGTCCCCTTGCCAACGCCACTTGGACCATCAATGGTAATAATTTCAACTTTATTTGACATCTAAAATAAATCCTAAGCGCGATACGCGAGTCTTTGCCCAATTCTACTATCTATTGTTTCAGAAACCAATCTATAATACCCCTTATGCGCACTTTCAACTTAACTAGGAATATAATAATGACAGATATTCGCTGGCTGCAACGCTTTGACAACTATCAAAAAGCACTCTCGCAATTACAAAGTGCCGTCACGCTAGCACATCAAAGACCTTTGTCATTACTTGAAAAGCAAGGTCTTATTCAAGCCTTTGAATACACCCATGAACTTGCGTGGAAAACATTAAAAGACTTTCTTAAACATCGCGGCAGTACCGAAGATATTTTCGGATCAAAAGATGCGACAAGACAAGCATTTGCCAATGGCTTAATTGACAAGGGTGATGTTTGGATGCAAATGATTAAAAGTCGCAATTTAACCTCTCACACTTATGATGAAAGCACGGTCGAAGAAATTGCCACATTGATCTTAAACGAATACATCAGCTGCTTTACTGAGCTTGCCGAAACATTAAAAAACCTAGCAGCAAAAGAGTAGCAACATGCCCTACGGATTAACAGAACAAACGCTTGCTGCAATTACCCACGCGATAAGTCAGCAGCCAAAGATTACAAAAGCTATTTTGTATGGTTCACGTGCCAAGGGAAACTATCATACTGGTTCTGATATTGATTTGACACTTATCGGCGATGATCTAACAGTGAAGGATTTATTCCAACTTGAAGAAGCTATTGATGCTCTTTTCCTGCCTTATTTGTTTGATCTGTCAATTTATACACAATTAACCAACCCTGAACTTAAGTCACATATTGATCGCCATGGTATTACGCTATTTGCTCGTTAAGCATTCAAAGTCTCTCATGACTGACACCAATTGTTGTACATCTTTAAGCTCAATTGCATTATATAAGCTGACACGTACACCACCGACACTGCGATGCCCTGCAATGCCATAAACACCTTGGCTATCGGCAAAGCTTAGAAATTTAGTTGTTAATTCATCACTTGGCAATTGAAATACAACATTCATCGGTGAGCGATTATGCAACGGAACATTATTGCTAAATAGTTTTGACTGATCAATTGCTTCATAAAGTAGGGCAGCTTTACGCGCATTCTTCTCAGTAACAACATCTAACCCGCCTTGTTTGATCAAATCAGCAAGTACCAGCTCCATTGCTGCCCACGCAAACATATCCGGCGTATTATACAAAGAATCCGCCTGCTGCATTGCCTGATAGCTTAACACAGCCGGAATCGCCTTTTGCTTGATATTTTCAATCAATGCTTTTTTAATTAAAACAACCGTCACCCCTGGCAAGCCAATGTTTTTCTGGGCTCCAGCATAAATTAGATCAAACTTGGTCACATCGATTGGTTTTGATAAAAAGCTTGACGACATATCACAAACCAACGGCAGATTAGTCACAAGTGTTTTTTGCCATATCACACCATCAATCGTTTCATTTTCTGTGTAATGGATATAATCATAGCCATCCACAATATGATCAATCGCATTATCCACGCCCTCAATCGTATCGACTTCAATAAACTTTTTAGCCTCTTTAATTGCTGCCTTTGCCCAGTAACCACTATTGATATATAGCGCCCTGCCATTTTGCTTAAGGTTTATTGGAACAGCGGCAAACTGTGCACTAGCTCCTGCTGGCATGAGTAGTATTTCATAACTCTCAGGCAACGCTAACAGAGTACGCAAATGCTGCTTAATCTTGTTATTGATTTCAGCAAACAATTGATCACGATGTGACAAGGACAACAGTGACAAACCGGTATTGTGATAATTTAAAACCATTTGGCTCAACGCTTGATAAATAGACTCTGGTAGACTCGCGGGGCCTGCGCAAAAATTAAGTTGATACATTTTATGTGACTTGGTGCATTAAAATTGTTGAAAATTATATACTAGCCACAACCCATTTTGCAGTGTTTATTGAAGCATCTTTCTATTCCATTTACCAACTGTTAAAGGTTATACTCACCTTTAGTAATTCACCAAAGGAAAGTATCTATGAAAAAAATATTAAGCATTACAGCATTATGCCTATTATCAACATCCGTTTTTGCCCAAAGCGCCCAAACAGGACTTGTGATTGGTGCCGCAGCAGGTGCTGCGTCGACTGCCAGCTATGATTCAAGTGGCATTACCAGCAATACCACCAAAACAGAAGGCGGACCAATCAGCAGCGTCATGATCGGCTATGACCTTGCTTTAAATCAACATATTAGCGTAGGTTTGGAGTCTGGCTTTGGTTATGGCTATGATCTAGCGTCACTCAAAGCCGACGGTTCAGACAAATCAATGCTCAATCAATGGTATATTCCGCTTCTTGTCGCTGGTAAATATATATTCACTAATGGCGTTAATGTTTTTGTTAAAGGTGGCGCAACGTACGTCCACCAAGACATCACCAACATGGGCGCCTATTTCACACCTAATGTTGATAGGAGTAACTCCGATTTTCTACCAACCATTGTTGCAGGTGCTGGTTATAAATTCCAAAATGGGATTAATATTGGTGGACAGTTTAGTTACTTATTTGGCTCAACCGCAAAAATTCGCGCTAGTGATTCCATTGATGGCAGCGATGTTAAAGTAATGGCAAGCGCGAGCTTAAGCGCCTATATCAGCTATACATTACCAATGTAATTGCTCAGCCCCAGATATAAAAAAAGCGACACTAGGTCGCTTTTAAGAATTGCCACTCTTTTAAAGCGGCTTAGATAATGGTCTTAGCTTAAGCTAATTTGCACATCAACACCAGCAGCAAGATCCAGCTTCATTAAGGCATCAACTGTTTTTTCAGTTGGCTCAACGATATCGATCAAACGCTTATGTGTTCTGATTTCATATTGATCACGCGCATCTTTGTTAACGTGTGGAGAAATCAATACAGTGAAACGCTCTTTGCGTACTGGTAAAGGAATAGGACCTTTTACTTGTGCGCCAGTTCTTTTCGCTGTCTCAACGATCTCTTTTGTTGAAAGATCTATTAATTTATGGTCAAACGCTTTCAAGCGGATGCGAATGCGTTGGTTACTAATATTTGTTGCCATTTTATTCAAACCTTCTAATTATGAGTTACGCTTTTTAATGATGTCTTCTGCAATGTTGTTTGGTACTTCTGCATACTTCTCAAACTCCATAGAGAATGATGCACGTCCTTGAGAAATTGAACGTACGTTAGTTGCATAACCAAACATTTCTGCCAATGGCACCAATGCATTCACTACTTTACCACTTGGGTTTTCATCCATACCAGAGATCATGCCACGACGACGGTTTAAGTCACCGATAACATCACCCATGTACTCTTCAGGCGTAACTACTTCAACCTTCATCAAAGGCTCAAGGATCACAGGAGATGCTTTTTGCGCACCTGACTTAACTGCCATAGAACCTGCGATTTTAAACGCCATCTCAGATGAATCCACATCATGATAAGAACCATCATAAAGTGTCGCTTTAACGTCGATCATTGGGTAGCCAGCGATTACACCATTTTGCAATTGCTCTTCAATACCCTTACCAACCGCGTTGATATATTCTCTAGGAACAACACCACCGACAACTTCATCAACGAACTCAAAGCCTTTGCCCATTTCTTGTGGCTCAAGCTTAACCCACACATGACCGTATTGACCACGACCACCTGATTGACGTACGAATTTACCTTCCGCATCAACCGTTTGTTTGATCGTCTCACGATAAGCTACTTGTGGATTACCGACGTTAGCTTCGACTTTAAACTCACGCTTCATACGATCAACAATAATCTCCAAGTGAAGCTCACCCATACCAGAGATGATCGTTTGACCTGATTCTTCATCCGTTTGTACGCGGAATGATGGATCTTCTGCCGCTAAACGACCCAATGCCAATGACATCTTTTCTTGGTCTGCTTTAGATTTTGGCTCAACCGCAACTGAGATAACTGGCTCTGGGAAATCCATACGCTCAAGTGTGATAATTTGCTTTTCATCACATAAAGTGTCACCGGTTGTGACTTGCTTTAAGCCGATACATGCAGCGATATCGCCTGCACGAACTTCTTTTAGCTCTTCACGCTTGTTAGCATGCATCTGCACGATACGACCGATACGCTCTTTTTTCTCTTTAACTGGGTTATAAACTGCATCACCTGATTTTAATACACCAGAGTAAACACGGATAAACGTCAAGTTACCAATAAATGGATCTGCTGCCAATTTAAATGCTAACGCTGAGAAAGGCTCGTCATCAGACGATTTACGTGATGCTTCTGTGCCATCTTCTAATTCACCACGAATCGCTGGGACTTCATCAGGCGCTGGCAAATAACGCACAACACCATCAAGAACCGCTTGCACCCCTTTGTTCTTAAACGCAGAACCACAGAATGCCAATACGATTTCGTTGTTAATCACACGCTGACGTAATGCCGCATGAATCTCATCATCGGTTAACTCTTCACCTTCAAGATACTTGTTCATCAACTCTTCATTCGCTTCAGCCGCTGCTTCAACCATTTCTTGACGAAGCTCTTCAGCGTGGTCACGAAGCTCAGCTGGAATTTCTTCTAAGCTGTAAGTCAAACCTTTATCTTCTTCATTCCACATGATTGCTTTCATGCGCACAAGGTCAATTACACCTTTGAATTCTTCTTCAGCGCCGATATTAAGCTGCATAGGAACAACGGTTGCTTTTAAACGTGTTTTAATCTGCCCTAATACACGCTCAAAATTAGCACCCGCTCTATCCATTTTGTTAACAAAAACGATACGCGGTACGTGATATTTATTTGCTTGACGCCATACAGTTTCTGATTGTGGCTCAACACCTGATGAACCGCAGAAAACAACCACAGCACCATCAAGTACACGCAAAGAACGCTCTACTTCGATTGTGAAGTCAACGTGTCCTGGGGTATCGATGATGTTAATGCGATGCTTATCAAACTGTTGATCCATACCTTGCCAAAAAACGGTGGTCGCAGCAGAGGTGATCGTGATGCCACGCTCTTGCTCTTGCTCCATCCAGTCCATTGTTGCGGCACCATCATGTACCTCACCAATTTTGTGAGAAACACCTGTATAGAACAACACACGCTCAGTTGTTGTTGTCTTGCCCGCATCTACGTGGGCACAAATTCCAATATTTCTATATTTTCTAAGTTCAGTCGCACGTGACATGAGTTTTCTCCAATCTTACCAACGGAAATGAGCAAAGGCTTTGTTTGCTTCTGCCATTTTGTGTGTATCTTCACGCTTCTTAACAGCAGAACCACGTCCTTCGACAGCTTCCATTAACTCAGCTGCAACACGATATGCCATGCTTTTTTCTTTACGCTTACGTGAAGCATCAATGATCCAACGCATTGCCATCGTCATTTGACGCTCTGGACGAACTTCAACAGGAACTTGGTAAGTTGCACCACCGACACGGCGTGACTTAACTTCAACCATAGGCGCAACAGCTTCTAAAGCTTTTTCAAAAACTTCAGTCGCTTTTTCGCCTGATTTTTTAGTTTCGATTTGGTCAAAAGCACCATAGACGATTCTCTCGGCTACAGACTTTTTACCTGATAACATGATGTGATTGATAAATTTTGCAACGATCTCGCTTTTAAACTTCGGATCTGGCAACACTTCGCGCTTTGGTGCTCGATTTCTTCTAGACATTTTATATTTCCTTTAAATACAAATTAAACTTATGCTTTAGGACGCTTAGTACCGTACTTAGAACGACCTTGCTTACGGTCTTTAACACCTGAAGTATCAAGCGCACCGCGAACTGTGTGATAACGCACACCTGGTAAGTCTTTTACACGACCACCGCGAATCAAAATAACGCTATGCTCTTGTAGGTTGTGACCTTCACCACCAATATAAGTCGTTACTTCAAAACCACTTGTTAATCTCACACGCGCTACTTTTCTTAACGCTGAGTTTGGTTTCTTAGGGGTTGTTGTATAAACACGCGTACATACACCACGTCTTTGCGGACATGCTTTCAACGCTGGCACGTTTGTTTTTACAACCTTTTTTTTGCGCGGATTGCGCACCAACTGGTTAATAGTTGCCATTATTTACTCCGTAGTTTTTTAAACATCTAATCTTTGCATAAATATAAAAAGACGCGGCATTATATACAAAAGCCATGCTGTTTTGCAAGAAATGGATTTAGGTTTTTAATCGCGGACTTTAAACCATTGACGCGATGGCAATCTCAACTGAAATGTAAACGCCAGCGACATGACGATTAATCACAAGATAACGCCCATAGTAATTAGAAAATATTCTTTACAATCACATTCTGATTGCGCTCAGGACCGGTTGAAATAATATCAATCGGCACATTTAAAGTTTGCTCAACAAAGCGCACATAATCACGCGCTGCTTGAGGCAATTTGTTATAGTCCGTTTGCTTAAACGTCTCTTCGAACCAGCCTTTTAATGTTTTATAAATCGGTTTGCAACGCACATAGTCGGCATTATCATACGGCGGATAAGAAACCTCTTTACCATCTAACTCATATGCCACACAGACCTTTATCTCTGCCAAACCATCTAAAACATCAAGCTTTGTCAAGCAAATGGACGTGATGCTATTGATTTCAATCGCACGACGCAGTGCCACTAAGTCCAACCAACCTGTGCGACGCTTACGCCCTGTTACTGTCCCAAACTCACAGCCTTTGACACCTAAGTGCTCACCAATTTCATCAAACAACTCAGTCGGATATGCACCACTGCCTACACGCGTAGTATAGGCTTTTGTGATGCCAACAACCGCATCGATATAACATGGACCAAAGCCCGCTCCTGAGGCTACCGTACCCGAGATCGTATTTGATGAGGTTACAAAGGGGTAAGTACCATGATCGATATCAAGCAAGGTGCCTTGCGCACCTTCAAAGATAATTTTGCCTTTATTGACACGAATGGCATTTAATTCCGCAGATACATCGGTAATCATTGGCAAAATCGTTTTTGCATAATGCAATAATGATGCATAGGTTTCTTCCAAATCAAAATGGACATCTACTTTGTAATAGTTTTGCAAAGTAAAATTATGTAGATCCAATAGATTCGTAAGCTTTGCTTTTAATTTCTCAGGATGCGCCAAATCGCCAATACGAATCGCACGACGCGCAATCTTATCTTCATACGCTGGACCTATGCCACGTTTTGTTGTACCAATTTTATGCTCACCTAATGCTGCTTCACGCGCTTCATCTAAAGCAACATGCACTGGCAACACCAAAGGACATGCTTCACTGATACGTAAACGCTCAAACACCGGCACATTGCGCGCCAACAGTTCATCCATCTCAGCATGTAAAGCCTCTAATGACACCACGACACCATTACCAATAAAGCTCTTAACGCCATCGTGCAAAATACCCGACGGAATAAGGCGCAGCTTAGTTACCTCGCCATTGATCACCAAGGTGTGACCAGCATTATGTCCACCTTGAAAACGCACCACGGCATTGGCTTTATCTGTCAAAAAGTCCACGACTTTACCCTTACCTTCATCACCCCACTGGCTACCTAAGATAACAATGTTATGGTTCACTGAAATTCCTCACTTTGCTAATTACAGTAGCATGTTAAAGATTTTTGTTCAGCTTGACAAATAAAATGCTTGAGTTTTATTGAATAACACCACACCACATTCTTGCTCCTCCACCGCCAAGCGCCTCTGGATGATCAGAATAATTATCCCCTCCTGCGTGAATCATTAAACTATGCCCTTTAATTTCATTTAAGCTATGTATTCTAGGCGCAAATACAGGGGAGTTAGCATCACCTTTTTTATCAACATATAATATCGGCAGATCACCCAGATGCCCATTACCATAAGGACCTTGATGACTCCCCGTTTTGCTAGGATCCCAATGCCCACCGGCTGCCATACCACCATTATCACAACTAGGATTTTGATGAATATGAAAGCCATGATCTGTCGATGCGACCAAGCCGTGAAGCTTAGGAGTAAACAATAATCCATTATCATATGCGCTAACCGTTACCGTCCCCACATAAGTATGCTTAGCTGTAGTGCTATACATCTTGATAATGATTTTTTGTTGCCCATTAACTGGCGATGCTTGACTTGTAGTATTCATTGCAGCTGATTGCGCCATACCTGAAGAAACAATTACGCCTGATAATGCTAGCGCCGCACCCAGTGTGTTTAATATTCTCATTCTAAACTCCTCCATGATTACGATTAAATTATGGTTTATATTTTGATACTTCATTGCTGCATGAGCGCTGCCTCTACATACTTTTTGTATTCTGGATGCGCTTGATTAAATTGCTCGAGCATGATAGCTTGCACTTCTTTTGTCGCATGCACTAATCCGCCGGCGATATTATGTGCTAGCTGCTCTTTTTGTGATTCACTCATCAATTGGAATAAATCTCCCGCTTGCGAGTAGTTATCCTCAGCTTGCGCATCATAATAACCAATATCACCAGATTCTCTTAATGGTGGTTCTTGATATTGAGGCGCTTCAGTTGGCGCACTGGTTTGTTGGTTAGGATAAAAGTTCACATCATTATTTTGCGAGATATCTAAGCCCGTGCCTGCCATCGCACCATCACGTTGATAATTATGCATTGGACATTTTGGCGCGTTAACGGGTAGATGATGCGCGTTAACACCAACTCGATATCGATGTGCATCTTGATAGGCAAGTAGTCTTGCTTGCAACATTTTATCAGGAGAGGCACCCGTGCCAGGTACCAGATTACTTGGCGCAAATGTTGATTGCTCAACTTCAGCAAAATAATTATCAACATTACGATTTAACTCAAGCACACCGATCTTTTGCAATGGGAAATCAGCATGTGGCCAAACTTTGGTTAAATCAAATGGATTAATATGATAATTTTGCGCTTCTTGTTCCGTCATTACCTGAATTTTGACATTCCACTTTGGAAAATCACCCTTGGCAATAGTATCAAAAAGATCTTTTTGCGCACCAAATCCAGACATTTTAGCTGCTTCTTCATCGGTTAGATTCTTTATACCTTGCTGGGTTTTAAAATGCCATTTGATCCAAAAACGTTCACCTTTAGCATTATACAAACTTAAGGTATGTGAGCCAAACATATGCATATGGCGATAGCTCTTAGGAATACCGCGATCAGACATTAAAATCGTCATTTGATGTAACGACTGTGGATTCTTCGACCAGAACTCATACATCGCTGCAGGATCTGGCAAGTTGGTTTGTGGGTTTTTCTTTTGTGAATGGATAAAATCTGGAAATTTACTGGGATCTCTTAGGAAAAATACTGGTGTGTTATTGCCGACGATATCGTAATTGCCTTGCTTGGTATAAAACTTAATTGCGGTACCTCTTGGATCACGTGCATAATCACTTGAATCCTGACCGCCTCCTACCGTTGAGAAGCGGATAAATACATCTGTTTTTTTACCCTTGCCCTGTAAAAAATCGGCAATGCTTAAATGTGATAAATCTTCTTCCAAAGTAAATACACCATAGGCACCAGAGCCACGTGCATGTACAACGCGCTCAGGAATACGCTCACGATTAAAATGCGCAAGCTTCTCAAATAACCTGAAATTATCAAAGGTTAACGAGCCACGCTCACCAGCACTAATACTGGTATTATCATTGGGAACCGGTGCGCCATTATTAGTAGTTAAATACTTCTTGTCCATCTTGAACTCTCCTTATTGTGGTTATGCAACTTGTTGAAAATTTTTATACTTCCAATCTTATCTTCACCTCTTTCTTATCAGAAATATATTATATTTTTATTTTTAATATATTTTATTTATCACCATGCAATATTAAAAATCTAATCAACTGATAACGCTCCTTGCTACTTTTAAACCGATCCTTAAATAACCACAGCTTTAAACGCTTCTCCTGTGCACATTGGCATTCCAAATATAGCGTGCCTGCGATCATAATGCTACGGCGCACTGTTACATTATTATGCCACTGAGCGCCGTAGTGCAGATTAATTTTACGCGTATGCGCAGTTTCAACTAAAATAATTTCGTTTAATTGCCTACTCGATAAATAATGTAATAACATGCCAATAAAGGCAATAACCCATAGTATAAAAGCGCTATAAAAAAGCGCTGCATGTAAGAGCTCAAAAATGATAACAAGACAAAAGCCAAATAATAAGATGATGACGACAAGCTGGATGAAAGATCGTTTTAATGCCACTTTCACCGTCGTCATTGATTTACTCTACTGTTTTCAATGTGGTTACAGTCAACTTGGTGGTTTCTTTGGTTGACTTACAAAACGTCTCTTTAATCAAGAAAATACTAATTAATACACCAATAGCTATCACAGAAATAATTAATAAAAAGCCATGCTGATAATTAGTAATACTTAAAGCGTGCCCTTTTGACAAATAGGCAAGTACCCCGCCAATCAAAGGCGCCATCAAAGAGGTTACAAGCATAATCATCGCATTATTAAGACCCAAGCCTGCTGCTAGATAGTTGTTGTTGCATTGCTCCGCCATAATCGCAAAACCAATACTCTGACCACTAGCACCAATACCAAGACCAAAAAAGGCAATACTAATGACGACAATATTGACCGGAAAATAGGTAATGCATAAAACCGACAACACACAAACAACTGCGGCAAACACCATCATGCGTTTACGCTTACTGGTGCGATCTGAGATAAAGCCCAAAAGTGGGCAGCCAATGGCATAACCCAACCATGATAGCGTTAACATATAAGATGACACACCCGAGCTAAAGCCATGCAACATCAAAAATGCTTTACCACTATTTTCAGAGAAATATTCTATGGCGAAATACACACATGCTGAATAACAGGCAATATACCAAACCTGACGTTGACGCATCAGCTGCCAAAGATTGACTTGCAATCGCTCTTGGCGCTTTAAAATACGAAAGCTTCCCGTGTAATCGGTATTATTGCGAACGATGAGAAGCACAATAATCGCAATCACAATACCAATTGCACCTAACGCATAAAAAATATAACGCCATGGCAACTCAGAGTGTGATGATAAGCTATTTAAAGGACCTGCTGCCAACATGGGACCCATTGTACCTATGAATTGCGATAAGCCAATAAACAATGCAATATGTTTGCGTGGCATCCAGTCATATACAGCCACTAACAAACAGATAAAGCCGAAAGATGAACCAAGCCCCATTAATACTCTAAAAACAAAAGCACTATCAAAGCCAAAGCTCATGCCAAAGCCAGTAACTGCCAATGCACAGAAAAATACGGCAACGAACAATGCCTTTTTTAAGCCTAAGCGATCGGTAATAATACCCACTGGAATTTGCATAATGCCATAAACTAACTGATAGGCTGTTGAGCTTAGGATGGCAAATGTCACAAGGTTTAAATTAAGATCTTGAATAATAGGATGCTCAAATGTGCCCAAGATCGTTCTAAGTAAAAACTCATACATGAAGAATAACGCACACACCAACCAAATGATTGTGCCGATAAAACTCATTTTTTGATTTTGACTCATATTATTCGTCAACCTCAGGTTTATTCTCTTCCCATTCCTCTAAAATCTCTTCAGCCTTTTGGTTATCAATAAATGATGCTACCTTAAAAATCGACACCCCCTCTTGAATCAATGGCGAGCGGTTGATCCCAACAATCACCCCATCAAGATCTGATTTAATTACTGTTGCATTCTCATTGCTAAATGGATCCGTCAGGCGCCCAATTTTATCACCTTTTTTGATCGACTCACCCAATGCTACTTCACTGTGCAAGACACCGGATGATGATGAAATAAGCCAATCATCATCTTTTGAGAATACAGGTGTCACACTATCATCGATCTCACCACTGAGCATCCCAAGTTTGCACATCACATTTTTAATACCATCTAAACCAACCTGAATAGCCGTTTGGTCAAAACGTTGCGCCTCGCCTGCTTCATACACTAACAAAGGAATATTCAAACTCTCTGCAGTGACACGAATACCGCTTTGCTTAGTCTCAACCTCAGTAATCACTGGCGCTTGGAATGCTTTAGCTAATTTCTTCGCCTCAACGTTATCAAAGTTGCAATACACTTGTGGCAAAATCTCATGATTCAGTGACCCCGTATTTAATTCAATACAACAATCAATCTGTGTCAATATTTCTTTGGTAAAGATATGTGCAATACGCTCACCAAAACTGCCATGCTCATCGCCTGGAAAGCAAGCACTGAGTCTCACTCCACTTGGCGTTGGCTTCGGGAAATGTGACAAACCATAAACATTCAAAACTGGAATAGCGATCAATGTCCCCTGCAGTTCATCAGCAGAGATGTCATCATATAATTGATTAGCAATTTCCAACCCATTAAATTCATTACCATCGACCATTGCAAAGACTAATAGTTTACGTCCACTTTGTTTGCCATTGATGACTTTAATTGGCATATACATTGGCGAGCATGAATACTGCTCAGGCAAGGGCAATGCCAATGTCGCTTTCTCACCAGGGTGGACACTGGCATCACAAATTTTAAAACTACTATTTTTCATTTTTTATTACTGACCTTAAATTTGTTTTATTTTAATTTCAACAGCAACTTGGATCCTATAAAAGACCTTAAATATCACATAATTGAAATCATTGAATATCATGTAGAAAGAGTATAGCCATTATTGACATAAGCTAAACAGTAAAACACATAAATTTTTACTTTATTTAATATAAAAAGAGCATTAAAGCACCTAGATTTTTTCACATAAACCATCATATTGCCCAAGATTATTATGACGCATAACAGTCTTTAGAATCGTCGCATATTCGTCACCTTTTAAACCTGAATAAGACTGCAAATAATCTGCTAAGTCATAGCCATTTAACATAATCAACTGTGCTCTTTGTTCTCTAAACTCAGCATAGGGCGCCAAAGTATTAAGCACTCGATAATAATCTGCAATGCCAGCACTCACATCCGTAAATTTACTGACTTCATCAATCACTCCTGATGTTGGATATTTAGGTGCAATACCACAACCTTGTGAGAAGCAATGTAATCCGAAATAATTCTTACCATGCAACGCAAAACGCGAACCACCCCAATTACTCTCAACAATTGCCTGTGCCAAAGTCAAGCTTTCAGGAATAACATTCACCCTTAACAATAGATGATTAATCAAACTGCTAGCGTTTTTTGCATAAGCTTGTAATGCATAAACATCTGCCAACTCGTGCAAGCGCACTTTATCTTGTGATGTCATAGTAGGCTTTGATTCTAATGTTAATAAAAAGTCTCGATCTTTGAGAATCTGTCGATTGATCGGACACATCTTAGTAAGCATCGTATTAATAAATGCTTGCTTCGGCAGTCGCAGCGCTTGTGAAATAGATAAGTCATTATCCTCAAGATTATTCATCTGCACAATACATTGAGATGAAACACCAATACGATGAGCAATCCTATCAATCGCGTCACCCTTTAATACTAAGTACTTATAAGCGCTATCATAACTACAACTTGGCGGCAAATTCAGTTTTGTTAAAACGTCATGCTCGTTAATATCTGTATTTCTTTCTGCATGCATTTGCTGTTTTTGCGTTTTTTGCTCTTTTTGCTCTTTTTGCTGTTTCTGCGCCACTGAATAACCTGATGAATCTGGCATATTATTTGCTGTTGTGCACGCACTTAAAAGCACGACCATAAATATAATGCTGTTACTTTTAATACTTCTAATACTATTTATTCTTGCCATCTCTTTTCTCTTTACATGCTATGCGGACATTTTACCGCTTAGAGTATAGTCGCCTTAGACTTATTCCGCTTTTATTTCTGTGCGTTTTGGCTCTTTTATCAGGAAAACCAATAGCAATGAAATGCTAATACATACTGGAATAACGATATAAGCACCACGAAAACTTAATGATTGCTCAAGCATGCCAAAGCCAATCTGTGCTAAGGCGCCACCACCCATAATAATTAAAGAGCCTAATGAAGTTGCTGAAGCGGCAATCTCTGTTGGATTTGACTCAGCAATAACGGGATAACCAATATTTTGCGCTGCAGTTAACGCACCGATAAAAAAGAAGATCACAAACAACGCATGATAGCTAAGATTTGCATTAAGCAATAACAAAGTTACCACCAATGAGAGACTCGCCCCCAACAACATAAAAGGCTTGCGTGAGCGATAATAGTCTGAAAGCTTGTTCCATAAAGGTCCTCCAATCATATAACCAATACTAATAATCCCCGCAATCATCGCCGCGTCTTGTGCGCTGATGCTAAAGCTATGCCTTAAAAACGCCTGCCCAAAACTAAATTCCAGAATCATCACAGGGAAATTCATTAGTGAGATATAAAGTGCCGCTAGCCAGTTTTGTTTTTTGTTCACCACATAACGTAAATTTTTAAACGCACGCCAAATTGACTGCTGTGATTTATTATTTTGCTCATTTTGCTCATTTCTCTGTGGTTTCTTTTGAATCAGCAGTAATGTCAACGCAATAATCACAAGCCCCATAACAATATTAGTGATTTGCACGACCTGCCCAGAGTCAGAATATACCAACAGCGCATGCCCACCGGCATTTCCTAAGTAACTTCCTAAAAAGGCAATCGTAATCGCCATACTGATGGGGAACCCGACTCGTCCATGCTCAAACCAGCTCGTTGCCACACGTACACAGGACAATAAGGTAAAAGCACCGCCAAATCCGACTAATAGCATACAGGCGTAAGCAATAAACTGATTACTGACAAATGTCATGATTGCCACCCCAATCAACATTACAATAAGTGCCGACACAATCACTCTTTTGCTATTGTAACGATCCAAAATTACGCCTGCTGGAATAAACATCAGTACATTACCAATCAGATACATCGACGTAAATAATCCATATGAACCGATTTGGTAACGCGCAATATAATAGTCAATCAGCGTGTTATTAAGTGATAACTGAATAAACCAATAAAAAAAGAAAAGTGCTGCGGCAAACATTGAAAGCCAAGCACGTAATGAGTGGTTTGTATTTTTATGCATTTTAAGATGCGAGATAAAATTAATTTGCACCGACTTTACCCAGATATTTTAAGATGTCAAGCGCCTTGCTTTCTAGGATCGACTTTGCTAGGATGCACATGCTTTTATACAGCATTAGCTTAATGAAGTTTCTGTAAGGGATGTCCGAGTGGGCGAATTGGACCCTCGAGCAGCGACTGAGCTGCGAGCTAATGAGCGCCTGTAGCAGGAGCGAAAGGCCGGGTTACTTAACAAGATCACGATGATCGAGTTTAGTAACAAATCAACCACGAGTTGAACAAGTTAATTTTCTGGAGGGGTGTCCGAGTGGTTGAAGGAGCACGCCTGGAAAGCGTGTATACGTTAACGCGTATCGAGAGTTCGAATCTCTTCCCCTCCGCCAGAATCAATTATTTCAACATCACTCAAACCTTTATAAATCAATAGATGCAGCACGTTTTAAATAGTGAATATAATTTTAAAATACCCTTAAAGTATGCTCCCATGTCTAGTCGCCAGATTATAAGTGACTAAACTTGAACCCCAGCTTAAATCCACAAGCTCTGGCATAGTTTTCTAATGTGCTGACTTTTGGGTGAGTTCCAAGCTTCTCTAGCCGACACACATTACTTCTTGTGGTGCCCATCTTCAAAGCTATTTGCTCTTGAGTAAGACCTGATTTTTTACGGAGATGTATTAACTCATTAATCAGCTCAAACTCCGCACCAAGCTTATTGTATTCATGCTTGACATTATCATTTTTAAAGGCTTGCTCTTTTAACTGTTTAAGATTCACTTTTAACCTCCTTCATGTAGCAAAAATTTAAAATTTACACAAATCATCAGATCACACTAGGATATAATTGATCCTTTTTGTAACCTTATAAAAATAATGCAGCTGTTATTTTAATTTTTAAACTATTGGAAATTCTTACAAAAAAGGCTTTAAAGATGGTGGTCGCTACTGGACTCGAACCAGTGACCCCTACCATGTCAAGGTAGTACTCTAACCAGACTGAGCTAAGCGACCAATGAGCGGAGATTATAATTCGTTTATAGAAAATCACAAGCCCATTTCGTGATTTTCTGCCAACTTTAATAATTAAGCGCTAAGAGGCTCTTTTGCCAAGTTATTGATAACCTGATTAAGTGTGGCACTTGGGCGCATTATTTTTTCAATTTTCTGTGCATTCGGGTGATAATAACCACCAATGTCAACTGCAACACCTTGCGCGTCATTAAGTTCAGCAACAATCTTAGCTTCATTCTCTTGAAGCGCTGCTGCTACAGGTTTAAAGACATGCGCCAATTGCGCATCTTGTGTCTGCTTAGCCAAGCTTTCAGCCCAATACATCGCCAAATAGAAATGACTACCACGATTATCAAGCTCACCGACTTTACGTGATGGTGATTTATTCTTATCCAAGAACTTAGCATTTGCCTGATCTAGCGCATCGGCTAATACGCGCACTTTACCATCATTTGTTTTATTGGCTAAATCATCTAAAGAGGCAGCTAATGCAAGGAACTCGCCTAATGAATCCCAACGCAAATGATTCTCTGCTACTAATTGCTGTACATGCTTAGGGGCTGAACCGCCGGCACCCGTTTCATACAATCCACCTCCTGCTAGCAATGGCACAATCGATAACATCTTAGCACTAGTACCTAATTCCAATATTGGGAATAGATCCGTTAGATAATCACGCAATACATTACCTGTTGCTGAGATCACATCTTTACCTGCTTTGATCGCTTTAAGTGAAAAACGCGTTGCCTCGACAGGTGACATGATATGTATCTCAAGGTCATTGGTGTCGTGATTTTTAAGATATGTTTTTACCTTAGCAATCAAATTAGCATCATGCGCACGCTTATCATCTAGCCAGAACACAACAGGTATGTTGGTAATGCGCGCACGTGACACCGCTAACTTCACCCAGTCTTCAATCGCAACATCTTTGGTTTGACACATACGCCAGATATCACCCTTTTCAACATCATGAGCTAATAGCGTATTGCCATTAGCATCGATAACACTAACTTTACCATCAGCCGTGATTTCAAACGTCTTATCATGTGAGCCGTATTCTTCTGCTTTTTTTGCCATTAAACCGACATTGGCAACACTACCCATTGTTGTTGGATCAAAAGCGCCATGTTCTTTACAAAAATCAATTGTTTCTTGGTAAACACCAGCATATGAACGATCAGGAATCATCGCCTTGGTATCATGCAATTTGCCATCACGTCCCCACATCTTGCCAGAAGAGCGGATCATCGCTGGCATAGACGCATCAATAATGACATCATTTGGCACGTGCAAGTTGGTAATGCCTTTATCAGAATCCACCATCGCAAGCTCAACGCGCATCTTATAAACATTCTCAAGATCTTGTTTAATCGCAGCTTGCTCAGATTCTGGCAAGCTCTTAATCTTGGCATAAACATCGCCAATACCATTATTAGGATTCACACCAAGCTTGGCAAAAACATCTGCATATTTGTTAAAGACATCTTGGTAATAAATACTCACTGCATGTCCAAAAATAATTGGATCAGACACTTTCATCATTGTTGCTTTCATATGCAGTGACAACAATACATCATCTTTTTGCGCTAGATCAATTTGCTCAGCAAAAAATGACCTTAAGGCTTTAACCGACATTTTAGACGCATCAATCACCTCGCCCTTTAATAATGGGAAATCTAACTTAAGTGTTTCACTTTGTCCTGCTTTATCGGTAAATACAATTTTCACTTTGGTATCATCAGCGATAACAGTTGATACTTCGCTACCATAAAAATCATCACCTGACATATGTGCGACATGTGATTTAGAGCCTTTATCCCACGCACCCATTGAGTGCGGATGTTTTTTGGCATATTCTTTTACCGCCTTAGCTACACGGCGGTCTGAATTTCCTTCGCGCAATACCGGATTAACGGCACTGCCTAGCACTTTAGCATAACGCGCTTTTGTTTCTTTTTCTTCAGCTGTTTTGGCATCAACTGGATAATCAGGAATCGGATATCCTTGTGCTTGCAACTCAGCAATTGCCGCTTGCAATTGTGGGATTGATGCACTGATATTTGGCAGCTTGATGATGTTGGCATTTGGTGTTTTAGCTAATTCGCCTAAAATAGCTAACTCATCTTCATGACGCTGTTCTGTTGTTAATGACTCTGGGAAATGCGCAAGTATTCTTGCTGCAAGTGAGATATCTTTTGTTTCAACATCTATACCACAAGGCTTAGTAAACGCTTCAATAATCGGCAGTAATGAATAAGTTGCCAGCATTGGCGCTTCATCTGTATGGGTATAAATTAGCTTTGTTGAGCTCATGCTTATGTCCTCTTATATTGTGGATATCAATCAGTGATTGCTACATTAAATTCGCGCCTTATCATAACAAAATATATGCTTGACGCCTATCTTATGTTTGACGCAATTGAATATCTTGCTATAATCGCCATGGATTGTAGATATTAATTCTCTTTAAATTTTCGTTAAATCAATTACTCGATTAAGGATATAACAAACCATGGCTCGTCCAGGCATTTCTTACGAAGATATACTCGAAGCGATTACCAAGCTAGAAGCAGAAGGCATGACTCCTAGCATAAATAATGTTCGTGATACAGTTGGTCGCGGCAGCCCAACGACTATCAGTAAATTTTTAAAACAGTGGCGTGAAGAGCGTGCAACTGATCAAACAGCCGCACAACCGGCAACCATTCATAAGAACACAGAAGACACTATGCAACCTATCTCAGAAAACACCGCGACTGCAAAAATAAAAGCAGCAAAAACTCTTAAAGAAAAGCCTCAAGCAATAGTTAGCGACAAACCATCAGCTGTAACTGGCACAATGAAGGCACAAGACCCAATAATTCAAGCACTTCTTACGAGCTCTCACGCATTAAGCAGTGATATTCTTAGCAGCATGTCTGATGAGTGGAGCATGATTTTAAACGAAAGCAACCCTGAGCTTAAAGTGCGTAAGCTATATGCCGCTTTAGTTAAAGAGCAAACTCGTCGCGAATCAGCCGAGCAAGTTGCTAAAGAAGCGCGTATTTATGCAGAAACACTCAAAGAGCAAACAACTCAGCGTATTTCAGACTTGCGTGATGCTTTAGAAGGGCAAATTGCTTTCTTAAATGGACAAATTCGTCAATTGAAGCGCGAATCCGAGCAAACACTTGAGTACTATCGCAAACAGCTTGAAAAATCAAATAATGCATTAGCTGAGAAAAAGCGTTCATAAACTAACTTACGATCTCAATAAGCGTTTATCAAATCTAAAGTCTGTTAACTTAATCTTTTTAATCTTGGCAAAGTCTTGATGCAAGGGGTTAATAAGATAATTATACTCGTCAAATGGCATAATAATTGAAGGGACTTTCAGTACACAACTGGTTTTTTGCTTAAGCCAGTTATCACCAAGAGCGCGCAGATCATACACATGCATGCCACGAATATCGTTATTATCTAAACCAATGTCTGCTGCTGTTAACAAAGACACTGCAGCAATATCAGCTGAGATAATCACCTGCTCGATCGGTGCATTAGCTGGATCATAATGCACTAACGACTCTAAAATAGCTAAGGATTGTGACTCCGCCATATAGATAACCTGCTGACCACGGCTATGCCAACGACCTGAAGCAAAGAGCCCACCCAAACCATTTAAAGGCGGATCTGCAAATCGCTTTTGCGTAATACGCCAAGCAATCATCAGCTATATATCCCATAGGAAATGCGATAGAGCAAATTATCAATAATCTGACAACCCAAAGAATTCTTGAGAAGCTCAAGCGGCGTTCTTTCGCCTAACGCAAGGTTTTTTGTTGCAAGCCAATTATTAACCTTTTCCTTAGTACCAAATACTTCAAGCGCATGTGCATATACTTTTGCAATCAATATCAAACGATCAGATTCTTTTGCATCCAACATACCCATTTCTTTTCTACGCAAATAGGTTTTACGATTAATCGGAATAAGTGATGATACAATTTCTTCTGTTAAACCACTTGATTTGGCAAATCGCAAAATAGCTGCAGACTTAATACCTTGATTGATCTCTTCATATAAATCAGACTCTGCGTGTATATGTTTATTTTTAAAATTAGCGCGACCCAATAAATTATCTACTAGCTGCATAACCTAACTCCACAATGGAAATTTGTCCAAAATATTAGGACAACTTGCCAAAAAAATCCAGTCAATTATTCAAGGACATTCTGAAAACTCCCCAAAAAATTAACAATATGGATTTGCTAAGCTTACCATCCATGGTGATGGATTGCCTGCATCCTGCAGCAATGACGTCATTGTCGACAGGGAAGTCGGCAATCCAGTTTGCCAGGATGGAGACCTTTAAAACTTAACTATATAAGGGCTTAATAAAAAATAGGGAGTTTTCAGGACATTGGGTGTATATCATAGTAGAATGCGACCTTTATAAAAAACTTCGTAACTACCCAGCAGCTTGTTAATTGAACTGTGGAACTTTGCCATTAAAGACATCCGCAATGGTATCAATAATCTTCCAACCCTGTTTGCGAGCAGTCGATAATAATGTGCGAATACGCACAAACTTTTGAGCGCCAGTTTCACTACGAAAACAGCCTGATACCTTTTGTTTTACCTTCATCATGCGCAAGTCATTTTCAGCCTGATTATTAGTAAAAGGAACTTCTGAATCATAGATAAATCTAAGCACGTCATTCTTGTAATCACGCAATCGTAATAATAAGTTGTGCCCCGTTCGTCGTTTTTTCTTACCTCGTTTACCAGTGCTTGCTAAAGGCATCAAAATCTCATGGTATTTAAGACCATCAGCTACAATCCGATCATAAATTTTGCTGATTAAAGCCTGTTTATCAGGCAATAACACTGATTGATCAGATATATTCACCAAGTGACAGCTCTTCCTCAATAATCTCATCATACGTTTTGCCCAAATCTCGCCATCTTCAGCTAAAGATCGTAACTCACGCAAGTGATGAGCATTGCATAATGCATGACTTACACCTTCAAGTGTAAAATAGGATCTCCAATGATCATGAACCACCACACCTGTTAGACCAGTCAGTAGAGATTTACGCTTAGGACTCACGTGATAAAAAGTATAGTCCGCATTTGAACAAACATGTAACCATTGGGTTTTTGAGCATATGCGATAACCAGTTTCATCTAGATGTTTAACTGGAGCACTTTTTAGCTTATCAAACACCATTTGCTCGAACTCAATCAATTGATCAGCACATGTTTGACTAAACTCTGCAATACTGGCTTTTGCTACACTGACACCAAATAAATCCTCTAACAACTGCTGAACGCGTTGCTCAGGAATAAAGTGTTGATTTTGCAAATACGTCGTATAGCTTTTTAGGTTATTGCCATACTGCACTGGCGCATTAATACCTTCTGGAAAACTTGCCGTCGTATATTTCTGACAGTTCGGACAACACTTTTTCTCATGACAATATTCAATCACCTTAAGCTTTGGCATTTCAGGTAGATCATGTAACTGGCGTCTTACATAGCCTTGTGCTTTTGTGTCACTTAAATCGCTCTGGCAATGATCGCAACTCGTTACAGATTTAGTCACGACTTCATCTGGTTTAGCTTGCCAAAGATTGCTACCATTATGATCTTTTTGACCACCTGATTTCTTCTTGGTAGCCTTGGATTTAAGTTTACCTTTTTCGCTGACACTGTTATTTTTGTTAGGACGTGACAAACCATCGCTTGAAGGCGGTTTTGAGCTGTTACGACTATTCTTGGAAAGCCGCTTCTTAAGTTGCTCAATCTCCTCTTTTAATCGAGCATTTTCACGCTCAAGCGTGTCGATTCTAGCCAATAGCTCTTGAATCATTTTTTCTAGTTTCATATCCATCAATCAAATTACGCCATATTTATTTGCAAATGAAAACATCAAATCTGGAAAAATTGCCAAAAATTACTGTTTATCAAAATCTAACCTGCTGGGTAGTTACAAAACTTCTTATATTTATGTTATTACAACGTGTTAATCGCTTTTTAATGCCCAATCAAGATGGCAAACACATGACCGACTTCTTATCCGGTGTCACTGTCGCTTTAGCCCTAATCCCTGAGGCTGTCGCCTTTGCTCTAGTGGCGGGCGTCAACCCCACTGTTGGCTTATATGCAGCCTTTATTATGTGCTTTATGACGGCGGTTTTTGGTGGCAGACCAGGCATGATCTCAGGCGCCACCGGTTCAATGGCCGTCGTTATGGTTTCGATTATGCTGCTTTTCCCTAATGACCCTATTACAGGCATGAATTACTTATTTGCCACCGTTATTCTAACGGGTATCATTCAGATTGTTATAGGACTTCTGGGCTTTGGTAAGTTTATTCGTATGCTACCGAAGTCGGTTATGGTTGGCTTTGTTAATGGTCTTGCTATTGTCATTTTCTTATCACAATTACAACAGTTCAAATACACGCCAACTGGATTAGATCATAAAGTTTGGTTACAAGGCATTGACTTATATGTGATGATTGGACTTGTCGTACTTGCTATGCTCATTACACATTTCTTACCCAAATTCACCAAAGCAATCCCTTCTGCATTAACAGCTATTATCATTGTCACCGTAATTGCCCTGTTTATCCCACTACCAGGTAATCACATCTTAAACGTTGGTGATATGATCGGCACTGGCAAAGACATTGTGAGCCACGCCTTTAGTATTCCACATATTCCATTTACTTGGCATGCACTGACGATTATTGTGCCTTATGCACTTATTTTAGCCATTATTGGACTATCTGAATCGTTAATGACATTAACCTTGATTGATGAAATCACCAAAACACGTGGCCGTGGCAACAAAGAGTGTATTGCCCAAGGTGCTGGCAATATTATCTCGGGCTTTTTTAAAGCCATGGGCGGGTGCGCTATGATCGGTCAAAGCATGATCAACATCAGCTCCGGCGGGCGCGGACGCTTATCTGGCATTACAGCTGCTGTATTTTTATTGTTTTTTATCGTTGTCGCCATGCCACTGATTAAAATCATTCCATTAGCAGCCCTTGTCGGAGTGATGTTTATGGTCGTGATTGAAACCTTTGAGTGGGCAAGCTTTAAATTCATTCGCAAGATTCCTTTGCATGATGCATTTATCATTGTTGTCGTAACCGTTGTCACTGTAATGACAGACCTTGCAGTTGCTGTTATTGTTGGCGTGATCTTAGCGTCCCTTGTCTTTGCGTGGCAAACTGCCAAAAACATCTATGCTGAAACCAAAATCAATATTGATGGCAGTAAAGAATATATTCTGCATGGTCCTTTATTTTTCAGCTCAAGTACGCGCTTTAAAAGCCTCTTTGCCCCCGCGGATGATCCTACTGAAGTCATTATTGATTTCAAATACTCACGTGTTAGTGATCACTCCGCCATTGACGCCATTGCTTACGTTGCTGAATGTTATAGCAACCTTGGCAAAAAATTACACTTAAGACACTTAAGCCTGGAATGCAAAGAGCTATTAGGCAAAGCCGGGAATCTCGTTGAAGTCAATGTACTTGAGGATCCTGATTATCATGTTGCCACCGATAAACTTAGTTAGTTTCAGTTAATCATTATTCACCGTCATATTCTTTATTTTATTCTGATATAATTATTGGCAATTATTGTACTGAAGTACCAAGTCCATGCAAGACACTGAAAAAAAACGTATTATCATTGTTGACGACGATCTGATTATTCGCCAAGAATTAAAACATATTCTTGAACGTGAACAATACGACGTACAACACGCTGCTAATCCACCTGCAGCCGATGAAATTCTCACCTCTTTTGCTGCTGATTTGATGATTCTTGATTTAAATATGCCTGGATTTGAAAATGGCAAATACTATTGCCGCAGAATCTGTGAATCACTCAATATTCCCATCATTATCATTACTGCTTCTGATGATGAGATCGATGAAATTCTATCTTATGAACTTGGTGCCTTGCACTTTATGCATAAGCCGTTTAATACCCGCTTATTGATTGCCAAGATTCGCAATATTCTCTCGATTGCCTATAAGCCTAAAACACATACTGAGAAAAGTCTCTGGCGCATTGATAGCAAGACATTCACACTCTCACGCCATGATACTGAGCAAAGTATTAGCATTAATAAAAATGAATATCTCTTATTGAGTTATCTCAATGACAATCACAGTGAAGCAAAATCTCAACATGATATCGCGCAAGTGATTTATAACCGCCCGATTGCTGCCGATGATCGGATTATCTCAACCTTAATTTCGCGCTTGCGTCAAAAGCTTGAAAGCATTGCCAGTGATGATCTAATTGTTTCCATGCGTGGTATTGGTTATAGTTTAAAAAGCAACATCACGATTGATTAACCGATGATGAAGATTAGAAAAAACTCACCAAACTTGAAATCTAGATTACGTTTTAATTTACTTTTATTCATTGCCTTTATTATCAACATCGTACTGATTAGTTATTTCTACACCAATACGTATATTGATCACAATGAGGATCAACGCGTTGAAGCGATTAACTTAATTAATTTGATTACTGAAATCGATCACTTGAAACTGTCCACCAAAGAAGAAAAATATCTAAAAAGTATTATTCCGCGTTTTAGTAATAATCGTGTAGTGGTTACTATTGCAGATAAGCCACAAATCAGCTCTGATTATATCTATAGTCATGATCTCCAAATCAACTCGCAACAAGTGCATCACGCGCTTAGTAATATTCGTTTCTGGCGCAATAATATTATCTCGATTTACTCAAATGAGTTGAAAGAGTGGATTATTGTCTATTTACCTGCGATTAGTTTTCCGTGGTTTGCCACAGCATTTGTATTGCTACAATTACTGGTAATGCTTTATTTACTTATCTATCTGATTAATGGACGAAAGTTACTTCTGGCGATGAATAGGCTGTTTGAACTTGAGCAAAAACATCAACTAAACTTACCTGCCATTCGTGGTAACTTTTTCACACAATCAAGCTTACATCTCTTGCATAAATCCGCACAATATATCGATAGCTTAATCGCTAAGATCCAGACATTAAATGAAGTCAAAATGAAAACCATGGCAACCTTGGCGCATGATATCAGAACGCCGCTGACACGCATTGATCTTATGCTGTATCAAATCGAAGATGCAGGATTGAGAGAACGCATTTTTGAGCAAATTGACGATATCGATCTTATCTTAAAAAATACGATTGATTATGCGAAACAAAAGCATTTATCACACCCTAAAAGCACCATTGATTTATGCCAAATCGTTACTGACATTGTTCAGAATTATCAATCACATAATCCTAAGCGTATTCAAATTTCTGCCATTTATGATCGTTACTTTATTCATGGCTCACAAGTGGAGATGGAGCGCGCGCTGACAAATATCATTAATAATGCGTTAAAATATGGCAGCAAAGTCCGCGTGCGACTCACGCAATACAAAGACACGCTTACCATTGAAATCAGCGATGATGGACCAGGTGTGCCATCTGCACAATTAGACGATATTTTTTTGCCCTTTCAGCAAGGTGATAACTCCTCCTCTAAAGGCAATGGTCTTGGCTTATCTATCGCCAAAGACATCATCGAGAGCCACGGTGGGCGCATTGAGGCTAAAAATAATCAGCCTTGTGGGCTGTCAATTACGATTACTATTTAACGTCAGTGGAGCGTCAGTCGAAGCCACGCACCTCCCTTCGACTTCGCTCAGGGAACGGTGAGGATATTGCTTTAATCATAATACGTTGGCTGAGCGTCAGTCGAAGCCACACATTCCCTTCGATACAGCTCAGGGAACGGGTGGATATATAATTTAACTGTCTTTTAACGTCTTGATCGCTATTTGATAGTGATAAACAAAATTCTCAAGTTTTACATCTGCATATAGATCTTGCTGATTCTGATAGTTAATCTGCATAACTAGCTGACCATTCAAGTAAAACTGGCGCTGATTTTTATGTGACTGCATTGTAATATCAGTTGTTTGTAGCATCTCATGAATAACATTTGTTGACGCATAGGTAAAAATAAAATCAACCAGACTTTGCTTAACACCCATATCAGCATGTGGCATAGGCAAGCTGCTACTATTGATAGAAGCCCCATCATAAACAAGCGAGAAGATCGAGCCACCCCAACCTGCAGCAGCAACAATGACAATCTTTTGTTTTGATGCTTCCACTTCAACCTGTGCAACATAGGATTCTTTTTTGCCCTTGATGGTATATTGTGAGCTTAAAATTTGGGTCACATCAAAGTTTAGGTCAAGCTCAGTTGGCGTTGGCAATTTTAGCTTTTGTGATTTGAAAACCTCGAGCTGTGGCGTATTTACTGCACGAGTTTGCAATAGTGCGCAGGATGATAGCAATACACAACCTATTAGTAGTATTAAAACATGACGAAAATGAGTTAAATTTTTCATCAGTAAATACTCGCTTGACCTTGTGGGCGCGATTTATAGCGTCGATGCTGCCACAAATATTGATCAGGGAAATCCGTAATCGCTTTCTCTAAAATATGGTGATATCTTAGCGCATCTTGATAATCATCGCCTGAAGGGAAGTTATCAAGTGCGGGTAATACATAGATATCATAACCCGATAGATCCTCCTTACGCGTATAATAGCACGGCACAACTTTTGCAGCTGTTTTCTCTGCCAACCATGAGGTTGCTACCAAGGTCGCGCATTCTTTACCAAAGAAAGGCACAAAGATACTACGCTCTGCACCAAAGTCTTGATCGGGGGCATACCATACCGAGCCACCTTTTTTAAGTGCTTTGACAATCGATACGACATTTTTGCGCTGTAGGCATTGGCTAACATAGGCTTGACGCGATGTTGTCATTACCTGTTCAAACAAGGGATTCTTATGCTTTTGGTAAACAAGATAGAAGGGGCTGTAATGCTCACCAATAAAGCGCCCAATGACTTCCATACAAGTAAAGTGAGCCCCGAGCATTAAAGCCCCTTGCTTAGTATCATGATGCGCATCTTCAAAGTGTTGCATACCATGGCTATCAAACTTAATCTTATTAAAACGCTGTTTTGGCATAAACCAGGCAATCGCCGTTTCAACCCCTGAGATACCAATGGATTCAAAGCATTTTTTGCATAAATCTTCTAGCTCTTGTTCACTTTTATTCGGAAACGCAATCTTGAGGTTTGTTAATGTAATCTGTTTACGTCGCTTTAAAAATGGATAAGTCATGCGCCCAAGCAATGCGCCTATTTTCATCTGCCAACGAAAGGGTAGATAGACAAAGCCGCGCAAAAAAAGAAAGGCAAGTTGCAAACCCCAGTACTTTGGAGCATAAAAACGTAATTTTTGTGTCATTGATTACCTTTATGGTGGTTAGCTAAAAAAAGCGTGGTTTAGCAAAAGATGCGTTGCAATACTAGCAAAGTATCCCAATAAAATCACTAAGCTCCACTTCAAATGCCCTAAAAAAGTATACTGACCATGCGCTTTACCCATCACCGCAACACCAGCTGCAGAACCAATCGATAGCAAACTGCCACCAATGCCTGTGGTTAAGGTCACCAATAACCATTGCCCTTCGGTTAATGGCGGATGCATCGTTAGCACCCCAAACATCACAGGGATATTATCAACAATGGCTGAGAGTAGTCCGATTAAAATATTCGCTTGTGTGATATGATCAAAAACTTGCGGCATCGCACTTGGCACATCGTGATATAAGAAGTTAGATAGCACTTCCAGATAACCCAATGTTGCTAAACCTTGCACAGCAAGTAAGATACCAAAGAAAAATAATAAGGTATCCCATTCAATCATTTGAATTTTTTGAAATACATCAAAATGCTCACGGGCTTTTTTCTTTAAAAAGAAACCTAAAAACATCAAATAACCTAAACCTGTCATCATGCCTAATGCTGGCGGCAGATCTAACAGATTCTGAAAAAATACAGCAGTAATAACCGTTAAAACAAACATTACAATGACAATAATCGCGCCGGATTTGAGCCTAACCTCTACCAAATCATAGCTATGCTCATCACCTTTGGGCAGGAAAAAACTCATAATAGTTGCCGGAATAAGGAAACTCACCAATGCCGGAATAAATAAGGCAAAGAAATGCGTGAATGGTACAACCCCATCTTGCCACACCATCAAGGTGGTGATATCACCAAATGGACTAAAGACACCACCGGCATTAGCAGCAACGACGATATTAATACAGGCTAAACAAATAAACTTCGTCTGACCTTTGCCCACTGAAAGCACCACAGCACTTAGGATTAAGGCGGTTGTTAAATTATCAGCAAACGGTGAGATAAAAAATGCCAGAAGTCCAGTTAACCAAAAGATACCTCTAAAGCGCAATCCCATTTTAAGAAGGAGTTCTTTTAGTTTTTCAAAGACATTACGCTCTTCAAGCACATGAATATAGGTCATTGCTACCAGTAAAAACAATAACAGCTCACCATATTCCAATAAGCCTTTATTTAAACTTTGCTCAACGATCGCGCTTTTTCCATTGATCTTACCAATGATTGCTGTGAGCACCCAAATAATGCCTGCCGCTAGAATCACTGGTTTTGATTTCGCCAGATGAATAACATCTTCAAGCATCACCAAGATATAAGCAATAATAAAAACAGCTAATGCAATAAGTGCATATGGGCTTAATATCGCCTGCATCACTGTTGTTGATACTTCATTTGCATATAAAGCGCATGGCAGCATTAATATGAATAAATATAAACTTCTAATCATCTCTCCCCCACCCTTAAAACAAAAAAGGCCGCAATTGCGACCTTTAAAGTGTTTAAACTAACTAATCAATCAGATTAGAAGTAAACTGTAGCATCCAACATTACTGTATTGAATTTACCCACGCTAGTACCTGCTGATTTGCCAGACATGTAGTTATAAGAACCACCAATCCAAACAGTATCAACCACGTTATAACGCGTACCAACTTCAAACTGATATAAGTTGTTATCAGAATTTTGCGCTACTTGGCTGTATGATACATAAGGTACCATATCTTTGCCTGCTACTGGCATAGTGTAAGAAGAGTCTAAGCTCCATGCTTTAACAGTAGAGCCTGAATCAAAGTTAACCAACATATCAAGAGGTAACGCATTAAATCCAAACGCAGTATAACCTGTTGAATCATACATTCGACTATTAGCCCCACCCGTAGTGGCGCCTGCAAAACCTACCGAGGTTACGTTATTACTGCTAACACCAGAAGTTGTTACTAAGAACTCACCATTAACAGCAAGTCCTTGAACAGTAACACCTGCGTTAAAGTCTAAGGCACCAACCATTTTGTTATTAGCGCCCAAAGCGTCTTCTGAGAAACCAGTGGCATTCACATAACCAGCACCGGCATAGTAACCTAAGTTACCTGCTTTGCCATTATAAGAGGCATTTAACGCAAAGTTATTCAACTGCTGAGCACTTGAAGCTTGAGAGTTCATCATTGATTCACCCCTACCATTCATCAACGTAGCGACAACGTCTAAACCGTTAGATGAGAAACCAGCACCCACTTGACCACCATAAGCCATAAAATAAGCACGCGTTAATGTTGGCATAAAGTTAGTGACTGAATCAAACTTACCAAATTCAACAACTTTCTTACCACCAAACGCATAGAAAGGTGACTTAGCTAAATTACCAACAATAAAGTATGCGTTTGGTAATGTTACATTACTAGAAGCAGCATTTGTAACTTGCACATCAGCAAAACCAGTAACCCAATCACCAATTGTTGATGTAAATGCTAGATCAGCATAAGGCATTTTAACTTCGCTAGAGCTATTATTACGAGGATTAGTCGTTGGTGAGCCAGAGGTATTCTTATACTGTGCGTAAATCTCACCTTTACCACCAATATAGATAGCATTAGGCGCTAGATCGCCAGACTTACGCGCATTAAGGATATCTAAAACAGAGCCAGTTACTTGCTGGTTGTTTAGCACTTGTTGTGAATAGCTTGCATCTGTACGCACATTGACAATACCGCCGCCGTTTTGTACTTGATCATTCATTGAACCCGCTGCGAAAGCTGAAGCGCTTGCAGTTGCAGCAACCGCTGCTACGATCATCTTAAGTTTCATAGTTTCTCCTCAACTGTTTTAAAACTTACATTTTTATTAAAAAATGATTCCTTTTTTGTTGGCTTCTTTGCCATCGAAAGACTACACACCGACAAAGGTATCACTTTATTTTAAATTTTCAAGCAAATCATAGATTTTTTTATAAAAAATTACAAAGATTCAGCATTTTCTGCTAAATAAGCAGCAACACCTTGCGGTGATGCTTTCATACCCTTGTCACCTTCTTTCCAGCCAGCAGGACATACTTCACCGTGCTCTTCAAAGAATTGTAATGCTTGAACCATACGCACTAGCTCGTCCATATTACGACCTAATGGCAGATCATTAACGACTTGATGTCTAACCACACCGTCTTTGTCAATTAAGAATGTACCACGGAAAGCAACCCCTGCTTCAGGGTGCTCAACACCATAGGCTTTAACAATACTATGATTCATATCGGCAATCATCGTGTATTTAACCGCACCAATACCACCATCATTCACTGGGGTATTGCGCCATGCATTGTGTGTGAAATGTGAATCAATCGATACTGCGAATACTTCAACACCTAGCTTTTTAAGCTCATCAACACGCTTATCAAGTGCAATTAGCTCAGATGGACAAACAAACGTAAAATCAAGCGGGTAAAAAACAACCGCCGCGTACTTGCCATCGCGTGCTTTTTCAAAGCTTAACGCATCTACAATTTCACCATTTGCTAGCACTGCTGGTGCTGTGAACTCAGGCGCTTTGCGTCCTACTAATACCGTCATGATTATCTCCTTAGGGTTTATAATTTCATAAATTGACAACAATTTAGTGCGCAAAAGTTTGCTAAAGCCTGCTAATTATGTCAATAATGACACAGCAGAATTTAACAAATTTTGGAAATAATTTTATGATTTATATTCACCCCAAAACCCAAGCCTTAATTTTTGACTGTGATGGCACCATCGCCGATACAATGGTGATTCATAACGAGGCATGGCATACCATCGCTCAGCGCTATCGTTTCAATTTAAGTGCTGACGAGCTTGCTCATTATAATGGCATCCCTACTTTACAAATATTACAAATGTTAACAACCAGTGAAGATAAGAAGCGTTTTGACCTACACAAAATGGTGCATGAAAAAGAAAATCTTGCTGAGGAGAAGATGGATCGCGTGATTGCTATCCAACCGGTGCTTGATTTGATTAATCGTTATTATCAGAAACTGCCGATGGTAGTCATCTCTGGCGGCATGCGTCGAAATGTGGTCAAAACACTGAAAGCACTTGATATTGCTAGTCACTTTGAGTTTATCATCACCGCTGATGATGATCACCCGACTAAGGACACCCCTGAAGCTTTTACTTTAATTGCTGACAGACTGGGTGTTGATCATGATAAATGTCATGTCTTTGAGGATGGCAAACCAGGACTTATCAATGCGGTTAAAGCCAATATGATGGTAACTGATATCAGAACGTTTTACCCTTAGCAACACTAACAAATGCAACTAAAGCAATAACACATACATAAGCAACCACATAAGCAATATTTGCCAAGTCGATCGCTAAGCATTGCGCAACCAACGGTGCCGTACCGCCAAATATGGCAACGGATATACTCCACGCGACACCCATGCCGGTATAGCGAATATTAACTGGAAAAATATCGACCAAATAGCGAAACATGCTACCAGTAACTAAGATATTGCTTAGCGCGTATAGCGCTTGCGCGCACAGCGCCAAATATATACTTGAGAACCCTGATAAGTAGAACAAAGCAGGCACGGTGATGACACTACTTAGAAACCCTGATTTCAACATTTTTTGTGTACCAAATTTATCTGCCAACAATGCCGCTATTGGTGTCAACACTGTCACAGTCGCTACACCAAAAGTTGCAGCCCAGTGCGCGTTTTCACTGGTTAAAAACCCTCGCTGAATGACAAAAGATACCCACCATAAATTACAAATATAGATATATACGCCAACAAATGCCGCGATAAAAAAGCATTGTATCAGCTGATTTGTATACCCTTTAAATGCTTTGATGCCATTAAAGAATGCTTTATTTACTCTAATGCTTTCAAACTCTGGGCTCTCGCTCGTGCTTATCCGAAAATAAAGACCAATTAAACAGCCAACAAAACCCAAATAAAATGGCACACGCCAAAACCACTCCGGCATCATCGCCAATGAAACGATTGATGCCATTGCCGCCCCCAACATCATACCCAAGGCGGCAGCAAAGCTCACCCAACTCACCGCAAGATTTTTAAAGCCACCATGGTAATGCTCGGCGACAAAAATCGCAGCCCCTGTAAACTCACCTGACACTGAAATGCCTTGGATAATCCGCAAGAAAAGTAACATCAACGGTGCGGCAACACCAATACTTTGATAACTTGGTAAAAGCCCAATAGATAAAGTCGCCATTCCCATCAAAATAAGACTTAAAGACAAGGCTTTTTTGCGCCCGAATTTATCGCCGATGATGCCAAAAATAATTGAGCCAAAAGGTCGCGCTAAATAGCTTGCGGCAAAGATACACAAACTGAATAACATTGCATAAGGACTATCTTCAGGAAAGAATAAATGCGCAAATTTAAACGCTAAATAGCCATAAAAGCTAAACTCTGCCCATTCGACAAATGTCCCAATCGCCGATGCGATAATGACTTTATTTTTTGATTGCATAACAATAACCCTCGCCCTTTAAACGCAAGGATTATGCCGTGAGTTAGAGAAAAAGAAAAGATAAGAACAAATCAGAAAAGAAATTAGTGACTGACTATGATGGCTATATTACTTTCTGGAATGGTAATTTTAGCACAGCCTGCTTCAGTTCCTTTGGTAACTTTGCCATTACTACTTTGATTAAAGGTTAAGGAGCACGTTTGCTGTCCTTGTAACTCATTAGGCAATGTCACCGTTGCTGTTTTATCAACACCGCCATATTTAAAAGAGAAGTTATTACCTGTTAATGTTGGCTCAATGGTATAACTTGCAATTTTATTATCATGATCATTGGTGTTATAGAAATGCTCCCCATCTGCCGCAGTAATTGTTGCTTTTTGCCCCGCAGCTTCATCAGCACCCGTGTTAAATGTCCATACGGTACCACTATCGCCACTATGACCACCGTTGCCGCCACCGCTTGGATAGCTTACCATGCTAATGCCTGAAGGCGCTGCATTATAAACATAGGTTTGACCATTGCTTGCCGCAGACGCCAATGGTAATAAATTATTAACGTCAGTTGGCGCCACCGCAGGTGTAATACTCGGATCAATATTATAGTAACGTGTAAGCGTGCTAATACTGCCCTGTGCTTTGACATTCCTATTTTGCGGTGTCACTTGTGTATTGCTTGTTGCATTATATAACACATACGGCGAGCTATAAGTCACTGCACTATCGGTTGTATTAAAACTTGGTGAGCTACCATTTTTAATCGTTGCCCAAGCGGATGGGGTACAACTTGGTTCACTGGCACTTGCCACATCAAAACCAACAGTATATACCGCACATCCCTCTGGTGGACATGTTAATAATTCAGAGGTTACGGGTGTACCTGATTCAGCATAACAAGCTGTGGTTAATATATCTTTAATCGCATCGGGGTTACTAAATGTTAAATAATCTACTAAGGCATCAATATTTGTTGTGTTGTAGTTTGACTTATCACACGTTGCAAATGGCGGTGTGATCGGATTAGCCAATGTTGAGCTTGCAGCATATTGGATCATATTGAAGTACAAGATGCCTGAGCTTGAATCATAATAAAAACCTTCCGTTAAATCTGCTGATGTTGATGGTGTCAGGTTATAATTTGCAGTCATTGCTTTAGCAAATTGTTTGTTTAATTCCTTATAACCATCTGCCTGCCCGCTATTATAGGCTAACACCTTACCCCACGGGCTTGATAATCCTCCTGCCGTTTTTTTACAGGCATGATAAGCGCTATCTGGTTTGTCAATTGAGTTTGGACATGAATCACCTGTGGCGGTTAACCCATAACCACTCCAGTAGGGTGACTTAGTCAAATAGGTTACCAAAGAATTCCATTGCCTTGGGACTTTGTAAATTTCAATATTGCTTGCGTTTTTGCCAACACAAATACCAACTCTATTAATAAAAGTGCTATGCACAGGCGCATCGGAATAACTAAAAATCAATTTATTGCTTGGGCTATCTGCCTGATCACTTTGCATTTGCTGTTTTAACTGACTATCAAAGGTATAACCCATATTATTCATTACCATTGCTTCAAACATATAGTTTTTGCCACCTCGCCCTGTGTAACTTGCCTGAGAAGGGTTTGCCTGATATGCCATATCACGTGTAATCGTCAATGGGTAAATTGTCGTTGGATTTACCTTTCTATCTGCAGCGTTATACGCCACATTAATACTGGCATATTGATGCGGTGACATAAGTGCGCTGGCTGTGGCATTGTTACGCCCTCTTGAGTGCGGTTCATCGACGGTATAATCTGTTGAGAAGTACTCTAAATTATTCAACGAAATGGGATAATGATTAAGCCCTGCATTACTACAACTAGATGGCATTTTACTCGAGCATACCTTATAACCTGATAAACTGGCATCCTTGTCAATTTCGACAGTTTGTTTATCACCGTCATCAAGCCCATTACTTAGATTAGAAATCTCGGTAAACACTTGATGCTGGAAGTTAACGTTATCCCATAGATTATTTTTGGCATATTGCGTTGGTGGTACTGATTGCGCATTGCCCTTAAGCCAAGAAAATGCGACATCACCATTATAACCATAATGACTATTACCGCCTGGCTTATAATTATTGCCCCCTGTCGGCGCCGATAACTGCCCTGTTTTATCAAAATTCATCATCCTGTGTGCATCGATTTTTGTCACAAGATATCTACTTTCACTGGTGCTATACGACTCTGTGCTATTATCATAAAGTGCAGAATTGGTTGGATCTGCGCGAAAGTTCACAAAGCGATTATTCTCCATACGTGCCGGACCATCGTAAAAAGTATATCCTTGGAAGTTGTAATTTAAATAAATATCTCCCGCTGCTGTTTGCATATTCGTACTTGCTTTAGACTTAGAAATATCATTTGGATTGACAGGCACACATTGCCCAATTTCATTTTCTATGGCTACAGGCAATGCATCCGTTGCCGTAAGCTCTGATGTGCCATCACTATATAATTTATAATACTCCTCACAATCAATATAGCGCCCTACATTATTGTTAGTAACTCCAGCGAATACCGAATTATTAACTAAGCCATAGAAGCCCAAAAGATTACCTTCAGGTCCGCCACCACCAAGTAAGGTCATACCTTGCTTTAGCATACTAAAACGACTGTTGTTAACTGCGACAAAAACACCACGATACCAAAAGGCTTTTTGTTGGATTTGTGTCAGTGTCAAACTATCAAAAATTACTAATGGTGCATTAGCATTTGGATTAACTTCTGAGCCAACAGGGACAGGCTTAGGTGGCGCCCCCATTGTGGTGGTCGTCTTCATCACAAAAAAGTTCGTGCCCGCCATCACACCATCATAACATGCATGCCCGCGATTGCCTGTAAACACAGGATACAGATCCGCCTCTGGGGTGCTTCCCACTTCGCCCATTGAATTAACATCTTGTCTTACAAACCAATAGGCAGCCCCTTGGATTTGACAGCCCGCTACTGAGTTATTAACAAATAAATTCGGCAGATTGCTATTTGTCGCACTTTGTCGACCAAAAGTAGTGATCCAAAAGCCGCTTGGTGCAAAAGAATCGACGAAATTGCCCGTATTAGCGCCTGAGTTGGAAGTATCTGGAATGCCTGAAGGGTTGTAATTAATCTCACCTGTTGCAACAAGATAATCACCATCCCAAAAAGTGTTCTTACCAATCGGGTTATTATTAACATCAACAACATTCTTGCTTGTTATGTCATATTTCAATGCTGCTGCCATTGCCCCTTGCACGAGATTTCTCACATATTGATTATCCGCAATATTGTGACCATCCTCTAGATAAAAAGCCTGCCCAATCGTGCGCACACAACTATTATTATAAAATTTCACTCCCATCGTATCATGCGTCACAAAGCATTTATTAAAGCTGTGATGAACACTAACATCCTGCACCAAGAGTTGACTATCCTCGCTTAAGCTATCCGCATTCAAACGATGGAAATGCACAGGATAACGTCCCACTAGAGGCTGACCAAATTTCTCAAGCTCAACACCAACAAGCTGAACCGTTACATCTGGCGCACTATCTGCTGCTTGTGTTGTCCCATGTGCATGATCTTGATGATCTGACATTGAGTGATTCATCACGGCAATATGCCCACCAAAGTAAGTGTCATCTAAATGGGTAATTGGAGATGATGAAGTGACACCTGCCGTTGAAGTAAGTTTAATATTACGACTTAATAATGCAACCTCTGCGCGCTCATCAATACCAAAGTTACGCGTAGCATCATCATACATACTATAGGCCTGCCCTTTTTTGGCATTATATTGTCCTTTGTAAGATGGTGTATCTACACTAAAAAAACCCGGCGTTGGCGGTAATGAACCAAAGTGATAATGCTTCAAGGGCGTATCATTGCTAATACTTGGACATTGAGATTTAAACGAAGGCGACCCAGCCAACACAACGACTGAGACATTGGGATAGTTTGAACTTCCAGAAACATTGCCATATTCCATGTATCTAGATTCACTTTGTGCATTGCTATCTGGATTTTGCATATCATAAATCGCACAAATTTGCACAATTTCAGTTTCATGTGACACGAAACTTGTTGTTGAGATACTAATCCAATCACCACTTTGCCAATCTGTACCATCTCCAGGTGTGACACGTTTTGCAAGTGCAATAATATAGGGCATATCTGCTAACGTTGGCGTTGGAATACTCGCACCACTGCCGGTGCTTATATTCTTTAAAGCACCATAATTGGTTAAACTGACAGGCGCTTGAACCCACATAGCTGCATCATAAAAGCTAGGACCCGCCGGATAGGTTAGATATGTCCAACTATTAGAGCCTATCACATTGTTAAAATAAGGAAACTGATTAATATCACCGCTGATTATACTACCACCTGCCGTCGAACTCAGCGTTTGCCCATCGACAGTACCACTTGTATGGTTAATCGTATGTATATAACTGCCATCTGCTCTCTTAGTTAAGCCTTTAGCGCCATAAAATAATAACTGCCCGCCAGAGCTCACCGTAATATCACGCGCATTTTGAGTTGCTATGGTATTCTTAGCGATTTCACTGCATTGAGCTTGATCACCTTGGCATAGCGGCATAGGAGCTGCTGCTGCACTTGCTGTGCCTGTCATCGTAATGGTTACTTTATTGGTTGATTTAATTGGGTCCGTTGGTGAGCCTATTTGAAATATACCACCATCAACCCAAAAAGATTGTGCTACGATATTGATTGGCGCAGGTGTTGCACTATTCACCACACAAAGCGTACTTGTTGCGGGGATTTTCACTGGCAACAAAGGTGCCGCCAATGAGCCTGTATCTTGTGTTATTTTATAGGTTGACCCCGCGCTTAATGCGCAAATACCTGAGGCACTGTTACAAAACGTTGATAACTCAACTGCCGTAGTTAAATCACTGCAGTGATCATCAGCATAAGCGTTAAAGATAGTCATTGTCAGCGCCAAACCTAGCAATTTTTTTATTTTCATCATTACTCTCCATGCAAAATGAGTTAACAATGAGTTAAGCAGATCGTCATAAAAATACCTATAGCAAATGGATGATTTTTGATGCGCCAATATCTTAACTTTCATAAAAAGATCGCTTTACATCAGCTGTGAAAAAGATTAATTTAACTGCTTCGCATGTATGGTTGCTATACATGTTTTATCCTTATAGCGAAACTAAATAATTAAATAATGGGGCAAAATACCATGAGTAAAGATTTGGGTTTTATTTTTATGACACAGGTTTGGAATCTGTAGATTCACTGGTATATTACACACAAAGGAATTAATAATGTTTAAGCATGAAACAAACATCAATACACGATCAAAAGCACACTTTTTTCTTCAGCAAAAATATCATAGCTTGCGTATTTGAACGCATCTTGCAACGCGATAAAGACTAATAAATTAGAGTTATGCATTTTATTATTGTCAAAACACCCCGTCAGCCTACGGCTGCCACCCCTCTTGCAAAGAGGGGAATTGGGCGACGGTGATTTTAATTCCCCTCTTTGCAAGAGGGGTGCCGAGCTTGCGAGGCGGGGTGTTGAAATACAAAACGTGCGTGACTTCAGTAATAAATAATTATTTTGAACATTTGAAGAAAAGAGAAAAGTATGTCACATAAATTACAACGAAACTTAAAAGCTCGCCATTTAATCATGATCGCCTTGGGTGGCTCGATTGGCACAGGTTTATTTTTAGCAAGCGGCAGCGCCATTTATGAGGCGGGGCCAGGTGGAGCGATGCTCGCCTATATCATTATCTCACTGATGGTTTATTTTCTAATGTGTAGCCTTGGTGAAATGGCAGCACACTCACCTACCACAGGCACATTTTGTGAATACTCCAGCCGTTATGTCAGTGCTGATTTTGGCTTTGCCATGGGTTGGAACTATTGGTTTAACTGGGCGATCACTATTGCCGCTGAGATTATTGCTGCAGCTTTAATTATGCAATATTGGTTTCCTTATGTGCCGACGATCTATTGGAGTATTTTGTTTTTTGTGCTTATTTTTGGTTTAAACCTATTAGCCGTTAAAGTCTATGGTGAAACAGAGTATTGGCTATCTTTTATCAAAATTGCTTTTGTGATTATTTTCATTGTTGTTGGCATATTAACCATTATCGGTGTTACTGGTGTTGGAGGACCTGTTGGTTTTGAGAATTGGCATATTGGGGATGCGCCTTTTCATAATGGTATGCTTGGGTTTATGGCAGTGTTTTTGATTGCAGGGTTCTCTTTTCAAGGCACAGAACTCGTTGGCGTTGCCGCAGGTGAAGCAGATAACCCCAAAAAAGCTATTCCTCAAGCCATTAAACGCACCTTCTGGCGTTTGGTTATTTTTTATATTCTTGCCATTGGTATTATTAGCTTCTTGATTCCTTACACCAGTGACATTCTCATTAATAAAAATTCTGACATTGCCGTTAGCCCTTTTACCATTGTTTTTAAAAACGCAGGCTTGAGCTATGCCGCAACGATTATGAATGCCGTGATCTTGATTGCGATCTTATCTGCTTGCAATGCCAGTATGTTCTCGGCAACACGTATTATGTGGCATCTAGCTAACACCAAACAAGCACCTAAGGTATTTGGCAAAATTAACCGTCAAGGCATTCCGATTAATGCACTTTTGATTACCGCACTTGTCGGCTGTTTGTTCTTTCTGACTTCTTTTTTAGAGAATGGTAGCGTGTTTATCTGGCTTGTTAACATTTCCTCTTTAGCAGGTTTTGTTGCTTGGTTTGGTATTGCGTTAAGTCACTATCGATTTCGTCGCGCTTACCAAAAACAAGGTATGAATCTTCAAGATTTACCCTATCGTGCTAAATGGTTCCCAGTTGCACCCATTTTTGCAATGCTGTTAATTGCCGTGATTATCTTAGGACAAGAGTTTAGCGATATTATCTCAGGCGACATTACATGGCAGAAATTCTTAGCGACTTATATCGGCTTTATTCTATTTTTAGCATTACTTATCGGCTATAAATTAATTAAACGCAGTAAGCTCATTGCCTTGGAAAAATGTGATATCTCTGCTAAACATTAGTTATTCAAAATCATTCTATGCAAGGTAAAAATAACAGATGTTCTTTCGCAATAGCCTTAGTAAACACCTTATTCGCTTTCTTACACATGATGTTGATAAGTCACGCAAATTAGCATTATCCGATTATCAATCATTAAGTCGTGCCGTTTTGCCTTGTGATGTATTATTAGTTGAAGGACGTTCACGCACAGCACGAGTTATCAGCTATATCACCCGCAGTATTTGGACGCATGCCGCTTTATACATTGGAAAACTTAGCGAGCTCACACCACAACTACAACATACGCTATTGCAATTTAATCCACATCTTGAACCTGAGCATATTATTATTGAGAGCATTCTTGGTGAAGGTGTTGTTGTTAAGAATCTCAATGAATACACACACGAACACGTTAGAATCTGCCGACCCAAAGGGATTTCTAAAGCCCAAGTTATCACTGTTTTTAACTATGCAATAGCCAATCTTGGCAAGCCATATGACCATCGACAAGTCTTTGATTTAGCACGTTTTTTGTTTCCATGGATGATCTTGCCACGCAAATGGCGCTCAAGCATTTTTCAGCACAATGCAAAAGGGCACGCTAAAATGACTTGCTCTTTATTATTGGCTCAGGCTTTCATTCAAGCACGATTCCCCATTCTGCCAACCATTGAGAAAAGATCTTCAGGCAATTATTTTGAAGCGATTGTGCGTAACCCTCGACTATTTGTACCTTGCGATTTTGATTATTCGCCATTTTTCGATATTGTAAAATATCCGATGATTCTGATTGAGGGTAATAGTGATGAGTTATTCTTATGGAATAACGAGGTAATGAGTAATGATGAGGAGGGCTTGACAGAGATCTCACCCTCGAATGAGGTTAAGCATTCAAGCGGCTAACAATTTGTTGTAAGTAATTGGACATTTTATGCCAATCTGCAATTTCCCAGTTTTTGCTATTCTCTGGATCGGGTAAATAAGCGTAATGAATGGCGTAATAATTAAGTTTGCCTTTCAATTCATCTTTAACCATATCCACTTTACTTCTGGTATCATCGACATAAACAACCGATTGACATAAGTTTGAGTTATTTGTCTTTTGACGCTCTTTTTCAATCAGGCCAAGGAGCAATTTCCCTTTATCACCACCTGCGGCATATTGAATGCCATGGTTATACATCGTGTAGTCACTTTTATACTTATTTTGCGCAAAGAAACTTGGATCAAATCGATCGCTGCCAATAGGGTTCTTGGTAAAATCAAGTCCATTGACTCTTAGCTGCCTTAGGGTTGTTGCCTCTGCACTAAACCCGCGTGACGTCAACGCAATCGAAGGATATTCCTTTTGCAATTTACTGACCACTGCCACGGTATCACTTTCGACCGGCTGATAATTGATAAAGTAGCGCACCGCATTCAAGAAATCATAAATATTCGCACTTTGATCACTTAACAAGTGTTTGGCATATGGATTACTTTTTGATGCCTGCCAATATACCCAGCCTTCGCTGGCAAACTTTTCTTTATTCGTCAGCAAGGTATTATCAATATCATAAACAATACACACTGAGGACTTGCCATAATCTTTGCTTAACTTAGCAGCATATGGTTCGATATCTTTGATATTTTTAACACTAACTTCTTGATTTGTCATCGCTTGAGCTGCACCAACACTAAACAGCACCAATGATATAGCTGTTATTTTCTTGATCATTTTAACCCTCTTAGATTTCCCGCAGGCATATTAGCACAAACCGTAAGTTTGTGTATTTTTTTGTAGCAAGCTATGCAGAAAGTATAGATGGGATAGCTATCCTATCTCATTCTGTTTAGAATATGCCGCTGATGTCATTGGAAAGTTGAAAGGGAAAAAAGAAACTATGCAAAAGATAGCTATTATTGGCGGATCAATCGCTGGCAACGCCATGGGGTTGGTATTGTCACGCCTAGGTTTTGATGTAACCATTTATGAACGCTCAGGCGCTCAACTTGATGATCGCGGTGTCGGCATATGTATTCCAAAAGATCTACGTAATATGTTAGTGCAAAATGATATGTTTGATTCTGATGCCAAATATATTGAAATCATTGATCGACAGTTTATTGTTAGCGATGCAAAGCGCAATGCTAATGTCTTCTGGCAACAGCCTGTAAATGTCATGGCGCACAACTGGTCAGAAATTTATACGCAATTATATAAGCGCCTACCAAAGGGTATTTATCGACAAGATTCAAGTGTCTCTCATATCGAGCAAGACCAAAACAAAGTCATATTGGCACTTACTAATGGGCAAACCGTAGAGGCAGATTGGCTTTTTTGTTGTGACGGAGTTAATTCACTTGGTCGCACAACACTTTTCCCTCAATCAAAACTTAACGAGGCACCTTACATCGCTTGGCGTGGCGTGATTGCAAAAAAACACGTTAGCGAGCCATCACTATTTGATCGACTTAATTATTTTTGCTACGAGTATGGGCATGTTGTAACTTACTACATTCCCAAACAAGATGGCAGTGTTGATTTGAATTGGGTTCTCTATCAAAAGGTAAATCAAGCACATAAAAATAAACTGTTAAACACGAATAACAGCAATGAAGTCACAAGCTTAGCAGCACGCGAGCTTCAGCCAATGCACTTTGAAGAGCTAAAGAAATTAGCCAACATGATGCCTGAAGTTTTTGCCAAAGTGATACTTGATACACCAAAACCTTTTATTCAAAACATCTTTGACACACAAGTCCCCGCACTTAAAAAGGGACGTATTTGCTTATCTGGCGATGCTGCATTTATCTCACGACCACATACTGCAAGTGGCGCAACCAAAGCTTTGCAGAGCGCACTTATTCTATTTCAACAATTACAAGAAAATCAGCATGATTTAGATCGCGCCACAGAACAGTGGGCAAAAATACAATATGATAATGAACGCAAATTATATGAGCTTGGCAAGATTTTTGGTCATGCGCTTGTCACTGACACCCCCGACTGGCAGTTAATGAATCAAGAAAAGATGGATCAATGGTGGATCAACATTATGCAAAACCAACAATGGTATGCCTATGAGGCACAAAAATAATCTAAGGTTAACTCTGTGATTTATCAACAAGCACATTCAGCAAATGACTGCCTTTTTGTAACGCACCCTTACTGTGAACACTTATTACAAGTCCGGCAAATGGGTAGCTTATCTCACACTCCTTGGCATGCACCATTTGCAAACATCGACCTATTACCTGACCTGCATCAAAGGTATCGCCTGCCGCAACAAACCACTCATATAAGCCACCAGATTGCGCGTAAACTGCTTGGAAAGAATCCTCATCATAAAAGCCAATATGTTTAGCACACGCTTCTTTGTATGCTTTATTTGCAGCTATTACTTGCTGTGTCGCTAGATAGTTTAATATTCGATTAGATTGAACCTGCGCTTTATTATGATCAATCAACTCTTCTGAACCCAACTCAAGGGTGAAACTATCAACCAATACAGGCTCATTTCTACCTAATTGAGTAAATGCCTTTTGCACACTCCACCACGGATAAAATCCTGCTTCATCTAATGAGCCATTACATTTATTCTCAATCAATAATACATGCTCAAACCCAAGCGCTTCGGCACTATTTTTAGCATATTGCGGGCTATATAGATAATCAATCGCCAATGAGTCCGTATGCAAATCCAAAATAATATCAGCCTGTAATGCCTCTAGTTGCATGGTGTAGTTCAAACGTCGTGCGCGTGACAACCCAAAGTCATTATTAAGCGCTGCTGTCATTTGCGCGCTAATCTCATTTCGCAGTGCCTTAGCATATTCTGCTTGGGCGCTTTTAAGATGATCTTTGGCAAATGACTTATAATCTATCTCAGGCTTAAAATAATAGCGGTTCCAATTGTCACCATTGGTTGCATCAAAACGCCCCTGATGTCCAGCACCAATAAGCATGTCACGTCCAAAGGGGTTACACTGTGGGATAATCGTAACATCACCTTGCGGTTGTTCTTCATGAAAGTGCTTAAGTAAATTTATAATCACGGCATTACCCTGAATCTCTGAGGCATGCATGCTTGCTTGAATATAAACTTTCTTAGCATTGTCATCTTGACCTTTAATCCTATATTTCGCAACTGTGATTGCCTCTCCTGAGGCATTTTGCCCCACTTCAAGCAACGACTTTGTGATATAACTTCTCATTTCTTTAGCTTCTTTAGTTTCTTTCATTTCTCTCATTTAAGCCAGACTCCCGCTGCTTCAGCTTTTCTTAGTATCTTAATTTGCCCTTTATTATATGTCACCTCCGCTGGCAGCATATGACACAAAAAAAATGGCATGCTCTCAGTAAAGCCATAAGCACCGGTATAGTGAAAGATAATATGATCTTGTGCCTTAGTATCACTTGGCAGTTGCACTTCCCCTAAATAATCCAAACTAGTACATAACGCACCATGCAAATGCATCTTAGATAGCTGGGCACTACTTTCTCTTAGAAGACTCACAGGAAATGCCTGTGATGTCAGTGTTGGGCGCATTAGATGTTGACTGCCACCTTCTAATATTAACATGTCACGCTCATAAACTGATTTGCGATCGACTACTTCAGTAACATAAACTCCACACTTGGCAACGGCATAGCGCCCAAGCTCTAGCCAAATATCTGTTTGTGGATAATGGCTTTTAAGTTTTAGAATCAATGCGTTAATTTCAGCTAAGCCTAGCTCTTGTCCTTTATGTTGATAATCAACCCCTAAACCACCACCTAAATCTAATACACGCAAATCAATGCCCATGGTTTCTGCTAATTCATCTAATGTATGAGCAATCGTAAACCAGATTCTCTCAAGCTTGTCTATACAGAGGATATTACCCCATTGAAAACAATGAAAACCTAATATATTAAGATAAGGGCAATCAAGATCATTGTTCTTTGAATAAGTCACCCAGTCATTGGGTGACAAGCCAAATGGTGTGACACACTCACCACCTAAGACATTTTTTTCGCCATCATGCCATTGCAATTGTACGCGTAACAATACGTCAATATAAGTTTTCTTTTCATTGGCAATACTCTGCACATCTTGCAATTGTTGCGTACTTTCAATGACAAATCGCCTAACACCTTGATCAATAAAATAGCCTAACTGTTCATACGACTTAGCGGGTCCTGTGTGCAAGATATTTTGAGGATTAACACCTTGCTTTAGCACCTGATTGAGCTCACCAACACTCGCCACATCAAAACGCATTCCCTCATCATCTAAAGTGCTAATAATTGCTGACAAAGGATTGGCTTTAAGCGCATACCAAAGGGTTACAGGTAATGTTTGTAACGTCTTTATATGGGATTGTAAAGCATCTAGGTCATAGAAAAAAAAAGGCGCATCAATCTCTTTAGTTAAATCAACTAATGCTTGATGGTGGTGTAAGGTATCAACCATTAACGCAATGCCTCCTCCAAACTAAGCGCATGATCACTTTTATCATCACGATATTTAACAATAATGGGGCATGCCGCTTGCAAACCTTGCGCCTTTGCCCAAGCTTGCGCCAGTGGTCTGCTGCCCGGTACAACAACAGCACCTTCTGGAATGGCTTCACCTTTGTCAAGAGTGCGCTCATTAACGCAGTCATACACGCTAACGCCACGTGACAACACTACCGATGGCGCAATAACCGCGCGTCTTTTAACAACAATCCCTTCAACAATGACGGCTCCCGCACCAACAAACACATGATCTTCAATCACGACAGGATTCATACCGATTGGTTCAAGTACACCGCCGATTTGCACACCTGCTGATAAATGCACATGCTTACCAATCTGTGCGCAAGAACCCACTAGTGCATGGCTATCGATCATTGTACCCTCATCGACATACGCACCGGTGTTAACATATGCAGGCGGCATAATGATTACCGATGGCGCAATATAAGCACCGGTTCTTACAGCTGAGCCACCTGGCACCATACGTACGCCATCGGCAACAGTAAAACGTCTTGGCACTAAGTTATGCTTATCGACAAAGCCTTGGTAGCTTTCAGTAAAATCCGTATTTTGACCTGCTTTAAATGCCTCTAAAATTGCTTCTTTAACCGCAATGTTCGCTTGCCATTGACCATTTTCTTGGCGCTCTGCTGAACGTAGTTTACCTGTTTGTAAATCTTGTAGGGTTTTCTCCCAACTCATCATTTATACTCCTTTTATATTTATTTGCTGGAGTTACAGACTTTTTTCTATTTCAACACCCCGCCTCGCAAGCTCGGCACCCCTCTTGCAAAGAGGGGAATATAAAATCACCGTCGCCTAATTCCCCTCTTTGCAAGAGGGGTGGCAGCCGTAGGCTGACGGGGTGTTTATAAAATCATAGTTTTTTCTAAAGTGTATAACTCCGATTATTTATTCATTACATTTAACTGACATAAATATGCTCATAATAGCTTTGAATCTCGGCATCAGCTTGTTGCAAACGCTCAATACTTGTTAGCTCTTGAGCAATCAACGGCAAGCGCAAAGTATTACTATCAATAACACCCGTATGTGCAAGCCACGCTTTTGCCGGAATGGGATTTGCGACACTAAAGCACGCAGCAGTTGCATCTTGCCACAAACGGCTTAAGGCCTCATCTGCCTCAAAACGTAACGAAGTTTCAACATAGGCTTTGGCTTCTTTTGGCCATAAATTGGAAACCACTGACACCAAGCCTTTGCCACCGACTTTGGCAAGCTCCGGCATCATCGCATCCTCGCCACTGTATACATTAACGTGTGGCGCTATTTGTACATAACATTTAAAGCGTGAGATATCACCTGAAGCTTCTTTCAATGCCCATAAATTCGGATGATTTTTAAGCGCAGAAAAAGCATCAAAACAAAGATTCACTCCCGTTCTTGATGGCACGTTATATAACATACATGGCTTTTGTGCTTTGTCTAATAATGCACTAAACCAAGCAATTTGCCCCTGAGTGCCAGGCTTGGCATAAATCGGCGTGACCATCAAAAAGCCATCCACTGCTTGAGCGTTACAAAACTCAACCCACTTAAGCTGCTCTGCTAATTGATAACCGCCCACGCCAACAAGTAAGGGAACTTTAAGCCCTAAGCCACAAGCGAACATCACCACTTGACATTGCTCTTCATAACTTAATGCTAAAGCCTCACCCGTGCTACCTAAAATCAACACACCACAATCAGCTGCTTCTTGTTTGCGTAGCAGTCGCTCAAAACTCACCAGATCAATCTCTCCACTTTCAAACATTGGTGTGACCACTGCTGTGTAGGTATTGTTGTTAATATTTATTGCCATGACACACCTCTTACTAATTCATCAAACTGGTAAAACCCAGCATTTAATTTATTTTCACACACAAAGCGCGCGCTCCATACGGCACCCTCAGCAAAAAGCTTGCGATCATGCGCCACATGCTTTAATTCAATGGTTTCATAAGGGTTTTCCACCTTTAATACATGCTCACCCTTTACATCCTCTTTACGAATAGATTCAATAGGGCAGTCTTTCACATTAAGCCATGATTGCCATGACACGGCAGTACCACTGGGTGCATCAAGCTTTTGCGTGTGATGTGTTTCTGTTAAGTGAAAGTGACTATTTGTCACTAAGTTTTGCAGATTACCTAAGGTGTTTAGCATCTCTTTTATCAGTACCATCGACAAACTAAAGTTATTCGCTACAACCCAAGTTTGCCCTGATTGTTTGATGCGTTGTATTAAAGTTTCATCATAATGAAATCCTGTGGTTCCACAAATGACAGACACTTTGCTTTGCAAAAGCACCGGTAATATTTGTCTTAAGATATCAGCGCTAACAAAAATAATTGCCACCGTTGCCTTATTGAGTTTTTCGACAGTCACTAAGTTTTGTGAGTCAAATACATCACTTATCTCATCTTCTTTTAAAAGATCAAGTACGGCTTTACCCGTTTTACCTCGACCGATTATTGCTACTTTCATTGCACATGCTCCTTAGTTGATTCACTAAAGAGAGACATATAAATATCCAACATTACACCTTTTGCATCTTCTGCTGCTACTAACAGGCAGATATTATGCCCGCTTGCGCCGTGGCTGAAAAGGCGAACATTATAACTTTCAAGGGCAGCAAAGAGCTTAGCACTTATTCCTTTGTGCTGATGTAATCGATTACCCACCACTGCAATCAATGATAAGTTATGCTCAACACTAATCTCAAGATTACCGATGGATTGTAGCTCATCCAATAGCGCTTCGGTTAATAGGCTTTCAGCGATTGACTGGCTACCTATATGATCCAAGGTTAAAGCAATACTTACTTCACTTGTCGTTACTAAATCAACAGATATATTGTGTTTGGCTAAAATACTAAATACTTTGGCTAAAAAACCCTGTGCATGAAACATATCAAAGCTTTTGAGTGTCATTAAAAGCTGGTTTTTACGCTCAGCAATCGCGCGAATTTGCGGTGGCTCCTTTAAGCTATTACCCTTGGCAGTAATCCAAGTACCGCCCATTTTAGGCGAAAATGTAGAGCCCACAAATACATCAATATTGCTACTTATTGCCGGCCATAAGGTTGCCGGATGCAAAACTTTAGCACCAAAGGTAGCAAGCTCTGCTGCCTCATTAAAGCTTAAACTCTCAATCGCTCGCGCCTGAGGGATAGTGCGCGGATCAGCTTCATAAATACCCGCAACATCCGTCCAGATTTTCACCGACTTTGCCTGTAAAGCTTGTGCCAAAAGGGCTGCACTATAATCACTCCCGCCTCGACCTAAGGTCGTTGTTTTGCCCTTTGCATCCATACCAATAAAACCTTCACAGATGAGCACTTGATCCGCAAATAGCAACGGCAACATATGTGTCGTTACTTGCGCTTTAATCTCATCTAAATTGGGCTTTGCTTGAGAGAAATTACTATTGGTCTTCATCACGGTTTGCACATTAAAATACTGTGCATTAATCTTATTCTGTCTGAAAATTGCCGCGACAAGTTGCGCTGAGATCCGCTCACCACATGATAATATCTCATCACTTAGCTCTTTGGTATTCAGACGCACACCCATTTGCGCCAAAAACACAAGATCATCTATACGCTGTTTTATATCGCTGTGCAAATGAGCACAATTAATCGCTTCAACAATTGGCAATATAATGGTCTTAATCTCATCGACAATATCTCTAATCTCATGTGCAGATTTTACATGATGCGCCAACTTTACCAAGAGATTGGTTATCCCTGATTGTGCACTAACGACAACAACACGCACACTTGGCGAAGACTTGATAATTTCTGCGCATTGGCAGATCGCGTTTAGATTAGCGACACTTGTGCCTCCAAACTTCGCGACGACAAAAGGGTTTTGCATAAAGCTTCTCCATTTATCGACACGGGGTTACGGCTTTTGCAAAATTTGACTCATGTGTTTGACAAAAATACAAATACAACCGAAGCGCCCCACGTCTTTGTTGACGTGACAGTCCTGCTGCCTTTTAGCAACAGACCCAAGTAATTCAGCCATAACACATCATTACTTTCGGCGCTTGCTCTATTGCTGTTGATCGCTAGATGTTATGATCTTCACAAAAGCGCTGTAGCTTGCGCACCTCTTCTTTTATTTTTAAATTCTTTAAATTTATTTACTATCGCGGTAACGCGACTTTTTTACTATAACGTTTGCCTTTTACAGCTGTCAAAACTTTTATGCTAGATTTTTTTGAAATACTTGCGACTTAAGTCCAAACCGAATAATTTCTCAAGCTTCATTTTAAAACGTTGGCGTTTTTCTTTTTTGGTTAGAACATGATTTGGATTGGCTTTGAACAACCCTTCTTCTTTGACAAAAAAGCCCTCAATAACCTTTGGATGTGCACCCTTAAACTCCACCAAGATCTGATGATCAATATCACTATATTTTGAGTCAAAACCTTCAGACTTACCCCAATGCTTATTCACTTGGCTGATTTTCTTACTCATTGCCGCCTCAGGCCGCACCCATCCATAATGATAAATATAGTTATCGAGTAATTTCGCCTTTGGGTAACGTGCGATACGATTGGACTTCTTAGGATCAAGAACCAACCAATACAAGCCATCAGGTGCATAACTTCTAACACTTGCCTTAATGATTCTTGGCGCATAACGATACCAAGTCGGTGATGAAAGATACGTATTAGTGTTGCCATAAAAATGGTAATAATGGAATGCTAAGGCTTCAACTTCTTGGTTATCTTTATAGCGATGCAACGCCTCTTGAATCATCTGAAGATCATTTTCATGCACGATCTCATCACCTTCTAAATAAAAAAGCCAATCCCCAGTACAGGCGAACTGGGCAATCATTTTTTGTTGAGCATAGGTATAACCTTTGACCTGCATATGCTCATTCCATACTGTTTCGATAATTTTAATCTTTGGATGCTCTTTTGCTAACTGCTGCAAAACCTCGGGACTATTATCTTGCGATTGCCCCAAGGCAATTACAAACTCATCACAGATTGGCAAAATAGACTGAATCGATTGAATATAAGGAAAGCATAGCTCTTCGGCATTGCGTAAAAAGGTAAATCCTGATAATTTCATAACACATTTCAACATTTTTATTTTTTAATAGTGTACACATAAAGTAATAAGGACATAACGTGATTTTACAAAAAATTATCGAATCAAAACGTCAAGAGCTTAAGCAACTCCCCGATCTAACCGCTGCAGCATTACTTCCTGCAAAATATGATTTTTTACAAGCCATAAAAGCGCATAAGCCTGCAATTATTGCTGAGCTTAAATCCAAATCACCTTCTGAAGGGGTGATTGACCCAAATTATGACCCAGTTACAATTGCTAAAGCCTATCAAGCCGGTGGCGCTTGTGCGTTATCCATCTTGACTGATCAACCTTTTTTCGGTGGGAGTTTCGAAGACATTCGCAAAGTGCGTGATGTGGTCACCATCCCAATATTATGCAAAGACTTCATTATCGATGAAAAGCAAATCTATCAAGCGCGTCTTAAAGGAGCTGACGCCTGTCTTTTGATCGTGCGCTGCTTAGACAAAGTACGTTTACAAACACTTATCCAATGTGTTGAATCACTCAATATGACTGCATTAGTTGAAGTGTTTGATGAGAAAGAAACAGAAACAGCTTTAGCCTGTAATGCCAAATTAATCGGTGTTAACAATCGCAATCTAGATACCCTTGAAATGGACACCAATAATATCGCACGCTTACAAAAAATAACTCCGAAAGATATTACGCTATTGAGTCTATCAGGTGCCAAAACCCCTCAAGACCTCCATCATTTTGGCTGCACCTATGACGGCGTTTTAGCAGGAACAGCTTTAATGCGTGCTAATGATAAGGTGGCGTTTTTGCAGGAAGCGATAAACACAACAACGCCATAGTCATCAATTTAATCAATACCCATCGCAAACCATTTTTACGTGGATATAAACAAAAAAGCCCCGTCGGGATATTCCCAACGGGGCTTCAAGTTATATTTAGTTTCAGAAAATCAATGACTACTCGTCATAGTCCTCATCATCTTGTCTTTTGTTTTCATCAAGATCGTCATCACCAATAACAAATAGATCTTCAAGATCAACACTATTTTCTTCAGCATCTGCATTTAATGCCGCACTTAACGCCATTTCAAGCTCATCCATCGATGGACCTGTTTCTAATGCTTCTTGCTCTTGTAAGTGCTTACGCTTACGCTCTTGGTGATGTGCAAGCCCCGTACCAGATGGAATCAAGCGTCCAATCAATACGTTTTCTTTTAAGCCACGCAATTGATCTTCTTGTCCACTGACTGAAGCTTCTGTTAGTACGCGCGTCGTTTCTTGGAAAGACGCCGCTGACAGGAACGACTCTGTAGACAATGAGGCCTTTGTGATACCCAGTAAAATCGGCTCATAAATCGCTTCTAACTTGCCTTCAGCACGTAGCTTCTCATTCTCTTCCAAGACTTGAACCAATTCAACTGGCTCACCATCAACGAACTTACTGTCACCCGCGCCTAAGATATTAACCTTACGCAACATCTGACGAATAACCGTCTCGATATGCTTATCGTTAATACCGACACCTTGTAAGCGATAAACTTCTTGGATTTCATTAATAATGTAATCAGCAAGCTCATGCACGCCTTTCAAACGTAAGATTTCATGAGGATCTAATGGTCCGTCAGAAATGATTTCACCCTTAGAAACATGCTCACCTTCAAATACGTTAATATGACGCCATTTAGGGATCATAATTTCAATCGGATCCATATCTTCTGGTGAAATGATCAAGCGGCGTTTGCCTTTTGTCTCTTTACCAAAGCTAACAATACCTGAAGTCTCTGCCATGATTGCAGCGTCTTTAGGGCGACGCGCTTCAAACAAGTCTGCAACGCGTGGTAGACCCCCGGTAATATCTTTGTTTTTAGAGCCTTCTTGTGGAATACGTGCGATAACGTCACCGACTTCGATCTTGGTGCCATTTTCGATATTCAAAATCGCTCCGACTGGCATAAAGTAGCTTGCTGGAATATTAGTATTCGGGAAGCACAACTCTTCACCGACCTCATCAATCAAGCGCACCAATGGTTTGATGTCTCTATTACCACTTTTTTGCGAGTCAGAGGTAATAACAATACTAGAAAGTCCTGTCATTTCATCTGCTTGGTGCTTCATCGTCACACCATCAATAAAGTCAACGAAGTTAATGTGCCCTGCCACCTCAGCGACCACTGGATGTGTATGCGGATCCCATGTTGCAACAACGGCACCCGCTTTGACTTGTGCATCATCGTTTACTGGTAATTCAGCACCGTATGGCACTTTGTACTTCTCGCGCTCACGTCCAAACTTATCAATAATACTAATTTCACCTGAACGCGAAACAACTACGTGGTTACCTTCGCGGTTTTTAACAGTTTTAATATTATTAAACTTAATACGTCCGCCATTTTTGATCTGAACGTTGTTTTCAGCAGTATCCTGCGACGCCGCACCACCAATGTGGAACGTACGCATCGTTAACTGTGTACCCGGCTCACCAATCGATTGTGCTGCGACAACACCAACTGACTCACCCATATTAACCAAATGTCCACGCGCAAGGTCACGACCATAACATTTAGCACATAAGCCACGGCGTGTTTCACAGGTAATCGATGAACGGATGATCACTTGGTCAACACCATTTTTCTCAATCAACTCAACGACTTTCTCATCAAGTAATGTGCCTGCTTCAACCAAGATCTCATCTTCACCTGGTTTATAGATATCTTCAGCATTGACACGACCTAGTAGACGTTCACCCAAAGGTACAACCACATCTCCACCTTCAATCAAGGCAGAAACCGTTACCCCTTTTTGTGTACCACAGTCATCTTCAATAATTACAAGATCCTGTGCCACGTCAACAAGACGACGTGTTAAGTAACCTGAGTTAGCTGTCTTTAACGCTGTATCAGCAAGACCCTTACGAGCACCATGCGTTGAGGTAAAGTATTGTAAAACCGATAGACCTTCACGGAAGTTTGCCGTAATTGGCGTCTCAATAATCGAGCCATCTGGTTTTGCCATCAAACCACGCATACCTGCAAGCTGTCTGATCTGTGCTGCAGAACCCCGCGCACCTGAATCAGCCATCATATATACTGAGTTAAATGACTCTTGCTCGATTTCATTACCTGAGTTATCAGCAACTTTTTCTTTTGCAATCACTTCCATCATTGATTTGGCAACTTTCTCGTTAGCACGTGACCAAATATCAATTACTTTGTTGTAACGCTCACCTGCAGTAACCAAACCACTTGCATATTGCTCAGAAATTTCTTTAACCTGACCTTCAGCTTCAGCCAAAATACCGACTTTTGCATCAGGAATAATCATGTCGTTAATACCGATTGAAATACCTGATTTTGTTGAATACTTATAGCCGGCATACATTAATTGGTCAGCGAAAATCACCGTAGCTTTAGTACCTAAACGGCGATAGCACTGATCGATAATCTTACCAACGGTTTTCTTAGTCAATGGTTGGTTAATCAATGAAAACGGTAAGCCCTCTGGTAGGATGCTTGATAATAAAGCACGTCCAACCGTTGTTTCAACAATACCTTTCTCATCAATATATTCACCAGACTCAAGTAAAACCTTGTGATCCAAACGTACTTTGATTTTTGCATGAATATCAACAACACCTGCATCATAAGCACGTTGAACGTGTAATAAATCAGCAAATAATTTACCTTCACCTTTAGCATTAACCTTTTCACGCGTCACATAATAAAGACCTAGAACGATATCCTGCGTTGGCGCGATCACAGGCGAGCCACTTGCTGGGGATAAGATATTATTGGTTGACATCATCAACACGCGCGCTTCAAGCTGCGCTTCAATCGTCAATGGTACGTGAACCGCCATCTGATCCCCGTCAAAGTCAGCGTTAAATGCCGTACAGACTAGTGGGTGCAATTGAATTGCTTTACCTTCAATCAAAGTTGGTTCAAATGCTTGAATACCTAATCTATGCAGTGTTGGTGCACGGTTAAGAAGCACTGGATGCTCGCGGATCACTTCTTCTAAGATATCCCAAACAACGGCTTCTTCACGCTCAACCATTTTCTTAGCAGCTTTAATCGTTGTCGCATGCTCATAATGCTCAAGCTTTGAATAGATAAACGGCTTAAATAACTCTAATGCCATCTTTTTTGGCAAACCACATTGGTGTAAACGCAATGTCGGACCAACGGTAATTACTGAACGTCCAGAATAGTCAACACGCTTACCTAAAAGGTTTTGGCGGAAACGACCTTGTTTACCTTTGATCATATCTGCTAATGATTTTAAGGCACGTTTATTTGAGCCGGTTACCGCACGTCCACGGCGACCGTTATCCAATAACGCATCAACTGACTCTTGTAGCATACGCTTCTCGTTACGTACGATAATATCAGGCGCATTTAGCTCTAAAAGACGCTTTAAACGATTGTTACGGTTAATTACACGGCGATATAAATCATTCAAATCAGAGGTTGCAAAACGTCCGCCATCTAATGGTACTAATGGGCGCAAATCCGGTGGTAACACTGGTAGAACTGTCATAATCATCCATTCAGGTTTATTACCTGATTCACGGAATGATTCTAATAACTTCAAGCGCTTTGTTAATTTCTTAAGCTTAGTTTCTGAGTTAGTTGTTGGGATCTCTTCACGAATCGTTTCAATTTCATGATTAAGATCGGTGTCAATCAACAACTTCTGAATTGCTTCAGCACCCATTTGTGCTTCAAATTCATCCCCGTACTCTTCTAATGCATCAAGATACGTTTCTTCATTGAGTAACTGTCCTTTTTCAAAAGGTGTCATCCCAGGATCAGTTACTGCATATGCTTCAAAATATAAAATACGCTCGATATCGCGTAATGTCATATCTAATAACAAACCAATACGCGATGGTAATGATTTCAAATACCAAATATGCGCTACAGGACAAGCCAAATCAATATGCCCCATACGCTCACGACGCACACGCGCTTGCGTGACTTCAACACCGCACTTCTCACAAATAATGCCACGATGCTTTAAACGCTTGTATTTACCACACAAACATTCGTAATCTTTGATTGGACCAAAGATTTTAGCACAAAACAAACCATCTCTTTCTGGTTTGAATGTACGATAGTTAATGGTTTCTGGTTTTTTTACTTCACCATATGACCATGAGTGAATCATTTCAGGTGACGCAAGACCGACACGAATACGGTCAAACTCTAAATCTTTACCTTGCTGTTTCATACCGCCTAGTAAGTTTTTCAAGGCTCTACTCCTATTTTTGCAAAGTTTTAAATCAAAATGCTACAGGCTATGCCCGTAGCTGTTTCATTACGACAACTAAAGTGTGTTTAGTTTTCTAAATCAGACTCAAGGTCAATATCAATACCTAATGCACGTACTTCTTTCATCAATACGTTGAAAGATTCAGGCAGACTTGCGTCCATCTTGAAATTACCATCAACGATATTTTTGTACATTCTGGTACGACCATTCACATCATCCGATTTAACCGTCAACATTTCACGAAGTGTATAAGCAGCACCATAAGCTTGTAGTGCCCACACCTCCATCTCACCAAAACGCTGACCACCAAACTGTGCTTTACCACCTAGTGGCTGTTGCGTAACCAAACTATAAGAACCTGTTGAACGCGCATGCATCTTGTCATCAACCAAATGGTCTAACTTCAACATGTACATATAACCAACGGTTACATGGCGATCAAATGGTAAGCCAGTACGCCCATCATAAAGCTGAGCTTGACCGCTTTCATTTAAGCCACAAAGTTTTAGAAGATCTTTGATGTCTTTCTCTTTAGCACCATCAAACACCGGGGTTGCAATAGGTACACCTGCTCTTAGGTTATACGCCATTTCAATTACTTGATCATCATCAAGCTGACTTAAATCAACTTTCTTATTACCAATCGTGTTATAGACCTCTTCTAAAGTCTTACGAATATCTTGCGCTTTTTGACTTGCTTCAAGTGCATCTGATACTTTATGTCCTAATGCTCTTGCTGCCATACCCATATGCGTCTCAAGTACCTGACCGATGTTCATACGTGATGGAACCCCTAGTGGATTCAAGACGATGTCCATAGGTGTGCCATCTTCAAGATAAGGCATATCTTCAATTGGCAGAATGCGCGAAACAACACCCTTGTTACCATGACGACCTGCCATTTTATCACCCGGTTGGATACGACGCTTAACCGCAACAAACACTTTAACAATCTTAAGAACACCAGGAGATAAATCATCACCTTGGGTAAGCTTCTTGCGTTTTGCTTCAAACTTTGTTTCAAAGTCTTTACGCGCTTGTTCAATCTGTGCTTTACAACGTGTAATTGCTTCCATCGTTGCTTCATCTTCCGCGCGGATATCAAGCCATTGGACAAATTCAAGATTCTTTAAGTACTCTTTAGTAATCTCTTGCCCACGTTTTATGCCACCAGGACCAGCAAGTGCTTTCTTGCCACTTAGCTCTTGTAATAAATAAGAGCGCACAGCACCCTCAACAATACGATATTCATCACGTAAATCTTTACGAATACGCGCTAATTCTGCTTTTTCAATTTCAACAGAGCGCTGATCTTTTTCTAAACCATCACGCGTAAACACTTGTACGTTAATGACTGTACCATACATACCCGTTGGCATTCTTAATGAACTGTCTTTAACATCGGAAGCTTTCTCACCAAAAATAGCACGTAGTAGCTTTTCTTCAGGTGTTAATTGCTGCTCAGCCTTAGGCGTGATCTTAGCAACCAAAACATCGCCAGGCGCGACATTGGCGCCAATATGAATAATGCCCGCTTCATCTAGTTTGTTTAGCGCATGCTCGCTGACATTTGGAATATCTGCAGTAATTTCTTCAGCACCTAATTTCGTATCACGTGCAATACACGTTAATTCTTCAATATGAATAGAAGTATAACGATCATCTTCAACAATACGCTCGGATAGTAGAATCGAATCCTCAAAGTTAAAACCATTCCACGGCATAAATGCTACAAGAAGGTTTTGACCTAAAGCCAATTCTGCCATATCAGTTGATGAACCATCTGCTAATACATCACCTTTTTTAACGACATCGCCAGGACGCACGATTGGGCGTTGGTTAATACAGGTATTTTTGTTTGAACGACGGAACTTTGTTAAGTTATAAATATCAACAACAGAGTCACCTTCATTGATTTCGTCATTACTCGCACAAACAACGATACGACCACCATCAACCACATCAACAACGCCTGAACGCTTAGCGACAATACATGTACCTGAGTCACGCGCTACAATACGCTCCATTCCCGTACCAACTAATGGCTTCTCAGCTCTAAGCGTTGGCACAGCCTGACGTTGCATGTTTGAACCCATCAATGCACGGTTCGCATCATCATGCTCCAAGAACGGAATAAGCGCTGCAGCAACAGACACCATTTGTTTTGCCGAAACGTCCATATATTGAACTTGATCAGCGGTTGTAAAAATTGCTTCGCCTTTTGAACGACACTGAATTAATTCATCGGTTAAACGACCTTTTTTATCCATCGCAGCAGATGCTTGAGCGATCACATAGTTGCTCTCATCAATCGCGGATAAATAATCGATCTCATCCGTGGCAACACCATCAATCACCTTGCGATATGGCGCTTCTAAGAAACCATAATGATTCGTGCGCGCATAACATGCCAAAGAGTTGATCAAACCAATGTTTGGACCTTCCGGTGTTTCAATCGGACATAAACGACCATAATGTGTTGTATGAACGTCACGTACTTCAAAGCCTGCACGATCTCTTGATAAACCGCCTGGACCTAATGCTGAAATACGACGCTTATGCGTCACTTCTGATAATGGGTTATCTTGATCCATAAACTGTGACAATGCACCTGAACCAAAGAATTCTTTAATCGAAGCAGTAATTGGTTTTGCATTAACAAGATCTTGCGGCATCGCACTTTCACGATCAACCATTGATAAGCGTTCACGTACTGATCTTTCAACACGAACCAAACCGATTCTAAATTGGTTTTCAGTCATCTCACCAACCGCACGGATACGGCGATTTCCTAAGTGATCAATATCATCAACATCACCGCGACCATCACGAATATCAATCAATGTTTTAACCACATCAATAATATCTTCTTTCGTTAAAACACCCGCTCCTTTATCCGTCTTACGACCTAAGCGATTGTTAAACTTCATGCGACCAACTGCCGATAAATCATAACGATCTTCTGAGAAGAACAGACCTTGGAAAAGGTTCTCTGCTGAATCTTTTGTTGGCGGCTCACCTGGACGCATCATACGATAAATTTCAACCAACGCATCATCACGATCACGACATACGTCATTGCGCAGCGTATCAGCAATATAAGCGCCACGATCCAAATCATTCGTGTTAAGCGTTTGGAATGTTGTAATACCACGATCTGAAAGTTTCTCTAGTAACGCAGGTGTAATTTCTTCATTCGCTTTAGCTAAAACTTCACCTGAAGTTTCATCAACGATACGCGAATACAACACCTTGCCAACAACATAAGAAACCGGAACTTCGATCTTATTTAGACCTTGCTCTTTCATCAACTTGGTATGTCTTGCGGTAATACGCTTGCCTTCGGCAACCAACACTTTACCTTCTTTATCAACCACATCAAATGAAGCCGTTGTTCCTTTTAATGAATCCGGATCAAATGTCATCATTATAGCGCCATCTTCGACAGCAAACTCAACCGACTCATAAAAAATCTTTAATAACTCATCTTCTGTATAGCCAAGTGCCTTTAGCAACACAGTGGATGGCAGTTTACGACGTCTATCTATACGCACATAAAGTAAGTCTTTTGGATCAAACTCAAAGTCTAACCATGATCCACGATACGGGATCACGCGTGCTGAATGTAATATCTTACCTGAGGAATGGGTTTTACCTTTATCATGATCAAAAAACACCCCTGGCGAACGATGAAGTTGTGACACAACCACACGCTCTGTACCATTGATTACGAAGGTGCCGTTATCAGTCATTAATGGGATTTCGCCCATATAGACTTCTTGCTCACGGACATCTTTAATCACTTTATCTTCGACTGGTGCATCTTTATCATAGATAACCAATCTAAGCTTCACACGCAACGGAGCAGCATAGGTTACCCCTCTAATGCTACACTCGTTCTCATCAAAAACAGGCTCTCCTAAACGGTAGCTTACATAGTGAAGCTCGGAATACCCTGAAACGCTTGCTATAGGGAACACCGATTTAAAAGCTGCTTCTAAACCGTTATTTTTACGGCTTTGCGCTTTCACATCTTGTTGTAAAAACTCTTTATATGAATTCACTTGAACAGCAAGCAAATATGGAACATCTAGAATATTAGGAAGGTTCCCAAATTCTTTACGGATTCTTTTTTTCTCAGCGTATGAGTACGACATCAGGCACTTCCTCTGACTACATTCGTTTTAACCACTAAATCATGCCAAAAGTTTGGAAAACTTTATTTATCTGCAATTACAGACACATCTACAAATGCTATTTGTTAGATAGCAGAAAAGGCCAACAGATAAAACACCTGTTAGCCTTTACTTTTTAACTTAAAATAATCGTTTGATTACTTAAGCTCAACCTTAGCACCAGCTTCTTCAAGCTGCTTTTTAAGTGCATCAGCATCAGCTTTAGAAGCAGCTTCTTTGATCGTGAAAGGCACGCCTTCAACAGCATCTTTTGCTTCTTTAAGACCCAAGCCAGTTGCTGCACGAACTGCTTTAATCGCGCCAACTTTGTTAGCACCTGCATCAACTAAAACAACGTCAAATTCAGTTTTTTCTTCTGCAGCGGCAGCATCACCAGCAGCAGGTGCAGCAACTGCAACAGCAGCTTGTGCAGAAACACCGAATTTTTCTTCCATCATTTTAACCAATTCACAAACATCCATAACGCTCATTTCAGCAACTGCATTTAGGATATCTTCTTTAGTAATAGCCATTATATACTCCTATTAAATAATTTAATTTCAAAAACGAAAAGTGGTTTTATTTTGCATCACCAACAGCAGCGAATACACGAACAGCTTGCGCTGGAATCTCGTTAGCTGTACGCACAAACTTGGTAACAGGTGCAAGTAATACATTGCACAATAACGCAAGCGCGTCGTTTCTGCTTGGAAGCTTAGACATTTCTTCTAGCTTATCAGCACCAAACAACTCACCGCCCATTGCTAAGTTCTTCACTTCAAAAGCTTTATGATCTTTCATAAAGTTTTTGAATAATTTAGCAGCCGCACCTGGTTCCTCTTTCGAGAAAGCCAACACTAAAGGACCGACAAGTGCATCGTTCATGCACTCAAACTCAGTACCTTTAAATGCGATTCTTGCTAAGTTATTGCGAACAACTTTCAAGTACACACCTGATTCACGAGCCTGTTTACGTAAATTACTCATTTGATTCACAGTCAAGCCACGGTAATCAGCTACCGCTGCAGACAATGCCAAGGATGCCTGTTCGGCAACTTCTGCCACAATCGCTTTTTTATCTTCAAGCTTTAGCGCCATTAGCTAATCCTCTTGTTTTTGTCTACGTTATTATTTAATACGATGTTTGAAACCAAATAAAAAATTTTATTCTCTTCAAAGGTCACACGCACCGTCTGCGTAGGAAATTAAGCGATCTTGCGATCACACCTACGGTCTTTGACATCACTGACTTAACATGACATTAAGTAGCGACCCAAAGAAACTTGTTTAAGTCCTTAGCACAAAATCGCACCAAGGCACACAAAAAAGGCTCGTTATCTTAAACCTCGATTGTGCTCATGTCAAGCAAAATCCCAGGACCCATTGTGCTAGATACTGTAATCTTCTTGATATAAACGCCTTTTGCTGTTGCAGGCTTAAGCTTTTTAAGATCTGCCAAAAGCGTTTCTAAGTTTTGTTGCAAAGCTGCTGGTTCAAAATCAGCTTTACCAATAGTCGTATGCACGATACCTGCTTTATCAACGCGGAAACGAACCTGACCTGCTTTTGCATTCGTAACTGCTTGAGCAACATCAGTTGTTACCGTACCTACTTTAGGGTTCGGCATTAAACCTTTAGGACCAAGAATTTGACCTAGCTGACCAACAACACGCATTGCATCAGGCGTTGCGATTACAACGTCAAAATCCATATTGCCTTTTTTAACTTCAGCTGCCAAATCATCCATACCAACGATATCAGCACCAGCTTCAGTTGCCTTGAGTGCATTCTCACCTTGCGTGAAAACTGCAACACGAACTGTTTTACCTGTACCATTTGGCAATACAGAAGCGCCACGCACAACTTGATCAGATTTACGCGGATCAACACCTAAATTAACTGCAACATCGATCGATTCTTTGAACTTAACTTTTGAAAGTTCTTTCAAAAGGTTGAATGCATCAGTTGCTGAATACGCATTTAATCTGTTTATTTTTTCAGACAATGCTTTCATTCTTTTTGATAACTTAGCCATTATTCAACCCCCTCAACTTTAAGACCCATGCTACGCGCGCTACCTGCAATTGTTCTAACCGCAGCATCTAAAGTTGCCGCTGTTAAATCAGGTTCTTTTGCCTTAGCAATCTCTTCTAGTTGCTCACGATTAACCGTACCTGCCACTTCTTTTGAAGGCTTAGAACTACCAGATTTAATCTTAGCAGCCTTTTTCAACAAGAATGAAGCCGGTGGCGTTTTCATTGTGAAAGTGAAACTTCTGTCGCTATATACAGTAATCACAACAGGAACTGGTGAACCCTGTTCCATTTTTTGTGTCTGCGCGTTAAATGCTTTACAGAATTCCATAATATTCACACCGTGCTGACCCAATGCTGGACCAATCGGAGGACTAGGGTTTGCTTGCCCTGCTTTTACCTGAAGCTTAATATAAGCTTGTACTTTCTTTGCCATTATTTACTCCTAATTTGGGTATAACGCTATTCTTTTATAAATAGCTTCCCTGTTACATTTGCTTAATGCTTAGCATCAAGCACCTTATATCACCGACTCTGGCAGTGATAAACTCTTAAGCATCTTTCTCGACTTGAGAGAATTCCAACTCGACAGGCGTTGAACGACCAAAAATTGAGACCGCAACATGCACGCGCGATTTTTCATAGTTAATCTCTTCAACCACACCGGTAAAGTCAGCAAATGGACCATCCAACACACGAACCACCTGACCAACCTGAAAGGTGGTACGCGGTTTCGGTGCAGTCTTATCAGCACCTGTTTTTAATGAACCTAGAATTCTTTCTGCTTCTGCATTAGTAATTGGCATCGGACGCTCACTTGTGCCGCCAATAAACCCACTAACACGAGGTATACGACGCACTAACTGCCAAGCAGCTTCATCCATTTCCATCTGTATCAATACATAGCCAGGGAAAAATTTACGCTCACTTTTACGCTTTTGCCCAGCCTTCATCTCAACGACTTCTTCAGTTGGAACTAAAATCTTGCCAAAGAAATGCTCTAAGCCTTCGAGTTTTATTTTCTCTTCAATCTGAGTCTTTACACGCTTTTCATAGCCTGAGTAAGCCTGAATTACATACCATCTCTTCTTACCGCCACTCTCTGCTTGCGCATCTGACTGTGCAGCTTCTGTTTCGACATGCTCACTAGGCACATCTTTTTCATCCGCAGACATAAACAACCTCTTAACTTAATATCGCCTGAATAAGATGCATAAATAGCATACCAACAAAATAAATAATCACCGACGCCACAGCAACAATCGCCAGAACAATCAATGTTGAATTAATGGTTTCTTGGCGTGTTGGCCATACGACCTTGCGCATTTCTAACCTTGCTTCAAGCACAAACTGCCAGCCTTTTGCACCTTGATTCGTCTGTTTAGCTATCGCCAACAAAATAACAATACCAACGATAATAAGCACTGCCATCAACGCAGACGACTCGGTAAAAAGCGAGAAATACATACTCGAAAAAACAATGACTGCAGCGATGATCACCATCAATAACCACAACATCTTATTATTAGCGCTACTTATTTGACGCATATCAGCTTTTTTAGTGGTGGTTGTCCACACTTTTTTAGTTACTGAATCTTTCATCTAGAAGCCTCATTTCCCACTACAAACAAAAACGGCGTGCAATCTTAACACAGATTAACACGCCGTTCAAGTCAATTTATTTGGCAGGCCAGGAGGGACTCGAACCCCCAACTTGCGGTTTTGGAGACCGCTGCTCTACCAATTGAACTACTGGCCTACAAAACTTATCGAGCTATTACTGATATTAAGCAAGAATCTTAGCTACAACACCAGCACCAACCGTACGACCACCTTCACGGATAGCGAAGCGTAAGCCATCTTCCATCGCGATAGAGTTGATCAATGTAACAGTCATCTTGATGTTATCACCAGGCATTACCATCTCAACACCTTCAGGAAGCTCACATGAACCAGTTACATCCGTTGTACGGAAGTAGAACTGTGGTCTGTAACCTTTGAAGAATGGAGTATGACGCCCACCTTCTTCTTTAGATAACACATATACTTCTGCTTCAAACTTAGTGTGTGGTGTAATTGAACCTGGCTTACAAAGAACTTGACCACGCTCAACGTCATCACGTTTAAGACCACGAACTAGAATACCAACGTTCTCACCCGCTTTACCTTCATCTAGAAGCTTACGGAACATTTCAACACCAGTAACTGTCGTCTTTTGAGTCGCTCTGATACCAACAACTTCAACTTCTTCACCAACTTTGATAACGCCACGCTCAACACGTCCAGTAACAACTGTACCACGACCAGAAATTGAGAACACGTCTTCAATTGGTAACAAGAAAGGCTTGTCAGTTTCACGTTGTGGCTCAGGGATGTATTCATCAAGTGTTTTACCTAACTCAAGAATAGCATCAACCCATTTTTGCTCACCAGCTAAAGCACCAGTTGCTGAACCTTTAATGATTGGCGTATCATCACCAGGGAATTCGTATTGATCAAGAAGCTCACGAACTTCCATCTCAACCAATTCCAACAACTCTTCGTCATCAACCATGTCACACTTGTTCAAGAAAACAACGATATATGGAACACCTACCTGACGTGATAAAAGGATGTGCTCACGCGTTTGCGGCATAGGACCATCAGCAGCTGAACATACAAGAATCGCGCCATCCATCTGAGCAGCACCAGTAATCATGTTCTTAACATAATCCGCGTGCCCTGGACAGTCTACGTGTGCGTAGTGACGATTTGGTGTTTCATACTCAACGTGAGAAGTTGAAATAGTAATACCACGCGCTTTTTCTTCTGGCGCATTATCAATCTCATCGAACGCACGAGCGCTACCACCATATGCTTCTGAAAGCACTTTAGTGATCGCTGCTGTCAAAGTTGTTTTACCATGATCCACGTGACCAATCGTACCAACGTTAACGTGCGGCTTCTTACGTTCAAATTTTTCTTTAGCCATTATTTGCTCCAAAGTTTTATTAACAAACTCAACTGGTGCTCACAACCAGATTTGAACTGGTGACCTCTCCCTTACCAAGGGAGTGCTCTACCTACTGAGCTATGCGAGCTTCAATATTTTAAAACTTAATTTTTTTATACTTTAATCTTTAAATACACTTTATAAATCCCTTTAATGGAGCGGGCGATGGGAATCGAACCCACGCTATCGGCTTGGAAGGCCGAAGTTCTACCATTGAACTACGCCCGCACTGGGAAATCGTGGTGGAGGGGGCAGGATTCGAACCTGCGAAGGCTGAGCCGTCAGATTTACAGTCTGATCCCTTTGGCCGCTCGGGAACCCCTCCAGCGTGCTGGCGACAATCATAGGGCTTTAGTTTTTAAAAATCAACTTTTTTTCATCGATTTTTTTGCCTATAATTTCATGCACCAGATTTTGAAAACTTAAGCAGTTAAGACGCGTGCAAGTATATACGAAAGCAAAATCATTTTGCCAGCATTTTTTGCTATTAATTTTAGTTTTTTTCATATCTACAGCGAATGCTGAGATATATCAGTGGCAAGATGAAAATGGCAATACTGTTTTCTCTAATACACCGCCCGGCGAAAGCACTGATACAACCACTATTGATACACAAACGCTAAACGTTATTACTCAGACACATAGCAAAACTGATAGTGAAGATGCCGATGATAATAGCACTGAAGCTTTAAACACAATGACCTCAACGCTTAAAAAAAAACTTTCTGAACATATCGATAATCAAAAAAGCACGCTTAATATAAAAATCACATCTCCCGCCAATAACACGCATGTTCATAACTTCTATCCATTAATTCCTATCCAGACTTCTCCACCACTATCAGCCAAAGCCAAAGTGATGGTTATCACTAACGAACATAAGGGAAGCGCTGTTTATCAAAATGACACATGGAATATTCCAAGACCTTTTCCTGGCAAAAATGACATAAGCCTCTACGGCAAGACTGAAACAGGGGAGCCTTTTTTCTCTGACTCAATCACAATGTATATTCATAATAGCCGTGTCAAACAAAATCTCAAATGAGTTTTAACTACTCATGATTGTTTTACTTATGGGAAACTGTAGCACGATCGTCAAACCTTGCCCACCATCCGAGGTGCGCGCAGCTATCTGCCCATCATGCAACCTGACAATTTCCTTCACAATTGAAAGCCCAAGACCGCTACCAGCTTGTCCCGTCCCTGCTTCACGATAAAACCGATCAAAAATTCGCTTTTGCTTATCTTCAGCAATCCCAATGCCGTTATCAACAACCTCAAATAAGACTTCTGATTTTGCCACATAACTATATAAGATAACTTTACCACCATCGAGGGTATAACGAATGGCATTATCAATAAGATTCCTAAATAAAATATTTATTAATGTTTCGCTGGCATAAACAACCGCTGCTGACTTACTTGGCAAGAACTCTAACTCAATATTTTTTTGCAGCGCCAATAACGCCAACTCCGCAAGTTGATTCTCAGCAATACTATTTAAATTCACATTTTTCTTATCAGGCAAATCCTGCTGCGGCTCTAAGCGACTTAACGTCAGTAGTTGATCAATAATATAAAAATAGCGATCGGCGCCACTAATAATATTGGCAATACGCTTTTTAATCTCAACCATGTCATCCAAGTTAAGCGCAACCTCAGCTTGCGTTTTCAATGCTGCCAATGGCGTTTTTAATTCATGCGCCGCATCTCCAGCAAAACGCTTTTCACGCTCTAACACCTTACTAAATTTTTGAAATAGAATATTTAATTGATTTAACAGCGGAATCACTTCAGGCGGCGCTGTTTTAACAGCAATTGGCTCAAGTTTACGTGGATCTTTGACTGCAATTGCACGGCGAATATCAGATAAAGGTCGCAAAGCCAGTTGCACCACAATAAATATAGATAGCAATAGAAATATATATAGCGTGATTAAATCCCATAAAGCGCTGCGAAACAAATTCAAAAACATTTGATGCTTAAAATCAGAGCTCACCAACACCACAATGCGATACGGTTGATAGCGACTATTAATGCTAAACATATTCCATAATTGCGATCCTTGTGACGTTTTTAGCTTAACCGTTTGAAAGCTGTCAAGTTCCGTCTTTTGAAAAGTGGACACATCCGGTGATCCTGTTGAATGCAAAATCAAATTACCACTGCGGCGATCATAAACCTGAAAAGCAAATGAATCTTTATACACATTATCAAATTGTGCAATTTTGGGCTTTAAGTTCCCTGCGATATTTTCAAGCGTTGTTAAAGAGTTAGATTCCAGCAAATCACTTAACTGACGTTTTGAACTATCAGTAATCGCGGCAGACAATAAGGCATCAATCGCATTGGCACTGTTAACCATTTGCATTTTAAATAAATCTTCGTTTTGTTGACGCATCTGATAATAGTTAAAGACACCTAAAATAAAAATTGAGCAGCTAATCAACAATATTAAACAGATACTTAAAAACTTTTGAATCGATAACCTGTTATTAAGAAAAGTAAAGTAATTCGCGCGTTCCATAATACTCAAAACATTCAAAGTAACTAGGCATAAGTAGCCATGCAGATATTATCAGGTATTTTTTGGATTCTCGGATCAAGTCCGAGAATGACAGTGAGTTGTCATATTCGGGCTTGATCCGAATATCCATTATACCAATAAACCATTGCTTAGATACTTAATAAGACATTATCCTAGCATGTAAGTGATTGCCAATCATATCGGACTTATTAAGGATAATCCAGCATAACTGGGCGAGGTTTTTAATTGGTAAAAATAAATACTTTTACAGAGATTGGCTATCAGGCTTGCCATCTTATTTATATTAAGGGTACGATAATCACCGACAGGGACATAAAAATATCTGATAACACATAATCATATAGCCTACAGCAGATTCATCATTCTGCTCTTTCGCATATGAAGCGTTGTTGCGATAATGTTAAAGAGGTCATAGAACGGGCTATTATGCAAAGAAACCACAAGAAATCAATGCATAGTATATTGCCCTTTTGATAACAATAGTTCTAACCATTCTATAAATAGGGTAATAAGGAGATAGACGTGTTACAACCAGCTAAACAAGATAAGTTTGACAACAAACCAGACAATATCGTTAACACGCTCAAAAACAATCACATCGAAAACAGTGATGATGACGATATCAATGATAATGATTATACACTTGATAACTCTAATGATGATGACGATGACAATGCATTTAACAACACAGAAGTTGATGCCCATGATTTTTCGCACGTAGATAATGACGCCACGCGCATGTATCTTGTAGATATTGGCTTTAGACCATTATTAACAAAAGACGAGGAATTCTACTACGCTCAAAAGGTACAACAAGGCGACTTAAAAGCAAAAAACATCATGATTGAGAGCAACTTACGTCTTGTTGTGAAAATTGCCAAACGTTACAAGCCACGTGGTAATAGCTTAAGCTTTCTTGATTTGATTGCCGAAGGTAATCTTGGCTTGATTCGTGCTGTTGAGAAATTCGACCCTGAACTGGGTTGGCGATTTTCAACCTATGCTACTTGGTGGATACGCCAGAATATTGAACGCGCACTATTAAATCACCAACGCACAATTCGCGTTCCTGTCCATATATTAAAAGAACTCAATGTTTATTTGCGTGCAGCAACAGAGCTAACTAAGCTTCTTGATCATGAGCCATCCCCTGAGGAAATTGCTGAGTTTATTGACCGCCCTGTTGAAGATATCCGCAAAATTCTCACCTCAACCGTACCAATGGACTCACTGGATGACGCCTATGATGATTCCAATCGCAGCATGCTTGAGACAATTGCCGATGAGCAAACCAGTGATCCGGAGGATATCCATTTACATCAAAAAGCCGCTCAATTTATTGATCAGTGGCTTGATGAGTTAAGTGACAATCAACGCGCAGTGCTATCAATGCGCTTTGGTCTGCGCGGCTATGACATCCAAACACTTGAAGAAACCGGTACACAAATTGGACTGACGCGTGAGCGCGTACGTCAAATTCAGGTTGATGCATTACGCCGCTTAAAAGTAATTGCTGCGGCTAACAATATTGATGCCAACCTATTCTCTAAACAATAAGCACACTTATTACAAACCCTTCTACGCTGAGTGTATAAATCAATATTATAGCTTTGATAAAATTTTGTCATTTCTAGCAAGCACTGATAAAGAATAAACTGACCCTAACTTCTTGAGCACATGATGCAAAGGAAGCATTTTGTTCATATCACTTATCAGGAGAAATATTATGAAAGGCATTAAAAACATTGGGTCTATCCTTGTTGTTATCGCAAGTATTTTAGGTATTATTTTCGCAGCGACACTTATGGGCTATTCAGTTGCAGTAGGTGTTTGGGGAATTATCTTATCTGCCGTTTCACTGCTGTTAGGCTTCCTAACATTTGCCAATACCAAATCAACAGTGAGTACGATATTCGTTATCACGTTTATTCTAGCCATCATTACCGCGAGCTTCTCAGTCGGCGGACTTGAAAAAAGCATGATCTTGCAACTTATTGCGAGCATCATTGGCTTTATTGGAACGATTGCATTACCAAAATCATCATCTGCGCATGCTATTTAAGACTCAGCACCCCTCCCAACTCTTTGGGTGTCTTTATTTGACAACTGTAGGGATATAAGCTTAAATATGCCTCAGAATTTTTTACTTACCTGCACAAACTAAAACAACACGAAAACTCTCTTGTTGACTTCTGTCACAATGGAGTTTTGCGCTGTTTAAATGTGCCAAATCATGGAGATCAACATGTCTGAAACTGCTGTTTTAAACATCCAACACAAAAATTTATCATTAACGCTACCAATTCACACTCCTGTATTAGGTCAACAAACTGTTGATGTATCTTCTTTAGTTAAAGAAGGTTTATTCACTTACGACCCAGGCTTTCTCTCAACCGCAGCGTGCTGGTCAAAAATCACTTATATTAACGGTGGTCAAGGCGTGCTTCTGCATCGCGGTTACCCTATTGAGCAATGGGTTGAGAAATCGCACTACCTGAATCTTTGTTATGCTTTATTAAATGACAAGCTACCAAGCACTACTGAAGTTAATGCATTTAGTCAACGCATTTTAGATCACATGCCTGCATGTGAGCATGTTGCGCATACAATCAAAGCATTTCCGAAAGACACGCACCCTATGGCAGCCTTAATGGCAGCAGTGAGTGTCATGTCTGCAGAAAATCAAAAAACAATGAATAAGAAAGATCCTGAGCAACAAATAGCAATGGCAGAAAAAATCATTGCACGCATTCCAACATTAGTTGCAATGACTTATCGCCACCGTAATGGCTTGCCTTTCATGGCGCCTAAGAAATCTTTTTCATATGCTGAGAATTTCTTATATATGATGTTTGCTGATAATGAAAACTACCAACCAGATCCATTAGCCGCACGCGCCATGGATACGATTTTCATATTGCACGCAGATCACGAGCAAAACGCATCGACTTCAACTGTACGCCTTGCTGGCTCCACAGGTACTGACCCATATGCCGCCATTGTTGCTGGTATTGCCGCTCTTTGGGGACCGGCACACGGTGGTGCGAATGAAGCGGTCGTTAAAATGCTTGAGCAAATTGGTGATGTCAGCAATATCGATAAGTTTATCGAGCGCGCTAAAGACAAAGAAGATCCATTTAGATTGATGGGCTTTGGGCATCGCGTATACAAAAACACCGATCCACGTGCAACAGCCATGAAAAAAGCATGTGAAAGCATCCTTAATCAAATGGGTGATAGCAATAACCCATTGCTACACATTGCCAAGAAACTTGAAGAAATTGCATTAAATGACAGCTACTTTATTGAAAGAAAACTATTCCCGAATGTGGATTTCTACTCAGGCATCATTTTAAAAGCGCTAGATATCCCAACTTATATGTATACGCCAATCTTTGCATTAGCTCGTACTTCTGGTTGGATCTCTCAGTATCTAGAAATGTACAACGATCCTGCAATGAAAATTGGACGTCCTCGCCAACTTTATATCGGTGAAAACAAAAGAGATCTTCCATAATTATTGATTAACTCTACATTATTCTCTCTAGCCTATTATTTATAGCTAGCATAAGTTAAGGACAACTCATGACGCTGAAAAAAATCTTCCGCAATAATCGCGAGATTAACTGTCATTATCACAAACATGACCGCAGCCCAATAACACTAGTATTTATCCATGGCATGGGCGGACGTCAAACGCAATGGCATCATCAGATAACATTTTTCAAGCAGTTTTTTAACGTCATTACACTAGACTTACCAGGGCATGGACAAAGCCCTGTTATTGCAAATAACAAGACAAATCCTTACACGCTTGATGAGTATGTTAACGATATTGCCCATGTTATTTCGGAATTAGGTAGCGCTCATAATATTATCATTGGACATTCACGAGGTGGTGCGTATGCTTATGCCACCGCTCAAAAACATAGCTTAAGCCTTAATATTACTCAGCTTATACTCATCAGCCCATCGCCATGCACCAAGCTTGATGCTGAAAATTTTGCCTTTTGGAACCAGTCTCTTGATGTCTTAGAAAGCATCCGTGACAACATGAATCAATTTTTCGCATCCTCAGGCTTCCACCCCGATACGCAACAAACACTTATTGATGAGCAAGTTAATGCCGGCAAAACTAATGATTTAGAGGTAATCAAAAAGTTAAACTTAGGAATGCATGATATTGAAAATGCAGACAACTTCAGCATTCCAACACTATTAATCACCTCACCTGAGGATAAAATTGTTGGTGCTGACAGCAGTATTAGCTTTTATCAAAACATTAAAAACATCACATATGTGAGCATGAGCAAAAGCGGGCATTTTGCGCCATTAGAAGAACCTGAGCAAATTAATAAAATTATTTTGGACTGGATACTTAATCATGCTACATCTTAAAGAAACAACTTTTGTTAGCACAAAGTGGCTCCATAATAACTTAAATCTACCACAGCTCGTCATACTCGATGCGACACTCACCGATAGAAAGTGTAGTGCCTCATTTATTCCACAAAGTCGCTATTTTGATTTGAAGCAACACTTTAGTGACTTAACTAATTCTTTGCCACACACATTGCCTCAAGCTCAAGACTTTGCCCTTGCTGCAGCAAAACTTGGCATCCATAATGATAGTATAATCGTGGTCTATGACCAAAATGGCATTTACTCGAGTGCGCGCTGTTGGTGGATGTTCAAAGCGATGGGACATCATAATATTTATATTCTAGATGGTGGTCTGCCGCAATGGCTTAATGATAACCTACCAACGACAACTCGCTATATCACAGCCACTACAACATATTTCACAGCCACGCTAACAAATGGGTGCTTTTGTGACAAAGAGCACATATTAAATAATTTAGATAGTAAGTCCGCCATTGTCTTTGATGCAAGATCACCCGCACGCTTTAGCGCACGAGAACCCGAGACACGTGACAACCTGAACTCAGGTCATATCCCACAATCTATTAATATGCACTACGCCAGTGTCCTTGATCAAGGTTGCTTTAAATCTAAAGAAACCTTAGCAGCAATGTTTGCCCTTTACGCACCTAGTCTACAACAACCACTTATTTTTACATGTGGTTCAGGTGTCACTGCTTGCATATTGGCAGCAGCTGCAAAGATTGTTGGGTATCGCAATATCAGCGTTTATGATGGATCGTGGAGTGAATGGGGTAATAAAAAACTGCAATTACCTTTTTGCCAACAAAATCACATACTCTGCGATGCGTCGCCCAAATAATTCAGCCGTTCTTTTGTCACCAATCGGAGGAGTTACTTCTGGGGAGTCATTTTCTGATTGTGTCATAAGCCCCAAAGATCCGCCCATCCGATTAAGTGCTTCCAAATGCCCACTATGATGCTCATTTTGCCCAGAAGTATTATCAATACCCAATGACAACCACAACATACCATGCTGACAAGCAAAGGTGCATAACTGCATTAACACGTTAAACTTGTCGCCACTTAGAGAGCCTGAGTTGGTAAACCCCGCGGCAAGCTTATCTTTCCAGCCTTTTTTTAGCCAAACTTTTGATGCATCATCCATAAACTTTTTGAACTGGTATGGCACCGAGCCCATATACGTTGGCGCACCAAAAACAATCGCTTCATAATCATTAAGCGCATCGACATCTTGCAACTCATCAACACTAATAAGCACCGCATGCACTTCTTTTAGAGCATTGACACCCATTCTAATATGCTCTGCTACTTTCTTAGTATGACCATAACCACTGTAATAAACGATTGCTACATTTTTCATGTTAAAAATGATATTCATTCTTAAATAAAGTATTGGCATTGTAGCACGCCTAAGATGAGATTCAATAAAGCCTCTCAAACAAAAACATGATCAGTTTGGCGCCACCAGTTTAGGGTGCATTTCAGAGTCAATATCTGCTAGACTTACGCACACTAAAAATTCATATAACAAGTGTTTTCTTATGACTACTGATCAGCGCCCACAAAGGGTTACCTTTTTTGGGTGTTTTTTATTTCTACTTGGCAGCCTCTTCTTTATCTATGAGTATTTTGCACGCACCTCGCTGGACTCTTTAAATGCTATGCCACACAATGCATTTGCCAACAGCTTACACATCACGCCTGAACAATTAAGTCTAATTGGTGCCGCCTACGCGATCGCCTATTCAGTGATGCAAATTCCGGTAGGCATTATTTTGGATCGCTTTGGCGTACGTAAGGTGGGGACTTTTGCTATTTTATGGTGCGCTATTGGCGTTTTGGTCTTTAGCTTCGCCTCAAGCTTTTATTCTGCATTTATTGGTCGATTTTTTATTGGTTTTGGCTCAGCCTTTGCCTTTATCCTGCTCCTTAAAATCGTGCTTGATTGGTTTCCACACCGCATTCTAGGTCTTGTGGTTGGCATGACTCAGATTCTTGGTGTAATTGGTCCTATTCTCTCCAACGTACCCTTAGCTTACGCACTTGAATCGGTGGATTATCAATGGCGCATTGTTTTTTATTTTATAACCGTTGCAGGCATTATATTGTCAGTTATTTTCTTGATATTTGCACGTGATCGTCAATCAACAAAAAACATCCTATCAATTAAAGAAGTAACACTGCAGACGTTATCACTTTTTAGATATCGTCAAATTATTATCATCGCTATTTTTGCTTTTTTTATCTATCCAGCTGCTGAGCTATTTGGCTCGCTATATGGCTCTAGTTACTTGGTTAGCATGGGCTACTCACAAATCTCAGCAAGCTCTGCGATTCAATTTATTTGGCTTGGCATGGGGCTTGGCAGCCCAATATTAGGGCTATGTTCAGACTTAATGCGTAAACGTAAGCCCGTCCTTTATGTAGCTGCATTAATAGGTGTAATTGCCTCATCGATTATTGTTTGGCTACCGAATTTACATTTACACGTATACTACTTACTGTTTTTCTTATTTGGATTTGCCACAGGGGCTCAGGCCATTTCTTTTAGCGTTGTAGTTGAAAACGTGCCAAGAAAGCTTGAAGCAACGGCAATGGCATTTAACAATATGAGTGTTGTTTTAGGTGCTGCGATTATTCAAATATTAGGTGGCATCACCTTGAGTAAAATAGCATTAAGCTCAACACACTTTAGCACGCAAAATTATGAGGTAATGCTCAGCATTAGTATTATCTTTTTTGCAGTGGCTTTTGTTTTTAGCTTATTTTTTATTAAAGAGACACATTGCCAAAGGCAAATTAATAACTAAGTAATGAGTCAAGAATAAGTTGCATCAGCTAGTACCTCTCCCCTTGCGGGAGAGGTCGTGCAGCTCAAGCTGCGCGGGTGAGGGGAGTAATTGAAGCTCAACTTATTTTTACATTATTACTAAGCTTTAATAACATGCAGTCCACCCATATATTTACGCAGCACTTCAGGTACAACGATAGAACCATCTTTTTGCTGATAATTCTCTAATACGGCGACAAGCGTTCTGCCAACTGCTAAACCTGAGCCATTTAATGTATGCAACAGCTCTGGCTTATTCATATCTTTTGATTTAAACCGTGCCTGCATACGTCTGGCTTGGAAATCACCACACCAGCTACAAGATGAAATCTCGCGATAGGTATTTTGTGATGGGATCCAAACTTCCAAATCATAGGTTTTACGTGCGGAAAAGCCCATATCTCCTGTACATAAGGTTAGTACACGATAAGGTAGTTCAAGCTTTTGTAACACTGCTTCGGCATGTGAGGTTAACTCCTCCAACGCATTTAAGCCTTCATCAGGTGCGACGATATGCACCATTTCAACTTTTTCAAATTGATGCTGACGGATAAGCCCTCGAGTATCACGACCATAAGATCCTGCCTCACTACGAAAGCATGGTGTATGTCCTACGAATTTCAATGGCAAGCTTTCAGCCGCAATAATTTCATCACGTACGATATTGGTAATTGGGACTTCCGCCGTAGGAATTAAGCTAAATGGGAATTGCGCTTGAATATTAAAAAGATCTTCTGAAAACTTCGGCAATTGTCCTGTGCCAAATAGTGAATCCTTATTGACAAGATAAGGCACATAAACTTCATTATAGTCATGTTCATTAACATGCAAATCAATCATAAACTGTGTCAATGCACGCTGTAACTGCGCGATTTCTTTCTTAAGCACAACAAAGCGACTTCCTGTTAACTTAGAGGCAGTTTGGAAGTCCATACCACCAATCTTCTCACCTAAATCAACATGATCTTTCACTTCAAAATCAAACTGCTTTGGCTCACCCCAGCGTCTGATTTCAAGGTTGTCATTTTCATCTTTGCCCACAGGAATATCATTCGCTGGCAAGTTTGGCATTTCCGCAATAATCGCCGTTATTTGATCTTGAATCGCTTTTAGCTCATCCTCTAGCGCTTTAAGCTCATCACCTAAGTTAGCAACTTCTGCCAGAATACTTGATGCATCTTTTTTTTGTGCTTTGAGCATCCCGATTTGTTTTGAAGCGGCATTACGCTTAGCTTGTAAGTCTTGTGTTTTCTGCTGAACGATACGACGCTCTTCTTCCAATGCATTAAAGGCATGGATATCAAGCATATAACCACGCGTTAATAGCCCTTTAGCTACTGCATCAATATCACTTCTTAATAATTTAGGGTCAATCATTTACTCTTTACTCACATTTTTTTAATCAAACTTTAAAATAGACTCACCAGTCATCTCTTTAGGTTGCTTCACTCCAATCACTGCCAGTATCGTTGGGGCAATATCCGATAATTTGCCATCGCTTAATGCAACTGAAGCTTTCTTATTCCCTTGATAAATAAAAGGCACCGGATTGGTGGTATGTGCTGTATGCATCTTACCTGTTTCAGGGTCAACCATTTGATCTGCATTACCGTGATCTGCGGTAATAAATAAATTACCATTGATCGTATGAACCGCATCAGCAACACGTCCAATACATTTATCTAAAGCTTCAATTGCTTTAACTGCTGCGTCATAATTGCCCGTATGCCCCACCATATCAGAGTTGGCATAATTACAAATAATCACATCATATTTTTGTGCAGCAATTGCATCGACTAGTTTATTCGTCACCTCATAGGCGCTCATCTCAGGCTGTAAATCATATGTAGCCACTTTAGGCGAGGGGATCAAAATACGATCTTCACCGACAAATGGCGCTTCCTGACCACCATTAAAGAAAAAGGTCACATGTGCATATTTCTCAGTTTCGGCAATTCTCAGCTGCGTCATATGTTGATCTGCCAATACTTGACCTAATATATTGGTTAGCTTCTCAGGTGCGTAAGCAACGTGTGCTTTAATATCATCAGCATATTTTGTTAAGGTCACAAAATGCACTTTAGGAAAAACTTGGCGCTTAAAGCCAGAAAACTCACTATCGGTAAACACATGTGATAATTGGCGCGCACGATCAGAGCGGAAATTCATAAATATAACACTATCACCATCAGCGATTGTCACTGCCTGATTGTGCTTTTTGATGATTGTCGGCTTAACAAACTCGTCATTTTCATTGCGTGCATATGCCATATTTAATGCTTCTTCAGCACTATCTGCTGTGTATTCTGCTTTGGCTATTGTCATCGCATCATAGGCTTTCTCAACACGATCCCAACGATTATCACGATCCATTGCATAATAGCGCCCGCTAACACTTGCAATATAGCCAACACCAAGTTTTGACAATAACGCATTAACTTTTTGCAATGAGCTTTCCGCTGAGCGTGGTGGCATATCGCGCCCATCTAAAAAAGCATGAACAAATACTTTTTTTGCACCTCGTTCAGCAGCGAGCTTAATCATTGCAATAATATGGTCTTCATGCGAATGCACGCCACCTGGCGATAAGAGTCCCAAAATATGTACGGCTTTGTCACCTTTCACGGCTTGATCAACAGCATTGGTGAGCACTTCATTATCAAAGAAACTTTTATCTTTGATTGCTTCATCAATCCGTGTTAGCTCTTGGTATACAATACGACCTGAGCCGATATTAATATGCCCAACTTCCGAATTACCCATCTGTCCTTGTGGTAAACCCACCATCAACCCTGATGCGTTAATTAAGGTATGCGTCGAATGTTGCCAAATACTATCCCAATTGGGTTTATTAGCATTATTAATGGCATTATCTTTATTTTCTTCGCGATAACCCCAACCATCGAGTATCAATAAAACAGTCGTTTGCTTTTTCATAAAATCTCCAAAAAAACAGATTGATCTATTGTATGCGCTCGATAGCCAAAAGGCTAGATAGTTGTAGTTAAAGTCTCTTACGCTAAAAACTGCTTTTTGATTGTAGCGTCCTTGACTATTTGGCGTTGATAGCCTCACGGTAAGTGCGAAAATATTACAAGGCATTTGCACCACAAACGTACCCATTGTTTAAATCAACTTAACTTATGTCAATATTTCCAGATATTGTTAATTTACATCATCACACATACAATTCTGAACAAATCATATTCAGGATATCATTATGAAAACATATAAAATCGCCATACTGTTAAGCTATCTATCCATTGCCTCTGTATCTGCAGTAATACTTACACCTGCATTACCACAAATTGGCAAATTTTACACACTTGACACTTCAAGCCTCTCATGGTTTGTCGGCATTTTTTTATTTGGCTATGTTTTTGGTCAGCTGATTTATGCCCCACTTGCCAATCGTTTTGGCAGACTCAAAGCCATTCGCTTTGGTTTTATCATTAACTTAATCGGTTTGGTTATATGCTATATTGCGGCAACCAACATGCTCCATAGCTATAGCTTGTTACTTTTAGGTCGGGTTATTACCGCTCTTGGTTCTTCTGCAGGTTTGGCGTGTACTTTCACGTTAGTCAATGAGCTCTTAAATGAAGCGCAAGCAAAGAAAGCAATCTCTTATTCCATGCTTTCTTTTATGCTCGGTATTGGTATTGCTGTCACCCTCGGCGGTGTTGTTACGCAATACTTACAGTGGCAAGATCTATTTTGTATCTTATTTATTCATGGTGCACTCGCCTATTTGTCAACGTTTTTATTCCATGAAACACTACAAGAAAAACACTCATTACACCCGATAGCGATTGCCCAAAGATACGCACATGCGTTAAAAGTCATCGTTTACGTCACTATGCTTTGATTATTGGTTTATGCTCTACAGTATCTTATGGCTACGCAGCAGCGGCACCAATGATCACGCAGCACATGCTACATTTGACACCTAGCGAATATGGCTACTGGAATTTAATCGCACTAGCCGGCACACTAATAAGTGGCTTAAGCGCACCCCGCATACTGCATCGATTTGATACTAATAAGATTATTATGGTTGCCATTGCTATTATTTTTATTGGTGCAATATTGCTTTATCTTAGCGTTCAATTTAATGCTCGAGCATTAGTGTTCTTTCTTATTTGTGCAGTACTGTATTACTTCAGCGGATTATTATTTCCAAGTGCCACATTGTTTGCTTCATCTGCCATTAAGGATAAGGCATCTGCTTCGTCCATGATGAGCTTTATGAATATGGGTTCAGCAATGCTTGCGGTCATTATTATGGGTTATTTACCTGGAAATAGCGCACTACAGTTTAGTCTGATACTCATGGTATTTATCGCCATTAATATAATTTCGGGAATTTTTCTAAAAAGAGATAATCAATCTTGATGGTGGGTCGTGCAGGATTCGAACCTGCGACCAATTGGTTAAAAGCCAACTGCTCTACCGACTGAGCTAACGACCCGACGAGGAGCTATTATAACGGCTCAACCCCTTATTGCAAGGGCTTTTTTCAATTAATTCCAGTGAATTTTAAATCTGTACTTTTTACAGTCAAACAGAAGCTATATCCTGTAGATTTACTCAGCAACTAATGCAACCTCATGGTGCAGGCTATACTTAAAATCCTCCACTAAACCTGGCAATACTTCATCAACATCTTAACTTCCTTATTTTTGGCAAAAAAAAACCTGCAATCGCAGGTTTTATAGTGTAGTAATAAAAGTTGCAGATTAAGCTTCTACGGCTTCTTCAACTTCTACTTGTGGACGATCAACTAGCTCGATAAATGCCATAGGCGCTTTATCACCAAAGCGGAAACCACACTTAAGTACGCGTGTATAACCACCTGGACGAGCTTCATAACGTGGTCCGATTTCTTCAAATAGCTTCTTAACCGCTTCTTTATTACGTAGGTAATTAAAAGCTTGACGTCTTAAAGCAACTACTTGACCTTTGAACTCATTATTATCATGATCAGTTGTTGATTTGCGCAGCTCAACTTCACGCTTTGCAAGCGTAATTAAAGGCTCAATAAAGCCTCTTAATTCTTTTGCTTTAGGTAAAGTTGTTTTGATCAGCTCATGCTTTAACAATGAAGCTGACATGTTTCTAAACATCGCTTTGCGATGGCTGCTTGTTCTATTAAACTTACGACCACTCTTACGATGACGCATAGTAATTTCCTTCTAGTTAAAATTATATATTACTTACTAAGCTGCTCTGGCGGCCAGTTGTCAATTCTGACACCTAAAGAAAGGCCTCTTTCAGCTAACACAGCTTTTATTTCATTCAAAGACTTACGCCCCAAGTTTGGAATGCGCATTAAGTCTGATTCAGGGAATTGCACCAAATCGCCCAAATAACGAATATTTTGAGCTTTTAGACAGTTCGCTGATCTGACCGTTAATTCTAAGTCTTCAACAGGTCTAAGTAATAAAGGATCGATTTCAGGGGCATCTTGTGCAGATTTTCGACCTAGTGGTGCTTTCAAATCTACAAATACAGCGATCTGCTCATAGAAATAAGTCATCGCTAACTCAATTGCCACCTCAGGCTTAATCGTACCTTTAGTACGCATATAAATTTCTAATTTCTCGCTATTATCATCTAAAGCTGAAACGGTAAAAGAAACATCTAGAATCGGATTATAAGCGGCATCTAATGGAATATAGCCAACCAACAATTCTTCAACTGCTGCTTGTGTATAAACTGTAGATGGCACAAATCCACGACCCTTGGTCACTTTAAGTGACATATTAAGCTTGCCACCTTCGTTAAGATTAGCAATGACATAATTAGGATCTGATACTTTGACATTACCACTAACTTCAAGATCTTTCGCCAATAATTTTGAAGGACCTGCTTTAGTGATTGTCAAATACGCTTCTTCTGTTTCATCTTGTAGACTAATAGCCAGTTTTTTTAGATTAAGCAGAATTTCTACAACATCTTCTTGTACACCTTCGATGGTGCAGTATTCATGTAAAGCGCCTTCAAGCTGCGCTTCTGTTACTGCAGAACCCGGTATAGAAGATAATAAAATTCTTCTGAGAGCATTTCCCATTACATGACCAAAACCAACAGCTAACGGCTCAAGCACCACTTTAAAGTGGTTATTTTTAACCTCAGTAACACTGCCAATTTGTGGTTTGTAAGCTTCAGTTGGACAAGTATGCATTAACTGCTCTCCGTTTATCTATTATTTAGAGTACAATTCAACAATTAACTGCTCATTGATATCAGCAGATAATTCAGCACGCTCTGGCTTAGACTTGAAAGCACCTTCAACTTTTGCTTCATCTACTTCAATCCAAGATAAAGTGCCACGTTGCTTAGCAAGTTCTAATGCGCTTTGAATACGCAATTGCTTCTTCGATTTTTCACGAACTGCAACAATGTCACCCGCTTGTAAAGCATATGAAGGGATATTACATGCTTTGCCATTTACCAAAATGCCTTTGTGTGTTACTAACTGACGCGCTTCTGCACGTGTTGCACCAAAGCCCATACGGAAAACAACATTGTCCAAACGACCTTCCAAAAGCTCAAGCAGATTTGCACCTGTATTGCCTTTGCGTCTTGCCGCTTCAACATAATAACGCTTAAATTGGTTCTCAAGTATGCCATAAATACGACGTACTTTTTGTTTTTCACGCAATTGTAAACCGTAGTCAGATAGGCGCGCTCTTTTTGCACCGTGTTGACCAGGCTGCGTATTGATTTTACATTTTTCTTCGATCGATCTTACACCGCTTTTTAGCTGAAGATCAGTACCTTCTCTACGAGAAAGCTTACACTTAGGTCCTAAGTATCTAGCCATTTCACTTACCTTAAAATCTTATACACGACGTTTTTTCGGAGGACGGCAACCGTTATGCGGTAACGGTGTTACATCCGTAATGCTCGTCACTTTGAAGCCTTTTGCATTTAAAGCGCGTACCGCAGATTCGCGTCCAGGTCCAGGACCTTTCACAAGAACATCTACGTTTTTCACACCATACTCAAGCGCAACATCACCTGCTCTTTCAGCGGCAACCTGTGCTGCAAAAGGTGTACTCTTACGAGAACCTCTAAAACCACTACCACCAGAAGTCGCCCAAGACAACGCATTACCTTGACGATCCGTAATAGTGATAATCGTGTTGTTGAAAGAAGCGTGGATATGCGCAATCGCATCCGGTACGCTCTTCTTGATTTTCTTCTTAGGCTTTACAGCTTTTGCCATAAGTTTGATTCCTATTTGTTATAATTGTACTTATGCCCTAATTGGCTTTCTTGGTCCTTTACGCGTACGAGCATTCGTCTTAGTACGCTGACCTCTTACAGGCAGATTACGGCGATGTCTACGACCACGATATGTACCTAGATCCATTAAACGCTTAATGTTCATTGATACTTCACGACGAAGATCACCTTCCACTGTAAACTTGGCAACTTCACTTCTCAATAACTCGATCTGCTCTTCTGTCAAGTCTTTGATTTTGTTGCTTGGTTCAATGTTACACGCAGCACATATTTTAATTGCGCGTGGACGCCCAATACCATAAATCGCTGTTAAGGCAACATCAGCATGCTTATGATCAGGAACGTTAATCCCAGCTATACGAGCCATTTACAATACTCCATTTACTTTATTAATATCTTAAAATTATTAGTTAATTTGGCACGGCGGTCGAATATAACGCTTTTCTTATAAAAAAGCAAGCCACCATGTCTAATTATTAACCTTGACGCTGTTTGTGTCTTGGATCAGTACAGATCACACGCACCACACGATTACGCTTGATCACTTTACAGTTTCTACACATCTTCTTCACAGAAGCTCTGACTTTCATCTGATTACCTCATTCTTGTTAAAATTATAATTTACCGTAATTACTCAAATTTGCTTTCTTTAACAGTGAGTCATACTGAGTTGACATCATATGTGATTGCACTTGCGCCATGAAATCCATGATCACAACCACGACGATCAATAGCGATGTTCCGCCAAATGTAAACGACAACCCATGACCAAAAAAGTTCATAACAAAAATTGGTAATAAACAAATTGCGGTAATATAGATCGAACCAATAAGTGTTAGCTTACTCATGACCGAGTCGATATATTTTGCTGTTTGTTCACCAGGTCTAACCCCAGTAATAAACGCCCCAGAACGTTTAAGATTATCTGCCGTTTCTTTCGGATTGAAAACAAGCGCCGTATAGAAGAAACAAAAGAAAATAATCGCTGCTGCAAAAATTAAAGTATACAGCAAGCTACCTGGTTGAAGCGCTTCACCAATTTCAGCTAACCACCCTAGTGACGGTGAAGATGCAAACCAATTAGAAAGCATCCCCGGAACCATCAAAATAGATGATGCGAAAATAGGCGGAATCACACCCGCCATATTTAGTTTTAATGGTAAATGACTTGTTTGTGGCGCCATCATCTTACGACCTTGCTGACGTTTAGCATAGTTAACCGTAATACGACGTTGAGCACGTTCGACAAAAACAACAAAAGCAACAACCGCTAGTAAGATAACTAGCAACACCCAAACAGTTAGGTATGAAATTGCGCCTTGGTTAGCTTGTGAAATCGTTGTGCTAATTTCAAATGGCAGGTTGGCAACAATACCTGAGAAGATTAGTAATGAGATACCATTACCAATACCACGCTCAGTCATCTGCTCACCCAACCACATCAAAAACATACTGCCTGTTGTCATTGAGATAATTGCGGCAAAATAAAACAAAAATCTTGAGTCAATATCCACGAGTCCAGGCTGATTAAACGTATAAACTGCGATACCAAACGATTGCACTAACGCTAGCGCCAAAGTCGCATATCTTGTGTATTGCGTTATTTTCTTCTGCCCTGATTCCCCTTCTTTTTTAAGCTCCATCAGCTTTGGTGAAACCGCACTCATCATTTGGAAGATAATCGACGCTGAAATATAAGGCATAACACCTAATGCGAAGATACTTAGCTTCTCAAGTGCACCACCTGAGAACATGTTAAACATGCTCAAAAGCCCGTTGCCACCAGCGTATTGCGCTGACATTAACTTGCTTAACTGATCGGCATCAATATATGGGATCGGGATATAGACACCTAGTCTAAAGACAATAATGCCTAATAAGACAAAAAGAAGGCGCTGTCTTAATTCCTTAAGTCCGCCACCTTTTTTAAGATTTTGTGTTGCCATAGCAATATTACTCTACCTTGCCACCAGCAGATTCAATAGCTGCTTTTGCACCTTTTGTGCAATGCAAACCATTAATAGTAACTGGTTTATTGATTTCACCACTTGCAATAATACGCGCTTCAAGCATATCTTTACGTATAATACCTGCTTGCTTTAATGCATCCAGAGTCACTACGTCAGCTTCGATTACATTTAATTCATGCAATCTGATTTCAGCAACATATTTTGCTTTTTGTGAAGTAAAACCAAATTTAGGTAGTCTTCTTTGTAAAGGCATCTGACCGCCTTCAAAACCAACTTTATGGTAACCGCCAGAACGTGCTTTTTGCCCTTTGTGACCACGACCAGAAGTCTTACCAAGACCACTACCGATACCACGACCAAGGCGCTTTGCAGCAGGCTTTGAACCCGGCGCTGGAGAAATTGTATTTAATCTCATTGATATTACCCCTCTATCTTCACCATGTAGTTGATCTTGTTTGCCATACCGCGATTAGCAGGCGTATCAATCACTTCTACACTTTGGCGAATTTTACGTAAACCTAGACCGCTTGCACACGCTTTGTGTGACGCTTGGCGACCAATTAGGCTTTTCGTCAACGTTACTTTAAAAGTCTTATTATCAGTCATCGTACTTACCCTTGAATTGCTTCAACGCTTAAGCCACGCTTCTCTGCAATCTCCTCAGGAGATTTAAGGTTGCTTAAACCATTGATAGTTGCACGAACAACGTTGATTGGGTTAGTTGAACCATAAGTCTTAGCTAAGACGTTATGAACACCTACCACTTCAAATACTGCACGCATCGCACCACCGGCAATAATACCTGTACCCTGAGATGCTGGCTGCATGAATACTTTAGACGCGCCATGGCTAGCAGTTGTTGGATACCATAAAGTATCACCATTTAGGTTAACTGTTTCCATATTGCGACGTGCGTTTTCCATTGCTTTTTGGATTGCCACAGGTACTTCACGAGATTTACCTCTACCAATACCGACTCGGCCATTTCCATCACCAACAACAACTAAAGCAGCAAAGCTCATGATTCTGCCGCCTTTAACTGTTTTGGCATGTCTTTTAACGCTGACTAACTTTTCGATCAAGCCGTCAGTTTTTTGCATATTATCTGCCATTATCAGTCGCCTTTAATTAAAATTTCAAACCATTTTCTCTAGCTGAATCAGCTAGTGCTTTTACGCGGCCGTGATATTTAAAGCCTGAACGATCAAAAGCAACCTGTTCAATACCTTTCTCAACAGCACGCTGCGCAATTATTTTACCAACAACAACTGCAGCAGCAACGTTGCCAGTATAAGCGCAATCGCCTTTCACAGCTTGCTCAAGTGTTGAAGCTTGCACTAAAACCTGAGCACCATTGCCAGAAATAATTTGAGCATACATATGCTTAGGTGTTCTATGTATGCATAAACGAACTTGATTTAGCTCTCTAAGTTTAATGCGTGTACGTTTTGCACGACGTAAACGAGCAATTTTCTTATCCATAGTTCTAACTCACTTATTTTTTCTTAGCTTCTTTGGTGATTACTCTTTCATCCGCATAACGAACACCCTTGCCTTTGTAAGCTTCAGGTTGACGATAAGCACGGATATCTGCTGCAACTTTACCAAGTAGCTCTTTATTGGCACTCTTCAAAACGATTTCAGTTTGTGAAGGTGTCTCAGCTGTCACGCCTTGTGGTAACGCATGATCAACTGGATGAGAGAAACCAAGCGTTAAGTTAACGCTATTACCTTGAGCCTTAGCACGGTAACCAACACCAACCAATTGTAACTTCTTCTCAAAGCCTTGACTAACACCAATAACCATGTTGTTAATCACAGCACGCGCAGTACCTGATTGCATGTTAGCAGTTTTAGACTCATCGTTTGGCTTAACATTGATGATTTTATCTGCAACTTCAATTGTCACTGCATTATTAATTTTTTTAACTAGTTCGCCTTTGGCACCCTTAACGGTAACAAGGTTATCATTTGCTACTGCAACTGTGACACCGCTAGGAATAGCAACAGGCTTTTTACCAACTCTAGACATTAAAAATCTCCTGTTTTATGCTACGTAGCAAATTATTTCACCACCAACGCCTTCTGAACGCGCTTTTCTGTCGCTCATAAGACCTTTAGAAGTTGAAATCACAGCCACACCAAAGCCACCGTGAACTTTAGGAAGTTCACTTGCCGTCTTGTAAATACGAAGACCTGGGCGACTTACACGCTTAAGCATTTCAATCACAGGTTGCCCTTGGTGATATTTAAGCTCAACACTAAGCGTACCGTTATTTTCTTCAGAAACATTAACGCTCTTGATAAAACCTTCTGCAACAAGAAGATCAGCAATTGCTTTTTTCTTCTTAGATAAAGGCATAGAAACAGCTGTCTTATGTGCAGACAAACCATTTCTAATTCTTGTTAGCATATCTGCAATAGGATCTTGCATACTCATAAAATTTAATCCTTCTATTACCAGCTAGCTTTTTTCAAGCCAGGAACATCACCAACCATTGCGTGCTCACGCAACTTGTTACGGCATAAACCAAACTTCTTGTAAACAGCATGCGGTCTACCGGTAATACGGCAGCGCGTTTGTAAACGTGAAGGTGATGAATTCACTGGAAGCTTTTGCAATTTAATTTGCGCATCCCACTTTTGATCATCAGTGGCATCTGGACTTAGAATAATTGCTTTAAGCTCAGCTCTTTTTTGAGCATATTTCGCAACTAGTCTTTGTCTTTTTAATTCTCTTTGGATCATTCCAAGTTTTGCCATTGTAAGGTTACTCCTTAAGATTTCAGCGGGAAGTTAAACGCTGTCAATAGCGCTTTACCGTGTTCATTACTCTTAGCAGTTGTTGTAATTGTGATATCTAAACCACGAATACTATCAACTTTATCGTAATCAATTTCTGGAAAAGCGATTTGCTCGCGCATACCCATACTGTAATTACCACGTCCATCAAATGATTTAGGGTTTAAACCACGGAAATCGCGGACACGTGGGATTGCAATCGATACTAAGCGATCTAAGAATTCATACATACGCTCGCCACGCAAAGTTACCTTCGCGCCAATTGGCCAACCATCACGAATCTTAAAGCCAGCGATAGATTTTTTAGTTTTAGTAATCACAGCCTTTTGACCTGCGATTGCCTCTAAGTCTCTTACCGCGTGCTCTAACGCTTTTTTATCTTTTGCAGCTTCACCAACACCCATATTAAGCGTGATTTTAGTAATGCGTGGAATTTCCATCACATTAGCTACACCTAGCTCATCTTTAAGCTGTGGAACTACTTTTTCTTGATAGAAAGCTTTTAGCCTTGCCATATTTTACTACCTATAGATCTACTAATTCGCCATTTGACTTGAAATAGCGAACTTTTTTATTACCATCTTCTACAAATTTAACGCCAACACGGTCAGCTTTCTTTGTAGCAGGGTTATATAAAGCAACATTAGATGCGTGAATAGATGCTTCTTTCTCGATAATGCCACCCTCAACCCCTTTATTTGGGTTAGGCTTTACATGTTTCTTGACAAGATTAACACCTTCCACCACTACGCGATTCTCTTCAGAAAGCACAGTGACTATTGTTCCTCTACGACCTTTGTCTTTACCAGCGATAATTACAACGTCATCGCCTTTCTTCAGTCTATTCATTCTCTGTTATACTCCAACTTATAACACTTCAGGGGCAAGTGAAACAATCTTCATAAATTGTTCACTACGTAGCTCACGTGTCACAGGACCGAATATACGCGTACCAATAGGTTGGTTGTTGTTATTCAAAAGAACAACAGCATTACCATCAAAGCGTAAAACAGAACCATCGCGACGACGAACACCTTTCGCTGTTCTAACCACAACTGCACTATATACGCTTCCTTTTTTTACCTTACCGCGTGGGTTCGCTTCTTTAACAGAAACTTTGATCACATCACCAACACTTGCATATCTACGATGAGAACCACCCAACACTTTGATACATTCTACCCTACGAGCGCCACTATTATCAGCAACTTGAAGTTCAGTTTGCATCTGAATCATTTTATATACCTCACTTACGTCAATTTCTAAATAGTGGCGTCAAAAGACGCACTATTATAACAACAAAAATTAAAATTGCAATTTGACAATTTGCATAGAGAATAACCTCCTCCACGCAAGCTGTTCTATGATTACATTTTTATTATTTTGCACGCTCTACGATTGAAACCAAACGCCACTTTTTAGTTTTTGAGTAAGGTCTTGTTTCAGTGATCTCAACCGTATCACCTTCGTTGCACTCGTTTGATTCATCATGCGCATGGTACTTAGTCGATTTAGTTACGAACTTACCATATAACGGATGCTTAACCTTACGATCTACAACGACCGTGATCGTTTTATCCATCTTATCGCTGGTTACTTTACCAAGTAACGTTCTTATTTTATCACTCATCTTTAGTTACCCACTTTTTGTTTTTCAGACAAAATCGTATTAATGCGAGCAATATCACGACGAATGTTTTTAAACATATGATTCTGTGTTAATTGCCCAGTTCCTTTTTGCATACGCAAGTTAAACTGCTCTTTCAACAAATCAATCTTATGCGCCTTCAACTCTTCAGCTGATTTTGCTTTTAGTTCTTTTATTTTTTCAATAGCTTTCATTACATCACCGTTTTTTCTGCGAATGTAGTTGCAAAAGGAAGCTTAGCTGCGGCACGCGCAAAAGCGGCTCTAGCCATTTCTTCCGTCACACCTTGGATTTCATAAAGCATCTTGCCTGGCTTGATTTGCGCTACCCAGTACTCAACGTTACCTTTACCTTTACCCATACGAACTTCTAATGGCTTCTCAGTAATTGGCTTGTCTGGGAATACGCGAATCCATACTTTACCACCACGACGAATGTGACGGTTAATCGCACGACGGCCTGCTTCGATTTGGCGCGCTGTCAAACGACCACGAGCAGTCGCTTGCAAACCAAACTCACCAAAACTCACTTTATTACCACGCAAAGCAAGACCACGGTTACGTAATTTTTGCTGTTTACGGAATTTAGTACGCTTAGGCTGTAACATTATTTAGCCCCTCTTCTTTTTGCTTTCTTTGGCGCTTTATCTTCAGTCGCTGCGTCAACTTTACGCTCTTGACCTGGAAGAACTTCACCTTTGAATATCCATACTTTAACACCTAGGATACCGTAAGTTGTTAAAGCTTCAGATGTTGCATAATCAATATCAGCACGGAATGTATGAAGTGGAATACGACCTTCTTTTGCCCATTCAGTACGTGCGATTTCCGCACCACCTAAACGACCAGCGATCGATACTTTAATACCTTCAGCACCCATTTTCATAGCAGTTTGAATCGCACGCTTCATCGCACGGCGGAACATAACACGCTTTTCTAATTGTTGCGCAATACCATCAGCAACCAATTGAGCATCTAGCTCAGGCTTGCGGATTTCTTCGATATTAACCTGGACAGGCACGCCCATTTTTTTGGTTAATTCATTGCGTAACACTTCAACGTCTTCACCTTTCTTACCAATCACGATACCAGGACGCGCAGTGAAAATAGTCACTTTAGCATTTTGCGCTGGACGCTCGATCTTGATCTTACTGACTGAAGCATTGGCTAGTTTTTTATGAAGATAGTTACGCACTTCGATATCGGAGTTTAACTTATCTGCATAATCTTTTGCATCTGCATACCATACTGAACGCCAGTCTTTAATAAAACCTAGGCGTATACCGGTAGGATGAACCTTCTGACCCATTTAGTGCCCCTTAATTTTTTTCTGCCACTTTCACAGTAACGTGAGAAGTGCGTTTTAAAATACGATTACCACGACCTTTAGCGCGAGCTTCAAAACGTTTCATGGTTGAACCTTCATCAACGTGCACTGTAGAAACATACAGCTCGTCAATATCCATACCATCGTTATGCTCAGCGTTAGCGATAGCCGACGTTAAGACACCTTTGATCAATTCAGCAGCTTTTTTATTGCTAAAAGAAAGAAGGTTTAACGCTCTTTCAACTGGCAAACCACGAATTTGGTCAGCGACCAAACGTGCTTTTTGAGCTGAAATTCGCGCATGTTTTAATTTAGCTTGAACTTCCATTGAAAACCTCAATTATTTTTTCTTAGCTTTTTTATCTGCTGCATGACCACGGTAATTACGTGTCACAGCAAACTCGCCTAACTTGTGCCCAATCATGTTTTCAGTTACAAGAACCGGAACATGTTGATGACCATTATGCACAGCGATTGTTAAACCAATCATATCTGGCACAATCATTGATCTTCTAGACCAAGTTTTGATTGGCTTTTTTGAATTAGACTCTTGCGCATCAAACACTTTCTTTAATAGGTGATGATCTACAAAAGGTCCTTTCTTTAATGAACGAGCCACAGTATTCTCCCTTTAATTATTTACGTCTTTGTACAATTAGCTTGTTAGAACGCTTATTTGTACGTGTCTTCTTACCTTTAGTCTTCACACCCCAAGGCGTTACAGGATGACGGCCACCAGAAGTACGACCTTCACCACCACCATGCGGGTGATCAACCGGGTTCATCGCAACACCACGTACAGTAGGACGAATACCACGCCAACGATTAGCACCTGCTTTACCGATTGATCTTAGGTTGTGCTCAGAATTAGAAACAGTTCCAATTACTGCGCGACAACCTAATAATACTTTGCGCATTTCACCTGAACGCAAGCGCACGATCGCATAAGCATTATCTTTACCAACGATTTGAACTGAAGTTCCAGCAGAACGCGCCATTTGCGCACCCTTGCCAGGCTTTAATTCAACGTTATGAACAACCGTACCAAGCGGAATGTTACGGATTGGCATACAGTTACCTGACTTGATTGAGACGTGCTCACCAGAAACAACTTCCATACCAGCCGTTAAGCCTTTTGGTGCAATCATGTATCTTCTTTCACCATCTTTGTACAACAATAATGCAATATTTGCTGTACGATTTGGATCATACTCGATACGTTCAACTTTAGCTGGAATACCATCTTTAACACGCTTAAAGTCAATAACACGGTAGTTTTGCTTATGACCGCCACCTTGATGACGAACAGTAATACGACCTTGGTTGTTACGACCTGCGTTTTTAGATTTACTCTCAACTAATCCAGCAAAAGGTCTACCTTTGTGAAGCTCAGGGTTTTGGATCTGAACAACAAAGCGACGACCAGGAGAGGTTGGTTTTGCTTTAACTATTTTCATTATCTATCCTCACCGCTAACTTATTCAGCACCAATAAAATTGATGTCATGACCTTCAGCAAGTCTAATATAAGCTTTCTTCCAGTCTTTAGTTCTACCTTCAATACGACCAAAACGGCGCGCTTTACCTTTAACGTTGACAGTTTTCACATCTTCAACTTGTACTTCAAAAAGCATTTCAACTGCTTTTTTAATTTCTTTTTTAGTTGCATCCGTCGCGACTTTGAAAACAACATAAGAAGCACGTTCAGCGACCTCATATGCTTTGTTTGTCACATGCGGGCTTAGCAACACTTTAAGCAATCTTTCTTGATTCATACTAAACGCTCCTCAACTTGCTTAACTGCTTCTTGAGTCATAATTACTTTGTCAAAGCACATTAACGCAACAGGATTGATTTCATGCGAATCAACAACAGCTACATTCTTAATGTTTCTTGAAGCAAGGTATAGCTCTTCAGTAAACTCTTCAGGGCTTACAACAATCAAAGCTTCTTTGACATCTAACTGCTTTAATAACTGAACGAATTCTTTTGTTTTTGGTGTTTCAAGCTTAAAGCCTTCAACCGCTAACAGACGATCGCTTCTTAACAACTCAGATAAAATAGACTGAATTGCCGCACGGTACATTTTGCGGTTAACTTTTTGCTCATAGCTTCTAGGCTTAGCAGCAAATGTCACACCACCTTTGCGCCAGATTGGAGAACGAATAGTACCAGCACGCGCACGCCCTGTTCCTTTTTGTCTCCAAGGCTTAGCACCACCGCCTGATACTTCAGAACGTGTTTTTTGTGCTTTTGTACCTTGACGCGCACCAGCCATGTAAGCCACAACGACTTGATGAACTAATGCTTCGTTATAGTCTTTAGAGAATACGCTATCTGCCACATTCAGTACGCCAGTGTTTTCACCAGCCAATGTTTTAATATTTAAATCCACGTGCACTCTCCCTCTTAAGCTTTAACTTTGATAGCAGGTGTTACGATAACATCACCGCCTGTTGCGCCAGGAATGCCGCCTTTTAATAACAACAGACCGTTTTCAACATCTACTTTAACAACTTCAAGAGTTTGCATAGTGGTTTGAACATTACCCATATGACCTGCCATTTTCTTATTCTTGAAAACACGACCTGGGGTTTGGTTTTGACCAGTTGAACCATGCACACGATGTGAAACAGAGTTACCATGAGACATGTCTTGCGTTCTGAAATTATGACGCTTAACACCACCTTGGAAACCTTTACCTTTAGAGGTACCTGTTACATCCACTTTTTGACCAGCTTCGAACATAGAAATATCAACTGTTTTACCAGCTTCATATTCCGCAACTTGTTCTGCACTTAGACGAAACTCCCATAAACCACGACCTGGCTCAACATTTGCCTTAGCAAAATGACCAGCTTCCGCTTTGTTCATACGAGAGCGCTTTTTGAGACCTGTTGTTACTTGAATAGAGCTATATCCATCTGTTTCAGCTGTTTTCACTTGTGTTACCGTGTTTGGCTCCACGTGAATAACCGTTACAGGGATAGATGTTCCATCTTCAGTAAAGACACGAGTCATGCCGCATTTGCGACCTACGATACCTAAAGACATCTTTTATCCTCATTTTATTATTATTTACTTCCGCGATTACAATTGACCACGAAACACTTAATGTCACTGCTATTGCAGCTTTAACCAAAACGCCACCTTTATCTATTAAGGCGATACTGCTTTGGCAATTTTTCACGACCTAAGTCGCAAAATTTTCATCCACCCAAGGGCAAATTACTTTAATTTTTCTCCAAAAGCACTTTAAAGAAAACTTAAAACAACTCGCAAAAAAGACGCTAAAATCCGCCTAAAACAAGCATTCACCAACACACGAGCGCACAACAAAGCCGCCTGAGCACAGGAAAATGGTAGCGCATTCTAACGCATACTGGTTTAAACTTCAACAGCGTGATTGCAATTAGTTTGCTGGCGAATTGAATCAAATTAAAAGTTATTGAAATTAGACTATATGACTGCTTCAACATAATCCTTAGTTCGGTTTAGTGCATTAACTCGAACTATAAAATTTCTTAGTTCGGTTTAGCGCATTAACTCGAATTATAAAACTCCTTAGTCAAGTTTGAAGCGTTAACTCTGACTATAAAAACCCTTAGTCCAATTTAGGGCGCCAACTTGGACTATACAGTTCCTTTGCTCAATTTGGCATCTCAACTTGGATTATAAAATCTCTTAGTTAAATTTATCACCTTAAGCTTTACTATAAATCGCTAAATATCTATTAAAGCCGGACTCGTATCCTGTAATTTCTTTGAGAATATCTTCATACTGAAAAAACAGTAATGTAATCAACAATCTTTGGATAATGTTGTTGGCAGAACGCTAATAAATCTTTCTTTGTTGGTTGTACTGCAATAATTGTTTCACGATATGCAGCATAGTGCATTTTAGGCAAAGCCTGATTGGCTTTAAGATTCTTCTTATCATTCTTTATATGTTTAGCCGTGTATTCTTTTTCAAACACTGCCCTTTCATTATGCTTTTCAGCATAAACTAACGCCTTATGCGGAAACTCGCCCTGATCCAATGCTTCCTTGATATAATGTGCAATAACATCTTTAATCGCTGCCGTTTTTGGTGGATTAGCCAAATCATCACCTATTGAGTATTTAGAGTAAATACCATCTATGGCTTTGATCTGATTATATTCATTGGTAAAGCTACGGCGCATATTGGAGCCAAAATGTATACTATAAGTACTGAGAAATCCATCATAAATAACATGCTCTAAAAAAGGCAAAAGTATAAAGTTTACCTGATACGGCAAGCCGTTCTTGGGGAAAAAATCTTCCAAGCTATGACTAATTCCTTTAATGCCATAAAGTCTAGTACCCCTACCGGTACCTTTATTTGCAGCTGGTGTTGCCATAACAACCGAGTGCTCACGTAAGTGCTTCATTAGAAAGCCATCAATCGCTAACTTACCTTGCCACTGACGAATAACATCTAGGTCTTCTACCTTGAAGTTATATGGGTTTTTATCACAGAAGTCTTTTATATTGGCTACCACATACATCTTATCTCGTATAGCAGGAATAGCGCCCTGTAACTCATCACGACTTAAATCCTGAAAGTCCTCGACGGATTTTAATCTAGAATTAATCGCATATTTCTTGTTGGTGAAATCCATTAAAGATCGGTGAAGTTTAAAAAAGTATTCTGCTTCATGTGGTAAAAGTTGACTCATTGCCGTTGTCCTTATTTTTTGCCTTTATTGTATTTGCTCAATTTAAATTCCGTAGTAATAATGAAAAAATCAAGTTAAACTTAAATTCCCCCTCATCCGCGCAGCTTGCGCTAAGCGACCGCTCCCTCAAGGGGCGAGGTGAAAAATAGCTCAACTCATTTTTTAGTTAGTTACATACTATAACTCTCACTTTAAGCAATGCATATAAAAAACCTGACAAATCCAAACACTTTACTTTTAATTTTCAGTCAAATCGTTAATATGTTTTCACCCCTAGTCAACTCCCCTATCATATATGACAATTCATAAAATCAAAGGTTATGTTATTTTCGTTGTGGTGCTAAGCGCCTTTTTACTATTTTATAAATACATTATGCAGGTCTTTCCTGGTCTTATTGCCAATGACATTATGTCGTCTTTTAGCATCTCTCCTGCCCAAGCAGGATCCTTAGTTGCTATTACCTTTTGGACCATTGTTATCACTCAATTATTCTCAGGGTTGATTTTGGATAAGTTTGGTTTTCGCATTATTAGTTCACTGTCGTTAGTTAGCTCAGCATTAGGACTGCTTGTATTTATTTATGGCGCTAATCACGGTGATTTATGGCTCGGCTATCTTGGGCGCATTATGATTGGCGTTGGTATTTCCTTTGCTACGGTTAGCTATATCAAAGCGGTCTCGGTATGGTTCTCCCCGCGACGCTTTGCCTTTGTCTCAAGTTTTTTGGCCACTGCGGCGATGCTAGGTGCAATTATTGGACAAGCACCATTATCTTACTTGATCTCACATACGGGCTCTTGGCAAAAGGCACTGGCAATCTGTGCTTTTGTAGGGCTTATTGGCGCACTTTTGTATTTTCTCATCGTTCGCGATCACAACCCCAAGCAAAAAGAAATCTCCACCAAAGACAGTAGTCTTGAGTGGACATCGATCAAAACGGTACTTTTTAATCGCAATAACTGGCTATTAACCTTTTATTCAGGCTTAAGCTTCACAGCAATTGATGCCTTTGCTGGTCTGTGGGGTAACAATTATTTTCGTGAGCAGTATGGTGTGTCAACTGAGCATGCTGCAGGCATGATCTCGATGATTTTCCTTGGTATGGCGATTGGCTCACCGATTATTGGCAAACTATCAGAATACTATAATACCAAACGTTTAATGCTAGGCTTTCATGTTATTGCCACGATTAGCCTTGCGATTGTTCTAACGATGAAAACCACACCACTAACCGCCTCTATCTGCTTATTTATCTTTGGTTTCTCACTCGGCATTTATATGCTGAGCTTTGCCATCGGTCGACGCATTAACCCTATCGTTGTAACTGCTACTGTTGCTGCTTTAATCAACACGGGCGAACCCATCTTTGGTGCAATTTTCGATCCTCTTATTGGTTATTTCCTTGAGCTTACATGGCAAGGTAATTACATCAATAGCACTGGGCAAATTGTTCATTATGCACAAGGCTTAGCACCCGCTAATGCTGTCAAACACTTCGATGTTTCTTCTTACCATATGGCATTCTCCATTTTGACACTCAGCATGATTCTGTCTTTTGTCTTATTATGCTTTGTCAAAGATAACAACGAAGAACAAAGTGATAATGTCTAACATTAATAAAAATATTTTCTGATACGTTATTTCTGCTATGATGGTGCGCATTGCCATGATAGACACTAAATGCAAGACGCAATGAAACAAACAATCAAAGCAAGCCATTTATTTTGGATCTTTTTCCTCACTTACGCATTTTTATGGACGCTCGCGCCATCAATTATGCGCTTTGTCACACCAATGGATGCCACCGAAGGGGCTATGTGGGCGCATACGCTGCAATGGGGCTATCCACGCGATCCTTGGTTAAATGCGCTATTGACTAAGATCGCGCTCTTTATCAGCGGCAACCATGATTGGAGTATTTATTTATTCTCACAACTGATGGCGCTTATTGCATTTTGGTCAGTGTGGCGCTTGGGACGATTAATCTTTAAAAATGATTATTTAGCACTCTTTGCTGCTGTTATTCTTATTGCGATTCAATACTATAACTTAGCGATTATTGACTTTAACGACAATGCCTGTGAACTCGGACTTTGGCCGTTAATGGCTTTGTATTTTTATCGCAGCATCACCACAAACCGCCTAAAGCACTGGCTGTTACTTGGCATCATCGCCGGTCTTGCGATGATGGCGAAGTACTACACTGCTGTGCCCTTAGTTGCTATGCTACTTTTTATCGTTTTTGAAAAGTCACTCCATCGCCACTTAATCAACTGGAAGCTTTATCTAAGCCTGATCATCTTAGTGATTATTTGCATCCCTCACATCGTCTGGCTTGTTAATTATGGGTTTATCACCATCCATTACTCAATGGATAAAGTCGATAGCCATATTCATGAAAGTATATTGCAAAAGCATTTTGGCTATGCCCTGCATTTCTTTTTCGCGCAAATTGGAACGTTCATGGGCGCTGTCGCCTTATTTTTATTTGGATACATCGGCAAAACTAAAAATAAACCAACACTTAACAACAAGACAAATATTGGCGCCTTTAATGCCAAATTCTTGTTTGTAGTTGGTTTTGGTCCGACACTTATTACCGTGCTTATTTCAATCATTGGTGGCTGGAATATCCATACGATGTGGGGCATCCCATTATTAAGCTTATGGAGCCTTATCCTCATTGCGCTAGCAAAACCGATTTTAACCACGAACAAACTCAAACGCCTTATCGCTATGGCTGGCTTTATTACTGTTTTACTCTTAGTGGGTTATAGCGTTTCATTATCTCGCAGTAAATCCAGTAGTGCCAACTATCCCGCACGCGAAATCGCGCAAATCGTTACCAATGAGTGGCATCAACGTTATAATACTAAGCTTGAATATATCGCGGGATTTAATAAACCGATTAGCTATATCACCCGCTACTCAAAAGATCATCCAATGGCGCTTATTGCTTTTGACCCTAAACTTAATCCTGCACTTAATATGCATGACTTACGCTTGAAAGGCGCGGTGTTTATTTTGGTGCCGCAAATGGAAGGCAGCTCGACATTCCCAAAAGACGTATTAGCACAATACCCTGATTTAGTGATTATGCCTTATCAGGAAATCCCTTGGAAACGTGCCAAGCCCAATCAACAACCGATGCGCTTTCAAATCGCTTTTTTACCACCAAAGCCATAGTGTGACCATATGACTTTACGCGACAGTTATCTAAATTATCTCAGCACACATCACTACGATGAAGACCCATTGCAATTACAAGCGATTGACTATTTACAGCAAATCATTATTCAAGTTCAGGAGCAAGACTCACTAAAATCTAAGGCTTGGCGCTTATTTAAAAAGAAGCCTGACCCAATCAAAGGCTTATACATGTGGGGTGGCGTTGGTCGCGGTAAAACTTTTATTATGGATTTGTTCTATGATGCGCTAACTATTAACAATAAAACGCGCCTGCACTTTAATCACTTCATGCAGCAGGTACATCAATCATTGCGTAGTTTTCAAGGTCAAAAAAATCCTTTACAAAAAGTCGCTCATAATATTGCAGATCAATATAGCGTAATTTGTTTTGATGAATTTTTTGTCGAAGACATTGCAGATGCGATGATTTTAGGTGGTCTTTTCACACAATTATTTGAACTTGGCATTACCCTTATCGCCACTTCAAACATCCCACCTGAGCGCCTTTACCAAAGTGGCTTACAACGTGAGCTTTTCTTGCCGGCAATTGACTGCCTTATCAAGCACGTCACCGTTCTTAACCTTGACTCCGGCACTGATTACAGACAATTAACACAAGCGCATAATCAAAACTACTTTTACCCCTTACCAAAAGCCACACTTGATCTTGCCAATCGTTTTAAACAAAACGCATCAACTCATGTAATGTATGACACTGAAATCATCCTTGAAGATCGCCTTGTTAAAATCAAAGCCGTTGATGAAAATGCTATTTGGTTTGATTTCTTTAGTATTTGCGGTGATGGTCGCGGTGTCAGTGACTATATCGCTCTTGCTAAGCGCTTTGATACCATCTATATCAGTGATATGCCCATATTAACGATAAAATATGAAAGCGAAAGCAGACGGTTTATCGCCATGATCGATGAGTTTTATGATGAAGATAAACACGTTATTATCGCAGCGGAGACTGACTTTAATGATATCTATCAAGGTGAAAAGCTGAAATTTGAGTTTGAACGCACTAAAAGTCGACTACATGAGATGCAACAATAAGAGACTAAACCACTTCTTTTGTTTGTAGCACTTGGTTGTAAAGCATATCTTTGACACGACGGCGCTGTTTTTTAAGATTTGTCAAATCGTGATCTGTTACTGCTTCTTGATTGGCTTCAATCCTAAATATTTCCTTATCAAGCGCTTCATATTCATTAAATAGTTTATGAAAGTGATTATCCGTTTCTTTTAAATTATGGATTGTTTCAGCATGCTCTGGAAACTCTTTAACTAGCGGGTGATGTTCTAACATTATTGACTCCTACATTTATGATTAATATTACAAATTCCAGCTTGAGTCTAACAATCATAAAACTAGGCGTCATGCAAGCTTACAGCAAAAAACATCGATAGATACGAAAACAATGATCTATGTCATCTTTTATATATTTTTTAGCGGCAAAAATAAACGACGAGCTTCCGAGTGAAACACCCTGAAACCAAACTGCTGGTAAAAAGAGGCTGCTTTTTCACTAATTGCATCAACAACCATGGCATAAATAGCAATTTCTTCACTCACGGCAAGTGTGCGCTTAATTGCATCGACTAAGAGCATTCTACCAACACCTAAACCTTGCGCATCTTTACTGACTGCCAAACGCCCAATTAAAGCGCAGGGTATTGGATGACGCGGCAATTTGCGCGCTACTGTATCAGGCAAAGAGCCTACATCTACTGATAGCGTTGAAAGGGTGTAATAGCCAAGAATAACCGTTATATCCTTTTCCGATGTTGCAACAAATGTACGCCCAACACTACGCCGAATATCTTGTGTTGCTTGTTTTTGGATATAATGATCCAAAGCATCAACACCACAACAAAAATGTGTACGATTGTGAATTTCACTATCAAGAGCTGAAATAATGATATTTGAATAGCTCATTACTTACTACTAACACGCGCATTATGCTCATCAAACGCTTTTAACAGCTTATCATTAAACTGCACTGGCTGAGATAAGGCAGTCAAAAAAGCTGCTGCGTCATTCTGCCCTAGCTGCATCGTCTCATGCGCATGGATTGTTTTTTCAGCCTGCTTTAATGCGCAACTTAAAATAAAGTTGCTTACACTTTTACCCTCAAAGCTTGCAGCACGCTCAAGGACTGTTTTTGCCATATTATTTAATCTTAAATTAATACGCTCTTGCTTAAGATTCATGGTTTCACTTCGCATTTTAGGCTCCATAAATTTCCAACACAACCTAAGTGTACGTCAAAAAGGCACCAAAATCAAAAATCAGAAATCAGAAATCAGAAATCAGAAATCAGATTACCCCATACAAATAAAAAATCACAAAAAAATGCAAATCATAATTGACAGTCTTTAAAAAACTCTGGTAGTTTAAGTTCAAGTTACTAATTTTTCCGTGAAGACATTATGCTTAAATACGCTTGTTACAAACGAATGATGATGCCCAACCTAGGCGCTGTTGTCGAGGTTGGGTTTAAGTCGTTTGCTTAAGCGCGAACAAGCGATTTAAACGCCAATTCCAGTGCCTAGGATTCCAAAGGCACTGGCTCCTTGCCAGCGACCCCAAGCGCGAAAAATAGCTTAAAGAGGTTCAACATGGCAAATCAATTTACAAATGAGCAACACTTCACCACGCAATGTATCCACTCAGGCATCCAAGCAGATCCAAATAATGGCGCATTACTAACACCTATCTTCCAAACAACTACATACCAACAAGAAAGTGTAGGCAATCACAAAGGTCACACTTATAGTCGCTCATCCAACCCTACGGTGAGCGTATTAGAAGAGAAGCTTGCCAAGCTTGAAAAAGCACCAAGTAGCGCATGTTTCGCCACAGGCATGGCGGCTATTAGCGCACTTGCTTGCACTTTACTCAAAGCGGGCGACCATGTCGTCTGTTCTGATGTTGTCTACGGTGGCACCGTGCGCTTATTCAATGAAGTGCTTCAAAAATTTGGCGTTAATGTAAGCTATGTTGATAGTAGCAACTCACAAAATATTAAACATGCGATTACTGACAATACACAACTAATCTTAATTGAAACCCCCGCTAATCCAACGCTTAAATTAACTGACATCAAGGCGATCGCTGATATTGCTAAGGCACATGATATTCTACTGGCAGTGGATAATACTTTTCTGACAGCGGCACTGCAAAAGCCACTTGACCTAGGTGCGGATATTAGTATCTACTCGACCACCAAATACATTGATGGGCACAACGCGACTGTTGGTGGCGCCTTAATTGCGAAAGATGAAGCGATTAATGAGCGCTTTCGCTATACCCGTAATTGTTTAGGATCAATTCAAAAGCCCTTTGAGGCGTGGCTTATTTTACAAGGCATTAAGACATTGCCGCTTCGTTTGAAGCAACACTCTGACAATGCCTTAGCAGTCGCGCGTTTCTTGGCAACACACGAGGCAGTTAAAGGCGTTTACTATCCTGGTTTAAATAGCTTTCCACAGCATGCCCTAGCTGAAAAGCAACACCTAGGCGCACACGGTGGCATGCTCGCCTTTGAGCTTAAAGGCGATATTCAAAATGGGATAAACTTTATTAATTCAGTTAAGCTCTGCGCGTTAGCTGAGAATCTCGGTGCAATTGAAACCTTAATCACTCATCCAGCGACGATGACGCATGGTCCAATTGCCGCAGACGAGCGTAAACGCCTTGGCATTCATGATGGTTTAATTCGATTATCTGTTGGCTTAGAAGATCCATTTGATATCATTCAGGACCTAGATCAAGCATTAGCTGCTGCCACTGAACAACAAAGTAAGCAAAATAAGCAAAACAAACAAAAGGTATCTTAATCATGACACAATATCGCTGTAGTAGTTTTCAAGCCGAAGTCGTTGTGCTTAAGTTTGGCAGCTCCATTTTGGAATCTCTTGATCACTTCCAAGACGCCGCTTTTGAAGTAAAACGCTTTGTGGATAAAGGTTACAAAGTCATTGCGGTTGTCTCGGCTATTGGTAACACTACCGATGCTTTAGAAGGCAATCAAAATGCATTTAATCTAAGCAACAATCAAACCAGTGCCAAGGCTCGCGCTTTATTGCTAGCCACGGGTGAGCTGCAATCCGTCGCATATCTCACACAAACACTACTACAGCAAAATGTACAAAGCGATTTCATCACCAATCCAATCGTTGCTGAAGGCGATTATGCCAATGCCACACCACTTCATATCAATCAATCATCATTTCATGAATTATTAAATACACAACAAGCCATCGTGGTACCAGGCTTCATTGCCGAGAATAAAGACAATGAACCTTGCCTTTTAGGGCGAGGTGGTTCGGATTTAACAGCCCTTTTTATTGCGCATCAATTGCAAGCCAAGCGTTGTATTTTACTAAAAGATGTTGATGGTGTTTATCATTTAGACCCCAATAAATTTAAAGATGCTATTCGCTACGAGACACTCACCTATGATTGCGCGAAAGAAAAAGCAACGCAAGTCATTCAACCGCAAGCGATTACTTGGGCCAAAGCACATTGTCTGACATTTCAAATTGGTAAACTCAATGGCAATAATTACACAACCGTCGGCACATTAGAGACAAGACAAGCCACTCAATTGTCACGCCAAGTTAATATTTACGAGGTTGCATAATATGGATCAGTGGACGCGCCTTATTCATCCAGAAATTGACAATAACGACCCCTATCACGCCAATAGCTTACCGATCTATCAAACAGCTACGTTCGCCCAAGATGATGCTGAGCATCCTCGTAACAACTATGATTACTCAAGAAGTGGCAACCCGACACGAGCATACGTTGAAGCTTACATTGCTAAGCTTGAAAATGCACAATATGGTCTAGCATTTAGCAGTGGCATGGCAGCCATTAGTTGTGTGCTGCAACTATTAAACGCAGGCGATCATATCATTATTGGCACGGATATTTATGGAGGTACGCACCGAATTATTCACAAGGTGTTAACGCGTTTTAATATTCAATGCTCGCAAGTTGACTTCAATGATAAGCAAGCACTAAAACAAGCGTTAACGGTAAACACTAAGTTGGTATTGCTAGAAACACCGACCAATCCACTCCAGCAAATAACCGATATTAACGCCTTAAGATCAAAGCTAGTGCAGGATATTATCCTTGTCGTAGACAATACCCTGCTATCACCGTGGCTACAGAAGCCGCTCGAACTTGGTGCTGATATTGTGATTCACTCAGCGACTAAGCATCTAGCAGGACACAGTGATGTGTCTGCAGGCATTGTTGTTACTAATCATGAACATTTAGCGCAAGAGCTTAAGTTCTTACAAAATGCTAATGGTAATGCACTTGACCCCATGCAAGCATGGCTTTTATTAAGAGGTGTTAAAACATTAGGTTTACGCATTGAACGTCAACAGCAAAGCGCACTTAAAATTGCACAATTTCTAGAGCATCATCCGAAAGTAACTAAAGTCTACTATGCAGGATTACCAACACATCCAAACTATAATATTATGCAGGCTCAAGCCTCAGGTGCTGGCTCGGTATTAAGCTTTACCACTGAATCATTTGCACTATCTAAACATATTGTCAATCAGACACAGCTTTTTACCATTTCAGTAAGCTTTGGCAGTTTAATGAGTCTAATTAGTCTGCCTTGCCAGATGTCACATGCCGCAATTGATAGTAATAAACGCAATATCCCAGAGAGTCTTATCCGCCTATCGATTGGCATCGAAGATCCTGATGATTTAATTGCCGATCTTGAGAAAGTCTTAAACCATGAAATAACAACATCTTTGACGAGTGAACACCATGCCAAATGACAGCCATATCAGTTTTGAACTATTCCCATCTAAAGCCCATCTTGACAGTGGCAAGCTTTACCAAGCCACTGATGAGATAAAGCCTCATGCACCTAAATACGTATCCGTCACTTTTGGCGCTGGCGGCTCAGAATCTTACGCTAATTCGTTGATGCTTATTCGCTATTTACGTCAACAACATATTGATGTCGTTCCACACATTACCTGCTTTCACCTTGATAAGCAGGCAATTTTTAATCTTTTGCAAGAGTATATTAAGCTTGGCATTGATCGCCTTGTTGTTGTTCGCGGCGATTTACCACAAGATATTCAAAAGCAAACCAAAGTAAGCTTTAATTATGCTTATCAATTAATCGATTACATTCGCCAAATCAGTGGTGAGCAATTTGATATTACGATTGCAGCTTACCCTGAGTTTTACCCCGGATCCAAGACTTTACAAGAGGATATCGATAATCTAAAACAGAAGATTAACACAGGTGCTAATCACGCCATTACGCAATATTTTTATAGTATTGATGCCTTCTATCATTTCTTACAAATGTGTCATGATCATCAAATCACTATTCCGATTACGGCAGGAATTATGCCCATTGCCAATTATCAAGGCTTGAAGCGCTTCTCACAAATTTGTCATGCTGATATCCCACAGTGGCTTGATAAACGTCTTGCCGCCTACGCACATGATCCTGTGGCACTACAAGACTTTGCCAGTGATGTTGTCGCTAAACTATGTGATGACTTAATTGACCTTGGCGTGCATGGACTGCATTTCTATACTTTGAATCAAATGTCTGCAACCAATGCCGTAATTGCCAAAAGCTCGAAGCTGCAAAGCATTTTAGCTCAACAGAAAAACCAAAGAAATAAACAAGCCCCTGAACTAGCCAGCATTACCCAATTAGCATCTCGTTAATCACCTTAATCACTTAGCTTTACAGCTATAGGCTTTCGACGTACCATAATCACAAATTAATGACAATCGTGACTTCTTATGCAATTGCCACCATTAAAGTCCTTGCCCTATTTTATTGCTGTTGCCAAGCACAAGCACTTTGCTCAGGCTGCTGCCGAGCTTAATCTTACTGCCGGTGCGATTAGCCAACAAATTAAACAATTGGAACAGTATCTTGGGACAACGCTTTTTAACCGTGATACTAAACACGTTGAATTAACAAATGATGGCATGCGTTACTACAAAGAAATTGAAGCTGCATTAATTCACATTGAACAAGCAACAAGTCAGATTAAACCACTTAATCAAGATACGGTACAATTACGTATATTTTCAACACTTGCCGTACAGTGGCTTATCCCGCGATTAAGTGATCTTTATCTAAAACATCCAGATATCAATCTCAATATGATGACATCAACTGAATTAAAAACACATGATGTCGATAGTGCTGACCTAAGCATTCAACTGGGATTAGCGGATTCAACCAGTAAAGCAGTTAAGCTATGGCAGAATCAACTGGTGCTTGTCTACAATCCGCAAATCATTAAAGCCAATGAGATAAAAAACAGCCCTGCGATTGTCGTGAATCACCCCTTGCGTGAACAAGATTGGCAGAGCTTTTGTGACTCTACTCATTTAACAATCCCTAGCAAAAAAATATCAGTTGCCACAACGATTCATGCGCTTCAAGCCGTTGAAAATGGACTGGGCAGCTTTGTTACGCACTTGCCCCTTGTTTATGCATTAATCCAAAACAAACGTCTTAGCATTTGGCAAGAGCCTTTGCCATTATCGCAATGTTATTACTTAGTTGATAACCAGCCACACAGGCATACTGCCAATAAAAAAATTGTGCATGATTGGTTAATAGAGCAAGCTCAGCAGTATTTTGAAAGTTAGATGACACCAAAAATATAATCTACAAGTGATACTCGACTATCTGCATTTTCTGATGCTGAAACCCAATAGGTAACACCAAGCTCTGTTATTTGAGCATCTTGTTTTATTGTGAAATAGGTTTCACAATAACGAGAACCCATTGCTAAGCGACAACGTCTATTTCCGACATCAACCGATTTTTCATTGCTAAACTCCGCATCTAGTAAAATGGGATAGTTTAACTTCTTTTCCTCATATTCCGCAGGCAAAGCGTAGACGATTTTATAACGATTACCTTTTATCAATTTTGTAGTGTCTGGACTAATACTCTGATCATCATCAGTTTTGATAAAGACCTGACTTTTAGCAAATATCATTCCATTCATGAAATTCAATTTTTCAGTTATTTGATGTTCACCATCTGCTGTTTTTATCACTAGCTCTTGTGTGCAATACTGCAAGCTGCCAAGATTGACAGTAAATGTGTTTTTACCACCACCAACGATAAGATCAGCTTCATCTGTTTTTAGTTTAATATCTTGACAATTTCCACCCCCTATAATTGCTTTTACTCTCACAGGCTCCCCTCCTATCGCTAAGGCTTTTACCCCTGCCAATGACACATCAACAGCGTTCCCTTGGGAGGTTGAATATAAACTCAAATGTGATGCTTGAATCTGATAATCATTAAAGCCACTATCACCCGCCTCAGATCCACCACCGCCGCCACAACCACTTAAAGCAAAGCTGCCCATGATTAAAAATTTGGAGCATATCTCTTTGGTCAGACCTGTCATTGTTTTCCTTATCTGAGTTTACCGCACACGGCAGACATTTCACCGCAAAGAATCAATCAGATCCAGATACAAAAACATACAAAAAGTAAACTTACCTGCTAATCACAATTGTGATTTACAGTGCTTTTGTGGACAATAGCTTATATCCCATTATTTAAATATACTATTGATATGAAACTTTATATTTATGAACACTGCCCTTTTTGTATCCGTCCACGCATTATTTCTGGACTAAAACAAATCCCACTTGAACTTATTTATCTTGCCAATGATGATGAAAAATCGCACATTGATCTTATTGGCAAAAAACAGGTCCCTTTTTTGCAAAAAGATGATGATAGCTTTTTGGTTGAAAGCTTGGATATCTGTCAGTATCTCAATAATTTTGACAACAAGCCAATATTAAGTGACGAAATCACGACAAGCACCAAACTCATTGAACTAACGACGATGCTAAGTAATGCCAGTAAATCACTGGTTTACCCAAGTTTTCTGAACCATCCACTTAATCAACAAGATTTTCCAACACAAAGCGCTAAAGACTATTTTGAGCGTAAGAAAGAAAAATATATCGGCTGCTTTAAGGCAAATTTACGCTTCCCCGATGCTGCCATTGAAAGCACACAAGCGATTTTGAATGAACTTGATAAGCTTATGACACACACCTATGCTAGCAGCAACCACGTATCTTGGGATGATATTATGGTTTTCCCAATATTGCGTAATCTAGGTATTATCAGTCATCTTATCAATATCCCTGAAAATATTAAGCGCTATGTCAAACACTTAGCGCATGAAGCCGATATTGAACTTTATACCAACTTTAAACAAGGATAGTAACTTATGAAAATCACTCAAATTGAAATTTTTGATATCCATTGCCCCAAGCGCCCAGCATGGTCACCCGTATTTGTACGCATTCATACCGACGAGGGGTTAACGGGAGTCGGTGAGGCAGGTCTTGCTTATGATCTTGGACATTCCGCTGCAGCACATATGATTAAAGAGTTTGCCAAGGAGATGTTATTAGGCATTGATCCATTTGCTACTGAGCATCTTTGGAACCGCATGCTACGCGAGAGCTTCTGGGGTCTAGGTGGCGGACCTGTAGTCTATTCGGCAATGAGCGCGATTGACACCGCACTTTGGGATATCAAAGGCAAAGCGATTGGTTTACCGGTTTATCAACTTCTGGGTGGTAAAACCAATAAAAAACTGCGCACTTACGCCAGTCAATTGCAATTTGATTGGGATTGTTATGAGCGTAAGACCTTATTCAAACCCGAAGACTATGCCAAAGCAACTGAAAAAGCAGTAGCTGAAGGTTATGATGCGGTTAAAGTGGATCCGATGATGTTTGATCACAAGGGGGATACGATCTATGACTGCACCTTGCCATTTCGCCGTGATCACCTAAATCTCATTCGTGCCCGCATGCAAGCGATTCGCGATGTGTTGGGTGAAAATGGTGATATTATTTTTGAATGCCATAGCTTGCCAGGTCTTACATCCGCCTTGCAGCTTGGGGAAATTGCAGAGGAGTTTAACTGCTTATACTTTGAAGAACCTGTTAATTATTTAAATAGCAAACTGCATGAACCACTTAAACAAAAACTCAATGTCCCTATTGCTGCAGGTGAGCGTTTGTATCTACGCCATGGTGTACGTGAATATCTTGAGAAGCAAACTGTTGACGTGTTGCAGCCTGATATCGGTTTATGTGGCGGTCTAACTGAAGCAAAAAAAATCTGCGATTATGCTGATATGTATGATGTCAAAATCCAAGCGCATGTGTGTGGCGGTCCTGTAGCAACCGCAGCTAGTTTGCACTTGGAAACTGCAATTCCCAACTTCATTATCCATGAACATCACACCTATGCCTTAAAAGACTTTAATCGTGAGCTTTGCCTACAAGATCCACAACCTGTTAATGGTTTCTTTGAAGTCTCAGAAACTCCAGGGCTTGGGATTGAGTTAAACGATGAGGTGGTGATGAAATCACCTAGGATGGTTATTAAATAAATCACTACATTTCCTCTACACCCACCGCAGACCATTTTTTATACTTAACGATCCTGATTTCGGTTGATTTTGCTGTTTTTTAATCTGATTTAATTCGATTTCAAAATATCGGCATTAACCACTTGACATAGCAAGGTCAAGTCGATACATTGTCGCAGTACCGCGGAGAGATGGCCGAGAGGCTGAAGGCGCTCCCCTGCTAAGGGAGTATGGGGACAAAAACTCCATCGGGGGTTCGAATCCCCCTCTCTCCGCCACACTCAAACAACTCAACTTTTTCCATACCAAAGAACATTCAAAACACTTAATTGCTAAAGAACTGAAAACTCCCCCAAAAAATTAAAACAGTATGAATTTGCGTAACTACCCAGCAGGTTAGATTTTGATAAACAGTAATTTTTGGCAATTTTTCCAGATTTGATGTTTTCATTTGCAAATAAATATGGCGTAATTTGATCGATGGATATGAAACTAGAAAAAATGATTCAAGAGCTATTGGCTAGAATCGACACGCTTGAGCGTGAAAATGCTCGATTAAAAGAGGAGATTGAGCAACTTAAGAAGCGGCTTTCCAAGAATAGTCGTAACAGCTCAAAACCGCCTTCAAGCGATGGTTTGTCACGTCCTAACAAAAATAACAGTGTCAGCGAAAAAGGTAAACTTAAATCCAAGGCTACCAAGAAGAAATCAGGTGGTCAAAAAGATCATAATGGTAGCAATCTTTGGCAAGCTAAACCAGATGAAGTCGTGACTAAATCTGTAACGAGTTGCGATCATTGCCAGAGCGATTTAAGTGACACAAAAGCACAAGGCTATGTAAGACGCCAGTTACATGATCTACCTGAAATGCCAAAGCTTAAGGTGATTGAATATTGTCATGAGAAAAAGTGTTGTCCGAACTGTCAGAAATATACGACGGCAAGTTTTCCAGAAGGTATTAATGCGCCAGTGCAGTATGGTAATAAGCTAAAAAGCTATACAACGTATTTGCAAAATCAACACTTTATTCCTGAGCAACGCATTCAGCAGTTGTTAGAAGATTTATTTGGTGTTAGTGTGGCAAAAGCCAGTATTGCAGAGTTTAGTCAAACATGTGCTGATCAATTGATTGAATTCGAGCAAATGGTTCTTGATCAGCTTAAAAATGCTCCAGTTAAACATTTAGATGAAACTGGTTATCGCATATGCTCAAAAACCCAATGGTTACATGTTTGCTCAAATGCTAACTATACTTATTATCACGTGAGTCCTAAGCGTAAATCTCTACTGACTGGTCTAACAGGTATCGTGGTTCATGATCATTGGAAATCCTATTTTACCCTTGAAGGTATAAGTCATGCATTATGCAATGCTCATCACTTGCGTGAGTTAAGATCTTTAGCTGAAGATGGCGAAATTTGGGCAAAACGTATGATGAGATTACTGAGGAAAAGCTGTCATTTGGTGAATATATCTGATCAATCAGTACTATTGCCTAATAAGCAAGTTTTAATCAGCAAAATTTATGATCGGATTGTAGCGGATGGTCTTAAATACCATGAAATTTTGATGCCTTTAGGAAGCACTGGTAAACGAGGTAGAAAAAAGCGACGAACGGGGCACAACTTATTATTACGATTGCGTGATTACAAGAATGACGTGCTTAGATTTATCTATGATTCAGAAGTGCCTTTTACTAATAACCAGGCTGAGAATGACTTGCGTATGATGAAGGTAAAACAAAAGGTATCAGGCTGCTTTCGTAGTGAAACTGGCGCTCAAAAGTTTGTGCGTATTCGCACATTATTATCAACTGCACGCAAACAGGGTTGGAAGATTATTGATACCATTGCGGATGTCTTTAATGGCAAAGTTCCACAGTTCAATTAACAAGCTGCTGGGTAGTTACGAATTTGCTAAGATTACCATCCATGGTTATGGATTGCCTGCATCCTGCAGCAATGACGTCATTGTCGACAGGGAAGTCGGCAATCCAGTTTGCCAGGATGGCGACCTTTAAAACTTGATTATATAAGGGCTTAATAAAAAAACAGGGAGCTTTCAGTAAAGAAGAAATTCTGCAAAATGCTTTGCCGTAAGCGTATATACTGTTTTACCATAACTTTACAACCTATTGTGAACGTTGAATATCATGATATTTTATTATCCATTTGTATTCATGCAACAAAAGCGCACTCACACAGCTAACCACATAAGAGAACATCTAAGTTATGTCATTTAAACCCTACATAAGCACCGAGCCATCTATTTTTGGCAAAATGTCCGTAATGGCAAAAAATCATAATGCCATCAACTTCACACAAGGCGCGCCTGATTTCAAAACACCTGATTGGTTGATTGAGCGTTTAAATTATTATGTGCAAAATGGCTTTAATCAATATGCACCGATTCCTGGCGCACCCAGTTTAAAGCAAGCGATCGCACATAAAGTAAAGATGTGTTACGGCGTAGATATTAACCCCGAGGACAATGTATCTATTAGCTCTGGTGCCGTTGAAGCAATTTTTGCACTAATTAGCGCATGTATTGGCAAGGGTGATGAGGTGATCTACTTTGACCCTGCTTTTGATGCCTACCCTTCGATTATTAACTTCAACCAAGGCATTAGTCGACGCATTCCCTTATTAGCCGATGGCAATATTGATCTGGAGACGTTAGCACAAACGATTAATGCTAAGACAAAGCTGATCATTCTTAACTCGCCTCATAATCCTATGGGCAGTGTGATTACAAAATCTCAATATGCAGAAATCGCAAAATTGATCAAAGGTCGGGATATTTTGTTACTTAGTGACGAGGTATATGAGCATATTTACGCAGGAGATTCTTATACCAGCGCTTTGCAAATCCCAGAGCTTAAAGATCAACTTGTCGTTGTGCAATCCCTTGGCAAAACCTATAACCTCACTGGTTGGCGTCTAGGTGTTTGTATTGCGCCACTTGCAATTATCCAAATGATAAATGCCATGAAACAATTCACAAGCTTCAGTGCACCACACCCGATGCAATTAGCACTAACCGATGGCATTAATGCACATCCTGAATATTGGCAGGACTTACCTAAACTTTATCAAACCCAGCATCAGAAGTTAGTCAATGGCTTAACTCACAGCCGCTTTAAAGTGCTACCATGGGCGGGATCACCTTTTCAGATACTTGATTACACAGCGATTTCTGATGAGGATGACTTTAGTTTCTGTCAGCGTTTAATTCATGAGTACGGCGTTGGACTGGTACCGATTTCATCATTATATGAAACGCCAAAGCAGGGACTGGTACGTTTATGCTTTGCCAAATATGATGATGTCTTATTAGAAGGAGTCAAACGCCTATGTCAAGTTTAAAAGTCGCCATCATTCAGTCTGATATCGTTTGGGAAGACAAATATCAAAACTATACTCACTTTGAAAAGATTATCTCTGAGCTTGAGCCTTGTGATCTCATTGTACTGCCGGAGATGTTTAATGTCGGCTTCACCCCGAATATGGATAAAGCCATCACGCCAGAGGATGAGATCATCAGCTGGCTAAAGCACCAAGCACAATACAAAAATGCAGCAATCATCGGCAGCGTTGTGGTGCTAAATGATATGCAAAAAGCAGTTAATCGTTTGTTTTTTGTCACACCCGCAGGCTTAGTTTCTCATTATGACAAACGTCACTTATTCGTGCTATCTGATGAATACAAACTATTATCCCCTGGTCAATCACGTGAAATTGTTCACTACAAAGGCTTTGATATTCTCTTAAGCATTTGCTTTGACTTAAGATTCCCTGTTTTCAACTGCAATAACAATGACTATGATCTGTTGATCAATATCGCCAGCTGGCCTGCTAAGCGTCGAGAACATTGGCGCACGTTATTACAAGCTCGAGCGATTGAAAACCAAGCTTATGTTGTCGGCTGCAATCGAATTGGTCGTGATGGTTTAGGTTTTGATTACAGTGGCGATAGTCTATGCATTCACTTTGATGGTGAGATTAAACAAGATATTGCTACGTATACATCCGGCGTTTTATATCATACATTTGATAAAAGCAGTTTGGATGACTATCGAAATAATTTTAAAGTCCTCGCATCGCAAGATAAATTTAGCTTAAATTTGACCACAAATTAAAAATCCACAACTTGGTAATTGTAAGGCGCTAATGACAATGATAGAATGCGCGTCGAATTGTCATGATCTGGCAGCTTATTGAAAGTATGTTATAAATTCTGATTGCCTTTGCGTCATTTTTTTGCTATAAAGTTGCCCCTTGAGAATTTAATAATTATAACTATTTAATTTACAGCAATTGACTGGAGGATAACATGTCTAGAGTTTGTATGGTTACAGGCAAGCGCCCAATGACTGGCAACAACGTATCGCACGCGCAAAACAAAACTAAGCGTCGTTTTTTACCTAACTTGCACTCACACCGTTTTTGGGTTGAGAGTGAGAACCGCTATGTTCGCTTACGCGTGAGCTCAAAAGGTATGCGCATTATCGATAAAAAAGGTATCGATTCTGTGTTAGCTGATTTACGTGCACGTAACGTAAAATTCTAATTCACCAGATACTTCAGGAGTAATTTAATATGCGTGATAAAATCAAATTAGTTTCAAGCGCTGGCACTGGTCATTTTTATACAACGACCAAAAACAAGCGTACTATGCCAAACAAAATGGAAATCAAAAAGTTTGATCCAGTTGTTCGTCAACACGTTCTTTATAAAGAAGCTAAAATCAAATAATTTTTCCTTGCCCAGCTCGGGCATTTTTAATATTCCTAAATTCAATAATGTCGAAAACTTCCAGTTTTGCAGTGTATATTTTCAGATGCAACTCAGATAACTTGCGCTTTCATATTAACTCTATACACGATAACAAACATCCCTGCTTCTAGAGCAAAGTCACCAATAAAGTGCCTTTTGCCAGAATTTAATAGGCGTTTTTGAATTCTTGTCAGGTTCGATAATGGCAGCAAAACATCACATTGGAACTTAACTTGAATATCTATGATTGTTTAAGCAATTACCCAGCGCGAAAATACTTTCAATCAATATGTTTCTAGCACGGGATATTTAAAACTTGGAAAAATAAAAGAAAATCGTGGCGGAGAGAGAGGGATTCGAACCCCCGGACCTGTTACAGTCAACGGTTTTCAAGACCGCCGCTTTCGACCGCTCAGCCATCTCTCCGAACGAGGGCTAATTATAACGGCATTTTTGTAAATAGAAAGAGGTGTTTTTGTTTTTTTAGGAAAAATTTAACTTAAATCATTTGAGCGCCTATTTCTCAACCACCAAGACACCAAAAACAACTAAAACACAAACTTAGCACTTCTTTTTAATCCATCACTATGATAAAATCGCCACGCTTAAATTTTTAGGGATTGGTAACAACCCACACAGAAATTAGCAAAACTGAGTAGTTAATAATAAATATTAAGGTAACAAAGATGAAAACGTTTAGCGCTAAGAGTGATGAAGTCAAAAGAGAATGGCTTTTGATCGATGCAAATGGTAAAACTTTAGGTCGCCTTGCAACTGAAATTGCAAGACGTCTTCGTGGTAAGCATAAAGCTGAATACACACCTCACGTAGACACAGGTGACTATATTGTTGTAATCAACGCTGAAAAAGTTGCCGTAACTGGTAACAAGCAAAAAGATAAAATTTACTACCACCACACGGGTTATATCGGTGGTCTTAAATCTGTTTCTTTCGAGAAACTAATCGCGCAACACCCAGAGCGTGCGATCGAATCTGCTGTTAAAGGCATGCTTCCTAAAAATCCTTTAGGTCGTGCGATGTACAAAAAGTTAAAAGTTTATGCAGGTGAATCTCATCCGCATACAGCGCAACAACCACTTGTTTTAGAAATATAAGAATAGGATAGGAAAATGACTCAAGCATACAATTACGGTACTGGTCGTCGCAAGAGCTCAGTTGCTCGTGTATTTATGAAAAAAGGCACTGGCAGCATTATTGTTAACGGTTTGCCACTAGATGATTACTTCGGTCGCAAGACTGCAAGCATGGTTGTACGTCAGCCACTTGATTTAACGAACAACCTAGAAAGCTTTGACTTCAAAATCAACGTTCATGGCGGTGGTGAAACAGGTCAATCTGGCGCAATCCGTTTAGGTATTGCTCGCGCTTTAGTTGACTTTGATGAGAGCTTAAAACCTGAACTACGTCATGCTGGATTTATCACGCGTGACCCACGTAAAGTTGAGCGTAAGAAAGTTGGCTTTAGAAAAGCACGTAGAAAACGTCAATTCTCTAAGCGTTAATCAACACGCTTACTTTCTACTTTTTATACATTTTATTTTATTAAAAGCCCAACTGAAGCTTCAGCGGGGCTTTTTTGTTATTACTACGACTTCTATGATGCAAAATGGCTGATCAGTAGTATATAATGTTGAAGCTAATATTGAATAAGGAAAATTGGGATAAATGTCTGCTCAAAACAAACGATCATCAATGACTTTATACACCAACGGTAATGACCCTTTTTGTCATCGCATTAAAATGATTCTTGCGGAAAAAGACATTAGTGCAGATATTATTGATGTTGTTGCTGAAGATAAATTAGAAGAGCTTTATGAGCTTAACCCTTATGGCGGCGTGCCAACATTAATGACAAAAGATCTAATTGTATATGAGCCGAATATCATATTTGAGTATCTTGAAGAGCGTTTTCCCTACCCTCCTTTATTGTCTGTTTTCCCACTTGAGCGTGCTCAAGCGCGTATGTTATGCAAGAAAATTGACAGTGAATGGATGCCTTATCTTGTCAATGCATTAAACGCTGATAATGAAGACATTAGACAAGCGAATAAGATTGCGCTACTTAAGGCACTTTTTTCATTGATTCCGACACTTAGCAGACAATCGTACTTACTTGGTGATGACTTCACCATTGCGGATTGCTCACTTGCCGTGATCCTATATAACTTACCTAAGTTAGATATCCGCTTGCCTGAAAAAGCAATGCCGCTCATCAAATATGCGAAACGTTTATTTGCACGTAATTCATTTAGAAAAAGCATTAGAACTCAATAAGGAATACCACCATGGCAATGTTACGCGCTTACCTAGTTGAAGCAACCTATGACTGGATGATCGATCATGATTTAACACCCTATTTACTGGTCGATACTGAATATGAAGGTGTGATCTTACCCGAAAGCCATATCGATGAAGATGGTAAGATGCTACTTAATATCGCGCCTGAAGCAATTGAACGCTTTGACTGTGATGATCAGTTTATTCGCTTTGACGCAACATTTGATGGCGAAGTGATGTCACTGCAAATTCCTGTTGAAGCAGTGCTTGAGCTTTACGCCGGTGAAACCGCGCAAGGTCTTTATGCTCGTGAGTTTGGTTATGGCATTGATGTTAATGAGGGTGATGATAATGACGTTAACCCTTCAAAAAATAGCGCACAAAAAGGCAGTGGCGGGCTGCATTTGGTTTAGCCATGTTAGATTATAGCTTTCTTATCGGACTTGGCATTGGCAGTATTATCTGCTTTTATACCATATTCCGCTTACGCAAACAGTTTAAAATCATCCTAATGCAACGTGAACAACGTTTATTTGCTCTAACCTCAGTCACTGAAAAACTCGTTGCCAGCGCCAACCTACAACGCAGCGGCTTATTAAATAAAGAAATCGAAGACTCTCTACTTGAAGGGCTTAATATGTCGGCGATTGAAAAAGCAGGCATTACGATCCGTGGACTCGCAAATCGCAACTTATCACGCCCAGAAAGCATGCAATTTTGTCTTGATCGTTTGCAAAAAAATATCGATCAACTGGGAAAAGATTATAACGACCCATTTCGTTGGAAAAAACCTAGTTAACTTACTAGCTCCATTGCTTCAAGCATGATGTTATCCTAGAATAACACCCGAGTTGTAACCGTGCGATTTTACTCTTTATTGAGAAAATACAACAACACAGCAGCAACTTAAACTGATACAACCTAGTAAACATACACAACAAGGAACTTGATCCAATGCGACAGGTATCTCATTCATTAGGCGCCAATCCTAGCTATGGCATTATTGGCAATGGTCGACTTGCGCGACATATACAATTTTATTTTAAGCTCAAAAACATCCCGCACACGCTATGGCATCGCCAGCAACCAGAGTCTCCTGAAGATATATTAAATCAAAGCGACATCATTCTTCTGGCAATTAGTGACGATGCGATAGACGCATTTTTGGATGAGCACCCCCGATTAAATGACAAGTTATGTGTGCACTTCTCAGGTACTTTAGTTAGCCAACACGCCCTGTCATATCATCCTTTGATGACATTCTCACCGGAGTTTCAAGATCTTGATTTTTACCAAAACCTGTTCTTTGTTGGCGAGGATAATGCACCAACATTTAGCACTATTTTTCCACAATTAACCAATCCATTTATTCAAATCCCCCAAGCAAAAAAAGCCTATTATCACGCACTTTGTGTGATGGCAAATAACTTTACCACACTCTTATGGCAAAAATTTTTTAATGAAATGACAACAATCTTTAATGCATCACTAAATGATCTCAAACCCTATCTTAAGCAAACACTGCTTAATATCGACAGCGATTATAACAACGCCCTAACAGGTCCCTTAAAGCGCCAAGATTTACAAACAATTGAGCACAACTTAGATGCACTTGAAGAAGATACTTTTATTAAAATTTATCAAGCCTTTGTCGACGTCTATCAGGCAAATTTGGATAATAAAACGGGAGAAAAACATGAGTACACACAATCTAATTAAAAAGCCAAGCATTAATAATCTACAAGGCAAAAAGCTCAAGCAACAAAAGTTATCAATGCTGACTTGTTATGATTTCACTTTCGCGCAAATCATGAATGAAACTGCCATTGACATGTTGCTTGTTGGTGATAGTGGTGTCATGACGCAATTAGGGTACCCTGACACAACCCATGCGACAATTGATATGATGTGCTTCATGACACAAGCCGTTGTTAAAGGTGCGCCTGATAAATTCATCATTGCTGATATGCCATTTCTTGCACAACGCCAAGGCATAACGCATGCCATACACTGTGCTGACAGATTAATCAAATGTGGCGCCAATGCCATTAAGATCGAAGGTGTTAATGGTCATCAAGAAGTTATTTCACATATTATTGAATCTGGCATCCCTGTGATGGGGCATATTGGATTAACACCGCAATCAGTACATAGCTTGGGTTACAAAGTACAAGGCAAAGATCAAAAGGCTGCCAAGAATCTAAAAGAACAAGCACTGCGACTTCAAGAAATCGGCTGCTTTAGTCTGGTAATGGAATGTGTACCTAGTGAACTTGCCAAGGAGATCAGTCAAATGCTTAGCATTCCAGTGATCGGTATTGGGGCAGGTAACGATGTCGATGGTCAAGTACTTGTGCTACAAGATATGCTTGGTTTAAACAGCCATCTCCAGCCGAAATTTGTGCGTCACTTTCTTAATGGCTTTAACGATATCAAAGCAGCATTTGACGCTTATCATCATGCTGTACAAAGCGGTGACTATCCTAATAAGCAAGAAAGTTACGATATTAAAATTGCATAACTTACTGGAGTTCCACACTTTAGAAAAGCTATGACTTTATAAACACCCCGTCAGCCTGCGGCTGTCACCCCTCTTGAAAAGAGGGGAATTAGGCAACGGTAATTTTATATTCCCCTCTTTGCAAGAGGGGTGCCGAGTTTACGAGGCGGGGTGTTGAAATAGAAAAAGACCGTAACGCCAGTAACTTAAGGAAACTCAATGAAGATTTTTAATGATATCGCCTCTTGGCAAACAACACGCCAACAAATCGCAACGGATAAAACCCTAGGTGTTGTAATGACCATGGGCGCACTGCATAAAGGCCATTTGAGCTTAATCAAGCAAAGCCAACAAGACAATGAGTACACATTAGTGACAATTTTTGTCAATCCGACACAATTCAACAATCAAGGCGACTTTGACAATTATCCAAACACATGGCAACAAGACGTTGATTTACTGACGATGGAAGGCGTTGATTTTCTACTATCGCCACACAAAGAGATGATTTACCCTGATAATTATAACTATCAGATCAATGAGAAAAGTTTAAGTCAAATACTCTGTGGTGCTTCACGTCCTGGACATTTTGGGGGGATGCTTACCATTGTCATGAAGCTATTAAATATTGCCCAAGCAAATAATGCTTACTTTGGCGAAAAAGATTACCAACAATTTCAACTGATCAAAGGTATGGCGCAAGCATTTTTTATCCCAACCAACATCGTTAGCTGCCCAATTATTCGTGAAGAAGATGGACTCGCTTTTAGCTCAAGAAATTTACGTTTAGATGAGAGCGCTCGCAACAAAGCGAGCTATTTTGCCCAAATGATTCGTCAAAGTCATGATATTGAGCAAGTGAGAAATAAACTTATTGCCAATCACATCACAATTGATTATCTAGAGGATATTGATAATCATCGCTTTGCAGCAGTAATTATTGACGATGTTCGCCTAATTGATAATTTCCCACTTTCTGAAATCACCCAACTTACTAAGGAAAATGCATGAAACGCACGCTATTAAAATCTAAAATTCACATGGCAACCGTCACAGAAGCAAATTTGAATTATTACGGCTCAATCAGCATTGATCGCGCGCTTTGCAAAGAGGCAAATCTCATTCCTTTTGAGCGCGTCGAAATCTATAACTGTAACAATGGTGCGCGCTTTGCCACCTATGTCATCTTGGGTGATAAAGGTGAAATTTGCTTAAATGGCGCCGCAGCACGTCATGTCGCGACGGGTGACACCGTCATTATTGCATCTTATGCTGAATATGAGGCGCATGAATTAACCGATCATAATCCTCATCTTGTCTTTGTTGATAAACAAAATGACGTGATTGAAATTAAGCGCTATTTGGACTCATCCATTAATCATTAATTAGGAAAATCACAACGAAACATACTGCCCTTACCAAGGTCACTTTGAATGCTTAATGAGGCTTTATGACGAATAAGCACATGTTTGACAATCGCCAACCCAAGACCAGCACCGCCTGTTTCTGGTGAGCGCCCTTTATCAACACGATAAAAACGCTCAGTTAGGCGCGGGATATGCTTTTGCTCAATACCTAAGCCTTCATCTTTGACATAGAAGTGCTTGCCATGTTTACCCTGATACCAAGCAATCGTAATTCTTCCACCATTTGGGGAATATCGCACCGCATTGATAATCAAATTACTAAAGCAGCTATTAATCTCTTTTTCATTGCCTTGAAGTGCCAATCCTTCATCAATATCTATAACAAACTCATGCTTATCCGTGCCTAGTGTTTTTGCTGACTCGATAATTTCAATAAGCATGGCTGGCACATTAAGAGTTTCTAGCTCACCTTTTTGCACCTGATGACTTTGAACCTTAGACAATAGCAGCAAGTCCTCAATAAGCCACTCAATTCGCATCATTTGTTGTTGCATTTGCTCGAAATAAGGCAACCATTCACTTAAATGCTCAGCGACATCTGGTTGCATCAACTCTAAATAGCCACGAATAACCGTCAACGGTGTGCGCATTTCATGTGATACATTGGCAACAAAATCTTGACGCATGCGCTCAATATGATGACGAAAACCAGCATCTTGCGTAATAAGCAAGAAATGCTGATCGTATGGAATAAGTACCACAGACAATATCTGATCCGGTGTTTTGGGTAACGGCAACTCAAAGGTGCTCATGTTTTTTTGCCGTAAGTAAGTCAATAAAGCAGGAAACTCAAAAACTTCAGTAATATTTTGCGTCAATTGTGCGCTTGATAGTTGAAAAAAATTTTTAGCCGGTTGATTAAACCATTGCATTATTCCTTCTTGATCGATGATGACAACGGCATCAGTGATACCTTGCGCGAAGGTCTTTGCCCACAGCAAGCCAATTTTATTATGCTCATCTATCATTTTCACACCAACTCTTGATTAATTAGTTGATAACCTTCGCCACGAATCGCCCGCAAATAAATATCATAATGAAAAGGCGCTAAGAGCTTTCTAACCCGAGCAATATGCACATCAACCGTGCGCTCAGTAATCTCTTTGTCGGCATTCCAAACATGATCTAGGATGCGCGCACGCGACAATGTTTTACCAGCATGTTTCATTAAATAGGTTATTAACTTAAATTCAAGTCGCCCACATTTAATGACTTCACCCTTAAACACCAGTAAATGACTTTCTAAATCAGCATTAAGCTCTCGAAAAGTAAGTTTTGATTTATCATCATTTCCCCCTTTTGTCCGCTTTAACAACGCCTGAATACGCATAACCAGCTCTTTAGGCGAGAATGGTTTGGTGACATAATCATCAACCCCCATGCCAAATCCTCTTAACACATCACCTTCTTCAGCTTTTGCTGTCAGCATAATTACTGGCAAGCTCTCAAGTGGTTTCGTTTGCCTGATCTGTGCTAATAGTTTGATGCCACTGGTATCTGGCAACATCCAATCCAATAAAACCAAATCAATACTTGAATCACTCATTAGTAATTTCAATGCTTGCACACCATTTTCAGCCATTACCACCTCATATTGTTGGCGCGTTAATGTCAGTTGCAATAACTGCCGTATCGGTGGTTCATCATCCACAATTAGTATTTTTGCCATATGATCATCAAACCTTACTTAGATTCACCATAAAATGCTAACTTATCTACGCTAAAGATTCTAGTAGTATCACGGTAAGCCATATTGAACAAGTGCACCAGATAGCATTTTGACGCATATTGATTTCGCTATTTATTGTGTTATAGTTTGCCGCCAAGGAAATGACGTTCTTCCCAAGTGTACAAATGATTATATCGATCAAACACTTAAACCATCCTTTAAGATTGATGACGTCTATGTAATACAAACTTAAAGGAGAATTACAACGATGTTAACGTTATTATTAGTTGGTTTAGGTGGTGGCTTAGGTTCTATCAGTCGCTTTGGCTTATCTGAATTTATTTACAAAGTGTTTGGTAAATCTTTCCCACATGGCATTTTGATTGTCAACATTTTAGGATGTCTGTTGATTGGTGCATTGGCAGCATTTTTTCAGAAAGAGCGCTTGCTTGAGCATTTTCTCACACCACACTTTAGAGCCTTATTAATCACCGGCTTCTTAGGTGGATTTACAACGTTCTCAAGTTTTAGCTTAGACGCCTTAACGCTTCTACAAAAAGGTGAATGGTCAAAGGCAATTATTTACATTATGCTTAGTGTTCTTATTTCGATGATTGCCGTTTTTGTCGGCTTTTATTTAGTTGAGAAATATTAGGGTCTATTTATTCACCAAGATTTTTAAGCGGAACACCGTTTTCTAAATTCTTTTCAATATGCTCAAGGCTGACACCTTTTGTCTCAGGCACGAAGAACTTCAAGAAGATCATTGCTAAGATACAAAAGCCACCAAACACAAAGAATATCGAGGCATTACCATAAAGCTTCATAAAGCTTAATGCATTTGCCATCACAACGCCTGCGAACGTCCAGTTAACCATTGTCGTTACTGTCATACCAATTTCACGTCCCTTTAATGGGAAAATCTCGGCACAAATCACCCAAGCAACAGGCCCCCAAGAGCAGGCAAAACCAAAAATATAGACAACTGCTGACAATAATAAAACAGTTTTTGATAACCCACTAGGTGACGCATTGCCTGCCATTGATAGGAAAGCGAAGCCTGCTGCAAACATTGACACCATCATCACCACAGCACCAACATATAGCAGTTTCTTGCGACCCCACTTTTCAATCCATTTAATTGCTGGAAAAGTAAAAAGCATATTAACCGTTGGAATAGCTAAAAGTGCTATGATCCCCGTCATCCCCGCATAACCAAAAATCGTTGGCGCGTAGTAAATCATCATGTTAATACCAACGAGCTGTTGGAACATCTGCAATACCACACCAACAATCAATACTTTCCAGAAGAAACCTTTAGAAAGCATATTAAAGCCAACACCTTTGTTGACTGAAATGCTTTCTTTGATTTCATTAACCTCGTCATCAATTTCCTGCTGTGATGCACGCACACGCTTTAGCACCGAAATAGCTTGCGCTTCTTTGCCTTTTAACAGCAACCAACGCGGACTTTCTGGCAGGAATACACTCCCTAAAAACATGACAAATGCAAACACGACAATCACGCCAAACATCAAAGATAGTGAAATTTCAACATGTCCTAACGCCTTGGCAATAAAAACGTTTGTTACCGCAATCAAGAATATACCAATGGTAATCATTAGCTGAAACAATGTCGCCATACCACCGCGAATAGCTTTTGGCGCAGTTTCAGATAAATATAGTGGCACGGTAAATGAAGCGATACCGACCGCGAACCCTAAACCAAAGCGGCACGCTGTAAGCACGAACAATGGCGGCAAAAAAGCCGAGATTAATGAAAAAGTAGTGAATAGAAACCCTGCTAGCACAAGTACTTTCTTGCGCCCTAGAGAGCGCGCAAATAACCCACTAAGTAAAGCACCCAGAATACCACCCCACGCCAAAACAGCCGAATAATGCTCGCCTTGCTGTGTGGTCAAACCATAGACATGGTCAATCGTTGATAATGAGTTGGCAATAAAGCCTTGGTCTAAACCAAATAGTAAACCGCCTAATGCACCGATTAAGCAGATCATATAGACCAGTTTTTGATACTCTTTTTTTGCATTGACATTAGCTGTCATTGGATTCTCCCCGTTTTTTTAACATTTGTTGAGATAAATAATAAATGGTAAAAATATGTTAACGCAGTATTGCAGCAATAATTGCATATCTTGTCAATAAATTACTTATTTATTGCTTAAAATAATTAGGCGTCATTTGTACCAAATTTCAAATTATCGTATCCATACAAAGGCTACAACATAAAAATCACATGCTTTTTTATCAAAAAGAACTCAGTCATATTGCTTAAGCCAATAACCACAATAATCACTTTACGCTTTTCATTCCCAAGTTATTTATCCTGTCATTTGGCTGTTCTTTGCTTGTTAACTGCACTTAAAATGCGATATATTTGCCATGAATAAATTCCTGTAAATACAAAACAAAAAAGAATAAGGTAACCAAATTATGCATCATTTTTTAGGCGCTATTGAAGCTGGAGGAACCAAGTTCGTCTGTGCAATCGGCACTGATGACGGAAAAATTCTACAACGCATTCGCATTAAAACAAGTACACCTGAAGTCACTATGCCCGAAGTTATTGGTTTTTTCCGTGAGCACATGCACAATTACCCCCTTAAGGCAATTGGCTGTGGGTCTTTTGGTCCTATTGATCCTGATATCAATTCCAAAACATATGGTCATATCACCCACACGCCCAAACTACCATGGCGCGATTATAATATCGTTAAAACACTAGAAGATGGATTACAAATACCTGTTGCATTTGATACGGATGTCAATGCCGCCGCACTAGGTGAACATCGCTGGGGAGCAGGCAAAGGGATCAGTGATTTGATTTATCTGACCGTAGGCACAGGCATTGGCGGAGGTGCGATCGTCAACAATCAATTAGTGCACGGCAGTGCTCATCCTGAGATGGGGCACATTTATATCCCTGTTGATTTAACACAGGATGATTTCAAAGGCATTTGCCCATATCACGAGCGTTGTTTAGAGGGTTTAGCCTCAGGCCCTGCTTTGAAAGCGCGTTGGCAAGTTGATTCAGCGCTAGATCTTGCAGATGATCATATTGCTTGGGAGCTAGAAGCTGAATATCTATCATATGCACTCGTAAACTATATGATGTGTTTTGTCCCTAAGCGCATTATCTTAGGAGGTGGGGTTATGAAACAGACGCACTTATTTGAGAAGATTCATACTAAAGTGAAAGCAAAAATTAATGGCTATCTGAATCAAGACTATTGTGATACTATCCCATCGATTATTGTGCCGCCGACTTTAGCAGATAATGCTGGCATTATGGGCGCTTTGGCTTTAGCTAGTACCGCCATAGGCGCCACGCTAACAAAAAGCCCACTTGAAGCCGAATAATCAACCACGCACATACAGAATAAATTAATTGTTTAAGGTTTTAAAATGAATATAAATGAAGTAGGTAAAATATATGAACGCCCGTGGGGAACATATCGCACAATTGAATTAGCAACCGGTTATCAGGTAAAAGTTATTACTGTTAACCCTGGTGGGCAATTATCTTTGCAAAAACATTTCAAACGCGCTGAGCATTGGGTGGTTGTTAAGGGTTCACCAACTTTCACCATTGGTGAGAGCAAAAAAATGTACCACGCCAATGATCATGTGTATATTGAGAAAGAGGAAATCCACCGCATGGAAAATACAACGGATTTGCCATGTGAAATCGTCGAAATACAGATCGGTAACTACCTTGGTGAGGATGATATTATTCGATTGGAAGATATTTATAATCGTTAATTAGCACCAAATGATACCAAGTCAAAGCTTTTAATCAACCAAGATAAAAGTATATTTTTCAGGGGGTATGCCATACACCCCTACAGTAAAACCAAATACAAATGCCTAACCTCTTGAATACAGTTAAATCTTTTTAAATAAAAACTTGTAATTTTTTTCTTAAGCGCAATCTATAGCGATCATGTTTTTATAAATCCAATCATTTAAGCGGGGAAACTATGTTAGAAATGAAAGGTACTACGATTTTATGTGTACGTCGTGGCGATGAAGTTGTCATTGGTGGCGACGGTCAAGCAACACTAGGCAATACGGTTGCAAAAGATAATATCATCAAAGTACGCAAATTAAGTAATGGTAAAGTATTAACAGGATTTGCTGGATCAACAGCCGATGCTTTTACCTTGTTTGAAAAGTTTGAGCAAAAGCTTGATTTTTACCAAGGCAACCTTGAACGCGCCTCCGTTGAGATGGTGCGTGAATGGCGCCTCGATCGCATGATGAGCAAGCTTGAAGCAATGATTATTGTCGCTGATGAAAACAAATCCCTTCTAATCTCAGGCGTTGGTGATGTCATGGCGGCTGATGAAAAAGGCATTTTATCAATTGGTTCAGGTTCGGCTTTTGCAAAAGCCGCGGCACATGCCTTGGTCGATAACACAGAGCTTTCAGCATATGATATTGTTAAGAAAAGTCTCAATATTGCCGCAGATATTTGTATTTATACCAATCACAATTTAACCATTGAAAAACTGCCCAACAAAGCAGCCGTATAATTGACACAAGGGGATAGAAATTATGTCACAAATGACGCCTAAAGAAATTGTCAGTGAATTAGATCGTTTTATTATCGGGCAAAAAGATGCAAAAAAAGCAGTTGCCATAGCACTTAGAAATCGCTGGCGCAGAATGCAGTTAGAAGATGGTATGCGCCAAGAGGTTACACCTAAAAATATTTTAATGATTGGACCAACTGGCGTTGGTAAAACAGAGATCGCGCGACGCTTAGCAAAGCTTGCCAATGCGCCATTTATCAAAATTGAAGCGACAAAGTTTACCGAAGTAGGTTATGTTGGTAAAGATGTCGACTCTATCATTCGCGATTTAGCAGACATCTCAATCAAGATGTATCGTGAGCAAGAGAAAACCAAAGTCGCCGTTCGTGCTGAAGAGCTCGCAAAAGAACGGATACTAGATGCATTATTGCCTGCAGCACGTGAGAGCAAAGTGGGCTTTGCCAATGAACCTGTTGAAGTTGAGCAAAAAACTGAAAATACAACACGCCAACTTTTCAGAAAAAAACTTGCCTCTGGTGAGCTCAACGACAAAGAAATTGAAATCGATATCGCCATGGCAGCACCGCAGATGAATATCATGGGACCTCCAGGCATGGAGGACATGACCAACCAGTTGCAAAGTTTATTCTCATCAATGGGTGATGAACGTAAGAAACGTCGTAAAATCAAGGTTAAAGACGCCTTAAAATTACTACAAGATGAAGAAGCCGGTAAGTTAGTTAATGAAGATGATATTAAGCTTAAGGCAATCGAAGCCGTTGAGCAAAATGGTATTGTATTTATTGATGAAATTGACAAGGTTTGCAAAAAATCAGATCAGCGTGGTGGCGATGTCTCACGTGAAGGTGTTCAGCGTGATTTATTGCCATTAGTTGAAGGCTCAACCGTCAGCACCAAATATGGCATGATCAAAACAGATCACGTGTTATTTATCGCCTCAGGCGCTTTCCATGTTGCCAAGCCATCAGATTTAATTCCTGAGCTACAAGGACGCTTGCCGATCCGTGTTGAGCTAAGATCACTTGAAGTTGAAGACTTTGTACGCATTCTCACAGAGCCGGATTATTCATTGATTAAGCAGTATGTTGCTCTATTAGGCACTGAAGGTGTTGAGATCGTCTTTGAAGAAGAAGCTATTAGACGCATTGCTGAGATTTCATTCCGCGTTAATGAAGAAGTTGAAAACATCGGCGCACGACGCCTGCACACAGTGCTTGAACGTTTATTGGAAGAAGTTTCTTTTGATGCTTCTGATCGCACTGAAAAAACCTTTAGTGTCACCAGTGATTACGTCAATGAAAAACTGGGTAACTTGGTCAAGGATCGTGACTTAAGTCAGTACATTCTGTAGCGCATTTGTACACTTCAGAAAAATTCGTCAATAAACGTATGAAAACTCAAAAAATACAATTGACATTAGGGGTTTAGCCCTTATAATCTGATCCTGTTCTGCGGGAATAGCTCAGTGGTAGAGCACAACCTTGCCAAGGTTGGGGTCGCGAGTTCGAACCTCGTTTCCCGCTCCAGTTGGCTGGGTAGCAAAGTGGTTATGCAGAGGCCTGCAAAGCCTTGGACACCGGTTCGATTCCGGTCTCAGCCTCCAGAACAAGTCTTTGCCCGGGTGGTGAAATTGGTAGACACAAGGGACTTAAAATCCCTCGAGACTTAACTCTCGTGCCGGTTCGACTCCGGCCCCGGGCACCATCAAATTTTCCCAATGACTTTATAATAGCTACCATCTTGATGAGGCTTAAATTACTTACTGAAAAATATTAACAAATTTCCTTACCGATGAAATATGAATACTTAATTTGTACAAATCATTTAATGGCAGCGTATTTTAGTTGAACTGCATCAAAATCATACTTTTTAACATCTATAAGCCTTAAGTTGATGTCTTGATTAACCCTGCCAAACAAAGATTTACCTTCACCAAGCAGGGTTGGGATAACAGTTACTATAAGCTCATCAATTAATCCTTCATTTAAAAAAGACTGAATAATCAAAGCACCGTCAATATACAAATTATTAGCATCCTTGACATTAAGCGATCTAACTAATTCTTTTGGTGTTCCTGAAAATACTGAAACCTTATTCTTCAACACATCAGGAACGAGCACATCACTTCTAGCCATAATGATCACTCTTTTATTAGCATATGGCCATTGATCGAACTCTAATACCTTATTAAACGAGTTTTTACCCAATACGATTGTGTCAATAGCGCTGATAAAATCAGCATAACCACAATCCTCATCAGCGGGTAACGACGCATTAAACTTCATTAACCAATCGATATCCCCATTTACTCGCGCAACATAGCCATCTAAACTCGTTGCGATAAAAACTGATAATTTCATGTTAAAACACCCTTGAAGAAACTACGATTTAAAATAATACGGATAATACTTTGGCTCCCAAATCACTTGATCTATCTTACGCCAAATATCATCAACATCTTGAGCGACACCATCCTCAATTGCCTGACGTGCAACAGCAAATGCCACCTGACGACTGACGCTGTATGCCTCACTTAGTTTTGGTAATAACGCATCATCTTGGGTTGAATAATTTGCTAGCGCCTTACATGCCGCCCATAACATATTATCTGTAAAGCGCTTCGCAGCGATCGCAACGATACCTAAACCAATACCTGGGAAAACCAGAGCATTATTTGACTGCGCAATACGATAAACTTTACCTTTATAACCGACATCATCAAATGGGCTACCTGTAGCAATCAGCGCGCGCCCTTCCGTCAAGCGAATGATATCCTGCGGTACACGCTCACAGCGACTCGTTGGATTGGATAGGGTAAAGATAATCGGGCGATCATTATTCTCAGCCATAGATAAAATAACATCATCCGTGAAAGCATTAGCAACACCTGAGCAGCCAATCAAAGTTGTTGGTTTCGCTTGCTTGACCACTTCAGCAAGTGCAATGCGTCCTTGCTCATCCGCATTCCAGCCTTTAACGGACTCACGTGTACAAGCATAAGGGCGTTGAAAATCCATCATGTCCTGATCATCAATCAACAACCCGTCTTTATCAATACACCAGAAGTGCTGATAAGCTTCCTCTTTTGTCAAACCTGAATGCACAAGGGCTGCAACAATCTCATCAGCAATACCCAGTCCTGCCGTTCCCGCACCAAAGATCACAAATTTCTGGCGATTAAACTTCAAGCCTGAGCGTTTGGATGCTGAAATCAAGCCCGCTAAGGCAACGGCAGCAGTCCCCTGCATATCATCGTTAAAACTGCAGATTTCATTTTGATACTTTAATAAATTTTTACGTGCGTTATCACGTCCAAAGTCTTCCCAATGCAGGAATGTCGCAGGCATCTCTTCTTTAACCGCTTCAATAAATAGCTGCACCATTTCATCATATTGCTCACCACGCACACGCTCATGACGCCAACCAAGATACAACGGATCTTCTAATAACTTCTTATTATTGGTACCTGCATCTAAAAATACTGGCAAATAACGTCCAGGATTAATGCCCGCACACAGCGTATACACCATAAGCTTAGCAACTGGTATTTCAATACCGCCAACACCTTGGTCACCAATTCCTAACACACCTTCCGCATCACTAACCACAAGAATATCAACATCTGAGTTAGTGCGATTACGTAATATCTCACGCATTTTATAGCGATCTGGATAAGCAATATAAAGCCCTCGAGGTGATAGAAATTGCTCGCTATAGCGCATCACTGCCTCACCAACTGTTGGCGTATAGATAATCGGCAGCATTTCATTGAGATTATCGCGCACTAAACGATAAAACAATGTCTCATTGATATTATGCAAGTTCTTTAAAAAACTATAGCGCCCAATGTTGCTTCTAAAAGATTTATACTGCTGATAGGCACGCGTTTTTTGCTCCTCTAAAGATTCGATCTGGAAAGGCAATTTACCCAGCAAGCCAAATTCTTCACGCTCACGCTCGCTAAAGGCCGTACCTTTATTAAGAGATGCAAGTGTTAATAAACTCTTACCATGCAAACCAGTTTCAACCCACATTTCATTGCTTTCAGGGTTGCGTTTAAATTCAAATCTTTTTGTTTTCTTCATCATTATGCTTCTATCGTTATTTTTTATATTTATACCTTTCGGCTAAAACTAAATATTCATCCACAAGTACTGACCGTACTCTGAGCATCAGTCGAAGCGATGCACTGAGCATCAGTCGAAGTGGGTAAGCCTGGGCAAATCACACTTCATGAAGGCTTCGACTTACGCTCAGCCAACGCTTACACAATCAAAGAGAGCAGGAATATGGTCATAGCCTATCTTTACTAACTTAAATTTCTAATCTCTAATTCATTTAGTCTTTAGCACCAAACTCACGCACGGCATCAACCATCACCTTAACTTTATCCGGTGAAATATCCGGATATACGCCATGTCCTAAATTAAAGACAAAGCGACTATATGGCGCTTGACTTGTAGCAATGCTTTTTACCGAGTCTATAATACTTTGATTACTACCATAAAGTGCTGCAGGATCTAAGTTGCCTTGCAACGCAAATTTATTGCCAACGGCTTGTCTTGCACGCGCTATATCAATACTCCAGTCAATGCCAATACCATCACAGTCGGTTTTAATCAGCTGATCTAACCACAATCCACCGCCCTTGGTGAAAAGTGTCACCGGCACATGCGGATGACGTTTTTTAAGCTCAGTTGTGATCGTTTGCATATAGTTTAGTGAAAAGGCTGCATAGTTACCTTCTGCTAACATGCCACCCCACGTATCAAAGATCATCACTGCATCAGCACCTGCTTTGATCTGTTCATCCAGATAACCAATAATCACAACGCTTAGATCAGACAATAATTTATGCAAAAGCTCTGGCGCGCTATAAAGCATCTTACGCAATTGCGTAAACTGTTTTGAGCCCTGTCCTTCAACCATGTAAGCCGCTAACGTCCAAGGACTACCAGTAAACCCAATTAATGGCACGCGATCTTTAATCGCCTTTTTAGTGGTTGAAACCGCATTAAACACATAATGCAATTTATCAATAGCACCTTTGGTATCTAAGCGCTCAACGTCTCTTAAAGTTGTCAATGGCGCAGAAAAAATTGGTCCCTTTCCACTGACAAATTTAAGATCCATCCCCATAGCTTCTGGAATGGTTAATATATCTGAAAATACGATAGATGCATCTAAATCATAGCGATCTAAAGGTTGCAAAGCCACTTCACAACAAGCTTGAGCGTGTCGACACATCTGCATAAAATCACTAAACTTGGCGCGTGTCTGACGATACTCTGGCAAATAGCGTCCAGCCTGGCGCATGATCCACAGCGGTGTTTGTGTCACCGGCTTGCCTTGTAAGGCATCTAAAAACAATGTTCTCATTTCTTATCCTTTTTATAATAATCGATCCCGTCAGGGTGATATTTAAACCGCTTGTATGTCCACTGATATTGCTCTGGATATTGGCGAATAATTTCTTCAAACCGCTTGGTAAAGGCGTAAGCTACTGGATCTTCAATGCCATCAATTGCTTGATAGCGCTTAATCAAAGGCTCCAAGTCCTCATTAAACAATGTCAAGCCTTTGCCATCAGCATTTCTAACTGCATAGCTTAACACAACCGCAGGCTTGTAGCGCTCATATAATTTCCCAGCAAAATTCATCGTCTTGGCAGGATTGCCAAAGAAATCAATATAATTACCGCCCGCATCAACCGGCACTTGATCGGTTAGCATCGCAATCACTTCCTTTCTTGCTATGGCTTTAAATAGCATTTTCACCCCTTTTTGATTGGCAGGTGACATGTTTTCGCATAAGCGTGAGCGCGCACGCAGAATAAGCTTATCCAGCGTTTTTATCTTAGGTGGTGTGTATAACATCGCCGAAGGATATTTACTTGAATAATACATCGAAGCAATTTCATAACTACCTAAATGAGGCGCGACAACCATGACGCCACGCCCTTCTTCATACAAACGCTGTGAAACATCTCCGCCATGTACCACTTGAATTTGTTTCAATAGTTTTTGCGGATTTTTGAATAAGATTCCCGGCATTTCAGCCCCTGTCATACAGGTTTGCTGCAAAGTTTTCTTAACCAGTTTACGTTTATGATAGTCACTTAACTCAGGAAAACATTTATCAATATTGATACGTGCTATGCGACGCATATCGCTTTTACAATAATAAAGTAACACCCCAATCATCGCACCAATACGCTGCGCTGTTTTAAAACTTAACTTTCCCCACAGAAACAATATTAATATCAGGGCTTGAGCACCTATTTTCTTCATCGCATTTTACCGTTTTTTATTTTATTGCTGAAAGCGTTCAAATTTACGATAGCTTAATGCCTCTTGAATATGATGCTTTGCAATCATCTCTTGTGCTGCCAAATCAGCAATCGTCCGCGCAATTTTAACCACTCGGTGATACGCTCTTGCCGATAAACCGAGCTTTTCAATAGCATCCGACAACAACAGCCGCTCATTATCCCCTAAAATGCAAAATTGATCAATTTCCTTGCCCTGAAGTTCGGCATTAATTTTCCCTTGGCGCTTGATTTGTAGATCTCGCGCTGTAATCACACGCACTCTGACATCGTGACTTGACTCGCCTTGCACGCCCGCAATCAAATCATCATGCTCAACCTCAAGTACCTCAACTTGCAGATCAATGCGGTCTAATAGTGGGCCTGAGAGTTTTTGTTGATAACGCTTTATTTGCATATCCGTGTCTTTACACGCTTTGCGCTGTGAGCCTAAAAACCCACAAGGGCACGGGTTCATTGCCGCAATTAATTGAAATTTAGCCGGATATTCAACTTGCGCACTCGCCCTTGAGATCACGATCTTGCCAGACTCAAGTGGCTCACGTAAAACCTCTAATACTTTGCGATCAAACTCTGGCAGCTCATCTAAAAACAACACACCATTATGCGCTAAAGAAATCTCTCCTGGCTTTGGATTTGATCCACCGCCAACAAGAGAGACTGCCGATGATGTATGATGAGGGGAACGAAATGGGCGCTGATAGAAATGCTCAGCAACATCCCGCGCACCTTTAATAGATGCAACCATTGCCGTTGCTAAAGCCTCATCCATCGAAAGCTTGGGCAAGATTGTATTAAAGCGCGATGCGAGCATCGTCTTGCCCGTGCCCGGAGGTCCGACAAATAAGAGATTATGCCCACCAGCTGCAGCAATCTCTAATGCACGCTTAGCTTGAAACTGACCTTTAACATCACTTAAATCTAACTCAAATGCATTATTTGGCATCACACCTTCAGCTTGTTGTGCCTCTTTGATAAATTGTGTTTTCGATAAGTGCAAAACAACATCCATCAAACTCTTAGCCGCATACGCATGAAGATTTGGCAATAAGGCAACTTCACTTTCATTTTTTGACGCAATGATGAGGTTACGTTGATGCTTTAGGCTTTGAATGGCAAACGGCAAAATACCCTTTACCGGTCTTAACTTACCACTTAAGGATAGCTCAGCAGCAAATTCGTAATCCTCAATATCGGGTGCGATAACTTGTTGAGATGCAATTAAAATACCAATAGCAATCGGCAAATCATAACGCCCACCTTCTTTAGGCAAATCAGCAGGAGCTAAATTAATAGTGATGCGTTTACTTGGGAATTGGAATCCTGAATTAATAATCGCACTTCTAACGCGATCTTTACTCTCTTTAACAGCGGCTTCAGGTAATCCTACGATCGATAAGCTTGGCAATCCATGCGATAAATGCACTTCCACTGTTACTTGTGGTGCATTCACGCCCAATTGCGCGCGGCTAAAGACCGTAGCTAGTGACATAACAGCTACTTATTTCCTTGCTTAGCAATAAGCTCATCGACTTTTTTCTCAAGTGCCTCGAGCTTTAAACGTGTTTTTGCTAGCACTTCTTTTTGGATATCAAACTCCTCACGCGTGACGAGATCCAGCTTCTCAAAGCTTGCTTTTAAAACACTTTTGCAATTATTTTCAAATTCACTCGCCATTGTTTTGAAGCCACTTGGAATACCATTGGAAATCTTACTGGCAACATCATCGATTATTTTATTGTTTAGTTTCATGCTCAGTCACTTAAATGCTTTACTAATAGATAGTGCATAATGTAGCATAGACAGCCAAATTGACAAATCAATTCGCGCATGAAGCTAATTACCGCCTATATCAAACCGCATCTACTTGACCGCACACGCGAGGCTTTACTCAGCACTGGTGCAACTGGCATTACTATCACTGAAATCAAAGGCTTTGGCCGTCAACTTGGTCATACAGAGCTTTATCGCGGTGCTGAATATGCCGTTGACTTTTTGCCTAAGATAAAAATGGAAGTTATCTGCAAAGATGAGCAGCAACAAGATTTTATCAAGGCGATTATTGACACCAATAAAGCCGATAAAATTGGTGCCGGCAAAATCACCATCACCCACCTTGAAGAAGTCATTCGTATCCGTACTGGTGAAACTGATAATGAGGCAGTTTAAAATCCTCCTTAGTCTTTAGTCCACGTGCCATGCCCAAATATTCCTGCTGGATCATAGGCATTTTGATTACACCACCCTTCATGCCCCGTACAGGTGTAAGTTACACCATTTCTGATGACTTTACTGCCTATGTGGTAGCTGCCTATAGCACTTGACCATTCTGGCAAATCCGGTGTTGGCTCAGGTGAAACTTGTCCTTTATTCTCCAAAAGCCAAGTGTATTCAATATGATTACTCTGCTCGATCTCCGTATTGATATAAACCATATTAACGCCACCTTCAATCGGTTTAACCGTATCATCATCTTGCAAGACGCCAATCACAACGCCAAATGGCTGTAATTCATTATTTAATTTAGCAATATACTGTGACTTCCATGTTGCTAAATGATCAATCACCATTGGCACTTCAATTGCTTCTTCATAACCACCTAAACGCCCAGAATCAAAGACATCACTGCGCCATAATCTGAAATTAAGCTGGTCATTTTGTTTATAACCATTTTCTGATTGAGCACCAAAGACAGCACTACCCTCTTTACCTGCAAGTGGTGTCCACACACTTTCAATTGGTTCTGGCGTTACTGCATGATGTTCGATACGCCATTGATAGTTTACTGGCGATGTTTTTGTCTGGTAAACACTATAACCTGAAGGTGAATTGGTTTCGATCTCTTTACCATCACGGCTAAGCACCCCAATTTGAATATCTTTGTGATCATGAGTTTGGTTAAATTGCTGTGCTAGCTTTTGTTGCCATAATTTTGCGTCATTGCCTGATTTAGGTTGATAAGAAGCTGTGTAGCACTGACTATGCGCATTCACTGTACAGACGTCAACAGTCACCGTATCTTCTGGTTTAACATCTAGACTAGGCAGAATACTTTCCCCAGAAACATTCTTTACTTTTTGCCATACAATATCTTCAGGTGGTGTAGGGATATCACTTCCAATAACAACATCGGAACAAGAATAAAAAGCTTCCGCACTATCATCACGCTGCCATACTGCATAAATAATATGTTGACCTGCTTTGGACTCAGGAATCGTGCATGAAAAACTCTCAAAACCACCTAATCCTGGGGATTGCAAAGCTGATTCACTCGTGCTCGGCACATAATGACAAATGGGCTTTTCTTCCAGATCATTCCAAGTCAATGCGTTATTAATTTGCCAATCATCACGCGTAATATAAATGTCTATATAACCCTTACCATAAGTCTTATGTGGCGCGGTTACTGCATAAGTAAATTGATTCTTACCTGCTTCAAGCTTAACAGGATAGCGATTATCACCTTGGTCAATCGTCCACTGATCATCCTCTAGACTACGATATTTGTCTAAATTTGCCGAACAAATCGGCGCATCTTTGCCATCCATAATAGCAATATGCGCGCTACGTGGATCATTGAGATACGCAGGATCATTTGACCAACCCGCTGCCGCACCTTGAGCAACCCCACTCCAATCAGTAATGACCTGATTGATGCCTTCACCATGCAAATCAACGCTACATACATCTGCGCCATTGTGACCATTCCACCACACACCATTGTTGGGTGTCGCACCACCTGAGCAAAGCCATTGCCTGCTGTCTGGGAAAGATAATGCCCCATGACCAAAAACAGTACCTGAACTTAACAGCAAACTTGATACTAAAAAAATAGAACGCAATTTCATCAATAACTCCTAGAAAATAATTTTGTAGCAGTGTATGAAATTCGCGCCAACGTGTGAAATTCAAAGAACTAATAGCGATATAAGAATTATTTATTCTCGCATTTTGCAAATGCAATTTACATGGATTAAGACACCCACAAGGCATTAGAAGATATAAGAAATACCCACTTGGAAAGTATTGACAGATAGTACTTTTGAGTTTGAGAAAAGGTGATCATATTCCAGATTTAAACCAATACCATTGGTAAATAAATAGCCGACCTCGGCACCAACACGCGGGGCAATACTATTGCCTATACTGTTTGTCGGTTTCCCAACTGGTGTTGATTGACTGTTTTTAACATAAGCGACCCCTGCCTTGCCGGTAACATTAAAGCCCGATTGGAATAAATATTTAGCTCTAAGCATCGCATTTATATCCCAGCTTTTATAATCCACTGAGTCTTTTGAGACTTTACCATCGTAGTTAAGCCCGAGCTCAAAACCAGCTAAGAAACCTTTGGTGAAATGCCAGTCATAACCGAGCTTTAAGCCACCTGAAGCTGAGTTACCTTTGCCACCAATATTGGACATCCCAACCGTGGCACCCATAAAGAATCCGGCAAACTCATAAGGTAAAATTCTTGGTGAAGGCGCGACTTTGCTATAGTTAAACTGATCAGGGAAAGTCAGATCATAAATAAGCTTCTTCGTGCGCGGGTTATAGACCTTAACATGCGTTGATGGCTGATTAATAACAACATAGCCTTGATCCCATGAAATAATCGGCGCATCGCCATCGCCCAACTGATCCACCAGAATCAACGGCATATTATTGCGCGTCACCGTTGGTGGAAATTTAATATAGGTTTTACCTTGATCAACAAAGCCCAACATCGGTTTATAGGTCGAATCTGAAGAGACCGTTTTGACATCAAAATTAAAATTTGTCGAAGGGAGAGAAACATCATCAGCTAATGCCGCGCCCAAGCACGAAGTCATTAATAATGAAGTAACAATGCTTTTTTTCCACATAATTAAGATAGCTTCCATATCGCATAATTTTCTAGAGTATATACCCATCACAAACCATTTTACAGAATTTTTTGCTTTGTATTTTGCGTGCTTTTGGCAAGTTGAATTTTGACAATAGTCCTAGCTATTACCTGCAATCCAACTTGCCAAAATCTTCACAAACTACTTTGCAACTAGACACTGCAAAATGATCTATGATGGGTATGGACACAATAGATAATGAGCTCAAACGGATTATGCAGAATTTGTAGATTATTTGGTTTTATATATTTGTTTTAACAGGCTTAAGCAGTACAAAGAAGCTAAACCAATAATCACATAAGCAATTTTTTGCCAGGTTGGTGAACTATGGAAAACGCTGGTAATAATATTGAAGTTAAAAACTGATGAAGTAAACCAGTTAAAGCCGCCGATAATCGTCAGCAGCATCAGTAATGTATTTAAAAAGCGCATAATATCTCCTTATGGCGTTTATTAATAAAAAACAAACAGGTTTTTGTTTTGAAAACAACCTAACCTGTTTGCGATTTTAGTTCAATTGATATATAAAAAACAGTGCTTCATTGCTTTAGCTATAGAAGTTTATTGCGAATCCATCTTCAATCTTGCAAATAGATCATGCTCATTAGCAGCAAAAATCTCAACGTTTACAAACACACCTTTGGCAATACCTTTGTGATCATTAACATCTTCAATAATGACAACACCATCAACTTCTGGCGCGTCGTATTGTGTGCGTGCTAATGCAATATTCTCATCATGACGAATCTCATCGATGATGACTTTCTGAATAGTTCCAACATGGCGTTGTAACCGTTTAGCGCTGATTTTTGATTGCACTGCCATAAAACGTTCAAGGCGTTGTTGTTTAACCTCTTCTGACACAAGATTTGGCAAATCATTGGCTTTAGCACCTTCAACTTCAGAATAAGTAAAGCAACCAACTCGATCAAGCTCAGCTTCTTCTAGGAAGTTTAATAGCGTCATAAAGTCTTCTTCGGTTTCTCCTGGAAAGCCGACGATAAATGTACTACGAATAGTAAGCTCTGGGCAAATTGCACGCCAACGCTTAATCGCTTCAAGTGTGTTTGTCGCATTTGCAGGACGCTTCATCAGCTTTAAAATGCGTGGTGAGGCATGTTGAAAAGGAATATCCAAATACGGTGCAATTTTCCCTTCTGCCATCAGTGAAATCACTTTATCAACATGCGGGTAAGGATAGACATAATGCATGCGAATCCAAACACCTAAGGTTGATAAGGCACGCGCTAAATCGATAAAACGACTTTGGTAAGTTTCATCATTCCATTTAGCCTCAGCATATTTGATATCCACGCCATAAGCACTGGTATCTTGCGAGATGACCAAAAGCTCTTTAACGCCTGCATTAACAAGGCGTTTTGCTTCAAGCATAACATCATCAAGCTTTCGTGAGCTTAGCTTGCCGCGAATATCGGGAATAATGCAGAAAGTGCAGCTGTTATTACAGCCTTCAGAAATTTTAAGATAAGCATAATGGCGTGGTGTTAACTTAATCCCCTGAGCAGGAACCAGTGAAGTAAAAGCATGATGTTCAATCGGCAAATTATCATGCACGGCTTTGACAAGACTCTCATAATCTTGAGGGCCTGAAATACCCAAAACATTGGGATACTTCTCACGAATCATATCTGATTTTTTGCCCAAACAGCCAGTCACTAAGACTTTGCCATTTTCATCAAGAGCCTCTCCTATCGCCTCAAGCGACTCTTCAATTGCCGAGTTTAGAAAACCGCAGGTGTTTACAACGACCAAGTCAGCATTGCTATAATCGGCAGCAATCTCATAACCGTCGGTTTTTAATTTTGTAATAATACGTTCAGAATCAACTAAATTTTTAGGGCAGCCTAAGCTGACAAAGCCAATTTTTGGCATGGTTACCTGCATATAAATACCTTTAGGTTAATTTTATCTGCGGTATTGTAACTGGAATGGATTTTGATCAAAACAAATATTTTTAAAATATTTTGTATCAATCTCAGCATAGAGTAATTGCTCTCCCATTTCGATGCGCTGTGCAAGTTGTCCATTGTGATCGACAACCATACTATTGCCATGGAAAAGCAAATCCGCATCCTCATGAATGCCACTTTGATTGGCAGCAAGAATCATGCTACTGTTTTCAAGCGCACGTGCTTTAAGAAGTGTCATCCAAGCATGCGCCCCCATATCTTGAGTAAACGCCGCGCTCACTGCGAAGATATCGGCACCTTGTTTCTTCAAATAGCGAAAAACTTCAGGTAAAAATAAGTCATAGGTGGAAATTAAACCAATATTGGCAAATGGCGTTTTAATCACCTTAACCATTTCACCATACTCTTGATCTTGAAGTAAGCTGTGCGTCCATTGAAAGGCATAAGGCAAGGTGGGCGCCAAATGATAATAGACTTCATATAAATCACCAGCGCTATTATAAACAACACTTGCTAAATAGTATTTTTCTTTGCTGTATTCCGACACTATGGGAATGCCGCTGGCGATAATCCAGATATTATTGTCACGACTTAATTTCTGTAAATAATCTTGAATACGTCCTTCGCCTAAAATCTCTTTATTGATTTCATAGTCTGATGAGTTCATCGAAAACAGTGCACAGCGATCAGGAAAGATAATCAGTTTTGCACCACTATCAGCTGCGCGCTCAATCATCCGTTTCAAGCAAAGCAAGTTAACGCCAACTGCCATGCATGCATTGATTTGAGCGATTGCAATCTTTGTCATCATATCCCTGCTGTCCTTAAAGCTATGGGGTTAGTATATAACTCCATCAAGCAACAATAAAGCAGTAGTTAAGCGCGCATTAAGATATTTTTTTGCAAAAAAGCAAAAAAAGTAAATAAAGATAAAAAATGGGGTTGCGTATTTTAATATGCTGCTATACTAAAGATAGGTAAGGTGTTAGCTGCGCTGGAAGCATAGGGCTAACGGCGGCGCAGGGCCATGCGGCTAACCAACAATAGGAGGATGCGCTATGACTACGTCAATCGATCAATTGTTTACCAAGCAACAACGCATTCATTTCGATAGTTGCTGTCAGTATTTTGAATTAGCTTTATCTTATTTCGGCTATAACGTACAAGCGCAGTGCTGTATTGATGACAAGAAAAAAGTTGTCCTTTATGCGGTGAATATCTTTTATCAAGGGCAACAACGTCAGGTATTTACCGCATTGACACTCGATGAATTCTACAAAAAAATGGAGTTAGTCTACCAGTTATATATGTATGCTAAAGACCATCAAACCGATCTTGATGAAGCCCTAGATTATTACCTTGACGAATATCAACAGTTTATTGCCGTTCAAGGTGAAATCGATGATTTACTTAACTGGCAAGATTTCATTGATGAAGAGCTCGGTAAAACCAATAGCTATAGTTACGATATGGTGCTAAGTAGTGAGAACAGAACGCTGCATTAGAGAGTTGGTAATACATTAAATATTCTACCCCAAAGTGTCAATACAGTTTTTTAAAAATTCTTATTCCTATACATGTCATGCAACCTGCAATGTTTTTTGCACCTGACTTTTAAATTCAATAGCACCTTCTTTGTACACATTCATTGGTTTTTTGTATCCCAAGCTCTCATGAAATCTACGGTGATTATAAAAATCAATATAATCAGCAAGATCAGACCTAAGCTCAGGCAAAGAACCATATTCATTAAGATAAATTCGCTCGCATTTTGCACTGCGCCAAAAACGCTCAATACAAATGTTATCAGTAGCTCGCCCCTTGCCATCCATTGAAATAGTAATACCTCTACTGGATAATGCCTCAGTATGTATATGCGAGGTATATTGACTGCCTTGGTCAGTGTTAAAAATCTCAGGGTTGCCAAAGCGATCAAGGGCTTCATGCAAAACACTCATTACCAGGCTACTATCCATCGTATTCGATATACGCCAACTTAATACGGCTTTTGAATACCAATCAATTATCGCAGCAAGATAAACCATACCACCCTTAAGCTTCACATACGTGATATCAGTAGACCACACTTGGTTAACGCGACAAATATTAATACCACGCAGTTTATAAGTGTATTTAACATGTTGTTTACAAGGCTCGGACAAATTAGGAAACCTGACAGCCAACACCGCTTTTAAGCCCATTTCCTGACGGTATTTCTGCACCGTATTCACGCTGACACTAAATCCATCCTCAAGCAATTGCTGATGAACCTTCAGCGCACCATAAATAGGGATTTCTTCATGGATTTTCTGGATATGCGCTTTAATTTTAAGTGCTTCCTTATTGATTTTAGGCGTGTAATAGCAGGTGCCTCGATTAATACCCAGTAATTGGCATTGCTTAACTATGGAAATAGTTTCTAGCTTGGACTCTACCATAGATTTTCTAGTTGATAAGTCCAAGCTTGCGAGCTTTCCCTCAAGCCAATCCCTCTCAATAGTAAGCTGACCAACTTTCTTAGCATACTTATCCACCTCGTGTTGAAGCTTATCATTTTCAGACTTGTACTCTTTAACCGCCTTGGCTGGCTCCATAGCAATAACGGCATTATCCAAGAAGATTTTCTTCCAGTTTTGGATGTTTTTTGTCGTTATATTATGCTTGCTAGCAAGCTCTGCTAACGTAAGCTCATTTGCCAATAATTCCAATACAACTTTGACCTTAAACTCGGATGAGTAACTTGTCCTTTTTGTGCTCATAAATACGCCCTCTGTTCATTTCACTTTCAACAATATATCGGAAATGAATTTCAAAAGATACTGTTTAAATTTCTTGGGGTATTATAAAATAACGTTAATATTTCAAGCAGGATCATCGCGCCAGCGATTAGTAAAATAATACCAAGATAAGTTTTACTTAGGAGGTGGTTTTTATTTTGACGCGCACGAATAACCCAGGTCATTGCGGCAGGCAATCCAATTAATAAAATTGCAACAAAAATGCTGGCGTAGCCTAATGCAATAATGAAACCCTGAGGATAAAAAACAGCAAATAAAAATGGAGGCAAGAACGTAATCACGAAAACAGCTATTTTATTGATATGTGTTGGTCGTTGTAACTGATATGTATCACGGTTAAAATCAAACAGTCCCAAAGTGACACCCAAAAAGGAGGTGGTTATTGCAACTGATTCAAATAGATAGGCAAAGCTACCAATATGTGTACTGTGGTAGCTGCCAACAATCCCTGCCGAGGTATTACCACTTTGAATGATGCTTTGGAAGCTTTCAGCACCATAGATAGGAATTGATCCAAGTGTGCATAATACCCATACAAGATAAATGACTAAGGGAATAAAACTGCCAAAAATAATGGCTTTACGTAAAGTTGCTCGATCAGAATTAACATAACTGCGCAGTGTTGGAATGATATGATGAAAACCAAAGGAGGTGATTAAAATCGGGAATGTAATCCAGACAAAATTGAATGAACGTGTTTCAACATCAAGCAAAGTCTGCTGAATGCTTGGCACGATCGCAACAACAAAGGCAAAGAATGCCAGAAATTTAATAAGCATTAATGCCTTGTTGGCATGATCAACGGCGCGCGTGCCAATATAGACAAAGAAACCAAGGATCAAAATAAAAATCGCACTATTTGCTGCATCAGGTAAAAATAATCCTACTCTATTTAAACCACTGGCAACAAGATTGCCACCACCTGCACTATAAGCAGCTGTTAATGAATAAAGTAACAATAGGTATGAAACCCATGTAATAAGTTGCCCCCCTTTACCTAAAGTCGCATGTGCCATACGGCTAAAGTTCGTGCCATTTGGCATGGCAAGATTGACTTCAGCTAACAGCAAGGCTGTGAGCATCATAACAAACCAAACAACAATCAATAGCAAACTTGCCAACCAAAAGCCGCAAGCAGCAACTGTAGCAGGAATGGCAAGCATCCCCGCACCGACACTCGTGCCTGTGATAATCATAGCAGAGCCAAACCCGCGTGAAGATAACGACATAATTATTTCTAATGGATAATCTAAGGTTCAGGCATTGTAACGATGAATGAAAACTTCAGCAATGCTGTTAGTCAGTGATTAATTACTCGCGACAGAAACTGCAACACCACTGGTGCTTAAACTGCAACTTAAATCACCGCTGTCAGCAACTGCGCAGTTGGCGACTGGAAACGAAAAGCTGATATTTGTTGTTGTGCTTGAGCTATTGGTGATTTGCGCATAAAGACGCGCCACTTGGTAATTCGCAGCTGTTCCATTAAAAGTAAGGCTTGTTAATGAATAACTAGAGCTTCCGCTCACCAGTTGATCACTGGTGATATTTGTCGTATTGCTTGACATGCTTAATGCCGAATTGCATGTCGTAAAATTGGAGTTACAAAATTTAATTGAAGTATACGTCGAGCTAGAGCCGCTTGAGTTGCCGGTGATTTTAAGACTAATTGCATTACTGTCTGAGATGTTAGCAAAAGGATTAATAAACGCATTACCCTCTTTAGCAATGCCATAGCTGTAACTTCTATTGACTGAGCTAAAAGTTGCTTGGAATTTAGTGGATGTGCTTGGGAAGTATGATCCACCAGAGTAGTTGTTGTAATTATTGCTATAAGGGTTGTTGTAATTGGATGAGCTACTACTTGTGCTGTCATTATTTTGACTTTTTGTTTGCGCGTCATCATCTGCGGATTTGTCTTTGTTACTGTCAGTTGCTGCTTGAGCTGGCTGTTGCTGATTGCTATAGCGATCATTATACCCTTCTGGCATTGGCGCGCCACCTGGTAAGAAAATTGGACTATTCATTGCTTCACGATCCATTGGTGAAGTTGTCTGCTCCGCTTTTTTAGGGACTACAGGAGTATCTTGTTGTCTTGATTTTTTGAGCGCTTGCACCTCCCCTGTCAAACGATTAAGCGTTTGCTGATTTTGCATAAGAAGATCTTTAAGCAACGGCTTGATCGACAATGGATCATTTTTATCTAATGACTTCGATGAATCACCATTAGCAAATACGCCGTGGGTAATCGCTAGACTCAGCAACAAGATTAAATATTTTCTTTTCATAGCAGCAATGCGGCAGATTTAAATTAAAAGTGATTGTATAAGAAAAACCCGACAGGTTAAAGTTTTGATGCAGATACACTTGTAAATAATAATGCAAATGACGAAACATGAATACTCTCAACAAAAGGATTATCCACTTTTTTGATAAACTTTTTAACACATAGCATTTGCTGTTTATGAAGTGCGATCAATGGTTTAAGCTGCTTTATTTGCGCTGCTGTGAGATGTAAATGTTGTTTTAAAGTATGAATATACTGCATTAATTCATTCATTATTTGGTGAAAGCTTTCTTTCGTGACTTGTGGTGTGAGCGTGCTATTCAAAATAATATTACGTGAAAAATGTTTGCCGATCATCAATATGTGGCGCAACAACTCATCGATGTGATTTAAAGTTTTGATTTGCTCTAGTTCATTAAACTGAAGTGCATGTGCTTTAAGTTTAGCAATACCAAGGAAGCTCTCACTTAAATCAAGGGAGTATTGATAGTTACGCCCTTCAGCAATCGTTTGTAAGGCATAATTCAAGTCGCTCAATAAATATTCCTGCAATGAATCAAACTCAAAACTCTGATACAAAATAGTCAACAATGGATGATCACGACGATCCTTTAAATTGGTTAAAGCCTGCTGCCACCATTGCAGTTTTTGCAGACTAGGATAGGGTTCTGAGTATAGCTCTGATGCTTTAAGCCATTGATATTTTAACTGATCCAAGGCGTAAAGAACTTTAGTCATATCCTCCGAGCAATGCCGATAAGCATAATAATAAATAGATCCTGGTTCTGGGGTGTTTTCGCTTAGACAAGCGTATAGATAATCCACTGGCGTAATTGCTCCAAGTTTGAAATTTTTAAATCATAGTCATCATCATTCATCGTATTTGCCTCATAACCATAATCAGCAAAAATGCGATAGCAATGCGCGTGTTTGGCAGCCAACATGTCTGGCTTAGTATCGCCGATATAAGCTGCATTTTGCGGTATTTTATCAAGCGTTTTAAGCGCATGGATGATTGGCATAGGATGCGGTTTTTTATAAGATAAATCATCCGCGCAAATCACGATTTTAGCCTCCTGATATTGTGGTACTTTCGCAATCACGGCTTCGGTTAATTTACGCGTCTTACTGGTAACAATTCCCCAACCAATCCGTTGCTGATGTAAAGTATTCATTAACTCATGTGCGCCAACAAAGGGGTGTGTCATATCAGCGGCATGCTGTTGATAATGCATAAACGCATCATACTTTAAAACATTAAGTTGCTCACGAGTAAGTTGTTCATTAATTTTTGTTAATAGAAATTCAACACCGCGACCAGCATGTTGCCTTAGTGTATCTGCGTTAAAGTCAACCTCTAGCTTATGGCGGATAAACGCATGCCTAATCGCATCAAAGATGCCATCGGATGAGTCAAGTAAGGTGCCATCTAGATCAAATAACAACAAATCAAGTGGGTATTTAGGACTCCTTGGTAAATGCGGCGATGTAGTTAACATCAGCATTACCTCCTAGAGATAGGTTTTTAGTCAGTGGGTTATAATGCAAACCTTTGATTTTAGTGACTCGAAGACCATATTTTTTTGCAGCATTAATCAGCTCCAGTGGCTTAATATACTTACTGTATTCATGCGTGCCTTTAGGGATAAGCCCCATGACATATTCCGCCATAACAATGGATAATGCAAAAGACTTGAAATTGCGATTTAATGTTGAGAAAAACACCCAGCCACCTGCTTTACAAAGCTCTGCACATGAACGAATAACACTCTCAGGATCAGGCACATGTTCAAGCATTTCCATACAGGTGACGACATCAAAACTTTGCGGCTCATTTTGCGCTAGGTTTTCAACGGAATCTTTTAAATAGCGAATGACAAGCTTTGACTCTAATAGATGAAGCTTGGCAACACTCAAAGAGGCTTCAGCAAGATCCAAACCAGTAACACTTGCATTTTTCTGAGCCATGGCTTCTGCCAAAATACCACCACCACAACCAATATCAGCAATATTTAATTGTGCCAAATCGCCTGCACATTCCTCAATAAACTGCACACGCAAGGGGTTGACTTGATGCAATGTGCGAAATTCGCCATCTTCACACCACCATTGGTGCGCCAATGCACTAAATTTATTAATTTCAGTTTGATCAACATTCATGATAATTTATTGCTTCTATGTCGCTGTTTTAAAACTTATGCCATCATAACAAACCGCGCTATTGTTGCGATATAAAAAATTAACAAATAGCCAGTGATGGAAATGTTCAGCTGATCGCTCGAAAAATAAATTATTAGCGCTATACTGGGAAAACGACACAAGTAATGGTAGTTGATAGCGACAAGGATGACGGATTTTGAAGATATTTGATAAACTCAAAAAAGCCAAAAAAGCTAAAAAAGCCAATAGAATGAGTGAAGCCCGCAAGGTTAATAAACTCATCGGTAAAAAAATATTTTGGCGTGTGTTGATCAGTACTATTATTTTGCTTATCCTTGCCTCCCTAACCGTTTTTGTTTTGTCATTTTATCCTTTTTATCAACAAACACAGCGCACAATTAACCATTATTATGAAGAAGTATTAGACGGCTATAAAACAGAGATTCAACTGTCTTTATCAGAAGCGCGAAGCGTTGCATTACAGATAAGTAGCCGCACACAAGCTGCATGGTTGACGGAGGAAATCGAGCGCAAGTACCAATATGGTGATGCCATTATCGATGAGGTGAATGCCTTAAGGCAAATTTTGGCATCCGCCCTTGTCTCAAGTGCTGCTTTACAATCTATACAGCGTTTTGAAAGTAATGGACATTTATTGGTTGAAGTGGGCACCAAGCAACATCAACGATTTGATAAAAAAGCGCTTACATTTGCCATTGGCAATGATGGACTCACTGCAGTGCTAACCAGTCCAATTTATACACAAATGGGACAAGATCGCAAGATTATTGGTTATGATCGGCTCTATTTTGACTTAAGTAAGCTACTGAATAAGTTTGAATCTGAAAGCCTGACACAAAAGCGTGACTTTTATTGGTTTATCAAGAGTGGTAGCTCGTGGCAAGCAATAAGCTCAGGTTTTGCCAACAATCTCACGACGTTGCCAAGCGAAGTATTAACGCAGTTAAAAACACAAGAACATTCCAATCTTTTGATCCAAGATAAAAAATACTATTTTGAACGCATTAATGGACAACAAGTCTTAGCTTTAGGTGTAGATAAAAAAACAGTTGCTTCAAGCGTTTGGCGCAACTTATCACATATCCCACTCACAATTCTTGGATTTGTTATTATTTTTATCTTATTGCTATACCTTTTATTGCGTCCTATGCTCAATAAAGTCATGATTGAGAACAGTCGATTTTATCAGTTATTGAACGAGGATGAGCATACCGGATTGCCAAGCCGCAGATACTTTGAGACCGTGTTTGAAAAAATCCTTATAGACGAGACAGCCAACAATAAAAAAGTTGCCTTATTGCATATTGATATCGATCATTTTAAAAACATCAATGACAGCTTTGGCTACTATTTCGGTAATATTGTATTGCGTGAAATTGCCACACGTCTAAAATCAAGTACGCGCAAAAGTGACTTTGTTGCACGTATTGGCGGTGATGAGTTTGTCGTTGTCCTTAAAGACATTCGCACACTCGATGATGTCAAGCTTATTATCAATCACTTGTTTGCAGTTGTTCACCAGTCAATTTTAGTCAACGATTATCCCATTAACCTTAAAGCAAGCATAGGTGCAGCAATATCGCTGGAGCATGCGAGTGATCGTGAGACATTAATGCAATATACCGATATGGCAATCAGGGATTGTAAAAAAGCCGGCGGCAATAGTTATTGTATCTTCAATGAAAATATCGGCGCACGTTATTTCCGTCAACTTGAGCTGGGCAAGCATTTGGCTAATGCGATAAAAAACAATGAATTTTACCTTATGTTTCAACCGATCATTCATTTGAATGATAAACAACAAATGCATTTTGAAGTGTTGCTGCGTTGGCATAATCGTTATTTGGGCGAGGTGTCACCCGGTGAATTTATTCCTGTTGCTGAAGAGCTCAAGCTAATTGTTGAACTAGGCGCTTGGGTAATTCGCCAAGCATTTTACCAACTGCATCAGTGGCATGAGGATGAAACAATCATTCACAAACCAAGCATTTCAATCAATCTCTCAGCCGTACAAATCAATAATCCTTCAGTTTTATTGGCATTCTTAGAGCACTTAATGGCACAAATGACTATCCCCAGTGCATATGTTACCTTTGAGGTCACCGAAACGGTGATTATGGAAAATTTAGACAATACATCGCAAGTGCTAAATACCCTTAAAAATATGGGGTTTAAAATATCCATTGATGATTTTGGTACGGGTTTTTGTTCACTAAGTTATTTGATTCATGCACAGATTGATAACATTAAAATTGATAAAATCTTTATTGATGACATGTTAACCAACATCAACAGTAAGCTTATTGTTGAAAGTATCATTGATTTGAGTCACCGTTTAGGGAGTACTGTGGTTGCTGAAGGTGTTGAAACCATTGAGCAATATCAACTATTAAAGAAAGTGCACTGCGACTACATTCAAGGCTACTATTTCAGCGTACCGTTGTCAGCCTATGATGCAACCCACTTTATCGAGCACAAACCTCATCATCAATTGTTTTAATTCTCACTTAACAATGCTACGATAATTGCCTATATAAAAGCAGCTTTGGAAACCAGTAAATGGCAATCTCGCAGCAGGAATTAAAGCATATTCTCATGCTTTCAAAACTTAGCGCCAAGCCGGAAGAATTGGCACAGTTTGAATATAATCTGAATAATATTTTTAATCTATTTGATAATCTTAAGTTGGTCGATACGCATGATATTAATCCCATGATTTCACCATTGTTAAGTCATTATCCAGCGCGTGAAGATGCACCTCAAATGCAAAATCATACAGCCGACTTTGAGCGTATAGCACCTGAGTTTACTAATCAGCATTTCATCGTGCCAAAAGTCATTGAATAAGAGGAATTCTCGTGAGTATTTTAAAAACATTGCGTCAAAAGCTTGATGACAAAACCATAAGTGCTGTTGAATTAACAACAACGTATTTAAAAGAGATAAAACATAAAAACAACTTATTAAACGCCTTTATATCAATCAATGAAGCCGAGGTTTTAGCACATGCCAAAGAAATGGATGATTTAATTACCAAAGGCAAGGCAACACTATTAACTGGGATTCCTATCGCACACAAAGATAATCTGTGCACTGATATATTAACCACCACTTGTGGGTCAAAGATATTAAACAATTATCAATCCCCCTTTAATGCCACAATTGTTGATAAGCTTAAAAATCAAGGCATGACACTGCTTGGTAAAACCAATATGGATGAGTTTGGTATGGGCTCAACCAATGAACATAGTTTTTTTGGTGTGGTGAAAAACCCTTATGACTTAAACCATGTTTCAGGTGGCTCTTCCGGTGGCTCAGCCGCTGCAGTTGCCGCGGGACTGACCCCCTTTGCCACAGGTAGTGATACTGGCGGATCAGTAAGACAACCTGCTAGCTTCTGTGGTATTACCGGAATAAAGCCAAGCTATGGCGCCTTGTCGCGCTATGGTTTAGTGGCATATGCTTCATCTTTTGATCAAGTTGGCGTATTGGCGCATTATGCTGAGGATTGTGCTTATTTATTGCAAGCGATGGCAGGTAAGGATGAGAAAGATGGCACAAGTATCGCAACCGATCCAGATTTTTTCACTAAATCACTACAGCAAGATGTAACGAATCTGACCATTGGTGTTGATGGGCAATTATTATCAAAGCTCTCAACTGAAGCACAAGCACTATTTCAAGAATGTATTGCCATTTATCAAAAGCAAGGTGCGAAGATTAAAGATATTCAACTGCCTGATTTACAAGCTGCTGTGTCAAGCTATTATGTGTTGGCACCGGCTGAAGCTGCCACGAACTTAGCACGCTTTGACGGGGTACGTTATGGCCATCGCAGCAAGCATGCAAATACGTTAGATGAGCTGTACATTAATAGTCGCACAGAGGGTTTTGGTGCCGAGGTCAAGCGTCGCATTGTCATTGGCAACTACGTATTAGCCGCGAGTCAATACGATGCCTATTATCACAAAGCCCAACAGGTGCGTGCCAAATTAAAGCAAGATCTTGATATGATCTATCAAAATATCGATATGATTTTACTGCCAACAGCCGCAACAACTGCACCCAAACTTGGCGCACAAAAAGATCCAGTAACGACCTATTTATCGGATATGTATACATTAATTGCCAATTTAACAGGAGCGCCTGCGATTTCGTTTCCTATTGGACAGATTGAGCATATGCCGTTTGGTGCGCAATTAATGGCAAATAATTTCCAAGATCATTTATTATTGCAAGCAGTCTGTGCATTTCAGCGTGAGACAGAATTTCACCTACCACAGCAACTATTACAAGGAGTCGGGGCATGAGTTATGAAATGGTCATTGGACTTGAGGTACATGTCCAGCTTAAAACACAAGCCAAAATCTTCTCAAATGCGGCGACCCTTTATGGTCAAGAGCCAAATACACAGGTGAGCTTTCTTGATATCGCCTTACCAGGAACGCTACCCGTTGTTAATAAACAAGCTATCGATATGGCAGTGATGTTTGGTTTAGCTGTTGATGCAACAATTTCAAAAAACAGCTTTTTCGCGCGCAAGAATTATTTCTACCCTGATTTACCCAAAGGCTATCAAATCAGTCAATCTAATAATCCAATTGTGCAAAACGGTCAACTTGAGATTACAACGAATAAGGGTATTAAAACCATTCGCATTGAACGCGCCCATCTTGAGGAAGATGCAGGCAAATCAGTGCATGATTTTATTGGCGATCAAACCGGTTTAGATTATAACCGTGCCGGCACACCATTATTAGAGATTGTGACACATCCGGATTTTCGCAGTGCGGAGGAGGTAATCTGTTATCTTAAAGACCTTCATCAACTGGTACAGCATCTCGGGATTTGTGATGGCAATATGCAAGAAGGATCATTTCGCTGTGATGTTAATTTATCGATTCGTAAATCAGGTGAGGATCTTGGCACAAGAGCTGAGCTTAAGAATATCAACTCATTTCGTTTTATTGAAAGTGCCATTCATTATGAGTATCAGCGTCAAGTCAATGTCCTTGACAAAGGTGGCATAATCACTCAAGAAACAAGGCTTTATGATCCAGATAATAATGAAACGCGAAGTATGCGTAGTAAGGAAAATGCCTTTGATTATCGTTATTTCCCTGATCCTGATTTATTGCCTATTATCTTGTCTAATGAAGAAATTGAAAGCATACATTCACAGATGCCACTATTGCCAAAAGTGCGCCGTGAAACCTATGCCAAGACACTTAATGCCGATGAAGTCAATTTTCTAATGGATAACCCGACAGTCGCGGATTACTATGATGCATTAGCAAAAAGCATTTCAGCAAAAACCGCATATAACTGGGTTGCCGTTGAGTTGCAAGCCGTGTTTAATCGTGCGCAAAGCACATTTGATGCAAAGCGCGTGCCTATTGAAATATTACTTGAGCTAATTGCATGCGTTGACAAGGATGAGGTGTCTTTAAAATCCGCCAAGACCGTACTACAAAACTATTATGATCAACCGCAAGCGATACAAAGTATTATTGATCAGCTCGGCGTGCGCCAAAGCAATGATCTTGGGTTGGTTGAAAGTTTGGTTGACGAGATACTTGAGCAAAACCCACAACAAGTGCAAGATTATCGCGCCGGTAACAAGAAGCTTTTGAGCTTCTTTGTTGGACAAATCATGAAAAACAGTAAAGGCAAAGCAAATCCTAAGCAAGTGAATGAACTATTGAATAAGAAGTTGAATGAATAACTGTAGTTAAACATATGTAACTGAGGTTACGCATTTTAGAAAAAGCTATGATTTTAAAAACACCCCGTCAGCTTGCAGCTGCCACCCCTCTTGCAAAGAGGGGAATTAGGCAAAGGTTGGTTTTACATTCCCCTCTTTGCAAGAGGGGTGCCGAGCCTGTGAGGCGGGGTGTTGAAATAAAGAAAATGTATACCTTCAGTATTTAAGGATATAAATGTGCGTATAAAACACTGGGGCTTATTAGTATTAATCATCGTTTTATTTGTGGTACTGGTGTTGTGATGCGTATTTTTTCTAAACTCATCCTACTTGTGATTTGTATCGTATTAGGAGCCAGTGGTACTTGGTTTTATCAGCATTACACTGCGAGTGATAATGCAAAATTCTACCCAAGTGTCGCCCAAGTCAAAACGATTAGCCAACTGGCGAGTCTGAGATTAGAGCTTAGCCAAATTGAACAGTTTGAAGATAAAGGTTGGTTTGTTGACACTCAAGCATCTTATTATATTTATGCTTCCGTTTTATTGGGTGTTGATCTTGAACATCTACAAATAAATATCGATAAAACCCGCAAAATACTAACAATCAAATTACCTTTACCAACCGTGTTGAGTATTGAGATTAACCATCAACGCTCACACTTGATCACCAAACAAGACTACACCTTTGGCGTCATTCCACGTTTAGGGGTGATCAATACCGACCCTAAAGACCAAGTACCGGATAAAGCCTATTTACTGGCACAGCAATCCATGCGTCATTTGGCAAGTAGTGGTCAATATATCGCGCAAGCACAAATGCAAATTGCCAAGATATTACAAGAAATGTATCAACCATTTGATTGGCAAGTCAAAATTAATTGGAGTTAATTTATAATGGACAAACAAACGATATTAATTACCGGCTGCTCACATGGCGGTATCGGTTATGCCACAGCGAAATACTTAAAAACACAAAGTTACCGTGTCTTTGCCTCAGCAAGAAAGCAAGAGGACGTTGAAAAACTCACGGTCGAAGGCTTTGAAACTTACTTGATTGATGTGTTAGATGATGCGCAAATAGATGCCGGATTGGCTGACATTCTGCACAAAACAGGCGGCACATTAGATGTATTATTTAATAATGCCGGTTTCTCACAAGCAGGTGCTCTAGAGGATATTCCGACAAAACACGTCAAAGAGCAGTTTGATACGAATTTTTTCGCACTTCATAATCTTACATGCAAAGCACTCAAAATTATGCGTAAGCAAGGTCATGGTAAGATTATTCAGCATGGCTCTGTCTTAGGGCTCGTATCACTTAAATATCGAGGTGCTTATAATGCCAGTAAATATGCCATTGAGGGTCTGGTCGATACAATGCGTCAAGAATTAAGAGGCTCTAACATCCATATGACGATACTTAACACCGGACCGGTAACCAGTAGAATTCGAGAAAATTCGATGAAAACCGTTAAAAATATTGAGCTTAAAAATTCGGTGCATTTAAGTGATTATAAAAAATTGATGTCAGGTAATCATAAACCTGTACCATTTAACGAGGAAGCAATCGCTGTAGCCAAGGTTGTTGCGAAAATTCTTAAAGCAAAAAATCCCGCACCGCGCTACAGCATCACAAAATTCACCCGTATTGCTAAGCTCTTGAAATGGATGTTATCTAGTCGCGCACTTGAGCGCGTGTTAAGTAGATATTAATAAAGGAATACCATCAATGTCACCACAACGCGCTTTTTTGCTTAACTGCATACGTCACCCGAGTATTTTATATTTCTGCATTTTGCCGGTATATGTCCCTATTCGCGCATTAGCAGAAAGCATCTCCAGCTTTAACCAAGTTTTTAAAGATGACTTTGAACGGCTATATTTCTTCTCAGATATGCTGATTATTGGCGCGATTTTAGGGCTCATTACTTGGCTTACTGTCATGCTGACTGAAAAACTTGTCAAAGATGTCAAACAAAAATCAGACGCGCTAACAATGGTTGGATTTTTTTGCCCATTTTTATTGATGCTAACCACCTATATTTTACTCTCCGGACGCTTTGGCGGTGGTGCTTTATACATGACGATGGGGGTGCATTTCTTTTTACTATCGTATCTTGGCAATCAAGTCGTATTACATACTAAACGTTATCAACTTGTCGCAGAAAACTCACTTTCTAATGAGATTAAAAACAACCTGATGTCATTTATCGTCAACACCCTTGGGATTATCGTCACCATTTTATTTGTTGGCTTTTCCTTTTTAAATCTGTTGTTACCTTTCACCTTGGCAACTTCAATTTGCGGTGCTATTTTTTATTACTTCCGTTTTGTGCGGGGCATTAAGTCCTTCAACATACAGGTGTTTTTAAAATGCTTATTATCCTTTGCGATAGGCGCATTATTAGCACTATTGTGTGGTGCATTAATGTATCGTTGGCATAATATCGCTGACGCACTTGTCATTGTCATTATTGCTTTTCTGAGCATTGCCATTGCGATCAAAACCAAACCACGCTATGTCATGCTCTGTATCAATGGCGCTAGTCAATACAGCATTGTTGTTTATGTATTGATGTCATCGGTCCTCTTGTTTTTATTCAACGATCAACTTGCACAAATCTATCAGGCGGTTTATCCATTAGAGCCTGTGTTTTCATTAATTGTCGTAATCATTGGATTGCGCCTTATTTTGCGCAAGAAAAGCCAAACAACTGATGCAACCATACGCCAGAATATCTTTTTATTTGGTATGTTGATGTTGCCGCTATTGTGGTGCTTTTACACCATTGGCTCAGCCAATATAGCGTGGGTGTTGCTTGCCTTTATTGTATTTTTTGTTATTTATGCAATTGTTGAATATGTCGTCATGTTTAACCTAAGACAAATCATCTTTACCAATCAATATTCAAATCAAACAAATACTCTATTAAGCACCTATCTTAATATCTTGTATCAAGGGTTTATTCCGGTGATCTATTTAAGCATTGCCTCATTACTACATCGTTATTCCATGATGGCTTTTAAAGAGGTATTGCTATCGAGTTTACTTATTCTTGTGCTATTGGTGATCATATTTAATTTCATCACACAGCTCACTTTGCGAAAGTGCTAATGCATGCGTTGACAATACGCTTGATTTAGCCAGAATGAAATTGCTCTTACAAATCTAAGGAATATTTATGAAAGAAGTCGTGCAAACCAATAACGCGCCACAGGCAATAGGTCCTTATGTGCAAGCTGTTAAAATCAATGGCATGCTCTACACCTCAGGACAAATTGCCTTAAATGCAAAAGGCGAATTAGTTCAAGGCGATATCAAAACACAAGCAAAACAAGTCATGCAAAACTTAAAAGCCGTTGTCGAAGCTGCCGAAAGCCGCATGGATAAACTGATCAAGACCACATGTTTTATTAAAAACATGGATGACTTTGCTGCTTTTAATGAAGTTTATGCCTCATTTTTTCAAGGGATAACCCCACCAGCACGTTCATGTGTTGAAGTCGCACGCTTACCCAAAGATGTGTTAATTGAAGTTGAAGCAATTGCTGAGATTTAATCATTCGACTTTGTTTTTACCTCACTCAAGCCACCTAATATTCAATTAAAATCGCCCATATCTAGAATGTATTACAATCAATACCACGTATTTATTACGCGTTACTTGCTATTTGTTATACTCTATACTGCCCATGGAAACATCAAAACCAGCTGATATAGATATCAGTAGCAAGGAGTATTATAGCGATGAAAACATGTATTAAATTAATTGCCGTGGCGACTGCTTTGGTAAGCATTCAAAATGCATTTGCCAACTGCAGTATCAAACAACTTGGTGGCACAACCTGGAATCCAACGATCACGTTTTCATGTGATCAAAAGGTTAATCTGACTCAGGATAATATTGAGTTTGACATATCTCAAGGCAATGTGAATGGTGTCTGGAACTTTGTAGTCAATGGACAAAATATGAATGCAGATGGCATTTCAAGCCAACTCAATCGCCAAGTGACTATTGATAACCTCAGTTCGGAATTACGGTTCATAAAACACTCAATCTTTTCTGGCCCACAATAGAGATAGGATCGATAACCCATGCAGCTAAGCATGCCATCAAATGTGTGCATGCATTTACAGGTGAGCGATGCCTTGTATGCCACAACATTAAACTATTTTTCAAATGATCAAATAGAGTTTCAATCATACCTCTATGCCGTAACAATTGCTTTTCCTGTGGAGTCCTAAATAGCTTTTTCATATTCTTTTTGAGCGTAGTAATCAATTTAAGCCCTTGCTCTGCAAGGCATTCTGCTTTGGCTTTGGATACATAACCACGATCGCCAAAAATCATCCCTTGAAGTTCCTTACACATATCCAACAATGGCGTCCTATCATCAGTGTTGCCACGAGTGACTCGAATGCTAACAAGCTCACAAAGATTATTAACCACAAGATGCAATTTCAGCCCAAAAAACCAACCTGTACTCGTTTTGCTTTTACCTGCTAGTCCCTCAAAAACCTTATGATTTTTCTCGCGTAAGTTATGACAAACTGGCAGTTTTGTTGCATCAACATAATAAATACCAGTGCGCTCACCTTGATGATAAGTTAAAAAGTAAGACAACGGTAAAATCGCTTGACTCATCAGCTCTACAAAGCGATTATACGATGGCGCTTGAGGAAAATATTCATGCCAATAAACTTTGATAAACTCGTTGTAATATGTTTTGAAATTGCGATATTGAGTTATCTGAAACATAATAAGAATTGTCATAATTTCACTCACTGCTAACTGTTGCGCTTTGCCATATTTTCTGTTTCTATCCATGCCAATTTGTTTGAGTTTAAGTTGCTTTTCATAGATAATGCAAAAGTCGTCTATGCGGCAAAATGTTGAAATAAGTAGTTCTATCATGTTGATCTTGAGAAATTACCATAAGAATTACTTATTTTAACACCATAAAACCCTTTTAAATCAAGGATTTTAATTCCGAACTCAGGTATTGATATAGGAAAACACTACCACCCAGAAGATGATGTCATTATTCAAGCAGGTGATGCGGTAACCTTTAACTATTCACCAACGGTGGCAGATGCACAAATTACCAATTTTAGTGTTGGCGAAAAACCTATAGAACAAGGCTTTGTCAGTTTTAAAAAATCTCAAACAAGTCAAAGCATCCCCAGTAACGCGATTATTCTGCTCAAGGACAAAGATGGAAATATTGCCTATCAAACCACCTGGCAGCAAGTTGCTCAGCAAAATCTAGCTGTCAAACCGGGAACCTATCAGGTTGAAAGCTATATCGAAAAAGACCAACAACACATCCCGATCAGTATCAGCTCTGCAAATCCAGTTACCGTTCAAATAAATAAAACGGCTGAAGTCATTCTGGATTATCAGCAACAAGACTTAAAGCTGCACATTAGCTTAGATCACGCACAACCAGCCGATGTAAAGAACAACAATATTGAGGTAAAAGTCACCAATAAACAAAACAATAGCGATGTACAGACAGTTAAAGTAAATTGGGGCGCTAGTGTAGCGATTGATTTAAAAACCAATACCAATTACACATTATCCGCGGCTGATATTATTGGTCAGCAAAACAGCTACCAGTTCACATTTACGCCCTCTGATATAAACACCAGCAGTGCTGTCAAGGATTACTATAGCAACATCAAAGTAAGCTCAACACCAATACAGACCTACAAAGTCATCGCTAATGTCAATGGCTTACCTCAAGATAAAACAACACAATTAAGCATCAATCAGAATGGGCAAACGGTCTTAACACAAACGATTCACAATGGTCAGGATAACAGCTTTAATCTGCAAAGTGGCACATATAAGGCAACGGCAACAACACTTATTGATGGCGATTACCAATATACCTTAGCGCCTGTTAACTTTACGGTCAATAAACAAGACACTAATGCGTTAACGCTTCAATTTAATAAAGAGAAAGTGGGTAGTCATGTTAGAGGTTGGCCAAATTATATTGCCATGGGCGCTGTGACTGATGCCAACACACAAAATCCAGCCCAGTTGAAAGGTCGTCTGGTGGACGCTATCTTCAAATACGCAGGTGATGGTGGTAATGGCGATCGTGGTAGATTGGTTTATCCTATTTACACCCAAAACACCTATAAACTTGCGAATGAACTGAGTGCTCTTAACAAACTTCCAACACGTCCTGTTATGGTGGTGTATACTGCTGAAATGAGTGGCGGCACAAGCTTTGAAGATTTTAAAAACAATACATCCACCGCTGAAATTGACAATCTTATTTTAACAAAGCACTTCATCAATCTAATGCTTCTATCTCAAGTAATGCAACTGGAACATGACAAATATAAGCTTGCTGGTTCGATCATTTTAAACCCTGATTTAATGGGCATGATTCAACAACAAAAACTCTATCAAAGCCTGCTTGGCACCAACCCAACGCATATCGATGTTGATAAGGCATTACAACAAGCCTATTGGTTTATTCACTCTCAACACGATTGGCAAATACAATTAAATAATGATAAAACATTAGATGTCAAAGCGACAACACCGATAGCTGTTATTCAAATGGCGGAAAACGGTGAATTTAAAGATCAAGGAATCTACAGCCCATGGGATATAAAAGTGCCTTGGGAAAATGCTGCCACTGGTATTTTAAAGCAATATCAATCGAGTAATAGTGAGCCATCCTCAATACCTGTGTTTTCTGAAAACTTTAAAGGTTGGGTGCAGGCAACCAACTGGGTGGTTAAAACATTCGCTCCAAGTATCACTTTTGGTTGGCAGGAGAATGTCTGGAATGCAAATTCCGCCAATTGGGTACATGCTGATTTAAGTCCAGTTCAAGTGCAAGATACTATTAGCAAACCAACTGTTGAATTATGGCAACAGGCTGGTTTATATCATGGTCAAAATAAACCAGACTTTTTGGTGTTTGATAAGTATGAGCGTAATCCAATTCCAGGTGAGGCAGGCAGTGGCTATATATGGAATGCGCGCGATTGGGATAATTACTTAACTTATGTCAAACAAATGTCTCAGGGATTAGATAATATCCCTGTTATGTTATGGCAAATTCCTGGCGGGCATTTACAGACAACCTCTGAATCAACAGCGATTACACATGGTGCAACGGGACCAGATTTCTTTTTGGGCAACCCAGATGTCGAACCTGATTTAAGCAACTTGCAACCGTATATACGCAATATCAATCTTGCCGATGCAACCTATAACTGCCAACATGATAATGCCTGCCAATTACCTGATTATTTAAAGGATTTAAATGGTAGTAGTAACTATGATTGGAACAAAGACAATATGGATAAGGCACGTGCAAGTAATGTCTTTGCAATTCTATGGGGTGGTGGCAGTACAACAAGTGTTGGAACATTCCCGATGGACGATGGTGGCTGGCTAGCAAAACAGGTCAATCGTTATCAAGAAGAGCAGCAATAGCTACACCCTACCCATGCAGATTTGCCATTGAAATAATTTGCTTGCGTGCCAGCCATATGCAAAGGGTGACAATACAACCAAGAATAAAACTCAATAAAAATAGCATTTCCCAACCGTAGCTCGCTTGAACATTACCTGCTAACGGTCCTACCAACACACGTCCCAATGAGTCAATAGAGCTTAATACTGCAAACTGTGTCGCTGAGAAGCTTTTATTGACAAGGCTCATAATCATTGCCACTAATACGGCAGTACCCATCGCACCAACCATATATTCAACCGCAACGGAGATCACCATTAAATAATAATTCTTCCCTTCAAATGCTAACCACATATACATCAAGTTTGCTGCTGCCATCATAAAGCTAAATAGTAAAAACGTACGAAACAAGCCAAACCCTTTGGCTAACATGCCACCCAATACTAGACCAATAAAGGTAAATATTAAGGCATTGGTTTTATACGATACAGCAATCGTGACTTTATCAAAGCCAAGCTCGGCAAAGAAAACGGTATTCAGTGAAAATGCCAACGCATCACTAAACTTGTAGAAAATAATAATCAACAGCACAACAACAGCTACCGCAAAGCCGCGACGGGTAAAGAAATCATAAAATGGTAAAACAACCGCATCAGCAAAAGTTTTCGGGCGATTATCCACTGTAGTTTCCCGCGCTAAAAAGGTGCCAATCATTGCCACTGCAAAAAATGGAATAAGTGCAAAAATACCAGTTTGCCAGTTATTATCAAAGTATTTAACCATGATTAACAGAAAGGCACCTGTTACCATCATTGCCACGCGATAACCTAATACTGAAATAGAACTACCTAATGCCCGTTCATCCTCATCTAACACTTCTGTTTGATAGGCATTAATCGCAATATCTTGCGTTGCCGAGAAAAAGCAAATTGCCAAGGCAATACCGGCGATAATTAACGGTGATTGCGCAGGTGAGAATTGACTCAATAAAAACACACAGACAATTAATAATAACTGCATTAAAAAAATCCAGCCCTTGCGTCTGCCGAAATATTTAAAGCTTATGCGATCAATCACCGGTGACCATAGATATTTTACTGTATACGGCAATGCCACTAGTGTTAATAAGCCAATATCTTGAATGCTAATCCCTGCTTCGTGATACCAATAAGTTAATGATGATGCCGTAAGCATCAACGGCAAGCCTGACGAGTAGCCTAAAATAAACATCACCAGCATTTTGCGACTTTTAAATAACCCGGCAATGCTGTCTATGGTTGCCGCTTTTAACTGTTGTGAAAAACCACTCATTGTTATCCCTCCAAAATCTAATTTCACGCTGCACTAGCAAGCATGATAAATTCCTGCAATAACGTCTTTTTTGCTTCCTGTTGTCGCTGAGAATGGTATTTTTATCTTATTGATATGACAATAAGAAAACCACGCAAAGGCAATGGCTTCAATCCACGCTTCATCAACGCCCAAAGCATTAATTGCCTGCACGTTGATATCTGGCAAATATTCTCGAAGCAAGTCCAATAAGAACTCATTACATGCGCCACCACCTGCGACATAAAGCGCTTTAGTATCTGCTTGATAAGCTAAAACAGCCTCCGCAATCGAGCGTGCTGTTAAATGATGCAGCGTTGCTTGCACATCTTGTATATGTTCATCGGTAGACAACTGATTCTCTAGCCACTTTAAATTAAAATACTCAAGCCCCGTACTTTTAGGAGCGCTTTGCGCAAAATAAGGATCTTGCATTAATTCATCTAACAACTCGGGCAACAATATACCACCGCGCCCCCACTGACCTGCTTGATCATAAGCTTCACCACGATGCTTATGAATCCATTGGTCGATCAAGGTATTGGCGGGACCCGTATCAAAACCAACAAGCGCTTTTTTAGGGTGTAGACAAGTAATATTAGCGATGCCGCCTAAGTTTAGAATGACTCGCGGCATATCTTTATCCGCAAAAAATGCTTGATGAAATGCCGGCACGAGAGGCGCGCCTTGCCCACCAAAAATCATATCTTTATTGCGAAAATCATTGATAACAGGAATACCTGTAAGCGCTGCAAGCACATTACCACTACCTAACTGAATGCTGAATTTGCGCACACCTTGTGGCTGATGATAAACCGTCTGTCCATGGCAGCCAATGGCAATAATATCTTCTGCATTGAGATTATTTGCTGCGAGTATTTGCTTAACACACTGCGCATAACTTTCGGCTAATTGATAGTCTAAATCACCAAAATCAAATAACGATAATTGATAATCTTGCGCAAAAATATTTTTAATCCTCGCCTTAATCTCAACAGGATAGGCAAAGCTTTGCTGTGCTTTGAGACTAAATGACTCATCTTTAAATTCCACGACAACACAATCAATTGCATCCATACTGGTGCCAGACATAATACCAATGTAATACTTACCACTCATGATTTATTCCGCTTCTTATCTTTCAGGTAATTGGCCAAAGGTAGCGCAAACATACCAACAAATAATACAAGTGCGATAAAAAATAATAGCTGCAACCACCAAGGAAAAGAGAGCATTACCTGCCATGCATGATTAAGCTGTGAGGTAGCACTTGCAAATACCTGCTTTTCTGTCGGCATATAACGCGCTGACACCATTGACACAGACACCAGATAAAATAGCGTCACGATATACAACAACCCATATTGCTTATAGCGTTTGATCTTAAGATATTTTTTCTCAAGAAAGTAACTGATCTCATGATCATCATCACTGGCGCAACTTGAGGTTAAGGTTTTAATCCAGAAGAATGCCAACACAACGGCATAAATAACAAATACAATCATCGACTTACCAACTTTTAGCAACGCTTTTTATAAAAAAATCTACTTTCTGTTCATTCTCTGTCAATGCCGCACTATCGGCTTTTAAGGGTAGCAATGCACCACCGCTGACTCTTGCTTGACCTGCTGCATTTTTATATACCACGACAGGCACTGAATTAATTAACCCCTTTAGAATCGTCATATTATGATTAAATTGCTCAATTTCTTGGCTTGTCGGATTGGTCACTGGTGTGATACCACCCTCTTCTTTAGCGTAATTAAAGCCCTCCTCATTTTGCTTTAGTGCCTCAAGTGGTGATTTCGCGCTTAAAAGAGCCATTGTTTTTAATGGGCTTGAACGCTTGATAATACCAATGGGCACCCAGCGAATCGCTAAATTACCAGCATCTACTTGCTTTTGAGTTGCCTCAAATAACGCATGACAGAAAATGCAATTAGGATCAAAGATCACATACATATTACGCGCTGCCGTTTTTGCGCCCTGCTCAATGAAATTTGCCGTTTGCAGTGCTTGGTATAATTCTTCAGCTGCTGGGTCAGTTGAATTTAAATCGATATTTTGTGTTTTGTTACTTCCTTTGTCATGAGCGCCAAAAAAGTAATACGCACCACCTAAAATAATAATCAATGTAACCAATAGCAGTAATATACGTCTTGCCATAAACTCAGTCCATTTCATCCAATCAAAAGTAAGCTCAAGCCTAGCGAATTTCGTCTACTTTAGCCACTTTTTATTGCTGGATTTATTCTAAGCAAACCAATTGGCTATAAGCTAAATTTATTGATATAGTTAATTTTTTATTGAGAGTATAGGGTTAAGAGATGTTTTCTACTATTTTAAATGCGTTAATTCCCGTAGCATTTGTCATTTTTCTTGGGTGGTTAGCGGGCTTTTTTAAGATTATTGATAACAAGCACAGCAAAAGTTTTGCCACCTATGTAATGAACTTTAGTTTTCCGTGTTTGCTATTTATCATTACTGCAACTACCAAACTCGACACACTACTTAATATCAAATTTGTCATTGCTTTTTTTATTGGCTTAATGGGTATGTATCTTATTAGCTTTTGTACGCATAAGTTCTTATTAAAACGTTCGCCACAAACGGCTGCGCAAGGCGCCTTTGTCTGCTCATTCCCCGATATGGCGTTTATGGGCATTCCCATTTTTATCGAATTGATTGGCTCTAGCGCACTTGTCTCTATTGTGATTGGTAATATTATCTCCAGCGTTGTTATGATCCCAGTCACGGTGATCCTGCTTGAATTAAGATCTGGAAATAAAGCCAATTTATCTCAGCTTTTTATCAGCAATATCGTTGAAGTTCTTAAAAAACCTTTGGTTTTCGCGCCAATTCTAGGGATTATTTATGCTGTTATTGGTGTACCTTTACCTAAAATTATTGAAGATAGCCTTAAGCTCATTGGTAACACCACCTCGGGCGTATCCCTTTTTGCACTAGGTCTTATCATGTCCAGTTTTGTGATTAAATTCTCCAAAGGTGCTGTGATCAATATCTTCTTAAAGAATTTAATCCATCCACTTATTATGTTCGCATTGGTCTATGGCTTTGGCATTACCGGCACTCTTGCGAAAGAAGTGATTCTACTTTGCGCGATGCCCACGGCAACAATGACAACAATGTTTGCATTAAGGTATAACACGCTCACTGAGGAAAGCACTAGCAGTACCATTCTGGGTACATTGATTGCAATAATTACACTACCTGTTTTTATGCTTTTCGTTGGTTTTTAAGCACATGGCAGCTCGATAGTAAAGCATAGACCTGGATAGGTGTTTTTTACAGTCATTTTACCTTTGTGAAAACCAATGATTTTCAGTGCAATTGCAAGCCCCAAGCCATAACCCGTACTATTACCTGCTTGATGAATATTTTTAACTTGTGGCTCAAAAATGCTCTGTATTTTTGCCTCAGGCACGCCAGGACCTTGATCTGATATTTCAATCACCACATGCTGATCTTGCTGATAGCAATGTATCGTACATCCTCCAGCATATTTCTCGGCATTATTACAAATATTTGCCAATGCACGATACAGAAGCCCTTCATTACCAGCAACAAGCAAATGCTCATCGGGATTCTCCATTACACTACACTGTGTTGACGATTCGGCTATCCGCTTAATCAGCTTATTCACATCAACCCGCTGATCACCAGAGTTACCTTGATAATAAGTAACCGTTGAATCAATGATTTCATTAATCTCCATCAAATCTGAAGACAGCTTCTCAAGAAAGGGCGTTTCTTTGGGCATCACTTGCAGATAAAGCATCGTACGCGTTAGCGGAGTTTTCACATCATGAAAAAGTGTTGATAATAGCATTACGCGCTCAGAAATAAGCTCTTCAATATTCGCTTTAAGTTGGTTGGAACTTTTGCGAAAAAAGAGTGATTGCAGCGGAAATTTATTGGGGGCATAAACGCTACGCATGGTTTTATCGATTAAAGTAAAGCCGTACATAATAATGCTAACCACCACCATAACGAGAATAAAGAAATCTAAGAGCATATACAAAATAAGTTCTTTATGCATAAAGAAAGTATGCTTCTCAAGGCTAAAACACACCCCAAGCTGCGCCTTTTGATAATACTGACAACTTGTCACATTATTCGACTTATTAAATTCGCTTAAGGCTTGCGCTAAAGTTAGTGGCTTGTATCTCTCTAGGCGATTATCCATCCCATTTTTACTTATGTTGGCAGATAAAAATTTTGATGCAGTTTTGTTATAGTTATTAATAAATTTCACCAATGAATCATGATCAAATTCGGCAATACTATTTTGAGTTTCTAGCATTGCTTCTAGCACCTCCTTTTGCTGTTCATGGCTTTTCACTGCACTATGCAATGAGCCAACATATATCCAAAACTGTATTACAAATAAAATAATTGTTAAGGTAATCGCAGCAATAATCATTTGCTTCTTACGTTTTAGCGTCATTTCTTTTGTCACTTACAGTACACCGTATTGGTTCAGTATAACCAAGCCATCAAAACAAAAACAGCGACTTAAGTCGCTGTTTCTTATGTTTATCTATTTAGCTTAGCGCAACATTGCCACATTAGTATCCCCAAGTTGGTATGCATAGCAGACCATATTTTTTGGTGATAAGTGCGTAAATTGCGCACCTATCAGCTGTGTGCCCCTTAATAAATCCAATGCAACTTGCAATCTCGGCAAGGTGATTAATGACATTTCATCAACGCCTTGATCAATTTGCGTAATTAAGTCATTTAACTCACCTGCTTGCGCCTGATAGGATGCATCAATCATCATATTATTTGCTTTCATTTGTGCGTCACTATAGTAAGCAACTGGCACCTCGGCATTAAACGTAAATTTATTGTCTTTACAATTTAATGTGATATTACTAGGAACATGTAAGGCTGATCCTGGCGCGACCAATTTAAATTCCATAACACTCTGTAATAGTTTATTTAATGCATTCTTAATCTCTAGGGACATCCCTGACTCTTCAGTTTTTTCTACATACTCACCCGCTTGTTGTGCCCCCCCGCTTTTAATGAGTGTATCCAAGTGGTCTAATACGCTACCTAAACTGCAATTCTCATCTACCAATTGAGCTTTTTCTAATAGTGATTCATTACTTGTAATTCTCGCTTCATCAACATTGGTTTGCGGGTGGTAAATCTCAACATATGAGCGAATATTAATATTGCCTGCCAGCTGAATTGGTTGGTCTAATAGTAAGCGACCAATAATATCTGCAGCCCATGCTTCAAGTTTATCCTCATCTGGAGTCTCAAATGCATAAGCAGCAACAGTATATCTATTAGCTGCAACTAATGCTTCCCCGCTACTGTTTTCTCGTTTTTCAGTCAATTTTTTCTCAAATTTAGAAATCTTACCTGAGGATTCATCAAAATATAAACTAACTAAATAGTTATCACGATCATTGCTTTCATTATTTAGATCTCGTCTATCAATATAAGCGATAGTCATGGGCGCAACCGCAATCGGTGCCAATGGTACTTCACTCATATCTTTTGAAATTGACATCCTACCTAGATCTTCTTGCTTAATCGTATTGTTCTTTACATCATAAAATAATGCAAAAGCCTCCTCGTTATCACCGTTATAAGCCACTGTATGTTGAGCCGCAATAACTCCCCTCATACTTAACAACTCTAAAGTTTTATCAATACCGTGCTCTGGACTTATCATATGCACTAAACTGCCATCATCTGATTGAACGATTAAAGTACCTTTTTCTGACTGATCTAAACTAAAATACTCTGGGTAGCCATATTCCTCTAGTCCTTCTGGATAACTAACCTCTTTAACAGTGTTAGCAGTAAGGTTTAGATAAAATACTCGTCTAGCCACCATGTCAGGAATTTCAGGCTCCTCAATTGCTATTTGCTCAGTCACAATCGCAATATTTTGCCCAATTTTCGGCATGTCAATCAGACTAAAATCACCACCTTCAAGCATCTTCCATCCAGATAATATGCCATTATGCACAAAAGCTAATTTACTGGAGTCACCTTTTCTTATTAGAATTGCATTTTGACTTGTCTTAATATGATCAATGCCGGCAAGATCACCTAAATTAACTTTTGTATGCTTTTGCGCATCCCTTTGATAAACACCGCTATTACTTCCTGCATCAATCACCACAAAATTTGATTCTTTGTCTGCCTTAAATTTTTCTTTGTTACCTACTGAGAACTCAGTAATATCCACGGCAAAATTCATTGGTTTTTGCGCTTGATCTAAGCCCACAAAACGCATTTTTTCATCCGTTGGATCAAAATAATAAAAACCACCCTGAGTCATCCATTGATCCAGAATTTCAATGCCTTTGCCTTGATCCAGACACAACCACTCACTGTCTTGAAATTTGTAGAAATAATTTTTCTCAGCTGAAGTTAACTCCTCATATTGCTTGGTTTGGTCACTACCACCATTTTCAACCACCACAATACATGAACCCATATTGTAGGTTTTAACAATCTTGCCAAATAATCCTGGGATCACCTCAACATTGACGGTTTTACTATTGATTACATCATCGCCACTAACTTCTAGTTGATGCGTACCTACTGATACGGCTTTGCTTTTAGAGCCAGAGCCATCATTAGCAGCTAAAGCAAAGTCACAGCGATAACTATTAGCTGCATTTACTTCACAGGTTTGTGTCGCAAAGCGATTAGCTTTATCCTCTGATTTGTCGCGCAGTGTCAAGGTAAAGCTATGACTTGCCCCTAGCGCAAGCGCTTGTGGCGTTACCTGTGCAGTTAATGCTGTGCTATTATCCGTTTGTGTAACAGTTGCTGTCGATAATTGCGCGCTACTAATCTCTGCTTGGACACCCGCAGATTGCGAGCCGCCTTGTGGTGTACCTGGGGATGAGCTGCACGCTGCCAATGTTGCAACCATCGCACTTAATGAACTTACTCTGTAGGCTAATGATAATTTATTGCTCATGGTACTATCTCCTCTTACATCAATCTTAACTTTGTCAGCAAATTCTGTTTTGCTGCTCTTGTGTTAAGTTTGACGCGAATGATAAATAAAAACAGAGCCTTTGAGTAAACCATCAAATTGATATAGTATATGACCTTGGTCTATTATCTCAGTCATTTACATTTCTGCCTTTTCATATACATAAGTGCCAAACAAAGACGACAATGAAGCCACTAAAAGTCTATAATGCGATCATATAAACATGCAAAATGGGGGTATCACATGCATTACAAAGTTTTATATGTCGAAGATGATTTAACAATTGCCGAAATTGTGAAATCATTTATGCAACAAAAGCTCATTGACATCAAACACTTCAACAAGGCACAACCAGCGCTTATTGATTTTGAGCAAAACAGCTATCAGCTTGTTATTCTTGATTTAAACTTACCTGATATCTACGGCTTAGATGTTTGTAAGCAAATGCGCCTATTAAGCCCGAAAACACCGATATTGATACTCTCTGCCAATATTGGCGAAACCAATCGCATCATCGGTTTAGAGTCTGGCGCTAATGACTATCTAGAGAAACCTTTTAATCTGCATGAGCTATATGCGCGCATTAAAAACCTTATTCAATTCTCAAGCAAGGCACCCTCCCAAAAGAAATATCAATATGCCGTTTTTAATTGTTTACAATTTAATTTGAATCATAAAACGCTAAGTGATGAGCATGGCAAAAAAGATATTTCACTAACCAAAGCTGAGGCTTCAATTCTGGATTTACTGATCTCACGCCAAAATCAATTGATTAGTAAATACGATATTGCTGAAATATTAGGACTTACTGATCAAGCGGATAGTCGCAGTGTTGATCAGCTTATCGGACGTATCCGCAAAAAAATCAATGACCCGACAGGACAAATCATTCGCACCATTCGTGGTCATGGCTATATTTTCTTAGGCTCGATTCAGTTTAAATAGCTTTTGTCTTAGATACGCCTATGAACCTAAAGGTCTAACGCATATCCCAACTTGCTATTTATTTTTTATACGGCAAGATAGCGCCTAATATTTATAGCGCATTTAAATTTATGTCTTACGATAAAACACTGACAGTGTCGAAATTGACACTCATGAACATCACCGCAATCATTAGCCTAAGCTCCATCGCCTTTATGGCAACCATTGGACTGGCCTCTATTTTCTTTTATCTTTTAGCTGCGATCTTTTTTCTGATTCCGAGCGCGCTAGTCTGCGCTGAATTAGGCGGCATGTTAGTGAAAGATAATGGTGGCGTATACACTTGGGTTAAGCGCGCATTTGGTGAAAAAACCGGCTTAATCGCAATCTGGATGGAATGGTTTAATAACGTTATAAGCTTCCCTGCCAGTCTCTCGGCAATTGCTGCCACGATTGTTTATATCGGCTTTGATCAGATCGAACATAGCAAGCTCACCCTCTGCCTTACGATGCTTGCCATTTTCTGGTTATTAACACTGTTTAACTGTTTACCGATGCGTCGTGTTGTCATTCTTAATATCATCGGCGCACTCTTAGGCATGATTTTACCCGGTGTATTGCTGCTTGCTGGCGCGATTTATTTTCTGATCATGGGACAAGATAATGCCCACTTTAACCACTTCCATAATTGGTTACCTGAGTTATCATTTGTGACTTTCGCACTCTTTGTTAAAACTTTGGCGAGCTACTCAGGCATTCAAGCAACAAGCTTTCATGTTAAAAATGTGCACAACCCCAAGCGCAGCATCCCTAAGGCAATGATCTTATCAATTGTGATTATTGTGCTACTGTCGATCATCTCAACACTTGCCTTAGTGATTATTACACCTCAAAGCTCAATTAATCCGATGAGTGGATTAATTCAAGGAATTAGTGCTGTACTTAACCTTGCCGGTCTTGGTGAGTTTAAAGGGCTTATTGCCTTACTTATCGTCATTGGTATGATCGCAGCCCTTAGCACTTGGATGTTGGGACCCGCTCGCGCCATGCAAGAGGTCGCTCAACAGAAACTTTTACCTCAAGCTTTTGCCAAGCTTAACAATAATCACATGCCAACCAATGTGCTTTTGATTCAAGGTGTTATTGGCAGTCTGCTATCCTTTGTATTTTTGTTTATGCCAACAATTCAATCTGCCTTTGCATTATTGATCGCATTAACATCACAGTTTACGGTTTTTATGTGGATCCTGGTGTTTGCTGCTGCCATGCGTTTGCGTTATAAAGAACCGCATATTGAGCGAATTTTTCATGCTGGCTCAAAAAACAATCTACTTTTAAACATTATTTGTATTTTTGGTATCCTAGCTTGCTTGAGTGGCATTTTCTTAGGGATTTTTCCGCCCGCTTTTTCACACATCCAAAACATTTATGCTTATGTTACGACTATCGTTATTGCTGATATTATCATTATTCTTATTCCCTTTTTATGGATCTGGTTACGTAGGTATCAACCATAGCACTTCCTTGCATTAAAATAGGTTTACACCATACCACTCATGAATCACTTTGCCGTGTTTAATGTCAAAGAAGTTTTTGATAATTTTGAGTCATTGGATTGCAGGTAATAGCAAGGACTATTAGCAATATCAAATGACTCAAAAGAACAAGAAATTCAATGACAGAAAGGCTGTAAAATGGTTTATGGGTGGTATATAGTGCTATAGGGAAGGTATAAAGATAGAAAGGAAATCTCATGACAAACAAGAAACTCACTCGCAACATCTTAATTGGTATGGCATTAGGCATTATCGTTGGGCTTATTTTTCACCCCTTTGCTGATGGCTATTGGGTTAAGACCTATATCAGCGGTGGGGTATTGCATCTCGGGGGTCAAATATTTCTGACATTAATGAAGATGCTTGTTGTGCCATTAGTCTTTGTATCCATTGTTTGTGGTGCAAGCAACGTGGCTGATCCTAAAAGCTTGGGACGCATTGGTGGCAAAACGATTATCTTATATGTTTGCACTACTGCCATTGCCATCACATTGGCAATTGTGGTGTCACTTCTGTTTCAAGTTGGCAAAGGTGCGAATATTTCAACGGAAAACTTGAGCTTTCATGCAGCGCCTGCACAAAGCTTTTTAGAAACCATTTTAAGCTTATTTACAGCCAACCCCATTAATTCATTAGCAGAAGGACATCTATTACAAATCATCATCTTTGCACTATTGTTTGGTATTGCCATTAATTTTGCTAAAGAAGCCGGTACACGCATCAAAAACTGGTTTGATGATATTAATGAGGTGATCATGTCACTCGTAAGCATTATTATCGCACTAACGCCCTATGGCGTATTTGCGCTGATTGCTAAGCTTGTCATCACCACTGATCTTAATAAGTTTGTTTATGTATTGGGTTACTTCTTTACCGTACTCATTGTGCTGTTTATCCATCTTTTTATTACCAATGGCATTCTTGTGGGAATATTAGCACGCCTAAACCCCATTACCTTCTTTAAGAAAATGCTGCGCGTGCAATTATTTGCCTTCTCTACAGCAAGTAGTAATGCAACCTTACCAGTGACATTAGAAACCGCTGAGAAAGAGATTGGCATTAACAATAAAGTCGCAAGCTTCACCATTCCCTTAGGCGCCACAATCAACATGGATGGTACTGCCATTATGCAGGGTGTAGCTACTGTGTTTATAGCACACATATACAACATTGACTTAAGTTTAGGGGCTTACCTTATGGTCATACTCACCGCTACCTTAAGCTCAATTGGTACTGCGGGCGTCCCAGGTATTGGTTTAATTACGCTAACATTGGTACTAACCCAAGTCGGCTTACCGATTGAGGGCATTGCACTTATTATCGGTATTGATCGTATTCTTGATATGGTCAGAACGGCTGTTAATGTCACAGGTGATGTTTCTGTGACTGCTGTTGTCGCTAATAGTGAAAAACAGATTGATCGTGATATCTACTACCAATAGAGAGGATATTCTAATGCAAAGAAAGCTTGAACATATTCGTAGTATTGAGCAAATGAGAGCCCGTTACCATAAAAAAGTACCTAAGATGTTTGCGCAGTATTGCGATTCAGGTTCTTGGGACCAAAATACTTATCATGCCAATGAAAGAGATTTTCAGAAATATTGCTTTAGACAACGCGTTCTTGTCGACATAAAAGAGCGTACACTTGCAACAAATATCCTTGGAACAAACTATACAATGCCTGTCATTTTAGCCCCGACGGGGCTTTTAGGTATGCAGCATGCCGATGGCGAAATTCTAGCGGCAAAAGCAGCCGAGCGCTTTGGCATCCCTTATACGCTCTCCACGCTGTCCATTTGTTCTTTAGAGGATGTTGCCGAAAAAGTCAGCGCACCATTTTGGTTTCAATTATATGTCATGAAAGACAGAAAATTTACCCGTGAGCTCATCAATAGAGCCAAAGCAGTCGGGTGCTCTGCACTTGTTTTGACTGTTGATTTGCAAATGATTGGTGAGAGACATGCTGACTTTAAAAATGGTTTATCTATCCCCCCAAAACTTACTTGTAAAAACCTTATCAATATGGCTACAAAATTTAAATGGTGGTCTAAGATACTTACAACGTCTCGCAGAAATTTTGGCAATATAGTAGGACATGTTAATAATCTTGATAATCTATCCTCTTTAAGCAGCTGGGTATCAGACCAATTTGATCTTTCTCTCAACTGGAACGATATAGCATGGATCAAAGATCAATGGCAGGGTCCAATTATTATTAAAGGCATTCTGGATGTTGATGATGCGCACAAAGCAGTTGCCTTTGGTGCTGATGCGATTGTTGTATCTAATCATGGTGGGCGCCAACTTGATGGCGCTCTATCATCTATATCTATGCTCAACACGATTAATCAAGCAGTTGGCAATAAGCTTGAAATTTTGCTTGATGGGGGCATCCGTTGTGGACAAAATTTATTAACAGCAAAAGCACTAGGCGCTCGTGCCGGAATGATTGGACGCGCTTTTATCTATGGGCTTGGCGCATATGGCGAAGATGGCGTTCGACGCGTTTTAGAAATTCTTTATGATGAGCTAGACAAAACCATGGCATTTTGTGGTCATACAAATATTAATTACATTAATCAAAATATCCTAGCCCAATCAACTTTTTAATCTCATTTTCTTGACTAAACGCCAAAGTTTTACTTTTTTTACTTATATGCAGTAAATTTATTAGTGATCGATTATTTTTTATGATATAAAAACGCCCTAATAAAAAACTAACTCGTTAATGGAGGCACACTATGCTGACAGAGAAAGAACTACTGAATATGTCTGAAGATGCATATATGAATGAAGAGCAGTTGGCTTTTTTCAAGGAACTATTACTTCAGCAAAAACAAGAGTTAAGTGAAGCAATTGATGATGCAAAGAAAAGCTTGGCTGAGTCTGAACGCAACACCGATTTAAACGATGTTGCTACTTCTCAGGAAATGCAACAGCTATACTTACGCACTGTTGATCGTCAAAGTAAATTACTGCGCAAAGTTAATGAGTCACTAAAGCATATTGAAAATGGTGAATACGGTTATTGTGAGCTAACTGGTGAGCCAATTGGTGTGCAGCGTTTACTGGCACGTCCAACCGCGACTTTATCGGTACAAGCAAAAGAAATTCAAGAACATCAAGAAAGGACGCAAGGCATTATCAAAGCCTAATTACGGTTATTTTTTATCAGGATGATCCCCTTTATTAGCCATATGATTTGGATCATCACTGATCTCTTTGTATTTTCCTTTTTCAATTTTATCATCGACATACAATGTAAAGCGGTAACCAACATACATTGAAATCGCCAGCATAATTATAATTGTGATATACCACATAATGGTTCCTCTATTAACTTAGTAGAATGTATGATTGTTTTGCTCTAGGTCGCTTTTATCAAGCTTAGACTTACCGCGCCATGCAGCACTAAACCCCCAAAACTTATAAACAACAATCAATACCATAAAGGCAAACGTAATATACAGCATGCCCATTAAACTATATTCAGATGCTGATACATTCCAAATCGTTAAACTTTGGCTACCAAAACCGCCTGCGCCTACCCAGTTAGAAGGGACAACAAATGGAAACAAAGCAAATGCTGCAGAGCATAGAATTGCAGTAATAGCCAAAGCCGAGCACCAATAAGCGATAGTTTCATTTTTCTCTTTGGTAATGGCAGCGAGTAACAACATCACATAACATAAAACAGGGGCTAACCACATCCACGGATGAAGAGCGTAGTTATGTAGCCATCCACCCGTAACCACATCGACCTGTGTGTTAAACGCAAGACTTGCTGGCGTGTCCGTGATAATCATCCCAGGGATAACATATGCCAACATAATCAAGCCAATGGTAACAAGTAGTAAATTAATGAGGATAAACAGATTAGATAAACGGCGAAAACGCAAGCCTAACTCACCTGCCAAGCGACGATTTAAATGCAAACACGCATGCATCAACACCATGCTTAATGCTAATAACGCACACAAAATGGCAAAAGGTGAGAACACACTGGCAAAGGCATTGCCGGCATATACCGATCTTAATAAAAAGTCATCATGATAAAACGGTAAACCATGAAATAGCGCACCAAGCACTAGACCAAAGATAAGCACTGGAATAAAGCTACTGATAAAAAGACTCCAATCCCAGAATTTACGCCAACCATCGCCATCGAGTTTACTGCGATAATCAAACCCAGGTGGGCGCAGGAAAAAGGTAAATAGCACTAACAATAATGCCGGATATAATCCTGAGAAAATCGTGCCATAGACGGCTGGCCAGATACCAAATAAAGCACCACCACCAATAACAATCCACGTTTGATTGCCATCCCACGTAGGGGCGATAGTATTTAACGCCAAACGTCTCTCAACATCATTTTCTTTAAAGCCTTTATGCTTAGACATAAAGGGCATTATAATCGTCACTCCAAAGTCGCAACCTGCGGTTGTCGCATAAAGGATAAGAACCAGAAGAATAATTGCCCACCAGATAATTTGTAAGGTCATATAATCAAATAACATTATTGATGCTCCTTATAATCATAATTACCATTACCTAAAGACCGTGGTCCCTTGCGAGCAACCTTGAACATGACAATTAATTCCACAACAAATAGTCCAACATATAGCAATGCAAAAAAAGCAAGGCTCACCACAATATTCCACGACGCCAAGGTCGACGCGCCCATACTTGTTGGCAATATTCCGTGCACCACCCATGGTTGGCGTCCCATTTCAGCAATAATCCAACCTGCTTCAGCGGCAATATACGGTAATGGAATGGCAAAAACTGCTAGCCACAAAAACCAGCGATACTTTAGGAGCGTGCGGCGTAATACATGCACTGCGCCAAAAACCATAACAAAAAACACCATTGCCCAACAAGCTAGCATCACTCTGAAGCTCCAATACACTGGCCAAACCTCTGGAATAGTATCCTTGACAGCCTTAGCAACTTCTGCCGCACTTGCATTATGTGGGTCTTTGGCATGCGCCTGCAATATAAAGGCATAACCAATATTGTCACGATACTTTTTTGTCTCTGGATTTTTCGGGTCAAAGATATCAAAATCATGCGCAGTTCCTTGACCTGATCTAATTTTTTCCAGAGCTTTTAACGCTACCAATCCATCGTAAATACGATCTTTATTTTCACGCATAATAGGCTTAAGCCCTTCAACTGTTGCAGATAAGCTGTGTCCTGCAATTAAGCTCAACATCCATGGAATTTGAATCTCAAAATAATTTTTCTCATGCTCCTGTGATGGAAAAGACACAGCAGACCAGGCAGCAGGTGCCTTTTGTGTCTCCCACTGCCCTTCAATCGCAGCCATTTTAGCGGGTTCATATTTATCAACGGCAAGACCATTAGCGTCCCCCAAAAAGAAAATAAAAATTGAGGAACATAAACCAAAGCCAAGACCTACCGCAAGCGAACGCATTGCAAATCCAGTATTTCTCTTGCGCAACAAATACCATGCGCTAATACCAACAACAAATGCAGCCGATATCAAATATCCAGCGAAAGCAACATGACCAATGCGAATTTGTGCCAACTCCTGCATATAGATTTGCACAAAGCTCGTTAACTGCATCTGCATTGTCTCAGGATTTAAAAACGTCGCTACCGGATGCTGCATCCAACTATTGGCTACTAGGATATTAACAATTGATAAATTTGTACCCAATGCCAAGAAAAAAGTAATCAATAAATGCGTTTTTTTACCCACTTTATTCCATGTAAAGAAAAACAAACCAAAAAGTGTGGCTTCCGTCATAAATGCCGTCAGTCCTTCAATGGCTAATATTGTGCCAAAACTTTCACCAACAAAACGAGAGAAATACGCCCAGTTTAAGCCAAACTCAAACTCCATGGTAATCCCTGTGACAACGCCCATCGCAAAGTTAATTGCAAAAAGCTTGCCCCAAAATTTGGTCATATCTTTGTATACTTGTTTACCTGTTTTGACATAGGCAGCCTCCATAATAAATAGTATCCACGACAAACCAAGTGTTAATGGTACAAAGACAAAATGGAATAGAGCTGTAAATGCAAACTGGCCGCGCGATAAATCGACAAATAATTGTGTCATATCCATGCGTGCACACTCCCAATGTGTTAATAAAATTTTATTGCTCGATTGTAGAGATTTACCCACCTATTGCAAGTTTAACAGCAGTTTAATTTCTTATGCATTAAATAAAGTAAATTTATTGCCATCCATAACAAGCTGAGTAATAAATCAAGAATAAGTTGCGTCAGCTATTACCTCTCCCCTTGCGGGAGATGTCGTGCAGCTTAAGCTGCACGGGTGAGGGGAATAATTAAAGATCAACTTATTTTTGAATTGTTACTTAGTGAGTCCTGGTGGATATCATTATTGAAGTTACGTGCTTTCTCTATTTCAACACCCCGCCTCGTAAACTCGGCACCCCTATTGAAAAGAGGGGAATAAAATCACCATTGCCTAATTCCCCTCTTTTCAAGAGGGGTGGCAGCCGTAGGCTGACGGGGTGTTTATAAAGTCATAGTTTTTTCTAAAGTGCGTAACTTCAGTTATTACAAACTATAATACATCTGAAACTCAACTGGATGCGGCGTCATATTAAGCTTCTGCACTTCTTCCATTTTCAAATCGATATAGGCATTAATCATATCATCTGAGAACACGCCACCTGCGGTTAAGAACTCACGATCCTCATCCAAAGCAGCAAGTGCCTCTTCTAGCGAGCCTGCCACTGTTGGGATATCAACAAGTTCTTCAGGCGGTAAGTCATATAGATTCTTATCCATCGCTTCACCCGGATGGATTTTATTTTTAATGCCATCAATTCCTGCCATAACCATGGCTGAGAACATTAAATAAGGGTTAGCTGTTGGATCACCAAAGCGCACCTCGATGCGACGTGCTTTTTCACTATTAACAAAAGGAATGCGAATAGATGCCGAGCGGTTACGTGCTGAATATGCCAAAAGCACTGGCGCTTCAAAGCCTGGCACTAAGCGCTTATAGCTATTGGTTGATGGGTTGGCAAATGCATTTAACGCCTTAGCATGTTTGATAATGCCGCCAATATAGTAAAGCGCTTCTTCTGAAAGTCCGGCATAACCATTACCCGCAAATAGGTTTTTACCACCCTTTGAAAGCGATTGATGGACATGCATACCCGAGCCATTATCCCCCGGAATCGGTTTTGGCATAAAAGTCGCACTTTTACCAAAGCCGTTAGCCACATTGTGTACAACGTATTTAAAGACTTGTGTTTGATCGGCTTTGTCGACTAAAGTTGAAAACTTAGTACCAATTTCACATTGACCTGCCGTTGCTACTTCATGATGATGCACTTCGACTTCTTGCCCTAACTCTTCCAAAATAGAGCACATCTCTGAGCGAATATCTTGCAATGAATCAACCGGTGGCACAGGGAAATAACCACCCTTAACGCCAGGCTTATGCCCATTATTGCGACCACCATGCAGATCATTAGTACTCCACGCTGATTCATTACTTCTGATTTTATACTCAGAACCTTCCATATCTGACTTATAAGTCACATCGTCAAAGATAAAAAACTCAGGCTCCGGACCAAAAAATGCGGTATCAGCAATACCCGTTGACTTGATATAAGTTTCACAACGCTTTGCGATTGAACGCGGATCACGATCATATGCCTGCATTGTTGCCGGCTCTAAAATGTCACAACGAATAATCAATGTCGGCGCCTCAAAAAACGGATCGATCAACATGCTTGATGCATCTGGCATCAAAATCATATCTGATTCATTAATTCCCTTCCAACCCTCAATAGAAGAACCATCAAACATTTTGCCATCAGTGAAAAAATCCTCATCGACAGCGCGCACAGGAATGGTTACATGTTGTTCTTTGCCTTTTGTATCGGTAAATCGAAGATCGACAAATTCGATTCCATATTCACTAACCATGGCTTGATAATGTGTAAAGTCAGACATACTAATAACGCTCCTTGAGATTTGGTTGATAGTTTTACCGCGATCTATTCTATCAGAGTTTTTTTGCAAAATTTAGCAAGATTTTCAAGGAAAAGTTACCTGCTTTACGGTATGCTAAACAGCAGGATAGTACTAGGTTTGGAAATGATCGTGATAGATCAAGAAGGTTTCAGAGCAAATGTGGCGATCATTATTATGAATGATCAAAACAAAGTGTTCTGGGGTCGTCGCGTCAACCAAAGTTCATGGCAGTTTCCACAAGGTGGTTTAAATTCTGGAGAAACGCCGATTGAAGCAATGTATCGAGAGCTCAAAGAAGAAGTAGGGCTTATGCCTTACGATGTTGAGGTGATTGCTGCAACGAGAACATGGTTAAGGTATCGGCTTCCCAGGTCGCTAATTAGAAGAAATTGCCCACTATGCATTGGTCAAAAGCAAAAATGGTTTTTGTTGCGTTTAAAATCTGCCGATAGCGCAATTAATCTCAACGCTAATAAAAAGCCGGAGTTTGATGAATGGCGTTGGGTAAATTACTGGTACCCCGCAGGAAAAGTCGTTGCCTTTAAGCGCCATGTTTATCAAAAAGCACTTGAGCATTTTTTCCCTGTGCTTAAAGACTGGTCACGCGAGTAACTATCATGTTATGGCAGCCTTTAGTCAAAATCATTGAGCTTAAGCATGAGCTTGATGTCGTCTTATCAATGTTTGCTAAAGAAGCATGCAAAGTGCTTAGTGTCGATGCGTGCAGTGTTTTTATTTTGGATGAAACAGAGCACACCTACACACTAAGCGCGTCAACGCTAGTGCCAACACTGCGATCTGGGATGATCTACATCAGCGCCAAAGATGATCTTTTGGGTAAAGTTGCTTTGCGTGAAGAAGCACTTATTATTACCGATATGTCTAAAGCTTCAAGCTATAGTGTGCTACAAACGCTTTCACGCAATCGCCTACAATCTTTATTAGCAGCGCCCGTTGTGCACAAGGGTGAAGTGATCGCTATTATTGCGCTACAACTTAATGATAAAGACAAAATTACTGAAAGCTTGCAAACTGATGTTGCGACGCTATGCGCTAACTTGTCACTACCATTAAATCGCGCCATTCATATTGAAGATGTTTCTGAGCAAATTGAAGATAAACCACAAAGTCCGATGTACTTTGATGGTGTAAGCGCCAATGATGGGGTACAAAAAGGCATTGCGATTGCACGTTATAATATTACTGATATTGAGGAGATTCCTGACAAACCTACGCAATCAGAGGATGAAGAGCGTTTATTTATCAGTGCGGTAAAGGATGTCAAAGAGTCGCTGGAGGAGATGCTAGAGCGTGTCACCCTCCTTGCGGGCAGTGAGGAAGCACAATTATTTGAAGCTTATTTGCAGATGATCGATAGCAGTCGTTTTTATGATGCAATTATTAGCTATATTCGTCAGGGCATTTGGCTACAAAGCGCGATCAAACGTGTTGTTATCGAGCAAGCCACACTTTTTGAGCAAATGGATGAACCTTACTTTGTCGAACGCGCCAGTGATATTCGTGATTTAGGCAAACGCATCTTATTGGCACTTGAGAATAAAATATTAAAGAAAAGTCACTACGCTGTTGATACTGTTCTTGTTGCGAGCGAAGTCACCGCATCGATGATTGCCGAAGTGCCTAAAGGGCGCTTAAAAGCAATTATCTCAGAACACGGCTCCTCATACTCTCATGCAGCTATTTTAGCTAAAGCTTTGTCTGTGCCTTTTGTTACAAGCATCAAAGCATTACCAATTAGCTTCATAGATGGTAAAGAGGTTATTGTTGATGCTTATGTTGGGCGCATATATATCCAACCTGCTAAGGGACTTAAATCAGCATATGAGCGCTTAATCAAGCATGAGAGTCAAAAAGCCGTTGAATTGCAAGCACTTAAAGACTTACCAAGTACAACAATTGATGGGCATGAAATAACACTTAAAGCAAATGTTGGTTTAATTGCTGATTTGGATCGCGCTTTAAGTCAAGGAGCAGCAGGTGTCGGTTTATATCGCTCTGAAATTCCCTTTATGATTCGCGAGCGTTTCCCCAGTGAGGATGAGCAGCGCATTATTTATCAACAAATTTTATCAACATTCCCTGATAAACCTGCTGTTTTACGCACCTTAGATGTTGGTGCGGATAAAACGCTACCCTACTTCTACGAAGAAGAGCAGAATCCGGCACTTGGTTGGCGCGGTATTCGCATGCTACTGGATCAGTCAAACCTTTTTTTAATGCAAATAAGAGCGATGCTTAAAGCAAGTTTACATCATGATAACTTGCATATTTTGCTACCAATGATTACAACGATTGAGGAAGTCAAAGAAGCAAAACAGCTTATTCGTCAAGCCTATAAGGAAGTCATTGAAGAAGGCTTTGATATCGACAAGCCACGCATTGGCATCATGATTGAGGTTCCAGCTGCCGTTGTACTTGCAGAGCGTTTAATCGATCTTATTGACTTCGTATCCATTGGCTCAAATGACTTAGCACAATACATTTTAGCTGTTGATCGCACCAATGAAAAAGTTGCTAATCTATACAATCAACTGCATCCGGCGATGATTCGTACACTCTACCACTTAGTCAAAGTAGCCAAAAAGCACAATAAAGAAATCTCATTATGTGGTGAGCTTGGTGGTAACCCGATTGCCACCGCACTTCTTATCGGCATGGGGTTTGATAGTTTAAGCATGAACGCCTCAGCGCTTCTTAAAGTTAAGCAGGTATTACGATCTGTTACTAAGAAACAATGCCGCAATGTGTTAAAGCAAGTGCTAAAACTTGCCACCACTGAAGAGGTACATACTTATTTGGAAAACTTCCTTGTTGAAAATGATTTAGGTGGTTTGATTCGCGCTGGGATTAATTAACACCCTTAGAAATAATGCACAAACCCAATATCAAATAAATTCATTGTTCCACCGGTTTTTGCCGGAATAATATTGCGATAGTTTGCGGTTAAAGCAAAATTTTGACTTAACGTATAAGCCACGCCAACACCAATATTTGATGCAAATTCAGTATGCGCCATACTAAGCTTACCTACGCCAAAAAGTACATAAGGGGTAAAAAGCGTTTGTGTTGGTAGTGAAAACACTACATCAGCCCGTGTATAGGTACTAAATTTTGTACTTTGCGCAGTGTCTTCACTCCGCGCGGCAAATAGAATACTACCCGCCTTAATCGAAAAATAAGGACTAAAGCTATACCCAAAGCTAAGTGTTAACTCTAGTGATGTTTTATACCCCGTACCACTATTTGTTAACACACCAACGGCGGGAGCTAAAAAGAAGCCGCTACGCGTTGCCTGTTCATCTTGTGCTGACTGACTATTTGCATAACCACAACTTGTAACCGCTAGCACACCAGCGAAAATATAGGCAAAACTCTTTGTGTTCATAACAATCCATCCTTGTATATTAATTTGAAAAACAGGCGCCATTGTGCATATAAAAATCCATTAAATCAAGGATAAATTGATCAGTTGTTCTATATAATTGATCATTAGCACCTTTTTAACTGTTATTAAATCATAAGCGCCTATACACAACACATTGGCTAAAGTATAATTTCGGCACATTTATCCAAAATGCTCCTAGCATGAATATTCCAATAATCAGTCTTAACAGCAAAATCAAAAACTTCCATACTCGACAAATTTTCTATAGTAATGAGGTTAATCATCTAGCCCCTGAGTTGCTTAACCCGCATGGCGCAGCTTTGGTTGAACAGCAAAGCAGACTAGCTCTATATAGCAAACATCAACTTGCAGCAATCAGAATGACACGCATTAGCATGGAATCGATTAATAACCACGATATTGAATATGCGCTACGACAATTCCTAGCACAACTGCAGCATGATAAACAGCAACTTTATTTTGTTCAACAAGGAGAGGCCTTTCGCTTATGCCATGGCGATCATGATGGACTCCCTGGGATTACCATTGATTGCTATAACTTAGCTACCGTTGTGCAATCAAGCTCAGCTGCATCTGATTTACTAATACCCTACGTTATTCAAGCATTGATAGCCCTCATGCCTGACACAGCTATTTTTGAACGAAGCACAGGGCAAATACGGGAGATCGAAAAACTAGGCAGTATTACTCAATGGCAATATTTATCAGGTGAACCAACTCAAACTACTCTGTTTGCTGGCAAGCGCATTATGTTTGATCTGATCAACGGTCAAAAAACCGGGCTTTTTCTCGACCAACGCCTAAACCTTATCGCACTACGCAACTATCTTCACAAAGGGATGACCAGCATGCTAGATATTTGCAGCTACATCGGCGCATGGAGTGTTGCCGCTGCAGATTTCATTGACCATTTTACGCTTATCGACCAAAGTAAAGCCGCCCTAGCTATGGCAAAAACCAATATTGAACAAAATCATCAAAACACAAGTAGCAGAGACATTGAGCTTGAGCATGGTGACATGTTTGAAACACTCAAAAAATTAAAAGCCGAGCAACAATACTTTGATGTCGTTGTAGCAGACCCGCCTGCTTTTGCTAAATCAAAAAAACATATTCCAGAAGCAAAACGTGCCTATCAACGCTTGTTTAAACTAGCACTTTCGTGCCTGAATAAAGGCGGATTATTTATCGCTTGTAGTTGTAGTCGCCACATCGATGAGGCAACTTTCTTTGAGATACTTCAATCGCTTTCTTATGACTTGGTTTTGTTACACAAAGGGTACTCATCACCCTGCCACACACAGTCCATTCATGTCGATTATCACGATTATTTAAAATGCTATATTTTTAAGCTACGCTGACACTACTTATGATTGTTTTTATTTTTCTCGGCAGATACGCCTTGTTTTTTCATCTGAGCAACCACTTGATCAGTCACATCGACTTTCAAATCAGGTGCTGCATACGCTACTGCTTGCGAGCTTAGAATTAAGCTGTATTTACCTTCTTTGGCAACAGATTCGACAGCGGTATTAAAGCTTGCTTGGAAATCCTGAGCAATTTTTTGCTCTTGCTGCATCTCGCTTTGCTTAAATGCCGTCGCTTGTTGCTTAAACTTATCCTGTTCATCAGTTAATGCTTTTTGCTGCTTATCCAGATCAGATTTTGTAAGCGTTGGCGCATTGGTTTGTAAGGTTTGCATTTTTTCTAGCAAGCCTTGTTGCTGCTTTTGCAACTCATCTGCCTTTGGTTGTAATTTTGTTTGTAATGCCTGAATACTCTGTTCACCTTGTGGCACGGATTGATAAATCTCAACTGGATTAACCAAGCCTATTTTTAAGCTACTTGCATCTGCGGCAAAGGCAGCACTGGTCACCGCCATTGATGCCAAACCAATCATTGCTAATTTTTTCATATTTACTCCTTAGATTTAACTAAATTTGAAATCTTATAATACTTTTCAACTCAAAGAATTAAAACGTTTGCCCCAGTGTGAACTGGAAAATTTGCGTTGAATCACCTGGCTTCTCATTCAATGGTTTTGCCAAACTAAACGCCATGGCACCTAATGGGGATAACCATTGGAATTCAACACCCACTGAATAACGTAAATTAGAAAACGTTGGCGATTTATCACCTGCAGTCCCAGGCCAAATTACACCACTATTTGTGCCTGAATTGTAAGTTGGAATATTGTAAGTGTTATAAACATTACCTGCATCAAAGAACATACCCAAACGCATATTTCGACTATCTTTCAGCCCTGGTATTGGGAATAAAATATCCACATTAGTGTATACATTTAGGTTACCACCGATCGAATTACCTTGCTCTGCTGCGCTACCATTTGGTGTATAGGTATCTGAAGGTCCCATACCGCCTTGAGCAAATCCTCGCACAGAGCCCCAGCCTCCACCATAGAAGTTCTGGAAGAAAGGTAAATATTCAGTGCTACCATAGCCATTACCATAACCAACACCCCCTTTAACAGACAGCGTCATATCACCAATAATCGGATGGAAGAAACCAGCAGAACCCGTCACTTTATACCATTGCAGATCACTAATACCAGGTACCGATACAGTACCATTTAGCCCTAAGGTTGTTCCTTCTGTTGGAAAGAACGCGCGATTGGTTGAGTTATGATTCCAACCAAGGTTCACCGTAAAGGTATTAAAGGATGTTTGACCATCATTTTGTTGGACAAACCACTGCAATATACTCGATTGACCACCGCTTGGTTGCAAAACTTGGGTGTGATCAACGCCACCACCAACACTAATTGAGTCAAACGCTGAAGTCGGAATACTATAGCCTAAATTCGCACCATATTGATTTAAGCGATAGCTAGCAACTGTAGTATCATCATAATCCGTGCGCGATAGATAAGTACTAATCGTCTGACTAATCCCTGATTGGGTAAAATACGGATCGGTGTACGACATATTCAAGCTTTGATAGACACTGGATAAATTCGCACCGATCGAGAACTGATTACCCGTACCTTGAATATTTGGCAATGCCAAATTACCACCAATCATAAAGTTATACAGTTGCGAATAACCAATGCTGGCACTTACCGTGTTTGCACTTCTTTCTTTAATGTCGTAATCCATATTGACCAGATCATCAGAACCAGGCACTGGCGTCTTTTTAACCGTTACATCTTGGACAAATGGCATTCTCTGTAATTTAATCTTTGATTGATCAATCATAGATTGATTGTAAACGCCAGATTCAAAATACTGCATCTGTCGACGATAAACGTAGTCATTAGTAACGTTATTTCCTAGGAAATTAATCTGATTAATATAGACTTTTTTACCGGGATCAATATAAAAAGTTAATGCTACCGTTTTGTTATCTTTATCAACATTAGGCACTGGATTAACATTGGCAAAGGCATAACCCTTATCCCCCAATGCTTGTGTAATTGCCTTAGCGCTATCTAGCACTTTTTGGCGCGAGAAGGTATCTCCTGCTTTAAAGCTAATGAGCTTCTCAAGATCGGCTTTGGCAATAACAAACTTACCTTCTAATGATACTTTAGAGACCTTATAAATCTCACCTTCACTGACATCAAAGGCGATAAATGCATTCTCTTTATTTGGTGATAATGACGCCTGTTGTGAGGTCACTTTAAAGTCCAAGTAACCATTATTCATATAGTAGTTACTCAGATCTTCCGTTGATGACTGCATATTAGTTGGCGAGTAATCCGCCTTTGAGGTAAACAGCCCCCATAAATTCCAAATTGACGGTGTTTTAAAAGTGATATTATCAATAAGCTCACTTTGTGAGAATGCTTTATTGCCAATCACATTAATGCGACGTACGGTTGCGGTTTTACCCTCAGCGATATTGATCTTGATCGCCACACGATTACGAACTTCTTTAATTTCTTGTATATCAACCGTCGTTGAGTAATAACCCATCAGTGCATATTGCATTAACAACGACTGCTTAACTTGAAATAGTATCTCAGGATTAGCGATATTACCAACATCAAGCCCTGCTTCACGCAAGACTTTTTTCATATCATCATTTTTGATCTTATCATTACCATCAAAATCAACCGCGCTGATTGCTGGACGCTCTGCTACTTTCACAATCAAGCTATTGCCATCTTGATACAACTGTACATTTTTGAAAAACCCACTGCTGTAAAGCGATTTAATTGCCTCATTGGTTTCGGCTGCATCTATCGTTTCTCCTGTATGAATACCTAAATCATTCAGCACAGTTTCTTTTGAGATGCGCTCCAAACCTTCAACTTTTATACTTTTGGCAACAAAGCTATTTTGTGCATAGGCACCAGCAAAAGGTGCGGCACCTAAAAGCGTAAGTAACAATGTTTTTTTCAATGATAAGCTCAAGCTAATCTTCCTTCATTTAAATTATTGTATTCAATTTTTATCTGTATCTAAAAGTACTGAAACATGCCTACGCGCCTTTAAATCAATCGCGACAACATCATCAATGGTTTCAGGTTTATTCAATTTTAATTCTTGCAAAACTCGTTCAATATACTCGATTATTTCCAAATATTGTATTTTTTCCGCCAAAAAAGCCTCAACCAGCACCTCATTGACAGCATTTAACACAATTGTTGCAGCATAATCTTGACGTTTTAGCATGTCATACACCAATGGAATAAGTGCAAAACGCTGCCCATCCAGTGCATTAAAGCTTAATGGTTTAGCAGTAAAATCAAGCTTTGGCACATTGATTTTATGCCTTTGTGGATAATACATCGCGTAACCAATCGGGGTTTTCATATCTGGGGATCCCATTTGTGCTATAAAACTACCGTCATGATATTCAACCATCGAGTGCACAATACTTTGTGGATGAATCAATACTTCAATTTTCTCGACTGGCACTTGAAATAACCAATAAGCCTCGATAACCTCTAGCGCTTTGTTCATCATCGTTGACGAATCAACGGATATTTTACGCCCCATTTGCCAGTTTGGATGTGCGCATGCCTCATCTGGCGTGATATCTTTAAGCTCACCCAGAGACTTTTCGCGAAAAGGACCGCCCGAGGCCGTTAAAATAATTCTGGAAATTGCCAGTTGATCATAATGTTTATCTTGATCGGGCAAACATTGAAAAATCGCGTTGTGCTCACTATCCACAGGCAATATCATCGCATTAGATTGTTTTGCTGCACGCATGAAAATCTCACCCGCAGTGACCAACGCTTCTTTATTTGCTAGTAAAATGGTTTTGCCTTTATTCACTGCTGCAAACGTTGGTGCCAATCCTGCAATACCAACAATGGCAGCCATAACCATATCCACTTTATCAGCACTTGCTACAGAAATAAGCCCCTCTTTGCCATATAGCACTATCGTCTGACAATCTAAAGCTTTAAGGTCATTGCTAAGCTTATTTGCTAAGCTCTCATCTGCAACTACAGCATAGCGTGGGGAAAATTTAAGGCATTGCTGATATAACAGCTCGATATTACGATGTGCAGTCAATGCATAAACTTCAAAATCAGCAGGATTATCGCGAATAATCTCTAGCGTATTAACACCAATTGATCCTGTCGCCCCCAAAATCGTGATGACTTTCACGAATTACTCCAGTTCGCTGTCATCTTCGTTATTTTGCTCACCCTGTTCTAGCGCGTCATCTGCTACTGTGGCATCATTTGTTTCATTATTGAGCATCTCATCATCAAAACCTTCTTCAGACTCATCCTCGCCAACGACTTGTACTGAGACCAGTTTTTCATCGGACTTCAAGTTAATCAACTTAACACCTTGCGCTGAACGACCTGTTTCACGCACTTCATGTACACGCGTTCTAATGAGCACACCTTGATCGGTCATTAGCATAATGTCATCTGTTTCTTCAACAAGTCCTGCTGCAACCACAAGGCCATTACGGTCAGATGTCGAGATTGAAATAACCCCCTGTGAGCCACGCGCCGTCTTGCGATACTCGGCAACTGGGGTTCGTTTGCCATAACCATTTTCAGTTGCCGTTAATACCACACCTTGATCAGGCTCGGTAACAATCACACCAACAATAGTTTGATCTTCTTGAATACGCATCCCTCTGACACCGCGCGCGGTTCTACCCACAGCACGCACGTCCTCTTCGCTAAAGCGAATGGCTTTACCGGCATTTGAGAACATCATAATCTCTTGCTGACCATTGGTTAAATGCACATGCAACAACTCATCACCTTCATCAAGAGTTAAGGCATAAATACCACCCTTGCGCGGACGTGAAAAGGCGGTTAGATCAACTTTTTTAACCGTTGCTTGTTTGGTTGCCATAAAGACATTCCAACCTTCAGTAAACTCGGATACCGCCAACATAGCCGTAATGCGCTCACCTTGTTCTAATGGAAACACATTATTAATTGGTCTGCCTTTGGCAGCACGCCCTGCTTGTGGGAATTCATAGACTTTGCTCCAGTATATTTTACCCAAGCTTGAAAAACACAACATCATGGCGTGTGTCGAGGCAATTTGCAGTTTATAAACAAAGTCCTCTTCCTTCATTTGCGTCGAGGATTTACCACGCCCACCACGTTTTTGCGCGTTATAATCTTTCAATGGCTGCGCTTTGACATAACCATCATATGAAAGTGTCACCACCATCGATTCTTCAGTAATTAAATCCTCATAACCTAAATCAAGCTGAGAGGCAATAATCTCTGAGCGACGCGCGTCACCAAACTGCGCTTTAACCTCTTGCAGCTCTTCACAGATCACTTCAAGCAAACGTTTAATATCTTTTAAAATCGCAATTAACTCTTCGATGCGTAGAAGTAATGCCTTAAACTCATCAAGAATCTTATCTTGCTCTAAACCTGTCAAACGATGCAAACGAAGCTCTAAAATCGCATCAACCTGCGCTTGTGACAGGAAATATTCATCATTGTGTAAACCGTAATGTGATGCCAAGCCATCAATGCGATAAAGTCCTTGATCAACCCCTTCAAGCATTTGTCCGACAAGTTTACCAGACCATGACCGAGCTAACAGTGCTTCTTTAGCTTCAGCTGGTGTTTTAGACGCTTTAATCAATGCGATCATTTCATCAATATTTGATAAGGCAATCGCTAAACCTTCTAAAAGATGCGCACGCTCGCGCGCTTTACGCAATTCAAAAATCGTGCGGCGCGTTACCACTTCTTTACGATGACGAATAAAGGCTTCAATCACTTCTTTTAAATTTAACAACTTCGGCTGACTGTCAACCAAAGCAACCATATTGACACCGAAGCTTAACTGCATTTGTGTTTGTGCATATAGGTTATTTAATAGCACTTCAGCCATTTCGCCACGCTTAACATCGACAACAATACGCATACCATCCTTATCGGACTCATCACGTAGCTCAGAAATACCTTCGATTTTTTTGTCTTTAACCAGTTCGGCAATTTTCTCAATTAAACGCGCTTTATTTACCTGATATGGGATTTCAGTAACAATAATCTGCTCTCGATCAGTTTTCTTATCGGTTTCAATCGATGCTTTAGCGCGCATAATAACACGCCCCCTGCCCGTCTTATACGCATCAACAATGCCGGCACGTCCATTGATATAAGCACCCGTTGGAAAATCAGGTCCTGGAATATACTCCATCAATTCTTCGATGCTTAACTCAGGGTTTTCAATGAGTGCAATCACACCATCGATCACTTCATTTAAATTGTGTGGCGGAATATTTGTTGCCATCCCCACCGCAATACCGGATGAACCGTTGACCAACAGGTTAGGTATACGCGTTGGCAGCACATCCGGAATCATCTCGGTTTCGTCATAGTTTGGCGAGAAGTTAACCGTTTCTTTATCGATATCGATTAGCAATGAGTGCGCCATCTTTGACATACGCACTTCGGTATAACGCATTGCTGCGGGTGAATCACCATCAACCGAACCAAAGTTACCCTGACCGTCAACTAGCATATAACGCAATGAAAACGGCTGCGCCATACGCACAATCGTGTCATAAACAGCCGTATCACCATGCGGATGATATTTACCAATCACATCCCCGACAACACGCGCTGATTTTTTATAAGGCTTATTAAAGTCATTGCCTAGCTCTTTCATCGCAAAAAGAACGCGTCGATGCACAGGCTTTAAGCCATCACGCACATCAGGAAGCGCACGCCCAACGATGACGCTCATTGCATAATCAAGATATGATTGCTTTAATTCCTGCTCGATATTAACCGGAAAAACTTCATTGGCAAATTGTGTGGTCATAAGGATATAAACGCTTCAAATATTCTAAAAATTGGCACGAATTATAACATACTCGCCACAGCACAGAAACAGGATTCTCCAGCATATGAAGTAAATATTTCTAAGTTTAAAAACGTCATGCTACAATGTCGTTTGCATAACAACACTCTCTACGCACTGGCAAGTAATATGAGCAGCAAAATAAATATGAAACCTGAAAACTACGTTTACTTTTTTGCCATTTTCCTCGTGGGTGTTTATGTCTGCGCCTATGACATGTATATCTCAGCGCTTCCATTGCTACAAAACGACTTTGCAGTGAATGTTGGGCAAAGCCAGTTAACACTGACCTTATTTGTTATTGCAGGTGCAATCTTCGCGATTCCAGCGGGTCTTATCAGTGATCGTTTTGGGCGCAAAAAAACACTGATACTTTATTGTTTTATCGTCATTATTGGCAGTATTGTCTGCTTGTTATCGCAGAGCATCTTTGCCTTTTATATCGGGCGAATATTGCAAGGCATTGGCGCTTCTGGTTTGTATATTCTTGCCGTTGCTTTACCCAAGGATATGCTAACGGGTAATAGCTATGTTAAAACTTGGCAAAGTTTGACACTTTTATTTTATTTAGCACCCTCAATGGCTGGTTTTATCGGTGGCTATATCGTCTATTACGGCGGTTGGGAATGGGTTTTTAATGGTGTTGTTTTGGTGGCACTACTCGCCCTTATTTTAATTGCTATTTACTTCAAAGAGATACCAGCAGCAACCACTGAAGTCAAAATTTCAAGTCGCAAAAAGTTCTTCAGCATTGCCAGCAACACGCAATTCTTAAGCTACTGCTATATCACGTCAGTGGCATGGGCGGGCATGTCCGTTTTTTACATCTGCACGCCTTATATTGTGATCACAACGCTTGGCTTTAATACAATTGTCTATGGTTGGTTATCCTTTTTATTGATCTTCTTTGGCGCCTTAGCACGTTGGATTAACATTCGCTGGCTTAATGGTTTAATAAGCTACGAGCAAAGCGCTTATAGCTTCTCTTTTGTTGCCGTATTGAGTGGCATATTATTTATCAGTGCTTATTTTCTACCGGCACATTATGCTATCTACTTGATTGGTCTAAGTGCGATTTTATTTGGCTTTTCCTCAGCACTTGTGAGCGTAAACACATCAACGATGGCGTTTTTGCTGATTGATAAAAGTCACAGCGCTGTGGCTTCGTCAATCTACGGACTCACGATTGATCTTATTGTCGCGTTATCACTTATATTTGCTAATTTAATGCGCGCCAACTTAATTCTCCTAGGTGCAATGATTGCTGTGTTTTACGTCATTGCTATTATACTGCTAATGAAATTCAAAGAACCCACAGCTGCCAAAATTCGCGTTTAGTGATTTAGGACGCAAGCTCTTTCCATCTAAAGATAACTTACATATACCGCTCGTAAATCATTTTGCGGTGTTCAGTGTCGAAGAAATTTTTGATGATTTTGAATGATTGCATTGCAGGTAATAGCTAGGACTATTGGCAAAATACAATCATTCAAAAGCACAGGAAATTCGATGACAGGAATATTGTAAAATGGTTTGTGAACGGTATACAATAAGCGCACTTTGCTAAGTTAATAATTTAATGCGGAATCATCTGATGTCTAAAATCCAAGCCGTGCGTGGCATGAATGATATTTTACCAAGCGATATTTACAAATGGCACTTTTTTGAAAACGCGGTAAAACAAACCTTACACAACTATGGTTATCAGGAAATTCGCCTGCCTATCGTTGAAAAAAGTGAGTTATTTCATCGTGGCGTTGGCGCAGGCACCGATATCGTTGAAAAAGAAACCTATGATTTTAATGATCGCAATGATGAAGCCTTGACTTTAAGACCTGAGGGTACTGCGGGCTGCGTGCGTGCGATGATTGAACATGGGCTGTTACGTAATCAAATCCAAAAGGTGTGGTACACAGGTGCCATGTTTCGTTATGAGCGTCCACAAAAAGGGCGTTATCGCCAATTTTATCAACTGGGTGTTGAAGTATACGGTAATAGTCACATCGCCCAAGATGCTGAAGTGTTAAGCTTATCATGGCAATTATGGCAAGCTTTGGGACTTGACACGCACGTCACCCTTGAGCTTAACAACCTAGGAAGCGCTCAAAATCGTGCTGATTATGTGAGTGCATTAGTTGATTATCTGACACCACTTAAAGATCAATTGGATGAAGATTCACAGCGCAGACTAGGCAAAAACCCACTGCGCATCCTTGATAGCAAAAATGAAAACACGCAACGACTGTTGGATAATGCACCTAATCTGCATGATTTTCTTGATCAAGATATTAAACAAGACTTTGAAGCACTTACTAAGTATCTAAGCGCGTTAAACATTCCTTACAAAATCAACTCGCGATTGGTTCGTGGGATTGACTATTACTGTAATACCGTATTTGAATGGGTCACGGATAAACTCGGGGCGCAAGGTACTATTTGCGCGGGTGGTCGTTATGACTCCTTGGTAAGCGACTTACAAGGCCCTGAAACGCCTGCTGTTGGTTTTGCTATGGGTGTTGAGCGAATCATTTTACTTCTTGAAACCCTTGAGCTCATCCCTCAGTCAACACAAAGTGCAGATATTTATGTTATCAGTGATGAGTCTTCGATCTTTAAGATCATGCCAATGATTGAAACATTACGTAAGTCCTTGCCTCATCTAACCATTGAACAAAACACCTCACTAGGCAGCTTTAAATCACAATTTAAAAAGGCCGATAAATCAGGTGCAGCACTGGCGTTGGTAATCGCTGAAGATGAAGTTAACAATAGCACTTGTGTGATAAAGTTCTTACGTGAAGATAAAGAACAAGTGACCATACCGCAGCCTGAACTAGCTTCATACATTCAGAGCCATTACGCCTAATATGATTATTTATATCGATGCTGACGCTTGCCCTAAAGCCGTCAAAGAAGTGCTTTATAAGGCAGCGCACCAACGCAAAGTTATGTGTATTTTTGTTGCCAACCAACCACTTACACACCCGCCATCGCCTTTTATCAAAATGCGCTGTGTCGATAAAGGCTTTGATGTTGCCGATAATTATATCGCTAACAAGGTTGAAACGTGTGACTTGGTGATTACCGCGGATATTCCACTGGCAAAAGAGGTTACTGATCGTGATGCCGTGGTGATTACACCGCATGGCAAGCAATATACCAAGGCAAATATTTCGCAAACTTATGCCATGCGTAATTTTTTCACTGAGCTACGAGATGCCGGATTAGTTGAGACAAAAACCAAGGCGTTCTCAAATAGCAATATCAATGCCTTTGCCAATGCTTTGGATCAGCTCTTGACTAAACGTGGGTTTATCAAACAATGAATTTATACGATATCCCTAAACACGCTGAACATGAATTGTTTGATATTATTCATGCGATCAAAAATGCACAAAATATCAAGATTGAACGCATTGTTTCCTACGGACAAACAACGCCTAAAAATGAGCCTTATATTCAAACACAAGATGAACTGGTGTTTGTTTTACAAGGTCAAGCAACACTGCTAATGAATAATACCAGTTACTCGCTAACTGCGGGAGAGTCTTTATTGATTCCCAGCAATACGCCACATTGGGTGACTTATACATCAAGTTCGCCTGCCACTATTTGGCTTGCCATTCACTTTGATACAGTCATTTAACCCAAAATGCATCGTATCCTGCGCGTAATCGAAGGATAAAGTACTTCGTTTATTGTAACAAAGTATCGTTATTGCCAAAAACTTGTTTGTCTTAGTACTTTTGCCTCAGGTATACTGATGCAATTTATTTTCTTTTGACAAAAATTTATGAGCTTATCTTCAAGCATCTTACCTAAAAGCATTACCGAAGACTTTACTAAGGCAACCATTTCGCGTGCGCATGCCTATTGCAATCAATACTCGATCAAATCATTGCAAGCAACATCCGATGATGGCATTAATTTTGTCATTAAGAGTGAAGTTTTTGGCTCTGGCAAAGAAGCCTACTCCCAAAGCATTTTTGTCGATGTGAACTCACGAGCAAAAACACTCTTAAGCGTACTTGATGCTGAGTGCTCATGCCCTGTAGGCTACTTTTGCAAGCATATTTATGCTGTGCTATTTATGTTTAATAAATCACTTGCTGAGCGTTTAACAGAATCCAATGCATACACCCCAATTACAGCGACAAAATCTGTTAGTGCTCCACCGATAAAAAAAGCGAAAATCCCCGCATCTCACTTCGACAAAGCTGCCTTTGAGCGCCAATTTAATGACAATATACGCCTTGAGAAAAGCACACTATTATCCCAAGGCAAGGCACCTTCTAACTTGGTGATTGCCTATCAACTCGTCGCTTCTAAAGAAGGGCAGCAGCTTTCTTATAGGATCGAGGCAAGTTATGTGCGCATTCTAAAAAGTGGCGATGGCTATGGCAAACCACAAAGTGCCAACCTTACCAATATCGTTGCCGGTTATGCTAAATATCCAGACTGCGCTGATATTAAAGACCTTGAGATTTTTAAATACCTACAAGCACAAATCAATCGTTATGCGGTACATTTACCGAGCTTAACAGGAGAGTACGGCGCGCAATTTTTAAAGCTGCTTATTGCAACTGAACGTTTTTTTGTTGGCGACATCGTCATGGGCAAACATTGCACCTTAGCACCAGATCTCAAGCTTGATATTGATTGGAGTGAAGTCAACGGCACATTTCGCTTTAATGCGCAAATCAATGGCAAAACAAACACCAAAATCATACCGACAACACCTGCTTTTTACATTGATGGCAACAAAATGGGGCAGATCGTCAGTGACATTCCTGGCAATCAATTAGCACTTCTTAATACGCTTAAAGATATCTCAAAAGATGATATGTCATTTGTTCGTCACACCATTGAGAAATCGACACTTGGCAAGCAAATAAAATTCCCAAGCAAAGTCAAAAAGCTTAAAACTGAAAAAATCACGCCAAAAGCAATTGCCCATTTTAGCAAAGGATCATCAGTAAACTGGCCACATTATGGCTTCTTTGCTGATGTTAGCTTTGAATATGACGGCACACGCTTTGAGCCACATGAAAGTGGGACACACATTATTGAGCATAATGGTCGCTTGATTGAAAAAGACATAAAATTTGAAAAAGCTAAGCTTGAAACCTTAGGAGGATTTGGCTTTGTAAAATCAAGACGTGCTTACTTTGGCTATGGCAATCAAGCACACAAGCCATTTGGTGAAAGTTATATTTTAAACAGCAATCCTTATATTGAACCAGAGGAGCAATGGGAAGGCTTCTATGTTGAAGATCTTGAGGACTTCAAACTTTTAGGCTGGCAGGTTGAGTTTGATGATGACTTTGCACATCACTATATTGTTGCTGATGATATTGACATTGGCATCGAGGAAGGGATTCAAAATGATTGGTTTAACGTACATCTGAGCGTTAATCACAACGGTAATACCATCGATCTACAGCCACTAATTATGCAATATCTACAAAAAGGGCTTAACAAAGAAGAGCACGACCTTGTCGCCATTGTTGATAAGAACCACCGTTTAAAAATTGATTACAGCATTATTGAACCAGTCATTAACTCATTGTTTGAATTAAATGATGAGCGTGGCGGTACTTTAAAACTCTCGAAATACCAAATCGGTGCGCTGATGAGTCTTGAGGAACAACTAGGCAAAAGTGGTGCGATTGATTATAGTAAAGCCAATGCTTTAAAGCGCTTTGTTGACTCACTGAAAGACACAACAAAGTTACCACTACTAGATACACCAAAAGAAGTACAAGCAACTTTACGCGACTATCAGCGCTATGGCGTAAGCTGGATGGATTTCTTATCAAAACATGAAATGGGCGGTTTGTTAGCCGATGATATGGGACTTGGTAAAACCCTGCAAACGCTTACTTGGCTGCAGTTACAACACGACACTGATAAAGATTTTGGTACAAGCCTTATCGTCGCGCCCACATCAGTTGTCGGCAATTGGATTAGAGAAGCTGAGAAATTCACACCTAAGCTCACAATTTTGCTATTGCATGGCTCTGAACGTGCCGAGCATTATGATAACTTGCTTAACTACGATATCGTCGTCACAAGCTATCCACTTATTTTAAAAGACGAAGAAATTCATCGCCAAAATACCTATAGCGCACTGATTTTGGATGAGGCTCAAACGATTAAAAATGCTAAGACAAAGCAGGCGCAAAGCATTTTCACCCTTTCAGCTAAACATCGCTTTTGTTTAACAGGCACGCCACTTGAGAATCATCTGGGTGAGCTATGGTCGCAATTTAACTTCTTAATGCCTGGCTTCCTGGGCAATGATAGCCAGTTTCGTAAGCACTTCAAAAATCCAATTGAAAAACATCAAGACAGCGATCGTTTAAAAATACTGAAAAGTCGCATTGCACCCTTTATGCTTCGACGCACCAAAGCGCTAGTTGCTAAAGATTTGCCTGAAAAGACTGAGTCGATTGAAATTATTGAGCTGCCTAATACGCAAAAGCAACTATATGAAAGTGTGCGCATGACAATGGAGAAAAAAGTACGTGAGCTCTTGAAAAAACAAGGGCTTGCCAAGAGCCATATCCATATTCTTGATGCACTCTTAAAGCTACGTCAATCATGTTGTCATCCGCAATTAGTTAAACTAGAGAGTGCCAAAAAAGTGCATGAATCGGCTAAACTTGATTATTTACTAGAAATGCTAACCGAACTTGCTGCTGAAAAGCGTAAAGTACTGGTATTCTCACAATTTGTCGAGATGCTTGATTTAATTGCACTTGAGCTTGGCAAACATAAGATCCAATATGTGCAGTTAACCGGACAAACTAAAAATCGCCAAAAACTGATTGATGACTTCAGTAGCAACCCTGATATCACGGTTTTCTTAATCAGCCTAAAAGCCGGAGGCACAGGTCTGAATCTTGTTGCCGCTGACACGGTTATTCACTTTGATCCATGGTGGAATCCAGCCGTTGAAGCCCAAGCCACGGATCGCGCCTATCGTATTGGTCAAGATAAACCTGTCACAGTTTATAAGCTTATTGCCAAAGACAGTGTTGAAGAAAAAATCTTAAAACTTCAGCAGAAAAAAGCGGATCTTGCTAGTGGGTTGTATAACAAAGATGGACAAGCTGATTTCAAACTCAGTGAAAATGATCTATTGAATTTATTTGAACCGATTGTTTAAGATAAGACTATTTACTTTGAGTGAACTCCGTTAAATATAGAAGTTTAGCTGCCGTTGATAACAACTTAAATAAGCGTTAGCAAGCTCGAAATAAGGTCATCTTTTTGATGTGCTTCATATGCTTGGCTTTCGCTTTTACCCCACACGACATCTGGCCAACAAAAATCGTCTTTTTTGCGCCCGATTACATGAATGTGCATTTGTGAGACGACATTACCAATTGTCGCAACATTGACTTTATCAACGTGTAAATCCTCTTTGAGAAAGTGGGATAATGTATTAATCAAAGCATTGAGTCTTAGCTGCATCTCCAGATCAAGCTCAAACCATTCAGTGACGGACACTTTAGGTACGATGAGAAACCACGTCACCAGTGCGTTGTTTGATAATCGTAACTGAACATCACCAAGATCTTTGATGAGGCTACTGGAATCAGCTAAACGTTTATCGAGCACAAAAGCTGTCATACATCTTCCTTACTTTGTCTAAATCAGCTTGTGTGTCAATCCCAGGAGGCGTTGACGCCTTAGCTTCAGCAATTGCAATTTTTTGATTATGCCATAACACACGTAATTGCTCTAAAGACTCAATTTGCTCTAACGGACTTTTCTCCATCTGTGCATACACCTTTAGAAACCCTGCGCGATAAGCATATAAGCCAATATGACGATAATGATCTCCCATCTTAATCTCACCTTGGTCAAACACACCACGCTGCCATGGAATGGGCGCTCTTGAGAAATACAAAGCATATTGCTCACGATTAAAGACGACTTTTACGCAATTTGGATCATGCACTTCATTTTCATCAGTTATTCGCTCACACAAGGTTGCCATTACCGCTTGCGATCTATCAACCAACAAATCAGCAGCTTGAATCACATTTTCCATCGGAATTAATGGCTCATCCCCTTGGATATTAACAACGATATCCTCATCAGCAATTGCTAATTTTTGTACGGCTTCAGCTAAGCGATCAGTGCCTGATTGATGATCTGCTGCCGTCATACATACTGTCGCACTAAAACTGTGTGCTACATCTTGAATTTCTTCACTATCCGTTGCAATCACCACTTGCTCAAAGCCACATTGTAATGCGCGCTCATAAACATGTTCAATAATGGGTTTACCTGCCAAATCAAGTAATAACTTATTGGCAAGGCGACTTGATTGCAAACGCGCTGGAATAATAATATGGCGCTTACTCATAGTGTTTGACTTCTTCAAGCGTTAGCTTCTTGGCTTCTTCTAATAGCATACGCGGCACACCATCAATAATGGGATATGCCAATTTATCCGCTTTACAGACAAGCATCTTGTTTTGCTTATCGTATATCAATGATGATTGACACTCAGGACACACCAAAATACTTAATAACCCTTGATCCATTTGTTACGCCTTAATCACAAAAATAAATTCATTATCTATTTCAAGTTGCTCTAAGATAGCATAGCCATTGATCTTACACCAAGCAGGAATATCATGCTTGACACCTGGATCGGTACACGTCACTTTTAACTGCTCGCCGGCGGTCATCTTTTTTAACGCATTTTGCGTTTTAATCACAGGCATCGGGCATAATAAGCGACGTAAATCTAGCTCAACATTAACTTCCATCAGACATACCACGCTTGTTGTACTTCATCAACAGTAAAAGGCTTCACCGTATGCTCACGTGCAACACCATCAGGGTAAGCAAAACGCACAGTCACTTTTTCAGCATCTCTTCCTTGTGAGAAGCGCGCAATAATTCTGGCGACAAACGCTTCATCTTGAGTGTCAAAATTGCCATCGATCAAGGTCAGTGGTCCACCATGACTTTCAACAGTAATATGTGGAAATTGGCGCTTATAACCATTTAAGAAGTTATTTTCACCTTCTTCGCGTGCAATAATCAATTTAAACTCAGGCTTTGGACGCAAGTGGCGACCAACTTTCAACAACATAATGTCATCAAAATCATAATCACGCTTGTCATTACGACCTTTCCATAAATCAACCAACTTATCCGAGTATTGCTTATCGGTTAAAAAGCAGCAACCTCCAGCAGGAGTTGCATAATCAACAAAACCATATGAACTGGCTAGCTCAAATTGTGGCGTACGATTGCGCCCATGAAAACCAAAGAGTTTTTCCCGATCAACCCAACCTTCGCGCTCAGGCTTGGTTTCAGGTAGATTTTTAGCGCATAAGGGACGCAATAATAAATCATCAATACCTGACTGCTTTTGAATAACTGGCATAGTGTCTTTACGTTGCGACATCGGGCGCTGACCAATGACCTCACCGGTAATAATGAAATCAAAACCATTTTCAAGCGCCCATTCTTTGGCTTTTTTAACCATAAATATCTTACAATCCAAACACGGATTCATATTGGCGCCATAGCCATATTTTGGATTTAATAGCACATCTTTGTACTCTTCAATCACATCGATAATATGCAGTTTAATCCCAAGTTGCTCAGCAACCCATAGGGCATTGTTACGTTTTTCTTTGCTTTGATCTTTCTTACGAATGGCATGCGTATGCCCTTCGACACAAAACCCAGTGAAGAAGTTAATCCCTTCAACATGAATGCCTTGATCTGCAATCACCTTGGTTGCCAACATGGAATCTAAACCACCGGAAATAAGCGAAACCGCCTTATATTGCTTAGGTTTTTCTGAATGAGAATTATGTAATGATGTCATTTATTATATTGAGTCTACTTTAAAATTTGCGCACATTGTACGCGCTATAGACAATTTTTTCATTATTCAAATGAAACTTTCTACACTTTTCTGTCGAAGTATCTGTTTAAAAAGCCGCCTGCACCCACTGGATGTCATCTCCTGTAATGCCGATGACATCAAAGCGGCATTCGGCATGTTGGTAATGTCGATGTTGCTGCAGAAAAACTTGCGCTGTTTTGCGCACTTTAATCTGTTTAGATTTTGTCACCATTTCTAGTGCTGAGCCAAATTGCGCTGATTTTCGTGCTTTGACCTCAACAAATATCAATACATCCGCAATTTGACCAATTAGATCGATCTCACCTAATGGTGTTAGAAAGTTCTTGGCAATTAAGTGAAAACCTTGGGCCTCTAGAAACGTTAAGGCTTTATTTTCCGCCTCACCACCAATGGCTCGGCTCATCTAAACAATACCATTGTGACGCAGTAGCGCATCAACTGAAGGTTTTTGACCTTTAAATTTCTCAAATAGCTCGGTCGCTGGTGCTGAGCCGCCTGTCTCCAAAATAATTCGCATAAACTTCTGACCAATGACTTTGTTTAATACTGATTGCCCCTGTTCAAATTCCGCAAAAGCATCACTGGATAACACTTCCGCCCATTTGTAACTGTAATAGCCCGCCGCATAGCCTCCTGCAAAAATATGTGAAAAGCTATTTTCAAAGCGATTAAACTTAGGCACCTCTAACAAGGCTGTTGATTGGCGCACATTTTCGATCACTTGATGAATATCTAAACTCTCAACACTACTTTGATGTAATTGCATATCAAACAGCGCAAATTCAAGCTGGCGCAACATCGCTAAACCTGATTGATACTGACGTGAGGCAACTAGCTTCTGAAATAGTTCTTTTGGTAAGCTTTGTTTGGTCTCAACATGCTGTGACAGCAATTGTAATCCTTCTTCACACCAACAGAAATTCTCCATAAACTGACTTGGTAACTCAACAGCATCCCACTCAACACCATTAATCCCTGAAACAGGTAAGTATTCCACTTGCGTTAGAATGTGCTGCAAGGCATGCCCAAACTCATGAAATAAAGTCAATACATCATTATGCGTCAATAACGCATCAGCACCTTCATTGGCAGGCATAAAGTTACAAGTAACATACGCCACGGGCGTTTGCACTGAATGATCAAGACGCTTATAGCGCGTACGACATTCATCCATCCACGCACCATCACGCTTTTGTGCTCTTGCAAAGAAATCAACCAAAATCGCCCCACGAAGTTGCTTGTTTTCATCATAAAATTCATATAAATCTGTTTGCGGGTGATAGCGATCCCAGTCATCACGCTTCTTCGCTGTGATACCATAAAGAGATGACAATACACTAAACAAGCCTTTCATCACGTGAGTCACAGGAAAGTAAGGTCGCAGCTCTTCAGAGGTGAAGTCATAACGTGCTTTTTTCATTTTATCTGAATAATATACGCTATCCCAAGGCTTAAGCTCATCAGCCAATCCAGACTCTTTAGCAAATGCTTGAAGCTCTTGAAGCTCTTTTTGTGCATGCGGTTTTGCCTTTTGAAGCAAATCATGCATAAAACGCATCACCTCATCAACTGAAGTTGCCATCTTCGTTGCCAGCGAGACTTCAGCATAGTTTTTAAATCCCAAAAGTTTAGCTTCTTCAGCCCTTAAGCGCATAATCTCTTGCATAACCTTGGTATTATCAAAGCTTTTATTGTCCGCTTCGCTTGAGGCGCGCGTGACATAGGCTTTATAAAAAGTCTCGCGCAACTTGCGATTATCTGCTTGCTGCATCACGGAAATATAGGTTGGTGCGTCAAGCCCCAAAACAAACCCATCCTTTTCTTCTGTTTGCGCCTTTAAACGTGCTTGCTCTTTAGCGCTGTCTGATAGGCCTTTTAATTCATCCTCATTTAGTGTGTGATAATGCCACGCCATCGTTGCATCAAGCACATTATTCTCAAAATCACTTTGCAACTTGGCAAGCTTGGTAACGACTTGCTCAAACTCTTGGCGCTTATCACCCTCCAGATCCACCCCTGATAATTTAAAACTGCGAATAGCATCATTAATCGCCTTAATCTGTGCTTGATCCAAAGTTTTATCATGTTGCAAAATAATTTGATACGCCTTTAACATGCGTTCATCCTGCGCTGTTTGCGTTGAGTATTCAGATATTTTCTCAACACAATATTGATAGACTTCACGCAACTGTGGTGTATTTTTAACTGCATTTAAATGCCCCAAAGGACCAAAAGTTTTGCTAAGCGCATCTTCGGCTTCTTCCAAAGGATAAATAAAATTATCCCATGTGTAATTACTCTCCTTAAGTAATTGCTCTTTTAAATCACGGCAATACTGGATGGACTTTTCCACTTCCATCTTGGCGTTATTAATGTCTATTTGTGAAAACTTGGGTAAATCTAATGTAACTACATCGCTCATCTGTATGTTCCTTGGCATAAATTCTTCATTCTGCTAAGGCTTTATAATACACTTATTTCACTGCGAAATAATACGAAAAAAGCACTAATAGACAATGCCTGCTGATCTAAACACTTATTTAATGCGTTTTGCGATGTTTATCATCCCAATGCTCTTTGCTATCACACTACATGAAGCAGCACACGCCTATATCGCCAAATTACGCGGTGACAAAACCGCCTATCTTATGGGGCGAGTTACTTTAAACCCGATTAAGCATATCGATATTCTCGGCACGATCATTCTGCCAACTGCAATGTTTCTATTAAGCACTGGTTTTTTATTTGGCTGGGCAAAGCCTGTGCCTGTTAATTTCAACAACCTCAAAAAGCCACGCCAAGATATGATTCTTGTGGCAATTGCCGGACCTTTAGCCAACTTTATTATGGCAATTATCTGGTTCTTGTTGTGGAAATTTGTGCCTAACTTTGGCTTCCACCAGATGGCACAATTTGGTGTCATACTCAATTTGATGCTGATGGTATTTAATTTACTACCCATCCCACCACTTGATGGCAGTCGTGTTATTAGCGCATTATTGCCTTATAAAGCAGCCTTGCAATACAACCGTTTAGAGCGTTGGGGATTTTTGATCGTATTATTATTGCTATTTATTCCTTTTGGGCAATCAAATTTACTGGCAAGCATCTTGTTACCACTAATTAATAAACTCTCTTTACTCATTCAATTTATCTTTTAATTTCAAGGTCAAACAATGCAATTAGAACATGAAAAACCAGACACCCCAATTTTTGTTAAACATTATAAGTCTGGCGAGCTGACACTATCACAACAGACATTTTCTCACAGCGTGATTATCACACCTGAGGCAATTATTAATAATAACTGGGATGTTAAATCCATTGACGCGCTTAATCTTGATGCTATTGAAGCCCTTATCGAACTTGATGCTCATATTTACCTTCTTGGCACTGGTGCAACATCACAGATTCCGCCGCAAGAAATCATCATTGCTTTTGCTCGTCTAGGAAAATCCATTGACTTTATGGACTCAGCTGCCGCATGCCGCACTTTTAATATCCTTGCAAATGAAGGGCGTCGCGTTGCCGCTGCCATCATCGTTTAAAGCCATAACACTCGGCATAAATCAATTTTTCGTCATTTTTTATTAAATTTTCTCTAACCTCCTTGATATCTTTTTGCTATACGCTAGGATTAGGTCTATAGTGATCAGTGATTCTTATAGGTTCATACAACAGAAGGAAGACAACGATGAGAAAAATCACACTACTTGGCATTGTTTCTAGTGCCGCATTATTATCTGCTTGTGCCACATCACCTAAAGCACCGGCACCACAAAGCACAGATGCATCTGTTACAGCAATGTCAGCACCAGCATCAGTCAACTCAACGCAAACTATAAACAATAGCTCATTACCAAGCTCAACAGTTAAACTAAGCGCCAAAGATGGGCGTTTAGTTGCAAAAATTTATACTGACTGGAATGGCGCCAAACAAGGAGATCTAAAACTTCACTGGGTTGCACCTAGCCAATCACACTGCGTAAGCACAACCTTTCCAATCATGAAATATAAAGAAGCCAGTGATTACTCTTGGGCTTACCGCACACTTGAGCATCAAAGTGCTAATGGCGCAATCGCATGCCCAGGCGTATGGAAAGCTGAAGTAGTTTACACACCAAGCAAAGCAGTTGTTGGTCAAGCTGAGCTCAATGTTTCTCAATAGAGCGCGGCAACACCTCAACAGTAACTTTCCTATCCATTAACAGTCTTTAAATGCGGCTAAGACTAAATATTCACTGCACCCTGAGCATCAGTCGAAGTGGGTAGCTTGGGAAAATCGCACTTCATAGAGGCTTCGACTTGCGCTCAGCCAATGCTTACACAATTAAAGTGGGCAAGAATATGGTCATAGCCTTAAATTCTACAAAAAATTCAGTCTAACCTTGCTACTGCTTCTCTCAAAACTTAAGCACAGCGGTGTATTTTCATCTAATTGTTGATGGAAATAATATATATCTTGGACATTTTTCTTTTTGCATTCTCCACTTTCAGTTACTTCAAAAACATAACGATTTAACCCATTGGCAATCCCTTGACCCGTCAGTTTAAGGCTTGCCTCTTTATATGCCCATAACCAATAAAACACGTCTCGCTGCGTACTATCGCCCTTCTTAGCAACAATCAAGTCATACTCGCTCTTTGCGAAATACTGCTTTGCTATCGCTAACACATCGACTTTTTCCTTTTTAGTCTGTACATCAATACCTACACGCTGTCCTTCGGCAATAGCAATGACAACATAATCACGCGTATGACTGATATTAAAATCAAGAATACTATCAACAAGAAATGGTCGGTCATTGCTGGTCTTTGAAAACTGTAGATCAGTAGTAGTAACACCTAAGCATTCACTCAACAACTTATAGCGCAACCATTGCGATGCAATATACTCAACACGCTTACGCTCCAATTTCAAATCGCTGGCATAATCTCTTACTTCAAGTGGTAATATATTAAGCGCTTCCAACGCATTAAAGTTATTTAAATTTAGAACATATATATCAATCATCATTATAGACTTATTGAGCAGATTCATTTTAGCTTCATAGTTAAATTAGAAATTTAAACGTAAACTTGCAGAAATGAAAGCATTTTCATATACTGACAGCACAAATTCCATGATATCGCTCGCAAATCATTTTGCGGTGTTTGCCTGTAAAGTAGTTTGTGATGGGTATATATAAGCGCTAGGAGACTGATATGGCTGTACTAACTATCCGCAATGTACCAGATGATGTGCATCGTGCACTAAAAGCAAAAGCATTAAAGCACGGCAGAAGCACTGAAGCTGAAATTAGAGAAATACTAAAAAATGCTGTTGAGCACCAAAGCCAAGTGAAGCTAGGCAGCCTATTATCCAGCATCCGCAAAGAGGTGGGGGTTATCAAACTTGATACACATCGTGACAAAACACCACCTTCACCACTGGATTTCACATGATACTTGTCGATACTAATGTTATTTCAGAACCATTAAAGCCTCGACCGAATGTAAGCGTTATCAAATGGCTTGATGATCAACTAATCGATGCACTATACCTATCAACCATCAGCATTGCAGAAATTCGATTTGGTATTGCAGCATTACCCTCAGGCAAGAAAAAGACGACACTAGAAGAAAGCCTAGAATCAACCATACTGCCATTGTTTACCAATAGAGTTTTAAGCTTTGATCAGAATGCTGCAAAAATCTATGCACTATCAATGGCAAAAGCACGAAAATGCGGTATCACCGTCGGCATAGCGGACGCCTATATTGCAGCTATTGCCAAAGCAAACTCAATGACCATTGCAACACGTGACACAAATCCATTTGACGCACTTGAGGTACCTTATATTAATCCTTGGGAATGTTAGTATTTAATTAAACGCGACTATTCAACTGCATGCTTGCATTATATAATTGGCATAGTTTACTTAATGGGAGACCCGCCATGAAACAAAAACTCCGCTATATCGCTGATGCTATCTTCTTTCTTGCTTGCATTACCTTTATTGCCACACTTACTTCTATTTTCTATTTCAATAACTTTAGCATTATCGTTAAAGGGCACGTTGTTTACTGGGTTTATGCGGCTCCTTTAGCAATGGTTTTATACACTTTTTTACGCAATCAATTCTTAACAGATAAACCAAATAAAACAAATTCCGAAAATCCGCTTGAACCGACTCAAAAAACGAGCTAACGTAACCCCACACATTGCTTTTCACAAGATTCTAATATGAGAGTATCGCAAACTTTACTTGCCACTGAAAAAGAAACGCCAAAAGACGCTGAATTAATTAGTCATCAGTATATGTTACGCGCCGGCTTAATTCGCAAACTTGCCTCAGGTATTTATCAATGGCTACCTACAGGGATGAAAGTGCTGCAAAAAGTGCAAACAATCGTCCGTGAGGAGATGGATAACGCAGGTGCCTGTGAGATTTTAATGCCTAGCATATTGCCCGCTGAGCTACTGCAAGAAACGCATCGTTGGCAAAAATTTGGTCCTGAGCTTCTAAAAATGCAGGATCGCCATGAACGTGATTTCTGCTATGGACCAACACATGAAGAGCCGATTGTTGACATTGCACGCAAAGAAATTAAAAGCTATAAGCAACTACCACTTAACCTATATCAAATCCAAACAAAGTTCCGCGATGAGATACGTCCACGCTTTGGCGTGATGCGCGCACGTGAATTTATTATGAAAGATGCTTATTCATTCCACAGCAATTATGATTGCTTAGAAGACACCTATCAGAAAATGCATCAAGCATATTGTAATATCCTAACGCGTATGGGGCTTAAATTTCGTGTCGTTAATGCTGATGCTGGCGCCATTGGTGGTAGCAAAACGCATGAGTTTCAGGTACTTGCCGTAGCGGGCGAAGATATTGTTTGCTATAGCAATCAAAGTGATTATGCTGCGAATATTGAAATGGCAGAGTATTTAAAACCAGATCTCGCGGTGCGAAAGTCTCCTTCTCAATCACTTGAAAAGATCGCGACACCTGATTTGAAAACTATTAGTGATATTTGTCAAAAGTTTGACTTGTTACCTGAAAACACGATCAAAACCATTATTATCAAGGATAGTGATAATACACTCTTTGCCTTAGTGCTACGTGGGGATCATGAGTTAAATGAGATCAAAATCGAAAAGTTACCTCAAATCAACGCACCTTTTACTTTTGCCACGGAAGCCGAAATACAACAAGCATTTAATGCCAATATCGGCTCTTTAGGTCCTGTTAACTCACCAATTAAAGTGATTGCTGATTATAGCGCTGTCATGTTACACGACTTTGTATGTGGTGCTAATGAAGATGCTTTTCATTTCTTTGGTGCAAACTGGGATCGCGACATTAAAAGCTATGATGTTGCGGACCTTCGTAATGTGGTTGTCGGCGACATATCTCCTGACGGCAAAGGCACACTTGAGCTTACCAGCGGCATTGAAGTTGGGCATATTTTCCAACTGGGTGACAACTACTCCAAAGCGATGAACGCTAATATTCTAGATGAAAATGGTAAAAAACAAGACCTTATTATGGGCTGCTATGGTTTTGGCGTCACACGCATTATTGCGGCGGCAATCGAGCAATCGCATGATGATAACGGCATTATTTGGCCAAGTGAGATCGCACCGTATGACATCTCGATCATTCCAATGAATATGCACAAATCAACTAAAGTCTTTGAGGTTGCCAATAAACTTTATAATGACCTTAGAGCTGCGGGCTTTGATGTTTTATTTGATGATCGCAAAGAACGCCCTGGTATTATGTTTGCTGATGCAGATTTAATTGGTGCACCACATCAACTTATTATTGGTGAGCGCGGACTAGAGAACGATATCATCGAATACAAATGTCGTAAAACACAACAGAAATCTGAGATTCCTTATACCATTGATGCTGTGTTGCAAAAGGTCTGTGCCAAGCAAACAAGCAAAGCAACATTAAGTCCATGTCACTAGGTTGATGTTTTACCCCATCCTCACTTACAATAACACGCATTAAAAATACTTTAATTATTTGATTTTGTTATGTCAAAAAACCATCCTTTTGCTCAAGACGCACTAAAAACAATCAATCTTGAAATTGAAACACTTGAGCAACTTAAAAAGCATATTGGTGACAGTTTCATCGCAGCTTGTGAGTTAATTCTCAAATGCCAAGGCCGCGTGATTATCATCGGTATGGGCAAATCAGGACACATCGCCTCAAAGATTGCTGCGACTCTTGCCAGCACGGGAACACCTGCATTCTTCGTCCATCCAGCTGAAGCAGGACACGGCGATTTTGGCATGATTACGCGTCAAGATGTAGTCATTGCCATCTCAAACTCTGGCTCAACGCCTGAGTTAACGTCATTAATTCCAATGATCAAACGCCTTGATATCCCACTTATTGCCATATCTAGCAAACCGCAGTCAGCATTGGCGCAAGCTGCGGATATTTCACTGAATCTTGGGGTTGAAAAAGAAGCTTGCCCGCACAATTTAGCACCAACATCAAGCACAACAGCAACATTGGTATTGGGTGATGCCTTAGCGATTGCACTATTAAATGCTAAAAACTTTAGTGCGGAAGATTTCGCCAACTCACACCCAAGTGGTGCTTTGGGTAAACGCTTACTGTTAAAAGTATCTGATCTTATGAAAACAGGTGCATCTCTACCCATTGTTACATCTCAAAGCACATTAGAAGATGCGATTTTAGAGATCAGCTCTAAAGGTCTAGGAATGACACTTATATCTGATGATAACAAGACACTCAATGGCATTTTTACCGATGGTGATTTGCGTAGAATCTTCCAACAATCCCTTTATCAAAAAGGGCTTAACATTGCAGAAGTTATGGGCAAAAGACCAAAGACAATTATCGAAGATGCAATGGCAATGGAAGCATTAAGCCTTATGAATCAATTGAAAATTACCACATTGGCAGTTTTAAATCATCAAAATGAAATTGCTGGTATTATCCACATGCATGATTTAGTGCGCGAGGGTATCGCTTAAGTAGCTAGCTTTAATTACCCCTCACCCGCACAGTCTGCGCTGCACGACCTCTCCCACATGGGGCGAGGTAATCGTTGCTGAAACTTTTTTCATTATGACTAACTTGAAAAATCCAATACAAAAATATCATACTTTTTGATTTTAGCTTTCAGTGTTGCAGGACTTATGCCTAATACTTCAGCGGTATTACTTAGATGAAATCCTGTATACGCCAAAGTTGCCTCAATTAAGCCCCGCTCAATTTCCTCAGTGACTAAACTTAACATAAAGCGCGGTTCATCTTGCGGGTTACGTCTTGCTTCTTCATAGCGCATTTCAGCAATGGCATAAATAAATCTTTCTATATTGCTACTCATGATGAATATCCTTATCTAACTCTTTAATTTTCTTGTACTGTTAAGGATAGAAGTAAATTTAAAGCTTGCATAAAGAGATCTACACTTTAATGCTTACGTTTTCGCTGAAATCACTGTAATCAAATTGCCATGTTTTAATGTCGCATAAACGCACAGCTTTGCTATCATAGCTCGTGTTTGAATTAAAATTAGCGGCTTCACAATGCACTTAGAAAGAAAACAAAATGCCTTTGAACTCCATACAAACTACACTCCCGCAGGAGACCAACCAACCGCAATTGCATCCTTAACTCAAGGTTTAAGAGAAGGCTTAAAACACCAAACATTACTTGGCGTCACCGGCTCAGGGAAAACCTATACAGTAGCTAATGTCATTCAGAATGTTCAGCGCCCTACGTTGATTCTTGCACACAACAAAACACTTGCCGCACAATTATATGCCGAGATGAAACAGTTTTTTCCAAAAAATGCCGTGGAATATTTTGTATCATATTATGATTATTACCAACCAGAAGCTTATGTTGCTGCATCAGACACTTATATCGAAAAAGATTCATCGATTAATGAACATGTTGAACAAATGCGTTTATCTGCCACCAAAGCGATTTTAGAACGCCAAGATGTAATCATTGTTGCCACCGTGTCAGCGATCTACGGCTTGGGTGATCCTGAACAATATATGCAAATGCTACTGCACCTTAAAGTCGGTGAACAAATCGATCAACGCAGTATTTTAAGACGCTTAAGTGACATGCAGTATCACCGCAATGATATGGATTTCTCACGCGGAACCTATCGTGTGCGTGGCGAGGTTATCGATATATTCCCTGCAGACTCAGATAAAGATGCCGTGAGAGTTGAGTTATTTGATGATGAAATCGAAAGCATTAAACTCATCGATCCCCTTACTGGCAAAGTCACTGCAAATACCTATCGCGCGACAATATTCCCAAGTACGCATTATGTCAGCTCAAAAGAACGCCAAAAAACCATGGTTGAGGAAATCAAAGATGAATTACGTGAGCGTGTTGCCTATTTTCAAAAGGAAAACCGCCTAATTGAAGCCCAACGCATTGAGCAGCGCACACTATACGATATTGAAATGATTAATGAATTAGGTTATTGCACAGGCATTGAGAATTATTCACGTCTTTTGTCAGCTCGAGCACCTGGCGAGCCACCACCGACATTACTGGATTATTTACCGCAAAATGCATTTATTGTGATTGATGAGTCGCACGTTACCATCCCGCAATTTGGCGGCATGTATAAAGGAGATCGCTCACGCAAAGAAAACCTTGTTAATTATGGTTTTCGTCTGCCTTCGGCACTGGATAATCGTCCGCTTAAATTCCATGAATTCGAGGCATTAGTTACCCAAGCGATTTATGTCTCAGCCACACCCGCTGATTATGAGAAAGAGCATCAACAAAATGTAGCTGAACAAGTTGTACGCCCAACAGGATTACTTGATCCTTTGGTTGAAGTTAGATCTGTCAGCATCCAAGTGGAAGATGCATTATCTGAGATTAACAAAGCAGTACAAAAAGATGAGCGTATTCTTATCACAACTCTTACAAAGCGTATGGCTGAGGATCTCACAGATTACTTATCTGAACACGGGGTCAATGTCCGTTATCTTCATGCTGATGTTGACACCGTTGAACGTGTTGAGATTATTCGCGATCTACGCATGGGCGTCTTTGATGTATTGGTCGGCATCAATCTATTACGTGAAGGCTTGGATATGCCTGAAGTCAGTACGGTTTTAATCTTTGATGCGGATAAAGAAGGTTTCTTAAGATCCGAGAGATCATTGATCCAGACTATTGGACGTGCAGCAAGGCACATTAATGGTAAAGCTATTTTATACGCCGAGGTAATTACCGGCTCAATGCAGCGCGCGATGGATGAAACATTGCGGCGGCGCAACAAACAACAGCAGTTTAATACTGATTACGGTATTACGCCGACATCCATCAAAAAGAAGGTTGGTGACTTATTAGAATTATCACCTGAATTTAGTAAAAAGGCGGCAAAGAATAATGCTCGTAAAAAGGTGAGAGATATTGCAGTTGATGAGGTTCTCGGTGTTAAAGAAGCCATAATATTGGTTAAAAAACTCGAAAAGTCGATGAAAGAACATGCGCGCAATCTCGAGTTTGAAGAAGCTGGACACGTGCGTGACCAAATCAAAACCATCAAAGAAAAGTATCTATTATAGCCAGTTAATGACTTTATAATTGACTTAAATAGCGTATTTTTTACAAAGATTGAGAAAAAATCTACTTGTCGATGGTTAATATCTCACATTTTCATGCTACAATCTCTGCACTTTAATAGCTACCATGGTGTACGATGCGATTTTTACTATGTTTTGCAACATTCGCGGCAATGCTCTATAACAGCAGCTATGCAGCAGAACGAATAATCACTGAAATGAATATTCCAGCAACGCTATCTTTTATCCCACAAATTGTGCAAGAACATCCGATCATTGCACTGATTATTGCACTTATTGTGGTTGCTTACCTTATTTTACGCATTCGCAGGTTCCTTAGAAGCAAATAGTCCTACCTAGTAGCGTGAATCATTTGCGGTGTTTCATTGCCTAGCAGTTTGCAATGGGTATAAAATCTAAGAATTATCCTTATCTTAGCCGTTATCTACGCCATGATGAAAGAATACTGCCAAAGCATTATGCATGATGTTACTGAGGTTTTTCTTAAGAAAAAACACTCTATCTATAAGACATTGCTCATTTACAGCAAGCGCATCGATAAGCTATTAATAAAATATTTCCCGCAACAAATAGCGCATATTTCCTTGATTGCTATCGGTGGCTATGGTCGTCAGGATCGCGCATTATATTCAGATCTTGATTTATTGTTTTTGGCAGAAAATGATAAGGCTCTAGAAAATCCCGAACTTGTGACATTTATTCAGGAATTACAAAGCTTGCCAATTAAAGTTGGCTATTCAACTCATACCATCAGAAGTGCCCTGCAGCATGCTAATAATGATATAAATTTACTCACTGCCATTTTGGATGCGCGTCTTATCTGTGGTAATAATACCCTTTTTGATCAATTTAAATCATTGGTTAAAAGCAAACAAAATCTCCCTGTTCATCGTGATTTTATTTATAGCAAATATGCTGAGCAAATTGACCGTGATTGCAACTTCCCAATCAACCAACAACCCGATCTTAAAAATACTGTTGGCAATCTGCGCTACTTGCAAAGTGTTCACTGGCTATTGATTTATCTCCACCCTAATGTCAATTTACATTATCTTGTTGAGCATTACTATATTACTACAGACGAGCTAACGAGTTTAAGTAAGGCGCATCGCTTGCTTTCTGCTATTCGCTTTTATTTGCATATCTTGTATCAACGCGAGCAAAATTCACTACTGATTGACAAACAACTTATGATTGCTGAGTTTTTTGGTTTTAAGCATAAAAAACCACATAAAAGCATTGAGCTATTTATGCAGCATTATTACAACAGCATTCGTCACGTTAAACTTATTAACCGCATCATCTTCCATGAATTAATGGCATCTCAAGTAATCAGCAATGATATAGCACTTGGTGATGGTTTTAGTATCCATGGCGGCATTTTAAAGCATACACAGAATAATTACCCTACACATATAAACAATATTTTGATACCTTTTAGATACTTTTGCCAACACCAAGAAGTTAAAGCGCTTGATGCTCAAATCGTTCGCAATACACTGCAACTACTTGCAGCATTAGCTAAGAAAAACTTACTTTCCAACCAAATATTACAGCAACAATTTTTAGCAATTTTCACCTATCCATACAATATCAAAGGTGCGCTAAGTATTATGATGGATTTAGGGATTGTTGAAAAAATTATCCCTGAGTTTGCCATTAGCAAAGGACAGATGCAGTTTGATCTATATCATCAATACACTGTTGATCGCCATACAATTGAGGTTATCAGCAACCTACGCAGCATGCGGACAGCTCATTTTGAACAAGACTTCCCATTAGCTTATCAGGTGATGCTTAAACATCCCGCGCAACGACTATTGTATATTGCCGCATTTTTTCATGATATTGGCAAAGGTTCCGGCGTTGATCATAGTAAATTCGGTGCGCGTCTTGTGCAAAAATATGCTGAAATATGGCGTTTAAAACAAGATGAGATCCATTTGCTGTCATGGTTGGTGAAACATCACTTGGCATTTTCGCGTATGATCAAGAAAGAAGATATCTATGACGGTGTGGTTATCGTGCAATTTGCTGAATTTTGCCAAAGCCAATATTATCTGGATAGCTTGTTCCTTTTGACTATTGCTGATATTAAAGGCACCAACCCCGCATTGTGGACACAGTGGCAACAGACAATGTTTGAGCATCTGTATACACGCACTAGCGAGTTATTGAGCAAATCCGTAAAGCTCACGCTTAAAGAGCAAGTTGGTGAAACGCAAAAGAAAATTCTGACACAGCTAGAATGCACTGATCACAGTATAATCATGTCACTATGGCAGAATCTACCCGCTCGCTACTTTACAGAACAGGCATTAGCTACCTTGGTCTGGCAAAATAATATACTTTGCCAACAGGTGATCAACAACAACCACAGTCTTTCAATCCACACGCATTTTGATCATAGCTTGAATCAAACGCTATTACTGTTTTTAATGACCGATAAGGAAATTAGATTATCATCGCTATGTTATCTACTATATAAAGCCAGCATCAACATCACCGAAGCAAGCTTTTTCAAACTTCCAGATAATCAAATGCTTTATCAATTTAGCATTACTAATTTAAGTTATCAGTCACTGCAAAACGAGCATGAGCTGCTATGGCTAGAGCAGCATTTAGAAACACAATTGACACATCACAAAGTAGATTATTCCCCCACTAAGTTAAATGCCTTGGTAACTGATAAATCAACCATAAAGCGCCTAAAGAAGAATGTGCAAATTTTGAGCCCTCGACATAAAAACTACAGCAAGGTCATTGTTAAATACCCTGATCGACCGGGTCTTCTTGCTGCACTTTGCTATTTTTTTGAAATGCACAATCTTAATATTACGCGCGCGCGAATTCACACCTCTGGATTCTCAATCGAAGATAGTTTTTATATTACAGATAACAATGATCAACCGATCATCAAACAAAGTAAGCGCCAATTACTGGCGCATAAGTTTTTGAAATATCTAAAATCGTTAGATGAGTAATTACTCCATTCCGCCCATGCTCACACAATGATACCCCGCATCGACGTAGACCACTTCACCCGTAATGCCGCTAGCAAGATCAGATGCTAAGAATGCGACGGTATTACCAACTTCAATAATATCAACATTACGCTTAAGCGGCGCTACTTGCGCATTGTAATCAAGCATTTTTCTGAAGCTCTTAATGCCCGATGCCGCCAATGTGCGAATTGGGCCCGCTGACACAGCATTAGCACGAATGCCTTCAGCACCCAAAGACAATGCCGTATAACGCACGGTTGCCTCAAGCGATGCTTTAGCAATTCCCATTGTGTTATAACTTGGCATCGCGCGCTCAGCACCAAGATAAGTTAGCGTCACTAAAGAGCCATTACGATTTTGCATCATGCTACGTCCTGCCTTTGCTAATGCCGCAAAACTGTAAGCACTAATATCATGCGCCACTTTGAAGCCTTCACGATTAACCGCTGAAATAAAATCACCCTCAAGCTGATCAGCCGGAGCATAAGCCACTGAGTGGATAATACTATCTAAGCCATCCCACTTTTTACCAAGCTCAACAAACACATTATCGATCTGCTCATCATTGGTAACATCACACTCTATAAGTGCAGCAGGATTATAGTGTGCAGTCAGCTTCTCAATACGCTCTTTAAAACGCTCATTTTGATAAGTAAATGCAAGCTCAGCACCCTCGCGATGCATAGCTTCAGCAACACCGTAGGCAATCGACTTATTACTTAAAAGACCGACGATTAAAACTTTTTTACCTGTTAAAAAACCCATCATGTTTCCTTTTGTTTTAATGATATGCTCAATTGCGGCTTATTATGCAATAATTTCTTAAATTACGCAGCACCTAACATAGCATACTTATGCGTTTGTGTTACCATATTGCGCTATCATCATGGAATACGATAATAAAAAATGAATAAAACAAGAAAAACCGTTCACCCACGTTCGCATACTGATGCAACGACTTATGGCAATGTCCACTTTGACCAATCACGTGCTACTTGGAATATTTTCAAAGTCATGTCAGAACTTGTCGAAGGTTATGAACGCCTGGATGATATTCAACCCGCGGTGAGTATCTTTGGCTCAGCCCGCCTGCCAAGCACCTCGCCACACTTTAAAGATGCCGAGGAAATTGCGCGCAGATTATCCAATGAAGGCTTTAGCATCATTACTGGTGGCGGTCATGGCATTATGGCAGCAGGCAATATTGGCGCATCAAAAGGCGATGGCTTAAGTATTGGTTTAAATATTCACTTACCTTTTGAACAAGTGCCAAACCAACATCAAGATATCTCTTTACACTATCGTTATTTTTTCACACGTAAAGCGATGTTTGTTAAACACTCAATGGCATATATCGGTATGCCTGGCGGCTTTGGCACATTGGACGAGCTTTTTGATATTGCCACTTTAGTGCAAACTAAGAAAAAGCGTCATATGCCTATCATTCTATTTAACACCAGTTTCTGGGGTGGATTGGTTGAGTGGATTAAGACAAAGCTTGTTGCTGAGGGTGTTATTAGCGAGGGCGACACTGAGCTTTTGATCATGACTGACTCAATTGACGAAGTTGTTGAGATTATCAGCGAACATCACCAGCATAACCAACGCAAAGATATTGACAAAAAACCTGAGTTTATTTTTTAAAATTCAAATAGCATGAGGGAATCACCATGGATTATTTCCACCAAGCCGTGATCAATCTGTATCAAAACATTTATTACGTTATCAGTGCATTCACTGTGATCGTGCATCTTGTTTGCACGTTAGCAGTCATTCGTGATTTAAATAATTTCACCAAGCATAATGTCACCCCACAAATGATGCCTAACTTTGCTTGGGTTGTTACCGTTCTTATTACTGGTGTTTGGGGCTTATTTATTTACTGGATTATGCATCACTCAAGCCTTTCACGACGCTAATGACAATATTTCAAAATCAATTCCGCCAGCTCATCTGCCTTCTCTCTTGGCAACATATGTCCTGCACCATGTATCATTTCAAGTTTTGCATTAGGTAATAGATCACAAATCTCACGTGATAATGACATTGGTGTCAGAATATCCTCGTCACTGACAACGACTACAACAGGATGCGTAATAAGGGCGAGATCCTTTGTCATATCAAAGCTTTCAACCGCATTGATCTGTGCATGTAGCGCTAACTTAGACTGCGGCACTGCTTGGTGTGTAAGATAATGAATCTCCTCATCAAGACACCCTTTGTTGTTTAGTAAACTTTCAGAGTAAATCCATGGTAAGACAATCTTTTCAATTAATGATAAAGGTGCGCCCAATGCAATCACTTCCTCAACTGACTCAACATGCATACGCGCAATGATTGGCAAGCGCGCCAATGAACAAACGAGCATTGCCATATCAATAACCTCTGGTGCTATTTTTAACATCATCTGTAAAATAGCACCACCCATAGAGTGCCCCACGATATGCGCTTTAGTAATACCCAAATACTTAAGTAATGACAGAGTATCTGCTGCCATATCCTCAATACTAAATTGCTTGATGGTTTGCGTGGATCGTCCAACCCCTCGATTATCAAACACTGTTACTCGATAGTGTTGCGATAATATTGGTACAATTTTTTGCCAAAAGCTCACATCAGCCGACAGTCCCGCGATCAACACCAAATCAGCTCCTTTACCGTGCTGCTCAAAATAGATCGCTACATCATTTTGTTGAAAAACTGCCATCACTTATCCTTAAGCTTATCCTGCAATACCACTGACTCCGACTGTAGCAGAGAAGATTCAAAGTTCAAGATCCAAAAAAATCAACGGCTAAAAACACTAACTCACAGATGGAGACTACGTGTACAATCATCAACTGTTAGAAACATGCAAAGGACGTAAGATGCAACATAATACTGAATTTCTCAAACTGGTTAATGATGCCAAAACACGCATCAAAGAGTGCGATGTTTTCCACATTAAACATATGCTTGACAATAACACATTAGATGGTCTTCTTATTGATGTCCGTGAAGAGTCTGAATTTGCGCACTCGCACTTGCCTAGCGCCAATCATTTAAGCCGCGGCATTATTGAAGTTAAAATTGAACAACTCATTCCTAACAAAAATCAAAAGATGTACTTATATTGCGGTGGTGGTTTTCGCTCAGCATTAAGTGCTGACAACCTACAAAAAATGGGTTATGACAATGTCATATCAGTGGATGGTGGTTTTCGCGCATGGGTTGGCAATAGCTTCCCATTAAGTGTTGAGGATTAGTGATGTTTCGTATTGGTCACGGCTATGATGTGCATCGCATTAGTAGCGAAGATAAGCCATTAATGCTTGGCGGCATTGAGGTTGATGCACCTTTTTCACTTCAAGCGCACTCCGATGGTGATGTCATTTTACATGCCATTACCGACGCAATCCTTGGTGCTGGTGCTTTAGGTGATATTGGTCAGCATTTCCCTGATACTGACCCCAAACATAAAAATCAAGCAAGTAAAGATTTTTTAGTGCATGCGCAACACGGCATCCAAGCACAAGGTTATGACATTGCCAATATTGATGTCACTGTTGTTGCTCAGGTGCCAAAGCTTGCCCCTTATATTCTTGAAATGCGTCAATGTATTGCAACGCTGTTGCAGCTTACGTTAAATCAAGTTAACATCAAGGCAACTACGACTGAAAAACTTGGGTTTACCGGCAGAAAAGAAGGTATCGCCTGCCATGCGGTTACCCTTATTTATCAACAATAGGAGCAAATATGCTTATTTCATTAATTTTAGGTGTTATCGCCGCTTTTATCATCGGGCTTGTGATTGGCTTAAGCGTGCGTAAAAGTAGCAAAAATCTAAGCACTGAATTAGATGAAACCAAAAAACTACTGACTCATTACCAGAACACCATCAATGAACATGTGCATAAAACACATGAGATTATGGAAAACATTTACCAACAATTTTCTGAGCTGCAAAAGCATTCGCAAGAATACAGTGTTAAGCTTAATCTTGACCCATCAAGACAGTCTTTATTGCAGCCCAAAGCCTATCGCGATAAAGAAAAAACCCATCAGTTAAACAATGAGCCACAATACCCCAAAGACTATGCTGCTGAAGGTGAAGAAAAACAATGAGTCAACCGATTGGCGCCCTCAAAACCTATCACGAAGACTTCTTAGTTGAAGAAATCTTTGATTTTGATTTAACCGGTAAAGGTGAGCATATTTGGCTATTTATCGAAAAAAATGGTTTAAATACCAAGGATATTATTCGTGCATTATCTCAATACACCGGCCTTAAGCAGCGCGATATCGGCTACAGTGGTTTGAAAGATAAACACGCAATTACCCGCCAGTGGTTCTCGCTATATTATCCGGGAAAAGCTGATATCGATTTTAGTGATTTTGATGTGGAAAATTGCAACATCCTACGCATCAGTCGCCACAATAAAAAGCTTAAGATTAGCAGCCACAAAGCCAATCGCTTTACCCTTGTGTTGCGTGATTTAACACTACCCTTTGCAGAAATAGAGCCCAAGATTAAACATATTATGAAAAATGGCTTTATTAACCTTTTTGGTGAGCAGCGTTTTGGTCATGATAATCTACAACAAGCGCATGATGTTATTGACGGTAAAATCAAGCTTAACCCAAAAGATCATGGCTTTGTATTATCGGTTATGCGCAGCTTTTTATTCAACGCTTATGTTCAGTTTCGCCAACAAAACCACACAGATCAAATAGCGTTAATCGGTGATATTATCGGCTTTAGTGATGGCAATAGCGTCTTTCAAGTCACTGCCGAGAATCAAGGCGAAATCCAACAGCGGATTGAGTCCAAAGCGTTAAGCATTGCCGCGCCATTGATTGGTAAACAGCAAAAGTTATTCTTCAGTAATGAGGCATTGAACCAATATGAACAGTTTACGCAAACTCATGGCAAGTTTATTGAGTATTTAACAACGCATTGCGAGATGCAATTTCGCAGCATCTATGCATATCCCGATGATCTTAAGTATGATTATAGCGAATCAGAAAACACCTTAACTCTGAGCTTTAGCCTAGGTACAGGCGCATACGCAACTTCATTAGTTCAAGCATTATCCGCATAAAAGGAATATTATCATGGCTGAACACCATTCGATTGCAATTATAGGTGGTGGTATCTCAGGGGTAAGCTTTGCACACTTTGCAGCGCTTAAAGGATATAAAAGTATCATCCTTGAGCAAAATGACAAACTCGGCGGCTGTATTGAAACTTATCACAGCCCTAAAACACGTGATTTCTGGCTTGAACTCGGCACACATACCATTTATAACTCTTACCAGCATTTGATTAGCTTTTGTCGTGATAACGAATTATTAAACCAGTTGCAAAAACGTGAAAAACACCCCTTTAAACTACTAACAACACAACATCAAATTGCCAGTGTTGTAAGTAAACTTAACCCAATTCGCGCAGGTCTTGGCTTGCCGCTATTTAAATTTAGTCAGGCTAATGATCGCACTGTTGAAGAATATTTCAGCTTTATCTTTGGATCTCAAAATTACCAGAAAACACTACGTTATTGCTTTGATGCCGTACTTTGTCAAGATAGCCAACACTTTCCGGCTGACTTTCTTTTTAAAACACGCGCCAAAGATAAACGTTTACCACGAAGCTTTACTTTTGAGCATGGCATGTCAAGTTTGTTTACAGACACAGACAATCCAAATACAAAGATCAATCTCAACACTCAAGCGATCAGCGTTGAGCAGCAAAACCAACAATGGCATATCACCACAAATAATGGTGTATTCACAGCCGATAAGCTGGTTTTAGCGACACCATGGCATGTTTGCTATCGCTTGCTTGCACAAGTTAATCACCCACTTATTCATCTTCAGCATCAACCTGAGATTTCTAAACTCATAACAATCGCTTTAGTTTTTGATAAAGACAAGATCAAACATATCAAACCAATCAATGGCTTAATTGGTGTAAATCAAGACTTCTTTTCGATGGTGACGCGCGACACAGTAACGCATGAGAAATATCGTGGCATGACAGTGCATTTTAAAAACACAAACATCCCTTACCAACAATTAGTTAATGGGTTTTTATCGAAACTTAACATTGCTAAAGATGCATTGATTGATCTAAAACATAAAAACAATAGCGTGCCATGTTATCAATCACAGCACCAACAGTTTATTGACGGGATTAATAGTGAGCTAAGCAAAGATAACAGTTTAGCATTAACGGGTAATTACTTTACGCGCTTAGCCGTTGAGGACTGTGTCAAACGCTCTTTTGAAGAGGCAAAGAGAATTCTTGATTAAATACGCTCTATTTTAAGACATATTTTTAAGTGCTTTAACCCACGGATAACGTGTGCCAAATGCACACGGTCTTTGACTTCAATCATCGTCTGCACAATGCCGTATTGCGCATCCGACTCCAGAATATTGAAACTTAAAATTTGTGCATCATGGCGCGAGATATTGGCAGTAACTTTGGCAATCGCACCTTGTACATTCTGCAAACTCACACGCAGCTTCACCGGATAATAGCCCGTACAGTCTTTTGCCCATTGTGTCTCAATAATTTCATGTGTTTTTTTAAGTTTTAATAACTCATTACATTTAATGCGATGAATCATTAATCCTTTATCAGAGATCAATACACCAATAATTGGATCATCAGGAATTGGCGTACAACAGCCTGCTAATTGGCGCAGATAACTATCATCAATCAGCAATTTGCGTTGTGAGTCATAACCATCACTTTCAAGCTGCTGTTTTTGCTCAACAAAACGCACAAACGTATTTGCTGAGAAATGTGCTTGCCCAATGGCTGCATGTAACTCGGCAATACCTGGGAAATTAAACTCAACTAACGCTTCTTGTAACAATTCCGCTGAAATAGTCGAAAAATCCATATGGTTTTTAAGTAGTGCTTGTGTCAAAATCTGCTGCCCAATATGCACAAATTCTTCATGCTCATGTCGTTTTAAAGCATGCTTTATCGCGTGTTTTGCTCGCGCTGTTTTAATAAACTCAAGCCATGCGGGATTTGGGTGGGCATTAGGCGAGGTAATGATCTCAACGGTATCACCATGGGTTAATACATAACTTAGTGGCGTGATTCTGCGATTGACCTTAGCCGCAATGCAGTGATTACCGATATCGGTATGAATGTGATAAGCAAAGTCAACGCAGGTCGCGCTTTTGGGAAGTTCAATAATCTCACCATTTGGCGTGAACACATAAACCTCATCAGGGAATAAATCAAGCTTAACACTTTCCACAAAGTCCGTTGATTTAGTGACGTTTTGCTGCAAATCAGACAGTTTCTCTAGCCACTTTTGGGCATTATCATGGCTTAATGATTTCGCCTTATAAATCCAATGTGCGGCAACCCCTTTCTCTGCGGTATCATCCATCATTTTGGTTTTTATCTGCACTTCGATCGGCACACCATAAGGACCAAAAACGGTGGTATGCAATGACTGATAACCATTAGCTTTTGGTGTGGCAATATAGTCTTTAAAGCGCCCAGGAATCGGTCGAAAAATTTCATGAATTGCGCCTAGGATCATATAACACTCACGTCGTGTTGGTGCGATCACTTTGTAAGCATAGATGTCCATAATTTCAGAGAATGACATCTCTTTATCACGCATTTTGCGATAAATACTATACAAACGTTTCTTGCGTCCAGAAACAAGCTGCTCACTTTCTAACAGCTCAGCTAAATGATGCTGTAATCTCTCCATAATCTTACGAAACAAGCGATCACGATGCTTTTGCGCGTGTAATACTTTTGTTTTAAGCGTCTTATAGCGATAAGGATACATTGCCTCAAAGGCTAGCTCTTCAAATGAATTTTTAATGTGATGCATTCCCAATCTATGCGCAATCGGGGCATAAATCTCCAAAGTCTCTAATGCAATTCGTCGACGCTTATCCGGGCGAAGTGGCGCAAGGGTAGTCATATTATGCAACCGATCAGCAAGTTTGATCAAAATAACACGAATATCCTGCACCATTGCCAAAACCATTTTACGGAAATTCTCGGCTTGCAGTTCTGCCTTTGAATGAGTTTCTATCTTACTTAACTTGGTAACACCTTCAACCAATTGTGCTGTTTTCTCACCATAGCGTTTGGCAATAATCTCTGATGAAACGTCAGTATCTTCAATCGTGTCATGCAACAGGGCGGCAATCACCGTTTCACAATCAAGGCGCATGCCTGCCAATACGCAAGCAACTGCTACCGGATGGGTAAAATAAGGCTCGCCAGAGCTTCTAACCTGCAGCTCATGCGCATCAGCACCAAATAAAAAAGCATCTGCTACTAGCGCACGCTGCTCATCATTTAGGTAACTGTGAATAATTTTATTTAACTTATAAAATAAAAACATCTAGCATAAGTGCTTCTTAATAATTTTTTCAGTATAACGATAAATTACCTAAAGCCCTACTGCTGCTGTGGCAAAACTGGTCAATTTCAATTTAAATGCATAAAATTCTGGTAAAACTTATTTATTTGTTTAGAATTACCCAGTTTTTAGATGCATATAAATATTTTAAGTCTATACTTTTTGCAAGGACTAAAAGCATTTTAAGCTTGGGGTTGTGCATTTGCTTTGCAAAGGGTTGGTATAGGTTTAATCAGCTTTGGAAGATAAAGCTATATAATAAGGAGTAACTTTAACATGTTAATTTTAACAAGAAAAATTGGCGAGACTGTCATGATTGGGGACGAAGTAACAGTCACTGTTTTAGGCGTCAAAGGAAATCAAGTTCGTCTAGGCATAAACGCACCTAAAGAGGTGTCAGTACATCGTGAAGAGATTTTTGTGCGCATTAAAGGTGAGCACTCATTAGGTGATATGGAATAACATACCACCATAAGCACAACGCATATTGAGCAACAAGCTATTATCAAAAGTTGATTTATATCATTTGCTTAAGATAGCAGTCTGACTCATTCTATTATCCCCGCCCTTATAATGGTTCACAAACAATATACATCTGTACTCCACAATTCAGCCGTAAATCTTTTGCAGCACTTATGCTTTATAGCTACACTGATGAAGTACCATCAAAAGAAGGAGCGAGTTATGCAAAAGAAACTTTATATTGTTGCTGCAAGTGTATTACTGTTAGCCGGTTGCGCGCAATTTGCGAGTCAAAACAAAGAACCCGTTGTTATCGCATCAACACCGGCAGGACCTGTTATTAAAGATAAAGCCGCTGTAGCCGCAAACGATACAGCACCAGCTAACAAGGTATCCACCGCGGATGACACAGCCAAAGTCATTGAAGCAGTCGGCGCACCTGAAACAAAAGCTCAAGAAATTTCAGCAGTTGCTAACGTTGTAGATAATGATAAGCCCGTCACTTATAAAGTCGAGATTGGCGATAGCTTATATAGTATTGCACGCAAGAATAATATCAGTATGGCCTGTCTTTCTAAAGCCAATAAAATAACAGATCCTAACCGCTTAGCAGCAGGACAAACCCTCATCATTCCAAAGCCTGCTGACTGCTAAAAACTCCCATGAACCAATATCTAAAATATCTTAGCCTATGCATGTTAAGCACGACGGCTTCTTTTGGGTTTTGCAAAAGTTTCAGTTTACAGCAAGCTGTGCAATACGCGATTGAGCATGCCCCAAGTTTAAAATCGCAACAGTCACAACTTAACATTGGCACCTTGCAAAAAGACAATGCCTTTGCTGCCTTCTTGCCAAAGCTTGATTTAGTTAGCACATCAACAGCAAGTGATACGACATACAACGCAGTCAATAGCACAGGATTTAATACTGGCAACACCTTTGGCTTGCAGTTATCGGAAGATTTTAGTCAAAACGGTATTAAGATCACCAACTATTACCAAGTCAAGATCCAAACCGCGATTGATCAACTTAACTATCGCTATGCTAAGGATCAGCTAATCCAAAAGGTAGCTAATAACTTCGTCCAATACTCACTCAATGTACACAACCTTAAATTGCAAGAAACACTTTATCAGCAATATCAAACGCAGTATTTAAGTGCCAACACCCTATATAAGCAAGGGCTTAAATCACGCTCGGATGAGCTAAACTTAAAAACGCAATTATTAAGTACCGAGATTGCGTTGAAGCAACAAAAACAAAGCCTCAAAGTTGCCAAGCAGGAACTACTTAAAAGCATGGGAGTTAGTGCTTTTAGCCCTCAGGATTTCAGCTTTAATGTATTGGCATTACAAGATCTCAAAGATATCCCTAAAGCATTAACACACTTCTCTGAACAATATCTCTATCAATATAAATTATGGCAATTACAACAGCAAAAAGATGATTGGAGTATCAACCAGGCAAAACGTAATTATTGGCCAAACGCCTCCTTCTCCATCAATGGCGGTTATCAAAATCCTTATGCGCAAAATGGCTTTTTTGGCGGCATTGGCGCACGCAAAGAATTTGGCTGGAATGCGACCTTAACATTGAGTTTCAATCTATTTGATGGCGGCACGTTGGATCGCAATATTGTCATTGCCGAAGAAACAAAGCTTAAAAATCAATATGACAATCAAGGCAACATACTCGATGTGCAAAAAACGCTCGCCGATTTGCTTAATGATTTCAAAAACCAATATGACACGCTACCAACAGCGATTGAACTGCAAAAATACGCCAAAGAAAGTTACACATCGGTGAAGCGTAATTTTCAAGCAGGAAGTCAGTCTTATCTTGATTTAATCAATGCATTAAGTAGCTTACAAACAGCCGAACAAACGATGCTAAACCTCTACGCAAGCTTATTAAAAGACACCTATCAATATCATTTCTACAAAGGAGACATTGAGCGTTATGTTTTCAAGAATCATTAAATGGCTGATCACCATTATTATCCTAATTGCGCTTGGCTATGGGCTTTATTATTACTTCGCTGTTAAAACCAGTCAGCCATTAGCGACAGCAGATACACCCTATACAGTAAGCAAAAAAACGCTGATAAACAAAATCTCCGCCTCAGGAGTGATTAGTGCCAATAAAGAAACCGTAGTCGCAGCCCCTTATGCTGGTTATATCCAAAAAATCTATGTTAACCTAGGGCAGCACGTCGTGCAAGGCGATCCTCTTGTAAGTATCGTAAGCTCTCTACAATCACCAGAGAAAGTCTACCCGATTAGAGCACCTTATGCAGGCACAGTGGTTTATATCAAAAAATCTGAAGGTGAGTATGTTACCCAAGGTTCAGGTAGCACTCAGAATAGTGACTTTATTCTCAAAGTCGATGATTTATCAAAACTTTATGTCACCGCAGATATCGCCGAATCAAACATATTGCAAATGAAAAAAGGCTTAAAAGTCATGATCAAGGCCTCAGCTAACAACAATACCAGCTTTGATGGTGTTATCACTAGCGTTGCTCTGGCGCCCTCACCAAATAATTCGGGGACATCATTTAATTCGACACAACAGACCACTTACCCGATAAGGGTGCTTATTACAACAAAGAATGCTGATCTTTTACCAGGAATGAATGTTGTTTGTGATATTTACATTGATGAAAAACAAGATGTCATCGCTCTTCCTAAACAATATATTCGCATTCAAGATGGGCATAACTATGTCAAATTGAGCAATGGTAAAATGCAAGAAGTCAGCTTAGGCATACAAACCACCCAAGATGTTGAAATCACCAAAGGCTTAACGGTCGGTGATCAAGTTGAGCCAATCAATTACTTCAGCGGAGTATAGCCATATGAGTTTGGCGTACGAGGTAAACAGTCTTAGTTTTAGCTACCATGGCGCAATGAAATCAACGCCTGTGCTACATGATATTAATCTCAACATCACACAAGGTGAGTTTGTTGCCATTGTCGGGGCGTCAGGATCAGGTAAGTCAACGCTACTGCATTTATTAGGTGCAATGCTGACACTTGAATCAGGCAACATCAAAATCAATAGCGAGTCACTTGCACATGCTGATAGTCGTAAGCTAGCACAGATACGTGCTAAACATATTGGCTTTGTGTTTCAGCAATTTCATCTATTACCCAAGCTCAGTGTGCTCGATAACATCCTATTACCGATGAATTACCCGATCAACATTCAACATGATCGCAAAGCATTAAAACAAAAAGCGCATGACATTGCTAAAGAAGTCGGCATTGCCCATCGTTTAGATCATTATCCTAAAGAACTATCAGGCGGTGAGCAACAACGTGTCGCAATTGCCAGAGCTTTGATGCGTGATGCCGACATTATCCTTGCCGATGAACCAACAGGTAATTTGGATAGTCACAATACCCAGAACATTATGGCGCTATTAACCAAGCTCAATCAACGCGGCAAAACGATTATTTTAGTAACACACGATAAGGAAATTGCAGAATTTGCGCCGCGCACCATCGAGATTAAAGATGGTAAAGTGCTTGCAGATATTAAAAAGGACAACCAAGCAAATTCCTCCGAAAAGAACGACTTAGCAACAAATCAAGCCAATAGACAAAAGCCAAGCTCAAGCAGCAGCTACACACATGCCTTAACACGAATTTTTGCTTTAGCCTTGCGCACCTTGATGATCAAAAAAGGTCAAACACTATTGACTGCTTTGGGCGTAATTATCGGTGTTGCTTCCATTATTGTGATGATGACGCTTGGACAATATGCTAAGGATAAAATTCTAGCGTCTTATGATAAGTTGGGCGCAAAAACGGTATTATTCTATGCCTATAAAAACTGGATGCAATCAGCATCAGATCATAGCAATTCCGCATTTGAGCAACTTTCGGTTAAAGATGATCTCATACCGATAAAGCGGATTTTCCCACAGATTACCATGCTATCGCCTTCGATTAGCAGCTATGCCAATAGTGTGATTTTTAATAGTAACAAAGTGCATCAAAATCAAATCTCAATTCAAGGCGTTAATGAATATTTCTTACCTATCGTGAATACACACTTAGCGCAAGGACGAAATTTCTCGGCACTCGATATTCAAAATGCCGATAACGTCTGCATTATTGGTAATGATATTAATCGCGAGCTTTTCCCAACACAAAGCGCAATTGGCAATGTCATTAAAATCGGTGATTATGGTGGTAGTTATACCTGTTTTGTCATCGGTGTACTGAAGAAAAAATCTAGCTCAAGCAGTGATGCTTGGAATAATATCAACACTCAGGTTCTCTTGCCTTTCACCTACTTACAAAAGGTTAATTGGAGCTTTTTAGCACAGTTTTATTTTAGTGTTGATGATGTAAATGCTGTCATTCCAGTCAGTGACGCGCTTAAAAATTACTTCACCAGCAAATATGGCAATAGCGGCACCTTTATGGTGTCACCGGATATTGATCTATTGCACAATATCCAAACTTTCTTAAATATCTTCACGCTAATGCTCGCCGTGATCTCGATCGTGTCACTTGTTGTGGCAGGCATCGGCATTACCAATATGATGTTGGCATCAATTTCTGAAAATCTATATGAAATCGGCTTATTAAAAGCTATTGGTGCAGGAGATCGCACGATTTTTTGGAGCTATTTGATTGAAGCCATTTTACTGTGTTTAAGTGCTGGCATTATCGGCTTTATTCTTGGCGTTGGCAGCTATGAGTTAATCTTATATATCGCCTCAAAATTCGTACAAGAGATCCAGTTTATCTGGTTCATCTCACCCTTTGCGGTATTACTGGCGTTTATCTCCGTCGTCAGCTTAGGGATATTAAGCGGCTTGCTACCTGCACGTAAAGCCGCAGCTTTAGATGTCGTGAAGTGTTTAAACCATTAAAACCCGACACTTTTACATTGAAGTAATGGAAATCTAAATGCAGGTGCTTATTAAGTTGTTATAATGCCGCCATATACTACATTAGCAAGATAATCCAATAGAAAGTAAGGATGCAACAATGAGCTACAAACCACCCTTTACGATCACTACCGAAATCCTCAATCTGGTGGTTGAAATCAGTCAGGCTGTCGGTCGCTTAAGCGCTGAGTTTGAGCAGGAGAAGTTGTTGTGTCTGCGCAAGGTGAATCGTATGCGCACGGTACAGGGGTCATTGGCCATTGAGGGCAATACACTGTCACAAGAGCAAATCACTGCCATTCTTGACGGTAAACGTGTGATTGCCCCGCCCAAAGAGGTACTGGAAGCTCAAAATGCCATTGCTACGTATGAACTTATCAACACTTGGCAGCCTGCTAATAATAACGATTTATTGACTGCACACAGACTGTTAATGAAAGGGTTGATCGAGGAAGCAGGCAGATACCGCAGTCAGGGTGTTGGTGTTATGTCGGGTGATCAAGTGGTACATATGGCGCCACAGGCCGATCGTGTACCCAAGTTGATGCATGAGCTACTGGACTGGCTAAGCACTACTGACTTGCATCCTTTAATTGCCAGCTGCATTTTTCATTACGAATTTGAGTTTATTCATCCGTTCTCTGATGGTAATGGTCGCATGGGACGCTTGTGGCAAACGCTGATTCTATCACAGTGGCAGCCTGTCTTTATCAATATTCCCGTCGAAAGCCTGGTGCATCAGCATCAGCAAGCGTATTACCTTGCCATCCGCAGTAGTACCGCCAAAACCGATTGCTCACCTTTTATCGAATTTATGTTGCAAATGATACTGGATGCCATTGAGGAAAGCACATCACTACCCATTAAAGATGAGGGTTTAAGTGAAGGATTAAACAAGGGTTTAAATGCAGGTTTAAAACTATCGGTACTTGATCAAACCATCCTTGAATTAATAAGAACAGAACCGACTATCACCAATGTGCTGCTGGCTGAGCAAACTGGCAAGGCACTTAGTACCATTGAACGCAGAATTAAAAAATTGAAAGAGCACAACTTACTAAAACGGGTTGGCGCTAAGAAAACCGGTCACTGGGAAGTTTGCCTATGACTAAACACCCCCACATTTTGGACCGCAGTTAGAAACACAAAAAGAGTCTCAAAAAATGTTGAACTGTGTGCCCAATTGGCGGGGTATACCGCTCGTAAATCATTTTGCGGTGTTCGATGTCAAAGAAGCTTTTATTAAAACCCGACTTTAAAAACCTTGCCAGTTTCAATACCGGCAACGGATCTTAGATATGCTTGTGCTGCCTCATGGGCTGATACCGATTTAAAACCAGGGAAAAATGATGCATAAGATGCAAGAGCTTCGGTGATAACCGTTGGGCTTACTGCATTGATACGCACTTGTTGGCGCAGCTCTAAGCTTGCGGCTTTGATATAACCTTCAAGTGCGGCATTGACCATTGCTGCCGAGGCACCAAGGGCGATAGGTTCGCAATTTAAAATACCTGTGGTTAATGTAAATGAGCCATTATCGTTAATATATTTTAATCCCTCTTGCACGAGATTGACCTGTCCCATCAGTTTATTGTGAAGCCCAAGCATAAAATCAGTTTCCGTCATTTCAGTTAATGACTTAAAAGTTACTTTACCCGTGGTCGATACCAAAGCATCAAATGAGCCAATCTTGTCATACATGGCTTTGATCGAGTTAAGATCGGCAATATCCACTTCAATATCACCTGAACGTGATACTTTCACAACCTCATAGCCATGGTTTTGCAATGCATCACAAACACCTTGCCCAATCGTACCCGTCGCACCAACAACAATCACTTTTTTCATAACTACATCCTTCTTAAATTACACAATTAGAGGTTATAACAACTTTATCATCTATCGACACTCAGTCGCTGGCTGAGCATAAGTCGAAGCCAGTATAATAAGTACCTATGCAAATATTATCAGGTGTTTTTTTAGATTCTCGGATCAAGTCCAAGAATGACAGCGAGTTGTCATATTCTGGCTTGACCCAAATATCCATTATTACCAAGAAACTATTGTTTAGGTACTTACATGTCAAATTTATTAGCACTCCCTTCGACTTACGCTCAGGGAGCAATTAGCTTTTTTGGGCGAAACCCATCGCATTTAATAATCAAGTATTATCATTGTAATTGGTAATTTATTTATTGGTAGTTATTTCTTTTACTCCTTCATAATTTTTTATGACGCAAGTAACTCCTCCCTATGAGAATACGTAACATACGGATATTGCTTTAAAAAAATTTTAATTTCTGCCACCAACTCTTGTTGTGAATATTTTTCTCAAGCTTTTCACGCTTAATTGCCAATGAGGTTCTTAAATCATTTGGCGTTAAACGATGTGAAGCAAAGTCACTGTTGGTTAGCGGTGATTTTGCTGCTTTAAATGCGGCATCAATAAGCTCGGAGCAGAACCACTTATCATGCTCATCGATCCAGTCACGACGCCACAAGCCAAGCCCCAATGCCGATGAGTAATCATATTTCTTGCCAAGTTGGCTATTTAAAAAACTCATCAGATCGCTTTTTTGTGTATCACTGATTTCTGTATGCCAGGTTTCTAGCATATCTTGAGATTTGCGCAAGTCATCATAACTGCGCTTATAAACGCCCAATGAGCCATTACTGCTATAGCAATCATCGTCAACTTGCAATTCGACATGTGAGAAGTGTGAACGTGTTACCCAACGAATACCATAACTAACGGGATGATATTTGCGACCAAAATATATTTGAATGAGAGGCATAACAATTTCCTTTTTATCTTTCCATCAACTCCTTGGCAATTATAGCTAAGGATTATCATAATAAGCGAAATGTTAATATAAATAAGCGTATCGTATTTGATTTTTCCAAATTTTTACGTTAATTTGCGCGAACCAAAACAGGTCTTTGGTACAAAACAAATCTACAGGGGGTTTATCTCATGACAAAAATGAACAAAATAATTGGCTTATCAGCGATTGCATTATTAAGCATCTCTGCAGCAAATGCTGGCGCTCAAAGTGGTTTAGTCGTTGGTGGCAACGTCGGTTACTCATTTGCACAAAATGGTTTTGCAAACCACAAAGGTGGTGCCGCAATCGGCGGTTTAGTTGGTTATGACTACGCTTTAAATCGCAGCGTTAGTGTTGGTGCTGAAATGGATTTGCAATATGCAAACCAAGTATCAAAAACAGCAGGTAACAAAATCAATGTTTGGAATGTGCCATTATTCTTAGTTGGTAAATACTACTTTGGCAGCAACAAACAGTTTAATGTCTTTGGTAAAGCAGGTTATGCATGGAACCGTGTTGGCGCCAATGATAACTATAGCAAAATCTTCAGACCTGTTGTTGCAGTGGGTGCTGGTTACCAATTGTCTCGCACAATGAACGTATTTGCACAATACCAATACAACTGGTTACCACAAGGTGGTCATAGCATGGGTCAAGCAACAGCTTCTGTTGGTTTGACTTATACAATCCCAATGGGTCCAAGCAATTATTTCTCAAATGAAGAGAATAATGCAATCGGTCAAGAGCAACCTGTAATGCATAATCAGCCAGCTGCAGCTGAAGCACCAACAGCTATTGGTAATGCAACATATACTGTGAAAAAAGGTGATACATTATATGATATCGCTGTAGCACATGGCTTATCAAAAACTAAAGGCGCTAACTGCATTGCTAAAGAAAATAACATCACTAACCCATCTAAGATCCGTGTAGGTCAAAAGCTTGTTATTCCAGCAGTACACTCTTGCTAATCAATGATCAATAAAACAATAGTGCTTATTCTGGCGCTATTTCTACTTAACCCATTTTGCTATGCTTCACAAATAAAATTACTTGGCGAAGCTTCTGACTATGTTATTAAACAAGGCGATACACTGTCATTAATTGCCAAGCATCACAAGATCACAACAAGTTGCTTGGCAAAGTATAACAGGATCCAAAACAGCAATAAGATTTATATTGGTCAGAGCTTGTATATTCCCAATCAAGCGCAATGCACTACATAAGATATAAAAGCTTTAAGCCAAAGGCACTGATATTGCTATTAATGCTATGGTTTTTCGCAGGAACATAAATATAGCTTGCCCATGGCGCGATAATAAAGCGCCCATAACTGCTATCAAAATTAAAGCCAATGCCTAATAATGAATATAATCCACCATGATTTGTGGTGTTTTGTGACAATGTGGCTAAACCATTGGCTTGATAAAAATCCACTTGCGTATTGTTGTAATAGATATAACCAAGCTCAGTACGGCTTGAGATTGAAAAATGACGATTAAAATGAAATGTACTTGACTGCAATACCCCAGCGTGTAGATATAGATCATCCTGATTGGTGCCACTGGTATTGACCAATGCCAACATCATCGGCTCAGTCGTACGATATTTTGAGTAATTTGCCGTAGTATAAACACCTGGGGTTATGTGAAATCGCCCCTGAATAAACTCATAACCAAAACTTAAAGTTGAGGTTGCAAAGTAATGCTCAAGATTGGTGTGTTGATCAATATTATAATCATTTGCGCGCAGATTAACGCGCCCTGTTCCTGCCGCGCCATGAATATACCAATGCGCTTGCCAATGATTATAAGTGCTAATCACACCAAAAATAGCGCCACCCATCCATTCAGATGTTGCAGCTGTGCCAACAACATTAAAAAGATTCAAACGACTATGGGTATAGCGCGCCTCTAGCGTTGGACCAAAATACCAGTGATTATCCAGTCGATTATCTGAATTATGCAATGCCATCGTAGGATGCAAATCATCTTGGTCATGATTATCGACAACATTTGCTGCAATAGCAGATTCAACCAAGCCTAGTAGCAAACATAGCCCACTATAAAAGGGGAGTTTATTTCTTATATCCATTGTTTGTTTAGGTTCCATCTAATCATTCTTAGGTTGAGTATAGTTGATAATTGCAAACCATCATTATTTCTTTGACTATACTCAACATGTGTGCGATCAATCTTAACTGGGGTAATGATGATGAATGAGTTATTTTTGTTTGGTCTACTTGCTTGCTTTATATTTGTTAGTCTTATTATGGTTTGGGTGAATACGGTAGCGATTATTTACCTTAAAAAGCAACTTACTGAAATAGATAAAAAGCTAAGCCTTACCTCTTTTAAACCCGAAGTAACAAATAAAGATCACATCCCCGAAGCTATTGAGATAGAAATAGAAACAGCAAAAGGCATAATGGCTAATACATCCTCAGCACTTCAAAAAGATTCATTAGTCATTCAAAATATGCCAACCAATGAAATGGATCAAAAGCATAACCCCTCACCGCAAATATCTTTTATCAAGCGATGGTTCACCAGTGAAAAATTCATCATGATGCAAATTCCTATCTGGATTGGAGCCATTGCCATTATTGTTGCTATGGCTTTTTTGATTAAATATTCATTACAATACAGCCTACTTACCCCGTTTATGCGCTTATCCCTAGCCTCTATTTTTGGCATTTCTGTATTATTCATCGCCAACTGGATACGATTGCGCCAGCCCAGCATGGCAAATGGTCAAAGAATTGCACAAGCGCTATCAGGAATTGGTATTGCCACTTTATACGGCAGCATTTATGTTTCTGTATCCATTTATCAACTCATGCCTCTTTTTGTTGCCGCCATTGCGGTAATTGCCATCACGGTTATTGCTCTGCTTAGCGCTTTACGATTTGGGCAACCCATTGCCATTATAGGCTTTATTGGTGCGATTATTATGCCAGTACTTGCTGCTGAAACAGGTATTTCATCTGTGCTTCTTTGCTTGTATTTATACCTTATACTGCTGAGCTTTATGTGTTTATGCCGCGCTCAAAACTGGTGGCGTGTAGCACTTGTCGTTACAGCACTCAATACGACGTGGTACTTTGCTTGGATTATCTTCTGGTTTGCCGAAGATCAAGCATTCTGGTTAAGCATCTTTGCTACACTCAACGCTATAACGATCTTTATTGCAAGTTATCCACAACTTAAACATGCACACGAAATCCTCAATGGCAAGCATAGCTTATATGCTTATAAGCGTCTCACAACAGCAAGTGCACTCGTCAATCATCTAGGGTTTGTCGCTAATACAATAATCATTGTGCTGCTTTTATTGCTCATGCCAACTGAACTCATCATTTGGGCTACCTTTTTTGTAGTCTTTATCTATGCTTTTATCGCTTTTAGACTAAAAGAGCATTATTACTTCTATGCGCCTTTACTGCTAATTAGCGCCTTTAGTTATATTGCTCTTTTGCATACCTATCAACTCTCACAGCACGGTATTTTATTAACCTGTCTTATAGGAATAACAATAATCAGTGCAGCATTTTATTTCTGGCTTTTTTATTATCTTAAAAATCGACATATAGTTAGTTTCTTAATGACGCTGTCACTTAGCGTACTTTTTCTTGTAGGTTACTTTACCTTGCCAGATTTCTCCGAGATTCCAATGTTAAATCAAGTCATATGGAGCTTGATTGCTGTGCTTTTTGCCGCTTATTATGCCATGATTATTTGGCGCATATTGCAATTGAGTCTTACTGAGAGCCTCAGTCTTGCCTTTGTTATCTTAGGACTGACATTCTCAATTAGCATTGCAATAGCTATCCTATGTAACTACCATCACCTAGCGTTTATATTTGCGGCAGAAGCAGCTGTTATTTCGTGGATTTTCTATCATAGCAGATTACCCATTTTTAAATGGATTAGTCTTATTTTTGTTGCACTATATACCTTAAGCTTTATGCGCTATTTATTGATAAATCTTCACATCTTAAAAACACCATTGCTGCATTCTCAACTCTTTTCATCATGGGCAATTTTAGAAGTAGCCGTACCCGCTTTATTGTTTGCCTTTGCCAGTATTTACCACTTTAAATCCAAGGCATTAGATCTTGTTAAAGTATTTTCACTCTATAGTTACTTGCTTGCTGCATTATTTTCGTATCTATTCATCCAAAAGTGCTTCAACTTCAACACACACGTCTTACCATTATTAAAGCACACATTAATCATCAACTTATTTTGGATGCTTGGCTACATTGGACTATGGCTTGGTCAAAGATATCGTCTGGTCTTTGTGACTCAGGCAGCGCATACATTAAATCTCTTTAGTTTCTGCTATTTTATTGTCGTAATCAACAACCCATTATTTGGTACTTATGTTGATGGTGTAACCGTTTTTAACCTCCTGACTTTTGCCTATCTTAGCCCCGTACTATGGATATATATTCAAAGACGCTATTATCTATCGAGTAAATATATTTTTGTTTTAGATTATGCCGCAGCCATTATTGTTTTCATTTGGCTAAACCTCAATATTCGCTTCTTCTTTCACCCTAATGAGCTATTGCTTGGTGCAACCACGTATAGTGAAATCTACAGTTACTCAATTATCTGGCTATTGCTAGGTATTGTATTATTAGCGCTTGCAATTAAATGGCAATGGAAAATATTGCGCTATATCTCATTTGTTCTTGTCATGCTATCAACAGCTAAAATTTTTCTATATGACGCATCGGCACTTGATGGACTTTATCGCGTTCTTTCGTTTTTATGTCTTGGCTTTATTCTCATTACCATTAGCTATTTATACGCACGTTTTATTTTTAAATCACCCTCTGACTAACAGAATCAAAGAGTAACCACCCTGCTGAAATATTCAACTAGTTTCTACGGCAGCTTTTGGTTATGATTGGCAAGATTTCATTTAGCAAAACCAAAGGATACGATACGATGCTTAAGAAAATTGGCGTGATATTCTCATTTATGCTGTTAGCAATGTCAGGCTTCCAGTTAGCTGAAGCTAAGCGTTTTGGCGGTGGCTCAAGCCATGGTTATAGTCGCTCAGCACCGACACAAACACACAATAGTACAGCAGCTGGCAGCACTGCTCAGAAAAAAGGTGGTATGGGCACCTTTGGCAAGATCTTGACCGCCCTTGGATTGGGTGCACTTTTTGCTTGGCTTTTTAGCGCGCATGGCATGACAGGACTACTTATCGTTATCGCATTGATTGCACTTTTTGTTTTCTTTATGCGCAGAAAAGCAATGCAGCAACAAATGCAAAATAACAACAATAATGCATCACATAACCAAGCATCACCATTGCATAGCGCTGCTAATGCCTTTACAGGCAATGCACAAGAAAGTGCAACTGAACAGCACAACCACTCAGCGCCAGTAAGTAATGGCATCGTTAATGGTCAATTGGCTGATGGCACACCCGAGACTGTCTTTAATCACCAAGCGTTAAACTTATTTAATCAACTACAAGCGTTAAACAATAAAGAAGGTCTTGAAAAAATCAGAAGCTATATCACTGAAGATCTCTATCACAGTGTCTTAAATGACATCGAGCACAATGATGAATTAGCGCAATTTAAAGATTTGAGCTGCAAAGTCATTAGCTGTGATCGTCAAGCAAATCAATATATTGCAAGTGTCATGTTCGTTGGACAAGTTAAAGAAGATGCTCATAGTGACTGGCAAAACTTTGAAGAAATCTGGCACTTCACACGCAAAGATGGTGAGCATTTATGGCAAGTTGCCGGTGTTCAGCAATTCTAAAATTCTGAAGTTACACACTTTAGAAAAACTATGATTTTATAAACACCCCGTCAGCCTACGGCTGCCACCCCTCTTGCAAAGAGGGGAATCGGGCGACGGTGATTTTAATTCCCCTCTTTGCAAGAGGGGTGCCGAGCTTGCGAGGTGGGGTGTTGAAATAGCAAAAGTGCGTAACTCCGGTAAAATTCAAAGGCTACATCATATAGCGCGCTTTAACATGCGCGATATAAGCACTCGCATCTAAACTCTTACCACTAGCCTTTGTGATCAACTCATCAAACGTATATAGCGAGCCATATTGGTGAATATTGTGATTAAGCCAGCTCATTAATGGCTTGAAATTGCCCTGCGCAATACTTGGCATGATTTCTGGATTGCTGTGCTTCGCTGCAGCAAAGAATTGCGCTGCCAATAACGCTCCCAAGGCATAGGATGGGAAATAACCAAAATCACCAGATGACCAATGTACATCTTGCATGACACCATCTTTATATTTATTCGTCGTATCAACACCGAGATAAGCGCTCATCTTCTCTTGCCAAATAGTCGGCAAATCTGCCACAGTGATTTCGTCTGCAAAGAGCGCTTTTTCAATCTCATAGCGCAAGATTACATGTAGTGGATAAGTTACTTCATCGGCATCAACACGGATAAAATCAGGTCTCACCTTTAATAAATGCTTCATCAAGTTATCTTTTGATAAGCTGTCATTTTGAGCAAAGTGACGTTGTGCATATTGCGAGAGAATAGCAATAAACTCAGGGCTACTACACGCTTGCATTTCAACAAGCAGTGATTGGCTCTCATGCACTGCCATGCCTAATGCTTTGGCTACAGGTTGTGTAATATACTTTTGCGGTAAACCCATTTCATATAAGGCATGTCCTGTTTCATGACATACCGCTAAGGCGCTGGATAAAAAGTCATGTTCATTGTAGCGCGTGGTAATGCGTACATCTGAAGGCACCCCACCACAGAAAGGATGCTGTGAAGTATCAATGCGACCATGGTTAAAATCAAAGCCAATAACACGCATGAGATCTTGTGATAAGGCATATTGCTTATCGATGGCAAAGCTTTGGTTAAATGGCAAGCTCACCTCACTGCTTTGCTTATCAACAATCATTGGAATGGCTTGCGGCAAAAAGTGTTTAAGCTCATCAAATATTGGATCGATATATTGCCTGTTAACTCCTGGGGAGAACTCATCAAGCAATGCGTCATAAGCATCAATACCATAATACTCTGCTTTAATCTTTGCTTTTTGTTTTACCAAGGCAACGGTTTTGCTCAAAAGCGGCATGAAGTCATGCCAATTGTTTTGACCACGCAGCGTGCGCCATGCTTGTGTCGACTCTTTGGTTGTCATCGCCAAGTCTGCCACTAAATGCTCGGGTAAAATCGTCGCATTAACAACAGCTTTACGCATATGCTTAATATTAGCCAATTGCCATTGATCTAAAGCACTTTCATCGATATCCTGCAAACGACTCGCCACTTCAGGCAAGTTTAACTGCTGATGAATGGTTGTTGTGAGACTGGCTAATGCGCTATTGCGTGCTTTGGCACCCCCTATCGGCATCATTACATCCTCATCCCAGCACAGCATCTCAAGTGCATGATTAAGATCATTAATATACTTGAACTTATCGTGTAAATACTGATAGTTTTTATCCATTGCATTACCCTCCATGCATAAAGGCTGATTCTGCTAATGGGTGATTGGTTAACAAAAAGCGCTTTGGTGTTTCTGCTAACAAATACCCTTGATAAGGCTGCCCTGCCTTAAAGTAAGCGTTGTAATTATTCTCATCGGTAAAGACAAAAACACGGTGATCGCTTTGCCATACCGGCCAGAATTGATCTGCGGTTCTTAGCGTTTTATCTGCCCCTGAGTTTGGCATTTTGGCAGTATTAGCAAGCTCACCTTCATTGGCGACAATCCACGTCAACCGATCCAGATAAAACTGTGCATCATAATAATAGCCGCCATAATTTGCGACAATGGCATGCGGGTAGGTTTTAAGCAAGGGTGCGACAATATTCGTCAATGGACGCACACTTTTTTGCGCAAAGTACTGCGAACCTGACCAACCCAAGTTTAAAATAATCATCATCGCACAGACAAACCATAGCATAATCGCTTTGAGATTATTGCGCTTCAGATAAATAAACCCAGCAATAGCAGTGATAAGAGAGACGACAGCTGCTGGCCAATAGAAACCTGCAATTTCATTAAAGAACATCGCAAAGTTAGGAATAAATGGCAAGATCACAAAAGCAATGGCAATAATAACGAAAAATACCAAGGCAACAACAATGCTCGCCTTGGTTGATTTACGTAATGTCGATTCGTTAAGTATCTTGTCAATGCGTCGCGCAATCAAGATCGCAAACGGAATTATCACTGGAATCAAATAGCCCATTAAAATCGATTTTGAAAACGCAAAAAATAGCAAAATCGCCATACCCCAGACAAACAAAAGCCATTCATTGTCATGTCTTTCACGCGTTTTAAGCTTGGTTAAAACCGATTTAAAAACTTGCGGTAAGAAGCCAAACCAAGGGAAAAAGCCGATAATGAAAATGCCAAAATAGACAAACTTGCTCATTTGTCGCCCTTGCTCATCCGTCGCATAACGCAAGATTTGCTGAACAATCACATAGTAATGGAAAAATTCAGGGTGCTCATTATTAACCGCAACAATCCATGGCACTGAAATGATTAAAACAACGATTAAGCCAAGGTATAAGCGATAATCTAACAGCAGGCGATACCTGCCAACGATAAGCGCCCATAAGCCAATAATCATCATCGGAAACACAATGCCGATGAGCCCTTTGGTCATCACCGCAAGCCCTGAGAAAATAAAGGCATTTAATAGCCAGATATTTGCTTGCCAACTTGTCTGGCGATATTGTCTTGATGCCCAGAATGACAGCATGGTTATTGTTAAGAAAAAGGCAACACCGGCATCAAGGTTTAGATAGCGCCCGCCACCTAAATATAAGATCGATGTGCCCGTAATCAATGCTGCCCACAGTGATATACGGCGCTTTTGATAGACAATACGACAAACGATATATACAAACCACACACCAATAATGGATAACACTGGATTAGGCAGGCGTGCCGCCCAAATATTAAAGCCAAAGATCTTGAGTGACAAAGCAGTTAGCCAATAAATCATTGGCGGCTTTTCAAAGTAAATCACGCCATCCAAGTGTGGCACGATATATTGATGATTGACGACCATCTCACGCGCAATCTCAGCATAGCGCCCTTCATCAGGCGTAAACAGTACCGGCAGACCATAAAGACATAAGGCAATTGCCATAATCATTGTTATCAATAACAAATCACACCAAAATATGCGATCCATTTGCCAACGAAGGCGGCTTACCTTTTTTTCCATCGTGTCTATAACCTATATTTGAAGCATTTGAAGCTCAAAAGATTATATACATCTTGGGTTATATTTTATAGTGGCATATACCACTGATCAGAAATTTAGAACTACTGCTGTCTCATTTCTTTGGCAATTTTATCCAAGAGCCCATTAACAAAACGATGTCCTTCTTCAGTGCCTAGCTCTTTTGCTTGATCAACATACTCATTTAAAACCACCTGATAAGGCACATCTAAGCAATCAATAAGCTCATACGCACCTAAGCGTAAAATCGCCAAATCGATTGGATTGATTGACGCCAAATCATTAATCGCATAATGATTGATTTTCTGATCAATGGCTTCTTTATGCTTAGCAACACCATCGATTAAACGATAGAAAAAATCCCATTCAACAGGATGACGATCAACATTATCGGCATAAAACTGTAGTTTCAATTCGTTGACTTGTGTGTGCGCTAATGATTGCTGATATAAAGCCTGCACGGCATGAAAACGCGCGCGTCTGCGCTCTTTGACTTTTAGTGACATCGGCAAAACCTTAAAAAATGCTAGCTCAGTTAAAATACGATCGCAAATTATACCCAATCGCCAGATAATGTGATAGCTCTAATTATTTTTTTTATTTTTGGGCTATGACCATATGCCTGATCACTTTGATTGTGTAAGCATTGGCTGAGCATAAGTCGAAGCCACTATGAAGTGCGATTACCCTTCGACTTACGCTCAGGGTACGGTGGGCACTTTTGGGTGAGTATTTAGTCTTAGCCTATTTTTTTATTGAACTTTGAGCGTCAATTGCTGATTTAAGCGATTATTGCTCTATACTCAACTTAAGTTTCCATGGAAGATGATAAGGATAATCTATGGCAAAGCATATTATTCAGTCTAAAAGCACACTTGAGGAAGCCATCACCTTAAAGGCACATACTCGTCTGATTAATGCCATGCTTATCTTGATTGCCATTTCATCGATTTTATTAAGTACACTGTCGGTATTTCGCGCGTTTGATAGTGGTTGGTCACTGAAATACACTTTGGACTTATTTCTAGCTTTAGCGTTGGTTGTATTGATGCTTTATCGTGCCAAACTAAGTAACAAAGTTAAATCACATATTATTCTGATTGTTGCAGCAATAGCCATTATTAATGATTATTTATTTTATGGCTTGCTATCACCCGTTAGCATTATCTATGGACTTGCCATCGTTTATGCTTTGAGTTTTTACAGCGAGAAGTCTGCACTGATCTTCTCAAGTATAATACTTATTGCGGTTGCAATTATTACCTGTTTTCATGTCCTTATTTGGCATGGCAGCGATCATCAATCGACAACCTACATAGGCTCTATTTACTCTTGGTTATTGCTGATTGGTTTAATGATATTTAGTTTGCTGTTTATCAGTTTTGTGATTATCTCCATGCGTCGCCTAACCTCACGCTTATTACGACATGTCAATGATCGCAATGCGTTACTTAGCAAAAAGGCGGTACTTTTGGAAAAACTCGCGATGACCGACAGTCTGACTGATCTGTATAATCGCCGAGCTTTTTTGAATATTGTGAAGAAATTGCTCCCCGTCACTAAACACCATCATTATATTGTAATGATCGATATTCGCCAATTCTCTCGCATCAATGATACTTATTCACATGACACAGGTGACAAGCTACTAATTGCTTTTTCACAACGCTTAACTGAAGTTTTATCCAAAAACAGTATTGCTGCACGCACTGGTGGCAATGAGTTTAGTCTCCTTGTAACACTCCCTGTGAGCGAGGCTATACAAGCATTTGGCATGCATCTACAAGAGAAAATGCAACAAACCTATAGCTTAGATTACAAAACACTAAGCATTAGCACAACGCTAGGAGTTGCACAATTTATAACGCAGCTAGATTATACCTTAAATTTACGGCGCGCTGATTTGGCGTTATTTTATGCCAAGAGTCACAAACAGGACTGCGTTGTCTATGATGAAACCATCGACAACTTCTATCATACGGAACAAACCCTTGAAAACTATATGTATGAAGCACTTGCTCAGAAATCTTTCTACTTTCATTTTCAACCGCTTGTCGATGGACATAACGGCACAATCATTGGCTGCGAGAGCCTGATGCGTTTAAACCACCCTGAGCTTGGCAATATTCGTCCGGATATTTTTATTCCAATTGTTGAGCGCATGGGACTTGCCGATAAGCTCAATTACTATGTCGTTAATGAAGTATTATGCTATTTCTGCCTGTTAGATTTAACACCTGCCAGAAGTTTTAAACTCAGTCTTAATATTTCCCCTGTGGTATATGACTTTCCTACACACATGCAATCATTGATTGAACAGATCAAGCAGCACCCTATTCCAAAATGGCTAAATATTGAGTTTGAAATTACCGAGTCTCAGCTCATGCAGCATTTGGAAGGTAATTCACTTAATATAAGTCAAATGTTTGCACAATTAAAAATGCATAATATCGGATTATCCATGGATGACTTTGGCACACAATATTCATCACTTAATCGCTTTATTAATTACAGTTTTAATACCATCAAGATTGACAAAAGTTTCACACAACGCCTTGATCAACCACACAATCAGCCCGTCATTGGTGCCGTTAAAGCCATCGTACTATTAGCCAATGAGCTCAATATCAATCTGATTGCTGAGGGCGCTGAAACCAAAGCACAAGTGGATAAACTGATTGAGCTAGGCTGTGAGTGTATTCAAGGTTATTATTTTTATCGACCGATGCCAATTAAGGAGCTCATACAAAATTTAACTGAAAACTGGTCACAGCACAATAATCAAGCCCAGTGATATGACAAGCAGGATAATCATCGCTAAACCACCGGCTAACAAAGGCTTACCCCCTGATTTAAGCAAGACAACTAAGTCGGTATTTAAACCAATCCCAACCATTGCCATCGTCATACAAAAGGCAGAAATTTTGGCAATATAATGGCTTACTGAAAAATCAGCTAGTCGATCTAGAAAGCCAAACAACCCCAAGGTATTTAGAACTACCACTGCCAAAAAATATAAAATAAACTTAGGGAAGTACTGATGCCAAGCCACTTTCTTTTGCACTTCTGCATCACCTTTATTGACCTTATGGTGCTTAATAGCAATGAGCATCACCATCGGTGCAAGAAGTAAAATCCTGACCATTTTCACAATCGTCGCTGTTTGTCCGGCAATCGCACCAAAAGCAAAGCCTGCTGCCACCACTTGTGGCACTGCTTGAATGGATGTTCCTGCCCATACGCCAAATTGAAACTCATCTAAGCCCAAGGCATGTCCTAGTAACGGCAAGACAAAAATGGCGATTAAGCCATATAATGACACGATTGTCATCGCAATTGCTACTTGCGTTTGATTGGCTTTGACAACGGGAGCTGTTGCAACAATTGCTGAACCTCCGCATATTGCCGTGCCAATGGTGATAAGTGCTGACATTTTCTCATCAACACCTAAGCGCTTACATAGCCATAGTGTAACGACATAAGCAATTAATAAACAAATAAGATTAATCAATAATGCTTGCCCTGAGACTTTAAGCACCGAAAGTAAATCAAACTTCACCCCCATTAGCACGATACCTAACGGCAATAGCGACTTTGCCGCAAAATTGGCACCTGGGGTCAATTTCTGCCACAAGCGCGCTGAACTGATCACACCTTGCAAGTTTTCCTGCTGATGAGCTGCTGCTTTATGACGAAAGAATAGATTGCCACAGATAATACCAATAATAATTGACAATACCATTGGCTCTAATGGATGAACTTCTAAGTTTTGATGATAAATCGTAAAAGGGGCAAAGGGTAGAAAAGCCACAATATAAGCAATAACAGCCAGAAACGCACAAAATATGAGCCCTGTGATTTTACTCATGCCTTATACATCCGGATTACATGACGCGTAGCATCTAACAGCGGCACATCGACTTCAAATATCTCATATTTTAGTGGCAATACATCTAATGTATCTTGCTCAACTTCAGCCCCTTTCATCGCAATCATTTGCCCATCTACAGCCAATAAATGTCGGCATAAACGCTCAAAATCAGCAATTGAGCTAAAGGCGCGTGAGATCACCGTATCAAACAAGGTCGATGGCTCGTAATCCTCAACGCGAATATTCACCGCAGTGACATTATCCAAATCAAGCACTTTCTTAACATGACTTAAAAAACGTACTTTTTTGCCAACGCTATCAATCAGCACAAAGTTAACTTCAGGTAATAAAATCGCTAAAACAATACCTGGCAAACCACCGCCACTACCTACATCAACAACATGTTTGCCTTTAATAAAAGAAACCACCGACATACTATCAAAAACATGCTTTACCAGCATTTCATCCCATTGGGTAATTGCCGTCATGTTATAGGTTTTATTCCACTTTTTAAGCAATGATAAATAATCAATCAAACGATTGATCTGCTCGTCATCAATCGTAAGGTTAAACTTCTCTGCAGCTTGGCGAATCTTGACCTTGCTATCGTCAAGCATGTTATTCAAACAATCTAATGTAATCATTTTGTTTACAAACCCTTCCAGATCCTGATTTTCGTTTTTGAGTATATACCGCCCGTGAGTCATTTTACAGCATTTCTGTTATTGAATTTCTCGTTCTGTGTGGTGTACCACTTCATTATTTAATCAACGACAATCCAATAGCGCCAAACTCTGACACAGCTGCCAAAACTTAAGCTTTACCGGTGATTTTAGTGATTGTTTACGCATCACAATACCTACCGTTACTGCCGTCATATCAGCAATACTGAGCATTTTGATTTTATTAGCCAAATGATTATGTTCAACGACAACCCTCGGCAGCACAGACACGCCAACACCCGATGCAACAAGCGATAAAATCGCTTCATTACCATCGACTTCGCCATATATTCGCGGTGATTGTTTTTGCCCTATTAGCCATTTATCTATCGTGTTATCGTTTAAAAACTGAATGGGCATAATAAAAGGGTATTGTGCTAAGGCTTGATCAATCGACTGCACATCACTTTCTTTTGACACGACTAAAACCATACTGGTGATAAGCACAGGATGGGCACAGAGATTATCATCAAGCTTATGCTCATCAATAAATGAAATGCCCGCATCCATTTGGTTACTCGCAACCAAATTAAGCGCATTTTGCATTGACCCTGTTTCTAATTGCAACTGAACATTGGGATAGCGCGTATTAAGCGCTTCAATAATCCGTGGCAAAATCACATATGACGCTGTCACCGTACAAAACAGGCGAATATCACCGCGCAAATTATCCTCATCTGGATGCAGTAACGCAAATAACTCATCATTTGCATCAAGCACTTTAAGGCTAAAGTCATACATATATTGACCTGCATCCGTTAGTGAAACATTACGGTTATTGCGCTCGAAAAAACTTGCCTCATAGCTTTCTTCAAGCTTTTGAATGACTCTTGTCACCGCCGAAGGGCTTAAATAACAGCGCTCTGCGGTTTTACTAAAACTAAGCGTTTCTGCCAATGTTTTAAATACTTCTAAACTTCTCACGTTCATTTACTATTGCTCCAACATTCACGTGATTTACTAAAATTACTCATTTTGCTATTTCAACACCCCGCCTCGCAAGCTCGGCACCCCTCTTGCAAAGAGGGGAATGTAAAATCACCTTTGCCCAATTCCCCTCTTTGCAAGAGGGGTGGCAGCCGTAGGCTGACGGGGTGTTTATAAAATCATAGTTTTTCTAAATGCGTGACTTCAGTTAATAATCATTGTCTTTGCTGCTTCGCCATTAACTTATAACTCAAATGTGCTTTGATAGCTTCCCATTCAGAGTCGATAATACTATAAACACAGGTATCACGCAGTGTACCATTATGCATCCTGCGATGATTGCGTAAAATGCCATCCAATTTGGCGCCAATAGACTCTATGGCACGTCGCGATGCAAAATTCAGATGATGTGTTCTAAACTCAACAGCAACACACTTAAACACCTCAAACGCATGCTCCAAAAGCAGTAGCTTACACGCAACATTAATTGCTGTACCTTGCACAGATTTGGCATACCATGTGCTACCAATTTCTAAGCGATTTTGCTCGTGATCAATGTTCATATAACTGGTCACGCCCAGAATTTTGCCACTTTGCTGACAAATGACCGTATAGGGCAGCATACTGCCTTGTTGATATAGTTTTAATCTGCGCTCAATATCTTTCTTCATATCTTGAGGTGTCGGTACGATCGTAAACCACAGCTCCCATAAATTGCCATCTTGAGTCGCCTGCTCTAAACCGTCTAAATGCGAAAGAGATAATGGCTCCAAGCGCACCAAATCATTCGCTAATATTGTAATCTCTCTCATTTTTTACTCACTTTGTATTGTTGTAAATATAAGTAGCTATGCAAATATTATCAGGTATTTCTTTGGATCCTCGGATCAAGTCCGAGAAGGACTGCAAGTCGTCATATTCGGGCTTGACCCGAATATCCATGATTCCCAATACACCATTGCTTAGGCATTTAGCTTAAAATAAACGTTGGCTGAGCGTAGTCGAAGCCATCATTCATTGTGCGCTTAGACAACTCCCTTCGACTAACGCTCAGGGAGCTTGCTACTACTTACTACTATAAATAAGGATCCTCAACAATGGCTGTACGTTTACGCACATCTTCGGTTAATAAATCGATTTGCAAAATCTGATACGCTGAACGCACACCACTTAAAAAGGCACCATGCACAGTTGATGGGAAATAAAACGACGTTGCCTCACCAGCAAAGAACAGCTTATTATCAACCGGTTTACCTAATCTTTGCCGACGTTTTGCTTTAACGCCAACCGGCAAATAAGAATAAGAGCCGTAGCTATATTCATCATTCGCCCAACGAGTAATGCAATAACTTTTAAGCTTGGGTAGATTTTCGCCATACATATGTTTGAGCGAGTCAATAATCAATGCAAGCAGTTCGCGATCACTTAATTGCTCAAGCTGTTTTCCAACAACACCCGCAGTAAATGCCATTAAAATCGGTTTTTTAGTTAAGGGATAGAAGTTCATCATCTCGCGTGCAATTCGATGCTCTAACGATAAGCAGGCAATACTTTGAGCCTCTTTATCCCAGAAAACTTCCTCAAACTCTAGATAGATTTTATTTAACACACCCATTTCAAGTTGCTGAATCGATTTACGCTTAGATTGTGGCAAATAGGGATTAAAGCCAATATCCGCATGTTTTAGCACACCTAGCGGCACGGTAACTAATACGTAGTTTGCTTGATATTGATTTTTTTCTGTGGCAATTTGCACCAAATCGCCACTATAGTCGATGTTTTGCACCGGATCGCTTAGACGAATATCTAAATGCTTAGCAAGTAAATTAGTAATCTGCGCATAGCCTTGAGGAAACAATAAATCACTCCCTGCAAAATCAATATCTGCATGATGACTTTCCGCTGAAAGTGATTTAGCCTCAATAGCATATTCATACAAAAACAACGTATCAGCAATATAGTCAATATAAAGTGCGTCTTCTTTGGCAATTTGATTGTCGACAATAAACTGCTGTTTGATATCCGCAATAGATCTTAAATGACTTTCCTCATCGATTTGCACACCTTCAAGATAATCAAGAAAATCCGCCATCCAATTAGCAATTTTAAGCTTTTGTTCATGACTTAATAAATTAAACTCCTGATCATACATCTCGCGATGCAAAATATTATCAGGCGATGGTCCACTCATTTGTGAGCGCCACGTACTGATATTATGCTTTTTAGCCAAGCGTGTGATCGGGTTCTCTTGTACGCCATGAATCCAAGACGCGCCAAGATCAACCGTCTCTCCAGCAAAGCACTGGCTATGCACGCGCCCACCAACACGATCACGTGCCTCAAGCACCAATACATCAAAACCATTTAGCATGAGATTATTGGCTGCAGCAAGACCTGCAACACCACTACCCACAACAACGACATCATATATTTGCATAAATCTACCCTTATGATATTTACGCCAACCAGTATATCTGAGCACATTGGCATGTGGCAGTATTTCTTAGCATATACCCATCACAAACCATTTTACGATGAGTATACAATTCATCTTGAAACATTATTCAACACAGTCAATTTTGCATATTTATTACGATCAATACACAGTCATTATCTCAATAAAAAAGATCAACATACGCACACAAAATATAGACTTAGTACACTAAACAGCCCAGCAAGCCGCTTATATAATAATCTGGCATTTTGCAATGACGCACTTATTTAAACTCAGCCAAACACCTAATAAGGCAGCGTATTTTATATCAGCAGAAATAAGGAGAAACATCATGGCACTATCAAGGAAAATCATCTCAAGCGCGATATTAACAACCCTTTTAAGTAGCTCAGCATTTGCTTTATCAGCCCCTGAGCCCCTTAGCTGTATGCAGGTTGAATTTAATGCAGGCACTCAATGGCCCGATCCATGGAAAGCAACGAGTTTGACGCTGACTAACCACTGTAATAAAGATATTGATCTAAGAGATGCTGAGCTTAAAATCATTGGTAATACTTCTTATGCTAGCGCCTATATCTTATCGCCTACATTTGATATCGCTTGGCCTGCCACCACCAACACTGTGACACAACTTGGTGATAATAAAGTAACCACCTTTAAATTTGATCAATTCCAAGAAGGTAATCAATGGTGGCAACCAAAGACAATAATGCCTGTCAATGCTCAATTAATTTGGAGTAGCAATCCTGTCAAAGGTGAAAATATTATTTCATCTGCCTTTTATCCACATGGTGACACACCGATTGAGCAAAAAGGTCAGATGCATTTTAGCATTGCCGAGGGCTCTGACCCATTGCCTGCCAATACCAAAATCACTATTACCGGTAAAGACACTGGCTACATAACAACCATCGACTTTGCGACAACCGCTACTGTCAAAGATATCCCTTATGGCGAATATAGCTTAAGCGCATCAGCTGTTGTTGATGGCAAAATACTAGAGATCACGATGATCCCTAGCCTTGTGAGCTTATCAAAAGAGCAACCACAAGCAAGTGCGCAAGTGTCTTATAAAAATCAAAGCGCTGAGCTTATTGTTACATTACATCGAGCAAAACCGACTGATGTCACACATGATAGTGTTACGCTGAATCTCTTAAACAAACAAACCCAGAATATTTCACATCAAGAAACTAGCTGGAATGACAAGTCAACTTTTGTGTTAGATAAAAATACAGATTATGTATTGAGTGCTGACCCAATGACCGGTTCATTGTCTAAATATAGCTTTACCTTTGATGGCAAATCCGAGGCTGATATCAATATGAGCCAAGGACGGAAAACCATTCAGATGTCCTATACAGAAGTAAGAATTCCTACAGGAACCGCTGAAGTTAGTGCCACAGGACTTGATGGCCATAGTGCGACAGTCTATTTCACGGGTGACGATAAAGAAACGCATGATCTAGAAATACCTAAAGATACAACGATCAGCTTAGCAGCCAATCAATCCTATAATGTAACGGCTAATACTTTTACCGTAGATGGTTATCGTTATAGCCTCGATAACCCGCAAACTATTGCAATTAGCGAAAATAAAACCACAGATGTGGCATTGGCATTTAACAAATCGCCTATCCCAACAACTAAGCAGTTTATTACTGGATATTGGGAAAACTGGAAAGGCGCACTGCGTCCACAGGGTTCTACAAACACATCTGATCCGGCTTATTACAGTAATGATATCAAGCCATACACACATGTCCTTTATTCATTCTTAACCCTTGCTAAATCGCCAAACCCAGACAATCCACAAGCTGCTTACTGGGATGGGCAAGCCATCTATGAATCAATGACGCAAGCTAATGTAATTGATGTTATGACAACCACTGACCCTGCGTGGCAAAATCCATATAATTGGCAAAAGCTCAAAATTGATGCCTTAATCACAGCAGTGCATAACAATAATGGTAAATTTATCTGGGCAATTGGTGGTTGGTCAGATCTAACAAAAACGATTAAACCTGAGCAAATTGACACCTTTGTCAACAAAGTCGTTGAATTACTCAAGCTCTCTGGAGATGGTGTTGATTTCGACTGGGAACACTTAAGTCAAGATCAAGCGATCACTGAGCAGCAACTTAAGACACTTGCTGAAACCTTATTAAAACTAAGACAAGCGCTTGATAAAGCAGGTATGCACGATAAACAAATTGGTTACACGACCCGCTTCAATGCGTTTATGCAAAATGCTAGTGAATATGGTTTCTCACATTATCAGTCGGACGGAGAGGGTTTAGCGATTAACAACTGGTTAAAAGCACATGGTAGCTCACTTAATGCTGTTGTCGACTGGGTTAACATTATGGCGTATGACGTCGATCCAAATGACATGCCAAATGGTCAAACATGGTCAATGGAAGTCTACAAACATGTGTTTGACACCTTTGCCCAACATGTTGACCCGTCTAAAATCGTGATGGGCTTTGAACCTGGTGGGCAAGCCGCAGGCGGTGTCTGGGAAGGCATGACGGTGGACAAATCAGTCATTGATTATATTGCCACCATACCATATGGCGGCAGCATGTTCTGGGCGATTAACCAACCGGCTTATAACTCATCTGAAGTTACAGGGGATAATGCTTATGAGTTAGCCAATTACTCGCAGCAGAAGTTTGGTTACTAAAACGCTAATGGAAAGGTATAAGTCACACCCGCGGTTAAAGCATTAAATTTGCTGACTTGGTCTTTGTTATTAACTTCACTATCGCCAAATACATATTGATACTGGGCAAACACTGTCCAGTTTTTATAAGTATATGCCGCACCTGCCGCTGCCATTGGTTTCCACGCATTGGCAGTTGCCGAGAACCCTGTGTCACCAATATTAACTCGTTCTGTGACATAAGCCATACCCCCCTTACCAAAGAGCTGCAAACCAAATGGCAAGGTGAATTTCAACGTACCTAATACAGGGATCATTTGATAATTTAGATTTGAATTATTGTCTTTGATGATGTGATAACCATAGTCATAGCCAGATTCAACACCAAATGAAATTGTATGACTCAAAGCAAAATCAAATCCGACAATAGCACCACCAAAAACATTACCGTTACTGGCATTATCAAGATCAGTGCGCGCAATATCTGCTACTTTACCATAACCACCTTGCACACCGAGCATATCAGGCTTAGCACACCCCCGCGTATACTCTCAATCAAGTAAATGGCATTTTTATACACAAAAATTAAGGAAAAATTAAGGAAGATAATATTTATAACAATTTGGTAATTTTACAGCTATTAAGCCAATAAATGATTTCAAACAACATTCAAATCATACATTAAAATACATAACGAATACCTACTTGCTCTGAATCAACGCTAATACCCGAATTAACAACTGCATTTGCAAAACCAAATGGAACAAAGCCAAAAGTTGTAAAGCCTGCACTAATGTATTGCGCAAAAACACTAAATCCAGGTGTAATATCATAAGCAAGTTTAAACTTAAATATACCAAGCGCTCCTTGCCCATCCGCTGCAGCACCGCCACCTAAACCAAGCTCAGCACTTAACGGTGAAGATAAATACATACCAACAAATCCTTCAACGGTACCACCATTGAGTTGGGTATACTCAGTTTTAACAACCTGACCATTACTGTAATTACTCGCATTTGGATCAATCGCCTCACCAAAATAATAGTAATTAAGACTGACACCAGTATAGATATTTTTCCAAGTATTACTTTGACCAAAGCCCCATTGATAGCCCATAGAAACACTTGCCGCCCCTTTATTTTGTGTCGGAAAGGTAATGCTTTGGCTAGTGTTTCCCCAAATCGTCATCCATGAATCTTCATAATATGACTGAGTTTGCGCGGCACCACCTGCTGCACTCATAAAGAAACCACTAGGAACATTGTGTGTGTTTTGTGGTTGCCCCTCAATATTTGCAAATAGTAAAACAGGGGCAGAGGATAATGCGATCATAATTGTTTTTAGCTTCATAGTAACTCCATTGCATTTAAAACGCCGACAATAATATCACCTTATGATCTTTTTTCAATCAGAGAATGAATATGCAAATCTCGTCTATGACTAAGTGCTCACCGTACCCTGAGCATAAGTCGAAGGGTAGCTTGGAAAAATCATACTTCATAAAGGCTTCGACTTACGCTCAGCCAACGCTTACATAATCAAAGTGGGCAGGAATATGGTCATAGCCCAAATCTCTATGCAAAAACATAGCTAATATCAAAATACTGTCCCCAACCTGTAGTATTTTGCACGCCACCACCGTTTATTGGGCTACCATCTTTGATACCTGTCATATTACCGAAATATTTCAAGCCATAACCCACAGCAAATCGCTTGCTGTGCCAATATAGACCATTAAACCACTCTATTGAATAGCTTGAGCGCGTTGAGTCATATTTATCCATTCCAAAAGTGTAATCAAAATAGCCTTGATACGATAAGAATGAGCCATTGCCAAACGTATAAAATGGCTTAAACCAGTTAGTTGCTAACTTATAACCATCCCACGTATTTTCATTTGGCGCGCCATAGTTTTCGCGCACATAACGCGCATACAGGTTAACACCAACCTTACCAAGCCACGGCACTTCAACGTCAACACCCGGTCCAATATAAACATTAAAAAGTTGTCTATCGCCGACTTCTGCAAGGGTTGAGACATACCACTCTTTAATGGGACCAATGCTTAGATCCTTGTGCAAGATATCATTGATTGAAAATCTTGGTTGGATCTTAAAGAACATATTATCGCCATCATGACGATCATCTGAGCGTTGATTAAAAATATCAAATACATCTAAGTAACCATACAAATCAACAAAACCAGAGCGACCACCAAATTCCATCTCAAGATAGGTCGTATCTGCTGCGTGATATGGCAAGCGTGCGTTCTCACTGCGCATTAAATTAAATTGCAGAAAGTTATAATATTGGTTATAGACTGTCTGATCACTGCCATCTGGCTTTTTAGCCTTTTTATCTTTTTCAGCTTTTGTAGGTTTTGACTGCGTTTCTGCTTTATCTGCCTTGTCATTGGTAGGCGTAACAGCTTGAATTACTGCTGTTTTCTCGGTGGCGCTATCGCTTTGCGTATTACTCACAACTGTTGTTGTTTGATTATCAGCATCTTCAACAGTTTTAGCATTATTTGCATAGTTGATGCCTGCGGCAAAAAGTGAAGTTAAACCTGCCAGACTCAAGGTTATTTTGTGATATTTCATAGGGAATTTTTATTATATTCAAACCATAAGAGTCGGCATGTTAAGCTACTTTATCTATTTTTAAAAGAGTTAAAATAGAAATTATCGAATCGTTTCAAATGCAATCTTCCATTGATCATTATTTTCCAAAGCCTTGGCAGTGAGCTCTAATGTGCCAATCTCAGTATGCATCGCACTAATATGCACAGGCACTGAAGTACCATTGGTATAGTTATCTGCAGACAAGGTCAAGCGCAGTGGTGATAGCTCAATCAACCCTGCCTGCTGCCAGTCGGTAAAGATATCGCCCAAACAATCATCAGCACGATGGTTTGCCGCAAAGAATCTAAACTCAACAGGTTCACCGACAACCAATGAGAACGTCTCCGCTTCATATATAAGCTCTTCTTCTGCTTCCATGCCTTGCACAGCAATACAAAGTGCTTCGATCTGTGGTTGAAAGCCTGGAATAGCTGGCATTGGTGACTCGATCCCGATATAGAATGAATGCGACGCGCCCCCTTTAATGCGAATACCATTGCCTTGTAAGGCATCGGCAAACACACTAGCACCAATAGCAACTGAAGTATCGTAAGCTGCATGCTCAAGTTCGCACGCTTCGGGGTGCCCTTCTTTGACAAGCCATTTATTAATAATCTGCATTAATTGACGTCGCAAAACTTGTGGTTTAAACACGCCACCATTAAACAATACTGCCGTCGGCGTGATGAATTTTTCATCCGCCTTCGCTTGCTTGCTTAAGAACAACGCAAGATGCTTGGTAATTGCAGCTTCTTGCGTGTAGCTTAAAGCGAAACGACTCAACCCCGTGCGTGGCGCATTATGTGGATGATCCTCAATAGCAACCTCAGGGAAAAAGCCTTGTAGCATGATTTTTTCAACATCTTTTTTCGTCAAGGTTTCTGATACCGCATTAGCAAAGATATTCGATGAACGTCCAGGAATGGAGACAGCAATTTCATTTAAGTTTTGATCACTTAATAGTTTCTCTTTGGCATTTCTGCAACTATGCACTAATGCCTGCATCTGCCATGGCTCTAGGCGTTGACCGCCATCTAATAAGCGCTGCTGCACAGTATGCGCCAACATAAGGTCAATATTATCGCCACCAATTAAGATATGATCACCAACAGCGATACGCCTTAATGCAAGAGTCCCCTCTTCATCTTCGACCTTTATCAATGAAAAATCCGTCGTGCCACCGCCAACATCTATAACCAAAATCACATCATCCGCCGTTAACTGATCACGCCATTTTTCATGATCGTAAATCCAACCATATAATGATGCTTGCGGTTCTTCCAACAAAGTAACCTCTTCAAAATCACACAAACGTGCCGCCTCAGCTGTCAAATCGCGCGCTGCAGGCTCAAAGGATGCAGGAATGGTAATAATAATCTTTTGTTGAAACAATGGCGCATCTGGAAAAGTGCTATTCCATGTCTTTTTAATATGTTCAAAATAATGAGTATATGCCTCAAGTGGTGATATGCGCTCAACACCCTCAGCTGCTTGATATGGTAATAACGCTTTACGCTTATCAATCGTGGCTTGGCACAGCCAACTCTTTACACTTGATATCACCCTGTTTGGTGTTGTCTGCGCCTTTGTTTTAGCATATTCCCCAACCAAAATCGTGGTCTCACTTTGCCACGGCAAAGCAATATCATCTAGACTTAGCTCCAACGAGCTCGGTAAATATAAAAACGATGGCATTAAAGTCTTGGATTCATACTGATTCTTAGCCATAAACTGTGGAATAGCTAACGTATTAATCACGGCATCATCTGCTATTTTCTTATAGGTGACTGCACAATTTGTTGTACCTAAATCAATTCCAATCAAATATTTTGCATGATGCGACATTTATAACACCTCTACTTCTGCTGGCTGTAATATATCTAGATTTGCTTCTTTGGCTACTTTGGGTAAGTGCATTTTCTCTACTTTCCAACCTTGGTGGATTAACTTACCCTTAAAGCGCGTACTGTGCACAACATTCCCCGTGAGCTCAACACTATACTTATCATAATTTGCTTCAAGTATAACCTCGTGATTTTCCTGATCGTGATAAACCGGCGCCAAAGTACAGTATGACTCGAGCGCTTTTTTGCACTGATCATGAACAACGCGTGCCACAGTTGCCACTTGTTCATTGTCATAGTGATCAAGGTTTTGCGCAAGAAAATCTAATAAGCGCCCTTTTTTTTGCAAAATAGATAATAGCTGTTTAGCAGATTCTGTGCTTTCTGCATCTTCATCAGCGCACCCTATGACCTGCTGAGCGTCAGTCACAGGATCAGCGTCGATATTTTCAAGCTTACCTTTTATTAAGCAGCTTAAACGCTGTCTCCATGTTAGTTTCATTGGCATATATTATTTTCTTTGAATAAAAAATCACTCATCATGCGTGAAAGTTAGTTTAGCCTATGGCGTTGGCAGCGACAAAGCTTTTATTGCTGAAGTTTAATCTCAGCATACTTTTGCAACCACTGTGCTTTCACGTCGACATTATGCGCAATGGTGTGCTCCATCAAGATAAATACAATCAAGTAATGAATAACGAAATAGGCAACAACAATCGCTGCCGCAACATAAAAAGCTTTATGTTTTTTGAGATGTTTTTTCATTCTAGCTAATCCAGATGTATTGTGAATACATTTAATCTAGCAGAAGGTTGCTTCCTTTGGTATTAAAGATTTTTTATTGATCGTATAAGACCCCCCTCACCCGTGCAGCTTATGCTTCACTTTATGATATTTGGTTATTCCCGCAATATCTTTCCTGTTAATAAATCAATTAATCTCGATGGCTTGGTTGCGACAAAATCAGCTTGTGGATAAATGTAATCAACCTTTTCACCGAAATAATCATACACCTCACGCGCCGATGCTGCCGCAGGCATATTGGAGATATTGGCACTGGTTGAAACAATGGCTTGATCAAGCATATTGGTTAATTCGCTCAATAAAGGGTGTGTGGTCAAGCGCACGGCAATGCTTTCAAAAGGACCTGTCAACCAGCGAAACTCTGGTTTAACAGGCGCCACCCACGTCGTTGCTCTATCATAGTGTGTTTGTAGCTTCGCAAGATGATCATCGGTTAATTGGGTTACATCAATAACGCGTAGCAAATGTTCAATATTACTTGAAAGCACAATAAATCCTTTGTTGGCACTGCGTTTTTTCAACGCCACAATCTTTGCCACTGCATCTGACTCAAGGATGGTGCTTAAGCCGTATACAGACTCTGTTGGCAAGGCTAAAACTTTCTGCGCTTTTAGTAACAAAACCAACTTTTCAAGATCATTCTTATGCATTTTACTCTATCAATAACGACTAACGATAAATTCCTGACACTATAACAAACTGGCTATCAAGGTGATAGTAGACTGCTAAATAAAGATTTCAATCTAGCCACCTTCGTTAGGTTATCCAAGTTTACACTTGATTATGTCTAAACTTTTAGGCACGCTTATGGTAAATGACAAGCAACATGGAGCTGTTATGCAAACCAATGAAATTGATTCTAGATTAAAACTTATTCTTTCCGCTCAAGTCGACAAACTTGATGAGCTGGAAAAAGTATGGATGTCAGGCTATGCCCATGGCAAACAAAATCAATCTGATGAGTTAAATCCATTTCCCGAGAAAACTGTTGAACACAACTACTGGGCGGAAGGGTTTGAAGCTGGCGAGTTTGGCGATGAGCCACTATTTCCGCAATATATCTCAATCCTTACCGAAGAAGCCACAAGTGAAAAAGACCCTCAAGTTGAAGATCGCAAGAAATTTCACCTAACCAAAGTCGATGGACTTCTGGCAACCACGGGGGTCACTGTTGCAACCGCGTCGATGGTTGCCGCGGCATTAATCAACTTTATGGCATAATCCAACATGCCTAAAACCCGAATTAAAATTTGCGGCATTACCAACCTTGATGACGCCTTGTATGCGATTGATTGCGGCGCTGATGCACTAGGGTTTGTGTTTTATGATAAATCCTCGCGATTTATTGATATTACTAAAGCCAAACAAATTATCAGTCAATTACCACCTTTTGTTAGTTGCTGTGGGCTTTTTGTCAATGCCGCACCACAAACGATTCAAGCAGGTATTGATGCCAATATCAGCCTTATCCAATTTCATGGCGATGAAACTGCCTTAGAATGTGAACAATTTAATTTTCCTTATATTCGCGCAATCCGCGCTAAAGATGCTAACACACTCATCAATGCACAAAACGCGTACCCCAAGGCACGAGGTTTATTGATTGATAGCTATGACCCAAATCTTTATGGCGGCTCGGGGCAAACCTTTGACTGGTCAATCATTCCAAGTGATATGCGCCAGAAAATTATCCTTGCAGGTGGACTCACTGCGGAGAATGTGCAATCGGCAATTACAATCATTAAGCCCTATGCAGTTGATGTTAGCGGTGGCGTTGAATCACAAAAAGGGATAAAATGCCGCCAAAAAATCAAAGCATTTTGTGATGCTATTCACAGCATAAATACAATAAGTGATATCAATGATTAATGATCATACCCGCCTGCCACAAATCATTCATCAAAGCATTACACAAAATGAGGATGAAACACGGCTTGAACTGGATATTTACTTTCATCGTGATCTGATCTTTTTCAAAGGTCACTTTGACAACGCACCTATTTTGCCTGGTATTGCGCAGACTGACTTTGTCATTGCCTTTGCTGCTTATTTTTTAGAAATTGACAAAAAAACCATTGCTAATATTCCACAACTTAAATTTAGTCGAGTGATTTTACCTGAGTCTACATTAAAATTATGCATTAGCAAAAAGCCAAACCTTTTGACATTTCGCTATATTGATAAAGGTAATGCCACTTACTCAAGCGGTAAAATCAAACTATGAAACCTGCCTTTTTAATCCCTGTTTATAACCATGGTGACACTTTAGAGCAGGTTGTTTCAGCACTACAACCTTATGATTTAACTTGCCTGATTGTCGATGATGGCAGTGACGACGAAACAAAGTCTTTTATTGATGATATCATTGCAAAATTTGATTGGGTTAAAAGCATCTCACTCCCGCAAAATAGCGGCAAAGGTGCTGCTATTTTAGCTGGATTTGCGTGGTTATCAGCAAATGATTACACACATGCTTTACAAGTTGATGCGGATAATCAGCATGACTTAGCAGATACTCCTAAATTTCTACAGATGGCTTATGATATGCCTGATTGTCTGATTTCAGGCGCACCTATTTATGATCAAAGCATTCCTAAATCACGCTTACATGGGCGTAAGATTACCAATTTCTGGGTTGCTATTGAGACATGGAGTAAATCACTCACTGAAAGCATGTGTGGCTATAGAGTTTATCCACTGCAAGCACTTCAACCCATCCTGTCAAAAATTCGTGGCATGCGCATGGATTTTGATATTGAGATTCTGATTAAAGCATATTGGCAAGGCATTGAGGTTAATTATATTCCAACCAAGGTGATTTACCCTATTGGTGGGTGCTCACACTTTCGTTTATGGCGCGATAATTTGCGTATTTCTTGGCTACATACTCGACTTTTTTTTGCTATGTTTTACCATATGCCTCGACATTATTTTAAATATAGAAAACGCAAAAAGTGCAAGCAATGCTAAAAATGCAAAACCATAAACCATAAACCATAAACCATAAACCATGCATGATTCAGACAAAACGAAATTAAAACAAACTCACTGGTCAAAGCATCGTGAAAAAGGCAGTATTATCGGACTTAAGCTGACATTATGGACAGTAAAGCTTTTGGGTCGACACTTAGCCTATCTTTTGACGTATCCGGTCATAGGTTATTTCTATCTATTTAGTCGTAAGGCACGCCAAGCAATCAATTCATATTGTCAAAACCTGCATGCTTATGCACAACAGCAAAATCATCATATACACGTCAAACCATTGCCTATTTTTATTAACTTTGGCAAGAGTTTGGTGGATAAAATTGCCGTTTGGAATGGGCAAATTACACGTAAAAACTTAAACTTCACGAATCGCCATGAATTAATTGAACGCATTGATCAGAAAAAGGGGACAATTATATTTACCGCTCATCTTGGCACAATTGAGATAATGCGTGCGATCTCCAACTCATATCCTAACAGCCGAATAAATGCCTTGGTGTTTAATCAACATGCGCAAAAATTCAATGATACCTTATCGCAAATCAATCCTCACTCGCAATTAAGCCTAATTTCCGTTAGTCACTTTGATATGACTTTAGCAATGCAATTGCAGCAAAAAATTGATCAAGGCGAAATCATTATTATCGCGTGTGATCGCACACCAGTTACCAATAACCAACGTACGATAAAAGCTCAGTTTCTAGGGAAAGAAGCTTATTTTCCTCAGGGTGGATTTTTATTAGCACATCTCCTTAAAGCACCTGTTTACACGATGCTATGCCTTAAAAAAGGCAAACAGTTTGATGTGATTTTCAAACCTTTTGCGGACTCTATTAACCTACCACGCAACGAACGTCATGAGCATTTGGCTGATTATGCGCAACAATATAGTGACTTCCTTGCTGAGTATTGCCTAAAATACCCGACACAGTGGTTTAATTTTTTTGATTTTTGGCAGTCTAATGACGGATAAACCGATCACTCATATAACCAATATCGTGATACCATTTTTTGATGTTGATAGTTTACAAATCGCTTGGCATGGTCATTATGTCAAGTACTTTGAAGTCGCGCGTTGTGAGCTTTTAGATAAAATCGGTTATAACTACTATGCTATGGCGCAAAGTGGCTATATGTGGCCAGTGGTTGATTTGCAGATTAAATACATCAAACCTGCGAGTTTTGGACAGATTATCGAGGTATACAGCCAAGTGATCGAATATCAAAACCGCCTGAAAATAAGCTATCAGATCTTTGATAAAGCGACCGGACAAAAATTAAGTAAAGGGCAAACAACCCAACTTGCAGTGACTTTGCACAATCACGAATTACAATTTATATCACCCAAAATTCTTATCCAAAAAATAGAAGGCTTTCATCATGATTAACTCTTTCTTTAAACGCTTAAGCGCTGCTTTTTTGGTGGCATTTATACTATTGAACTTAGCACAAGCCTCAAGAGATAATATATTTGACCATACACTATCTGCAAAAAATGAACAGGCATTTATTGAAGTTCAAAAAGAGCAAGCACAAATCAGCCATGTCACAGGCAACTTCACACAAACCCGTTTTATGAAGCTGCTATCCAAACCACTTAAATCCAGTGGTCGCTTTGAGTTATCAAAAACTCAAGGTTTAAAATGGCTGCAAGAAAAGCCCTTCCAATCCACCTTAATTGTTACTGAAGACAGCATTAAGCAATCCATCGAAGGCAAAACTGCTGTTGTTATCACCAAAAAAGAGCAACCGATCGTCTTTTCATTTACGACCGTATTCTTATCGATATTTAAAGGTAATACCGATGCTTTAAAGCAGTATTTTAAAATTTACTTTATGCAAAACGGTGATACTTGGCATATTGCACTTAAACCATTAGGCGCTCCCCTTGATAAAGCCATCCAAAGCATTGAAATGACGGGTACAAAATATGCTTCACGTATATTTGTTAATGAATCACAAGGCAATCAAATGCTGATAGAATTTAGCGATGTGAAAGCAATAGATTAAAAGGATTAAACGTATAAGCTTGGATCCAACTTTATAGTCGCTAGTTTTTCAAACGCGATCTCTCTAATCAAGTTTTATGCAATGCCAATAAATACAGACAACAATCTCTCAATTTCTAGCAGGTTGTTTCTATTTAATCGACCAAATGGCGCACCAATTTGCTCCCTTGTCACAGTATGCAATTTGTCAATCATGACCTGTGAAGTTTTCATCAAGCCATTGATTTCACTGGCTTTAACAGTGTATCGAAACAATGGCGTTTCTCTTATTTCACTGGTTACTGGCAAAATAGTCACCGATGGATGCTCCGCAAATAAATCTGATTGAATAACCAATGCAGGTCTTGGTTTGCCATAATCTCCACGTAAAGAAACCGTCACCAAATCACCCCTTTTAATCACTTCCAGCCCTCATTGTCAGAAGCATCATCAAGCCAGTCCATAGTATCGCGCTCATACTGATCATTTAGCAAAAGTTTCGATTGTCTTAAACATTCTTCCTTAAATCCGTATTTACGCGTATCTGGAACCCAAATTTGCAAAGGACGCAGCCCTTGGGCTTTTAATTCGTCTCTATGTTTTTTAACTCGCTCTTGGATTGATCGTGGCATAGCATTCTCCATCAATAGTGTTTCATGTAACAAATATAGTTTAATCATGCGTTACATGCAACATATGATTTTACTTATCAAGTTGAATTACTGCACATCCACGCCACGCCAGTGCTGAAAAGCGATCTTACTTAACTCCAACAACATCCCCTTGCCATCTATCGCCTGAATATTGTGTGATTGACACCATGCAGTAAAAACTGTGCCATTTGGTGCATACATCAAGTCATATGCCAATGCACCACTTGCGAAATTATGAAGCTTTAACGGTAGGTTTTCCTTGGCAACGCTCGCTGAAGTTGCATTGATTACAATATCAAATACACCTGCAATTTCATTTAAAGCACAGGCACTCAATTTAACTGAACTATTTGTTGAGCGTGCGACTAGGTTATGCGCTTTTTCTTTGGTGCGATTAGCAATCGTGATATTTTCTGGATTTTCACGCACTATAGCGCCTAAAATGCCTTTAGCCGCACCACCGGCACCCAAGATTAAAACTCGTTTATTCTGCAGGCTGATATTTAAATTATTTTTAATATCATTCACAAGTCCAAGCCCATCAAGATTTAAACCGATAAACTCACGCTTGCTATTGATCATCACATTGCTAACCGCTTGTGCTTCTTGTGCTAGATCATCTAGTTTATCGCAATAACGATATAATTCCTCTTTAAATGGCAAGGTAACGCTTAAGCCTTTGACAGCTTGATCAAGACGCAGCACATTCAAGGTTTGCTCTAGATTATCTGGGCAAATTTCTAGCGCCTCATAACGCATAATCTGCCCTGTTTTAGCGGCAAAATCTGTGTGAATCTGAGGCGACAAACTGTGTTTAACTGGATTACCTATAACATAGTATTGATCTATTGATTGCTTGACTGGCATCTATGCCATCCTTTGTTATCTTGGATATCAAGAGCCTATTGAAGCATTTTCAGAGATAGCTGAGAAGTATTTTATTAGCAGTTGTTTCTCAGATAGATAACGATGCAAACTCACCGTTATCTTCTGACAAAAAACCGTTATCCTCCGTAATTGCCGCGATGATATTTGCAATCACATCAACACCCTTATTATCATGATCTAAGGTTGGATTATATTCGGTAATTTCAACGCCAAGCAATTGCTCTTTTGGCATTTCTTTAAAGCTCGATAACACTTCAGGTAGCAAAATCCCATCCTCAACTGGAGTGCCTAGCGCTTCAATATACTGTGGATCCAAACCATCTAAATCAAAACTAATACCAAAAGGGATTTCTTTCGATTTGAAATGATTTATTGCCGAGTTAAAACAATAGTTAAAGCCAAGTGCATGAACATCTTCCATCATAAACACTTTAACACCCAGACTCTTCAAAATTGCTTGCTCTGGCTCTTCAAATGAGCGAATGCCGATTAAAACAACATTTTCAGGCTTAAGTTTAGGGTTGCCTGATAATATCTTTGTCATTTTATCATCACCATAACCCATTAATGCTGCCACTGGCATGCCATGCAGGTTTCCACTATGCGAGCTTTCAGTCGTATGTGCATCCATATGCGCATCTATCCAGACAAGTCCAAACTCACCCGCTGCAGCATGGACACCTGACCAAGTACCAACGGCACAACTGTGGTCACCGCCAATGGTAATAAACTTATCGCCCTGCTCAATCACATCTTTTGTTGCATGAGCAAGTTCAGTTGAAAATGTATTTAATGCGTTAAGTGCTGAAAGACGTCTTTCGCTACCTTCAAAATAAACTGTTTTTTGCCACAGCTTAGCTAATTGCAATTTACTCTTCACTTGTTCAGGTGCTTGCTCACAGCCACCGATACCGGCGCAGTTGCCAACACTAGCCCCTATAAAGCGATAACTAAACATTTGCGTGCGCCTCTTTGATTTGTAATGCACTATTATCACCATGTTCATTTAACACGGAGAATAAATCCTTAGGATCTTTTAATGCCGGAATCATGTTCATCGGTACACCAATATTGTATTTCTCAGCCAGTTGATATGTAAGCTTCAATGCCGAAAAATCCTCCAAAGCAAAACCAACAGAATCAAATACAGTAATCTCCTCTTGGCTAACGCGTCCTTGCTTTTCATTTGAGATAAGTTGCCATAATTCAGCATAAACAACTTTCTTTGCTTCTTCTTCAGTGAAATGCTGGATCTCACCTTCAATAAATGATTGCTCAAAGAACTCAACCACTACTTTAGCGCGTGGCAGTATTGCTTGATCTAGCTCAGTTTTACCTGGGCAGTCACCACCTAAACCATTGATATGTACACCTTCTTTGATCCAGCTATTTTCAACCACAACAGCATGTGCTTTACAGGCAGTACACACCGTAATAATATCAGCGCCCTTGACAGCCTCTTCATTGCTAGCGCAAGGAATGAGCTCAAAATCATAAGCTTGCATATTTTTCTCAAAACGACGCATCGCCTGTGGATCAATATCGTGATAACGAATCGTTTTAATATCACGCACAATGGCTGCTGCTAAGGCTTGAAAGTCACTTTGTGCACCTGTGCCAATTAACGCTAACGTGTTGGCATCTTTACGTGCTAAATAATCAGTGGCTAACGCTGAAGTTGCTGCTGTGCGCAAACCGGTTAACACCGTCATTTCTGAAATTAGCAATGGATGACCGTCTGACACTTTCGATAACTGCCCTGTTGCCACAATCGTTTGCTTATTCTGCAATGGATTCTTTGGGTGTCCATTGACATATTTATAGGCAAATAACTCTTTATCCGCTGTCGGCATTAATTCAATTACACCATCTGGCACATGAAATGCTGGGCGTGGTATTTTATCAAATTCCTGCCAACGCAAAAAATCACCTTTCAAGGTTGTCATTAAGTCAACTAAATACTGTCTTAATCCATGTTTATGAATAAGCTCCGCTAGCTTTTCAACTGAAATTACTTTGATCATTAAACTTCTCCTATCCCACATATTTTATATAAGATTATAAAACTTTATATTGAATATATTTTTAACAATATCACACGCATTTACCATAGATAAATAGATCGTGCTTTACTGTAGATTTGCAACAAGAGGTAATATAAATTTAATAATAAAAAATAGCAAATAGATTCATGCACAGATTTTTGAGCCCGCTATTAGGTATTTAAAGCTTAATCGGACTCACTACATACGTACTGCGACTATCATCATCCTTGATAAGTAAGCTCATTTGCGGGCTATCGAAATAAAAATCAATGTGTTCTGAATCTAACACATCAACGATGTTGAGAAGGTAATTTACGTTAAAACCAATTTCCATTGGTTGGTCACTATATTTTACTTCCATTTGATCTTGCGCTTCTTCATGCTCTGGGTTATTTGCTGATAAAAGCAAAGCATTATCCTGAAGCTCTAAGCGTACACCGCGATACGTTTCATTCGACAAGATTGCTGTACGTAATAATGCCTGTTTTAACTCAACACGATTAGCGACTAATAGCTTTGTATTATTCGGTGGAATCACTCTTGTATAATCAGGGAAACGCCCTTCAATAAGCTTTGATGTAAATTGAAAATCAGGCAGAATAATTCTGAAATAGTTTTTACCAATTTGCACTTCAATTTCAGCATCTTCAGGCGCTGACAATGTGCGCTCTAGTTCTTTAATTGCTTTGCTTGGCACTATAATTTGAACAGCATCCAGGAAAGTATCTTCTATTAATACTTCAGAGCTTGCCATGCGATGACCATCAGTCGCAACCGTGCGAAATCTATCGTTATTAACTTCCCACAACATGCCATTTAAAAAATAACGCACATCATTATTTGCCATGGCAAATTTTACACGCTTTATTGCCGAATTAAGCTGAGCATATGACAGCTTAAACATCGCTCTACCCGTATCTTCATTCATCATAGGAAAGGATGAAGCCTTTAAGATTGACATAGTAAATTTACTGCGATTACATGAAACTAACACCCGATCATTTACTTCTTCTGTTATTTTAACCGATGCGCCCTCTGGTAAATTACGTATGATATCATGAAGCTTTTTGGCAGGAATTGCGATACTAGCATCATGTGATGCTTCTTCAAGCTCAACATAGCTGACAATTTCAGTCTCTAAATCAGAGGCCTTTAAGCGCAGCTTTCCCTCCTCAATAATAAATAATACTGAGCTTAGCACTGGTATCGTATGCTTTTTCTCAGCAATCGATACTAAACCTTGTAATGGCTTTAATAATGCATCGCGAGAAAGTGTAAATTGTAACATCATATCTCCCCTGGGAATTAATGCGCTAATTTGCGCGATAAGTTTTGATAATCATCCTGTATATCAACATTATTGACAATCAGTTTCTTTATAGTCCTTACGGCATGTAAGACTGTGGTGTGATCTCTACCACCGAAAAAGCCACCAATTTCCGGCAAACTATGATTGGTAAACTCTTTAGCTAACGCCATTGCCATCTGCCTTGGGCGCGCGACATCACGACTTTTTTGCTTTGATAATAAGTCGGTAATTTTAATATTATAATAATCAGCAACAACACGCTGGATATTGTCTACTTTGACAATTTTATCTTGTATTGAAATAACATCTTTTAAGCATTCATAAGCAAGCTTCTCATCAATGGCTTTTTTATTAAACTGAGCATAGTTAAGTACGCGCCTTAATGCCCCTTCTAATTCTCGCACATTAGAGCGAATATGCTTTGCCATAAAAAGCGCCACATTTTGATCAATAGGTCGACCAAATTGACTAGATTTATGTAATAAAATAGCACTTCGTGTTTCAAGATCAGGAATATCAATTGTTACAGTTAAGCCATAACCAAAACGTGAAACTAAACGTTCTTCAAGTTTAGGAATTTCCTTAGGATACTTATCGCAAGATAAGACAACTTGCTTACCATTTTCAAGCAAAGTATTAAATGTGTGGAAAAACTCCTCTTGAGAGCCCGCTTTACCAGCAATAAACTGGATATCATCAACGAGCAACACGTCAACAGAGCGATAAAAGTTTTGAAATTCATCACCTGAGTGTAAACGTACCGCATCAACATAATCTTTGACAAAGCGCTCAGATGTCACATATAGCACTTTCGCCTTTGGGTTATTATGTAATACATAATTACCAATAGCATGCATTAAATGTGTTTTACCTAACCCACTGCCCCCATAAATAAATAATGGATTATAAGCCAACCCTGGATTAATGGACACTTGCATCGCTGCAGCACGTGCTACTTCATTAGCTTTACCAACAACAAAATTATCAAAATTATATTCTTTTTTTAATGGTGAACCAAAATCAACACGTTTTTGATCTTTTGGCACGGATAGTGCTTCATCAAAACCATAGAGCTCGCTAGAAATACCCGCATTTTTATCCACTTCAAACTCGTTTTGATCATCCATGGAATCATGATTTTCCAATAAACTATCAACAACCAGTGGTGCTGTTGTCACATTCTTATTAAAAAGATCAGTCTGTGGACCAACACTACTTTTTATCGTCGATACTTGCATTACTGTGTCTTGAACATCCACATTTTGGTTATCACTGCTTTTTTTCACTGAGAACTCAACAAGTAAATGAGTGTTTTCTTTGTATTTTTTTAAGGTATCCACAAGAAGCTGTTGATATTTGGTCTTTACCCAACCAAGAAAATAATTATTCGGTGCATAAATTGTGAATAAACTACCTTGATCATTTGTCTTCAATGGCATTATCCATATTCTATATTCTTGTTCAGACAAGTTGTCTTTTAAATAATCCAAACATTGTGACCAAACATTCATACTTACAATGCATCCTATATATATAAAGGGTTTCTAGCAATTGTTTAGACCAGTAAATGTGCTAGAAAAAGTTTATGTTTTCAAATTATCTGTGGATTATATCAAAGCGTGCACAGCATGCAATGCTTGATATGAACAACTGTGGATAACTCTGTGGGTAATTATGTGAATTACTTGTTAATTATCTTGTGAACAAGCATGTGTGTAACTATGTTCATATCCCTTTGGATTTTTTTGTGGAAAAAAAATAAACATGAGGAAAGAATAAAGGATCCACATGAAAACCACAGCGGACTAACATAGATGTCCACAAAATTATACACAAGAGAATCCTTTATACAATAAGACTTTAAAGATGTTTATCCACAAATATCCACAAACCAATAACAGAAAAAACAAGGAAAAAGAAATTATCTTTTAAACATAAAAGAAAAAAGAAGATAAAAAAGGAAAGTGGATAAAAATAAAAAAAGGAAACATAAAATAAAATCATTTATAAATAGATATAATATCTTCCTGTCGTTAGTTGTGCATGTTTTATTAAATTTAAACTGGATGAAAAGGTAAGCTGTGAATTATTTCAAAATAATGATTGAAAAGAATGGTAAAAGTCTGAATAATGGCAACCGCTGGTTTGGTCCTCTTGCGACACTAGTTTATGAACCCCGTCAGGTCCGGAAGGAAGCAGCGGTAATAGATGATGTGTGTGCCGAGATGTAGGCTAAGCCAGTACTTAATTGTATTGATATAGATTATTATAATCCATAGTTGAAATAATACGTTTTTCATACTCGCCATCTTCAAGTTCAGAGTAATGAACTAAGGTTTTAATGAGATCTTTACCGGTTATTGGTTTATCTTCTTTGGTTAATTGTGAACGAAGTGTGCGAAACTCTTGAAAATTTGTACCTGTATTTAACAGATTAAAATAAGATTGCACACTGTCTTTAGGTGATGGAAATACTTGCACTTCATTAATCGCACCTGCTGTACGTTGTTTAGGAACAAGGCCACAACCTTTGGTAAAACAGTGCTGACCAAAATAGTTGTTACCATCAACGGCAAAACGAGAAGTACCCCAGCCAGTTTCAAGCGCAGCTTGAGCAAGTACCATGCTTGTCGGGATAGTATTAACTTTTATAAGTAAATCTTTAACCATTTGAGTTAGAGCGTTTTCGTCAAAATTAACTTTATATTGTTCACAGAATCTAGATAATTGATCTTGTTGAGCTTTAGAAAGCTTTTTGTTTTTATTAAGCATTGCAAGCATACTTTTTAATGCTTGTCGTTGGTTTAAGACATCTTGTTGTACTTGATGGATAAATGGCAACATATAATCAATGAATGCTTGTTTTCGATCACTAACACTGCTTATTGCTTGAAAGTCAGGTTTTTCCACAGTCGTCTCTGTATTTTTAGAGCAGCTTGTTATAAAGCTTGCTAAGCTAATAGCCAGAAAGGCAGAGATTGATAGTCGCAATAACTTTTTTTTACTTGTTTTAAGCATTGTTAAGATCCTCTTTTTATTAGTATTTCTCTCTATAGTACGAACCTTTAGCATAGACTATAACTGCTAAGAAAGATTGTTTGTGTTGCTTTTTTTAGCAGAAATGATCTGCTAAAATGCGGACAAATTCATGTAAATAAAATACAAGGTAATATGATGACAACAGCAGTTGATATGGTTAGCGAATTAAATATAGAAACATTAAAAAACGAATCTATATGGCAATATTTCATTGAAATAACTCAAATTCCAAGACCGACATTTCATGAAGAAAAAATCAAAGCTTACCTATTAGAATGGGCGAAAAATAACAACTTTAAAACGAAGATTGATCAGGCAGATAATATCGCAATTTATGTGCCGGCAACCAAAGGCTATGAATCACACAAACCAGTTGTTTTACAAGCACATAAAGATATGGTGTGTGAAAAAAACGAAGAAGTAACATTTGATTTTCTAAATGATAGTTTGCAGCTAGAGATTGTTGATGGATGGCTTAAAGCAAAAGGCACAACACTTGGTGCTGATAACGGTATAGGTATTGCCGCAGCAATGGCAGCTGCAACTGATAAAGATATTAAACGTCCAGCACTTGAAATATTAATCACTGCTTCAGAAGAAAGAGGATTAATTGGCGCAAATAATTTAAGTAAAGACTTATTAACCGCCAATACGATGATCAATCTAGATACAGAAAGCTGGGGAGATATCTATGTTGGTTGTGCCGGTTCACAATCAGCAACAATGACATTCAAAAATGAAACTATTAATCAATCATCTTCACTTCAAAGTATTGAAATCATTGTCAATGGTCTTAAAGGTGGTCATTCAGGTTTAGATATTGATAAACCGCGCATTAATGCGGCAAAATTTATGAGCATGATGCTTGATGATTTAGATCAAAATCATTCATATAACATTAATGAAATCAAAGCAGGGAACCTACCAAATGCCATTCCACGTGAAGCTAAGGCTATTATTTCTTGTCAAGTTGAAGATGTAGCACAAATAAAAGAAACGTTAACGCATTACTATCATAATTGGTTTGCGATTTACCAAAAAAATGAGCCTAATTTTGCATTAACAATCAAAGAAGTAGCAACGGCAAAAACGGCATTCAATGATGATTTAAAGCATCGTTTGTTAAATGTATTAACAAGTATACATTCAGGTGTCTTAGCGATGAGCCCTGCGATGCCAAATTTAGTAGAAAGCTCAAATAATTTATCTTCGATTAAATTAAAAGATAACGATATTGTTATTACGATTTATACACGCAGTGATAATAATTTAGCGATCAACAATTTTATGCAATCGATTAAACGTATAGCTGCTCAAAATAACGTGATTTTTAATAAATCTCAACTATCCCCTGGCTGGAAGCCAGATATGAGCTCTAATGCGCTTAAAATTGCCAAAGATAGCTACTTTGCTCTTTATTCTAAGGAAGCAAATATCAAAGCGATTCATGCTGGTTTAGAGTGCGGTGCTATCGTTGATAAATACCCACACATGGATATGGTTTCAGTAGGACCTTCAATTGAAGGTGCGCATTCGCCCGATGAAAAAGTAAAAATCGATACAGTTAGTGAGTTTTATCAGCTATTGAAAGCAATGTTAGAGAGATTATAGAAAAGGAGTAAAGAGAGTAAGTAAAAGTCATCGTTGTGTAGGTGAGTCACTCTATGTGCTTGACGACATAAAGGTTATCTAAGGAGGGGAGGGAGGATGACGACCCACCTAACACATCCCTAGTATAGTAAAGGATTTTAAAAGTGTTAGTATTTTTATAAAAAAAGTGAAAAATTTTTCTTAAAATTATAAAAAGCTTGGAAATATAAGGTTTTCCTTAGCAAAAATTATTGGCGTATTGAGAAAGGAGAGCGTAAAAACTTAACCATTAATACCTTGCAGCGTGCTGCTGCGGTACTTGGGTTAAGCGTTGATATTAGTTTTGTGTAATATATCAAAAAAAGCACCCCAAACTATAACCATTCATGTTTATGGATTGCTGTTTTTAGGATAAATAATTGAATTTGTATGATCATCATTCCAGATTTCTTGCTCACTTAATGTTGTCTCAATTAACTCAATAGGAGCGCCTTCCACTTCGATCATTGCAACTTTAAATCCTGAAAAAGGTTCATAGGGCGGCATGATGATTTTCTGATTTTTAATGGCTTCAGCTAGATTATCCACTTTAAAAGCGACATGAGTTTTGGTTTGAATCAGTGGATGCAAAGGACATCCTTCTTCAAAGCGATGGTACTGGATACGAAAAGGATTGTGTCCTTTAGTTGTGTACATTTTAAATGATGAGCTATAACGTTCATCAGGGTGTTTTTCTGTTGTCGGGATACCCATATGGTGGTATTGATAGTTGATGTTAGTCATACTAGAAAATGAGGTTGTCTAATTTTTAGCAAATAATAATACGTTGATCTAAACTTGTAAACTCAAGTTTTAAGGTATAAATAGGCTATGACCATATTACTGCCTACTTTGATTTTGTAAGCGTTGGCTGAGCGTAAGTCGAAGCCTCTATGAAGTGTGATTTTCCCAAGCTTACCCTTCGACTTACTCTCAGGGTACGGTGAGCACTTATGGGTGAATATTTAGTCTTAGCCCATAAATAATTGCAAAATTGCCTCACGATCAATTTTACTTTGTGCATTAACAGGGATCTCATCACCATAGCGAAAGGATTTAGGTAGTAGTATTTTCTCAAACCAATGACTTAAAAAATGACGCAAAGTGTTATTGAATGCTAAGGTACTCAGATGCTCTTTTTGTTGTTTACCTGATGGTGATAATACAATAAATATACCAATATATTCGCGCGATTTTTCAAGTTTTAGCGCATAACAATCATCAATCCAAGGATGATGCTTAAGTCTATCTTCAAGCTCTGTAAGTGATAGACGTTTGTCTTCAAGCTTTACAATACGTCCTTTGCGACCTTGTAAGATAAATTGGTTAGGCTTGATTAACTTAATGACGTCATCCGTATCGATAAATGGTTCAATAAAAGAATCAGCATAAACACGCAATGTCAGATCTTTATTTTGACTAATTTGCACATCATCGAAGCATTGCCAAAGTGGATTATTAAGTTGTTGGCGCCAAGCAATAATACCCGTTTCACTACTACCTAATATTTCATTAACAGTTAATTTTAGATATTTAAGTAATTCTTGTGCTACTTCATTTTTTAATAAGCTCCCTGCACTGAAACAAGTAATCTTAGAAAGGTCTTCTTCAAAAGTTAAACGCGATAACAGAGCAGGGCTTGAGATAAAAATAAATTGGTGATTGATATCACTTAATTGCGCTAATTCCTCACTTAATTCAATGCGCTGGCTATAGATAGGGCGTCCCATTAAAGAAGGCCAAAGAAAGTAAAAAATAAAACCATAAAGATGTTGATGATGGACACTACTAGTAACCATCAGCTCTTTATCAAGATTAAAAAAGTGATTTAAGATATTAACCTCATTGACTAAGTGGTTAAATTTCTTAGTGATTTTTTTAGGTTTTCCTGTAGAGCCTGAAGTGAAAAATATAATATCCGCAATGAATAGGCAATCGTTTATTTTATTCTCAAATAGGTCATTAGTATTAAGATCAATTGGTTTTTTGTTAAAACAAAAGCATTGTCGCTGTTCATCAAAATGAAGTGTCTCAATATCTTCATTGTTGCTAATATCCTCAAAAACACCACACGTATTATTAGGTGGCAAGATAATGGACTTGTTAGTAATTAGGGCACTAAAAAAACCAATATAGAAATGATAAATATTGTCACAATAGAGAGTAATTGAAGTTGTTTTTTGCTGGCTTAAAAAATGCGCTAGTGAAAATATGATTTGTTTAATTTCACCAAGCTGTGTTGCTAAGTTATTTTTTTTGCCATGGCAAAAAATGACCTTGTCATCATTTAATTGTCGAAATAAGAAGTCTAAATAATCTTTCATTTTCTGTTTTTTCTTTTAACAAAAACACGCACAACAAACTCACAAACAAAAAACGCACCAATCAATATATAAGAAATCAACCCATTATAAATTGTCCAAACATGTAATGAACTAAACACAGCGCTATAGCAAGAAACCAACGCGTTTAATATAAAGAAAATACACCACGCAATCGTTACTTTACGTGTGTATGCACTGACAAAATGCGGTAGTGGTTTACGTGATGTTTTTTTAGCGAATTGATAAATAATATTTTCTTTTGCGAATAATGAAGCAATAAAAATACTCAAAAAAGCAATATTCATGGCAACAGGGTAAAGTTTAATGAAGATAATATTATGCGATAACATTCCTAATAAACTGATAGAAATGCCAATACCTGAGAGGGTAAATAACGCATATTTAGGCATGATGCTATGATCGTTTTTGTGATTGAAAATCGCTCGTAAGCCGAAAAGGCAAAGGATAATTAAACTTAACCCTTGTACGGATAAAAACTGTATACCAAAAAAAATAACAAAGGGGTAAAGTAAAATAACAATAGCGATGATAAGGGTGGTTAAGCTACGTAAGGACATTATTGATTGTTAATTTCTTGGTCAATGATCGTGATGATGTCATTAACAGTTTTCACTGATTTAAATTCTTCAGGTTTAAATTGTTTATCAGTTTTACTTTGTAAATAAACAATAAGGTCTACCGCATCAATACTATCTAAGTCAAGGTCTTCATATAAACGCGCTTCAAGTGTCACATTTTGTGGATCAAGCTCAAAAAGCTCAGCAAATATTCCCTGAAGTTCTTGGAGAATTTGCGCTTTTGATGTACTCATTTTTTATCCCTTATTATTTTGTGTCTTTTGGGTCGCAATAAATTGCGCTAATGTTTTAACTGATTCAAAGTGCTTCTTCACATCATCAGTGTCTTCATTAAGCTCAATATTATATTTTTTCTTCAAAGCAACGCCAAGCTCCAATGCGTCGATAGAGTCTAAGCCAAGCTCGTCACCAAATAATTGCATATCACTGGCAATATCTTCAGTAGTAATATCTTCTAAATTAAGCACGTCAATAATCAGTTCTTTTAATTCCAGTTCAAGTAGGGTGTTATTCATTAATCAATATGACCTTGTAATTGTTGTTGTAATATCTTTGTCAACCGTCTTGCGGCAACCGAAGGAAGTTGATTGCACTCATTTAAAATCGCTTGAGTATCAATAAGATCCTTAACTGTTAACGTGAAGATCGGTTTTGTCGCGGGTATTTTATACCATTTATCATTTTTTGCCAGTGTGCTGGGAATACAGCTTAAATGAATAATACGAATTGGTACCCCTGCGCGAATGGCAATCTGTGCTGCCCCTCTTTTTAATTGGATTGGCATATTAGCAATAGAGCGTGTACCTTCAGGAAACATCAACAAGTTATTACCTGAGTTCAATGTTGCCTTGATATCACTAAATGTCTGCTCAGGATCGATATTGGGAATATAACCTGCAGTGGAGATAACGCGTCGTATAAATCGATTTCTCCATAATTGCGCTTTAACAATATTGTCACAAAAGGGTAGCTTAGAGACGATTGAGACATAATCGATCAAGGTGGGGTGATTGGCGATGATTAATGTGCCTTTGTCTTTTTTTAATTTGTCAAAACCAATAAAATGAAAGCGAATAAGACCTAAGCCAGACATCGTTGCGGTAAAGAAACGAAATGTTAAGTAAATACAATATTGCGCAATATGTTTTTTTTCGCTTTTTTGCTTTTTTGAGCGGATTATTTTAGCAATGATTACTGCCATAGGAATAATAATATACCCTAATAGTAACCCCCCTAAAGAGAATAATAAAAAACAAAATCCCGTGGCAATCAGGCGCCATAGATAGTCTATTTTGTTAAACAACATATGCATTAATATGGATAAAATAAATTTTGGCTATTATCAATTAAATAGCATGGTTAGTCAAAAAATAGTTTGATTATATATTAATCCAAAAAATATTTTACAATTTGCCTCATTTCGCGGTACGCTTATGCTCCCGCACACAATAAAGATAAAATATGTTAAACAAGTTTATTAAATATACTGTAGCGCTTTTATTCGTTGCTTCATCAATTACCAATTCATTTGCCGCAAGTGCTCATATGCCAGCGGCAAGCGGAAGTGCTACTAAAGCAATACCATTAGCAGCAAATTACTGCAATGACTTTTTAAAATATGGCAACCCTGGTGGCAAGGTTAATTTATATCTTTGTCGTGAGGGTTATATCTCTGCTTATAATTATGAAACTAAGCAGCCTAGTTGGGTTGCTTATCGTTTAACAGCGCAGTCTGTTTCAAGTAAACTAAAGCGTCATGATGAATTTCAACCAGATCCGGAAGTGCCAGCCAAGTATCGTGCTGAGTTATCAGACTATAAAAGAAGTGGTTATGATCGTGGGCATTTAGCACCCTATGCGGCGATGGATTTTAATAAAACAAGTGCCAAACAGTCTTTTTATTTATCGAATATGTCGCCACAGAAGGGTGGGCTTAATCGTCAAGGTTGGGCAAAGCTTGAGTCTGATGTGCGTTTTTGGGCGCAAATGTATAAGGAAGTCTATGTCTACACAGGACCTGTATTTAAAAACAGCAAAACACATAAAACAATAGGTAAGAATAAAATCTGGGTGCCAGAGTATTTCTTCAAAGTAGTCTATGCACCAAAACAAGATAAGGCGATCGCCTTTATTATGCCAAATGCTCGCGTGGATAAAAAAGATGTTGCAAAATATCGTGTATCGATCAAGGATGTTGAACAGCGCACTGGTTTGACATTTTTTAACACCTTGCCTAAGACTCAAGTGGCTGCTTTAACAGATAAAACCTCACCAATGTGGCGTACGAGTTATAGGGCGTAAGGTATCCGCTTAGCGCTAGGTAGATAGTGGTTTGTAAGTGCTGGCTGAGCGTCAGTCGAAGCCTTGATTGAATCTGTTTCAAAAGATGCCCTTCGACTTACGCTCAGGGCACGTGCTTTTGGGTGGTTACTTAAAGTTGTGGTTAACTCTCTGCACTAGTTGCGCGAATATGCTCATTTAAATCATGATAATGTTGAATATTTTTATAATCATAAGCGCTAAAGATATCGTGAACAGGTTGTGCTTGTTGAAAGCCGTGCTCGATAATCATAAAGCCATTTTCTTTTAAGTGTGCTTTGCCATGGCAAACAATGTGCTCTATATCAGCTAAACCATTGTTTTTGGCAATAAGTGCAGTGGTTGGTTCATATTGACGAACATGCGCGCAGAGTGCGGGATCTGATTGATCAATATAGGGTGGGTTGGAAACAATAATATCAAATTGCTCATCAGTGAGTGGCTGATACCAGCTGCCTTGCAAAAGTTGTACATTACTTAGCTTGTAATGCTCTTTGTTATGAGCGGCAACTTTAAGCGCATGCTCACAATAATCAATAGCAGTCACCTGCCAATCGGGTCGGGCATGAGCAAGGCTTAAGGCAATTGCTCCACTGCCTGTACCTAAATCAAGCACTTGCAGTTTAGTGTGCTGTGTGAACTTATTAAGAATGCTTTCAATCAGCACCTCAGTATCCGCGCGTGGGATCAATGTGTGTTTATCAACAAGGAATTCAAGATCCCAAAAACCTTGCTTACCTGTCAAGTAAGCCACGGGCTCACCCTGTAAGCGCCTTGTAAATAGTTCACTAAACTGTTGAAGCTCGTATTCAGTTAAAGGTTTTTCTGACCAAGTGTATAAATAACTCGTTGATACTTTTAATACATGACAAAGTAAGACTTCAACATCAATCCGTGCGCTATCAGAAATGGGTTCAAGTTGTTTGCTATAGGTTGATATAATAACTTGAATGGTATTATTAGGCATTTTCTTCAGACATTTGTACAAGTAAATCGGCTTGATACTCATGCACAAGTGGTTGAATTACCGAGCCTAAATCACCTTGCATTACTTCCTCAAGCTTGTAAAGAGTTAAGTTAATGCGATGATCAGTGACGCGCCCTTGTGGGTAGTTGTAAGTGCGAATACGTTCAGAGCGATCGCCACTGCCAACAAGACTTTTACGTTGACTAGATTGCTCTTGTTGTTGCTTATCAATTTCAGCTTGCAAGAGTCTTGCTTTGAGCATTGACATGGCTTGAGCACGGTTTTTATGTTGTGAACGTTGATCTTGACACTCAACAACCACGCCAGTTGGAATATGTGTTATACGAATGGCTGAATCTGTTTTGTTAACATGCTGACCACCAGCACCTGAAGCGCGAAAGGTATCCACTTTTAGATCTGCTGGGTTAATATCAATCCCTTCGACTTCATCAGCCTCTGGCATAATAGCGACGGTGCAAGCCGAGGTATGCACACGTCCCTGTGATTCTGTTTCAGGGACGCGTTGTACGCGATGCGCACCGGATTCAAACTTAAGTTGCGAGTAGACATTCTCGCCTGAGATCTTGCTGATGATTTCTTTGAAGCCACCATGCTCACCATCGCTTTGACTAACAATTTCAATCCGCCATCCTTGTGTTTCAGCGTAGCGGCTGTACATTTTAAATAAATCACCTGAGAAAATAGCGGCTTCATCACCACCGGTGCCAGCGCGAATTTCCAGAAATACGTTAGCACCATCATTAGGGTCTTTAGGTAATAATAAAATCTCAAGCTCTTTAGTTAAGGCTTCAATTCGTTCTTCAGCGTCATTAAGCTCTTCTTTAGCCATCTCCTTCATTTCAGGATCACTTTCTTTGAGCATTTCATTAGCACTTTCAATATCATCATGTGCTTGCTCGTAAGCTTTAAATGTTGTAACTAAAGGCTCTAATTGCGCATATTCTTTGGATAGATCACGAAATTTATTCTGATCACTAATGACCTCAGCCTCACCCAAGAGGGCTGCAATTTCTTCATGACGTTCGATTAAGCCTTGTAATTTTCGTTTGATTGAGTCTTTCATTTTATAATCCAGTGTTTAAGCCAAAAATTTCTTCAGCTAAGTTAAGCATATCATTGCGCCCTTCAACGGCAGCATTTCTAAGTGACACGCTTGGCGTATGTAGCCATTTGTTTTTAACATTATGCGCAAAGCGAGCTAGAACCATTTTAGGATCCTCACCATTTTCTAGGCGCTTAAGACAACGATTGAGCTCATCATCAATCATATCTTTGGTTTGATTGCGCATAGCTTTGATCGTGTTATCGGAAAGAATGGCTTTTTCTTGATTGATATAATCATCCAAACCTTTTTCAATCCATTTCTCAGCACGTAGTGCCGCCTTTTCACGCAAGGTTTTGTTGTTTTGAATCAACCCTTGAATATCATCAACGCAATAAATGGTTATGTTATCCATTTGGTCAAATAGTGGATCAATAACACGTGGCACCGACAGGTCAATTAGCGTTTTAGGATTTGTATTAGTTAGCATATCAGCTGTCAAAATCAACTCACGTGAGTTGACGGCACTAACAATAATATCAGCTTGTTTAGCAAGGCTGCTAAGCTCAGATAAGGAAAAGGCTTCAGCGTGATGATCAGTTGCCAGTTGTTGCGCCTTGTCTAGTGTGCGATTAACAATAATAAGGCGTTTTGGTGTCAGGCTTGCTAAGTGCTTTGTCACAAGCATAGCCGTGCTTCCTGCGCCAATAACAAGAATTATTTTATCTTCAAAATGACTTAAACTTTGTTTGGCTAATGTCACTGCCGAAAAGGCAACAGAAACCGGACATTGTCCAATATTAGTGTGAAAGCGCACGCGTTTTGCAACAGAAAAAGCCTTTTGCATTAAGCGATTAAGATCTCCACCTAGTGTGTTATTGGCAAGTGCCTCCGCATAGGCATATTTGATTTGACCTAATATTTGCGGCTCACCTAAAACCATTGATTCTAATCCGCAGCTTAAGCGCATTAGATGGTGGGCAACATGCGTATCTTGGCGCACGATAAGAAAATTTTTCAAATCCAAATCATTACGTTTTGCCGATTGTTGCCACCAGTTGATCACATGATCTAAGTGTTTTAATTCAGAAATAACGGCATAGATTTCCGTGCGATTGCAGGTTGATAAGATAAGACATTGCTCAACGCCATATTGCTCTTTTAGCGTTTTTAAGTGTTGACCAAGGAGTTCATTGTCGAGGGTGAATGCACCGCGCACATCTAAAGAAGCCTTTTTATAGTCTATCGCTAAAGAAACTAACGTCATTCATTTACCTACTTTGCTTATTATTCTTGCTAATCGCATGAGTGACTTTTGCTCAAAACCATAATAACGACTGATTGTTAAATTATGGATAATAAGTGCTAAGGATTGCTCATGAAACTGGTCGGTATTGTAGCATAAAAAAAGAAAAGTGCTATGACTGGAAAAGCAACTAATGGTGCAGGTTTATCGGCATGTGGTTTAGATGGGTGTTATTGTGAGGAAAGCCTGCTTTTAATTTCGTGATCAATCGCTGTGTTGATGAACTCATTTAAGGATTCACCATCTCTTTTCACAAAAAACACTTGTCTATGCCTATCAACACCAGTTCTTACATTAAATGATCCGCTATAAGACTTCTCAGGTGTGATATCATGTTCAGCGCAAAACTCCAGATAATCATCAACGGCATCTACAAATGCCTGTTTTAAGTCCTGATAGTTTTCTCCTTCATATGAAACTGTAGCATTGATGTTCATAATCTCACCATGGAAAATGCCATCGTTATGGTTAACTTTAATTGAACCTCTATAGCCTTTGTATTGCATTGCGTTACTCATATTAGTCCTACCTTTTTAAGATACTCAATAACGTTTTTAATTTGATATTCTTTTAGTGTTGGCTTCGGATGTGGTTTATGTAGCATCAGTGGTGGTGTTTCTTTGTTTAAATAAAAGCGTACACGTGAGCCACTTGTTTTACCTGCATTGCTCTCACTAAAGCCAAAGCTTTTTAAAACTTTAGATAACTCTGCCCATGTCAAATCTTTTGGGCATGCTAGTAATTTCTCGAGCGCTTTATCTATCTTAGTCATAAAATGCAACTATATTTTAGTTGCTGTAAATATAAGCGGAGATTTGTGTTTTTGCAAGCCTATACTCTATGTTTTTATTTGTTGTTATTGTCATAATTTTGTAACATGTTTCACTAATCATTTGGTATTCAAAATAAAAGAGAGGGAGTTTAAATGCGCTATCTGTGCGTAGTTATGGCGCTTGTCTGTGGGTTGTTATCACAGGCTTTTGCTGGTGATTTTTGGCAGAAAGCTAAGGCGGTTTTTGAGGGAAAAAAGCAGCAAGATGGCAGGGTTCATCTGGTGTTATGGCATTCATTTGGTGGATCGCTTAATTATGCTTTAGATAAAATTGTCAATGAGTATAATCAAAGTCAGCATAAGTATTATGTTGAGGCGGTTAATAAATCCAATTATCAAAACTCATTAACCGCAGCGGCAACAGCTTATCGCTCAAGCACACAGCCAAATATGTTGGTGTCTTATGAGATCGGTACGGCGATGATGATTTACTCAAATGGTGCAATTATCCCCCTATATGAGCTTGAGAAAATGACGGGTATTACGATTGATCAAAGTGATTTTTGGCCCGCGGTCAGTGGTTACTATAGTGTTGATGGTAAGCTTGCTGGTTTTCCTTTTAATAGTTCTTCACCCGTGCTTTTTTATAACAAAAAGGCTTTGGCTAAAGCGGGTGTCACGCACCCTCCGGTTACTTGGCAAGAGTTGACTAAAGTAGGAGAAAAAGGGCGCATTCGCGATTTGTGGGTAAATCAGCTGTAGTTTAACTTGAACTGAATGCGATCTTTATGTACAAATACCCTACTGCCTTTAAAACATAAGCAAGTTATGGATGAATTTAGCTGAGCAAAACCTAGAAACGATTCAGAATGAGATATCAAATACGATAGTAGAGCTATCTAAACTTAACACCGTTACGGAAAATAAGCTTGATAAAGATCGTATTGAGCATGCACAAGATCTATCAAGCAAACTCTCCGACTTATACGCAGCATTAAGTCACCAAGAGAAAGTGCTCAGTGACTCATTTAAAAAAGATGAAAAAGCACAGTTAGATGCTACGGGCAGGCGCTACATTTTCAAAGACTATAGAGCGACTAATGTGATGTATCGCAATGGTAACCGTTTTGATATTTATATGCCTTACTATCTTTTCAAAGGAACAAATAAAGGCAAAGGTACGGGCTGTAAGCCAGGCTTGCAATTACTGGGTATTCACCATGCTATATCCAATGGTTTAAGCACTTATATTGCGATGCTTTCAGCTGCATTAAGCTCATATGATGAAGTCAAAAAGCATCTTGCTAAAGTCAATATTCATTTGTCAGTGGCGTCAATTGTTAAGATCAGTAAACATATCAGTAAATTAGCACGCCTAAGTCAATCAGCTGAAAAGTATTTATCTGGATTTAACAACACCAACACAATCGTTGTATCGATAGATGGCGATCGCATTAGAATACGAAGTAAAAAGCGAGGTCCAAAGACAGCTAAGAAACGTAATAGATTTAAAGGGCAGTGGCGAGAAGTTAAGTTGTTTGTTATTTACGTGGTTGATGAGGGAGGTAATAAGATTAAGAAGGAGTTACCGATTATTGATGGCATCATCGGTAGTCCTCAGAGGGTGTTTAATTTACTCAAAAACTACTTAGCTGGGCTTGATTTAAACACAGTGAATAATCTTGTTTTTGTTGCTGACGGAGCCCCTTGGATTTGGAAGCGTATTAATCAACTTCTTGAAACGATGATATTACGATCTGACATCAAGGTATATCAAGTTCTTGACTATTATCATGCGATGGAGCATTTAAATGCTTTAGCTAAGCAACTTTATAAAAGTAAAAGTGATCAGGGTAAGTGGGCAAGGTCGTGCAAGGAGCTTTTGCATGCCGGTAAAGTTGATGAGTTTATTGCAAAAATCAAGCTGGATAGTAAGTATAAAAAAGGGAAGCTGGTTAAGTCAGAGAAAGGTTACTTTATTAATAACGCCGATCGTTTAATCTATAAAACATGCAAGGATCATGGTTTGCCTCAAGGCAGTGGTGCTATTGAGAGCGGCGTCAGAAGAGTTGTTAATCTCAAAATGAAAGGTAACTCCATTTATTGGAAAGAGGACAGCGCTAATGATATGTTATTCATACGGTCTTTTTACAAGGCTGGGCGATGGGAAGATATTGAAAGAATGGCTTATGCAGGCGGGTTAGCAATGGCTTCATAATTACCCACAAATCGCGAATGCGCCCCCGGTGAGTTTATTGTGATTGTTGGTGAATCAGGTTGTGGTAAGTCAACGTTACTAAGAATGGTTGCAGGGCTTGAGAATACATCTTCAGGAAAAATCAGCTTGTGTGGTAATGATATTACACATAAAGAGCCAAAAGATCGTGATATTGCAATGGTATTCCAAAATTATGCACTTTATCCGCATATGAGTGTTTTTAATAATATTGCGTATGGTTTAAAAGTAAGAAAGACAGCCAAAGCAGAAATCCACAAACGAGTTGAAGAAATTGCCAAGCTTTTAAAAATTGATCATTTGCTTGATCGCAAGCCTGGTGCGCTATCAGGTGGTCAACGCCAGCGTGTGGCAATGGGGCGCGCGATTATCCGTAATCCAAAGTTGTTTTTATTTGACGAGCCGTTATCTAACCTTGATGCCAAGCTAAGAGTAGAAATGCGTCTAGAGATTAAACGTCTGCAGCAGCGACTAAGGATTACCAGTTTATATGTGACGCATGATCAAGTTGAAGCGATGACGATGGCAGATCGTATTGTGGTGCTAAACAACGGCTATATAGAACAGTTTGCAACACCCAAAGAAATTTATCAAAAACCACGAAGCACATTTGTCGCAGGCTTTATTGGTGCGCCAGCAGTGAATTTCCTAAATGCCAAGGTTACTGAGCAAGGTATTATGTTAGATGATGGCGGTGTGTTACCTTTATTATTAAAAGAAGATAATCATTTAGGTCGTGAAATTATTATTGGTATTCGCCCAGAGCATATTGTATTAAAAGAGCTAAATGACGATATTGATCTTAGTGTGATTGTAGATATGATTGAACACCTCGGTGGCGAGACCCTTATTTATGGTTGTGTGCAAAACAGTGACGCAAAAATCACAGTTAGAATTGATGGTTACTGGCAAGGTGATATTGGTCAAGCTGTACATTTACATGTTAAAAAAGAGCATCTTCATGCTTTTGATCGAAAGACAACGAAACGTATCGCCTTAGATAGAACTGTAGAGTTGGTTGAATAATCATCGCATCAGCTGCTTTTCAGGTCGCTTTTCAGTCAAAACTCAATAAAAAGCTGTAAAAGTTAAAAAAGATGAAAAAAGGGGTTGCGGGGTGAGAATTGGTGTGTATAATGGCACCTCGTTCTCAGCGAGAATGTTCGCGAGAAACGCCTTGGTAGCAAGGTTTGAGAGATGTTTAAAGAGATATAAAATGTAGATACTTAAATACTTTGAGCAAAAATTTTTGCGGATTGTTAATTCTTGTTTTAGGACGGGAATTGATGATCTAAGGATTTAAACTGAAGAGTTTGATCCTGGCTCAGATTGAACGCTGGTGGTATGCTTAACACATGCAAGTCGAACGGGTTCGGAAGACAGAATACAGATGACAGAGTACAGATGGTTGAATGCAGCAAGCTGCATGGATTATTTTAAATTTAGATGTTTAAATTAATTTATCGCATAGGCGATTCGACTACTGTCTTCAGTCTTCTGTTATCTGTCTTCTGGCTAGTGGCGGACGGGTGAGTAACGCGTAGGAATCTGCCGTACAGTGGGGGACAACAGTTGGAAACGACTGCTAATACCGCATGATACCTTCGGGTCAAAGGTTGCTTAGGCAGTCGCTGTACGATGAGCCTGCGTTGGATTAGCTAGTTGGTGAGGTAAAGGCTCACCAAGGCGATGATCCATAGCTGTTCTGAGAGGAAGATCAGCCACACTGGGACTGAGACACGGCCCAGACTCCTACGGGAGGCAGCAGTGGGGAATATTGGACAATGGGGGCAACCCTGATCCAGCAATACCACGTGTGTGAAGAAGGCCTTAGGGTTGTAAAGCACTTTAGTTAGGGAGGAAGGTTATCAGGTTAAGAGCTAGATAATTTGACGTTACCTAAAGAATAAGCACCGGCTAACTCCGTGCCAGCAGCCGCGGTAATACGGAGGGTGCGAGCGTTAATCGGAATTACTGGGCGTAAAGGGTTCGTAGGTGGTTAGATAAGTCAGATGTGAAAGCCCTGGGCTCAACCTGGGAACTGCATTTGATACTGTTTAACTAGAGTTTACTAGAGGATTGGGGAATTTCCGGTGTAGCGGTGAAATGCGTAGAGATCGGAAGGAACATCAATGGCGAAGGCAACAATCTGGGGTTAAACTGACACTGAGGGACGAAAGCGTGGGTAGCAAACAGGATTAGATACCCTGGTAGTCCACGCTGTAAACGATGAGTACTAGCTGTTGGGTCTGGTGTAAAAGACTTAGTGGCGCAGCTAACGCGATAAGTACTCCGCCTGGGGACTACGGCCGCAAGGTTAAAACTCAAAGGAATTGACGGGGACCCGCACAAGCGGTGGAGCATGTGGTTTAATTCGATGCAACGCGAAGAACCTTACCTGCCCTTGACATCCATAGAAGATCTGAGAGATTGGATTGTGCCTTCGGGAACTATGAGACAGGTGCTGCATGGCTGTCGTCAGCTCGTGTTGTGAAATGTTGGGTTAAGTCCCGCAACGAGCGCAACCCTTATTTTTAGTTGCCATCATTAAGTTGGGCACTCTAGAGAGACTGCCGCTGATAAGGCGGAGGAAGGTGGGGACGACGTCAAGTCATCATGGCCCTTACGGGCAGGGCTACACACGTGCTACAATGGGCATTACAGAGGGAAGCGAAGCTGCGAGGTGGAGCGAAACTCAGAAAGGTGTTCGTAGTCCGGATTGCTCTCTGCAACTCGAGAGCATGAAGTCGGAATCGCTAGTAATCGCGGATCAGAATGCCGCGGTGAATACGTTCCCGGGTCTTGTACACACCGCCCGTCACACCATGGGAGTGGGTTGCAAAAGAAGTAGATAGTCTAACCGTAAGGAGGACGTTTACCACTTTGTGATTCATGACTGGGGTGAAGTCGTAACAAGGTAGCCGTAGGGGAACCTGCGGCTGGATCACCTCCTTAAAGGTACTTAGGTACAAAGATATTAAGAGAATAGCAAGAAGTGTTTAAGTGTTTACAATTGATGTTTTTTCAGTAGATTGGGTCTGTAGCTCAGCTGGTTAGAGCGCACCCCTGATAAGGGTGAGGTCGGTAGTTCAAGTCTACTCAGACCCACCAATTCAGAAGACAGAGAACAGAAGGCAGAAGACAGAAGACAGAATTTGGATCAAGCAAACTTGATGGATTTATTTTAAATAGATCATCGCGAAGCGATACGATTATCTGTCCTCAGTCATCAGTCTTCAGTTTTCAGAAAAGGGGCCATAGCTCAGCTGGGAGAGCGCCTGCTTTGCACGCAGGAGGTCAGGAGTTCGATCCTCCTTGGCTCCACCATCTACGCATCGATATTTAATTAAGGTTCAAAGAATGCTTTGATTTGATTTAACTTAATTTTAATTATTATATTGTGCTAAAGAGATTTATCTGATCAAGGCGCGAGAAGAATGAAAGCAAGAGTTTATAAAAATAAATGATTGCTTGAATGATTTGAAGCAACGCAGGTCAGGTGAATGTCTTGAGCACAAGAAGAGATCTTTAACAATTTATTATAGAGTAATGACCAAGAGAATAAGCGCAAACGGCGGATGCCTTGGCAGTCAGAGGCGATGAAAGACGTGATAGCCTGCGAAAAGCTTCGGGGAGTTGGCAAATAAACATTGATCCGGAGATGTCTGAATGGGGAAACCCAGTTATCTTTGATAACTATCTTAACTTAGGTTAAGAGGCGAACGTGGGGAACTGAAACATCTAAGTACCCACAGGAAAAGAAATCAACCGAGATTCCCTCAGTAGCGGCGAGCGAACGGGGAAGAGCCTGGCATATTTTAGCACATAGATTAGTTGAACATTCTGGGAAGGATGGCCATAGCAGGTGATAGCCCTGTAGACGAAAATTTATGAGTGGAACTAGGTATGCGAATAAGTAGGGCGGGACACGTGAAATCCTGTTTGAAGATGGGGGGACCATCCTCCAAGGCTAAATACTACTGACTGACCGATAGTGAACCAGTACCGTGAGGGAAAGGCGAAAAGAACCCCGATAAGGGGAGTGAAATAGAACCTGAAACCGTTTGCGTACAAGCAGTGGGAGCATGTATAGACATGTGACTGCGTACCTTTTGTATAATGGGTCAGCGAGTTACTTTTAGTGGCGAGGATAACTGAATAAGGGATCCGTAGCGAAAGCGAGTTTTAATAGAGCGATTAGTCGCTAGGAGTAGACCCGAAACCGACGCGATCTATCCATGACCAGGTTGAAGGTTGGGTAACACCAACTGGAGGACCGAACCCGGTAATGTTGCAAAATTATGGGATGAGTTGTGGATCGGAGTGAAAGGCTAATCAAGCGCGGAGATAGCTGGTTCTCCCCGAAAACTATTTAGGTAGTGCCTTGTGAATAACTCGTTGGGGTAAAGCACTGTTTCGACTAGGGGGGTTTTGCGACCTTACCGACTCGATGCAAACTTAGAATACGACGAAGTTTAATCACAGGAGACACACGGCGGGTGCTAAGGTCCGTCGTGGAGAGGGAAAGAGCCCAGACCGCCAGCTAAGGTCCCCAAGTTATCGCTAAGTGGTAAACGATGTGAGAAGGCATAGACAGCCAGGAGGTTGGCTTAGAAGCAGCCACCCTTTAAAGAAAGCGTAATAGCTCACTGGTCGAGTCGGCTTGCGCGAAAGATTTAACGGGGCTAAGCGATACACCGAAGCTGCGGATTCAGAGGACAGAAAACAGAAGACAGAGGACAGAATAATGAAATCTATAGAAAAGTTTGAAGACTTAATGGTTTTTCAGAAAGCATATAAAGTTTCATTGGAAATACATAAGTTAAGCTTGGAGATGCCGAAAGTTGAGCAATATGCTCTGGCGGATCAAGTAAGGCGAGCGAGCAAGTCAATTTGCGCAAATATTGCGGAAGGATTTGGTAAGCAAAGTATATCCAAGGTTGATTTTAAACGCTATTTGGCAATAGCGATTGGATCGGCTGAAGAGATGCGAGTATGGATAAGATATTGTTACGATCTGGATTATATTACTAAGTCTGATTGGGAAAGATTTAGCGATGAGTATCGAGATATAGCAAAGATGTTAAGTGGTCTTCATAAGAAGTGGATGTAGTTTTGATTTATCTGTTTTCAGTCATCTGTCATCTGTCCTCTGAGTGGTAGGGGAGCGTTCTGTAAGTTGAAGAAGGTGAATTGAGAAGTTTGCTGGAGATATCAGAAGTGCGAATGCTGACATGAGTAACGATAAATAAGTGAGATTCTTATTGGCCGAAAACCCAAGGTTTCCTACGCAATGTTAATCAACGTAGGGTAAGTCGGCCCCTAAGGCGAATCCGAAGGGAGTAGTCGATGGGAAACAGGTTAATATTCCTGTACCGATTGTAATTGCGATGGAGAGACGGAGAAAGCTAGGTCTGCCCGGCGGATGGTTGTCCGGGTGAAAGCGTGTAGGTAGTATGTTTAGGTAAATCCGGACATATGTTGATCTGAGGCGTGAGACGAAGTCGAGCTTGCTTGACGAAGAGATTGATGCTCTGCTTCCAGGAAAACCTTCTAAGCATAGATTATGATTGACCGTACTGTAAACCGACACTGGTGGGTGGGTAGAGAATACCAAGGCGATGAGAGAACCCAGGTGAAGGAACTAGGCAAAATGACACCGTAACTTCGGGAGAAGGTGTGCCCCATTAGGGTGAAGGACGCACGTCTGGAGCTTGAAGGGGTTGCAGATACCAGGTGGCTGCGACTGTTTACTAAAAACACAGCACTCTGCGAACTCGAAAGAGGAAGTATAGGGTGTGACGCCTGCCCGGTGCCGGAAGGTTAATTGAAGGGGTTAGCGCAAGCGAAGCTCTGGATCGAAGCCCCGGTAAACGGCGGCCGTAACTATAACGGTCCTAAGGTAGCGAAATTCCTTGTCGGGTAAGTTCCGACCTGCACGAATGGCGTAACGATGGCCACACTGTCTCCATCTGGGACTCAGTGAAATTGAAATCGCAGTGAAGATGCTGCGTACCCGCGGTTAGACGGAAAGACCCCGTGAACCTTTACTATAGCTTTGCACTGGACTTTGAAAATATTTGTGTAGGATAGGTGGGAGACTGTGAGATCAGGGCGCTAGTTCTGAAGGAGTCGCCGTTGAAATACCACCCTGATATTTTTGGAGTTCTAACTCAGGCTTAAGCCGAGGACAGTGTATGGTGGGTAGTTTGACTGGGGCGGTCTCCTCCCAAAGAGTAACGGAGGAGTACGAAGGTGCACTCGGTGCGGTCGGAAATCGCACCAAGAGTATAAAGGCAAAAGTGCGCTTGACTGAGAGAGTGACGGCTCGATCAGGTACGAAAGTAGGTCTTAGTGATCCGGTGGTTCTGAATGGAAGGGCCATCGCTCAACGGATAAAAGGTACTCCGGGGATAACAGGCTGATTCCTCCCAAGAGTTCATATCGACGGAGGAGTTTGGCACCTCGATGTCGGCTCATCACATCCTGGGGCTGAAGCAGGTCCCAAGGGTATGGCTGTTCGCCATTTAAAGTGGTACGCGAGCTGGGTTTAGAACGTCGTGAGACAGTTCGGTCCCTATCTGCCGTGGGCGTAGGAGATTTGAGAGGGTTTGTTCCTAGTACGAGAGGACCGGAATGAACGAACCGCTGGTGTTTGGGTTGTCTCGCCAGAGGCATTGCCCAGTAGCTACGTTCGGAATGGATAACCGCTGAAAGCATCTAAGCGGGAAGCCAGCCTCAAGATGAGATCTCCCGGGATTAAATCCCCTAGAAGGGTTGTTGAAGACTACGACGTTGATAGGCTGGCTGTAGAAGTGCAGTAATGTATGAAGCTAACCAGTACTAATTGCCCGAGAGACTTGGTTATTACTCTATGATAGATTGTTAGAGCTTTCAGCTTGACAGTTACCTGATGAAGATAGCGACTGTGAACCACCTGATTCCATTCCGAACTCAGAAGTGAAAACAGTTAGCGTCGATGATAGTGTGGCATTCGCCATGTGAAAGTAGAACATCATCAGGTTTTTTATTTAGAAAGGCACCTATCGGTGCCTTTTTGCTTTTCCGAACTGACGAAGTAAAACCGAATAACGTCGATGATAGTGTATTTATCAAAAATACATCCTGTATTTTTTCAAATCGGCCACTTGCTAATCCGTTACAAGTGGCGTTCGACGGCAAATAGTTGGCACTATTTGATTTTTCCGTCTCACCATTCGCCATGTGACAAATTTGTTGGGAACAAATTTGATCAATGGAAGCATGACATTGACCATGTAATGGCGTAAGGCAGGACGCCTGAAGTTAAGTAGGACACCGCCAAATTATTCGACATTGAAAGACGATGGGACATCGCAACACAACACAAATTCAAAAGGCTCCTTAGGGAGCCTTTTTTGTTTCTATTACTTTAACTACATTCAGGGATGTCTTTTAAAAATAGATTGTTTATATTGTATCGTAGCGGCTATAGCGTATATGATAACGTCGGAGCTAATGATAAGGAGACGTATTGATGTCGCAATATATTCTAACACTCGATCAAGGTACAACGAGTTCACGTGCGATTATATTTAACCAAAAAGGTCAAGTGGTTGAAATGGCACAACAAGAGTTCAGACAAATTTATCCAAAACCTAGCTGGGTTGAGCATGACCCTAAGGAAATTTGGAGTACACAAGCTGCAGTTGCTGCTACTGCAATCACTAAAGCGGGTATTAACGGTAAGAATATTGCCGCTATTGGCATTACCAATCAGCGTGAAACAACGGTTGTTTGGGAGCGTGACACGGGCAAACCAATTTATAATGCAATTGTATGGCAGGACAGACGCACAGCAGATTTCTGCAATAAATTAAAAGCTGAAGGTCATGCCAAAATGATCCAAGAAAAGACAGGATTGGTGATTGATGCCTATTTCAGCGCCTCTAAGATCAAGTGGATTCTTGATCATGTTGATGGTGCGCGTGAAAAAGCCAGACATGGTAAATTATGCTTTGGTACGGTGGATACTTGGCTTATGGCTAAGTTTACTAACTTACGTCTACATGCAACAGATGCAAGTAATGCAAGTCGCACGATGCTTTATAATATTCATAGCAATCAATGGGATGACGATTTATTAAAGCTGTTTGATATTCCTAAGGAAATGATGCCTGAAGTGAAATCCTCAAGTGAAGTGTATTCACAAACAGCAACGACCCTTTTTGCAACAAAAATTCCAATAGCGGGTGTGGCAGGGGACCAACAAGCAGCACTATTTGGTCAAATGTGTACGGAACCAGGGATGTTAAAGACTACCTATGGTACGGGATGTTTTATGATGATGAATACAGGAGATACCCCAGCAGTCTCAAATAATAACTTATTAACGACAATTGCTTGGCAACTTAACGGCAAAACAACCTATGCGCTAGAGGGAAGTGTTTTTATGGGGGGTGCGGTTATTCAGTGGCTAAGAGATGAGTTAGGTATTTTGCAAAATGCCGCTGATAGTGAAAAGCTTGCATTGTCCGTTGCCGATAATGGTGGTGTTTATTTAGTACCTGCAATGGCAGGGCTGGGTGCGCCGCATTGGGACCAATCAGCACGAGGTTCGATCTTTGGTTTAACGCGTGGCAGCTCTAAAGCGCATATTGCGCGTGCGGCATTAGAGAGCATTGCTTATCAGGTGGTGGATATTGTCAATTCACAAATATCAGATACTAATATCCCATTAACTGAAATGCGTGTTGATGGAGGCGCTGTGGCAAATAATTTTCTAATGCAATTTCAAGCGGATATGCTTAACGCTAAGGTTATTCGCCCGCAAGTTTTAGAGACAACCGCATTAGGTGCGGCTTATTTGGCAGGTCTTGCTGTCGGTTATTGGTCGGATGTTAATGAGTTAAAATCATTATGGTCAGTTGAAAAAGAGTTTATAAGCTCACTTAATAACGAACTACGCACACAATATACTAATTATTGGCATAAAGCCGTGACAAGAGCAAAAGGGTGGAGTGAAGAGTAATGATCAAGATTCCAAAATACCAACAAGGCATTTTAGAAAACTTACCGTCATCGGCAATTTATTTATTTTTTGTGTTAGAAAATAAAAGCAAATTAAATGAAGTGATGCAAGCCTTACGTCAGCTGATTGATGGTCAATCTACTGTGATTGGCTTGGGTGAAGCGCTTATGCACAAAGCGGAGCTAAAAAGTGATTTCAAAGCATATACACCAACAATAAAGCAGCAAAAGCTTGCGCCTAAAATACATTGCGACTTAGTGCTTTGGTTAAGAGATAATGATCAAGGTATGTTAATGCATAAGGCGCGTCAAATGATTGCTATTGCAAGTGATGCTTTTAAATGTACGGATATCTCACGTGCTTGCACTTATTTAACTTATGTAGAAGACGGCAAAATGGTTGATCATGATTTATCTGGCTTTGAAGATGGTACCGAGAACCCTAAAGATGATGAGCAATTTAATACAGCTATTATTATAAGTGATGATAAGCATTTGGATGGCTCTAGTTTTTGGACTATTCAAAAATGGCAGCATGACTTTGAGTGGCTTGATAAGGCAAGTCAGCAAGCTAAGGAAGAGATTATTGGGCGAAGCTTGGATGATAATCGTGAGTTTGAAGATAATAAACCATTTGCTCATGTTAAACGTACGGCGCAAGAGAGTTTTGAACCTGAAGCATTTATGTGGCGTCGCTCGATGCCATGGATTAATGATAAGCTCGAAGGCGGATTAATGTTCTCGTGTTTTGCTACAAGCTTTTACCCTTTTGAAGCGCAGTTCTTACGTATGACAGGCGAAGAAGATGGTGTTGTCGATGGCTTATTTAAGTTCTCAAAGATATTATCAACACAATTTTTATGGTGCCCACCTTTTGTTAAGGGTAAGTTGGTTCTGCCTAAGTTTGAGTAAGCGCTTTCTTCATTCTATAAGCGCTATCACCATTGTCATAATAATTATGTATGGTTTTACTAACGCCAAAGCCTAGCTTCTGATACAAATGAATAGCTTTTAAATTATTGGTATTAACTTCAAGAAAAATAGTTCTAATGTTGGTGTTTAAGTGATTTATTGTATGTATCATGAGCTCGCGGGCTATGCCTTTGCCTTGATGGTTCGGCGAAACAGCAAGCGAGTAGATGCGTGCGCTATGACGATGTATAAACAATAATATATATCCAGTGATTTCGTGATGCTCATAAGCAACAAAAAGTTCATTCTTTAATGAACGAATATGGTAATAAAATTGAGCTTTGCTTAGTTTGTCGCTGTTAAAAAGAGCATTTTCAATCTCAATAAGTGCAGGGACATCTTTGGTTTGCGCCAGACGAATGTTAATCGTCATAGTGAACTCGCTTATGCTCCATACGATTAACAAATTCAAGCATGATTCTGCTATAAAGCTCATCACTTAAATAAGCATCTTCCCATGGATGATCGATGGATGGGTTGTCATTAATTTCAATAATGGCAGGTTTATCATCAATCATCTTGATATCAACACCATAAAGATCGTGACCAATCAAACGGCACGCCTTAAGTGCTATTTTAATGACATCTTTGGGTACTTGATGAATGCCAAATGCTTCAGCAGGTCCTGCAGTTACATTCTTTTTGCCGTGATTTACAATCTGCCAATGGTTTGGTGCCATGTAGTATTTGCATGCATACAGTGGTTTATTATTCAAAACACCAATACGCCAGTCGTAATCTGTGTAATGATATTTTTGCGCAATAATAATCGAGGATTGAGATAAAAGATTATTTAGTTCGCTAATGAGATCCTCTTTGGTCTTGGCTTTTTTAACACCCTTTGAAAATGAACCATCAGGTACTTTTAACACAATAGGCAAGCCTAATTTTTCAATTAATTCATCACAGTTTGGCGGGGTATTGCGGCGGAAAACAAAATAAGATTCAGGCATGGTAATATGGTTTTTTTCCATCAAATTGTGCAAGTATACTTTGTTAGTACAGCGCATAATGGTTTGGGTACTATCCATGACAACAAGATTGTTTTCCTCTGCCTTTTTAGCAAATGCATAACTATAGTGGTTAATTTGGGTGTTAGTGCGAATAAATAAGCCATCGTATTCAGGTAGGCGCGCATAATCTTCTTTGGTGATGAGATCTACATCAACACCTAGTGCGCGTCCTGCTTTAATAAATTTTTTAATCGCTTGATTATTACTTGGTGGCAGTGCTTCTTCTGGATCAACGAGTATTGCCATTTCATAGCGATATTGCTTCTGTGAGCGCGGCTTACGCCAGACTTTGGTACTAAAGTCACTCAGCGCATTTGCAAAAAAAGTTTCCTCTGCATCATTTAAGCTTTGCAGGGAAATGGTTGTAAGACTATGAATTTGCCAAATATTGGCAGTTTTAATAAAACCGATCTGTAGGAGAGGAGCATTGTAAATATCAAAAATTTTACGCGCAAGTTTACCAAACCCTGGGTAAGCAGATGTGCCAAAGTAAAGTTTGATATGTACTGTGTTGTCTTGATTAAGCTCTTCTAAAACATCAATAGCTTGTGAATTCAGTCGGATATTGAGAAGACTAAATGATAAATCACCAAGATGCTGAAGATTGTTTAATGTGCTAACGCTTGGTATGACTTTATCGCCATTAGCTTCAGCAAGTAGGGATGCATAATAACCTTGACCAAGATAACTTGTATCGTCTGATAAATTAATCAAATAAGCACTGTGATGATGCTTTGTTGTTAAGTAATCTTGAGTGGTTTGTAGATTGTCAGTTGGAAAATAAGGTGCCCAGAGATCAAGGTGATCAACGAGTATTCTAAGACCCTTCATAGTGCTTCCTTAGCAAAGATGCTTGAGTAAAGTAATGTTAATGTTCTAGTGTCGCAATTTTGGTAACAATGGCTAACACTTCAGTCGCGATTTTAAGCTCGGAGACTGTTGGCAGGGAAGGGGCAATACGAATATTGCAATCTTGTGGATCCTTGCCATAAGGATAAGTGGCACCTGCATTAGTTAGTTTAACACCTGCATCTTGTGCCATTTTGACAATTTTCTTGGCAAGTCCTGGTTGACTATCAAAACTAATGAAATAGCCACCTTTAGGCTCGTGCCACTGTGCAAACTGCCCATTTGTGCCAAGCTCAGCACTCAGGACTTCGTTCACAATGTCAAACTTAGGTTTTAAAATGGCTGCATGTTTTGCCATGTGCTGCATAAAAACATCTTTATTTGGAAGAAGCTTTAAGTGGCGTAGCTGATTAATTTTATCATGACCAATGGTTTGTGCTTTTAGTTGCGATACTAGCCAGTCATGGTTGCCTTTATTAGCGGCAATGATGGCAATGCCAGCACCGGCATAAGTAATTTTTGAGGTGGAGGCAAACATAAATACACGATCAGCATTACCAGCTTTGGTACACTCGCTAAGAATATCAAGAATTTCCACTTGATCTTCTATGTCTAGGTGATGCACGGCATAGGCATTATCCCAGAAGATTCTAAAGTCATTTGCAGCTGTTTTCATCGCAGCAAGACGTTTGATCGTATCGTTACTGTAGCTTTCACCTGTTGGGTTGCTGTACTTAGGTACACACCACATGCCTTTGATGCTACTGTCATTAGCAACGAGTTTTTCCACTTGATCCATATCCGGACCATTGCCAGTTAAAGGTATATTGATCATCTCAATACCAAAAGACTCACAAATGGCAAAGTGACGATCATAGCCTGGTGTTGGACACAAGAATTTGATTTTCCCTTGTTCAGACCAGCTTTTTGTCTGACTTGGCAGTTTATGAATGAGCGCTTTGATAATTGTGTCATACATCAAATTAAGCGATGAATTGCCACCAACAATTATTTGATCGCTAGCAATGCCAAGCACATCGGCAAAAAGTGTCTTGATTGCGGGAAGTCCTGTAAGTAAATCAGGTGGGCTGTAATTGCGATGATCAGGCGCAACAACGACATCTTGATGATTTAAGTTGTTGAGTAACTCATCGGATAGATTAAGCTGCTCAACACATGGCTTTCCACGTGTCATATCAAGCTTTAAACCTTGATTAACAAAAGATTGGTAACGTGACTTTAGTTGTGCTAGTTCATCGTTGATTAAAGTCGTGGTCATTAGTTATTTCCCCCAAGCAATCAAAAGATAGATATAGATGCCGATATATAGTAAGAAGAATACAAAGGGCATATAAGTTTCGATACGCTTAAGTGGCGTGAAAGAACCTTTTTGTAATGCAGTAACACGCTCAGCAGAAAAAATTGGGCTGGAAGGTAGGCGTTTCTCAAGCGCGCCAATGACTTGTTCTTTGATATTAACCGTATGGCGATAAAAACGTACAACACGCCACCAGCAATAGCAAATGGCTAATAAGCCTAATAAAGGCAATACCAATAAGCCAAGAGATAACTCGGTGCTTGATCGACTAATGCCAAGTGCCATAATGCCAACGATGGCGATATTGGCAATAAGGAAAAATAGATTGATTGACACACGACGAAAGCTTGCACGATCTGCCATCTCAACGTAGATTTTATATTGTTCTATCAACAGCGAATAATATTGTTCATTACTGAAATGATCTTGTTCTTCATTCCATAAATTATCCATGTTGATGTTATCATAACGACTCATGAATGATTAACTCCAATTTGTTATCAGTTTTACGTCACTCAGATTAGCAGATTTGCAAGCAATGGACTATGGCAAAATGGCGTATTGTGTAATAAAAAATGATATGCCAGCTTCTTAAAAGAGCGCATGACATCAAGGTCTATGCATTGATTAAGTTTGTCAATAATCTTACATGCTAAGCGTGTTAACGCTGCGATCATTGTGATACTATAGGTCGGTGAATTTCAGACTGAAAAATTAGAATAATTTAGAATAAAAGGTGATTTATGGCTAAGGGTACAGTAAATAAGGTGATTTTGCTTGGACGATTGGGTGCAGATCCTGAGGTGCGCTATATGCCAAGTGGTATGTCGGTGGCGAACTTGCGATTAGCAACCAATGATGGCTATAAAGATCGTCAAACTGGACAGTTTGTTGAAAATACAGAATGGCATCGTGTTGTTGTATTTGGTAAGCAAGCTGAGACGGTTGCGCAATATACGCAAAAAGGATCGTTGCTATATATTGAAGGGCGTATTCGCACTAATAAATGGCAAGATCAAAATGGTCAAGAGCGCTATACAACCGAGATTGTTGCTACTGAAATGCAGTTAATGGGCGGGCGCAATGATGGGCAAAATGGAGGCAGTCCTCAGCAAGGCTATTCGCAACCGCAATTTAACCAACCATCCGCGCAACCACAAGCTGCAGCAGGTGCATACAATCAGGCACCACAGCAAGCCAAGCCTCAAGCGCAGCCAGATTTAAGTCAGCTTAATGACTTTGATGATGACGATATTCCTTTCTAATATTCGGTAGCTGTCCTATGCATAGTGAGTTTATTGAGTTAGCCCAATCGGATCCAATGCGTTGGGATATTAAATATAGCTATGATGATAATATCGTAGGTAGGCGTATAGCAGGCTATTATGCGAATAAATGCTTGATGACGAAGGTCTGTTACGCTGCATTGCAGCAGGTGGCTCAACGTGTTGCTAGGCATAATTTAAGTCTATTGATTTGGGATGCTTATCGTCCTGCTAAAGCCGTTGATGATTTTTGGCAATGGGCTCAAGACACTCACGATAATCATACGCAGCGTCAGTATTATCCTAACTTAAGCAAAGCAGATTTATTTGGACAGGGCTATTTTAATAAAACATCAAATCATTGCAGTGGCAGTACCGTTGACTTAACGTTGATTAATCAACAAGGTCAAACGCTTGAAATGGGTACGATCTTTGATTATATGGATCCTTTGTCACACCCCGGTAATGATAAAGTCCCAAAAGAAGCGATTACCAACCGAGCGTTATTGCGTCAAGAGATGCTAAATGCTGGATTTGAACCAATAGCGACAGAATGGTGGCATTTTAGATTGATTGACGAGCCATTTGCTAATCAAATGTTTGATTTTGATATTGTGTAATTAAAAGAGAACAGGGATGTCGAAGAGTAATAACAAGGTTAATGAAACAAAAGAATTCCTAGATGCTCTGTTGATTGGGCGTGATAACAATGCATTGGGTGAGTTTCTAACACCCGATTGTTTGGCTTTGACTGACTATGGTATTGCTTTTGGGCGTGATGAAATTGCGATGGATCTTTCTTTTTATTTTCAATCGATTGATGTGAGATCATTGGATTTCTTGCAGCAAGCGCATTGTGCCGATACCACTGTATTACAGTTTTCTGAAAACTGTGAGCATATTGGTGAGTTTTGCGGTATAGAAACCACAGGTAAGAAGTTTGTTTTTAATGCTTCAATTATGTTGCGTTGGCAAGAGGATAAAATCAAAGAATATTCGTTATCACCTGATATGGCAGGTGTTTTTGCGCAGATCACTGATGATAAAACAGCGGCGAAAACATTAGAGGCATTAAACGAATCAAATAGCCGTTGCTATGCGATGTTGGCAAAGCTGTATGTTTTAATTAACGCGCAAGGGCTTTATCTGACAAAGCAGCAAATTAAATGTCTGGCTTTGTATTTTGAAGGCTATAGTACAGTTGTTAGTGCCAGAATATTGCAGTGTTCAGTTGGCACAGTGCGCACACATATTCGTAATATTCAGGAGCTCTATCGCAGCCATTTTTCAGGGAATATTGAAGCATGGTTTAAAAGCCATGGGTTATTTCAGAATATGCGCCGTTATGCGCGTTTATTACGATAATTACAAGGGTTTATGAAAGCTAATAAAGGCAGGGTGAATGATTAGTGAGTAATGATTATCATCGACACATTTACGCTTAGCATAATCCATAACATCTACATTGAATGGCTCAATCCCTTTTTGTAGAAGGCCTTGATACATCTCATAGGTGAAGCTGTCCTCTAGGATTGAAAAACGACAAATTTGATACATTTCATCCAAGGTTGTTGTATTGTAAAAAGCATCAGTTATCTCGAGATGATTGTTAATCTTATGTTTATTAGCAATTGCCTTAAGAAGTTTATAACACTTATATTGTGGGTTGTAACTTACACACTTTTCATAGTGTTCACCCTTATTCGATGGCACGACAAACATTAGCACACCTCCTGGTGCGAGTGCTGTATACGCCTTTAATGCAAAAGTTTCCCAGTCTTGTTCATCGACGTGATAGAGTACGTGAGAGCATAATATAAAGTTATACTGCTCAGATAATTTGACTTCTTGAAAAGTTTGATTGATCACGGTTAAGTCATCAATTGACTTTAATAAACTTGCATAAGTAGGGTTAGGTTCGATTGCTAGAGTGTTATTAAAGTGTGGCGAAATCTTTTTGGTAATTTTTCCCTCACCTGCTCCGATATCTAAAAAGCGATTGCAGTTGATAGTAGGTAAAATTTCTTTGGTGATATGGTCTATGATTTTCTTGGAATTATCATGTTTTTGTAAGATTTTATAAATATTAGCGTACTCTTCTGCTGTGTGTATGGTTGCCATTGTCTTACTCTTTGTGTGGTTTATTAGATTATAAAAATGTACGAGCGGCTTTTAAAGCGTATTACCCCTTGGCTTTAAAAGCGCTGTACAATCGGCCCCCACCGCAATATAGCTAGCATGTTCAAAGATTGCCTATGCTGTGGGTGTATTTTAAGCGCTCTAACGTCGTAAGTGAATACCATAAAATTAGGGTATTAATGTGGGGTTTTCAAAAATCGATTAATGACAAAGGTAACAATACCAAAAACCAAGCAGATAATGGCGATATATAAAAATACATGGCTATAGGTCTGATTGCTTAATAACAAATTTGTTTCTTTGCTATCGGTGACCGTTAATACAGATAGTTGCCCTGAGATAGCAACGCCAAGCCCACTTGCAAATTCCCAAGAACCAAGTGCAAATCCTCGATTTTTTTCTTGAATATACTCCCCTACAGAGGCGCTACCATTAGGGTGTATTAGGATTTCTCCAAGACCTAAGAAGAAGAAAAATATAATAATCCAGAAAAAAGTGACCTGATTATGGAGTCCTGAAAAATATATTGAAACTGGGATTGCAGCACCCGCAATTGCAGTCACAATAAGCCCAATAAGAAATTTTTGATCAAATGCATTGTGTTTGAGCTTGCGATACCAAAAATAACTTACGCCAATTGCGCAAATAAACATGCTGATATACCAAAAAGTAATCACAGAACCTGCAGGGTAGGTAAACCCAAATATTTGCCTATTAAGATTGTACTGTGCGAAGAGTGTGATATTTGTCTGTGACAAAGTAGCAATACTCCAATAAGCAACATTGATAAAACAAAATACCAAAAACTTTAAAATTCCCTTTCTTTGCTGTATGTTTTGCGCTTGGCTTGCAAGATACAAGAAGTATGCAATAAGTAACAATCCAGCAATATAAATAATGGTGACCGTGGCATGTGGTCTTTGCATGAGGTAGTGCACTATAACAAAGGTAAGCACAAAAACAACCAAGCTATATGTGTATTTGCTTAGTGAAATAATCTGTCTTGAAGCAGGGTAAATGTGTTGGAACGATATAAACAACACGAGTGAAATTACATTGTAGATTGCACCAATATAAAAGGCAGTTTGGTAACTAAAATAGTTGGCAATGAAGCCTGAGCTAAATGTTGCAATCATACCGCCTGTGGCAAGGCTTATATAGGCAACAGTAAAGTAGTATGAGCGTTTCGTGTTATGCTCTGGAAAGCAGCTATGCAATAATTTCCAAATGCTTGGCAAGTAAAATGCGCCACCAATGGCAATACAGCTTAAACTCGTTACAAGTAAAGGTTCGCCAAACTGTGCTAAGGCAAAAAAACCAAAAATACTAAAAAGCTGCCCAATAATCAGTGTGCGCTTTGCATCTAAAAGCTTGTCAGCAACAATACCTGCGATAAGTGGCAAGCAATAAAAAAGCGAAAAAAGTGCTGTATTTAGCATATATGCTTCACTTTCGCTAACCTTGAGTAAAAGCGTTAAATACAAAACGGTTAAACTAAACATAACACCTGTGCTCATCGTTTGAAATAGAGTGATGAAAAACGTTAGTGTGACGGGTTTATTTTTAATTAACATGCAAAATCTCCTTATTTTCTCCCTTTGCATAAAATGTCATGATACGCGAAATTCACAACAAATCACTAGTAAATAAATATAACTTATGCTACTTGTCTAGTTTGACGACTAATCCTGCGATTAAAATACTCACCGCTGCTAGATACAGAGGAAGTAATAAGTAGAATGTTGTAAATAAGCCAAGGGTAAAGGCGTTGATTGCCCAAGCAATACCAAATACAGAGGTGGTGCCTCCCATGATGGCGCCTTGCTCATGGCTCCCAACTTTGCTGGCAATGACTGATAATAAGGCAGTATAAAAGATGATTTCTAATAGCGCGCCAATAAATGCGCTGATAATCATTGAGCTTTGGCTTAAGAAAAAGGTACAAAGCGCAATTAATACCGCAATAATAATGCCACTTAATAGCATCGCAAGATGATTGTTAAGGCGTTTAAGCACGACGTTTTGAAAGTAAAGTGTTGAAAACGCAAAACCCAAACTCATGATCACAAAAACAAAACCAATGCTTGCCGGTTCAAATTGGAATGCTTGAGCTAGCACCAATGGTAAACCTTGGGCATAGTAGCCCCAACCGATTTGCAACATCAAAAAGGCTAGCGCCAGTATCTTGACACGCTTGTCGCTAAACATCACTTTGAAGCTAAAAACAAGACTTATCAGTTTAAGTTTTTGCTCTTTGATGCGATTGGCGTAGGTTTCAGATAGGAATAAAAAAACACTGAGTAGATTAACCATAGAAAATATAGCGCCAAACCAAAACGGCAGTGTAATGGCTTGATACTCGGTTTGCGATAATAAGCCAACAGCTGTCGTTATAAGTGGTCCAAAGACAAAACCAATAGAGGCGGAAAGCGTGATTAGACTTAGGTTTTTAACACGATTATTTTCGTTAGAAATATCCAAGATAACTGCTTGCGCAATACTAAAGCTGCCACCAAAAAATCCGCAAATAAAACGGCTTAACATGAAAATGCTTAATGAGCCCAACGCTAAAGCGCTTACGGATAATAGATAAGCAACAATCGTGCCAGCAAGTGAGACGATGATCATGAGCTTACGCCCATATTTATCAGAGAGTCTGCCGATAATTGCACTACCAATAAAGATCCCCAAAGGCCATACTGCCATTGATAGACCATAATAAAAATTGCGTAGCGAATCAGCTGTGTTAACCCCGAAAAATGGGCTTTGTTTTGACATCATGATTTCAGGAATGACGGGGAAAACAAGTCCCACACCCATGACATCAATAACAATCGTCAACATCAATATGGCGACTAATAGGCGGTTGTTAACCGGTTTCATTGATAACTCCAAATATTCAGATAGTACTTAGTCAAGCAGCGAAGTGCATACTTGTTTATATAGTTAGCGAGCCACTTTAGAGTGTTGGCAGATAAACTGCAATTAAAATTATCATTTTTTCCGGTCTGCTGTTCATTCAAACAATCCTTTCTGATTCCGTGGATCGAATAACAAGTCATCGACTTTAACCCCAAGATAGTTTGCGATTGGACCTAATATTAGAATGCTAGGGTTACATTTGCCATTACAGATTTTGCTTATGGTGCCAGTTGACATGCATAAGGCGCGAGATATTTCCACGGTGTTCACATCTTTCTCGTACATGAGGCACTTAATGTTTTTCCCAATGATAAATAGTTTGCGAATTTCATCATCGTTCCGACCTATATACGGTTCCATTGCTTTGTGGGTGCTCAAGTGACTATGCGTTTGGAAAGATGCTATAAAAAATAAAAACATTATTCAACAAAAATATTGTAACATATAATATATCGTGATATCATCCGCGTTGAGTTGTTGACCACATAAGTCCGCCCCAGACATGTGCGTAGCTGAAAACCCTCCACCTTCCCTAGAAAATGGACTTTGACCTCAGCAAGGACGACAGCTCAAAGAGTTGAGATTTTCCTATTGGAAACACTGGTGATCATAAAGAGTTATTTTGAATATATCAAGCTTTTTTTAAAAAAATAAATTTTTTTTTACTTCATTAGATGAGGTTATTATAATTCCCTAAAAATAATTTTAACAATCAAGCCTGAAGAATGAGGATTGTTATCGATGAAAAGTGTTGCTTTATTGTGTATAACAATCTCTTTGACGATGGCTAAGCCTAAACCTGAGCCTGAAAGGTCATGACCTCTAGCGCAATCTACACGGTAGAATGGGTCGCAAAGTTTGGCAAGGTGCTTTTTAGGAACGCCTGGCCCTTTGTCGATAAACAGTAAGTGCAATTGATTATTCTCTTGTTGAACCTCTACCATGACATTGCCTGCATATTTTAGTGCATTGTCAATTAAGTTTTGCATGGCACGTTTGAGTGCCTTATGCTGTGTTTTGATAATAGCGTACTTTAAGTTTGTTGAGAAAGACACGTTGAACCCATTTAATTGGTATTCGTGACATACAGACTCGCTAAAGTCAACTAAATCAATTTTTTGCTGCTTCTCATTTAGATAATATTTTTTTGTGTAAGTACTAATTTGACCAAGCAGATATTCCATATCGTTATAATACTTAGTAAGCTCTCCATGATGTTCTTCGGGGATTTGGTTATACATATAGAGTTTGGCTTTTGTTAATGGCGTTTTTAGATCATGTGCAATCGCTTTAATAGTATATATTTTCTCATCCATAAGTGCGTTAAGTTTTTGACAGGTATGTTCCATTAACTGTACTAGATTTTTTAGGTTAAATGGTTTTATGGCAGATGCAGCATTGCTAATATTGAGTTTGTCAGCGACTTTTTGCATTTGCAAAAAGGGTTGAACTAACTTTTGCTTATATAGGAAATGCAAAGGTGTCACGAGAATCATAAATATGGCGAAGAATAAGAGCAGAAAATATAGATAATAACGATTGGGTAATTCGATAGTGAAATTTGCACATTGCTTAAGATCTGCATAACAAATAGAAACTTGTTTTGAGGAAAAAAATGGCAGAGTGCCAAGCTCACTTTTGATTTGTTTTCTTATGTCAGTATACAACAGATGACTATTTTTTCTATGTTGTGTAGGCATATCCAGCTCGATAATTGGCGAAAAAACAGGTTCTTTGGTAAACAGATAGGTAATATATTTGGGCGTGCTATATGCAAGTGGTTGTTGGAGGCTTTGCAAGGTTTCATTCTTGTGCAAATAGGCTTGAAATGTTGTGTTTGTTAGTGAGTAAATTGTCTTATGATATTGATGATCGCGATAATGCTGGTATGAAAGTACGATAAAACATAAGTTTAAAATAACAAAAATAATGAATAAAATTGGGAAAAACCAAAACCTAAGATACTGTTTAATATTGTCATAAAAATTCATCATAAGCTTTAATTCAGTCATTTAATCGTTATTGTGTAATAATCATCCATGATTATCATGCTGCAAGCTAATCTCATTCTATTCAATTATAATAAGCTAGCAAGTTTTATTTTAGGCAATGTGCTTATTTAGTTGTATTGCTGTTTGATTTAAAATTGCCCAATAAGCCTGTTCAGGTTGTATGGCAAAATGCTGAGCAAGGGTTTGAGCAAATGAAACCATCATTTTTGCAAACACGTTATCATCACTTGCTTTAACCATCGAATTATAATCAGATATTGTTGATATGTCAGTCTTCATCATAAACATTAACGCTTGATAGCTATCGGTAAGTCCTGCTTGCTTTTCTGATTTATGTGCATAGTCAATAACACTTTGTGGCAGTTTTAAAGTAAAAATTGTGACACCAAAAACTTTAATTGGTGTATTGACATGTAGTGCTGATTCTAAAGCATTATTAACATCAATAATTGCTTGGGTGACACCTGAAATTGTTGCATTTTGGCGCAATAATTGGATGTTTGACTTAAGTATTTCAGGCGTTATATTGTAAAGATTGTCAATGGTTTCTTGTTTGGTTTTTGCGTAGGCGTCTTGGGCATCAATTTGTAATTGATAAGCCATTGCATTAATTGAGACGTAAGTATCTTTAGCTCGATCCATGCCTTGTTTCTGAATGTTTGATAAACCATAGATTGTCATATAGTTGATAAAGTGATTAAAGTCTTGTGCTTTCTCACTGCTATCTTTATTTTGCCAGAAATCAACACGTGCTTCCCATGCCTTATCAAAAGCACCCTTATAGTTTAGTAGGTGCTGATCCATGACAGGAATGTTACTAACGTTTTGCAAGGCATTATATATTTCAGTGGCAGCAATTTTGGTCTGTTTGCTCGCTAAGGAAACATTGGCGTCACTTTTATAAGCTGGGTATTCTTTGATTAATAGATCAGCAAATGAAATTCCTGTTGTCATCGTTTTAATATAAGAGTGATTTTTAGCAGCATTATAAAATGCCTTTAACTGTTTGATACTCTCAGAGGTACCAGATAGGCTATCTGTTGAGAAGTTTTGTAGCGATTGACTAATAATATCTTTATTAATTTTGTCATCATTTTGATCAGTAGGGTTGGCAAACGATAGATTTGCCCCTGCTATCACTAATGATATTGTCGTCAAGGCAGCTGGTAATTTTTTAAAGTCCATTATATCTCCTTTGTTTTTAAATGGATGAATTTTGCAGAGACATATACCCACCAGAATGATTCACGAGCGGTATAAAATGAATTATTTTGTGCTCTGCAACATTATTGTTGACGAAAAATAAGAAAAATACTGCATGAGTCAAAGTAAAATAGACAGGTTGTCTTAAATTTTAAAGTTTAGATGCTTTATATTGAAGGTAAGCTGTTGGGATTAGCATCATTTAAAGGGGGCGTAAATAATGTATGTGAATAGTTATTACCGATGGTTTTGCAATGTGTGTATTCGTTATCATCTGTATTTAAAAGTTTGTTTTTTTGATATAAGTTATAAATACTGCTAAAGATAACAATTGCAGAGCAGAACAAGGCAGCAGCAAATCCAAAGGTTGCGATATTAGCGCCTATGGCTAATAAAACAACAATAAGGATTGCCAAGGTAACGGTGGTTAGGGCATAAAATTTAAGTGGTTTTTCTAAGCGATAAAGAAATTCACGTTTTTTGATTTGATTTGTACATAAGGTTAATGCCAGCACTGCTTCATGGATCTTTTCGGTAGTGTTATCGTTGACCTTAAGGCTCTTTTCAAGTTGTTGCAGAGATTTGATTAAGGCTTTGTAACTTTCTTCACTATTATTAACATTTTGGATTTCTTGACACCATTTTTGATAGGATGCTTGAAGTTGAGATATGGTTTCTTGATCCACTAACGCAGATAATGCTTTAGTTGACAATGACTCACACATTAGATAGTGAATACGCGCATCACATAGTTTGGCTGCTCGTTCACTAAGAAGCCAGGAAATAACCAAAGCGCTTGCACCACCTATAGAGCTCGCTAGCGTGCTGATGATGCTTAATAAGCTACAGGCAGAGACGATTAATGCACTTAATGCAATTCCAGTGCAAAGGGTAAGTTGAGCAGTATTATATAGGTAATGATTTCTCGCCCATTTGTCCTTTTTTTGATCGGAATTTATTGCCATTACACCAAGCATCACCGTATCAAATAATTGCCAGGCTAAACCGATAAAAGGCAGTTGCAAAGCTAATGGTTTAATGCTTAATGCTAGAATTTCATATACGTTACGAAACAAACTAAGCCAATCGACACAAAAACTATAAGTGTGAACAATTTTTCTGGTTGTGCTCAACGAAGCTTGCTTGAATAACGCTTCTAATTTTGTGAGTGTTTTGAGATCAGTCTGTGTGTTGTTGCTAAGTTTTGCGCGCAAAAATGCCTTAAGTTCAGGAGATAGCGTATGCAGATTTTCCATTTCCAATAAAGCGCGCTCCCAATGCAAATTGACCGAACCTTTATATGAAAAAGGCCAGAAATCAAGCGTAGGCTTACGACGATATTTTTCCAATTGATCACTAAAGATTGGCATTGGCATCATCCTTTTAAAAGAAAATAAATATTATTTAAAAAATATCTTGGTAATACACATAAAGCAATTACAGATGCTGGATATGGACAAGGTGATTATGTTTTTATCTGTATCACTGCCAATGGTGCTTAATCACAACCTGCTTATGGTTAAAGGCCAACCCAAGAGCCAGAATGCGTGTCACGTGTGGTTGTGCTTTCAGTTCGGCAATATAGTTTTTTTGACGCACTTGATCTAACGCTTTATTGGCTAATTCGCTGATGTTTTGACTGTTATCCTCTTTAGCATGTTTGAATTCCATCACAATGGCATGATCGATGCCATTATTTTGTATGGTGTATGATGATCAAAGAGGTAGGGGCAATTTATGAATTGCCCCTACTAATCAATCTGTCCGATAACTGTGTCAAATATTGTCACTTAAAATATAACAATGTAACTTTTGTGTCAGGCATCAATTTGATGCTTTGGTGAAACAATTAAAACATAAAGATTAAAAATTAATTTTAGGAGAAATGTATGGCGATTAAAATTTTATCAAAAAGTAGTAATGATAAGTTTTTTACTATTGAAGACAGTTCAATATTTTCTAGTAAAAGTAGTAAAGCAATGAATCCTAATGCAGTTTTTGCTGATGCAAAGAGAAACCATATGGAGGGCTTTGCTGAAAAACACTTAGATTCAACACTGCAAAGTATTGCTAATAATGATTCTAATTTGGTATCGGGGAATAAAAAGGATGGATTTACATTAGATGATACAGTTTATGCTAAACTTCGAGAGTTTTATAGTTTAGAAAATCAAACGTCTGATTTTAAACAATCAATGGATGAGCTACGAGAGTTAGATAACGTTGTTAAATCAGCTAAAAAGCATGCTGAAAACAGCACAAAGGCGTTGGATACATTTAAATCGAGTGTTATGCAGGCATTGTTAACAAGTGAAGACATAGAAGGCTTGAAAGAAGATTTTCATAAGGCAGCTGAACAGTTAAAAGAAGATTTGCATTACAATAATCCTAAGTGGTATATTCAATTTAAAGGTTGGATTGGTGAGAAAATTGTAAATGTTCTCAAAGGCTTGGGTAATTTTGGCAAGTGGCTTTTCAATAAGTTGGGAATATTCACAACCACAGATTTAGAAAAAAGACAAGCCGCGTTGGAAATTGATTATTGTGCATCTAAGGGTGTGAAAACAATCGATAAGCTTGGTGTAGAGGAATCAACTCAGTTAAGGTTACTTCAGGAGGTGGTTGCAGAATTTGATGCCAATAGAGTTAATCAAGATACTCTTGTAAGCAAAAAAGAGGTTGATGACTATATAACAAACTTAATCAAAGGAGACAAGGATCTCGAAAAAGCGCTTGCTAATAAGGATAACGTAGTAAAATTAATTGTAGATGCTCATAGGGCGAGAGACCTTAATCAAGAGAGTGCAAGAGACACCTTGGCACGGAAAAATCATCAACCTGAATATCTTAAATATGCTAACTATGTACAAGAGCGTCATGCAAAACATGAAAAGTCATTTAAAGAAGATTATAATAAGAAATTTCCAGAGAAAAATGAAGTGCTAAGCACAACTGAAACGGATCCTGAGGTAAAGACTAGACCTAGACGTTTAACATCGTTATTAAAAGAGTATCAAGAAGCTGCTGGACTCAAAAACAATACGCAAGAGCCAACAATTGGTACAAAAGAGTCCATGAATACTGATGAGCTTAATATCAAAAAAACTTACTCTGTAAAAAATGGTGATATGCCAGAATTTGAAGATAAAATTCAGTCCTTTAATGAAAGGAAGGCTAACTCTGTAATTAATGGTTATACGTCACAAAAAAATAATATATTAGCTCAAGAGTTAACAGGAAAAGCCACAACCTATAACATCACAAATGAAGACAAAAACCACGAAGATCGAAGTAATCTATTTCTTAGCACAGGAAACAATTATAAGTTTGAAGTACCAGATGATACAAAATTAGCTAATTTGTTGAAGTTTATAACAGACAACACAGTCGGAGCGAATGGTACGTTCCGCACATACTTTAAGGAGGCTAGGCTAGATAATGATACAACGGTAAAATTACCAAGATGTGTTCTAATGGCTTATGGTAACCAAGAGGTGCAGCCGATAGTTAATCAGCTTAAAAAAGATATTACAAATCCAAAGAGTATTATTGAAAAGCTGTCTACTTATATGGCAGACAATAATACAGAATATAATGCTGCTAAAGGCTATAACACTAGTCTAACAAGTGATTTGAAGAATGCTTTATTGAAGGTTGAAACACTTGAGAACGTCCTTAAGCATGGCAGCATAAAAGAGCAAGGACAAAAATTTGATAACTCAAACTTAGCTATTTTTCAGCTAGCTAGTGAAAATCAGGTAACAATCGAAAGCAATAAAGGCGCAAAGTAGTCTAATTCATAGAACAACTTTATAATCTTTCTGCAATGAAGAATAGCGATCAATTAGGATCAGCACTGCTTCATGCAGTATAAGTACTATATAAATAAAGTGCTCTTTGTATTCATTCCACTCTTTAGATTTGCTCCAAAGGCTTTTAGTGCCTAAAGCGAAAGAAGCAAATAATATTGCTTCTTTCGGACGCTTTTTATTCCCTGCACTAGTGGAGAGGGTCTATGCAATAGGTTTTAAACACTTAATCTTTAACACATTAAAAAGGCAAACATATGATTAACTATCAATTAAAAGACAATGGTGGCAATAATAACAATGATTGTTTGTTAATTGCCATTGGTCGACTGGGTAATCCAGATTTAAAGGAACAACAAGCTGTTGAAGCTGGTTGGCAGGCTGTTTTTAACGGTGTTGACACGATGGCATTTGATGACTTACGGATGCTATATACCGAGCTCAAAGATGCTTATTCAGAAGATATTAAAAATATTGGCAACTATTTTTCTCTGGATTTTAATGATGATAATTCAATAGCGTTATTCAAGTCTGAGTTGAAAGAAACGTTTGGAGTTGACAGTTTATCACAAGATATTATTGAGACTCAGTTGCAGGACAAAGTAAAGCAGGAAGTTAATGAATTTTTGAACCATTTAAAACAACAAAAAGATCTTCAAAAGTATGTTGAACTGCTTAAAACCATTCCTGAAGATAAAAAACAACATTTGATGCTGGTGTCTGGCAATGATTTAGAGTCTCGTCCAGGTCAGGTTTATGAGCAATTTAGAGATCTAATATTAGCAGGTAAAGTCCCGCAATTTGTTGCCCACAATGGTGGGCATTACAGTAATATTGTGCCTATTAAAGTTGACTATGAGGCGTATGACCAGTCGACTAATCCAGAGCTATTAATCAAACAAGCATTTGTTAACCTTATGAATGGCGCGTTGCTCGATGCTACTGGGTTTACTCATCCTGAAATGCTTAAGCAAATAGAGAATAATTTGAGTGTTCAATACACGCTAGAAATGCTAGATAATGATCTTAATATGCGACAAGCTAAGAGTGAGTCAGGAAAGTTGTATCAAGAAAAAAGATTAAATAATCCCAATGAGAATATATCGAGCAGTATTCTACAATCTGGAAGTGTTGATTACCCCACGCTAGAAGTGCTAGAGGCATACTCTCATGAAGAAGAGGTTGCGATAAAATTAGAATCGCTTCTAGCTTTTGTTGATAAGAATATTGACAAGGATTATATCAATAATTCGCGTTATACCTATCAATTAACGTATGAGGGTAACAAATACAACGTACCATGGAGTTTAATGCAGGCCTATGATTCAAGAACATTTGGTAGTTATGATAGTGCTAAGGTTATATCAGGGTTAAAAGCAGATTTGGAACAGGAGAATTCAGCGGATATTATTGCTCAAAAATTAAAAGCACCAATGTACGGTAGGCTATATAACAATACATATGGTGTAAGCAAGGAATATCTAGAGTGCCTTAAGAATTCTCAGCAGTTTAATGATGAAGTAATACTGACAGTGGACGAGAAAAAGGATACTTGGTCTGTAGAAAAAAATAATAATGAATTCAGTTTATTTAATCCTGAAAATCAAATTGGTTTAAAAGAGTTCAGTAAATAAATTTAAAAAATAGTAACCAAAAGTAAGGAAAATTAAAAATGACCGTCAATATAGAAGCAATATATAACCAAGCCAAGCAATTGAAAAAAGCGGGACTTGATTTTAATGCATGCCTATCAAAAGTCTGTATAGTTTTCACTTAAGATAGGGGGTGGATAAAAATAAAGTAAAAGGCTTTTAAAGCAAATATTTAGTTTGTTTTATAACAATTTATTACATTGGGGGAGTGTGTTATGGAAATAACATTTGCACATGCGACTGAAAGGGTCATTGCGAATAAAGTAGACTCAGCACAAAAAATAGATGGCAAAAATTCAAGGGATGGTAATCCTTATAATGGTTTTTATAGATTGAGTGAAAAAGATCAACCATTTGAACACGGTAATGAATACTTTATCAAAGTACCAAAAGACACCACCGAGTTTTTCTTTGAAGCGTTAGCGGCAAGAGTTATTGCTAAATTCAAGGAAAAAAATATCATTCCGCAGGAATATCAGCATCTATTTGTCACGGCAGAGCCTGTTATAATTATTGACGGAGATAAAAAGACAAAAGCTTTGGCATCGAAAAAAGCCAAAGTTACAGAGCTTTTTAAGCTTTTCTTCCCATGGGAGGAGTCTAAACTTAGAAATAATAAATTAGAGAAATTTGACAATAAATATTTATACCAACTGATTACTAGTTTTAAATCTGCAAATAGTGGATTATCAATGGTAATATTCATTTCTCTTTTGCTAGGTGACTATAGTGTTCACTCAGGTAATGTTTTTGGTATAAGTGGGGATGATGGCAAATTGAGCTTTGGGAAATTGGACTTTGGTGCTGCTTTCCGCGACTTTACAAAAAATAAGAGCTTGATTAAGCCGCATGAGTATGAGGCAAACTTATACAAAAAGTGGTATAAAAATTATATTGAGTATTATTTGCGGATCCCAGGTTTTAAAGCCTCTCTGGAAGAGGTAAGAGAAAAGTTTTCAGAGGGTGACATAGGCAAAATTAAGCGCTGTTTTAACGAAGGTTTTGACGAATGCTATACTTTTTTTGAATTGAATAATCATCAAGCTATGTGCCAGAAGTTATCCAAATATAGTGGTATTGATTTTGCCGACCAACAGCGCCGAGAATCGCAATTTGAGACAGTTCTTAGCGATCGGTTGACAAGCCCCTTAGTTGCAACAGAAGCAGGGGAAAATGTAAAAACGTATAAAAAGTACAACACCATTGAGAATCCAGTATATGACCTTAATAATTGCAATAGGCAAGCGTGTGACGGTGAGCAAAAGCCTTTGTTGACAAAAAGCCATTCTGTAGAGACCAATTTGTGGGCGATACTAAAGAGCAATTATGAACATAAAAAAGATGATACGAGTGATGATATAAAAGCAGTTTTTACCAGTTTGATGAAGATTTATGCGCATATGCTGGGTAAGAATGCTTCAAAAAGAATGGTGCATAATGCCGATTTGAGAACTGAAAAGTATGATATTTTACATCAATTAACTCAAGGTATTGGTAATATCTTGATAACTGAGGGAAGCAATGAGCTAAAAGGCTCAAAGTACAAACAAGTGGTGGAACAGTTTAATGCAATTGAGAAAGATGGTGGTTTAAACATTTTAGATAAGCATTCTTCCGAAGTTATGGAGATTTTACGAACACTTGTTAATTGGTTTTTAGTTCTTATCTCATTCGTGTCTCCAAACGTTAAGAATTTGCTGGCGCCAAAAAGTGCAACACTTTTTAATCAAGCAAAAAATACGCTCACACAAACGTCTGAAACTCAGTTTAATGCCCAGTTTCAAAATCAGTTGGCAGCAGAACCGCAAATAGAGTCACATCCAATAAAATGACTGATATTTATTCTATCAATAGTTTTTAAGATCTATCTTCGGCAATAATAAGTTACTAGTTAGGGATGATCATCCTCTTGCTCACTTCTGTTGCGCAAGCGTTCGTTGAGCATTAGTCGAAGCCCTGAATTCGTTTTATCATTAAAATATAAATAGGAGAAATGTATGTCAAATGAATCAGCAGTCCAATCAATGGAAAATATTAAAAAAAATCACAAATCTTACCTTGAGCAAGTCATGAAGACAAATATGACTGGAGCGTTTACCAAAGGAAAAGTATCTGATGAAAAGATCAAGTCATTAATGATACAGTTTGAACAGTATTCATCAAAGTTTTCAGCATCAATAGATCCCTTGCTTGAGGGCGTGTCAATGTCAAATCAGATTAAAGCCGGGGTTTTATCGGGAGCAGCAGGCGTGGTAAGTGGCCTTGTTGCTCGATCTGCACTAAAGGAGATGCTCCCTATTCCTGATTTCACGATAGGTAAAAATCTTGTGATTAATACCATTAGTGTGGCACTTGGTGGGGTTGTCGCTAACGCCTTGTATAATATTTTGCCCGAAGGAACAAGACCGGCAAAAGACTCAGAAGCATTTCAACAGCAACTTAAAGAATCAGGCTTCTTTGCGTTGAGTAACGACTTAACGGAAAAATTCATCAGACTTTTTCATTATCGTGAATCACTATTGTTCGGAAAGCAGCACAATATGCCTATTGATATGCGTGCTGATTTTAAGGATTCATCAAGTACAGATGAATATAAAATTGCTGTTGAAACCTACTTTTTGACTGAGCTTGATAAACTATTTGTTAATACATTTAAAGATATTTATGAGATTCATGATGAGGAAATTCAAAACGATAAAAATAGTTCTGCTATTGTAAAATTCATAAAGGATTACTTTGGTGACGTTGATCCGAATAATTTTACGCAAAAGCTACAAGTGAATTTTTTAATTCAGGTAAATCGCTTTCTTGTTAAACAGATGGATGAAGCAACTGTTTATGCGCAATATCCCTATTTGGCGGCAAGTGCGCTAGGACTTGCCGCAGGTGCTTTGGCATTAGCTGTTGCACCAGCAGGTGTCGCACTTGTTTCAGGCGCTTTAATGGGAATATTTGCTTATTATCTGCCGTCAAATATTGAGTCATTAATGTTTACTCATAGCAAAGATGAGCGTCAAGCACTTAAGAACATTACACAAGCAATTAATGATCAAGCGGTCAAACTTGACATGCAAACCAAACAAGTCACACCCACGTCAAACAGTAGCATCAGTCAATTACAAAATTATGTCACTAAACAACGTGATGGATTAGTGTTTTATGCTTATATTTTAGTTGGTTCAACTCAATCCTGGCTTCAGGAATATGCTAAACGTTATCGCCATAGCAAACGTATTGAAACTGATCTGGGTGCAAAGGCGATTGAACCGATTACTCAGACTGCTGATCGTCAAACGATATATTATACAAAATTATTAGCGGCAGATATTAATAATCAAGAATTTAAAACCTGCATCGAAGCAACTAAGACATATTTAAACAATCGTGACAACAGCAGTTTTATTGAAAAATTTGGAGTAAAAGCAAAAGTCAAAGATCAGGTATTAGAAATTATTGCTACTTTACCAAAAGATAAAGTATTACCTCAATATTTGACTGATTTCTACGTCAATGAGCTTGGCGGCATTGCACATGATTTGATGCAAATACGTGAGCTGAAAATAAGCGGAGCTTTAACAGATGCGGCTAAAAATATTAATAAAGCTTTTGGTGATGTGACCGCAGATAAGCAGGCATTTATTTTAAAAGGAGATACCACTTTACGTCATCTTTTGGCGCTGCCTGCAGACGAGGAATTGCCAGAGATTGATGAAAAGAATATCGATAACTACTTAACGCAGTCGAGAAATTTCCTATTTTCGTTATTAAAAAAACCAGACATTCATTTAAACGCAGAAAATCACCTTGAACAAGCGCTTACATACAGTAATGAATTTAGTGTGTATCATACGCTGTTGCTTAAACAACTTGCCAAGACTATTGATCCAAATAATCAATCAGTGGATGGTGCAACAAAGGCAAAAATACATCTCTTTCTTAAAGAAAAGCTGTTTGTGGATTATTCAGATTTGTTAAGTCAAGCATTTACTGATTCCTTATTAATTGGAAATAATCCAACGCTCGAAAGTATGAGTGAATCAATGCGCAATGCAATGGCTTATACTAAACGAGTTTACTCTCCTTATGCACTGATCACAGCAGAGGCGGGAGCGTTTATGAATAATGATCGTCTACTTTTTGCGTTGCATAATAAGCAAGTTAATTTTATGCCTGAAGCATCGAAGGCATATATGGATAAACTCGATAAAGCGATAGAATCAACGGCACGATTTATTGAAAAAATCAAAGATAATCCAATTCTTATTGGTACTGGTGCGTATGGTGTTTACTTATATGAAGCACAGCAGGAGATTACAAATACCATCGATAGTATTCAACAATATATAAACGACAATCCTGGGCACAATCAAGTGGAATTAAGTGAGGCAATAAAGAAGCTCGACAAATATAAGCAGGAGATAGATCATAAGCTTTCCTTGCAGAATATGCATTATGACAATCCGCAGTATTATCAGTTGATTGATGAGATGATAACCAAGGTGCAAGCTTATGAAAAATCTCAGTACGGTACTATAACGCGCTTTATGAATGATACGAATAAAATAAAGGTGGCAACTGCTGTGTTTGAAAACCTTAAAGCACTAAAAAATAAACCCATTGAACAAGTTAAGTTTGATGATATCTTTAAGCTTTCTGAAGCAACCGAGCAGAATAGCAAAGACCTTCAAGATTTAAAAAGTAAAGTGGGTGGCTCATTACTTGATGGAATTAGGAGTCTTCTGGAGCACTTCAAGGCATATATTGATGATTTGGCATCTTTTTCAAAAAATAATCAAGCTGAAAGAAAGCAAGTTACCATCGAGGGGAGTGTTGAGATATTCTATGAGGCGAAGGATCATGATGCTTTCTCTGAGGATGATGTGTATGAAGAGTGTAATTCTGAAATAGGAGAAAGTTGGGAGTTAGTATCCATGTTTAATCAAAGTCTATCTGATAAAGACCATAATTTGGAAAATCGTAAGTAACTAAGAGGGAGACTACTTATGCCAATCGATTCTGAAAATAAAGTGAATTCTGTTGAGTTGGTTAAAAAAATCATGGATTATGCGAATAAGCTAAATTTCCCGCTGGTAAATAGTACCATAAAACCTCTTGTGCTTTATGGGATGGCTTCAGTTCTTTCAAAAGTAATAGAGAGTGCCTCTAGCGGTTATTTACCAAGTGATCAAACGCATGAAACTATAAAAGGTATCCTTACATCCTTACTGGGAAGTGTTGTCGCACCATTAGCCGCAAATCAACTATATAAAATAGTGGGGGATTTCTTTGCGATTAAAAATATCAATAAAACAGACAAAACTGAAATTAGTGATGCTGAGAGTTTGAGGCGTTTAGCTCTGTTTTGCAACTTATCACTGAGAATCGATGGCTCATACCCTTACGTAAATAGATTGCTAGATTGGTCTTTAAATTTACACAACTTTCGGGAATGGATTTATTTGGTGACAGGAAGCCATCCATTGATGTTTGGTAAAACGTCCTTAGACGCTTTTGATATTGATTTTTTTAACTCTCGTAATCTAGATTACGCATTTGTAAGTTGCAAAGATGCACAAGGGAAAACGTGTTTTGAGACCAAGTTTAACGTACCTTTGATTTCGAAATTGTATCCGCATAAAGTGGGTTACCTACCGGGTAAATGGTGCAAGGATAATGATAAATGGGTATTTGCAACAACCGTTGCAAAGGATGAGTTAATTCGTGAGTGTAACCAAAGATACCAGCAAAGTTGGTATACTGGAGGTGGGAAAGTATCTGATGTTGTTGCGTTGACAGCATTCGGTAAGGCTTATGATATTCACTATTACAAGCCTATGTTGTTAACGAGTAATAGTGAAAAAGGGGTTGAATTTTAAACAATCTGGAAAAGAGTTACCAGCAATTAACACCTGTATTGGTTAAGTTTGATCAAACTAAAACAACGCATGCTGCAAATATCGATCGTTTTATTCATGACTTGAAGAAAACTCCAGAGAATCAATATGACAATGTTTTCTGGGTAAAGCAACAGGACTGTGTTAAAGAAAAGACTTTTTCAAAGTGATTTTTTTGGGGCTAATTCATCAGGTAATCAATTTGTCCAATAAAGAGGCTATCTATTGAAAAACTAAGTAACAATATGTAACTTTAAGCATGCCTGTTTAAGCACAGCGATCTAAAAATTAATCAAAAATTCATTAATCAAGAAAGTATAAATCAAAGGAGATAAATATGGGGCGTGAAAAATTATTAAATGCTATTGAATCAATAGCTAATGAGGAAATTAAAAGTCAGGTAATTGATTTGGTAGATGAGTTAGAAGCAGAGTATAAATCTGAGTTACTGAACTTAGCTAAGGACAATAGTGATCTAGAAGAGGCTTTTAACGAGGCGGAAAAGATTGTTAACGAATACAAAAGTCAATACGAAAGTGACAAGCAAGAGATAAAGGATCTTAATGAGACCTTAACCAAGAACCAACTGCAGTATGATGAAGTAATTAAAGACTTTTATCAGGAAAATGAGCTACTTCAAGACAATAATTTCAAACTACAAGGTGAGCTAAATAATATAGGAAATGAATTTAATAAAATGGAAAATGTACTTAGCTTAAAAAAGGGAGAGTTAGAAAGCGTCGATTTTCAGCTTGAAGAAGTAAAGGATGAACGGCAAAAATTATTGACACAATACGAAAAAGCAGAAAAAAAATTAATCAAAGACATTGAGGAAAAAAACAATAAGCTCAAAGAAAAATCTGAGTTAATTGATGTTCTGGGAGATAAAGTTGATCAACTTACTAACAGCAACCAAAAGCACCAACAAGAAGTGTTTTTAAACCAGAAAAAGGTTGAAGAGTTAAATAAGGAAAATAACGCCTTACGCAAAGAGAGCACTGATAAAGATCTTTTAATTAAAGAGTTGCAAAATCAACTTAATGCGTTAAAGGGTGATTTAGATAATACGAAGCAAGCATTAAATGAAAAAAGGCAGATAAATGCTGAAATGCTTAAGAAACCATCAGAATCTAATGACATAACTTTAGATGAGATTTTGAAAGAACAAATAGAAAAACAAAGCTATGTAATAGAAAACGTTATAAGTGAAAGTCTCAAGGCACCTGAGTCAATCAACACAGATTCTGCTGTAGGCAAAAACTTTAAGGAAGCTTCTGTAAACTTCCGAAAAGAGTTTATGAGTTCTCAAAATACTTCTCAACAAACAGGAGATTTTTGGAGCAGCTATGGTAGTAGTATAGCTGCTGTTATCAGTGCAGGCGCTGTATATGCTGCGGCAAGTGTATTTGCAACTCCTGCAGTGGCAGTGCTCTTGGCAGGTGCATCAGGGATGGGTGTGAAAGTTTACAGCGCAAGTGATATCGCACAAAAGTCAACACCTAATGGTGCAGTGAGTGATAGTCATTTAAAAGATAGTCCTAGCAATCAATCATCTATGAAAATGTTCAATGGTTATGAATCTACCAGTGATAATGTGGTTAAAAATCAAATGTAATAATTTTATACTGCATTCAAATCATTCTAAAATCCGTATATTAAGTGCTCAGTATATTTGTGGTAGGGAGGGTGGTGCGCAAGCAATGGCACTGGATAATTACATTCGTCAAGCTCATGGTTAGTTGGAAGCTGAGAAAAAAACAAAAAACATAAAGGTAGGAAAATATGTCAGGCACTAACGATAGCAGTCAATCAATGAGCGATCATGCCTCTGAAAATAGTCAGCATCAAACATTCAAAGTGGATCAGATGCTAGATCCTATGTTTATCGACCATGGTCGGTATGTGGATCGAGATAAAACGATAAATGCATTTGAAACAAAAGAGTCTGGATACTTTCATGCGATGCGTGATGCTTATCAGTTTGCAAGGGAGCTTATTATTGATAGCGCTGACAAACTAAGTGTTAAGCTTATTGATCAAATTCAGCAAAAAACCTATGAAAATGTTGAGTCGACCAATTATGAACAATTAAAAAAGATGCCTGATTACGAGCGCGAATTTTATGGTGTAGAAGAAGGTGTGATTACTCAAAAAAAACTCACTGATGGGTATTTTGGCGCGATGAAATTCAGTGATGAGGGGATTGCATTTGTACGTCAGATGTCTGATAACGTAAAGATCATGAAGAATCAAACTAAAAATTATGTTCATAACGAGCATATGGATATGATTATTAATAACAACTCTTATCGATTTTTAAGAGAGTTGGATGAAGATGATGGAAGAAGCGATTCAGCGATTTAATCAAACCGTTTCCACTGTCGATGGCAAACAAAAAGAAAAGGCAATTTTTGATTTATGTAAAACGTTAGAGCTTATTCATCCTTATCGGGATTGTAATTGTCGTACGTTTGTAATGATTTTACAAAATGTATTGCGCCAAAAGCATGGATTGGAACCTATCATTCAATCAAACCCTAACCTTATCGATAATTTGGGTTATGACGAATACATGCAGACAGTAATAACAAGAGATCAATACCAAAAAGATATTAAAATAGCATCTAAACAACTTCATGAGATTCACCAGCAAGCTATGTCGAAACAAATGGGCGCCCAAGATATATTGATTCGTGACGGTGTGGTGCATGATAAGGAACGACTGCTCAAAGTTGAAGACAGCTCATCACTTTTCAATCATAGTGAGGCAGAGAGTAACTATAATCCAGGGTCTGTAAATACGATAAAAAGTCAATATAGCAATGATCAAGGTGATGTTTTATCTATTCATACTACAAAAAGTGAGTACTTCGATGATGACAATGATATTTTTAATAAGACCATAGAAAGTGTTGATTTAATCAATAACAATGCTGATCAAGGCATGCCTATGTTGTTCAATACGCCTAAAGAATGCGAATTTATTTTATTAAGTAAAAAATAATTAAAAGGGAAAATGGCAGATTTTTCGAAAACAACGTCCTTTCTTGTGTCATTTCGTGACAAAAAACAATATATTTCACGTAAATAGTCATAAAAATACATCATTAGCCTTTTTATTACCCAACTAGTTGGCTTGCTTATTTTAGGATGCCATGCGAGAAATTTTCTATTGGTAAAAGTAGAGGCTTGGGGCGTGCTTAAAAATAATATCTTACTATTTGGTATACATAAAACGCAGATACAGCAATTGATTTTGTATTTACCAAATTACCGTTTTCTGATATGTCAGCACGCTTTACAATTACAAAAACAGATTAAGACACAAAAAATTTCTCTTTTAGTGATGTCAGCATTTGACGGACATCAAACAAATATTGCTATATGCGATAGACTCTGTAAGCAATACAACAAACTTCCTGTTATTGTCGTAGGAGGTGTTGATGATACTGAATTAGAAATGTCCTTTTATTGTGCTGGTGCTGTTGATTACATGTGTGGAGATATGAATATCAAAATACTCTCACGAAAAATCGAGTCAACCTTGCGGGTGCTAAAAGCTGACGAGCAGTGTAACCAGTCTGAAGATATTATTATTGGCGATTATCGGTTTAATGCGGATAGGAAAATTTTGGTTGACCATAAGGGGACTCAGTACAAGTTAACGCAGTCAGAGTCATTCGCGCTTGATTTGTTAGCACAGCGTCAAAATCAAGTTGTTTCAAGAGATGAGCTTTATTGGTGGGTATATGATCGCCCTTATGATGGCATGGATAGAACCATTGATGTTTTGATGAGTAAATTAAGAAAAAAATTACATACTCAAAAAACAAACGAACCGTTGATCAAAACTGTCAACCGCGGGGGGTATATGTTGAATGTGCCTCGTTGTTAACAAATGGGTACATTATATCAAGTGCATTTTAGATTTTTGAGTGTTGTAATTAATCCATAACGTTTGATGAGAGTAAGTTCAAGTGGATTTCAAGTCACAAAGTTGCATAGGCTACTCTGAAATGTTGAGAATATATTGTTCAGTCGGTGCTGTTCTCCTAACTAGTAATGCATTATTAACTCTGGTGCTCATGAGGTTAAGGTGCGGAGTCTGGAGGTCTGAAGCCTAGCTTAAATAAGAGTGTTCAGCTCTGATATTCTGTAAAGTTAATTTTATGTTTAAATATAAAACAAAAGGAGAGTAATTTAAATGTCTTTTAAATCTATTAAAAATCCATTGTGTCGTAGCTATTTTGCCAGTGCTTTGATTGCTACATCAATTGTCATGCCTACCTTGCTTTTGTCTGGGTGTGGGAATGGCAATGATTCACAGGGTAGTCATGAATTAGTCACGCATAATTTGATGGATATTAGTCAAGAGGCTAAAAATATTCCTGTTGGTGTTACACATCAGGTGAGAGTCGATGTTAAGAAAAGTAACCTCCAGTTAGGTGTGATAGAGAGCGAGATCTGGGGGTGGGAAGTTCAGCCTGCAGACAGTAATATTGAGGTAACAAAAGAGGGAAATTATCTCAACATAACAAATAAGGATAATGTCCAAAGTAATACAGATAGAAAAATAAAAATAAGTATAACAGGAAACGGTGAAAGTAAAGAGACAGCTTTCAATGCACTATCTGACAAAAGGTATACTTATCTAATTAAAACCATGGTTGATGGTTATGCTAATTATTGGCGAATAGTTGATTTTTCCATTTACTTAGACAGAAATTTAGATGAATATCAGTCGTTATGGGTTTCTCTATATACAATATTAGATAATACTAAGGTTGGTCATCATTTTTCTGAGGTAGACATTCAAGGTGCGAAATCTGTATTGAAAAATTTAGGAGGAGATCAGCATAACTCAGTTGAAAATGTAAATAAATTAACTAAAGAGTTCAATCGTTTTATCCCAATTCAGTTAATTAGTTTTCTAGTAGATTCTAAAAGTTACTTTCAGACAAACGGTAATAACCAGCAACTTATCAGCTCAACTTATCAGGTTGATAATTTGTCAAATGAGAGAAAGTATGGTGTATTAGGGAAAATTAAAGGCAAGAGAGGAGATGTTAGTTATGTGCTAATACAGCCTTTAAATAAAAACTCTGATTTTTTGATCCCTTATTTAAAATTAAATAAGGAATATTTTGATGATGTTTTATCTATATACAACCAAAATAATAGTATAGAAAAGGATATAAAATTTGTAGAATTCATTGATAAATTAGATGCAACTAATGGGTATGTACAAAATTCACAACTTAACCAATTTTTAGGTTCTAGTGCTGGAGTAGAGTGGTTGAAAACAGAGGCAGGTCAAGCGTGGCTATTAGCCGAAAATGGTAAGAAGTGGCTGAGTCAAGATAACGGGGTGTTATCATCATCAACAAGTCAGAAATGGTTAAATACACCAGCAGGTATTAATTTTGTTAGATCCGATGCCGGTCAGGAAATTATAATGCAGCAACTAGTTAATAAATTAGATGCAACTAATGGGTATGTACAAAATTCACAACTTAACCAATTTTTAGGTTCTAGTGCTGGAGTAGAGTGGTTGAAAACAGAGGCAGGTCAAGCGTGGCTATTAGCCGAAAATGGTAAGAAGTGGCTGAGTCAAGATAACGGGGTGTTATCATCATCAACAAGTCAGAAATGGTTAAATACACCAGCAGGTATTAATTTTGTTAGATCCGATGCCGGTCAGGAAATTATAATGCAGCAACTAGTTAATAAATTAGATGCAACTAATGGGTATGTACAAAATTCACAACTTAACCAATTTTTAGGTTCTAGTGCTGGAGTAGAGTGGTTGAAAACAGAGGCAGGTCAAGCGTGGCTATTAGCCGAAAATGGTAAGAAGTGGCTGAGTCAAGATAACGGGGTGTTATCATCATCAACAAGTCAGAAATGGTTAAATACACCAGCAGGTATTAATTTTGTTAGATCCGATGCCGGTCAGGAAATTATAATGCAGCAACTAGTTAATAAATTAGATGCAACTAATGGGTATGTACAAAATTCACAACTTAACCAATTTTTAGGTTCTAGTGCTGGAGTAGAGTGGTTGAAAACAGAGGCAGGTCAAGCGTGGCTATTAGCCGAAACTGGTAAGAAGTGGCTGAGTCAAGATAACGGGGTGTTATCATCATCAACAAGTCAGAAATGGTTAAATACACCAGCAGGTATTAATTTTGTTAGATCCGATGCCGGTCAGGAAATTATAATGCAGCAACTAGTTAATAAATTAGATGCAACTAATGGGTATGTACAAAATTCACAACTTAACCAATTTTTGGGTTCTAGTGCTGGAGTAGAGTGGTTGCAAACAGAGGCAGGTCAAACGTGGCTATTAGCTGAAAATGGTAAGAAGTGGCTGAGCCAGGTAAAGGTACAGAAACAGCTTCAATAGCGTGAGCTACTAAGCTTTATTTAATGGGTGTTTTTCATTCAGGTTGAAATATATGCTATTTTGAGAATTTCAAGGCAGGGGGAACTCCTAGGCTGAGCTCATGCCTATTAGCTGTAATCATTAATTGTAATGTTTTTTAAGCAGCAATCTCAGTACATTTTTGAGATTCCAATGCCTGCACAAATAGCATTGATTTTATCCCCAAACTTACCCTTGAGATATTTGAATAAAAACATCGATTAAAACAATAACAAAACTCAGCAATTTACCTTGATAGTAATGAATCAAGAATAAGTTGCATCAGCTAGCACCTCTCCCCTTGTGGGATCGCTCGTGCAGCTTAAGCTGCGCGGGTGAGGAGGATAATTGAAACTCAACTTATTTTGTAACTACCCAGCAGCTTGTTAATTGAACTGTGGAACTTTGCCATTAAAGACATCCGCAATGGTATCAATAATCTTCCAACCCTGTTTGCGAGCAGTCGATAATAATGTGCGAATACGCACAAACTTTTGAGCGCCAGTTTCACTACGAAAACAGCCTGATACCTTTTGTTTTACCTTCATCATGCGCAAGTCATTTTCAGCCTGATTATTAGTAAAAGGAACTTCTGAATCATAGATAAATCTAAGCACGTCATTCTTGTAATCACGCAATCGTAATAATAAGTTGTGCCGGGCGCATTCGCAATTTGTGGGTATTTTAGGAAGCCATTGCTAACCCGCCTGCATAAGCCATTCTTTCAATATCTTCCCATCGCCCAGCCTTGTAAAAAGACCGTATGAATAACATATCATTAGCGCTGTCCTCTTTCCAATAAATGGAGTTACCTTTCATTTTGAGATTAACAACTCTTCTGACGCCGCTCTCAATAGCACCACTGCCTTGAGGCAAACCATGATCCTTGCATGTTTTATAGATTAAACGATCGGCGTTATTAATAAAGTAACCTTTCTCTGACTTAACCAGCTTCCCTTTTTTATGCTTACTATCCAGCTTGATTTTTGCAATAAACTCATCAACTTTACCGGCATGCAAAAGCTCCTTGCACGACTTTACCCCTTTACTCTGATCACGTTTACTTTTATAAAGCTGCTTAGCTAAAGCATTTAAATGCTCCATCGCATGATAATAGTCAAGAACCTGATATACCTTGATGTCAGATCGTAATGTCATCGTTTCAAGAAGTTGATTAATACGCTTCCAAATCCAAGGGGCTCCATCAGCAACAAAAACAAGATTATTCACTGTGTTTAAATCAAGTCCCGCCAAGTAGTTTTTGAGTAAATTAAACGCCTTCTGAGGACTGCCAATGATGCCATCAATAATCGGCAACTCCTTCTTAATCTTATTACCTTCCTCATCAACCACGTAAATAACAAATAGCTTAACCTCTCGCCACTGACCCTTAAATCGATTACGCCTCTTAGCTGTCTTTGGACCTCGCTTTTTACTTCGTATTCTAATGCGACCACCATCTATCGATACAACAATCGTGTTGGTGTTGTTAAATCCTGATAAATACTTTTCAGCCGACTGACTTAGGCGTGCTAATTTACTGATGTGTTTGCTGATCTTAACAATTGACGCCACTGACAAATGGATGTTGATTTTAGCCAGATGCTTTTTGACTTCATCATATGAGCTCAATGCTGCCGAAAGCATCGCAATATAGGTGCTTAAACCATTGGATACAGCATGGTGAATGCCTAGCAATTGCAAGCCTGGTTTACAGCCTGTACCTTTGCCTTTATTTGTTCCTTTGAAAAGATAGTAGGGCATATAAATATCAAAACGGTTACCATTGCGATACATCACATTAGTCGCCCTGTAGTCTTTGAAAATATAGCGCTTGCCTGTGGCATCTAACTGTGCTTTTTCATCTTTTTTAAATGAGTCGCTAAGCACTTTTTCTTGGTGACTTAATGCTGCGTATAAATCGGAGAGTTTGCTTGATAGATCTTGTGCATGCTTAATACGATCTTTATCAAGCTTATTTTCCGTAACGGTATTAAGCTTAGATAGTTCTACTATTGTATTTGATATCTCGTTTTGAATCGTTTCTAGGTTTTGCTCAGCTAAATTCATCCGTAACTTGCTTATGTTTTAAAGGCAGTAGGGTATTTGTACATAAGTATCGCATTCAGTTCAAGTTAAACTACAGCTGATTTACCCACAAATCGCGAATGCGCCCAGTTGTGCCCCGTTCGTCGTTTTTTCTTACCTCGTTTACCAGTGCTTGCTAAAGGCATCAAAATCTCATGGTATTTAAGACCATCAGCTACAATCCGATCATAAATTTTGCTGATTAAAGCCTGTTTATCAGGCAATAACACTGATTGATCAGATATATTCACCAAGTGACAGCTCTTCCTCAATAATCTCATCATACGTTTTGCCCAAATCTCGCCATCTTCAGCTAAAGATCGTAACTCACGCAAGTGATGAGCATTGCATAATGCATGACTTACACCTTCAAGTGTAAAATAGGATCTCCAATGATCATGAACCACCACACCTGTTAGACCAGTCAGTAGAGATTTACGCTTAGGACTCACGTGATAAAAAGTATAGTCCGCATTTGAACAAACATGTAACCATTGGGTTTTTGAGCATATGCGATAACCAGTTTCATCTAGATGTTTAACTGGAGCACTTTTTAGCTTATCAAACACCATTTGCTCGAACTCAATCAATTGATCAGCACATGTTTGACTAAACTCTGCAATACTGGCTTTTGCTACACTGACACCAAATAAATCCTCTAACAACTGCTGAACGCGTTGCTCAGGAATAAAGTGTTGATTTTGCAAATACGTCGTATAGCTTTTTAGGTTATTGCCATACTGCACTGGCGCATTAATACCTTCTGGAAAACTTGCCGTCGTATATTTCTGACAGTTCGGACAACACTTTTTCTCATGACAATATTCAATCACCTTAAGCTTTGGCATTTCAGGTAGATCATGTAACTGGCGTCTTACATAGCCTTGTGCTTTTGTGTCACTTAAATCGCTCTGGCAATGATCGCAACTCGTTACAGATTTAGTCACGACTTCATCTGGTTTAGCTTGCCAAAGATTGCTACCATTATGATCTTTTTGACCACCTGATTTCTTCTTGGTAGCCTTGGATTTAAGTTTACCTTTTTCGCTGACACTGTTATTTTTGTTAGGACGTGACAAACCATCGCTTGAAGGCGGTTTTGAGCTGTTACGACTATTCTTGGAAAGCCGCTTCTTAAGTTGCTCAATCTCCTCTTTTAATCGAGCATTTTCACGCTCAAGCGTGTCGATTCTAGCCAATAGCTCTTGAATCATTTTTTCTAGTTTCATATCCATCGATCAAATTACGCCATATTTATTTGCAAATGAAAACATCAAATCTGGAAAAATTGCCAAAAATTACTGTTTATCAAAATCTAACCTGCTGGGTAGTTACCTTATTTTTATTATTACATAAGTGTTTTATTGATAGCATGATGGGTGTCTATGTTGCATTTGGTGACATAGTCTAACATCTTGTGGCGTGACTTAAATAAGGGATTATGAGTAAATGGTTATCGGGTTGGTTGGTTTCTCAAGTAGTTATTTGATGCGGTAATTAAAGAGCTGGTCATTGTTACGTTTTTTGTAGTTTAAGGGGAAATATGGGGTTTAAATTTAAGTGCTGATTGATATCGGCATAACTCTGTCAATATGTCCGATAGTGGCTCTGGATATTGAGTTTCAAACATGGACTGTGTACCTTGAGCTTACAGACAAATGGCATAATAAATTTTGGTTTAGATACGTGTTTTGGATTTGCGATAAGGATGCTGTTATCGCGGATTAGTCATGAACAGGCCAAAGTCAATAATGCTGATAAAAGAACTAACTTTCAAGTAATTTAGCAAACAAAATATAGATAGTATTAAAACTAATTAAGAGTTTAACAACAAAAAGGAGAAAATAAAGATGAAAAAAATAAACAAAACAAATCAAACAAGCATGCAGAAAGGGTTCTCATTGATTGAGTTGATGGTCGTGCTCGTTATTATTGGGGTGTTAACAGCGATTGTGATTTCACAGTTTGCCAAGGCTGCACAGAAAAATCGTATTTTAGAAACAACAAATTTAATGGGCGCTGTTCAGTCGACCATACATGATGTTACACAGATGGATTTAGGTCGAGTAATTGACGATAATTTGTTAATAAAGAGTGACCGTATTGCTCAGAAATATATTAATACAAGTGGTTTAGGTGTTAAAAATATTGTGACACCATTTGGAGGTCAACTTACTGTTAATGGTGTGGCTAATGGTACTGAGTATACTATCAAATTTGATAGTATGTCCCAGCAGGCTTGTGATTCATTATCTAACTCAGCACTAATGTCTGATGCAAAAAGTATAGTAATAGATGCTAAAACTATAGCAAAAATGGATCCTAATACAATATCAACCTCATGTGAAGCATCAGCTAATAAAAATTATCCAGTTGAATTTACTTTTAAAAGATAAATTCACTCAGATGCCAAACTGCCTTGTCTCACAGGTTTTTTAAATTCAGGAACAACCAAATGTACAAACTCCTCAAGAAACAAAATTACCGTCAATTAAAGCATAAGCAACAAGGCTATATTTTAATTTCACTCATGGCATCGTTGGTGATTTTGGGGGTTATTGCAATCAATGAATATATGCATTTGGTTAAAAAACAACAGCTTGATCGAGCGGAGACTGCTGCAACTCAGATGATAAGTATTGCTAATACCATAGGGGATGCGATTTATGAGCCAATAGAGATGTTTAATAAAAACAATGCATTGAAACAGGATATAACTGAAATTTGGACAAAATGGTACAGTGAAAGCAAAAAAAATGGTGGATGGGTAAGTTTAGAGATGTTTTATAAAGATCCTAATTTATCTGCTGTTTGTGGTATTAGTCGTCCACCTGTTTCACAAAGCCAGTCATTCACATCTTGTGTTGATGCAAATAAACCAGTTAATTGGTCGAGTAATAATGGCAATTTATATTGCCAATGTACAAATCAAAAGATCGCATATGCTGGATTTTTAAATCTAAAGCCTATAAATATTATGCTGCAACCTATTGGTGAGAAGAGTAATGAAACACCTAAATCTGTAGTGTTACGTGTGCCATATCCTGAGCTTGGAGGCAAAGCCGAAAGTGGTCTGGCGTTAAGAATGTTGGCAAATATAAAGAAAAATTTGATTGACACACCAAGGTTAAAATTTGCGGTGTGTATGGGCGAGCAAAAAAACTCATTGGTAACACCTACTCAATTTGCATGTGATGTTGATATTGATTCCACGAATGCTTTTGATTCAAGAGATTTTAATTCGCAGTTTATTTATATCCATATTGAAAGAAAAGTATGAAAAAGGAAAGGTAACAGAAAGTGAACAGCAATAGAATTTGGCATAAGCTAACGTTTTTAGTTAGTTCCTTAACGGCTTTAGTGATACTTATGCTGTCCTGTCAGCATGTGTTGGCACAAGAGCTAGTTTCAAGCGATTTTTTAAAAGTAGTTAGTCCAAATTGCGCTTTATCTGAACATTGTGCTGAGATCGATATAAAGAAATCACAAGGGATAGCTAAGATTGTCTCTGATGATGAGTATAACGGTTTTACGTTGATTGTTGCGGATAATCTAGTGGCAGATCTTTCAGTCAGTGAGATATACAAGATTTTTAGTCAAGAGCCTTCGCATTATATGGCTGGCATTAATCTTGAGGGTAAAATCGTTGCGATTGCGCAAACGCAACAAGAGGCTGATTTGTTGGCAAAGCATCCTCGAGAAGTTTTTTATGTCTTAAAGGGGCAAACCTTAAAAGAGACGATTGAGCGCTGGCTTTCTTATCAAGAGATTAAGCTGATATGGGAAGCACCTGTTGACTATAAGCTGGCTGCATCCGCTGTGTTTAAAGGGCAACTTTTTGCAAAAGATGGCGCATTGAATAATTTGTTAAAGGCATTTGAAGAAGCTGATCACCCATTACAGGCAGAGCTAAAAGCTAATCATGTGTTGGTGATTAAAGCCAAGTCATATTCTTCCAATATGGTTGTCATGCAAAATTAATTAAGGTTGCCTTATGAAAAATAATACAAAAACACTATGTGGATTGTTATTAAGCGGTTTATTGCTGTCGCTAACAGCATGCAGCACTGCGATTTATAAAACTGTGGATAAAAATACAGATGATCATATTGCAAAAGCAAATGAAATGATCTCAAGTTTGAAAAAACCCGCATCGGAGCAGTTTGTTACGGTAAGTGATGAGCCATATGTTCAAGGTGATCTTATTGATATTCAAGCGCAAAATGCTTTGCCTCAAATATTCCAACGTCCCTTTCAATATACTACTGCCGCAACAGGCGTCACATTCGAAAGCTTAATCACAAAGATACAGAAAATTACGCAAGCTAAAGTTATTGTTACGGAAGGCGCGATTGCCTATATTCTTGAGCGTGAGCATGCTGCTATGTCTGAAGATGATGTAGCGAAGAAAGACAAAGCTGCTTATGAAGTCGCAGATATTCAAGATGTGATGATACATTGTGACTATGTGGGTGATATTGCCGGATTTTTGGATTATTTTGCATTTAAGCTGGGTATTTTCTGGAAGTATGATCAAAGTAGAAATACACTTGAATTTTTTCGAATGGAAACAAAGACATTCCATGTTGATATTTTAACAGATAAGATTAAGACAACAACCAAGGTTGGTAGTAACTCAAGCACCGGTGTTAATCAATCTGCTTCACTAAAGACTGAAAATGAAGCAGAGTACGATAACCCTTGGGCAGCTGTCATTAAAACCATAAAATCGATTATTGGTCAATTGGGCAGTGTTGATGAAAACTCAACACTTAACTTGATTACAGTCAAGACTACCCCGTTGTTGATGCGTCAAGTCTCTCAATATCTGGAAGAGATTAATCGCACGGCGAGAAAAAAAGTTGTTATTAGGCTGGATGTCTATGATGTCGATCAGAAAAACACCTCAGGTTACGGTTTTGACTGGAGTGCTCTTTATAAGACAACTAAAGGTGCGATTAACTGGAATACTCCAGCAGGTTTAACAGACAATATTACAGGCATTAGTCAATATGGTACTTTAGCTGGTGCCATTTCATCAGGACCGTGGAGTGATTCGATCTTAGTTATTAAAGCATTACAGACGATGGGTAAAACAACACATGTTACAGGTACAACCATGTATACCGTCAGTGGGCGTCCTGTGCCGATTCAAGTATCAACAACAACTGCATATATCAAAGGTGTCGATGTTGTGGTAACGCCTAGTGGCAATGGAACAGTTGTGCAACGATCAGCGAAGGCTGGTGAATACAACGAAGGCTATGAAATTAAGGTTCTGCCGATTGTCGTTAAAGGTAATGAAATTCTGGTTGATTTAAGTGTCAATTTAACCAATTTGGTGCGTATGGATGAATCAAAAGTTCCTGTTCATGGTAGTACCGAGCCACAAACCATTAAACTGCCATCTATTCGTAACAAAAGTTTTATGCAGTCAGTGCCATTAAAGTCGGGTCAGACGGTTATTCTAGCCGGTTTTGAAGATAAAAAAGACAATGCACAAACCGATAGTGTTGGTCCACAAAGCACTTGGATGCTAGGCGGTTCGCAAGCTGCATTAAATAACTCAACGATTACGGTGATTGTTGTCACACCTTATCTAATACGTTAACGACTGTGGAGAAACATATGATTATTGCTATAGACAATAAACGTTATGCCATTGGGTTAACTTGGTTTATTGCGGATAGTCAACATAAATTATTTGATGCACTTTATCATATTGACTGTCAAAGCTTTGTGATGGATGTGAAGCGAAATATTGCTGCAGCTATGCCGTCAAATGTAACCTCAATGGAGGTGGTCGGCGCCATTTCACTTGCGGGCGTATTAAGTGAATTATTAGCAAAAGATGCTATTTATATCTTTCGTTTGTTTGATAAGGAAGGTCATTCTATCGATAAGTACTGGTTGTGTGCGGTAAAAAATGGTGTGATCTTACCTACGGTCAAACTACCTGTTAATCAAGAGTTAATCTCTCAAAGTGGTGATATAAAGGCATCAAATAGAGAGATTGAATTATCTGGCGATATGATTGTTGATGAGACTTCTTTGTATCAATGCTTACGCTATTTAGAGAGAATTTTCTCAGCGGATGTGTTTAGGCAAATTATACAGTGTGACACGCAGGTTGATAATTTGTTGATTGATAAGATTGCTCTAGATTTTGCTATTGATAGGAAACTAATCAAAAGAAATGCACTCGCGCAATTATTGATAAATATTAAAGACAAAGATTCACGCCAGTTTGTGATTAAGGCATTGCCTAAACGTGTTAAAAAAGTAGATAGTGAGCCTGTTTCTCGCAAGGCGAGTGTTTTAAAATCAAGGCGTAAACTCATTAGCTACGGTGTACTATCGCTAGTATTAGCTACAGGAGGATATATGTATTTTTCAAATAATACATCATCAAAAAGCGCTAACAATAAAGATACTAATGAAATGAAACTACAGCAGGAAAAAGCCTATATTCAGAAAGTCGAATCAGACATTCAGTATAAGAATGCTTATCCTTTGATTATTAAATTTGTCAATGCTATCGGGAATTTACCTACCTCGGCATTGCAATGGCATATCCAAAAAGTTAGTTATCAGACAGGGGCATTGGATGATGTGAGTGTAATTTATGTGTTAAATAATAAAAAACATAAGGTAGCGCTAACAAAGGCAGCATTTAATCATATTCAGTCATTACAAGCAATTTCAGTGACTGAGGCGGCTGATAATATGACGAATGTGCTCTTTAAGTTGATTCATAACGCACATGCGTCCACTGACCAGTCAATTGTACGTTTGAAAGATAGAGCAGCTGAAAGCTATCGCTTTAATCAATTTGTAGAGGAGTTGAAATTAAGAGGGATAGACTTCAAATTAATCCCCCCTCAATTCGCTTATGGTGTTGCTAAACATGGGATCACTGTTATAGGGCATAGCATGCGTGAGTTAATATCATTAACAGCAATCGCAAAAGCATTAAATACCTTTGTTTTAGTCAATATTGAAATACAGAATAATCAAGACAAACCTGTTTCTTGGATTGTTAAAGGAGAAATCTATGAAGCATAAACAATCATGCGCTACTTATCCGCACTTTTTGAGATTTTCAGCTCTTTTATTTGCATTGAGCGCAATCACAGTAAATGCTTATGCGCAGGCAAAAAACTCAGAGCAAGCCTATGCGATTGATTCTAGTCATCACTATTATCAGAGCCTTCAAGCACAGGATTATTTACATACGCAAATTCAGCAGCAGGCGCTCGAAAATCAGGTCATGCAGCAAAAGATAACAAATCATAAATTGCAGCGTCAACTAGCTGCGGCGAGTAAATCTAAGGGAGTGTTAAACACTACTTCAGCCAGATATGGTCATAGTGAGTTAAGTGTCACTGAGATCTCATACGTTGGGGATATATGGGAAGCTGTTATATGGTTTCAGGCAAAAAAATATGAGCTGAGTGTTGGTCAGTTAGTTGGTGAGCGTTACAAAGTTGAGTCTATTCATGTTGATAGCGTGACTTTTGCTGATCTTGCTAATGATGCTAGAACCTTCAGCGTTGATATTAGCTAAATTTTTGGGTGTACAGGGTTATGAGCAATAACTATCAAACGATTGATGATATTTATGGTGGTATTTACCAGTCATTAGAAAATAGTAATGATCGTCCTGCTGCTTCAGTACATGAACTAGATTTTGTGATTCAAGATGTGATTCAAGCATCCGTTAAAAAAGAGCAATATGTTTTTGCTAAGGCGCTTAAAAATGGACAGCAAGAAATTGGCGTTGTATTTATTTCTAATGAGGTTCCCAAGGCGCGATATGAACATATTAAAAAGCAAGGAAAGAGCTATCTAAAAGAGGGTCTGACCATTATGGTTCAGCCTGTTGTTGCTTCATTATTAGATGAGCTCATTACGTTGTCTTTGAGAGACGAAATTGACACTGGTATTTTAAGTGAATTTTACACTATCGTAAAAGAAGCAGTAGATCATAAAGCGTCTGATATTCATATTGAAGCAACGGCGACACGCGTTGAGTTAAAGCATCGTATTAATGGATTGGTATATCTGCATAAAGCGTATGATGCCGAGGTGATGCTTAAGATCTTGCGAGCGATTTATAATACTAAAGGGCATTATGGTACAGTTGATAAACAGTTAGATCTATACAATAAAGCGCAACAAGCGGTTATTGATCAGCATATCGAAGGTATGGTTTATCGCTTGCGTTTTCAAAGTACACCACTATACCCCTACGGTTATAATGTCGTAATGCGAGTATTGTCTATGGGGAAAAAACAGAGCCAGACAATACACTCATTAGGCTATGCATCTGAGCAAGTTGAGCTGATCGATAAGGCACTAGTTTCACCAGAAGGCGTGATTATTTTCTCAGGTGAAACTGGTTCGGGAAAGAGTACATCATTATCTGTGGTTTTGAAGTTGATGGTGGATCGTTGTCACCGTCAGAAAAAAATACTGACCATTGAATCGCCGCCTGAATATATTATTGATGGGGCTTGTCAAATCCCCGTGCATGAAACAGCAGATGATACCAGTCAAATGACATTAGAGAAGTTTAACCATACGTTTAAAGCAGCAATGCGCCTAGATCCAGATGTTATTATGGCGGGAGAAATTCGTGATCGTTCATCTGCCGTATTATTGCAGCAGGCAGTGCAATCTGGGCATAAGGTCTTGACAACATTGCATGCTCAAAATGCATTTTTGTGTGTTGAGCGTTTAATGGGTATTGGTATTGACAAAGAAGTACTATTATCACCCAAGTTTTTGTCTATGATCGTTCATCAAACCCTTGTACCCATAGTTTGTCCTGAGTGCTCTTGGAGCTATGATCAATATCGATCGATTTATCCAGATTGTGCGGTATTACATAGATTAGAACAAGTTAATCGTGACTCTGGTCATGATTGCAAGGCACTGCAACATGTGCGTTTTGCCAATCGTGATGGGTGCGATCACTGTGATCATAAAGCCGTTATTGGTCGTGAAGTCGTTGCTGAGGTGCTTATACCCACAGAAGCATTATTGGAAAAAATGCGTTTAGGGAGAATAAGTGAAGCAAAAGAAATATGGTATCAAACCGGTGGGCAAAGTATGGCTATTCATGCTTTGTCAAAGGTGTTATCAGGTTTACTGTGTCCGGCGATGTATGAGTACAAAATGGGGCGTCTAGATCAAATCGAGGTGAGTAATGAAGTCAATATTTGATCGTTTCAAGATGAGATTTAGTCAAGATAAAAGCCAAATAGATAATCGGAATATTAAAAAATATCCTATCGTCTTGATTTTTGTTTTGCGTTTGTTTTTTTCTAATCGCGTGCGAGCTTCGTTATATCAAAATATTATTCTGGTGATGAGTAATAGTAGTTTGAGTATTTACGGCACACTGGTGGCTCTTAAAGAGAAGTACACATATTATCGATCAATTAATAATAGTATTTTATCGATGATTTTAAGTGATTGGATTAGGAGAATTGAGTATGAAGGTATGACCTTTGATGAAGTGATTAAACACTATATTCTGCCAAATGAACATATGATGATTAAGGCGAATTTTGATAATCCCATTAATGCACTTGATTATGCCAGTCAATTGACTAGGAAGTTTGCGTTATTAACTAAGAAAATTGCAATTGGGATGATCATGCCAATCATTGCAACATTGATTTTAATTGCAGTCATTATTGGTTGTTCGCTCAAGGTGATCCCAATGCTATTAGCGTCATTACCTGCTGATAATATATCTGGCAATATTGCGGATTTTATTGCATTAAATAGCTATATCACGAGTCATGCTTGGCATATTGTATTGATTGCGATTGTATTAGCTATAATGATCCCAATACTTATTAAGCGCTGGACTTTTCATGTGCGCTATCGCTTCTTTGATAAACTATGGGGATTTGCCGAGTATAAAAGGATTCAGGCAACGAGTGTTTTGATTTCTTTGGCATCACTGCTTAGTTCAGGCAAAAGTTTTAATATGGCGTTTATGTTGATGGAAACAAATTGTTCAGATTATCTAAAACCATATATTAGCAGGATGAGAAAAATGATGTCAGAGGATGGCGTTTCAGCTGGACGTGCGTTAGCAAGTGTGAACCTTTTTAATAACAATACATCGCTACTTTTAGATATTTATACCGATGCGGGTGCGATTGAAGAAGGGTTACTCGCATTAAGTGACCGTGTTTTAGAAACAGAAATCAATGCGATTGTAGCGAAGATGAAAATGCTGGGATTTGTCATTTTAGCTTTATCGATGAGTTACATTGGCTTCTTTTATTTTTCAGTGGCGACATTATCAGACAGTATGCGTTAAAAAGTTCTTAAGGATGGGGTGTTTATTATAGGGGAATTGTTTATAAATGGATGGTGTATAACTCTTGAGCGCTGTCTTTGTTACTAATTTCATTATTGGAGATATTATGAAAAAAATATGTATAGTATTGTTTGTGTTAGGGGTAATGCCTTTAGGAAATGCAGTGGCCGTAGAGACTCAAGCAGTGGGAGATAAGATGCAGCAATTGTACTTAGATGATAGCGCATTAAATACCCCAGAGGGTTCAAGTAAGATTAAAAACAACCAATATTTACAGAATTTGCTATATAGCCGTGTTATTAAAATGGATAAAGGAGATCGATACAATTGGTATCAGCATTCAGAGTTTGGTAAATTTATCTTATCTCAAGCAGGTCAGGATTGGATAGAGACTTATGCTGGTAATGAATGGTTGAAACAGGCTCAATGGTTTGATTGGCTGAAAGAAAATGCAAAAAACACGTGGGTTTTTAACAATGCAGCCATTAGTTGGCTTAATTCCGATGCTGCTTTGAGGTGGGTTGTTAAAGACGTTGGAAAAAATCAGTTCTCCAATTTAATGGTGTATTGTGTTGATAAACAAAACGCTCAATATAAGTCAGATTGTGAGATATTAAAAAACACCAAGGCGGGTAAAGCTTTTTATAATCATTCAGAGTCAAGGTCTTCAGATCATTTATTCCCTTCTAACACCCTACAAAATCCTTCAACGCAAAGCAGAGGGCAAACTGATAGTGGTTTCGATAATAAAGGGTTCCATGATGGCAAACCTTCTTTTGGTCAGTTAAACAATAATAACTGCTCAGAATTTAAGCCATCGCTACTTAATTCTCCAAATGTATCAATCTTGGGAGGAGGCGTGGCTGCAGTGGCTGCTATTCCAGCTGTTGCTATTAGCTATACTATAAATAGAAATGCTGAGACTGATAATGATAGTGGATTTACCCAGCAGTTAAGGCAGTGTGCAAATATTGCTAATGGCATAGCGTGTGATTTAGAGAGTGAAGTTGATACACGGACTTTGCTAAGAGATCTTGAACGATCTTGGGATCTTCAGATTAACGATCAACCTTTGGTTGAATTGCTTAGTAATCAGTTATTAATAGTTGTTGATGGAGGATATTCTTTAGGTAGCATGATGACCTCTGATGATATGTCAGCTGCTTTAACTTTGATGTATCATCAAGCACGTCAGATAAGACAAAATGCACTAAATATACCACGTCCTGTAACTAATTCTGCTGGAATGGCTAATATTATTAGCCTGAACCACGTTGATGATCAGTATGGCAATGTATCTGAGCATACAGCAACCAATAATATGGTTGATATTGTTGATACACTTCCAATCAATCAGACGCGATTGTTTCCAATCTTTCGAGATGGTCATTTTTACCTGATTGCAATCCATAGGGCTGAGGATCGTAGCTATCAAGTATTAGTATTTGACTCAGCAGGGGTAAATACTCAACGCTCATCTTTAGTCAGAGGTGTCATCACAAGACTACAGCAACAGACCAATCAGCCTGTCACTGTACTTGAATACTCTAGAGGAATACAAGCAGGTAATGATTGTGGATTCTATGTAACCTATCTTATGCATAGATTAATAAATATGGGCTTTTCGCGTGTTATACATGATTTGGGTCTGGCAAATGATGCGCAAGATAGCTTATTTCAATTGAATCCACAGAGTTTACAGCGGCGTAATATAATGTCTATTTGGCTGCGTAATTACTTTACCCAGTTATATCGTCTGGTTCAAAATGACAATGACAATATTCCTTTGAGTGCAATTGAACAAAGTTTTCTGAATCATATTGCACGAAATAATGCCTTTACTGATGTCTCGTCTCTTGAGTTATTAAGCTACCAAATGAGGAGGGATCCTTATGTAGATAATGCGATTGATCATCATAATATAAGTGAAACTTTATTGCAGAGTATAGGAAATGCTCAAGATAGAAACCTGTCTAATAGTGAAAGGCGCCTTATTTTGGAGTCACATCAAGGTGCTGTAGCACCGTTGACGAATCCTTTTGTCGAAAGTGCTTTTACAAGGGGCTTTGAGGTTGGTTTAGATTCCATCAATAAAAAAGTAGTTGTCAATCTGAAAACTCCTCATTTTTTAAATTTCTCCTCGCCCAATAAAATTCAATATGGCTTTTAAGTCTGCTTGGCTTATCTGATGCTCCTCAATAAACTGATCTACGCGTAGTTTTGCAAGATATGTTTTCATTCCTTCCAAGATGTAATGCCTTGTTACTTCACCTGATTTAGAGCCGCCAAGCTGTGCAATCAATACAACAAAGTCATCATAAACTTCACCTTGACCAATCTCATATAAATAAGATGCAACAAAGAAACCAATAGCAGTAATGGCTTTAATCCCTTCAAAGTCTTTTATCCTAAACTCTTCCCAGCCTAACTCACCTTTGATAAATTTAAACACACCCTCAATACGAGAGCGCTTTAAATAGCAATCATAAACGTTGTAAACGTCATATTGATTCATAAGCTCCTTATTTGTGATTAAAAGCATCGGTTCGTCAAAAGCTTCTTTGCCCTTGCGATCAAGCAGCGTCATTAAAACAACATGATACTGCCCAATCTTCTGCCATTTAGCCTTGATCACGCAATCCTGAAAACAGCGTCCACTGATGTATAGCTTTTGAATACAGAAAGTATATGAATGTTCAAAGGCGTGATCTATCAATTTCCCTTTTTGCTCCTTATCACCGCTTAAGCCTGAAACTGTCCTGTTTTTCTTCAATCGTATGACAAACTCATCTTTCAGTTCCTGTATAAAATCAAAGTACTCACTATCATCAAACTCACGATCTAATACATGCGTAATATTTAATGCTGAATTCTTTTCTTTCAAGGCGTTAGAGCAGGATTTAATATGCTTTAATGCTATGCGCTTTGAGGTCAAATAACTATCGTCATCATAGGCTTCTTTAGACGCCTGTGAAATCACGATATCCTCACCGGCACTTAACTGTTCAATCGTTTCTTTTGATAAAAACTCTGGCTGCTTGTTGCTGTATAGCTCATGACCCAATAAATCAATCTGTTTATTATCTAAATTAACGGCAATTGTATTGAAGCTACTATAGCCATTGATGGTTTTCTTACTCAGATCTTTTACTTTTCCTATATGCTCTGCTTGCTTGGTATATTTTTTGCGTATCTCGCTGGGATCATGAATCAAAATAACATTATCCGAAGACTCGTATTTCTTGGCTGTTTCAGCGCATAGTACTTCACTAATTTGCTCGGGATCAAAGTCATTTAGCTTATTGTCACCTGTAATTGTCCGTCTCAATTTTTCGTACTCCTTTTGGCTGCTACTGATTGAGTAAAGGTTTAAACTGCCATGCTCTAAAACCTTTTCCAGTATCGTCTTCACATTTTTTAAAAGACACCTTTGATGTCATTTTGTTTAATAATTTGCTCATGTGGTCACCAAAAGTAGTGTGCGCCATCCTTGTGATTCCTCTTCTCATATCATTGCTTCGGGCGTATTGTACACGCTTTTAAATTTTTGGGGAGTTTTCAGTGTCAATGTGATTTTAGATGAAGATGACCCAAATAACAGTCATATCAGGTTAGATCTGACTGTACCGATTATAGCTGCCGAAACAGATAGTGCAGTTGGAGATCTCGTTGCTTCCGCAAATATCTATTTTGAGCAAGAACTAAAAAAGAAAATGACAAAGGGTAAACAGAAAAGAAAATCAAAAAATCAAGGGTATCAAGCTCCTGTTAAACAAACGCTGGTCTACGAAGATATCAGGATGCGCTTTGAGGCAAAACCGGATAGTCGGCGTGTATAAAAACCACTAGGACTGCTTGTCCGTTATATCGAAGCTAAAGACTTTATTGAGAATAATCAGTGTAGGATAAAGCTTGTGAGGTGTTGTCGATTGGCATGACTCACAAAGCTTGTCTTAAAATTATGAAATTATGGGAGATATATACAATGAACAAAATGCTTAAATGCATCAAAATAATCTCTATTTGTGCTGTGTTATATAATGGCGCATATAGTGATATTAGAAATATGACTAACTCAACAGCTTTACAACCGACTTTGCTGAATGACATTTTTGAAGAAGATCATAATGTGTCAGATATTAGTGGATTGCTCAAAAGTGCCCTAAATGGTGATAAAGCTGCCATGGAAAATATTCAATTTATGGCGATATATGACTGCTCAAGCTCTTTAGCTCAACAGCAAGATGAAAGATGTTTTAACTTATCTTTACAAGCTTATGAAGGGTTACCTAGCTACTTTAAGTCATTGGTAAGTTTTATTAGATTTAAATATTTATCTATGCCAAATCAAGTTAACCTTTTGTTTAGCCCTGATAATAATTTAGTCAGGCAGGTTTATAATCAAATGATTACGTCAATATATGAGCAAGAGTTTAAAGTGAGATTTGCTAAAAAACATGATAATGGTCTAAAGTTATCACAAACCGCAATTAAAGATGCTATTAATGCTAGAAATAATACTAAAGTTGCTTTGCAGTCATTAACTTCAGTAACAGGTCAGATTGGAATCTATCTCAGAAATTATTACAAATACGGTTCAATTTATGGACCATATACCAAGTTTTCTTTCGTTTGCGAAAGTGGTTATTTATGTTATGAACCATCATTTAGCGAAGATGGATCAAAGAATAGTATGCTCAATGAAATAGATGCTTATAAAGCTTTTAAAACTGATGGCGGTGATTTAGGTCTAGTTGGTAATAACTTTGGTGAAAAGATTGAAATTGCTAAACAGCTTAACAAAGAGTGCACCTTAGGCACACGTATTTATCCAGAGGCAATATCGGATGATTATGTGAAATGCTATCAGAAAAATGAGAATATAAGTGCTTGTCAAGAGATTAATTTGATGCCCTCAAAACTAGTTTGTGTTAAAGGTGAATTTGATATGTTAGATGATAAAACTGCCAATAAACACAAGAGTGACTTATAAAAACTTACATTAGAGAGGCTTGAGGGAGATTACAAATTTACGCACTTATAATCATCAATCCCATCAAATTGATGAGAGTTTTTCCAAACTGAAGAATATTGATCGATTGAGCTTTACTATTTGTTGCCATGGAAGGTGTACTTAGTTTAAATATATTGTGAAATCAATCATTTATTTGTGCCGTGAGCAAATCATTTTATGCTGTCTAGCTACAAAGCAGCCCTTTAAAAATCTATTGAGTGGTCCAAGAGCTACTTTACGATGTGTAATCGCCTTAAGTAGTTTGTTATGGATGAATATGGTATGCGCCAACGAGCAGATGATGGTCAACAATATTGTCAACAGCATGTTCCCATTAACACCAACTGATATTGAGCAGTCAAAAACTGAGATTAGCTCAAGACAAAAGGCTGCGGCTGTTATGCCAGCCATGAGTAATGTTAATGGTGTTTCGCGCATTGTTATTGCTAACACGAAGCCCGGGTTCTCAACCGCTCCACCTAATGTGAGATTAGGTATTGGTGTAGTGAGTTCATTGATTTTCACCGATTCAAAGGGAGTTGTTTGGCCTGTAACAAGTTATGTGATCGGAGATGCAGAAAATTTTACCGTTAATTGGGATAAAAAAGGTGGGATTATCATGCTTCAATCAAAAAAACCTTATGCCAATACAAATATGGCAGTGATGCTACAAGGGCGTGCAACACCAATTACTTTAATGTTGCAATCAACACAAAAGGAGTGGGATTACGAGCTGTATGTTCGTGTCACTAAACCTGAAGACGACTCGCAGCTTGGGGGTGTGCAGCAATCATCGTATTTATTGTCTTTATTATCAGGTGTTGTCCCAAGTGGCGCCAAAAAACTATCTAGCACGGGCGAGCAAGGCGTGGGTAAATTTTGGCGCTACAACGATCGATATCTTATTTTGACATCGGGCACACTTATTTCTCCAGGCTATATTAATCATATTGAGGATAAAACGATGGGTACTACTCATGTTTATGAGATTAATCCAACACCTGTAGTGATGATATCGAATGATTCAGGGTTACATAAAGTTAATTTAAAGGATGAGTAGGCAATGTTGAAATTTTTTAAAAATCATCCGCGATTACGTGTATTGATTATTTTTCTAATAATTATCGTGATTTCAATTATGATGTTATCCATGTGCTCTAAAAATAGCCAGACATATTTGCGTTCAGAAGTAAGTGATAACAAAATTGAAGTAAATCAAAAAAATCCAATAGTCGATAGTAAACGCCAAGAACTTATTGCTAAAGAAAGGCAGCAACAGATTCAACAAGCTGAGCAAAGTAGTGGTAGCTATATTGAGGATGTTTTTTCATCTACAACTCAGGAAAAAAAAGATAAAGACATTGATAATAGCCAACAGCAGATGGATCCTGTTGCATTTTATGATTATAAGCATCAGCAGAAAAAAACAGAGGCTCAAAAGTCGCAGACGCAGATTAAAAGTGCCGATAATCAAGAAAGTCAATTTCCAATTGATCCTAAAGTGGCGCAAAAGAATTTTGAAGTTATTTTAAAAACCTGGAATAAATCACCATCAATGAAAGAGGAGCAAAGTGAGCTTGGCAACAGTGGTTTTTCTGGTGGGATGTCTTCAGCTAGTAATGACCTGATGGCCATGTTTAAAGCAGGTGATATCTTGATTGCTGTCATTGATACTAGTGTTAATAGTGATCAGCCAAATACACCAGTATTAGCGCATATCGTGGTGGGACCCTATAAACATGCCAAGCTTCTGGGGAGCTTTGTTAGAGAAGAAGATAAATTGGTGGTCAAATTCAACACCTTATCAATTGAAAATTACGCAAAAAGTATTTCAATCAATGCGTATGCTATTGATCAACATACTGCGCAAACTGCTTTGGCAAGTGACGTTGATCATCATTATGTATTGCGCTATGGCAGTTTGTTTGCGGCATCATTTTTGCAAGGGTTTGGGACTTATTTTAGTAATGCACAGCAGAATAATAATCGCTGGTGTTATAGAGATCAGATCACTGGTCGGGAAGTTTGTCAGGGTAGTGAGGTTGAAATGAACGCTAGAAATGCTGCTTATTCAGGGCTTGGGCAGATTGGTACGGCGCTAAGTAGTTCGATGTCAAAACAATTTGATAAACCACCAACTGTTACCTTGGATCAAGGTAGTGCGATCGGTGTATTAATTATGCAAGATGTTAATCCACTAAAAAGTTAATCACAACAAGATAGCTGTTTTAAAAAGTTTGGTTTGTACATATAAAAATAATGAGTAAAGCAAAGGATAAAAGTACATGAGTAATTATGATTTTTTTGAAGATGACGATAGGAAAAAGCAAGCTGACAGCGTGGCAGAAGAGTCTAAGCAATCAGAAGAGAATATCGTTGTAGATAACGGAGTGACATCAGGGTTAAAGGGAAAGTTAAACTCATTTAAATTTGAAAAAATTTATCTTGTCTATGCTGTAGCAGGATTAGTGTTTATATTTGGTGCCTATTATGTACTAGGAACACTATTTGGCAGTGATGATAAACCTTCTAGCAATATAAAATCTCAAGTTAAAACACAAGCTACTAACATGCCATCGTTTGTTAAAACAGAATCAAGAACAGTTCACACGGAAAATGCTCAGGTTAATGTAGATCAATTACAGGAAGTAAAAACACAGTTAAATACACTTAATGAGTTGCAAAGCGCTATCAGTAAACGCTCAGAAAAGACAAGTATTGAAATTGCGCAGCACATTAAGAAGTTAGAATCTCAGCAGGATCAATTGCTTAAAGATATGCAAAAAATAACCTCTGTTATTAACAGTATGCAACAGAATGATCAAAGCAAAACGTTAATTTCTCTTGTGAGTGAGCTGCAGCGACAACTGCAATACATGAATGCCAAAGAAATTAATATGAATGAGAAGCTTCATTTAACCGCAATTATTGATGGTATTGCGTGGTTAGAAGATAAGAAAGGCCATTCATTTACTGTCAAAGAAGGGTCACAGTTAGAAGGTTATGGCAAAGTTTTAAAAATCGATGACCAGACTTATAAAGTCTACACAGCATCTGGTTTTGTATTTGAATAAGTTAGAGATAAATAATGAACTTCTTGTATAACACTGTCGAGGGAATGTTTTCCTGGTTAAATAGTATCAGTAACAAAAGTATCTATAATTATTGTGAGCTTGAAAGTGCTGATGATGAGCATACTCTGATTACCAAAGATGGTAGTTTGGTCTCGGTGCTTGAAATTAATGGTGTTAAACACATGGTAGGTAATGATGAATATCATCATTTATGTGATGAAATCACTGCTACTTTAACGCCGTTACTTAAAAAGCAAGGAGTCAAGATCAAATGCTTTTTTCGCTATGATGCACAAAGTACAGCACAGGAAATAGAGAAGTTATTGCTGCCATCACAAAAAAGTGCTAAACGGTTAGATTTGGCACTTGAAGATTACTTTAATGCCAAAAGAGTCAAACTCGAAGAGGCTTGTGTATTTGAAAAATGTTATTTGTGTATTTGGAGTTCATCTGATCTATTGACAGCGCCTGCACAAAAACAAGCATATCGAAACAAACTAGAGCAGCTTAAGAGTCACAATATAAAAATCTCATCAAAGGCACAACATTTCTTACATGTCATTAATGAGGTGAGGTTACAGCATACTGCATTGGTGACTGTTTTGATGGAGTCTTTTTTTGCAATGGGATTGAGTGTTCAATTAATGAAGGTTGAGCCGTTATTAAAAGCAGTTAAGCAGCAGATTTCACCAGATATAACAAGTAATGACTGGCAAGCACATCTGCCTGGAGACAAACTACAGCTAGGTTGTGAAGATAGTGATTGGACCAGTTGGTTATGGCCAAGCTTAAGTTATCAGCTGTTTGCAGAGGAAAGTAACAATGTCAATATGTCAGAGTGTATTGTTGGCAATTACCGCTATGCGCCGATCACCATTAGTTTATTTCCCAAGCATATTCAGGCATTTTATGCATTATTCCAAACGTTGAAAGAGTATCAGCTACCTTGGCAGATTTCTTTCTCATTGGCGCCTAATGGAATTAAAATAAGCCAAATCAAGTCGCTTTTGGCTCAGTTCCTGACATTTAGTTCTCATGAAAATAAGTTGATTTGTCGTGCACACGATTTATTAAAGCATATTCAGAACAATACGGACATGCCCGTTATTAGGCTTTCCGTAAACTTAATTACATGGGCAAATAAGTCTGACTTAATGACTTTTCAGAAACGTAAGGCAGCTTTACATAAAGCAATTCAGAATTGGGGGGGCGCGCAAACAACGGAAAATTTTGGCGATCCATTTGACGTGGTTCAATCAAGTTTCTTGGCTTTAAATCGTCGGGGTTTTCCTTGTGCTGTGGGTGCGCCATTAAACGATGCAGTAAAGCTGATGCCATTTTTTAGACCGGCTCTTTCATGGGATCATGGTGCAACTTTATTTCGTACACCTGATGGTAAATTATGGCCATATCAAAGTGGTTCATCTAAGCAAGTGAGTTGGATTGAGTTAATTTATGCGCGATCTGGTTCGGGTAAATCAGTATTATTAAATTCACTTAACCTTTCTGCGTGCTTGTGTAATGGCTTGGAGGGGCTGCCATATATTTCGATTCTGGATATTGGACCTTCTTCAAAAGGAGTGATTGATTTATTAAAGGCCGTTGGAGGAAGTGCGATTGCTGAGCATTATCAATTTACTTTTAGTCATATGGATGCGATTAATCCTTTTGATACACATCTTGGCGCACGTTATCCAGGACATGCACATAAAGCATTTTTAGTGAATTTTTTGACAGTATTGTTGTTGGAAAATATACAAGAGAATTTGCCAGATGGCATGGAGGCTATGCTAAGTTTAGTTATTGATGAAGTGTATAAACTCACCAGTGATCATCAACAGCCCAAACGCTATCAGGTAGGCATTAATCAAGAGATTGATCGTAAGTTGCAGGAATTACAGGTTGATAGTCAAGGCAGATCATGGTGGCAGATCACTGATATACTCTTTCAAAAAAATGAGATTCGTTTGGCGCAAAAAACGCAACGTTATGCCATGCCGTTGCTATCAGATTTAATTAATGCAGTGAATCAGACAAGTGTTATTGATCTATATAAAGGATTAAATCTAGCAAGTAGTGAAGATTATATTCAATATTTTTGTCGCAATATCACCACGGTAATAAAAAACCTACCGTCTTTGAATCTTGTGACGCGGATAGATGTTGATGCAAGGGTTGTGGCGTTTGATTTGGCATCAGTGATGTCGGCAGTTTCTGCAAATGATGCACGTATTTCAGTTATTGCTTATATGTTAGTGCGTCATTTAACGGCGGGCTACTTTTTTGTGAAAGTCCAAGATTTAGAGCAGTTGTCAGCAAGCTATCAGGGGTATCACAAAGAAAAATTGCAAGAACTATACAATATCCCCAAACGTATTGTTTTTGATGAGTTTCACCGCACGCGAGGCTGTGCACCAATTTTAAGGCAAGTGCTAACCGATATGCGTGAGGGCAGAAAACATAATGTACAAATTGCATTAGCTTCACAATCATTGAGTGATTTTAGTCATACGATGCTTGAGTTTGCAACGTCAATTTTTATCTTAAGTGGAGGAAATCAAAGTACACTAGAAACAACCCGCTCACATTTTGGTTTAAATCAGACAGAGGCTTCTGCATTAAAATATGCGGTACATGGACCAACAAGTGAGGGGATGAATTTTATTGGTCAGTTCCACACGGTCAATGGCATCAATACCCAGTTACTGAATTTATGTTTAAGTGCTTATGAGTTGTGGTTATTTACGACAACAGCAGAGGACTGCTACTTAAAAGAAAAATTATCTGAGCATATCGGTGTGATGCCAAGTTTATTGCTGTTAGCTCAGCATTTTCCAACTGGGAGTGCTAAAGCTTACCTTGAAACCCAATCAAATTTACAGGTGGATAGATCAGTTAAAGAGATTGCTAATGAATTAATAGAAAATTTTATTGAGCAATATTACAGGAGTGTCAAACATGGACAATAGAAGTGAGATGCATCATTTTAAAGCAGAAATTATCAATTATTGGCATGGATTTGGTAAGCCTGAGTTGGTGGATATGTTAACGGTTTATGATATTAAGGAAAATAAGGTAAGCGAGCCTGAACTATCAAATGAGATCTATGATGGATTATATGAAGTTTATCTTGAGGCTTGTCAGCAAAAAGAGCCTAGTGAAGAGTATGCTGATGCCATCATTCGCTTGTGTGACAAGCTCTCGACAGCCCTTATGATGTACATGATGCAGAATATTAATAAGAAAAATGGGGCTTTATTTCAGATGATTTATCAAAGGCTCAGCAATAACCTAGCTTACGAGCTGTTGTATAAGCGTTGCATGTCATTTGAGAAAAATCTTATTTTAGTCAGAGTTTGTAGTGAGGCTCGTTTATTAAAGGTAGAAAGTGTATTAAATAAAGTGCTGGATGAAGATTATGCAAACTAATGTACTCAAAGTGATTGCCAAAAGGGCAGAATTTTATAAAAGTAATTTTAGGCTAATCATTAAAGTCTTACTTATTAGTATTCTATTGAACGTGATTTTATTTACTTGCTTATGGTATAGCCATAAGGAAAATGAATATTACTTTTTGGCAGTTAATGACCAAGGGGTAGTTAAATCACTTGATCTACCTAAAAAAATAGTAGTTACTGATGACATGTTGGTTAATTGGGTCAGTTTAAATACCACTAAGTTGTATAAGTTTGATTTTTTAAATTATAAAGAGCAAATTCTAACATTAAAACCATTGTTTACCCAACAAGGGTGGTATGCCTTTAATGAAGCATTTAAAGAGACAGTTGATCAGGTAGTGGATCATAAAATGGTGGCAAAAGCAGCTTTAGATGGGGTTCCAATTATTACCGCTGCAGGGCATATTGCTGGCGTAAGCAGTTGGCAAGTTCAAGTACCGGTATTAGTTACCTTCTCTCAAGGTAATGAGGTGTCAAACAACCACATCATCTTAAAATTAACCATTCAGAAGAATAGCAGGATACAGGATTTGGCAAAAGGCCACTATTTTGGGATCGCGCAGATTATTCAGCTAAATAGCAAATAAGTATATCGCGCATAAATCATTGTGCGGACGGTGTATATATCCACCTATCTATCACAAGCAAACCTTGAGTATTTTTGATATGAAAAAAACAAAAGAGAAGAAAACTAAAGTCAGATTTCGCCGAACGAAGCGTATATTTTTAGCAGATGCTTTTCATAAGCAGCATCGTTTTATCGGCAATGTATTTAAAAGTATTTTAAAGCTAAAAAAGTCTGAGCATGACATGTCTTATACAGATTTGGCAAAATCTGGTATTGATGAGACTCGCATAAGCCATATTATAAAAAAATTCACCTTTTTATTGCGCCTGTGTTTATTGCTTGCCGTTGTTATCTATTTTTATGCGCTTTATTTGTTCATCAAAGGTTATATATTGATTGGATTCATTGCTCTATCATTAATGATGCTCATGCTTGCAAATGCGTTCAAGTATCATTTTTGGCGCTATCAATTATATCGAAAAAAGCTTGGTTGTACCTTTCATGAATGGTTTGTTGATTTATTTAAAGGAGGGAAATAATGCTGTCAGAAAATTGGAGTGCATGGCAGGTTTTAAATCAGCTCTTTGCTTTTTATCCGAATAACACATCCGCATCAGCTGTATTTTCTGGTCAAGTCTCGGATGCTGCTTTTCGAACTTTGATTTACTACTTTAACGTTGGCATTTTAATGGCAGTCATTGCCATTTATGCCTTTATTCTAGTGATCGGTACGATTAATACGGCGAAAGATGGAACTTTTTTAGGTAAAAATTGGAGTTCATACTGGATTCCTTTGCGTGTTATTCTTGGCTCGACATTTGCTATTCCTTTACAGTCAGGGTTTTGTATGGCGCAATACCTGATCTTCTTGATGGTGTCCGTGAGTATCCAGTTTGCTAATGATGTGTGGAAGGAAACTTACACAAAGTTGGATCAAAACAAGGTTCCACCAGTGATGAGCTATGATATTGCCGATGGCGTCAAAACCGATCTTGCTTTGTATCTCTTGGCAGGATTTTCAAGTGATATGCTAACTAAGCTTGCCAGTAAGGCAAATGGTGATGATCGATATGATGCCTATGACACACCTAAAGTTGATCAGATGTCTATTGTGCAAGCGGCAATGAAAATTGAGAATAATATTAGTCAACAGATGAGAGATAATATTGATGAGGTGGATGATATTTATAAGACGACCGATAATAAGCTTAATACAGCGAACATTGAGCGCTTAAAACAAGGTATGCAGCAATGGTCGATTCTTTCGGGTGATAGTTATGAGCAATACTATATCTATAAAATTATTAATCACTATATTTTTAGGTTGCCTGTCAGTCAGCCTGATAATACTGATGTCTCTAAGGCATTAAGTACGTATTGTTATGCTGAAGATGATGGTAAACCTATACTGGGTGGCTGTTACAATCTGATTAATAGAATTTTAGATATGCATAAGCAGAGCCTCAGCATTAGCTACTTATTTGCTCAAAATCAAACAACTATTGGCGATTTAGCTCAGTCGATTGCTAAAGGGTTTCAAAGTCAACTAAAAGAAAAGGCAGAAAATCCAGGGCAAAGTAATGCAGCGGCAGATGTCGAGCAGAAAGAACGGGAGAATGATTGGTGGAATGCTGATCAGAAGTATTTTAAGTTAGATAGTAATTTTGAAAGTGTATTACAGGCCTTTCATAAAAGTTTTGCGGTATTTGATGACTTGCTATATAACGATCAGCAAAGTCAAATTGATATTTCTAAGGTAGGGATTAAGCTACAATATCTTAAAAATAGCAAATCTCTTGGTTATTTGGTTGATAATGCAATTAATGGTTCACTTAATTACAGCATTCATCCTGATATTTCAGAGGATGAGAAAGATCCTCAGCATAGTAAAGAAGTGAAGCTAACTGATTTTATGGGAAAAGATAAAACGGATAAATTTATTCAGCTAGATCTTAGTAAGCTTAAACAGCAGATGATGGATGTTTTGGGGAAGGATGTTGAATCTTGTAAAACGACATATAAGGCACTTTTTGGTCAAGATATGTATATTATTAAGGATTTCAACTGTAAGTCCTTGATAGATGCTATTATTCCTTCTTCTATTTCCTCTGATATTGGTAAATATTTTTTGGTGATTCAGACAGCGCTTGATAATAGTAAGCAAGGTGCTGATATAGAAGACAAGAAAAAAAAGTATGTTGAGCAATTTCTATACCTAGTAAGATTGTTTCAGTTAAATCATGTCAGTTTCTTTCATGAAGGCGCTGTAGTTGCTGATATTGCCTCACCTGCAGAACAGTTTATCAATGAGATTTTTCAAAAAATGAGTCTTGATGCTAATGCTGGAGGTATTTTAAATCAAATTTATAATATCGGTGAATCAGTTAGTCCTGGTGCTTCTGTGGAAAATGCATTTTCAGCTTTAACGCAAATTCAAGGCGTAGGTCAGTCATTAATAAAAATGGTTGTGGATACATTGATAGCGATTACTAAAAAGGCAAATAAAGCGCTAAATGATGTTAAGTGGGAAGTTGGCACGATTCAGGGGGTATCAAAGTCAGCAGCATTAGGAGCTGCTGTTTCTAGCTACTTTACGCCAGGGTTACCTGGTGTCATTTCTTCTATTGGCGATTTTGGTGCGCAATTAGCAACGTTTATCACGATGACGAACTTAACTATGTCATTGATATGGTTGCCACTTGTCTTTTTTGTGTTGGTGACTTTATTTACCAATGCGGTTTTATTTGCACTTATTATTCCTTTGACACCATTTATCTTATTTTGGGCAGGTAAGATTGCTTGGCTATTATTAATTATCGAGGCGCTAGTTGCAGCACCAGTTGTCGCCCTTGGACTTGTTTATCCAGAAGGACATGAAGTATATGGCAAGGCAGAGCCTGCCATTCAAATCATGCTTAATCTAGTGTTAAGACCTGTATTGATGATCTGTGGATTAATTACGGGGATTATTTTGACTTATCTTGTCATAGCTATTTCGGCAAAAGGTTTTCATGCTGTGGCAACGCAAATCAGCAACGTATATGGTACGTCAAGCGATAGCTATGTTACTGGATCATTAAATATTTTATTGATATTTATGTACGCAAGCTTTATTAGCTTGGCTTTTTATAAATGCTTTTCGTTGATTTATATCTTACCTGATAAGATTCTGCATTGGGTCGGTGGTACACACAATGAGCGTGCTGGCGAGCAAGATATGCAGGAGATGAAATCTTCAAGCATGCAAAATGCTCAAGGTATGGCACAATCAGGCACGCAAACTGTAGAGAAGCACAATCAAGGACGGCAAGAGCAAATGCACGGTGTGCAAAACTTGGGCGCCAGCGCCGGACATGTTGGTACTTCGGTGGATAATTACAAATATCACAAAAGCCAAAAAGGTGGTGGTGAAAGTAGTGGAGGAAATGGTGCACATCTTAGCAATCCGGTTAATCCAAATAAGCCTAATACTTAGAGGTTTTAAGAAATTTTAGATATTAAGTACCTATGCAAATATTATCAGGTGTTTTCTGGATTCTCGGATCAAGTCAGAGAATGACAGTGAGTAGTCATATTCGGGCTTGACCCGAATATCGATTATTACCAAGGGACTATTGTTTAGGTACTTATGTGGGGGATTATACTTTTTAACATTGTATTTACAGTTAAATGAATCTAAATAGGAGAAACGTCCATGTCAGTTCAACAAAAAATAATTATATTGCTATTTTTTTTACCAATTCTAGGCTTTTCAAGAAATACCATCAGTGTGGAGATACAGAATAATACAAGCGTTCCAATTGAAATACAGAAGACTGATGATCATTGCTGGTATCCTAATGATTTTGAGAGTAATACGCAAATCAATAGTGGTATGAGCAAAAGTTTTTCTTCAGAAGATAAAGCTTCTGGGAACTGCTATGATGATGGAGCAGCTATAACGACTGATCATCAGATTGATTTAAAGGTTGACTCTAATTATGGCTCATCCACATTTACGTTAGGCATTTATTATTCCTTTGGCTGGAAGGGGCACTATTTTTATAAAAATGTTAAAAATGATGAGAATTTAACGCTAGATGTTACTAATGATGGCTCCTCCTATCTTGTAACGGTAGGAGGACATCTCGTTCCTAATATCATCTCTGTGGGGTTGGGGAAAATAAATGCATCAATATCTGGGTATGCTTTGAATTATGCAAATCGCAAGTACTATTACCCAGGTCCAACATCGGATAATGGTTATAAAGTTGATGTAATGTTTTCTAATACTCCAGCAATTTGTCACATTAACTTAAACCGTTTATTTGAGTATGAAAATATCGCTTGTGATGGTATGACTGGGGTTCATCCTGCATACAACAAAAAAAACAATGCGGTATTGTTTTTATGTGAATCATTTTCTAATAATGGAGCCTGTCCTTGGATTAATAAGGAAGGGAGCGGCCTTCGCTCCGAAGCGGCTAAAGCATTGTATGGGTAGTAGGTTTTTAGATTGCAGTGCCCATTGTTTAAGAATGCAAATGTCATCAAATTGATGAATATGCAGTAACTATGTAGCCTCTTTGGTATTATGTGCCTATAATTGCAATATAGCAAATGAACGCACTCTAGGGGGAAACATGAGTGATAATAAAGACGGAGCTAATGGTAAAGCATTAGAAATGAGAGATAAAAAGACAGCAGCAGATTCGCAAGCGCACTATAGGGTGAATGTCGTGTCGGATGAAGTGGCACATGAAGCGCGAATAGAGACTTTCAAAAATTCAGCTAAGCTTGAACAAGATGGTATTAACAGTGCATCAAAGCAGAATTGGTATACCCAGCTCCCTCAACAGCAGGCTGAGGCAGGTCATTACAATGGTAGTATGTTTAATAATAATTTGAATGGTAATGTTAATAATACACCTAAAAAGTAGCAACTGTTTAGCGTCTTGAGATCTTTCAAACACATTTGTTATATAACTCCGTTAGCCATTTTCCGGTAACGATATGTTATAAATCTATATCAAATACAGGAGCACCCTAAGCGGCTTCACCGCAACTAAACATCACAATAACTTGCGGGTGTTTCTGATGTGGAAATTGAACAAAAAAACAGCAAGTTATTCAGGAGCTTTTTATGTCATTTAGGCTAGATAATACTTTTTTTTATGCAAAAAAAAACGATGACAATAACTATACACTTCATGCAGTAGCAAAGCATGATTTTTATGCGAAAGACAATTGGAAGGCTCAAAATGATAACGCCTATTTACTCAATGTTAAAGCATTGCAAGAAGGCAAGCGTAAAGAGATAGTTGAAAAACGGGAGAACAATGAGTTTGAGTTGATTCGTAAAGAGTATACAGCAGAAGAATTAGAGAGTATCTTTGGTAGCAATTGGCAGGTGAAAGAAAATACAATCGAGTTTGAAAAAGGCATTGACTATAACCTCGTTAAGCTGCTGAACTTAAAACATATCAATACAGAAAAAGAAGCCCAGTCGTTGGTTGATATTCTAAATGTACGGCTAAAGGACAAAAACACACCAGATATGGCAGGTGGGTATAAGCTTGAAAAATTTACCCATGATAACAAAGGAAATAAAACAACATATCAGTTAGCTGCAGGGCAGACAATGTATCAAGTCATGCAAAACAGCGATGGATCAACCCATATCGAGTCAAAGGGTGATCCAATGCAATTTTCAAAGCATTTGCTCGAAACGGTAGATTTATTGCGTGCTAACACTAAGACGAGTTTAAAGTCAAAAGTTATGGATGAAATAAAAGGCATCCAAGATCCCAATGAAAAGTATCAGCGTGCAAAGCAAATCTTGGGAATTTTAACGCAACCGACGCAAGTAACAGAGAATGGCTCACTAAAATCATCATCCTTAAATAAATTGAAGACAAAAGATGCAAATGACAAGAAAGTCGAAGAAGCAGGCATTTCAACACCAATGATTACATTTACACGTCTAGCGCCAATCTACAAGAAGAAAGACAATAACAAAGATGATGAGTATTTAGATTATGACAAATATAAAGAGATTGCAGAGGATGCATTTAAAAGGGGTTACCTTGTGAATGCCAAATCAATGATTGAGCAAAAAGATGAGCAAGGTCATTTTGTGTTCTCAGAGCAAGCGCGTCAGAAATTGACCGATATTTTTGATATTCATCATAAAGACAATGAAAGTAAACTAAAAACATTTTGTGATTACTACATGGGAAGTAAAGATCAAGAGGTATCAGTAACTACTTCAATAAATTGAAATTGCTATGAACCTATACCTAATTGAGAGGGGTGTTTTATGTCATTATTACAGTCAAAAATTAAGAATATATATCAAGAGCTATTATATCAGCAGCAGGAATTCGAGTTTAAAAAGCCTTTGCTTGCCTTCTTAAACCAATTACATCAAGAGCACGATAAAATTAAGCACTTACAGCAGCAATTAGATCAGCTATTGACTCGGTTGTATCGTTATTTTAAGGCAGTTGCATTAGCGCATCGTCATAAAGAGGCTATTAGTGAAGAAATGCAAGAAGCATTAGATCAAAATCTTGAAGAGATCAAAACTTTTTATCAAGAGTTAAGAATCGCTTATGAAGATAAGCGAGGAGAATTTCAGGAGCAGCTAAAGCAAGAGCGCCTTGATGCCAAACATGCTGAAATTTTTAGCGACAGTGATAATCAAGTAATAGCATCAATGATGGATATTCCTAAAGATGCACCGATGACGATGCAGCAGATAAAAGATTTTGTTGATTCACTAGATCGGCATACTCCTTGTCAGTTATCCTTTGATCTGACTGAGCATGGTTTGCAAAATACAATTGCAGTTGTGCGTGAGATGCTGAACTGTCAATGGCTAAAAGAGAATATTTGTTTAAATCCATGTAAAAGTCAGCGTACTAAATTAAATGACAAATGTCTTTCGTATATTCATGAATTATCATGCATGTTATCACCAAACAATGAGCATCAATCTCAACATAATTCTTTTTTGTTTAATGAAGATGCTAAGTTGAATATAAAGTTGAGTATACTCAGAGATATACACCCATCGTAAAATCTTTACATTTGCGTTGAAATCATACTGAATGTGGCGTAGTATTTTGACATACCTGTTTTATCTATTTTTAACTGAATGCCGTCAATACATCGTAAAGGAAAAATGATTCAAGATGATCCCATCATGATGACAAAAACTCTGGAGGTGGTAAGCCAGTTTGCTTTGGAAGAAAAGCTTCAGCAAATAGTGAGTACTTTCAATTGCTGTGGTATTGATTACGCATTGGTTAATGAGTCCTTTACGTGGTGTGCCCCGTTGCAGCTGCATAAGTACGCTTATCGCTTTCACAGCAATAACCAGTACCGTTATGAGGATCCTTATTTTAGCTATGAGTTGATTGGATTGCTACCACGACTTTGTCATTTATCTGAAATTGCGGTGCACGCACAAGCTTGGCAAAGTTTATTTACGCCAGAGCATTCTAAATATGGAGATTGTTATGCGATTTCTTATTATTTTTGGGTGGAAAGTAATGCGCACCGCTTTGTGCTATATTTTGATAGCATACACAATATAACTTCACTGTACTTAAAGATAGCAGAACTATACTATATGTTGCATGATCTGGTAGTCGATATTTCTCCTTTAACCATAAAGTATTATGATCAGTTCGCTCTATATCCAGAGGATCTTGTGCTACTGGCTTTGCCACCACATTGGCTTAAACCGCCGCAAGATAAGAATATTCAAGTGGCATTTAATCTAAGTGATAAAGAAATGCAATGCTTTATGCTTTTGGGTCATGGCATATCCGAAAAGAAAGTATTAGCTGATAAAATGCAAGTCTCTCATCGAAGTGTTGATAACTATACACAGCGTCTTAAGCAGTTACTTGGGTTGACAGAAAGTTATGAGTTATTTGAATATGCAAAACGCTATTGGTTGTTGGTGTAAAGAGCATAAACTATTTTGATTTAACTCTACACAGTAGAGGATTAAGTTGAGGTAGATAGTATTATCAATCACATACAAGATTGACTATAGTCTGTTACTGAAGAGTTTGAGATATTGACATTTGATAGTATCTGTTTATCTTCATGATGAGGGAAGAAGCTACCGTTATTAGCTAAATTGCTGATACACATTGTAGAGTTAGAGATATAAACTCCTTTGGCTGCGCTTGAGAACCAATGGTCATAGACATCGGCAGGGTTAAAATTGTCAGCAAATCGACTCTTTTGTGCAGCCCAAATAATGGAGCTTTTGGTGTCAGAAACAAAGTGGTCAAATTTCACTTTATAGCTCCCAATAGTATAATTCGAGCTTAGATTATCTTGAACAAAAACAGAGTTATCTCCGCCTGAATAATGGATGTTATTAAATGTGAAACTGTACTTTGGCGTATCAAAATCTTCACTTGACAACATAACCATTGCTGATATTGTGTCATTTTTATTAGTTAATACAGCTGCATCATTAATAAGGTTTAGGTCACTTAATTTTCCCGGAGCACAAAGTATAATTTGATCGTCGAAGCGTGCATCTCTATAACGATGTAAAGAGGCTTTGTTGTCTCCATCAATAATTATTCCTGCAGGGATATAAATGCTATGATCAATGGTATACTCTTTTGGTGCAAGCTTAATAATTACAGGATGATCTGCATCAAGCTTTGGATCAATATGTGGGGAAGTCTGTGCTAATTTTATTAGGTCGTCTAAAGATTGCCAATCTTGAGCTTTGATTGTTCTATCGGCAACTTCATCCTTAATGATTTTGTTCAGATCATCAATTTGTTTACTTAATACATTTATTTTTTCTGAATAGATTTGCTCAATTTCATCAACATTTTGTTTTGCTTTTTTAGCATCAGTTTTTGCCTCTTTGGCATCGTTTTCTGCATTGGTAATCCGTTGATCAAACTGATCCACCCTATCTGCTGAGGACTTAGCATTATCGGCTGTTGTCTTTGCCATATTTGCCGTTTCTGATGCGCTACTGGCAAGCTCACTTGCTTTATCTGCTGCCTGTTTAGCCGCATCTGCAGTGCCTTTAATACTATCTGCTGTTTGTTTAGCCGTATTGGCAGTTTGTTGCGCGTCTGAGGCATTTTTCTCAGCCATATTAATGCGACTTTCATAGCTATTAGCTTTATCAAAAGCAGTTTGTGCGGTATCTACGGCAGCTTTTGCTTGATCGTTTGCAGAGGAAGCAATTTGCTTGGCTGAAGTGGCATCGCTTTCTGCAGTAATTAATCTGCTATCAAATGTCTTAACCGTTGTTGCTGCCTGTTGAGCTACTGAATTGGCGCTTGTTGCTGTTTGAATTGCTGAATTTGCATAAGACTCAGCATTGTTAGCATGCGTTTCGGCATTTGCTGCCTGTGCGGAAGTTGCATTAATTGGATCTACCCATTGTAAATTAAGTATATTAATCAATCCGCCTACCGAAGTAATTGATGTCGGTAAGTCTGTGACATTGGCAGAGGAGATAGAAACCATTGCCAAGCTAATGCTGCTGATCATTATTTTTATTTTCATTCTATTTCTCCTGTTTCAAAGTAAGGTTATTGACTGCAAGTTGCTGAAAAATGGGTGTTGACATGATTTGTCAATCTGCTGCATTATTTCTTTAATATTCATTTGGATTGTCTCCTTTAAATCTGAAAACTCCCCAAAAATTTAAAAGCGTGTACAATACGCCCGAAGCAATGATATGAGAAGAGGAATCACAAGGATGGCGCACACTACTTTTGGTGACCACATGAGCAAATTATTAAACAAAATGACATCAAAGGTGTCTTTTAAAAAATGTGAAGACGATACTGGAAAAGGTTTTAGAGCATGGCAGTTTAAACCTTTACTCAATCAGTAGCAGCCAAAAGGAGTACGAAAAATTGAGACGGACAATTACAGGTGACAATAAGCTAAATGACTTTGATCCCGAGCAAATTAGTGAAGTACTATGCGCTGAAACAGCCAAGAAATACGAGTCTTCGGATAATGTTATTTTGATTCATGATCCCAGCGAGATACGCAAAAAATATACCAAGCAAGCAGAGCATATAGGAAAAGTAAAAGATCTGAGTAAGAAAACCATCAATGGCTATAGTAGCTTCAATACAATTGCCGTTAATTTAGATAATAAACAGATTGATTTATTGGGTCATGAGCTATACAGCAACAAGCAGCCAGAGTTTTTATCAAAAGAAACGATTGAACAGTTAAGTGCCGGTGAGGATATCGTGATTTCACAGGCGTCTAAAGAAGCCTATGATGACGATAGTTATTTGACCTCAAAGCGCATAGCATTAAAGCATATTAAATCCTGCTCTAACGCCTTGAAAGAAAAGAATTCAGCATTAAATATTACGCATGTATTAGATCGTGAGTTTGATGATAGTGAGTACTTTGATTTTATACAGGAACTGAAAGATGAGTTTGTCATACGATTGAAGAAAAACAGGACAGTTTCAGGCTTAAGCGGTGATAAGGAGCAAAAAGGGAAATTGATAGATCACGCCTTTGAACATTCATATACTTTCTGTATTCAAAAGCTATACATCAGTGGACGCTGTTTTCAGGATTGCGTGATCAAGGCTAAATGGCAGAAGATTGGGCAGTATCATGTTGTTTTAATGACGCTGCTTGATCGCAAGGGCAAAGAAGCTTTTGACGAACCGATGCTTTTAATCACAAATAAGGAGCTTATGAATCAATATGACGTTTACAACGTTTATGATTGCTATTTAAAGCGCTCTCGTATTGAGGGTGTGTTTAAATTTATCAAAGGTGAGTTAGGCTGGGAAGAGTTTAGGATAAAAGACTTTGAAGGGATTAAAGCCATTACTGCTATTGGTTTCTTTGTTGCATCTTATTTATATGAGATTGGTCAAGGTGAAGTTTATGATGACTTTGTTGTATTGATTGCACAGCTTGGCGGCTCTAAATCAGGTGAAGTAACAAGGCATTACATCTTGGAAGGAATGAAAACATATCTTGCAAAACTACGCGTAGATCAGTTTATTGAGGAGCATCAGATAAGCCAAGCAGACTTAAAAGCCATATTGAATTTTATTGGGCGAGGAGAAATTTAAAAAATGAGGAGTTTTCAGTTTAAATGCAATATTTGGTATTAAAAATGGTATCCAAGACTCAGAGATAGATTGAGCATACTAGGTACATAGCTGCCATTGTAATAAGGTGAATAAGTATTCTCCCCAATTCCAAAAATATATTGTGCTTCTAGACCAAGTATTAATGAATATGGCAATAAATATTGATAGCCCAATGAAATAAACGGTCGAATATTAGTTTTCGAACTCTCTTTTAATGCTGGATTATTGTAATCGGGTATCTGAGAGGCTGATGGACTAAATTGAGAAAAAACAATCGCTGGTCCTGTTGACAATAGAATTTCACTATCAATACTGGCAATGGGGAAATGAGCAGTCATTAAGATATTGATCCCGGAAAAGTGCATCTTACTTTCACCATTTGACTGCGTGATCAATCCATTATAATTATCAAGAGCGACACTGGTGCTTCCTGCATCCCAATAGCGAATACCAAAAGATAGATATTGCCACGGGCGAATACCAAATTCAGCAGCGAAATAAGGAGAATAACGCTTAGCTGGTTGATAAAGGTCATCTGAGCCCCATGATTGAGTAATTGACTCTTTAGACTGTGGAAAGTTTTTATAGGAAACACCACCGTAGACACCAACATAAAACCAATCATTTGCGGTAAGCGCGGTTCTGCTGTCATCTTCGCTTAATGATATTTGGATAGCAGTATCTAACTCAGAGGCTGAATTAATGGGTTTAGTATGTGCATAGCTTATGCTTTGTATAAAGAATAAAGCCGGTAATATAAAATAAATTTTTCTCATCAAAAATCTCTACTGGGTTATAAAACAGAGGCAATTATTAGGGAAAAACATTATCGGAGCGATGATGGTCTCAAAAACCGGACAGAATGATGATTTTATAACAAAATAGTACTTATTGTCGTAGTATTGTAGGATTTTTCAATTTTTATTGAGTAGACAGTATTTGATTGTTGTGTATAATGAATTCATATTATCATCGTCATACATAAATTAAATGCCAACAATCCAAGAAGTGCATAGATGCAGCTTCATAAAATATAAAAACATACTAAAGAGATTAATCTCTCCTATGATCGATACATTGTGTGTTACTGGATTGTCTTATACGAGATTATTTGCAAATGGACAAGTAGTTGATCTGCCTGTATTAGAACACGAAATCTATGGCGCTTGGTTAGAAGGAGCTCCAAATAAAGATCCTGCGTTTCATTTAAACAATTTTACTAAAATTCCTAAAATGATTTGGTATCATGAACTAGCTTCTTTTTTATGCAATGATGATCAGTCTAGCTACTCATTTATTGAAACTATCAATAATTTTGACTATTGCTTGAACTATGTTAAATATAATGAAGATAATTCAATCAGTAGGCTTTCTGTAATTACCCGATGCAAATCTATGGGATTCTTTAATGATAAACAACTGATGTTAGATCAGTGTATAGCGGTGATAGAAGCTTATTTGTTTGATAACAAAACACGTATTGCTTTAGAGTTTGATATTTCCAGCGATATTATGCCCATTATTTTTAAGGGTGTTGATGAGATTGTGGCTATTGAGGTTTTATCAAAGTTGACGGCTCAAGAATTGCTTTGTCTTAAATTAATTTATGCAGGATATTATGAGTCAAAAGAAATTGCGTTAAAACTGCATAAATCACCCAGAACAATTGAAGGAACAATCGCGCGACTTTCACAGAAGCTCAGTTGCAATAACAAATATGAGTTAGCGGTTAAAATAAGTAAAATGCATGATGTGATGCGCTGTGTGGTAATGAAAGGGTGGTAGGTAAAAGTAATAGGTATTGTTTTAATGATTACGATAAAACTAAAATATAAATCAACTTGTGGAGTTTCTTGAGTATAATGGAGTTTGCAAATCAACAATGTACCTTGCGAGACATACATCACTATCACTGGAAAAAACATGAGCATACCTTTAAGAAGATCGTTCAATCTATGGATTTGCCGTTTGACATTGAGGGTTTGACTTATACGGAAACTTTTAGTTCAGGAGTGGCAATTAATCTTCCATTAAAATATCTGGAGAGCTTTCACGATTGGGCTCAGTCTGAAAAAGCACATATATCTTCTTTTCTCAACGTACTTAATCGCCCAAAAGTTGTGACATTAGATGAATTAAATGTTTGTTCTGAAGATAGTTATCCATATCATTTGTCTCTTGTAACACAAGAAGCATTTAACATCTTACCTATTCAGTATCTCAGGATAGGGAATCAGTCAATTGCCAATATATGTATATTCATTAAAAAGAGTAACTATCTTGAGATTAGCATTCAATATGCGCATCTTAATATTCTTGCGTTAACGCAAAAACTATTTGATTCATTGCGGCAAGAATATCGTTATTTAGCTCATGATTTTTTAGTCAATACAAGACAGAATAATTTTTATTTTAAACAGCATAACACACCAAAAATATTTCCCGATTTAACACGATCAGAAAAGTCATTTTTATTTGCAATATGTCAAGGGCTTTATGAAACAAAGCAAGTTGCAATACATTTAAATCTATCTGTTCGAACGATCGAAGGTTTAATGCGTAGTGTTTTACATAAGTTAGAGTGCAAAAATAGGTATGAACTCTTTGTGAAAATAGGGAGTGATTACTCATGTTTAAGCCACGTAATGGCTGATAATTAAGGTTATGGAGTAGCAAATGAATGCAGTAGAGGAGATCTACACAAAAAGTTACCAAAGATATGCGTATAAATTAAATAAAATTTTAAAAAGTGCTAATTTAGCTTTATCTGTAGAGTCTTTAATATACCATCGCTGTTATTCTCATGGTGGAGTGTTTGCACTACCCTTATTAGCAGATGATAGCTTAAGCGATTATTATACCTCGCCTGAGGCAGATAAAAGAATTTTTCTTGATTTTGAAACTTTGCTATTATCTCCTACGATTAATGATGTAGGTTATAAAAATGCAGTATATCAGTCATATAACCAGTCTTTTTGTGTTGATCATATTCTTACCAAGGAGGAAAGACATGCTTTGCCATGGCATTTACATTACCATCCTGACCATTCAATTAGTTTTTTGTGTATATTTGTAAAGAAAAAAGATGCTCTTATTGCAAATAAATTATTTTATGGAGGACATTTCAGACAGTTGCATCAAACGCTTGATCAATTGATTTTGCAAAATACGTTTGATATCGATTTGAATGGATTTACATTTAAAAATGTAAATCCATCCAAAAATTTGCTTGCAAAGTTTATACCCTCTCCGCAGTTTAGCGAGTTAACGTATACTGAGAACCTGTGCTTTTTAGCTATTTATAATGGTAATTACGAGGTGAAAGCACTTGCTCTATGTATTGATCGCTCACCGAGAACCATTGAAGGATTGATTGCCTCTATGATACAGAAATTAGGGGTGAACAATCGTTATGAACTCTTTGTTAAAATATCTCAGTCACATGAGCACAGGAGATATTTAGCATACATTGCCTATAAATAACTTGAGATCGGTATGTGTCTGTCAATTTACTCGACTGTCTCATCCATCTCGTCGTCATCGTCTACTACGACAAATGGTAGGGTAAATGAAAACTCAGCCCCTTCAAATAAATGCTGATTTAACTCAACTTCATTTTCACAAAGTAACTTAATATAATGTTTAGCTAAAGCAAGATCATATGCAAACTCATGTTTATCTATAGCGACATTAGTGTTTTTAAGGTCCGTGAAGTAATCTGCGCTAAGGTTATCATCTTCTAGCTCCAGAAATGGCATAGTGCCTTTAAATTCAAAGGTTATATAAAGTTTGTCATGCGCTCTGTCTTTGGCAGTAATGTTTAAGTTAATATCCTTTTGAGCGTCTCTACTGATTCCTTTTGTATAATTAGCAAGTAGTGTTCTAATAATGTGGCGAAGTTTTTTATAATCCACATAGATTTTTTGTTGTGATTGGCTATCCATTTCAAATGATACTTTAACATCATATCTCGCACTAATTAAGGCATTTGCAATGCCAATTTCTGGTGTGATCAAACCCTTTAAGAACAGAGGTGTTGTACGATTCGAATCAGGTGCTGTAAGAGCATCATTTTCGCTGATAATTGCGCTATTAATCCTTTGATACATTGTATACATTTCAGATAAGCTTTCGTTAATGCTGTAGAGTTCATTACCCACAGCAATCTCAAGGCTTTCTGGAACAGTAGATCCCATTAATTGCGCCCCTATATTATCAACTGCCTGCGAAATATTTTTAAGAGCATCTATCCATTCATAACCATATGATCTAAGATAGTGTCGTTGAAATGCTAATTTTTTCTCCAGTTGATCCTTTTGGTGTATGGTTTCTTCTTCAAGGCGTTTGCGTTCGGTAATATCGATGGAGATACCGCATGTGCCTATAATTTTTTTATTTTCATCATATAGGGGAGCAATGGTTGCGTTAAAAGCTTTTACTTTACCAGTTGTTCTATCGATAATTGATTCTTCAAAATTTAATTTTTCTCTACTTTCTATAACTTTCTTGTGGTGATGAACAATGGTCTCTGCCATTTCCTTAGGATAAAGATCAAAAGGAGTTTTACCTAATACTTCATCTTTGGACTTTACGCCGGCTGCTTTTATTGCAGATGAACTAAACCCAATTACTCTTTGTTTTGAATCCAGCCAATAAACTGGTTCTGGAACCAAATCAGCAAAAGTTTCAAAGTCTGGCGTTATAATATCAGTATCTGTCGACATATTGATTCCTTTCTTGTACTTGTTACCAAGCGTTAGCTGCTTGTATCTACAAATTGAAGCACAGCAATAACATCTAAAAGTTCCAAAACATAAATTAGTGGCGCCGCCATAAGCAACAATCCACCCATAAGTGACATTGCTTTTTTATGTGATTTGAAAAATTGTAGCATTTTTAGCTGTGCTACATTGATAAATTTACCAGTATTTGCCAGATATTTTTTTAATTCAAAAGGCTGGGGTAAATTTTCATTAAAAGTTGTGTTTAATTTTTCAATATACATTTTTAACTGTTGATTACTTGATGTTGTCCATTGAAAATCTATCATCTTAAATACGGATTCCGTTTTGTTTTGTAAAATAGCGCTACCATTACTTCCAATAAAATGACCATTTTTATCATCGGTGTGCCATTCCATGCGTAACAGAAACCGTCCAATTAAAGCACAATCATCATTGTGCTGTAAATAGTTAACTAACCTATCAATAAAAGTTTCAAAATTCACAATGGTGATTGTGTGATTTTTCGTACTCAGCATTTGAGATAATTTGATCTTATTTGGGTTAAATAGATGATGTGTCTGATTATTTAACTCAGGTTTATCAAACATTTTCACCATTGCTGCTGCGGTTATATCAGCAGGTGAGATCTCGGTTTCATTCATATTATCAGCGATACAGCCTAATTTGCGGATAAAGGTAATATAGGTTGCAAATGCGTTATCTTTGACATCTTCCTGCACGTTGCCATTTTGTTGCATAAAAGCTAAGTTTCCAACACGATAGACACTACTATTAATGCCTTTTTCGCGCCATTTAATGGTATTGATTTCACCGAGATATTTGGTTTTGGTATAGGGTGAACTCCACTCACCATCAATCGTTAATTGATCATCTTCAGTCAGAACTGTTTCATTATCATTGGCAATGCCTGTCATCACAGAATAGCTTGAAATGTAATGGAAATCTTTTAAATTGGTTAGCTCACAAAGCTTAAGTAAATTAATCGTTGATGTGACATTGGCGCTATAAAACGTCTGCTCAATACCAAAATGTTTTGCTAAGGCAGCGCAATGGATGATGCTATCGATATTTTGTGTCAGTTGATAATATTGCTCATCCGCTACACCTATTTGTCTTTTTTCTAAATCACAGGGAATATAAACTACACGATCAGAAAAATGATCCTCTAGAGAGATATCAAAATAAAACCGATATTTATGCGCCATACGCTCCATGGCATGTGTCTTATCTTTTGCTCTAATACATAGGAAAATCTGATAAGGTGTTAATGTTAGTAACTGATTAAGGAGATTGCAACCCAAAAAACCGGTAGCTCCGGTTAATAGGACATTTTGGATCGATTTGGTTGTATATTTTACTGCGGTCATATTAGCTATTTGTGATAAATATTGCGCTTTTTTAAGTGACATCGCTGAATTAAGCTTTTGATGTTCGTTGGTCTGTTGGTTGACATATTTATATTTGATTTGTTCTAACTTGGAAATCAATAAATCATGGGTAATTTGCTTATTATGTGCGAGTTTTCTCGGTGTGCGTAAATCAAAGATTTCAGCAACATCGATCTCAAGATTTGACTGCAACACGATTGAGAGTTGGATTGCCTTAATAGAATTACCACCGAGCTTAAAAAAATCATCATCAATGCCTACTTTTTCAATAAGCAGCACAGTAGAAAACGCCTGACATACAATTCTTTCCTGCTCTGTTCTGGGTTCAATATAAGCTTGAGAACTTTGGAAGGTGATGTCAGGTAAAGCATTGATATCAATTTTGCCATTAACAGTTAATGGTATCTCATAAATCTGTAAGGCAGCACTTGGCACCATGTAATGCGGCAGTTTTTCAGTGAGCTTATCTAGGATTGATTGAGGATTAATTTGCTCATTGGCAGTGTAATAAGCAAAAAGGTATTGTTCATCATTCACTACTCTATTGATAACGATAGCTTGTTGAATATCTTTTATATTACTTAAAGCATGTTCAATTTCAGCTAGTTCAATTCTAAACCCGCGAACTTTAAGTTGCTTATCGTGGCGTCCAATATACTCTAAATCACCATTAGGCAGCCAGCGAACTAAATCCCCTGTTTTATATAAACGATCATAGCCATTGGCTTTGTCGGTTTCAGTAGCAAATTGGTTGGGAATAAACTTTTCAGCAGTTAGTTCAGGTTTGTTAAGATAACCACGCGCTAATCCTCTGCCACCAATATATAATTCACCAATAACACCAATTGGCACAAGGTTATTGTATATATCAACAACATAGCATTTATTATTGGTAATTACCTTTCCAATATTGGTACTGGTTTTGTCATGAATGTAGTGATGCATGGTAGTACATACTGTAGTTTCAGTTAGCCCATAGGCATTAATGAAATTTGTATTTGAAGACCATTTCTTTACTATTAAATGATTACATGCCTCTCCACCTGTGAGTAACTGTTGCAAGCTATTCATGCTATCAGTTGACAGGATACCAAGCATAGCAGGTGGTAATAAAGCAATCGTTATTTGATGATTAGCAATATATTGACTGATTTTTTTTCTATCAGTTTTTACTCCATCTGAGATGATGTATAATTGGGCGCCGAAACTTAACGCACTAAAAATCTCCCACACAGAAGCATCAAACGATATAGATGAAAATTGGAGAAACTTAGATAATTTATCAATTTTTATTCCATCTTGTTGCCCTACAATTAAATTATGTAGAGCTTTATGCTGAATGCAAACGCCTTTGGGTTTTCCAGTCGTACCTGATGTATATATCACATAAGCCAAATCATTGGCGGTGCTCATTGGGATTAAATTATCACTTGAGAGGTTTTCGTAGCAATCACTCTCAAGTGATATGACGGGTGCCTTAGAAATAGCTTGCAGTCTTGAGATATAATGTGATTGTGATAATACCAAAGATGCTTGAGTATCATTAAGGATATACTTCACTCTTTCATCAGGGTAGCTGGGATCAAGAGGGACATATGCCGCTCCTGATTTCAAAATAGCCAAAATGCCAATAATCATTTCTAAGCTTTTATCTAGATATAAAGCGATTAAATCATCAGGAGAAATGGTATTGCTCGATCTGATATAGCGTGCTAGTTGATTGGCTTTGGCATTTAACTGCGCATAGTTAAGTTGTTCTCTCTCAAAAACAATGGCGATATTGTTTGGATTTTTTTTAACTTGTTCTTCAAACAATTGATGAATAGTTTTATCTTTGGGATCAGGTTTGTCTGTTTTATTCCAATCGTAAAGTAGTGTTTTTTGATCAATTGACATTAACTCATATTCAGATATCTTCTTATCTGTGCTGGCTAAAATCTGATTGATCAAATTTTCGAAATACCCAATGAAATAGTTAGGGATATAGTTTTCACGATAAATGATTTCATAACACAAAGCATTTTTATCATATGCAAAACTCAGTGTGGTTATTTTGTTACCATAGAAAAACTCTAAATGATTAAGTGTGAGATCACTCAACTGTATTGGTTGAGATAAAAGACAGGTTTCGATCATTGATATATTTGGTTTTATCTCAAAATTTAATGCCTTTCGAATTTCCTCAAAAGCAATTTCTTGATAATTTCTATCCCCTTTATACTGCTTTTTTATATTATATAACAACCCAGCAAAAGTCATATCTGGTGACAGTTGCACTCGCATAGGATATAGACTGACGAAATAGCCTACTATCTTGTCAAACTCGTTTGCTCGTATATTTTTGGGGTAAGATAACAGAATATCTGTTAAGTGAAAGCATCTAAAAAGAAAGACGCTAATGAGTGCATTGAAAAATATAAAGGGTGTTGTCTTGTGTGTTTTAAGCAGTTTATTTAAAGCTTTTGAATCAATATCAAGCCGCTGACGATTGATTTGTTCGCCATCATTATAAGTGTATTTAGCAAGCTCATTCTGCTGACATCCTTTCAGGTAGTTCTGCCAGTACTTAATGGTTTCTTCCTTCTTCTTAGCAATCACCGATGTTTCGTACTGTAAATAATCAGTTAGCGAATAGGTTTTGAATTGATCGATGGCTTCTAAACCTTCGTTATAAAGCCTTTCAAAGACTTCACTAAAGACAATCGTTGTGAGTCCATCTGAGATAATATGATGCCAGACAAATTGAAAATAATGCGTCTGATCATTCGTCTTGATTAAAATAGCTCTAAATAACCAATCTTTTTCAAGGTTAAATGGCTTGGCTCTTAATGCTTCGATTGCGTCAAGGGCTTCTTGATCAGTTGAATTATTAAGTGTTTGATAGATGAATTCACCATCAAAATGGTCACGTATGATTTGAGATACTTTACCATCTTTTTCAATAAAGCGTGTTTTAAATGCTTCAAAGTAATCACCGATAGTTAAATAAATTGACTTGAATTTTTCTACATCTAAATTGCCTTCAACACGATACGACACAGAAATATTATAGCTATCTGCCTTTGGATTGAGTTTGTAGGCATACCACAACTCATCTTGCTGTTTTGTTAACTGAAGGCATATCATTTTCCACCACATCATTTGACGCTCTTTCGGTGCTTAGTAGCATACTCACAAACAGCATCATCATGCCAGTAACAAGTAGTCATATAATGTAGCCACATCTCAAATGCGATGAGGTATTGCAGGATCAAAAGATCTCAAGAGTTCAAAACTGGGTAGCCAACGTAGATGAGACAATAATGAATGTCCGCTATCATAGGGCTTGAGCAATAGACCTAGCTGATCTTTGAAATTAGTTTTAAATCCAATAATCTCATCTATTAATTCAGATCGCTCTGATAATTCAGAAATAGCTTCTTGAATAGCAAAAATATTCTGTTTTTGCTTAATCATATTCTGCCATTGATGATAATACTGATTAAGTTCCTGTTGCGAAATATCAGGTAAATAAATAATATGTTGTAGCAGATGTTTGTATTGAGCACTCAAATTCAGATGCTGAACATAGGTACAAAAATGGCAGGCGAGTGCGAAATTGCTGAAATGATTATTAGTGTAATCAAGATCAAGATTGATAATATAGAGATCAGTGTGCTGTTGTTGGCAGAAATAGCAACTGGTACTTCCCTCAAGTAGCTTTTGTTTGCAATCATTGTATTTTGGTGTGTTAAGACGCTTTAAAAATGTATGGCTGTGATTGGAAGAAGCTAGAAGCTTTAGTTTAATATCAGGATTTATCATGATGTAAAGACTCATAAAGTTGATATTCTTGCTGTAATGCTTTGGACACGTTGTCGATCATGGGCGAAGAAAAAGGCATGTTTAATGCAAGCTCAAATTGCCAATGTGAGATAACAGCAGCGCCTTCACTAAAAAGTGTCTTTCTCCCAACATTATTTAAGGCATACCATAAAGTTCGATTAACGGGTTTTAACCATAAGAATGATGAAGTAGGAACAATACCACCTTTTCTTGCGGTACTTAACAGTGAGCATAACATGGTGTAAGTGTAGTGATGTTTTGTGACAATTTTTTGAATATTATCGTGAGACATACATTCTATTAAATGGTTATTTAAATATTTGTTGAGTTTGTATCGGTTGACAAAGTTTTTTAATTGATTGTTATGTTGGCTGAATTCGTAGTTTAGATAACTTAAAAGCGTGTCAGCTTGCTTGCGTTTATCTAGGATGTATAAGGAAAAGGCAACAGCTAGACCAGATATTTCAAGACTCTCCTGTGCGACATTGCCACAACGATTGCCAAGTTGTTGACTTAAATTGCTATGTAGTGCAATAAGGTCAAGTCTTTCATTTGGTGTTAAATGATGATGCTGTAAATATTCAACGGGGGTTAATGCTGTGCCAAGGTTGGTTTTGGATGGTGTTTCATTTTTTGGCGTGTAAACCTTGTGAAAGCGTTGAGCAATGAATTGAGATAAGCTTGGCATTGAAAAGGTTTGTCTATATTTTCTATTGGGATGGAAGAAAAAAATGATGATGATAAATGTTATGCCAACACACCAAAAAATAGACATTAGAGCATCACTTGTATTGTAGCCTAAATATTTGAGCTGTTTCAGTGTGACGGTCGATTCTAATACATGATTACACCAATTCATCAACATACTATAGTGGTTATCCCACAGCATAATAATCGACAGTTCAAAGCGTTTTATGATAAATATTGCTCTAATGAGTTGATTGTGAAAAAGCCAGTAAAATAGGAGTAGTGCTAGCAGGATAATGGCAACGATATAAGTTGGTGCCATTCCGTCATCATTACTGCTATTAGCAGAGTTAGACATTAATTATCTCCCAATAGTTTATCAATGTTGATAATGCCTTCATCGATCAGGTTAAGCAAAGCGTCGTAAATAAATAAAACCTGTATTAGATCAAAGTTTGTGTCACTAATACTTTTTGTCATTGAGCTATCAAAAACATAAAGGTAGTTATTATCAGCTTGTGATATTAATGCTTTGATAAAGATCTCTACCTGAGTTAATTTCCCAAAATCTTTTGTTTGTTGATTCTCAATAAAGGTTAGATGATGCTCTTGGATGAGATGTTTCATAATGTTAGTTAAAATCATTTTGCACTCTTTTTATTAGATGTTGTATTGCTCTCAGCTAATGTTTGTTGAAATAGATCCTTCAAATTGACTTGAGATTTTTGCTGTAAGTATTGCTTGGAAAGGTGATTGATATGTTTAAGTTTCTCAAGAATTTGTGCTTTATTTTCATTGAGCTTAACGCCAATCATGGTATTTAGCTTATAAAATAGTTTTTGCAATTCTTGAGCGTTAATCAAATGAAGCGTCATATTTGACTGTGTCAAATCAAAATAATCATTATTGAGTTTATCCTCTAGATCGATAGCATCAAATAGTAGGCTGCCTTTTATCAGAGAATTGATGTCAGTAAGAGGATCCGTTTTTTCATATCGTGTTTGATCAGGACTTTCATGTGAGCCATGATGAGCTTGCTCAGCTTCGGCTGTTAGAAATGACTCATCTTCTGAATGTGAAATATTAATATTCCCAGTCATCCCTTCTTGGAGTAAGGCTGAGCTTAGTGGTAATGCGTCTAATTTCTTGTAATGATGTTTGCCAAAAGCAATTTTAGCTGATTCAATGAAAGCGATAGTATAAGGTTCTACTTTCAAGAAATGATTAATCGCGATGTGCTTTGTTTTTTTAGGTGCAGCGTAAAAAGAGCGCATTCTGACGATGTTTGATTTGAAAAATACATGTGCCTCACCAGGTAATTGATCCTTCAAATCCATAAGATCCAGTCGTGCTCGTTTTTCAATACCTGCTTCTTTGGAGTCTTTATATCCTAAACTATTGCCATCTTGTCCCATATTATAACTTCTGACGGTTGACACATAAGCTTCTCCTGCTGTTTTGTTAAAAAAGTCCCATGTTTCGGTAGGATCTTCTAATTTCATACATAGCTTAATGTTTGTATTTGCAAAAATGGAAGCGGCTTCTTCTTTGGAGGCTTTTTGGAAAGCAGGAATATCTTGTCCAGCAAACACAACAGAGAAACCAAGTGAGCGTGCCTGAGCAGGAACAACAGCAAACCCTTCTACAGCATAATAGCCGTACTCATCTAAAATACATAAGAAAGGAGTGTCAGAATTAGAAGGTTTAGATTCGATAACTTCTTTATACTCACCTTGTATTTTTGAGCCAAGACCTGCAGCAAGCATGGCTTTTAAGGAAGCAATAATCAATTTTCCTAGATTGGACAACTCGTCGGGTGATTTTTCTAATGCGGGTAATAAAACGACCAAAATACGGCGATTTAGAATCACATCACTAAAATCAACATCTGCAAGGTTGGTACGCATAATATGTGCATAAACATCGGCAAGTGAGCCGAATATGCGCGTTAATTGCATGGTGATATAACCGTGCTGTTCATATGTTTTGTCAGACTGCTTACCGACGTTTTTTTCCTGATAACCAGGTAATGTTGCAAGATAGTTATACATCGGATCGGTAACGTCAGTAGGAAGTTTTTCTCGTATGACAACTGTACTGTTGTTGTGATCAAGGACTTTTTGTTTATGAAGCAAATCTTCAACAACATCAAGAATAAAATATCTGCGAATAGTATTGGCTTCAAGTAGTAGATAGCCTTTGTCTCTAAGATAAACAAGTAAACGCATTAATGCTTCAACAAAAGAGATTGCACGTCCTTTCCACATGTCTCCATCACCACCACCGCTGTCTGAGGAAGACATCATGCTAACAATTAATTGTGATAGCATGCTTGAAGAGCCCAAGGCAAAGGGATTAAGTGTATTGGATATCATGTCTTTTTGTGGTCCAATAATATCCTCGGCACCTGTCATATAGTTAATTACCAGCAAATCATCCTCGCGTCCCATGAATTTAGCCATTGAAAAAACTTGGGCATAGAGAGAGTTATCACCTTTTCCATCGACATAAATAAAACCTGAGCCTTGAGATAATGCATTAAAAGCAATTGAAAGTAAGGTTTGAGTTTTACCAGAACCTGTCGAGCCTAGTATTAATGCATGAGTGCGCATATCTTCATCGCTAAACCAGACTTCCTGTTTACTAGCAATTTCATTGCCAAAAAAGTACAGTCCAGAAGGTTTGGAGATTTTTTTTTGGACTAGATTACTATTTGATAAATCAGGATGCTTGGCACCTAAAGGTAAGCGAAAAGGTAATCTTGGAATTTGCCAAAATGCGTTCCAGAAGATCAGCAACATAAATACAAACAGTAAGTCACTGATAAGCGGTAACCAAGTCAATGTGATGAGTGATAACACAAGAACACAAATACTTCCTAAGCGTGATGAACAAAGCTCATAAAGCTGGAAGATTAAGCCGCGAGTGTCACGAATGCTCTCACTTGGGCGTGCTTCTTGTGTGCGTGAGAGTCCTCTTAAACCTTTACTCATTTGAATAACATTTCTCAGTTAGTTTTTCACGACCAAATGACCATTCGCGTAGGTTTAATAGAAATACCCATAACGTTATTTGGTAGCGATTGAGTATAAAAAGAAGAACACAGGTTCCAATACTTAGCGAGATGGTCCAAACCCTGAAATGGAACAAGCATAATAGGATTGGAATAAATACTTGCGCTTCAATAATGAAAAATTTAGGCTTTCTACCTGAATCTCTCCAGTGAGCTTGAGTGTTATACATTGAAAAATCTCTCTTTACTATTATTAATTGTGATGGGGTTGGCAATATAAGTTGTAAGTTTGTGTCGTAATGTGCCCCTTGGACAATAATGTGGTTGCGTGGTCTGTAAGCGAGGTTTGGCGTTGCTCCATTGCCTCTTTGATAATAGGCGCCATCATCTCATTTGATGAAGATAGTAACTTTGTTCTAAGTGCCGCATCAACTACGATATATTCTCTTAAAGCAACTCTTTTCCCATCATTGCTTGGGATGAGAGTCTGCCAAATAATGGCGGAAACCGTACTAAAAAAATCATAATAAATGCGTTGTTTTTCTGCGTGCGGAAAAAGCATGAGTAATCGATTAATCGCTTGCATGACAGATTGGCTGTGTAGTGTGCTAAATACGCTATGCCCAGTAAGAGCAGCTTCGATGACTGCTGAGATTGTTGCATTGTCTCGTGACTCTCCAACCATGATTGCTGTTGGGGTGCGCCTTAAAGCATTTCTAATGGCGTAGGCAAAGCTAGGCAGACATCTAGGGACTTCTGACTGCGAAGTAATAGAGTTTCCAGTGTGTGCAGGTAGGATATATTCTATAGGAGATTCAAAAGTGATGATCTTTTCTCCTAAGACACTTTTTGCTGCTCTTAATGCAAGCATGGATGCCAATAATGTCGACTTCCCTGAGCCAGTTGCGCCGCACACAAGGACAATACCATCGTTAATAAAGCTTAACTTAATGAGCTCTTCAGGTAATAATAATGTATCTATAGACGGAGGTGTGGTCGTTAAAACACGCATAGAGACCTGAATCCCAAGCTTTTCATATTGGTTAATCAAACTTGCGTTGATTCTGAATCTTAATTTATGATCTGAGTTAACTCTATGTGTGTAGCTAAAATCCAAATCACTTCCACTGAGTACCTTAGCGGCAGCATTGCTTCCATATAACAAGTTAATAAAGTCTTCAATTTCACTGCCACTTAGCCCTCTGTCGGTAAGTTTTATCTGTTGACCGTAGCGAACAGCAAAAATCGGGCTATCTATTTGTAGCGTTAAATCACTAATATCATTTTCTGCAGTGTAAGTTAGTAACATATCATAATGACAATGCAAAAAATAAGGCGGATCATGTGCAAATAATGTAGATATTGCCGTTGTCATAGCCTCACCTTAATTAGTCGGTAAAAGCTTATGCAATGGATCAAGCATTGCCTGCCATCGTGTTGGGTTGTCTTGAAATTGAGGCACAATCTCCAGATTGATTTCTTTATTATCAATCGCCAAATTGCTTTGATCAGATAAAATTGCTTTTGTTGCTGTTGTAACATATGGGGAGGTAATCATATTGCGATTAATCAACTCATAGTACATCAGCATTCCGTTAAAGTCCCTGCTTAATTCGTGTATGTTTTGTTTAAAAATATCAATCGCTTGTTCAACACCTTTTTCCCAGCCATAGTAAATAGCTAGCTTCCAAACCTTTTGTTCCTGAGCATTGGCAGGTAAAACTGAGCGATCTGGAATTTCAGGTCTGGAAAAGTTAGTGATCAGGTAGTCACGCCAAGTAGGGACATTTGAGACAAAATAGGCTTGCTTTGTAATATGATAGATTTGACCATTAAGTGTGATTTTACGGTTATCTGTATTAATACTCGACTTATTGTATCCCGTCTCAATGACCGGCGGTAGAATATGTTCATTCAGTAATAAACCATTGAAGTTATAGGTTTGATACAACATGGATGAAAGTTTATCAAGATATTTATTAATCATTTTTTGTCCTTCATAAAGCCCGCTTTGTGTGCCTAATTCCAATGCGGCTTCTTTAACTGCTTTTTGCCTTAATGTAAGGTTAGCCCTATCGTATTGAACAATGGGAGTATTGCTGGTTAAATTTTCTAGTTGATGTAAGTCCATTGCGATCATGCTTATAAATACCTGACACTGATAACTTTTGCTTCTGTATTAATTTTTAAACTTGCTTGTTTACCTGTTTGAACAGCAAGGTTTCTTAAAATATTAATGGCTGAATCCTCAACTGGAGCATTAAGCTGACCAATGACCACGATAATTGGGAAGGGTGGTGTTTTGCCGAAATATTGCACTTTAAAGTTTACTGCTAAGCCAATTTGAGTGAGTACATTTTCTAATGGACCATAATAAGTAAGCGACAGTTTTTTCAAAAGTGCGTGATCTTCAATATTAGCAAAAGGAATTTCTGGATTTCCATAGCGAATGGTGTTTGAACGATTAAGTTCATTTAATGATTGTTGGACAGATTCACTGGCATCTTTAAGTTCATTAATAACAATGTTATTAACATACTCAGGGTGATATTTTTTGGGTGAATTGCTGTCTATATGACTGCATGCACTAAGCAATAATAAGCTTAAAATGGATAAATGTGTTTTCATAAGTAAATTTTCATCCTGACAAAATTAATTAAAGGCAATTAAGCTAATGATGTATTTTTATTATTACGTGTTATTAAAAATATCTTTGTCAACTGTAAACTCTTGAACAGAATCAGTCTTGCCCATGTCTTTGGAAATGGTTGATTGAAACATTTGGATACCAGGAACAAGGCAGGTTAGTAAAACGCCAAGCACCAGATGACCACCACCATTTTTAATATGCTCACCTTGACTTTGTGCACCTTGATTGTGATGTTTTCTAAATAATTGGATTGCGCTATAGATAAACCACATGCCAACCAACGTGGCAACAATAGAAATAAAGGTTTTTATTTGGCTAAAAAAAGTGATGATACCTTTTGCCCATGCTTTGAAATCGCCCGTTGTTCCAGGGCTAGGATCTGCAGCGTAGCTTACCGCACAGGTAAGAAATAAGATAGCGACTACTGCGCAAACTTTTTTAATTGTGGATCGATTGATTTTTGCCATTTTAGTTCTCCGTTGTTTTAAGTTTATGTCGTATAAATTGAGTAAAATGATTTATCCATTAATGTTGCAGCTTAAGTGTTGATTCTTAGCCACCATGCCAATATTTTTCGAAATCATAAACATTATTTAAAATAGTAAAGCAAGCCGCTGCATTCATGCCAATTACACCAGCAATAAGATGGCTGATAACCTGACCAATCCCGCCTTCTCTTTGTCCTTCAGAGACTTTAATGAGAAGAAAAATCCCACGAATCAAAGAAATAAAGCCAACAATAGCAAGCAGAGAAAAAATCAAATATTTTTGTGCAATATCTACATCTTCGGCTTTTTCTGCAAAGGATGCATATTCACTGATTGTCTTAATCGGATCAAGTGACATGTCTTGAGGGAATAAAGTGGTGCTAACCATATCCAAAAAGCCACTCATTGATAGCAACGTAACACCAGCAAAAAACATAAGCACCGTGGTGGAGGGTGCATAATAACGAAACATCTGCTGTGTTTTACCATGCTTAGATAAACGAATAATTGCAACAAATAAGATACATAGCCCCATAATGACACCTATACCACGGACAAAATCGAAAACCGTAAAATCCATACCGCCTGCGCCTGTTGTGCCAAGCAAGCTTTGGATAATATTAGAGATATACTTTGTAACTGTTGTATCCATGCTATCACATGTGCTTTTGCTTTTAATTTCGCTTAAAGTGAATTTTTCGCGACAAAGGATTTTCTTTCAATCGAATTGAGACAACTTCATCATTCTGTCTTAAACAATGCATCTGCGTTTCTTTGTTTTGCAAAATGACAAATATAGTTACTTTATGTTTCTATAAATTATTAATTGTTACGTAGTTTTACGCTTTTTTTCATAAAATCATTCATATACCATTTGTGGCTGCTAGAGAAGGTAATTATGTTTAAGATTTTTTGTCATTATGGGGAATATTATGACGCAGCATGAATATGCTTTTTTTGAAAAGGATAAACTTGGCAGATTAGTAAATATTAATAAGCAGTACTTATTGTATCTCGGTGTCGAAGATGAGAAAGAATTGCAGGGAAAGAGTGAAGTGGATATAGCAGAGCTAAAACCATTTCATAAAATCTATTCAACGGGTGAAAAAGAAGCACGCTTACTTAAAGGGGTTTCTATACAAAAAGAGTTATTTTATTTCAGTGATAAAGGTCCGGAGTCAATCATTACGACGAGAACATATCTCAATTTGGACAAAGTTGAGATCAGAGGCTTCTTTTTTAAGATAGCAAAGACTCCTGTAACTTGGGATGGCAAAAGCCTGACGATATGGAATTACTTCAAACCCGTCAAATTATCACTTTTAAAGTTTTATGTACTAACATTAAAATGTAGAGGACACAACAACCTTGAAATTGCTAATCGCATCTTTCGTGCTGAGTCCACAGTAAGAAATATTGTTCAGGACTTATACTGTCTTTTTGAGGTGTATGACTTTGTCACCCTAACTCGTTACTATGATTTAGGCTGCTGGCTTAATAAATTGACCATACATTTGTTGAGTGAAAATTTTTAGCAAAAGCCAAGCGATGGTGGGGAAGCATAAGGCTTTATTTTCCCTCCCGATCAAGCAGGCTTCATTCTTAAAAGAGCGTCCATTGGTAGTTCTTCAAATACCTTTGATACAATGGAAAGAGGAACTCCTTCTGCGAGCATAATCTCTGCACTGCATAGATTATTTGCGTGTACAATTTGTGTTTGATAGAATAGCGAATACATACATTATCTCCTTGTTAAATTATATCCATCGTGAGCTTGCGATTAAAGGCATTAACCCAGCCGATTACAATTATCCCTCGTCAACTGTAACATATCCAACCAAAACAAGCTATTTAATGAAAAAGATGGTTATTTATTGTAATTTTATGGTTTATGGCTTTTCAGAAAGAATTTCTTCTGTTGAGCTTTCCCAGCGAATTGGGGAGCTGAACATGTACCCAGTTCCATGTATGGTTTTAATTATTTGAGGGGTCTGAGGGTCGTTTTCTATTTTTCTTCTAATTCTTAGAACCATCATGTCTAAATTTCTATCCAAACCATTATATTCTCTCCCATATAGTTTCATAATGAGACTATCTCTAGACAACGGTTCTCCATGATGCTCAATGAGTAATTGCAATACCTCAAATTCTTTTGTTGTCAATTCAATAGAAATGCCATTAGTAGTGTGTGTTAGTGATCTCTCTTTAATATTGAAGCACCAATCTTTGAAATAGGCGTATTGAGAGCGTTTTTGTTCTAATTTCTCGTTTTGTAATTCTAGCGATCGTCGCAGGACTGCTTTAATTGCAGCTATTAGCACTTTGGGGTTGAATGGCTTTGTTATATAGTGGTCTGCTCCTACCTCATAAGATAAAACTCTATCAATGTCATCGTCTGAGGCTGTGAGCATAATGGTTGGTATAGGAGATTTGGTATGCAATTTTCTACAAAAATCGATGCCATTCTCTAGGGGAAGGTCAATGTCTAGTAGGATTAAATCAGGTGGATCCTGCTTAATATGTCTACTTGCATCATGGGCATTAGCTACTGCGCATGCTTTAAAGTTATTTCGAGTCAGCATGGCGGATAGCAGATTTCTAACTTCGCTGTCATCATCAACGATTAAAATAGTTTCTTGCATTGTTGTGCTCTTCTAGTAAATTATACGCTTCAGGGTGGAATGTTTGCGTTTAAGCCAATTACGCAGGCATAGAGTACAGCAAACACAAGACTCACATGGTACTGGAGAGTGCACACATTCACTGAAGCATTACACTTAAGATACAGAGTGTATAGAGCAAAAAATAATAACTCAATAGCCGCAATTGGTTTTAAGACTCAATGTAACTAAAAAAGACAAAATGTGAATTTTATGCAAAGAGACTTGCAAAGTGATTTTTAATGGTAGTGTCACAGTACCAACTGCACCAGAGTAAAAACTGAAGTGTGTAGTGACATTAGCCAATCGAGTAATGGTGAGAGGAAAAACAATTCGCAGCTGAGTCAAGCTTATGCTAGAATATCGACCACTTTAACGCCAAGCAAATAAAATTTTCTGTAATGGAAGTAAATAGCTATAAAACACAATTAAAAGAGATGGCAATGCGCTTAGATACACTTCGGGGGTATCTTTGACTTTGCCCATAAAAAAGAGCGTTTAGACGAAGTATTAATGGAGTTGGAAAATCCAGCGATTTGGAATGATCCAGAGAATGCGCAAACGCTAGGTAAAGAAAAAACAGCCCTTGAAGTGGTTGTTAATAATGTCATAACGCTGGATAAGGGAATTATTGATGCGCTAGAGATGATTGATTTTGCACAAGAGGCTGATGATGAGAGCATCTTGCAAGAGGTGATTACCGAAATTGATCATTTGGAGTCTGCGTTAGCTAAGCTTGAGTTTATGCGTATGTTTAATAACCCAATGGATCCAAATGATGCGTTTTTGGATGTGCAATCTGGCTCGGGAGGCACTGAAGCGCAAGATTGGGCACAAATGCTTATGCGTATGTATCTACGTTGGGGCGAGGCGCATGGCTTAAAAACGGAATTGATTGAAGTGTCAGATGGTGATGTTGCGGGTATTAAGAGCTGCACGATTCGTTTTGAAGGTGAGTATGCCTATGGTTGGCTTAGGACTGAGACGGGTGTGCATCGTTTGGTGCGTAAGTCACCGTTTGATTCAGGCAACCGTCGTCATACGTCATTTGCATCGGTTTTTGTCTCCCCTGAGGTGAGTGATGATATCGAGATCGAGATTAACCCTGCGGATTTGCGCATTGATACGTATCGCGCGTCAGGTGCTGGTGGGCAGCATGTCAACCGTACAGATTCAGCGGTAAGAATTACGCATGAGCCATCAGGTATTGTCGTGCAATGTCAGAATGATCGCTCACAACATAAAAACAAAGATCAAGCGATGAAGCAGCTAAAATCAAAGTTATATGAGCTAGAGATGCACAAGCGCAATGCTGAAAAACAAGCACTTGAAGAGTCTAAATCAGATATCGGTTGGGGCAGCCAAATTCGCTCTTATGTACTTGATCAATCAAGAATCAAAGATCTAAGAACCTCAGTAGAGAACACCAATACACAAGCAGTGCTTGACGGTGATTTAGATAAATTTATCGAAGCCAGCTTGAAAATGGGTTTGTAATAGCCAGATTGCTAAAATTGGCATGATACACCATAGGAGCGTGTTGCATATAATGTAGCGGGGCGTATTGAAAATGATGCAGCGTAGGGGCGTATCGAATACGCCTTTAAATAAAGATTAAAATAAAAAACTGGAATAACAGCCATGACAGAACAAGTTCAAGATCAAGTGATGACAAAAGAAGAAGCGCAAATCGAAGAAAATAATCAGATCCAAGTGCGCAAAGAAAAGCTTAAAGAGCATACCGAATCAAATAATGGCATTGCTTTTGCTAATGATTTCAAACCCAATGCCGCAGCAGCGTGTTTGCAAGCACGATATGGTAAGATCGAAAAAGCAGAGTTAGAAGCGTTGGCAGATAAGCCAACGGTAAAAATTGCCGGACGTATTATGCTTAAGCGTGTTATGGGTAAAGCATCTTTTATCACGCTTCAGGATATGTCAGGTCGTATTCAAGCGTATATTCGCAAAAATGATTTAGCTGAAGGCGAGTATGATCGCTTTAATGCGCATTGGGATTTGGGTGATATCGTTGGTGTTGAAGGGACATTGTTTAAGACCAATACCGGTGAGCTATCAGTGCACGCAACGAGCATTAAGTTATTAACCAAATCCATCCGCCCATTGCCTGATAAGTTTCATGGGTTATCCGATCAAGAAACGCGTTATCGCCAACGCTATGTTGATTTGATGACTAATAGTGAGAGTCGCAAAGTTTTCCAGACGCGCTCTAAAATGATTCAATTTATTCGCCGTTATTTTGATGAGCATCGTTTTATGGAAGTTGAAACGCCAATGATGCACGTGATTCCAGGGGGTGCTTCAGCAAAGCCTTTTGCAACGCATCACAATGCATTAGATATGCCGCTTTATTTGCGTATCGCACCTGAGCTTTACCTAAAGCGTTTGGTTGTTGGTGGTTTTGATCGCGTGTATGAGATTAATCGTAACTTCAGAAATGAAGGTTTATCAACGCGCCATAACCCTGAGTTTACCATGATTGAATTTTACCAAGCCTATGCTGATTATAAAGATCTGATGGATTTAACCGAAGATTTATTGCGCAAGATGGCGATAGAAGTCTTGGGTACAACAGATATTCATTACCAAGGTCAAGACTATGATTTGGCACAACCCTTTGTGCGTATGAGCATGTTTGACTCGATTTTACACTTCAATAAAGAGGTTACCAAAGCGCAGTTGGCAGACTTTGATCAAGCAGTAGCAATTGCTAAAAAGCTAGGTATTAAAGTTGAATCACACTATGGTTTAGGTAAAGTACAAACAGAGATTTTTGAAGAAACGGTCGAGCATCGTTTGATTCAACCAACCTTTATTACCGAATATCCAGCAGAGGTTTCACCATTGGCGCGTCGCAATGATGATAATCCTTTTATTACTGATCGCTTTGAGTTCTTTATCGGCGGGCGCGAGATTGCTAATGGTTTCTCTGAGTTAAATGATGCAGAAGATCAAGCTGAGCGCTTTAAGGCGCAAGTAGCTGCAAAAGATGCAGGGGACGATGAAGCAATGTTTTATGATGCGGATTATATCCGTGCTTTAGAGTATGGTTTGGCACCAACTGCAGGTGAGGGTATTGGCATCGATAGATTAGTGATGTTTTTCACCAATAGCGCATCAATCCGTGACGTGATCTTATTCCCGCATATGCGCCCTGAATAATTTTTTATGAGTTAACTACTTCTACCTGCTGCCAGCATCTTATTTCCCACTTATTATCATGAGCTAATAATGCTAATTTAGGATCTGGATTCACGCAAACTGCTTTATCAACAAGCTTTAATAATGGCGCATCATTGATTGAGTCAGAGTAAAAAGTGCTTTGCTCAAATGCTACGGATTGTTTTTGCAGCCATTGTTGATAGTAGTGAACTTTGCCGCTACCAAAACTTAGTGGCTCGATAACGCCACCGGTGAGTTTGCCATTTTCTTTGACACTTTGTACACCGATAATATTTTCTTGATCAAATCCAAGTAAAAGACCAATGGGGCGCACTAAATCGATCAAGCTTGCGGATATTAATAAAATCTGATCTCCCTTTGCTACATGCTCCTTAATTGCTTGGTGAGATTCAGGGTAAGTGAAGTTCTTGACAATAAAGTGGGCAAAGTCTTTTAATGTGTTTTGTAATGAGCTTTCATTGTGTCCAATCAGAGGCTGTAAGATAAAGTGACAAAACCCGAGCATATCGACTTCACCGGCATGATAGGCGCGATCGTATGCCTCTTTGGTTGCCATAAAAGTTTTAGGGTTATTAACCAGTTCCTGATCACATAGATATTTTGCCCATTCATTGGAGCAGTCAACAGAAATAAGCGTGTGATCAAGATCAAAAATAGCGATATCAGACATGGTTTTGGCGTGGTGTTACGGTGAGTTTGTAGATATGATGATAAGCGATATGAACTTTGTCAAATAGAAATCTGAGGGGTGTTATGAGAGCTCAGTATCATTTTAGAAAGTACGCTAAAGGGCAGCTGTTAATTTGGGATGTTAAAAAGCTTGTTAGGCAATCACAGCATCTAAAAGCAATATCGATTAAAGTCGATCAAATTAAAGAGCTTGATCAGTGTTATTGGTATGAGCTTGGCGAAGAAAAACCAACATGCTCGAATATTATTGAGCATATAAAAATTATTCAAGCTGCTGATATGAGTTACCCGATTTTGCTGTGTGCCGATGGGCAAATTATGGATGGCATGCATCGGGTATGCAAAGCTAAGTTGGAAAATCGAGAAATCATTAACGCCATTCAATTTGAGGTGACACCTGAACCAGATTTTATCGATATAGACCCAAAGGACTTGGTTTATTAACAGGAGATAGGGCAAAAAGATATGGAAATCCTTGGCTGGGTTGGTGGTTTCGCGCATAATAAGTGCCAATATTTTGCAGGAACAAAGGATCGACATGTCTTATACTATAAAATCTAAAGCAGCTGTTGCTTGGCAAGCCAATAACCCCCTCTCAATCGAAACTATTGATGTATTACCATCTCAGAAAGGCGAAAGCATTCGTAGCGTGGTTGAGTTCTAAGATGGCTGGTGTTCAACATATTGAAGTAGATGCTGATCGCGAAGGTCAGCGCATTGATAATTTTCTGATTGGACAGTTTAGTAAACTACCCAAATCCTTGATATATCGTTGGATTCGCAAGGGAGACTTACGCGTCAATAAGAAACGCATTAAACAAACTTATCGCGTTGAGCCGGGTGATATTGTGCGCGTTCCACCCTTTATCCTTGAGGAAGAAGCGCCAGCTAAGGTAAGTGATAACCATTTGAGTTTCCTTGAATCACTTATTTTATTCGAGAATGCGGATTATATGATTATTAATAAGCCCTCTGGCATTGCCGTTCACGGTGGCTCAGGCGTTAACTCAGGGTTAATAGAGCGCTTGCGTCAACTGCGCTCTCAAGCTAAAAAGCTTGAGTTGGCTCATCGCTTGGATAAGGAAACCTCGGGTTGTATGATCATTGCCAAGAAATACAGCATCTTGACCTATTTTCATGAAGCTTTGAAAAAGCGTGAAGTGCAAAAGACTTATCACGCCCTAGTGCATGGCAGTTGGTCAAATAAAGTCAAACAGATTGACTTGCCATTAAAGCGTCACTTACTACTACATGGTGAGCGTATGGTGCGTGTTGATAAAATGGAAGGCAAAGACGCATTAACCAGTGTTAGAATCTTGCAGAAATTTGATCAATACACTTTGGTCGAAGCGATGCCGCACACCGGTAGAACGCATCAAATTCGTGTGCATCTTGCGGCATACCATTGCCCGATCGTTTGCGATAAAAAGTATGGTATTGCTGATAAAGATCAAGTATTGATAAAGAAAGGCTTTAATCGCCTATTTTTACATTCTGCCAATTTGTCGTTTAAGGATCCCAAAACTGGAGAAGATATGCGCTTTGAAGCGCCATATGATCGTGATTGTATAAAAATTTTAGGTTTACTCTAAATCATCAGTAGGTAAAAAGTCATGATTTAAGAGCTGTGCTACTGTATAAGGGCAGTGCTCAGGAAATGCTTTTTTAGCAATTTCTGTTTCCAAAGCAGCAAGATTAACTGCGCGAGCATATAATTTATCTTCAGTCATTAAGCCTTCAAGTAAGCGATATAAGCTTGGACTGTCTTCAAGCACATCTTCTATTGAATTGCGTTGCTCCCTAATAGTTCCTTGCCAACTAGTGCTTCTTTGACTCTCTTGATATTCCCATTTTAGTAAATGTGCAATAAGTACAATTAAACGACTTTTAAGCTCTCTAAAATCACTTTTACCCATACTTTCTACTTCCTCAACTAAATGTTCTATATCCACCTTATCAAAAGCTTTTTCTCTGAGTGCTTTAACTGTTTGCATGGTCCATGCATAGAAATCTCTATCATAAAGTGTATTTGCCATATCTTAATCTCCTAAACGTTAGCTTAGCTCTTTGAAGTATATACAATTTAAAAGTATACAGACAAAATTTTAGTGCAATGAAAGTAAATAAACTATAAGAAACTAAAAAGCGCACAATATGCGCGCTTGAAAAGAATATAGATGATTAAGCCGGAACCGCCCAACCTGTAACTTGCTGAAGGACTTTGCCCAATTCAGCAGGTGATTTACTAACAGCGACACCTGCGGCTTCAAGTGCTGCAAATTTCTCAGCGGCTGTACCTTTACCACCAGAGATGATGGCTCCTGCGTGACCCATACGCTTACCAGCAGGTGCGGTGACACCAGCGATGTATGATACAACTGGTTTAGTAACGTGCTTTTTAATGTACTCAGCAGCTTCTTCTTCAGCTGAACCACCAATCTCACCAACCATAATGATTGCTTCTGTTTGTGGATCGTTTTGGAACATCTCTAAAGCATCGATAAAGTTAGTGCCTGGAATTGGATCGCCACCGATACCGATACATGTTGATTGGCCAAAGCCTAAAGCAGTTGTTTGGTTAACTGCTTCGTATGTTAATGTACCAGAGCGTGATACGATACCAACTTTACCTGGCATATGGATGCTACCTGGCATAATACCGATTTTGCACTCGCCTGGCGTAATAACGCCTGGGCAGTTTGGACCGATCAAACGTGAGCCTGAGCGCTCAACATAAACTTTAGCTTCAAGCATATCCATAACAGGAATGCCTTCAGTAATACATACGATCAATTTGATGCCAGCATCAGCCGCTTCAATGATTGAGTCTTTACAAAAAGGAGCTGGTACGTAGATAACAGTTGCATCAGGTTGTACTGCATCAACGGCTTCTTGAACCGTGTTGAATACTGGTAGACCTAAGTGAGTTGTACCCCCTTTGCCTGGTGTGACGCCACCAACCATTTTTGTACCATAAGCAATCGCTTGCTCAGAGTGGAAAGTACCTTGCTTACCAGTAAAACCTTGGCAGATAACTTTTGTATTCTTATTAACTAAAACGCTCATACGTGAGATACCTCTTTAACTGCTTCGATGATTTTCTTCGCACCATCTGTGAAACCATTAGCAGCAATAATATTTAAACCGCTTTCTTTTAATTTTTTGGCACCTAACTCAGCATTTGTACCGGCAAGACGCACAACAACTGGCACTTTAACGCCAACTTCTTCAACTGCTGCCATAATACCTTCAGCAATCATGTCACAACGCACGATGCCACCGAAGATATTAACAAATACACCTTTAACAGCTGCATCAGATAGAATGATTTTGAATGCTTCTGATACGCGCTCTTTTGTTGCACCACCGCCGACATCTAGAAAGTTTGCAGGACGTCCACCGTGAAGTTTAACGATGTCCATTGTTGCCATTGCAAGACCAGCACCATTAACCATGCATCCTATGTCACCATCTAAAGCAACATAGTTAAGTTCCCACTCAGCAGCACGTGCTTCACGCTCATCTTCTTGCGATAAGTCACGCCATTCAGCTAATTGTGGTTGACGATATAATGCATTACCATCAACAGCTACTTTAGCATCTAGGCAGTGAAGATTACCTTCTTTGGTGATGACTAAAGGATTGATTTCTAAAAGCTCAAGATCTCTTTCTTGGAACATTTTTGCAAGACCTAAGAAAATCTTAGTAAATTGCTTGATTTGATTGCCTTCTAAGCCAAGCTTAAACGCAATTTTACGTGCTTGGTAAGGTTGCGCGCCGACGACTGGGTCAATAATTTCCTTGAAGATTTTCTCAGGTGTTTTTTCTGCAACTTCTTCAATCTCAACACCACCTTCAGTCGATGCCATAAAGATAATACGACGCGTGCTACGATCAACAACCGCGCTTAGATATAATTCTTTGGCAATATCAGTGCAGCTTTCGATAAGGATTTTGCTAACTGGCTGACCGTTTTCATCGGTTTGGAAAGTAACAAGACGTGTGCCCATCATGTTTTTCACAAAATTAGCAACATCTTCCTTGTTAGAAACAAGTTTCACGCCACCCGCTTTGCCGCGACCGCCTGCGTGAACCTGAGCCTTAACAACCCACATGTCACCACCAATTTTATCAACAGCAACCAATGCTTCTTCAACGCTTTCAACAGCATAACCTTTTGATACCGGTAAGCCGTATTCAGCAAAAAGCTGTTTTGCTTGATATTCATGTAAATTCATATCTTTCTCACTATTTACTTTATGGTTTGTTTAACAAAATTTTCATGTTCTGATCGACACAAAAACGAAAACACCGGCAAGTATATCCTAATATTAATGCTCGGTTAAGCATCAATTACCAAAGTTTTTGTTTTCGCTTTTTTTAATGAGTATATACTCATAGGAAATCTGTTTTTTGAATGTGTTTATGGAATTTTTAAACGAGATAGCACCTATTATTATCATTGCGGCAACCATTATTGCTATTTGTGTTGGCAGTTTTTTAAATGTGGTCATTGCGCGTCTGCCTGAAATACTAGATAAGCAATACAAAGATCAAGCCTATGACATTCTTGATATCTCGCCACCTGATATAAAGGGGAGGTTATCTGAAAATATTCATCGCAGGTCAGCTTGTCCGGCATGTCACCAGCAACTGAAGCCATGGCACAATATTCCTCTTGTAAGCTTTATCTTTTTGCGTGGTAAATGCAGCTTTTGCCGCAGTAAAATATCTTTACTTTATCCAAGTGTTGAATTCATTAGCGGTCTTCTGGTGTTTCTCACGCTGTACTATTTTGGTGTGACGTCTGCGGCATTGTCGTTATGTTTGATGTATTTCTTTTTAATTCCGCTCGCAGCGATTGACCTTAAACATTTTATGTTGCCTGATAATCTAACCTTGCCTTTGTTGTGGCTTGGGCTATTAATAAATTGCACCTTTGTTTTTAGCTCACCAATACAGGCAATATTGGGTGCAGTCCTTGGTTATGGCATATTATGGCTCGTATTTTGGGTGTTTAAATTCATTACCAAAAAAGAGGGCATGGGCTATGGTGACTTCAAATTAATGGCAGCCCTTGGCGCTTGGTTTGGCGCTCCAAGCTTGCTGTTTTTAATATTCACCAGTGCGGTGATCGGTATTGTGTTTGCTATTGTCATAAGCTTAATAAAGCGACGAGGAACTTCTCTGATTCCTTTTGGTCCATCCATTGCATTTGCTGGGATATTGTATCCTTTTATCGGTCAGACGCTCACTCATGCATATTTCCAAATGTTATACCACTCACAAACCATTTTATAGTATTACTAGCATTGAATTTTCTGCACTTTTGAGCAATTCTATTTTGACAATAGTCCTAGCTATTGCCTGCGATATAATTGCTCAAAAGGCTCAAAAACTTCTTCGTCATTGAACACCGCAAAATGATTTACGAGCGGTATATTCCCACATTTCTAGATAAGATTTATGTTAAGAGCAAAATCTAGCAGTAGACACCTCCGAAAAATTACTTTAGGATAAATCGCGTTTACAACAGGGGTGCCGTTGGCTGAGAGCAAAATGCAAGTTTTGTAACCCTTTGTACCTGAACTAGTTAGTACTAGCGTAGGAAGTTGTTATAACGATTTGTATTTTGTACTGTGCTCAAAATGATTGGCGCGATATATCACAAAAAGTTTTCCTACGCATGTAAAAGGCAAAATCTAAGGAGCCATACATGCCACAGCATAAAAAAACAGCATCAACTAGCGACAAAGCGTCATTGACCTTATCGGCTGATTTACAAGCAGCCTATCCTGCATCGAGCAAAAAATATCTTAAGACGGATGATAATCTTCACGTGCCTTTTCGCTATATTACCCAGAGCGATACACTAACCGAGCAAGGGCGTGTGCAAAATCCTGAGATTGCAGTATATGATACCTCAGGCAAATATAGTGATGAGTCTTACAAGCATGATTTGGTTGAGGGTCTACCCAAACTGCGCCAAGCATGGATTAAAGACAATAATGAGATCGAAACATTAGAAGACTTTAGTGCTGAGTTTACCCATACACAAAAAGACTTAGCATTTCCCAAGCGTGCTAAGCCATTAAAAGCAAAACAAGGCAACAATGTCACACAAATGCATTATGCGCGTCGCGGCATAATCACCAAAGAAATGCACTATGTTGCACTGCGTGAGAACTTAAAGCGTGCAAATGCGCATATTCAAGATCCTATTTTACTTAAGCAGCATCCTGGTGTTGATTTTGGCGCAAACATTCCCAATGAGATAACGCCTGAGTTTGTGCGCCAAGAGATCGCTTTGGGACGCGCGATTATTCCAAGCAATATCAATCATCCAGAAATGGAGCCGATGATTATAGGGCGAAATTTCAGTGTCAAAATCAATGCCAATATTGGCACATCTGCGGTGAGCTCCTCAATTGCTGAAGAAGTCGAAAAAATGGTGATCGCAACGCGTTGGGGTGCCGATACAGTGATGGATTTATCAACGGGTAAAAACATTCATCAAACGCGTGAATGGATTATTCGTAACTCACCTGTGCCCATTGGTACGGTGCCAATTTACCAAGCGCTCGAAAAAGTCGACGGTCAGGCAGAAAAACTGACATGGGAGATCTTTCGCGATACCTTGATTGAACAAGCTGAGCAGGGGGTGAGTTATTTCACCATTCATGCTGGTGTGCGTTTGAAATATATTCATCTAACTGCTAAGAGACTAACAGGTATTGTCTCGCGCGGTGGCTCAATTATTGCCAAATGGTGTATTGCGCATCACAAGGAGAGCTTCATCTACACCCACTTTGATGAGATTTGTGAAATTATGAAAGCCTATGATGTTGCTTTTTCTCTAGGTGATGGTTTGCGTCCAGGCTCTATTTTAGATGCCAATGATGAAGCGCAATTTGCTGAGCTTGAGACTCTGGGTGAGTTAACCAAGCGCGCGTGGGATCACGATGTGCAGGTGATGATTGAGGGACCAGGGCACGTGCCGATGCAAATGATTAAAGAGAATATGACCAAAGAGCTTAAGGATTGCTTTGAAGCACCGTTTTATACATTGGGTCCCTTGGTGACGGATATAGCACCTGGTTATGATCATATTACATCAGCGATAGGTGCTGCACAAATTGGCTGGTATGGTACCTCAATGCTCTGTTATGTGACACCGAAAGAGCACTTAGGGTTGCCGGATAAAGAGGATGTACGCGAGGGTATCGTTACTTATAAATTAGCAGCGCATGCAGCTGATTTAGCTAAGGGTTTTCCTGCGGCACAAATTCGCGATAATGCCTTATCAAAAGCCCGTTTTGAGTTTAGATGGCAAGATCAGTTTAATTTAAGCCTTGATCCACAAAAAGCACAGAGCTTCCACGATCAGACATTGCCAAAAGAAGGGCATAAGCTTGCACATTTTTGTTCGATGTGTGGGCCTAAGTTCTGTTCGATGAAAATCACTCAAGAAGTGCGTGATTATGCTAAAGAACATAAGCTTGATTTAGTGGATGTTGCAAACAAAGGCATGCAGCAGAAAAGTGAGGATTTCTTAGCGCAAGGCGCTGAAATTTATCATGTCGAATAGCATGCGTGTTGCGATTGTTGGTGGCGGTCTCGTCGGGCGCATACTGGCAATCACATTGCTTGAATCATTTGCTGACATTAGGATTGATCTATATGACAAAAACACTGATTTTAGTGGTAAATCAAGTTGCGGTTATGCGGCAGCTGGCATGGTTGCGCCTGTTTCTGAAGCATTAGATGAAGGGCAAATGATCTATGATCTATCACACGCTTCGGCAGAGGCTTGGCAGCGTATTGATCAGTGGTTATTGGGTGGTGTTTTCACTCAAACTGGAACCAATATCATTGCTCACCCTTTGGATCTGAGTGATCTTGAAACCAAAATTGTGCGTGCTCAAGGATTGAAATTACATGAACATGCTTACGCGCAAACCTCGTTAATCGATCAGTATGCTCAAGGAAAGCTTGCCCATCGCATGCTCCATATTGAGAACGAAGGTTGTGTTCATGTGCCGAAATTTTTTAGTCAATCAACACTCTATTTAATGAATCATCCAGGTGTTTCTTTACACTTGGCACAAGATATTTCTAAAGCCCGTCTGCAAGATTTGCAAAGAGATTATGACTATGTCTGTGATACGCGCGGACTGGGTGCTAAAGATAACCTTAATGATTTATATGGTATTCGTGGTGAAGCTTTAGTGGTTTATGCCCCTGAAGTTAACATCACAGGAATCACTAGATTATGCCATCCGCGCATGCCGCTATATATCGTGCCACGTGGCAGTGGGTTTTATTATATTGGTGCGACGATTGTCCAATCAGAAGATATGAGTCAGATGAGTGTGATTTCACAGCTTACGTTATTAAGCGCTTTAGTAACTGTTGATGAGGGTTTTGCCGAAGCACGGGTTATCAAAAACTTCACCCAAGTACGCCCGTGCTTTAAAGAGGGCTTGCCAAGGCTCATGCAACAGAATAACCTTATAACACTCAATGGCTTTTATCGACATGGTTATCTTTTAGCACCTATCTATGCGTTAAAAGTTATCGATAAAATGAGAAGTGATATAAAAGATATAAAAATAGTGGAGCAAGCATGATAGAGATCATATTAAATGGTGAGAAGAAACAATTGAAAAGTCAGCAATCATTGCAGACGTTATTAACTGATATCGGCTTTGCTTCAAGCTATGCTGCGGTTGCGGTCAATAAATCAATTATTGATCACAGTGCTTATGATACAACAGAAATTAAACAGGGTGATGAGATCGATATTCTTACACCCATGCAAGGTGGTTAGATGGAGCAATTACAGCTTTATGATATGAATATTGATTCACGCATGCTTTTGGGAACAGCGCTCTATCCAAGCTTGGAGAGTATGTGTGATGCGATTAATACGTCACAAACGCAAATGGTCACCGTGGCATTAAAGCGCGAATTACACGGTGGCAAAAATAACTTTTTCTGGCAGAGCATACAGCAAAGTGGCTGCCATGTATTACCCAATACCGCGGGCTGCAAGACAGCAGATGAAGCGTTGATGATTGCTAAGGCAGCAAGGCAAATTTTCAATACGGATTTTATTAAGCTTGAAGTCATTGGTGATAGTCACACCTTACAACCTAATGTGTTTGAGCTTATTAAAGCAGCAAAAATTCTCATTGATCAAGGGTTTAAGGTGCTGCCTTATTGCACCGATGATTTAATCGTCTGCCAACAACTGGTCAATCTAGGCTGTAAAGTGATTATGCCGCTAGGTTCTTATATTGGTAGTGGGCAAGGCATTGTTAACCCGTCGGCATTTAAGCTGTTACGTTCGCGCTTGAAAGACATTACACTCATTGTTGATGCCGGTATTGGCACGCCATCGGATGCCGTCTTAGCTATGGAGCTTGGTTTTGATGGCGTGCTCTTAAATAGTGCGGTGGCGTTAGCTGAAAACCCACCACTGATGGCGGATGCTTTTCGTTTGGCGATTGAATCTGGCAGAAAAGCGTATTTAGCTAAACGCATGCCACAAAGAGAGCTAGCTCAAGCAAGTACACCACTGCAAGATACGCCGTTTTGGCATCAAATAAACTAAGTTATGGAGTTACGCTCTTTAGAAAAAACTATGATTTTATAAACACCCCGTCAGCCTGCGGCTGCCACCCCTCTTGCAAAGAGGGGAATTGGGCAACGGTAATTTTATATTCCCCTCTTTGCAAGAGGGGTGCCGAGTTTGCGAGGCGGGGTGTTGAAATAGGAAAAGTCCGTAACTTCAGCTATTATGCAATAGGAGCAAATATGTCAAACACGAAGGAAACACGAGTAAGAAATAAACCAATGATTGCCGTCTCAAGTTGTCTTTTGGGTAATAATGTTCGTTTTAATGGCGCTAATTCTCATAAGAAAATGATCACCGAAGAATTGGCACTTGTTTTTGATTACCAGCCTGTGTGTCCAGAGATGTCAGCAGGTTTTGGTGTGCCGCGTGAGCCTATTTATCTTGAGTTGAAAGAGAATAACAATATTGCGGCAGTGAAGCATGACCAAGTTACCGATGTCAGTGCGCAATTACAACAAGGTGTTGATAAAGCCGCATCAAGCTTTCAAGATGTTGACGGCTTTATTTTAAAAAAGTCCTCACCTAGCTGTGGCAATGGCAGTGTTAAACTTTACAATGATAAGCATGGGATCATTCATAACAAAGCAGATGGTTTTTTCGTGGCATATGTTAAAAAGCATTGCCCCCTTTTGCCACTTGAGGATGAAGGTCGTTTAAATGATCCTTATTTAAAAGAACATTTTATCAAGCGTGTGCTATTGACTAGACAAGCTAAAAATGAAGTATTACATGCTCAAAACATTAATGATCTGATGGCTTTTCATACACGTCATAAAATTATCTTACGTTTACATCATCCTGATGCGCAAAAAGCTTTAGGTCGCTTGCTTGCTAATGGACATCAGCAAAACTTTGAGCTAGTTAAGAAAAGCTATTATGAAATGTTTTTAATGGCGCTGCAAAAAGTAGCTACGCGTGGCAAACATCATACGATTTTGCAGCGCATGTTGCGTGAAATTAACAAATTGATCTCAAAACAAGAACGTGATGATTTGCAACATAAAATCAAACAGTATCATGTAGGCATTTTGCCGCTAGCAGTACCTGTTGAGATTATTAAGCACTACCTTACACGTTATGATATTGAGTTCTTAGCGCAACAAAGTTATCTAAATCTATACCCAGAATCTCTGGGGCTTATGAGTAAAATGTGATGATAAAAGAAGATAATAAAGCCAACCTATTAATCATTGGTGGCATTGATCCAACAGCACACGCGGGTGTGTTGCAAGATATCAAAGTAGCTAACTATTTTAAGGTAGATTGTGCTGCCGTGATATCGGCAAATACTGTGCAAAATGATTATGATTTTATGATGCTCAACGCTGTTGATGATGCTATCTTTTATGAGCAATTTACCGCTATTGTTGATGCATATAAACCACAAGTGATTAAAAGTGGCGTGCTAGCTTCGGTTGCTCAAATTAAGATGCTAAGTAAATTTTTGCAAGCTAATCCACAGGTGAAATATATCTGCGATCCAGTGATTGCAACAAGCTCAGGTGGCATGTTGATGAGTGCAGATGCTGTTAGTGTATTCAAGCAGCAGTTATTACCACTGTGTTACTTATTAACGCCAAATTTACCTGAAGCGGCTATTTTGTTAAATGATGAGAGTATCAAACAAAAATCATCTGTTGAGATTGCGCACACATTAAAAAGCTTATATGGAATACAATATGTCTTATTAAAAGGAGGACATGCTTTAGTCAAAAACCAAAGGGGCTGTGATTATTTGACACTTGCATCTCAACAAGGTGTGCATTATCAAAGCAAAGCAGTCTATGTGGGTAATATACGTGGTACGGGTTGCGCCTTGGCAAGCAGTATTGCGGCTCTTGTGGCGCAATGTCATGAAATAACAGAAGCGATTTGTATTGCTAAATATCATTTATCACAGCAGATGGATAAAGCGGTTAATGATCTCCCTCAACTAGAGGTTAGACATTTAAGCTATTATGCTCAAGGTGCTATGGATCATGCGAGTTATTTGCCAGAGGTGAGTTATCAAAAAACTGAAAATAAAAAGTTTCCACCAATGTCTCATCCAATAGGTTTTTATCCGATTGTTGATCATGTTGATTGGTTAGAAAAATTGGCGAAATTAGGCGTTAAAACCATTCAGTTGCGACTAAAAGACTTACCAGCAGATCACTTGGAAACTCAAATTAAAAAAGCAAATGGTGTTGCTAAAGCCTATAATTTATCTTTATTTATTAATGATCATTGGCAGCTGGCGATTAAATATCAATGTTTTGGTGTTCACTTAGGGCAAGAGGATCTAGATACTGCCAATTTGCATGAGATTGCTGAAGCGGGTCTGCGACTAGGAATCAGCACGCACAACTATTTTGAATTAGCGCGCGCATTAATACTCAAGCCTTCATATATTGCGTTAGGTCCCATTTACCCGACAACGACCAAAGAGATGAAGTTTAATGAGCAAGGATTAGATAAATTGCGTATTTGGCGTAAACTTTGTCAAGAAACACCGCTTGTTGCGATTGGTGGAATCTTTGAGCCACAAATGTCTGATGTCTGGAAGTGTGGTGTCGATGGTGTTGCGGTTGTGAGCTACATAACCAAGACTCAAGATCTGCAAAGGGCTGTGGCAACAGCGCAAGACTTTGAGCAGATAGCTCTGGGAAATCGTATTGAATATAGTATATGATGATGTGTATTAATAATTGGAGTTACGCACTTTAGAAAAAACTATGATTTTATAAACACCCCGTCAGCCTACGGCTGCCACCCCTCTTGTAAAGAGGGGAATTAGGTGGCAGTGATTTATATTCCCCTCTTTGCAAGAGGGGTGCCGAGCTTGCGAGGTGGGGTGTTGAAATGGAAAAAGTTCGTAACTTCAATGAATAAAGATGGAAGTGACATATCAGGAGCACATAATGCAAGTTAAGCAAATCAAGAATATCAAGAAAGTCATTTTTACAAGCAGTGCAGCAACAGCGATGGTTTTATTTAGCAATAGTGCGTTAGCTAACCAAAAGCTATTGCGTGTTTGTACCACAGGAGACTATCCACCATTGACATCATATGATGCAAATACGGGAGAGTATAAAGGCTTTGCAATCACTGTCGCAAAAGAGTTTGCGCATAAGATTCAGCGTAAAGTTGAATTTGTGCATAGTACATGGTCGACCTTAAGTGATGATCTTAAGACAAAATGTGACATCGCGATGGGTGGTATTAGTTACACACCTGAGCGTGCAAGCATGTTTTATTTATCAACGGGCGTGTTGTCGAACCAAAAAGCTCCTATTTTTTCTAAAGCAAATGAGTCTACGTTTAAAAACCTTGCGAGCATTGACCAAAAAGGTGTGACCGTTATTGAGAATAAAGGTGGCACAAATCAGCCTTTTGCTGAGAGCTATATTCGTAATGCTGAAGTAAAGATTTTACCAACCAATGCAGAAGTGTATGCCTGTTTGAACAAATACCCTCAAAAGAAACTTGTTATGTTTACTGACAAAATTGAAGTGCAATACCGTGCAGATATGAAAGATAGTGTGTTGAGTGATAATGGACTTAAATTTGATTTAAATTCTATCTCAGGCAATAAAGTCAGCCAAAAGGTTTTTATGACCAATAAAACCAAAGATGGCAAGTGGTTAATTAAGAAAATGAACAGCTTTTATAAGCATCATAAAAAAGACTTCAATATGTGGTATCAAGATGCCTTAAAAATGCAATATCCTGCAGTGAACGCGAGTTGCCCATTTTAGTGTTTTAGATCATAGGATAAATAATGGATTATCAGAAAATTATCGATGAATACCCGCAAGAATATTGTTCATTACTTGAGCTTTGCTATGGTGAGGGCATGATGTCAGAAGGCGGGAGTGAAGCTATTGATCAGCTTTTTTCAGGTGTTGATTTATACAATAAAAAAGTATTAGAAATTGGCTTCGGTCAAGGCGGTTTGGCGCAATATATTTCAAATAAATATCCAAGTATTGACTATCATGGTGTTGAGATTAATGCAGATATGGTTAAGCATGCAAATAAACATTACAAGAAGCCAAACACGCATTTCTATCACTTAGAAAACCCTGATGTTTTGCCCTTTCCCAAGCTCAGCTTTGATCTGATATTTTCCAAAGGAGTATTGGTGCATTTGGATAATAAACTGCCATTATTTACAGAAATACATCGTGTTTGTAAAAAAGATGCACTGTTTATTGTGAATGACTGGTTAAGTCCAGATGGGGCAGGATTTGGAGAGCTTGTCGATAAAATGTGTGAGCTTGAAGGATTAACGCTTTATCCAACAACTATGACCCAATATGTTGAAGTATTAACAGCGGCGGGATTTTTAGTAGAGTCGATGACTAGCGAAAATAAAGCGTATGCGCAATATAATGCCGATGTTGTGACACGTTTGCAGCAACAAGCAATAAAACAGCAATTTCTAGCAACACATAGTGAAGAAGAATATCAAGAATGTATTGATGCCTATGGCTGGATTTCACAGGCTTTTGCACAGGAAAGTTTGTTATTAAGACGTTTTGTAAGTAGGAAAACCAAGCCATGAAAACCCATGAAATTGTACATCCCATTGTTCAGCATAAATTAAGCCTATTAAGGGATGAGTCGACTTCAAGTCGTGACTTTAGGATGATCACTAGCGAGCTTGCCATGCTGTTATGTTATGAGGCATTAAGTGATCTGATGGTTGAAGAGGAAATTATTGATCATTGGCAGGGGCGACTTGCAGTGCCTATGCTTAAAAAACCATTGCCGACTTTTTGCCCGATACTGCGTGCAGGACTTGGCATGTTAGATGGTGCGTTATCTTTATTACCCAATGCACCTGTAACAATGATCGGTGTCGAGCGTGATGAAGAGACTGCTAAGCCGCGTGAGTATTACTTCAAAGCATGTGTTGACATTAGTAGGCGCACCGCGGTCATTCTCGATCCGATGCTTGCCACTGCCGGATCAATCAATAAAACGGTTTCACTGCTTAAATCCGAAGGATGCAAGCATTTTATTGTGGTGACGCTATTATCCTCACCAGAGGGTATTGCAGCTCTTGAGAAAGCGCATCCCGAGGTTGAACTTTATACCGCCTCAATTGATCAATGTCTTAATGAAAAAGCCTATATTATCCCTGGACTTGGTGATGCAGGTGATAAAATTTTTGCAACTCGTTAGCTGCGAATATGCTAAACTGATTCGTAAAGATGTTTAACTGAATCTAAAAGGCGTTATGATGAGCGGAAAAATTCAAGTTACAGTCGATGAAAGTTTAAATAAAGCAATCCATATTCAGGCTCAAAAAATGGGATTGTCTGTTAGTTCTTATGCAAGATACGCCATTAAAGATTTTATGGCGCGAAATAATTCACATAAGACCCTGTTGGAAAAGGCTATGGAATCTGAAAGCGAGGAAATTTCGCTAGCTGCTTTTAAAAAACAAATTAAGGCACTAAAAGGTGCTTAAGTTATATCAAAAGAAAGAATTCAAAAAAACGCTTAAAAAATATCGTCATAAGCCAAAAGTGCTTAATGAGTTAGATAAAGTTGTCGAATTGCTAATACATGAGCAAGTCTTGCCTGTGAAATATAGAGACCATGAATTATCAGGAAACTTTAAAGGAGTGAGAGAGTTACACTTATTTCCAGATGATCTTTTAATGTATGTTAAAATTGAAAAGGAAAGTGTTACGCTGCTTGCGATAGGTAGTCATGCTGAGTTATTTGGTTGAACACATCATCTTTACCGATTTCCTATGATATTTACAAGCGGTGGCATCAATTTTATGGCATGATATAGCCCAAATTATCAAAGCATAATAAAAAGGAAAAGTTATGTTGGTTGGTCTGATCATTGCCGCCTTTATATTGGGTCTTATTGTTGGGTTTTTATTCGTCAAAGTTTCAAGCAAATCACAACAGATGAAGTTAAAAGCACTTGAAGAGCAATTCCCGCAAATCGAGGCGCTACTTCAGGATAAAGAGAGTCAACTGCAGCAAAGCCAGCAGCAAAACTTGGTGTTGACAACAGATCATAAGCATTACCAAGAGCAAGAAAGGCGCTTAAGCCAAGAGCTTAGTATGACGAAACAAAAATTTGAGATTCGTAGTGAGGAAGTGCTTAAGCTACAAAATAAACTTGCTAGTGATGAGGTCAAGATTGATTCGTTAGCTAAAGATGGCGAGCGCTTGATGGTTGAGCTTAATAAGTTGTCAACTAAGCATGATGAGCTGTTAGCTAAGGTTGATCATTTAACTGAGGAAAAATCAGCACTTCAGGCGGAGCGCTCAAAACTCTTAAAGCACATTGAAGCACAAGAGCAAAATGCACAGGAAAAAATTGCACTATTAGAGAATGCCAAAAAGAGTTTGACCGAGCAGTTTGAGAATTTGGCAAATCGCATTTTTGAGGAAAAGGGCGAGAAGTTTGCCAATCAGAATAAAGTGAATTTAGCAGAAGTATTGCAGCCGTTTAAAAATGATATCAATGAGTTTAAGAAGAAAGTTGATGATGTCTATGTGCATGAAGCCAAGGAGCGAGCCTCATTACAAAAAGAAGTCAATAAGCTGTTTGAATTAAATCAAGAGATGAACAAAGAAGCGAAGAATCTTACCAAAGCGCTTAAGGGTGATAAGAAACTGCAAGGCGATTGGGGTGAAGTGGTGCTTGAGCGTGTGCTTGAATCATCAGGTTTGCGGAAAGGTCATGAGTATGATGTGCAGACAAGCTTCAAAGCAAGTGATGAGGAGGATAATACCAAAGTCATGCGCCCTGATGCGATTGTTCACCTACCCGATGGCAAAGATGTCATTATCGATGCTAAGGTTTCCTTGGTGAGTTATGATGCCTATACGCGTGCTGATAGTGATAGCTCAAAACAAGAGTATCTTAAGAAGCATATTGAAGCGATTCGTCAGCATATTGCATTGTTATCATCTAAAAACTACGAGCGTTTATCGCAAGTTAACTCATTGGATTTTATTTTGATGTTTATGCCAATTGAGGCAGCTTTCGTGGTGGCATTTCAACATGATGATAGCTTGTTTCAAGAAGCCTTTAAAAAGCGCATTATTATCGTAACACCAACGACCTTATTGGCAACATTAGGCACTATTCGTAACACATGGAAATATGAAAGCTTAAATAAAAACGCCAGTGACATCACCGAGCGCGCAACTAAGATGCTCGATAAATTCCGTGGTTTTGTCGAAGACGTTGAAACACTTGGTAAGCAGTTAGATAAAACCAGAGAGACTTATGATGGTGCGCTGAACAAGCTAACCAAAGGCAGAGGAAATTTGATCTCTCAAGCCGTGCAATTAGAAAACATGGGGGTGCATATGAAAAAATCTTTGCCTCAAGATATTGTTGAGCAATCAGAACTGGAGTTGTCACAACATGAAGATAAGTAAGTTTATTGCCCATAGAGGGGCAAATAAAATCGCGCCTGAAAATACGATGTTGGCATTTGAAAAGGCCTATGAGGCAGGAGCGCGCTGGATTGAGTTGGATGTGCAGTTAAGTGCTGATAATATGCTTTTTATCTTTCATGATAATAATGCTAAGAAGCTTACAGGATTAGATGTTGATCTAACGAGTCAAGCTTGGGCTGATATTAGTAAGCTTCATGTATTAAGCGATCATGTTCCAAAGACACATGCCAAGATCCCAACGATGGATGAATATTTAGCTTGGATGGCAACTAAATCGGATCTATATACCAATATTGAGATTAAGGTCAAAGCTGAATTTGATGCTGATTATGAAGCGTGCTTGGTTAAACACTTATTGGATCTTGTTGAGCGTTACCCGCAATTACATTTACGCATTTTGTTATCGAGTTTTTCAGAGTACGTCTTAGCGCAATTGGCTGAAAGTAAAACAAAACTGGCATGTGAGTTTTTGCTTGAGGTTGAAGATTGGCAGCGTGAAGAGCATAGTATTTTTACTGAAACAAAGAAGAGGTTTGATCAGTGGGGCTGTATTGCTCTTGGTATTAATAGTGCGGTACTTAATCGTGAGCGTATTGTGCAATTAAAAAAAGCTTTTCACACCGTGCTGGTTTATTCGATTGGTTCATTACCGGATGAAGAAATTCATAAGTTACTTAGCGAGGGTGCTGATAGTGTATTTATCGATAGTATGACTGCGTTGCAATCTGACATAAAGCGCATTGGTTTTTTAGCAACAGGCGATGAAATCACAACTGGAGATGTCATTAATACCAACACGCCTAAGTTGGCTGAAAAGCTATACGAACACGGCTTTCAGCCGGGGTTACATCTAGCTAGTTTTGACGCAAAGGAAAAACTTAAAACAAGTCTTCGCTTTTTACTACAAGAGCATGATGTTGTTATTACAGTGGGTGGTTTGGGGCCCACCGAAGATGATAAGACTTGCGAGGCGATTGCAGAAGTTTTTAATAAACCGTTAGTGTTTAATGAAGATTCTTGGCAGAGAATTTTCACGCGTATATCCAGTCGCTTTGCAACGGTGCCTGAAAATAACAAAAAGCAAGCTTATTTCCCTGAAAGTGCTGAAGTGCTCGTTAACACGCAAGGAACAGCAGATGGTTGTTATGTCAATGTTGATAATAAGCATTTATTTATGCTACCGGGTCCGCCACATGAGTGTTTGCCAATGTTTGATCAAGAGGTTTTACCTAGACTGCTTCATTTGCAGCTACATAACACACCGGTACGCTATCAATGGCAGTTATTGGGCGCTTCAGAGGCACATATTGCCAAGATGTTAAGTCCATTGGCTGCTGAATATCAGCTAGAGCTTGGTTATCGTGCGGCATATCCATATCTTGAGGTTAAGCTACATGTCACGACTGCACAGGATGTGTCGTTACTGGCTCATGAGATTACCAAAGTGGTTGAGCCGTTTTTAGCAACAACGACTAAGCAACATGCCAGTGAAGTGCTTAAAACTTATCTTAAAACAGGTGAAGTGAGCTTAAGTATGCAAAAGGATGTCACCAAAGGTTATGTATACAGTCATTTAGCACAATTGATGCCAGTTACTGAAACTAAGCCAAAGTTAAGTGTTCAGTTGCAAACCAATGGCATGCTTGGGTTTTGGAGCAAAAGCGCGCAATTGGTTGATGATCTGTCTTTAGTTATTAAGGCGAATGATCACATTAAAAATAGAAGCTTTGAACAAGAGCATCATGTGCGTTTTAGCAATAAAGGTAAGCATAGTTTTCAATTTATATATGAGTGGATTTGTGCGCAAGTCTTACATGTTATTCAAAAAGAGGGGATTTAAAGGATGAGTAAACCATTAGTTGGCGTTGTTATGGGCTCAAAGTCCGATTGGGAAACAATGAAAAACACCACAGAGACCTTAAAGCAATTGGGTATTCCTTATGAGGTGCAAGTTGTTTCAGCGCATCGCACGCCTGATTTATTGTTTAGCTATGCGGAAACAGCCGAGCAGAAAGGACTAAAAGCCATCATTGCAGGTGCCGGAGGAGCGGCTCACCTACCAGGCATGCTTGCAGCGAAAACGCATATCCCAGTGCTTGGGGTGCCGGTGCAATCCAAAGCTTTATTAGGACAAGATTCATTATTATCTATTGTGCAAATGCCAGCAGGTATTCCGGTGGCAACATTTGCCATTGGGCGCGCGGGTGCTGTCAACGCCGCTTTGTTTGCATGCAGCATGTTGGCTGTTGAGCATCATGAATATAATGAGGCAATTAAACAATATCGTCAGACACAGACGGATAGTGTGTTAAGAGATACAGCTTTAGAATAATTTGCTATACTCGATCGTGCTGATTAAGTAAATGTTAAACATAGGAGTTGAAAATGATGAATAAAAAAAGTCTACTGAGCTTAAGCGCGCTGGCAGCAGCTGGTTTGTTGTTAGCAGGATGTGCGACAAAAACGGTGTATCTCACGCCGGATCAATATTGTCAAACTGAAACCTTACAATCCTATACAGTGAAAAAAGGTGATAGTTTAAGCAAGATTGCTAAAGCAAATAATACGACTGAAAGCTGTATTAAATCATTGAATCACTTGAAAGGAAGCGTGATTAGCCCAGAGCAAAAACTCTATCTTCCTGTCGTACCTAAGAGTAGCTGGATTTAATTGGTATTAGCAAACAACACTAATATCAACCGATGGACGCAAAGTTGAGCAGACGGCTAATGCTTCATGCACAGGGTGATTTGCAAATTTTGTAAATGGGGCATTGCCTGATGCTTTTTGATCAATTGCAGGGATTGCTTGTTGCATTAAGTTATAGTCAAAGCGTGGCGCCCATTTACGTGCGCCAAGGCGTGCAGTGGTTGAGCAGTTATCTACCATGTGCGCAACACCTTTAAAGTGCATATACGGATTAAGTGAATCAACGGCTTCAATAATTGACTCATTCACGATTTCTGAATAGCTATGACCCTTTTCAGCTAAAACATCAACTTGGGCGATAATGCAGGCAAGGTAAACACCAGCAGTAATTGGGTCATTTGGCATATTGTTATTATCGCGCCCACTACGTACTTTCTCGCCGACTTTCCACATGTCAGTGCCATCGATTTTGCCCATTGGTAGGCGTGAATGGCGTTTTCCTGCCAAGGTGACGGATCGAAATTCATTGCCACTTTCAACATCTTCATAGATCTCAAAAAGAATATCTAAGCAGGGCGTATAGGCAGCATTGTAAGCATTTTCAAATTTCTCTTTATCGGCTGAGCTAAAGCTGTCGTAAACCTTTTTAAGACCTTGTGTTGAGATGGTCTTTGAGATATTACCTGTGATTGCCTCAGCAGTACGCTTGAAAGCCTCTTCAGGATTAACGCCATTATCGGTAAAGTGGCGATAGAGTACCTCAATAATGCCATGAACGGCACCGAGTAATACGCCGCGCTCGCCAAAAATGTCTGAGCGATATTCCATCTCCATCGTCGTTGGGAAAACAAATGGCGCGCCACAGGCAATTGCCCAAGCAAGCGCATAATCAGTCGCCTTACCATTGATGTCTTGATAAACGGCAATGCTACTGTTAATGCCGGCACCATTAACTGTTTTACCTTGTTCATAAAGTCGTCTTACCGAAGGTCCCATCCCTTTTGGACACATTGCAACAATATTAATATCATTGCGAATTGGCGCATTGATTGTCTTCATGTAGCCGATTAAAAAGCCATGGGAAAAGCCAAGAGTACTTCCTGGTTTTGCCGCAGCAAAAATTTCTTTGTAAAGTTCAGCTTGTGCTGCATCTGAAATCAAAATGATCGCTAAATCAGATTTAGAAATAACGTCAAACATCTCACCCAATGTACCATCTGCTTTAGAAAAGCCTGCTGCTTCAGCAGATTTTTCTGATTTGGAATTAGCGCGCAAACCAACACACACTTTAATATCAGTATCAGCGAGTGAATCACGCAAGTTTTGCGCTTGTGCTGGACCTTGTGAGCTCCAGCCAATCACACCGATTTGTTTGATACCATCAAATGCTTGTGGCAACTTCGAGAATAAATGACGACCTCCGGCAACAATTGTTTCACTGCTGCCGCCTAAGTTGTACTCTTTAACGTCAAAAATATTGCTTTGGATTTTCATGCGGTCTTACCTCGTTGTTTTTAGTGTTTCTAATAATTAAAAATAAAAATTCGCCAATAATCTTATTGTGCTATAAAGTTTGTGTTGAAATAAAGTGAATTATCATCAATTATATATTGCGCGTATTGCAATAAAAATGATGATTAAGGTTTATCGCCACTGAAAATGTATTGTTTTTAGATAAATATTATAAAAATTAAAAAAATACTTGACCTTTATTCTGCTTAAGTAAATAATGCGCGACAGAACCAAATAGTGTACCCCGATATGTGGGCACATGTGACCCTCCCCAACATGATATTAAGGAGCTAAACATGATAACTTTTCACTCACTTCAACCACCCAGTTGTTGATCTTTTGCAGTTGGAGATAAATAGATTATTTCTATAGCTGTTTCATTAATACTTTTATATTTGATTGACTGCGTTTATAGTTTCTGACATCCGTCGCAAAATGAGTTATGCCATCTGTTATCTCGCCTCTTGCGGGAGAGATCGTATAGCCTAAGCCGTACTGGTGGTGGGTAGTTGTAACCCAGTTTGTTTTTCGTTAGTTTTGATAAATGCCAAATAGAAAGTATTCATCAAATAGTTGTAACTCCAATGCTGTAATACCAAGATAGCTCAGTCACTCGGATAATATATTATACATAGATGTGTAATGTATTTATTCTGTGGTATGTTGCGTTATTATTGAAATATTTAGCAATAAAAACAGCTGTGTTTATGCCTTATTGGTCTTCTCAATCTGTTGTCTAGCGCTTGGTTCATAAGATTAAAAAATAAAAGAAATATATTCAGTTAATACATTAAGGTGTAAGTTATGAATACAATAACATTAAAAAATAACTACAGAAAAAGAAACTACTCCCTGCATGATGTTGTTTTTGTCATGCTGGTTATTGCAGCCCTTGGGCTGATGTATTATGCGTGGATTGGCATGCATCAAAGCTTTATTAATGAATCATCTGTGGCGGCAATATCACTAGATCCAAGTCATTTGCCTTATTATACATTGCGTACGGTAATGCGCCTACTCATTGGGATGGTGTGGTCGTTTGCTTTTGCCTTAATTGCCGGTTATGCATGCGCTAAGAACAAGCACGTTGCACGCATTTTGTTACCAATTATTAACTTTATGGAATCGGTGCCTTTACTGGGTTTCTTAACCTTTACTACGGCATTCTTTTTGTTTTTATTTCCGCGTTCAGTAATGGGACTTGAAGCGGCTGCGATTTTTGGCGTGTTTACATCACAAGCATGGAATATGGCATTAATTGTTTATCAGACGATTCGCATTGTGCCGGAGGAGGTGATTGATGCGTCGCGTGTGTATAAGCTAAATGCGTGGCAGCGTTTTTGGAAGATTGAAATGCCTTACTCAGTGCCTGGGCTTTTGTGGAATGTGATGGTGTCCCAATCTGCCGCATGGTTTGCACTTGTTGCAACTGAGGCGATTCCCGTGGGTGATAAAGATGTGATGTTGCCAGGCGTTGGTGCGTATATTAGTACCGCACTTGATCACGCCAACTCGTTAGCAATCGTATATGCACTGATTGCGATTATTTTGACGATTGTTGCTTTTGATCAGTTGGTATTTCGCCCATTGGTCAAGTGGTCAAAGAAGTTTAAGTATGAACAGATAAATGTCAGTGGTGCGCATAGCTCTTGGATGCATGATTTGTGTACTAAATCAACGTGTTTTAATGCAATTGCTAAAGGCATAAAAACGGTGAGTTTTTACTTCATTAATTCACCAACAATTATTGCCAGAAAGTTGTCAATACCGCAGTTATCACTCACGCCAGCAGTTCGACACTTATCAACAGCGATTTGGTATCTGTGTATTGTTACCTTAGCTATTTGGGCAGGTTTTTCATTATGGCAGTTTTTCCCTAATGGCGATATGACCTATCTGTTACCATTAATGTGGGAGACGACGTATCGTGTCGCAATTGCCATGGGGTTAAGTATTGTGATTTGCACACCTCTAGGTATTTGGATTGGGATTTCACCGAAGCGTACCAAAATGTTGCAGCCAATTATTCAGGTAATGGCAGCTATTCCGCAACCGATTTTCTTCCCAATCGTGGCGATTTTACTGATGTTCGGTGGCGGTAGTTTAAGCATCTGGGCAATTCCACTCATTATGACAGGCACTTCTTGGTATGTGTTGTTTAATGTGATTGCTGGCGCCTCAGCTTTGCCATCGGATTTAATTGAAATGTCACGCAGCTTCCACTTAAAAGGTACTAAATGGTGGTTTAAGTTTGCAATCCCTGCGGTTTTTCCTTACATCGTTTGCGGGATTATCAGTGCCGCGGGTGGCGCGTGGAACTCAGCGATTGCTGCTGAGCTGATTACTTGGGGTGGTAAAACGATTTCAATCAGCGGCATTGGCGAGCTTGTATCACAAACCACCAGTAATAACCAAGTAGCGGAAGCAGCATTAGCCGTTAGTGCAATGTGTGTGCTTGTCGCGCTGTGTGTGATATTTATCTGGAAGCCTTTGTATAAGCTTGCGGAAACAAAATATAAAATTTAATAGGTTGACCATCGTTTCTTTGCCAACCTTATCATCAAAACGCAAATGACAGAAAGGGTGATGATCTTGGCGAAGAAGCGTGAAAAGAGGATTTGAAAATGAAAAACAATGTACTTATCGAATGCCAAAATATCGAACTTTATTTTGAAAAAGACAAAAAGCACTCACTGAAAGTGTTGGATCGCATTAATTTCACATTACATGAAAATGAAATCGTTGCCATCTTAGGTAAATCAGGTGCCGGTAAATCAAGCTTCTTACGCATTGCTGCTGGACTTTTACATCCAAGTTATGGTTCTGTGCTTTACAAAGACAAGGCAGTGACTAAGCCACTTGATAATATGAGTATGGTGTTCCAAAACTTTGCATTGCTGCCATGGTTGAACGTGGTTGACAATATTCTATTTGGTAGTGATGCATTGGGTATTTCACGTAAAATAAGTGAGCCAAAAGCGCATGAGCTTATTCAAAAAATCTCATTGCAAGGTTTTGAAAAAGCTTACGTAAACGAATTATCCGGTGGCATGAAACAACGTGTTGGCTTCGCGCGAGCGCTGATGATTGAGCCGGAGATTTTATTCTTAGATGAGCCGTTTTCATCGCTTGATATTAGTACGGCAAATACTCTGCGTAGTGATATATTAAACCTGTGGCTTAATAAGCAAATTCCAACAAAATCAATGGTGCTAGTCACTCATAGTGTCGAAGAAGCGGTGATGATGGCAGATCGCGTTATTATCTTTGATAACCATCCGGGTAAAATTGCCTATGAGCATGCGTTAAATATCCCGCGCCTAAGAGATAAGCGCTCAGCAGAAGTGTTAAAGCATATCGATCTTTTAGAGCAGAAGCTGCATAGTGTGAATTTAGGCAAAAAAGAAGATAAGGTGTTAACGATTCAGCCGTAAGAAAGCTTACACCTGCAAACAAATAACACCATTTCGCCCTGCGGCTTTCACTTGATAAAGCGCCTCATCGGCTTTATTTAAGGTGGTTTCAAAATTATTGGATTCTAGTGCGTGATACAGGTTGCTGGCAACACCAATACTTATCGTGACTTGAATTAAGCCGATCTTGGGTATGTCTTGACATACTTTCGCATTAAGTCTTTGACCGATTTCTTGCGCTTGAGGCATCGTGGTATTTGGCAAAAGAATCACATATTCATCGCCACCAAAACGTGACACGATGTCATCTTTTCGTGTGTGCTGCTTTAAAATACTTGCTACATTCTGGATGATTTTATCTCCCATAGCATGTCCGTGCTCGTCATTGATTTTTTTGAACTTATCAATATCGATAAACATCACACTATAAGGTGTACCATCACGAGTAAGCTGCTTGAAATCTTTGACGCTATCATAAAAAGCACCACGATTCATTAAACCGGTCAATTGATCGGTTGTTGCCATCAGTTCTAATTGTTTTTCACTGTAAGCAATATCAGATAAAATAACCGATATCGTTGTCGCAATAACAATTGTGATGGTCATAAGAATAAAGACATTTGTTATCTTTTGATCAGTTAATGGTAATTCAATCAAATAGTTATAGTTAGGATACGTTACACAAAAGATCATCAAAGCAACTGAAGTAAGTGACAGAAACCACTTGGTTTTGTGTTGATTAACCTCAAAGATCATGTTGCTAAAAGGAGGCACAGCCATAAAGAAAAGGTAGTTTAACAGCTCCGGTTGATACAAAAAGTAAGTAAAAATAAAGGTGTTGATAATAAAGAGTGCGCCAAGCGTGAATTTGGCTAAATAGTAATGGCGATACTTCAACAAAATAAGCGGTATGAAATAAGAAAGTACCGCACAGTAGCTATATATGCCGCCATAGATTTCTTTTTCAGTTGCAAAATGCAAAACACCAAATATGGAATTGCCAATAATAACGAGCATTAAGCTAATAAGTGTTACATGAATACGGTGCCAGTAGGATGATCTGGAGTTTTTGATGTTGAACTTATTGTTTAACCATATTTTTGCTTGTCTCATCACCAATATCCATTTGATAATTTTTATAGTTTTGTTATGTCTTAAAGTAGTACTAACTATAGTCTAAATTTGATAAAAGACTATAAAATCAGCATATTAATAACTAGTATTTGAATATACTAACGTTTGGTGTGTGTAACATGAGCATTAATTTTATAGCAAATTAACGTTATCCTAGCGGTGTTTTATCAATTGATAGAATGTTGAAAAAGATATAAAACGGGAGAAGCTATGAAACTACTTAAGAATTTATTGTTGCCAGCGATTGTTATTGGGCCATTTGTCTTTGGTGCGGCGGTTATTTTTTTGATTTATCATGTTTATGACAAAATTTAAGACTTATTGAGTTACATCCAAGTGAGGCAATATGGTTTGTGGGTGGTATATAGCTATTTAGAAGCTGTAACTTGCGTTAAACTGTAGATACTTATGATTATCTATAGGAACTTGATAATGAAAACACTTGATCAATGGCTCGATGAATACGCCCAAAGCCATCAAAATAAAACCAATAAGACGATTCACTATATTTTTGTGCCACTTATTATGTTTAGCTTAATGGGCATTTTATTGAGTATTTCTCCTTGGCTTATGTGGCTTTTAGTCGTTGTTAGCCTGATTTTTTATGCACGATTATCATTAAAGCTTAGTCTATACATGCTGGTGATTACCTTGGTTATGGTTGTGATTCTTTATCAAATACCGCAACTTTTCTGGGTGAGTTTGGTCATATTTATCGTTAGTTGGATTTTCCAATTTATTGGACACAAACTTGAGGGCAAAAAACCTTCTTTTTTTAAAGACTTACAGTTCTTGCTGATTGGACCTTTATGGGTTTTGAATCATGTTCTAAGCAGATGTAATCAAAATAAATGACCAATAGAGGCTGCATTACAACTACTCCCCATGTTGAATCAAAGTAAACGCTCATATTGACACTTTTTTGAAAGCTTGGGTCAAATGTGTTAGGGTAAAAAAGGATTGATAACAGAGGAGGAGTTTATGAGTAGGCAAAAAGGCGCCTATGCACCGGTATTTTACCCATCGATAATTTTGATTGTATTGTTTGCATTGATTGGCGTGCTATGGCCAGAGCACGCTAAATTATTTTTTGCAAGCATCCAAGGCTGGCTAACATTACAAACTGGTTGGCTTTATATTTTAGGTATGGCAATCTTTGTCTGCTTATGTATTTTCTTGATGGTTAGCCGTCTGGGGGATATCAAACTAGGTCCAGATCACAGCTTGCCTGAGCATAGCAGTATCTCTTGGTTTGCGATGTTGTTTGCAGCTGGTATGGGCATTGGCTTGATGTTCTTTAGCGTTGCCGAACCATTGCAACATTATTTGTCACCACCGGATGTCAGTGCAAGCAATAGTATTCTCGCAGCAAAGGATGCGATGAATGTCACTTTCTTTCATTGGGGGCTGCAGGCATGGTCTGTGTATGCAATTGTCGGTTTGGCTTTGGCATATTTTTCATATCGCCATAAATTACCATTACTGCCACGATCAGTACTCTACCCGCTTATTGGTAAGAGAATTTATGGTGTGATAGGGCATGTTGTTGATGTGTTTGCAATTTTAGGGACGATGTTTGGTATTGCAACCTCTTTGGGATTGGGGGCAACACAGGTTAATGCGGGATTGCATTTTTTATTTAATATCCCCGTCAATGTCCCGGTACAAACCATTTTGATTATTATCATCACACTCATTGCAACGGCTTCAGTGGCATTAGGATTGGAAAAAGGCATTAAGCTCTTAAGTAACTTCAATATTATCGTAGCTATACTTTTACTACTTTTTGTATTGTTTTTGGGAGGTTTTACCTCTTTACTGCAAGCATTTGTGCAAAACACAGGAAGTTATCTAAGTAGTATAGTTAATAAGACCTTTAATCTTTATGCTTATGAGAATAAGCAGGGCTGGTTAAGTGGTTGGACACTATTTTACTGGGGCTGGTGGATTGCATGGTCGCCGTTTGTTGGGATGTTTATCGCTAAAGTATCAAAAGGGCGTACTATTCGTGAATTCTTGGTTGGTGTGTTATTTATCCCAACCGGTTTTACCTTTCTTTGGCTAAGCGTTTTCGGTAATTCAGCTATTAATTTGGTATTGCATGATCAGTCAATAGCGTTAGTGCAGGCGGTACAGCATAATATTCCGGTGGCATTGTTTGAATTTTTACAGCACTTTCCATTATCTTCCATTACCTCAATACTTGCCTTGATTTTATTAGTGACATTTTTTGTGACTTCAGCAGATTCAGGCTCACTGGTGATTGATATTATTGCTACGGCAAACGCCAAAAAATCAATTGTATGGCAACGCATCTTTTGGTCATTACTAGAAGGATTTTTGGCAATATCTTTGCTTTATTCAGGAGGGTTAGCAGCACTGCAAACAGCAACTATTGCCAGTGCTTTTCCATTTCTAATTGTGTTGTTTTTCATGTGTATTGCATTAGTTAAAGCATTGCGTGAGGACTACTTGCGTCTATCAAGTATTCAAACACACTCAACAGCAGTACAGTACACGTCGGCAAATTCAAGCTGGCAGCAACGTTTAGATGGTCTTTTGATGTTGCCTAATCGCGTACAAGCACTGACGTTCTTAAGACAAGTAGTGCAACCGGCGATTGAAAAAGTCGGGACGCGTATTAGCAAAGAATTAGAAGTTCAAATTGTAATGGATGAAGATAAAGTACGTTTATTGATTCCAAAATCAGATGATATTGATTTTGTTTACAGTGTGCATATTCGCGCTTTTGCTTTACCAAGCTACGCTGAGGATGATGGTGATAATGAGCAAGATAAAGGTGAGCAAGAAAAACACTATTATCGTGCTGAAGTATTTTTAGAGCATGGTGGTCAGCAATATGACATTATGGGCTATACCGAAGAGCAGGTAATTGCCGATATCCTAACGCAGTATGAAAAGCATCTTTATTACATTCATGTATCAAATGCAGATAGGGCACTTATTTGATTGAATTAGTCGCACTTTGAGCTCAGACGCTTTTTGAAGCGTTGTTGTAGTTTGTTTAGAATACTACTTGCCGTTTTTTCAAACAAAAAAGGCAATATTGCATGTATCGAGCAAAAGATACCTGCTGCAATCATCAACACACCGCAATAGAGTGCTTCTTTGGCGTGTTGAAAATATCCTTCATTGATATCGTTTAAATGTTTTGTTAAATAATTCATCTTATCCTCCTTTGGGTCTCCAATTACGTATGCTAAAGGAGCGATATTGTGCTTGTCAAAATGTTACGGCGGCAATTCGCGAAAGCAGTTTTTTTTGAAAGTTAGGGTATAGCATTATTATGCCCCCTGCCATTTGGCTTCTTGTGCGGTAGTCATTAGATGGAATAAGATCTGAAAAAGGAGAGAAAACAAACAAAAGGAAAAATGTATTATGCTAAAAAGAATGACCCAATTGATGATTGCCATGGCAGCTATTTCAGTAGCGACAGCTTATGCTGAAAACCAACAAGCCCCGTGTGCTAGTGGTAGCTCGACTTGCCAGAGTATATGGATTATGTCTCCAGATAAAAACCCACAGTATAACAATCATGGGCGCGCATTTATTTCTTGTGACTCTGTTCGAGATGTTATCTGGAATGATAATACGCTAACGGTTAAATATCACCATACTCAAGGAGATGAATCAAGCGGGCATGTTGAAAATACCTGTTATGTTGGGTTTTCCAATATTTTCACTCAGAGTCAGGCCGCTAAAAGGCATGGTTATGTAACGGCAAATATTACCATTAATGGTAATTCCTCCATCAAAGATCAGATATGGCCTGCTTTTTGGTTGGTTGGACCTTCATGGCCAACATATGGTGAAATTGATCAAGCTGAATATATGGCAAAGGTGCAAAGCAATGTTACTCATAATAACTTAAATGGGGGCCCTAGCTGGGATCAAAATCATTCAAAAGCCATTGCTAATTACAATCAATTAGGTCTGGGAGACATTAATCAAAATCATCAATACGGTATCGAATGGCAGCTAAAAGGTGATATTGCCGATCCAAATCATACCTATGTGTTAACGACATATTTTGATGGTCAAGCGGTTGCTCAACCTTATACATTAAGCACTACAGATTACCCAGATAAAGCGGTGATTAAAGGCTTAGATGCCGGCAATATGACTTTGATGTTTGATACAGAAAATATTGCAGCACTCGGTGATAATAAAGACAAGGTTAAAGCATCGCCAACTTTGGATTACTCGTTAGCAGCATCTAATGTTATAGCATACGCTGTGAATGGTTAGTCTAAAAACCATCACATCGGATTCTTAGTGGAGTATCTAATTAAAGACGCTCGGCAATATTTGGTAGGAAGCAAATACAATCGTTATCTTATCTTGTAAGGCAACGATTGTATTGAAGACAAAAGGATGTCCACAATTTATTCTATATGACTTAATGATAATTACATACAGGCTAAAAAAGACGTTAGGTCAAATTTAAAAATAATCAGAAGGTAAAGGAGTAACAATGTTATATTTGAGAGAGTTTTTTATCCTAACACCATTATATGTTGCGGGTTTAATGGCGGGGCAGGCTGTGTCAGCAGACCCTATGTATATAAAAATTGTCAATGATACAAATCAGACAGTTTACCCTTTGGTAACAGCAATGGTGAATAAACAACTTATCGACTGTACGGGGGACCCTAATATAGAGAAAAATGGTATTGCGACTAATACAGCGGTGACTATAAGTTTAGCTTCAAATTGTTGGAATGCAGGGCGAGTTTTTATCGGTCAAAGCTCTATTGTTGAAATGCAACCTAATGCCCCGCTAGCTCCAGATAGCAAATATTCTTATCAGTTATTAGAGTATACTTTCAGTCATGGGGACACGGTTGACTATGATTTTTCAGCAGTTGATGCATTTAGTGATATTCCAGTTGCTATCGAAGCTTTTATGCCAACGACATCACAACCCCAAATTGGATGGGTTGGAATGAATAATCAGCAAATTTATTATCAGGATGCAATGAGCAAATTCTCAAACGCAGCTAATTGGCCATTTTATAAAGGAGATGACGGTCAACCTGTTTTGGATAAGATGCCAGGAGCATATAATTTGTTTGCTCATCCTGAGTTAGCTGAACAGAGCAAAGGGGATTTAATAAGACAATCTTTGGATCATAAGTGGTTTGATGTTTGGTACAATCAAGATAGTCAGCCCTGCGCCAGATCAGCAACAGTTTATTGTAGTGATTTCCAGAAAAAGGTCAGGGATGTTATTAATGGCTTCGTTAAAAACTATCTGCTTTCTAAAAAAGAGGCAATTACGCCTGAGAATATTGCAGCTGTTATCGCTAATGCGCAAGATCGTGCTAAGATTCTTACAAATATTTATGGATATGTACCATTTATCACCGCACCTGATCCAAAATATCCAATAGATCCCAAGAAAAACATATGGCCTTATATTGATGATCATCAAAGTATACATCTTGGACCTGATGTCATGGATCTATTGCGTGGTGGGTTAGCTGATGATAGTGATCACGCTGATAGCATTAACTACAGTGATAAATATGTGCTTGATCCGTATACTATTTTTATGCATGATAAGACACCGCCTAATTTAGGGCTACAGATATATGCTTTTTCAATTGATGATTCAATTGGGAATTTATATGTCCCCAATTACAAAGGTATAGTGATTGATGTGGGAAGCACAAAAAGTTTGCCTAATACATCACCGTATACACCACCGCCGCCACCAAGTGAGTACAATATTAATATTGGTGGTGGTTGGGCAACTATCTCGGGTAACGTATGTGGTAAAGCAGTTGCTAATGAGTCGGTCATTCCGCTGAATTTTGATAAAGCGTGTGACGTGAGTTTAACGATGAATAAAGGACAGAGCACTGACAATACACAGTTTCATTTAGAGAAAAACTCAAGCGGCAATCTTGTTCTTTCAAACTGTAGTGGAAACATTTGTCAGCAAATTAACGCTGATGCCAAAAACATTTATTTACCTGGAGCGCCTGCCTAATGGTTTCTTAAAAGCAACGTAAATAGAGGGATCAAAATTATTACATTAGCCTATTGAATAGGCATAAACATCAAATCGGCTACTTTTACCAATCACTTGGCTGGTCGGTTTTTGATGGTCAATAAAATCGCCCAAGCGCGGGCGTTTAACGACTATCTTCTTAGGGATTAATGCTTTAGCTTGTTGGAAAAGCAGCTTATTGCTTTGCTCATCAATGCCTACCAAATCATGCAATAATTGCATATTCTTTTTGACCTTGGCACTTTTGGTGCGCTCAGGAAACATTGGATCAAGATAGATTAAATCATATTTAGCCATTTGATGAACATGGTCAAGCTGAATTGAATTGGCAAAGTAAAGGCTAATTCTATCGGCAATTACTGCTAAATTTGGTTCTTCTTTGGCGCGTCGTAAGCCATCTTGAAGCAGCAAAAATACATAAGAGTTTTGCTCAATCGCATCGATAGTATGTCCACGTGCGGCAAGAGAAAAACTATCCTGCCCAAGACCTGCAGTCATATCTAGAATGCTGAGCTTATCTTTGCCTTTCCCTTCAATTGCTTTGATTAAATCAAGTTTTGCGGTATTGGGTTTGATGCGATTTTGAATATCATGACTATTGAAGTCTACGCAAAGCGTTAATGCTGAATCGCTATGCTTTAGTGTGAGCACATCATCTTCATACTCAAGAAAAAATGACTGCTTAGGGGGAATGCTTAATCTATTGATAGATATAGATTTAAGCATCTCTAAATCAGGTGAGGTTGCCGTGTTGTGTGATATGAGATAGTTTATGGATTGCATATATTAGAGGTCTTATTTTTTACGTTTAGCGCGTGGATGGGTTTGATCATAGACACTTGCCAGTTGTTGGAAATCAAGGTGTGTATAAATTTGAGTGGTTGAAATATCGCTATGTCCTAATAAGTTTTGCACAGCGACAAGATCTCTGGAGGATTCAAGTAAATGGCTGGCAAAGGCGTGCCTTAGCATATGCGGGTGAATATGCTTTGGCGCATGTTCAAGTGCAAATTTTTCAAAACGTTTTTGAATGCTGCGCGCTTGAATTGGTATACCTTTTAAGGTGGTAAAAAGATAGTCATGAGCACAGTTTAAACTCTGACGTATGTTTAACCATTTATTTATGGCGCTAATTGCTTTGTCACCAATTGGCACGATGCGTTCTTTGCTGCCCTTGCCAAGTACGCGAATGGTTTTTTGTGAGAAATCGATTTGTTCAAAACGTAATTGGGCTAATTCACTAAGGCGCAGTCCGCTGCTGTAGATAACCTCAAGCATGGCAAGGTCACGCAGCTCTAAATCATCATCGCTTTGATAATCTAGAACTTGCTGCATTTGATCAACATCGAGTGTTTTAGGAAGCTTCTTTGGTGCTTTGGGAGCTTTGATAGCATAAGAAGGATCTTCTGTGATTATTTCATTGCTTAACAAATAGCGGAAAAAAGATTTAACAGCACTTAATTTACGTTGAATGGATTTGGGACTAATACCTTGACTATGCAATGTCTTAAGCCAGAGCTTGATCTCTTGCGATGTACTTTCAGCAAGTGCCTTGTCTTTGCTTTGCAAAAAGACATCAAAGCCATGTAAATCTCGCCTGTAGGCATCGATGGTGAGATCAGAGTAATTGCGCTCAAATTTTAGGTGATGCAAAAAGTTATTAAGTTCTGAGTTCATCTAAACTTGTGCCTGCGCATGGTTTTTTTGTATTTGTCATGAGTATATACTCATCGCGACAAGAAAAAATAAAAAAAGCAGAAAAAGCAGAAAAAGCAAAAAAGCGAGTGATCCTTTGGCAAAAAAAGCAGTTCTATTAATTAATGGCGAGATCGATATCGCGTTTTGCGAATCTTATATCTGTCAGCATTTAGATGATTTACCGATTTATTGTGCTGATGGGGCGTTTAATCAGATTCAAAATGTCAAAAGTCTTGTTAACAAAGTACGGATGATTATTGGTGACGGTGACTCGATTGATCATGCTAAGCGCTTAAACATCCCATATCAGCAAGATGATGATCAATATTCTACTGATTTTGAGAAGGCGTTAAACCATTTACGACAACACGGATATCGTGAGTTATTTTTATTTGGGCTTGGTGGTCGGGAAATGGATCACTACCTTGGCAATATATCGACCTTGCTGAGGCATCAGCATCAGCTCAAATGTCAAGTGATTGATCGTTATGGTGTTTCACAGTTAATGCATCAAAGCATGCGTATAACCAATGCAAAGGGCAAGATGGTCTCAATTGTGCCGTTGTTTGAGCTTATTGATTTAACATTACAAGGATTTGCCTTTGATTTGGATCAATATACATTACGCTTTGGTGAAGAGCTGGGCATTCGTAATCATGCACTTCAAGATGAGCTGTTTATTGACTATTCACAGGGCAGTGGCTTGCTATTCTTGTCGCATGATCCCTATCATCGATCTCTGTCAAAATAAAATAGTTAGCATTGCGCAGATAAAATGATTTGTTTTTTATACAGTCTTGCTATACTGAGTGCGACTTTTTGGTCTTTGAGTGATTTTTGTTCTTATATGTGAGTGATTTTATCATGCTGCATATACCCACTAAGCGCATAAGAGTACATGGAGTCAGTAAAGTTTAATTTAAATAATATAGTAAGAGAGTATAGGATATGTCGCAACAAACAGGTGCCGTAAAATTTTTTAATGAAACAAAAGGCTTTGGTTTTATCAAGCCAGACAATGGTGGTTCTGATCTTTTCGTTCACGTAACTGCATTAAACGGTTTACAATCATTAGCTAATGATCAACGCGTTTCATTTGATATCGAAGATGGCCGCCGTGGTCCACAAGCAGTAAACGTTCAAATTGCTGGATAATTTATTTCATTAAGAGCGCTTCTAGAGGCGCTTTTTCATTACCTCAAAATATTTCATTATTGTGAGATTTGACCTCGGGGCGTAGCGCAGTCTGGTAGCGCGTTAGCATGGGGTGCTAAAGGTCGTGGGTTCAAATCCCGCCGTCCCGACCATTTTGTGGTTTTAATTTCGCCCGCTATTTTTATTCAACAATGTCAATTTGACCTTTATCGTTGGCTATGAGCAATATATCGGCAGGGTTAACTGCAAATAAACCATTGCAAACTACACCGGTGATTTGATTGATTTGCTGTTCAAGTTTCAATGGGTTATCGATCATCAGGTTATGGATATCGATAATAATATTGCCATTGTCAGTGATTACACCTTCACGATAGATCGGTTGACCGCCTAGCTTTACTAGTTCTTTGGCAACATAGCTGCGTGCCATAGGAATAACTTCAATCGGCAATGGGAAGCGTCCTAATTGAGGCACTAGCTTGGTTTGATCAATAATACAAATAAATTTGTCACTGGCAACACGGCAAATTTTCTCGCGGGTTAATGCAGCTCCGCCACCTTTGATCAGCTCTCGATGTTTGTTTGCTTCGTCAGCGCCGTCAATATAAATATCGACTTTATTTGGATAGTTTAAATCAACAACTTCAAAACCATGTGCTTTGAGGCGTTTAGTGCTTTCCTCAGAGCTTGAAACAGTCAGCTCAATTTTAGATTTAATTTTCGCAAGTTCATCAATAAAAAAGTTAACCGTTGAACCTGTACCAACACCAACGGTCATTCCCGGTTTGATATATTCAATTGCGGCAGTTGCAGCAATTTTTTTTAATTCATTTTGATCTGTTTTTTTATTGAAAAACATAAGTAGTAATATCCAATTAATCGCGTTAGGTGGCTTATTTTGGCATATTTATGGGGGATTACAAAGGTGGATCGCAGTTAAAAATAAGTCAATACTATAGATTATGATGATATGTAGTAATTAGGAATAAAGCAAAATAGTAAGAAACTCTACAGATTGTCTTGGATGGAGAGGGTGTGGAATGATCATAATATGGCGTTTGTGATCAAAATATAAGCTAAATTTATGGAAATGGCAAATTTCTCACAAAGATTTAGTTAAAATCCTACAGATTTTGATAATTGTTTTGTCCATAATGTCACTCATGCAACGGATGGCGACCTTAACGGATGAAGGTAGAAATGGATAGCCCCCCCCCCGCACGGATGAATTTTAATAGGATATGGATATCCTGAAACCCACCTAAATTTTTGCCATCTGTTGCTGAATTCCCCAGTTGATATGCTCTAAGAGCAAAGCATTGCTAACATGTGTTTGTTTGGCTTTTTCAAGCAGCATAATAATCTCTTTGGAGAAAGGCGCATTACCAAGGGCAATGTAGATATTTCTAAGCCAAGCCTGATAACCAATTCGGCGAATAGCAGAGCCTTCTGTTTTTTTCAAAAACTCTTGTTCTGACCATTGCGCTAAATCCATCAAACTTTGGTTGCTTAAGTACGCGCGTGCGAGAAAGTCGGACTCAGCGGTTACAGGGGCGCCTTTGTTAATAGGACATACCAGTTGACAGTCATCACAACCATAGATGCGATTACCAATTGCTTGGCGATATTGCATTGGAATCATACCTTTGTTTTCAATCGTTAAATAAGAGATGCATTTATTGGCATCAATGACTTTATTGTTCACTATGGCATTGGTAGGGCATGCTTTAATGCAAGCTTGGCATTTGCCACATTGATCCGTTATAGGCGATTGTGCAAATGCGCTAAAATCAAGATTAGAGTAGATGCAGCCAATAAAGAAAAATGAACCGTCAACTGGGTGTAGGAGATTGCTATTTTTACCGATCCAGCCAAGACCAGCTTTTTCAGCTAATGGCTTTTCTAACACAGGGGCACTGTCAGTGAAAACACGCGCACTGTGCTTGGGAAAAACACTTTGAATGAAATCATTTAGTTTACTTAACTTTTGGCGTAACACTTTGTGATAGTCGCGACCGTGCGCATAAACAGAAATAGCTGCATTTTCACTTGGTGTTGATAGCGTTTTGCGAATACCTTTGAAGCAATAAGCTTGGGGTAAGTAATTTAAACGCACAACAATAACACTTTTAGTGTCTGCAACAAGTTCGTGTGGCGTATAGCGTTTGCTACCATGCTTGACCATGTAATCAAGATCAGCATGATAACCTTGTTGAAGCCACTCTTGATACTTAGGGATATACTGATCAAGTAGGCAATCAGTGGCTGATATATCAGAAATACCTAGTGTGGTCAGTGCAAATTGCTTAATGCTGTTCCACTGTTCTAAGCTTACGCTGTTCGAGTTCAATGTTCTTAAGACTGTTTGAGATAGATTCACGAGGTAGGCTCGATTGTACTGCAATGCGATGGCAAATAATACAAATAATTAATAATGCAATCATGGCTTCAGGCAGATCAAAAACAGCTATTCCACCACCATAATTGCCAAGGTAAGATACAGCAGTCAACAGTACTAAATAAAGCCAGAGCCAGTAAGATTGCTTAAAATTCCAATTGATCGTGATGCTTTTATCCTTTTTGAATATCCGGTAGAGCATTAAGACAACAATGGCTATTGCAATCATAAAACTTGTTTTTGAGACGATATTCCAGCCACTCCAGTAGACAATTAAGGTGCTGGCATAAAATGCCATAACATTCCAAATCCGTGCAAAAGGAAGTCGAAATGGTCGGTGTGCTTCCGGGATACGTAGGCGCAAAGCGCTAGCACTAACAGGACCCATAATGTAGGTTAATGCAACAAGTGAAGTCAAGAAAGTTGCCATGGTTGACCAGCCAGGTAGTGGTGCAAACATCAGCATGCCAACGATGAAATTAATAATAATGCAGTAAAGTGGATTGCCTTTTGGCGTCAGTTTGGCAAATATTTGTGGAATATAGTTGTTTTGACTCATGGCAAAGATAGAGCGTGTGGCACTGCCAAAATACATCAGTCCTGCAGCAAGTGGACCAACAATTGCGCCAATGTAAATCAAGACCATTAGCCATTTAATTTCAAGCATTTTAGCGATCATTGCAAAAGGTCCAAAAGACTCGTCAGCATGACCGCCTGCAAGAGTAATATGTTGCCAGTTGTTATGTTCAACACTGCCAGAAACGGTATAGATATAAGCCGCTTGCAGCAGTAAAAAAATAATCAGGCACGCAATAATCGAACCGATAATAGCAATGGGGATGGCTTTTTTAGGGTTTTTAGTCTCACCTGCCATCTCTGCCGCAAGTTTGAACCCCGTGAAGGAAAAGGCAATGCCACCTAATGAGATGGCTGATAATACGCCTGAGCTACCATTGGGGGCAAAGCTTAGATTGGAGGATGTGACAGGAGTGCTTTGATGCAGATGATAAACAATCACTAATATGATAATCGCAATAATGCTTGGAACAATGATTTTGATGATCGTCAGAAAGTTATTTGCACGAATAAGCCAGCGTAGCGAGTAGGTATTAAGAATGCTGATTAAGAGTAATAAAATGGCAGCAAATCCAAAGCCACTAGCGCTTAAACCGCCGCTAGTGGCATTGATAAGTGTTGGGAAAAAGACAGCAAGATACTGGATGATGGCTTGAACTTCCGTTGGGGCAAGCGTTAAATAAGATAACCAGATAATCCAGGCAAAGATAAAGCTAACCAAGGTGCCATGGGTAATGTGTGGGATACGAGTGCTTGAGCCTGTGACGGGTATCATGGTGCAAATTTCAGCAAAGACAAAGGCAATAATCATGATCAATAATGCACCAATAATCCAAGATAGCATTGCGGCAGGTCCAGCATAACTTGCGGTTTGTGATGCAGCAAATAGCCAACCGGAGCCTAAAATAGCACTGATTGATGAAAATAGTAGCCCTGCGATACTTATGTTACGTGTTTTCAAATGAAGTCTCTGTTTATCATCGTGGGCAAGTACGGTAATTAAAATGAAAGCAAATTACAAGATTACTGTAAATTAAATTTGATGTGATCAATAAGTGAATACTACCCCAGCAATCGTTTTTTTAATGGTGATAAGCTAAACATAAAGCAGGTGAAAATAAGGATGCAAATTCCAATCCATAAGAATACATGTGTATAGTTATCAAGTTGAGTTAATGTATTGGTAACAGTTGCGCTTTTGGGTGAGGTGAGCGAGGCAACATAACCGCCTAATAGACTTGCAAATGCCATAAATACCCACCATAAACCAATGACAAAACCGGTAAAGCGTAGCGGTACTAACTGTGCGACCATTGCGAGTCCTAGTGCTGAGATTAATAGCTCGCCAGTTGATTGCAAAAAGTAGCTTAAAATAAGCCAGTTGCTAGAAATAATTCCTGCATCATTAGCAAAAAACTTAGAGCAATAAAGTGTAATAAAAGATAAGCTCAACAATAGCATGCCTAAGGTGAACTTATGATAAATACTTAAAGAATATTTGGTATTGTTAGACTTCGTATAATAGTAAGCAAGAATAGGGCTCATGATAACAACCCATATTGGATTTAATGCTTGGAATGTTTCTGGCGCTATGGGAATGCCAAAAATGCTATGTACGGTGTTGTTAATGGCGTAAAAATTGATAGAAGTTTGCATCTGCATATAAGATATTTTATAGGCAATTGCTTCAGTCATTAGGATAAGTGCTAACAGCATTTTAAAAAAGAATCCTTCCTTTTTTATGCTGAACATTAACCATAAATAAGCAAGCAAAGTAACTGTGAACGTAAGTACAACGATAGACTTAGCCAAGGCGATATTATTCAGTAGCCTTTCTACGATAAAAACCAAGACAATAACGCTAATAATAGTCAGAACGAGTGCTTTAATATTTAGCGGCTTCGCGCCTGCCTCAGTATGCACATTCTTCATGGTGAAGCCAAACCCAACAAAGGTTAGCAGTGATAAAAAGGTGGCAATAACCGCAGCAGAAAAAGCTGCTGAATAGCCAAAGTTGTGCGCAAGGGTCGGCACGATAAATAAACCTAACATCGACCCGATATTGATTGCCATGTAGAAAAGCGTAAAGGCATTATGTAGGCGGTTACCATCATCTTGAGGGTAACATTTAGCGAGTAAGCTAGATGGGTTGGATTTAAACAATCCTGTACCGATGCAAATAAGCGACATGGCATAATAGACGGTATTTACACTATTGAGAGTCATTAATATGTAGCCGGCAAGTAAGGTAATTAACCCCAAAATAATGGTGCGTTTGGCACCAAGGATCTTGTCGCCAAGGTAGCCGCCAAGAACAATAAATGCATAAACTAAAGCAGCAAAAGCACCGTATAAAATAAAGGCTTGATCCGTTGGCATGTTAAGTTTTCGTGTAAGATAAACTGCGAGTATTCCTGTTAGCGCCATGTAACCAAAGCGCTCCCAAACCTCAAGCATAAAAATCGTGTAGAATGCTTTTGGGTGCTTGCGTGCTATTGTTTCCATTATTAAACCTTGTGTTTTAGGCATTTTTTGATCTAAAAATGCTATCCATATTTTAAGTGTCAGCAGTATATACTGCTGACTTTCCTGGATAAAGAAAATTTAAAATGTAATAGCTCAAAAAACACAGATGATTTGTAATGAACATAGTAATAATGCTGTAGCTTCCAAGATTCAACCCGCTTAATGATTGTGTTACAATCGGGTCATTCTTTTTTGCGGTATGACAGCATGGATAAAATTACAATTAAAGGTGCGAAAACGCATAATCTTAAAAATATCGATTTAGAGATCCCTCGCGATAAATTAACGGTTATTACAGGTTTAAGTGGTTCAGGTAAATCATCATTGGCATTTGATACACTTTACGCTGAAGGGCAGCGGCGCTATGTTGAGTCATTATCAAGTTACGCTAGGCAATTCCTATCGTTAATGGATAAACCCGAGGTTGAACATATTGAAGGTTTGTCCCCTGCGATTTCGATTGAGCAAAAAACCACATCGCATAATCCACGTTCAACAGTAGGGACAGTCACTGAAATTTATGATTACTTGCGTGTGTTATTTGCACGTATTGGTGAGCCGATGTGTCCTGTACATAAGGTGGAATTAAAGGCGCAAACGATTAGCCAGATGGTCGATCATACATTGAGTTTTGATGATGAGACAAAACTTATGATTGTCGCTCCCGTGATTGTTGATAAAAAGGGTGAGCATATTCAATTGATGGAAAAGCTCTATGCGGAGGGGTATTTGCGCGCGCGCATTAATGGTGAGCTATATGAGTTGAGTGATCCACCTAAATTGGATCGCTATAAAAAGCATACGATTGAAGTAGTAGTTGATCGATTTAAACCACAAAAGAAAAATCAGCAGCGGTTAGCAGAGTCCTTTGAAACAGCATTAGATTTATCAGCAGGCATTGCTAAGCTTGTGTTTTTGGATGGTGAGCAAGATGATATTATTTTTTCATCCAAGCATGCCTGTCCGCACTGTAATTACTCGCTTAAGGAATTGGCACCGAGAATATTTTCATTCAATAGTCCCATCGGTGCTTGCCCAAGCTGTGATGGCTTAGGAACTAAGGCTTACTTTGATGCGGATAAAATTATTGTTGATGAGCATTTAAGTTTAAACCAAGGCGCATTGCATGGCTGGGATAAGCGTAATGGTTATTACTTTGCGCAATTAGAAGCGTTGGCTCGGCATTTTGATTTCTCACTGGATACCCCGTTTAATAAGCTCACCGATGCGCAAAAAGAATTGGTGCTAAATGGTTCAGGAAAAACTGAGATTAATATTTATTTTAAAAGCTCAGGTGGTAGAGAATATCGAGCACAGAAACCATTTGAGGGTGTATTGGCAAATTTCGAGCGTCGTTATAAAGAAACTGACTCAAACATGATTCGTGAAGAATTAAGTAAACTAATGAGTAATTTACCGTGCCCAAGTTGCAATGAAACGCGCTTAAATGAGGGTGCGCGCAATGTATTTATTGCCGGTAAAAATATCGCGCAATTAACAGCGCTGTCGATAAAAGATAGTGTTAAATGGTTAGATGATTTATCACTTAGTGGTCAAAAGCACGTGATTGCTGAGCGCTTGCTCAAAGAAATTCTGGCGCGTTTGGGCTTCTTAGTTAATGTCGGCTTGGATTATTTAAATCTATCACGGCAAGCCGATACGCTCTCAGGTGGAGAGGCACAGCGTATTCGCTTAGCCAGTCAAATTGGTGCAGGCTTGGTTGGAGTCATGTATATTCTCGATGAACCATCGATTGGACTACATCAACGTGATAATCAAAAGCTATTAGACACCTTGCATCATTTACGTGATTTAGGTAATACGGTGATTGTGGTAGAGCATGATGAAGATGCGATTAAACAAGCCGATCATATTATTGATATAGGACCTGGTGCTGGTATTCATGGTGGGCAAATCGTCGCTGAAGGGCGTTTAAGTGAAATCATTGATAATAAAAATTCATTAACGGCTGACTATCTTTCCAAGCGCAAACAAATTGCGATTAATGGCAAAAAATTAAAGCCACAAAAAGGGCAATATGTTGAGATCTATGGTGCTAAAGGCAATAACTTGCAAAATGTTAATTTAAAAATTCCTTTGGGTTTATTAACTTGTGTCACCGGAGTATCTGGCTCAGGCAAGTCAACCTTGATTAATCGCACGCTTTATCCCTTAGCGGCAAAATTGTTGAATAAAAACAACAGCATCACAGCGCAAGCCTATGATAAGCATAAAGGTTTTGAGCTACTGGATAAGGTTATCGATATCGATCAAAGTCCGATTGGGCGCACACCGCGTTCAAATCCGGCAACCTATACCGGTGTTTTTACACCCATTCGTGAGCTGTTTGCAGCAACTGCGGAGTCTCGTTCACGTGGCTATCAGGTGGGACGTTTTAGCTTTAATGTCAAAGGTGGGCGTTGTGAAGCATGCCAAGGTGATGGTGTGTTAAAGGTGGAAATGCACTTTTTACCGGATGTTTATGTGGCATGCGATGTTTGCCAAGGCAAACGTTATAATCGTGAGACTTTAGAGATTCAATACAAAGGCAAAACCATCAGCGAAGTGCTTGATATGAGTATTGAAGAAGCTTTAGAGTTTTTCTCAGCCGTGCCACAAATTAAGCGTCGTTTACAGACATTAATGGATGTTGGTTTGTCGTATATCACCTTGGGGCAAAATGCGACCACCTTGTCAGGTGGTGAGGCGCAAAGGGTGAAATTAGCCAAAGAGCTCTCAAAAACCGCAACCGGCAAAACGTTATATATCCTCGATGAACCGACTACAGGACTGCATTTTCATGATATCCAGCAATTACTTAATGTCATTATGCGTTTGCGTGAGCAAGGCAATACCATTGTTATCATCGAGCATAATTTAGATGTAATCAAAGTGGCAGATTGGATTATTGATTTGGGTCCTGAAGGGGGTGATGGTGGCGGTCAGATTATTGCCGAAGGTGCGCCAGCAAGCATTGCTAAAAATGCGCAGTCGCACACCGGCAGATTTTTAAAGATGATGCTGTAATATCCAAAGGGGGAGGATATGTTAAGACGTATAATTGTTTTACTGGGGACATTAACGATTATTTTTTCAGTGTATATTCCGTGGTTTAAGGCAGGTAAACATAAGAAGGTAACGCATAAAACTGTGATGTCTAGCATCCATTCAGCCAGTGATTTAAAGCAGTATTTGCGAGGTTAATGTGAAATATATAGATCTCTGATAGCAATTTATCAAATGATTGTTATACTATGTATAACTTAAGTAACTGGAGTCTATCATGCATACAAACGCAAAAATTCTCAAATGGGGAAATAGTCTTGGGATTAGATTATCAGGCGCGCTCAGAGATTTAACGGACTTTAAGGCTGGAACGATTGTTGATGTTGAAATAAAGGCAGATGGTTTATTCATACGCAAAGCTAAACAAAAAACAATTTTGCCATTTTCGGAGTCATCATTACTTGATGGCTTAGATGAAAGCAGTCACAAAGATTTAATAGTTAAGCCTCAAGGCAATGAATGGCATGACTAAGCAGTATATTCCAGAGCGAAACGATATTGTCTGGCTTGACTTTGAGCCAACAAAAGGCAAGGAAATTGGCAAGTATCGCCCTGCTTTTGTCTTATCATCCAAAGAATATAATTCAAAAACAGCGACACTTATTTGCTGCCCAGTGAGTACATCTATTCGTGGCGGGGCTACCGAGGTCCTTATTAATAATATTGATAACTCATCTGTTGTAGCATCATCAATTGTGCAAACATTATCGTGGAAAGAGCGCAAATGCCGATTCATTGCTAAGGCAGAAAAAGGTGTGTTTAAAGACGTGATCCTTAGATTATTGCCTTTAATTGGTGCTGAAGAAATAATAGATGATCTTTTAAGCAGTAGATGAGCCAATCAAAGCTAGCGCAGATTGGCACCAATAGAGGCTAAACGTTTTTTTAAACTTGGGTGGGTGGAAAACATATCATCCATACCGCCTGCGGCAAACTTACTACTAGCTGGATCATAAAGATAAGAGGCGCGACGCATACGTTCATTGCTATTGTGCGCATAGCTTTGCGCAGTTTGCGGCTCGTTATGATTTTGACTGATTTTAATCAGTGCATTCGCCATCGGCTTGTTATCACGCATCAGCTCAACGGCACCAGCATCCGCCATATACTCGCGTGTACGACTTAAGAACAGTACCATCATACTGGTAATAATGGGTAGTATGAAACGCAGCAGCATAATCACCATAAAGATGATCGCCATCGCATTGCCACCATTATTGTTATCGCGACGATTGCGATTGCCACCAAAAAGTGTCGAGTAAAATAAAAACTCAATCATAAACATCAGCATATTCGATAGCACGACGGTAAATAGATTAAGCTTAATGTCTTGATTGCGAATATGGGTTAACTCGTGCGCCATAACTGCTTGCAACTCATCGCGATTTAAACGATTAGCAAGTGCACGTGTGACCGCAACCATAGAGGATTTTTCAGAGAAACCTGAAGCAAAGGCATTCATATAATCCGCTTCAATCAAATAGACCTTGGGCATATAGGGCATGTTAGCTGCAATCTTCATCTCTTCAGTGACGTTATAAATGCGCTGACAAAGTGGATCAGGGTCATTTGCGCTAATCTCGCGATACTGAGTTCCTGCAAGCATGATTTTGTCATAATAGCTAAAGGTTACCAACAGCCAAATAAATGCAATTATAGTGGATATGATCGTTGCCCATGGTGTGAGTTTCAAGGTTGCCACAAGATAAGCAATATCACCAAAACTTAGGCGATATCCTGCGTAAGTCATCATGCCGCCGTATTGCCCATAGCGCCAGACAAGATCGATTAAAAAACCAAGCGCGAAAAAGATAATTAAAAATAAAGCGATAACGATATATGACTTGCGCGTATTCTTCTTAACGACTTCACGCCAATCAACACCGTTGATATCAATTGCAGCCATGGTTTATAACTCAACGCGACTATCTTCAAGCGCTTGACGTTTCTCATCACTGACTTGCCAGTAGATGAAGTCCTCATCAAGCTTGCTTTTAAACATATTAACCACAATGCCCGCGATCATTGATTTCTTATGAGCATTGTATTTTTCAATGCTATCGTTAAAAGATTGCTTTGAAAAAGCCAGTTTATTTTCGGTGGAGGTGATTTCTTCTTGCAATTGCATAACATTTTGATTGGCTTTTAAATCAGGATAATTTTCAAACTGGACATTCAAACCGCCAGCGATTTTTGAGATTTCATTCTCAGCCGCCATACGCGTTTCAGAGTCACCTTTCTCTTTGGCATGTATTGCCTGATTTCTTAAAGCGGTGACGTCTTTTAATGTCGTTTGCTCATAATCCATATACTTTTTGACGACACTAATGAGTGAATCAAAGACTTTAGCGCGACGATCCAATTGGACGTCAATTTGGCGTTCAGAGTTCTTAACGGCTTCAATTTCAGCGATAAGGCTATTGTAAGTCATCAAGACATAGCCAAAAATCAAAGCGAGAATAACAACGATAATAATGAGGGCAACCATGGTTTTAGCTCCTAAATTTTATTGATTACTAAATTATCAAACAGTGTTAATTTGCCACGTATGTTGCTGGCATTCAAGCGTATTGTGTTTCATAATGACAGCATTTTTAAGCTTAAGTGTAATATGGATTGGGAAAAATGCTTGATTTAGTAGTTGTTGAACCAAAACAAAAAGCAAAAAAAGCAACGCATGCGGTGATATGGTTGCATGGTTTGGGTGCCGATGGACATGATTTTGAGGCGATTGTGCCAGAGTTGAATTTGCCAGTTGATGCAAATGTGCGTTTTATTTTCCCGCATGCGCCTGTGCAGCCGGTGACGATTAACATGGGCATGGAAATGCGTGCTTGGTATGACATAAAACGCATCGATGATATAAAACGTGACGTGGACTGTAAAGGAATTGAAGATTCATTAAGTGCGCTAGATGAAATCATTAAATCACAGCTTAATGATGGTATTGCTACTGAGAATATGATTATCGCAGGCTTTTCTCAAGGTGGAGCGATTGCTGCCTTAGCAGGACTTACGATGCCTTATTCATTTGCCGGCATTGTGCTGTTATCAACTTATTTGCCAGATTGGGATTATTTTAAAACAAAGCTTAATAATGCTAATCAGCAAACACCGTTTTTTATAGGGCATGGCAGTCATGACCCAGTGGTACCATTTGCTGCTGGTCAAATGCTTAAAGCTAAGCTTGAGGAGTTAGGTGTAAAACACAAATTTCATGACTACCCAATGGAGCATAGCGTGTGTATGCCAGAGATTCAGGATATTAGTCATTTTATTCAATCATGCTATGGGCTGATCAATGACACAGCCAGATAAATTAGATAAATTGATTATTGCTTCGCGTGATAGCCAGCTAGCATTATGGCAGAGCCGTTACGTCAAGGAATTGTTAGAGCAAACACATCCTGGATTGATTTGTGAGATTATCACAATGAAAACACAAGGCGATAAGATTCTTGATCGCCCATTGAATCAAATCGGTGGTAAAGCACTTTTCATGAAAGAGCTTGAAGTAGCAATGACGAAGGGGCGTGCTGATATCGCTGTTCATTCACTGAAAGATGTTCCGTATGAGTTGCCTGAAGGCTTTGCATTGGGTGCTTTTTGTCAACGTGAGAATCCACAAGATGCTTTTGTGTCGAATGTTTTTGCTAGTATTGATGATTTGCCGCAAGGCGCGATTGTTGGCACATCAAGCTTAAGACGTAAAGCACAACTGTTAGCTTATAGATCAGATTTAGATATCCGTGATTTGCGTGGCAATGTGCAAACACGACTCAAAAAACTCGATGATGGGCAATATGATGCGATTATTTTGGCAGCAGCTGGATTGATTCGCTTAGAGCTAACTGCACGCATCAAAAGCTTGATTGATGTTAATATTTCCTTGCCAGCTGTTGGGCAAGGCATTGTTGTTGTTGAGTATTTAGCACAAAACACCAAGATAAAAGCATTACTCAATGCTATTGATAACGAAGATGCTAGAGTATGCGCCTTGGCAGAGCGCAGTTTTAATGAGGCATTACAGGGCGGCTGTCATGTGCCAATTGCAGCATTTTGTGAAAAAGATTTAGCGGGTTTGCAATTAACGGCAATGGTCGGCAGTAGCGACGGTAAACAGCTAATGCGCGAGACTTTAGATGGCGATGATGCAGTTGATCTTGGTAAGGCATTAGCGCAAAAGATGATTGGAAAGGGTGCGAAGGCCATATTGCAACAATAGAGTGTTGTTGTTTACTTAATGGATTAAGCTTCAATATTTTCCGAGCAATCCTTCATGCTCTGAATGAAGCCGAAGGACGATGTAGAGATAACATATGGCTTCGACTAATGCTCAGCTAACGCTTATATAATGGTATAGCAATTTAAAGAAAAATTGACTTCTCAATAAAACGTAATAATCCAAAAAAGCTCTCTTGAAAAGGTCGTCTTTTATAGTTGCTATAGGGACTCATAACTAGAATAGGGAAACTACCAGCCAAAATGCAGGCAAGACATCCGGTAAGTAGTCGATCATCAACAAGGGCAAGCTCGTGTGCGTTGCATGGTGCGAGTTCTTGAATTTTTAATAAGCCATCGGGATAAGGCTTTTTAGCAACGCCATCAATAAAGCGGATATTAGGGAAGTGTGTAGCAAAATACTGGGCGCGCTCTGCGGTCGGCATATTTGAAAGAATAAAAATATTATGCTCACTATATTTGTCGGTTAGCGACTTAAGCCAATTGAGAATTTTTTCATCCGGTAAGGGTTGACCATGAGGCGCGAGTACACCATCAAAATCAAGTGCAATATAACGAATACCTGATTTTTTAAGTTTTTCAGGATTTAACTGTGTGACATTTTCCACTTGATGTTTGCGCTGGGCAATTGCTTTTATTTTTTTACGTTGATACCAGCTCATTTTAATCGTAAAACTAAATCGTCCCATTAAATCTACATTCCTGATGTGTTATTGGTATTGTTTTGTTTATCTTCTTGTATTGCAAGCGCTTGCTTATATAGGGCATTTTTTTTGCCTTGGGTAAGCTCTACTGCGATGCTGACGGCTTTTTTAATTGGCAGTTCCTCAAGCAATAGGCTAAGCAGTTTATGTTCATCAACAAGAGTATCGTCTTTTTCATCTGCCTTAATACCTTCAATGAGGATAACAAATTCTCCCTTGGTTAATGAAGAATCTTTTGCAAAGTCAGACAAAATATCATTAGCAGTCCCATTAAAGAAACGCTCAAATTGTTTGGTCAATTCTTTGGCAACAACCAATGTGTGATTTGGCAAAGTATCTTCAATATCTGTGAGTGTGGCAATAATTCGATGCGTTGACTCATAAAAGGCTGTTGTGATCGTTGATTTTTCAATACCTTGTAAAATCTTTTTGCGAGCTCCTGACTTAGCAGGTAAGAAACCTTTAAATTGAAAGCCATCGGTTGCAATACCAGCTGCGGATAAGGCGGTAATTAGAGCACTAGCGCCAGGTAATGGCACTACGGCATAGCCTTTCTCACGCAGCGTTTTTACCACGTAAAAACCAGGGTCACTAATCAATGGTGTGCCGGCGTCACTAACTAAAGTCACTATTTTTTGATTATTTAAATGTTCGATTAATAAATCAACACGTGCCTGCTCGTTATGCTCATGACAGGAGATAATTACTGGTGGCTTAATCGCATATTGCTCTAACAATTTGCGTGTGACACGCGTATCTTCAGCAAAGATAACTTCAGCTTGTTTTAAAGCATCTAAAGCACGCAACGTAATATCCTGTAAATTGCCGATTGGTGTCGCGACAACATATAACACACCGCGCTCAATTTGATTTTTCATCGCAACATACTCACTAAATGGGCAATATCGCCAGCGCCTTGTACGAGTACCACATCATGCGCTGTGGCAAGTTTATCGATAAGGGTTTTTGCTTCTCTATTATTATCGACATAAAAGCATTGCGGGTGTTTACTTGTTAATGCATTAAATAAATCCAATGCATTTGCTCCCTCAATTGGGTCTTCACTGGCGGCATAACTGCGCATTAGAATCACAATATCCGCACTGTTTAAACAACCGATAAACTCATGAAATAGATCGCGTGTCCGTGTATAGCGGTGCGGCTGATAGATGTGTATAAGACGCTGATGCGGAAATTGTTGTGAAACAGCATCCAATGTGCTTTGAATCTCAACCGGATGGTGACCATAATCGTCAATAAGCTCAACCGTGTGATTATTTATTGTGGTTTGGTAATGATTAAAACGACGATAAATACCTTTAAAGCTTAATAACGCCTGTTTAATCGTATTCTCTGCAATGCCAAATTTAAGACAAAGTGCAATTGCTGCAAGCGCATTTTCAGCATTATGCTTACCTGGCAGTGTGCTTATAAAGTCTTTATAGCTCTTATCTGTGGTAGTGATATCAAACTTAGCGTGTTGCTTTGTTTGCTCGAAATGAGCGATTTGAATATCCATATCACTTTTTAAGCCATAGTGCTGGGTGCGTGACTTCTGTGTTTTGATCTTTTCTATGAGTTGATAAGCACTGTCACTATCACTGCCAACGAGAATCTCACCACATGCATCAGCGGCTAAAGCGAAATCAGCAAAGCTTTGAATAAGCGCTTTAATCTCATGTTGATAGGTTTGCATATGATCAAGGTCAACGTTACTGATAATAATATGTTTAGGGTGTATCTTAAGAAAAGAGGCATCACTTTCATCGGCCTCAATAATCATATAAGGTGAATTACCAGCATGTGCGTGATGTGTGAAGTTATTAGCAAGTCCACCATTAATAAAGCTTGGATCAAGTTCTGCTTCATGCATGATATGTGCCAAAAGGCTAGTGATCGTTGTTTTGCCGTGAGTGCCAGTAATGGCAATAAGCTCAGCATAGTCTTTACTTAAAAAGGCTAAGAACTCCGCGCGATGATGAATTTTTATGTTTTGGCTTAATGCTTTTTGATATTCAGGATTATCTTTGCGCATGGCGGAGGTATAAATAACGGCATCAACATCGGTTAAGTTCTTAGCATCATGCCCCAATGTGATATGTGCACCCATTGTAGTAAGCTTTGATGTGAGCTCTGATGATTGCAAATCAGAACCAGATACACGATAGCCTTTTTGTAGGCAAAATATCGCAAGCGCTGACATACCCATGCCGCCAATGCCGATAAAATGATAATGTGGTGTTTTTTGTGTCATTGTCACGATGATTATTTGTTATGGCAAATCAATACTGCTAAGTAGTTTAATATAACTAGAGATAAAAATATTGGGGAATTTGGTTTTATTGTGCATCTGGGTTTTTGATGTAGCGTTGAGCTAGCACGACGGGTAACAAAAAGCAGAAGATAAACCCAGGACCAATATCCAGTATCCATGAATTTACCAAGCAGCCAATGGCAAAGGCAATGATAAGAATACGTGTGTTATTGCGCATCATCATTGGCATGTCTTTGGCGTAATAAAAAGTCGTGACCAATAAGAACAGAAAAGCAAGTAAAGCGAAAACGCCTGATTGCATTGCAAAATAGATATATTGATTATGCGGGTTATTAATCACGCGATAATATTTTTTGTCATGTGATGGTATCTCGCTATTAATAAAATGCGTGCTGCATTGTGTTTGCGCGCCGGTACCGCAGCCATAGAGAATGCGCTGTGGCTTATGTTCAAAAATGCCCAGAGCAGTGTGATAGAAGCCCAAACGAATACCCGCGGAGGTATCAGTGTTTGTGCCATTGTAATAGCTAATGGTGCTATTATGAGCTTCATCAACACGCATCTTGAAGTTTGGCGAGAAATGATAAAATGCGGCAAAAACACTCGGGACAATGACAATAGCAGCAATTAAACCCTTCCAGCGGAATTTCATAAAAAAGCCAACTGCCAACACAGAAAACTCGATCAAATAACCGGTACGACTCGTGTTTAAGCCAAGCTCAGCACAAATAATGATAATGCCGAGAATCAGAAAAAGAATTCGCTGCTTTTTGCTGTGGGTTGTTAACGCCATTGAAAAGAGCATAAATGCAGAAATGGCAAAGATGAAGCCCGTCACAAAGTGTGACTGTGCCGCTGGAAAAGTCGGGCCGCTAAAAACAATGGCATTTTCAGGACTTAAGAAATAATAATTCACGAAAATAGCAATGACATTGAGTATCACGCCAATAAAAAATGCTAATAAGAGCTTATTAATAATCTCAGGGTTTTTATAGCATACATAGGCGATAACCCAAACAATTAAGAGTTTGTAAAATTTACCAACCCAAGCAATGGATTCATTAAATGGCAGCGTTGAATACAGGCAACTAATTAAAGCCAAAATAATTAATGCGATGGCAGGCCAAATATAGAAGCGTTTGATTAAGGAGAATTTAGCGTGATAGTCACCACTGATGATAAATAATAATAGTAAACATATGGCAAATATGCTGGTGAGTGCTGTAGAGACTGTCATGACGAGCCCTAGTCCAAAAGCGAAAAAAAGATAAGCTTTATTCAAAAAGTCGTAGTTCTGATGTGGCGGGGTTTGCATGTTAAGTTAGATTACCTCAAATAAGATTTTTGCTAGTATAAAGTCCTTAGCATTTCACATCAACTCAAGTAGAATCAATTTTATCGTAATGTATTGAATCTGGTCTTAATATGCTAAAGGCTAATGACAAAGTTTTACTAATTTCTCAAGAGTTAAAACGTGGTGGTGCTGATGTTGTACTTCTTAATCTTGCGCGACTTTTGTTAGAGCAAGGACTGCAAGTTTATTTGATTGTCTTTGGTAAGGTTGATATTGATATTGATGAACGAATTATTTTATTTGCAGAGGCGGCAAGAAACGCTCGTGGCATTAAAGTCTTGCAAGAAATTTTGGTGTCTAGATTAATTACCAAGCTAGATAAGCTCCATGATTTTAAAATGATTTTCTCGAATAAAACGACTTCAAGAAAATGGCTAAAAGCTTCTGTTGAGAATAAAACATTTTATTATCGACATTTTTGTTCAAGTTTTGTGTTAGATAGAAAATTGAAGGAAAGTGAAAAATCCTATCAAAAAATGCGCAAAAAAGAATTTAGGCATTTTAATAAAAGGCGAATTATATGTGTATCGCATGGTGTGAAAGAGACCCTTCTTAATAGGTTTGAAGTTAAACCAAAATCTATTCATGTGTTATATAACTTTTTTGATTTTGATCTGATCCGTAGCAAAGCACAGGCGTTCCAGATTGATGAAAAGCCTTATATTTTACATGTTGGCAGGTATAGCTTAGATAGTAAGCGTCAGGATCTGTTATTGGCAGCATTTGAACAGGTTACAGCGTATGTGAATTTGATTTTTATCACAGACAATGTTTTGGCATTGGAAAAGCAGGTGGGAAATGCTAAAAAGCAAAGCCAAATTAAAGTCATGAATTTCATGAGCAATCCATTTCCATATATGAAAAATGCGCAAGTTGTCGTGTTGTGTTCTGATTATGAAGCATTTGGTAATGTGATTGTTGAGGCGATGATCTGTGGAACACCTGTGGTGAGTACGGATTGTAGGTCGGGACCAAAAGAAATATTAGTTGAAAATATGGCTAAATACTTAGTACCTTGTAATGATCCGTTGGCGCTAGCTAAAAGTATGGAGGAGGCTTTGGCTTTCCCTGTTATTGCAACACAGCAGCAGTTAGAAAAGTTTAGCTTTGAGAGTGCATTTAACACGATCAATAAGATATATCAGAAGGATTTGTTATAGTTCAGAGTTTGCAGGGTGAATACGTTTTGTTTGCAATAGTTGTTGTAGGTAATCAAAGTTTTTACCCTCATTTGCTCTATCTGCTTCTTTGTGCCATAAATGGAAAACCTCAGTGGCAAACTTGCCAGATTTACGTCTTTTTCCATAATTAAGTATGCGAATAACTAAGTCTGAGTCTTCAAACCCCCAGCCTTCAAAACTTTCGTCAAAGCCTCTTACGGCAAGTAAATCATTTTTCCAAAAGGCGAGATTACAAGTTTTAGCGCCTTGCCATTTATTTGGTTTTTTATAACGATTTAAAAAAGGAACATAAAGTTTTGGCAAGAGTTTATTTGAATTTTTGCACAAGGCATTAATCATCCACTCAAAGCCATTTTTCTTCCATAGTGGTAGTTGGTGCTGTAAAACTTTTTGTGTATAGCTTTCGGATAAAATAATACGGTGACCAACGACAAAATAATTTGTCTCAGCTATTTTGCGGTGGTTTTCAGCAAAATGTATGTTTGGCACACAATCGCCATCAAGAAAGATAATGTAATCTCCAGAGGCATTTTTAATGCCAAGGTTACGTGCTCTTGCAGCACGAAACCCTTTATCCTCCTGCCATAAATGTTTTAAAGGAAAGCGAGCCATTGTTTTAAATTGCTCAATCATCTCTTTGGTTGCAGAAGTCGAGCCATCATCAACAATAATAACCTCAAAATTACTATCGGTTTGGTTGTTTAACGCCGTTAAAACAAGCTTAAGTGCGTGAGGCCAGTTATAGGTGGAAACAATAACTGAGATCAACCCTTGGTAGGTGTTATTGCTCATTTTGCTGTTTCTCCCATAATTTAACATATTTAAAATATGAGCCATAGGCCGAGAGTTTAGCAATTAAATAGCCACGTTTACCATCTAGAAATCCTAAGCGCATAATAAAGCCACGTAAGAAAGTCCAATGTTTATGAAAACTTGCCTTTAGCAAGGAAGTTCTTTTGCCTTTTTGCCACAGAATCGCTGAGGTGCCATCGCTATAATCGTTCATTTTCTTTAATGAGCTGGTGACACTGTCCTGAGAGTGATGAATAAGTTTGCCTTGTAATATACCAGCTTGCTTTTTTGAAACATCAAGTTTGGCATGAACTATATCTTGTGTCCATTGATGTTTTTTGCAATCAAATAAACGCACAATCCAGTCTTTACCCCAGTCGCCATGGTGAATGATTTTTCCCAAGAAAAATGATCGACGATGCATTTTATAAAAGCTGTACTGTGGGTTTTTCAACGTTGCTTTAATCGAGTGTTCAAGATCAGGTGTTACCTCTTCATCAGCATCTAATATCAGCCCCCAGTCAGTGGTTAGTTGCGAAATGCCAAAATGCTTTTGTGGACCATCACCAGGCCAATGACGTTCAATCGTCTTGGCACCATAAGATTTAGCAATTTCAAGTGTCTTATCGGTGCTGCCCGAGTCAACGACAATAGTTTCATCTGTCCATTTGACGGATTCTAAGCAGCGCGCGATATTCTTTTCTTCGTTTTTAGTAATAATTACTACGCCAAGCGTGTTTTTCTTTTCAGTCATAAGTGCAAGGTTGACCGGATTTGATTGCTGCGTATCATAACATAAGTTAAGCAATGACAAGAATGCGTTGTGATAATAATTTGTTAGAATGTTTTTGTTGGATGTTGGATGTTGGATGTTGGATGTTGGATGTTGGATGTTGGATGTTGGATAAATAAGTTATGTTAGGAATAATTGGATTAACGTTATTAATTGCATTATGCGCGAGCATACATATTATCGATAAATATCGTACGATGAGTGTTTTAAGTTATGTGTTTAAGCCATTAACAACCTTGTTGATTTTGCTATATGCATTTTGCTTTAGCGCGGAGATTAACATGTTTGTGGTGTTGATTTTATTGGGATTAATGCTGTCATTAATAGGTGATGTTTTTTTGCTATCGACAAAGGAGAAATGCTTCACTGGTGGGCTTGCGAGTTTCTTGTTGGCGCATATTGCTTATATTGTGGCTTTCTCATTGAAGCTTACATTATTTCATTGGTGGGTTGTTGTTGCGATGTTGCTATATGCAGTAGTGTTTTATCTTAAGTTACACCCAAAACTGGGCTCAGATCGCATTGCTGTTGCTGTTTATATTGTAATTATTGTGGTAATGGGTGCTGTGGCTGTTAATGTCTATATTGTCAATATGTCGTTGCCAAGCTTGTGTATGATGTTGGGTGCATTGTGCTTTATGTTCTCAGATTCCGTGCTGGCATGGGATAAGTTTAAATGCAGGTTAAAGCACGAACCAAGTCTTGTGATGATCAGTTATTATTTGGCGCAATATTTAATCGCAAGCGCGGCGATAGCCTTTTATTGAAGGTGACTACACACCTTAGCAAGCACACTTAGTTTGCGTTTAGCGTCCGTGGCATAGTCGTTTGTTTCATCCCAGGCGTAACCTGCGAGAATTGAGCAGATCTTGGCTTTGATTTCAGGTGGTTGAGTATGGCTGAAAATAATTTGTTGTAATTCACCGGTATACCAAGCGCGGACATAAGATTTAAAAGTGTTAACGCCTTTTTGTAACGGAATAGCAAAGTCTTGTTGCCAGTTAACGCGCTTGCCTTTTAGCAACTTATCTAATGTTTCAGCGGCAAGGACGGCTGATTTTAAAGCAATCGTGACTCCTGATGAGAATATGGGATCTAAAAACTCGCCAGCATTGCCAAGAAGTGCATAGCCTGTGCCATGCAGTGTGCTCACATCTTGGGCATATCCGACAATCTTGCGCACTGGCATATCAAAGCTAACTTCTTTTAAAATATTAGATAGATTAGGCGTTTCATTAATAAGTCGCATTAATATTTTTTCGGGCTCATCCTCACTTTGTTGTAACAAATGAGGCTCGCCAACAACACCAAGTGAGTATTTAGTCGGGCTTAAGGGAATCAACCAAAACCAAATATCGCTATGTATTGGGTGTACAGTGATCAAGATTTTATTTTGGTCAAATAATTTTTGATCAAGTGCGCTATTGATATGGGTAAAGACAGACATGCGCGGCGGAAATTCACTTGGTAGATTAAGTTTTAGTAAATTAGGCAGTACGCGCGAAAAACCACTAGCATCAAGCACAAAGCGTGCGTGATATTGATATGTTTTGTCACTCTTATCCAATGTGGTGATCATCTGACTACTGTCACTTAGTTGAATATCAATGACTTGTTGCTCATAGATGATTGTCGTACCAAATTGTGTAGCTTGATCAGCTAACAGCTTATCAAAAACACTGCGCTCGACTTGGAATGTACTATCAAATCCAGCGTTAAACTTTTGACTAAAATCAAACTCAGTATAGTGATCTTGGCAGAAAAAAGCGGCACCATTTTTAAATTGAAAATGTGCGTCTTTGATGCAGGGCAGTAAATCAGCGTGTTCTAGAAATTCCATCGCTTGTGGCAGCAGGCTTTCGCCAATAGAAAAACGCGGGAATTTGGAGGATTCAATAATTATTACCTGATAGCCTTTTTGTGCAAGGATTGACGCGGCAACAGTGCCTGATGGACCTGCGCCAATGATTAAAACATCAGCATTAAAATCGTTAGATTTAGTATTCATTGGAAGTTATGGAGTGATAATATTTAAGTTGGTGCGCTCACTGTAATCAAAAATCAAGCGTTACTCTATAATAATTTCATAAAAAGCAGGTTTTTGTACTTTTCTTTTTTTTTGTCATCAGTTATCTTGTTATCGAGCATTTTTTGCTCGTAGGTAAAATTACCCGTAAAGAAAACAGGAAGGGGAAGACAAAATGTTAAAAAAAATCACATTGGCAATGCTTGCCGCATCTGCTGCCACGGCAGTTTATGCGCAAGATGCTAACACTGGCAGTGCAGATAATCAATCGGTACAAGCACAGATTGCTGAGCTGAAAAAAGAGATTGCCGCATTGCAAGCAAGCCAAGAGGCGATGGCAAAATCAGCACCTACGCAAACGCAACATGGTAGTGTTGAAAGTGTTGGTACGGGCACTGATAGCTCTGATCACGTTACGGTACCAACCAATATGGGACAAATTCAGAACTTCTTATTCTCAGATGTGCATGATGGTGTCATCCCAATGGGAATGCTGAGTTCATCGCAGTTTGCTTTGGGATTACTAAAGCAGCGTAATATGTATAGCGATCGCGCGTTAGTGTTTGGTGGTTATTTGGAAGCAGATCCACAGGTTTGGCATGGTAGCCCAATAACCTATGATACGGGAACAAAAGATGCAAATGGCAATACTGTATATAGCAATTATCAATCCGGTAAAGGCTTACCAATTACTACCGCTAATTTATATGTTGCCGCTAACTTAGGGCGTTATGTGACTGCTGAAACAACCTTAGCAGCAGATTCAGCGGATAGTTATAAAATCAATGCACAAGATGCCTTTGTGATGTTTGGTAATCTGGATGATTTCCCACTGTATGCAACGGTTGGTAAAAACCGCTTAGCATTCGGCTCATTCTCAGGTGGTGGTCCATGGACTGGGTCATTAACGCAGATGTTATTTAGACCAGGTCGTGTTAATAACGTCTCTCTTGCTTATTATAAAGATGGTCTAAGCAGTAATTTGACACTTTTCCAAACCGATGATCACACCAGTGACTTTGTTTATGCTGCATTTTATGGTAACGAGATTGGTAAGTTGGCATACGGTATTAATGGTGGTTACGTCTACAATGTTAATGGTACAGGTAATAGCTCATTTAATTTGGCAACAAACCCAGGACCAAGTAAGACGCGTATTGGTGCAGTAAACTTCGATACAAGCTTGGCTTATGATATCTATGGTGTTGGTGCTGGTTGGGCGCAAACGACAAATAAATCAGATATGACAAATAATGGCTATGCTGGTGCTTGGTATGTTCAAGCTGGCTTCTCACCAGAGATTTATGGTCGTTCAACCAACTTCAATATCGCCTATAACGGTGCTTATAACACTAATAATTTACCGATTACCTTAAGTGGTAATGCAGATAAAGGCTATGCGACAACTTCAGGCGCAACTGCTGGTAATGCAAGTTCAGTCATGTATCCAGGCTCTGGTGTTGATAAAATGGTTGTAGCCTCAGCGCAACGTCCATTCTTCACTGAGAATGTCTTGATCGGTCTGGAATATGCTTATATGCATATGTACAACAATCAGCATACCAATGCCTATACTTTAGACTTATCGGTATACTTCTAAAAAATAAAAAACATAAAAATAGGAGGAGCTCCTCAACCTTTTGTTTTTACTATTTTAAGCCTGCAATCGCAGGCTTTTTTGTTTGATCTTGCTGAAATGCTTGATGATGTTTATGGTGATGCGATTTTGGCAGCGCAAAAAGAAACGGGACTGGCCGAAAGTGAATTCCCAGCATGCTTGCCTTACACGTTAGCGCAATTATTAGATGATGAGTTTTATCCTTAAGCTTTATAGGTGATTGATAAAGGTGCATGATCTGAAAACCATGAATCAGTGTAGATGCTATCTGCAATGACTTTGTCTTTTAATTCAGGTGTAATCCACTGATAATCAATCCGCCAACCGACATTTTTAGCGCGTGCCTGACCGCGATTCGACCACCAAGTATATTGCTCAGATTTTTGGTTAATCACGCGAAACGCATCAACCCAACCAATATCATCAAAGATGTGATCAAGCCAAGCACGCTCTTCGGGTAAAACGCCAGATGTTTTCTGGTTTTGTTTCCAATTTTTAATATCGATTTCTTTGTGCACGATGTTAACATCACCGCAGACGATAAAACGTTTGTTATGATTAATTTGATCTTTGAGTATATCTTTATACTTACCTAAGAAATCCATTTTATATGCCTGACGTTCGTCACCGCTTGAGCCTGAGGGAATATAGATAGAGGCGATACTTAAATCATCATAATCAAATTGAATATAGCGACCTTCATCATCTGCCCAGTCTATGCCTAGGGTATGGATAATGCGCTTAGGCTCGCGCTTAGCATAGATTGCAACACCACTATAGCCTTTTTTCTGGGCATCAGTATAGGCGTAGTGATAGCCTTCAGGGAAATAAATGCCATCGTCTTTGAGTTGATCAAACTGTGCTTTCGTTTCTTGAATACATAAAAAATCAGCATCTTGCTGCATAAACCAGTCAAAAAAGCCTTTGTGCGTGGCAGCGCGAATGCCGTTTGCATTAAATGAAATAACCTTCATATAATCATCCCTCTTGTCTTTCTGCAATAAAAATAAATAAAAAAGCCCGCAACAGCGGGCTTAAGATTAAAATGTCAGAGTATATTATTCAGCAGCTGTTGTTGCGTCTGCTTGAGTATCAGTTGCAGCAGCGTCATTAGCTGCAGGTTTTTCCGCTTTTTCTGCTTTGATTAATTCTACTTTGAAGCTTAATACTTGATTAGGTCCGATTTGTGGTGGAGCCATCTCGCCATATGCTTGCTTAGGTGCACAGTAAAGAATAACTGTTGAACCTACTGGGATTTGACTTAAAGCATCAGTCCAGCAAGGGATCACTTGATTTAATGGGAAAGTTGCTGGTTTGCCAGTTTTTTCAGAGCTATCAAATACTTTTCCAAGAAGCTCGCCCTTGGCTAGTTGTGCTGCACCTGCTTTAGCGTCTTTGTTGAAATCAGCAGCAGGTGTTGTGCCTGTGTAGTTGACAGTTACAGTATCAGTTTTAGCAGGGACGTCACCTTTGCCTTCAGTGATTACTTGGTAGTAGATGCCATCAGCTGCTTTTTTAACATTAGGCATTTTAGCAACGTCAGCCATAAATGCATCGGCTGCCTTTTGATTTGCTTCACCTTCTGCTTTCATTTTGGTTTGCGCTTTTTGGATCATTTCCATTTGGAAAGCTTGCATGATCTCTTTGCTTTTAGCTTCAGAAATCTTAGATTCTTTGCCAGAAAGCCCAGCTTCTAGACCGGCATTTAATTGCTTGACATCAAGCTTGATATCTTGTGATTTGAAGCCTTTACCCATCTCTTGACCGATGATGTAGCTTACTTCTTTCATATCAACTTTAGCAGGTGTTGCCGCGTCAGTTTTAGCCGCAGCAGGCTTGGCATCAACTGCAGTTGCGGTTGTTTGCGCATCAGCGGCATAAGCTGTGATTGAGCCAGCAAGTAGTATGGCAGTGGTTAGTGCAATAATCTTTTTCATGTGTTCTCCTTAGATTGAGATTATTTGTTAAAAGTTCAAATACGCACCACATCGTAGAAATTGATTTGGCATAAGTCAATATGTGTATGCGGCAAAAAAATGCTATATTCCGTGGATTGACATTATGGTTAATGCATTTTGGATTAATTACGTTTATGCTAAGAGCATCGGTGTTAAGGATAAATAATGCGAAAGAGGAGTGCGATGTGAGGGGATTAAAGTTTAGTGTTATTTTACTGAGCATGGGCATGGTCTATGCTAGTGCGCAAACTCAATATACAGTGGATTATGCTTTGGGTGATTATTATTACCCATATGTTAATCAGCATGAAAACAACAAAGGTTGCTTGACTGAATTTGTGACAAAAGTTTTTAAAAGTCAGGGTGTGAATCTTGGCGAGATTAAATGGCTGCCATGGAGTGTGGCAATGAAAAGCTTAGCCTATGGCGCTTCACCTAGTGTGTCATTTCCATGGAGCTACACCAAAGAACGTGCACAAAAGTATCTTTATAGTGACGCGCTTTACACTAAATCGGCTTACATTTGGGTATTGAATGATGATAAGCAAAGCTATATTGATTTCAAGTCCTTACAAGGGGCGAAAGTCTGCGTGCCCCAAGGCTATGGTGCCTATGGCAAGTTGGCAGACATGTTTACGCAAAAGACAGCGACGCGTATTACTGTATTAACAATGCAAGATTGTTTTAGTCAATTGAAAGCAAAGCGTGTGACTGCTGTCTACGCAGGTGACGATGCGCTTGAAAATATTGCGCATATCAAAGACGGGGTAAATCTTTTCACTAAGGCATTTATTGCTGATCAGCAGACACATTATCTAATTGCTGCAAAAGATCAAACCGGTTCAGCTAAGCTGATTAGCTTATTTAATAACGGGCTAAAAACCATGAAGTTTAATCCAGATCTATATTGCAACTTTGATAAACAATAATTATTAATTTTATTTTGATAATATATTTAATTTCTTGTTGAGCATGCATTATGCTGAGTTAGCGCATTCGCTAAATATCTGCTGAATTACAATTGTGAAGCGATATTTTTTTGTGCTAAGGTTGAGCCTAATAAGTGTTTGCAAAATTTTGTTGTGAAGCCATCGCGACAAGGGCAGCGATATACTATAATGTCCAACCAATAAATTGGCTTTTAGGTTTGAGCTTGGAAGTTGAATAATTAAGCAAAATCAATAGGATTACACTTGCATGAAGAAAAATGAGTTCTTGCGAAATGCACTATTCTGGGGCTTGATTGCCGTAGGCTTAGTGTTTATTTTTAGCAACATGAGTACAAAGACCGACCCATCAACAACGATGAAGTACTCAAGTTTTGTGCAACAATTAAATAGCGGCAGCATCAAATCAGTTAACGTTGATGGACGGACGTTCACAGGGACAACGGATTCTGATGAGAAGTTTACTACCTATGCACCACTCTTGGATCAAAGTATTGTTGATCAGATGCTCAGTAAAAATGCTGAAGTTTCTGCGAAAGCACCAGAAAAGCCAAGTTTGCTATTGGCATTTTTGTTTAATTGGTTGCCATTGTTGTTAATTGCGGGCTTTTTTATTTTCCTAATGATGCGTGCCGGAGGTGGCAAAAGTGGTGCTTTTTCATTTGGTAAAAGTAAGGCAAAGCTTTTAGGTGAAGATCAGATCAAAGTCACATTAGCAGATGTCGCAGGTGTCGATGAGGCTAAAGAAGAAGTGGCTGAAATCGTTGATTTCTTAAAGAACCCTGCCAAATACGAGAAGATTGGCGGCAAGATCCCTAAAGGTGTGTTGATGGTAGGACCACCTGGAACAGGTAAAACATTATTAGCACGTGCAATTGCCGGTGAAGCAAAGGTGCCTTTCTTTTCAATCTCAGGTTCGGATTTCGTTGAAATGTTTGTTGGTGTTGGTGCGTCACGTGTGCGTGATATGTTTGAGCAAGCCAAGCGTCGAGCGCCTTGTATTATCTTTATTGATGAGATTGATGCCGTGGGTCGCCATCGTGGAGCTGGTCTAGGTGGCGGACATGATGAGCGTGAGCAGACATTAAATCAGATGTTGGTTGAGATGGATGGATTTGCTGATAATGAAGGTGTTATCGTCATTGCTGCGACTAACCGACCGGATGTATTGGATCCTGCATTGTTGCGTCCTGGTCGTTTTGACAGACAGGTAACAGTTGGTTTGCCAAGTGTTAAAGGCCGTGAGCAAATCCTTAAAGTTCATATGCGTAAGATTGCGGTAGCTGATGAGGTGCGCGTTGATTGGATTGCGCGTGGTACACCGGGCTTCTCAGGTGCTGAGCTTGCTAACTTAGTGAATGAAGCAGCGTTATTTGCTGCGCGTGTTAACAAAGAAATCGTTGGCATGGAAGAGTTTGAAAAAGCTAAAGATAAGATTCTTATGGGAACTGAACGTCGTTCGATGGCAATGAGTGACGAGCAGAAACGCTTAACAGCATACCATGAAGCCGGACACGCGATTGTTGGGCGTTTGGTACCTGATCACGATCCCGTGTATAAGGTTAGTATTATTCCTCGAGGACGTGCATTAGGTGTGACAATGTATTTGCCAGATGGTGATCAAGTCAGTCAATCTCGTGAACAGTTATTAAGCCGTTTATCAAGTATCTTTGGTGGGCGTATTGCTGAAGAGCTCATTTTTGGTTATGACAAGGTAACTACTGGTGCTTCTAATGATATTCAAGTAGCAACCAATATCGCTCGCAGCATGGTCACCAAGTGGGGCTTGTCTGACAAAATGGGACCAATTTTGTTTGATGAAGATGACCAGCAGCCGTTTTTAGGGCAAAGCATGGGTAAAAATCCAAAACATTTCTCAGATAAAACAGCCGTTGATATCGATGGTGAAGTACGTCGCTTGATTGATGAAAATTACTCAAGAGCGGAGACTATTCTTAAGGAAAATACCGATATCTTGCACGCTATGGCGGATGCGTTGATGAAATATGAAACCATTGATTCAATGCAAGTGGATGACTTAATGGCGCGTCGCGAGGTCAGAGAGCCAGGTGATTGGGGTGATAGCTATATCCCGAAAGATGAGAAAGAAAAATTGGCTCCACAAGTAGCTAAAGAAGCGTTAACTGTGATACCTTCTGAAGTGACTAAGCCGCAACAAGCGGATGATCAATCTGAAAAATAATATTAGCTTAGCATCAACGTTGACTGAGCGTCAGTCGAAGCCATTGTTACTCGTACCCTTGACTACGCTCAGGGAAAAAGTGAAGTCCAATAGTTATCTCTGTAATGCGCCTTGATATTGAGGTGTATTCTCTAATTCACAATGATCATTCATTCTGCTGCGGGTATAGATCTCAGCAAGTGGCGTATGTTTGAAATTTTCACTATCAATAGTACCGGCATATAGAATATACAAGTGATCAAAGGCGGTGCACTTATTGATAATTGAGCCACAGCAGTTGGCGCATGAACCACGTGAGACAACGCTTCCGCTATCAGACGTTTTGTCAAAAAAATTGACTTGACCTTGAAGTTGAATGTCACTTTTGTTAAAAGCAACGGCTGGCTCATAAGCGCAGCCTGTCCATTTTTGGCAATCTTTACAGTGGCAATTAAGCATTGCTACTGGTTCAGCAGTAATATTTATTTTGATATCTCCGCAAAGGCAACTAGCAGTGTAGATGGTGTTGTTCATTGTCTGTTATATCCAAAAGTTTGGTGTGGATAGACAGTACTATTTGCGGACTCAATCTGTCAACAGCAACATTTTATAAATTTCGCCTTGAAATATCTTTTTTAACGCCCATTTGTTTGCGGTCGAGTTTTAAATAAAGCAAACCAAAATAGGAGCGACCATGTCTGAAAAGCAAGTTTTTGACTTTCAAACGGAAGTAAAACAATTATTACATTTGGTGATTCATTCACTCTATTCAAACCGTGAAATTTTCTTAAGAGAGCTTATTTCTAACGCATCAGATGCTGCAGAAAAGCTGCGTTTTGAAGCATTAAGTAATGCCGATATTTTTGAAAATGATGCCGATTTAAAAGTACGCATTTCTTTTGATAAAGAGAGTAAAACGATTACGATTGCCGATAATGGTATTGGCATGACGCGTGATGAGGCTATTGAGCATTTGGGTACAATTGCAAAATCAGGCACTAAGAAATTCTTAGAAGCATTAAGTGGTGATCAGAGTAAAGATTCGCAATTGATTGGTCAATTTGGTGTTGGTTTCTATTCTGCGTATATCATTGCTGATAAAGTGACGGTAAATACACGTAAAGCTGGTGTTGAAGCTTCACAAGGCGTGCGTTGGGAGTCCAAAGCGGATGGTTCATTTAGCGTTGAAGATATCACTAAAGAAGCACGTGGTACGGAGATTATTTTGCATCTTAAAGATGAAGAGCATGATTTGTTAGATGATTGGAAATTGCGTCAAATCGTTAAAAAATATTCTGATCATATCTCCTTACCTATTCAAATGTTAAAAACAGAATATGATGAAGAAGGTAAAGAAAAAGAAACGAAAGAATGGGAAACGATTAATAAAGCTAAAGCGTTATGGACACGTTCTAAGTCTGAAATTACCGATGAAGAGTACAAAGAGTTTTATAAGCATATTTCACATGATTTTACTGATCCATTAACTTGGTCGCACAATAAGGTTGAGGGTAATCTTGAATATACAAGCCTCTTGTATCTACCAGAGCGCGCGCCATTTGATCTATGGGATCGCGAGCGTAAATCTGGTTTACAGCTTTATGTACAACGCGTATTTATCATGGAAAACGAGCATTTGTTGCCGTCATACTTGCGTTTTGTTAAAGGGGTGATTGATTCAAATGATTTGCCATTGAATATCTCACGTGAGATTTTGCAGCATAATAAAGTGATCGATAAGATCAAAAAAGCTACAGCTAAGAAAGTCTTAGATATGCTCGATAAAATGGCTAAAGATGATAAAGAGCAATATGCGAAATTCTGGAAGGCGTTTGGACAAGTATTAAAAGAGGCGCCTGCTGAAGATCATGAAAACAAAGATAAGATTGCTAAGTTATTGCGCTTTGCTTCAACGCACAAAGATACTGCCGAGCAAGATGTGTCATTAGCTGATTATGTGTCACGTATGAAGGAAGATCAGAAGTTTATCTACTATGTGACTGCTGAGAGCTTTAATGCAGCGAAGAATAACCCACAGTTGGAAGTATTCCGTAAGAAAGGCATTGAGGTGTTATTGTTAAGCGATCGCGTTGATGAGTGGATGACATCGCACTTATCTGAATTTGATGGCAAGACCTTAAAATCAGTGGCTAAAGGTGATTTAGACCTTGGTGACTTGGATTCTGAAGAAGATAAAAAGCAGCAAGAAGAAACACAGAAAGAGTTTGAAAGCATTATTAAGCAAATGAAAGAAGTGCTAAAAGATAAAGTCGAAGATGTACGTCTTTCTAAGCGTTTGACTAATTCACCAAGCTGTATTGTTGTTAATGATTATGGCATGAGCATGCATTTGCAAAAAATGATGGCAGATGCAGGACAAATGATGATGCCAGGCATGGGGGGCAAACCAATTCTTGAGATCAATGCTGATCATAAATTAGTGAAGCACTTGCAGCAAGAGCAAGACGATGCGCAATTTGCTGATTGGACAGATCTTTTATATCAACAAGCCTTGTTGGTTGAAGGTGCTCAACTTGAAGATCCCGCAAACTTTGTCGGTTTGGTTAATAAATATTTAGCGGTGTAATCGTATATACCCATCACAAACCATTTTACAGAATTTTTTTGCTTTATATTTTGCGTGTTTTTAGCAAGTTGAATTTTGATAATAGTCCTAGCTATTACCTGCAATCCAACTTGCCAAAATCTTCACAAACTATTTTACAACCAAACACCGCAAAAAGATTTATGATGGGTATGCTTTTGATAAGGAATTTTGTGCCTTGGATGGATGTAATCTTTAAAGTTTCTATATAGCTATTTAGTTTTTACCATTAGCAATTTAGTATTATTTTGGATTAAACTAAGTGGCGTTTAAATCACCTCATTTGGATTTTCGGGTCAAGTCTGAGAGTGACAGTAAACCGTCATATTCAGGCTCGATCTTAATATCTATGATTACCAACAAACGATTGTTTAGCTACATATCACTGACTGGAGCTAAATGAAATATCATATAACTTAAGGAATTTATCATGCAAAACACATTAGTCTTAGTTGCAGACTTTATTAACGAAATCGTAGATCCAAAGGGTGCTTTTGGTGCGCATAATGCGGCACGTATTATCGAAGATAAAACAATGGAAAAGGCAAATGAAGTGATTGCTTGGGCAAGAAAACATAAGGTGCTGATTGCGCATGTTAAAGTAGGTTTTGAAGCACATTATCAAGAGTGCCCTAAGCATTCGCCGATGTTCGGTAAGGCGCCAGAATACGGTGTATTAAAACTGGGGACATGGGGAACTGAGTTTCACGAAAAAATGGATGTAGAGCCTCAAGATGTCATTGTTACTAAGCGCCGCGTGAGTGCATTATATGGCACGAATTTGGAACCTGTATTAAGGGCAAATGAAATTGAACGCGTAATCATTTGTGGCGTATCAACGACTTATGTGGTTGAAGCGACAGCACGCGAGTTGCATGATCGTGATTATCAAGTGGTTATTGTTGCTGATGCCTGTAATGCAGCAACTAAAGAGTCACATGAGGCAAGTTTAAGTGCTTTATCGCGTTTGGCACAAATCACTACAACAGCTGAGTTTACCAAAGAAAATTAAGTGTGTAGCAGTGCATCCTTTTTGGTAAAGCGCCCACCTAATATATGATAATGCAGATGATAAACAGTTTGTCCACCTGCTTTACCGGTATTCACCAAGGTCTTAAAACCTGCTTTAAGCCCTAAGGTTTGTGCAATCTTAGGGATCGCTAGATTAATTTTTCCAACAAGAGGAATATCTTCATCTTCAAGATGATTTAAGCTATCGATATGCTTTTTAGGGACAACAAGCACATGAGCTTCAGCCACCGGAAAAGCATCATGAAACGCTAAAATATCAGCATCCTCATAGACTTTATTTGATTTGATTTCACCATTAATAATTTTGCAAAAAATACAATCACTCATCGATCTAGTCCTTTTGTTTTGAGAAAAAAGTGTATAGTAATAGTGCCACACCAATTCCGCCAACAACCGCATAATGTTGGTCAATAAATTGATGTAATGTGTTTAATAGCTCACCCTGAAACCCAGAGATAATACCAAGTGCGGTGAGTGAAATACCAAAGCCAATCATAACACCGTGGCGTTTAGAGTATTTGACCTGTTTGCTTTGATCTGGTGATGGTAAGCTATCACGCTTAGCCTGATTAACTTGGGCGTTTAATAAATCAAATAACAGCTCAGGCACATCAGGCAAACGTTCACTCAAATCAGGAATGCTTGCCATTGAACGCTTAACAAAGCCTTGCCAGCCGACACGCGTCTTCATCCACTGCTCTAAAAATGGCTTGGCAGTTGCCCATAGGTTAAGCTCAGGATACAGATCTCGTCCTAAGCCTTCGATATTTAATAAAGTCTTTTGTAATAGTACTAATTGCGGTTGTACGGACATATTAAAGCGTCTTGCTACTTGGAATAAGCGCATTAAAGTATAGCCAAATGAAATATCAGCCAATGGCTTCTCAAAAATAGGCTCGCATACTGTACGGATCGCCGATTCTAACTCATCGACACGGGTGTTATACGGAACCCAACCGGATTCGATGTGCAGTTCTGCTACTTTTTTATAATCACGATTAAAGAAGGCTAGAAAATTACCAGCAAGATAATGCTGATCCTCACGGGTAAGCGTGCCAACAATACCAAAATCAATAGATATATATTTAGGATCTTGTGGGTTGGTTGCATCGATAAAAATGTTGCCTGGATGCATGTCGGCATGAAAAAAACAATCACGGAAAACCTGAGTGTAGAATATCTCAACGCCACGCTCAGCTAAGAGTTTAAGATCGGTGTTGAGTGACTTTAATGTGTCAATATCAGAGACAGGGATGCCCTTTATTTTCTCAATGGTTAATAGATTACTGCGGCAATATTGCCAATACACTTCAGGCACGTAATGAATATGACTGTCTTTGAAGTTGCGTTTTAGTTGTGAGGCATTGGCAGCCTCGCGCTGTAAATCAAGCTCATCAAGAAGATTACGACTAATCTCAGCCACGACCTCAACGGGACGTAAACGCCGCGTTGCCGGCACATAACGCTCAAGCATATGTGCAAGGGTCTTTAATAGCTCTGTATCTTGTACTAATACTTTTTCGATATTTGGACGCAAGACTTTGACCACAACTTCTTGACCAGTGGTAAGCATGGCACTATGCACCTGAGCAATCGATGCTGATGCCAAAGGGGTGATGTCAAACTGTGTAAAAGCGTCATTAATCGGTTGCTGCAATGCCTTTTCAATCACTTTACGTGCATATTCTCCAGAAAAAGGCGGGACTTTGTCTTGTAGCTTGGCAAGTTCATTTGCAAGATCATGCGGTAATAAATCGCGACGTGTTGACAATGCTTGCCCAAACTTGATAAAGATAGGACCTAAAGTCTCCAGTGCTAAACGTAAGCGAGTACCGCGATCAAGCTTATTGCGTGCAAACCAATAATAAGGGTTAAAGATAAGCGTGATTTTAAGTACGCGCAATAATGGTAAATCAGCCATCATTGTGGTGACGTTATATTTATTTAACACGTAACCAATATAGATCAGGCGTTGCCATTTTTTAAGTTTAGTCATGCTGATCACCGTTGGCATTAATGTGGCGAGTTATCTTGGTAGTGACGCGCTCTAGATCCTGTTTTAACAGCTGAATGTCACTGAAGAAATCCTCGACTTCTTCTTTACATGGGAAAAGCTCTTTTTCATATTGAATATATTCTCTGAACTCGTGCGGCAGGCGCTCTTTACTTGTCATCCACCATGTTTTAATAACATCAAGCGGTTTGGCTAAAAAAGAATTTAGTGAAGTCGTTTGACCTAAAGTTAGTGTGAAGATCAGATCAGGGCGAATCGCTTTGACGAAGTCGCGATAACGCTCAAGTACATGCATATCACCAATGAACTTAGCTTCACCTTGTTGAATATAGCTTTGTGGATGTTGACTTAATGCCATTGCGATTAAAGTGCCTGATGTTGCTGTCAGTAGATTGGATGAATGAGTGCTTTCAGCTAATGCAAATATAAGCTTATCTTCACTTGGCTCAAAACAAAAACATAGACCAAGATCATTAATAGCAATATAAAGAGGCTGACTGTTCAGCTGCTGGAGCAAATAGGTTTTCTGTGGATCTAAGCTAAGTACTTTATTGAGTATGAGATTGATAGATTTAATGATCATTTGTTCATTCATTTGATCACCTTAGTATTTAATGCCCATATGTAAGGCGACAACGCCGCCAGTCATGTTCTGATAGTCCACCTTATCAAAGCCCGCATTTAGCATCATCTCTTTTAGTGTGTCTTGATCTGGATGTTTGCGAATCGACTCTGCAAGGTAACGATAACTATCGGCATCTTGGGCAATAAGTTGTCCCATAAAAGGTAAAATCTTAAAAGAGTATTGATCATAAATCGCGCTTAATAATGGTAGTATCGGCTTTGAAAACTCAAGTACCAACAAACGGCCACCTGGTTTTAATACGCGTTGCATTGAGGCTAATGCCGCATCTTTATCGGTCACATTTCTAAGACCAAATGAAATCGTAATGCAATCAAAGGTATTATCGGCAAAGGGTAAACACTCAGCGTTGGCTTGAACGTATTCGATATTACCAACACAACCACGATTGGTGAGTTTCTCACGCCCAACATTCAGCATTGATGCATTGATGTCACTTAATATCACTTTGCCATGATCACCAACTTTTTGGGTAAATTGATAAGCCAAATCACCCGTACCACCTGCTAGATCAAGAATCTTTTGATCTGATTTGACTGAGGCTTTCTGAATGGCGATTTTCTTCCATAAACGGTGTACGCCAAATGACATCACGTCATTCATAATGTCGTATTTTGCTGCCACCGAATGAAAGACATCGGCGACTTTTTGCTGTTTGTCTTCCCAGTTGACTTCTTCAAAGCCAAAGTGCGTGGTTTGATCGTGTGGTTTTTTATGCATAAGATAAATGAGCGAAGCTTATTATTGCTAGGCAGTATATACCCATAAGAAGCTATTTTACAGCGTTTCTTGGCTTGCTGTTGTGTGCTAGGTTTTGTCCATGTCAAATCTTTGATTGTCTTTCAATAACATCAAAACCATTGATTGTCCGTAAATTATAGTCAAACGAAATACCCACTTGGTAGATTGGTAGCTCAAGATGGGTAAATTTCAACGCATAGTTTTTATCGATAACCTGTTGTACAGCTTTTGCTGCTAAGTCCTCACCTTGACTGACCTTAAACTCAAAAATAATGACCTTTTTACCCGTGATAATAATCGACATATCAATACGACCTTCAGAGGTGTGATCTTCTAGTTTAACGTCATAACCAAGGGCAGCAAAATAGCTATAGATAATTGCGCAATAATAACCTTCATAGCGGTGTAATGGTGTTTTGGTATAGTAATCATAGGGAATGCTGCTGTAAAAGCTTTGAATGGCTTTAGCAAACTGATCCCAGTCATCGCTTAATAGCGCACGGTTAATGGCAAGTTGATTGGCGGTGGCATCTTCCTGAGTAAGCCCAATTTTGGTCAGTTGTCTATTTAGGGCCGTTTTCACTTCAAAATTTGGGTAGCCTAAACGATACCAAAGATCTTGACCAAAATAAAATTGCTCTTTTATCGTTAGATAACCACTTTGCAGCATTAATGCTGCAATTGGGATATTGTTGACATCAATGCTATTTAACGCATCAGGCGTCGCTTCATAATTCTCAAGCTCAGGAATTATGTCGCGGCGTTTGCTGATGAGCTTGATTAAAAAAGTGGGTGTACCAGTTTCAAACCAGTAACTTTGATACTGTTGATTTCTAAAGAATAACAAGATATCAAAAGGGTTGTAGACTTTTTGCTTTTCAGAACCTGCAAAATTATAGCCGTTGTACCAGGCTTTGAGTTTGCCAAGATCAACATTGGGTAGATAATCATCGAAAGTATTTTCTAACTCTTCTTGGGTGTAGCCACATAGATCAGCGAATCGTGCTTGGAAGGAGATGTCTTCCAAATTGTTTAAACCACTAAATAAACTTACCTTAGAAAACTTAGATACTCCAGTTAAAAAGACAAAGCGTAAACAAGCATCATTATCTTTGATGACACTGTAAAGACCCTTGAGAATCTCGCGATTGCGCAGCGCCTTATCGGATTCATTAATGACATCGAGAATGGGTTTGTCGTATTCATCGACCAAAAATACAACGCGTTGATTGTATTTTTGATATAAGGTTTTAATGAGCTGATCAAGTTGTAGATCATAGTGCATACTAGTGTCTAACTCAACATTATAACGTTTAGAATTATCGCTTAACTCACGGCTAATCCATTGTAGTAAGGACTCTTCAGAAAACACGGCTTTAGATCGCCCAAAGCTAAAATGAATGACAGGAAATATTTCATTGAAATCCCATTTATCTTCAATATATAAGCCTTTAAACAGCTCACGCTTGCCAAGAAATAGCTGCTTTAAGGTGTCAATAGTGAGGCTCTTACCAAAGCGTCGCGGACGGGATAAAAAGTAATAAGCATCTTGCTCAATTAAATTAAGTAAATGCTTGGTTTTATCAACGTAAATCATATTGGGTTGACGCATTTTCTCAAGGGTTGAGTAGCCAATTGGTAATTTTTTCATGCGCTTATTATGTCTTTAAGTAAAACCATTACTGGCATAGAGTGTAGCAAAGAACGCATGACTTAGGAATAGCAGAGTTATCCGTGAGCTAGGGGTGTCCAGATCCAATGCGTCAGCTGCCATGGATGGTAATAATCAATGGCGGTGGTTTTTTGTGAATAATTCCTTTGGTTATTTTTCAACAACCTCAAAACCATTGATTGTCCGTAAGTTATAGTCAAATGAAATCCCCACTTGGTAGATTGGTAGCTCAAGATGGGTAAATTTCAACGCATAGTTTTTATCGATAATCTGCTGTACGGCTTTTGCGGCCAAATCTTCACCTTGACTGACCTTAAACTCAAAAATAATGACTTTTTTACCCGTAATAATAATCGACATGTCGATGCGACCTTCAGAGGTATGATCTTCTAGTTTAACGTCATAACCAAGGGCGGCAAAATAGCTATAAATAATCGCGCAATAATAACCTTCATAGCGATGTAATGGTGTTTTGCTATAGTAATCATAGGGAATGCTGCTATAAAAGCTTTGAATGGCTTTAGCAAATTGCTGCCAATCATCGCTTAATAGCGCACGGTTAATAGCAAGCTGATTAGCATTGGCGGCTTCGGTGGTTGTGCCTAGCTTGGTAAAGTGCTGGTTAATACTGCTACGTACCTCAAGATTGGGATAGCCTAATCGATACCATAGTAGGCCACCATAGTCGATGGTGTCTTTAATGGTCAAATAACCACTTTGCAGCATTAATCCTGCGATAGGAATACTGTCAACATCGATGCTATTGATAATGTTTAAATTTGCTTCGTAATTCTCAAGATCAGGAATAATTGCGCGTTGCTGTTCGATAATCTTAAGCAGGAAACTCGGTGTTCCGGTTTCAAACCAGTAATTTTGATACTGATTAGCATTGTCAAAAAAGAGCAAGATATCAAAAGGGTTATAGACTTTTTGCTTTTCAGAACCTGCAAAATTATAGCCGTTGTACCAGGCTTTGAGTTTGCCAAGATCAACGTCGTGTAGATAGTCATCGAAGGTGCTTTCTAACTCTTCTTGGGTGTAGCCACATAAATCTGCATAGCGATAGTGAAAGGAGATATCCTTTAGGTTATTCAAACCACTAAACAGGCTCACTTTAGAAAACTTAGACACTCCGGTTAAAAAGACAAAGCGTAAACAGGCATCGTTGTCTTTAATAACACTATACAGTCCTTTAAGGATCTCGCGATTGCGCAGTGCCTTATCAGACTCGCTAATGACATCGAGAATGGGTTTGTCGTATTCATCGACTAAGAATACGACGCGTTGATTATATTTATGTTTTAATGCTTTGATTAATACATCAAATTGAGCGCTGTACTCTAAGTTGGGGAGTTCAATTTCATACGCCTTGGCGGTATTAAGTAATGTCTGGTCAATAATTTCGAGCAAGGTTTTTTCGCTATTGATCGCCTTAGAGCCGCCAAAGCTAAAGTGAATGACAGGAAACACTTCATTAAAATCCCATTTATCTTCAATATATAAGCCTTTAAACAGCTCATGCTTGCCAAGAAATAGCTGCTTTAAGGTGTCAATAGTGAGGCTCTTACCAAAGCGTCGTGGACGAGATAAGAAGTAATATTTGCCCTGAGAGGCTATTTCATGAATATGTTTGGTTTTATCGACATAAAATGTATTGCCGTTAATCATTTCAGCTAGGGTTGAGTAGCCAATTGGTAATTTTTTCATGCACTTATTATGTCTGAAGTAAAGCCATCGTTGACATAGAGTGTAGCAAAGAACGCATGACTTAGGAATAGCAGAGTCATTCGTAAGTCAGGGGTGTCCAGGTCCAATGCGTAGCTGCCATGGATGGTAATGATCGATGGCAAAGGTGATTCGTGAATAATGACAGGTTGTTGCGGTTGCTAGGTTATCGTCCATGACAGAACTGGATTGCCTCGTCCACCCCACAGCGCGCTAGCTTGCAAATCGAAACTTAGAGTATCGCGCCTGATAGTAATAATTTATTCATTGCAACAATTCGTATGATTTGGCATTTATTAGAATCTGTGAGCTGGGATTGTGGCTTAGTATAGCGAGAACATTGTTAGATTGAAATATGTTCTAAGTGATGAGTGGAATGCTGCAAAATACCAAAAGTGTTGTCTCCTTTGTAACTCTGGTGCTTTTCTTTGTTCAACGTATTGAATTAAAGTAAACGGTTACCGAATTTTTTGCAAAAGTCATTTGCCTTTTAAAAGAAAAGTTTGTAGACTTAGCGCGCATTTAATTTTAGCTGTCTTTAGAGTGTTCAATAAAATGAATCAGAAGCGTGTAAATTAGATAATTGATTTTAAGAAAAATTTAGATGGCATTTAAGCGAGGTGAGATGTATGCCAGCAGTACGTGTAAGAGAAACAGAACCATTTGATGTTGCGTTGCGCCGTTTCAAACGTAGCTGTGAAAAAGCGGGAATCGTTTCTGAACTTCGTCGTAGAGAATTTTATGAGAAGCCAACATGGGAGCGCAAGCGCAAAAAAGCAGCAGCAGTTAAGCGTTCAATGAAGCAGTCTATGCGTTCAACTCCAGCAGCAGCTCGCCGCTAGGAAGTAAGAGAAGTAAAAAAGATTGCAATAAATAGTCAGCCAGCTATGCTTTAACGGTGTAGTTGGCTGTTCTATTTATGCAAACTAAAAAATATATCCATTGTAATTCATTTTGCGGTGTTAGGTGTCGAAGAAGTTTTTTATGGGTATATATAAAATTTATCAAATAAACAAAACTGTTAGGATTTAGCAAATGTCTGAAATACGCGCGCGTCTTGTTGAAGATATGAAAACCTCAATGAAAAACAAAGATAAAAACCGTTTATCAACGATCCGTATGGCGTTGGCGGCATTTAAGCAAAAAGAGGTCGACGAACGTGTTGAAGTAACTGAGGATGATGTGATCAGTATCCTGACTAAAATGATCAAGCAGCGCAAAGATTCTGCAGAGCAATTTAAACGTGCTGGCAGAGAAGAGCTTGCGCAAAAAGAACTTGATGAGATCGAGATTTTACAAGTTTATTTGCCAAAACCATTATCAGAAGATGAGATTATTGAGATTATCCAGCGTGCTATTTTAGAAGTTGGTGCCTCTTCGGTGAAAGATATGGGTAAGATTATGAGTGTGATTAAAGCAGAGCTTAACGGTCGCGCTGATATGGGCAAAGTTGGTTCAATGATCAAATCACAATTATCGTAAAACGCTGTCATGAAGGGGAATATTCCCGCTGATTTCATCCGTCAAATCGTCGCATCAGCGGATATTGTTGACGTTATTTCAAAATATGTCACGCTCAAAAAAACGGGCAAAAATTTCATGGCGTGCTGCCCGTTTCACAATGAAAAAACGCCATCATTTTCAGTCAGTCCCGACAAACAACTTTATCACTGCTTTGGCTGTCATGCCTCGGGTGATGTCATTGATTTTATTGCAGATTATAATAGCTTGAGTTTTATTGAGGCAGTTGAAGAGCTTGCATTAATGCAGAATCTTGAAGTGCCTTATGACCAAAGTGCGAAAGATCAATCCAAAGATAAACTGACGCAATCAATTTATGATGCTTTACAAGCAGCGAATAAATATTTTCAATGGTGTTTGCGTTTTGATACCGATAAAGATGAGGTTATCGAGTATATTAAATCGCGAGAACTCTCGGCAAAAACAGCGAAATATTTTCAGATGGGTTATGCGCCCAATCAATGGCAAGCATTGTATGATGTGCTGAAAAAACAATTTTCACTGGATGTTTTGGATCAGGCAGGCTTAGTGATTCGTAAAGATAAGGGTGGAGCATATGATCGTTTTCGTGAGCGCTTAATGTTTCCGATACGCAATCGTAAAGGTTCAGTTGTTGGATTTGGTGGGCGCGTGCTGCCGAATAAAGATGCGAATCCTAAATATCTTAACTCGCCTGAAACGCCGGTTTTTTTTAAAAGTCATGAGCTATATGGCTTATATGAGCTTAAAGAGCAGCATAAAAATCCTGAGCACATCATGGTGGTTGAAGGCTATATGGATGTCATTGGCTTACATCAACATGGCTATACCACAGCAGTTGCGACATTAGGAACTGCTTTATCAGCATCACACTTAAAGACATTGTTTCGCCACACTTCAGAGATTATTTTATGCTTTGATGGTGATACAGCTGGGCAAAATGCAGCGTTAAGGGCATTTGAGATGGTGCTGCCTGTGCTTGATGAGCATAAAAAAGCACGGTTTTTGCTATTGCCTAAAGAACATGACCCTGATTCATTTATCAAAGAAAGGGGACTAGAAGGTTTTAGAAGTGCCTTAAAAGAAGCCTTAAGTGCAGCAGATTTCTTTATCCAAAATCTATTAGGTAAATATGATTTAACTAGCGCGGATAGCCTGGCGCAATTGATTGAAGAGTCAAAGCGAGTGCTAAAAGCCATTCCTGAAAGTACCTATACGCTGATGATTATTGAGCAGTTAGCGAAAGCAACTGATGTGTCTTCGTTGCAGTTGCAACGAATGATCAAACAAAAGGCGCATGATGTAAAACAAAATGATAACAACATGCAGCTAAAACGTTGGCAGTTAAACGCTAATAAGCTGAGCCTAGTTGAGAAAGCATTAGCATATTTGTTAAGTATGCCAACAGAAGTGCATGATGCGTTAAGTGCGCAACCGGCAGTAGAATTTGAGTGTGTAACAGAGCAGCACTTTATTTTGCTTGATGCTTTGAGAGTAATCAGGCAAAATAGCGGGCTGTCTTCTGCTGTGCTCGTGCAAATGCTTGTTGAAAAATATCCGCAATTTAAGGCGTATTTCTATCAGCTATTGCAAGCACAAAGTGAGCTTGATGCAGTGCAGCTTATTGATGAATTAATGGCGATGTTAGATAAGATAATGAAGCAGGCATGTCAAAACGAATTAGAACACCTGATATTAAAAGCAAAAACATCTATCTTAACAACGACAGAAAAACAAAGAATGCAAGCAATTTTATACAAAGTAGAAAAAATATAGCTACACTTGATTTATGTTGCTAAATCGCCAAAGGGGTAAGTGTATTGGGTGTGATCATCGATGTGATTTGGACGTTGATAGGTCGCTTTTCATGCGCGCGCTTAGCGATGTAAATAACTGAAGTTACGCATTTTAGAAAAAACTATGACTTTAAAAACACCCCGTCAGCCTGCGGCTGCCACCCCTCTTGTGAAGAGGGGAATTGGGCAAAGGTTGATTTTACATTCCCCTCTTTGCAAGAGGGGGTGCCTAGCTTGCGAGGCGGGGTGTTGAAAGAGAGAAAGTGCATAATTTCAGTAAATAAGTAGTTAAGTAGTTAAGAAACTTAAGAAGTGAGATTTTAATGTCAGATCAAACAAAAGAACAACAGCTCTCAAGAATCAAAGAATTGCTAGCGTTGGGACGTGAGCAAGGCTATTTGACCTATGCCGATGTTAATGATTATTTGCCCGATGAGATTACTGACCCTGAGCGCATCGAAGAAGTGATTCAGATGATCAATGATGTCGGCGTTAAGGTGTTTGAATCTGCACCTGATGCGGAAGATTTGTTATTACTCGAAGCTGAATCAGAAAACACATCAGATGATGATGCGGTACAGGCTTTATCTTCTGATGGTGATTTTGGACGCACGACTGACCCTGTTAGAATGTACATGCGAGAAATGGGCGCGGTTGATCTATTAACGCGCTCTGGTGAGATTGAAATTGCTAAGCGGATTGAGCAAGGTACTAAAGAGGTACTTAATGCGCTGTCTGAGTACCCTTATGTCATTAAATCATTATTAGGTCGCTATCAAGACTTAACCGATGCAGCACGTGAAGATCATATGCAGCTTGAGGATGAAGAAAGAGAGGAAACTCCGTTATATAAGTTTATTAAATTCTCTGATTTAATCTCAGGCTTCAATGAGGGCGATGAAATTGATGCATCAGGCACAGATGTCGGTTCCATGCTTGATAATCCAGAAGATACTTTAGAGGAAAATCAAACAGAAGAAAGTAGTGCTGACGATGAAGAAGAGGAGTCAAGCAGTGGTACGGTTGATACTGCGGAAGACACCGGTCCTGACCCTGAAGTGGCAGCACAAAAATTTGCTGAGCTTGAAGCTAAGTTTAATTACCTGCTAGATCAAGAAGTAGGCAGTAAAGCATATATTAATGCAGCCAGTGAAGTATCGGTGTTATTTTTAAGTATGCGTTATACCAGTGCGCAATTAAACCGCATGATTAACTCGATTCGTGGCTTGGTGACTGAAATTCGCGGACATGATCGTAAAATCATGCGTTTGTGTGTTGAAAAAGGCAAGATGCCTAAGCAGTATTTCGTATCACGTTTCCAAGGGCGTGAGACCGATACGGACTGGTTAGATGGCTGTATTGATAAGCATCCGGATCTTGTCAATGTGCTTGAAGATGCTAAAGCAATTCAGGTCAAACTAGGATTAATTGAAGATCGTGCGGATATGTCAATTTATGATTTGCGTGAAGCGAGCAAACGTATTTCCGTAGGTGAAGCAAAAGCTCGACGCGCTAAAAAAGAGATGATTGAGGCTAACTTGCGTTTGGTGATTTCAATTGCTAAGAAATACACCAACAGAGGCTTACAGTTCTTGGATCTGATTCAAGAAGGGAACATTGGCTTGATGAAAGCGGTTGATAAGTTTGAATACCGTCGTGGTTATAAGTTTTCTACTTACGCAACCTGGTGGATTCGCCAAGCAATTACCCGTTCAATTGCCGATCAAGCACGCACGATTCGTATTCCTGTACATATGATCGAGACGATTAATAAGCTTAATCGTATTTCGCGTCAAATCTTACAGGAAACGGGTAAAGAAGCGACTCCTGAGGAGTTAAGCCAACATATTGATATGTCAGAAGATAAGATTCGTAGAATCATGAAAATTGCCAAGGAGCCGATCTCAATGGAAACACCCATTGGTGATGATGAAGATTCTAATTTAGGTGACTTTATTGAAGATTCAGTATCTGATTCACCAGTGGATAGCGCGACAAGCGAGAGTTTGCGTGAAGTGACTAAAGATATTCTAAGCACACTAACCGAGCGTGAGGCAAAAGTTTTGCGTATGCGCTTTGGTATTGATATGAATACCGATCACACGTTAGAGGAAGTTGGTAAGCAATTTGATGTGACGCGTGAGCGTATTCGTCAGATTGAGGCAAAGGCACTACGTAAGTTAAGACACCCATCGCGCTCAGAAACGTTAAAGAGTTTCTTATCTGAATCATCATAAGTGTATTTTTTATTTCAGCTAATACTGTTTATTTACGTATCAAAGGAGTTATAAAGATGGATATGATTAAGCTTAAATATGCAAGTGTTGCTACCTTGTTAGCGTTAGGGTTAACAGGGTGCGCCAGTCGTTGTATTACAATTCCAGCCAATGCAACATCTGCAGAGAGTTTTGGTTCTGGATTTGGTCAGCTCAAAGCCATGCAGCCAGTGGTAAGAACATCAGCAGGTGATACCATCCAAGGGCAAGTTTTGGTGCAAAACAAAAAATCAGCAACTCAAAACTTCCAGTATCAAGTGCAATGGCTAGATAAAAGTGGCTTTAATGTCGGACAACCACAGCCATGGACGCCAGTAGAGGTGTATGGTGATTTACAAAAGATGATTACCTTTAGCGCGCCAACACCAGATGCTACAAGCTACAATATTTCTTTTTGTCGCGTGTAGAGCATTATCCCTTTTGTTCATTCCGCATAAATGTTACATTAATTCCCGTGTTTTAAATCTTAAATATTTATCTATTCGAGGAAGTTTATGAGCAATAAAGAACAAGCATTAAACTCAGCGTTAGCGCAAATTGAAAGACAGTTTGGCAAAGGCTCAATTATGCGTATGGGTGATACCGATTTAGCTAAAGATATTGATGTTATTTCCACAGGATCAATTGGTTTAGATATCGCTCTAGGGGTTGGTGGTTTACCAAAAGGACGTGTGGTTGAAATTTATGGCGCGGAATCTTCAGGTAAAACAACGCTGACACTACAAGCCATTGCCCAGTGCCAAAAAAATGGCGGAACAGCTGCCTTTATTGATGCTGAGCATGCGCTTGATCCGGTATATGCCGAAGCTTTGGGCGTTGACCTTAAAAGCCTGATCGTGTCACAACCAGATACAGGTGAGCAAGCGCTTGAGATTACTGATATGTTGGTGCGTTCAGGTGGTGTTGATATTGTTGTTGTTGACTCGGTTGCTGCATTGACACCAAAAGCCGAAATTGAAGGTGAAATGGGTGATTCACATATGGGTTTGCAGGCGCGTTTAATGTCACAAGCCTTACGTAAATTAACAGCAAATATTAAGCGTTCTAATACATTAGTTGTATTCATTAACCAGATTCGTATGAAGATCGGTGTGATGTTTGGCAACCCTGAAACAACCACAGGTGGTAATGCTTTGAAGTTCTACGCATCAGTGCGTTTAGAGATTCGTCGTGGTAGCCCGATTAAAAAAGGCGAGGAAATTTTAGGGAATGAGACCAAGGTTAAAGTCGTTAAAAATAAAGTTTCGCCACCATTTAAGCAGGCAGAGTTTGATATTCTCTATGGTGAAGGAACGTCTCTTGAAGGAGAGTTAATTGATCTTGGGGTTAAATATAACCTAGTCGATAAAGCTGGTGCATGGTACAGCTACAATGGTGATCGAATTGGACAAGGGAAAGATAATGTGCGTGTGTATCTGAAAGAAAATCCTCAGGTTAAGGAGAGTTTACACAAAGCATTAATGACGACCTTGCTACCGAATACGGCAAAGGAAAAATCAGTAGCCAGCGATGCCGAAGAATAATAGCGAGCGCGATTATCTTTTTTATCTGTTATCCAAGCAAGAATACTGCTATGCGCAACTAAAGCAAAAATTAATTCAGCGCAACCATATCCCGTTGACCGAGATTGAGAGCTTATTACAAGAGTTTGTCGATAATCAATGGCAATCAGATGAGCGCTGTGCCGAGCTTATGATTAAAAGTGCTTTGTATAAACACTATGGGCTATTGCGGATTAAACAAAAGCTTGTTTATGAAAAAGGGATAGATATTACTATTTTTGAAAAGGTACTTAATGAGTTGGATGTTGATTGGTTTGAACAAGCTCATTTGTGCTATCAAAAAAAATATCACGATAAAGCGCAAGACCAAAAAGAGAAACAAAAACGCTTGCAGTACCTACAGCGCCAAGGACATAGTTTAGGTGTGGCGTTGGAAGTTGTGTCTTCTTGAACTAAGTTGAAATCAAATAGGCTTCTTTTCCATTGCTTATTAAGCTTTAAAGTTGGCGCACCCGAGACGATTTGAACGTCCGACCTTTGGCTCCGGAGGCCAACGCTCTATCCAGCTGAGCTACGGGTGCATAACTTTGCAAGCTAATAACCTTGCAGGGCTGTGAAGTTAGCAAAAATCATCATTAAAATCCAGTAACATATGCCCGAATCCCACAAAGATTTTGATTTTTTAACTTAATTGATCAACTCTAAAAGGTGAACGGCAGGGTGCTGTAATTGTTTATTGCTAAAACGTTTAACCTGACAGCGACAAGAGAAGCCTGTCGCCAGATATTGCTTGCTTTGATCTCTTGAGTCTATTTTCTTTTGCCAGCTTGAAGCATAAATCTCTTTGGATAACGCAAGGTTATCTTTTTCATGTCCAAAAGTGCCTGCCATGCCACAGCAACCAACTTTTTCAATCATGAGCTTAGCGCCAAAGGCTTTAAATATTTTTTGCCAGTGAAGCATCGATACTGCAGCAAGCGTGCGCTCTGAGCAGTGGGCTAGTAAGGATAATGTTGTCGCATGATCTTTGGCTTTAATATTAATAGCTGGCAGCTGTTTGACAAGCCATTCCTGTAATAGCTCAACTTTAAATTGTACTTGGTCTTTTAACACCGTGCGATATTCATCACGATAGACCAAGGTCATGCTCGGATCAATACCAATAAGCGGGACATTTAAACGAGCAATTTGATTATAAAAGGCAGTGGCTCGTGCAGCCTTTTTGTGGAAGTAAGTCAAGAACCCTTTAACGTGTGCGGCTTTACCATTTTCATAAAAGGGCAATACAAAGACATAAAACCCAAGTTTTGTTAATAAGTCATATACTGACAAGACAACTTCAGCGTTGTAAAAGCTAGTAAACGCATCTTGAACGATACAAACTGTTTTTTGTGGGTTGATTGCTTGTTTTTCTTTTAACTTTTCAATACTAAAGCTTGGCGCATTACGCTTTCTAAGACCTGCTTTTAGGGTTTCTTGAGAGAGCAGTGGCGCGTCAACAAGCTTAAGTTTATTGTTGATCCATGTCTTTATAAATGGTGCGGACTGTACTGAGTTCATAAACGATGGGCTTAAGCTTTGCCATTTAGCCGTTTGTTCGACATATTTAATCGCATAGTCCTTTAAAGGGCGCTTGTAGCGTTTATGATATTCTGCTAAAAACATCGGTTTCATCGCTGGCACATCAACCTTGATTGGGCAAGCAGTGGCACAAGCTTTGCAGCCTAAGCATTTATCGAGTGATTGATAGACCTCGTAAGAAAAGTCATTCTTATTGACGATTTGTTTTTTAGTGGATGAAGCAGTCGAAAATGGACTAGGCTTATAGTCTTTTTCAGCAAGTTGTTTTAACCATTCACGTAAAAGCGCGGTACGTCCTTTGGGTGAGTATACCCAGTTATGTGACACTTTTGCCGATGGGCACATCACTTGATCAGGATGGTAATTTAAGCAAGCGGCATTGCCATTGCAATCAAATGCGCCTGAGAACAGCTTTTGGGTGTTACTATCAACCTTGGCGTCTTCGGTGCCACGAAAGGGCCCATTGACTTTAACCAATTCGTCATCGCTGGCAAAAGGCACAACGATTTTACCTGGATTTAGTTTATTATACGGATCAAATGCTTTTTTGATTTTCTGTAAAGAAGTATGTAACTCATCACCAAAATAGTCTTTGACGTATTCGCTTCTAAAGCCTTTGCCATGCTCTGACCAATAAACGCCACCGTACTTTTTGACAAGATCGTTGACCTCTTTGGTTAATTTAACAACCAATGCTTGATCTTTCGGGTCATTCATATCCAAGGCGGGACGCATATGCAAGCAGCCAACGTCAACGTGACCAAACATCCCATAACGCAGATTATAACTATCTAAAAGCGCTCTTAATTCAACAATATAATCAGCAAGATTTTCAGGTGGGACAGCAGTGTCTTCCATAAATGGAATCGGCTTTTTAGCACCTTTCATTGCACCTAATAAGCCCACTCCCTTTTTGCGAAGCTCCCATAGTACAGCCATTTCATCACTATCGGTTGCAAGGTGGTAGCTACGTTCTTGTGTGTCTAGATGTTCTCTCGCTTGTTGAGTTTTAGCGCTTAACTCTTCATCGCTATGGGCAATAAATTCAATTAGATTAATGGCTGCAATGTCATGATTTGCATGCACTTCTAGCATGGGGCGAATTTGTGGGTAAATCTCATCCTCTTTAGCCAGTTTAAGGATGTTATCATCAATGGTTTCGATTGCTGCAGGGTTTAAGCTCAATAGATTTTTAGCATCGCGTAATGCCAAGTCAAAATCACTATAGCTAATGGCAAATAAGACTTTGTGGCTTGGAATAGTAGTGAGCTTTAACTTAAGCTTGGTAATAAATGCCAACGTGCCTTCAGCGCCTGAAATCAGATAATTAAGATTAACACTCTGTTCATGCGGATCATAACACTTAGCAAGATTATATCCCGTCATGAATCTGTCAAGTTTTGGAAATTGCTCAGTGATCTTGTCATATTGGGCAATCACTTCAGTTGCTACGGATTGATATATTTTGCTCAACAATGAGTGTCGCCTAGAGTGCTCATCGATAAGTGTATCGAGATTATTGGCATCTATTTTTTCAAATGACACACCCTCGCCATCACTAAGTACACACTCTAATTCCAATAAGTGTTCACTGGTGCGCCCATAAATACGTGAGCCTTTACCACAAGCATCTGTGCTTGCCATGCCACCGATCGTAGCGCGATTACTTGGTGATAGATTAGGTGCAAAAAACACTTTGTGTGGTGCCAGCACTTCATTCAGTTGATCAAGGACAACACCAGGCTCAACTGAAACATAATTTTCTTTTAGATTAATCTCTAAAATATTATTCATATAGCGACTAGTATCAATAATGATGCCAGAAGTTAGCGATTGACCATTGGTACCAGTGCCAGCACCGCGTGCGCTAAACTTAAGTGTCTGGAAGGCTTTGCTATTTGCCAAGGTGAAAATCTTGAGAATATCAGCCTGCTCTTTAGGGAAAAGAACAAGCTCAGGCACGACTTGATAGATACTATTATCAATTGAGCTACTGACTCGGGTGGCGTAATCATGCTGTATATCACCTTTAAAGCCTAAGGTTAGTAGTTCATTGGTAAACTCTTTGCAGTGAGCATGTTCAGTGGAAAATTTATCAAGAATAGGCAGCATCACGTCATTGCGTACAGATATTTTATATCGCACTAGTATCCCGCCAAGCCCTTTTGCTTGTCAAGCATTGTGCTTTGAGAATATTGTTTTAATTCAAGAGGCACATTCGGTTTGATTGGTTAAAATATAACGTTGCTTGAAAGTCAGTAGACTAATAGAGTGTGAATGCAGTCAAAGACATCACAAAAATAATGATCGAGTAATCAACTATTTTTTCGGGGATCATGGCAGCGACAGTGCTCACCAAGAACAAACCAAACATCACAAGAAAGCTAACACGCCAGTTGGCATAGGTCTGTATTAAGCCACCAATCACCGGAGCACCAGCAGATGCAAGCATAAAAAACAAACTGATCCAGCTGACGATTTGAATGAATTTATCCTTACTGACAGAATCTTGAACGATGACACGTGATAATGGTAGCAATGCGCCTGTGCCAACGCCCTGAATAATCCGTCCAACAATTAATGTATCAATGCTCCAAGCAAACATACAAAATATGCTACCAACAAGATAGATAATCGCACCGATATAAATGATCTTTTTGCGTCCCATCTTGTCAGACGCAGGACCGTAGAATAATTGAGAGAAAACTAATGCCACTAAAAATGCGCCAATTGTCATGCGCGCCATGCTTGAGCTTGCAGATAGCGCATGACTCATGCTTGGCAGACTTGGAGCATACATGTCTGATGCCATAAAGTAGCTGCAACCAAGCAATACGCTAATAATGCTTAATAGCAAGATGCTTGGTTTGTCGTTAGAAAGATTATGATTAGCCATAAATGCAAATGCAAATGCAATAAATAGAACATTTGTCCAATTTAGCGTTTATTGTTCAACTAAGTGCAAGAGGGGTGCCGAGCTTGCGAGGCGGGGTGTTGAAATAGGAAAAGTGCGTAACTTTGATTGCCTAAAATCAATAGTGCCTAAGTATTAGAATAAGAAGATAAAAGATCAGGATAAAACGTTATGAGTTTGTTTTTGTATCATTCGTTTGAGCATTGCTGTCAGTCGCCTGATTGCTGTTTTCAGTTTGCTCTAGCGCTTGATTTGCTTGTTTTTCTTGCTGCTCTTGTTCACGTTTTTGTTGGTAATATGTTTTAATATCAATGCCTTGAGAGCGCAGGTAAGCTTTTTCAGCAATTTCATCTAAACGCTGTTTAGCATAGGCAACATGATCATCACTAAAGCTTTCAACTGGCTTGCCATAAAGGTTAAAGCGTTGCTTGTGCTCAAGCACTGAGCGTTGATAGCGGGTGTCGCCAACATAGCGCTTGATCACTTTTTTTAGAACGTATTGGTCAATCGGCGCAAAATGTTCATTGTAATAAATCACTTCGATGTCATCACTAATGCCGATTTTTAATGGACGCTTATCGCGTGGATTGAAGCATTTTGGGAAGCGTGCGCAAAGCCATTTAAATAGACGTTGTTCTTCTTTGTAGAGTTCTTTTTGCAGATCGATCTCAATAATCAGTTCATCTTCTTGAGCGTCGGGCATGTCAACAACCAGCTCTTCATGTTGTTTTTGACCATATTGTGGCATGCGAAATGGTGTGCGTTGCTGATTGACGCGCTCTTGTCTTGTCTGAGGGGCTTGCTTGGTAGCAGTATTTGGTCTAGGTGTTGAGCTTGGCGCTTTGGTATCGCTTGTTTCATTGCGTTTTGCCGCATGCGCTTTACGTAAGCGATCTGTTTTGTCTTTGATGCTTTTGCCACCGACCAATGATTTTAGTAATGAAAAATCATTAAGTTTATTTCTACCGTCAGACATCTAAAATGTTCCTACTTTGTGTTTACTCGTATTTTGTTTTATACATTATTGCGGCAACTGTTTTTTAGATCTATGGGCAGTGATGAAAATGCTTTCCAGTCAATCTTGCTGCAGCAATAAGGCGGACATTATAGACACAATCCCAGCAAAAATCAGCACCTATCGGCTAATTTTGCGGGTGCCAGGATAAAAATAAAAAAAATCATTGACAACAAAACCAATCTTGCTAATATTCCTCCCTGTTGTGGCTACGTAGCTCAGTTGGTTAGAGCACAGCATTCATAATGCTGGGGTCACTGGTTCAAGTCCAGTCGTAGCTACCACTCTCAAAACCGTTTCTGGTGGGATTTCAAATGATTATAAATAACTGGAGTTACGCACTTTAGAAAAATTATGACTTTATAAACACCCCGTCAGCCTACGGCTGCCACCCCTCTTGCAAAGAGGGGAATTAGGCAACAGTAATTTTATATTCCCCTCTTTGCAAGAGGGGTGCCGAGCTTGTGAGGCGGGGTGTTGAAATAGAAAAAGTACGTAACTCCAGTAAATAATGTGACGAAAGATATTGTTGATCACATTGTGGTAGTTTAGCATTGCGGTATCGCTAATAAATAAACCTTAGAATAAAACATATGTATAAGCTGTATCATAACCCCCGCTGTAGTAAGTCGCGTGCGGCATTAGAATTTTTAACGCAAAATAATTATGACGTTGAAGTGATTGAATATCTCAATACACCGTTATCTCCAGCAGATATATTACGAATTTTAGAGAAGTTGACCGTTGCCAAGCACATGCTTATTCGCAGTGGTGATGATGATTTCAAAACTTTAAATATCAACGATGTTGAGAAACTCTTAGATAGTGAGATTGCAGAGATTTTAGTAAAAACACCTAAATTAATGCAGCGCCCAATATTGGAGACAAGAGACAAAGCTGCCATTGCACGTCCCTTGGAAGATATGATCGCTATTTTAGAATAGTTATCAAAGTGGCGTTTTTGACGTTTTTTGCTTTTTATTTTAGGGCGAATTGTCTACTATGAGCCCTTTATTGTCGATAGTGGTCGCATAACATGAAATTTACTTTATTAAAGAGGAGTGCCAAAGCGCGTCGCGGCACCTTGCAGTTTGAGCGTGGGCAGGTACAAACACCTGCGTTTATGCCAGTAGGTACCTATGGCGCGATCAAATCTTTGTCGCCTGAAGATGTTAAAGCTACGGGTGCTGAAATCTTACTTGGCAATACTTTCCACTTATGGCTGCGTCCAGGCACTGAGATTGTCAAAATGCATGGTGATTTGCATGATTTTATGCAGTGGCAAGGACCGATATTAACGGATTCGGGTGGCTTTCAAGTGTTTAGTCTGGGCGCGCTTAGAAAGCTTACTGAAGAAGGGGTTACCTTTCGCTCGCCACTTGATGGTTCTAAAGTGTTTTTAGATCCTGAGATATCAATGCAGATTCAGCGTGATCTAGGATCTGATATCGTGATGTGTTTTGATGAGTGTACACCGTATCCGGCAACAGAGCTTGAAACAAAGGCATCGATGGAGCTATCAATGCGCTGGGCATTAAGAAGTAAAGTTGCGCATGGTGATAATCCATCGGCTTTATTTGGGATTATCCAAGGCGGAATGTATGAGCATTTACGTGATCAATCTTTAAAAGCATTAACGGATATTGGCTTTGATGGTTATGCAATTGGTGGTTTGTCTGTTGGTGAGCCCAAGCCTGATATGATCCGTATTTTAGATCATACCGCGCATCAAATGCCTGAAGATAAGCCGCGTTATTTAATGGGTGTTGGTAAACCACAAGATCTGGTTGAGGGTGTACGCCGAGGCGTTGACATGTTTGATTGTGTGATGCCATCAAGAAATGCGAGAAATGGTCATTTGTTTGTCAAAAGCGGCGTTATCCGTATTCGTAACAGTCAATATAAAACAGATATAGCACCTTTGGATGAGAGTTGCGATTGTTATACTTGTAAGAATTTCTCAAGAAGTTATTTGCATCATTTGGATAAAACTAAGGAAAGCTTGGGTGCGCGTTTAAATACGATTCACAATATCACTTACTATCAGCGCTTGATGAAAAATATCCGTAACGCGCTAGATGAAGATCGTTTTGAGGATTTTGTAGAAGAATTTTATAACGATATTGGTCAACCGACGCCAGAGCTTAAAGCATAAAATGACACAATTGTGAATTGTGTATTTCAACCTTGCTAAGGCGATGGTAACATAAGCTTATTATAACCATGCCAATGCAAGATTCATGAGTATCTATTTATACAATTCATTATCTGGAAAAAAGGAGATTTTTCAGCCGATTAGCCCACAAAAATTAAAAATGTACGTCTGTGGTATGACGGTTTATGATGATTGTCATATTGGGCATGCGCGCACCCAGATCGCTTTTGATGTCATCGTGCGTTATTTTCGCTTTTGTAATTATGATGTAACTTATGTGCGCAATATCACTGATATTGACGATAAGATTATTAAGCGTGCCAATGAAAACGGTGAATCAACCGATGCACTCGTTGAGCGCACGATCAAAAGCATGTATGACGATTTAGATCGTTTAAATATCCTAAGACCTGATTTTGACCCACGAGCCACGCAAACGATTCCTGAAATGTGCCAGATGATCGAAAATCTGATTGCTAAGGGCTTTGCTTACGCACCCGGCAATGGTGATGTTTATTATCGCGTTGAGGAATTTAAAGACTATGGCAAATTAAGTAAGCAGAGTTTAGAGCATTTGCGTGTTGGTGCGCGGATTGAAAGTAATGAACAAAAAGAAAATCCTTTAGATTTTGTATTGTGGAAAGCTGCCAAAGCCGGTGAGCCAAGTTGGGAATCGCCATGGGGGCAGGGGCGCCCTGGTTGGCACATTGAGTGCTCGGCGATGTCAAAGAAGCTCTTGGGAGATAATTTTGATATTCATGCCGGTGGTTCGGATTTACGCTTCCCGCATCATGAGAATGAAATCGCACAATCGGAAGCGGCTAATGGTTGCAGCTTTGCTAATTATTGGCTGCACTCTGGCATGGTACAGGTTGATGATGAGAAGATGTCCAAATCATTGAATAACTTCTTTACCATTAAAGAGGTATTATCTGAGTATCACCCTGAAGTGGTGCGCTTCTTTTTGATTTCAGGGCAATATCGCAGTGAGATTAATTACTCTAAAGAGAATCTAGATCAGGCAAAAGCAGCAATTGAGCGTTTATACACGGCATTGCGTGGTCTTGAGATTACTGAAAATACTGTGGAAGTAGAAGAGGCAGCGCAGTATGTGAATGACTTCAAACAAGCGATGAATAATGACTTTAATACACCAGAGGCTTTGCCAGTGTTATTTGCCATTGCCAAAGAGATCAATAAATATCGCACAAGTGATCAACAAAAAGCAGCTGGCTTTGCTAAATTGTTATTAGAGCTTGCTAATGTATTAGGCATCCTTAAGCACTCGCCAGAGAGCTATTTTAAGCATAGCGGTGATAATGACCTAAGTGATGAGGTGATTGAAACTATGATTGCTGAGCGTACCCAAGCGAAAAAGAATAAAGACTATGCCAAAGCAGACCAGATTCGCCAAACGCTAGCAGAGCAAGGTGTATTGCTTGAAGACTCCGCAACGGGCACAATCTGGAAAAGAGCGTAAGGTACATAAAGCGTGAAAGAGGGTAAAAGATGAGTGATATATTTGGCGGGGATGTTAATGTCGATGCATTGGCACAGGACTTACATACAATCCGTGATTATTTGCGTTGGGCGACATCAAGATTTCTTGAAGCAGAGCTTTTTTATGGACATGGTACAGATTCGGCATGGGATGAAGCAGTACATTTAGTGCTGCAAGCACTTTACTTGCCATTGGATATTGATAATCGTATTTTGGATGCGCGTTTAACCCATTTGGAGCGTCAAAAAGTCATTAAGTGGGTTTACAGACGCGTGGTTGATCGTGTGCCATTGCCATATTTGACAAAAACGGCATGGTTTGCGGGGATGAAGTTCTATGTTGATCAACGCGTTATCGTGCCACGTTCACCAATTGGCGAGCTGATTCGCAATGAGTTTGAGCCATGGGTGAATCATCATAATGTTGAGCGCGTATTGGATCTATGTACTGGAAGTGGCTGTATCGGTATTGCGGCGGCACATGTATTTCCTGATGCAGAAGTGGTATTAAGTGATATCTCAGAGGATGCACTAGAGGTTGCTAAGCGTAATATCAAGCAGCATGATATGGAACAGCGTGTCACTGCCGTACAATCGGATTTGTTTGCAAATCTAGCGGGGCAAAAGTTTGATTTGATTATCTCTAATCCGCCGTATGTTGATATGAATGATTTAGCATCTATGCCGCAAGAGTATTTAAAAGAGCCGGCATTGGCATTAGGCTCAGGTGATGATGGCTTAGATATCACGCGTAAAATCTTGGTTGACGCGCTTGATTATCTGAATGAAGGTGGTGTGTTAATTGTGGAAGTTGGCAATAGTCAATATGCGTTACAAGAAGCTTTTCAAAGCGTACCTTTCACTTGGCTTAACTTTGAAGATGGAGGCGATGGCGTGTTCTTGTTAACCTATGATGAGCTCAAAACTTATCGATCAATATTTACCGAGGGCTACCAAGATGCCAGGTAATACATTAGGAACCTTATTTAAAGTCACTACCTTTGGTGAGAGTCATGGCTTAGCCTTAGGCGCCATTGTCGATGGCTGCCCGCCAGGACTATCATTGAGTGAAGAGGATCTGCAAGTAGATTTAGATCGACGTAAACCAGGGCAATCAAAATTTACCACACAGCGGCGCGAGCCCGATCAGGTCAAGATTCTATCCGGTGTGTTTGAGGGTAAAACAACAGGTACACCGATTGGCTTAATCATTGAAAACACCGATCAGAAATCCAAAGACTATGGCGAGATCAAAGATCAGTTTCGTCCTGGACATGCTGATTTTACCTATTTTTATAAATATGGTATTCGTGATTATCGCGGCGGTGGACGCTCATCAGCACGAGAAACAGCAATGCGTGTCGCCGCAGGTGCGATTGCCAAAAAGATATTAAAAGAGCGCTTTAATAGCGAAATATTTGGCTATGTTTCACAAATTGGTGATATTGAACTTGAGCTTAAAGATCAAAGTTTTATTGGGCAAAATCCTTTTTTCTGTGCGGATCCTCAAAAGATCCCCCAGCTTGAGGAGTTGATGCAGTCCATTCGCAAGCAAGGGGATTCTATTGGTGCAAAGGTCAATGTTGTCGCACGCAATATTCCTGTTGGATTGGGTGAACCAGTATTTGATCGCTTAGACGCTGATATTGCCAAAGCATTGATGAGTATTAATGCCGTTAAAGCAGTAGCTATTGGTGATGGTTTTGATGTTGTTAGCCAAAAAGGTAGTGAGCATCGCGATGAGTACATTAAAGACCAAGGCTTTTTAACTAATCACGCAGGTGGCATTTTAGGTGGGATTTCCTCAGGGCAAGATATTTTGGCGAGTATTGCCTTTAAACCCACCTCAAGCATTTTAGTGCCTGGGCGCTCAATTGATATTCATGGCGATCAATGTGAAGTCATTACCAAAGGGCGTCATGACCCATGTGTCGGCATTCGCGGTGTGCCCATTGCCGAGGCGATGTTGGCACTTGTGCTTGTTGATCACTATTTGCAGCACAAAGCGCAGAATTTGTAAATTTTATTTCCCAATACAAAAACTGCTAAATATCTTACAAAATATTACAAGATGCGACGCTATATGTCGCAAATGCCTTTTATCTTATTGCTTATCAACGCAATAAGGAGCTTGTGATGAATAATAAAGTTTTAGCAACATTACACAGTACGATCAATGCAATTAATAATGCCCCGACGTTGGCAAAGGTTGAAAAAAGTCTAAGTGCTGCGGCAGAAGATCTGCCAATGTATGGCGATGATATCTCTTTTGGCACAACAAAAGCATGGGTTTTTATTTGGTTGTTTGTCGCATTAGGTATTACGGTCGGCTATAGCGCGTTTGAGCTATATGCTAAAGAATGGCAGGTTAAGCTTTTGGTGGTGTCAGGACTTAGTTTTCTTGTCGCACTATGTATTTATATGCGCTTTGTGTACCCATTAAGCCATGCTGTTTCCAAGCTCACAAAATGTAGTTTCAATAAAATGCTTAAATTGCGATATGGCATTACTAAAAATGAGTCATTTAGCGCCAAAAAACTACGTGAACAATTCAAACGTTTTCCCGTTGGTGATCGCTCAAATGGTTTTCACATGTGTGTTGATAGCGAATTAGGTGGGCTAAAGCACCTTAAATTTGAGTACTTTTATGAGACAAAACACGAGACAACCACGACAGATGATAAAGGTAATACAAAAACTGAGGTTAGCTACACATCGCACTACATTCACGGATTGCTCTTTCAACAACGCGATTTCCCAAGGCTAAGTTTTGGCTTTGGTTGGCTAACAAACAAAAGGCTTTGGCATCCAACTTCACCAAATTTTAATAAACACTATCGCATAGATCGAGGGCATGAAATGGAACTTGCCAAGTATTTCACGCCGGCACGCGCCGAGAAATTAGCATCACTTAAATCAAGCTTACCAAGTAGTTTTTATTTGCAAAGTAATGAGCATGGAATATGCATCAGTTATGAAGGCAAGAATCTACTATCATTACGTGCACAGATGAGTAGCCGTAAGATTTTGTTATTTAAAGATTATTTGCAGCAGGCACATTTTCATAAATACCATGCGTTGATGCAGATTTTACAACAAGACTTAAAAATTAATTAGAAGGAGAAACAGATGTTAGCAACTTATCAATGGTACATTATTGGTGCAATTGCCCTTGTGGTATTGCTGATTATTATTGCGTTGTTTAATGGCATTATTAATGCAGAAAACCGTGCTAAACGCGGTTGGGCGGATGTTATTGCCTATGAGCGCAATAAGCTTAAACTGATGCCTGAGCTTGAGCGATTATGCAAGGGATATACCAGCTTTGAAGGGCAAACACAGATGCAAATAACTCAGTTGCGTCAAGCCATCGCCTCGCTCGATCAGTTTGATATTGAACCTGATAAGTTAAAGACAGTGCAAAATTTAGCAAGTGAGCTTAATAAGGGGTTGCAACTGCAAGTTGAGAATTATCCTGATCTAAAAGCCAGTAATGTATTTCAGCAATTAATGACGGATTGGCGCGAAACGCAGGAAAATGTAACAGCCGCTATTAGTGTTTATAACCATACGGTGGCACTGTTTAATGATAAAATACAGATGTTTCCGAGTAACGCGGTGAATGGAGCGCTTTTGAAACGCAAGGTATTAAAACCATTTCATGATGCCGAGGCGCAAATGAGTTTTGAATATCAGCCGAATTTTTAATATTATTGCAACGTGCAGTTATCAATTTCCCAACACCCCGCCGCGCAAGCTTGGCACCCCTCTTGCAAAGAGGGGAATGGGGCGTGTCGCTTAAACCCAAGCTATTACCTGCAATCCAATGACTTAAAATTATCAAAAACTTCTTTGACATTAAACATGGCAAAATGATTCACGAGCGTTATAGGGCAGTTAAGACCTGTGGTTATTTGAGTTTAGTTGTACGGCATATTTGTGATGTTAATGAAATAGATAAAGCATAGTATCGCAGCTATGGCAATGGTTATAAATTCCCCTCTTTGCAAGAGGGGTGGCAGCCGCAGGCTGACGGGGTGTTTTAAAAATAGCATCTAGAATTTAAACCGCTAGCTATACTGTTGCTATGGTATACCAATATTGGACTTGTCATGTATCCGTGGGATAAGTTGCCACAAAATAATCGTTTAAAGGTCTATGCTCGCGAGCTGAGGAAGGCAGGTAATTTGTCAGAAGTGCTATTATGGCAACAGTTAAAGGCAAAGCAACTTCTTGGTTTTAAGTTCGATCGGCAGAAAATTATTGGTCATTATATCGTTGATTTTTACTGCCACAGCTTGGGGGTGGTGATTGAAGTGGATGGCTACAGTCATGATTTTAAAGTGGCATATGATGCTGAAAGAGAAAGCTATTTGCGACAATATCAGCTGCAAGTAATTCATATTTTGGATCAAGATGTAAAACGCAATCTTCAAGGTGTGATGGATTATCTTAAGTGCGTTTTGGAGTCTCGTTTGCAATCGATTGATGGGCAGTATATGCCAAGAATTTAGAGCTGCTCTTCCAACACCCCGCCGCGCAAGCTTGGCACCCCTCTTGCAAAGAGGGGAATGGGGGCGTGTCGCTTAAACCCAAGCTATTACCTGCAATCCAATGACTTAAAATTATCAAAAACTTCTTTGACATTAAACACGGTAAAATGATTCACGAGCGTTATAGGGCAGTTAAGACCTGTGATTATTTGAGTTTAGTTGTACGGCATATTTGTGATGTTGGTGAAATAGATCAAACATAGCATCGTAGCTATGGCAATGATCATAAATTCCCCTCTTTGCAAGAGGGGTGGCAGCCGCAGGCTGACGGGGTGTTGCTTACTCAGGGATTAACTCACCATTAAATGCCCGTTGCATTAAGGCATCAAACTGTATTTCAAACTGTACCAAGCTTTGTTTAAGTTGTGCTTTTTGCGCTTCAATTGCTTCAATGATCGAGGCAAATTGGATTTGTTTATCCTTTGTAGGGATATATACCGCTATACTGTTTAAGTTTGCTTTATTTAGTTTTGGCTGTGCAGAACCTGTTACATAGGGTTCAAGGTCAATTGCATTTAGAAAAAAAGATAAAAAAACAAGATTACATGTGCCGTTGTCCGCCAATACATGAGCATGGTTATTTACCCAGTATTGTCCTTTAGCAATAAACGCAATTGGGGTTGTTCTTGATAGTAGATTTGCACCATCCTCACTTACAAGAAGGTGTGGAGTGTCGAAAATATATTGGTTGATGTGATCAATAATTCCTGATGCTCCATAGTACGGATATATGCCGTGCAAGTTATTGCGATCACTTAGCTTAAGTGGCTTACGATAACTGTCTTTGTTACAAACAATATCGCCAAGTTTTGATATTTCCCACCCCATTGGATTTGCTATTGGATCACCAAACATTTCCAAAAATGTGCTTTGCGCCAGTTGATCAAGCTTTTCGATTTGTTGTTTGCGGTTATCAATTAAGACCTGTGTTTGGTCAAGAATGGCAACTATTTTTTGTTGGGTAGGCAGTTTTGGTAGTGGGAGAACTATTTGATTCATTGCTGATTTTGTTAGTTTGCCACGGGTACTACCAGTAATATATTTATTTAAATTTGAATGATTTAAATAGTAATTTAAATATGAAAGATTGCTGATGTTATCAATGTTTTTTAATACATGGGCATGATTATTAACCCAGCATTTTTCTTTAACTAGGAAGGAACATTTTTGATTACTTCCCCATGTTCCACCATCCTCAGCAAGGCAGAGTATATTTTCATCAAAGATATATTCGTCAATATAGGTGAGAATATTGTTTGCTCCAATATAAGGGTATAATTTTCTATTCTCTTTGAGTCTGCGCTCAGATTCATTCAAAGGAACTCTCTTAGAATCTAAGCAATGAGTTACATCTCCCAAAGCAGCCATTGGATACATTACTTCTCCTCCAATAATTGCTGTAAATTGCTCAATCCTGACTGAATCTGACGCTCAAGGTCATTAATTTCAGCCAGGATTTCTGTCGTTGGTGGATACTCAATGGCTTGATGCTCGATCTCTTGGTAGCGGTTAATCGATAGATCGTAGTTATTAGCACGGATTTCTTCGATATCGACAACAAAGGCTTGCTTGGTTTTATCCGTTAGATCAAGTGTTGCTTGCTTGCGCCATTTATCGATTAAATCTGGTAGGTCATTATCAGCGATTTGATTACGTTTATCATCCAATGAAAAGCCATCATTTTTGACGTTATAGTAAAAGGTTTTGTCGGTTTTGCCCGCTTTTTGGAAAATCAAGATCGCGGTGGAAACACCAGCGTATGGCTTAAACACGCCAGAAGGCAGAGCAATAACCCCTTTTAATGCATTTTCTTCAACGAGCTTCTTGCGAATGGCAACATGGGCCTTGGATGAGCCAAATAATACACCATCAGGGACAATCGTTGCCGATCTGCCACCGTTTTTCAGCATGCGTAAAATCAGCGCTAAAAATAATAGTTCAGTTTTCTTGGTGCTAACAACATTTAAAATATCAGCGGCAACATCATCGGCATCCAGACTCCCTTTAAACGGTGGGTTGGCAAGGATTAGATCAAAATACTCATGCGCGTAAAGTTGTCTGTTGCCTTTATCATCTTTGCTAAAGCCTTTCGCTAAGGTGTCTTGATAGTGAATAAGGGGAGTATCAATGCCGTGAAGCATGAGATTCATCGCAGCAATTCTTAGCATCGTTGCATCAAAGTCAAAACCGTGTAAAAGATCACTTTGGATATGCTGGCGATAAGGTGTCAGTAGATCGCCGCTATAGGTTATTTGTCCATCTTCATGGCTGATGATCCCATCTTTTGAGGTAAAGGTCTTTTGTAAATACTCCATGGTCGCAACCAGAAAGCCTGCAGTGCCGCATGCCGGGTCACAGATACGTTCATATTCTGGGTTTGGATCCATGATCTCCACCATCATGTTGATAATATGCCTTGGTGTACGAAACTGCCCATTAATGCCTGCCGTTGTGAGCTTGGATAAGAGATATTCGTACAAATCGCCTTTGACGTCATTATTGGTAATCGGTAGGTTATCGATCATCTCAATGGCCTTGGTCAATAGCGATGGTTTTTGGATCATCAGTTGTGCGTCTTTCATATACTTGCCAAGCTTGTTATCTGTGCCGTCAGCTAATTCACGCATATGCTTGAACACTTTATCACGCACTGTTTCAAATACCTCGCCTGCAGGTAAGTTTTTAAAGTGTGACCAACGTAGATGTTGCTCATTGGCTTTGAAAATCGGGGTGAACTCGGTGTTGATCCAACGTGCTTGGAGTTCATTGTTACTTTCTTTAATATCTAGAAGACGCAAGAACATCAAAAAAGAAATCTGCTCAATAACCGTTAACGGATTGGTGACGCCACCGGTGTGAAAATGCAACCAAATGCTATCAATTTTGCTTTTTAAATCGCCTGTAATCATGTGTGATTTGTCTTAGAGTAGATGCTTTATTAATGGCAGTTGTTATAACGTAAAAGGCTAAGGATTGTAAATAGATTTTTAAACGTGATTATCGGTATATGCTGCTGCTTTGTCCAACACCCCGCCTCGTAGGCTGACGGGGTGTTGGCATAAACTGCACAAGCTTAGTTAGCAGTGGGGTTGTGTAAAAAGGGTGTCACAAGATTACGCATTACTTTAATGGTAATTTCATCGCTTTCAAATGCATCATAAAGTCCAGCATTCGATAAACTGTTAAATGGTACTCCAGTAAGCTCTTCGGCAGCAACAAAACCATTACGAATAATTTGGCGCTTCAACATATTAATCGCTTGCATGGCGGTTGCGCTAAGGTTTGGATGTGCTTCAATAAACGTATTAAAAGCTTTGTTAATCTCTAGCGGGTTACGTGGGAAAATAGCGCGTAATAACTTGGAGATATTATCCTTTGATTCAGGGAAAAAGTCATAGGCCTCTGTTAACGGGATGTTGGCATCTTTTTCAATGATAATCATCGCTTGGGCAATCTCATCACCGCTTAACTGGTCATCGCTGGTAAAGATTTTATCTAACAAGGCATATTGATCAAAAAGCGGTAACAGCTTCGTTTGAAAGTCATCCTTGCACTTGGCGTAATCTATCGTGCGTTCACCATAGGCTCGGTATTTGCATTCGCGGTAAATAATCTTATCGGGATTCTCTTCGATATCGATGACAATACGATTAAGGTACTCAGTGTAATCAGTGCGATTAAGCGTTGCCATTAGATCGCGCAATTGGTTGCGAATTGTCTCAAGCTCATTAAATTTAGCGTTTTCAAGTGCATCGGTTTCAACCAAGGATTTAATCTGCTCAAAATGTGTCTTGCAGATATCAGGGTTAAGTCGACTTAACAATTCTTTGATGCCATCGGCAATTTTAGGTGTTTTGCTTCCACCTTTTTCAACTTCAAGCGCGTATTGAGTCATCAGGTGATCAAAGTCATTAGCTTGTGAGTGACCGTTTTTAGGCAAATACTGCATTAAGTAGGCGATATCTTTAAGGGTGTGGATTGTTTGCGGTTTGAATATTTTGAGCGTATTAGCAGCAAGTATGGCGTCGATATCTCTTAGGCGCTCTTTAATACAAATGTTATTGCGTGGCAAAGCGATAAGATCTTCTTTGATCAGTGCGATAACATGGTCAAAATCTGTTTTTTGATCACGTGAGTTAAATAGCTCAGCCAGTGCTATACGCTTTAGCATAATACGCTCAGAGGTTGAGCGAGAACGTGAAGGCTGTGCAATAGTTTGGCGCTCGCCAAAGTGGTTAAAATTGCCATGATGATCAAAGATCTGGAAATACTCTTTGTGTTTATCAGGTCCAAATAGATTCTCGCAAGTCCGTGTGCCACGACCGATCATTTGCAGAAACTTAGTATATGAACGCACGGATTTGGCAAACACCAGATTAACGATCTCAGGAATATCAATACCCGTGTCAAGCATATCTACCGAAATGGCAATGCGCACATCTTTGTTATGGTCTGTTTTTTCACCGGTAAAATATGGCAAGAACATCTCGGCACTATGTTCTTCTTTGGAGGTGATTACCGTGCAAAAATTGCGTGCTTGAAGTTCAGGGTATAGCTCATCAAACACTTCTTTAAGTGTTAATGCGTGATTGTTATTTTGTGCAAAGACAATGGTTTTGCCAACAAGCCCATCAACAGCTGACTTGATGCCATTATCCATGAGATTACGCATGATTTGCTGACAAGTACTTTTTAGAAAGATCTTCTTGTTGATATGCGATGCTTCAATATTGTGCTTTTCTTTGTCTTCGTCACTCGCATCTTCCTCTAGATTGAAAGACTCTTCAAACTCGAGCTTTTGTTTAGCGGTGAGCTCATGATATTTGACACCATCGCGGGTAAATTGGGTTGAGTTCTCGATGTTTTTATAGTCGCATAGAAAACCTTCGGCAACACCTTGGTCATAACTGTAATGAAAAGTAGGAACACCATTTTCGCATTCAAAAAATTCAAAGGTATGGCGGTGAGTGAAGTTAACGGGCGTTGCCGTTAATCCGAGTTGAAAAGAGTCATAGTACAAAAACAAACTGCGATAGGTATTGTAAATGCCGCGATGTGACTCATCGCTAATAATCAAATCAAAGAAGCCAACGCTGAAACGATTAAAGTAATTATTCATCGTGTTGTAGGTTGCAAGATAAATGCGTGCATCTTGTGTGCTTGCAGATTTCTCATCAATTAAAGCAATCGGTTCGTTGGTTAAAAACTCTCTAAAGCGTGTTTCAGCCTGATTGCGCAGGGCAAGTCGATCACATAAGAATAAAATTCGCTTGGCTAATCCCGCGCGCAGTAACATGTCACAAATGCTTATAGCAACACGTGTCTTACCGGTGCCTGTTGCCAGAACAAGTAGAGCTTTACGATCCTTGATAGTGAGACCGCGACCAAACTGTTCAGCAACGGTAGCAACAGCACTAAGCTGATAAGCACGATTAGCAATCTCAGTGTTTTTGCTTAAGTTTGCTATAGGCTTGCGATATATCTGTTTTTGTAGTGCGTATTCAAGATCATCCTGTGAGTAGAAGCCATAAAGGCGGCGAGGTGTTTGCTCTGTATTGTCAAACCAAATATAAGTTTCATATCCATTACTGTAAAAAATCACAGGGCGCAAGCCTTGCTTTGCTTCAATCCCATCGGCATAGAGCTGAGCTTGTGATTTTCCAGCGCGTGCATCTTTCTTGGGTGATTTGGCCTCAATTACGCCAATGACTTTGCCATTTTCACCTAAGAGGACAAAATCAGCATAGCCATGATTTGACTTATTGCGATATTGCTCAGCAATACGAAATTCATCAATCACGTTGGGATCATTATCTTGTGGTAGACGCCAGTTAGCTTCAATTAACATGCTGTTAATGATATCGCGAGTACTAACTTCTTTAAGGTCCAGTGTACTTTGGCTTGATCTGCCACGTTCTTTGATAGCCGCAATTTCTTCAGTGGCTAAGCTGGTGACCTCTTGCTTAGCTAGGGCATTATTTTGTTCTAAAAGCTTGGCTTCAAGTTGTTTGATTTTATCTTCTAATGCTTTTTTATCTTCTTTTGCTTGTTTTACTTCCTCTTCTTTCAAAGTAATTACTTTGTGAGGTATTGGTTTTTTAAAGCGCGGTAACTGATCTTTAGTAACCCAGCCTTGGCTGATAGCAAACCACGCCGATACTAGATAGACACTTTGCAATGCTTCAAAAGCTTGGTTTGCTGTTGCTTTATGCTCATGCGTTGAATCATTACCGCAGAAACGTACACGGGTTAAGTGGCTTATGACTTCTTTGCCAACAAAGTCGGTGAAGTCATCATTTTGTAGTAGTGAAGCTAAGTTGTTGGTATAAGGAATCTGTAAATGATAGGCTTGATACATGCGCTTAACAAGCATCTCAGTAAAGGTACGTGATTTTGTGGCACTACCATTAGGGTCGCTATCCAAATATTTTTCAGCATATTGAATAATAACCAATTCATGCGTCATGTGCTTACTTAAAAATGAGAAGTTAGAATCCATCATGTGCTTAGCTCCATACTAAATTATGCGTGCCATGATACCATGCTTTAGTAATTTTAAGTTGAAAAAAACGCTAAGCCCCTTATTATTTAGCGCAATTTAAATGATTATCTAAAGGTGTAATATGAGTTTACCCTCACTTGGCGCTGTGGCAAAAGCCGGACTTTGCTCAATGACCGAATTATATGGTGCTCGAGATGCTTTAGTCTTTAATTGTTCACAGTCATTGTTGCAAAATAGCTTGGATGGCACGAAAAACTTCTTACATGATAAGCTTTGTTTGATACACCATGAACAGTATGCGTTAATCGGTGATATCAATACGCAAAGACGATTAAGTGACATGTCATTAAAGCTGCCGTTATCCTCAGATGGTGCTCAATATAATCCGCAGTTAGAGAACGTTGATGTATTGTTTGTACGTACTTACAATAAGGATATATTGAATTTCTGCTTTAGCGAGGTGATTGGACAACAACAAGCTCAGTATATTCGTAGCTATGGAGAGCGTGAGCAATTACCACGCTTTTATGGTTATGATGAATATTGCAAAAAGCTTTTTTGTTTTGAGGAAGTCATCAACAGGCTTAATAGTAATAAATCCACTGCTAAAAAGTTGGATATGATCAAAGAGATGTATCAGGCATTTTGGCAGCAAACGTGCTTAAGTCGTAGTAATCTGATTTTTTCATATGTTAAGCAGATTAATGAAAAAGGATTCAAAGTTGTCTGGGAGCCAGCAAAAAAATAAATAAATAAATAAACAAATAAACAAACAATGAGACATTATATGTCGCATCATTTGATTATGATGTTAATTATTGAGGTGACATTTTTAAAAAGTGATGATTTTAAAAACACCCCGTCAGCCTACGGCTGCCACCCCTCTTGTAAAGAGGGGAATGTAACACATCACCTTTTGCCTAATTCCCCTCTTTACAAGAGGAGTGCTTAAGCTTGCGAGGCGGGGTGTTGAAATAGAAACAGTACAAAATTTTAGTATTAGGAGATGTCAATGACACGTTATGAAGGAATGAAAATCAATGTTGATGGTATATTCACCTCAACCCCTAAGAATGTCTATATGACTTTAGCGCAAAAAAATGGCTATTATATTCCAAGCTATCAACGCCCTTATGCTTGGGATGCTGATGCCAAAACGAATATGAATGACTTATTTAATAGCATCAAAGAGGGAATGTTCTCTGATGATTTATCCGCATTAGTATTCTTTGGTGCGATTGTGTTGGTTGAAGATAATAATGGCAACTTGGATATTGAGCCCTGTGATCCACGTTCAATGCCATCACAGGTTTCTGTTGTTGTTGATGGTCAGCAGCGTTTGACAACTTTCACCTTAGTGGCAGCAAGGCTTTATCAACGTTTGCATCAAATTAATAAAAAGCTTAAAGAAGATAAGCGTTACTTTGAGAAGCTTGATGATGATAAGTTGATTGATAAAGCACAAATAGTAGGTATATACAATGATCTGAGTGCCTGTATTGGTACAGCAACTGGGGCAACTGTTGAAGTGTGTCGTATTCGCATGGCAGAGAGCAGTTTTGAGGGTAATCCTTATGGTTTTTATCCGCGCATCATTCGGATGTATGATGATTGCTGGTCAACTGCTCAAACAAAAGCATCATATACTTCAGATGTCGCCTCTTACTTATTTGAGTTGCGCCCAACAGATCGCGGTTATAATGGCGCATTAAAAGATTTGTTTAAAAGCATCGATTCAGAAATCAAAGAGACGGTACACTCTGACGAGATGATATCAGCATTTGACTCGGAAGATAGCCATTTACGTGCCTATTTGCAGGGATTTGATTTGGTGCAAATTGTTGATGATAGCTTGGCACTTAAGGGTGAGAAATATGCGCTTTTAAAAGAAGCGGCTGCTTTATTATATCTTACGGATTTTATCTTATACCGATGTGCATTTACGGTAATTAGTGTGACAAAAAATTCTTATTCACATAATATTTTTCAGGCTTTAAATACAACGGGTGAGCCATTAAATGCCATTGATACCTTTAAGCCCGAAGTCATTCGTTATGTGGGACATCAAGCCTATCAGCATTCAGCTGAGTACCAACTGTTTGAAGCGATTCAAGCACTATTAAATGCTAAGCCGAATAAGACAAAGCCTAAATTGCTTGAAGCGTTTATTGCCGACTTTGGTTATATTTTTACTGGTGGTGCCAGCAAGGTTAACAAAAGTTTAAAGGCGCAGCGACAATTTCTAATTGAGCAATATCTAGCAATTGATCCTGATGCACGTGAAGCAAAAACACAGTTTGTGCAAACAATTCATGATCATCTAATGTTTGGTTATGCCTTTATCAATCATAAAAAGGTGAGTGAAAACTTTGTGTATGATGGGCTTTTGCCACAAGATGCATTACTCCTGAATTTTTTAAAAGAAAACGAATGGAATATCGTCCGTCCATTGATAAGTGCGCTGCGCTTACAGTCACAACATGATTTTAAAGAGGGCATGAGAGCATTAGCAGCTTTTATTGTTTTGGCAAAATTAAGAGTTGTAAATGCACCGATCAAAACAATGCTAGATGCTTTTTGGCGTGAGTGTATTGGCAATATCAATGCAGCAGCCTTAAAAAGCTATTTGCAGAATAAGGCCAAAGAAGATTCATGGGAGCTGGCTGATCAAACGCTATGGCAACAGCGTGTGGCACATAATGATATCTTGGATGTGACAAAACTTCGTGGGGTTGCCAAGCTTGCCATTTTAAGCAGTTTTAACGATGCGCAATTAATGTGCCTTGACGCCTATAGTTTGTTGAAGCTACCTGACGAAAAAAGTACAGCTAATTCAGATCATCGCTTTGAGATGACTCAAATGGAGCAGAAAAATAAGAATGCACCTAATCGTTGGAGTAATGTGACGGTTGTGCCACTAGATTTGGAAACTCACTGGTTGCCACAAGAGGAAATAGGGCAAGGGCAAGAAAACTATCAGCATTTATTGCAACAAGTTGGGGAGGATGCCTGCTATGTGTCTTATCTTAAGGGAGAGACGGCATTTAGTGATAAACGTTTACAGTTGGAGCAGTGCATTAAAAAACATTTGTTTGATAAATTTGCATGTTACAACAAGGCAAAAGAGATTGCTAAAGATACGATCGAAAAAGAAGAGTTACAGGCAGAGGTTTGGTTGAGTAATGTATATACGACATTTTCACGAATGTTGTGGACTGATGTGCATATTGATAATGCGCAGGAAGTAGAGGCTGAAAGCTATGTTTGATAGTGCGTTAGCTCAGGTTAATACGAAACTTGGGCGCCTGCTATTTTTATTCAACAACATTCCCTTATCACCTCAGAGTATTAGCACGACTGATTTGCATAAAAAAATGTGTGAATACGGTGCGGAGATCACTAAAAAAACGTGTGAACGTGATCTGGAGTTTTTGCAGGACTTAAGTGCACTTCTGATGACCAAAAAGGGACGTGCTAATCATTATTCATGGGATCGCAACGCGAGCTTTCTTAATTTTTCACGCTTTTCACAAGATGTGTCGCTTTATTTGCTCTTCGCAGATTCACATTTGCGCTATTTAACACCAGTAAATGTTAATCAGAAGATTGTCCCAGTTATCGAGCATGCACATAAGACATTAAAGAAAAGTCAGTATCAAACAAGTCGCTCATGGATTGATAAATTTGCGATGACCTCCCGCAGTGCGGTTCTCAAGGCAGCTGCGATTAATGAGCAGGTTTTTGGTAAGTTAACGGAGGCGATTTATCATGAACGACGCATCAAACTAGATTATGTTAAGCGTGGTAAGAGTGTTGTTGATACCTACGAAGGCATGCCATTAGGTTTGTCATTAAAAGATCATGCAATGTATTTATGGTTGCAAAAAGAAGATGATAATGCAGGTAGCCGGCGTTCGTTACATGTGCAACGGATTCAGCAAATAGAAGTGTTGGATGAGCCGTTTATTTATCCTAAGGATTTTAATTTGCATCATGCAGTCGAGCAAGGTATTGAGTATTTGAGCGAAAAACCTGAGAAGGTAGTTCTTAGAGCTTATCGCAATGAACGCTATGATACAGGGCTACATTTTGAGGAGAATAAACTTGCAGATGATCAACAGATCACTCATCATCCGGAGTATACTGAAATTAGCGCAACACTGAAGGTTAGCGGTGAATTTGTCTGGTGGGTGTTAGGGTTTGGCGCGCATCTTGAGGTAGTTGAGCCTAAAGTGTTACGTGAGAGTATCACTCAGCACTTAAAGCAAATGCAAATGCGATATTTTTAAATTTACTGGAGTTGCGCATTTTAGAAAAAATCTATGATTTTATAAACACCCCGTCAGCCTACGGCTGCCACCCCTCTTGCAAAGAGGGGAATTAGGCGATGGTTATTTTATATTCCCCTCTTTGCAAGAGGGGTGCCGAACTTGCGAGGCGGGGTGTTGAAGTAGGAAAAGTGTGTAACCTCAGTGAATTTTATTTACCAATACAAAAGCTACTAAATATCTCACCCAAAAGATCATCGGCGCTAAACTCACCAGTAATCGAAGAAAGCTGCTTTTGGGCGAGATTTAATTCTTCAGCTAATAGCTCACCATCTTTATGCATCAAGTGACTAGAAGCCATCTCTAGGTGATCCTGTGCTTTAGTTAAGGAATTAATATGACGTTTTCTCGCGGTAAATACGCCTTCAGTGGTTTGCTCATAGCCAATGGCTTTAAGCAGATAATCGCGCAGCTTATTGATGCCAATATCATGCTTGGCAGAGATATATAGGTGATTGTCGTGATTCTCGCTGTTGTTATCAGTTAGATCAACTTTATTGTAGATATAAGTAATCGGGATATGTGATGGAATATGCGTGAAAAACTCAGGGGCAAGATCGGTGATTTTTTTATCTTTGGTATCGTTAATATCAGCGACTAATAGAATATGATCCGCTTTTTTAATTGCCTCTAGCGCGCGTCTTACACCTTCGGTTTCAATCACATCATTGCTGACTCTAAGCCCTGCAGTATCGATAATATGCACAGGAATGCCATTGATTTGGATATATTCGCGTAAGGTATCACGCGTGGTTCCCTCAATGTCAGTAACAATCGCACTTTCCTTGCCTGCTAAGGCATTTAATAAACTTGATTTACCCGCATTTGGCTTGCCAGCGATAACGATCTCAACGCCTTCGCGTAATAATGCCCCTTGTTTGGAGTTATGCAGTACTGAATCAACATTATGTTGTACGTGTAGTAATTGCGTTTTGATATGTTCATCAGCCAAAAAGTCGATTTCTTCCTCAGGAAAATCAATCGCCGCTTCAACATGAATGCGTAGCTGAATTAACGATTCAACTAAAGTATCAATATGTTGAGAGAAGTCCCCTTGCAATGAACGCATTGCTGATTTAGCCGCTTGTTCAGATGACGCATCAATCATATCGGCAATGGCCTCAGCTTGGGCTAAGTCAATTTTGTCATTAAGGTAAGCACGTTCGGTAAACTCGCCAGGTTTTGCAAGGCGCGCACCGTGCTCAATAGCGGTTTGCAAGATAAGGTTTAATACCACAGGTCCACCATGAGCTTGCAGTTCAACAACATCCTCACCCGTATAGGAATGAGGCGCTTTAAAATACAATGCAATGCCTTGATCTAATGTTTCATTATTGACGTCTTTAAATGGGAGAAAATGGGCGTGTCTCGCCTTAAGATGTGTTTGTGTGATCTTATGCGCAATGGCATAGGCGTCTTTGCCGGAAATGCGAATAATGCCAACGCCACCCTTCCCAGGGGCTGTAGCAATTGCGGCAATTGTATCAGAGTTGATAAGCATTTTAAGGTTAAGTACATAATATAAATATGCGGGTTAGGATAGCGGATTTTATCCCCATCGGAAATAACTTAATTGAGCTAATGCATGTGATTATTGTTTGGCGGAGACTATGATTTTATAAACACCCCGTCAGCCTACGGCTGCCACCCCTCTTGCAAAGAGGGGAATTGGGCGACGGCGATGTGATATTCCCCTCTTTGCAAGAGGGGTGCCGAGCTTGCGAGGCGGGGTGTTGAAATAGAGGAATTGCGTAACCTCATTTATTGTAATTAAACTGTGTAAGCTAAAAAATCAAGCTGCGCTTCAGGTGTTGTTAATTTATTAAAGTGTTGACGTGCTTTGATCAAATCAAGTTCTGTGACTTGCTCAAAATACCAAGTAATGTGTTTGCGCGCAAAACGCACACCCATGTAATCACCATAAAAGCTATGCATGGCTTTGACATGCTCAATGATGATATTTAATTTTTGTGTGAAGTTAGGTGATGGCTGGTAGCGACCAGTTTGCAAAAAATCATTGATTTGCTGAAATAGCCAAGGATTGCCATGTGCGCCTCTGCCAATCATCAGAGCATCAGCTTGGGTGTAAGCAAGCACCTCTTTGGCTTTTTCAGGTGTGGTGATATCGCCATTAGCAATGATGGGTATATGAATGCGCTGTTTGATTTCAGCAATAAGGTCATATTCGGCATTACCAGTATATTTCTGATCGCGCGTGCGTCCATGAATAGTAAGCGCATGAATGCCTGCATTCTCTGCAATTTGCGCAATCTTTAAGGCATTTTTATTATCCTTGCTCCAGCCAGTACGGATTTTTAAGGTCACAGGGACATTCACAGCATTGACAACTGTACAGAGAATCTCATCAACCAGTTGCTCATTTTGCATCAGTGCAGAACCTGCTAATTTATTGCAGACTTTTTTAGCCGGACAGCCCATATTGATATCGATAATATCAGCACCTTTATCAACATTTAAAACAGCGGATTCAGCAAGCATGATAGGGTCCCCACCTGCGATTTGAATAATCTTGGGGGCGACCTCATCACTATGATCAATGCGGCGCTGTGTTTTGGGTGTTTCATATAGATGCTTATGCGACCAAACCATTTCCGATACGACCCAGCCTGCGCCATGCGTTTTACACAGCTTACGAAATGGCAAGTCAGTCACGCCTGCCATTGGTGCTAAGAATAAAATGTTATCTGAGTGAAATTGACCTATTTTCATGCTTTTTTATGGCTTGCGGATGCCGGAAATTAGTGTCCATTCATCCTTAAAGGTCGGCTCATTTAATATGAAATAGGGTGAGAATGCCTTGATAATATCACCCACTTGCTCTTGTAAAATACCCGATAAGGCAAGCTTACCATGCGGTTTGATAAAATCAGCAATAACCTCTTTAAGATCAATTAAGATGCCTGCAAGAATATTGGCAATTAAAATATCCGTTTTGATTGACTTAGGTGCTGCATCGGGTAGATAAGCCGCGAAATTAGCATTAATATCATTTTTCTCAGCATTAGCATGCGTTGCTAAAATCGCTTGAGGATCATTGTCAATGGCAATGACGTCATGTGCACCGAGCTTCTTGGCAGCAACCGCCAAAATGCCGGAGCCGCAGCCAAGATCAATCACATGATCTTTGGTAGTGACATGCTGCTCAAGCCATTGAAGGCACAAAGCAGTTGTTTGATGTGTACCTGTACCAAAGGCAAGTCCTGGATCAAGGAGGATGTTGACTTGATCGTCACTGTGGATTTCCGGTGTACACCAGCTTGGATAAATCCATAAGCGACGTCCAAACTGCATCGGTTTGAAATCATCCATCCATGTGCGTGTCCAATCTTGATCAGCAAACTCACGTGTATGAATGTCGCCAATAATGTTGGGCTTTAACGCACTTTGATCAAGTGATGTGGCAATATCAGATAGCTGATATTCTTCAGTAAAAAGTGCAACCAAAACCACTTCATCCCATAAAGGGTTTTCATCGGGCTTAGGCTCAAGGATCGGTTGGTCTTTTGCGTCTTGATAAGTAACAGAACAAGCGCCTTGTGCTAAAAGATAGTCTTCTAATGCTTCAAGGTTAGCTTTAAGACAAGTAAGGGATAATTCTTTCCACAACATGGGGTTACGCTTTATCACGCTCGAGCATTTTCTCAAGATAGTGGATATTGGTGCCACCATTTTGGAAGTCGCGCTCAGCAAGAATTTTATGATGCAATGGAATATTGGTTTTAATGCCGCTGATAATCATCTCTTCAAGCGCGCTTTGCATACGTTGAATAGCGATATCACGTGTGCGAGCATGGACGATTACTTTAGCAATCATTGAGTCATAATTAGGTGGCACGAAGTATTGAGAATATATGTGCGAATCAACACGCACACCAGGACCACCTGGCGCGTGATAGATATCAATCTTGCCAGGGCAAGGCATCATTTTCTCAGGATCTTCCGCATTAATACGGCATTCAATCGCGTGTCCTGTGATCTTAATATCTTCTTGTTTAAATGTCAGCGAGCCGCCTGAAGCAATGCGGATTTGCTCTTTGATTAAATCGATATTGGTGATCGATTCAGTCACTGGGTGTTCAACCTGAATACGTGTGTTCATCTCAATAAAGTAGAATTCACCATTTTCGTATAAGAACTCAAAAGTTCCAGCGCCACGGTATTTAAGCATCTTACAAGCATCGACACAGCGTTTACCGATCTCAGCGCGTTGCTCGTCAGTAAGACCGACAGCAGGTGCTTCTTCAATGACTTTTTGATGGCGACGTTGTGTTGAACAGTCGCGCTCAAATAAATGAATGGCATTGCCTTCACCATCACCAAAGACTTGAATTTCAATATGACGCGGGTTTTCAAGGAATTTCTCCATATAAACCATGTCGTTATTGAAAGCCATTTTCGCTTCAGCTTGTGTCATTTCGATGAACTTTAGCAAGTCTTCTTTTTTGCGTACAACACGCATACCACGACCGCCACCGCCACCAGCGGCTTTGATCATGATCGGATAACCAATGTTATCTGCCATCGCTAGATTTTTTTGTGGATCTTTGCTGATTGGGCCATTAGAGCCAGGTACACATGGCACTCCTGCCTCTTTCATCGCTTTAATTGCGGCAACTTTGTCGCCCATCACACGAATGCTTTCCGCGCGTGGACCAACAAAAATAAAGCCACTAGATTCAACGGCATCGGCAAAGTCAGCATTTTCGGATAAAAAGCCATAACCTGGGTGAATGGCATCAGCACCAGAGACTTCAGCGGCAGCGATAATTGCAGGAATATGCAAATAGCTGTTTGTAGGGCTCGCAGGTCCAATACAAATAGTTTCATCCGCGAGTTTCACGTGCATCAAATCGCGATCAACTGTCGAGTGAACAGCAACGGTTTTAATGCCTAATTCACGGCATGCGCGAAGGATTCTAAGTGCAATTTCACCACGATTTGCAATTAAGAGTTTTTTTATCATATCAAGCCTGTCAAAAACTGTTTTAATATCTATACAATGAGAATTGGCTTAGCCAATAATGAAAAGTGGTTGATCGTATTCAACGGGTGAACCATCTTCCACAAGAATTTTAAGCACAGTACCAGAGTGATCAGCTTCGATTTGATTCATGATCTTCATTGCTTCAATAATACATAAGGTATCACCTGCTTTAACGGCTTGACCTTCGGTAACGAAAGAAGCAGCGCCTGGTGAAGGTGATTGATAGAAAGTACCAACCATCGGAGACTTAACTTGTTTGCCTTGTGGTAGGCTATCAGCAGGCTTTGCTGCAGGTGCTGCTTGTTGAGCTTGTAGTTCGGCAGTAACAGGCTGATGCGGCATAGCAGCAGGGGTGTGATGAATAAATTGCTGTGGCGCTAAAGCATGCATCGGCTGCGGATGACTGCCGGTAATGCGAATGGAAGTTTCGCCTTCTTTGATTTCAATTTCGTTAACATTTGACTTTTCAATCAATGCGATCAGTTGTTCAATCTTTTGAATATCCATCTGTTTTAATTAACCTTTGTTTAGATTTAACGTTTGTTTAACTCATTCCAACCAGACATTGTTGCGGCAAACGATCAAAATGTCACGTGTTGTTTTCGCTTTTTAGGTGTGGGTTATATCTAATTATTATTCAGTAAACCGTCATATGCAGTTATGTTGACAGTAATCAATCGCCGCATGCATTGCCAGTTCATAGCTTTTAGCACCCATGCCTGAAACAATGCCGTAGGCAATGTCAGAAAGGTATGAATGGTGGCGAAAAAGCTCGCGTTTATCAGGGTTTGATAAGTGTGTTTCAATAAAAGGAATGTTGATGGCAAGAAGTGCATCACGGATGGCAACACTGGTATGTGTGTATGCTGCTGGATTAATAATAATAAAGTCATAATTACCTTGAGCTTGCTGCAATTGATCAACAATCGCGCCTTCATGGTTTGACTGAAAGCAGCTGCAATGCATTTTTTTTGACTCAGCAAGCTCGATAAGCTTGTTATTTACATTGTCTAATGTTGCAGTGCCGTAAATATCCGTCTCGCGTTGACCTAGTAAGTTTAAATTAGGTCCATGAATAACCAGTATTTTTGCCATTTATTCGATCTCCTTAATTAAATTAATTGCATCGACCTGATGAATCTCTTGTGTATCAATACAGTAAGCACTTAGCTTGCCACCCCAAACGCACCCTGTATCAATCGCAATACAGCGTGGGTTGTTGCTAACACCATTTAGTGCTGCCCAATGTCCAAAAATAAGTGTGTATTTTGCATCAATTTTGGCATTAGGGATGTTAAACCATGCATCAAGGTGATCAGGTTTATTATTAAGCTCACCTTTGAAAGAAAAATCCAAGCGACTATTTTGATCACATAAGCGCATGCGTGTGAAATAATTAGCAATGCAGCGCCAACGGTTAACAGCTTCTAAATTATCTTGCCAAAGATCGGGTTCATTACCAAATAAGTTGCTCATAAAAAGCTGAAAGCACATATCGGTTTGCAGTACAAACTCAAGCTCTAACCCCAAACGTTTGGCTTTTTTAAGTGACCAAATTGGTGGGATGCCCGCATGAGTGATAAGGTGTTTTTTGTGACTATATAGAAAGTGCTGTTGCCGCAACCATTGGATTAATTCGTTTTTATCTTCAGCTTCTAAAATGGGGTTAAGTGTGTCTTTCTTAGCAGTCGGTAAATAGCCATAGGCAATGGCAAGAAGATATAAATCGTGATTGCCTAAAACCACTTTGGCAGACTTGCCTAAAGATTTAACAAAACGCAAGACTTCAAGCGATTGCGGTCCGCGATTAACAAGATCACCAGTAAAAATAAGCTTATCATTGTCTGGATTAAACTGGATTTTATCAATTAATTGCATTAATTCAGCATAGCACCCTTGAACATCACCAATCACATAACTTGCCATTTATAGTGCTCCTATGTGATTGCTTAATTTAACAAAATCGGCAACGCTTAGATTTTCAGGACGAAGTGTCAAATCAACGGGTAAATTATCTAGTTCACTCGCAGGAACAAGTGCCTTGAGGTTGTTACGCAAAGTCTTGCGACGCATCTGGAAAGCTTGTTTAACAACTTTGGCAAAAAGCGTATAGTCATTGGCAATAAATGGTAATTCATTATAAGGCGTTAAGCGTAAAATACGCGATTCGACTTTTGGCGCTGGCTTAAATGCGGTGGCAGGAACAGTGAATAGCGCTTCACATCTGAAGTGGTATTGTAGCATGACACTTAAGCGACCATAGTTTTTTTCAGAAGGCGCGGCAGCAACGCGGTCAACCACTTCTTTTTGCAGCATAAAATGCATATCTTTGAAAAGCGCTGCATATTCGATTAAATGAAAAAGAATAGGTGAGGAAATATTATAGGGCAAGTTACCAATGAGCTTTATTTTTTCGCCATGATAAAAGTCATTAAAGTTAACGGTTAATACATCTTGCTGGCAAATATTAAGCTTGCCATACATCGCGCAAGCAGCTGTCAATGGCAGGATCACATCTTCATCAAATTCGATAACTTGGATAGCTTTGGTGATTTGAAGAATATGGCGTGTTAATGCGCCAAGACCAGGGCCAATCTCGATAACATCATCATCTTTTTTTATCCCAGACTGATGAACGATATTGGCAATAATGTTCTCATCTTGTAAAAAATTTTGCCCTAAAGACTTTTTGGCTTTATGCATTTAATGTCTCTTGTGTTTTTATGCCTCAGGCAAATTTAAATTTTGATCAACGATTTCAACATACGCGCTATCACGCAATGATAGCATCCACGTTTTTAAGGCTTGTTGCGCGTTTTCATTAAATAACGCCATCATTGCTTGTTCTTTTTGATAATTGGCGGTGTCATCTTGTTTGCGTTTTGCAAGCACTTCAATGATTTGCCAGCCATTATTCACCTTAAAAGGCGCGCTTACTTTCTTTAGCTTAGCCGCTTTAATTGCTTGTGCTAATGCTGGTGGTTGAGCATTTAAGCTAATCCAGCCCATGTCGCCACCACTATCGGCATTATCAAGTGCATCAGAGTTTGCTTTGGCTAGGTCACTAAATGATTGATGGTTGTCAAGTGCGGTTAAAATGCGCATTAATTTAGCTTTTGCATCATTGTCGGTAACAACTGGAGAGGTGTTGATCACGATTTGTTGAACGTGATATTGTTCAACAAAGTGCTTGGCACTTTCCGGTGTTTTACTGTCGGCGAGTTCAATAATTTGAACGCTACCATTAGCAATAAATGGTGCACTGATTTGTCCATTTTGCAGTGCTTCAACTTTGTTTTGATAGATGCTTGGTAGTTTATTAAGTGTTTTCCAGTCAAGTGAGCCACCGCTACTTGCATTGCCTGCTTGCGAGTATTTTTTAGCAGCATCGGCAAAGGTGATTTTTTTATCTTTGATTGATTGAATAATCTCTTTCGCCTGCGCTATTACTTTTTGTTGATCTTCAGTCGTTGGGTTATCAGGTAGAGACAAGACGATATTGTTAACTAAATATTCAGTTTGATTATCACTAAAATGCTTTTTGATGTACTTATCAACTTCTGTTGGTGAGATATAAACCTTGCCCGCAACGGCACGTTGTTGCAGTTTGTTAATGATAAGCTGATCTTTGACCGTTTGATAATAGGTGCTGTAGTCAAGATTTGATGCTTTAAGCTTTTGTTTGAGCTGTGCTAACGTAATTCCGTTTTGCGCCGTTACTTCGGTAATTGAGTTATTAACTTCATCGTCAGTGACGCTAATGCCTTGGCGCTTTGCCATTTGTAGGGCAATGGTCTGGTTAATCAGCTGTTGCAAGACTTGACGTTGCAGGGTGAGGTCGTCTGGCACCTGAGCATTAGGATTGCTATCTAGTTGTGCTTTGGTTTTAGCAACTTCAATATTTAATTGATCTAAGGTGATCGCCTGATCATTGACGATGGCAACAATCTCATTGATTAAATGTTTGCCCTTGACGGTGGTGTTTTGTGCATGTGTGACGCTCGGTTTTTGCAATAGGGCAGGAGGCGTATCAGCAAATGCCAAAGAACTGAGAACAAGAGTGCTAGTAAGCGTTATAAATTTAGTGCGTAAGTGCATGAAAAAGTCAACTAAAGCTTAGTAATGCCAAGCATTATATACCCATAGCCAAGTGTTGAATAGTCTTTCTCAGCGTTAGTTAAACCCGCCATTTGGTGTGTAGCCTGGGATCATGGTCAGACGCTCATCAAGCGAGCTTTCACTACTACCGCCTAAGCCTTTTAATTCAAACTGAACAATAAAGGCATTGGTCAGTGGTCCTGTAATGTTGGTTGGATTGTTTGGGTCACTTGATGAGTTAACATAGCGTTGTGCTAAGAAACGAACCGCCCAACTGCAGGCATCGTATTGAATGCCAGCAAACATATTGGTCGTGTGTCTTGAGTTAAATGCATAACTCCAAAGCCCCGTTACTGACCAATGCGGTGTCAAGCGCCAAATGCTTGAAACAGTAACTTGTGATAATGGGTCAGGTGGAACATTCTGGCGTATCTGATCAGGTGTCAAGAGTGCGTAGTTATTTTTGATATTTTGATATGCCACATTGAAGATGTGGTTATTATCAGGCATGTATTGGATTTGATAAGTCTGTGAATCAACATTGTTGTTGATCGGGTTGTAAGTGCCTGAAGTCATCAGTTGCCAATGTGGCAAAAAGCGATAGTTAAAAAATGCCGCAATATCAGAAGTAGTACTGTCGTGGAAAGGTACGTACGAGTTAGTGCAATCAGCATTTGTGCCAGAACATAACGATACTTTGCGATCAGCAAAATAAAGAATCTGCCCAATACCGGCGCTTAGTACGCTCATTCCTGTGTCTTGATCATTGACCGAGGTTTCCAGTGCGTAAGAAACTTGATTGGCATTATTAATGCGGTCAATTCCAGTAAAGACATTGGTCTGGAATAAAGATGCGTAACTAAAATTACTCAATGAGGTATCAAACAACGGGATGTTGCTTTGATTTTGATATGGGATGTACGTATAGAATAGCCGCGGTTCTAGTGTTTGTGTGTAGCTGTGATCATTAAAGCTAAATTTTCGATCAAAATATAAACCAGTATCAATGTTGATAATGGGTAAACTTCTAATGATGTTTTGCTCAGGGTATTGGTTTTGACTGAAGCCAGTTGTGCTTGCAGCGCTTCTATTTTGCAAGGTATATGCAGTTTCAGAGAGCGTCAGTGATGGCGTAAAAAAGCCCCAGCTTTTCTGGAAAGGGAAGCTTACTTTCGGCGCGCTATAATAACGTTGACCTTCAACTTGCGATACCCCGTTTAATCCAGGTTTTGCAAAGTAGGTGAATTGGTTATCCCAATTAAAGTCCATGTGCGGCAAGAGTCCTGGGTATGCGGCATTGGCATTGATTTGCGGCAAGGTTGAATAAGGACGGTTTGCCAGAAACATCGTATCATCAATGACGTCATAGGATTGCACGGTGGTATTGAAATTCCAGTGTGGGTCAATGTAACTGACAGATGCTTGGCGATCAAGTAAGGTTTGTGTTGAAAGACCTATATTGTCACTATCAAAGTCATTGTAGAAGTCTTTGTCGCCAATGTACTGATAATTAATGTAGCTTGACCAGTTTCTGCCATACTGACCATTATCAGTAAAAGAAAGTGCTTTACGATTAGTGTTGTTACGCCGATCATGTGGCATATATTGAAGGTCGAGATTGCCACTTTGAGTTTCGGTTAGATAACGAAAGTTACCATCCATTAAAATACCACGATGATTATAGATGGTTGGCGTTAACAGCAAATCGTAGTTAGGTGCCAGGTTCCAATAAAAAGGAGTCGATAAATAATAGCCGGAGTTGCTATTGTAGCCCGCTGTGGGGTATAAGAAACCAGTACGGCGACGATTGTCAATCGGGAAGGTCATATATGGCCAATATAAAATAGGTACATCCTTAACATAGAATAAGGTGTTGTAAGCAGTGCCAAGCCCTGATTCTCGGTCAAGATCAATCGTTGTGGCGCCCAACATCCAGTCATTGCCGTAGGGACTGTCTGTGGCGTAGGTTGCTTTTTTTAGCGTGTAATCTGTTTTGCTCTTTTGAATAATTTGGTTAGCATGACCATGGGCGTAACCTGTGAAATTACTTGCTTTATTATTAATTTCGTCAGAGGTTAAATTCGCCATTGATCCACCAGGCTTTTGGCGTACGCGAATTAGGTAGTAGGTGTCATCTAGTGTTGCAGTGTTATTGCTAATATTGGCTTGTCCCTGTGAGCCAATCGCAAGTTGCCCTGGTTGGCTTAGATTAACGTTACCTGTTAAGTCAATCTGATCAATCTTTTTGTCTTTGTTTTGTTTTAAAACAGCCTTGTCAGCAGCAAGGTATTGGTTGCCTTTATTTACTTCAACTGCGCCTTCGGCAGTAATCGTGCCGCTTCTGGCATATTGATATTGCTGGGCGTTGATTTTGGCTTCATTTGAAGGGTTCTTGTTAATCGGTGCTTGATAATAGTAGCCGCCGCAAATATTGTTAGGATCATTGGTTGGCACCCAGCCTAAGGCATCAGCGATAATTTGTTTTTTCTCTTTGGGTAACACGCCTTTTTTAAATAAATCCGCATTATTACTGTTAATCTCAACACATTGCCATGTGTCACCGTTGGCACTGCATTGCCAAGATTTTTGCAAAGGATTTTCAATGGTAATCTTGCTAAGACCAATACCCGGGATGGCACAAAGCATTGCCAAAGGCAAAATTTTTCGGTGTAAATTCATTAATTTGTTCATTGAATAAAAAATATCCTTTTGCCTGTTTGCTAGGAATTCTAGGTTTCATCAAACCAAAACTACTGCTATTCTATCGCGTTGTTGTTAGATTTCTAGGAAAAAGTCGTGCAATCTAGGTTTTTGCAAATTATCGAATGGCTAAAAACGCTGTTCCCCAACACGGAGCCTACCTTGGTGCCAATTGTTGGTGATGCCAGTTTCCGTCAGTATTATCGCGTTAATCTTGACAATAAAAGTTATGTTGTGATGGATGCACCATTGGATCGAGAGAAACCTGATGTGTTTTTTAGGGTTACGCGCCTTTTGCGTTACTTTAATTTACAAACGCCAGAATGTTATGCCTATGACCAAGAAAGCGGTTTTTTATTATTAGATGATTTTGGCGATACTCAACTTTATCATGCGGTGCATGCTGAAAAAAATATTAAGCAATATGAGCAGGTGTTGGCATTGATTCCAACGTTTTGGCAGATTGATAAAGCACTTTTCCCTAATTATGAAAAAACAAAATTTGCTTCTGAACTTGATGTGATGAAACTTTGGTTTTGGCAATGGTTGGGACTTGATGCGGAGACCTTGCATCTATTGGAGGCGCCTTATCATCAATTGCAGTCGCTTCTTGTTGCTAACGCACTTGAACAACCCAATGTGTTTGTGTTTAGAGATTTCCATAGTAAAAACATGATGTGTTTGCCGAATCAAACATTAGGATTAATTGATTTTCAAGATGCCGTGAATGGTCCGATTACCTATGATTTGGTATCAGTATTGAAAGATTGTTATTTAACTCTGCCAAAGTCGCTTGTCGATCAAGGTATAAGCTTATGTTATCACAGAGCGCAAGCGCAAGGCTTATTAAATCAAGAAACCACCTTGGATAAATTTAGATACTGGTTTGATCTAATGGGATTGCAGCGACACTTAAAATGTTTGGGGATTTTCACGCGGCAAGATATTCAAAACAAACGTAAAAATTATCTCTGTTATTTGCCGCGTGTGATGCATTATATTGACGAGGTATTATCTAGGTATAAAGAACTGACATCTTTTAATGATAATTGGCAGCGGTTGGTCATACCAGCCTATGAGTCAAAAATTAAAGCGCTTAAAGATAAGCCTGTCCCTGTTAAATTTGATACCATTGGTAGTGTATTTGAAAATCAGTAGAGAGTAAGATTATGTCGGCACGTTATGTTCATTTGAAACTGCACAGCGAGTACTCGTTGATGGATAGCATTATCCGCATTAAACCATTGCTTGAAGAATGTGTTAAGCGCGAGTTGGCAGCGGTTGCGTTAACTGATATGTGCAATATGTTTGCCGCAGTGAAGTTTTATAAGGCGGCACTTGCCAGTGGCGTTAAACCAATATTTGGCAGTGAAATATGGATTGAGGTTGATGGTGCGCATTATCCGTTAACGTTAATTGCTAAAGATAATCAAGGCTATCAAGTCATTGTTGATTTGATTTCACATGCTTATCTTTATGCCAATAGAGTCAATGGCATTCCTGTGTTGCCAAAAAGCACACTAGCAAGCTTTGATTTCACACATGTTTTTGTACTAAGCGGTGGGGTTAAAGGCGAGATTGCGCAGAGTTATTTCGCGCAAAAAGATACTGAAGCAGAAAATATTTTAGAGGCATACCTTAAAATTGTCCCTAAAGAAAACTTCTTTATCGAGCTTCAGCGCATTGGTCATGATGGTGAGGAAGATTATATTCAAAAGGCAGTTGCTTTAGCGCAAGAGCACCAAGTGGCAGTGGTGGCAACTAATGATGTACGTTTCTTAAATGAAGATGAGTATTCGGATCACGAGGTGCGTGTCGGTATTTACCAAGGTTATACCTTGTTAGATCAGGCGCGTAAAAGTCAATACACGCCTAAGCAATACTTGCGCTCGGCCGATGAAATGTGTGAGCTATTTGCGGATATCCCGCAAAGTTTGAGTAATAGTGTATATATCGCACAAAATGCTAATGTCATGTTTAATTTGGGTGATGCGGTGTTACCACGTTTTGATATCCCAGAGGGCATGACTGAAGCGGAATATTTTGCCGAGGTTTCTTTTAAAGGATTGGATGAGCGCTTTGCTTTTATTTTGATGGGCAAAAAAGACGAAGATAGATCCGCCATTATCGAAAGTTATAAAGCACGCTTGCAAGTTGAGATTGATGTGATTTGTCAGATGGGTTTTCCAGGGTATTTCCTGATCGTTGCAGATTTTATTCAATGGTCAAAAGACCATGACATTCCTGTGGGACCAGGACGAGGTTCAGGTGCGGGATCCTTGGTTGCTTATGCGCTTAAGATTACCGATATTGATCCGATCCCTTATGGTTTGCTATTTGAGCGCTTTCTAAATCCTGAACGGGTATCGATGCCCGATTTTGATATTGATTTTTGTATGGATGGTCGTGATCGCGTGATTGAGTATGTTGCGCAAAAATATGGTAGTGAGAGCGTCTCACAAATCATTACCTATGGATCGATGGCAGCTAAAGCCGTAGTGCGCGATGTTGGGCGTGTGCTTGGGCAGCCTTATGGTTTTGTAGATAGGATTGCCAAGTTAATTCCCAATGATCTTGGCATTAAACTTAAGGACGCCTGCGCCCCTGAAACGCCATTGCATGATTTGTGTCAGCAGGATGAAACAGCAGATGAGATTATTAAGATTGCACTAAAGCTTGAAGGTTTGACGCGCAGTGTCGGAAAACATGCTGCAGGGGTCGTGATCTCACCTTCAAAAGTCACGGACTTCTCGCCGGTTTATTGTGAAGAAGGTACCAAGCAACTGGTCACACAGTTTGATAAAAAAGACGTTGAAGAAGTTGGCTTGGTTAAGTTTGACTTTTTGGGTTTAAGAAATTTAACCATCATTGATAATGCTTTAAAAATTGTTAATAAACAAAGACACTTACAAAATGAGTCTGCACTTGATATCGCGCTGATTCCAATGACCGATAAAAAAACCTTTCAGCTCTTGCAAAATGGCGAGACAACCGGTGTCTTTCAGCTGGAGTCACGCGGTATGAAGGAGTTGATCAAACGCCTAAGACCGGATTGCTTTGAAGATATTATCGCTTTGGTGGCGTTGTATCGCCCTGGACCTTTAGGCTCGGGCATGGTAGATGACTTTGTTAATCGTAAGCACGGCAGACAAGAAGTAAGCTATCCGCATCCTGATTTGAAAGATGTATTGGAAGAAACCTATGGGACGATTTTATATCAAGAGCAAGTGATGCAGATTGCGCAGATTCTAGCGAATTACTCGCTAGGAGGTGCAGATTTATTGCGCAGGGCGATGGGTAAAAAAATCCCTGAAGAGATGGCAAAGCAGCGTGAGACCTTTGAAAAAGGGGCTGCTGAAAATGGCATTGACGCCAAGCTTGCAAGTTCAATTTTCGATTTGATGGAAGAGTTTGCAAAATATGGTTTTAATAAATCACATTCTGCGGCATATGCTTTGGTATCTTATCAAACTGCCTTTTTAAAGGCGCACTATCCAGAAGCCTTTATGGCAGCGGTATTATCGTCGGATATGGATAACACGGATAAGGTGGTGAACTTCATTTCAGAATGCCAAAAGATGCAAATAAAGCTCATTTTGCCGCATATTAATATCAGTGATTATTACTTTACGGTCAATCAACAGACTGAGCTTGTCTATGGTCTAGGTGCGATCAAAGGCGTTGGTCTTGCAGCAATTGAAGGGATTTTGGCGGAGCGCCAGCAAAATGGGGTATTTAAGGATTTGTATGATTTCTGTGCGCGTGTTGATACGCGTAAAGCCAATAAACGTGTCTGTGAGGCACTTATTTACGCAGGTGCAATGGATGGTTTTGCCAAAAACAGACAAACACTTATTGCAACGATTGAGGATGCAATGAAGGCAGCTGAGCAAAAAAGCCAGATGCAAAATAGTGGGCAGCTTGATTTATTCGGTTTTAGTGAACCTGAGGCTTCAAATGATACAGCGCGTGACATATCACATATTAATGTGCCAAGCTGGAGTACTAAGGATAAGTTGATTTTTGAAAAATCAGTATTGGGCATGTTCTTATCAGGGCATATTATCGATGAAGATAGAATATGGCTTAACCACTTTAAAGTACAATCATTAAGTCGCATTACTGCAACAACGCGTAAAGAGTCGATTTTGCTTGCGGGTGTTGTCGTCGCGATGGCGCAGCGTAAAACAAAGTCAGGAAAACTAATGGGGGTTTTGCAAATTGATGATGGTTGTGAGCGCCTAGAGTTGGTGATCTTTAGTGAATTATATGACGCGGTTAAGCATTTGATCTCTGTTGATGAAACAGTGATTGTTGAAGGTGAGGCAAGTATCGATGCCTACAATGATCAGCTACGAATTAATGCGTTATCAATTGAACCGATTGCTAAGTATGTTGATAAAAATATTAAGTCATTGAAATTGTCTTTTTCACAACAACAAATAGCAACAGTGCAGACCCTGCTTACAGAGTTAGTGGCATCATCTAATGAGGCGGAACTTAAAAGTGTCGAGTTGTATATCCAGTCTGATGATTACGATGTCACGCTTTCTGCACAAAAGATGCTGCTTGATGCTTATCTTTTGGGGGCGCAGGTAAAAGTCTTAAGAGAAAATAATATACATTTAATGTTTTAATAATATCTTTAACCGTCATTTATGGGCGTGTTTCTAACATTGCTTAATCAGATATTTATCCTATTTTGCAGCATCCAATTCTTGATTTGCCAATATATTTGACTAATATAACCTTAAACATTTAGTCAGGAACCCTTTTAAAAGGAGAAATAAAGAATGAAGCATTATCTTGAGTTTTTAAAGCGTGCACTATTTGCATTATCAATGTTGCCGTTAACTGTGGCAGTGAGTTTTGCAACCGATACGCAGAATAATGCATTTTCAGCGATGACAGGACCTTTACAACAGATTATGGATGTAATCTCAGGGCCGATTGCGCAAATGGCAGGTGTGATCTGTATCGTAATTGCAGGCTTGGGTATCGCCTTTGGTGAAGGTGGTAGTGGTGTTAGACGTCTATTTCAAGTGGTGATGGGGCTTGCAATTGCCTTTACTGCAGCCAGCTTGATTTCTGGATTATTTAACCGTGGATCAGGGTTGATTTTCTAATATTTTTTAATAGCTAAAAAATACAAAACTCAACAACTAAAAAAGGATGCGTAACAATGGCAGTGCCTGGATTTGTGATCAAGATACACAACTCTCTAACAACACCGCTTTTAACGGCAGGTGTACCCAGACAGTTTTTTATTTTAAATGGTACTTTGGGAGCGGCTATTGTTCTTGGTATGCAGTCTTGGTATGGCATTCCTATCTTTATTATTATGCATACTGTTGCCGTATTGATGACCAAAAAAGACCCGCAGTTTTTCCAAGTCATGGTGCGTCATGTTAAACAACGAAATTATTATGGTGTATAGCTAATATGTTCAATATCGCAGAGTATAGAAAGAAGCCTGACAGAATAAGTGATTTATTGCCTTGGGCTGTGCTTGTCGATAAAGGCGTGATATTGAATAAAGATGGTTCGTTTCAAAAAACATTTGCGTTTAGAGGACCCGATCTTGAATCTTCAACGCAGTCACAATTGGTATCCATTACCGCGCGACTTAATAATACCTTAAAGCGCTTAGGCTCTGGTTGGGCGCTATATGTTGAGGCGCGACGCAAAGCAGCAATGAGCTACCCTTCAGAGAACTATTTCCCTGATCCAGTGAGTTGGCTAATCGATGTTGAGCGCAAGGATCTTTTTGAACGCAAAGGCGAGAACTATGAGAGTGAATATTTTTTAACCTTTCAATATTTGCCGCAAAAAGAATCGGTTTCTAAGCTTTCAGGTCTTTTTGTTAAAGAGAAGAAGGGTGATGATGAGCATGACGCCGGTTATAAGAAGCTTATGAACTATTTCTCAGCAACGGTTAATCAACTGTATGACATCATGCAGGATTACATGTATGAAATTGCTGAGCTAAGTGATGAAGAAACATTAAGTTACTTACATAATTGCGTTTCAGAGCGCGCACATAAAGTTAATGTACCGGATAATCCAAGCTATTTAGATGGGGTGTTAGCTGATACCCCGCTTCTTGGTGGACTTGAGCCAAAGTTGGGTAAGTATTATCTGAAAACGATTTCTATTTTAGGGTTTCCAACAACATCAGTGCCTGCGATTTTAGATGGCTTAAATCATTTACCTTTACAATACCGTTGGGTGACACGATTTTTGCCATTGGATAAAACCGATGCCGAAAAAGTGCTTAAAAGCTATAAGCGTCAATGGTTTGCAAAGCGTAAAGGCGGATTGACAATTTTAAAAGAAGTGATGTCAAAAAGCGAAAGTGCTATGGTCGATAGTGCTGCTGTACAAAAATCCAATGATGCCGATGAGGCGCTATCTGAGCTTTCTGATGACTTAGTGTCATTTGGTTACTACACGGCAACAGTGACCGTATGGGATACCGATAAAGATAAAGTGTATGAGAAGCAGCGTGAAGTAGAGCGGGTTGTCAACGGCCTTGGTTTTGTCACTGTGTCAGAGACGATTAACTCAGTTGAAGCATGGTTATCATCGATTCCTGGGCAAGCAAATGCCAATGTGCGTACGCCATTGATGCATAGTTTAAACTTGGCGCATTTATTGCCATTTTCAGCAGTGTGGGCAGGACCTGAGATTAATGCGCATTTAAAAGCGCCACCATTGTTATATGCGCGTACAGCCGGTAATACGCCATTTAGATTGTCTAATCATATTGGTGATGTTGGGCATCAAATGATTTTAGGGCCAACTGGTGCGGGTAAATCCGTATTGTTAAACGTAATGGCAGCGCAATTTTTGCGTTATAATAACGCGCAAGTATTTATTTTTGATAAAGGCGGTAGTTTCTTTGCATTAACGCAAGGGGTTAAAGGTCATTTCTATGAAGTAGGTGATGTCGGTAAAGGCGGTTTGGTATTCCAGCCATTAGCCGAGATTGATGAAACCACTGAACGAGTTTGGGCACATGATTGGGTGCTTGGACTTTTAGAAAATGAAAAGGTGGAAATTACACCTGAGGTTAAAGAAACCGTTTGGCTTGCTTTGATGAACTTATCTGAGGTGCCAAAAGAGCAGCGTACACTGACAGGTCTTCGTTCTTTTGTTCAGGATAGAGCGTTAAGAATGGCACTTGACTCCTATGTGTTGGGTGGTCCATATGGTGAGATACTCGATTGTGATGAAGAGCACTTTAGTGATGCTAATTGGCAGTGTTTTGAGATGGAGCGCTTGATGGCAATGCCAAATATTATCGCCCCCGTGCTAGCTTATATTTTCCATATTCTCGAGAAGCGCTTTGATGGTCGACCTAGTTTAATGATCCTTGATGAGGCGTGGCTATTTTTAGATCATCCAATTTTTGCCTCAAAAATTAAAGAATGGTTAAAGACATTAAGAAAGCTTAATGTGTCAGTGATTTTTGCAACACAATCAGTCGATGATGCGGTGAAATCACCCTTAGTGTCAGCGCTTAATGAGTCTTGCCCATCACGCATTTTCTTACCAAATGATCGCGCGATGGAGCCTGCGGTTTCGCAAGGCTATGAGTCGCTTGGACTTAACTTAAGGCAAGTGCAGATTTTAGCGCACGCGATGCCAAAGCGGCAATATTATTTCCAGTCACATAAAGGTAATTGCTTATTTGATCTAGGTTTGGGACCCATAGCTCTGGCTTTTTGTGCAGTGAGTCGCCCTGAGGATCGTAAGCACATTAGAGAAATTCTGGCGCAGCATAAGGGGTATGATTATTTCTTAAAAAGTTACTTGCATGGCAGAGGTCTTGATTGGGCATATGACATTGTCAAAGAACACTATAAGGGGGACGTAGATGCAACCTAGTGGTTTCCCTTTTGGTAAAGAAGTTCAGTCTTATCGTCAAACTGAAGTGGTTACACCCTTTCAGAAGCAAAATCAGTTGTTTGACAAACCGATTGGACAGCTGATTTATAAAGCGTATATTTGGCGTGTTGTCTTTTTTAGTGGGGCGGGATTAAGCTTTTTTTTATCACTGATTTTAGTGGGTTACTTAAACTCAATCCCGTATAAAATATTGGTTGAACAGGTCACAAGTAAAGGTTTTTTAAAGTCCCCGCCTGAGTTTTTGAGTCCTAATTACACTGTGAGTCAAACAGTGTTAGAGGGGTTTGTTAAGTCACTCTTAATAAGTGATCAATCAGGTGGTATTTATAACAATTTCCTAGATGAAGCCTCACAGCTTGCATTAAAGCAAGGTGTTGCTGGAATCTCACAGAGTCAGCTCAAAGCAGCAACATTTGATAAATTTACGATGAATGATTTAAATTTCAGCGGTGAGTTGGTTGATAAAAAAGGTACGGCAATACTAGTTGTTTCTGGACAGTTTGGGCATCAACCGTTGACAACGAAAGAGCAGGTGAAAATTAATCCTTTAGGAATCTATATTCAAAATCTAGCAATTGAAAGGTTATTGTAGATGGAAAAAGAAATACAAGAAACGCAAAAAGCGCAAAAGGCACAAAAAGTGCAGAAAACAGACTATCAGAAAGCCTATGAAGAGTGGGAGCTGCGCATTGGTAGTGCTAAAAAACAAGCGCGCAATTGGATGATAGCAGCAATTGCTATTTTGATCGTTTGTATCTTATTATTGCTTGCAATTATTATTGAAGCGAACCGTCAGCAAATGTACGTTTATGTTGCTGAGGTTAAGCCGCAAGAAAGTGTAGTAAACGTGCAAACTGCATCACAGAGCTATACGCCGACGGTCGCGCAAAAAATTGCATTTGTTAGTGATTTTATTAAAAATATTACTGAGATTCCGTTGGATCCAGTCGTTCTTAATCGTCAGTGGCAGTCAGCATTACTTGCGGTATCAGGTCGCGCAGAAGACCAATTAAAGCAGGTTTATCAAGCGATTAACCCATTAAAGCTTGTTGGTGATAAAACAATTACGACGGTGGTAACCAATGCCAATGAGGCGAGCAATAATAGCTTTGAGGTGACCTTCCAGTCAACGACATACAATAAAGATGGCGGTGTCGAGAGTGTGAAAACATATAGTGGCATATTCACTTTCTCACCAAGCTTCCCGCCTAAGACATTAAATCAAATGGTCATTAACCCACTGGGTTTAAAAATAGGTTTCTTCTCATTTAGCGAAAAAGGATCAAGTCAATGAAATTAAATAAAATTAGCCGTTTATTACCACTTACTGCAATTGCAATGGCAGGCTGTGCGACAAATAGTTATCAAGGTGACATTGACTCAGGTAAATTTGTGCAAGCAAAACCTGCAGATGCCGCAGGCACTAAGGTAGTGCGTGAGTATATTCCAGTACCAATGCCAGGGCAACTTCGTCCTGTGCCAAATAGTAAAGCTGAGAAAGCAGCGCAAAAGCCAGTTTTGACCAAAGAAGCAGCAGTTGCTGAAGCTAACAAAGATGCTCAGCAATTCCCTGATCAAAGTGACTTTTTTAATGCGATGATGACTTATAGCTATATGCCAGGGGCGATGTATACGATTTATACCGCGCCTTTGAATATTACTGATGTGGTATTTGAGCCAGGTGAGAAAATTATATCGCAAGCAGCGGGTGATACGCTTCGCTGGCAGATTGCTTCAACCTATAGTGGTGAAGGTAAAGATTTACGTTGGCATATTTTGATTAAGCCGCAAAAATCAGATCTAACTAACTCAATGATTATCACAACGAATAAACGCACCTATCATTTGATTTTAAAATCAGTGGATCAAGATCAAGCAATGGTATCGGTTAAATGGCAATATCCAAGCGCGATGGTTCAAGGATTTAATGGTGGTAATCTAGGTGATATGAATGCGTCCGATGGCGATAGCAAATTATTGCCACCACCACAGCAAGATGGCGGTCTTGACTTGAGTTTATCTAATATGAATTTCAACTATAATTGGAGTATGTTAAAAGGTGACACACCAAAATGGTATCCAGAGCAGATATTTAGCTCAGGACATCAGACCTTTATTAAGTTTCCGCATGAGGTGGTAGTTAGTAATGCAACAATGCCAGTGCCATTTGTTCAATCAAATGATGGTGAATATGGCACAGCAAACTTTAACTGGCGCATGAAGGGTGACTATATGGTGATTGACACGGTTATTAAAAATGCCTATTTAAAAGTAGGCACTAAGCAGTCAGGTGAAACAGTTGTTGAGATTTCACAAAAGTAAGCATAATCAAGGGTTATTATGGCTAAGAAAGAACAAAATAAACTGGGATTAAGGGCGTCACCGCCAAAATCATCAGAGCTAAACAAAAAGTTAATCACTATTGTTGGTGGCGGGTTGCTTTTAATTATTATTGTGGCATTTATTTTTTCGATTAATGCACCAAAGAAAAGCTCGACTGGCATGAATAGTTCTGATCTTAGCGCCAACGCTTCAGGAGCAAGCCTCAAAGTCTCTGATGAACTATCCAGTTATAAAGATGCACAAGCAATTCGTAAGCGTTTAGGGATGGATCAGCCTGTTAAAGTGGTGCAACAAGAAAACCCAGAACTACAGCGTATGATTAATCAACAGCGCTCGCAACTACAAGAATTGCAAACACAAATTAATAGTTTGAAAAATCAGCCAAGATCTGTGCAAAAGCCAGCAGAACCAAGTTACTCACCCATGGATCGCGAGGCTATGAATGCGCCAATTTTCTTTGGTGGTGGTGCGCCGCGTCCAATTCCTCAAGATGGACAGGATAAAGATAAAGCCAAGCAAGATGGACAGCAGGCGGCTAAAACACCTGAAGAACAGCGTGAAAACTTTATGAAAGGTGGCTTAACGGCAAAAGACATTACCAATGAAAATACCATTCAAAAGCCGATTTCAGATAATGTAATTATGGCTGGCAATTCCATTCCTGCCATTTTGCAGACGAAAATTGTATCGGATCTGCCAGGGACTATTGTCGCGCGTGTTGCGAAAGATGTTTATGATACATTAACAGGTTCGGTACTGTTAATTCCAAGAGGAAGCTCGTTGATTGGGCAATATAATTCAAGCACGGTTTATGGTGATACCAGTGTGCAGGTTAAGTTTATTCGTTTAATTCGCCCAGATGGTACATCCATTATTTTACCAAACCAGCAAGGTATGGATGACTCAGGCGTTTCAGGTTTAGCGGATGAAGTAAATAACCACTGGGGGCAGTTAATTGGTGCTGCAGCCTTGTCAACCGTCTTTAATGTGCCGGCAGTGGCAGCGCAAGTGGCAACACAATCTAACGCAACAGTCTGTGATGCTAATGGTAACTGTACCGCAAACTACGGCAATGTTGCACAAAATTCTGTGTTGCAAAGTTTAGGGCAAACTGCATCACAAGTGGGTGGTAAGATTACCGATAGGGCAATGAATTTAAAACCGACAATTACCATTAACTCCGGTAAAGAGTTCTCAGTATTAGTCACTAAAGATACTTATTTACCACCATACGGGCAGAGTGAATAATGCGTTTTTTGTGTGTTGTTTTGATCTTACTGGGTTGGTGTGCACAGGTTTCTGCCTATGATGGCTCATCGGATAGTAGTAATAATAATTACAACAATCCCTATAGCTCAAATAGTGATACTAATAATACAACCAATTCAACAAATAATAGTACAAACAATAGTAATCAAGGCCTATTACAGGAGATGAACAAAAAAACATCTAAAGGGCTTAAGGTGTTTGATAAGTTGTTGCAAGATGATGGGCAATCAAAACAAGATTTCTTTGCTGATGTTGGTCAAAACCCAACGGCAGACCAGTTTGAAGGTGGTGATGGCAGTGGTGGTCCAGTTGAGAATCCATTTGCAAAAATTTTAGGCAACGATGCGCAAGGTAACCAATAGGTAAGATATGGCAGATGTAACCAGTGTGTTAGGAACACAGCTACTTGATAAAATCCAGTTTGGCTTTATCGAGCAAATCAATGCAAAATTTAGTGCATTGCAAGGTTCTGCATTAGCGCTTTTGGCAATTGTTGCCAGTCTTGAGCTTGTGATCTTTGGACTTGTTTGGATTATTAAACAAGATGAAGGTGTTGGTAATCTTATTGTTAAGATTATTAAAATTGGCTTGTTTTTTACCATCGTCAAATATTTCCCTGAACTGCTGCAGATGATCTTGGCAACCTTTATAAAGGTGGGCTATATCGTGGCACCTGAGAAATCCCAAGCCTTGCTATATAGTCCAGGAAAGCTGTGGGGGATCGGTTTTAAAGCGGGCGTGTCGATGCTTAAGATCTCTGTGCAATACGGGACATTCAACATGGGGCTGTCAATGCTTTATCTGGTGTTGGGCATGGGGCTTCTGCTTATCTTTGCTGCCATTGGTGCGCAGATTATTATTTCAGTTGTACTGTTTTATTTTGTAGCAGTGTTGTCGCTTATTGTTGTGCCGCTTGGTGTATTTAAGCCAATACAGGATTTATTTTATAAGTCGATACAACATTTATTAAGAGCAGGTGTGAGATTACTTGCCGTGATATTTATTCTGGGTGTGGCATTTACGTTATTCCAAAGCTTAAAAATAACAGCGATTAGTGATTCCACAAGTCTAGAAAAACCATTGGCATTATTCTTTACCTCCTTTATTTTGTTGATCTTGATTTATACCTTACCAAATTATCTTGCTAAAGCCGTTGGTAAACCAGGTGGTAATATCTTCCAGAATATGTCATCCCCTGCAGCAGCGCATGTTGTGGTTAATCAGCCAGCGCAATCAACTTCCGTATCTGTCTCATCGGTTGGAGCTGCTTCTTCAATGCATGGTGTTGCCGGATCGAGTACGGCAATGGGTGGATCCGTCCAATCAGGTGCCACAGTTGTTACTGGCGGAGGCTCGGTAGGTGGGGGAAGTACTAATGTCAACGTCTCAACAACGGTGCAAGGTGGAGCTATGGCTGGTAAGAAACAAGATAAGGTTTCTGATGCCTCCAATGTTAATAAGAGTATTTCTGATAGCACCATTCGCAAAATAAAAGAAGATTGATAGCATAGTGGCAAGGCTTACATTTTTATATAAGATTCTTGCTGTTTTAGCGATATTCTATGCTTTGTTATGGTTGCTAAAAGCCTTACATATTGGGTTTATTCAACAATTGACGCCAAGCATGCCCGAAGGTTGGTATTTTACCTATCCGGTATCAGCCTATCACAAAGGCGACAATGTGGTGTTTACTCCTAATGCGCAAACGGAAGATTATATTTTGGCAAGAGAATGGTTACCTAAGGATGTTCCGCTTTTAAAGAAAATAGTCGGTGTTCCAGGGGATTTCTTATGCACAAAAGCACAAAATGTCTATATTAATGAACAGTGGATTGGCAAAATCTATCAAACAGATGGTAAAGGAAACACACTGCCGGTATTTGATTTTTGTGGAAAAATACCTAAAGATAACTACTTTATGCAAGGTGTTGCAAATCCTCATTCATTCGATAGTCGCTACTATGGACTGGTTAATAAGTCACAGATTATGAGTAAGGCAGTAAAATTATGATACAAAGAGCATTGATTGAAGAGCGGCAGTTAAATATGTTAAAAACTGCCTTTGGCAAAGAGGTGATGGAATATCTTTATGATGAAAAAATCATTGAGATTATGCTAAATCCAGATGGTCGCTTGCATTATGAGCGTATCGGTGAAGGTAAAGTGGCAACGGATATTTATATTCCGGCAGAGCAAAGTGAAAATATCGTCAAGCTTGTTGCATCGTTTAAGAATCATGTTGCAAATGATGAGCATCCTGAAGTCTCAGCAGAGCTTCCCTTTCAAGGTGCGCGTTTCCAAGGTTGGCTGCCTCCGGTAGTGAATCGTGCATGTTTTTCAATTAGGCGACGCGCCATTGCGATTTTTACTTTAGATCAATATGTCGAGCAAGGCGCTTTAACACACGAGCAAGCAGAAGGCTTAAGGCGTGCTGTTATTGAGCGTAAAAATATCGTTGTTGTTGGCGGCACAGGTTCTGGTAAAACAACTTTTTGTAATGCGTTATTAGCAGAGCTGCAAGGCAGCCAAGATCGTATTTTAGTGATTGAGGATTTGCCTGAACTTCAAGTGGAAGTTGATGATTTGGTGACGATGACAACAACGACATCAGTGACAATGCGTGATCTAGTTAAAGGCTCATTAAGAATGCGCCCAGATAGAATTGTTATCGGTGAGGTAAGAGATGGTTCAGCGCTTGATTTGTTGAAAGCCTGGAATACAGGGCATCCTGGCGGGGTGTGCACGATTCACGCCAATAGCGTTGAGTCAGCACCTTATCGTTTTGAAGACTTGATTCAGGAGGCGGTGGTTACAGTACCTAGAACGCTTATTTTACAAGCACTTGATCTGATTGTATTTATTGCGCGAGATAAAGCGGGTAAGCGTAAAATTACAGACCTGGTTGAATTATCAGGCTATGAAAGTGGTGAATATCTTTTAAAACCCTACAAAATATAGTATTGACGCTGTTTTTTGCTTTAAGCTTGGCTATACTGTCAGAAGTTGAAGTTAAAAGGACGAATGAGCATGCCGCTTTCTTATATGATGACACGCTTGAAAAGCAAAGGATTGATCGCCATTGATTGGTCAGATTATTTCCTGCGTGTTGTTGTCTTAAGAAAAAAAAATCAAGGTTATGAATTAGTGGCAGCTGATAGTGCTGAGCTTGAGCATGGCATGATTGAAAATGGACAGATCGTTGACTTTGCTGAGGTGGCAGAGAGCTTACTAGGACTTTTAAAACGCAATAAGATTAAGCATAAACAAGCAGCCTTTGTCATCAATGGTGCGAATGTTATTAGTAAGCGTTTGCGCTTTGATGAGGGACTAACTGAGGCACAAATTCATGATGAGATCGTGATAGATTTTAACAAGCACGTTTCCTACCCACCGGAAGAAACTTTTTATGATTTTGAGGTGCAAAAAAAAGAAGAAAATACTAATTCTAGCAAACAAGAAGTATTGTTTATCGCGGCACATAAAGATCAAATTGGACAATATGAGCAATTAGCGAAAATATGTCGGTTACATCTTGAGATTATCGATATTGATAATTACGTGTTGCAGCGTTTTGTTGAGATTTTTTATCCGAAAGAAAAACAAGACTGTTGGGCACTGATTTGCTTGAACTTTAAACGTTTTAAATTACACATTCTAGATGAAAATCAAATTTACCTTTCTGAGCAGAAAACAATTTCAGCGGGCTTAAGTGAAGCAGAGTACTTAAATGCATTAAATGCTTGGTTAATGCGCAATATGCAGATGTTTGAAGTATCTAACCGTGGTAAAAAGCCGCAAAAAATTGTGTTATATGGTGATCGTGTTGAGATAAATAATATCATTGCCAGCTTTAAAGATATGATGCAATTAGATGTGATGGTATTAGATCCATTTGCACATTTAGGGAACCCACAAGCAGCAGCGAATATCACACACAAAGCATCATATCTATTAACCATTGCTCTGGCAACGCGACCGGAGGTGAACTGATGCATCATTTTAATCTTTTACCATGGCGTGAAATGCGTCAGAAAAAACATTTAAAATCTTTGGCACTTGATTTTGGTTTTGTCGTGCTTATTGGTGTGATCATTACGTTTATTTGGCTTGTTATTGCATCAGAGGGTTTGTCTAACCAATACGAACGTAATGAGTATTTGCGGACACAGAATATCAATTTTTTGAAGAGCAATGCTGAGTTGGTAAAATTTGAAAAAGAAAAGCTAGAGCTCATTCGCAAAATTGAACTGTTGAATAATTTAGAAAAAGAACGGCAAAAAGTGTTAGGTGTGTGGTTTGGGTTATCGCAAACCTTGCCAGATACTGCTTACTTAATTAGTATCGAAAAAAATAAAGACGAACTGGTATTAGAAGGGCGTGCTGAGAATAGTAAATCAGTGGCGCAGTTTATGCGTGCTTTGGAAGATTCACCTGAGTTTGATCGACCTACTTTGGCGAATATCAGTTTAATTGGCAAGCCTGGTTTTGGTGCTGAGAATGCTTTTAAAATAAGTGTTAAGCAGGAGGTGCCAAAATGAAAAAAAAGCTCATTTTGTTGCTAGATAAACTCAGCATGCAACCCTTATGGTTGAAGTTGATTATATCAGCGATTGTTTTGCTTTTGGTTGTGCTTTTGGGATACTCAACGGTTGTGAGTATGCGTTATCAGGAAAGAACAAATGCTTTTGCCTTGGAAGAACAATATAAAAATGAGCTGGTTAAAAATATTGCGCGCAGTAAATCATTACCTGTTTTACAGCAACAAGTAGAGATCTTGCAAAATAAATTCAATGCATCATTGCAAGCCTTACCAACCGATAGTGAATTGCCACAATTGATCGAGCAATTATCGGATTTGGCATTTCAAAATGGCTTACGTGTAAAAGTGCTAAACCCGCAACCGCTGGATTATAAAGATAATTATGCCGTGCTGAATATTCAACTTGCGTGTGATGGAACTTTTGAGCAGCTAACGAATTTTGTTAATAAGCTTGAAACATTGCCACGAATTATTTTGATTGAAAACTATCGTATTGTTCCTTATAACACTGTGAGTGAAAATGGCATTTTGCAGATGAGTATGAATTTACAAACCTTTAGCCTAAAAGCGAAACCAGGCAAGGAGGGTGCGTAAATGTTGGCTCGTGCTGTATTCTTTATTGTTGCTTTTGGCGTAGCAAATTCAGCCTTAGCCGCGCCAAAAGATTTGGTACTTTTTGTTGAGAAGGCTAATGCGCAAACCTTGGCTGATAAAATACAGCCGCTGCCAGAGCTTAAAATGGTTAAAACTCAAGCCATGAATACAAAGGGATTGCGTAATCCATTTGACACGCCAGCAAAGCTTAGAGTAAAAGAGACGCCAACGCAGATCGCTGATGATAAACAATATGAGCCAGATTTAGCACGTCGCAAGACCCCGCTAGAGAAAATTCCATTAGAAAACCTTAAATTTTCCGGTGTTATCGAGCAAAGTGGACATTTTTGGGCTATTATAACCAATGTAAAAAATCGACATGCAAATATCGTTCAAGTTGGCGATTATATTGGTCGCGATTATGGACGCGTTGATAAAATTACGGCAAAGTATGTGGAGATTGATGAAAGGAAGAAAGGAAAAGAGGGGCAATGGCTCAAAGTAAATACCGTATTAAAGTTAGATCAGGCGGAATGATATGTTATTAAAGGCAAGCGTCTTAAGGTTAACCGCATGTGTCTTAGCATGTGCGATAGCTGCACCTGTTGTGGCGGATACGTTGCATTTTGGTAAAGTTACGCTTGATTTGGATATGGCGCATTACTTAGAAAATGCCGCTAAAATTTCTGCTGCAACTAAGGTTGCTTCACCTAGCAATTTATCTACAGCAATTGCCAAAAAAGCAGTTGTTGAGAAAGACGTACTAGCATCAATTAAAGAAGCAGGTAAAGTTAATTTAAATAGTTCAGAAGCTTATATTGATGATATTCGCTATCAGCGTTCATTAAATAATGGCGGTGTGTTGAAGCTTCTTTGGAAAAAACAGCCACAATATGTCGAGTTCTCAGAGCATAAAAATGCATTATTGATTACTTTGAAAAATACTCGCATTGCTGATTACTGGTTGCATAATATTGATACAACCGTCTTTAATACGATTGTCAACTCGATTGATTTGTCACAAGAAGGCAATAATGTCGTTATTGTCATTCATACGGCAGTGCCGTTTAACTTCACCCGTAAAACGACGGATAAAATGCTTGAAGTTGATTTAACCAATCAACAAACAGAAGTGGATGGTTTTAATGTTAATAAGAAGATATCGTTAAAGTTTCAGGACGTATCTGTGCGCGCGTTACTGCAAACTATGGCGCAGTTTGCAGGTCTTAACCTTGTCGTTAGTGAAGGGGTGGCGGGTAATGTCTCGCTTAACTTAAATCAAGTGCCATGGGAAGAAGCGCTAAATATTATCCTTGTGTCCAAAGGTCTTGGAAAGCGTTTGATGGGTAATATTTTGTATATTGCACCAAATGCAGAAATTGCAGCACAAGATCAAGAAGCAACTGCAGCGCAAAAAGCCAACCAGGCAGCAGCGCCACTTGTTACCGAGTATATTCATCTTAACTATGCTAAAGCAGAAGAAGTGATGAAGGTAATTGAGGTGGGTAAAACAGGATTTTTATCATCACGTGGATCAATTGCTACTGATGAGCGTACCAATACCATTGTGATTACCGATACCAAAGATTATATTAACTCCGTGCGCGCGATGATTGAAAATTTAGATGAACCGGTCGATCAAGTGCTCATTGAAGCACGTATTGTTGAAGTCTCTAGAAAGTCAGCATTTGACTTAGGGCTTGGTTATACTGCAGACAATAAACAAGGCAGTACGATTAGTATTTTGCCGAATTATTTAAGGCCATCTGATGAGAAAAAAGGTTCAACCAATGCAACTTTGGCATTTAGTGGTTTATTTGGCGGGATTGATTTAAGTTTAGAATTATCAGCGCTTGAAACCGAAGGAGATGCTAAGATTGTATCTTCGCCTCATTTGGTCGTTGCTGAGAATACAGAGGCCTATATTAAGCAAGGCAAAGAAATCCCTTATAATGAGAGCAGTGCCTCAGGGGCTGCAAGTATTGCCTTTAAAGAAGCTGTGCTTGAGCTTAAAGTAAAACCTCAAGTAGCGCCAAATGGTCATGTGATCTTGGATGTTACGGTCAAAAAAGATGCGCCATCAACTGATGGTACAACAGGCTCTTCTGGCGAGCCCGCGCTTGATAAGCGTGAAATCGAGACAAAACTTATGGTTAAGAATGGTCAGACTGTCGTCTTGGGTGGTATTTACGAGAAGACAGTTGCACACTCAAAAAGCAAAGTCCCTTTCTTAGGTGATATTCCATTACTTGGTTGGCTATTTAGTAGTGTTAGTAATAGCTCTGAAAACAAAGAATTGTTGATTTTTATTACACCTAAAATTATTAAGCAGGAGACGCTTTAATAATCAATATATAAGGAGATCAGTTTGTGGATAGGGATAAAATAGCCGCGCTTATCAACGCACGAGAGAAAGCCTATAAAACAATTTCAACCAAGTCATTTGATACGATTGCTACGCATGGTATCTATGATTTACATGAAGCGATGTTAAATCAAGGATCAATTATTGAGCCGGTTTATATGACCACAGCGCAGGCATTTTCCAGTGCTGACGAGTTACAAAAAGCGCTAGCCTATGAAATTCCAAGTTGGGCATATTCACGCATTCATAACCCAAGTGTTTATTATTTAGAATCAACGCTTGCTTTATTAGAGTCCTATCAAACATCACAAGAGGCTTCTTGTTGTGTGATGAGCTCAGGGATGGCAGCTATTACGGCAGTGGCGGATGCATTGCTGGCAAATGCAAAAAACGCCAATTTTGTTGCATGCTCCCAAGTATATGGTGGAACATTTCAACAATTTAGCGTACGTCAGCTTGAAAAGGGGCGCGAGGTTCGTTGGCTGGCAGCATCTTCGGCACTTGATATATGGCAGGCGGAAATTGATGAGCAAACACGTTTTATCTATATTGAAATTCCCTCAAATCCCGGTTTGACCATTTGCGATATTAAATCTTTAGCCAATCTTGCCCAAAGTCATGATATCCCATTAATTGTTGATGCAACTTTGGCAACACCTGCCTTGTTGAGACCTTTACAATATGGTGCTGATATTGTCATTCACTCGCTGTCAAAAATCATGAGTGCTTCTGGAATGGTGATAGGAGGTGCAGTTATTAGTCGAGCGAGTATGCGCGGAGCTTATTTGCTTGATGAGATGAAAAAAGATTTTGCATCATATCTTAAGCTATTACCAAATCGTGATAACGGTGCGTGTTTATCAGCAATGAGTGCGTTTCTTACTTTGTCGGAACTGCGCACTTTGCGTATGCGTGTAGATCAACTGTCGCAAACAGCACTTACGGTGGCGAATTTTTTAAATGATCATAAGATGGTTGAAAAGGTGATTTATCCAGGACTTAAAGATCACCCGCAGCATGATTTAGCGCGATCTTATTTCACCTTAGTTGATGCAGACAAAGGCGTAAATCGTTATGGGCACTTATTATCCTTTTTAGTTAAGGGTGATTTGGAGAAAACTAAATCAGTATTAAGCCGCTTGCAAATGATTTTTAGAGCAACGGACTTAGGACGCATTAAATCAGTGGCAACGATTCCGGCAATATCAACGCATCAACAGCAAGGAGAGTCTGGACGTGATATTGCTGATATTCCAGTAAACCTTATTCGATTAAGTGTGGGCGGAGAGCATCCACAGGATATTATTGATGATCTTGCGCAAGCGCTTAGTTAATTAACGCTCACTGGATAACTCAATTGCTTTTTCAAATGTTTAATGCGTCCAATGAGCAATAGTCCAATACCGCCAAGAAAGAGTAATCCCATAATGAGAATGCTTAAACCGTATACTGGATGAATGTGTACAAGTGATAGTGCTACAAGAGGGGCGGCACCACTGATGCCATTGCCAATGCTATAGGAAAGTGCGCATCCTGTTGTTTGCCATTGGCTATCAAATGCTTCAGCAAACAATGGTGAGATAGCACCTTGAATGGCTGCCATCAGCAGAGTCAAGATGGTGATTGCCAAAAACACCCATGTAGGAGACTTTGTTTGAATCAAATAAATTAATGGAATGGTCAAAAGGAAAAACAAAATTGCAGCGATATAAAAAAGCCGCTTAGCGCCAATTTTATCGGCATGTTGTCCAAAGATAGGATAAAAGATACAGGCTAATACTAAGGTAAGGCTATTAATTAAAAAGGCGGTTTGTTCAGAGATATTAAGCTCAGTAATTTGATAATTCACTAAATAGGTAAAGACAATATAATACAGTGATGCTGCCATGGTTGTGAGAAGGCTCACAGCAATTACGGCTTTGTATTGACTGGCAAGCCAGATAAAAACATTTTGCCGTGCATTTTTAGTCTTATTAATGCTTGGGTAGCTCTCATTGCGATTAAGATAAAGATAAATAAGAAATAAGATGCCACTTAATGCAAAAGGAATGCGCCAAATCCACTGTGTATCATGATGTGAAAAAACGCTAGAGGCAAAAAAACCAACAATGGAGGCAAGAAGAAAGCCTAATGATGATATGGAGAATACCATGCCAACTGCGAAGCCCTTATCACTGTGATGATCTTTTACAGATAGTGAGATAAGACCTGGGAATTGTCCGCCAACGGATAAACCTTGAATGATGCGCAAGACAATTAATAATATCGGTGCCCAAACACCAATCATTTGATAATCAGGCAATAGCGCAACTAGAAAGGTTGAAATACCCATCGCAATAACACAGAAATTAATCATGATCTTGGGGTGGTAATAATCACTTAGCCAGCCAATCAAAAATCCACCTAGGGGGCGAACGAGAGAACCCAGAAAAAATGTGGTAAACGTTAATAGCAAGCTGACATAAGGATCATGACTTGGAAAGAAATCTTTTGCTATATAAACAGCAAAGTAGATATATAAAGAGAAATCATACCACTCGATAATGTTGCCAAAGGAAAGGCGGGCGAAGCTAATAAGTGATTTTTTCATCGTGAAATTTAAGGTTTTTGCTATCCAGTTCTTTTCAAGGGTGTCATAGATTGAGAGTAAAACCAAGGTAATATTAGGAATAAATCTATATAAGATATACTAAAGGTTCTTTTGCATGGTCGCAAATCAATCAATTTGACGGGTTTTTAGAACGTGTTTCAACCAAAACCAAATAAAAAGCTGTAAAAGTTAAAAAAGATGAAAAAAGGGGTTGCGGGGTGAGAATTGGTGTGTATAATGGCACCTCGTTCTCAGCGAGAATGTTCGCGAGAAACGCCTTGGTAGCAAGGTTTGAGAGATGTTTAAAGAGATATAAAATGTAGATACTTAAATACTTTGAGCAAAAATTTTTGCGGATTGTTAATTCTTGTTTTAGGACGGGAATTGATGATCTAAGGATTTAAACTGAAGAGTTTGATCCTGGCTCAGATTGAACGCTGGTGGTATGCTTAACACATGCAAGTCGAACGGGTTCGGAAGACAGAATACAGATGACAGAGTACAGATGGTTGAATGCAGCAAGCTGCATGGATTATTTTAAATTTAGATGTTTAAATTAATTTATCGCATAGGCGATTCGACTACTGTCTTCAGTCTTCTGTTATCTGTCTTCTGGCTAGTGGCGGACGGGTGAGTAACGCGTAGGAATCTGCCGTACAGTGGGGGACAACAGTTGGAAACGACTGCTAATACCGCATGATACCTTCGGGTCAAAGGTTGCTTAGGCAGTCGCTGTACGATGAGCCTGCGTTGGATTAGCTAGTTGGTGAGGTAAAGGCTCACCAAGGCGATGATCCATAGCTGTTCTGAGAGGAAGATCAGCCACACTGGGACTGAGACACGGCCCAGACTCCTACGGGAGGCAGCAGTGGGGAATATTGGACAATGGGGGCAACCCTGATCCAGCAATACCACGTGTGTGAAGAAGGCCTTAGGGTTGTAAAGCACTTTAGTTAGGGAGGAAGGTTATCAGGTTAAGAGCTAGATAATTTGACGTTACCTAAAGAATAAGCACCGGCTAACTCCGTGCCAGCAGCCGCGGTAATACGGAGGGTGCGAGCGTTAATCGGAATTACTGGGCGTAAAGGGTTCGTAGGTGGTTAGATAAGTCAGATGTGAAAGCCCTGGGCTCAACCTGGGAACTGCATTTGATACTGTTTAACTAGAGTTTACTAGAGGATTGGGGAATTTCCGGTGTAGCGGTGAAATGCGTAGAGATCGGAAGGAACATCAATGGCGAAGGCAACAATCTGGGGTTAAACTGACACTGAGGGACGAAAGCGTGGGTAGCAAACAGGATTAGATACCCTGGTAGTCCACGCTGTAAACGATGAGTACTAGCTGTTGGGTCTGGTGTAAAAGACTTAGTGGCGCAGCTAACGCGATAAGTACTCCGCCTGGGGACTACGGCCGCAAGGTTAAAACTCAAAGGAATTGACGGGGACCCGCACAAGCGGTGGAGCATGTGGTTTAATTCGATGCAACGCGAAGAACCTTACCTGCCCTTGACATCCATAGAAGATCTGAGAGATTGGATTGTGCCTTCGGGAACTATGAGACAGGTGCTGCATGGCTGTCGTCAGCTCGTGTTGTGAAATGTTGGGTTAAGTCCCGCAACGAGCGCAACCCTTATTTTTAGTTGCCATCATTAAGTTGGGCACTCTAGAGAGACTGCCGCTGATAAGGCGGAGGAAGGTGGGGACGACGTCAAGTCATCATGGCCCTTACGGGCAGGGCTACACACGTGCTACAATGGGCATTACAGAGGGAAGCGAAGCTGCGAGGTGGAGCGAAACTCAGAAAGGTGTTCGTAGTCCGGATTGCTCTCTGCAACTCGAGAGCATGAAGTCGGAATCGCTAGTAATCGCGGATCAGAATGCCGCGGTGAATACGTTCCCGGGTCTTGTACACACCGCCCGTCACACCATGGGAGTGGGTTGCAAAAGAAGTAGATAGTCTAACCGTAAGGAGGACGTTTACCACTTTGTGATTCATGACTGGGGTGAAGTCGTAACAAGGTAGCCGTAGGGGAACCTGCGGCTGGATCACCTCCTTAAAGGTACTTAGGTACAAAGATATTAAGAGAATAGCAAGAAGTGTTTAAGTGTTTACAATTGATGTTTTTTCAGTAGATTGGGTCTGTAGCTCAGCTGGTTAGAGCGCACCCCTGATAAGGGTGAGGTCGGTAGTTCAAGTCTACTCAGACCCACCAATTCAGAAGACAGAGAACAGAAGGCAGAAGACAGAAGACAGAATTTGGATCAAGCAAACTTGATGGATTTATTTTAAATAGATCATCGCGAAGCGATACGATTATCTGTCCTCAGTCATCAGTCTTCAGTTTTCAGAAAAGGGGCCATAGCTCAGCTGGGAGAGCGCCTGCTTTGCACGCAGGAGGTCAGGAGTTCGATCCTCCTTGGCTCCACCATCTACGCATCGATATTTAATTAAGGTTCAAAGAATGCTTTGATTTGATTTAACTTAATTTTAATTATTATATTGTGCTAAAGAGATTTATCTGATCAAGGCGCGAGAAGAATGAAAGCAAGAGTTTATAAAAATAAATGATTGCTTGAATGATTTGAAGCAACGCAGGTCAGGTGAATGTCTTGAGCACAAGAAGAGATCTTTAACAATTTATTATAGAGTAATGACCAAGAGAATAAGCGCAAACGGCGGATGCCTTGGCAGTCAGAGGCGATGAAAGACGTGATAGCCTGCGAAAAGCTTCGGGGAGTTGGCAAATAAACATTGATCCGGAGATGTCTGAATGGGGAAACCCAGTTATCTTTGATAACTATCTTAACTTAGGTTAAGAGGCGAACGTGGGGAACTGAAACATCTAAGTACCCACAGGAAAAGAAATCAACCGAGATTCCCTCAGTAGCGGCGAGCGAACGGGGAAGAGCCTGGCATATTTTAGCACATAGATTAGTTGAACATTCTGGGAAGGATGGCCATAGCAGGTGATAGCCCTGTAGACGAAAATTTATGAGTGGAACTAGGTATGCGAATAAGTAGGGCGGGACACGTGAAATCCTGTTTGAAGATGGGGGGACCATCCTCCAAGGCTAAATACTACTGACTGACCGATAGTGAACCAGTACCGTGAGGGAAAGGCGAAAAGAACCCCGATAAGGGGAGTGAAATAGAACCTGAAACCGTTTGCGTACAAGCAGTGGGAGCATGTATAGACATGTGACTGCGTACCTTTTGTATAATGGGTCAGCGAGTTACTTTTAGTGGCGAGGATAACTGAATAAGGGATCCGTAGCGAAAGCGAGTTTTAATAGAGCGATTAGTCGCTAGGAGTAGACCCGAAACCGACGCGATCTATCCATGACCAGGTTGAAGGTTGGGTAACACCAACTGGAGGACCGAACCCGGTAATGTTGCAAAATTATGGGATGAGTTGTGGATCGGAGTGAAAGGCTAATCAAGCGCGGAGATAGCTGGTTCTCCCCGAAAACTATTTAGGTAGTGCCTTGTGAATAACTCGTTGGGGTAAAGCACTGTTTCGACTAGGGGGGTTTTGCGACCTTACCGACTCGATGCAAACTTAGAATACGACGAAGTTTAATCACAGGAGACACACGGCGGGTGCTAAGGTCCGTCGTGGAGAGGGAAAGAGCCCAGACCGCCAGCTAAGGTCCCCAAGTTATCGCTAAGTGGTAAACGATGTGAGAAGGCATAGACAGCCAGGAGGTTGGCTTAGAAGCAGCCACCCTTTAAAGAAAGCGTAATAGCTCACTGGTCGAGTCGGCTTGCGCGAAAGATTTAACGGGGCTAAGCGATACACCGAAGCTGCGGATTCAGAGGACAGAAAACAGAAGACAGAGGACAGAATAATGAAATCTATAGAAAAGTTTGAAGACTTAATGGTTTTTCAGAAAGCATATAAAGTTTCATTGGAAATACATAAGTTAAGCTTGGAGATGCCGAAAGTTGAGCAATATGCTCTGGCGGATCAAGTAAGGCGAGCGAGCAAGTCAATTTGCGCAAATATTGCGGAAGGATTTGGTAAGCAAAGTATATCCAAGGTTGATTTTAAACGCTATTTGGCAATAGCGATTGGATCGGCTGAAGAGATGCGAGTATGGATAAGATATTGTTACGATCTGGATTATATTACTAAGTCTGATTGGGAAAGATTTAGCGATGAGTATCGAGATATAGCAAAGATGTTAAGTGGTCTTCATAAGAAGTGGATGTAGTTTTGATTTATCTGTTTTCAGTCATCTGTCATCTGTCCTCTGAGTGGTAGGGGAGCGTTCTGTAAGTTGAAGAAGGTGAATTGAGAAGTTTGCTGGAGATATCAGAAGTGCGAATGCTGACATGAGTAACGATAAATAAGTGAGATTCTTATTGGCCGAAAACCCAAGGTTTCCTACGCAATGTTAATCAACGTAGGGTAAGTCGGCCCCTAAGGCGAATCCGAAGGGAGTAGTCGATGGGAAACAGGTTAATATTCCTGTACCGATTGTAATTGCGATGGAGAGACGGAGAAAGCTAGGTCTGCCCGGCGGATGGTTGTCCGGGTGAAAGCGTGTAGGTAGTATGTTTAGGTAAATCCGGACATATGTTGATCTGAGGCGTGAGACGAAGTCGAGCTTGCTTGACGAAGAGATTGATGCTCTGCTTCCAGGAAAACCTTCTAAGCATAGATTATGATTGACCGTACTGTAAACCGACACTGGTGGGTGGGTAGAGAATACCAAGGCGATGAGAGAACCCAGGTGAAGGAACTAGGCAAAATGACACCGTAACTTCGGGAGAAGGTGTGCCCCATTAGGGTGAAGGACGCACGTCTGGAGCTTGAAGGGGTTGCAGATACCAGGTGGCTGCGACTGTTTACTAAAAACACAGCACTCTGCGAACTCGAAAGAGGAAGTATAGGGTGTGACGCCTGCCCGGTGCCGGAAGGTTAATTGAAGGGGTTAGCGCAAGCGAAGCTCTGGATCGAAGCCCCGGTAAACGGCGGCCGTAACTATAACGGTCCTAAGGTAGCGAAATTCCTTGTCGGGTAAGTTCCGACCTGCACGAATGGCGTAACGATGGCCACACTGTCTCCATCTGGGACTCAGTGAAATTGAAATCGCAGTGAAGATGCTGCGTACCCGCGGTTAGACGGAAAGACCCCGTGAACCTTTACTATAGCTTTGCACTGGACTTTGAAAATATTTGTGTAGGATAGGTGGGAGACTGTGAGATCAGGGCGCTAGTTCTGAAGGAGTCGCCGTTGAAATACCACCCTGATATTTTTGGAGTTCTAACTCAGGCTTAAGCCGAGGACAGTGTATGGTGGGTAGTTTGACTGGGGCGGTCTCCTCCCAAAGAGTAACGGAGGAGTACGAAGGTGCACTCGGTGCGGTCGGAAATCGCACCAAGAGTATAAAGGCAAAAGTGCGCTTGACTGAGAGAGTGACGGCTCGATCAGGTACGAAAGTAGGTCTTAGTGATCCGGTGGTTCTGAATGGAAGGGCCATCGCTCAACGGATAAAAGGTACTCCGGGGATAACAGGCTGATTCCTCCCAAGAGTTCATATCGACGGAGGAGTTTGGCACCTCGATGTCGGCTCATCACATCCTGGGGCTGAAGCAGGTCCCAAGGGTATGGCTGTTCGCCATTTAAAGTGGTACGCGAGCTGGGTTTAGAACGTCGTGAGACAGTTCGGTCCCTATCTGCCGTGGGCGTAGGAGATTTGAGAGGGTTTGTTCCTAGTACGAGAGGACCGGAATGAACGAACCGCTGGTGTTTGGGTTGTCTCGCCAGAGGCATTGCCCAGTAGCTACGTTCGGAATGGATAACCGCTGAAAGCATCTAAGCGGGAAGCCAGCCTCAAGATGAGATCTCCCGGGATTAAATCCCCTAGAAGGGTTGTTGAAGACTACGACGTTGATAGGCTGGCTGTAGAAGTGCAGTAATGTATGAAGCTAACCAGTACTAATTGTCCGAGAGACTTGGTTATTACTCTATGATAGATTGTTAGAGGTTTTTAGAGAACCTATAAGTTGCTTGGCGACGATAGCAAATCGGCTCCACCTGATTCCATTCCGAACTCAGAAGTGAAACGATTTAGCGCTGATGATAGTGTGGCATTCGCCATGTGAAAGTAAGACATTGCCAAGCATATTATTCCACCTGAGCTTTTCAAAAATACTTCCTTGTATTTTTATCAAAGCCAGCCATTAGCTTATCCGTAGCAAATGGCGTTCAGCGGCAAATAGCGATGCTATTTGTATTCCCGCTTCACCATTCCGAACTCAGAAGTGAAAACAGTTAGCGTCGATGATAGTGTGGCATTCGCCATGTGAAAGTAGAACATCATCAGGTTTTTTATTTAGAAAGGCACCTAATAGGTGCCTTTTTGCTTTGTGATATATAATTTATACCCAAGTTGGTAAATTTTTGATTATAAAGCATTCAAGTCAAACTTTTTTTTGCAATTTGATGCCTCCTCAAACCCTTATTCCTACGTTCATTTTATGTCAAAATCACTTTTGTAGAGCCATAATATATGTATTTACTATTTCTTATGCTTGTAAACTCTGATAGAGTCAGCTTAATACAAAATATCACTGCATGATTTATGTACATGCGCAAAACAAAAACACGCACCATCGCTGATGTCACCTACTACAGCTATCGTTTAGTTGAAACGATGCGCATGGCAAGCGGCAAAGTGCACCAAATTACACTCTTAAATCTAGGCAGTAGCTATACTGCCATTGATGAGTCAGAGTGGGCATTGTTGACTGATCGCGTTAAAGACTTACTTCATGGCGTTTATGCTCTTTTTGTTTCAGGCAGTAATAATCTATACCGCAACCTTAGACGGTTTAGCAATTGCACAGGATATTTCATTGAATTGATGGCGTGCCGTAAATACGTTGCTTGGCAAGTGCTTCACCCATTGGGAATTGATAGCGTAAGCCAAGACTAAATGTTTGAATAGGTAATGGTTTGGAGTTATCATTATCAATTGTCGCATTACCAAAAGTCCGCAAATAACTTGCTGATAGGCTTAAGCTTCTAGTTAATTGCACATCCATCGCTAAGCGCATGGCAGGTTGAAAGCCCGATAGTGTTCCATCACTGGCAATTGGCGTGCTAAAACCACTTAAATTAGCTTTGTACGTTTGATTTAAAAAGGCAGCTCCTCCTGCGGCTGAAAAGCTTAAACGATTAAATGGCTGATATTTTAAACCCAGTAATATCGGCACATACAGTGAGCGCTCAATCTTAAAACTGCCATGCGCGGTTGCTGATGTTAGTGTGTTAGTAGTGGTGGCACTACTATCGTATAGGGCGCTAGTAAAGCCAATGCCAAGCATAGCTTCTAGTGATAGATCATAACCTAGATCAGCGCCAAGACCTGCAAGCATACTCGCGCTAAATGCGTTGGAGCTTTCGCCGTTGTTGGCTGTTGTATGATTGGGTAGTGAGAATTGACTCCAATCAAGCGAGCTTGGGCTATTGGCATAGCCGCCGTTGACATCAACAAAGCCATAAGACAGTGTTTCATAAGCATAACTACTTACTGAGCTTGCACATAAAGCTAAACTCAATATTGAGATTATTTTCTTCATAGAAATCTTCATTACCTTAGTTTTTCATCATCCTGACTTAAGCTTAGCTTATAACTTTCTAAAAAGAGAGACATCTCAACATAAAATATACTTCTTTTGCCAAAAAATGGCTGTTAATATAACGCCTTATGTCTAAAAAAGAAGAAGCAGAAAATACATGTCGATCAAAAATATCAAAGGCTATGCTTGGATTGTTATTGTTCTTAGCTCATTTTTATTATTTTATAAGTATATTGCATTGGTCTTTCCAAGTTTGATCGCCGGTGATATCAAACTGCATTTTGGTATTAACTCAGCACAAATGGGATTTTTATCGGCGGTTTTTTTGTATTGTGTGTTGTTTATCCAGCCGTTTGCTGGATTGCTTCTTGATCGTTTTGGCTGTCGCAATGTCAGTACCGTATCATTATTGATAAGTGCTTTTGGGATCTTGCTGTTTGCAGCATCTAATCATATTGCTTTTGCGTTTATTGGGCGCTTGATGATGGGGCTTGGTGTTGCTTTTGCCACGGTGAGTTATATGAAGGCTGCAGCGACATGGTTTGATGAAAAAGGTTTCTCTGTTGCCAGTAGTTTATTATTAACTGCGGCAATGGCTGGAGCTGTCGTTGGGCAAGCGCCCTTGTCGGCTTTATTTAATAGTGTTGGTTGGCAAGAGGGTCTATATTACTGTGCCATTATTGGCGTGATTTTTGCGATTGTTTATTGGCTTATTGTACGTGATGACCCAGAAGAGGGGCATGCTAATTTAGCGGAAGAACAAGCAGCGCAAAATGAGCAAAAAAATATTTTAAAGATGATCAAAAAGGTCATCAGTTCACGCAATAATTGGTTACTTATGGCGTATTCTGGATTGGTCTTTACCACGATTGATGCCTTTGGTGGGTTATGGGGTAATAGCTTTTTTGTCCAGAAATATGTGTTAACAACAACACAAGCCAGTTATTTTATTTCGTGTATTTTTATCGGTATGGGTATTGGTGCGCCGATCATGGGGAAATTATCGGTTAAGATCCGCTGTGTGCCGATTATGTTTTGCTGCACACTGATTGGTTTTGTATCTTTGCTGGCTATTTTGTATTTGCATTTAAATACAACGTTGTTAGTTATTGCCTGCCTTGTCTATGGCATCGTAACGAGCTCATTTATGTTGGTCTTTGTCGTTGGACGTAAGGTCAATCCATTGTGGGTGATGGCAACAGCTGTCGCATTGATCAATACCGGAGAGCCAATATTTGGCGGCACATTTGAGGGACTTGTTGGCATGATTTTAGATCATTTGCAACCGGATGTCTTGGGTGCAAACTATAGTGTATCAAGCTATGAAGTGGCCTTTAGTATTCTGCCCGGAAGCATTACCTTGGCATTATTAACCTTATGTTTTGTACGTGAGCGTAAGCACTAAAAAACGCATTTATTGATTCATAAAATCTTGTCGTTGTTGAGAGATCTCTTGCTGTGTTTGCCAAGTGCTAGGCTCATTTTGATTCTTTTGGGATATATTGTTTTGATCATTATTAATGGTGGTGACTAAACCGTATTGCGTATTATAGGTTTGGGTTTTAAAGCCGGCTTTTTGTAAAGCGATCGCTGAGCTGGTTGCCACAACGGTGTTAACCGTGGCATAGGTCATCGCCTTATCAAAGTTTGCATTAGCATAGCCTATACCTGTCATGATAACGGTGAGTCCTGTGATGATAGATGCAATGTATTGACGCATAAATAAACCTTGTCACTTAAGAGTAAGCTCAAGTCTAGTGACTTGATGCTCAGTTGTCTATGCGCTGGAGAAATTACTGGTGATTTCTTTGATTAACCATGGCTATATAAGCCAAAGTATAAGCAATTAAGAATGCTATTAGCGTATATAAATGACCAAATGATTTGATATCAACTAAGTGACTAAATGGCACGCTAATCGCTAAATAAAAGAAGATTGACCAAGAAGAGCAAAGCGATTTCCAGATTTTACTTGCGTCATTTTTGTAGTAACTCAAGGCATAGACAATAAATAAGATAACATGCGCGATCAGTGCCAAAAGTACGGCTTTCATCGATGCTTGTACCATAAGGTAAGAGACGACTAGAAAAATCACATAACTTAAAGACAAACCAAAAGGCACTTTAAATGCGCGTTCTGCTTGAGGTTCTGATTTTCTTAAGCGTGCTAATGCCACAGGAATAGCAACGCATGAGATAAGCTGAAACACGGTGACCATAATCATGATGTTTTGCCAGTTTTTAGAGAAAAACACCATAATTACACCAATGATAAAAACGGTAATTAACGAACGTCTTGATAAATTATACTTGGCAATAATGCGATCAAAGAACGAAGGTAGTTGACCATCTTGTGACATACCAGTGATCATGCGTGAGCTTGAGCCCATATAAAGCGCTCCTGTGCCTGATGGGCTAATGGCTGAATCTGCATATAACACCCAAATCATTGCCACATTTACACCGATTAAACCAAGAAGTTGCGCCAATGGTGAGGAGAAAACTGGCAAGTTTTGCCAGCCATGCTCAAGGTATTTGGTCGGCATCGCACCGATAAAGGCAAACTGCAAAATAAGATAGACAACAAGGCAAATAAGGACACAGCCAACTAATGCTAATGGAATATTACGTTTAGGGTTTTTAAGCTCAGCGCCAAATACCGCAATAAGTCCAAACCCATAAAAAGAGTAGAAAATACCACCAGTAACCACAGTAGCAATTGCGCCACCAACCATGCTACCCATGGATTGATGAAAGCTGCTTAATGAAAAGTTTGCTGCATGAAACTCACCATGCCATCCCGCATAAGCAATGATAATTATGCCAGTTGCAAGTGGGACAATAAGTTTAAATAGCGTAATAATATTGTTCACTTTAGAAAGAAGCTGCAAACCCCAGAAATTGATTAATCCGTAGATAATAATTATTGCAACGACATAGATCTCACCCGTCAGAGATAAATTCTTGCCTGCCATAAGGCCAGGATATACACCGCTAAGATATTGAATAGTTGCAGACGCTTCAGATGGAATTACCAGAATCAGGCCCATTAAACTTGAGATGGCAACGACAAAGCCAAAATCAGTATTCTTATGTGATAGTGTGAGAATGCGTGCGAAAAAGGCGCGCTCTTTGAACATTGTTGCGGTTTCAGCCAGTAGCAGTGCTAGGATTAAGGCTAAGATTGCACCAATAATCCAAGATAAAAATGCCATTGAACCCACGGCTTTTGCCGCATTGTAAGATGCGAAAAGCCAGCCACTGCCAATAATACAACCAACGCCAATGGCGATGGCAGAAAATAAAGCTGGTGATTTTATATTATCTGTATTAACAGCCATAAGAATTCCTCCCCCAAGTGTTTACTTAAAAATACATCATGTTGATGCAATAATTTTCACAGTAAGCCACCGTCTCCCATACGATGGCTTGCCACGGTTTGACTTAAAAATGGTCATATTCTCAATAGCATAAAGCATTTATGTAACCACTTTATGTATTGTTGTGTAATTGCTTGTAAATATTTTTTAATGCTCTTCTGATTTCTGTGCAACAAGCACAAAATAAAACAGTGAGCTTAACATAAGAAATACAATATAAAACGCAGTGTAATTGGCAAAGTGCTTGTAAGTAATGGCAGCAACTAGCTCAAATACCAGGAATAAGAAAATTCCCCATGAGCCAATAATCATCTCCTTGATGAGCTTGTTGTCGTGTGTTTTTATTTTCATGCCAGCATACATTACAAAAAAGGCCAAATGCAGGATCAAAGCTACTGCCAAATTGATAATGCCTGAAATCATTAATAAGTAGCTTAAGAATAAAAAGATCACAAATGAGAATACTTGCGGAAATGGCAAATAGCTTATTGTTAATGGGTCATTTTTATTGGCTTTGAGCTTGCTGTAAGCAATTGGCAAAGCAATACATGAAATCAAAATAAACGTGGTGGTTAACGAAGCAATAAGCTGCCAGTTTCTGAAGAAAATAATTAAAATCAATGAGCAGATAAAAGTAAAAATCAAGCAAATACGCGACATGCCAATTTGTTCGTTAATTTTGCCAAAGACTTTAGGTACTTGACCATGCTTGCCCATCTCATTGAGCATACGCGTGCTCGCACCAGTATAAATAATCCCCGTGCCTGAAGGGCTAATAAAAGCATCAGCATATAGGACAACGGCTAAGGCATTTAAACCAATAAGTCCTGTCAATTGCGCTAATGGTGATTCAAAATTAAGTCCTGCCCAGCCATTATCAAGCATGTGCGGTGGTAGCGCACCGATAAAGGCAATTTGTAAGAGCAAATAGATGCCAAGCACAATGAGTACACTGCTAATTAACGCTATAGGCACATTGCGTTTTGGGTTCTTAAGCTCTGCGGTAAAACTAACTGCCGTTTGGAATCCGAAGAATGAATAAAAAATACCGCAACTGACAATCGCACCAAATATACTACTATTGCCAAAAGGAATAAAACTGGCATTTTGTGCGGTGAAATTACTGCTATGAAATGCAGCAAGCAACATAAGAACAGCAGTGACAATAGGGATAATAATCTTGAGTGTCGTAATGGAGTTGTTAATTTTTGCAAAAAAATGAATACCCCAGTAATTGATTAGTGTATAAATCAACATAAACACACCAACCACACCAACACCAGCTAAGGTTAACGAGCCATTGGCAAATATGTACGGTGTCATTGGTTTATAGATAGATGCTATATACTGCGTGGTTGCCATGGCTTCAGACGGAATGACAATCAAACCTAAAAGCCAGTTTGATATGCCGGTAACGAAACCAAAATGTGGATTATGTGAAATGCTGATTAATCGCGTGAAAAGCCCATTAACGGGATGTTTGATAGCAATTTCTGCCAATAATAATGCCATGATCAGTACGGCAAGTGCGCCGATGATCCATGACAAAATTGAAGCACCACCTGCGGCTTTTGACGCATAGTATGATGCAAACAACCAGCCGCTACCCATCATTGTGCCAATACTAATGGCAATTGCCGAGAACAGCCCCGGCTGATTTAGTTTCTTTTCCATATTCCCTCCCCTGAGATTTGGTTAGAACCTTTTAGATAATATTAGAAAAGTAGTTTTATAACAAGAAATGATGTGACTTAAATTTTGTTTTGATACGGATTGACTGTGTCCGATAGAAGCAACTATTGGTCTTAATCCGCATAAAATACGAATTATGATAAAGATATAATGTGCTTCAGTTAAAACAGGATAAATCAGCATCAAAGGAGACTGTAATGAATAGAAAAACGATTACTCAAACAAGACAAGAACATTGCTCAGATAAGAAAGAGCTATTAGTACGGATATTTAAGATCATTTTTGAAAAAGATGGTTTTGATGAAGCAGATATTCATAAATACTTTCACCCTGATTACACACAGTATGTTGATGGTAAAATACTAAAATTTGATAACTTTATTGCACATATCAAAGCGCTCAAGTCAACGGTAAGTCAGGTGAAAATTCATTTTGAACATTTAATCGTAGAGGGTAATAAAGTTTGTAGTGTACATTATCCTGAAGCTAAGAAAATTAATGGCATGATCATTAAAGCGAAGGTTATTGCAATGTTTGAGTTTAAAGGTGATCAGCTAATACTCTGTGATGAGTTGACGCACTTAATAGAAGGAGATAAAGAAGATGAGGACTTAGGTTCTAGGCATTGATTTAGTAAAAATGCCTCGCAATTAAACACCGCAAAATAATTTATAAGTGGTATAATCGCCAGATTGAATTTTTAGCGATTATTTTTCTAATGGATATTTCACTTACTACTGAGAGTATAGAGCAAACCAAATTATTAAGCTTTTTTGCAAGCTGTGCCAAGGGCATTGAACTGTTACTAAAAGATGAGTTGTTAGCGCTAGGTGTTGATGAAGCGCGTGAGAAGCTTGCAGGTGTTGAGTTTGAAGCCGATCTTGTCACTGCTTATAAGGTGTGTTTATGGTCACGCCTTGCCAATCAGGTGCATCGCAAATTGCATGTCGCTAAGTTTGACAGTGCCGATGCTTTTTATAATGAGCTTTACTCGTTACCTTGGGCAAGTTTTTTTGATGTTAAACAGTCAATTAAAATAGAGCTTTCTGGTAAGCATCAAGTGTTTAATAACACCCAATTTGCCGCACAAAAAGCAAAGGATGCGGTGGTTGACTATTTCCGTGATCAGATGGATGAGCGCCCAAACGTTGATTTAGAGCATCCAGATATTGTTATTAATATTCATTTGCAAAAAGGCATGGCATTTATTTATTTGTCATTGACAGGACAAAGCTTACATCGTCGAGGCTATCGTTTAGCACAAGGTGAGGCACCATTGAAAGAGACTTTAGCTGCCGCACTACTTGTCAAAAGTGGCTGGTTGGATGAGCTTAAAAAAGATCAAGTGAATTTTATTGATCCAATGTGTGGTTCAGGAACGATCTTAATTGAGGCGGCGATGATAGCATATGATATTGCGCCAAATCTTGCGCGCGATACGTTTTGTTTTATGCATTGGCGTGATTTTGATCATAATGCATGGCAAGCGCTAAAGTCAGAAGCCCTAATGCGTAAAAATACGGGCAAAGAGAAAAGCAATATAACTCTAATTGGCTATGACGATGATATGCGCGTATTGGACAAAGCACGCCAGAATATAGCAAGTGCCGATCTTGTTGGTGCAATTGAAGTGTTTGTGCAGGATGTCAGAGATTTAAGTAATGATGCGCACGAAAAAACAGGTTTTATCTTGACCAATTCGCCCTATGGTGAGCGTTTGTACCATGGTCGACCGGAAAAATTGCGTGGATTATTTAGCGGATTTGGCAAGGCATTAATACGTGATTTCAGTGGTTGGAAGGTGTCAATATTCAGTGCGGCAAGTGAATCGGTGAGAGCGCTTGGCTTAAGAGCGATGAAAGTTAATAAGTTCTTCAATGGTGCGCTTGAGACGATGCTTTATCAATTTGAAGTGTCTGACCAGTGGGTGATGCAGCATGAATCTGCGACACAGAAATTAACGCGTCAAGCTAAGAATGCAGTTTTGCAAGATGATGGACATTTGGCATTTAAAAATCGTTTATTAAAGAATTATCAACAAATCCAAAAATGGGCGCAGCAGCAGGAGCTTGAGTGTTATCGTATCTATGATGCGGACTTGCCTGAATACGCGGTGGCAATTGATCTTTATAATACCCATGTGCATGTACAAGAGTATCAAATGGGTAAAACAGTTGATGAAAAACTTGCACAAAAGCGTCTGTTGCAAGCAGTTTATCACATTGCTGAAGTGTTAGAGGTTAGATATGAACATATTCATTTAAAAACACGCCAGCGACAAAAGGGTGATAGTCAATATCAAAGGCAGGCAATAACCGATAAGTTCCATGTAGTTAAAGAACATGATGCTTTGTTTTATGTGAATTTTGACGATTATTTAGATACTGGTCTTTTTTTAGATCACCGTAAAATGCGTCAAATTGTGGCAAAAGCCGCTCAAGGCAAAACGTTATTAAACCTGTTTTCTTATACATGCTCGGCAAGTGTGCATGCGGCATTGATGGGGGCTCAAGTTGTTAGTGTTGATATGTCAAAGACCTATTTAGATTGGGGCAAACGCAATTTTCACTTAAATAAATTAAATGTTGATCAGCATGTATTTATTCAGGCGGATTGCTTTACGTGGCTTAAAGAAGCCGTTAAAGCGCGTAAGCAATTTGATGTGATTTTTCTAGATCCTCCAACATTTTCTAACTCTAAGCGTATGCAAAATGTCTTGGATGTGCAGCGTGATCATGTTGAATTAATCGAGTTGGCTATGCGACTTTTAACAAGAAAAGGCGTGTTATATTTCTCTAATAACTATCGCAAGTTTAAATTTGATGATGGGCTACAAGCAAAGTATGATTGCCAAAATATTGATGATAAATGCTTGTCGCGTGACTTTCTCAGAAGACCAACGATCCATCATTGTTGGCAGATTTCAGCTAAATAAGCGCTATCAAATATCAGATGATAGGTATAGAATAAGCCGTATTTTCAAAGGCTAAAATATAAAATTACAATAATGATTTCTGACGAAAAATTTCAAGAGTTCTGTGCTTATCTAAGCGATATTCATACGAGTTTACAATCTAATCATCAAGGCAAAGTAGCAAGTTATATCCCAGAGCTTAAAAAAGTAGACCCCAATCAGTTTGCCATCTCTGTGTGCACAGTGGATGGTAGAAAATTTAGCATTGGTGACTTTAAATCGCGCTTTTGTATGCAATCGATGGTAAAGCCTGTGTTGTACGCACTGGCACTAGAAGAAAATGGATTAAGTCACGTGCATAAGCATATCGGGCGTGAGCCAAGTGGCAAAAATTTCAATGAGTTAACATTAAACGATGAGGGCTTGCCGCATAATCCGATGATTAATGCCGGAGCGATTATGTCGTGCTCGATGATCAAGCGTAAATCCAATCCAGCAGATCGCTTTAATCATATTATGCAAGCGCTTTATAAGTTGGCAGATAGTCAGAAAATTACGTTCAATAATGCCGTATATAATTCAGAAAAAGAAACAGCAGATCGCAATTATGCCTTGGGTTATTTTATGCGTGAGCATCAAGCTTTTCCGAAAAATACTGATTTGCATCGTACGCTTAATTTATATTTTCAGGCGTGCTCGATTGAGCTTAATAGTGAGATTTTAGCAACAATTGCGGCAAGCTTTGCCAACTCTGGAAGTTGTGCTGTTAACAAGCAAGAAGTCTTTAAACCAGAAACTGTTAAAAACTGTTTGTCATTAATGTATTCATGTGGCATGTATGATTACTCAGGTGAGTGGGCGTTCTCGATTGGACTGCCTGCCAAAAGTGGCGTATCTGGCGGGATTTATGTCGTTGTTCCTGATTTGATGGGGATTGCGATTTACTCACCGCGCTTGGATAAACATGGCAACTCTTTTAAAGCAATTGAAGTATGTAAGCGTCTTGTTGAGCGTTATAGTATTCATAATTACGACAGTATTTTGCGTTGTCAAAATAAAATTAATTTATTCCCAGTAAGTTAATTGTCAAACAGGCGCTTAACACCTAGAATAAAATCAAACTAAAGGCGCTAGGAGCAAGCTATGCCACAAGACACAATCACTAAAATCAAAGAGATTCTTAAAACGTCAGATAAATTAAACTTTGACGATACTGAGCATTTATCCGAGTTGTTAGATCAGTTACAAATTGAACTTAAATCTTTGCCTGAGAGCGAAAAAGCACAAGCACTTGAAATTGCTAACTTGACCAAACAAAAAGTGGAAATGAGTAAGCTGCAAGACCCTAAAGAAGCAGATTTTAGTGATCTTGAACAGGCGATTATTGAGTATGAGGTGAGTCATCCAAGGCTGACACATACCGTGCGCTCTATTTGTAATCTATTATCGAGCATTGGGATTTAATTTGCATGACCGAAAATGAGCGCCAAAATGCCATTTTACAGCATTTAGCCATTACGCGTTGGTATGCTAAAGATGATCCTGTTCATAAAAAAGAGCCATCAGCAGGTGAGACACATATTATTGCGAATAAACTGAGTGTGATTATATCCACTTTGGAGCAACAAGATCGTGTTAAAGCGCTTATAAATGCGATGTTTACACAGTTCTCAGTATGTTTTGTTGAAAAAGATCAAGCACAAGCAGAAAAAAATATAGCCTCAAGTGCGATAATTCTCTATGATGAAAACTTGACTTTAAAAACCTTGTTAGATCAAAGTTTGCATGATAGGTGTTATGCGCTTAAGCTGAATGAACTCAATCGTGCCGAGGTAAAAAAACAAACCATGATGAATCTTTATGCAGTATCAGATTTTGCCATTAGGTGAAAACCATTTACCACAGATGATGGATATTGAACGTGAGGTATTTGAATACCCATGGTCAGCGTCACAAATGAAAGATAGTATCCTGTCTGCGCATACAGAGACATGGGGTTTATTTGATCTTAATCATCAACTGATTGCTTTTGCGGTTATCTCAGTGATTTTTGATGAAGCCGAAATTCTTAATTTTTCAGTGGCAAAATCATACCAACATCAAGGTTTTGGACAAAAGCTTCTAGCCTATTTGATGAATCATTTGTCTTATAAGCAGATTGAGAAGTTATTTTTAGAGGTGAGAGTTACCAACATCCCTGCAATTAGCATCTATAGAAAATATGGCTTTGAAGAAATTTCAACTCGTAAGAACTATTATCGCGTTGGTGATAAGCATGAGGATGCACTGGTGTTGCAGGCAACGTTACAAATCCAGCATTCAACGCATTATTTTTAAAACGCATAAACTTAAACTTAAGAGGGCATGGTATGCACTATCAAGAGATTTTAGACTTTTGGTTTAAAGAGCTAACAGCAAAAGACTGGTTTGCAAAGAGTGATGCGTTGGATCAAAGCATTAAAGATCGATTTTTGGCAGTTCACAAAGCAGCATCTTGTGGTGAGTTGTTTGCATGGCGCGAAACAGCACAGGAGCGTTTGGCAGAAATTATTGTGCTCGATCAGTTTTCGCGCAATATTTTTAGAAGTACAAAAGAAGCTTTTGCCTATGACTCATTGGCTTTGATCTTAGCACAAGAGTTAGTGCTGTTGAAATTAGATCAAACATTAAGTGATAGTGAGCGTTCATTTGCTTATTTGCCTTATATGCATAGTGAGTCAAAAACCATTCATCAACAGGCATTGGTGCTTTATACTGCATTGGGCAATAGTGGAAGTTTAGAGTTTGAAATAGCGCACAAAGCAATTATTGATCGGTTTGGACGTTACCCACATCGCAATGCGCAACTAGGGCGAATCTCGAGTGATGAGGAAGAAGCCTTTCTGCTTGAGCATGCCGGCTTTTAATTTAGTTCAATACGTTAGGCGAAGACTAAATATTCACCCACAAGTGCTCACCGTACCCTGAGCATAAGTCGAAGGGTAAACTTAGGAAGATTACACTTTGCAGAGGCTTCGACTTACACTCAGCCAACGTTTACGCAATCAAAATGGGCGGGAATATGATCATAGCTATACGTTAAAACATAAATTTGCAAAACTCCCAGTCTCAATAATTGTTATCTGTCACATATTTGTATATGCTTAACGGCTTATATGTCTTTGTTATGTTGTGTTATTTAAAGGATAAAAAATGCGTAGTCATTATAGTTCAGAAGTAAATGAGTCTTTGGTTGATAAAACCGTTGAAATATGTGGATGGGTGCACCGCCGTCGTGACCATGGTGGTGTTATTTTCTTAGATATTCGCGATCGTACAGGTCTTGTGCAATTGGTTTATGAGCCAGAAAATGCGAGCGTTTTTGAACAAGCGGATCATGTGCGTCATGAATATGTGATTAAAGCTAAAGGTCTTGTTAAATTGCGCCCTGAAGGTCAGGAAAATAATAATCTAGCCAGTGGTAAGATTGAAATTATTGGACAAAGCCTAGAGCTTATTAATCGTGCTAAAACCATTCCTTTTCAATTAGATGAGCATCAGCATGTCGGTGAAGATGTGCGTTTGAAATATCGTTATATCGATTTAAGACGTCCTGAGATTCAAAATCGCTTGATCCAGCGTGCGCGTATTTCGCAGTTTGTTCGTCAATATCTAAATGAGCATGGATTTTTGGATATTGAAACGCCATTTTTAACTAAGGCAACGCCGGAAGGTGCACGTGATTATTTGGTGCCAAGTAGGAATCATCATGGTAAGTTTTATGCGTTACCGCAATCACCACAATTATTTAAACAGCTATTGATGGTTTCAGGTTTTGATCGTTATTATCAGATCGTTAAATGTTTTCGTGATGAAGATTTGCGTGCAGATAGACAGCCTGAATTTACTCAGATTGATATTGAGGTATCATTCATCGATGAAAATACGTTAATGAATTTAATGGAAGATATGGTTCGTCGTTTGTTTAAACAAACGGCAGATGCGGACTTCCCATCGCAATTTCCAGTGATTAGCTATGCTGAAGCGATGGCTAAATATGGTTCAGATAAGCCTGATTTACGTATTCCATTGCACTTCATTGATGTGAAAAACATTATGCAAAATGAAGAATTTAAAGTGTTCTCAGCACCTGCCAATGATGAAAAATCACGTGTCATTGCGATGCGTTTAGCTAATGGCAATGCACTCTTGACACGTAAAATGCTTGATGATTATACCAAGTTTGTTGGGATCTATGGCGCTAAAGGCTTGGCGTATATTAAGGTCAATGAGATGGCGAAAGGCAAAGAAGGACTGCAATCACCCATTGTCAAAAACCTCTCAGATGAAGCATTGACAAGAGTGCTTGAAGTCACAGAAGCCAAAGATGGTGATATTATTTTCTTTGGTGCGGGTAGAGCAAATATCGTCAATGATTCGATGGGCGCGCTACGCGTCAAAATTGGCGAAGACCTTAAACTACACACCAAAGCATGGGCGCCGTTATGGGTCGTTGATTTTCCGATGTTTGAAGAGGCAGATGGCAGGCTGTATGCATTACATCATCCGTTTACTGCGCCAAAAGTGGATAATGTCGACGAGCTTAAAGCGCATCCTGAAAAAGCTCTATCTCGCGCCTATGATATGGTGATCAATGGCTATGAAGTTGGGGGTGGCTCGATCCGTATCCATGATCAGCAAATGCAGCAAACGGTATTTGAGCTATTAGGAATTAACGAAGAAGAAGCCAAAGAGAAGTTTAGCTTCTTACTAGATGCTTTACAGTATGGTGCACCAATTCATGGCGGAATTGCATTTGGCTTAGATCGCTTAACAATGTTGATTACCCACACGACCAATATTCGTGACGTGATTGCTTTTCCTAAGACACAAACAGCGAGTTGCTTGATGACCGAGGCACCTGCTGAGGTTTCAAATGAGCAGTTACAAGAGCTTGCGATTAAAACAGTTATTACTGAGAAAGCATAAACTAAGCTGTATTTTTTTATCAAATCATCTACCATTAAACCTATGATTATTTTTATCTCTCTTTAAACAAATAAGGAAATATTATGTCTGAACATTTACAGCGTATTGCTGATGCCTATATTCTTGAGCAACGTCGCGCGCGGCGCTGGCGTATATTCTGGCGCTTTTGTTGGTTAGTCGTTGCGATTATCATTATTGGACTTTTGATTAAAAGCTTTAGCAGTAAACCGGTGAATAATGAAAATCATATTGCCTTAGTCAAGGTCGATGGGGTGATTGCCGATGATAGCAATGCCAATGCCACACGCATCAATGATAGTTTGGATGCGGCCTTTAAAAATAAAAATACTAAAGCGGTGATTGTACAGATCAATAGCCCCGGCGGCTCACCAGTGCAATCTGATGATATTTATGAACATATGCGCTATTTGCAAGATAAATATCCTAAGATTTCATTATATGCGGTGTGCGTCGATATTTGCGCATCAGGTGGTTATTACATTGCGTCAGGTGCTAAAGATATTTATGCCAATAAAATGACGATTACTGGCTCGATTGGTGTCAGAGCGGGTGGCTTTGGTTTTGTTGATTTATTAAAGAAAATCGGTGTTGAGCGCAGATTATACACCGCAGGTAAAGACAAAGGATTTTTAGATCCATTTGAACCGCAAAGTGCCTCGCAAGTATCGGAAATGGAAGCGATGCTGACTGAGACACATCAAGTATTTATCGATGCAGTGAAAGCAGGGCGAGGCGATCGACTTGACAAAAAACAAGAAGATAAGATATTCTCAGGCATGCCATTTTCGGGTGTACAAGCTAAGAAATATGGCTTGATTGATGGGTTTGCGTCAGTTGATAGTTTGCAACGTGAGAAATTTAATGATATGAGGGTGGTTAATTTCACTAAACCATTGAGTGTGTTTGATCAGATTAGTCAAAAGCTAGGTACTGAAGTAATGTATCAAGCAGCTGAAGCTAGTGGTTTGAAGTTGCAGTAGGTAGGGTTATAATACCCCAAGAAATTTAAACAGTATCTTTTGAAATTCATTTCCGATATATTGTTGAAAGTGAAATGAACAGAGGGCGTATTTATGAGCACAAAAAGGACAAGTTACTCATCCGAGTTTAAGGTCAAAGTTGTATTGGAATTATTGGCAAATGAGCTTACGTTAGCAGAGCTTGCTAGCAAACATAATATAACGACAAAAAACATCCAAAACTGGAAGAAAATCTTCTTGGATAATGCAGTTATTGCTATGGAGCCAGCCAAGGCGGTTAAAGAGTACAAATCTGAAAATGATAAGCTTCAACATGAGGTGGATAAGTATGCCAAGAAAGTTGGTCAACTTACGATTGAAAGGGATTGGCTTGAGGGAAAGCTCGCAAGCTTGGACTTATCAACTAAAAAATCTATGGTGGAGTCCAAGCTAGAAAATATTTCCATAGTTAAGCAATGCCAATTATTAGGTATAAATCGAGGCAACTGCTATTACACGCCTAAAATCAATAAGGAAGCACTTAAAATTAAAGCGCATATCCAGAAAATCCATGAAGAAATCCCTATTTATGGTGCGCTGAAGGTTCATCAGCAATTACTTGAGGATGGATTTAGTGTCAGCGTGAATACGGTGCAGAAATACCGTCAGGAAATGGGCTTAAAAGCGGTGTTGGCTGTCAGGTTTCCTAATTTGTCCGAGCCTTGTAAACAGCATGTTAAATACACTTATAAACTGCGTGGTATTAATATTTGTCGCGTTAACCAAGTGTGGTCTACTGATATCACGTATGTGAAGCTTAAGGGTGGTATGGTTTATCTTGCTGCGATAATTGATTGGTATTCAAAAGCCGTATTAAGTTGGCGTATATCGAATACGATGGATAGTAGCCTGGTAATGAGTGTTTTGCATGAAGCCCTTGATCGCTTTGGCAACCCTGAGATTTTTAACACTGACCAAGGCAGTCAATATACCTCGCATATACATACTGAGGCATTATCCAGTAGAGGTATTACTATCTCAATGGATGGCAAGGGGCGAGCTACTGATAACATTTGTATTGAGCGTTTTTGGCGCAGTGCAAAATGCGAGCGAATTTATCTTAATGAATATGGTTCTTTGCCTGAGCTTAGGTCTGATCTTGCTGATTATATTGATTTTTATAATCACCGTAGATTTCATGAGAGCTTGGGATACAAAAAACCAATGCATGTGTACAAAGAAGGTGTTATTAACTTTAAAAGTCAGGCGCAAAAAACATTGCAGGTTGCATGACATGTATAGGAATAAGAATTTTTAAAAAACTGTATTGACACTTCGGGGTAGAATATTAGGTGATTTGATTATTTAATTGAGCTACACAAGATAACTCTTGGATAGGTAAGCCGCTATTTTGACCAGTGAGACTTTTAAATTTTATTGCGGGAGATCCGTCTTTCTGGGGGTTACGATGGACACGGCTGCCCCATCTAAAATATGTCGTACGTGTTGAATCAAATGTTTGCTAGCAATAGCAATTTCACCTTAAGCTTGTTACTATAGCTCGAAATTTTTACGTTTAGATCTGGATAGCGATGGCTAAGAAAATCCATATTGGCTCCTCGAATTTTGGGGAATTAATCACTGAAAATAGTGTGTTCGTTGATAAGAGTTTATTTATCAAAGACATTATTGAAGACACCAGTAAAGTGATTTTAATCACGCGTCCAAGGCGCTTTGGTAAAACCTTGAATATGTCAATGTTGCATCATTTTTTTGCAGCAAAAGTTGATTTTACCAAAACGAGTGGTTTGTTTAATCAACTAGCAATTGCATATGAGGATGATGGCGCGTATATCGCTAATTACCAAGGGCAATATCCCGTTATTTTTGTCAGCTTTAAAGATATTAAAGCACGAGACTATGATGCAGCACATGAGCAGTTATCTTACCTTATTCGAGAGGTATATAATGCCCATTATTATCTCTTGGAATCCACCTATCTAAATGCGACCGACAAGAATATATTTGAAAGCTATCTCGAATTGGGGAAGTTTAGCGCTTCAAAAATTGACGTAAGTCTGCGGTTTTTAAGTCATCTGCTTTATAAGCATTACCGCCAAAGAGTAGTGATCTTACTTGATGAGTATGACACACCGTTAAATGCAGCCTATGTTGAGAACTATATTGAGGAGTTCACTCCCTTAATACGCAATTTAATGAGCAATACCTTCAAGGATAATAATGCCTTATACAAAGGGGTGATGACGGGGATTTTACGTGTATCAAAAGACAGTATGCTATCAGGTTTGAACAATTTGGAAGTTTATACCATTTTGGATAAAGAGTATCGTCAGTACTTTGGCTTTAGCAGTGAAGAGGTTGATGCGCTTTATCAAGAGCAGGGCTTGAGTGATGCTAGAGACAATGCGAAAAAATGGTACAACGGCTACAAATTTGGTGGACTAGAAATTTATAATCCTTGGTCAATATTGAATTGTTTGCATAAAAAGGGGAAATTTGATGATTTTTGGATACATACCTCTAATAATCAAATGATTGAGAATTTATTGTTAAAGTTTCGCGAGGATGTGCATCCTGCATTAGCACAGTTAATGGAGCATAAAACAGCGAATGTGCTGGTTGATCGTCATGTTACTTATAATACGTTGAATTACCAAAGTAGTAGCTTATGGAGTCTGCTGTTATTTGCCGGTTATTTAACAACGGAGCAGGTTGCAACAACCGATGGGCTTTTGTATGAATGTCAGATACGTTTGCCTAATATTGAGATCGTGCATCTTCTTAATTATTATTTTAAATTCTGGTTGAATACGCGCATGGGAGTAAAGTATCAGTCCTTTCTCGATAATCTTGTTTATGGACAGGTTGAGGCATTTAGTGAGCAGCTAAATGATTATTTGACGGAGGCATTAAGTGTGCGTGATACTGGTTATACGGCGGAGAAGTTTTATCATGGATTGGTTTTAGGTTTGATTGCCTCATTAAGATCAACGCATATCGTGCATTCCAATCGTGAAACAGGCTTTGGTTTTGCTGATGTGTTGCTCTATCCGTTGGCGAGTAATCACAAGAATGACATCGGGATTGTGATGGAGTTTAAGCATGCCAAGGAAGACAATAGTCAGGATGTTGAGATGCTTGCAGTTAAAGCCTTGGAACAGATTGAGCAAAAGAACTACATCACTGAGCTTAAGGCACAAGCGCAGGTCAAACGTATTTTACTGTTGGGGATGGCATTCAACCATAAACAAGTGATAGTGAAGTCTCATTGGCAGATAGTGCGCTAGTACTATTATAGGTATTTTGTTTATTGGCTCATTGTTACACTTAACTTTATATGGCGCTTAATGAATACTTTTGTTTCGCACTGGTTGCTTAGCTTCGGTGCATCTTATACGCATAAAAGCGCCTGAGTGTAATTACTATTTACACATTCTTTCCCATCAATTTATCTGAATGAATTATAGTGGTTATTTATTCAATAAATTGATGGGGTGCTTATGACAAAGCGAGGTTTAATTAATCGATCGTTATCAGCAATTGAAGTGGTGGGTAATAAACTACCACCACCAGCGATGCTGTTTTTCTGGTTAACGATATTTTTAATTGTATTAAGTGCATTATTTGCTTGGCTAGGTGTTAAGGTATTGGATCCGCGTGTGCAGGATGCAGAAGCCTATATTGATGTATTTAATTTGCTGAGTGCTGAAGGTGTTCGCTATATTTTTAGCAGTGTTGTTGATAATTTTGTCGGATTTGCACCATTAGGTACGGTTTTGGTGGCGTTTATAGGGGTAAGTCTTGCTGAGCATTCTGGCTTTATTAGTGCGTCCATTAGGGCAATTATCGGTAAGAGTAATCGAGTAACTGTTACTGCAATTATTGTTTTTGCTGGGGTTATGTCAAATACTGCAGGTGAGCTAGGGTATCTGGTGATCATTCCTTTGGCGGGGGTGATTTTCCACTCGATGGGACGTCATCCGATTGCTGGCATGGCTGCGGCATTTGCTGGTGTTTCTGGTGGGTATAGTGCTAATTTATTATTAGGTACGGTTGATCCACTATTAAGTGGATTAACGCAAGAAGCCGCGCATTTGCTAAACCCTGAATATCGAGTAGGTGCCGAGGCGAATTGGTACTTTATGATAGGGAGCACTTTTTTAGTAACTGCCGTTGTGACACTATTGTCACAAAAAGTAGTTGAGCCACGTTTAGGCAAATACCAATCAGGCACTGAGCTTGATGATGAGGAAAAAGCATTGGAGTCACAGATTCATCTGACCAAGCTTGAGAAAAGGGGCTTAGTCTCGGCGCTTGTGTCGATTGTTATCTTGTCACTTATTATTGTTTATTTGGTCGTGCCTGAAGGTGCGATCCTACGTAATCAGCAAACTGGATTGATTGCTAATTCCCCATTTTTAAACAGTATCGTGTTTTTGATATTATTGTTTTTTGCAGTGGCAGGTATTGTTTATGGTTATGTGACCAAAAGCTTCAAAAGCACTAAAGATATCGTTAATGCCATGGATAAGACGTTTAATACCTTGGGTACTTATATTGTTTTGGTGTTTTTTGCGGCACAGTTTGTCGCATACTTCAAGGTGACAAATTTGGGCACGATCATCGCAGTTGCTGGTGCGACAGCGCTAGAGAGTATTAACTTCACAGGGGCGCCATTGATTATAAGCTTTGTGATTTTAGCGGCTTTTATCAATCTGTTTATGGGGAGCGCCTCAGCAAAATGGTCGATGTTAGCTCCTGTATTTGTGCCGATGTTTATGCTATTAGGTTATTCACCTGAATTGGTGCAAGTGGCATATCGTGTTGGCGACTCGGCAACAAATATTATCTCACCATTGATGAGCTACTTTGCTTTGATCGTCGCATTTTTCCAAAAATATGATAAAAATTCAGGCATTGGTACGATTGTCGCCACGATGTTGCCTTACTCAATTGTATTATTAATCACGTGGAGTATTTTCCTCTATCTTTGGGTGTTTTTATTTAATTTACCCGTTGGACCTGGTGTTGATTCGTTCTATCAAATAAAGTAGTCTGACTTGAGTAGACTCCCACTACGAGCCATTTTATAGAAGTTCCTGCTTTAATTGGCTTCGACTTACGCTCAGCCAACGACTATGTTTAGTAATGATATATAAATAAGCTGCATCAGCTAATACCTCTCCCCTTGTGGGAGAGGTCGTGCAGCTCATGCTGCACGGGTGAGGGGTAATTAAAATGTGCTTTATGCTTTAGCCGTTCCCTGAGCGTAAGTCGAAGGGAAGGCGCAAAACAATAATTGACTTTGACTAATGCTCAGCCAACACTTATAGTGTTGCTATGCCAGATAATTAAGTGCACGTTTGATGATATATTCAGGTACATTTTGATATTCAGAAAAGTAGATTTGACTTACTTCAGTTGCGTTGTGCTGATACACATAAACGCTTGGTGAGTGAGTGACTCCAGCGGCTTTTGCTAAAGCATTATTATCTTTAACTTCTTGATCAACCATCTTTTTAAGATATGGTGTTTCATTAATGTTTAAATTGATCATTAAATCAGACAAGGTGTTTTGATCAACAACCTTACCTGATTTAATCAAACTATGGAGCTCGTGCAAAAATTCTTGCATGAGCTCCACCCCGCCCACAGTGTAAGTGAAAGCCAAATAATGTGACGCATCAGGGCTTTGTGTCGTGCTAATGGGGTAAATGTTTATTTTGATGTCTTTATCATTGGTAAGCGTTAATAGCGTATTTATATTCTCTAAACAGGTGGGTCTTGAGTAGTCACAGAATTGCGTGATGACTTTACTTGCCTGTGGATTGCCAAATGTAATCTTAGGCGATTTGTCAAAGTTTAAATTTTTATGAATAAATACATTGGCTTGATAGCGTGAAAAAGCATGCATATCACAAGCTTCTTCGCCAGCTTTATGTCCCGCATTGGCAAGGCTTGCGCATAAAATTGTACTTAAAAGTAGAGTGAGCTTTTTCATGTGTTTATCCAGATTATTTTGATATCTGGCAGTGTATTGAATAGTCTGAAGAAAGAGAAATTTAAAAACTTTATAGACGTATTAGGTTTTTTAAATATTGTATATCCTAATGCACAGATTCTGTTGGTGTACAATCCCTAAAATTTTAAATGACAGCACGGTTTTACGCGCTTATTTTAATCTTACGTAATTGCCCATAGTGATAAATGATTTTATATTTTATTGGCAGCAAGTTTTGTTACAATGTGAAAAATTTTTTAAAACGGAAAAACCATTATGCTAAGTCTTATTTCACCGGCAAAAAGTCAAGATTTCAGTCAGAATGCGTCAACAGAGCTTACGAGTAATGTATTGTTTGCTGAGCAAATAAAGCAGCTCGTGGCTAAGCTTAAACACTATACGCCAGATGGGTTTGAGCGGTTAATGAAAATATCACCAAAGCTTGCCGAAGGTGTGTTTGATATGTATATCAACTTTGATGGCAATCACTACGGCAAAGACAATGCCAAACAAGCGCTATTTGCTTTTACTGGTGATGTTTATCGAGGTTTGGATGCACTTACTTTGTCACCTGCACAAATTCATTATGCACAAGAGCATTTGCTAATGATCTCAGGCTTATATGGATTGATTCGACCATTGGATTTAATTCAGGCATATCGTTTGGAAATGAGCACTAAATTTTATATTGATGATGTGTTGCTCTATGAGTTTTGGCGAGAAAGGTTAACAAAGAAGCTAAATGACATTATTAAAGATAATAATCACCAAGCAATCGTTAATTTGGCATCCAATGAGTACAGCAAGGCGATTGATAAGAAAATGATTAAAGCAACATGGCTTGAAGTTGATTTTAAAGAACTCCATAAAGGTAAATATCAAACCATTGCACTTTTTGCCAAGCGTGCACGCGGGAGAATGGTGCGCTATATTATCGATCATAACATTAATGATATAGAAGCGCTTAAAGGCTTTGACTATGATGGTTACGTTTTTAATCCAGAATTTTCGCGTGATAAATCATTTTGCTTTACTCGAGTTAAGCCATGAAGATTAAATTACTTGCCTTAGGTGAGAAAATGCCAGCGTGGGTGCAAGAGGGTGTTAATGAATATCAAAAGCGATTAACAGGTTCTTCAATTCAGTTGCAGGTGATTGAGTTACCTATTGCCAAGCGCACAAAAACGGGCTCAATTGATGGTTGGTTGGCGCAAGAAGCAAAAACAGTATTGTCCAAGCTAAATGAGCAAGATCATTTGGTGATCTTAGATGTGCAATCGAAGCTTGTTAGTACTGAAGAGCTTGCGCAAAAAATGGAAAACTGGCAGCAAAATACGCCAAACGTTGCGATTTTGATTGGTGGACCAGATGGGATTGATGATTCGATCAAGCATTTAGCAAAAGAAAAAATATCTCTGTCAAAGATGACGTTCCCGCACCCAATTGTACGGATTATTTTTGCTGAGCAGATCTATCGTGCGTGGACGATTTTACAAGGTCATCCGTATCACAAATAGCGAATGGCTGAGAAATAATGATGGAATATATTTAAGGTGTTTTCAGGGTTCTGCTGACATTCCTCATAAATGAAATCCATGTTCTTTGGAAAGTGCAGAATCTTTTTCTTGGTTACAGATTCAAGCCAGCCATGAATGTTAAGCTCTTCAGGGTAGGTTGCTGTCATTTCAAGATAGCTAAAAGTAATACCGTCATCTGAATAAGAAATATAGATAATCGTTAATTGTCCTTTGTGATCGCGGATCTTGATCGGCAGTTTGAGGGCATCATCTTCGTTTGCTAACTTCATATGTACTCTACTGAATTCCTAATGAACATAAGTCTAACAGGTATTTTAATACATGCAAATTAGGTCGTTATCTTGAATTTGTTTTAAGGAATCTGCTTTGAAAAAATCTCTAAATATCGTGGCGGAATGGACGGGACTCGAACCCGCGACCCCCTGCGTGACAGGCAGGTATTCTAACCAACTGAACTACCACTCCGCTTTTGATGGTGCCGACACCAGGACTTGAACCCGGAACCTGCCGATTACAAGTCGGCTGCTCTACCAGTTGAGCCATGTCGGCGACAGAAAGGCATTCTATAGATTTCCGATTAGATGTCAACGCCTAATTTTTAAAAATAATGAAATATTTGTTAAATTGATCAAGGAATAGCGCAAGCTATAAATTGGCTTGTTACAACGCGATATTTTGAGTGCGGCATCAAGCTTTATATTTTTTTTATATTTCCGAATAAAACCCCTATCGAATTTTTATTCTTATCACTCGTACAATTTAGCCTGAGTGATTATTGTCAACATTAAGAGAGGTGTTTTAGATGACAATATTTTCAGGCGTGATAATGGCGGTATTAGCCATTTATATGATTATTGTTTTAATTTTCCCAGAGCGATTTTAGGTAAAAGTATGTATCACAATATTTGGTTATTCGTTATTTTTATTGGCGTTTTGTTAGTTATTACAAAGCCATTAGGAACATATATTTATAATGTTTATCATGGACGAAGAACGTTTTTAGATTGGTTTGCTTCACCACTTGAACGTGGTTATGGCAAATTAATTGGCGCTCATCTGAATAAAGAGCAAAGCGCTAAACAGTATTTATTGAGCTTGTTAGTGTTTTCGCTATTCGCGCTGTTATTCGTGTTTGTTATATTAATGCTGCAGGCTTTCGTACCTTTAAATCCACAGCATATTGACAATATGACGTGGCATCAGGCATTTAATACCGCAGCAAGCTTTGTTTCTAATACCAACTGGCAGAGTTACTCTGGTGAAACTGGTGTCAGCTATTTATCACAGATGGCAGCATTGGCTGTGCAAAATTTTGTCTCCGCTGCGGTGGGTATATCAGTGGCTATCGCTTTGTTTCGCGGCATTGCGAGAAACAATGAAGCAACGATTGGTAATTTCTGGTCAGATTTAGGTAAGGCTGTTTTTTGGATCTTACTACCGCTTTGTATTGTCATTACAATTATTTATATATTGCAAGGAGTGCCGCAAAACTTCATGGATTACGTACATGCACATACCTTATCAGGCGCTGAGCAAATCATCCCACAAGGACCTGTAGCGTCACAAGAGGCAATTAAATCATTAGGAACTAATGGAGGCGGTTTTTTTAATGCTAACTCAGCACACCCGTATGAGAACCCAACTGCATTAACCAATTTTATTCAAGTATTGAGTATTTTTGCCATTGGTGCTGCATTAACTTACACCTTTGGCAAATGGGTAGGAAACACCAAGCAAGGCTGGTTTATTTTGGCAGTGATGGGGGTGTTGTTTATTTGCTCATTAACTGTGATGACCTACGCTGAATTAAAAGGCATGCCCAATCCACAAAGTACGCATATTGCCGATATCTATGGACAATCTGGACATTTAGCGAATCTGGAAGGCAAAGAGATGCGTTTTGGAATTTTCCAATCCACGCTTTATAACACAGTATCCACCTCTGCTTCAGATGGCGGTGTCAATAGCATGCTTGATAGCTATACCCCAATTGGTGGCGCTGCAGCATTGGTCAATATGGCGCTTGGTGAGATTATTATCGGCGGTGTTGGCACGGGGATGTATGGCTTTTTACTGTTTATGTTATTAAGCGTTTTTATCGCCTCGCTAATGGTTGGCAGAATCCCAAGCATATTAGGTAAACGTATTGAAGGCACACAAATGAAATGGGTAATGCTTGGTGTGCTTATTTCTCCTTGTTGTGTGCTTATATTTACCGCGATTGCTGCTGTGTTACCAAGTACTTATGCAAGTCTGACCAATACGGGTGCGCACGGGTTTAGTGAGATCTTATATGCTTATACCTCTGCAGCTAACAATAATGGCAGTGCATTTACAGGCTTAAATGCTAATACATTGTTTTTTAATGTGACCCTTGGGATAGCAATGTTATTAGGACGTTTTGTTACGATTGCCGCGGTGATTATGCTTGCGGGAAGTTTGGTTGCGACAAAGCGTGCCACGGATCAAATTGGCTCGAGCTTACTATCAACAACAAGTGTTTTATTTGGTGTATTGGTATTATTTACGATTTTGATTGTTGGCGGTCTCACGATTTTCCCCGCATTATCACTAGGACCGATTCTTGATTACGTCACGTTTTAATTTTTTTAATCTTTTAGATCATTGATATCTTTTATAGTTTGGAGTTTATGAAAATGGCACATCAAAATGGATCAATCTTTTCAAAAACATTGATCATGCCGGCGATTAAAGCGGCATTTATAAAGTGTAACCCGAAAGAAATGTATCGCAATCCGGTGATGTTTTGTGTTTATGTCGTCACAATCTTATGCTCGCTTTATCTCATACAAGCATTCGTTAGCGGCAAAGAGATTGGCTTTACATTGCAAATCACTTTATGGTTATGGATAACCCTGTTATTTGCTAATTTTGCTGAGAGTATTGCTGAGGGCAAAGGTAAGGCGCAAGCCGATAGTTTGCGCGCTACCAAATCACAATTAAGTGCTAAGCGTTATAATGAAAGCGGTGAGCTTGAAGTGCTTGCTGCTGAGTTATTACGCGCAGGTGATATTGTCTTGGTGCAAACGGGTGATTTCATGCCAGCAGATGGTGAGGTGATCGAGGGTATTGCAACGATTGATGAGTCTGCAATTACCGGAGAATCACAACCAGTGGTTAGAGAAGCAGGCTCTGATAGCTCAGCAGTCACAGCAGGCACCAAAGTCATCTCCGATGAGATTAAAGTGCGTGTTACCTCTAATCCAGGTGAGAGCTTTTTGGATAAGATGATTGCCTTGGTCGAGAATGCCAAACGTTTAAAAACGCCGAATGAAATTGCTTTAACGATTTTATTATCAGGGTTGACGTTGATTTTTATCGTGGCTGTTTGCGCGCTTTACGGTATGGCACAATTTAGTCATGTAACACTATCTGTTGTCGTATTAATCGCGTTATTTGTGACCTTGATTCCAACGACGATTGCAGGACTATTATCAGCCATTGGTATTTCGGGTATGGATCGCTTGATGAAAGCTAATGTTATTGCACTTTCTGGTCGTGCAGTTGAAGCCTCAGGCAATATCGATGTATTACTGTTGGATAAAACTGGTACGATCACCTTAGGTAATCGCTTTGCCACAGAGTTTTTGGTTATTAATGGTGTCAGTGAGCGCGATCTAGCCTATGCGGCATGGTTGTCCTCATTAGCAGATGAAACACCAGAGGGTAAGTCGATTGTCAAGCTTGCTGAAAAGCGCTTTGGTTTTAAGCGTGAGGATATTGATTTAGCTCATGCACAGATGATCCCTTTCTCAGCCTACACACGCATGAGCGGGATTGACTATAACGCGCTTAATATCCGTAAAGGGGCGGTGAGTGCCATTACTAAGCATCTGGGTAATCACTCGCCAGATACGGTAAGTCACAGTTTTACCTTAATGGTTGAGCGTATTGCTGAAGAAGGGGGTACACCATTGGCAGTTTGTCAAAATAATGAATTATTGGGGGTGATTTATCTTAAAGACGTCATTAAACCCGCGATTAAAGAAAAGTTTGATGAGCTAAGAAAAATGGGGATTAAAACGGTGATGATCACGGGAGATAACCCTTTAACGGCAGCGGCAATTGCTGCTGAAGCGGGCGTTGATGATTTTATCGCGCAAGCCTCACCTCAAGACAAATTAGACTACATCAAAAAAGTGCAAAAAGAAGGCAAAACGGTAGCAATGTGCGGCGATGGCACCAATGATGCACCTGCTTTAGCGCAAGCCGATGTCGGTGTTGCCATGGCAAGTGGTACGACGGCAGCACGTGAGGCGGGCAATATGGTCGACTTGGATTCAGATCCTAAAAAATTGATTGAAATCGTGCGCATTGGTAAGCAGATCCTTGTCACACGTGGTGCGCTGACAACCTTTAGTATCACCAATGACGTGGCGAAATATTTTGCGATTATTCCAGCATTGTTTGTGGTCAGTTTCCCAAGCTTAAATGCGCTTAATATCATGCATTTGCACTCACCGATGAGTGCGATCTTATCAGCAGTAATCTTCAATGCATTAGTTATTGTGTTTTTAATTCCGATGGCATTGGTTGGTGTTAAAAATGTCAGTATTAGTGCGCATAAGCTGCTGCAGCGTAATCTGTTGCTATACGGTTTAGGGGGCATTTTAGTGCCATTTATCGGCATTAAATTAATCGATATGGTCATTACAGCCATAGGTCTAGTGTAGGAGAGAAATGATGTTTTATGAAATTCGTCGCGGGCTTATAGCAATGCTTTTTTTTACGATTATCTTAGGTGTTTTTTATCCCTTATTGATGACGGGTATTGGTTTTTTCGTTGCCAAAGATCAGGCACAAGGCTCGTTGGTTAAATACGATGGGCAGGTTGTTGGCTCAAGCCTGATTGGACAAAATTTTGCCGATAATTTATTTCAATCGCGACCATCGGCAAACAACTATGATGGACTTGCCTCGGGTGGTACGAGTATGGCGCTTAACAATGTAAATTTAGTTAAGAATGTACAGACTCGAATCGAGGGTTTGCAGCAAAAATACGGGACGAGCAAAGTCCCTGCTGATTTGGTGTTTTCCTCAGGCAGTGGCTTAGATCCGGATATCTCGCTGATGGCAGCAAAATATCAAGCGCCATATATCGCTAAGGTCAATCATTTGTCAGTTGCTAAAGTCCTGCAATTGATTGATGACAACACAGTGCATCATCTCTTTAATCCAGCAACGGTTAATGTGCTTAAATTAAACTTGGCACTGCAAGCATTTAAAGAAAAGTTGGGTTAAACTAATGCATAGGTTGTTTAGTGGAATCATCTATGGCGAATGAGCACATGCCGACTCATGAAAATTCTAACGGTCATAAAGTCGATGCGTTATTGAATCTTGCAAATAAGTCGGAGAGGTCTAAACGTGGACGATTAAAGATTTTCTTGGGTGCTGCTCCTGGTGTGGGTAAAACCTATGCGATGTTAACACGTGCCCAAGAGCTTAAGCGTGCAGGACATGATGTGGCGATTGGTTTGGTGGTGACACATGAACGTAAAGAGACAGAAAATTTAGTCGGTGATCTTGAGCAAATCCCACTAAAAGCAATCGCTTACAAAGGTAAGGTGTTTAATGAGCTTGATGTCGATGCCATTATTCAGCGCAAGCCAGAAACAGTAATCATTGATGAATTACCACATAAAAACCTTGCAACGGAGCGTAACAAAAAGCGCTATTTAGACATCGTTGAGATTCTAGAAGCAGGGATTAATGTCTATACCGCAATTAATATTCAACATATCGCAAGCTTAAGCTATGAGGTCGAGGAGATTACTCTGGTCAACGTTGAAGAAACTGTACCGGATAGTTTTATTCAATCAGCCGATGAGCTGATGATTGTTGATATCACGCCTGAGGAGCTGATCAAGCGCTTAAATGAAGGGCGCGTTTATCATCATGACATGGCAAAACGCGCTTTATCACGCTATTTCCAATACACCAATCTTGCGATACTTCGAGATTATGCGCTACGTTTAGCCGCTTCGCATGTCGGTGAAGATGTCCGCTCATATAAGAAACTTTATGATTCACATGCCAATATTGCCGCTTCACCTTGTGTGCTGGTTTGTTGTGCCTATGATGCGTCAACACCAAGACTGCTTAGAAAAGGCAAGCAACTTGCCACGATCGCCAATGCGCGACTATTAGCGATATTTATCCATAACCCACAAAAGCAACTATCGCGCGTGAAACTAAGAGAGATTAGGCGTTATAAAACATTGGCAATTGAGTTAGGTTATCAATTAGAGCATATCTCAGGTGGTAGGCTATCAAAAGCGATTATTCGCTATGCCAATGATCACAATGTCACTGATATTGTCATTGGCAAATCAAAACGGGCTAAATGGCTAGATTGGCTGTTGGGTTCAGTGGTTTATGATGTTATTCGTCATAGTGAGCACAAACAAGTGCATGTGATTAGTACGCATAAAGCGCGCCTCTCTGATCTTTTCTCGCGCTTTAAAGAAGTTAAACAAAATAGCAATACAACGTGGATTAATGTCATTAAAGCATTAGCAATTACGTTTGTCTCTGGGCTTTTTATATTTTTTGGATTAAGTTTTGTCGGCTTGTCTGGACAATCACTTATTCTGGTACTGGTTTTGATATTATGCGCTTATCGCTATGGGCTTAAAGCATCAATTGCCTCGTCGATTCTAAGTTTTATAATGTACATGTATATGTATTTGACACCTACTTTTCAATTTACGATTGGTACTTTTTCACAAGTCATTACCTTTATCATATTTATGTTAGTTGTTTTGATCGTTAGCCAATTAACGGCACGTACGCGCCGCTCATTAAAGGTATTGCGCTCACGTGAAAAGACTTTATCGATGCTATATAAGTTTTCAAATGAGATTACGATCAAGCAGAAAAATCAGTCGTTTTATCAGCGTTTTTTAGAGGCATTAGCGCAGTACTTTGATTATGAGTTTGCATTTATTGTTGCTGATGATCATAAGTTATATGAGACCATTCCCAATTCATGTCAGTTAAGTGATAAAGAGCAAGCCGCGGTGCGCTGGTGTTGGAGTAATAAAACGGCTTGTGGCAAAAGCACGCAAACCTTTAGCGCGTTACCATGGTATTTTGAGCCATTGATTGTTGATGGGCGTATGCTTGGCATTATTGCGATTTGTGTGAAGTTTGAGTATAAAGTCGAAGCCTTCATGTTTGATCAAATACTCATTAAAACAATGCTGTCACATGTTGCTAATGCATTATTACAACAGCGTTTATCACAGCAAGAGCAAGAAGCGATGATTTTAAAAGAGCAGGAAAAACTGCAAAAAACATTACTATCATCGGTGTCTCACGATTTAAAAACACCATTAGCATCGATTACTGGTGCCTTATCTAGTGTATTAAGCTATGAAAAGATGTTTTCCAAAGAAGATAAAGCCGAGATGCTTACTGTTGCTTTGGAAGAAAGCAAACGCTTAGATCAATATATCGATCATATTCTGCAGATGTTGAAGTTTAGCTCAGGTATCACCATTAATAAGCAAAACGTGCCGTTAAAGACATTAATTAACCAGGTGCTGGCTATTGCCAAAAAGCGTTTTGTGAGTCACCAGTTTAAGCTGCAATGTCTTGATAAAGACCTTGTCATTAATGGCGATAAGCTGCTATTGGAGCAGGTTTTGCTTAATCTAATATCCAATGCGATTAAGTTTAGTGCTGCCAATAGTCAAATTACTTTGAACTTAAAATGTATAAACACTTCGGCAGTTATTGAGGTCATTGATCAAGGCATTGGGCTTGAGCAGGCAGAGCTAGAGAGTGTATTCTCGATTTTTCATCGACTCAAGAAATCAGATAGTTATACTAAAGGGCATGGACTGGGTCTTGCCATTTGTAAGGATATTGTTACAGCCCATCATGGTGAGATTTATGCTACCAGTGAGGGTGCTCATAAAGGCAGTACATTTATTGTTAAATTACCGATAGTGAATCCATATGAACAAGAAAATATTATTAATTGATGATGAAGCGCAAATTCGCAAATTCTTAAAGAAAACCTTATTGGTTCTTGGTTACGATGTCTATGATGCCGTCAGTGCTGAACACGCGACAGAGATTTTAAACCAGCAGCATCCTGATCTTATTCTATTAGATCTAGGCTTGCCTGATCAGGATGGACAAAAGTGGTTAGCAAATCTAAGAGTCAAACACCTGCACGTGCCAGTGATTGTGGTATCGGCAAGATGCGATGGTGATGAAGTGGTCAAAGCACTTGAGAATGGTGCGAATGATTATGTCAGAAAACCGTTTGATATGTCTGAACTAGTTGCGCGTATCAAACGTAACCTTGAGCTTGTCGATGCGTTTAAAGCTGAGGACAAGGCAGCAGAGTCTGTTTATCAGTTTGAAAATATGCGTGTTCATATTGCCGATCATCGTGTGATGATCAATGATGAGGTGATTCATTTATCAAAAAAAGAGTTTCTGTTATTGAGTGTGTTTTGTCAAAACGCGGGGAAACTATTGACCCAAAATCAGATCTTACAGCAAATATGGGGCGAATATTTTGCTGATGAAGTACAGTATCTGCGTGTTTACGTCGGACAATTGCGCAAAAAGCTTGCTGCCTGCACCAAACAGCCATTGATTACCACCGAATCAGGCGTGGGATATCGGTTTGCAAAGGTGGATGTTTATTAATAAAGAGTGATCAAAAAATAGATGGCGTTATTTCTCACCTCTCTCCTTTCGGGAGAGGTCGTGGAGTATAAGCGACACGGGTGAGGGGTGATTTAACTTATTGTTCATTTGCTAATTAGGTTGGCTTACAACATCTTCTTAACAATATCATCCTTAGCAATATACTTATGATAAAGTGCCGCGAAGATGTGTAGTATGACAAACACTAGTAGAATATAGGCAAACCAAGGATGCCAGCTAAAGATCTCACTACCAAGTTCTGGGTTTTGCGGCAATAAGATAGGTACATTAAACCAATAGAAAAATTGCCATTGACTTTGAAACAATTGTGAGGCGATAAGTCCCGTCATCGACATGCAAAATACACAAAGATAAAGACCGAAGTGGACAATCTTTGCAAGGAAAATATGTAAGGATGACATCGCTTTAGGGTAAGGAATTTTCTTTGATAATAAGCGGGTAATGATCAGTAGAATCACCACAATAGCTAAAGATAAACCGATTGATTTGTGTATTGTCATAAAAAATGCACCATTGAGCTTGGCAAATAAATCATCAAAGAAAAAACCAATCAAGAGTTGCAAGATGACACCAATCGCAATCAGTAAATGAAATAGTCGAATAAGAAAATTGTATTTCATTGATTTTTATCCTTAAATAAATTTCTCAAGTTATGTTGCGGCATTATAAACAAAAAAACATAAATCACCATCAACTGCTAGGCGATGCTCGAAATAGTTTCTATACTTAGCACTATCATTGGTAAAGAAGGACTAAGCTGCAATGAAGAAATTATTTGGTTCATTAAATAAAAAAGCAGACAAAACACAAGATCAAGCATCTGATATAGAGTTGGAAAATGACGAGTTTGATGTTGAGGTATCAAGCCGACAAAAAGGCAAAACTCCGCTAACAAAACAACAAAAGCTGATGGTGCTAGGTGGTGTGGGTGTGGCATGTGTGCTGGTGTTTCAATTGTTTATTATCACTAATCAAAAAGAAATTCAAGCGCATCAAAAGGTACTACAGTCCCATATTGAGGATCAGGCAGGTGCCATTAGAAATACGCTGTCGAATATCATTCACGCCGAGGCTGAAGAGGTGAGAAAGTCTGCAGATGCCAAAATTGCTGAATTAAAACAGATGATTTTAAACAGTAATACCGAGGCAGTAACGCAGTTACAGCAAATGCAAATGAAACTAGATGAGGTTCAAAAACAGACCAAAAGCTTAGATAAAGTCAGCGATGATTTGGCGAAGCAATTCTCAGCCAAGTTTGCGCAGATAGCAGCAAGTAGCGCATCAAATGATAAGGGTCAAGCTATGCAGCCAATCATAACCATGCCAACAATGGCAGATAAAGTGGCGACAAACTATAAGATTTACTCAGCCAATAGTTATGGACTTGTACTGCAATCCAACAATGGCACCTTCACGATTGCTAATATTGGCAAGATGTTGCCAGGTTTGGGCGAGATCACCTCAATGACGGCAAATGAAGTGATTGCAGGGGATTATAAGATTATTAGTGACCCACAAGGGTTTAAAGTTGATGAATCAGCTGCAATTTCAGCGTATCAATAGTTATGGTTTACCATAATGGCAGTATGTGAGGCGGTGTATCTGCCATAGAGAGAATAAAGATGGATCTTATTGTATTTGAGCTGATTGTTATAGCTGCATCGATGTTTGCAGGCATTCTTGGCGCCCTAGCAGGTTTAGGTGGTGGGGTGATTATCACGCCTTTTTTAGTTCTTGGATTTGGTATTGATATTCGTTATGCAATGGGTGCGGCATTAACCTCGGTGATTGCTACGTCATCGGGTGCTGCGATTTCATATCTTCGAGATGGAATAAGCAATATTCGTATTAGTATGTTTTTATCAGTGGCAACAACGATTGGTGCCATTTGTGGTGCAAGCCTTGCGGTGGTGATGAATAAAGACATATTATCACTTATCTTCGGGGTTATGCTGCTTTTAAATATTATGATTTCATTACTGAATAAGCCGAAAAGTACAGTGGTTGAGTCAAGTAAACTGGCGCAAAAATTACAACTCCCGGATACCTATCAAATAAAAGATAAAATAGAGTCTTATGCTGTTGTTGGTGTCGTTCCTGGCTTTGTTGTTATGTGGGTTGCAGGTGTGCTATCAGGGCTTTTAGGTATCGGTTCAGGTGCTTTTAAAGTATTGGGCATGGATCAAATCATGAAGATCCCCTTTAAAGTGACCACTGCAACCAGTAATTTCATGATCGGTATTACCGCTGCAGCAAGTGTTGGTATTTATCTTAAAGCAGGCTATATCGAGCCATTGTTTGCTGCACCCGTGGCATTGGGCGTTTTTGTTGGTGCATTCTTAGGTGCTAAATTGTTGCCGATCATTCCGGTGAAGACCTTGAAAACAGTGTTTTTAGTGCTAATTGCTATTATCGGCGTGCAAATGGTTTTAAATGGCTTAGGAGTTCACTTATGAGTGACAATGGTGCTAGAGTAGAAAAAATAAAAAATTTGAAAAACCAAAAAAAACCAGACTCAGCAATGATTGTTATGGTAATGATGGTGTCAATTATTGTCTCCATTTCGGTAGTGTTTGTTGCTGAAGTGCTTTATCTGATGAATCATCATGGCATCGTGCACTTGTCGCATGTTTTTAGCGGGGAGCCTAAGCGCTTGGAAGATATTAATCTGATTGTTTCAACAGCATTTCAGGGCAGTATTAAATCATTATTGCAATTCGGGGTTTTGCTTATTTTAATCAACCCGATCGTACGTGTGGCAATTACGGCTTATAACTTTAAACGTCAACATAATAAGTGTTATGTTGTTATTAGTTTAATGGTATTAGTGGTGTTATTGATTAGCTTTTTTAGCCCAGATTTTATATAGTCTCTGTCATTGCCAAACGCATGGAGAAAAATGTGCAGCAACACACGATTAATCATCATATTGAAATTCAAGGTATCGGCTTACACTCAGGTGTTAATGTCAATATGCGCTTATTGCCGGCAGCAGTTGATCAGGGGATTGTTTTTCGGCGCACGGATTTATCCCAAATGCATGATATTAAGATTACGCCCTTTAATATTACTGAAGCAGTAATGTGTACATTGCTAGTCTCGCCAAATGATAAAACGATAACGGTATCTACGATTGAGCACCTAATGTCAGCGCTTTGTATGTTTCAGGTTGACAATGTCATCGTAGAAATTGATGCGCCAGAATTGCCAGTCATGGATGGCAGTAGTATTGCCTTTGTTGAGGCATTGCAAAAAATAGGCGTTAAAGCACAGGATAAAAAGCGTCAAGTGATTAAGGTGTTAAAGACAATACGCGTCACTGATGAAGATAAGTTTGCAGAAATTTCCCCTAGTGATGAAACGAGTTATCGCTTTGAAATCAAATGGGATCACCCAGTGATTGCTGCTACCCCTTTGGTTGTTGAGTTTTCAGGTAATCAACAGGAGTATATAGCGCAAGTTGCTAAGGCGCGCACTTTTGGTTTTGTTGAGCAACTGGAATACTTGCATGCAAACAATCTTGCAAAAGGTGCCTCACTTGACAATGCCGTTGGTGTCACTAATGAGGGTGTTGCAAACCCTGAGGGCTTAAGATACCCCGATGAATTTGTAAAACATAAATTGCTAGATGCGATTGGTGATTTTTATGTCGGTGGTGCGATTTTGGGGCATTTTAATTGCTATAAATCAGGGCACACCTTAAATAACAAACTCTTAAGAGCTTTGTTTGCAGATAATAGCGCATGGAAGTTGTGTTAATATGATGAATGCCTGATAATTGGCAGCAGCTCATAAGCGCTAATCTCGTGTTAGCTAAAACTGTAAAGTAAATCATGGTAAACGTAATGGATATAAGCTCGGTTACATTGAATAATCTCTATGTTTTTAAAGCGGTTATTGAAGTCGGTTCAGTATCGGAAGCCGCTAAGCTTTTAAATAAGAATCAATCAACGGTAAGTGCCGCATTGAGACTGATTAGAAAGACATTTGGTGATGATGTGATGCAGATTCAGGACGGACGCTGTGTGGCAACTGCCAAGGGTTTGCAGTTATGCAGCTATATTGGTCATATTGTCGGGCTAGCAAAACACAGTAGTGTGCAATCTGAGAAAAAATGTTACAAAGTACTAACCAGTGATTTTTTCGCACTGTTATATATGCCTGAGTTTATTGAAGCCTGCAAAGTTCATGATATTGAAATCGAAATGGAAGTATTGAAGCTTAAAGACTTAAATAAAGCACAATGCGATGTGAGCCAATTTGATTTATTTATTGGGATGGAAGATCGTGTGTTGAGTATTCCAACGCAACCGTTGATGGAAACGCAATCTGTTGTAATCACAAGTCAACAAAGTGATTTTGATAAAATGACTTTGGTTGATTATCTGCAGGCAAAACATATCACCATGCACGATAAAGAGACGCCTTATATTCGTCAAACTATCGGGCATCATCCACGCAGTAAGGTGGTGCTGTCTAATAGTATTTTGACATCGATGAGTTTATTAAGCAGTATGCCCAATACGGTGATGTCTACCGAGCATCATTTATATGAGTACTACCGTGATATTTTTAAATTAAAACGTGTCAATTTTGATTTTGCCTTTGAGAAAAAACTGGTTTTTTATAGTTGGCGCAAAACTGTGCATAGTGAAGAGCTGGCAAGGTTTTTTATGCAATGGTGGGAAGAGAGGTTGCTGTTAGATCAGGTCTAAACTGCTACATCTTACTGTCCTTGATTGGGTGACAAAGCAATAGATGGTAGAGGCTTAACGAAATAGACTTGCGCCAACCAAAGTGATTACAGCGACAATCAATAATATAATTGCGCTAATAATTTTAATACCTGCAGCACGTGATGCATTACGCCATTCACCGTGCTTAAGTCCCCAGAAATTAGACATTAAAATAATAAATGTCATAAACAGTGGCCAAGCAATAATCGGACCCAAAGCGCCTAGGATTTGTGAGGCCTTGGCATAACAAACCGTTGATTCAAAAAACATCACTGCCATGGCAATAATCAACAGTTGATCTTTTAAGGTCATTTTTTGTGTGGAAACGGCTTGGGTTTGACGTTGAGTCTTAGCATTTAACATCGCAAAGTAGATAACATAAGGTATAAAACCGCCAACAAATACAAAAAACCACGGCAATATCGCAAGAATGAAGGGGCTATTCACTTCATTTGTCAGTGTGGCATATGCACTTAATGCATAGGCATAGCTAGCCCCTTGCAGTGCGGAGCTTATTCCTGCAAAAATTGTAATTAAAATGGCAAATAATGCTACCTTAGTTGCTTTGTTGGTCGTATTAGTTAAGGTTTCTTTCTCACGTTGTTGTGCGGCAAGCCCTGCCAATAATACGCCAACTAATAAGAAAACAACCGCTATGATTACTAAACTGACAAATCCCGTGCTTAACTGTTGTTGTGGGAAGAATATCAGTGGGATAAGTGTGCCGCCTGCCGTACCGATACCAATATTGATAACAAAAGCAACACCAATACCAATATGTTTAAGGGCAACACTTAAACAAACCATGCCGACACCCCAGATTAAACCGGCAATCAGTGGAATAACAATTGCCATGCTAGGTACTTGCAGTAGCAAGCCAAAAAACGCCGGATCGACTATCAAGAAGGTCAAAAGGGGGATAATAATAAATCCCCAGAAAGCAAAATTAAGCCACATCTTGACTGGGTTGATTTGTATATGTTTTGTTGGAGTGGCAAAGCTGCCGTTTAAAATGCCCGCTAAAACCGAGAAAAATAAAGCGCTAATAATCGTCATTTAAACCTCCATGGCAGCTTGTTGTTTCTGTGGCAAATGCATGCCTTTAGCAAAGCATAGCGCACCTTCCAAAGCTGTGTTATAACCCAGTTGAGACAGTACAAGCTTTGGTGACTTAACCAGTTTTAATTTGTCATTTAATACTTTTTGTGCGTGATCCAGTAAAGCCTGTCCGCCACCTAAAGCAACACCACCGCCAAATACAATAATTTCAGGTGATAAAATTGTCGCGATATTACGTAAGCCTTGCCCTAGGTTGTAGCCAACCTCTGACCACTCCTTTTCATTTAAATTCTCAGCTGATTTAAGATATAAACGTTTAATGCCATTGCCTGAAACCATTGCTTCCAAACAATCATTTGTACCACATTCACAGCTAATACGTTGCATCATGTCATGAGTATCGTAACAGTGTGAAATAGCCTGATGTGCAATCTCAGGGTGAGATAGTCCCTGATAAATCTTGCCATCAATTAAAAACCCGCCACCCATGCCAGTGCTCAATGTGATGTATAAAAAGCGTGATGCTTGATAATTCCCTAGATGATATTCCGCGATTGCAGCAACATTCGTATCCACATCGACATAAAAAGGGCATTGCCAACGTTCTTCCATAATGCGTTTAAGCGGGATGTTACGCCATTGTGGTTGATGAAGTGGTGAAACAATGCCTTTATCAGCATCTAAGGGTCCACCAATTGCAGCGCCAATCCCTTTGATATCATGGTTAGCTGCGACCTTTTCAATCAATGTGTGAAGTAGTGAAATACCCTCATCAAAATCTAATGGTGTCGCTTCTTTGTATAGGGCAATTTCATGACCTTTGGCATCAATGGCTTTGACCATTGTCTTTGTCCCGCCGATGTCTAAGCCAATATAGCAACCCGTTGACTCCATTTGTATATATCCTTAAATGTTTGTGTAATTAGGGCTATAAGATACAACTAAACGTAACAAAACCAAAGGCATTGTTACGTTTAATAATTAGCGTTGAAGAGGTACTTGAATTTTTATAATAAATGATAATCAAAAGTTTTTCTTAATGCATCTTGCATTGATACTTTAGGTGCCCAATTAAGGTGTGTCTTGGCATTCTCAATTGACGGCACGCGGCGATCGACATCTTGATAGCCTTCACCGTAATAGTCTCCTGCAGTTGTCGCAATAATTTTAGTCTTCTCAGCACGTGCTTGATACTCAGGATAACGCTTCATCGCATCAACGGTTAACTCTGCAAGTTCTTTAATTGAGTATTCATTATCTGGGTTGCCAATATTAAAAATACGGCGATGTGCTTCGTTATCGCGTTTTTTAACAATTTCAATCAAAGCATCAATGCCATCATCAATATAGGTAAAGCAACGACGTTGTGTGCCACCATCAACCAGTTGTAAATCTTTACCATCGATAATATTTGAGACAAATTGTGCTAAGACGCGTGCGCTGCCTTTTTTAGACGATTTGATTTCATCTTGCTTCGGACCAATCCAGTTAAATGGTCTAAATAATGTGTAATTAAGTCCTTCTTGCATACCATAGGCGTGAATGACACGATCAAGTAGCTGTTTAGAACAAGAGTAAATCCAACGTGGCTTATTGATGGGACCCGTCACTAAAGCGCTGGTTTCCTCGTTAAATGGAATGTCTTTGCTCATGCCATATACTTCTGATGTCGATGGGAAAATAAGGTGTTTTTTGTGCTTAACACATAGCTTCACAATATCAACATTTGACTCATAATCGAGCTTATAGACAAATAATGGATCAGAGACATAAAGCGCGGGGTTGGCGACAGCAACGAGCGGGAAAATAACGTCACATTTTTGGATATGCTCTTCAACCCACGCCATATTCTCAAGTACATTATCTTTAACAAAGTGTAAACGTGGATGATCCAAAAACTCAGTGATTTTATGATCAGAAAGATCCATGCCATAGATTTCCCAATCAGTTTCATTTAGGATCTTCTCAACCATGCTGCTGCCAATAAAACCATTGACACCTAAAACTAATAATTTAACAGACATATTGTTACCTTTTTTATTCACTTTCTTTTGTGTTTTCACTTTTTTCAGTTTTTTTAGCGTGTGACTTATCTTTTGATTCAGTCGTTGTTATGTAGTCTTTAATGATAAATCGTGGTCGCTTGCGTACTTCTTCATAAATCCGTCCGATATATTCGCCAACGATACCAAGTCCCATTAACAGCATGCCAATGAGGAAATACATGATCGCAAAAAGTGTAAATACGCCATCGGCATCAGGACCAAAGGCAAGACGTTTAACAATCAAATAAATAAACAACAAGATACTCAAAAATGACACGATTAAGCCAGTCATTGTAAAGAACTCAAGAGGTGCTTTTGAGAAGTTGGCAAAGAAGTCAAAATTATAACGAATTAACTTATACAAGTTATAGCTTGAAGTCCCTTGTTCACGAGCAGCATGGCGCACACCAACATCGGTTGGGTTTGATGAAAAGCTATGTGCTAGCGCGGGTAAAAAAGTTGAGTTTTCACCAGTGGCAACAACGCGATCAATTACTTCACGTGTGTAAGCTCTAAGCATACAACCCTCATCAACCATATCAATACCGGTTAATTTTAAACGCAATGAATTATGTAATTTGGAGACAAATAAACGCCATTTTTTATCTTGGCGATCCATACGATAACCACCAACGACATCGTGACCTTGCTCGATTTTCTCTAACAATAGTGGAATATCTTCTGGATAGTTCTGCAGATCAGCATCCATGGTTACGATCACTTCGCCATCAACATGCTCAAAGCCTGCCATAATCGCCATGTGTTGACCAAAGTTGCGATTAAAGTTGATTATTTTAACTTCACTTGGGCGCTTGTCATGCATCTCACGCAGTAGCTCAATCGATTTATCTTTACTGCCATCGTTGGTAAAGATAACTTCATAGGGTTTGTTAATGGCATCAAGTGCTGGGAAAAGGCGTCCAAAAAGCGTAGGTAACACTTCTTCTTCGTTGTAGATCGGAATTACTACACTTAAATAAGGCTTAGTCATATTATCTCCTTAAGCTCTTAATATTTTGTTGAGTGCGTCAAGCACATCATCTTGTTCAGCAAAGGTCATATCAGGGAAAAGAGGTAAGCTAATCACATTAGCACCAATTTCCTCAGCATTTGGAAAATCACCTTTTTTAAAGCCATATTTATTGGCGTAATAAGGGTATAAATGTGCGGCTTCATAATGCACACCACAACCGATATTATGCTGTTTTAACTGAGTCATCAGCTCATCACGCGTGATTTTAGCAACCTTTGTATTAAGTGTTGGCGCAAACAAATGCCACGCATGTTTGTGTTCAAACTGTGGTGCCTTTGGCAGGATGAGTGCGTCAAAATTTGCAAGTTTTTCATAATAGCGCTTTGCTAGTTGCGTGCGCTTCGCAATGAAACCGTCTAAAGCAGGTAGCTGGTGTATGCCAAGTGCTGCTTGCAAATCCATCATATTATATTTAAACCCGGGGTAAACGATCTGATAGTGCGCGCTGCCTTCTTTGCCAAAACGATTCCACGCTTCACGATCCATGCCATGAAAGCGTGTCAAAGAAATATGCTTAGCAATCGCATCATCACGTGTTACAACACAACCGCCTTCACCGGTGGTCATGTTTTTATTCGGATGAAAGCTAAAGACTTGCATATCGCCAAAAGTGCCTAGCTTTTTACCTTTATACTCAGCACCAATCGAATGCGCTGCATCTTCAATCACAGTGAGATTGTACTTCTTAGCTAACGCGTAAATAGGATCCAAATCCACGGGTAAGCCAGCAAAATGCACCGGCATAATTACCTTTGTGTTAGGCGTAATTGCCGCTTCAATTTTTGTAACATCAATATTGTAAGTATCACGTTCAACATCAACAAGCTTAACCTTGGCACCAACAATTTCAATGACATTTAAAGTGGCAGCAAAAGTCATTGGTGTCGTGATTACTTCGTCTTCTGGCTTTAAATCAAGTGCCAATAAAGCTAAATGCAATCCGGCGGTTGCGGAGTTTAAGCATAATGCATGTGGTGCATTATGGTATTCTTGAAGCATGCTTTCAAACTTCTTAAGCTTAGGACCTGTTGTTAACCAACCAGAGCGCAAGCTCTCGACAACGTCGGCAATCGCCTCTTCTGAAATGCTTGGTTTGGCAAAAGGTAAAAATGTATCTCTCATTTATTTATCTCTATTACTGATTGATGTTGATTTATGGTTTTGCAACCAAATAAACGCCTAAAATAATCACGAAAATTCCGGCAACACGTGTTGCAGTAAGGGTTTCACCTAATAAAAAATAACCGGCAATCGCCGTGACAATATAACCAATAGACACCATTGGATAGGCTAAGCCAACAGGCACGCGTGATAACACCATCAGCCACACGACAACACTGATGACGTAACACATAAGTCCTAAGATCACAAAATAATTCGTCGCAACTTTCCAACCAATTGGCCATATGTTTGCAAGTGTGAAACTAAACTCTCCAATGCGATCCATGCCAAACTTTAAAAACAGTTGTGCTGAGGCGTTTAAAAGCACACCAAACAACAATAGACTCCATACAACAACGGTCATTTTTTATTACCCTCTTATGACTTAAACAAAAATTCAAGCCCAAACCATATTCAATAGGCTAGCATTGTAATGGCTTTAAGGGTTAAAGACAAACACATAGCATTAAGAAACACAGAAACTAATCATGAGTATTATTCATATCTTAATGTTTGATAGCATTTTCTGCAAATAGTGTTGGTCAGTTTTATCAAAAGCATCTTTGTCATCTGAATCTATGTCTAATACGGCAAACAGTTCATTATTAATAATCCAGGGCACGACAATTTCTGATATGGTACTGCTCGAGCACGCAATATGATAAGGCAGTAAATTAACATCATCTACAATTTGCGTTTGCCTTGTTCTGGCTGCTTTACCACAAACGCCACGATCAAAAGTAATGTTTAAACAACCATGCCCACCTTGGTAAGGTCCTACTTTAAGTACATCATTGCCGACATTACGATAAAATCCAACCCAGTCAAAATAACAAAATGCTTGTTTTAACTCACAACAGATCGTTGCCATAATAGCAATTAGATCGGTTTCTCCTTCAATCATTAATGTAATACTATCGAGCACTTCTTTATAAGCTTTTTGCTTTAATTCTGGTGAATATATTCGTGACATTTATTGATACCTGTTATTTAGCTTGATTACTGCTGAATATAATTAACCAAACTCTCGACTTCATCATGCTTTTGATGATAACGAGAACTTGCCCATTTACTTAAGTCACCAATTGATAATAGTCCTAGAAACGTATTGTTATCATCATAGACTGGCAAGTGACGAATACGCTTTTCGGTCATGAGTTGCAAGGCTTCTTGTGCGGTTTGGTTGTGATTCATCGAAATGATCTGCTCGCTCATAATATCGGCGACAATATGTTTTTTGAGATCTTGGTTGCGTGCAGAGACTTTAAATAAAAAATCACGTTCAGTGATAATGCCATGAAATTCATCGTTATCGATAACAAGTAGTGAGCCAACTTTATGTTCAGCCATTTTTTGTGCGGCTTCAAATAAACTGCTATTGGCGCTAATGCTAAAAACGCGTTTTTCCTTGTTGACGATTTCTTTGAGTTTGCTATGCATGGGGTTGCTCCTTATGGTTTATGTCAGAACATCGTGTTCCTAGAGTATAGCCTAACGATTGAGAGATATTTGTAAAGAGCAAATTATACGAGTGATGGAAAAAATGCTTTTTTGTTGTTGCGATTCGCAGGTGATGATGATAGCTTGTGTTTATTGTCATTGAAAAAGCTCAAGGAGGCTGGTGATGTTATATACAATCAAAAAACACATGTTGCTTCCACTTTCTTTTTCCCTTGAACTATCTCTACGACTGCCTCGCTGGTAGGCAGCTATTTAATTTTCCCTTTGTATTTTACAGTTATATTTTATTATTACATTTAAGCAAACTAAGTAAATCACGTATCATTTTTTGGAGGATAACGTAAGTGAGTGAGCAGGTTTATATTTGGCAAAATGGTCAATTTATCGAGAAAGAAAAAGCGGTTGTGAGTGTCATGACGCATGCGCTGCATTATGGCTCAGCGGTGTTTGAAGGGATTCGCGCTTATAAAACGCCCAAAGGCACTGCGATTCTAAAGCTAAAAGAGCATATGCAACGTTTTGATTATTCAATGCGTGCTTTGGGTATGAATCCGCCTTTTAGTGTTGATCAAATGTGTCAAGCAGTCATTGATACCGTTAAAAAAAGCGGGCTTGAATCTTGCTATATTCGACCATTGGCTTTTTATGGCGATAATCAAAGTGTTGGTGTATTGCCAAAAGCTGAACATCCAATTGAGGTAATTGTCTGGTGCTTACCAATGGGGCGTTATTTGGCAGCTGAAAGTGTTGATGTGATGGTCAGTAAATATATTCGTATTCACCCGCAGTCAACCATATGTGACGCAAAAATATCAGGTCATTATGTTAATAGCATGCTTGCCAGTATGCAGATTCGTGGCACGCATTATCATGAGTCTTTGCTATTGGATGCTGATGGCAATGTGGCTGAAGGGGCAGCGCAAAATATCTTTTATGTTAAGCATAATGAGATTTTCACGACACCATTGGGTACGATCTTAGATGGCATTACACGACGGATGATTATTCAAATTGCCAAGGAGCAGGGTTATACGGTGCATGAGCAGTATTTCAAAGTTGAAGATATTATCAATGCCGATGAAGCATTTTTTAGTGGGACGGCTGCCGAGATTACCCCGATTCGTAGTATTGATGATCAAAAAATTGCCGGTCACGGTGAAATCGGGCGTGTTACTAAACATATCAAGCAGTGTTTTAGCGAGATCACTCAAGGCATTAAAGCATCTGATGCCTTAACCTACGTGTAGGGGCATATGGCATACGCCCATAAATAGAATTATTTTGAGGAAGGAGAGTTAACGATGAGTACACAAATGAAGCAGCCTAATAAAGAGCGTGTTTATATTTTTGATACCACATTGCGTGATGGTCAGCAATCGCCAGGGGCGGGCATGAATTTTGAAGATAATATTGCTTATGCTGATTATGCGCATGCACTGAATATCGATGTGTTGGAAGCGGGTTTTCCTTCGGCAAGCCAGTTGGATTTCCAAATTGTGCACACGATTTCTGAGCGTATGGCAAATCGACAATCCAATATGATTATTGCTGGGCTTTGCCAGCTAAGAGAAGCGCAAGTTTTAAAGACAATGGAGGCATTAAAGCCGTCACTTGCTATTGGTAAAGCACGTATTCATGTTTATTTGCCGGTTGATCCTAACTTAGCGCAAGCGAGTTTAGGAGATAAAAATGATGAACAAAAACACATTGATGAAGTCTATCGCTTGATTAAGATCGCAACGGATCAAGGTTATGAAGTTGAGTTTAGTGCTGAAGGTTACTCGCGTTTAGCAGATGGTTTTGATTATGTGACTGAAGTGTTTAAGTCCGCGGTGAGGGCCGGTGTGTCAGTGATTAACTGTCCTGATACTATCGGTGGCGCATGCGAGCGTGAAGGCGATGAGTATTTTGTGAAAAACATGACAAAGCACGCGCGCATTATCAAAGAAACTTTCCCTGATAAAGATATTATTTGGTCGGCACATTGCCATAATGATTTTGGTTTGGCATTAGAGAACTCGATGAATGCGGTCTTTGATGGTCCGGCACGTCAAGTTGAAGCATGTATTAATGGTGTAGGCGAGCGCGCAGGCAATGCGGCATTAGAGCAATGTGTGATGTTTATCGATGCTTTTGGTAAGCAAGAAGATGTGCATTATTACACTAATATCAATATCAATGGTTTGAAAGAAGTCTCGGATTTTATCGCCCAAAAAATGCTGCCTAAACAGCCACACTCTCCGATTGTGGGTTTAAATGCAACACGGCATACTTCAGGTGGGCATACCAATGCGATTTTGAATAACCCATTGGCTTATCAGCCATTTGATCCAAAATCCATCGGTAGTGAGATTTCCTTTGTGTTTGGTCCGTTATCTGGTGGTAATCATGCTAAGAAAATTATCGAAGACTTCGGTTATGTCTGTGAGGAACATGAAAAAGCAAAAATTGCACAACAGATCAAAGATATTTATCACGAGCGTCGCAAAGGCGTAACTGATCTTGAATTATTGAGTGCCTATAAGAAAATCCGTGCACCGATTAAGGCGAGTAAAATTGCATATGGCAAATCAGAGGATAGTAGTTCGGTAACGATTACAGGGCAATTCTTTGATCAAGAAAATCTAAAAGTTGAGCTAGCCGGTGAAAACTCAGCACTCGCAGCGTTACTCAGTGCAACGGATAAATACATTCCAGGCATTGAGGTTAAAGATTATTATGCAAAATCCTTAACAGAAGCAGGGGTGCGTTCAAGCTCAGAGGCGACGATTATTGTTAGCGCACCAAATCACAACGCCTATAAAGGTATTGCCAAAGATCATGATATTGAGATCTCAGCACTCAAAGCATTTATCGAAGCAGTGAATCAAATGTATGTGGATGCCAACTATAGGGCGCAGAGCACATCGACACAAAACAATCAGCAAGAGGTGTCCCATGGCTAAAAATATTATTGATAAAATCTGGGATCAGCATGTCGTTGAGTCAAAAAAAGGCTTTCCAGATATTTTTTATATCGATCGAATGCTGATGCATGAGGTCACCTCAGCGCAAGCATTTGATAAGTTGCGTGAATTAAATATACCCGTGCGTAACCCGCAATCCATTGTCGCAACCTTAGATCACAGTATTTCTACCTCACCGATTGATCGCACGCAGATGAATGATCCCATTGCCAAGGCGCAAGTAGAAACGTTGCGTAAGAATGCCAAAGAGTTCGGTGTTGAGCTATATGATTTTGACAGCCAATATCAGGGCATTGTTCATGTGATTGGTCCTGAGCTTGGGTTTACTTGGCCAGGAAGTACGATTGTTTGTGGTGATTCACACACCTCAACGCATGGCGCCTTTGGCGCATTAGCATTTGGCGTTGGCACTTCCGAAGTTGGGCATGTCATGGCGACAAATTGCATTTTGCAATATCGCCCTAAAACGATGAAAGTGCACTTCAAAGGCAAGCCTTCAAGTTATGCAACAGCAAAAGATATCGTGATGAAGCTCATTGCTGAAATTGGCATAGGTGGTGCTAGTGGATTTGTGATTGAGTATAGCGGTGATGCGATAAAAGCACTGTCAATGGAAGCACGAATGACTTTATGCAATATGTCAATCGAGTGTGGTGCTAGAGCTGGATTAATCGCGCCAGATGAGATAACTTTTGACTATCTTAAAGGGCGCAAATATGCACCTGATGCTGAGCATTGGGAAGATGCTATCAATACATGGCGCAGCTTAACGAGTGATGACAATGCCAGTTATGATAAGGTGGTTGAAATTGATATTGAGGATTTACAACCAATGGTGACGTGGGGAATTAATCCACAACATGCCGTGGCAATTAATGAATCCATTCCAGGCTTAGCCAGTATTCCGAAGCATCAGCAAAAATTAGCTGAAGAAGCCTATCGTTATACTGGCTTTAGTGAAAATGAAGCGGTTTTGGGTAAAGCGATTCAATGGGCATTTGTCGGTAGTTGCACCAATGGTCGTATTGAAGATATGCGTGCAGCAGCAGATGTGTTAAAAGGGCATAAGATTGCACAAGGGGTAACGATGTATATCGTGCCAGGCTCTGAAAAAGTGCGCGCGCAGGCAATTGCCGAAGGATTGGATAAGATATTTATCGAGGCAGGTGCGGATTTTAGAATGCCAGGTTGCTCCATGTGTCTTGCGATGAATGACGATAAAGTGCCAGCAGGACAACGCTGTATCAGCACCTCAAATCGTAATTTCATTGGTCGTCAAGGAACCGGTAGTATTACCCATTTAGCTTCACCACAAACCGTTGCTGCAAGTGCAATTAAAGGGGCGATTTATAGTGTGGCGCAGTTAGAACAAGAAGGAGTATTGGCATGAAAGCATTTCAAACGCTAACAAGTAAAGCGATTCCGATGTGGTTAAGCGATGTCGATACCGATATGATTATTCCGGCACAATACTTAACACAAACGACGATAGCCGGTTATGGCGAGCATCTTTTTACCCGTCTAAAGTCAGCAGATCCTGAGTTTGTATTTAATCAATCACGATTTAAAGACGCGCGAATTCTTATCAGTGGTAGCAACTTTGGCTGTGGATCATCAAGAGAACATGCTGTGTGGGCATTACAACAAGCGGGAGTTGCTGTGATCTTGGCACCCTCTTTTTCGGATATTTTTTTCAATAACTCGGCTAAAAACGGTTTGTTATTGATTGCTTTAGATGGCGAGCTATTAGAGAAATGGTGTGAAAAAGCACAAAGTGAAGATCTTGATATAACCGTTGATTTAGCTGCGCAAACCATTACCGTAGATGGGGAATCTTATCACTTTGACTATGATCCTTTTCGCAAAGAGTGTTTACTTCAAGGTCAAGATGATATGGGCTATTTATTGTCTAAAGATCAGGAGATTAGTCGGTTTGAAACGATGCTAAAATAGAGAATGAGATAATGAGGTTGCGGATAACGCCTTTTTGGCGTACACTTTAACGCGGATCACTGAAGATGTTTTATGAGATATATTATTGAGTTGACACCAAGTGTCCAGAAACAGATTAAAGTGCTTCCTAAGCAAGTTGTGCTGAAGTTAAGAACATGGGTAATGCAAGTAGAAAGCTTAGGAATGAGAAGAGTGATGCAAATCAAAGGTTATCATGATGAGCCGTTACAAGGTAATAGAAAGGGGCAGCGTTCTATTAGATTGAACAAAGCTTATAGAGCTTTCTACAGAAAGTTACCAAATGGTGAGGTAGAAGTAATAGAGGTATTTGAAATTAATAAGCATAAATACTAAAGGTGAAAAACTATGAGCAGAAACGTTAACGCTATCGATTTTCTTAATGAGCAACTTGAAACACCATTGACTTTTGGTACATTGATTAAAAATATTCGTTTAACTGAATATGAAAATATGACACAGCAAATGTTTGCTGATGAAGTACTTAAAATCAGTAAAACAAGGTTGTCAGACATAGAAAATGACAGAAAAGGGCTGACTATTGCTAAGGCGATTGAGTTTGCCAAAATGCTTGGGCAAAGCAAACGTTTTTTTGTCACTATTGCCATTCAAGATATGCTAAGGAAGAATAATCTAGATTATGCAATAAGCCTTAGTGATGGAAAATTATCAGCGATTTGATTCTTTATGATTGAACAAAACAAAAAATTACAAATTCTTGAAGAATCTTTGTGGCTTGAAAAAACAAGATTTGATTTCGCTTATATGGACAGTGTTTTAGATGCAACTTTCTTTGAGTATGGGCGCTCAGGACGTATTTATACACGTGAGGAAACCTTGGCGCATTCTTATCAGGAAATTAAAGCGAAGCTTCCACTTGAAAACTTTCAAGTGCATGATATTGGCGAGAATATTAAACAAGTGACCTATGTTAGTGAGGTCGGAAATGCAAAGCTTCGCGCTAATCGCAGCTCAATTTGGGTTAAAAAATCAAATGAGTGGAAATTAATTTTTCACCAAGGAACGCCAGTGCAATAGTCCTTGTAGGAAGTGGGTGCGGAGTATTTTGGTCAATGGTTTTGAAAGGTATTAAAGGCTTTGGTTATAAAATGTTTGTCTATTAAGGTTGGTTTTTACTTTCACTTTATTCCGGATAAGTTATCCTTTATGGGGATTAACTCCGTAATAGTGAGGTTTTTATGTATGAAAGAAAAATAAATTTACCTTTATCTCGGGAGCAAATTTGCTAGGTGGTAGAGCTTTACCAAGTGGAATTTTAATTTTGCCTTGGCAAGTATTCTTACAGCGGTTATGGAATGGTGAATTATAGAGAAGTAGAAGGTACTTAACAAAATGGAAAAAATAAAAAAAACAATCGCAATTTTAGCAGGGGATGGTATCGGTCCTGAAGTAATGGCATGTGCCATTGATGTGTTAGATGCAGTTGCCAATAAATACAATCATGAATTTACGTATAAAGAAGCTTTAATTGGCGGTGCTGCCTTTGATGTTTATGCTGAGCACTGCCCGAAACAAACCATTGATATTTGCAAATCTGCAGACGCCATTTTATTTGGTTCAGTGGGTGGTCCGGTTGATGCGCAAAATGATCCTAAATGGCAGGGGTGTGAGGCCAAAAGTATTTTAGCTTTGCGCAAAACGTTTGATTTTGGGGTGAATATTCGTCCGATTAAAATGTTTCCGGCATTAAAAAATAATAGCCCTATCAAGAATGAACGCATTGCCAACGGTGCTGATATTGAGATCTTTCGTGAGTTGTCAGGAGATATTTATTTTGGTGAGCATAAGCGCTTTGTCAATAAAGAGGGTATTCGTTGTGCTACGGATGTTGCCGAGTATGATGAGCAGACGATTCGACATATTGTCAGGGCTGCCTTTAAGCGCGCTGGTGAAAGACGTAAAATCTTGACCTCTATTGATAAAGCCAATGTATTAGATACCTCAAGACTTTGGCGTGATATCGCTAATGAAGAAGCAAAAAACTTCCCAGATATGACCTTGAAGCATATGTATGTCGATAATGCAGCAATGCAGCTAGTGTTGAATCCCGCGCAGTTTGATGTGATTGTGACGGGTAATTTATTTGGTGATATCTTATCGGATCTGGCATCGGTGTTACCTGGTTCTTTAGGGCTTGTGCCATCGATTAGCTTAAATAAAGAAGGCTTTGGCTTATATGAACCTGCAGGAGGTTCAGCCTTTGATATCATGGGTAAAGATATTGCTAATCCGATTGCACAGATTTTATCAGCAGCACTTATGTTATCTTACTCATTTGGCATGCATGAGGAGGCGATAGCGATCGATCAGGCAATTGACCAAGTCTTAGCTCAAGGCTTTAGAACGGCGGATATTGCGGGTGGTGCAGAAAGTATAGGCAGTAAAGAGATTACTCAGAAGATTGTCACAGCACTGACAGAATCAGCATTAACCTATTAAGCGAGTTGTGAATGCATGAAATAAATGAAGTATTTAGAAAGCTGCAAGTATTAAAAAAGCGTGCTTATGCGCCGTATTCAAATTTTAGTGTTGCTGCAATGATTGAGCTTAAAAACGGTGATGTTCACGAGGGTGTCAACGTTGAAAACGCAAGCTTTCCCGTGGGTTCATGCGCTGAAATGGTGGCAATTAATGCGGCTGTTGCCAGTGGTGCGCGTAAAGGAGATTTTAAAGCGATCTATGTCACGGCGGATGCCAGAAATCCGGTCACACCATGTGGTGCTTGTCGGCAAGTTATGGCAGAGTTTTTTGATAATGATGTTGTGATTCATCTCTTTAATCAAGATGGCACAGAGCACGAACAATATTCAATTGATCACCTGCTACCGGAGCGATTTTGTCTGTGACGAAATAGTTGTTTGATACCACTCATGAATCATTTTACCGTGTTTAATGCCAAAGAAGTTTTTGATAATTTTGAGTCATTGGATTGCAGGTAATAGCAAGGACTATTAGCAATATCTAATGACTCAAAAGAACAAGAAATTCAATGGCAGAAAGGCTGTAAAATGGTTTATGGGTGGTATATTACACAGAAAAACCAAAATGTGTTCCATCTGGAAGTTCGATATCTAGTCTTAGTTTACCACCGGCCGCTTCAATATATTTTTTTAATGAGGATAGCTTTAAATCTCGCCCTGGCTTTTCCATCTCGGCAACGGTTGGTTGTTTAACGCCTAATGTGTTGGCTAATTCGACCTGTGTTTTATTCATTTTTTCTCTAAGCTCAGATAGGTGGATATCCAAAAGTATAGCCTCTGCCTTTTGTTTAGCATTAGTAACCACTTTTGCGTTTTCTTGAGCAAGTATTTGTTTAAGTGTTCTCGCCATTTTTTACTCCTGCATTTTATTGTTATTTAAATGAAGCGTAAATTCTTGATCTGCAATAGGTATCATCACTTCATAAAATCTTTTATCTTTACCTGTTTTATTTCCAGCACATAATAAAATTATTCTACCCCGAAGTGTCAATACAGTTTTTTAAAAATTCTTATTCCTATACATGTCATGCAACCTGCAATGTTTTTTGCGCCTGACTTTTAAAGTTAATAACACCTTCTTTGTACACATGCATTGGTTTTTTGTATCCCAAGCTCTCATGAAATCTACGGTGATTATAAAAATCAATATAATCAGCAAGATCAGACCTAAGCTCAGGCAAAGAACCATATTCATTAAGATAAATTCGCTCGCATTTTGCACTGCGCCAAAAACGCTCAATACAAATGTTATCAGTAGCTCGCCCCTTGCCATCCATTGAGATAGTAATACCTCTACTGGATAATGCCTCAGTATGTATATGCGAGGTATATTGACTGCCTTGGTCAGTGTTAAAAATCTCAGGGTTGCCAAAGCGATCAAGGGCTTCATGCAAAACACTCATTACCAGGCTACTATCCATCGTATTCGATATACGCCAACTTAATACGGCTTTTGAATACCAATCAATTATCGCAGCAAGATAAACCATACCACCCTTAAGCTTCACATACGTGATATCAGTAGACCACACTTGGTTAACGCGACAAATATTAATACCACGCAGTTTATAAGTGTATTTAACATGCTGTTTACAAGGCTCGGACAAATTAGGAAACCTGACAGCCAACACCGCTTTTAAGCCCATTTCCTGACGGTATTTCTGCACCGTATTCACGCTGACACTAAATCCATCCTCAAGTAATTGCTGATGAACCTTCAGCGCACCATAAATAGGGATTTCTTCATGGATTTTCTGGATATGCGCTTTAATTTTAAGTGCTTCCTTATTGATTTTAGGCGTGTAATAGCAGTTGCCTCGATTTATACCTAATAATTGGCATTGCTTAACTATGGAAATATTTTCTAGCTTGGACTCCACCATAGATTTTTTAGTTGATAAGTCCAAGCTTGCGAGCTTTCCCTCAAGCCAATCCCTTTCAATCGTAAGTTGACCAACTTTCTTGGCATACTTATCCACCTCATGTTGAAGCTTATCATTTTCAGATTTGTACTCTTTAACCGCCTTGGCTGGCTCCATAGCAATAACTGCATTATCCAAGAAGATTTTCTTCCAGTTTTGGATGTTTTTTGTCGTTATATTATGTTTGCTAGCAAGCTCTGCTAACGTAAGCTCATTTGCCAATAATTCCAATACAACTTTGACCTTAAACTCGGATGAGTAACTTGTCCTTTTTGTGCTCATAAATACGCCCTCTGTTCATTTCACTTTCAACAATATATCGGAAATGAATTTCAAAAGATACTGTTTAAATTTCTTGGGGTATTATACAATACGATCATAGAGGCTAATACGTTACTTCTGTCAGTATCATCAAGCGTATCATACCAATCATCAAACAAATCAGTTGTTATAACTGACCACATAAATATTTCCTTCTTCAAATTATAGTTCACACTATATATAGGTCAAAACCTATAATCAAGTTCATTTTTATCTTCCATGATTGGGCATGCCCTGTTCTGGGTGATTTTTAGCAGATTATTTTTTCTCAGAGCGATTCTGTCTTTGACGATTGCCTTTAGGGTGGCGCGTGGGCTATTTTTGTCCATCGCGATATTCAATCTTTGGCTTCTTAGGGGTCACTTTCTTGATGGTCTTATAATTATGAGGATTAGATTGCGGTAGGCTGTGCACTGGATCAAAGTCATCAATAATAACGCGCTCTAGCGCTCTTTTTAAGAGCTTTTCAATATCGGCTAGTTGTGGAAACTCATCGGCACTTACCAAAGAAATTGCTTCTCCAGTGGCGCCTGCGCGTCCCGTGCGTCCAATGCGATGGACGTAATCTTCAGGCACATTCGGTAAATCAAAATTAATCACGCAAGGCAGCTGACTGATATCCAAGCCGCGTGCGGCAATATCTGTTGCCACTAATACTTGAACTTCATTGTTTTTAAAATCACTTAATGCTTTGGTGCGTGCGCCTTGGCTTTTGTTGCCATGAATCGCAGCACTCTTGATATCCGCTTTTTCAAGTTTGCCAACAAGATGATTGGCACCATGTTTAGTGCGTGAAAAAACCAATACTTGTGCCCAGTTATGGGTTTTAATGAGTTTAATCAATAAGTTAACTTTCTGTTTTTTATCAACAGGAGCGATCCAATGTTTGACTTTGGGTGCTGCTTGATTGGGTGGACTTACTGAGATTTCTAAAGGATTACGGACAATAGATTTAGCAAGCTCTTTGATCTCAGGGCTAAAGGTTGCTGAGAACATTAAGTTTTGGCGCTTTTTGGGTAGAAGCGTTAGAATTTTGCGAATAGCATGAATAAAGCCCATATCGAGCATGCGATCGGCTTCATCAAGGACTAAAAATTTCAAGCGATCAAAGCGAATGGCATTTTGCTCATATAAATCAAGTAACCGCCCAGGCGTTGCCACGAGAATATCTGCACCCTTACGTAAGCGCATCATTTGTGGATTGATTTTAACTCCGCCAAATACGACACAAGAGCGTAAGTGCAAGTTCGTACTATACGCTTGAATATTTGCCTCTATTTGAGCAGCAAGCTCGCGTGTTGGCGTTAAGATAAGGGCATGCGTTTGATTGGCAGTTGACTGTGGTCCTTGTGCTAACATTTCTAAAATTGGCAAGGTGAAGGCTGCGGTTTTACCCGTGCCGGTTTGTGCTGCAGCAAGTACATCACGCCCGCTTAAAACAGCGGGAATGGCCTTTTGTTGGATGGGAGATGGCTCTTTATAGCCTTGCTCGGTGAGTGCGTTTAAGATGGCGTTGCTTAAACCTAATGAGGAGAATGACATCGATATTTACAAACATTGAATAATTTGTGCTAAGCATAGACATATTGATAGAGAATGGATAGTTATTTTTTAATTTTCAGAATGTGTTTGATAAAGAATGTCACCACCACGATCAAAACTAGTGACTTCCCCTTTTAATTTCCAGTTAGGACTTAGTGAAAAGGTGGCAATGCCTTGCTGCTCACCAGTAAATACCCCAACACCGTAGCTTAAATAAAGCCTTGAGGTTACCTGTTTGCCAATGAAAACTGCCGTGTTGTTTTGCTCAGCGGTTGTGTTGTTTGTGGTATTGGTCGGATTATTGTTCAAGTTGCCAAGTGAAAACTCTGCAAGTGATAATTTATCTTTAAGCTCATCAATGACCCCGCTACCACCTTCATTAATTGCAATTAAAAGTGCTGCTTGCGATAACGCATCTGATGATGCTTGGCTACTATTGGCATCATTTAACGTCTGACCAAATAGGATATAAGAGAGAATATCTGTTTGCGACATACTTGGATCAGAGAATAGTTGAATTTTTGGATTATTTGCCATGCCAGTGATTTCAATGCCGATGGTATCAGGTGCATTTGATTGTGTCAGCTTAACAGAGGTTGGGATATTGTAAAACGTGGTAATTGCTAGCATCGGATTATCAACTGGCGAGTTATTAAATTGGATAGTTGATTTAGGGTCAACGCTAAACGTTTTACCATAAGCGCTAAATACGCCATTGACTGGTTGCAGCGTCCCAATACCAAGCATTGGTTGATTCGGTTGGCTAATGATATTTAGTTTGCCTTGAATGTTGGTATCGATGCCAAGCCCTGAGATATGCGCATTTTTACCCATATCAATATTGAGATTCATGCTAAATGGCGTATTTTTTTGTGTTTGTATTGCTTGATTACTGTTGTTAACATAGACAACATCGTTTTGAATGGTATTTTGTAGACTACTGCTTTTCATATCAGCGAGATTGACAATTAATTTATCGATAAAAATATTGCCGCTTAAGTTACTGCTGCCATTGCTTTGATTGAAATTTAAAGTAGGGCTTACCGTGACCTCCATATCAGGCGTGTTGAGCACTAATAGTTTTTTACCATTGATATTAATATTGGTATTTGGTGTGGCACCATGCAAATCAACTAATCCACTGACGGTTAATGGCGATTTTTGGATGTTTGCCGTAAGATTGATCTTAGCATTCAGCGGATTGCGTATCAGGATATTGGCATTGATATCATCTAAGGTGGTATTTAATGGTAATAGCTCAATTTGCGCATCTTTAAGTGCGATATCGCCATCAACGTGCGGATCAAACAAAGTACCTGTGACTTGTAGGCTGCTATGTAAGCTGCCTTTATTAATTAATGTTGGGAATTGTGGGATAAAATTACTGATCCAATCAAGGCGCGTTGATGACAGATCAAGTGCGCCAGTTAATTTTGCTTTGCTCAAATTATATAAATCAAAATTATCACTATTAAGCTTAAGTACCAGTGAGTTTTGCGGAAAGGAAACATTGCTGCTTAATGCAAACTTTTGATCTTGAAGTGATAAGTCGGTATTGATATTCGTCGTGTAAGATAACTGATGGATCGGCACAATCTGTTGCAATTGCTTAAACCATGAGGTGTCGTTGGCAAAGAAAAACCCATGTCCGGAGATACTGAAATTGGCTTTGGGATGACTATTAGGTTTTTGTAAATAGTTCCCCTTGAAGCTTAAGGCAAAGCTATCACCGCCATAAGGCAGATTAGGAATAAATTGCGCAGGAGTTATCTCACCAGATGTTTGAATCGTAATGGCATTAGGTGCTAATGATGCACTGATGCAAAAATGATTATCATTCGATGCCAGAAGGCACAGATCACTCATACTACTTTCATTGGGACTAAGTGCTAAATCAACGGCTTTCGTCAGATGCCAGTCTTGCTTAAAGGTTTTGCTGGTAAAGTTTAAAGTATTGAGCCTCGCCGTAATTTGTGACAGTGACAGATTTTGTAATTGCATCTTAATGAGTGTTGAGATTTTATTAGAATCGGCATTGAGTGTTAATGCGTGATTATCAACAGCTAACACAAGTTTAGTAAGATCAAATTGCTTATAGAGAAAATCATGGACATCAAGCGTCATTTTGAGTGCTTTGGTTGTCTTGTCATTGATGTCAACTTTTCCTTGTGAGTAGATATTGCCACTGACATTAAAAGGGTAAGCATTAAGATCATTCACAAAAACTTCCCATTGCGCTTGAATATTTTGCTTGGATTGCACAAGTTTGACTTGCACACGATCATCATTGCGTGGATTAAATAGCTTGAATTGATTTAGGTGAAAAGTACCATCGCTGCTAGATAGGTTTATATGACAGCGTAGCTCAGAATCATTGCTAAAGATATCACAAAAGCTAGTTTTAAGTCGAAGATCATGATCAGTGGTATTAATCTTACCACCGATATTAAATTTAAGTGGCACTGCAGGGTTTAAAGAGGTGAGATTAACGGACCAGTCCAATTGGTCATTAAACAGCAGTGTATTATTAATCGTAGCAAGATGATCAAGTTTTAGTTTATTGATGATTCCCTCTTGATCAAAGCTGGAAATAAGTGAGTAAGGATAGGGTCTTGTTTTGTAGTGAATAATACCATCGCTCATGATGCTAAATTTATCTGCAAAATTACCAATGATTTGGGTTTGGGTGCTCGTGATGTTAGCATCACTTTGTGCAGCAGATAGATTGACCTTTAAATGCGTTTTAAAAGGCGCATTTAATATAATATAACCGCTATTTACCGTTGCACTGGCTGAATAAGCAGGGATCTTGGCAGAAACTTTATTAAGCGCTAGTTTGTCATCAACTAAATTCATACCGTCCGCATTGACGTTCGTCGCATGAGTGATTAATTGTTTATTCATCAAATACTTCACATCACTAACGTTAATGTTTTTAGCATAGAGCGCAAGCGGCATGCTAAAGGAGCTATTATCTTCTTGCGCTTGATCATCGTGATCTTTATCTGTTGAATGTGTGTTGACATCAACATAAACTTTATCCAAGGATAAACGTTTAACATCAAGCGTTTGGCGACTGATCAAGGACCATAATGATAACGAAAGCTCAACTTGGCTTAAGCGAATATCGACGGTGTCGTTTTTAATATCAAGCTCATCTAGTTTGAGTTGATTAATTTGACCTGAAATATTGCCTTTAAGACTAATGCCAAGGGGTTGCAAAAAATGATTGGTGATTTTTTGCGTTATCTTCAAGCCTGGCGTGGTAAACAATAAAAATCCAAGCGCTAGTGCAATGATCAATATTAGGCTTACGAGCGTGATTAAGCACCATTTAACTGTTTTACGTAAGCTTCTCATAGGCTTATCCCGATGCTTAAATCAAAGCGCCAATGCTCATCATTATGATTCAATGTACGCGTGAAAAATACCATAAAGGGTCCAAGTGGTGTTTTATAGCTAAGTCCAATGCCTGCTGCGCGCAAAATCTCAACATCACTAAAGTTAGGCTTATTGGCAGCGTTACCTAAGTTGTAGTAAAGCATTGAGCTGAAGTTACCATAAATACGCTGCTCAATGCCTGCAAGACCTGTGGCAAGATAGCGCCCACCCGTGACATTCCCATTAATGCTAGGTCCTTGGCTTAAGAAGGGATAACCCAGAAGGTTACTGACACCACCTGCGTAAAAACGAAAATTTGGGGCGACATTTTGGATGTCGTCAACCGTGATAAATCCCCAGTTAGCACCAAAGAGTAAGCGATTCCATTCTGGATTAATGGGGAGTGAGTAATAAATGCTCATATTGTTGCGAATAAAATCCTGATCCGACAGTGAGGATTTGATGGAAGCTTGTAATAATTCATTCCACACTAAGCCTTGACGCCAAAAACCATTTTGCCAGCTGCCGTCGTAGAGAAGGGTTAAAGCCGGAACAAGGTATTTACCATTGGTATTATTGGGGTTGGCAACGGTATTGTAGTTGGTAAGATATTGCTGCAAACTCACGGTGGTTTGCCAATTACCATATTTGTGAGTGCGTGCAATACCAAAATTAGTTTGGCGTTCATTGTAGGTATCGGTTTCAATATAGCTTTGCTCGGCAATAAGACTCCAGTTGTCGTGTAGTGGATCTTGTCCTGGAAAAACATAGCTTGTGCTAAAGGTACTATTGGCAGGAGACGCTAAGACGTTAAAGGAAAACTGCTGTCCGGTATCGGTAACATGACGAAAAAGCGTACCAAAGCTTACCCTAGGACCTGTGAATGTGCCATAACCCACACCAAAAGTATAAGTGCGCGCATGACCCGCAGTTAAGTTTAAATCCACTGGGACGGTCTTGTTAACTTTATCACGCTTAGAGATTTTAGGGACAAGCTGAGCGTTGCTAAAATAACCGCTATCTTGTAAACGCTTATTGGCTTTGGTGATCTTTTTCTGCGACATGACATCACCGATGCTGACCTTGATAATATCATCGATAAAACGCTCGGCATAATCATAACGCTGCTGTTTAATATTAATAGCACCAATCGTATAAAGATCGCCAGTATCAATGCTCAAGATGACTTCAGCAGTGTATTTAAGCATATTAATGCGAATCTCATGTTCTGTGAGTTCGCTATCGAGGTAACCCGCGTTAAAAAAGCTATCAGTCAGTAATGCTTTGGATTTTTCATAAGCAGTTTGCGTTAAAATATCGCCTTGCTTTAGTGGCAAGTCATTTAGCGTCTTAGTAGCGATTTTAGAATGTTGACCTGAGCCATTGATGTTAACGGTTAAGGCATCAATATGTAATGGTTCATTGAGTTTGACATTGAATGTAGCAATCCAAAGGTTATCTTTGACACTAAAGTCTGTGGTAATGACTGGCTTATAGTAACCATATGGCTCAAGTAACGTTTTGATTTCATCATCACTTTTTTTAAGTAGTAGTTGCATTTGATTAGGGTGAGAAACAGCAAACGTCTTAAAGCGCGATAAGCTGATATTATCAAGAATGCTTGATTTGATTTTATTGTCGTTAATACCATTAATAACAATATCAAGAGTGGGTGCTTTTGAATCACTTTTATTGTCATCAGCAGCGTATAAGAAGCTAAGGCTAAACAGGCTAAATATAAAAAATATACGAAGAATAGTCTTCCTTAACATCTTAATCTTGCTCTATAGGGTCATGTTGTTGATAAAGTGTAGTATAGTATAGGCTAACTTGAGGTGTAGATAAATAAACTACGCTATCAGAAAATACTTAACGGTATTAAGTGGCGAGATAGTGTGTAGTGAGTATTAATAATATGACGTTAACAAATAAAGAACAGTGGATGGCGCATGCGCTACTAGAGGCAAAGAAAGCACAAGCGCATAATGAAGTCCCCGTTGGTGCGATTATTGTCAAAGATAATCAAATCATTGGGAGAGGTTTTAATCAGATGATTATGAATAACGATCCAACGGCGCATGCTGAGATTATTGCATTGCGCGGTGCTGCGCAAACAATGCAAAACTATCGCTTACCGGAGTGTGATCTCTATGTCACTTTAGAGCCATGTATGATGTGTTTAGGTGCGATGGTGCACGCACGTATCAAAACGCTTTATTTTGCGACCAAAGAACCAAAAGCAGGTGCCGTTTGTTCAAAAGCACAGTTACATACAGAGCCATTTTTAAATCATTATTTGAATGTGGAAGGTGAGATTTTGGCAGATGAGGCCAGTGAGATGCTTAAAGCGTTTTTTAATGAGCGGCGGTTGCAGAAAAAGCATAGTAACTAATTGGAGTTACGCATTTTAGAAAAAACTATGATTTTATAAACACCCCGTCAGCCTACGGCTGCCACCCCTCTTGCAAAGAGGGGAATTAAAATCACCGTCGCCCCACTCCCCTCTTTGCAAGAGGGGAGCCGAGTTTACGAGGCGGGGTGTTGGCAAAATAAAGCACATCAAGTCAATAACTGAAGATTAGGCAAGCATAAAAAACACATTACTCAACGCAATCATTAATACCGTTAATATGGCAAAGCCGACATTGACAATATGTGCCCACTTGAGGTGCTTTTCACAAAGATAATAATTCAGTACAACAGTAATGAGTGTGATGACCATAAATATCAGAACGGTTAATTGAATTTTATCAATTAGGTTGATGGCATTAGATGGTGGCAGTATCGAGTCGGTGGAAATTTTGCTACCGACCACGGCGAAAATTGCAGCCGAGTTTAGTGCTAGACGGCTTTTAATATCTTTAATCGGGATAAAGAACATGCCAAGAATTAATATGCAGGCAAGATATAACATACCAAAGATATGGATAAACATGCGAATGTTAGTGTGTGTCATCTCAACCGAGTAAATTGCCCTAGCATAAGCGGTGCTATTTGGGTTATCTGGATTGCCAAAATTCGTATCATAGTGATGGATATAGGTTTGCCAGTGATCAGTGCCTAACGCCCAACCACTTAAAGGCATCTCATGATCGACATCAGAGTTGATGTTATCGGTGCTAAATATAACGGTATGGGCATTAAAATCAGCATCTTCAATAATGATGGATAGCGGTTTAGTGCTAAAGGGGAAATTTTCAAAACTCCAATCTTGAGATAAAGTGGCACGGATTTTATATTGCTTAAGGGTTTTGTTGTCAGAGAGTTGTTGAGTGTTTTGATATAAAACGGAGAACTTTTCAGCATTGATGATGTCAAACTCATTGTTCTCAATGATCAGCTGATCCGGATAAATAAACCACAACCAAAAAATCGTAGAAACGGTTTTTTTTTGTAAATTGATATCATAAATATGCGTGATATAAGTACCAACTGTCACCTCTGCAGGTGGCTTTGGTACTTTGTTGTTAGCAAAACTAGTTTGTATATAAAACAAAAAACTAAAAAGAACTACTAAGAACCTTGCCATATTTGATCCATCAAATTTCCATACGTGACAAGAGTATAGTTGAAATATTTTGAAACATAAGAAACATGATACTTGCAGGTGTATTAATTATGCGCGTAATCCGCTGGTGATTTTAAAAGTAGGTTAGCATCTTTTAATGCAAGAGATATGGGGAGTAAAGTGACACCATCTAATGTCTGCTTTTCATCGCCGCCATAGAGTAGATAGCAGCTTACCATCGGGTAGTCTTCTTTAAAGGTCAACAGCCCTTTAAGGTCTTTGCGACTAATTTTCTTTTTGCGCTTAACTTCAATGGCGATTAAACCATGCTCACCATATAAGATAAAATCCACTTCTTGTTGAGCGCGCGTTCGCCAATAATAAAACTGATATCCTAGGTTGTAATAGTCATTGCACGCTCTAAACTCCTGCAAACAAATCGTCTCAAGTGCAGCACCATCAATTTCTTCTGGTGAATCAAGTACACCAATAGGACGTATTGTTTTATACACACCGACATCAAAAAAATAAAATTTAGGTGCCATGACAACATCGCGCTTAGCCCGCTTGGTAAAAACAGGTAAACGAGCGGAAATCAGTAGATCTTCCAAAATAGTAAAAAAGTTCTCGACTGTATGTCTTGAGCTGCCAATTTCTCTGGCGATTTCGGTATAGTTGAGTGTTTCCCCTTGTGAGAAACTCGCTGTTTCTAAAAAACGTGCAAATAATGCAATATTTCGCGTTAAGCTCTCATGCAATACTTCCTCTTTAAGGTAAGTTGCTACATAGCTTTTTAAATATTCGCTGGGTTGGGATGTAAGCAATGCCGTTGGTAAATGACCTGTATGTAAAGACTTGGCAATATCAAAATGATTAGCTTGTTCAATGGCAGTAACTGGGTGCATATGTTTGATCAGTGCGCGCCCTGCAAGTAGATTAACTCCACTTCGTTTGAGTTTGCGTGCGCTAGAACCAGTTAAAATAAATCGTAATTTACGCCCCTCAATGAGGCGGTGCACTTCATCCAATAAGGCAGGGATTTTTTGGATTTCATCAATAATGATCCATTTGTTATAACCCTCTGGGATGCTGGCATCCAAACGGGTGGCATCACCTAGAAGATAGGTGTATGTATCCTCTTTTAGCAGATCAAAATAAAGACTGTCTTTAAAGTGATATCTCAGCCAAGATGTCTTGCCAGTGCCTCTTGGACCAAATAAAAAGTAGCTTTGTTGCGAATTGGGGTCAATATTTAACAGTCGCTTAAACATAAAAAAATCGCAATTGGTGGTTGATGATCTCTATTTTGTATGAAAATCGAGATTATCGATAGCGATTTTTGATGTTTTGTTATGGCAATTAGTGATGGCAAGTAATAATAATCACACTTCATAAAATAATATTCGCTGAATTTGGGCGTTATTTCTGATATGATCGATGGCGATTTGAGTAGCTAAAAGTGAGATTTTATGAAGATTGCAATTTTTGGTACGGGCTATGTCGGACTCGTGACAGGAACTTGTTTTGCAGCAATGGGTAATCATGTTTGCTGTGTTGATATCGATCAAACCAAAGTCGATAACCTAAAAAAAGGTATTTCACCGATTTATGAACCGGGCTTGGATGAGCTCATTAAACGTAATGTGACCAAAGGACGTTTGCGCTTTACTACCGAAGCAAAGACAGCAATTGATGAAGCGCAAGTCATCTTTATTGCGGTAGGGACACCGCCTGATGAGGATGGATCTGCTGATTTACAATATGTCTTGCAAGTGGCCAAAACCGTTGCCAGTGACATGAATGAGTACAAGGTCATTGTCAATAAATCAACGGTTCCAGTGGGTACTGAGTATAAAGTGACCGAAGCAATTTCTAATGTGCTCAATCAGCGTGGTGTAAAACTTGATTTTGATGTGGTATCTAATCCTGAGTTTCTTAAAGAGGGTGATGCTATTAGTGACTGTATGCATCCAGATCGTATCGTCGTGGGGGCGAACTCCGAGCGTGCTGCGGATGTTATGCGCGAGCTTTACGCACCATTTGATCCTAATCAAAATCGCTTGATGATCATGGATGTACGCTCTGCTGAGATGACTAAGTATGTCGCTAATGCAATGCTTGCGACGAAGATTAGTTTTATGAATGAAATGAGTCAGATTGCTGAGCGTGTCGGTGCAGATATTGAGAAAGTACGTATTGGTATTGGTGCTGATCGACGCATTGGTTACCATTTTATTTACGCAGGCTGTGGTTATGGTGGCTCATGTTTTCCTAAGGACGTGCGCGCGCTTGGGCAAACTTCGCGTGAATACGGTTATACTGCGCGTATTTTAAACGCGGTGCACGATGTTAACGATGCGCAAAAAGAAGTCCTGTTTACTAAATTTAATGATTATTTTAACGGTGAAATTGAAGGCAAAACAGTGGCTGTATGGGGGCTTGCGTTTAAGCCAAATACTGATGATATTCGTGAAGCTTCAGCGCGTGTTTTAATAGAAACACTGTGGCAGCATGGCGTTAAAGTCAAAGCCTATGACCCTGAAGCAATGGAAAACTTTGCACAAGCTTATGGTCAACGTGATGATTACGAGCTTGTTGATGAAGCGTATAATGCCTTACATAATGCCGATGCTTTATTTGTGGTCACAGAATGGCAGAGCTTTAGAAGTCCAGATTTTAGTAAGATCAAAGCACGACTAAATACCCCTATTATTTTTGATGGACGTAATTTGTATGATAAGTCACGGATGAAAGGCTTAGGATTCGACTATATTTCTATTGGGAGATAACAAAAACTTTCCCTGCTATAAGTTTAAATAATGTTCTTTTTATGGATAAAATAAAAAGCTGATCTATAGTTAACCTTGTAATGTTAAGTTATCTTGGTGGGGTCAGTTATGAACAGTTATAGAAGAAGCTCGTTGGCATGTATTGCCATTTTTTGTTTACCGTTATCTTCTCTTGCGATTGAATTACAGGTGCGTTATTGCGATACAGCACGTAAGAGTGAAGTCATTACTGTTGAGTATACAGATAATGATAGTGTTTTAGATCAGCGATTTATCGATCACTTCGGTGCGCCATTGGCGCACTTTAAAGCAGCTAACAACTATCGCAATACACATGATGATGTCTGCTCAGCGTTGCCCAAAAATACCAAATCCTATGTGATGGGCAATGCGCAAGCGATTCATATTGACCGCTTGCCATTTCAGGTTGAATCCGTCATTCCTGAAGTGTTGAGTGATATACAAAAGGAATTTTTGCAAGCTGAGAATGTTCGACAATGGTCGCAGCAATGGAATATGCATAACCATATTGGCGTGGGTGTTGCTGCGGAAGGGGCGTGGGCACAATTAAGGTTTACAGGACTTAATAAAACCTATGTTGCCGTGATTGACTCAGGTGTTACCGAATTTATGCCAGAGGATTTACAAGGGCGTTTGGAGATGTCGCAGCCTTATTATTTTTATGTTAATGATCAAGATAAAGTGGATGTAATTGCTTCAGTTATTGATACTGATTTAATGCAAGGTCCTCATGGCACAGTAGTCGCAGGTGTTATTGCTGCGCAAGGTCCAAGAGTGACAGGTGTTGCCGGTGATGTGGATGAGATTATGGTGTTACCTGTTAAAGTCTTTGGGCATGTCGGAGGTGCAAAAACAGAAGCGATTACTATGGCGATTGAGTGGGCTGCGGGCATATATAGTGAAGATATGGCAAGCATAGCTCAACTTCAACCCAATCAAACGCCAACAAAAGTGATTAATTTGAGCCTAGGAATATCAAGAGTTGGTAAAGATGGCATGGTGGCTGCAACTGAAAATAATTGGAAAAACGTAGTATTGCCCTCTCTTTGCAGCGCATACCGAGAGTCAATCAACAAAGTTAATGCTTTAGGTGTAACGGTTGTTATTTCTGCAGGAAATTACGGGCAACCTGTATGGAATAGCATCCCAGCAGGCTGCCCTAATATCAACGCGATTGTAGTGGAAGCAACGAATAATAATGGCATAAAAGCAGACTATTCTAATTATGCAGTAAATGATTGGCCTTTACAGAGTCTGGTGCTAGCTGCCCCTGGTGGCGAAGATGCGGAGCTTGACTTAAGTAAAGGTATTATCTCACCGGGGTTTTGTATGACTTCAACTTTAGGTGTTTATTGTCGGTATTTTTACTTGGAAGGAACCTCTTTCTCTGCCCCTCATGTTGCCGGTATTGCAGCTATGATCTATGCGTTAAAGCCTGATGCAGATGTGAGCTATGTCAAAGCAAAATTATCACAATCTACGTGGGGTAATAATGTGATTAATGCCCAAGAGGCAGTACGCCAAACAGTTGTTGCAGAGCAAAGCAATGACGCGCAATTTGATGGCGCAGGTGGAGGCAATAGCACGGGTATAGCAGTGGCGGCAGGTGCTGGCGCACTGGCGTCAGCATTAGCGCTTATTTTGTTTATGTGAGTGTTGATAATTCACAATGGTGCTGTAAGATATCATGATAATTAACAACTCTATTTATAGTGAGCTCAGTAAGATTAATTTGTCTTGAGCTACTGATTATTAAAGGCGTTAGCAAATAAATTATCAGCTTATCAAGGATAAATAATTACGTATGCAATGGCTAATATCTCACGGTAAAAATGGGCAAGGACGTACAGCCTGTTTTGCATATCACGTAAGCAGAAATAGCCTTTGTCTATAATTGTTTTTATGATGAGCATCTACACTTATTGGTATCGAAGTTTTGTATATATTTTGCCTAAGCTTTTAGGCATGCAAAAAAGAGGTACCCCGCCATGATTAAGAAAGTATATCAAATAATACGTCAACAGCTGTCTGAAGAGAAATTAAACAATCTAAGCGATAGCATATTTCTTAAAAAGCAAAAACACGTAGAGGCAATGGAGGCTAAACAGCGTGTCGATAAAGTCAATGTTAATAAGCTCAAGAAGAAAAAGGGCAACGATAAGGCTTTGTTGCGTCTGCCGGATCAGTATCCATCTTTGTTACAAGAGCTTGAACCACGGTTTATGTTTGACGGTGCAGCGATTGAAACGGTAGATTTAGCGGATGGTGTATCTGAACAAGAGCAAATCTATATTCTCAATGCGATTGATCAGAATGAACAAGCGCATGCGACAGAGAGTTTATTGCAGGCAATAGAAGCCAATGTTGAAGGATTTCAAACTGATTATAGTAAGTTCAAGGAAGTGGTAATTGTTGATGCACGTGTTAAAGACCCGCATATTTTGATTGACAGCATATCGCGTAAAGCGGCGATTGAGGTTATTTTGCCTGATCAGGATGGTGTTGATAAGATTGCTGAGTTATTAGCTAAATACAATAATCTTGATGCCGTGCATATTATCAGTCATGGTGATCAGGCGAAGCTTGAGCTAGGTAGTGTTGATTTAACGTCAAATAACTTAGCACAATATCAAATGCAATTACAACAATGGGGTCAAGCGCTTACTGAGCAAGGTGATATTTTATTCTACGGTTGTAATGTAGCCGAAGGGGATAAAGGGCAAGCCTTTATCGATGAATTAAAAGCATTAACCAGCGCTGATATTGCAGCGTCAGAGGATATCACAGGGGCAGAACATCTGGGCGGTGATAGCATTTTGGAATACACACAGGATGTTGAAAATGGCGCCATTTTGTCATTTAGTCAATATTTACATCAATTGACAGCTACTCAGCTTGGTCAGGAGATTGTTGGTGATGGTGTCGATGATCAATTTGGTTCAGCTGTTGTGATGAGTCAAGATGGGACACGGATGGCAGTTGGTGCAGCAGAGACAGGCAATGGTACAGGACCTGGATATGTCAAAATATATCAATGGAACAGTGGCGCATCTCAGTGGGATCAGATGGGCTCAACAATCAATGGTGATGGTACGAATGATTTATTTGGTAACTCCATTACGATGAATTTGGATGGTTCACGTGTAGCGATTGGTGCGCAATATGACGATAACAATGGCGTAAACTCAGGCTCTGTCAAAGTATATGATTGGAATAGTGGCACATCGCAATGGGATTTAGTGGGTAGTGTAATCAATGGTCTAACAGCCGGTGATCAATTTGGCTTTGATCTCTCATTAAGCGCTAATGGGTCGATTTTAGTGATTGGCGCACCATTTAATGATGAGATTGCAAGTAATGCAGGACAAGTAAGAGTATATGAATGGAATGGATCGGCATGGGTGCAAAAAGGAAATCAGATTAATGGTCTTATAGGTAGTGATAACTTTGGTAGTTCAGTATCGATAAGTGACGATGGCTTGCGTTTCTCGGTGGGTGCTAGATTAAGTGATGCTAATGGGACAAGCTCAGGTAGCGTGACGGTGTATCAATGGAATAGCGGGACATCGCAATGGGATCAAATGGGCAGTGTGTTGGTTGGTGAGGCAGCTGGAGATCAGTTTTTTAGAACATCCATCAGTGGTGATGGTTCGCGTTTAGCGGTTGGTGCGAGATTAAATGGTACGAATGATATTGGACATGTTCGTGTATTTGAGTGGAATAGTGGTGCATCCCAGTGGCAACAGATTGGATCAGATATTGATGGTGAGTTTGCTAATGATAACTTTGGGTCATGGGTGTCACTAAACAAGGATGGCACACGTTTAGCCGCGAGTGCGTATTTTAGCGATGGCAACGGTGCTGACTCAGGGAGTGTCAGATTATTTGATTGGAATGCAACGACCTCACAGTGGGAGCAGTTTGGCGTTAACATCAATGGAGAGGCAGCTGGAGATGAGTTTGGTTTACCGTTAGCGCTTAATGCTAATGGCGACCGCTTGGTGGTTGGTGCAAAGAATAATGACAGTAATGGCAGTAATTCAGGTCATATTATTGTGTACGAGGTTATCAATGATCAAGATGCGCCGATTTTAGTCAGTAATCAAGGCTCAGCAACGTTGACGCAGGTGGGGAGCAGTATTAATGGCAGTAGTGCCAATATCAATTTAGGCTCAGCAGTGTCAACCAATATCGATGGATCGGTCTTTGCTGTTACCGAACCTCAATATGATAATGGTAAAGGACGAGTGCGTATTTATAAAGACAATGGTGGCACTTGGGTGCAGATGGGCAGTGATATTTTAGGAAATGTCAGCTTTGAATATTTTGGTGCAACTGCAACTAGCTTGAGTGCAGATGGCTTAACGATATCTATTAGTATGGCAGATGCTGATACCCCTGTTCAAAATGCTGGCGGTGTTAAGGTTTATCATTTTAATGGCAGCAGCTGGGTACAAAAGGGTAACACTATTTTGGGCGATAGCATAAATCAGTATGCGGGACTGAGTAATCAGCTAAGTGCTGATGGTAATCGATTGGCAGTCGGACTTTATGGAACCAACACATTTAGAGGATCGGTACGTATTTATGAATATAACAGCAGCACAAACAGCTGGGTACAAATGGGGTCACAACTCTTGGGTGATGCTGGATCAAGTGCGCATCAACTGGGGGTTTCAGTTGCGTTAAGTGCTGATGGCACCATTGTCGCTGCGGGTGGTAATGGGTATGATCAGGGTGCAACTAATCGTGGTAGTGTTAAGGTTTATCAGTGGGATGGTAGCACATGGAATCAGCTAGGTAGTGAGCTCTTAGGTGCGCTTGCAGATGATAAGTTTGGTAATTCAGTCTCCTTAAGTGCCGATGGCTTAACATTGGCAGTTGGCGCTGATGAGGCAGATTCAAGTGGTACTAGTCGTGGTGCAGTGTATACCTATACATGGAGTGGCTCAAGCTGGGTGCAAAAGGGTATGACATTGCTAGGCGCTAGCGCAAATGATAAGTTTGGGCGTATTGTCAGGCTAAGTGCCGATGGTCAGACGCTGGTTGTTAATGCACCACTTAACGATGATAATGGCGTTGACTCTGGCAGTGTTTATGTTTATCGCTTTAATGGTGATTGGCAACGAGTAAGCACGATTTCTGGTGTTGCAAATGAGGAATTAGGTCGAGGCTATTGGGGTGGAGGAACAGCTGTTTCTGCTAATGGGCAGCGCCTTGTGATAGGTAGCACGTTAAATGATACCGCAGGGACAGATGCGGGTAGAGTTAGTGTCTATGACATTAATTACGGTCAAACGGTACTAAGCTATAATCAAGCAAGTGGTGCTAAGGCAATTGATGATGGCATAAGCGTCTTTGATATCAGTGTTGATAACTTAGTATCGGCTTTAGTAACGATAAGTGGTAACTATGTTCAAGGGGAAGATGTTTTAGATGCGTCGGTCACGGGAACTAACATCACTAAAAGTTTTAATGCAACAACGGGTGTGCTGAGTTTAAGCGGTGTTGATAGTTTGGCAAATTACCAACAAGTACTGCGTTCAGTGAGCTATAGCAATACGATCTTTAGCAACACGGCAACACGGACGGTGAGTTTTGTTATTAATGATGGGATGAATGACTCGCCCACATTAAATGCTAACATTAAATTAAGTGCTCAAGCACCGTCAATTGCCACCAGTCAGGGTGGTGCAACTTTGACGCAGGTTGGTAGTGATTTCTTAGGTAGTGCCGCTAATATGCACTTAGGATCTGCAGTATCAACCAATATTGATGGATCGATCTTTGCTGTTACTGAGGCTGACTATAATAGCGCCAAGGGACGAGTACGTATTTATAAAGATAATGGCGGCACTTGGCTGCAGATAGGCAGTGATATTTTAGGGGATGTAAATTTTGGCTATCTTGGCGCAACTAGAACAAGCCTTAGTGCAGATGGTTTGACGATATCTATTAGTATGGCAGATGCTGATAACCCTGTTCAAAATGCTGGCGGTGTTAAAGTCTATCATTTTAATGGTAATAGCTGGGTGCAAAAAGGTAATACCATTGCAGGAGAAAATGTTAACCAATATGCAGGACTGAGCAATCAGCTAAGTGCCGATGGTAACCGACTCGTGGTAGGTTTTTATGGAACCAATACATTTACAGGTGCTGTACGTATTTATGAATATAACAGTAGCACAAACAGCTGGGTGCAGATGGGGACACAACTCTTGGGTGATGCTGGATCAAGTGCACATGAGTTCGGTGTTTCGGTTACATTGAGTGCTGATGGCACCATTGTTGCTGCGGGTGGTCATGGTTATGATCAGGGAGCAACCAATCGTGGTAATGTTAAGGTTTATCAATGGAATGGTAGTGCTTGGATTCAGCTAGGTAGTGAGCTCTTAGGTGCACTTGCAGCTGATAAATTTGGTAATATGGTATCGTTGAGTGCTGATGGATTGACATTGGCAGTTGGGGCGCATGAAGCGGACTCAAACGGCACTGATGCGGGATCAGTATATGTGTATACCTGGAATGGCTCAAGTTGGGTACAAAAAGGTACAACATTGTCAGGTGCTAGCACCTTTGATAAGCTCGGACGTGCTGTTCAGCTCAGTGCTGATGGTGAGACGCTAGTTGTTGCTGCACCATTAAATGATGCAACAGGGTCTGATGCCGGTAGAGTATACATTTATCACTTTAATGGCGATTGGCAATTATTGACCACCGTTTCTGGATCAGCAGGTGACGAGATGGGTGGTGGGCAATTTGGTCATGGTACAGCGATTTCTGCGAATGGACAACGCATTGTGGTAGGTAGTAAATATAACGACAATGCGGGGACAGATGCCGGTAGGGTTAGTGTTTATAACATTAACTACACTGGACCAAGTTATACTTACAATGAAGATGATCCAGCACAAATTATTGATAATAGCTTAGTGATTAGTGATATTGATAGCAGCCATTTAGTTTCTGCAACGATATCGATTAGCAATGGTTTTAATGCCGCAGAGGATATTTTAGCTTTCACGGCATTGGGTAACATTACAGGAAGCTATAATGCCTCAACAGGTGTATTAAGTTTAAGTGGTAATGATACGATTGCGAATTATCAAACGGTATTGCGCTCAGTAACATATCAGTCTAATCAAAATATCAGTGTTGCAGGCAGCAAAGAGGTGAGCTTTGTAGTCAATGATGGACTTAATAGTTCGGTTGCTGAAGTGATTTCGTTTAATGTGGCTCCGGTGAATGATCCGCCAGTGAATACAGTGCCTGGGGCACAGTCAGTTGATGAGGATAGCACGTTGGTGTTTAACACTGCTAATAGTAACTTGATCAGTGTAGCAGATGCTGATCATGCAGCATTGAGTGTGACATTAACGGTAACCAAGGGGCGTTTGACCTTGTCACAAACGACGGGTTTGACCTTTGTGATTGGTGGTAATGGTGAAAGTCGCATGAAGTTTAGTGGTAGCATTACCGATATTAATGCGGCATTAAATGGTTTGATATACGCAGGCAATCCAGATTTTACAGGCAGTGATAGCTTAACGATATTAAGTGAAGATAATGATGTCACAACACCTTTGAGCGATAGTGATGTGATCAGCATTACCGTGAATCCAGTGAATGATGCTTCAGTGTTACAAAGTTTTTCTGGTGTGCCAACGCTTAATCAGCTAGGTGCTACGATTGATGGTGATGAAGCCAGTAGTTTATTGGGTGCGGCGATTGCCATGAGTGCTAATGGTCAGGTAATGGTTGTGGGTGTGCCACAGCAAGATGCTAATGGTGGAGATAGTGGACAGGTTCGCGTTTATCAATATATCAGTAACAACTGGGTAGCGATGGGTTCAGCGATTGCAGGACCAAGTACAGGTGATTTTGCAGGTAATTCAGTCGCTATTAGTAGTGATGGATTGCGTATTGCCATAGGTGCACCGTTAGCGGATAACGGAGGACTTAATCAGATCGGTAAAATACGTGTATATGATTTTACCGGTGTTGATTGGCAGCAGGTCGGTAATGATGTAGTAGGGACTTCACAGTTTGATGAAGCCGGTAGTTCAATTGCTTTAAGTGGTGATGGCAGTAAGCTAGTATTCGCAGCAAGAAAAAATAATACCAATACAGGTTTTGTTGGTGTTTATACCTATGATGGTGTCAATTGGGTGCAGCAAACGGTGATTTATGGTGAGAATGCAGGTGATGAGTTTGGTTCATCGGTGGCATTAAGTCGTGATGGCAGTACTTTAGTGATTGGTGCTAAGTATAATGATGAAGCATTTAACAATGCAGGTAAGACCAAAGTATACACTTACAATGGCAGCAGCTGGGTGGCAAAAGGGTCGCCAATATTAGGTGGTGCTTCATCCGATCAATCTGGTCATTGGGTGAGTGTTGATGCTGATGGTAGTACGATTGCGATTGGTTCGCCGTTGAATAATAGTGCTGCAGGTCTGATTAAAGTTTATGAGTGGACGGGCAGTGTATGGAGTCTTAAAGGCAGCCAGATTGCTGGAAACGCTAATGACATTTTGGGTATGTCTTTTGCATTAAATGATGATGGCGATATGCTCATTACTGGTGCGATTGGTGCGGATGCCGGTGGTGTGGATAAAGGTGTTGCAAGGATTTATCGTTATGCCGCAGGCGCATGGACGCAAGTATTAACAGATATTGAAGGTCAAGCGACGGATGATCAGTTTGGTCGGGGTATTGCCATCAGTGCAGATGGTAAAACCTTTGCTGTTGGTGCGCAATACAATGACCCTGGGGCAATAACAAATGCCGGTCAGGTTCGTGTGTATCAATTAAGCTATCCAGGCTCTGTCATTAATTATGTTGAAAATGATGCGGCAACGGTGATTGAACCAGCATTGGTGATCAGTGATATTGATGATATCAACATTGAAAGTGCGACAGTGACAATTACGGCAAATTATGTCAATGGTCAGGATGTTTTAGGATTTGTTAATACTGCAAATATCACAGGAAGCTTTAATACAGCCACTGGGGTGTTGACATTAACGGGTACGGATACGCTTGTCAATTATCAAACAGCATTACGTAGTGTGACGTATCAAAATACCTCATTAGCCCCGAGTGAATTAAGTCGTACGGTAAGTTTTAAAGTTAATGATGGTGATGTTGACTCTGCAGTATTAACCGCAACGGTTAATGTTGCTGCGGTCAATAGTGCACCAGTAAATACCATTCCTGCGACACAGGTTATTAAAGAAAATAACACGCTGGTGTTTAATACTGCCAATGCCAATGTGATTAGCATTGCAGATGATAATAGCAACAGTACGGTTACTTTGTCGGTGACTAATGGTATTTTAACCTTATCACAGGTTACGGGTTTGACTTTTAATAGTGGCAGTAATGGCAGTGCAAGTATGCAAATTACGGGCACACTTACTGATATCAATGCCGCTTTAAATGGCATGAGTTATCAGCCTACAACAAGCTTTACGGGTGCTGATACATTAACAGTTTTATCAGATGATGGTACTTTATCAAGCAGTGATCCATTGACCATTAATGTCTTGGCAAATATCGATCCTAAATTAACCACTTTTGAAGGTCCGGTCACCTTAAATCAATTGGGTGCTAATATCAATGGTGCCGCAGCGTTTGATAATCTAGGACATGCGGTGTCAGTGAATAATGATGGCTCGGTGATTGCTGTCGCATCAAAAGCCCATGCCAGCAATCAAGGGGTGGTACAGATTTATCAATACAATGGCAGTGCATGGGTGCAATTAGGTAGCGATATTCTGGGTGAATTTGCGGGCGATAACTCAGGTTCGGCTATCTCACTAAGTGATGATGGCATGATCGTTGCCATTGGTGCAGAGAACAGCGATGATGGTGGCACAGACTCCGGTCATGTGCGTGTTTTCCAATATAATGGCAGCAACTGGGTGCAGTTAGGACTTGATATCGCCGGTGAAGCAGCTTCAGATAGATCAGGGTCAGCAGTAAGCTTAAGTGGCGATGGTCAGACAGTAGCAATTGGTGCGGCACTTAATGACAGCAATGGCAATAATAATGGCGGACAGGTTGAAATCTATCGTTATAGTGGTGGCACTTGGTCACAGCTTGGTTTAGACATTGAAGGATTAGCCGCGGGTGATATTTTAGGTAAGAGTGTGTCCTTAAGTCAGGATGGTAACACAGTGGCAATTGGTGCGAGCTCTCCTGCTGTTGGCAATGGCTATGTCCAAGTCTATAACTATAATGGCTCAAGCTGGGTGCTCGTTGGTAGTGCGATCACAGGTCAAGCATTGGATGATAATTTTGGTTATTCAGTGTCATTAACCGATGATGGATCTAAAGTTGCGATTAGTGCACGGCTTAATGACAATGTCAATGGTAACAATAGTGGGCAAGTACGCGTCTATGGTTACAATGGCTCAAGCTGGATACAGTTAGGTGGTGATATTAATGGAGAGGCTGCGGGTGATCAATCTGGTTGGTCAGTTTCAATCAGTGGTAAAGGTGAGATTCTTGCGATTAGCTCACGCCATAATAATGGTCTAACTGGGCATGTCCGTATTTATCGTTATATTGACAACGTCTGGCAGTTTGTGACTGAAATTGATGGTGCAGCTGCGGATGATCAATTTGGTTATTCGGTGGCGTTAAGTGGTGATGGTAGAACCTTAAGCGCTGGTGCAGTAAATAGTGATACGGTCAATGGCACGGATAGTGGTCGTGTGAGTACGTATCGCTTAGATTTTGCAGGACGGGTCTTAAACTTCACTGAAAATGATAGCGCAACGGTGATCGATAGCACCTTGGCGATCAACGATGGTGATGATACCCAGATTCAATCTGCGACGGTGACGATTAATAGCAATTATGCTAATGGTGAAGATGTTTTAAGTTTTACATCAGTAGGCAATATCACAGGATCATTTAATGCAGGTACTGGTGTATTATCATTAAGTGGCGCAGATACATTAGCCAATTATGAGTTGGCATTGCGCTCAGTCAAATATCAAAATACCTCTGAGGCACCGTCTGTGTTAGCGCGTGGTATTACCTTTACGGTATTTGATGGCAATGATAATTCCAATGTGATTAATGCAGTGGTTAATGTGACCTCAGTGCCTGATGTTCCGGCATTAACCGGAGGTGTGACGATTGCATATACTGAAAATGATGCCGCAAAAGTCATTGATAACACTTTGGCAATTAGTGATATAGATGATACGCATCTTGAGCGGGCAACCATTACCATCAGTAATAACTTTACGATGGCTGAAGATATTTTAGGCTTTACCGATACAGCGACGATTAAAGGATCTTATAACATTATCAGTGGTGTGTTGACCTTAGTGGGGCATGATACTTTGGCAAATTATCAAGCGGCTTTGCGTAGTGTCACGTATCAAAACACGTCAGATACGCCAAATACTGCCGCACGGACAATTAGCTTTGTGGTCAATGATGGTGATGTTGATTCTGTGAGTGTAGACAGTACGATTAATCTAAGCGCGGTTGCCGATGCGCCTGTTTTTGTGAATAAAGACATTACAGTGAGTGAGCTTAACACCTTTGTTGCCTCAGATGCAGCAGTAGCTGATTTCTTTGGTTCATCGGTTGCGATGTCAGGTAATGTGGTGGCAATTGGTGCTGAGTTTGAGGATAGTGGTGCATTAAGTACAAATGGTGCAGTGTATGTTTATCGTTTTGATGGCAGCAACTGGATTGAAACGAAACTGCTTGCCAGTGATGCGACCAGTAATGCGCAATTTGGTGCGCAGGTAGCATTGGATGGCGATATGCTGTTTGTTTCCGCACAACGTGACAATGGCAATAGAGGTGCGGTATATATCTTTAAATATGATGGCAGCAACTGGATTGAAACACAAAAGATTGTGCCTGTTGATATCGCTGCTAGTGATGAGTTTGGTATTAGCCTTGCCCAGTCTGGCAATACGCTGGTGGTAGGCTCATTTGGAGATGATGATAATGGCAGTAGTTCTGGTTCAGCTTATGTCTATCGCTATGATGGTCAAACGTGGACACTTGAGCAGAAATTAAATGCCAGTGATGGTGCGGCAAATAACCGCTTTGGTTCTAGTGTTGCTATCAGTAATAACGCCATTGCAATATCAGCAAGTGTTGGGTTAACCAAGACAGGTCTTGTTTATGTTTACCGCTTTAATGACACGACGGATATGTGGGATGAGGAGCAAAAAATCAGTGTTGGTGATGTTACTCAAACCAGTAATATAAACTATAACATCGCCATGGATAAAGATGTGATTGTGCTTGGTAGTGGTGATGCAAGTATAGCGGCATCTGCTGGAGCGGGTGCTGTTTATATTTATCGATTTAACGGTGTTAGCTGGGCACAGGAAGTCATGCTGACTGCCCAAACTCCAGTTGCGAATGGTAATTTTGGATTCTCTGTTGCGATAGAAGGTGAAACAGTGATTGCGTCACACAGAAACAACCCTACAGAGGCATTGGTTTATCGCTATTTGGAAGGCAGTTGGCAGCTATTAGAGAGCTTCAAAGGAAGTGATACACTCGATAATGATGGTTTTGGCGGTAGTTACGGTACTATTGTGATTGACAATGGTCGAGTATTAGTTGGTAACTCAGCTAAAGATGTCTCAGGCTTAAGCAGCGCTGGTAAGGCTTACTTGTTTGACCTACCTGCCAATAGTAATTTAGGCACTCTTGCCGCAATTACGGTAACTGAAGGCGATCCAGCGTATAATATTGCGACTTTAACAAACGCCTTTGTTGTGATAGATGTTGATACGGCAAACTTTAATGGTGGTAATTTAACATTAGTAAATACCAGCAATAGTGAGGATCATTTTAGCATTGAGAATCAGGGCACGGGAACTGATCAAATCGGTGTTAGTGGCACGGATGTCAGTTTTGAAGGGAATATTATTGGTAGCATTGTGAGTAATGGTAGTGCAGGGAATAATCTGGTGGTTAATTTTACGAGTGTTAATGCCACAGATGCTGCGGTGAGAGCATTGGTTAAATCGATTCAATATACCAACTCATCCATAACTCCAGCGGCACAGCGTACGATTACGATTACAGTCAATGATGGTGATGGCGCGACAAGCAGTGCGTTAACACAAGAGATTAATGTAACAGGTGTGAGTATTGCGCCTATTATTGATAGCACCTTAGGCACGCCATCGTTAGCGCAATTAGGGCTTGATGTTGTCGGTAAGGTTGGATCTGATAAGTTGGGTGAGTCAATTGCATTAAGCTCAGATGGGCTAACGATGGCAGTTGGTTCCGTTACGAATAATTCAAGCACCGGGTATGTGCAAGTTTATCGCTATAATGGCAGCGCATGGGCGCAGCTAGGTGCAGATATCAATGGTGAAGCGGTTAATGATTTTTCAGGTGGTAGTATTAGTCTGAGCGCTGATGGTCAAACGGTTGCGATTGGAGCGCGTTTAAATGATGGTGTTAATGGTGTTGACAGTGGGCATGTTCGCGTTTACAGCTATAACACAAACACCAGTGCTTGGGAGCTTTTAGGCGCTGATATTGATGGTTTAACTGCAGGCAGTTTATTTGGTGCAGCCGTGAGTTTAAGTGACGATGGACGGACTTTAGCTGTTGGCGCAAGGCAATATAATGGTGCGGCGGGTACTGCTAGTGGTGCTATGAGTGTTTATCAGTATAATACGGGCACGATGATGTGGGATCTATTAGGTGCAGCAATTGAAGGGGATGCTGCTAATGATCAGTTTGGCTCGTCGATAGCTATTAGTGGTGATGGCTTAAGTGTAGTTGTTGGTGCGTTTTTGGGTGATACAGTCAATGGTGTTAACAGTGGCTATAGTAAAGCTTACAAATATAACACAGGTACTAGTACGTGGGAGCAGTTAGGCAGTACGCTCAATGGTGACGCCGCTAATGATCGGTTTGGGACATCAGTAGCCTTGAGTGATGATGGGCTGACTTTAGCAGTTGGTGCTAACTTTAATGATAATGCTAATGGTAATGATAGTGGTCAAGTGAAGATTTATTATTACAATACGGGCACGAGCGATTGGGATCTTTTAGGCAGTCCAATTTTGGGTGAAGCATTGTCTGATCAATCAGGGGCATCAGTTGCGTTAAGTGGTGATGGTACTAAGGTTCTTATAGGTGCTAGTCAAAATGATGGTAATGGAGATAGTAGTGGTCATGCACGTCTATACCAATATAATGGCAGCAGTTGGATTCAAGTGTTAAGTGATATTGATGGTAGTTCTGGTGAACAATTAGGTTATGCAGTTGCCTTGAATAACTCAGGTTCAATGATAGCATTAGGTGCACCAAGAAATGATGTCGGTGCCACGGATATTGGGCATGCTCGCGTTTATAAGCTGAGTTACTCAGGTGCAATAATTGCCTATACTGAAAACGATAGCGCCACAGTGATTGATAATACCCTTGCTATTACTGATTTTGATGACACTAACCTTGAAAGTGCAACCATTACCATTAGCAATAACTATGTCAATGGTGAGGATGTGTTAGCGTTTGCAAATACGGCGAATATCACAGGAAGCTTTAATGCAGGAACTGGGGTATTAACCCTAACAGGTACTGACACGCTTGCCAACTATCAGGCAGCATTACGCAGTGTGACGTATCAAAACACGTCTGATAATCCAAGCACCTTAGCACGAACAATTAGCTTTGTCGTTAATGATGGAGATGTTGACTCAAGTGCGGTGACAAGTACGATTAATATCACCGCGGTGAATGACGCACCGATTGTGGTGGCAGGTGGTACGTTAAGCTATACCGAGAATGACTCTGCCAGTGCCATTGATGCGGCACTTACCGTGAATGATGCGGATGATACCAATATCGAAAGCGCAACCATTACCATTAGCAATAATTATGTTAATGGTGAGGATATCTTAGCATTTGCAGATACTGCTAATATCACGGGAAGCTTTAATGCAGGAACTGGTGTGTTAACCTTAACAGGTAGTGATACAGTCGCTAATTATCAGGCAGCATTACGTAGTGTGACCTATCAAAACACGTCTGATAATCCAAGTACCTTAGCACGTACCGTGAGCTTTGTCGTGAATGATGGCGATGTGAACTCAAGTGCGGTCACCAGTACGATTAATGTGACAGCAGTGAATGACGCACCGGTTGTCGTGGCAGGTGGTGCGATAAGTTATACGGAACAGTCACCAGGAGTGGTCATTAATGGTTCGATTACCGTGAATGATGTTGATGATACTAATATTGAAAGTGCAACGATTTCAATTACGGGTAACTTTGCCGCAGGGCAGGATGTTTTAGAGTTTACGGATACAGCCAATATTACTGGCAGCTTTAACGCAGGTACTGGAGTCATGACCTTAACCGGTAGTGATACAGTCGCTAATTATCAAGCAGCATTGCGTAGTGTGCTTTATTACAACACCTCAAATAATCCAAGCACCTTAGCACGTACGGTGAGCTTTGTTGTGAATGATGGTGATGTCAATTCAACTGCAGCGACAAGCACAATTAATGTCAATGCAGTGAACAACCTTCCTGTTATAACAGCGGGTGGAACATTAAACTATACGGAAAATGATGCAGCCAGTGTCATTGATGGCACCATTACTGTGAGCGATGAGGATGATACCCATATTGAAGAAGCAACGGTTACAATAACGGCTAACTATGTTAATGGTGAGGATGTATTAGCGTTTGTTGATACGGCAAATATCACCGGAAGCTTTAATGCCAGTACGGGTGAGCTTACTTTAAGTGGTAGTGATACGCTTGCCAACTATGAGGCAGCGTTGCGTAGTGTGACGTATCAAAACACGTCTGATAATCCAAGTACCTTAGCGCGTACGGTGAGCTTTGTTGTTAATGATGGTGGTAGTAACTCAGTAGCGGTTACAAGTACGATTAATATCACCGCGGTGAATGACGCACCGGTTGTGGTGGCAGGAGGTACGTTAAGCTATACCGAGAATGACTCTGCCAGTGCCATTGATGCGGCACTTACCGTGAATGATGCGGATGATACCAATATAGAAAGCGCAAGTGTTACGATTAGCAATAACTATGTTAATGGTGAGGATATCTTAGCATTTGCGAATACTGCTAATATCACGGGAAGCTTTAATGCAGGAACTGGTGTGTTAACCCTAACAGGTACTGACACGCTTGCCAATTATCAAGCGGCATTACGCAGTGTGACCTATCAAAATACTTCTGATAACCCAAGTACCTTAGCACGTACCGTGAGCTTTGTTGTTAATGATGGCGATGTCAACTCAAGTGCGGTGACAAGTACGATTAATGTGACAGCAGTGAATGACGCTGCGGTAGTTACCGCAGGTGCGGTCTTAAGTTATACCGAAAACGATAGTGCCACAGTGATTGATAATACCATTACCATCAATGATGTTGATGATACCAACCTTGAAAGTGCAACCATTTCAATTACGGGTAACTTTGCGACAGGACAAGATGTGCTTGGATTTGCAAATACGGCGAATATCACAGGAAGCTTTAATGCAGGAACTGGGGTATTAACCCTAACAGGTACTGACACGCTTGCCAACTATCAGGCAGCATTACGCAGTGTGACGTATCAAAACACGTCTGATAATCCAAGCACCTTAGCACGAACAATTAGCTTTGTCGTTAATGATGGAGATGTTGACTCAAGTGCGGTGACAAGTACGATTAATATCACCGCGGTGAATGACGCACCGATTGTGGTGGCAGGTGGTACGTTAAGCTATACCGAGAATGACTCTGCCAGTGCCATTGATGCGGCACTTACCGTGAATGATGCGGATGATACCAATATCGAAAGCGCAACCATTACCATTAGCAATAATTATGTTAATGGTGAGGATATCTTAGCATTTGCAGATACTGCTAATATCACGGGAAGCTTTAATGCAGGAACTGGTGTGTTAACCTTAACAGGTAGTGATACAGTCGCTAATTATCAGGCAGCATTACGTAGTGTGACCTATCAAAACACGTCTGATAATCCAAGTACCTTAGCACGTACCGTGAGCTTTGTCGTGAATGATGGCGATGTGAACTCAAGTGCGGTCACCAGTACGATTAATGTGACAGCAGTGAATGACGCACCGGTTGTCGTGGCAGGTGGTGCGATAAGTTATACGGAACAGTCACCAGGAGTGGTCATTAATGGTTCGATTACCGTGAATGATGTTGATGATACTAATATTGAAAGTGCAACGATTTCAATTACGGGTAACTTTGCCGCAGGGCAGGATGTTTTAGAGTTTACGGATACAGCCAATATTACCGGTAACTTTAATGCAGGGACTGGTGTGTTGACCTTAACAGGTAGTGATACAGTCGCTAATTATCAAGCAGCGTTGCGTAGTGTGCTTTATTACAACACCTCAAATAATCCGAGCACCTTAGCACGTACGGTGAGCTTTGTTGTTAATGATGGTGATGTCAATTCAACTGCAGCGACAAGCACAATTAATGTCAATGCAGTGAACAACCTTCCTGTTATAACAGCGGGTGGAACATTAAACTATACGGAAAATGATGCAGCCAGTGTCATTGATGGCACCATTACTGTGAGCGATGAGGATGATACCCATATTGAAGAAGCAACGGTTACAATAACGGCTAACTATGTTAATGGTGAGGATGTATTAGCGTTTGTTGATACGGCAAATATCACCGGAAGCTTTAATGCCAGTACGGGTGAGCTTACTTTAAGTGGTAGTGATACGCTTGCCAACTATGAGGCAGCGTTGCGTAGTGTGACGTATCAAAACACGTCTGATAATCCAAGTACCTTAGCGCGTACGGTGAGCTTTGTTGTTAATGATGGTGGTAGTAACTCAGTAGCGGTTACAAGTACGATTAATATCACCGCGGTGAATGACGCACCGGTTGTGGTGGCAGGAGGTACGTTAAGCTATACCGAGAATGACTCTGCCAGTGCCATTGATGCGGCACTTACCGTGAATGATGCGGATGATACCAATATAGAAAGCGCAAGTGTTACGATTAGCAATAACTATGTTAATGGTGAGGATATCTTAGCATTTGCGAATACTGCTAATATCACGGGAAGCTTTAATGCAGGAACTGGTGTGTTAACCCTAACAGGTACTGACACGCTTGCCAATTATCAAGCGGCATTACGCAGTGTGACCTATCAAAATACTTCTGATAACCCAAGTACCTTAGCACGTACCGTGAGCTTTGTTGTTAATGATGGCGATGTCAACTCAAGTGCGGTGACAAGTACGATTAATGTGACAGCAGTGAATGACGCTGCGGTAGTTACCGCAGGTGCGGTCTTAAGTTATACCGAAAACGATAGTGCCACAGTGATTGATAATACCATTACCATCAATGATGTTGATGATACCAACCTTGAAAGTGCAACCATTTCAATTACGGGTAACTTTGCGACAGGACAAGATGTGCTTGGATTTGCAAATACGGCGAATATCACAGGAAGCTTTAATGCAGGAACTGGGGTATTAACCCTAACAGGTACTGACACGCTTGCCAACTATCAGGCAGCATTACGCAGTGTGACGTATCAAAACACGTCTGATAATCCAAGCACCTTAGCACGAACAATTAGCTTTGTCGTTAATGATGGAGATGTTGACTCAAGTGCGGTGACAAGTACGATTAATATCACCGCGGTGAATGACGCACCGATTGTGGTGGCAGGTGGTACGTTAAGCTATACCGAGAATGACTCTGCCAGTGCCATTGATGCGGCACTTACCGTGAATGATGCGGATGATACCAATATCGAAAGCGCAACCATTACCATTAGCAATAATTATGTTAATGGTGAGGATATCTTAGCATTTGCAGATACTGCTAATATCACGGGAAGCTTTAATGCAGGAACTGGTGTGTTAACCTTAACAGGTAGTGATACAGTCGCTAATTATCAGGCAGCATTACGTAGTGTGACCTATCAAAACACGTCTGATAATCCAAGTACCTTAGCACGTACCGTGAGCTTTGTCGTGAATGATGGCGATGTGAACTCAAGTGCGGTCACCAGTACGATTAATGTGACAGCAGTGAATGACGCACCGGTTGTCGTGGCAGGTGGTGCGATAAGTTATACGGAACAGTCACCAGGAGTGGTCATTAATGGTTCGATTACCGTGAATGATGTTGATGATACTAATATTGAAAGTGCAACGATTTCAATTACGGGTAACTTTGCCGCAGGGCAGGATGTTTTAGAGTTTACGGATACAGCCAATATTACCGGTAACTTTAATGCAGGGACTGGTGTGTTGACCTTAACAGGTAGTGATACAGTCGCTAATTATCAAGCAGCGTTGCGTAGTGTGCTTTATTACAACACCTCAAATAATCCGAGCACCTTAGCACGTACGGTGAGCTTTGTTGTTAATGATGGTGATGTCAATTCAACTGCAGCGACAAGCACAATTAATGTCAATGCAGTGAACAACCTTCCTGTTATAACAGCGGGTGGAACATTAAACTATACGGAAAATGATGCAGCCAGTGTCATTGATGGCACCATTACTGTGAGCGATGAGGATGATACCCATATTGAAGAAGCAACGGTTACAATAACGGCTAACTATGTTAATGGTGAGGATGTATTAGCGTTTGTTGATACGGCAAATATCACCGGAAGCTTTAATGCCAGTACGGGTGAGCTTACTTTAAGTGGTAGTGATACGCTTGCCAACTATGAGGCAGCGTTGCGTAGTGTGACGTATCAAAACACGTCTGATAATCCAAGTACCTTAGCGCGTACGGTGAGCTTTGTTGTTAATGATGGTGGTAGTAACTCAGTAGCGGTTACAAGTACGATTAATATCACCGCGGTGAATGACGCACCGGTTGTGGTGGCAGGAGGTACGTTAAGCTATACCGAGAATGACTCTGCCAGTGCCATTGATGCGGCACTTACCGTGAATGATGCGGATGATACCAATATAGAAAGCGCAAGTGTTACGATTAGCAATAACTATGTTAATGGTGAGGATATCTTAGCATTTGCGAATACTGCTAATATAACGGGAAGCTTTAATGCAGGAACTGGTGTGTTAACCCTAACAGGTACTGACACGCTTGCCAACTATCAAGCGGCTTTACGCAGTGTGACCTATCAAAACACTTCTGATAATCCAAGTACCTTAGCACGTACCGTGAGCTTTGTTGTTAATGATGGCGATGTGAACTCAAGTGCGGTGACAAGTACGATTAATATTACCGCGGTGAATGATGCACCAGTTATGGTAGCAGGTGGCACGTTAAATTACACAGAAAACGCGCCAGCGAGTGTGATAGATACTGGTATTAGTATTAATGATGTTGACGATACCCATATTCAAAGCGCAAGTGTTAGCATGATTGGTAATTATGTTAATGGTGAAGACATCTTAGCGTTTGTCAATACTGCTAATATTACCGGTAGCTTTAATGCTGCCAGCGGTGTATTAACCTTAAGTGGTAGTGATACGATCGCTAATTATCAGGCAGCATTGCGTAGTGTGACCTATCAAAATACTTCAGATAACCCAAGTACGCTGTCAAGAACCGTTAGATGGTTAGTGAATGATGGCGATGCCAATTCAAATCTTGTCACCAGCACCATTAATGTGACTGCGGTGAATGATGTTCCCGTTTTATCTGCTGGAGGCGTATTAAGCTATAGTGAAAACGACCCAGCAACAGTGATTGATGGATTACTGAGCATGTCTGATGTTGATGACACAAATATTGAAGGTGCAACAGTGACGATTAGTAATAACTATGTCAATGGTGAGGATATCTTAGCATTTGCAAATACCGCAAATATCAGCGGAAGCTTTAATGCAACAACAGGTGTGTTGACCTTAACAGGCAGTGACACGGCCGCTAATTATCAAGCGGCGTTAAGATCAGTTACTTATCAGAATTTATCATCTAATCCAAGCACATTATCACGCACGATTAGTTGGACGACAAATGACGGTGATGGAAATTCAAATATAGCGACCAGTACCGTGAATTTAGGTGCGATTAATAATGCGCCCATTGTAAATGCTGGCGGTGTTGTTAATTATATTGAAAATGCCAGTGCCATTGTTATTGATAATGGTATTACGTTATCTGATGCAGATGATACGCATGTTGAAAGTGCAACGATTTCAATTACGGGTAACTTTGCCGCTGGACAGGATATTCTTGGATTTGCCAATACGGCAAACATTAGCGGCAGCTATAATGCCGCGACTGGGGTGCTTAGTTTGTCAGGTAGTGATACATTAGCTAACTACGAGTCTGCTTTAAGAAGCATTACCTATCGCAACACCTCAGATAATCCAAGTGTGTTATCACGTACCATTAGTTGGAGAGTCAATGATGGGGATTCAAATTCATCGATTGTAACCAGTACCGTTAATATCACTGCAGTGAATGATGTACCAGTCATTAGTGCTGGTGGTGTTCTTAACTATAGTGAGGGCTCTGGTGTGATTGCGATCGATGGTGGTATTGTTGTCAATGATGTTGATGACACACATATTGAAAGCGCAACGATTTCAATTACGGATAACTTTGCAGCAGGACAAGATGTGCTTGGATTTACAAATACTGCAAATATCACCGGAAGCTTTAATGCGGGCACTGGTGTGTTAACCTTAACAGGTAGTGATACCCTTCTTAATTACCAAGCGGCATTACGCAGTGTAACCTATGAAAACACATCGGCTAACCCAAGCGTATTATCACGCACCATTGGCTGGGTGATCAATGATGGTGATGCTCCCTCTAGTGAGGTAACCAGTACGATTAATCTCAGTGCTGTTAATAATCCAGCGGTATTAACAGCAGGTGCAAGTATAACCTATACCGAAAACGATAGTGCAACAGCAATTGATACAACAATTGTTATCAGTGACCCTGATGATACGCATATTGAAAGTGCCAATGTAACGATCAGTGGCAACCATGTTAGTAGCGAGGATATTCTTGGGTTTGTCAATACAGCCAATATTACGGGAAGCTTTAATGCAGGAACAGGCGTGTTAACCTTAACAGGCAGTGACACGCTTGCCAACTATCAAGCGGCATTACGTAGTATAACCTATAGAAATACGTCAGAGAGTCCAAGCGCTTTACCTAGAACCATTAGTTGGATTGTTAATGATGGTGATAGCAACTCAGTTGTTGCAACAAGTACCGTGAATGTTGTTAGTGTTAATGATAGTGCTGTGATCTTAGGCGGAAGCACGTTGAGTTATACAGAGAATGCGCCAGCAAGCATCATTGATAATAGTGTTATAATTACAGACGTTGATGATATAAATCTTGAAGGTGCAAGCATTTCAATTACGGGTAACTTTGCAGCAGGACAAGATGTGCTTGGATTTACAGATACTACTAATATCACAGGAAGCTTTAATGCTGCCAGTGGTGTATTAACCCTAACAGGTACTGATACGCTTGCCAACTATCAGGCAGCATTACGTAGTGTGACGTATCAAAACACTTCAGATAATCCAAGTAGCTTAGCGCGTACTGTAAGTTTTAGGGTCAATGATGGTGATATCAATTCAAATGCCATCACCAGTACCATTAATGTAATAGCAGTGAACGATGCGCCATTATCAAGTAACCGTACGATTACGATTAATGAAGATAGTCAATATGTCTTTAATACGACAGACTTTAACTTTGTGGATCTTGATAACAGTACTTTATCGAGCATTAAAATCACCACACTTGAAAATGCCGGATCATTACAGTTAAACGGTAACGATGTGACATTAAATGCCGTGATTTCAGCAAGTGATCTTGCTGCAGGTCATTTGCGCTTTATACCTCAAGCAAATGCAAATGGTACTAACTATGCCAGTTTTGGCTTTAGTGTAAACGATGGTATAGCTGACTCTGTCGCAAGCTATACCATGACGATCGATGTTATGCCAGTGAATGATGCACCAGATGGTGTTGTTACAATTACTGGTGAGCGCCGAGTAGGTCAAGTATTAACAGCAGTTAATACACTCAGTGACAACGATGGTTTAGGTGTGTTTACATATCAATGGTATCGTAATGGTAGTGCGATAGTTGGCGCAACCAGTAATAGCTATCTGTTAATTGGTGATGATGCAGCTAAGAGCATTCATGTTGTGGTGAGTTATCTAGATGGTGATGGTACATTGGAAACTCAAAGCAGCACAAATCTACTTATTTTGACGTCAGACGGGTTATTACCTGTTGATATTGATAATAATGGTGAAGTTGATGTTGTTGTACCACAGAATACGCTAGTGGTGAATAACAATAATGGCACAGTTACGGTAACACTGCCAAATGGCGGTGTTGTAACCGTAGATAAAGATCAAAACATTACGATTACAGAAGCAAATAATGGCACCATTACCTTGGATGTTGGTGGTAATAATCAAGGCGATGTTATCGTTGACAGTGGTGCTCAAGTGACAACGCAATCTAATAACACCATTACAGTGACCACTGCGAATAACACAACAGTCACTGTTCCTCGAGATCAACAAACAAGAGTAACTGATGGCACAGATAACAAAGCCGCTGTGGATATTGGGAATGATGGTACAGTGGATGTCTTTGTACCAAATGGTGCTCAAGTTCAAAGGCTTGACAATGGTAGTATTCAGGTAACAACGGCAAGCAATGATCAGTTTGTTGTAAGACCAAACTCTGGTTCTACCTTAGCTGCCTCAACGGTTATTATCTATAACACGCCAGTGCGAGAAACCTTAAGCACACCAAATGCGCAAGGTCAGTATCGGATCTCAGGTGCTGCTACAGCATCAAGTGCTTCAGCGATTGACTCTGGTTCAGTGAGATCATTTGATCAAGCGTTTGCCGGCTTTGCTAACAATACAGTCTTCACTGTGCCGACATTAACGTTTACAGCAGGTAGCGGTACGTTAGGCAGTCCATTAACGGCATCGATATTACCAGGCAGCTCAGTCTTGATAGGTACGATGCTTAGTACAGATCAAGTAGAAGTGGTGGTGAATGGATTAACTGCTAATGAAGGTCGCCTTGAGACAGAAAGAGTTGATAACAGAATTAATATTTACTATAAACCCAATAGTGCATTCTCAGGTAAGGCGGACTTTAGTACACAAGTATCAAAAGATGGTGTGCTACTGGTTGAATATCAGATGCTGATTAATGTTGCACAAACACCTGATGTGATTACACAAAGTGCTCAAGCGAATAAAGTCGATGTATCTACAGCCAAGGTACAGGAAACTAAAGTTTCAGATGCTAGGATAAAAGAGCTTAGCGCCTTGAAGCCTGAAGTTAAATCGATCATTGAAAATAGTAAATCTAACTTTGCACAAGCATTAGATAATAAAGCACCTGTTGAACGTTTAACAGAGATTGCAAGAACAGCGCTTAGAGAAACAATCAGTGCAAGTGATGCTAATCCTTCCGCAAGTGCTGAGGTAGTTAAAGGTGTCTTGCAGCAAGCAATTGAAGCAAGAGAGACAGCGCCAAATGTTGGTAAGATTGCTTCAGGTATGTTAAAAGCAGCGATGGATGCTGATCAAACACCGACTACAGTGGTAAGAAGTGTGATTGAGCAGACGATTGAGTCAAACATGCCAAGTACTGATGTTGCGATTGTGTTATCACAAATGATTTTAGATTCAGATGATGATAAACAAGATGACATTATTGAGGCAATTGCCGCAGAGCCTAAGTTGAATGAAGAGCATATTGCCAATATGTATGATTACTTGAAAGAGCAAGATCCTGCGTTAGCAGAAGACTTTATGAATGCGGTGAAAGAAAGCAAAGATGCTGAAACGGTGAATAATGCAGCACAAATAAGCAAAGCATTTAATATCTCATTAAGCACGCCGATGAAAGAAGGATTGCTCGCCAAACTTAAAGCGAAGCTCTTTGGAAGAACAACTGTAGAAGACAATCAGATTGTATTTAGTGAAACTGAGCAGGCTTATAAGCTGCAAGTTAATAAAGCTAAGCTGTTAGACTTGGCAAAAGCCAATACAGATAAAGATCATACTGATAACAAAAATTCCTGATCACTCAGGAGCGACAGCCGCTTTGTCATGAGAATCTTTCCAATAGAACTGATTCTCAACAATCGGTTGTTGGTTTTGTGGCATGGCATAGTTTTGATCATTGGGGTTGTAGTAACCAGGTGTTTTTGGTTGACTATCAGCATTAGGCGAATTAAAGGCACTAAATTGATTATGTGTGCAGGCGCTTAATATGACTGAGAGTGATCCGATAAGTATCGCATTGATTAATTGTTTTCTGGTCATCGTGGGATAAGTCCGTTTAGTCAAATGTCTTCAAAGTATGGTAGATAACCTCAGTTCGGAATTACGGTTCATAAAACACTCAATCTTTTCTGGCCCACAATAGAGATAGGATCGATAACCCATGCAGCTAAGCATGCCATCAAATGTGTGCATGCATTTACAGGTGAGCGATGCCTTGTATGCCACAACATTAAACTATTTTTCAAATGATCAAATAGAGTTTCAATCATACCTCTATGCCGTAACAATTGCTTTTCCTGTGGAGTCCTAAATAGCTTTTTCATATTCTTTTTGAGCGTAGTAATCAATTTAAGCCCTTGCTCTGCAAGGCATTCTGCTTTGGCTTTGGATACATAACCACGATCGCCAAAAATCATCCCTTGAAGTTCCTTACACATATCCAACAATGGCGTCCTATCATCAGTGTTGCCACGAGTGACTCGAATGCTAACAAGCTCACAAAGATTATTAACCACAAGATGCAATTTCAGCCCAAAAAACCAACCTGTACTCGTTTTGCTTTTACCTGCTAGTCCCTCAAAAACCTTATGATTTTTCTCGCGTAAGTTATGACAAACTGGCAGTTTTGTTGCATCAACATAATAAATACCAGTGCGCTCACCTTGATGATAAGTTAAAAAGTAAGACAACGGTAAAATCGCTTGACTCATCAGCTCTACAAAGCGATTATACGATGGCGCTTGAGGAAAATATTCATGCCAATAAACTTTGATAAACTCGTTGTAATATGTTTTGAAATTGCGATATTGAGTTATCTGAAACATAATAAGAATTGTCATAATTTCACTCACTGCTAACTGTTGCGCTTTGCCATATTTTCTGTTTCTATCCATGCCAATTTGTTTGAGTTTAAGTTGCTTTTCATAGATAATGCAAAAGTCGTCTATGCGGCAAAATGTTGAAATAAGTAGTTCTATCATGTTGATCTTGAGAAATTACCATAAGAATTACTTATTTTAACACCATAAAACCCTTTTAAATCAAGGATTTTAATTCCGAACTCAGGTTAGATAAGGTGTGGATTTGCAAGTAAATGCTGGATCAAGGTAGTGGTTGTTATTCAAAAAAGATAGAATTGTTAGCGTCAAGTCAAATGAAAATTGTTTAGGAAAAATTTAATGAATAAAACAAAAAAAATCATCTTATTAAGTGCAGCGTCACTGTTGTGTTTGAATGCTTATGCTGATAATAACACCCCTTCAGAATCAACGATTAGCTTTTCTAAAAGTAGCGAGGTCATCGTTAAATCAGACACGGCATTGGTAAATATCATTGTCAATGCAACTGCTTTGCAGGGTGATAATACTATTATTCAAAAAGCAGCGATTCAAAATCTATCGGGTGTTTTACCAAAGATTGACTGGAAAGTTGTTGATTATAAAGAAACACAAGCAGATAGCGGTGCGCAAAATATTCGCTTGGTTATTCAAGCACGCTTAACCAGTGAAGAAATTAAAATCTTACAAAAAGAGTTAAAGAACAATAACTCAAATAATAGTCGTTTCAAAGTTGAGGTCGTTAACTTCGATCCAACCCCTGAGATGCTAGATCAAGCCAAAGACAATACCATGATTTCGATGTATCAGTCGATTGAGCAATATGTGAATGATTTCAATAGCAAAACCAATAGCGATTATTTTATTCGCTCGGTGAGTTACAGTATTAATGAATCTGCTATTGAGCCGCGTGCGGTTATGTATACTAAAATGAATGTGTTGGCAGATGCTGCACCAAGCAATAACGATAATCTTAGCGTTTCTAAAAAAATGGTAATGAGTGCCTATGTGACATTGGCGCAAAAGGATACTGATCACTCAACGACAAAGGATGTGAATATGAAAACAACAGAAGTTTTGCCACCTGCTTATTTGCAAGTACCGGGGTTTAAACAATGTCTACAAACCGTTGATAAAGGGACTTGGACTGCATGGTGCATGCCAACGGCTCAACCGCAAGGGTGTAGTGATAGTAGCTGGAAAGCATTAAGTGATTTGAAAGCACAGGGTAAATTAAATGGCATGGATGATTGTGCGAATTAAAGCGCTTCACCAAGGTTAAACATTGGCACGTACATACTGACAACCAAGAAGCCGACGATACAACCTAAGATAATCATAATAATAGGCTCTAAGGCGCTACTGAGATTAGTGACAAGGACATCGACATCTTCTTCATAAATCTTGGCGATATTGGCAAGCATTTCCTCAACTTGCCCTGATTCTTCACCCACTGAGATCATCTGCAGCATAAGCCCTGGGAAGACATGGGTTTCAGAGGCAGCATGCAACATTGTGCGTCCTTTGGATACTTCATCTCTGATAAATAATGTCGCTTTTTCATAGCGTGAGTTACCTGTAGCATTGGCAACTGTCGTTAACGCCTCAAGCAAAGGCATCCCTGCTGATGAGGTGGTCTCAAGCGTGCGCGCAAAACGGGCAAGTGAGGATTTTTGAATCACTTTACCTAATACCGGCACTTTAAGTAAAGTGTAGTCGATCCATACTTGTACTTTGGGATAGCGTTTTTTAGCTACTTTAAAGAGTACGATGATTGCAACGACGATGACAACTAAAATCCACCAATATTTCTGGCTAAACTCAGAAATATCAATGGTAATTTTGGTAATGGCTGGCAATTTAGTGCCTGATGAGATAAAAATATTAGCAAATGCAGGTACTGCATAGTTTAATAAAACCCAAGTCACAATAATGGCAACTCCGATGACCATCACAGGATATGTTAGTGCCTTTTTTACTTTCTTTTTAATGCTTTGTACTGATTCGCGATGTGAGGCAACGCGATCAAGCATAACATCAAGCGTTCCCGACTCTTCACCTGCGGCACATAAACTACAAAAGAGTTTATCAAAGTATTTAGGATACATCTTGAGGGTATCACTAAAAGAGTTACCACTTTCAACGCTTTGTTTGATCTGAATAAGAAGCTTCTTAAATGAGGTGTTTTTGCTTGATTCCATAATTGTATCTAAAGCGCGAATAATCGGCACCCCTGCATGTGCCATGGTGGCTAATTGTCGCGCGAGCAAGGTAATCTCAGCCTCTTTAATACGCTGTGGGAATAGCTCAATCGGTTGCTTTTTGATTTTGCTGATTTTAATCCCATTGCGCTCAATCTGTGCTTTGGCAAGATCAATGTTGATCGCTTCAATAACACCATTGGTTTTAATGCTGCGGCGATCATAGCCAGACCACAGAAACGTTTGCTTTTTGATACTGGTTTTTTTTGCTGTTTTCATCTATTCACCTTGGTCAGTATTACATTGAGGTAACGCGGTGCGCTTCTTCAATTGAAGTGACACCATGCACTACTTTGATTAAAGCAGACTGCTGTAGATTATCAATCCCTTCGCGCTGTGCCTGTTCAGCAAGCGTTAGTGTGCTGCGACCCTCGACAATCAAGCGACTCATCGCAAGACTCAATGGCATCACTTCATAAATAGCAACGCGTCCACGAAATCCTTTAAAACAACGCGCGCAACCCTGTGGGTTATTGGTATATGCGGTAAACTCTTTTTCAACATGAACTGGGCGAATACCCATGTCTAATAATAATTCACGGCTAATATCAGGAGCTGGTTTTTTACAATGTGGGCAGAGCTTACGTGCCAAGCGCTGCGCGATAATCAGTGACACAGAGGAGATAATATTATAGTGCGGAATTCCCATGTCTAATAGGCGGTTTAAGGTTTCCGGTGCGCTGTTGGTATGTACAGTAGATAATACCAAATGCCCCGTTTGTGCGGCTTTAATGGCAATATCTGCTGTTTCAAAGTCACGAATCTCACCAATCATAATAATATCGGGATCTTGACGTAAGAAAGACTTCAAGGCTCGGGCAAAGGTCAGACCCTGCTTGTTATTGATTTGCACCTGATTAATACCATTAACATTGATTTCAACTGGGTCTTCGGCGGTTGAGATATTCTTATCAATGGTGTTGATAATGTGTAGTCCAGTATAAAGTGTGACTGTCTTACCACTTCCTGTTGGACCTGTTACCAAGATCATGCCTTGAGATTGTTTTAATGCCGCGAGATAAATTTCTTGTTGGTGCGGTTCAAAGCCCAGTTTATCAACACTAAGATTAGTCTTTGCCTGATCCAAAATCCTTAAAACAACTTTCTCACCAAATGCCGTTGGACAGGTGCTGACCCTAAAATCAATGACATGTGTTTTGGAGATTTTTAATTTAAAACGTCCATCTTGCGGAATACGTTTCTCTGCAATATTTAGTTGAGACATGATTTTGATTCTAGCGGCAGTTCGTGCGGCGATTTTAAGTGGGGGGGTGGCAATCTCTTGCAAAAGTCCATCAATCCGATAACGAATTCTGAAGTTTGTAGCATACGGTTCAAAGTGGATATCCGAAGCGCCTTTATTAATTGCATCAACAATAATCTTATTGATGTATTTGATCACCGGCTCATCGTTATCACCAAAGTCATCATCATCTTCAAAGTCATCAGCCTCAACAATATCAAGGTCAATTTCTTCAAGATCCATGCCTTCAAGCGTTTTCATAGCATTGTCAGTGGTGTTCTCGGTCACTTCTTTGATGAAGCGTCTAAGGTGTGTGTCATCAACAATGATTTGTTCAATATCTAGATTGCTGAAAAAGCGAAACTCACGTACGGCGTTTAGGTTTAATGGATCACTGGTTGCTAATAGTAATGTGTTGTCTTTTTTGTAAAGTGGCAAACAGACGTAGTCATTAATTAAACGCTCATCCAAAAAAGCACGTGGGAAAAAATCCAAATCATAAGCATTCAGATCAAAAAGAGGCAAGTTAAAAAACTGCGATGATTCAATGGCAAATGCATTGGCATCAAGTAGCTTCTTGTTGATCAAATGAGTGATAAGCGGCTCATTGCTATTGTCTATTTCATCAATAGCTTGTTCAAGATCATCATTATTAATAAGGTTTTGGCTAAGTAGAAAACTACTGATTCCGTGCTGAGTCATAAGCAATCAAATGGTTATCCATTACATGCTAGACAGTATAGGTGGAAAAAGTTGAATTATCTATGTGATGGCAAGAATTACTTGCTGATATAAACGGTTTCAGGTGGTGAGTAATCACCACTTACTTGCGCGAGCTTGTTATCTTTGAATGTTAAAATGAGTTGTTTTTCCGAGCGCGGGGCGTCAAATGAGTTTTGGAAGCTATAGATATAGTTCCACTGATCTTGGGCAAAAGGATCAATCACATCTGGTGTGCCTAGGATGTACTTAATTTGCTCCTTGGTCATGCCAGGCTTAATCTGTTTCATGATGTCTTGAGAAATGATCTTGCCTTGCTGAATCGGTGGCGTGTAGGGGGTGAAAATGCTGCACCCTGAAAGTAGTAGTGTTCCGCACGCAGCGAGAAAAACAAGTTGTTTTTTCATAGTTATAACTTTTATCACTAAATATTTATATTTGGTTATACGCCAAAGAGACCATGGTCAATTGCTTCACAAAGACAGTTTATAATTGTCAATTGTCCTTCGTGGATACAAGCAACTTGCTCAGAAGGGATGCAAATCTCAAGGTCACTCGGCCTGTACATGGCACGTATCTTACCACTATCTTTGCCGGTTAAGCTAATAATATGCATATTTTTTTCGTGTGCTACTTTGATCGCTTCTACGATACCTTCAGCATTTCCTGAGGTGCTCATGCATAACAAAATATCTTCAGATTGCCCTAAAGCGCTAATTTGCTGTGAAAAGGCATAGCGAAAATTGTGATCATTGGCAATAGACGTTAATGCCGCACTGTCGCTAGATAAGGAGATGGCGGGCAATGCCGGACGCTCCATCGAGAATTTATGTAAAAGCTGGGTGCTAAAGTAATTAGAAAGTGCGGCAGATCCGCCACTGCCACAGCTTAAAATCTTTTTGCCAGATAAAATGCTTGACACCAACACTTGACCGGCATGAGCGATGGCATCGGCTAAGCCATCGGCAATGAGGATGCTTGTTTGAATTGAGTTACTAAAATGATCTTTAACGCGATCTGAGAATTCCATATTTAAATTCCTGCCATCTAAGCATTGCTATAACTATAAGATTTGATTAATCTGCCACAATAACTTTTTTAGGTCAAATGGCTTTACGGAAATAATCAATGTTAAAAAATAAAGGTGCTATTGTTAATACCCTTAAAAGTGCATGGCAGATGTATCGTGCGACACTAAAATCGTGCTTTTTATTGGCAGTTATCAGTGCAGCGATTGCGGAGTATTTTAAACTATATGCGCTAAACTCAGGGGTTGGTGAGGCGATACAAAGCTATATGCAATCAGGGAAATTGCCAGATAGTTTACCAGATGCGCAGTTCTTGGCATTTTTAGGTTTGTTTTCGATGTTTGTGACCATGTGTGTTTATGGGCTTTTGGTATGTATTGGCGGTAATTATCTTAAAGAAGGTGTTGCACAAAAAGAGGTGATCAAAAAAGCATTTGTCATTTTCAAAAAGCGCTTTCCCTTATTCTTAATGGTCTGCATTTTAAATGGCTTTTTATGGTTTTTGGCAAGTTTCTTAAATATATTTGGTCTGTGGTTAGCGGCAAGTTTCACGCTGATCCTATTGCCGACGGTGCTTCTTGGTAATGTGGGTGTGTGGATGAGCTTTCGTGAGAATTTTCGCTTATTAACAGGCAATCTTCTTTATGCCTTGCAATTAGGCTTTATTGTGATGTTAGTGCTTTTACTTAAGTATGTTGTTTATGCGCTGTTTATGGCAATAGGTCATGCTGGTGATATGAACTTTGGCATTGAGCATGTTGTTATTGTCTTTGTCGATGCATTAACTTTGCCATTTATTATTATGATCATGGTTGCGGCATTTGATGAGCTTAATGCGCGTGATGATATGCCGATTCAGTCTTAGGTCTTTAGGAATAAGAAAATGATTATAATGTCTGCTTGTAACGCAACATCGCGATAATGCCAATAATCACTGTGAATAAAAGCAAAGCGCCGACTTCGGGCACTGCGGTGACAAAGCCATTGCCCTTTAACATAATGCCGCGAACGATTCTTAAATAATGCGTTAACGGTAAGCAATCGCCAAGAATCTGTGCCCAGCGCGGCATCCCATAAAATGGAAACATAAAGCCTGATAGCAAAATAGACGGTAGAAAGAAAAACATCGTCATTTGCAGTGCTTGCAGTTGGCTGCTTGAAAGGGTTGAGAACAAAATACCAACAAAAAGATTGGCTAAGATAAACGGTAATGTATAGATCAGTAATGTGCCAAGACTGCCATTCATGGGGACATCAAAGAGAAAAAATGCGGCAAATAGAATAATAAACATCTGCACGTAACCCACGAACAGATAAGGGATAATCTTGCCAAGCATGACCTCCAACGGTCTTAATGGTGTTGCCAGTAATGTTTCAATGGTGCCGCTTTCCCATTCACGAATGATTGATAAGCAAGTAACCATAACCATTGTCATCGTCAGGATAACACCAATAAGTCCTGGCACTATGTTGAATTGTGTATCATTTTCAGGGTTATATTTGGAGTGGACGACTAGCTTAAAAGGTGGGTCATCGGTTTTGAGGTACTGCAAACCGTTTTTACTTAAATCATGATTGAAAACGCTCTCAGCCAATTTGTTAAGTGCCAAAATGGCATTGACACCACCAGAAGGCTCTGCGGCATCATTAATCACCAAAAGCTCTGGTTTCTCGCCACGAATCAATTTTTGTGTGAAATCAGCCGGAATAACAAAGATAAACGATAGCTTACCGCGCGCAAGTGCCTCTTGCGCTTCATTGAAACCCATTTTATTGCTGGTAAATTCAAAGTATTTGGTATTCTGCAGTTCGCTAACTAATGTGCGTGTGAATTGGCTTGGGTCATTATTGATCACTACCGATGGTAGGTAATTGGGATTAAGATTAATGGCATAACCAAAAAGAACTAATTGCACAATAGGTATCCCAATAAGCATCATGATGGTGCTTTTGTCGCGACGCATTTGCACAAATTCCTTGAATAAAATGGCAAGTAAGCGTCTTAAGTTAATGGCAAAACTCATGAGAAATTATCCTTATTGTTTAGCATTAAATGGATAAATATATCTTCTAGTGTTGGTGTGATTTGATTATGTTGGTAATCGCTAGCTAGTGTTTGCGCTAAAATATTGTCAAGTGCAATTGTTTTTTTAGAAGATACATGTAGTGTTTGACCAAATAAAGAGACTTGCTCAATGTGTGAGATGTCTTCAAGCTTTGATTTAAGCGACTGCAATCTTGGACCGGTGATCTCAAACGTATTTAATTCAGACTGTTGAATGATTTCTTTCAAGGTACCCTTTACAAGCAGTTTGCCATAAGCAATATAAGCGAGTTTGTGGCAACGCTCAGCCTCATCCATATAATGTGTGCTAACTAAAGTGGTGACACCTTCTGATGACAGTCTGTGGATCTCATCCCAAAACTCGCGACGGGCTTTGGGGTCAACCCCTGCGGTGGGTTCATCAAGGAGCAAAAGCTTGGGGTTGTGAATGGTAGCACAGGCTAAAGCTAGGCGTTGTTTCCAACCACCAGAGAGCTCAGCTGCCTTTTGTTTTTTGCGTGCATTACCAATCTTTAATTGATCAACAGCACGTGCTACTGCTGTTCGCGGGTTTTTCAATCCAAAGATACGCGCAATAAATAATAGATTTTCTTCAACGGTCAAATCACCATACAGTGAAAATTTTTGCGTCATATAGCCAACATTAAGTCGAATAAGATTGCCTTGGGTTTTAACATCAAATCCTAAACAAGTGCCTTCACCTGCATCAAGTGGCAAAAGACCGCTTAACATGCGTATTGTCGTTGTTTTGCCTGAGCCATTAGGACCCAGAAAGCCATAAATCTCGCCTTGGTTGATGGTTAGATTGACATGATCAACCACTAATTTGCCCGCAAAAGACTTGCACAGTCCATCAACTTTAATAATGGGTTGTTCATCAAGCGCTTGATCAGAAGATGTTTGCATGGCTACTCTCCAAGCCTAGTTTAAGAATATACGAACTGGTTGACCTGGATGAATTTCCGAGCCCACTTTATCAGGTCTTGCTTCAACGCGGAAAACCAGATCATCCAAGGTGGTCTGACTATAAATAACTGGTGGGGTGTATTCAGCGCTTGGTGAGATATAGGAGATCGTCGCATGTTGTGGGTTGCTGTCGTTATTATTATCTATTGTGTAATTAATCAATTGACCAAGATGAATTGATTTTAAGATCTGTTCAGGTACATAAAAGATAATACGCATCTTTGAAGGGATATAAAAAGAAACAACAGGACGATAAGCCTGCACTTGTTCGTCAGGCCAATAAAAGATGTCATAGATATAACCGTTATCAGGCGCTTTAATATTAAGTTGGGCTAATGTCCAATCGGCAATTTCTTTTTCAGACTCGGCTTGTTTGACGTTTTCTTGTTGTGAGCTAATTTGATAGGGGCGTGCTGGCAGCTTTAATGAAGCCAGTTTGGATTGTAAAGAGCTCAAGGTTTCTCTGGTTTCTTTTTCAATACTCTTGCTTTGATCAAACTGTGATTGAGAAATGCTTTTATCTGCTAAGAGTTTTTTATCACGCTGAAATTGCTGTTCGGCATAGAGGTGCTTGGCTTTGGCTGCTTCAATCTGAAATTCCACCTCACTAATAAATTCTTCGCGCTTACCAGATTGTTGATCATGGTATAGTGCTTTTTGTGAATTGATTTTGGCAATATTGCCTGTGAGTTGGGCATTGTACGGCATGTCATCTAAGGTGGCGATAAGCGTGCCTTTTTTCACAAATTCACCTTTGTGCACATAAAGCGTCTTTAGTGAAGATGAGTTCGGTGATGATAGATAGCGCAGATCAGCTTCCGTATATCCTTGATAAGAGGGTGTTGAGTCATTGCAGCCACTTATAAGTAAAACCGATGTGATAAAAAGTATAAAATATCCCGCTCGCATAAAGCATCCTTAGCAGTTGAGTCGTCATTTCCTGTGTTTACATTAAAGTTTAAAATAGGGGTTTGTCAAACTGAAACAGGAGGTTTAAGCAGTGAGGATTGCTCTCGGTGGTCGCAAATCAATCAATTCGATGGATTTTTAGATCACGTTCCAATCAAAACTCAATAAAAAGCTGTAAAAGTTAAAAAAGATGAAAAAAGGGGTTGCGGGGTGAGAATTGGTGTGTATAATGGCACCTCGTTCTCAGCGAGAATGTTCGCGAGAAACGCCTTGGTAGCAAGGTTTGAGAGATGTTTAAAGAGATATAAAATGTAGATACTTAAATACTTTGAGCAAAAATTTTTGCGGATTGTTAATTCTTGTTTTAGGACGGGAATTGATGATCTAAGGATTTAAACTGAAGAGTTTGATCCTGGCTCAGATTGAACGCTGGTGGTATGCTTAACACATGCAAGTCGAACGGGTTCGGAAGACAGAATACAGATGACAGAGTACAGATGGTTGAATGCAGCAAGCTGCATGGATTATTTTAAATTTAGATGTTTAAATTAATTTATCGCATAGGCGATTCGACTACTGTCTTCAGTCTTCTGTTATCTGTCTTCTGGCTAGTGGCGGACGGGTGAGTAACGCGTAGGAATCTGCCGTACAGTGGGGGACAACAGTTGGAAACGACTGCTAATACCGCATGATACCTTCGGGTCAAAGGTTGCTTAGGCAGTCGCTGTACGATGAGCCTGCGTTGGATTAGCTAGTTGGTGAGGTAAAGGCTCACCAAGGCGATGATCCATAGCTGTTCTGAGAGGAAGATCAGCCACACTGGGACTGAGACACGGCCCAGACTCCTACGGGAGGCAGCAGTGGGGAATATTGGACAATGGGGGCAACCCTGATCCAGCAATACCACGTGTGTGAAGAAGGCCTTAGGGTTGTAAAGCACTTTAGTTAGGGAGGAAGGTTATCAGGTTAAGAGCTAGATAATTTGACGTTACCTAAAGAATAAGCACCGGCTAACTCCGTGCCAGCAGCCGCGGTAATACGGAGGGTGCGAGCGTTAATCGGAATTACTGGGCGTAAAGGGTTCGTAGGTGGTTAGATAAGTCAGATGTGAAAGCCCTGGGCTCAACCTGGGAACTGCATTTGATACTGTTTAACTAGAGTTTACTAGAGGATTGGGGAATTTCCGGTGTAGCGGTGAAATGCGTAGAGATCGGAAGGAACATCAATGGCGAAGGCAACAATCTGGGGTTAAACTGACACTGAGGGACGAAAGCGTGGGTAGCAAACAGGATTAGATACCCTGGTAGTCCACGCTGTAAACGATGAGTACTAGCTGTTGGGTCTGGTGTAAAAGACTTAGTGGCGCAGCTAACGCGATAAGTACTCCGCCTGGGGACTACGGCCGCAAGGTTAAAACTCAAAGGAATTGACGGGGACCCGCACAAGCGGTGGAGCATGTGGTTTAATTCGATGCAACGCGAAGAACCTTACCTGCCCTTGACATCCATAGAAGATCTGAGAGATTGGATTGTGCCTTCGGGAACTATGAGACAGGTGCTGCATGGCTGTCGTCAGCTCGTGTTGTGAAATGTTGGGTTAAGTCCCGCAACGAGCGCAACCCTTATTTTTAGTTGCCATCATTAAGTTGGGCACTCTAGAGAGACTGCCGCTGATAAGGCGGAGGAAGGTGGGGACGACGTCAAGTCATCATGGCCCTTACGGGCAGGGCTACACACGTGCTACAATGGGCATTACAGAGGGAAGCGAAGCTGCGAGGTGGAGCGAAACTCAGAAAGGTGTTCGTAGTCCGGATTGCTCTCTGCAACTCGAGAGCATGAAGTCGGAATCGCTAGTAATCGCGGATCAGAATGCCGCGGTGAATACGTTCCCGGGTCTTGTACACACCGCCCGTCACACCATGGGAGTGGGTTGCAAAAGAAGTAGATAGTCTAACCGTAAGGAGGACGTTTACCACTTTGTGATTCATGACTGGGGTGAAGTCGTAACAAGGTAGCCGTAGGGGAACCTGCGGCTGGATCACCTCCTTAAAGGTACTTAGGTACAAAGATATTAAGAGAATAGCAAGAAGTGTTTAAGTGTTTACAATTGATGTTTTTTCAGTAGATTGGGTCTGTAGCTCAGCTGGTTAGAGCGCACCCCTGATAAGGGTGAGGTCGGTAGTTCAAGTCTACTCAGACCCACCAATTCAGAAGACAGAGAACAGAAGGCAGAAGACAGAAGACAGAATTTGGATCAAGCAAACTTGATGGATTTATTTTAAATAGATCATCGCGAAGCGATACGATTATCTGTCCTCAGTCATCAGTCTTCAGTTTTCAGAAAAGGGGCCATAGCTCAGCTGGGAGAGCGCCTGCTTTGCACGCAGGAGGTCAGGAGTTCGATCCTCCTTGGCTCCACCATCTACGCATCGATATTTAATTAAGGTTCAAAGAATGCTTTGATTTGATTTAACTTAATTTTAATTATTATATTGTGCTAAAGAGATTTATCTGATCAAGGCGCGAGAAGAATGAAAGCAAGAGTTTATAAAAATAAATGATTGCTTGAATGATTTGAAGCAACGCAGGTCAGGTGAATGTCTTGAGCACAAGAAGAGATCTTTAACAATTTATTATAGAGTAATGACCAAGAGAATAAGCGCAAACGGCGGATGCCTTGGCAGTCAGAGGCGATGAAAGACGTGATAGCCTGCGAAAAGCTTCGGGGAGTTGGCAAATAAACATTGATCCGGAGATGTCTGAATGGGGAAACCCAGTTATCTTTGATAACTATCTTAACTTAGGTTAAGAGGCGAACGTGGGGAACTGAAACATCTAAGTACCCACAGGAAAAGAAATCAACCGAGATTCCCTCAGTAGCGGCGAGCGAACGGGGAAGAGCCTGGCATATTTTAGCACATAGATTAGTTGAACATTCTGGGAAGGATGGCCATAGCAGGTGATAGCCCTGTAGACGAAAATTTATGAGTGGAACTAGGTATGCGAATAAGTAGGGCGGGACACGTGAAATCCTGTTTGAAGATGGGGGGACCATCCTCCAAGGCTAAATACTACTGACTGACCGATAGTGAACCAGTACCGTGAGGGAAAGGCGAAAAGAACCCCGATAAGGGGAGTGAAATAGAACCTGAAACCGTTTGCGTACAAGCAGTGGGAGCATGTATAGACATGTGACTGCGTACCTTTTGTATAATGGGTCAGCGAGTTACTTTTAGTGGCGAGGATAACTGAATAAGGGATCCGTAGCGAAAGCGAGTTTTAATAGAGCGATTAGTCGCTAGGAGTAGACCCGAAACCGACGCGATCTATCCATGACCAGGTTGAAGGTTGGGTAACACCAACTGGAGGACCGAACCCGGTAATGTTGCAAAATTATGGGATGAGTTGTGGATCGGAGTGAAAGGCTAATCAAGCGCGGAGATAGCTGGTTCTCCCCGAAAACTATTTAGGTAGTGCCTTGTGAATAACTCGTTGGGGTAAAGCACTGTTTCGACTAGGGGGGTTTTGCGACCTTACCGACTCGATGCAAACTTAGAATACGACGAAGTTTAATCACAGGAGACACACGGCGGGTGCTAAGGTCCGTCGTGGAGAGGGAAAGAGCCCAGACCGCCAGCTAAGGTCCCCAAGTTATCGCTAAGTGGTAAACGATGTGAGAAGGCATAGACAGCCAGGAGGTTGGCTTAGAAGCAGCCACCCTTTAAAGAAAGCGTAATAGCTCACTGGTCGAGTCGGCTTGCGCGAAAGATTTAACGGGGCTAAGCGATACACCGAAGCTGCGGATTCAGAGGACAGAAAACAGAAGACAGAGGACAGAATAATGAAATCTATAGAAAAGTTTGAAGACTTAATGGTTTTTCAGAAAGCATATAAAGTTTCATTGGAAATACATAAGTTAAGCTTGGAGATGCCGAAAGTTGAGCAATATGCTCTGGCGGATCAAGTAAGGCGAGCGAGCAAGTCAATTTGCGCAAATATTGCGGAAGGATTTGGTAAGCAAAGTATATCCAAGGTTGATTTTAAACGCTATTTGGCAATAGCGATTGGATCGGCTGAAGAGATGCGAGTATGGATAAGATATTGTTACGATCTGGATTATATTACTAAGTCTGATTGGGAAAGATTTAGCGATGAGTATCGAGATATAGCAAAGATGTTAAGTGGTCTTCATAAGAAGTGGATGTAGTTTTGATTTATCTGTTTTCAGTCATCTGTCATCTGTCCTCTGAGTGGTAGGGGAGCGTTCTGTAAGTTGAAGAAGGTGAATTGAGAAGTTTGCTGGAGATATCAGAAGTGCGAATGCTGACATGAGTAACGATAAATAAGTGAGATTCTTATTGGCCGAAAACCCAAGGTTTCCTACGCAATGTTAATCAACGTAGGGTAAGTCGGCCCCTAAGGCGAATCCGAAGGGAGTAGTCGATGGGAAACAGGTTAATATTCCTGTACCGATTGTAATTGCGATGGAGAGACGGAGAAAGCTAGGTCTGCCCGGCGGATGGTTGTCCGGGTGAAAGCGTGTAGGTAGTATGTTTAGGTAAATCCGGACATATGTTGATCTGAGGCGTGAGACGAAGTCGAGCTTGCTTGACGAAGAGATTGATGCTCTGCTTCCAGGAAAACCTTCTAAGCATAGATTATGATTGACCGTACTGTAAACCGACACTGGTGGGTGGGTAGAGAATACCAAGGCGATGAGAGAACCCAGGTGAAGGAACTAGGCAAAATGACACCGTAACTTCGGGAGAAGGTGTGCCCCATTAGGGTGAAGGACGCACGTCTGGAGCTTGAAGGGGTTGCAGATACCAGGTGGCTGCGACTGTTTACTAAAAACACAGCACTCTGCGAACTCGAAAGAGGAAGTATAGGGTGTGACGCCTGCCCGGTGCCGGAAGGTTAATTGAAGGGGTTAGCGCAAGCGAAGCTCTGGATCGAAGCCCCGGTAAACGGCGGCCGTAACTATAACGGTCCTAAGGTAGCGAAATTCCTTGTCGGGTAAGTTCCGACCTGCACGAATGGCGTAACGATGGCCACACTGTCTCCATCTGGGACTCAGTGAAATTGAAATCGCAGTGAAGATGCTGCGTACCCGCGGTTAGACGGAAAGACCCCGTGAACCTTTACTATAGCTTTGCACTGGACTTTGAAAATATTTGTGTAGGATAGGTGGGAGACTGTGAGATCAGGGCGCTAGTTCTGAAGGAGTCGCCGTTGAAATACCACCCTGATATTTTTGGAGTTCTAACTCAGGCTTAAGCCGAGGACAGTGTATGGTGGGTAGTTTGACTGGGGCGGTCTCCTCCCAAAGAGTAACGGAGGAGTACGAAGGTGCACTCGGTGCGGTCGGAAATCGCACCAAGAGTATAAAGGCAAAAGTGCGCTTGACTGAGAGAGTGACGGCTCGATCAGGTACGAAAGTAGGTCTTAGTGATCCGGTGGTTCTGAATGGAAGGGCCATCGCTCAACGGATAAAAGGTACTCCGGGGATAACAGGCTGATTCCTCCCAAGAGTTCATATCGACGGAGGAGTTTGGCACCTCGATGTCGGCTCATCACATCCTGGGGCTGAAGCAGGTCCCAAGGGTATGGCTGTTCGCCATTTAAAGTGGTACGCGAGCTGGGTTTAGAACGTCGTGAGACAGTTCGGTCCCTATCTGCCGTGGGCGTAGGAGATTTGAGAGGGTTTGTTCCTAGTACGAGAGGACCGGAATGAACGAACCGCTGGTGTTTGGGTTGTCTCGCCAGAGGCATTGCCCAGTAGCTACGTTCGGAATGGATAACCGCTGAAAGCATCTAAGCGGGAAGCCAGCCTCAAGATGAGATCTCCCGGGATTAAATCCCCTAGAAGGGTTGTTGAAGACTACGACGTTGATAGGCTGGCTGTAGAAGTGCAGTAATGTATGAAGCTAACCAGTACTAATTGCCCGAGAGACTTGGTTATTACTCTATGATAGATTGTTAGAGGTTTCTGAAAAGAAGCTTAAAATTTTGGCGGTAATAGTGTTTAGGTACCACCTGACTCCATTCCGAACTCAGAAGTGAAACTGAATAACGCCGATGATAGTGTGGCATTCGCCATGTGAAAGTAGGACACCGCCAAATTATTCGACATTGAAAGACGATGGGACATCGCAACACAACACAAATTCAAAAGGCTCCTTAGGGAGCCTTTTTTGTTTCTAGTATAGGACTTTTTCAAATTCTCTTTTAACCAAAGACAATAAAATTAATACTAGTTTTTGGCTTTAGATTGAAATGCAACAAGCAATGCATGTACAATACGACGTTTACTACGTTAAAGATAATGTAACTGAATTCATGACTAATATAATTTTAAAAACACCTGAACAAATTGAAAAAATGCGTGTAGCAGGTCGTTTGGCGGCTGAAGTGCTAGAAATGATTGAACCATATGTTGTGCCCGGTGTGACAACGGCAGAACTTGATAAGATATGCCATGATTATATCGTTGATAAGCAACAGGCTATTCCTGCTTGTTTGAATTACCGAGGATTTCCAAAATCAGTATGTACATCGATTAATCATGTTGTGTGTCATGGTATTCCTGCAGAAAAGAAGCTTAAAGCGGGTGATATTATAAATATTGATGTGACGGTTATTAAAGATGGCTTTCATGGTGATACCAGTAAGATGTTCTTTGTTGGTGGGCGCGAAAAAGCATCAATACTCGCACAACGATTAACAGATGTGACTTATGAATGTCTGATCAAAGGGATTGAGCAGGTCAAGCCTGGCAATCGCTTATATGATATCGCACAAGCGATTGAGAAGCATGCCAAGTCGCGCAACTTCTCCGTGGTTGAAATGTTCTGTGGTCACGGTATCGGTCAAGGTTTCCATGAGGAGCCGCAAGTATTGCATTATGTCTCAAAGCAGGCGCATGAGCACAAGTCTTTACAGACTGTTTTAAAACCTGGTATGACATTTACGATTGAGCCGATGATTAACGCCGGTAAAAAGCAAGTGACGGTATTGCGTGATGGCTGGACGGCTGTAACTAAAGATAAAAGTTTATCAGCACAATGGGAGCATACGTTAGCAGTGACTGAAAATGGTGTTGAAATATTAACAAAGCGCCACGATGAGATAATTTAGGATAGCCTATGTTAAGCCAATCTCAAGTGAATGAAGCATGTCATATGTTAAAACGTGACGGGCAGGAAGTCACGATTTCCAAAGTGCGTAAATTACTTGATAAGCATTATTCTTTTTTTGATGTGGCAGATAAAGTCCTTTTATATAAAGAAGATACTAAAAAAGCGGAAATGATTGCCAAGCAAGAGGTGGTGCAACCTCCTGAAAAAACAGTGCTAGGTTTAGGTTCTGTGATTGATAAGGTGTTATTATCTTGCGCCTTGCGAGAACATAAAGAGGTTGCCATCAATCTTAAGGAAAAGTTGCAAGATTATATCGATCAAGAAATTAAAACAAAAATACATAAGTATGAACATGAGATAAAAAAAATACGCCAGAGGAATGATCATCTGGAGGTTAATTACTATGGATCTAAGGCAAGGTTTGATCAGCTTATTCAAGAACATAAATTGCTAAAAGAGCAAAACTATATGTTGCAACAGCAACTGCAAAAGGCGCAAGTAGTAAAAAATCACCGTGTTACTGAAGAAACTCAGCAGCAACGGCCAGCGCAAATGAGAGATTATCAAACGCAAATGGCGCTATTAAAAGCAGATTGTTGTGCAACATATGATATGCAAAAGCAAAGTATTGTTGTGAAAATGCCACCAAAACATAAGCTAGAGCGTGAGTTTCAAAAAGGTATTAACAGTATTTATTTGCGTGCCAATGCCGTGTATGACTTTGCCACTAAATTTTGGTTTTTGGATCAATTTGAAGCAAAGACGATTAATTTACTGGTGCGTAATAATTTTGTCATTTCAAAAGAGCTTGCGTATGTCTTACAGAAGTTGCAAGGTTGAGTGTTAATAAATCTTTTAAAACCTTGGGTAAGTGTTAAAATATTGACGTTTTTAAGAAGCTAAAAGGTGTGGGTATATGCCATTTGTGGTAACAGAAAGTTGTATTAAATGTAAATTTGGTGACTGTGTTGAGGTGTGTCCGGTAGATTGTTTTTACGAAGGTGAGAATATGCTGGTGATTAACCCTGATGAGTGTATTGATTGCGCATTGTGTGAACCGGAATGTCCTGTCAATGCGATCTATTCAGAGGACGAGTTACCAGAAGATCAGTTAGAGTTTGTTGAGCTTAATCGTGAATTGTCGCAAGAATGGGATAATATAACAGAGAAGTGTGATCCACCTGAAGATGCAGATCAATGGCGTGACGTGAAAGACAAACGTCAGTATCTTATTAAGTAATTGATTCTTTGTATGACAAAACAAATAAAAGCGATAGCACCAAAACTTATTATTCTTGATCGTGATGGTGTGATTAATGAAGATTCGGATGATTATATAAAATCAGCGGATGAGTGGCAGCCTATTCCTGGAAGTATTGAGGCGATTATTGAGCTTAAAGCAAAAAATATCCCTGTGGCAATAGCAACGAATCAATCAGGTGTTGGGCGTGGACTTTTCGATCTTGCGACATTAATGAGCATGCATGATAAGTTATATAACCTATTAGCTGAAGATAAAGATGCCATTCAGCATATTGCCTATTGTCCGCATACGCCGGATATGGATTGTGTCTGTCGCAAGCCGCAGACAGGCATGCTTGATGAGATCAGTCTGAAACTTGACATTGCATTGAGTCCAGAGGTTTTTTTTGTCGGTGATAGTTTTAAAGATATCCAAGCGGCAAGAAAGGCGAATTGCACACCGATCTTGGTTAAAACTGGTAAGGGCTTAAAAACATTGGCAAAGCATCAAAGTGAACTAGCGGGTGTAATGATATTTGATAATTTACAGCAGTTTGTGGAGGCTGTGATATGAATCTAATGAAAGGCTTATGGTATGGCATATTGTGGCTAAGACAAATCATTTTTGTGGTTTATGTCTTAATATTGACCACCGTTTTAGCGACGTTAACAGTGATTCTAGGCATGTTAAGATTGCCGATAGCTGTGCGTTTAATTCCAGCAAAAGTTTGGTCAATATTAACACGTTGGGGGCTTGTTGTTTTCTTATGGCTACGCGTTAAAACCGAAGGTCGAGAGAATCTCTTAAAAGAGCCGTGTGTTTATGTGTGCAAACACCAATCCTCATGGGAAACCGTGGTATTCCATGGTTTGTTAAATAATGTGTGTTTTGTGTTAAAAGAAGAGCTTCTAAGGATCCCCGTGTTTGGGCAAGGTTTAAAAGCTGTTGATAGTATTCCGATTGATCGCAAGCAAAGCTTAAAGTCCTTTAAGAAAGTATTACAAATGGGTAAAGAGCGTTTAAAGTCAGGTTTAAGTATCGTGATTTTTCCGGAAGGGACACGTGTGCCTGTTGGGCAATATCCTAAGTTCCATAAAACGGCGATTACATTAGCAAAATCCAGTGGTGCAATGGTCGTGCCTGTGGCGCATAATTCAGGTAAGTTTTGGCCAAATAAGGCAGGTTTGATCAAACCAGGTATTGTGACGTTGTCTTTTGGGCAAGCTGTTTCACCAAGTGATTTGGGTGTTGATGAGCTAAATGAATATTGTTACCAATGGATTAACGATAAGGTTAAAGCCATTGGTGGCTAAACACTAGGAGTAAACAAATGAAGATTACAAAAGCGGTATTTCCAGTTGCCGGATTAGGGACGCGTTTCTTACCAGCAACGAAAGCCTCGCCAAAAGAGATGTTAACAGTCGTCGATAAACCCTTGATTCAATATGCGGTTGAAGAAGCGATTGAAGCAGGGATCAATGAACTTATCTTTGTGACGAGCACGCATAAGCGCGCGATAGAAGATCATTTCGATAAGAACTTTGAGCTAGAGTATAATCTTGAGCAAAAAGGCAAACTTGAACTATTGGAAACAGTGCGCAATATTTTACCTGCGGGTGTTAACTGTGCCTATGTCAGACAAAAAGAAGCGCTAGGGTTGGGGCATGCGGTTTTATGTGCCAAGCCTTTAATTGGTAATGAACCTTTTGCTGTGCTATTAGCGGATGATCTAATTGATAATGTTGATGGCAAGGGCGCGTTGTCACAAATGATGAATCAATATTATTATCAAAAATGCGGTGTTATCGCGGTGCAAAATGTACCAAAGAAAGATACGGGCTCTTATGGGATCGTCAAAACGCGTGCAGATCAGAGCATTGAAGCGATTGTTGAAAAGCCATCACCTGAGAAAGCACCGTCAACTAATGCCGTCGTTGGTCGATATATATTGCCAGGGGAGATTTTTGATTATCTTGAAACAATTCCTAAAGGTGCCGGTGGTGAGATTCAACTAACTGATGCCATTGCCAAGCTGATTGAAACACAACGGCTTGTCGCACATAACTTTGAAGGTACGCGTTATGATTGTGGTGATAAGCTTGGGTTTTTGATTGCCAACTTTGAGTTAGCAACTCGCGATAAACTACTGGGTAAAAAGTTTATGGCGCATGTGCAGACAACGCTTGGCGTAAATACAGTGAATGAACTTTTGGATCATTAATAAAATGAGCAAGTTAGGTACGGTTTATATTGTTTCTGCCCCCTCAGGTGCGGGGAAGACTTCATTGTTAAAAGCGCTTATTGAGACCAACGATGGCGTTGCGGTTAGCGTGTCACATACAACGCGCAAGCCACGTCCGCAAGAAGTTAATGGACAGCATTATCATTTTGTCAGTCATGAAGTATTTGAAAAAATGATTACAGAAGGTGACTTTATCGAATATGCCAAGGTGTTTGATCATTATTATGGAACATCCAAAGCATCGGTTAATGCACTGACACAGAAAGGCTTAGATGTGATCTTAGAGATTGATTGGCAAGGCGCAAGGCAAGCCAGAGAAATCTTTAAAAATAATTGTGTTAGTATTTTTATACTGCCGCCAAACTTGGACGCTTTGCATGAGCGCTTAGTCAAACGGGGGCAGGATTCACAAGAGGTGATTGCAAGACGCATGCAAGACGCACAAAACGAGGCATCGCATGCCAATGAGTATGACTATGTCATTATTAATGATAACTTTAATGAAGCCTTAGCTGATTTGCGGGCATGTTTTCGTGTGCAAAAGTTAAAATCTCATCTAGACTACTGTTTGTAATACCCATCGTAAATCATTTTGCGGTGTTTGATTGTAAAGTAGTTTGTGAGGATTTTGGCAAGTTGGATTGCAGGTAATAGTTAGGACTATTGTCAAAATTTAACTTGCCAAAAGCACGCAAAAAACAAAGCAAAAAATTCTGTAAAATGCTTTGTGATGGGTATATAAGTTCATTAATTAGGGAGAATGCCGATGATAAAAAGGATAGTGGGTTTTTCAGCGATTTTATTAACAACGATAAATGCCAATGCAACTTGTGGTATTGATAAAGCGGGTTGCTCTTTGTTTTCAATCTCACCAATGGCAGGATACTATAGCTATCGTGAACCGGGGCTTATGAGTATCAAAGGACCAAGCTTTGGTTTAGATGGTAGTTATCAGTATATTGATCGCAATAAAGTGACCTTGATTGTCGATGGACAATTTGGTTTTGTCAATGGCAAATATGATGGGCGTCTTCTTAATGGGCAGGCATTCCAGATGGATAATGATAATAGCTATATCTTGGGTATTTCACCGAAGGTCGGTTATGTTTTTTCATGGCAAAAATCAGGGTTGAAGCTCACTCCATATATTGGTTTGGGCTATCGTTATCTGAATAATGATTCAAGTAACAATTCAGCGGGATATTTACGTATTTCAAATTATTTCTATATCCCAGTAGGTGCCGATATATCATGGCATAAGAATAAACTGATTATTCAGTCACGTCTTGAGTTTGATGGACTGATTCATGGGATACAATACTCTGGTATTGATGGCGGAGTTACCAATCAACAACGCGAAGGCTGGGGTGCTAATGGCTATTTGCTTTTGGGTCGTGATCAAGGAAGTTGGGCATGGCTTATTGGACCATACATTAAATATTGGAAAATTCAAACTTCTGAAACAGCGGATGGTGCTACACAGAAAGGGTGGTATGAGCCAGAGAATAATACGGTCGATGCTGGCTTAATGATGAAATTTATCTTCTGATAGACAGACATTGTAAAGGGGCGTATGCGCTACGCCCCTACGATTAGATCAATTAGAAATTCCTGAAAAGCGCTGGAAAAAAATCACTTGCTCAACTACTGTTTATAGACAGTGGTTTATGAGTAACAAACTATGCATCAAAAAGAAATGGAATTGCCCACTATCCCAAGTATTTTCTTGTGTGTTTTAGCTGCTGTTGTGATTTATTTTGTGGCACTTTATCTGCCAGTTGGACATTTTAGTGAAGCCGGAAAACATGCGTTTGCGGTATTTTGTGTGGCTGCCTTTTTATGGATTAGTAATATTTTCCCGTTGGCAGTAACGGGCATTATTGTGTTGTTTTTGCTACCAATGTCAGGCGATATCTTTTCACAAGATGTTTATAGTTATTTTGGTAACTCAGCGATTTTTTTCGTCTTGGGTGCTTTTATTTTAGCAAGTCCGGTAATGCGCTCGGGACTTAGCAAACGTTTTGCAATCACGATTATTGCAAAGTTTGGTACAGGCTCAAAAAGACTATGTATGTCGATCTTTGTGCTAGCAAGTATTATGGCATTTTTTATTAGTGAGCATGCGGTAGCGGCAATGCTATTACCTATTGTGCTTGAAATTGTAACGGCGGCAAATGTGAGAAAGAAAAGCCGCTTTGCCTTTGCTGCCTATATGGCAATGGCGTGGGGTGCGATGATCGGCGGGACCGCTACCCTATTAGGTGGCGCGCGTGCACCATTAGCCTTAGGGATATTGCAAGACACCTTTGCCAATAATGCGCAATTTGCGCATGCTAGTCATATTGGCTTTATTCAATGGAGTATTTGGGTGATTCCGATTGTGCTTATTATGTTGTCATTAGCAAGTGTTTGTGTCTTGATCGCAGCACATAATACAGGCGCTAATATTCAATTAGCGCGTGAGACGTTAATGGCACATAAAAAGCAAATTGGCAAGATCACAAAGCGTGAGATCTTAACACTGATTGTCGTATTATTTACGATTTTATTATGGGTGTGTTATGGCACGGCTTGGGGACTGGATTGGATTGCCTTTTTGGGTGTGATTATCGCGTTTAGTCTACGTATTACTAATTGGAAGGAAGTTGAAAAAGATGTGCAGTGGGGCATTGTCTTGATGTATGGTAGTGCAATTGCTTTAAGTGTTGCTTTACGTAACACAGGGGCTGCCGCAGAGATGGTGCAAATGATGATGCGCTTAGGCGTTGAGTCACCTTTAGTTGTTCTCATCTTGCTTGTGGTATTGGCAGCGATATTAACAGAAATTATGAGTAATGCGGCTTCAGTAGCTGTTCTGTTACCGATTGGTTTAGCTTTAGCGGTGGAGTATGGCATTGATCCACGTGTGGTGACCATTGCGATTGCGACAAGTGCTGGGTTGACATTTATGTTGCCAGTGAGCACGCCAGCAATGGCGCTCGTTGTGCAGTCAGATCATGTCAAAATTCATCAAGCAATGGCATGGGGTGTCGGGCTTAAATTAGCTGGGATTATTGTTATTACATTAGCAATGGCGCTCTATTGGCCACTTCTAGGTGCCTTTTAACCTTTTAGCTTAATCTAAATCAAGAGTGCAATTTTATAAAACTTTAATTGGCAGATAAACGTATGCTGATTATGATCGGCGCACATTCCTGTGATAAAGGAGTCGCCAATGTTGTATTTACATCGCTATTGGTTGCTGATTATCTTTCGGCAGTTGCTTAACCCTCCAACAAGATAACACGCTATTGATTATTTACATCGTTCGATCTTGTAAATAACGCTTTTGCATAGAATAGGTGGGTATTAATGTGCAGAGAGTATTGCTATTTGATCATTCTTACATGTTAGGAAAATTTAGATTACACAGCTAATATTTCATTATGTATACTCCAATACATATCACGTTATTATGCGAAATTTTAGACTACATTATTTGCTTGTGCCAGTAGCTGAAAATTCGTTATATCTCAGTTAGCAAAAAAAAATTTAGACAATTAACCTTAGTGAACTGAATCACTCTTATTAATATTATATCCCAAGAGATAAAAGCATCAGCGCTTACTTAGTTTGGCTACTTGCTTTAGGGAGAGCTGGCGATGTCCATTTAGAAATTTAGAAACATTTCCTTGATTGCCAAAGATGTCTACAAGGCCTTTTTGCTTAAGGTTATACTCTGCCATAAGAAATTGAACCAGCTTATTGGGAGTGGTTAATTCTGAAAGCTTGGGAAAATGTATGTTTGATCTAGTATTAATCAGCATGAATATACAATTTGTTACAAATTTTTAATAATTCTATTTACCTGCCCAAAATGTTGTGGTAAAAATACTACCGTCATAGCAAAGCTATTTCATGTAATAAAGGGAAGAGTTTATTTAAAACACAGGCAAGGATCGTTTCTTTTGCTTGCAAGTAATGTATTTAGGCATGTTTTATCAGCATTTTTTGCTAATAAAATAGTGTGATAAATATATGCTGCCCAATGTTTATTGATAACCAAAAGCTGTGAGATAAATAGTCATAACAAGGAGAAAGGAATGAAGTTTAAAAAGAGTATTGTATTAGTTCTTAGTGTGTTAGCAACAGGAGTTTATGCTGCAGAGAGGGTTAATTTAACCAATGCACCGATTGATGATTTACAGGGTTTTCATTTGAAAACAAATCAAATAGAACCGGTGAGTAACGCGCATGTAATGCTTATGGCAGCACCGCAAACAAATACTTTAAATCAAATATCTCAATCCAGTATGGCTGGTGTTAATTATGAGCGTTATCAGCAGTATTATAAAGGGATCAAGGTCGTAGGCGCTCAGATTACGATTGCTAAAAATAATGGACATAATATGTTATTAGCTGCCAATCAGGAGAAAGCTAATGGTGAAGTGGTCAAAGATCTCAATGTTGATACAAACCCAAGTATCTCAGCACAGCAGGCAATTGCCCAATCTTTAACTGTATACAATGAAAATGCTAATGGTTATCAGGTGGATTATCTAAATGGTAATGCCCCAAGTGCTGAGCTACAAATTATCACTGAAAATCAACAACCAAAATTGATCTATCAGGTTAAGTTTTTCGCGCAAAAAGCAAATAATCAACCACAGGATATGCGTTATTATGTTGATGCGAAAACAGGGCAAGTAGTGACAAGCTGGGATAATATCCAAAATTTCGAGGATACAGGACCAGGAGGCAATGAAAAGGTGCAAGAATATTGGTATGGTCAAGATGGGATGCCATCTTTGGATGTGACAAAAAAAGGAACAAAGTGCACGATGGAAAATACTCGCGTGCGAACCGTTAATTTACAACAAAAGTGGGATGACTATACGACCACGCCTTACCCTTATACCTGTGGCAAAAATACAGGACAAGATGAGATTAATGGCGCATATTCTGCTATTAATGACGCGCAATATTTTGGTGATGTTATTATTGATATGTATAAAGACTGGTATGGCATTAATGCATTATCTGAAAATAATGAGCCGATGCAGCTTGTGATGCGTGTTCATTATGGAAGTAATTATGATAATGCTTTTTGGAATAGTGAAAATATGACCTTTGGTGATGGCAGTGATTTCTATCCTCTGGTATCCCTAGATGTGGCAGGTCACGAAGTAAGCCACGGTTTTACAGAGCAACATTCAGGACTGATTTATACAAATCAATCAGGTTCTTTAAATGAGGCATTTTCAGATATGGCAGGACAAACCGTCAGAGCCTATTTACTAAGCCAGAACGAGATTAATTATGTGAAGTTTTATCCAGAAGATCCAAAAGGGCAGATTGATTGGGGGTTAGGTGAAACCATTATGAAAGGTGATGGCGTGGCTTTACGTTATATGAACAACCCATCACAAGATGGTGCTTCAGCTGACTGTTATGATCCGACACTTAACGGGGCGCTGACATGCAAGATCAGTTACAATCAAATGCTTAAGAAAGCACACGGTAATCAATCATATATCGTTCATACCGGTAGTGGTGTGTTTAATAAAGCATTCTATTTATTGGTAAGCACATGGGCATCTGATAATCAAGTGCAAGGCTTGTCCAATCAATATGCTGAAGGTGTGAAAGAAGCATTTCATGTAATGATGTTGGCGAACGTCAAATATTGGACGCCTTCAGTGACTTTTGAGCAGGCTGCTTGTGGCGTGGTCAATGCTGCCAAAGATATTCACTATTCGACAGCAGATGTTAAAAAGGCATTCACAGACGTTGGTGTCAGTACAGCTAATTGTTAAGTTTTTAAAACTTGTTTACACAAATAATATCTACGCTATAATGTCCCGACTTCTACTAGGGAGTAGCTTCTTGGGTCTGATTCAAGGCATATGTCAACATAATTGGTAAACAAAGCCATGGCATATGCGACTGATTGTCGAGAAATCACATAGGTTTAGCAAGACTGGTAGTACACTATTTCCTTAACTGACTGGGCTAGGAGATGGTTGTGCTATTAGTGCATGTTAGCCTAGTCTTAAGTACATATAAATGCAGCATTACTTACGTTTCTTTGTTGGATCAAGCCTTGTGACGATTATAGGTTTAGTATTGGGTGTAATCTATCAACCGATACATTATCTTAATGTCATATATTTGATCGTGCTATTGGCAGTGCTTGAAGTGTCTTTAAGTTTTGATAATGCAGTCGTTAATGCCAAAGTATTAACAAAAATGTCGCCATTTTGGCAAAAGATGTTTTTGTGGTTGGGGATATTTGTCGCGGTCTTTGTTGTGCGCTTATTGGTCCCGGTGTTACTGGTAAGTGTTAGTGCGCAACTGTCTTTCTTAAACACCTTGAGATTAGCGCTGCATAATACGGCAGAATTTCAACACGTTTTAGCCAGTAATTACGCATTGATCAGTGCATTTGGTGGTGGATTTTTATTGATGATTTTCTTAAATTTTCTATTCACAGATGAAGAGCGTGTATTATGGTTTAGTTGGCTAGAGCAGAAATGTGCTAATAAGCGCTCAGGCACGCTCCCACTAATTATTGCAGTGATTTTTGGAGTTATTTTCTTTAGTGTTTATGTATGGATATATAAGGCATCAATTGCAGTACTCATTGCGTTGGTGTTGGGTATTTTATTGAGTCATTGCTTAGCAGTAATCAATACTAAAGTGAATCAATTATCATCGCTTGTTAAAGCAGGCATTATTGGCTTTTTATATCTTGAGGTGCTAGATGCATCTTTTAGCTTTGATGGCTTGTTTGCGGCTCTTGTGATGAGTAATGATATTGTCATTATTCTCTTGGGGTTAGCGATTGGTGCGATGTTTGTCCGTTCATTAACCCTTTTTATGGTTAAGCGCAACACCCTAAATAATCTACCTTTTTTAGAGCATGGTGCGCATTATTCAATCGGTTATTTGGCGCTGACGATGTGGCTAAAGAACTTTATCGCAATACCTGAATATATTACCGGAACGGTCAGTGTGCTGTTAATTGTGATGGCTTTTATTCACTCCAAAAGCTATTTGAAAGAAGAAAATAAGATGGTCATGGTCTAAGGGAAATTTATTTTGCCCAAGTCATGGTGACTCGAAGTCCAAGGATATGATCATTTTCAAAAATAATCGTGCCGCCGGTGAGACTCACTAGTTCATGGACAATCGCTAGACCCAATCCATAGTGTTTTTTAGCATCGATGTTATTCTCAGAGAAACCTAATTGCGTAATTTTGTTTAACTTGTCATGAGCAACACCTTGTCCATGATCAATAATGATCAGCTCAATAAGCTGTTTGGTTTGCGTTAAGCTAATATCAACTCTATCGGCAAAGCGAAAGGCATTATCAAGGATATTGGTCAAAATGCGGTTATACACTTGTGCCGAACCATAGACGATGCTCTCAGGTGTTTCCGTATAATCAATGCGATGCCCCATGTCAGCGTAGTTGTCTTGTAGTGTTAGTAGCATTAGATTTAGGTCAATTTTCTTACGCTGTTGTAAATGAAGGTTAGAAAGTGATAAGAAGCTTTGTACCACCTCATTGATGTGATCAATATCTGCCATGCTTTTAATCGCATCCGTGTCACCTTTTAACTCTAGCTGCTCTAAACGAAAGCGCATGCGTGTTAACGGTGTTTTGATATCATGCGAAATAGATGACATCAATTGCGAGCGTGTGCGTGTTAGATTATGAATACGCAATTTCATTTGTTCAAATAATGCTTTGGGACCAGAGATAAGTCCAAAGTAAATCGAAGTATTTTGCGGAAGACCTAGTTCAATCAACATCTGCTGACTTAATTCAGTTAATCGATATAAACGCAGCAATAACCAACAAGCAAATAGCAGTAAGATAACAATCAACAAGATAATTGCAAATTCAGCGGTAAATAAAGAGAAAAAGTAATGATAATTTTTGACAGCATGGATATTAAGCCACAGGTCTTTGTGAATAAAAACTGAGAATTTATGTGTATTGTTTTGATGTTGTAGTATTTTGTTCTCAAGATCTTGGGCATTTTTGATGGTGTAATCTGGGTGAAACTGTGGAGCAGTGGATAAAGCCATTTCAAGCTCGATGCGTTGAATTTGTATATCTGAGAAATGCTGACTATCAAAGGTTTGAATGAAGCTTTTAAGATCTTCATCTTCACCATATTTGACAATTTTAGCGATCTCCCACGCAATTTTATGATGTAGTTCTGCATGAATATCTTCATTGATCTGGCGATACGCACTGATAAAGAGATAGCTAATTGAGATAAGACTTAAACAAAAAAAAGCAAAAATACAGAGAAGGTTCAGATATTTTTTCATGTTGATCCATACGTGATATTAATAATTATAAAATGTCGTTGATTCGACTCTAAAAAGCAAGATGATCAATCAAAGATTCTTTAATTGACTTGAGTTACGCACTTTTTTATTACAACACCTCGCCTCACAAGCTCGGCACCCCTCTTGCAAAGAGGGGAATATAAAATAACCTTTGCCTAATTCCCCTCTTTGTAAGAGGGGTGGCAGCCGTAGGCTGACGGGGTGTTTATAAAATCATAGTTTTTCTAAAGTGCGTAACTCCAGTAATTGAAATGAAACTCAGGTCGCTTTTTTAATAACATTGGCATTAAATACATAACCGCGCCCATGATGCGTTTGGATAAGTTTAGGTTGTTTGGTGTCTTCTTCGATTTTCTTGCGTAATAACCCAACGCGGACATCAATTGCACGATCATAAATATCACGTTTGCTGGTGTTGGTCTGATTCAGTAGAAATTCACGCTCCAAAATGCGCCGTGGGTGCTCAAGAAAAACCATCAGTAAATTTGCATCTGCCGTTGACAGTTGCACTTCCTCTGTCGCCGTTGTTAGTAATGATGTGCGCGTATCAAACTGCCAACGATCAAACTGATAAATTTTATCTTTAAGCTCAGATGAAGCTTGCGCCATGCGTCGATAGATGGCATTAATGCGCGCCATAAGCTCAAGTGTGCTAAAGGGTTTCACTAAAAAATCATCAACACCGGCATCAAAAGCTAAGATGCGCTCAGAAACTTCCTGTGACGCAGTAATCATGATAATCGGAGTATTGGTGATCGTACGAATTTGGCGACAGACTTCAATGCCATCTATTTCAGGTAACATTAAATCAAGTAAAATAGCATCAAATTTTTTCTGAGTTAGTGTCGCACTGGCTTCTTTGGGGTGATGAATGGCAAGTGCATCAATATTAAAGCGACCTTTAAGCGTTTGTATCAAGCTTTTGGTGATCTCTTTGTCATCATCAATAATCAGAATGTTTTTAATCGAAGCGATTTGGCTATTGGTTAAAGTCATTGGCTGCAGTCCTTACATCTTTTTATTGCTTCTAAACATAATTAAAAGCTTTTTAGGTTGTTTTGCAAGAGAATTTAATGATCAATATTTATAAATAGCAAAATACATATTTTCTACATATTTAAACATATTCATGTATTTTTATTGGGCTATACTCAATTTTGAGCATGGGGAGTGCGATGACTGTTAAGTTAAGCAAGAATTAATAATATGGAGATAGATAATAGTGAGAGTAATGAGGAAATTAAAGCTTGTGATAGTTTTGTTGCAAATGTCTGCCCTTGTGGGCTGTGGCGGAGGTTCTGATCAATCTGGTGGTGGAACTGTAAGTGGATCAAAAGTTTACAAGGTTACCTATGCTGAGGCGATAGATGTTTCAGAGTCTGCGGGTGAAGAGTTCAATATACTTGTTGAGGTGGCAAATAGTGGAAGTTCTTTGACCTCTGCTTCTAAAAGTAGTGGGGTGACTTATTCTATTGAGACTGTATCTAATGCAAATATCGAGATTACAAATAACTGTCAAAATGTTGCTATTGGGAAGCCTTGCGTATTAATGGCATCATTAAAAAAGGCAGCAGCAGATACTGAAGAATTTCATTTTGTGATCAAGTTATCAGATGGAGTTAGTAGACCTGAAAGTGCTATCTTTAAAAAGCAACGATTGGATGTCAACCTTGACCCAGAAGTGGCTTTGCTTAGTGATCATAATAATTATATATCCGTTACTAATACTAATAACGTGGCGGCATATTTTGATAAGCCATATTTTACTGATACAGATAATAAGCAGATTGATACAGTTTTAATTACCGATAATACGTGTACTAATGAGCTTGATCCTGGGCAGAATTGCCACTTTCTAATAAAGGGAGAAAATGGTGTGGTTGGTCAATTGAAGTTAGATTTACAGAGAGAGCCGCTTGCTAGTGTGAGTTTTTCTAATGTTGCAGTAACCGCTACTAAGACGCTGGATATACCAGCGGATGCTGCCGTAGGGGTAAGTTATCGATTTACCTATACCTTTACTAATACCAATACGACATGGGCTGCGACAGGGGTAAGCTTTACAAATGATTTTGCAATGCCAGATTTTACGATAGATAAAGAAAATAGCAGTTGTAGTGGGATCACATCGATTGTGGCAAATAGTAGCTGTACTTGGAAGGGGACGTTCACGCCAGGCAGCGAAGGTAATAAAAGTATGGCTTCGATCTTGCATTACGCGGAGGGTGGCGATGTGTCTTTGACTAGTAGTTCACAAGCAACCACAGTTGCTGTCATAGGCACCAAGACGCAAGATATACCAGTGGATGCTGCCATAGGGGTAAGTTATCCATTTACCTATACCTTTACTAATACTAATACGACATTGGTTGCGACAGGGGTAAGCTTTACAAATTATTTTTTTTCAACGCCAGATTTTACGATAGATAAAGAAAATAGCAGTTGTAATGGGATCACATCGATTGCAGCAAATAGTAGCTGTACTTGGAAGGGGACGCTCACGCCAGGAAGCAAAGGTACTAAGAGTATTGGCTTGAGCTTGCATTACGCGGAGGGTGGCGATGTGTATTTAGGCAGTTCTTCTTGGGCGTTATTAGCTACTGCACCAATCAATCTAGCGCCAAATGCTACCGAAAATGGTTGGGCTTGGCCTGCCCCAAGATTCGAGTCTGCTAAGAAGGCAGACAATTCTCCTTGTGATGATGCTCTATATGATAAATTAACGGGTTTAATGTGGGCTAAAGATGGTAATGCTGCTGGCATGAAAAACTGGAATGATGCAATAAGTTATGCCAATAATTTAACATTATGTGGATATACCGATTGGCGCTTACCAACAATTAATGAGTTGGTATCCCTTCTGAATTATTCAGATACAGTTTCACTGGGAAATTGGTTAAATGTAAATGGTTTTAGTAATATTCAAACCGGTTCACGTTGGATTGACTCCAGTGCATATTGGAGTAGTACAGTTGATTCCTTTGGAGGCGGGGGCGGGAGAGTGTGGAGCGTTGTTATGTATTCTGGTATAGTGGGAAGCTACCATCAGTCGAGCGACTTCTACGTGTTGCCTGTGCGTAGAGCCAATTGATTATTAGGTGATTTGATTATTTAAAGGATGTGAAAGAAATAGATGACACATTATGAACATTTACCAATATACCGTCATGAGATTCAGGAGATAAGAATGAAAAAAGTAAATAAAATAAATAAAATAAATAAAATAAATAAAAAATTATTGTTACTTGGCTTAGGAGCTCTGATGTGTTTTTCAAATTATAGTTTTGCTAGTGTAGGGGCTGTTATTCAAAATACAAATCCTACCGATGGAGGGGCTGGTCAATGGCCTAATCCAAGATTCGAGCCTGCTAAGAAGGCAGACAACACTCCTTGTAATGATGCTCTATATGATAAATTAACGGGTTTAATGTGGGGTAAAGATGGTAGTGTTTTTGGTCAGAAAGACTGGAATAATGCAACAAGTTACGCCACTAATTTAACATTATGTGGATATGATGACTGGCGCTTGCCAACAATTAATGAGTTGAAATCCCTTGTGAATTATTCAGATACAGTTTCACCAGCACATTGGTTAGATCTAAGTGGTTTCAGTAATGTTGTGGGAGGTGAATATTGGAGTAGCACACACAATTCCCTTTCAGGCGACACCGTGTGGAGCGTTGCTATGAATTTTGGTGGCGTGCAACCTGCGAATCAGACTTACAATGGGTATGTGTTGCCTGTCCGCCAACCCTATTGATTATTAGGTGATTTTATTAGTTAAAGTCACTTTGTGTATTACCCCATAGGGTTACCACCTTGCAAGATAATTAAACGCTTTGTAGGTTGTTTTGCAAGATAAATTTAGTCATCAAATACAAAGTTATCAAATAAATGATTTTAATACATATAAACATATTTTAATTACTTTCTTATTTTAAAATCATTCCGAAGTTTAGAAACACTTTATTCGAAGCAATAAATAAGTTGTGAGGTGGTTGTGCAATTTTTTATATCTATATTTAAAGGTTTATTACTAATAGTCGTCAGTATACTATTGCTGGGCTGTGGCTCAGGTGGTAGTAGCTCGTCATCACAGAATGAGGCTAGGAACTTTACTGCTGTCATTTCAGATAGCCCTGGTCACCTTGTTGTAGGGCATGATTATCAGTTAGATGTTGCGTTAAAATCAGTACAAGATAAGGGTGTTTCTGTAACAGATTCCAAAATACATCAAGTAACACTAGTTGATGAATCTAGTTGCTCAACTCGACTTATGATTACGCCACAGACACAACAAGTCATGGTAGATGCAACGCCTGCGGCCTTTAATATAGAGGTTGCTCAGGATGATGTATGTATGGCACATACACTTGGAGTTGTAGTTGATCATGATAACGTTGTTGATAGTATAACCATCAAAACAAGCCGAGGAATAAATTTTTCTAAGCTAGGTAGTGCGGTGATTAATGCTAATGCTGCTAAGGATGTTGAGGGCGCTTTGATAGATATTAACCAAACAACACAGCTGCCAGAAGTTTTGATCAATAGCTATGGCAATCCAAATGGTCGTATTGATTGGTATGCTCTTAACTTAGGCCATACAAATTGGCAGTCTTTTATGAGTTTACCTGAATCTGAACAAGCGGGTACGCCAGACGACTTTGATGCAGCAGTTTCTGATAGCGAAGGTAATCGTTATTTCGCTATTTCAGATTTTAGAATGGATGATGGTCATGCTAGTATTTTGCAGTATACGGTAAATGGAAACATCAAAGTAATTGAAGATACGCAACAACTGACTTCATCTGGTGTGATTACTTTAAAAACCAATCCAGATAAAGATCAAATATATGCAGCATTTAGCAATGCCCAGCCTTATGATGGTAAAGTTTATGTTTATGTATATAACTCAAAGACAGGAAGCAGTGACTTGATCACCACTCCGTTTAAAGCTGGCAATGGCTCAAAAATTGGTTTAGCAATTGATAGTGATAATAATATTTATATTGCATATGGTTACTCTGATGGAGTGCAAGTTGAGAAATATACTATCAATACAAAAACGTGGCAGTCATTAACTGATAGTCCCATATTGTCTACGGAAGATATTAATGATATTCACTTAAGCTATGACAAACATGAAGGCTTATATCTCGCGATTGGTGTGTGGTCAGAATCTTCAGGAAACTATGCTGCTTTCTATCATTATACAGGAAGCGCATTTAATCAAATTTCAACCTTAAATTTGTCAACTTTCTATGGCTATAATTCTGGCAATAATGACGATGATTCAATCCGATTTAAGGTAATAAAGGGTGTTTTATACTTTGCTTATATTGCCCCGCAATCAGAGTTTTCACAGGAAAACAGTGTGTATTTCGATTGCTATGATTTAGTAGCACATATATGGGACGATTATAGCGACGAATTAGCAACGCTATTAACACATTCTGTTTCGTATTTTGATATGCAGGTAGATGATTTAGCGAACATATATTTTGTCAGCCAAAACATAGTAAATGAGAAGAGTCATGGTGATGTGATTGTCGTTAAAGGTGAAAATTCAGTTTAGGGAATATAACTTAGGCTATTTAAAAAAGTGCCTACTTTTATAACTGAACTTTCCCGAATTTTGTAAGAATTTGCTATGGATGAGCTGCAGACCAAAGTTTATCCCTATATCTTAGGGTTGCTAAAAAACAGGAGCAACTCATCGATGGATACCTTACAACCTTTACTTAATCACTTGCAAGCACTTTTTAAAAGAAGCACTCAAAAAGGACGGCTTTTTAGTGCAGTGATTTTAGCAATGATTATACCTATCGGTTCTGGTATCAGTAGTCAAATTTATCGTAAACTCGTTCAGATAATAGGTTACTCACTTAGCAGAACACGCTTTTATCGCTTTATGGCAAGTAAATGCTTTAACTGGGATGTGATTTGGAAAGCTATATTCAAACTGATTCCATTACCATTGACTGATGGACGCCTTATCATAGCCTTAGATGACTCTACCACGCCTAAAAGCGGTAAGGAAATATTTGGTTGTGAGCATTTCTTTGATCATGCAGCCAAGCACAATCAAAGTAAATACCCTTGGTCACAGTGCTTTGTTCAACTGGGGCTCTTAAAGTTCATTCATACCCGTTGGGCATTTTTGCCATTGTTGACGCGATTTTATCACTCTAGCAACAAAGCAGCGGCTGAGTGTTTTAACAGTAAAATTACACTGGCCTGCCAAATGATTCTTAAGCTTAGCACCTGGACAAAATCCCCCATTCTTATTGTGACTGATTCATGGTTTGGTAATGGTAAATTGTACAACCCGTTAAAAGATCAACTAGGTAATCGAGTCCATATCCTCACCATGTTACGCAAAAACAGTGTTTTATACGGTTTTCCTGAGGTTATCGAAGGTAAAACATGTGGGCGTCCTGCAAAATATGGTGCCAAAGCAGGTTCTGTTAGGGATTTGGCAAATGAATATAAAGCTAAAGCCCAAAAAGTCACAAGCTTTGTTTATGGTAAAAAGCGTGACATGCTTGTCTACGAGAAAAACTTCATGTCTAAAGCTTTTAAATGCCCGATAAAAGTTGTCTTTGCCTATTACAAAAATCACTTCGTTGCTTTAGCAACAACAGACTTAAGCTTAAGCGTAACGCAGATATTGGAGTACTATAGCGCACGGTGGAAGATCGAGTCTGGTTTCAAAGAGCTCAAACATGACATCGGCAGCCAAAAAGCCCAAGTAAGATTGGAGCATTCGGTGATAAACCACTTGAATATGTGCATGCTTGCCATTACGATTATTTGGATCGCTGTCATGCATCTTCCAAGTGATGCAGTCAATGAGCTAACACATAATGGCACTAAGCCGCAATACACCTTTTCTGCGGCACGAAAGTTGTTGATAAAGCGTCAGAATAAACTCAGGGTTTGTCAAAATGGTGAATCTGAGCTAAAAAATCATAGAAATTCATGGATTCAAATGATTATTGGGCTTGCCGCTTAACAAAACTTGGGAAAGTTCAGTTTTATAATTAATACATGTTTATACATAACCGCCATGTTTTTTTGAATTAGAATTGTTACTTAGCGCGGGGAGTGTGATGCCTACTAAACGGCTCGCAGTTTCCTTTTAATGGGCTTAGAGGTTGATAAAGTGGCACAAGCACTGGTTTGTCAATCGCAGAAGTAACCGTCCTAGCGCGCGAGGCAAACCGCAAGAAGCATTGATTTAAAGTTGAACCTTTACGCGAACGTAATAATTATTTTGCTGGAAGTGTAGTCTGTGACAGAACGCTTCTAGCGTTGTATTCGTTTCATAATGTGGAACGGTTATTTAAAAATCTATAAAAAGAAGAGGTGACTATGAATTCAAACACTAAAATCCTGATAGGACTAGTGACATCATCTATATTAGTAAGTAATGTAAATGCTTTGGATATGGGAATTAAAACAGTAACATCACAATGTCCAAGCTATCAAAAATTAGGTAGCTTTCGTACTGAAAATTTCGGTCACGCAGTTGAATTAGGTTATACCTATAGCGATGGAGATAAATTTAAAGTTGGTATTGAAGTACCAGATCACGAGGATGGAATTAAGTGGAGTGATACAAAAGATGAGTACCCAATGACATGTGATATGGACAATTCTAACTGTTATTCTAATCCACAAAAATTTTATTATGATGGCTTGAGATTATGGGCTACATACACTTATAATTTTTATGCTTGTACTGAAGGCACAGAAACTACACTTAAGAATGTTTATGGTGGTTTACTTTAGTATGAAGATAAAAAAGTTAGTACCAGTGGTCGTATTTAGTATGTTGCTATTTGGCTGTAACTCGGATGACGGCAATAAGAAAAGTGCGGTGACCACGACAGCGAGTTTAGTGCCAAGTCAAATACAGGCTAATATTGAAACATCTCATAGCTTGCAAATTACCGTTACCAATGTGGGTAACAAGCAGGCAGATGACTTTGCTGTTGAGCTGCAAGCAGGTGATGGGGTGAGTATTGATAAGACTGCGTCAAATATTCCCAGTCAATTAGCGCCGGGGGCTTCAGCGGTGATTGTTTTAACCGCGAGTAATAGTGCTGTTGTCGGTAGTAAAGCGACATTGACGATACGTTCAAGTGATTCGATTAATCAATTAAGTATTCCAGTAGAGGTTATTGCGGAGCCGCCGGAGGTGGTTAAACTGGCATTAAGCACAGACTCTTCGGTGTTGGGTAGTGGTGGAATCAAGCATTATGTGTTAACCAACAACAGTGCTCAAGATGTTCCTGAGTTAACAGGCGCTGATAAGGGTGTTTCAGGTCTGAGTCTCGCTGCCTATCAAAGTGGTACAAACATTGCGGCTATCGGAGCATCCATTATGAATAATACGTGTTCTGGCGCTATTCTAAAACCTTCAGAAAATTGCACCTTTGATGTTAAAGCTGCAGATGCTGCAAGCAATCAAGCGATTGATATTAAGGTTGTAGTGAATAGTCAAACGGAAGTTTCAAAAAGTTTACAAATATTGCGCCCGGTATTGTCGATTAACCCAGAAGATGCCTTATCAGGCTTTAAATCGCAAATGACCAAAGCACAATCTCAATTTTTAAGCTTAGATAGTCAACACATTACGATCGTGCCAGGTATGCATAAAACTATTCAGATTAGCAATAGCTCGGTGGTGCCTGCAACTGATGTGCAGTTTAGCATTCCTGCACTATCGGGCGTTAGCCAAGATCCTGCCAGTACTTGCGTTAATGGCATGACATTAAATGGAGGTGATAGTTGTACCATTATCGTTGACGGTAGTTTGGAGAACTATCCATCGGGTAGTGGTGATCTTCAGATTTCAGCCAATAATGCCGATCAAGTGAATCAGTTAATGTTGGGATCATCGTCATCCAGTCAGCTGCAAATGTCTGATAGTTATCGCTTAGTGATTAATGGTGGTAAGTCAATGGAGATTCCATTAAAGGCGAGAAATAATAGCTCATTAAGCCTTGATCATTTAGCTATGAGTATACTGCCAAATGATGGCAGTTTAGTCGCATCAGCTAATAATAATTGTGGTACAATTTTGTTAGGTCAGGATTATTGTACCAATAATTATACCTATACGGCACCCAATGCAACAACGCATGAACAAAAGCTTTATTCACTGGTGTATGGCAATACACAAAATAATGGTAACAATAGCACGGGAACACTATTAGGTGTTGATGTATATCCGACAGGTGGCTTTATTCCAAGTGCTGCTTTGACCTATTTAATTCCTGGTGCAGCGGGCAATGTTGTCGTTGAGAATGGTGTGATGTATGTTGCGACATTCGGTCTAAGTATTTCAAAGGATAATGGACATACCTGGCAGACAGTTTCAGCACCTCAAATTGCTTCTCCAAGTTTAGTAGGTAACGTTGCTGTATCAGGTGATAATATTTATGTTTCAAATGCTGGATTATCTTTATCTCACGATGGCGGTAAAACTTGGCAGACAAAAACAACAACCGACGGTTTGCCAACTAATGCAGTGGCTTATGTCTATGCGTCAGGTGATGATGTTTATCTGGCGACAAATGCAGGATTAGCCATTTCGACAGATAAAGGCGCTACTTGGACAACAAAAACAACAGCTGACGGTCTGACAAGTAATGATGTGAGAATGGTTACAGAGAATAATGGTGAGATTTATTTAACAACACGCAGTCCAGGAGGGGTGTCATTTTCAACAGATGGCGGAACAACTTGGACAACCAAAACAGTGGCAGATGGGGTCTTGGATAATAATTCATCAATTTATGTTGACGATAACAAAATCTATGTTGGTGGACGTCAAGGGTTTTCTATATCAACTGATAATGGTAATACCTGGAAAAACACTATATTGCCACAATTGCAGTTTTATGCTGATATATATGGAATTTATGCTGATGGTAATGATATTTTCTTTGCCTCAGATAATGGTATTGTTGTGTCACATGATGGTGGTGCTAATTGGACGTTGGAGAATAGTTCAAATAATAATTTACCTAGTGATTTTACTTCAGCAATCTCAAAAGTTGATAATGTGCTATATGCTGGAACTGGTGGTGGATTAGCTGTATCAACAGATAATGGCAATACATGGAAAATTAAAAACTCAGAACCAGCCATTTATGGAAATCGAGTCTATTTTATGAAAAACCTTAATGGCACACTGTATGCGGGCGGATCAACAGGGTTCTATGTCTCTAAAGATGACGGGGTTAATTGGCAGGAATATAATGCTAAAGATGGGCTTGCTGGGAGGCAAGTGCCAGGCTTTTGGAGAGATCCCGGTACTAATACTACATACCTGGTGGTAGCAGACAGTGATGTAAGTAAAGGAAATGTAATTAATTACTCACGTGATAATTATCAAACTTGGGGACAAGTACCTTCTGCAATCATTAATCATGCATCGGGTATTTATGTATTAGGAAACAAGGTCTTTGTCGCAACGTACAATGGTTTAGTGACATCAAATGATGATGGTGCCACTTGGTCAGCGCCTGATAGTGCGACATTTGGAGGTGCTCAATTATATGATCTTGTCGGCGAGGGTAATAATATTTACGTACTCGGTAATTTTGGACTTTGGGCGTCGATAGATGGCGGTGCTAATTGGGTGAAAAAAGCTTCTCCATCCACCTATTTTGGTGCCGGAAGTCTTATATTTGTAAGTGGTCAGAATGTCATATTTACGTCGAAAGATTCAGATGCAAGCAAGCCAATATTGCTAATATCCAGTAATGGAGGTAACACCTGGATATCTAAAACTGCTGGTGACCTTGGTCTGCCCGTAGGGACATCTGGTTTGAGCATTACCGGGGCAGTTATTGCAAACGGCACAATTTATGTGGCAACGTGGAGTTTCGGGGTTATTTATTCTACTGATGGAGGTAACACATGGGCTTCTAAAACAACAGATGATGGGTTGCAAAGTAATATGGTTCAATCGATCAATACTGATACAAGTGGTGATCTTTTCTTAGGGGATGTAGCTGGCTTTTCGATTATGAAAGCTGGTAATCAAGGTATTTTAATTCCTAGATAAAGTGAGTCTTGCGGTAGGATATTTAATGAGAAAGTCGCTCCATCGGAGACACCCTTATAGAAGAAAAATAAATATTAACTATACATTTATGCATCATGAATATACTTTCATGCTTTAAAGTGACCTTTAGAGTTAATAAAATTTGTTGATAAGTTATCAGAGCTTTAGCTTGTTACTTTTAAAAGCATATTAACAAAAAGGATGGAAAGACATGAAATATATTTCAAGACTAATTCAACTGAGCATTATTTTGGGTGCTTTATTTTTATCAGCATGTGGCTCAAATGATACAAAGATAACAGATAAAATTATACAAGTTGCGGTATCACCGGCTTCACCGCCAATGCTTTTTCAACAAAATGGTCAGTTGCAAGGCATTGATTTGGAATTATTTACTGCATATTGTAAAAGCCGCGGTTATCAAATGAAAATTCGTGCATATGATTGGCAGGGGATGCTAGGTGCTATTGCCAGTGGTCAAGCGGATGTTGCATTCTCGGGCATTTCAATCACTCCAGAAAGAGCAAAAGTGATGGATTTTTCACAGCCATACTTTTTGAACTCATGGCATTTAGTTAGTCTCTCTGAGCGAAATATACACATAACGGACTTGAGTCAGATAAAGCAATACTCACTAGGTTACCCAAGGGGGATGGCTTATAGTGCATTTATCAAGGATAAACTTCAGCCTGAAGGATACTACCAATTAAGTCGAGTGAAACTTTACCCAACGTATAATGAAGCGATTACTGATTTGAAAAATGGCAATTTGGATTTAGCCTTTATTGAAGAGCCTGTGTTTGATAACTACAAATATAAACTTCATATGCCAATCACATCTAGTTATTCATTTAATGATATTGATCAACTTGGATTTGCGTTTAAGAAAGGGTCACCTTTAACTCAAGATTTTAATAAATTTTTAACACAAATGGGGCAGAAAAAAATTGATCAGCTTGAGCAAAAATGGTTGAAGGCTCAGGCTTAAATGGATTTTTTACATATTGCACGTCTATTATTCTATGGTGTTGAGACCACAGTTATTGTTACGCTCACATGTTGTATTACTGGTTTTTGTGTGGCGCTATTTATGATGGCAAGTTTAGTTGCAATACAAAGTAAACTACTTCTGAGTGTGTATAATGCATTTAGTTATGTATTTCGTGCCATTCCTGTATTGGTCATGATTTTCTTGGTATATTTTGGTATGGCAAGCGTTATGAATTTAAGTCTGCCACCACTTATTGCCATTAACTTAAGTCTTGGTTTGATTGCTGCGGCATATCTTTATGAGGTTTTTAGGGGGGCGCTTGAATCTGTTGATCAGGCTGAGCTTAAAGTAGCTAAAGCGCAAGGGATGAAAAGCTATCAAATCGTATTGTATATTCAGTTACCTCAGGTGCTAAGACTTTCATTCCCTGGCATGATTAATGAATTTACATCTGTTCTAAAATATTCACCTTTTTCTTATACTATTGGTGTTGGGGATATTATGAAACAAGCAATGGCTTTAACCGCGACAACACTTAATGCAATTGAAATTTACAGTCTTGTTGGTGTATTTTATTTTTTAATTTACAAATGCTTTTTATTTGGCATGCAATATGTCAATAAACGTTTTAATCATATGCAAATTAAACATTTATAAATGGTAGTATGCGCCATGATAGAAATTAGGAATTTAAACAAAAGCTATGGTGACAAGGTTATTTTAGATGGTATAAATCTATCTGTTACAAGTGGGCAGCTTGCAATTATCATGGGCGCTTCAGGTTCTGGGAAGACTACATTGATGCATTGCCTTAATCGCCTGATTGAACCAACCTCTGGCGAGATTATCTTTTGTGGGAAAAATATTACAGATAAAGATGTCGATATATATCAATTGCGTCAACAAATGGGTTTTGTCTTTCAACAGTTTGGATTGTATAGACACCTTAATACACTCAACAATATTACATTAGCCTTAAGAATGCTTAAAAAACTATCAAAACAAGAAGCAGAAAAAAAAGCCTGTTTTGAATTAGAACGGCTTGGACTGCTGAAACATACAGCAAACTTTCCATATGAGCTTTCAGGTGGGCAACAACAACGAGTGGCGATTGCAAGAGCGCTTGCAATGGAGCCTAAAATCTTGCTTTTTGATGAACCAACCTCGGCACTAGACCCAGTTATGGCTTATGAAGTTGGGCAGATTATTTCAAAACTTAATGCACAAGGTATTACTATTTTGTGTGTTACCCATGACCTAGAGCTTGCACGTCAGTTTGGGCAAAAAGTGACATATTTAGAAAATGGTCAAGTTAAAGCGTGTGGATATGTAGATGAATTGGAGGCGCAAAGTCAAAATAATGAGCATATTGCATACTTTTTCCGCCGTAATAAGAGGGTGTAAGCATGAGTGAAATGATCAATTTTCTACTTGATTTACAAGATCAACTTCCGCTAATTCTTAATGGTTTAGGTTATACACTGTTACTTGCGGCAATTATTAGTGTCACTGGGTTTATCATGGGCATTTTTATCTTATACTTTTCTTTAAAAGAGAATATTATCCTTCGCAAGCTCACAAATAGCTATATCTCTTTCTTTATTGGTACGCCGCTCATCGTAATATTATTCTTAGTTTATTATGGTTTACCGCAGTATCATCTTCACCTTTCAACCTTTGCGGTTGCAGTTATTTGCTTTACGCTTAATGTTGGAGCCTATAATGCCGCATATCTAAAAACAGCGTACAATGGTTTAGATAATACAGAGCTTAAAGCAGCTAAAGCACAAGGGTTTACAGATCTTGAAGTTTTTAAATTAATTGTACTACCTCAGGTAATGCGCACATCAATTCCTGCACTAACCAATCAAGTAATATCTAACTTAAAGGATACATCAGTTGCTTTTTTGATCGAATTCACAGGGTTTTTTGCTCGGATTGAGGAGCTGGCGTCATCTGACTTCCAATTTTTTAAATCATATGTATTTGCAGCGCTTGTGTACCTTATATTAGTTTCGATTATTGTGATTATTTCTCGCAAAATTGAGCATGGATTTCTGGGAAGCAGGGGTGGTGTATGGATTTAGCTTTGTGGGATTAACTGTTTGACAAGTGAAATAAATATTGATTACACATTTATACATAATATGTAAGTTCTAATGTTCTATAATTGCCCTGATTTTTAATTAAACAAAAGGGCTATAGTATGCAAAAAAACAAAATATATAAATGGTGGCGGCATATGTTTGTGGCGCTGAGCACTGCTGGTGCAATAAGTGCCTGTGGTGGTTCAGCTAATGATAAATCAACAAACACGACAGCATTAACAACGGATATTAGTAGTGTTAGCGTTAAGGCAGACGGTAAAGTGTTAGTGCATCTGCAAAACCAAAGTAATATTGATGTAAATGATATTTCAATTAGTTTACAAGTGGCAAGTGATGACATGAGTGTTGTAACACCTCCTAGCATTTCTTTGGTTAAAGGTGAAAGTGTAGATGTTGAAGTTGACGTTATAGATGCTAAGGTTGGCGAGAAAAATGTCTTGGTGATAAAGTCTTCAGCACAAGAGATTGATATTCCAATTACAGTGATCAAAAGTGATGTTAGTCTTGCTTTTACACAGTCAGAAAATGCACTGTCATTTAATGATCTTGGAGAATTTGATATTGTCAATAATGGTACAGATCCTGCTAAAAACTTAAATATTACAGTAACTACGTTGGATGGTCGTGAGGTGCCTGCAGGCGTTCAGTTAGATGGAAGTAATTGTAATGGCAAAACACTGGCGGCTAATGCTACATGTAATTTCTCGCTTAAGGGGGATGAAACATTGACTGATGGAACAGCTGTTGTGGTGCATGTTGTTAGCCAAGATGATGAGTTGTTAAGCCAAAATGTGCAGTTTGGAATGCCTCAGTTGATCCTGGTTATGAATAAAGATCAAGTTACAGCTCGCTTAGCAAAAGCAATGAAGTCTGGTGATCCTGATGATAGTCCGGCACTTGTCCCAGGAGGAGAGATTAAGTACATTTTAAGTAATACAACCGCATTTACTGCGCATGGTTTGAATGTCAGTGCGCCAAATAGTGCTTATGGCGTGCATATACAAGATGACTGTGGTGATGAACTCATGGGGAATTCAAGTTGTAATATTACTCTGATAGCAGATGTTGATTCTGTTCCTAATGCTCTAGAGATGGTGAGTGTTACAGCAAAGAACATCAAAGAGGCGATTACCTCCACCCTCCCTGGCAAGCATACAACCGGAGATATAGTTGTTTCACCTGTGAATACAACCATAACAGCGACTGCAAATAGCACAAATACATTGACCTATACATTATATAACGACACGAATGATGACATTAATATCTCTCAACCAACAATGAGCGTACAAAAAGGTAGTGCAGCTGATGCAACGGCAACGTTTACATTGGACTTAGAGAAAAGTACTTGCGATGATAATAAAGTATCATCTAAGAAAGAATGTACGTATGTTTATGATCTTAGCTTTGGGGCAAATCCCAAAGGCTACCAGGATAGTAGCTACACAGTAAGCTTTACTGATGGTAAAGGGCAGGTGGCAAATGGGGTTATATCGCTCTCACACTTCCCATATGCTATGGTTTCAACTCAAGCATTATCACAACAGCTAGCAGGAGTTGCAGAAGGTAGCTTTGTTGTTAATAATAGTTTATATGCATATACCAAACACTCATTATCAATATCAAATGACAATGGTCAAAATTGGCTTAACCTTGATGCAACAACAGGGATGCCGCTAAACGATTCGCAGAGTATTGTTTTTGCTTATGGTGATCAGGATAATTTATATATCTTACTCAAGTCGGGTGGTTTGAGTTCGCAAGTGACATTGTGGTCTTCAAATGATGGTGGATTTCACTGGCAACAAAGCGGTGTGGCAACGTCGGTTAGTATGAATATTAGTGAATGTTCTTTCAATGGGCAGGTTATTGCATGCTCTGGTACCAATGACGACGATGATATTATTTTAAGTTCTGATAATAATGGTACAAGTTGGAAAGTAAACGTACTTGATACTGGAAAAATTAGTTATAAAAATATTGGCATGTACTCTTTTGGTGGTTTATTTTATCTAACTTTGGCAGATGAAGATTATAATTCAAAGAATTTACGTGTACTAATTTCTACTGATAATGCGCAATCATGGCAGGATATTGGCATTAATTTTGCTACACTTATAGGTGCAGATTATGGAGCATTTCATGGAATAGTTTATATCGCGGGTAGACTTTATTTTAATGTGGTTGCTTTTTATCCGGATTTGAGCAAAATCTCTGCTAAAATCTATGAGATGAATGATAGTCAAACACTTGTTCCTGCCAAAGATATTAATTTGCCTAGCACTATACCTTCTGATCAGTTTATGTTACTGGGGGAGATGAATAATGTGCTATATGGTTTAAGCGGTGATTTTTCTAAAGCAATAAGCGAAGGTTCAAAGAGTCGGTTTTTAAAGTTAATGTCGTCAGCTGATAATGGTAAAACTTGGCAAACTGTCAATATGGTGGGCTTATTAAGTTTTGATCAAATTGTTAAGTTTTATAAACCGATTATGGCTATAGATGATGAACTATATGTTGTGTCAAGCAATCAAGAGTTGATGCCTATTCCAATGTACCTATTAGCATATGATAATATTACCTCATTTAAAGGTTCACTATATGGTGTAAATGGGAATGTATTATATGTTTCTAAAGATAATGGTTTAACATGGAATTCAATTATCGAGATACCTGATGATAGTATTAAATCTTATGCCTTAGAAAGTATTAACGATGATGATGTAGCTTTGGCATTAGTAACTAGGAAGAATAATTTCATATGCCGTTATGGTGCGTCTGGAAAGGAGATAAGCTTTATTGAGTCTCTGCTTGGGGGTGGTTTTTATAAAATTTTAGATGATGATAACTTTGATCTGTCCTCAAATCAGTGTGGATTTAGCACGATATCGGCAGCAGACCTTGGCACATATGTATACCAGAGCTCTAAGCATAGTTTATCTAGAGCGGCAACAAATGTTAAATCGGCATATAAGGTTGTTCGTGATGATTCAAACACTGCTTTTCCTCAAGCGCCTGTTGAAAAAGTTAATATTACAGCAGAAGATCCCGTTGAGAAGGTTGCTATCGTTAAAGATCTTAATGGTTCAATAACAGTGACAGTAAATAACGTTCAAGTGAGCAATTGTGTATTTCATGGAACTGAAGGACTAACATATCTGAGTGGGGATGGGGATATTTATAAAGTAATAGCTTACAAAAATATGAGTAATCTTTATATTTTAAGCTACGGAAGAATGTTTAAGATGGATTTGAGTAAGGTAACACCAAGTCATAATCAATGTAATGATATTAATGTAACTTTAGTAAATACACCAGCTGACGTGGGGAGTATTTATGGCATGACTATTATGAATGATCAAATGTTTATTAGCACGTTGAAAGACTTATTAACAGAACCTATGACTGAGGTGGAAAAAAACTCAGATGCTTGGGCAATGGCTGATAGTGGTGTTTATGGGAGTTCTCTTTTTGCTACACCGAAGAATCTATTGCTGGATATCAGCACCTTAGATTATAAAGTTTTCGTGGGCGGTGTATTAATTAATAACTAAATATTCTAAGAAATCTAAATGTTCAACGGTTATATAAAACAAGGGGGTTAAATGAAAAAAATTTTAATAACTAGTTTAATATTGTCAACACCGATACTGGTAGTTGCTAATGAATATCAAGCAACTGCTCAAAGCGGTTTAATTCTTGGTGTTGAAGGAGGGTATGGTCAAATTACTGGATCACTGTGGGATCAAAGTAGTGGTTTGGATAAAAAATCAGGTGGCGCTATTGGCAGTCTTGATATCGGTGGGCAATACGCGCTTAATCCTTGGCTAGCATTGGGTGTGCAAACCAGTGTTATGTATGGGCATAAATTATTAAGTTATGGGGATGATGATATTGATTATAAAGCGACCTTTATTTTGCCTGTTCAGTTAACTGCGCAAGTCGTCCTACCGATGGGATTGAACTTTTTAGCAGGTGCTGGTATGGCATATGTTGCTCAAAGGGTAACCTATCTTATGGGCAAAAATCAAGATGATGAGTTAGGCAAAAAGTGGAATCCTATAACAAGTATTGGTATTGGTTATCAAGTAGCACCAAGATTTAATATTTTTGCAAAATATCAATATATCTGGGGTAAGAAAGACAAAGCAGTATTACCGCAAGCAGGAGAAAATTATACAAACCCAATTCAAGCATTAACGCTTGGAGTGAGTTATATTTTTGGTGCTTAATTAGCTAGTAACTGCCAATGCTGAAGTAATATTGATACTTGATGGTAATCCATCTAGATATTTTTTATTTGGCCACCAATTACTCTTAGTCCAACTGGAGTTTTTAGTATAGGCATATTTTAATTGATCATGACTAGGTAGTGGAATAGATGCTGTATAATTAACCTCAAGCTTGTAACTATCGCTAAAGCTCGGATAGATCATCATATAACCCAACTTCCCAAGTCCGCCATCTACGTTAAGTGTAACTGTTATGGTATGCTTATCAGTGCCTTGCGCAAAAGTTACGGGGACATTCTTTTTATATAACGTATCATTGCCTTTAACCATCACAGAGACATTCAGCGATGTGATTTTAACTTGATCATTATTTAGATAATCAACGCCAGCTGATGATTTAAAAGCATCATCTGGTATTTTCATAGTAAAGGTTCCATTAATCTGGACGTCGCAAGCTTCGAATCCTCCAATATAGCCGAATGAATAAAAATCACAATTGTTCTGTGTTTCACTAATCTCAAGATTAGAGGTATTAATGTTGGTTGGGCTGGGCACGTGAGTTACAATGGTATTATTAGCAACTCTAACATATTCAACTGCAGTCACGTATTGAAGCTCCTGATTTGATGAGATAGCTATAAATGATTTATTTTCATTTTGCTTACCTTCGGCGAATTCTTGTAAATAGCTAGGTGAAACTTCAACGGCACCTCTTGAATTTGCCCATGAATAATGTTCATCGTTAAATCCATTAATCCACCTTGAATCAGTTGGAAAGCTCTTCCAAATATCACCCCACGCATTATCCATGAGAGCAAAATACATTGAACTATCAAGATTTTCACTAGGGTGATTAAAGTAGTATATAAGATCGCCAACTGTTGAGGTAACACCGCTGGCAATAAAACTCTCATAGCTAGGGGCTAGACTTTTTTCAAATGAAGCAATTAAAAATACTAAAGGATTTCCATGCGTTAATAATTCAAACTCATATTCATTAATTCCAAACGTTGTGACAGTATCTCTATCTAACGCGCCTTCTACCATGTCAATAGTTGATACAGATCGTCTGGTAATAGTCTGTCCATCTGCTCCATTATTTAATGAGCCAGCAATATATGGGCATACATTTAGGTTCCCAAATCCGTCATTATAATTACTCGAAGCCTTATAGCATATATCTGGGCTCACTGATATAGTTGCATTGGCATGATTGAATCCAATCCCACCAGATAATGATGCTAATGATAAAGTAAGCAGTTTTTTCTTATTAGATTGCCAAATATATTTAATCATAATTATTCCTTTTTTATGCAACTCTTAAGTATTTCTTAATTTTATCACTTAAGAGTATATGGTTTGATTGATAATATTAAAGACAACTTAAATGTTGATATATCCTGTTGTCATAGATGATGCTATCTGATATTTGTTAACAAACTATGTAATGTTATTTGTGTAAGATATTTTTTTAGGAAATTGGTATTTTGGTTTGGATCTTTGAATCCAAATGAAATTGGCTAATAATCATTCATGTTTTAAATGTGATAAATACCTTTTCGCTATAAAGTCAATCATGCCAGTTTTAATTAGGAAAAAAATAGTTATACTATGCGCTAAGTTATTTTCCAATAACTTAGCTAGATATAAAGGAACTAAGGAAATCGATATGATCAAGTACTTGTACTTTTTTGTATCCACACTAAAAAGGATGGTTAAGCCATTGTCTTTGTCAAGTGTTGGAGGCAGAAAATTAAAGCGCAAAAAGCCTTTAGCTAAGCCGTTTGTTGCATTGATGGTATTATTGCCAGCAATGTTGCTTGGGGGGTGCTCCTCAGGTGTGCTGGATCCGCAAGGACCTATCGCGCATCACGAGCTTAGGCTATTGATATTTGCTATTTTGTTAATGTTAATCGTGGTAATACCAGTGATTTTCTTGACGTTTTGGTTTGCATGGCGCTATCGCGACTCTGCAACCAAGTCAAAATATCGTCCAGATTGGTCACACAGCACAGCACTTGAAATCGTCTGGTGGGCGATTCCGTGTGTGATTATTTTGATTTTAGGTATTGTAACTTGGGTGACAACGCATTCACTTAACCCGTACAAACCACTAAAATCTGATAAAGCACCTGTTGAAATTGAGGTCGTGGCATTAGATTGGAAATGGATGTTTATTTATCCGCAATATGATATCGCAACGGTTAATAAAATCGTTATCCCTGTTGGGCGTCCGATTAATTTTAGAATTACATCAGCAGCACCTATGAACTCGTTCTTTATTCCGCAACTAGGTGGGCAAATTTATGCGATGACTGGCATGATCACTAAGCTTCATTTGTTGGCAACTAATCCAGGTGAGTATCGTGGCTTCTCAGCTAACTACACTGGTGAAGGCTTTGCGCATATGCAGTTTTTTGCAGATGCTACCTCTGAAGCTGATTTTAATAAGTGGGTCATTGAAGTGAAAACGGCTAAGAAAGATCTGACGTGGGATTATTTCTGGGATCATTTGGTAAAACAATCCATTAATAATCCAGTGACCTATTATGGTCAAGTCGATAAGAATTTGTTTAATGACATTGTTATGTACTACATGATGCCAAACTATAAACCAGGCATGATGGGACATATGCATCATATGTCAGAAATGAGCCACTAAGTGTGAATAAATAGGGAACGAATATGTTAGAAGCATTGATTGGAAGACTGAGCGATCCGCATACGGTCTTCCCGTATTTGTGGGAACCCGTAAGCCAGCAGTTAATCATTCTTGGAATGTTTATATTTATTGTTGTTGGTGGGTTGTTGTTGGTAGGTGGTGTGACCTACTTTAAAAAGTGGGGCTACTTGTGGCGTGAATGGTTCACAACAGTAGACCATAAAAAAATTGGTATTATGTATATCATCGTGGCGATGGTGATGTTATTTCGCGGGTTTGTCGATGCGGCAATGATGCGTACACAACAAGCGCTATCATCAGGCGATCATACAGGCTATTTGATTCCACAGCATTTTGATCAGATCTTTACCGCACATGGTGTGATTATGATTTTCTTTGTGGCAATGCCTATTGTTTTTGGTTTGCTCAACGTTGCTGTACCATTACAAATTGGTGCGCGCGATGTGGCATTCCCATACCTTAATGCCTTGAGTTTTTGGCTTTTTGTGGTTGGCGTGATCTTAGTAAACATGTCACTATTAATCGGTGATTTTGCGCATACTGGTTGGTTGGCTTATCCCCCTTATTCGGAGACTGCTTTTAGCCCCGGGGTCGGGGTCGATTACTGGATATGGGCGCTGCAGATATCTGGTATAGGTTCACTGTTAACAGGCGTTAACTTCTTTGTCACCATTATTAAAATGCGTTGCAAGGGTATGACATTAATGAAAATGCCAGTCTTTACATGGACTGCATTGTGTACGGTGATTCTTGTTATTGCTGCTTTCCCAGTATTAACAGTAACTTTAGCATTGTTAACCTTTGATCGTTACTTAGATATGCACTTCTTTACCACGAGTGGTGGTGGCGATCAGATGATGTATATTAATTTGATCTGGATTTGGGGGCACCCTGAAGTTTATATTTTGATTTTACCGATGTTTGGGGTTTTCTCAGAAATTACATCAGTATTCTCAAAGAAAAAACTTTTTGGTTATGCAACAATGGTTGGAGCAACGATAGCCATTACAGTCTTGGCATTCTCGGTATGGTTGCATCACTTCTTCACGATGGGGGCAGGCGCCAATGTTAACGCCTTCTTTGGGATTATGACGATGATTATTGCGATTCCAACGGGGGTTAAAATTTTCAACTGGTTGTTTACCATGTTCCGTGGACGCATTACCTTTACGTCACCAATGTACTGGTTAATGGGCTTTTTAGTAACATTTACTATTGGTGGTATGACCGGTGTGTTATTGTCTGTTCCAGGCGTTGATTTCCAAATGCACAACAGTGTGTTCTTGATCGCACATTTCCATAATGTGATTATTGGTGGCGTGGTATTTGGTGCCTTTGCTGGCTTGACTTATTGGTTCCCTAAAATGTTTGGCTTTAAGCTTAACGAGCGCTTGGGTAAATGGGCATTCTGGTTCTGGATTGTTGGCTTCTTTGTCGCCTTTATGCCGCTTTATTATTTAGGTGCGATTGGTATGACTCGCCGTTTATATCACTATGATGCAGCAACTGGCTTCCAACCATGGTTGATCGTGGCGTGGGTTGGTTCGATGCTTATCGCAATAGGAATACTTTTGCAAGTGATTCAAGTGATTGTCAGTATTAAAAACCGTCATAAAAATCGTGATTTAACGGGTGATGCATGGGGTGGACATACGCTTGAGTGGGCAATTGCTTCTCCTGCACCTTTTTATAACTTTGCGCATGATCCTGTGGTTGATTCATTGGATGCCTTTTGGGAGCAGAAGAAAAAAGGCTTAAATATCGAGAATCGCCCAATTGCTGAGAAGCGTCCATATGAAGATATTCATATGCCAAGAAACACAGGTGTTGCCTTTATTATTGGTGCATTTAGCTTGGTTTTTGGTTTTGCTATGGTTTGGCATATCTGGTGGCTAGCTGGCGTTGGATTGTTAGGTATTCTGGCTTCTGTAATTTCACGTTCGTTTAATTACGATATTGATTACTATGTGAAAGCCAAAGAAGTTGAAGAAACTGAAGGTGAAATTGAAAAAATGAAGAAGGTGGGCGTATGAGTACTACAGCAGTAGAAAACCATCACGGTGAACATCACCACCACTATGATGGTTCCAAAAGCGTATTTGGTTTTTGGATTTATATTATGAGTGACTGCGTATTATTTGCGACTTTGTTTGCAGTATATGCGGTATTTCACACCCATACATTTGGTGGTCCTAGTGCCAAAGAGCTATTTAGCTTACCATTTGTATTTATTGAAACCATGCTCTTATTGATCAGTAGCTTTACCTTTGGCTTGGCAATGCTATCGCGCAACTCAGGTAACATTAAAGTGATTACGGGTTGGTTATGGGTGACATTCCTATTTGGTCTAGGCTTTATCATTATGGAAGTCTATGAATTCCATCACTTATATATGGAAGGTCATACTTGGGCGACAAGTGCATTTTTATCGTCGTTCTTCACCTTAGTTGGAACACATGGCTTGCACGTAAGCATTGGTTTAATCTGGATTGTGAGTATGATTTTTCAAATCCGTAAGCATGGTATCACGCCAATGAGCAAAACAAAGCTAACCTACTTAGGTTTGTTCTGGCACTTTTTGGATATCGTGTGGATTTTTGTATTCTCAGTTGTCTACTTAATGGGAGCAATCTAATATGGCAGGCGAACATTTATACGATCACGAAACGGGTGCGGCATATGGCACGCACAAAACTTATATCACTGGGTTTGTGTTATCGATCATTATTACCGTTATCGCATTTAGCTTAGTTGGGTTTAAAGTCTTCTCTCCAGTTGGGCTGTATATCTCGGTAGCGATTTTGGCACTTATCCAATTGTATGTGCAGTTAGTATTCTTTTTGCACTTAAGTACAGACTCAAAAGCACGCTGGAATATGATTAGCTTCATATTTGCAGTGATTGTTGTATTAATTCTAGTTATCGGTACGTTATGGATTATGTTCAATCTTTACAGCATGATGATGGTCATGTAACGTTAATGAAACTCATTAAACTTATCAAGCCGGGAATTATTTTCGGTAATATCGTTACCTTGTGCGGTGGCTTTTTTGTTGCGGTACAAGGTAATTTTTCTTGGGTCGTTTTTTTAAGTGCGCTCATTGGTATGGCATTTGTTATTGCTTGTGGCTGTGTTTTGAATAACTATATCGATCGCGATATTGATCAGCTCATGAAGCGTACACAAAAGCGACCATCTGCTTGTGGTTTAGTATCGTTACGTTTTGCTGTAAGTTATTCATTTATCTTAGGCATTGTTGGTTTTGTCGCATTGTATCTAGGAACAAATAACCTAACGGTAATTATTGCCGCCATTGGCTTATTTGCCTATGTCGTGGCTTATACATTATGGTTTAAGAGAAGCTCAATTTTTGGCACAGTGGTTGGTGCTATTTCTGGTGCTGTTCCGCCAGTGATTGGCTATACCGCAGTGACCAATCGATTTGATGCAGTCGCATTGACGCTATTTATTATTTTAGTCTGCTGGCAAATGCCACACTTCTTTGCGATTGCAATTTATCGCAAAGATGATTATGCTGCAGCGAATATCCCTGTCTTACCGCTTAAGCGCAGTATGCTATACACCCAAGTTAATGCGCTTATTTTTGTTGTGTTATATGTTATTGCGACATTAATGTTAGCAGTGATTGCACATGTCCATTTATTGTATTTGGCAGTAGCATTTATCTTAGGGATTGCTTGGATTGCATTGAGTATTAAAGGATTTAAGGCTGAAGATAAAGCCCATTGGGCGCGCAAGATGTTTATATTCTCTATTGTCAGTATTACCTTGTTGAGTATTTTTATGGCAGTGTAGGGGCAATTGATGAATTACCCTTACGGGTATTGTCTCCATATATCGCAGATAAACCATGAACTTTACACTCTTTCGGCTGATTCAATTTTGCTAATAATCCTGGTTGTTTCCTGCAATTCTATCACCTAGAAGCCTACATTGTAGAGATCATGGTATGGGGGAGGTCACTTCGTTCTTGAACAGCTTTCTAGCTCTCAGTGAAAGTTTTATCATTTAAATATGGTTATTAATTTTATATACATACTATCTACATATTGTTTTGTTAGTATCTACGCTTGTATAGTTTTTGGGGGTGTCTCACGGGGCGAGTAAATGTAGCGATGTTGTTATGCGTCATATTAAAACAAATAACTGGTTCTGAAATTTCCTTAAATCTATCGATTGTCAGTTCAATTAAAGGTTAATATGCCAAAATGGAGTGAAAGAATGAAAAAATTATCTTTACTATCGTGTGCCTTATCTTTTCCTGTACTATCTTTTGCATTAACAGGTACGGGTGTTAAAAAGGTAGAAGAAAATACTAAAGCATGGGCAGTTGAAGTATATACAATACTTCCTAGTACACGCTTAGGAACTTGTAGTGGGAGTTTTATTAGCAAACATGCCATATTAACTGCTAGTCATTGCCTTAGGAGTGATAATCACCCTGATCAAGTCATAAGTGACTATTACATCTATTATCCCAATAGTGATAGTCCAGGAGCATATTTTAGGATAATGACATCTTATGCCGATCCTACTCAAAGTTATGATTTATCCTCTAAATGGAGTAACTATTCTACTGAAAAAACTGATGATGTTGGGATAATATTTATCCCAACAGAAGATCAGCTTAAAAATTTGATTAATTATAACCCGTATACTGTTCAATACGTTTCTGATGATCCGTTGTTATTTGGTCAAAGTGCATTAGATAAATTCTTATTAAGATTGTCAAAGCAGGAGAGTATTGGGTTGTCTTCATACTTTTATGATACGAATCTATCACAAGGTGACAATACTATGCAGCTTGGTCATTCTTCAAGTGATTCGTCGTCAGCACAAGGCTTATGGCAGGTGATTAATCCTGTAGTGTATGCGTCTCCAAATAGCGTAGAGGTTTCACAGGTTAATGGCTCAAGCCAACCTGGAGATTCTGGTTCTGCTTTGTTAATTGGTAAAGATTATGACAAACTTTCAGCTGTAACTCACTCATCAGGAGATTTTGCACGTATCTCGAATAAATTAAGTTGGATTAAATATGAATTAATGAAAAGATTTCCTACTCAGAATGATGCGCAACAATTTGTGGATGATTCTGCTGCCACTTATGCATTACCGGGGACAATGAAACTAATAAGTTTTTATAATACTATCGATAAAAAAACATATTTATTATACGGTCCTTATTATATAAGTATTGATTTTAATAATAAGACTGTATCAGATGTTGGCTACACTCATGATTTATTTAAAGGTATTTTAGATAAAATGATTACTCATATATACCAAGGGGAAAATTATTTATTAATTCATACTACAGATCCAAAATCAAATAAACCTGTAAATTACATCTATAATGAAAAAACACACGAGATTACTTCATCTTTAATAGACTATCCAGATATAGTGACAAACAGCAATGATGAACGCCCGCAATACAATCATAGTGATGTAACTTTTAGTTATCCTTTAGGTAGCATTTACGTGTCTGTAGATATGACTGACTCTTGCAATAATTCATCAATAAATGTCTCAGATTATACCTATGATGGAAATAACTTTTCTATTAAAAGTAACCAAGATTATGTTTTGAATTTGGCACTAAAATCGTTCTTGGGTTCACACACTACTAATTGTGCCATCATATATGATCAAATGGTTAATTTTGGCAATGAGAATTATGTATACTATATACAATCAAATGGCAGATATACTAAGATAGATCTTAGAAATGCCAGTATTGAAAGTGATGGTCAAACTCTAAGCTCATTATTTAAGGGATTTACTTTCCCTAATAAAGAAGAAGTTGGAGATATATATAATCTGTACTCGTTCTTTAATCAAAAATAGATACTCACGGACTAGCACGTGGGTATCTATAGCTATTCGATAATCAAAGACGGTGAAAAAGTACTTTCGCTTATCAAGTTGTTTGCTACAATTATCCGGAATTAAATCAACAAGGAAGACGACCTACGTGGAAGTTAGTAACTTTTTTGCCTCAACAACCTATATCCCTATTGTGTTAATGGTTATTTTATTGTTGGGCTTTGCTTGTCAATGGTTAGCGTGGCGTCTGCGTCTGCCGGCAATTTTATTTTTATTGATTGTTGGGATTTTATTGGGACCTGTGAGTCAACTAGTTTTAGGTGATCATTACCAGTTTTTGCGTCCGACACTTGTTTTTAAGGATATGCTATACCCGATTGTTTCAATTTGTGTGGCAATTATTCTTTTTGAAGGCTGTATGAGTTTGAAGTTCAGAGAAATCAAAGGCTTGGGTGGAACAGTAAGAAATATCGTGACGATTGGACTTTTGATTACCGCGATTTTAACGACTTTTTTAGTGCACTACCTCTTTGATATTTCATGGAAAGTCGCAGCCCTTATTGGTGCGATATCTTCGGTCAGTGGTCCTACGGTTGTTGTGCCGATTTTGCGTAGCGTGCGCCCAACAGAAAAGCTTGCCAATATCATCCGTTGGGAAGGCATGTTGGTTGATCCGATCGGTGCGCTGTTAGCGGTAATTGTTTTTACCGCGATTACTGCTTCACAATACAATGCCTTTTGGCATATCACCGTGCATATTTTATTAGTATTCCTCGTTGGTGGTATAGGTGGCTTGGTTGCTGGGTTTCTTTTGGGTACTGTGCTTAAAAAACAATGGGTGTCAAGCTATTTAAATAATATGTTTGTGCTGTCATTTGTGATTACCAGCTTTGTGATTGCTGAGCATATTGTTGAAGGCGGCGGGCTTTTGATTGTCACTATTATGGGGATTATCGTCGGTAACATGCCTAATGCCCATATTGAGGAAATTCTTGATTTTAAAGAATCCTTAAGCCTTATCTTAATATCAAGTTTATTTATCATTTTAGGTGCGAATGTTAGTTTTGAGTACTTAGAAGCCGTATGGTGGAAAGCCATTGTGTTGGTGCTGATATTGCAATTTATTGTCAGACCAATTGCTGCGGGCTTCTCAACTTTAGGCAGTGAGCTTAATTGGCGTGAACGTATAATGGTGGGGTGGATCGCACCTCGCGGGATTGTTGCCGCTGCCGTGGCTGCATTATTCTCAATCAAGGTCATTGAAAATTTGGGCTTGCCACAAGAGGGTGAGCTACTCGTTCTTATTGTCTTTATGATTATCTTGGGTACGGTAATTATCCAGAGTCTCACGTCGCCATTTTTGGCAAAAATATTACATGCATCGGCACCCGAGCCACGCGGTTTTTTAGTCATTGGTGGTAATACTTTAGCTCGAAGCATTGCTAAGGAGCTTCATAATAACGATGTCCATGTCGTACTTGCTGATACTAGTTGGCGTAGTGTTCAGGCGTGTCGTTTGCAAGGCTTGACCTGTTATTATGGCAGCTCCGTATCAGAGCATGCTGATTGGCATTTGAATCTGGTGGGCATTGGGCGCATGCTTGGTTGCTCTTCCAGTGAGCAGATGAATACTTTGGCAGCAGTCAAATACTATCGTGAGTTTGAAGGGCGAGCGTCTGTATTTGTCTTGCCAACAGCGCAAAACAAAGCAAATTCTAAGCTCACGTATCTTACTAAAAAATATGCCAAGCGCTTGTTTAGTAAAGATCTGTCTTACCAAACATTAAGAAGTATTATCAAACAAGGCGGACAAGTTAAAACGACAACCATTAGTAATGAGTTTAATTGGGAGCAGTTTTTATCCCTCAACCAGCAGGCAATTCCATTATTTTATATCAATAAAAAATCACAAATTCACGTAGTTTCTCCTGATAGCCAATACACGCCTGAAGCAGGTTGGCGCGTCGTTTACCTGATGCCACCTGAGAATTGGGTGGCTGAGAGCGATGAAGAATAGTAATCAAACAAACTAAGTTAAGTTTAAATTACCCCTCACTCGCACAATTGAGCTGTACGAGCAATCCCGCGAGGAGAGAGGTAACAAACCTATCCATTGCCAGAGGAGTGCTAAGCTTGCGAAGCGGAGCAAGTGTGTAGCTTGAGTATATGCGTCCTAAAATACTGCATTTAAGATCTGTAGAATCGTCCACACCATCACACCGGTGAGGACATAAAAGACGCTAAAGGCAAACACTTGACTGCGCTTGAACTCATTGAGTAATTTATCGATACAAATGCCAATAATAAAAGCATAGGCAAGAAAGCCAATGGCTTGATCAGTAATAAATAATGAGCTAAAAAATAAATTAATACTGATATTGCTACTTAAATACAGCATGGTGAGCAAACTAATAGAACTAACACAAAAGATCACAATAAGTAAGATGGCAAGCTGAGTTTTGAGCCTCTTGATACTGGCAATATAGCAAATAATCGCTGCTAGTAAGAGGTTAATTGGGGCTGTTTTTAAAAACAGACTAGGTGTTAAGTAATCGCTATAATGTACAAGTGCCTGAAATTTGATTTTATCTAAATAAATAGAGACTACCGTGATAATAATCGCAATTGCAGTGGTTTTGAAAAAAACACGCGAGTGACGCATAAGATAAAAGATATTAATAAATAAATGATCGGTATAGCTATGATATGCTACTTTTTTTTGAATATTTAAGCTGCAAAATAATAAGGAAGTAGCACTGATAATAATAAAAATAGTGCAAACCAATAGAAAGTAAGGATTATCAACGGTTTGATGGTAGCTATAGGTGGCATTAAAAAAAGCCGTCAGAATAGCCGTTTTAATTGCGTAGCTGATTGAGATGACAAAAAAACGATATTTAGCAGGGGTTATTGCCCATAAATTTAAGATGATCAGCACAAAGATAATATTTGTTAAGGACATCGATACGACAGAGAACAAAAGACTCATAAAGTTGAAGTGATAATAAAGTATAAGTATTGAGATAAATTGTACTGCAAGGCAAATCATAAGTAGCCGCCTATGGTTAAAGCTGCGTGAGAAGATGTTTAAAAAAGGCAGCAAGAAAAAGCCCAGTGAAAACAAACTCACCAGTAAAAAGTGATAGGTGGATGTGTACAGGCGGCTATTGTAATAAACATCGTGCAAAGCAACTTTTTGAATGATAAAAGCAGAGTATAAGGTAAAAGCAATACCTGAAAAAATTAAGCAGCAAAGCAGCAATAATGCATTAAGCTGCCATGTTTTAGATAACAATCTGAACATTAAGCCCTCCATTTGTAGCATTACTGACCTTCAGTTTTCCTTGGTGAATATCGATAATTTCTTTGGTAATAGCAAGTCCCAAGCCATTGCCTTTTTTCTTGGAGGAGCCTGTATAAAAAGGGGTGAATATATTGTGGATTTCATTTTCTGGAATGCCTGGCCCATTATCTGAAATATCAATAATCAGTGAAGGCTTGGATGATTCTTTTAAACGTGTTTGTAAAGTGATCATCACTTCGGTGCCATGTTTAAGCCCATTATTAATGATATTGTTAATAGCGCGCTTGAACGCTGGACGCTTAAGATCAAGCTCTAAATCATCATCCATTTGATTGATAAGACGTACATTTTTATTATTTTCGATGTATTCAGCAATAAGCTCATCAAAAAAATCACAAACATTGGTCTGTTCAAACTGAATACCACTTAGCCAGTTTTCTTTGGAGAAAAGGACAAGATCATCAAGCATATGATTGATTTCGTGAATATCACGTTGATCCTTGATTGATAGCTCACTTTGATCTTGCAAGCGACGTCCTTGAATGCGTGCTAAAGGTGTTCTGATATCATGACAGGTCATTGCAAGAAGCTTGTTTTGATAGGTTAATACATGATTGATACGATCTTGCATAAAGTTAAAGGTATCGGCAGTTTCCTTAGCAAAAATCCCGTGTTGCATTTGAATTGGTGTGGCTTCAAGACGAAGTCCCATATCTTGAGCGAAGCGTTGGAACTCAAAGAAAGGAATACTCCATTTAATTTGAATTAAAAATAACAAAATAAATAAAAACAACACGCTGACAACAACGCCAAAGACAATGCTAACGGGGGTGTTAAGTTGGAATTTTGAGTAATAAACGACATTAAGCCACGTCCCGTTGCTATTTAAGAAACTCTCACATTTATTAATTGGTTTTTCAACTTTATTTAAAAGCTGTGAAATGCCTAACTGAGTACATGATGGAAAGGTTGAATAAAAAGCAAAGCGATCATGAATATAGTTGTCCTCATTAGTTTCGATGTTAGCTAGATCAAATAAGCTTAAGGTTGATATGCCATTTTGTTTTGTCGGGTCGTAGTTTTTAATCTCAGCTGAGCGTTGAAAGTTGATGCCGGAATAAACATAGTAACTTGAGGTAATAAATTGCAAGAAGATTAAGAAAAATGCACAACTTATGCCGATATGAAAAGCCTTTTTTTGACTGCGAATGACTTTGCGAAGGTTGATATTCATATCTTTAGTCTTTTAAATCAAATAAATAACCAGCACCTTTAACTGTCTGGATATAGCTGGTGCCATCTTGAGGGTTGTTATCAAGCATTTTACGTAGCCGACTAATGCGAATATCAATCGTGCGATCAAACTCTTCAAAGGGACGCTTCAAAAGCGCTTCAAAGGTTTGCTCGCGCGAGACGGTTTCACCCTTGTGTTGATATAGGTATTCGAAAAGCTCATAAACAGCCGGTGTAAACTTGATTTCTTCGCCATTAGGATAGGTCAATGTACGCTTATTAGGGGAAATCACCCAGTCGTTTGTTTCAATTGCGCCATGGGTGCTATTGCTGGTATTGCCGCGACGGCGCAAAACTGTTTTAACACGCACAAGCACCTCACGTGGATTAAAGGGTTTACTAATATAATCATCCGCACCGACTTCAAGTCCTAAAATGCGATCAAATGCTTCTCCAGCTGCCGATAAGAAGATCACGGGGACGCTCGATTTTTTTCTTAGTTCACGACAGACCTCAAGACCATCGATTTTAGGCATCATCACATCAAGGATCACCAAGGAAAAATCACGTTTTTGAAAATCCTCTAAAAAGGTTAGACCATCCTCAAATACAGCAGTATCAAAGTGGTTTTGTTGAAGGTAGCTAGCAAGTCCTTCGCGAATGTCTCGTTCATCATCAATAATTGCAATAGTATCCATAAGCAAGCGTATATATCGTACATGATTGTGATCTTCAGTGTAGATGTTTTTTTTGAGTTGTAAAACAAATCAGATTGATTTACTGGAAATGCTTGGAAAGTTAAGCGAAACTAACTACACTTTGGTGCGTAAGTTAGCTTTACAGGAGTAGTAACATGGCACTTCACGCATTGATTCCTATCGTGATTATTGTTTTAGCAATTGTGTTTGTTTTTGCCTCCGTCAAGGTGGTGCCACAAGCATCAGAGTTTGTGGTTGAGCGCTTTGGGCGTTACTATAAAACTTTGCATCCGGGGTTAAATATCATTTTCCCGCTAATCGATCGCGTGCGTAGTCGCGTGAGTTTAAAAGAGACCGTGCTCAATGTCAGAAAGCAGGAAGTTATCAGTCGCGATAACGCCAGTGTCCAAGTCGATGGCGTTGCCTTTTTCCAAGTACTTGATGCAAAGAAGGTCACTTATGTGATCAATGATTTACCCCTAGCATTAGAAAACTTAATCATGACGAATATCCGTACGGTTTTAGGTGGGATTGATTTGGATGAAATGCTGTCGAATCGTGACTTTATGAATGCTAAACTATTGTCAGTGCTAGATGAGGCGACGGATCCATGGGGTGTTAAAATCGTTCGTGTCGAGATTAAAGATATCACACCACCTCGCGATTTATTAGACGCAATGGCGCAGCAGATGAAAGCAGAGCGTGAGAAGCGTGCTGAGATCTTGCGTGCTGAAGGGGTGCGTCAAGCGGCTATATTAAAGGCCGAAGGGGAAAAACAATCTGAGATTCTTGCAGCAGAAGCACAAAAAATGAAACAAGCGTTAGAAGCCGAAGGTTACAAAGAAGCTCAATTTCGTGAAGCTGAAGCGCGTGAGCGGACAGCGCAAGCCGAGGCAGTTGCCACTGAAACCGTTTCTAATGCCATCGCCAAAGGAGATATTCAAGCGATTCAATACTTTGTGGCATTAAAGTATATTGAAGCAGTGGGCGCGATTGCGTCATCGGATAACAGTAAAACAATTATGATGCCATTAGAGGCATCTAATATCATAGGTTCTGTTGGCGGGATCAGTGAGTTGTTAAAGTCGATGCAGGTTAAAGCATGACAAATTAAGGTGGATAGAATATGTTGTATTGGCATTGGTGGGTTTTAATGGGGATTTTGCTGATTATTGAAATTTTTACTTTAACGATGTTTTTCTTGTTTTTTGCGATATCAGCCTTGCTGCTAGGGGTAATTATGTGGTTTTATCCTGAGTTGCCGATCAATTGGCAATTGCTGTTAGCAGGTGTCTTTGCCTTAGGCTCAATGCTGTTGGGGTATTTTTCTCTGAAAAAGCGTAAGCAAAGAAATAATGTGCAACTTGATGTCAATGATCGTTTGGGGCGTTACATTAGTAAGGTTGTTGTGATCACAAAAGAAAGTCACTCAGGCGTTGCCAAAGCAAAGATTGGTGACACTGAATGGCGTGTTCTGGTCGAGGATGCCAAGGTGGGTGATGAAGTTGAGATTTTAGATATTCAATCAACAAGCTTTATTGCAAGAAAGGTATAAGATTAGATGCTTAGGTAAACGTAAACGACATTTTCTTTATGATTGTCCTTGTAGTGTTTTAGTAAGGTTGCTTTTAAATTACGCAACTCTTGCGTTGGTAAAGTTTGCGGAAGCTTTAAATGCACATCAACAAATAAAAAACGTCCAGATTGGGTGACGATACTGTTTTGAATGCTTAAGCCTTGATTAGAGCAAATTAGGTTGGCTGCCTGGGTGATTTTCTCACGCAACTCAGGTGCAACCGATGCATCTAATAAGTTAAGCCCCGCTTCTTTAATCAGTTTTAATGGTTTGATCGTGATCACAAACCCCATGATAATAGCAATAATTGGGTCGATATAGATGGCAATATGTGGCAAGCCAAAAAATACTAATATCAGGGCAATAGCAAGGGAGATATCAACAGAGGCACTGAGTAAGGCATCTGCTTTCCACAGCTCTGCATCAGCATGCAAAATTTTTGAGCCTGTTTTGCGCGCAGCATTGCGAACATAAAAATACATTATGCTGCAAGTAAGCGTGCCAGTGATAGAAGCGATAAAGGCAAATAAATAGTTAGGTGTGACGGCATGCGTCATAAGGTTAACAATTGCCATAATGATAACGCTTGCGGCAACGATTAGAATAAATCCAGCTTGTAAAAGGACAAATACAGGCTCTAAGCGATGATAACCATAGGGGTAACGCTTATTAGCAGGTTGATTAATTTTCTTGATAACATAGAGTGAAGCGGCATAGATCAATAGTGTAATGACTGAATAGCCGACGTCTAGTAGTACAGTTAAGGACTGTGCGAAATAGACAATGACTAGGCTAAAAAGCACGTAAACAATGGAAAGAATAAAATTAACTTTGAGGGTTTTAGCCTCAATTATTTGTGAAGTTTGAGTACTCATGATTCTACCTTAAGCGTGATCATATTGGTTTTATATTTGCAATTCAATTTATAGATGGAGAAGCTGAAAGTTACAGCAAAAAAAGCGCTAAGGATTTTTGAGCAAATAAATAATACGTGAGAATGAATAACTATTGTTGATATGGCAATTGTAGATGAAAGACATATGAAGGTGGCGTAGTGTTATGCCAAAAATTGCTTAAAAGTGGCTCATTGTAGCAGCTCCTTGCTAAAAGATGAAAGCAAAAATGCAAATCTTAGCAATAACATCATGGTTTATTCGCACGGTGTTTTCCAGTACACTAGTCAGCGTTTTTCAATATACCGTTCGTAAAATGATTGGTGAGTGGTGTAAGTACTATTTTTTGATTAAAGAGACAATAAATTAAGGTAAATAGGTAAGTACGTGACTAAAAGAGTAAAAACGCGTTTTGCCCCGAGTCCTACGGGGTATTTGCATGTTGGTGGCGCAAGAACTGCACTTTTTTCGTGGGTTTATGCGCGTAAAAATAACGGTGAATTTGTATTGCGTGTGGAGGATACTGATCTTGAGCGTTCAACACCAGAAGCTGTACAGGCAATTTTAGATGGCATGGATTGGCTAGGGCTACATGCCGATAGTGCGCCATACTATCAAACTGAGCATTTTGATCGCTATCAAGAGGTTATTGATCAGCTGTTAGCAGAAGGCAAAGCCTATCGCTGCTATTGCTCGCGCGAGCGTTTGGATCAGTTAAGAGAAACGCAAATGGCAAATAAACAAAAGCCACGCTATGATGGACATTGTCGCCACCTTGATGTCAGTGAAGAAGATATTTCAAAGCCTCATGTCATTCGTTTTAAGAATCCAGAAGAAGGTGCGGTGAGCTGGGTTGATGCGGTGAAAGGCGAAATCACAATTGCCAATAGTGAGTTGGATGATTTGATTATCAAGCGCTCAGATGGTGCGCCGACATATAACTTTTGTGTGGTTGTCGATGATAGCGATATGCAAATCACCCATGTGGTGCGCGGTGATGATCATGTTAATAATACACCACGACAGATCAATTTATATCACGCCTTAAATGCTGAAGTGCCTGTGTTTGCGCATGTCCCAATGATTTTAGGTGATGATGGCAAAAAGCTCTCTAAACGCCATGGTGCGGTGAGTGTGATGCAATACAAAGAAGAGGGCTATTTACCGCAAGCGCTGATTAATTATCTTATTCGCTTAGGATGGTCGCATGGTGATCAAGAAGTCTTTAGTATGGATGAGATTTTGGAATATTTTGAGCTAGATGATATCAATGCCTCAGCGTCAGCATTTAATACCGAAAAATTAAACTGGCTTAATCAGCACTATATGCGTCATTTGCCAACACAAGAGGTTGCAAAAGAGCTTGTTTATCACTTTCAAGCTCAAGGCTTAGATGTCAATAACGGACCTGCGTTTGATGCGCTCATTCCGGTGATGGCAGAAAAAGTAAAAACATTAAAAGAACTCACAGAGCAATCTACTTATTTTTATCGTGAATTTGAGGGGTTTGATGACAAAGCGGCTCATAAGCATTTAGTCAAAGATGCAGCCAGTGTGCTGCTGCATGTCAGAAATAAAGCTGAGGAACTAAATGATGAGAGTTGGCAGGATGAATTTGCATTGCATCATTTATTAAAGGACACAGCGAGTGAGTTAAATCTTGGCATGGGGAAAGTTGGCATGCCAGTACGTGTTGCTGTCACCGGTTCCGGGCAGTCACCGGATATTGGTTTAACCTTGAAGTGGCTTGGTAAAGAGCGTGTTATTTCACGCTTACAAAAAGCGATCGATTTCATTGGTGAATAAAATCTAAAAAGCATATACCCATCGTGAATCATTTTGCGGTGTTTAATGTTGAGGAAGTTTTTGATAATTTTGGGTGATTCGGTTGCAGCTAATAGCTAGGACTCTTAGCAAGAGCCAATCACCTAAAAGTGCGAGAAATTCAATAGCAGAAATACTGTAAGATGGTGTGCGATGGGTATGGTGTGTATATAACACACTGGACACACCTAACAATCCGCGGCATACTAAGTGCTCAAAAATGGTTGGCGGGAATGTATTGTATGCAAGTTAAAAGATTAGATAAGGTCTCTATCTATGCACTTTTTATTGGAATAATTGCTATCGTTTTTGCCATGACTTTGGCGTATTACTTCCCACTATTGAAGCAATCAAATCTTGCGATTTTGCTTGGTGAGGTCACGATAGTTATTCCATGGCTTGTGTTTATCATCTGCTTATTATTGTCACTTTTTCAGGGTTCAAAGCATTAGACTATGCCATTATAGAAATGCGATTAGAAAGAATTGTGTGAAACTTAATTTTAGGCAGATAGTGTGTAAGATGCTCCGATCGAGATAGTGCTTAATCCACCTTTTAAAGAGGTATTTTGCAGATTGACAAGCGCATCAGACTTCAACCAGTTGTATTGATATTGTGCAAAAAGATTGAACTGAGCTATTTTATATCCGACTCCGGCAGCAACAACAGGATCAAAATGGCTAGAGCTAATATCACTGCTAACATCTGATAATTTGCCAGAAATGCGATTGTATGCATAGCCAACCTTACCAAAAACATTTAATCCTGATACTCCAGGGACATAAAGCTTACTGGTAATAAATAAAGGGATGCTTAATAAGCTTAACTTTAGATTTCCTGTGTTTGTACTATCAGAGACTTGAGAGAACTGATGAGCGTAATCAGCACCCCATTCAGCACCAACACTAATAATTGGATTAATCGCATAATCAAAACCAGTAAAAAAACCGCCAGAAATTCCCCCATCTTTAGTGGAATTATTGCTATTTTTCAATAAGTTTTTGAAATCTCCAGAAGGAAGGCTGTATCCTAGCTTAACACCAGCTAATAGACCGGTTTGAGCTTGTGCTTGCATTTGTGCATTACCGCTAGCAATCAATAATGAAGTTGCCAGTATTGCCATGAGTGATTGTTTAGATATGGTTATCATATTTTTCCTTTTTATTATTTGGTTGATATTTATGTAGAATGGTGAGTTCTACGGGTTGAAAAATGAAAAGTTACAAAATTAAGAGACAATCGTAATTGTATTGGAGATGATCGTTTGTATAATGACATTATAATAATAGGCATTAACATTAGCATCACCAAAAACATGTAGATGATCGAATACGAATCTTGATATGGTTTATATATGACACTTTTATCTCCTGCTTTTTTCTTATAAAACCCCAATAAAATATATGCGCTAAGATGGTCAATAACTTAAGTCATTCGATAGTGTGATACTGAATCAAGTGTAACTCAGTAGCAGCAACCACAACATTTGCGCTACTGAGAAACAACTTCTTCCCCCTCTTTGGAAGACTTAGGAACATTAAGGTTCATATCTAGATGTTCAGATTATTATTCATGGCTATCTCTGGCTATATTGCATGCTATTTTATGTGTTTGGAGAGGAAATAAATTCACACCAAAAACATTTTTCTATAACAAAAATATCACGGAAAGCAATATGGTACTTTTGTCATAAGAAAAATAGTTTATGATGTGAAATAGTTTACAAACAAAATGCAGCTTTATATGTCACTGGTAAGGCTTAAAAAATCCACAGGTTCAAAGCTATCTTTATTCATTTCAATGCTTAAGATATTTTGATTAAACTGTGCTTTATAATTTTCAGCGTTATCATTAAGTGATATATAAGAGGTCTGACCTTGAGAGTTGTAAGCAGTTAATGTGCTATTACTTTTTACATAGAGTATATAGCGATCACGGTACCCATTTTCCCTATCTTGTGACTGTGGAGTTGTCGATGCATCATCCAGTAGATTAAGATGGTCATAGATATCGGCTTTTAGGTTTAAATTGAATGTTTGATTGTTACAGTTGGTGCCAGATAAGTAAGAATGCGCTATATTCTTAGGCTCAGCAGATTTTTCAAATACAATTGCTGAACAACTGCTTTCGTGGTTTGGCATAGGTAAATTATAGTTGGCATTCAAAAAAGAAATTACCTTTTTTGCAATGTACTTGTGCACTCGACTATTAGGATGGACATCATCCCAAAACATATTGGTGTCAATACACGCTCTATAGTCAAATAACTTGCTGACAGAGTGCAGCTCTTTAATATTATCTAATAACTGATGTGTGTTTGATGATGGATTAGCATCCTGAGGTATTGGAATACAAGCGTGCGAATAGTCATCAAATCGAGGTACATCGTTTGAATGATGCTCTAAAATATCAGTGAAATAATTGTTAATATCAATATAAGTTATCCTTGCTGCTTGATCAGATTGGCTGATTTTTTGTAATCCAGTGTTGTATTTATCGATAGCAGTTGATAGTTTTTGTTTGAGCTCATTATAATTTTGAGGTCGGTCATAAATATTAAATCTAGGCGTTTTAGTAATATCCGGTAACCCAACCAAAACAATATTTTTGACACTGCTTTGTTCTAAATTTTTTATTAATAGCTCGATCCCGCTTAAGGCTTTTTGAGTCACCTCATCATAGTTATATCGATTGTCAAAAACTTGAAATTTTTGTTGCGCTTTAAATGCTGCAAAGCTTATCGGGTTAAGCTGTGAGTGTCTGTATGCCATATATTGATCACTAATTTGATCATTTGGTCCAGCGGCTAGATAATCATTTGCACCGGATAGCACTACGGCAAGTGTATTTTGTTTTATATGATTGCTATCAAGCGTATTCTTTGCTTCTTGCTCGATCTTATATGCCCAAAATTGGTTTTGTAGGCTACCTGTGACAAATGGTTGTACGATATCGCCATCAGCAGTAAAGATAAATTTACCACGATATTTTCCATCTGCATTAGGGTCTGGATCAAAGGTCGATGGATTTAGCATCCAGTTGTTACCAATAAAGTCATTATAATCATTTCTTCCTAATCGTAGATTGTATGTAATCATGTCAAATTGTGCTTCAAAAAACTCAGGAAACAGGCGCATATATCTATAAGCAGTTGACCCGCCAACTGCATAATTTAAGACAAAGCCATGTCTATTCGTGTTTGCATAACTTAATATGCTAGCAATAGGCACTCCGAAACCAACCAATGTTTTTAACATAGAGCGTAAGATGATGTTAGTGCCGTTGGGCAATTTATCTATCAGCTGCTCTAGCATTTTTTCATCCAAATGACGATCGGGTGCTGTATGCGATAAATAACCCATGTGGTTAAAGTAATTAGCAAGATAATCAGCCCATGTCCCATAGTTATTGGTAAATCGACCGTAATAATAGTTATTATGCGGGGTATTTCCTATCGAAAGATGCAGTGTTCTGTTATGCAGATTACCATTATCTGACAGGCTGTCACCAAAAATAACAATTTGGTCAATTTTGTTAGAAGCGTTATGCATTGAGCTCGTATTAGCTAGCGATAAACCGCTAAGTAAAGTAGCAGTCAAGCAGATACTGATTTTTCTATAGTTTTTAAACATGCTAAGTGTTACCTAAGTTTTTGATTTTTATGATCCGTAAATGGTTTTAATATCAACTTTTGTTGGAGCGCCACCACGACTGAGATTGATATAGACATCTGTCGTGTCATATGGGATAGAAACACGGCTATAGGAAACATTGGCACAGGACATCGTTGATTTGGTTTCCACTAAACGACCATCAACCGAAACGGGAACATTATGACCAATACCACAGCCTTCTAGCCAGATATATTTTACAGGGTCAGGCTGAAGCGTTGCTTCACCATATGTAGGAACGGTATAATCAATGGTGTTTCCCCATCCAACATATTTTGTATAATAACCAATCGCCCATGCTGGTGAAGTTACCAAGGATGACCATGCACGACCAACACCAATAACAAGCCCAGCCCCGTCTTTATGTAGATGCACTTTAATATCTCTATTTTCATTGCTTGTACGAATGTAGTTAACTTTGACATTATCGACTTTCAGTAAAGTTAAATAATCTCCATAATAAGAATATTTAAGAGATATAGTGTTGCTTGATTTAAAGCATGCATCATTGCCACAATCTTTATTTGTTATGACAAACTCTGGAGAGGCACTATCGCCAGACTGGACTTTGAATTTTGTTACAGGTCCGATATCTCTATCATTAAAGTAAACGTGTACATTTGCCAATTGTGGGTAGTTGCTTGGGTTATCAACATATCTGTGAATAGCAGCATATACATTAAATGAAAGATTGACACTATTTCCTACTTTGGGATTCATACTGAAGGTATATTCTAGTTTCGCTTGAGTACCCCAATATCCTTCATCACCTATGTGAATATCTAAATATTGTGCAGTGGAATCTTTGCCATATAAAGCTTCAGCACCTTTGAAAATATATTGATCATCAGTACTATGCCACGACCCACCAATATTGTAAAAACTTTTCCAATGTTGCTCTTTATCAACTAGATTACCATTGTTATCTACACCTGTTGCTGGAATGGTTGGAAAATTCGGGTCTAATGAGGATGCATAGACAGTGCTTGATATTATTGAGCATAATAAAAGAGATTTAATTATATTTTTCATAATATTTATCCTTATATTTCTATATTTAAATTTAATTGATTGATTGAATTACGAGTTTTTAAATGTGGTTATCAGTACTTTTTGAATAGCAACATCGTGATAAAGGCTATTCTGATGTCCATAAAAAAACTTGATCTTTATCAACTTTTATAAGTTGTTATCTGTACTTCATTAATAGCAACATCACTTATAAGAGTATGTTTACGCCCAAGAACAAACTCAATCTTTTTGATATTTTCTGGTAAATAGATTTGATCATTTAAAGCTGCGCTACAAGCTTGGGTTTTCCTAATTTCTGTAGTGACACCGTCAATGATAATTGGAACATCATAGCCGACACCACAACCTAACAACCATAATGAACTTACATGTTTAAAGTCACCGGTTGAGCCATATCTATATAAATCATAGTTTACTGACTTTCCTCCTGGGACAGCTTTCATATTGTAACTATTAGCTGCTCCCCAAGCTGGGGAGATTGGAACGTCTCCAAATACTCTACCCAAACCAATAATGCGACCAAATCCAATTGGTGCAGTATTAGTTACTGTTACCTCAATTTTCTGATTTTCATTAGGCTTATATTGAGGGTCCATTTGCTTTGATAGTTTTTGGTGTATTAAGGTTTTATCCTGATATGAACTAAATTCATCTGCGTTTTTAGCAGATACCTCTGCTGCAAAACTTACATGTGATAGTAAAAATAATACTAGCGATACTAAGCCATATTTGTTTATCATTATTTTTTCCATATTAATCTTAAAATTTATTGTTACAATATCTTGATATTGATTGACACCCTTGTTTACATAATTGTTGTAACCGAGTGTCAATAATCACTTTCAATATAAAATGACACAAAAATATCATGTAATAAAATTATTAATTTTTATAAGTTGTTATCAGTACTTTATTAATAGCAACATCACTTAGAAAAGTATGCTTACGTCCAAGAACATACTCAATCTTTTTGATATTTTCTGGTAAATAGACTTGATCATTTAAAGCTGCGCTACAGGCTTGGGTTTTCCTAACTTCTGTCTTGACCCCGTCAATAATAATTGGAACATCATAGCCGATACCGCAACCTAACAACCATAATGAACTTACATGTTTAAAGTCACCGGTTGTGCCGTATCGATATAACGTGAAGTCTACTGTTTTTTGACCAGGTACAGACTTGGTAGAGTAACCAGGAATCGTTGCCCAAGATGGCGAGACTGGAAAGCCGCCAAATTGTCTACCCAAACCGATCGCTCGACCAAAACCACGTGGAGCAGTATTAGTCACCTTTACCTCAATCTGTTGATTTTCATTTGGTTTATATCCACTATCTGGAGTTGCTGGTTTTAGCGGTATTAGCGGCGGCAAACTATGGAGGAACTGAACACTATCAACTTTAATGGCAGCACGCTGTTCCAGGCTTGTTTTACTTAAGATTATATCTAATTCATTATCTCCTTCTTTGAAGCAGACTCCTTGATCTTTACATGTCTCAGGAGTAATGATGAATTGAGCATTTGGACTATTAACATCTGGGGTGCTTCTTGTGATGTAACCAACAAGAGCACCATTTAATTCAATCCTTGGCAGCGCTTTATTCATCTGATCATTTGGATCGCCAAGTATTGTTGCGTATGCATTAAATTTCACTGCTAAATCGTTTATGTCATCTGGGGTTACATTAAAGTGAGTAGTAAACGCGATCTTTTCTTTAGCATTCTGTGACACAGTTGGTCCTATATAGCGAGAAGTTGTATCAAGGTTCTCACCAGTTAAGCCCAACTCCGAAGGCATAATTGCATTTACAGCAAGATGTGATGAAGAATCATCGCTAATGGCTATGTAGTTGAAATCAGGGGTATGTCCATCGTAATCGATTAAAGAACCATTATATTGGTTATATCCTGTAGGATATAAGTTGATATCTGTCTGCGTATCTGCTGCAAAGCTTAGATGCGATAGTACTGATAAGGCTGCTATTGACAGTAAATTTATTTTATTCTTCATATTGACTCTCCGTTTTTTTATATCAAATTAAATTTTTACAAAATGACTATAGTTTTTGATTATTTCTTTGACCTCCCCCCCCCCTAGAAGATGTGTGTTTAATTAATGTTGTTTGCTATATGCTACTCACAATGTTGATGTATTTTATAGGCTTGTATAATGTAGATCTGTGTGATCAACTTTTATTGCAGTTACAGCGTTGGGAATATATGCATAGACATCTAATCTTAAAGTGTTTTCACCTTTTACAAGACAAATGTGTTGCAGCTTACATGTTTTGTCATTGATTATAACATTTGGACTATGTGATCCCATCTCTGGCTCAAGCATGGTGATATTAGAGATTTTCTGATTGTTTATTGAAATTTTGCTTTTAGGAATAGATGGAACAGAGTCATCAGGCAGTACATTAGTATATGCATCTAATGTAAGCTCTACCTTACTTAGGTCAATGCCATCAGGTAGCGTAAATCTATAAATGAAAAAATAATTAATCGGGTGATCTATCGAAGGATTCATAGTTATAGTAGGCTGTATATATCGTGCAGTGGTATCGTCAGCGCTAACATTAATAGCTTTGGGATCAGTTATTCTAACTTCATACTGAGAGCTTTGAGCACCACCATTATCATTGCTATATATTTTATATACTGATTCGCCGGTAAATCTCTGACCGATAGCACCTAGCGAATGATTAGCGTCAAATTGATTAACCCCTGTATTTAATAACTTAGGTAATGGTGGATATATAGGTGTAAAGCCACCGTTGCCCTTAAATATTAAATTGTTGTCATCAAGCGGCTTGATTTGTTGACTATCAACAAGAATATTTAGCGGATATGATCCTGATTTATCCGATGTGAAACTTGCTTGATATCCTTGATTGACACTAACAATTGACGTTGAGTTTAAATTGCCAGCATGAGCATTTAATAAATTAGTCACTCCCTCGAGCAAATCTCCAGCGCTATCTTTGATAAAAATATCTACAATATTAATATCTTTACCATCCGATTCTGCATTGTTCTTAGTAATGCTATAACTAGACTTATTAATATCAATTGATGAAATTTTACTTGTGGAGGTTAATGTTGTTGACTGCCCCTCATTATAAGTGGCAGCTATTGCAATCGTCCTATAGTTGATGTCATTATTTTGGTTTAAAGGCTTAAACTGTCCTTTCCAGCTACAAGACTCTCCAGATTTTAAAGTGGTTAGCGTGTTACAGCTACTGTTATCTTTATCGACAATAAAGCCATCGCTTTGCTCTGCACTAACATAAAATTTCACTCCAGTGGCAGGCTCTGTACCAACGTTTGTAAACTGATATTCAAAATTGAACGTTGTTCCTGAGATCGTTGCTTTGGGAATATCATGTATACGGGTGTATTGAATAGAGGCGTTTGTTATTTGTGAAATTGTGCCAATAGAAATGGTTTTAGCGCCCTTATAGGCTATTGCTGTATTGTAAACCGCAATCGTTTGTCCAGTGGTTAACTCACCAGATGTAACATCTCCTTCAATAATACAACTCTCTCCAGAGGCAAGAGACGTAAGGTCTTGGCAGCTGTTATTGGTGAACTCTAGTTTCTTATAGTTGCTAGTGGCTGTTGACCAGATCAAGTTTTGAGCGGTTTCTGCGCTGCTGTTTATGATCTCATATTTAAAGTGATATTGACTGTTGGGCAATATGTTGTCTGGAATCTCAAGATCTTTTTTAATCATTAACGCAGATGCGATATTATGAGCATGATTAATGATATTAACATTAGCTGCACCAACTGGAGAAATGGTTGAGGCAATCAAGGCATTTCTCGTACTATCTGTAGTGATATATTTTCCTGCAATGCGACATGATTGAGAAACATCAATTGTCCCCCCTGATTTATAGCTTAGGCAATTACTCTGATCAGGGTTGATAACAATTCCTTTATCAGAATCGAAGTTATCGGTGAGACTTTTGATATCTATAGGTTGTTTTGATCTGTTTGAGACCTCATAGGTAAAAGGGTAAGTTATACCAGTTAATATATTATCAGGTAATGAGTTAAGGTAACTTACAGTAAGATTATTTTCATGTGTATAAGTATGTAATTTAAGCTTAAGCGCCTCACCACCACTATAGGTTACATCAATATCACTAAAATAGTTGGTATCAGGCATATCGCCTTTAAAATCAAGTTCAATTAAGCATGATTCGCCAGCAGCTAAGGTTGTTTTAGTGATACAGCTACTATCCGCTTTTATTGCAAAAGCGTTATCAGCGCTTGAAGTGCTTTTGATGGCAAGGTCACTAATGGATGAGTTGGATTTATTAATTAATTGGTAGATAACCGGATAATCTATATTAGGTTTTGTGTTTTCAGGCAATGGTTTTAAGGCGATATCCTCAATATCGGTATTACCAAAAGTAATATTAGCAATAGGTAGTAGTTGCTCGGACAGAGTTACAGCGCCACTTATGTTTTTTGTTGCTATGATATCAAACGAACATGTTTGACCTGGTGATAATTGAGTTAGGCAAGAATTATTTAAAATATTTACAGAGTCATTGTTTGAATTATCACTAGTGAAGACAGGTTGATCGAATACAATGTTATCGATGGTGCTAGTATTAAGAACTGAAAAATCGATAATTTGATTAAGTGGAAGGGTAATGTTTTTATCCCTACTGCTCCACAGGTTGTTAGCATTGGCATGTATTGTTGTCGATATCGATGTCTTATTATCATCAATTAAAGCATCTAATTTGATATCTGAACCTACATTGTACTTCCCAATATTACTAATTAATAAGTCACAGTTGTTACCAATCGGGATGTTTTGACAAGCGTTGTCAATGGTAATGTCTTTAGAGCTGTGGGTGACAATTGAATAGAGCTTTGCATTATTCTCTTTGCTAATATTCAAATGCTTCATGCTTAGGTTAACAGGCAGCTTGGTATAAGCGCTTTGTGTTGAGTCAATGTCCTCGGATGAGATGACATAGCCATCTAAACTAGATCCTTGTTGTTGATAATCTGCAGATGACCCTGAAGAGCATCCATATAAAAATAAGCTGCTAGCAACCAATGCAAGCACTGGCTTAATTTTCCCATATTTCATTTTTATCCCCTTTCCCATCAAAGTGGTAATTTTTCATCATTTAATGACTGAGCATTTTAAAAACCCAGCTTCCAAATTTAAGGTAAACTAAAAAATATTTGCCCTCAAAAAATTCATCAACCCTCCCAGGATGATTTTCAATTCAACCAAAGGCGCTATAATGTTGCGCAATTTGCTTGATGAAACTGAGTGTATTGTAATCTTGATGCTATGGTTGTGTGTCACGAAAAAATACCTTTTTCATAACAAATTTATCATATTATTGATCATCAACTATCAGGCTTGGTTCTGTGTAAGGGCGCATGTATTGTAAATTTATTGCTTTTTGAGTATTTAAAAAGGATATATGTGCTTTGTGAGGTCATTTCTGTAGTAAAAAAATGACTAGACTGTGATTATTTTGTGAAGTCTTAAAAATACTATACTAATGTGTTCAATAAAGATGGAGTTTAAATCTATGAATTTTTTAAAAAGAGTTGCAACGATCAGCGCATTGGCAGGCTCTATAGCCTTTAGTGTTAATTTAGGTTTCGGTCTAAGTAATGGTTTAGATGATAATCGACATTCGGTAATAGATTCACTTGAGTTTGCAGTTGGAGAGCATGATAATGCGGGGCATAAAATGCCTGTTATTAATTACACAGTGCTCTACAAGCCTGCTGTGGGTTTTGAAGCATATATGCCTCAACAAAGATTAGAGTTCGGGCACCCGCTTAATTTAAAAGTGGACTCAAAAACGGGATATTTGCAAATCGAAATAAATGGACAGAGTTATCCAGTATTGAATGTTAAATTCTCAACGACACCTTTGTCATGGCAGCCCAATTTTGCGATTCTCTCTGGTCAGCAGACGGAGCATCAAAGTGGTTATTATTGGCAGAAAATTCCTTTTCACAGTATGTGGTTGCACGGCAAGGATCTTGAGTCTACAACTCAAGATAATACGAAACAACTTAGCTATTTTGTTATCAGCTCTGCAGATGGGAATCGACAGTTATTTAGGGTCAAGTATGGATATGATTCATCAACATTTGATATTGTTGAGCATGTTCATGGCAATCATTATCTTAGAATTCTTCCTAATGAGAATAAGGCGGTCATTATTTTTGGTCAGTAATTGGTATCTGTAGACACAGTTATGCAGTTTGTTGTAATGATAAGATTATAATTGTGGATTAATACATTAATTATCAGGCAATATTTTGCTCATAAATGGAATGTGTATAGCGTATATAGATTATGCTTTTAAAATTAAGGAGATCACTATGAATGCAGGTAAAAAATGTTATTTTTTAGTACTGGGTATTTTGGTACTTTGCGGTGCTGCAAGCGCTTCTGCAATGAAAGCTGTAGATATTTCAAATCTATTGAAGCCAGATCTCAGTAAAGATGGTAAGAATTATTATTTCAATAGAGCAACAGGTAAATATGTGCAATATCAGCACAAGATTAGTTACTGGTTCCCTAGCGGATTCTATATTAATAACGATAGTGATTGGTATAAACAGTGGGATTTTAAGACTCCTGATGATTATACGGTTGCAAGATCATATTTTAGAATCGGTCAGGATAATCAATATTGGGCTACTTTTGAGGCAAACATAACTTTCTACTGGTTGGATAAATTCAAAGTAGTTGGTGCTAATATGATTTTTTGGAAAAATAGTATTCATTGTGGTTATCAAGTTGGATTTTCTGTATATCATAATTGTCAGTATAAGCAAGAAGGAATGTATCCGCCAAATACTGGTTATGATGGCAAATATGTAGACTTGAGTGAAGGACAAACAGTGGCTATAGCTTATATTTATTTTAATAAGGCTTATGATGAATTCCCAGCTGACACTAATGATTGGAACTGGGGGACAGCTGCAAGATTTGTAGTTAATATTTATTACAATGATTTGTAGTGCTGCATATCCAAAATGAATTAACAGATTAGCGATGGATTAGTGTTCAATTAAATTGAGGATTTGCAAAGGAAATTGATTGGTTGCTTGTTTAAAGGTTTTAACAGTAACGAAAGGTGGATAATTACTCATAATTTTCTATTTATGCATTAAACACTACCATCTATCAAGTCAATCTAATTAGGTAGATAAACATGAAATATATATCAATTTTTCTTTTGATGTTTTTTTTAAAGATTGCATCAGCTCAATATATTTATTTATTATATGTTGGGGGTCAATATGGCCCTAGTGAAGTATTTAATATGCTTGATTCAGCTGGTGACCAAAATAATGTAATAGTAGATAATCGTGGCACATTAGTGGGTGCATTTTTTGATAATAATGACCAAAGAGATCGATTACCCTTAGGAAATAATCTTGCACCAGTGGAAGCTCTCCCAACTAACGGAAATGCGTTGATTCTTAGAATAGAGGTTGAGAATACTTGGGGCGCTCGTTGGTATAATCTTGGAGCGACAATCCGAGCGATGCAACGAGATACTGAATACTGGTATCATGTTTTAGAACGTAATCAAAGAGAATTATTTGCTCGATTTGCTACAGCAGATATGGCTTGGTTCACTGATGGTCCTATTCGAGTTGCCAATATTGACAGGGCTATCTTATATAGAAATCGGCAAGAGGTGATGGCGCGTGATAATACGCATCATAATATGACGCCGAATATTGATACTAATGCTCCAGCCCCAAGAAACCTCTGGGGTAATGCCCCTGGTCAAGGTATGGTTATTGTGTTGCAACAGAGAGCTCGCAATGTCTATAATTTAGCTGCTAATTGCATTGGTCTTAATTCATTAAAAATCAAGACTTTAACCGATAATGATAGTCAAAAGTGTAATACGGATTATGTCTCTGTATCAGAGTATGGGCAAAGTATATATTCTGTGCCAATTTTTGCATATAATTCACCATATAATGATACTAGATACATAGGTTATTCGAATGGTACCTATCTAGGCTTTACTGGTAATCGTGATGAGGCGAACGATTATCCAAAGCCAGTATCTGATTTAATGTATGGTTTGGACAGTAGTCTTTACTCTATAATAGCGGTTGCTAGATATTCTAATTATAGTATTGTTTTTTATTCTAATGGGAAATGGCGATATCACTATGCTTACAACAGTTTTTCAGAACTAAGAGATATATCTGAGTTTAATGAACCCGTATATAAATATCGTAAAGACTTAGTAGCTGTTGCTCCAAGACCTGATAGTGATACACTATATTTCTTTTTTAGTACTGGTAGAGTCGTCAAGGATTATGAGGGATCACACGCTTATACCGACTCTGAAACTATTCTTGAGTGGCCAGCATTTAAAGCCAATAATTTAGACCCTCGTCTTATTGTTGCAGCAACAGAGTACAAACAAAATAAGTTTTATTTTTTCTTTGCTGATGGTAGATACGCAAAATATAATTGGAGCACCGATAAGATAGAGTCTACTGGGTATACACGCCTAGAATGGAGACAATATCAACATATAGATCAAAGTGTAGGAGCTACATGCTCAGGTTTGGCAAGTGGGATATCACTTACTATTGACTGCAGTCTTGACACACCAGTGCGTTCAAGCTCTGGAGTCTCATATTCTAAGTTTACTGGAACAGCTTGGGGTTTTAGTTCTCCTGGATTCAGTGCTCAACGAGGAACACTTAAGCTTATTGGACATAATTTCACACCAGAAAATTGTGAAAATGTAAATATATTTAGTGCTATTTTCTACTTTAGAGTGGCTTTTAACTGTGGTGATACAGACGGCGAAATCAATTTAGGAGGTATAGGCGCGCCAGGAGAATTCCCATTTAGTAATGGTGGGTACTTTTATAATTGATAAACCGCTGCCTAGATGTCAATTAGTTAGCAATTCGCTTAATTTGATTAATAATTCCATTTGATAAAAAGCTGCATAACACACAACCTCATAAAGATAGTACTACACGCATATTACGACATCAGCTTATCTTTGTCTGTAGCGTGATGAATAAATATTTTTTTTGTGATGGAATTGTTATTTTTACATCAGATAATGATATTGCTTAGATCAAAATCAAATTAAACGGGAGCTAAATATGAAGTTAAATAATTTAAGAAAAACAATTGTGTTAATGGCATCAATGACAATGATATCACTGGGTGCTAGCTCGGTTGTGTATGCTGCAGAAAGCACTATGGCGATGAAGAAAAATGACGCCATGATGATGAAAGATGACAAAATGGCGATGAAGAAGCATGACGCCATGATGATGAAAGACGACAAAATGGCGATGGAGAAGCATGACGCCATGATGATGAAAGACGACAAGATGGCAATGAAGAAGCATGACGCCATGATGATGAAAGATGACAAGATGGCAATGAAAAAAAATGATGGGATGATGAAGAAAGACGCAAAGATGTCAATGTAATATTATATATCGTACTTTCAGTGATTAATTTCTAGGGGGAGAATTAATCATTATTCACTTTACTTATTCATTTAGTTTGTTAATAAGTTCGATCACACTTAATCATGATATTTATGTGTGTATGTCTTACTTTTATCTGCTTATAGACTAATTCACCTTGATTCTGGAGAGATAAACATGCTTAATTTTTCATTACCACTTGCTTTTTTAGAGGGTATCGGGCTAGTCGTGCAACCCTGTATTATTCCAATTTTGCCATTTATGTTAGCAGGTGGCGCAACAGGGGGAAAACGTAAACCTTATGGAATTATTGTTGGCTTTATTTTGACTTTTACTTTGGCAACTTTATTACTTAGGGCGCTGATTAAAGTGACGGGCATTCCTGATGAGTGGATTAATAATGTTGCTTATGCGTTATTGATATTAATGGGAATTACGATGGTGTTTGATTCGTGGGCAAATAAATTTTCGATGCTCACTCAGCGTTTCACCGATTCAGCGCAAAATTCAAAAACATTGAATAATAATGAGGGTGGATTTTTTAGTGGTATTATTTTCGGTGCATTGATAAGTATCGTTTGGGTGCCATGTGCTGGTCCTATACTTGCGGCGGTCATTTTGCAAACAATTACGAGTCAAACAACTTATTATAGTTATTTGATTTTATTGGCGTTCTCGTTAGGTAGCGCTATTCCAATGTTTATCATTGCGATCTTTAGTAGAAAGATTATTGGGAAAATTGCTTTTTTGCGCCAGCGTTCGCAGTTAATAAAGAAAGTATTTGGTGTTGTTATCATTCTGTCATCTTTAATTTTTGGGTACACAAATGTGGTACAGAAATATTTTGTAACCAATGCCTCAGCGGCAGATATTATGTCGATGTCATCAACTACTACACCAGGTGATAAGCCAAAAATAAAATTACATAGTAATCTTAAGGATGGATTAAATGATCCTTATGACGCACCAACGATTGCTCCAGGGAAATGGATTACTGATGTAAGTGCTATAAAAACATCTGCGTTAACAGAATTCTTTGCTAAGAAGAATGGTGATGTTTCGGCATTAAACTTCTCAGAGCTAAAAGGTAAAGTCGTTTTAGTAGATTTTTGGACATATTCATGTATTAATTGTATTCGTACAGTTCCTAACCTTGAAAATTTATATCAAAAGTATGGCAGGTATGGATTTGTCGTGATTGGTGTTCATTCACCTGAGTTTCCATTTGAAGAAAAATATGAAAATGTTGCCAAGGCAGTGAAAGATTTTAAAATTACCTATCCAGTTGTCCAAGATAATAAATTTGCGACATGGTTAAGATATGAAAATAAATATTGGCCAGAGCAATACCTTATTGATCAAGATGGTCAAGTGATCTATCGTCATGATGGCGAAGGTGATGAGGATGTGATTGAGCATAATATAAAGCAGCTGTTAAACTTGAACAAGAATCTAGATGAAAATAGTGCATCAAGCCAAATATCAGAAGATGTTGATTACTATTCCACACCAGAGACTTATCCTGGACTTGAAAGAGCCGAGCGATTTGCTAATAAGCAAGGGCTGCATTATGGTGTAAACCTATATAAAGGTATGATGGATCTTAAACTTAACTATTGGGGATTGTCAGGTTTGTGGGAAATCACAGATAAATATATTACCCCGCAAAAAGCAGGCGCTGAAATTAGTTTGCACTTTACAGCACGCCAAGTTTATATGGTAGCAGGCTTGGGTGATAAGCAACAAGGAGCTTCTTTTGAGATACTTCTAAATGGCAAGCCTTTAAATGCTGATCGGGGCTCTGATATTAGTAGTAAAAATGAGTTATTAGTAAGCGATCATCGATTGTATAGACTGCTGTCATTTAAAAAAGTAACAAATGGAGTCATTACTTTAAAAGCATTAAGACCTGGTGCGCAAATATATACGTTCTCATTTGGTTAAGCTATGTGCTATGATATCCTGTCAAAAGCTCTGCAAATAGTGGATTTGCAATTTAAGACAAAGAGGATTTCAAAAGTGAAAGTTTTAGTGATTGAGGATCAGGAAGATATTAGCGGTTTGATTGAGATTAATCTTAAAATGTTGGAATTTGAAGTGGTTGTGTGCGCTAATGGTGAATCGGCGAAAAAGGCGCTATTGCATCACGAGTTTTCTTTAATAACAATCGATCTTAATTTACCTGATTGTGATGGCTTGGATCTATGCAAATATGTGCGTGAGCACACCCAGAAAACTCCAATATTAATGCTAACAGCGCGTAGTAGTGAGATTGATAAGGTCGAAGGGTTGTCTTGTGGTGCGGATGATTACCTTACAAAGCCATTTGGAGTATTGGAGTTTCAAGCGCGTGTAAAAGCCTTAATTAGGCGCAATACCTTATCTGTAAGTACGCATAAGTCGAGCCTACGGATAGGTAGTCTTGTGATAGACCCTGATAAACACAAAGTATTTAGAGATCAAAAAGAAGTTGAGTTAACCAGCAAAGAGTTTGATATCTTATATTTTTTGGCGAAAAACCCACAGAGTGTCTATAGTAGAGAGCAGTTACTTGATTGCGTTTGGGGTGTTAAATATAGTGGCTATGAGCATACGGTGAACTCACATATTAATCGTTTACGGATGAAATTGGAGCCAGATCCTGCAAATCCTATATATATTAAAACTGTGTGGGGTGTTGGTTATAGTTTTCATGGTGCGTAAATGTTTAAAAATCGCCTAAGTGTTCAATTAGCAGCACCTATCTTTTTATTAACATTGTTTGTGATGATAATTATTGTTTTTGCCTTTCATGATGTAAATCGAACCTTTAATGATACGGTTGATCAAGAGATTCATCGATCGTTAGCAAGCTATGTTGTTGCTAATAATAGTGACTTGAAGCGCGGTAAAGTTGATGAGCAATGTCTGCGCCAAATTTTTAATAATCTGATGCAGCTAGGTCCTGAGTATGAGGTTTATGCTGTTGATAAATCAGGCAGATTGATCGCAACATCAGAGGCAAATATTGGGATTAAAAGAGATATAGTTGACTTGAAGCCAATTAAAAATTTTTTAAGCGATAAGGGTTTACCTATTTATGGTACAAACCCAGCAAGTTTAGAGGAATCAAGTACATTTTCGGTTGCTCCTATTAGCAAGCCTGATGATACGCTTGTCGGGTATTTATACATTGTTTTAAATAGTCACAAGAAAATAAGTAGCAATCTACAATACCTATGGTCAACAAACTTTAAGAAGATATTTTTATTTATGATATTTATGTCGTTATTGATATTGCTTTTAATTGTCTATGTATATCTGGGTATTACTAAGCCAATACTGAGGCTGAATAAGCAGATGCTTCAATTTCGAGAAAGCGATTTTGCTCAATTGCCAACAGCGCCGAAAAAAAATATTTGGAAAGCAATAGAAATAAATAGCCTAGAGTCGCACTTTGATGAACTATCTTTTCATATCGCAGCACAGTTCACTAGAATTAAATCTGTCGAGAAACTAAGGAAAGACTTGATTTCATATGTTTCGCATGATTTTAAAACACCGCTTGCATCATTAAAAGGTTATTTGGAGACATGGCTTATCCTAAATGAGGGTGCTGAAAATAAGAGTTATATTGAAATTGCATTAAAAAATGCCAATAATTTGCAAAGACTTATTGAACAGCTGTTAGAGATTGCTTACTTGCAAACTAGTCAGCAGAAATTAAGCTTAGAACCCATATTAATTGCTGATTTAGCGAATGATGTGTTAAATTCTTTTCGATTAAATGCACTAGAAAAAGGTGTTTTACTGACGCTTGACTGTGATGATACTGGCGTATATGTAAATGCTGATATTCGCGCGCTTGAAAGGATCTTAACTAATTTAATTGATAATGCAATAAAGCATTCATTTTCAGGCAAACAAGTAGTTCTAAGCATTAAATCTAGCGTGGATGTTATTATTATAAGCATTAAAGATCAAGGGAAAGGCATTCCTGAGGACGAGTTAGCCTATGTGTTTGACCCAAGTTATCGTGCAAAAAATAGCGTGCAGTCTCAACATAGCATGGGGTTGGGGCTAACTATTGTCAAACTATTACTAGAATTACATGGCTCGAGTATTCGTGTTGAGAGTAAGTTAGGTAAGGGGACTTCTTTTAGCTTTGAGTTGCCCATGGATAGGGTGTAAGTCTAGGCTGATAAATGCTCTAGTGCTTGTGTTAATAGCCTTTACATAAAAAGAACACTTTTCGCTTGCGCCGATAGCTTACGCTCTATATACTGCTTGGCGTAAAATTAAGGGATAAAATCTAACGATGCTAGCAAACCGAAAACTATATAAAAGGCACTTTTTTGCTTTCCAAATGATCCTTGTGATCTTGGGGAGTTTGGTGTGTCTTTTGTGGGGTAAAAGCTATGCCGTTGGGTTCCTGTTGGGCTCGTGTTTGATGTTTGTAGCCAATGTTGTTTTTTTATTACGTCTTTTTTTGCGCAAAGCGCAATATCATCCATTCAAAGAAGTGTGCATTTTATATGCCTGTGAGTTTGCAAAATTAGTCATGGTTGCTGTCGGCACTGTGTTGATTGCAATTTACGTGCAACCGAAGTTTCTGCCGTATATTGCAGGTCTTTTGGTGTTGCAACTGGCAATGTGGTTTATGCCGCTTTTTATGAAGTTAACCCATTTAAAATAAACCCTAAACAAATAAGAGAAGAGTGATATGGCAGGAGAAAGCTTAACTTCTTCAGAATATGTAAGACACCATCTTCACCATTGGCAGGTGAGCTTGGGCGATTCTTCGTTCTGGACGCTAAACTTAGACACCCTTATAGTCAGTATTGTATTGGGCGTGTTTTTCTTAAGCTTAATGTATTTAGCAGCAAGAAAAGCAAGCTCAGATACTCCAGGTAAATTCCAAAATGGGGTCGAGCTCATATGTGAATGGATCGATGGCGCAGTAGCTGATACTTATCATCATAAGCGTGACTTTGTTACTCCGCTTGCGATTACGATTTTCGTATGGGTATTGTTGATGAACTTCATGGATTTGATTCCAGTAGACTTGGCAGGGCGCTTAATCGTGCTTTTTGGTGGTTCGTCTGAAGCATACTTTAAGATCGTGCCAACGGCTGATCCTAACTTAACCTTTGCGTTATCATTGAGTGTCTTTATTTTGATTATTGGTTATAACCTTAAGGCCAAAGGTGGCTTTGGTTTATTAAAAGAAATCTTAAGTGCGCCCTTTGGTATCTGGGTTTTCCCATTAAATATCGCCTTTAGAATTATTGATGAAGTCGTTAAACCGTTATCACTATCACTGCGTTTGTACGGTAACTTATTCGCAGGGGAGTTGATCTTTATCTTGATTGCTTTATTGCCATGGTGGATTCAATGGACATTGGGCGGATTATGGGCGATTTTCCACATCTTAGTTATCGTGATCCAAGCGTTTGTATTTATGATGCTAACAGTGGTTTATTTGAATCTTGCGCAAGATGACCATTAATGAGAGTTAAGAATTAAACGAGTTAAAAAACTAAAACTAAAAAACCAACTAAGGAGAAAAAAATGGAAATGTCATTACAAGTACTAGGTCAATTAAACGGTCTAACAGCAATTGCCGTTGCGTTATTGATTGCTTTGCCTGCATTAGGAACTGCGATTGGCTTTGGTGTGTTAGGTGGTAAATACCTAGAGGGTGTGGCACGTCAACCTGAATTAAGCGGTATGTTACTGGGTCGTATGTTTATCGTAGCGGCTTTCGTTGATGCGTTCGCGGCGATCTCAATTGCAATCGGTTTCTTGGTTCTTTATGCAAACCCATTAGCAATTAACGGTTTAGCAGAAGCTGCAACAAAAGCACTAGGTGCATAATTAACGATAAATCCTGAACATATCCACAAGGAGAAATCATGGATATTAATATTACGCTAATCGGCCAGATGATCACCTTTATCATCTTTGTCGGTTTTACCATGAAGTTCGTTTGGCCGCCGTTGAAAAAAGCAATGGACGAACGTCGTGCAAAGATTGCTGATGGCTTGGCTTCCGCTGATCGCGCGGAAAAAGAGCTAGAAGTTGCTAAAAGAAAAGCGCAAGAGCTTATTCATGAAGCAAAAGCACAAGCAACGAAAATTATTGAGCAAGCGAATATGCGTGCGATGCAAATCGATGAAGAAGCCAAAGAAGCGGCACGTGTTGATGCAGATCGTATTCGTAAAGCGGCTAATGATGAAGCTGAAGCACATATGATTGCAATGAAGCAAAAACTACGCAAAGAAGTCGTAGGCATTGCTGTTGCTGGTGCTGAAAAGCTTATTAGTAAAAACATTGATATGACAACCAATAATCATTTATTGGAAGAAATGGCAGCCGAACTTTAAGAGGTACGATCATGGCAGACTTAACGCCGATTGCAAGACCTTATGCGCAAGCTGCTTACGAGTATGCTAAAGCACATAATGCCGTTGCAAACTGGAATATTATGCTACTTAATCTGTCGGAATGTGTGACAGATAATCAGGTGGCATTGTTGCTTGATAACCCTGCCTATTCTCAGTCAGATGTATCCGTATTGATATTTGATGTCTTAAAAGACGTGCTTGATGAGCATGGTAAGAATTTTGTCAAACTGGCTGCAGAGCATAATCGTTTGACAGTTATTCCAACGATTTATAAGTTGTTTTTATTACATAAAGCCGAAGATGAGAAAGCCAAAAAGGCGAAGATCACGACGGCATTTGAAACTTCTGATGCAGAAATTCAAAAATTAAAAACAAAACTTGAGCAAAAATATCAGTGCGCAATTGAAATTGACGTGGCAGTTGATGCAAGTTTAATTGGTGGAGCAACGATTGAGATAGGGGATCATATTATTGATGGTTCTATCAAAGGCAAGCTTCAAAAATTACAGCACGAGCTACAAGCTTAAACAAGATTAATAGGAATAAAGACTATGCAGCTTACTCCAGCAGAAATTAGTGAATTAATAAAAGAGCGTATTGCCAAGTTTGACAATGCGCCACAAACAAAAACAGAAGGTACTATCGTATCTGTTTCCGATGGTATTATTCGTATTCATGGCTTAAATGAAGTTGCCGCAGGCGAGATGATCGAGCTGCCAGGCGGTGTTTATGGTCTAGCCCTTAACCTTGAGCAAGACTCAGTTGGTGCCGTTGTCTTAGGTGATTACGAGCATATTCAAGAAGGTCAAAAAGCATATTGCACAGGGCGTATTTTAGAAGTCCCAGTGGGTGAAGCGTTATTAGGTCGTGTTGTTGATGCCTTGGGTAATCCAATCGATGGCAAAGGTGATATCAAAACAACGGTCACTTCACCGGTTGAAAAAGTAGCCCCAGGGGTGATTTGGCGTCAATCAGTTGATCAGCCAGTGCAAACGGGTATTAAAGCAATTGACGCGATGGTGCCAATTGGGCGCGGTCAGCGTGAATTGATTATTGGTGATAGACAAACTGGTAAAACAGCAGTAGCAATCGATGCGATCATCAACCAAAAAGATACGGGTGTAAAGTGTATTTATGTGGCGGTTGGTCAAAAAGCGTCATCAGTGGCCGATGTTGTTCGTAAACTAGAAGAGCATGATGCTTTAGCGCATACAATCATTGTTGCTGCTAATGCAGCTGATTCAGCAGCACTTCAGTACTTAGCACCTTATGCCGGCTGTGCGATGGGTGAGTATTTCCGTGATCGCGGTGAAGATGCTTTGATTATTTATGATGATTTGACAAAACAAGCATGGGCATATCGCCAGATTTCATTATTGTTACGTCGTCCACCAGGACGTGAAGCGTATCCAGGGGATGTTTTCTATCTTCATTCAAGATTGTTAGAGCGTGCAGCACGTGTTAATGCTGAATACGTTGAGAAAGCGACAAACGGTGAAGTCAAAGGTAAAACAGGTTCTTTAACTGCATTACCAATTATTGAAACGCAAGCAGGGGACATTTCAGCATTCGTTCCAACCAACGTGATTTCAATTACCGATGGTCAGATTTTCTTAGAGACAGATTTATTTAATGCGGGTATTCGTCCAGCGATTAACGCCGGTAACTCAGTATCGCGTGTTGGTGGATCAGCGCAAACTAAGATCATTAAAAAGCTAGGTGGCGGTGTACGTTTGGCACTAGCGCAATATCGCGAGCTTGAAGCATTTTCACAATTTGCCTCAGATTTAGATGATGCAACACGCGCGCAATTAAAGCGTGGTGAGCGTGTGATGGAGTTGATGAAGCAAAAGCAATTCTCACCACTGAGCATCGCTAAAATGGCATTGTCACTATATGCAGTTGATAAAGGTCACTTAGATGAGATTGAACTGAGTAAAGTTGGATCATTTGAAGCAGCCTTGCATGCTTTTGCTGAAAGTCAGCACAAGGCATTGATGGATGAGATCAATAAGACATGCAACTACAACGATGAGATTGCCGCTCAACTTGAAAAAGTGATCAAAGAGTGCAAAGAAACGCAATCTTGGTAATAGGAGGGTATCATGTCTGGTAGTCGTGAAATACGTACTAAAATTAACAGCGTTAAGAATACCCAGAAAATTACGCGTGCGATGGAGTTAGTTGCCGCCAGTAAGATGCGCAAGGCGCGTGATCGTATGGAAGAAGCAAGACCTTACGCTCATTATGCGCTTGATATTATTCATCACGTTGTGCGTGCAAGTATGGAGTATACACATCCATACTTCCAGTCGCGTGAAGTTAAGCGTGTCGGTATGGTGATTGTTTCGACGGATCGCGGTTTATGCGGTGGCTTGAATATTAACTTGTTTAAAGAAGTGTTAAAGTCAATTAAGCATTACCAAGAGCAGAAGGTTGAAGTTGATCTATGCTTAATCGGTTCTAAAGCTGAGAGCTTTTTTAAGCGCTTACGTAAGGTCAATATCGTCTCTGTTGCCAACTTTCACGATGGTGATACAGTAAGCTCAATTACCGGTGCAGTATCGGTAATGGTTAAGGCGTTTGATGAGAATACAATTGATAACTTAATGCTGTTTAGCAATAAGTTTGTCAACACCATCAAGCAGCAGCCGACTAAAGAGCAGTTATTACCAATCCTTAAACCGAAAGAGGGCGCTGTAAAAGAAGATAAATCGATTACAGGGCATTGGGATTATCTGTATGAGCCAGGTGCTAAGCGCGTATTAGATGTGTTGTTAGTGCGTTATATCGAGTCGCAAGTTTACTGTGGCGTGGTTGAGAATCTCGCGTGTGAACAGGCAGCTAGAATGCTAGCGATGAAAAATGCAACTGATAATGCTGGTGATATTATTAATTCACTGAAGTTGCAATATAACAAAGCACGTCAAGCAATGATTACGCAAGAGCTCGCGGAGATTGTCTCCGGTGCTGCGGCAGTTTAAATTTAAGAGGACATAAAAATGAGTATGGGTAAAATTAGCCAAATTATCGGCGCGGTGATTGACGTAACTTTCCCGCGCGATAATGTACCAAAAGTTTATGATGCACTGATTGTTAACGAGACAGGTTTAACGTTAGAAGTGCAACAAGAAATCGGTGACGGTGTCGTGCGTTGTATCGCGATGGGTTCATCTGATGGTTTAAAGCGTGGTTTAGAAGTCAAAAACACCAATGCGCCAATTTCAGTGCCTGTAGGGCATGGCACTTTGGGGCGCATTATGGATGTATTGGGTAATCCAATTGATGAATGCGGTCCTGTGAAGTGTGATGAAAGACAACCAATTCACAAAAAAGCCCCTGCATTTGAAGATCAAGCGTTAAGTGCTGAAATCCTTGAAACTGGGATTAAAGTAATCGACCTTATTTGTCCATTTGCAAAAGGTGGTAAGGTTGGCTTGTTTGGTGGTGCTGGCGTTGGTAAAACCGTTACTATGATGGAGCTTATCAATAACATCGCTAAAGAGCATAGTGGTTTCTCTGTGTTTGCGGGTGTTGGTGAGCGTACACGTGAAGGTAATGACTTTTATCATGAGATGAAAGACTCTAACGTACTAGATAAAGTATCATTGGTTTACGGGCAAATGAATGAGCCACCAGGAAACCGTTTACGTGTGGCATTAACAGGTTTGACAATTGCTGAGAGCTTCCGTGATGAGAATCGTGATGTATTGATGTTTATCGATAACATTTATCGCTACACATTAGCAGGTACAGAAGTATCTGCACTTTTAGGACGTATGCCATCAGCTGTAGGATATCAGCCAACACTTGCCTATGAAATGGGTGTGTTGCAAGAGCGTATTACCTCGACAAAAACAGGCTCAATTACCTCTGTTCAAGCCGTATACGTACCTGCGGATGACTTAACAGATCCATCACCTGCAACAACTTTCTCGCATTTGGATGCAACAATCGTATTGTCACGTCAAATTGCTGAGTTAGGTATTTACCCTGCGGTTGATCCATTAGACTCAACATCTCGTCAGTTGGATCCATTAGTGGTTGGTCAAGAGCATTACGAAGTAGCGCGCAGCGTTCAACAAACACTACAACGTTATAAAGAGCTAAAAGATATTATTGCGATTTTAGGTATGGATGAATTATCTGAAGAAGATAAATTGATCGTATCACGTGCGCGTAAAATCCAACGTTTCTTATCACAGCCATTCCACGTTGCTGAAGTCTTTACCGGCAACCCTGGTAAATACGTGCCATTGAAAGATACGATTGCAAGCTTTAAAGCAATTGTTGCAGGTGAGTATGATCACTTGCCTGAACAGGCTTTCTATATGGTTGGAACCATCGAAGAAGCGATTGAAAAAGCAAAGTCAATCTAAGAGGTATCAGTGATGTCTGATAAACTACTGAAAGTCAATGTGGTTAGTCAAGAAGGCTCAGTCTATGAGGCGCGTGCCAAAATGGTAAGCCTCAGAGGCACGGAAGGGGAGATGGGTATTGCCTTTGGTCATACACAGCTTCTATCGACCTTGCCTCCTGGTGTCGTCCGCATTGAACGTGAAAATAATGAAAAAGATACGCTTTATATCTCTGGTGGCATCTTAGAAGTTCAGCCACATCAAGTGATTATTCTCTCTGATGTGATGGAGCGTGCTAAAGATCTTAATGAAGCTGCTGCTGAGAAGGCGCGTCAACAAGCCGAAGAAGCATTAAAGAAAGCACGTGATAGCGACAAAGTGGAAGTCGAAGAAGCGCGTCAAATGCTGGCTGAAGCTGAAGCGCGCTTAAAAGCGCTTAAAATTCTTAAAGGTGTTAACGCCTACTATAACGATTCAGATAAATAATCATCTCTTTCTTAATCTATACCACATAACCATGGCGAGTATCAGCTGAATAGTAGCTGTGGTGAGTGAAATCTTCATGACAATATCAACAAAATAATCAAGCCAATGTAGTGGTAAGGCGATTATTATGTTTAATGTGCACGCTTAAACTCCGTTTTATGCTCTGCTATTTAATATAGTTGGTTTTTATGTTTTTTCAGAAATAATTGATTGGATGTTAGATGTTAGATGTTAGATGTTAGATGTTAGATGTTAGATGTTGGATGTTAGTTGGTAGAAGAAGCAGTTTGAGCAACAAATAGATTTTCAATAACAAGATGATAGAAGTATTTCCAAGCAACATAACCAATAACGAGTGCAGCAATAATAAGTTCAAATACTGCCAAGTAATGGATTTGGCTAACATATTGCGGTGCAAGGTTTAAGGTATGCTCTGCCCAGTAAGCAGTTTTAAATAAGGCAGTTGAGCCAATAGCCATCGGGAAAGTAAATGCCGCAAACCCAGGGGAGAAGCTTAAGCTCATTAATTTAACAAAGCTTAAATAGATCATTGCAGTCATCAATATGGCAATGCCAAATAGTAGCATCACAATAATAGGTGATGGATCCTGGGTAACTGTTAAATAACCCGCTAATGATAAGCTGGCAGGGGCTGCAAAAATCGCAATGGTTGGTTTAGCTGCATCAGGAATCTCATGCGTAAACATCACGCGATATAGCATTAATGGTAATAAGATGGCATAACTGATTAAGCCGAAATACAATAGTGCACTTGCTAATGGTTGTAGCACACCACCAGGGAAAGCAACATCGGCAACGATAATGCCAACAGGTGGCACAAACCATGATGGCACCATATGGTGTAGTTTAAATTCACGCATGCGATGATAAATAAATGCCGCTAAAAAGAGTAAGTGAATAGTCACTGCAAAAACCCATACAAGTTCAGCAGCAAGATGACTTACGTAATTAATGCTGTTGGAGATAATCATTAAAGCCATGGCAAAAGTAGGTACCACACTGCCAACAACAGGGTGCGCAAGGTCTTGACGCAGCTTTTGTGGCCAAACAATAAATTTAGCAGCAACAAATAATAATAAAATGCCAGCAATAATTGCTGAAGCGATTTGTAAGCTATGGTTAGCTGGTAATGCATTTTCAGCACACCAACCTAAACCTGAAATACCAAGGGCTAAACCAGCCATTGGTGTCGGGACTTTTTCTAAAAAACCATGTAATTTCTGAGTCATGATAAACACCTCTATGAATATTGTTATGGTGTTAGTTTATGTTGACTCTTATATAAATAAAATGTGTTAAATTTTATGGGTTGGATTGAAATTATTTATTAGTGACCCAATCGAGCCACTCTTCGGTAAGCTCTGAGATGTGCGCGCGTTTATTTTGGACAATAAGCAAGTCTCTTTCAAGTTTCATTTCAGGGCATTCAAGGATGTGAATGTTTGATTGATTGTGTAAGGCAGATAGTGAAACACAGCCAATGGCATTGCTATTTAATACCGCAAGAATAATGGCCTCGCTACTACCAAGCTCCAAGAATAAATTCAATTGATAATCAAATAATGGCAGCATGGTCTGCTCGATCAGCGTGCGACTGCCTGAGCCTTTTTCTCTGAGAATAAATGGGTGTTTTTTCAGTGTTTTAATATCGACCGTTTTTTCTTTGGCTAAAGGATGATCTTTATGCACAAAAAGTTTCAATTTATCTTTGGCAAAGGCAAAACAATTGGTCTGATTACTTAAGCTAGCACTCTCAATAAATCCCAAATCTGCTTGATGGGAAATCACCGATTCAATAACTTGTTCACTATTACCAATGTTAAGGGATAGCTCAACTTCAGGGTGCTGTTGTTTAAAGGAAGACATAAGTGTCGGCAGAATATAATTACCAATCGTATTACTTGCGGCAATATGCAAACTGCCGACAAGTGCTTGTGTGTGTTTGAAGAAATGCTCAATTTTATCAGTAGCTTCTAAAAGCGCCATTGCCTTGGGGTAAAGCTGTTGCCCATGATGATTAAGCACGATTTTGCGATCAATGCGATCAAAGAGCTTAACGCCAAGCTGAGTCTCAAGTGATGATAGTGCTGTACTTAATGCCGGCTGCGTGAGACTTAAGCTCTCCGATGCCTTGGTAATGCTGCCATGTTTGGCAATGGCAGCAAAGATCAGTAATTGTTTATGTGAAAGCATATTTTACCTAATCTCGGTTATAAATACTCAAAACCTTTCTTGAAGTTGAAATTGTGCTCGGCTTCGATATGTCTTACTGTGCCTGATAATGAGCGCATGACAAGGCTATGTGTTTGTGCAAATTGACCTTTGCGTTTGACACCTTTGAGCATCTGCCCATCGGTGACACCTGTTGCGGCAAACAACACATTGCCAGAAGCTAGGTCATTTAAATGATAGATTTTATTCAAATCATTAATGCCCCATTTCTTAGCGCGTGCTTTTTCATCGTCATTTCTGAAAATAAGGCGACCTTGCATTTGTCCACCTAAACAACGAAGGGCTGCCGCGGCAAGCACGCCTTCGGGTGCCCCTCCTGTGCCCATGTACATATCAATGCCAGTATCTTCTTGCGCGGTAGCAATGACTGCGGAAACATCACCGTCGCCAATAAGGGCAATGCGCGCACCGGCTTCTCTGACTTGACGGATAATCTGTTCATGGCGTGGGCGATCTAATATACAGACAACGAGCGCTTCAATAGGGACTTTTTTAAATTGCGCCAAGTTTTTCAAATTCTCAGCAGGTGTCGCATTGATATCGATAATATCTGCCGGCATGCCATGTCCACCTACTGCAATCTTTTCCATATAAACATCAGGGGCATTTAAAAAACCGCCATCTTCTGCCATGGCAATGACTGCCAAGGCATTAGGCCCACCTTTGGCTGTGATGGTTGTCCCTTCTAGTGGATCAAGTGCGATGTCAACCTTGGGTCCACCTTTGCCGACTTTCTCACCAATATAAAGCATTGGCGCCTCATCTCGCTCACCCTCACCAATGACGACAGTGCCATCGATATCTAGACCATTTAAAGCGCGACGCATAGCATCAACAGCAACTTGATCAGCTGCTTTTTCATCTCCTCGACCCATTTGGCGCCAAGCAGACAAAGCAGCAGCTTCGGTAACGCGAACGGTTTCTAATGCTAAATTACGATCCATTATTCTATCCCTTAGTTTGTATATGCACTGCCAAAATGATTACAAAGAATCCAGTGCTTGTTGAAAATCGCCAGTATTGTAACAATTGTGGGGTTAAAAGGGTATGTGTTTTCGGGAAATCAGGCTGACAAATTATGAGTTCGATCTAACAACGTTATGACACAGCTAGTGGAGAATGTCACTTGTTTACGTCATCTGCAAATAATTTACGATTGGTACAGCTCAGCCTCTAATTCAGCAACGTTGCGTTCTTCGGTATCAAAGCTTATGCCAACAAGATAAATAGGCTTAGCCAGAGCAAGATATTTTTCAGGGTATTTCCTTGATTTGATCTGTTCTATTGCGGTCTTAGCGTCACCTAGTTTGGCGAGTTTAAACTCGATAATGATAATTTTGTCATCCATTATTATCGTTAAATCGAGTTTACCATGGTTAGTAACGTCCTCTGGTATTGTGTCATAGCCTAAAGCGCTTAAGAAACTATAGACAATGCTGGCATAAAACCCTTCATATTGATCGATCTGGTTGTTGCGATACCAATCATGTGGAATAGAGGAAAAATGACTGCTTAAAATCATCTTTAAGTCGTCAAAATTGCCTTCTTCAAAACTGCTAACCAAGCGACCAAGTATAAAGTCTTTGTTATCTGTGGTTGTGCCAATATTGGCAAGAGATTCATTTAGGCTTGATTTTACTTCATAGTTGGGATAACCCAAGCGATATGCCATGCGATTGCCGCGTGCTGTTATTTCTTTGATGGTTAAATAACCCGTTTGAAAGAGTAAAGTGGCGATCGGCATATCGTTAATATCAAACTTCGACAACATGGTCTCACTGACAACAAGATCTTCTAAATTAGGGATAAAGTAGCGATTTTGTTGGATCATCTTAACCAAAAAAGCGGGTGTCGCCGTTTCAAACCAATAGCTTTGGTAACGATAGCCACCATCAATGAATAGTAGAATATCAAAAGGGTTGTAAACTCTTTGCGTCTTGTCACCAGCAAAGTTATAGCCGTTGTACCATTTTTTAAGCTGGTCTAGATCGACATTACCAGCGGTTAAATAGTCTTTAAAAGAGTGTTCTAACTCAGATTGGTTGTAGCCACAGATGTCTGCATAACGTGGATCAAGAGTAATATCTTTTAAATTATTGAGTTCACTAAAAATACTGATTTTAGTAAAGCGTGATACGCCGGTTAACATTGCAAATTGAATATTAACATCCTGAGATTTGATCACGCTATAGAAGTTTCTAAGGCGTTGGCGCATCGCTTTTGCCATTTCGGTATTGTCGATATTATCCAGTACTGGTTTGTCATATTCATCAACAAGAATGACAACTTTACGGTGATTTTTGGCAAGTTGTTCAATTAAATAAGCAAAGCGACTGCTGATTTCGCTGTAGACATTATCTATTTCATAACTTTGGTAATACTCATCTAAGAAGCGCATGATTTTGGCATCTAACTCTTCTGTTGAGGCAGCATTGCCTTCGCCAAAGGTAAAGTGCAGTACAGGGTGTTGCACTTGCCAGTCCCAGTGTTTCTCTATATGTAGACCTGTAAATAATTTTTTATTGCCTAGAAAAACTTGTCTGATGGTGTCGATAAGTAGTGATTTTCCAAAGCGTCGAGGTCGTGATAAGAAGTAGTATTTCCCTCTATCTAGTAGGTTGTAGATATGTTGCGTTTTGTCGATATAGAGATGGTCATTGCTGATGACTTCTGCAAAACCTGAGATACCAATTGGAAGTTTTTTCATGTGATCTATACTGGCTTTTTAAAAAAATTAGCAGCAATCTTAGCGTGTTAATACTATATACTCAAGTGAAACGAATGTGAGCAATAAAGTGAGAAATCATAGCAATCACTATTTACCTTGTTTTTTGTGGAGGTTGGTCTGTGGTTAAGTGTTTTTAAAGTGCTGTCACAGCGAAAATACGACTTTCGCCAAGAAAAGCACTTAACGATTTCTATTTAGTAGCGCATAATGTAGAGCGTTTTAAATCTAAAAAGCAAAAAGCACTAAATACATGGCAAGGAAATATTTTGGCACCGATGGTGTGCGCGGGAAAGTAGGTGTTAATCCGATCACACCTGAGTTTGCAATGAAGATGGGTAACGCGGTGGGACAAGCGCTGCGTGAAAAACGTCTGCCACTTGTCGTCGTGATTGGTCAGGATACTAGACGCTCCTCAGATATGTTAAAGGCGGGGTTTATTGCAGGGATCACTGCAGTTGGTGTCAATGTGATTAATTTAGGCATGGTGCCGACACCCGTTGTTGCTTTTATGGTACCAATTTTTAAAGCTGGCGCCGGCGTTGTATTAAGTGCATCACACAATCCGTTTTATGATAATGGGATTAAACTATTCTCATCTGAAGGACATAAGTTGCCTGATGATGTTGAATATCAGATCGAACGCTATATTGATGAGGAGTTTTACTACCAGCCAGAAGGTGAGTTTGGTGAAATTTATAGTCAGATCAATGAAGTTAAACCTTATATTAAGCATTGCTTGACGTCATTTGCGGATCAGATTAATTTGAGTGACAAAAAAATCATTGTTGATTGCGCTAATGGCGCGCTATTTCGTGTTGCCAAAGAAGTATTTTCGCGCTTGAATTTGAACACTGTTAACATTGCATCAAATCCGGATGGTTTAAATATTAATGAAAACTGTGGTGCGGTACATCTAGATGCATTAAAAACCGCAGTTATCAATCAAAACGCTGATTTAGGTATTGCCTTTGATGGTGATGGTGATCGGATTATGCTTGTTGATGAAACAGGATGTGTGGTTGATGGCGATGATATTTTATTGGCTTTAGCAAAATACAATGAAAATATACCTGGTGTGGTCGGTACGGTGATGACGAATCTTGCGATTGAGCAGGAATTTTCAAAGCTTAATTTACCATTTAAGCGTGCTAAAGTGGGGGATCGCTATGTGATGGAGTTGTTGCTTGAGAATAATTGGGCGCTTGGTGGTGAATCTTCGGGGCACATTATTGATCTTCGTTATAATTCAACCGGAGATGGATTAATGGCAGCATTGCAAATTTTGGCATTATTAACAAAAACAAATAAACCTTTGTCAATGCTGGCTGATAGTCAAAAAATGCCGCAGTTGATGATTAATGTGCCGTTGACAAAGAAACTTGATGCGAATGATATGAGTCTATTGATTGAAGATGTTAGCTTTGTCGAGAAAACCTTAGGTGATGATGGTCGTGTGGTATTGCGCCCCTCAGGTACCGAACCCGTATTGCGTGTAATGGTTGAGGCAAAAACAGTTGATCTAACCAAAAAGTGGGTGGATTATTTGGTTGAAAAAGTTAAAGAAAAGTTAAATGCTTAATATGGAGTAACGATGAGAAAGCAAATTATTATTGGCAACTGGAAGATGAATGGCTCACTATTATCGATTAAAAGTCTATGTGAGTCATTAAATAAATTATCAACAGAATCGCTCTCTGCCGATATGGCAGTGTGTGTGCCTAATGTTTATTTGTCCTATGTTAGCGACAATATCAAAGGCGTTGCTCTTGGTGTGCAAAATGTTAGCCAATATGATGATGGTGCTTACACGGGCGAAATTAGTGTGAGCATGCTTAAGGATTTTAATTGTCAATACGCTATTGTTGGACATTCTGAGCGTCGCGCGCTATTTGGTGAAAGTAATATCGATGTTGCATTGAAAGCTAAAAAAGCAACTGAAGCAGAGCTTTGTGCCATTGTTTGTGTTGGTGAGACATTAGAAGAAAGAACTAGAGGTAAATTGGAGGAAGTATTAAAAACTCAGCTTAGCACGGTATTAAATGAGCTGACTCTAAATCAATTGAGAAATGTTATCATTGCGTATGAGCCAGTATGGGCGATTGGTACAGGGCTTGCGGCAACGGCATCACAGGTTCAGGAAGTCCATGCTTACTTACGCTCGATCGTCACAAACTTCCATGTTGAGCTTGCTAAAAATATCAAAATTATATATGGTGGCAGCCTTAAGCCATCGAATGCTGATGAGATATTGAAGTTGGCAGATGTCGATGGTGGTTTGATAGGGGGTGCTTCTCTTTGTGGGAAGGACTTTGGTGAAATTGTTAAACATGCAAAAGCGGTTAAAAATGCCAAGCATGTAAAATAGGCAAAACGAGTAGATGTTAGCGTTAGTTATCACTGTACATATTATTGTTGCGGTATTGATTGTTGGATTAATATTGTTGCAACAAGGCAAAGGAGCAAACATGGGCGCCTCATTTGGGTCAGGCGCATCTCAAACCGTATTTGGTAGCCGAGGAGCGGCGCCATTTATGTTTAAGTTTACAGCTTTTTTAGTCGCTGTTTTTTTTGTCACAAGCATAGGTTTAAGCTATATTGGCAAGCAAAATGCAAACAAGGGTGCCGAGGCTCAAGCATCAAGCGGTGTGTCGCAAGCTGATTACCAAAAGCAGCAAGCAGCTCAGCAGGCTTTGATTGATCAGGCTAAAGCAACTGATGCAAAAGAAAACAAAGGTGCAGTAACACTTCCAGTGAGCAATCTTCTAAAAACTCCAACAGCGACAACATCAAATGCTGAAAACGCTGATGACAAGTCAGAGCAGGCATTGGATGTGAAGAATGCAACAACTAAAGAAAAAGAAGCGGTACCCGCGTCAACTAAATAGCTAGAGTAGAGTTTTTGATTGTTAAAGCTATGATGCTTATGGGCTTATAGCGATTTGTCAAAGACTGTTTTAGTAAGGTTAAGTTTATTTTGCCAAAGTGGTGGAATTGGTAGACACGCCATCTTGAGGGGGTGGTGAGCACAGCTCGTGCGGGTTCGAGTCCCGCCTTTGGCACCAAAAACGAGGATATAGGCATGTTGCAGTATAGTGTATATCATGAGTTTTTGCCGATTTTGATTTTTCTCATTGTGGCGATTGCTATCGCATCAGCAATGGCGATTGGCGGCAAAATGCTATCAATTATTGTTGGGGTGCATAACCCGAACCCTGAAAAAAACGCACCATTTGAGTGCGGATTTGCTGAATTTGAAGATGCGCGCATCAAGTTCGATGTGCGTTTTTATTTGGTTGCTATTTTATTTTTGGTTTTTGATCTTGAAGTTGCTTTTATGATTCCTTGGGGTGTGCTGGTACGCGATAGCGGTGCAGGTGGTATTTCATGGGCAGCTTTCATTGCGATGATGATATTCTTGTTCATCTTACTAATTGGATTTATCTATGAGTGGAAGAAAGGGGCGCTAGAATGGGAGTAGAAGAAGGCATTAACAATAATAAAGGCTTTATCACTGCCAGCGCTGATTCTTTAGTAAATTGGGTGCGTACAGGATCTTTGTGGCCGGTAACCTTTGGTCTTGCCTGTTGTGCGGTTGAAATGATGCATGCAGGGGCTGCGCGTTATGACCTTGATCGTTTTGGTATTGTATTTCGCCCGAGCCCACGTCAATCAGATGTCTTGATTGTTGCCGGCACTTTGTGTAATAAGATGGCACCTGCTTTGCGTAAAGTCTATGATCAGATGCCTGATCCAAAATGGGTGATTTCCATGGGGTCATGTGCTAACGGTGGCGGCTATTATCATTATTCTTATTCCGTAGTTAGGGGTTGCGATCGCATTATGCCAGTGGATATTTATGTGCCTGGTTGCCCACCAACGGCTGAAGCGCTTATCTATGGCATTATTCAGCTTCAGAATAAAATCAAACGTACTAATACAATTGCGAGGAAATGACGATGTCGTTAACGCAAGAATTTATCGATGATTTAAAAAATGACTTTAACAGTCAGTTTATCTCAACATCTTTTCAACACGGTGAGCTTACCGTTGAAATTGCCAAAGATAATCTCATTAAAGTGATGATCCGCTTAAAAAAAGTATTTAAGTTTGAACAACTTGTTGATATTAGTGGCGTTGACTACTTAAACTTTGGTGAAGATCAGTGGAAAACGCAAAGTGCCACGAGTAGTGGCTTTTCGCGCGGTGTTGTGCAAGGTGAGTTATTGCATAAAGAACCCAATAAGGGTAAGAAACGCTTTGCGGTGGTTTATCACTTAATGAGTTTGGCGCTTAATATTCGTTTGCGTGTTAAGGTTTATTTAGATGAATTTGATCTGATGTTGCCAAGCGTTGTTGATATTTGGCCTGCGGCAAACTGGAGCGAGCGTGAAGCTTTTGATATGTTTGGTTTTATTTTTACAGGGCACCCTGATTTACGCCGAATATTGACTGATTATGGCTTCGTAGGGCATCCGTTTAGAAAAGATTTCCCGCAAAGTGGTTATGTTGAGATGCGTTATGATGAAACGCAAAAACGTGTGGTTTACGAACCAGTAGAAATTGATCCGCGTGTGAATGCGCCTAAGGTTATTCGTCAAGATAACCGTTACTTAGATGAACAGTAATTGAGAATGCTATGGCAGAATTTAAAAACTATACAATGAATTTTGGTCCGGTGCATCCGGCGGCTCATGGGGTATTGCGCTTGGTGTTAGAACTTGATGGTGAGGTCGTTGTTCGTGCTGATCCGCATATTGGGCTTTTGCATCGCGGTACTGAGAAATTGGCTGAATCCAAACCATATAACCAAAGCATTGGTTATATGGATCGCTTAGATTACGTATCGATGATGTGTAATGAGCATGCTTATGTCTTGGCGATTGAAAAGTTGCTTGAGATTGAAGTGCCAAAACGTGCGCAATACATCCGTGTGATGTTTGCTGAAATTACGCGTATTTTGAATCACTTATTATGGACAGCAGCTAATAGTTTGGACTTAGGTGCAATGACGATGTTTCTTTACGCGTTTCGTGAGCGTGAAGATCTGTTTGATTGCTATGAAGCGGTTTCAGGGGCGCGAATGCATGCAACTTATTTCCGTCCAGGTGGTGTTGCGCGCGATCTACCATTGACGATGCCAAAATATGAAAAATCTCGTTTCACATCAAAGCGTAAATTAAAAGCCATTAACAAAAATCGCCAAGGTTCACTGCTTGATTTTATTTGGGACTTTACTGAGCGTTTTCCAAAATGTGTTGATGAGTATGAAAACCTGTTAACCAATAACCGTATCTGGAAGCAGCGTACCGTTGGTATTGGTGTGGTAACGCCAGAGCGTGCTAAGGCATTAGGCTTTGGTGGTCCAATGTTAAGAGGCTCAGGCGTTGCTTGGGATCTTCGCAAAAAACAACCGTATGATGTCTATAGCGAACTTGATTTTGATATTCCTGTTGGTAGCCATGGTGATTGCTATGATCGCTATTTGGTACGTATGGCAGAAATGCGCGAATCCAATAAAATCATCCGTCAATGCGTTGAGTGGTTACGTCACAACGAAGGTCCTATTATGGCGCCAAATCACAAAGTGACTCCGCCTAAGCGCGATGAGATGAAAAACAGTATGGAAGCCTTGATTCATCACTTTAAGCTATTTTCTGAGGGCTATTGTGTGCCTGAAGGTGAAGTATATGTGGGAACAGAGCATCCAAAGGGTGAATTTGGAATTTACTTGGTATCAGATGGTGCCAATAAACCGTATCGTCTAAAGATTAGAGCGCCAGGCTTTACCCATTTAAGTGCGATGAATGAAATGTTAAGCGGGCATATGTTATCCGATGCTCCGGCAATTATTGCGACACAAGATATTGTGTTTGGCGATGTAGATAGATAAGTAAGGTTTGTCTATGTTAGAGAATAAGTTAGATAAAAAAGAAATCTTTTCACCTCAAGTCACTGAGTTGCTAGAAAATTGGGAAAAGCGCTATCCTGCTAATCAAAAGCGCTCTGTCATCATCCCAGGCTTGCATGTTTTGCAAGACTATAACAACGGCTATTTAACTGAAGAATTAATGGATAAATTAGCACTTTATTTGGATGTGCCAGCAGCTTCAGTCTATGAAGTGGCAACTTTCTACAGCATGTATGATCTTAAAAAAGTAGGCAGGCATAAGCTAAATGTATGTACTAATCTTTCGTGTATGTTAAATGGTGCCAAGAAAATCATGACGCATCTTGAAAATAAGCTTGATATTAAAGCAGGGCAAACAACGGCTGATGGTAGAATTACGTTAAAGTCTGTTGAGTGTCAGGGTGCATGCTGTGGTGCGCCAATGTTGGAAGTGGATAAGGTTTTTTATGAAAACTTAACCATTGCAAAAGTCGATCAAATTATTGATTCTTTGGAGTAGCAGATGGCGAATGAAGTGTGTTTTAGAACCCTGCACCTTGAGCGACCGTGGTCATTGAAGTCTTACGAGTCAATCGGGGGCTACTCTTATTGGAAAAGAATTCTTGATGAGAAGATTCCACCTGAAGTTATTATTGAAGAGCTTAAAAAATCAGGTCTACGTGGTCGTGGTGGTGCGGGCTTCCCTACAGGTCTTAAGTGGAGCTTCATGCCGCGCAACTTGCCAGGGCAGAAGTATGTTGTATGTAATTCCGATGAAGGTGAACCAGGTACTTGCAAAGATCGTGAGATTTTACGCAATAATCCACATCAATTAATCGAAGGCATGGCAATTGCTGGTTATGTCACCGGTGCAACAGTTGGTTATAACTATATCCGTGGCGAGTTTTATGAGCCGATTGCACGTTTTGAGGCTGCCTTAAATGAAGCCCGTGCCATGGGTTTGATCGGCTTTAATCTGCGTAGTTCAGGTGTTGATTTTAATTTATATTGTTCAATTGGCGCGGGTGCTTATATCTGTGGTGAAGAAACGGCATTATTAAATTCGCTTGAAGGGCGTAAAGGTCAACCGCGATTTAAACCACCGTTTCCAGCCAATAAAGGCCTATATGGTTGTCCAACCAATATTAATAATACTGAGACCTATGCCTCAGTACCGCCGATTTTAGAGCATGGTGGTGAGTGGTTTCAGAAAATGGGCACAGAGAAAAGTGGTGGTACTAAACTTTTTTGTGTTTCAGGGCATGTTAATACTCCTGGTGTGTTTGAGATTGGTCTTGGCACGCCATTTAAAGACTTGCTAGCGATGGCAGGTGGCGTGCGTGAGAATAAAAAAATCAAAGCAGTGATTCCAGGTGGCAGCTCATGTAAGATCCTAACTGGTGATGAGATGCTATCTTTAACCATGGACTATGAAGCTATTGGTCAAGCAGGCTCAATGTTAGGCTCAGGTGCTGTTGTCGTACTTGATGAAGATACGTGTATGGTTGAGTTACTAGCGCGCTTAGCAGAGTTTTATTATGAAGAGTCCTGTGGACAATGCACGCCGTGTCGCGAAGGAACTGGTTGGTTAGCAAGAACCTTAGAGCGTATTTTGCATGGTGAAGGTAAGCCAGAAGATATTGATAATTTAGCACGTGTCGCCTCAAATATTGAAGGCAATACCATTTGTGGTTTAGGTGACGCTGCGGCGTGGCCAGTACAAAGCTATATTAAGAAATTCAGACATGAATTTGAATATATGATTGAACATAAGCGCAGTATTGTCGGTGCTTAATAAATAGTGAAACCCTATTGCTGATTTAAGCGTAGGGTTAAAAATAAACGTAATTGATGAAGGGTGACTCCCGTGTCAGAAAAAGAAGCAACAAAACAACTTAATATCGAGATCAATGGTCAGCCATATGCGGCGAAGCCCGGCGAGATGATTATTCAAATCGCTGATAGGCATGGTATTTATATTCCGCGCTTTTGTTATCACAAGAAGCTCTCGATAGCAGCCAACTGTAGAATGTGTCTTGTCGAAGTTGAAGGGGCAAGAAAGCCATCTCCAGCGTGCGCGACACCGATTATGGATGGCATGAAGGTTTTTACAAAATCGCCAACGACACTTTCTTATCAAAAGAAAGTCATGGAGTTTTTACTGATTAACCATCCGCTTGATTGTCCTATTTGTGATCAAGGTGGTGAATGTGAGCTGCAGGATGTCGCTATGGGTTATGGCAGTGATGTTTCTAAATATAATGAAACTAAGCGCGTATTTGATGACCCAACCTTAGGACCATTAGTGGCAACTGATATGACGCGTTGTATTCAATGTACGCGTTGTGTGCGTTTTGGTGAGGAAATTAGCGGTGATAAAGAGCTTGGTGCGATGGGCAGAGGAGATCACACGCAAATCGGTACTTATGTTGCTAAAACTGTCAATTCAGAGCTATCCGGTAATATTATTGATTTATGCCCAGTGGGTGCGTTAACGTCCAAACCGTTTAGATTCCACGCACGTGCTTGGGAGTTGCAACAATATGCAACGATTTCAGGCGCTGATTGCGTTGGTGCCAATATCTACGCGCACACGCGTCGCAATCAGCTAATGCGTGTTGTGCCAAAAGAAAACGAAAGTATAAATGAAACGTGGATTGCCGATAAGGATCGTTTTGCTTATACAGGTGTTTATGCCGAAGATCGTGTTACACAACCGATGATCAAAAAAGCAGGTGCTTGGGTTGATGTATCGTGGGAGGAAGCATTAGATTTTGTCAAAGTAGCCATCGAGCAGACCAAAGCGCAAGACGGTGTTAATGCTATATCGAGTCTTGCCTCAGATTCATTAACAACAGAGAGTTTATACCTTATCCAAAAACTGATGCGTCAAGTTGGCTCAAACAACATTGATACGCGCTTAATGCAAGCAGCACACGCCTTAACATTACACACCGGTATCGGGTTTGATTGTGAATTAGCTGAGATTGAAAATGCCGATATTGCATTACTTATTGGTAGCTATTTACGAAAAGAAGTCCCATTAATTAATCACCGCGTGCATAAGGCAGTGAAAAATGGCGCGAGGGTTTTGGCGCTTAATAGCCAAGAATATGACTTCAATTATGCCGTTCAGACGACACAAGTTGAAGCCAATGAGATGGTTTATGCGCTGGCGAATTTAGTGAAAGCCGTAGCGCAAAAAAGCTCACAACCAATATCATCAGAGATAGTTAATAAGACTATTGAAACACTAGAAATTTTGCCTGAAATTGAAGCTTTGGCAACAGCGTTGGTATCTTCTGAAAACCCGGTAATGATTTTAGGTTTTGATGCGATCTTGAATGAAGATTTTGCTGAAATTTACGCATTGTTTACTGAGCTTAAAACCTTACTCTCTGCCAAAGGTGGTGTACTTAGTTTCGGTGCTAATGCCAAGGGTGCGTTACTTGCAGGAGCAGCGAGTGAGTATCTGCCAGGTGCTAATGAAAACTTACAACAAGGCATGAACACACAAGCGATATTGAGTAATAAAACCAAATTATTATTAACCTTTTCACTTGAACCTGAGTTTGATTCAGTGCTAGGTCAAGAAGCCTTACAAAAGCTACAAGAGATTGATATCGTGGCAGCATTTACAAGCTATGCAACTGCTGAGATGTTTGAATATGCGGATATCATATTGCCGATTACTACACATTTTGAAGAAGATGGCTCCTTTATTAATATCGCTGGACAAACACAGCATTTTAAAGCGGTTATCCAACCATATGAAGACAGTAAACCTTTGTGGAAAGTATTGCGTGTATTAGCAAACCTATTAAGTTTAGATGGTTTTGATTACCAGACAGTTGATGAGGTTTATCAGGAGTTCACAACACATGAACAAGCTGAGTTAAAAGTCGATGTTGATGGATTATTTAAAAAAGGCTTAACAGCATTGACTGAGGGCTATCATGTCACGCCATCTATATCGATGTATTGTACAAATGCGTTATTAAGACGTGCTAAACCATTGCAAGCAACGAAAGATACTTATTATGCGCAAAGCCTACGTGTATCAGCTAAGTATGCCGCAGCGCATGAGATAAACGCATCAGGTCGTGTTATTGTCAAGCTTGATGGCGAAGAGTACGAGATTGATCTTATCGTTGATGGAACATTAGCCAAAGACACGATAATCGTGCCGTTTCAGCTTATGCCGACTTGTGGCAAAGCTTGGGGCAATGTTACAATCACGCCAATTAAACAGACGGTGGTAAACGCATGATTTTAGATATTATCTGGATTGTTCTAAAAGTCTTATTAATCGTTATCCCTTTGATTTTGGTTGTAGCTTATTACACCTATGCAGAGCGTAAAGTGATCGGTTACATGCAGGACCGTATTGGTCCAAATCGTGTGGGTTCTTTTGGTTTACTACAACCCATCGTTGACGCGGTTAAGTTGTTACTCAAAGAAATTATTATTCCAGCGAAATCAAACCGCTATTTGTTTTTTATCGCACCGATGCTTGCTTTCGCCCCTGCTTATACTGCATGGGCAGTTGTGCCATTTGGCAAGGGTATCGTCTTAGCGGATATCAATGCCGGTGTGTTGTATATTTTGGCAATGACTTCAATTGCAGTATATGGTGTGATTATTGCTGGTTGGGCATCTAACTCAAAATATGCAATGTTTGGTGCATTGCGTGCGGCAGCTCAGGTCGTCTCATATGAGCTAGCAATGGGTTTTGCCATCATAGGTGTGTTGATCGCCGCGGGTTCACTTAATCTAAGCACGATTGTCGAAACACAACAAGGTGGTATTTGGCACTGGTATTTTATCCCGCTATTTCCTTTGTTTGTTATTTACTTTATTTCAGGCGTTGCTGAGACGGGACGTGCGCCATTTGATGTGATCGAAGGTGAGTCTGAGATTATTGCCGGACATCATGTCGAGTATTCCGGTGCGCGCTTTGCGTTATTCTTCTTAGCAGAATATGCCAATATGATTTTGATTAGCTTGTTAACTGCGGTTTTCTTTTTAGGTGGCTGGATTTCGCCATTTGAAAATATCCCTGTACTGGATCAGTTCTTTAGCTTTGTGCCTAGCATGATCTGGTTATTCTTAAAAACCGGTATTTTCATGTTTATGTATTTATGGATTCGTGCAACTTTCCCACGATATCGCTATGACCAATTAATGCGATTGGGCTGGAAGATATTTATTCCAGTAACTTTAGTATGGGTTATTGTGGTTGCATTTATGGTTAAACTTGGCTTAGGTCCTTGGTGGTAGGAGATTTATTGATGTTTAAAGCAATTAAACGCTATTGTCAGACCTTTTTGCTATGGGAATTGTTAAAAGGTCTTAAGATTACGGGTAAGCACTTTTTCACGCGAAAAGTAACTGTGCAATACCCGGATGAAAGAACGCCGCAATCAGGTCGTTTTCGTGGACTGCATGCACTTCGCCGCTATGAGAATGGTGAAGAGCGTTGTATCGCGTGTAAATTATGTGAAGCCGTTTGTCCAGCCTTGGCGATTACTATTGAAGCAGAACCTCGTGAAGACGGTTCAAGACGTACGACAAAATATGAAATTGATTTATTCAAATGTATCTTTTGTGGTTTTTGTGAAGAGTCTTGTCCGGTGGATTCGATTGTTGAAACACGTGTGTTTGAATACCACTTTGAAAAACGTGGTGAAAATATCATGACCAAAGCAAAGCTTTTGGCGGTCGGTGATAAGTATGAAGATGAGATCGCGAAAGATCGTGAAGCAGACAGAGCATTTAGGTAGGGATCGATGAGTGTAAATATTATCTTTTATGTATTTGCTGCACTAACGGTGCTAGGCGCGCTATTGGTGATCAGTGCAAAAAACCCAGTGCGTGCAGTTATTGCAAAAGTCTTTACTTTCTTTGCGGCGGCGGGCGTTTGGCTTACGATGCAGCAGGAGTATCTGGCGTTACTTTTGATCGTTGTTTATGTTGGCGCGGTTTTGGTGATGTTCTTGTTTGTGGTAATGATGTTAGATATCGATATCGTCATCAAACAGAAGAAATTAGTATTCTACTGGCCGATCGTGATCTTATTATGTGCGTGCTTGGCCGTACTTATTTCAATTGTGGTTAGTCATACCTTTGCTGATAGAACAATGACCGGTGGTTTAGGCACGGTTGAAAATCTAGGGCGCGAGATGTTCTCAAATAAATATCTCTATGCGTTTGAGCTTGCCGGTATGGTCTTATTAGCGGCGATGGTATCTGCTATTACCTTGACTTTCCGTGGTAAAAAACCAGGCAACAAATCGATTAATCCAAGTCTGCAAATTCAAACACAGGCGAAAGATCGTTTGACAATGGTTAAGATGAAAGCAGAAAAAAGCGCTTCTGAAAGAGAAAAAATAGCAAATAAAGAAAAATCACAAGATGATTCTGATCAGGGAGAACCTAAGAATGACTAGTATTCCGGTACCCATTACGCATTATTTGATTTTTAGTGCGATTATATTTTCGTTAAGCATTGCCGGTATTATTATGAACCGTCGTAATCTATTGATTTTATTGATGTCGATAGAGTTAATGCTCTTAGCAGTCAATACGAATTTTATTGCTTTCTCAAGCATGCTGAAACAAAACACAGGTGATGTGTTTGTCTTCTTTATTCTAACGGTTGCTGCTGCTGAAGCTGCCATCGGTTTGGCGATTGTGGTTGTGCTATTTAGAACGCGCAAAACAATCGATGTCGGTCAACTAAACACATTAAAGGGCTAAGGCGATGGGAATTGATTTTATTATTGCCATTATTATCTTGGCGCCAGCATTAGGTGCAATCGTTGCCGGCTTTTTTTCAAAAAAGGTGCAATTAACCGGTGTTAACTGCATTACGATTGGCTTGGTACTTTTATCCTTTATTTTGAGTGTTGTTCTGGCATTAGGCGTTTATTTGCACAATGAGGTTTATACCGTAACCTACTTCAACTGGGCATTGTTCCCATCTTTAGGCATGACGGTCAGCTTCACTGTCGATAAACTATCTGTCTTTATGATGCTGATCGTGACATTTGTCTCCACCTTGGTGCATGTCTACTCAATTGGTTATATGAAAGGCGAAGATGGTTACGCGCGCTTTTTTGCCTATATCTCGGGCTTCACCTTTGCCATGCTTTGTTTGGTTATGGCTAATAATTTCTTATTACTCTTCTTTGGTTGGGAAGGGGTGGGTTTATTCTCTTATCTCTTAATCGGTTATTACTTTGATAAAGACTCTGCCAATGAAGCAAGCTTACGCGCTTTTATTATTAACCGTGTCGGTGATTTAGGATTCTTATTAGGGATTGCTGCAGTCATTTATTACTGTAATTCAATCGATTACAGCACTGTATTTACAGCGGTGAGTAACCTTGATAACAGCCAAATGATTTCGTTCTTAGGTATGCAATTTAGTCCGATCACGTTGATGTGTGTGCTATTGTTTATTGGGGCGATGGGTAAATCAGCGCAATTCCCGCTACATACTTGGTTAGAAGGCTCAATGGAGGGTCCAACACCGATCTCAGCATTGATCCACGCGGCAACGATGGTGACTGCCGGCGTCTTTATGATCGCGCGCTTATCACCGATGTTTGTTCATTCGGCAACAGCATTAAGTTTTGTGATGATCACTGGTGCGATTACCTGTTTGTTTATGGGGCTCATTGCCATTGTGCAAATGGATATTAAGCGCGTTATCGCTTACTGTACCTTGTCACAATTGGGTTATATGATGGTTGCGCAAGGCGCCTCAGGTTTCTCGATTGGCATGTTTCATTTGATGACGCATGCGATGTTTAAAGCATTGTTATTCTTAGCAGCCGGTTCGGTGATTGTCGCGTTACATCACGAGCAAGACATGCGTAAGATGGGTGGTTTAAGAAAATACATGCCAGTGACCTATATCTGTATGATTATCGGGGGTTGGGCATTAGCTGCAATTCCACCGTTTGCTGGTTTCTTCTCAAAAGACTTGATTATTGATGCGGCAGCAACGACAACGTTGCCAGGGCATGAGTTTGCTTATTATCTAGTATTGGCTTGTGCGTTTGTTACTTCTTTCTATACTTTTAGAATGATCTTTATGACATTTCATGGTCCAACACGAATGGATGCGCATACTAAGGCGCATGTTAAAGAGTCACCATTAACGATCTTGATTCCGTTGATTTTATTGGCGATTCCATCAGTGTTTGCGGGGATGCTGTTCTTTGAACTAGCATTAACACCAAATCTTGCCAATGCACACGGTTTCTTTGGCAATACGATTGCGCAATACTATGAACCTGCTTTAGGTAATATGACGGTTGTCGCAACGTTAGCCGAAGAAGCAGCAACTAAAACGCCGTGGGATTTCGTAATGCATTCTGTGCATACGCCCGCATTCTGGTTGGCAATTTCAGCACTTATTTTGGCATATATCTTCTACGTATTGGTGCCAAGCATTCCTAAGGCGTTAGCCGATGTGCGTTCAGGATTTGGTGTTTTGCATTATATCCTTGTCAAAAAATATTTTATCGATGGCTTGTATGATCTTGTGTTTGTCAAAGGCGTTGTGCTGCTAAGTAAGGTACTATGGGTTGTCATCGATATCTTTATGATTGATAAAGTTGCTGTTCAAGGCAGTGCGGATTTGATTTATTTTGCGGGTAAGAAGATGACACGTGTGCAACGTGGGTTTTTGTTTGACTACGCACTGGTGATGTTGATTGGTGTTTTAGCATTGATTGCATGGCTAATTTTTTGGGTAAACTAAGGCTTTGGTTAAAGGAAAGTTAATACTATGTTTATAACTCACTATTTATTAAGCCTGCTAATCTGGGTGCCGATTATCGGTGGCTTTATTGTATTAGCAGCGAAATCGCCAGATGGCAAAAAAGAAGCGGCACGCTGGACGGCGCTAGCGGTTGCCATATTAACGCTTTTATTGTGTGTTCCTTTATACCTTGAGTTTGATCCAACCAGTGCTAGTATGCAATTTGTTGAGCGTGTGCGTTGGTTTAGTTTATTCAATAATAATGATGCGGTTTACTACTATCTTGGCGTTGACGGATTCTCCGTGCTATTTATTATCTTAACAAGCTTCACCAATGTGGTAATTGTGCTTGCCGCTTGGCGTAGTATCAAAGTGCGCTTAAGACAATATATGGCGATTTTTCTGATTACCACAGGTTTAACCAATGCAGTGTTTATGGCGCAGGATACGATGCTGTTTTATGTTTTCTGGGAAGCGCTATTAATTCCAACCACATTAGGTATTGGTATCTGGGGTGGCAAGAAAAAAGCCTATGCCGCGATTAAATATTTCTTATATACCTTTGCTGGTTCTATTTTCTTATTGGTTGCGTTTTTATATATCCAACAACAAGTGGCAAGCCTGCCAAGTGCAAGCTTAGTTGACAGTGGTACGTTCTCTATTCAGAACTTTATTTTCTGGGCAACTCAAGCAAATGATATGGGACAGTTAGTCAATATCACGCTAACGGCTCAATGGTTGTTGTTTGGTGCGTTCTTTTTGGCATTTGCCGTTAAGATTCCGATGTGGCCATTTCATTCATGGCTGCCAGATGCGCATTCTGAAGCTCCTGCTGGTGGTTCGGTTGTCCTTGCTGCATTGATGTTAAAGTTGGGTGCTTATGGTTTCTTACGTTTTGTATTGCCATTGATTCCGAGTATTGCAGCAGTCCTTGATTGGTTACTTATTGCTATTTCATTGATTGCCATTGTTTATGTTGGTGTTGTTGCGATTGCGCAAACTGATTTTAAACGCCTTATCGCTTATTCATCAATTTCCCATATGGGCTTAGTAACGTTGGCAATGTTCTCTATCTTCTTATTGGTGAAGAACAATCCTGATCAAGTATTAGGTATGGCAGATGCGCAACTAGCAATTCAAGGTGCAGTCTTTCAAATGATCGCTCATGCTTTTTCATCGGGGGGCATGTTTATTGGTTGCGGCTATCTATATTTACGTATGCAAAGTCGAAATATTGCCGATTTCCAAGGGGTTGCTCGCTCGATGCCAATCTTTGCGACATTCTTTATGTTGTTTTGTTTGGCAAATGTCGGACTCCCTGGTACCAGTGGCTTTGTCGGTGAATTCTTGATTATCTTAGCGGTATTTAAATACTCACCATGGGTAGCATTGCTTGCTGGATTAACACTTGTTATTGCGCCTGCCTATACGCTGTGGATGTATAAGCGTGTGTTCTTTGGTAAGGTGGTCACAACCCAAGTGGCTAACTTAAAAGACATCAGCGGTCTTGAGATCTTTGTCTTTGTATTATTAGCGATTCCTACTATTTGGTTTGGTGTTTATCCAGAACCAATTCTACAACTTTCTTCAGCAGCTTCGACACATATCATTCAAGCTGCGCATGCGGTAACGATAGGGTAAAGAGAAATGATGTTAGCAAATATTATCACCATACTTCCTGAAATTACGTTAGGCATTGCCGCATTGGTTGTGATGCTAGCGGATTTATTCTTTGGCAAGAAAGTCAAAAATATTGCCTATATTCTGACACAAGTCTTTTTGATTATTGCGGCGTGGATTTTATTAAAATCACTTAACTCGCATATTCATGTCGGTTTTGAAGGACAGACTTTATCAACTGAGCTGACGTTTATCTTGCAAGAAGTCATCATACTTGTCGCATTTTTCGTCTTTATCTATTGCAAAGAATATATTGAAGATAGAAAGCTGCCACAGGGTGAGTTTTATGTCTTATCCCTTTTGTCTATTTTAGGTGCGCTGGTTCTAACGTCAGCGCATAGCTTGTTGACAATCTATATTGGTTTAGAGCTGTTATCTTTGCCATTGTATGCACTTTTAGCCATTCGTCGCGGTTTTGCCACAGGCGCAGAAGCGGCAATTAAGTACTTTGTACTAGGTGCAATTGCCTCAGGTTTACTGTTGTATGGCATGTCATTTATCTATGGTGTCACGGGTAGCTTGGATTTAACGGAAATTGGTAAATATCTCGCCAATCCAGAAATGGCACATTCACAAATCGTGTTGATTGCCATGGTATTGATGATTGCAACAGCGACTTTCAAATTGGGTGCGGTACCTTTTCATATGTGGGTGCCGGATGTTTATGAAGGATCACCTAATGCAGTAACGGCATTTTTAGCCTCAGTTCCCAAGGTTGCAGCTTTTGCGATGCTTGTTAATATCCTTATGATCGGCATGCCAGCGCAAGCTTTTGCATGGAGTAAAGTACTCACTGTACTCGCTGTTTTGTCAATCTTCTTTGGTAATTTGTTGGCATTGGCACAGAAAAATGTCAAACGTATGCTTGGTTATTCAACGATCTCGCATATTGGTTTTGTGTTATTAGCGCTGATATTAAACCCCGCGGCTTTTGCTGTATCGACAGCACTTTTCTATGTCATCATCTATGTGTTGATGTCGGCAGCAGGCTTTGGTGTGTTGATCGTATTAAGTGTTCGCGGTAATGAAGTTGAGAACTTGGCAGATTTTGCGGGGCTTAACCGTCGTAATCCATGGATTGCTTTTATTATGTTAATCGTGATGTTCTCAATGGCAGGTATCCCGCCATTATCAGGATTCACCGCTAAGCTATTTGTGATTATGGGCTTGATTGATACAGGACACTTAGGATTAGGTATCTATGCCTTAATTATGTCAGTGATTGCTTGTTACTATTATCTACGTGTGATCAAGTCTATGTACTTTGATCTACCGAAAAATCAAACCCCAGTTTACGCCAATAAAGTGACCTTGTTTGGCTTAAGCATCAATGCGGCACTTATTCTACTTCTTGGTATTTTCCCTGCGTTGTTAGTAACGCTTATTTCACCAATTTATGGGTTGTTTTAAATACTAAGAAAAGCGGCCGCATCTTTGGGAGCGAATGTTGATGTTAGGTTTGTTATGTGAAATAGTAGAGGCCTATTGCATACGCCCCTTTAAAGCAAAATTAACGCGCGCAAACTTCCAAACCACTGAAGAAGAAAGCGATCTCAACAGCAGCTGTTTCTTGAGCATCTGAGCCATGAACGGCATTAGCATCAATACTATCAGCAAAGTCAGCACGAATCGTGCCAGCAGCAGCTTCTTTAGGGTTTGTTGCACCCATTAACTCACGGTTTTTAAGAATAGCATTTTCACCTTCTAAGACTTGAATCATCACAGGACCTGAGCTCATGAATTTTACAAGGTCATTGTAGAAAGGACGCGCCTTGTGTACAGCATAGAACTCACCGGCTTCTGCCGCTGATAATTGCTTCATTTTAGCAGCAATTACTTTAAGACCTGCTTGTTCAAAGCGCGAGTAAATTTGACCGATAACATTTTTAGCAACTGCATCAGGTTTGATAATCGAAAGTGTTCTTTCAATAGCCATGTGTATTTTCCTTATTTTTTATTTGATAAAAGACATCGGCATTATATACACACATTAAGCTATTTTATAGTGTTTATGACATTGAATTTCGTGGGTGTATTTTAGTAATTAATTTTTCAAAACACTTCGCTCTCGTCTGTAAAAATTTTGCTTTTAGCAGGGGTGTTGGCTAGTCTAGGTAGTTAATAAAACAACTTCGAGAGTCTGTATGTTTTATTTTGTAGATTATTTGAAATATTGTAATGACATTGTGGACAATTGATTTTGTGAGATTCATTATATGCAGGTCTTGAGAGATGGAGTTTTCTTGAAAGATGGAGTTTATCAAAAATAATGGAGAAAAAATCAATGAAGAAGATTATGGGACTAATTTTGTCTGGTGTATTACTAAGCTCAACGTCAGCATTTGCAGGACTTACATTAAGCAGCTCAAACCCTGAGTACAATACACAAACCGTCAAAGTTAAATGTACTGATAGTGCGGGAAAAGTGCTTGCAGACAGGAATGCTATCGTTGGTCAAAACGTTGCTTGGTTTTTGGTTAAGGCTGGATTTTTAGCTGGCGGCACGGTTGGACACTGTGTTTTCACATACACTAAGACTGGAGCAGAAATGGGTGAGGGTGATGTGTCATTATCTGGAGTTTCTGAGGGTAAAGTCAGTAATGTAAAATCAGGTGTTGGATTTAATGTGACGGTATCACCTGATCAGACAGCTTTTCATAGTGATGTCACCATATCAATAAGCTAATCGGTATAAGAATTACTTTCACAGATAACCGCGGTTTTAAATATGTTAAAAAATATTATTTATAAAGTAACAGCGCTGTCTTTAGTAGCGCTGAGCCCATATGTCTCATTTGCTAGTGCATATCAAATTTTTGAACAGGATGCAGCAAGCCTTGGTACGTACCATGCTGGTTCAGCAGCACAGGCAAACGATGCATCAACACAGTGGTATAATCCTGCGGGCATGGTTAACCTGAAATCGCAACAAATCAGCGTGGGTGGTGAGCTTGTTAATACAAATATAAGATTCACTGGGACTCAGCAAAATGTAGGGCAAATGGCGTCAGGCAATCCAGAACCTGTTAATGGCGTTAATGGAGGAGGGTTGACACCTGTGCCAAATATACATTATGTCTTGCCATTTGATCGTTGGGCATTTGGTATTGGAGTTGTGGCACCATTTGGTGCGGAAACTGATTATGGTGATTCCTCACCATTAAAGTATTCAGGGACTAAAACACAGCTTCAAGTTATAGATATTACGCCAGCAATAGCATTTAAGGTAAATAAATACCTCTCATTAGGTATTGGTGCGGATATTGCTTATGTCACAGGCGAATTTGATAATGCTTTTGCTTACGTTAATCAATCTTTTCAACCTGTAGATATCAATGTAAAGAATAAGGGAGATGCTTTTACGTTTGGTTTTCATACGGGCGTGTTGGTTAATTTTAATGAGTCTAATAGGATTGGCTTGACATATCATTCAAAGATGACTGCTGACTTAAAAGGTTCAACAACGATGTCTGGTGATACGTCCGGTGTTGTTTTAAATCCACAAACTCCATATACATCTGGCGATAATTTTAGCACGGAGATTGTTTTGCCAGCTTGGTGGGATTTGGCTTATTACATTAAGGCGACATCTGATTTGGCTTTAATGGCTTCAGCTTCTTATACGCAATGGGATTCAGTCAATAACGTAACGCTTAAGAATGTAGTGACACCCTTTGGAACGCAGAATTTTCAAGATGTTATTATTCAGCAAGATTTCTCAAATACGTGGAATTTTGCGATTGGTGCGACCTATGATTTGACACCAAAGTGGATGTTAAAAGCAGGGGTTGGATATGATGTGACACCAACGAATGACCAATATAGAAATATACAGATACCGGATCAAAGTAGGTTTATACTCGCAACTGGGGTTGAGTACCGAGTGCTGAAATCACTCTCTATTGCCTTAAGTTATGCGCATTTCTTTGTCCAAAGAGCTTCTATTGATAACACTCAAAATATTACTGACACCTATCAAACGACGAAGGGTTATGTTCAGTCCTCTGCCGATCTTCTTGGATTGCAGTTGAAATGGATTATTTAAGTTTGTAAATTTATTTTATTTTATGAAATTCTGGTGTAATCTTGCTTATTGCGCATAGGATGTATGCGTCTAGCAATGGATAATATCATTAAGGAAGAATCATGAAAAAGAAACTATTTATCAGTGTAATATTAGGATGTGCATGTATGAGTTATGCCTATTCTGAGGATTACTGTAGTGCAATTTTAAACCAAGCAAGAATCTGGAATGATAGTGGGAGTATTATCAAGGCAACAAAAACCATTGTCTTTCCGATTACGTGTAATTACAGCGGTAATGATCTTAATGTCAGAAGCACCCCTATTTCGGGCACTAATGACGAAGCTGTAATAGACATTCAACTAAAAAAACATGGGTTGGTATGCCCAGATGCCGATGGGCAGTTCAAGGTAACCTGCCGCAATAATGTGATTACTTATATCCCATCGTCTTTGGTATTTAGTATTTTTAATGCACCGGTTGGAAATTTGCTGCTTAATCTGTCAAAAAATAATGACATGTATGAAGCTAGCGGTACAGGCAGTGCGGAAGGCGCAAGCTTAAATATTGATTTATTTTCAAATACGCAGTACTTGAATGCAAAGCTTATGCAAGCACTAAGAAGTGAATAACTAAGTGGTTAAAACATAGTTGGTTGGCAATAAGGGATATTCGGGTCAAGCCCGAATATGACGACCTGGATTCATTCTCGGATACTCGTATTAAGTCAGTGTATGACTTTCTTGTCTGAGAATCCAAACAATACCTTATGCTGTTTGCATAAGTACTTCAGCTTAGATAGTTCTCACCATTAAAAGCGCTGTGAGTAGGTTTGGGCAGTGACAAAACTATTATCCGCAGCTTTTGCCGTATCATCAGACAAATTAGCATGATAACCTGCAATACGCGCGCTATTGCCTTGGTTTTTGACATCAAATTGGTAAACAATACCGTTAATCTCACAACTATATTTTGTCGTGCATTGGATATTGCCAAACACACCACCAAGTGCCTTAATCGTTTGTGCGTAGTTATAGTTATGCATATGAATGACGTTATTCATTGTGGTGTGATTAAGTGCTAGGTATTGATTATAATTACTTTGTAGTTCAGCTTTTAAGTTCTCTGAGATTTTCTTGTAAGCCTGAAATTTAGCAAAGAAAATAAAAGCCATATACAGTAAGACACCGGCGATAATGAGTAGCACCAAAATGGCAACGGTTTGTTTGCCACTAGAAGTCTTTTTATTTAGTTGTAGTAGTTTCTCGTCCATTAGTTATCCTTAATTATTAGAGTTACATGCTTTTTCTATTACAACACCCCGCCTCGCAAGCTTGGCACCCCTCTTGCAAAGAGGGGAATAAAATTACCGTTGCCTAATTCCCCTCTTTGCAAGAGGGGTGGCAGCCGTAGGCTGACGGGGTGTTTATAAAATCATCGTTTTTTCTAAAGCGTGTAACTTCAATTAGTTAATACCAAAATATTTATTATAAAGTGCATTGATTTCTTGCCAACGATTATCATCATAAGGTAAAAGATTAGATGCCAAGTAATCGCGTTCGCTATTAAATGAAATTTCATCACCATCAGCAGCGTAGACTGCTAAGATCTTAAGGCGAATATTTAAATTCTTAGCATCGCTATTTAGCGCTTCTTGTAAGAGGGCTTTAGCCTGAGCAATGTCATGCGTTTCAATTAGCTCATCCGCCTTCTTAAGGAGGTTCACAAGTTCATCTTTGGATTTTTTCTTGGTGGTCTTTTTATCATTTGATGCGTTAACTGGCGTGTCAATATTAACTTTGACCTCAGGCTGTTTAGCATAAAACTGCTCTTTTAATTGGCGTTTATCGTCAGTTGACCTTGATGACTTACGTTTATAGCGGCGGCGCCATATCAACAGGGCAATAATGATAATTAATAGAATAATATACCACTTGCTACCATCGCTTTTTGTTTCGGTAGTGACTGTGGTTTGTGCCTTATTAGCCGCCTGTGATTGATCGTCTGTCTTTGCCACAGGAATCACAACACCTTGTTGCGTGTTTTCGTTGGTATTATCTATTGAGCTATTATTGGCATTGCTAGATGTGTTGTCACTAGATACTATTGCGGTTTGTTGATTATCAAGAGTTGGCGCATTGGTATTTGCATTCGCTTGTGCAGCTGCAGTGTTCGATGCTTCAACCGTTGGCGCAGTCTGAACTGGAGTAGGTGCAGGTGCAGGCGCTTTGGGGGTGAGGTATTGCGTATGTCTTAGGTTATAAAGCTTTAAACCATCTTCAAGCTCAGACTTAGTGCTTGGAATTAAAAGCTTCTGATTAACATTGACAACATTGTCATTAATTGAGGGGTTTTCTTTAGCATTAATCCCCTTGATTGCGGCGATCATATCTTTATTAGGAATGCCCGAGATACTGTGTTTACTTGCAATGCGCCACAATGAATCACCGGATTTAACGGTATAGGTGGTAATCGCAAAGCTCGGCATTGCAAATGCTGCAGTCATTAGAATAAGTGATTTGAGATAAAGTCTGGTACTTTTTTTCACAGCCTCTCCTTAATATAAGTCATCAATCTAAGGCGTGATTGTAATCGAAAATGGCAGCAATGACTATACGCTAAGCTTAATATGTTTCAAGCGCACACCTACCAAGAATAAACAAGCAAAGTAACTAAAGATGCCAACACCTATGATCATAGACAAATGTAAAACACGCGTTTTAAAGCTAAGTGCTAACCAATAACCTATATCCTGTTTAAGATAATACAAAACTAAAAACATAATACTTGCCGCGATAATGGCTCTGACAATAAGCGTGAATGTCGCAAGGTCAAGGTGTACATGGGTGATACGTTTTAGTGCTATATATAATAGCAATGCATTGATAGCTGCGGTAACCGTTGTTGAGATGGATAATGCTAGATAACCTAAATGATGCGTTTTAAGAATTAAGATTAATAGGATATTACTTAGAATATTACAGATAATGCAGATCACACCAATCTTTAATGCTTCTTTGGTGTGCCCTTTGGCATAGAGTGCTGAGATAAATACTTTGATAAGCACAAAAGCAATTAGTCCAATAGCAAAACAGATCAAGGCACGTTGCGATTGAATGACATCAAAGGCGCTAAATTTGCCATATTGGAATAGCGTAATTAGAATCGGTGCAGATAGTACGCTCATCGCAAAAGCTGCAGGAATGGTGATAATAAGGCTCAATTTCATGCCCCAATTAACGATTTGACTAAAATCATGCGCTGAGGTTTTGATATTGCTTAGCTTCGGTAAGATGGCAGTGGCAATGGCAATGCCAAAAACTCCTAAAGGAAACTGATTTAAGCGATCAGGATAATATAGCCATGATAAGCTGCCAACGGCTAGAAATGAGGCAAAAATAGTGTCAAGCAATAAGCTGATTTGCACAACTGAGGCACCAAGAATGCCGGGTAATAGCGATTTTAATATGCGCTTTAAATGGTAACTGGGTTTGCGTAAACTCAGTGTGAGTTTAACACTTAATCGTCGTACATATATAAATAGAATGACACTTTGAATGAATCCTGCGATAAACACACTCCAAGCAACAGCATAAATTGGTGCTTTAAAGTGAGAGGCACTTAGAATAAATCCAATCATGCAGACATTTAGTATGCAAGGCATAAGTGCAGGGATATTAAAATGCTCATAACGGTTCAAAAGTGCCGAGAAAAGGGCGGAAATGGAAATGAAAAACACATAGGGGAACATGATTTGTAGTAGCTCTTTGGCAAGGACAAATTGTGTTTGATCATGATAAAAGCCAGGGGCGAAAACCATCACCCAAATGCTGGCAAAGATAATGCCTATTAATGAGACCAGCAAGCTTGTTAATGCAATAATGTTGAGTAAAGTAGAGAATAAGTAATTTAAACGTTTATGAGAGGACTGTTTGCTTAAGCTTGGCACAAGGACTTGTGTTAATGATCCTTCGACAAATAAGCGGCGCATAAAATTAGGTACGCGAAAGGCAACCAAAAAAGCCTCCATTGTTGCCGTGGCACCAAAGTATTTAGCAAAAAGCATATCGCGAATAAATCCCAAAATACGTGAGATCAGTGTGATATTACTGAGTAAGAAAGTGGATTTAAATAAAGACTTTTTTTGCTTTTTTTGCTTGTTCAATTTTATAACATTAGCTTTCGCATTTTTGCCTGTGATTGTAGGGGGTAATGACTAGGAGGTCAAAAAAAACTGTATTGTAATATTCCCAAAAGTCTTTGATGGTTCTATACTTTTTAGTGACTTACGTAAACTAGAGGTGATCATGATGGCAAATGTCAGATTTAATGCAGAAATACAAGATAGATTGGCTTATCTAGCCAAAGAAACTGGTAGAACAATCTCTTACTATATTCGTGAAGCTGTTGAGTCCAAAATTGAAGATTTAGAAGATATTTATCTAGCTGAAAAGGCATTAGAGGATCTTAAAGCTGGGCGTAGTTCTGTTGTCTCATGGGGGTCGATAAAAAAGGGAAATAACCTATAATGTGGAGGGTCGTTTTTGACAAGAAAGCAGAAAAACAATTCAATGGATTGGATTCGCAAGTTAAAAAAAGAATCGCTAAATTTATTGATGAGAGGTTGATTCCCTCTAGTGATCCTCGGGATCTGGGCAAGCCGCTTGTTGGTAAATCGTTTGGTAATCATATTCGTTTTAGAATAGGCGATTATCGCTTAATTTGTGATATACAGGATCAAGAAATTACCGTTTTAGTTTTGCGTATTGGGCACCGCCGAGAGATTTATCGTGGCTAATTTAATTGATAATGTCAAAATTGCAATCAATAAAGGGATTGTGGGATCGCTCGTGCAGCTTAAGCTGCGCGGGTGAGGGGAAATTAAAGTAAATTAAAACTTTGCATTCCCCGGAGTGCGCGGAAATGGGATCACATCACGAATGTTTGACACACCAGTGATATAGCCCAATAGACGCTCAAAACCAAGACCAAAGCCGCAATGTGGTACGGTGCCATAGCGGCGCAAATCACGATACCAGTATAAGCCTTCAGCATCAACACCGGTTTCAGCAATGCGTTGATCAAGTATCTCAAGACGCTCTTCACGTTGACTACCACCGATAATCTCACCAATGCCAGGCACCAAGACATCCATCGCTGCAACGGTTTTATTATCATCATTTAAGCGCATATAAAAGGCTTTGATATCTTTTGGGTAGTTCATTAAGACGACTGGGGATTTGAAGTGCTCTTCACATAAAAAGCGCTCATGTTCAGATTGTAGATCCAATCCCCATTTAACTGGGTAGTCAAACGTCTTGCCACAAGTTTTTAAGATCTCAATGGCATCAGTATATTCAACGCGGATAAAGTCATTATTAACAACAGAATTTAATTTATCCATCAAGCCTTTTTCCATAAACTGATCAAAGAACTTTAGATCATCTTGGCGCTCTTGCATAATGGTTTTAATGACTGATTTTAAGAGTTTTTCAGCCAAGTCAGCATCATCATTAAGGTCAGCAAAGGCAAACTCAGGCTCAACCATCCAAAACTCAGCCAAATGACGTGAGGTATTAGAGTTTTCCGCACGAAATGTTGGACCAAAGGTATAGACTTTGGATAATGCCATACAATAGGTTTCGACATTTAATTGTCCAGAAACGGTTAGGAATGTCTCACGACCAAAAAAGTCTTTGGTGTAATCAACCTTGCCTTGATCGTTTTTAGGTAAGTTCAACTGATCCAATGTTGAAACACGAAATAACTCACCAGCACCTTCGCAGTCATTTGATGTTAAAATGGGCGTATTAACCCAGAAAAAACCTTCATCATTAAAGAAGTTATGAATGGCATTGGCTAAGGTATGACGCATACGCGAAACCGCACCGATTAAATTAGTACGAACACGTAAATGCGCATGCTCTCTTAAGTGCTCCATGGTATGGCGCTTTGGTGACACCGGATAGGTTTCAGGGTTATCAATCCAGCCATGAACAATCACCTTATCTGCTTGGATTTCAACACTTTGACCTTGACCTTGTGATGCGACTAGTGTGCCCGTTACTTCAAGCGCGCAATCCTTAGTTAGACTTAAGATCTCTGATTGGTAGTTAGTAAGTGTGCTTTCAGCAATTGCTTGAATGGGATCAAAGCATGAGCCATCGTGAATGGCAAGAAAAGAAAGTCCAGCTTTTGAATCACGACGGCTTCTGAGCCAGCCTTTAACGGTGACTTTTTGCCCAATAAGGCTTGGTGTAGTAAATAGCGCCTTTGCGGTATGTGCTTGTGTCATATTTGTTTTTACCTTTTTTACCTATATTAACTTTTATTTTATTTCTTTAGCATGACAGGGCATTGCGTAAGGTGTCTACCATTTAGGGCGTATGCAATACGCCCCTACGTGGGGTCATGTTTAATATAATCTAATCAACTGAAGTTACGAGCTTTTGCTGTTTCAACACCCCGCCTCGTAAGCTTGGAACCCCTCTTGCAAAGAGGGGAATATAAAATCACCGTTGCCTAATTCCCCACTTTGCAAGAGGGGTGGCAGCCGGAGGCTGACGGGGTGTTTATAAAATTATAGTTTTTACTAAAATGCGTAACTCCAGTAACTAAAATTTCGCAAGCGATTATAACGATATTTGAACCTAAGCGGTAGAACAAGATTGCAAATTGGCGTGAAGACTGAGATAAACACTATAAAATACTTCATGACTAATATATACTTTAGCGCAATTTTGATGTGATGAATGTGGATAATCGCTAATGCTTAGTTTTCAAGATATTATTTTTAAACTTCAGCAATATTGGGCAGAAAAAGGTTGTATGATCGTGCAACCATTGGATATGGAAGTAGGTGCGGGTACCTTTCATCCGGCAACTTTTTTAAGAGCAATTGGTCCTGAGAGTTGGAATGCTGCTTATGTTCAGCCATCACGTCGCCCAACCGATGGTCGCTATGGTGAGAATCCTAATCGTGGACAACATTATTATCAATTTCAAGTGGTGATGAAGCCATCACCGAAAGAATTACAAGAGCTATACTTGGGATCATTGCGTGTTTTAGGTATTGATCCCTTAGAGCATGATATTCGCTTTGTTGAGGATAACTGGGAGTCGCCTACCTTAGGTGCTTGGGGCTTAGGTTGGGAAGTTTGGGCAAATGGTATGGAAGTGACGCAGTTTACCTATTTCCAACAAGTTGGTGGCTTGGAGTGTAAACCTGTTACCGGTGAGATTACTTATGGACTTGAACGCTTGGCAATGTATTTGCAAAATGTTGATAGCATGTATGATTTACTGTGGGCAAATACAGCAATGGGTCCTGTGTATTATCGCGATGTGTTTCAACAAAATGAACGCGAGATGTCACAATACAACTTTGAAGAAGCCGATGTTGAGCACTTATTTAGCGAGTTTGATTTTCTTGAGAAAGAAAGTGCGCGCCTTTTAGAAAAAGACCTAGCATTACCTGCTTATGAAATGATGCTTAAGGCGTCACATACCTTTAACTTGTTAGATGCGCGTCATGCAATCTCAGCCACTGAGCGCCAGCGCTACATCTTACGTGTGCGCACGTTATCACGAGGAGTCGCTGAAGTGTATTACAAAACCCGCGAGGAACTTGGGTTTCCGATTTTGAGTAATGTTTAAAGCAAAAATCCATCTGTTTTACGATTAAAAATATTGCGATGCTTTTGTGCTTCCTTTTTTTGTGATTGCGAGCGTGTTGGGAAATCTCGATCGTAATTGGCAAGGAAATCGCCGGCATCACTGACGTATTCGCGTTGTTTATTATTGTCAAAAAGGTGCAGCATTTTAAGAATAATGGACATAACTTATCTAAGTTGTTGTTTCTATTTTGTTGGCGATTATACTAGAATGCCTAACAAAAACCTATACCATGTACAACCGTAAGGCAAATTTATGCGCCCAGGCCCTATTTTTAAAGTATTAGGCATGTTGCTGATGTTCTTTAGTTTGACGATGTTAACCCCCATCATCGTTAGCTTGGTTTATCATGAACATAATAGCGAACCTTTTTTATCGAGCTTTTTAATTACATTGATCTCAGGGCTTGTCTTTTGGGCGCTTAGCTCAAAGTCAAAAAAGCAGTTGACGGTTAAAGACGGCTTTATTGTCGTAATTGCCATTTGGTCAGTGCTTGGGTTTTATGGTGCGATTCCTTATATGCTGTCAAATGGTTTGCATTTGAGCTTTTCTGATGCGGTGTTTGAATCAATCTCAGGGTTTACCACCACGGGTGCTACAGTTATTCATGGTCTTGATTCATTGCCTAAGAGTATCTTGTATTACCGTCAGCAAACGCAGCTTTTGGGTGGTATGGGGATTATTATCTTATCGGTGGCAATTTTACCTATGCTCGGTGTTGGTGGTATGCAGCTCTATCGCGCTGAGGCTAATGGTCCGTGGAAAGAGAACAAGTTAACGCCAAGAATCGCCGATACTGCCAAAGTACTATGGGGTATTTATCTGTTACTCGTTGTACTGTGTATTATCAGTTATAAGCTCGGTGGTATGAATTGGTTTAATGCGATCTGTTATGCTTATTCAACGATTGGTACCGGTGGTTTTGCGCCAAGTGATGCATCAATGAGTGGTCAAACGCCATTGATTTACTCGATCTGTATCTTTTATATGATGGTTAGTGCGACAAGTTTTGCACTGCATTTTACCGCATTTAAGCGCTTATCACTTAAGGTCTATTGGCGTGATCCTGAGTTTCGCGCTTATATTTTTTTTGCTTTTTCGATGATTGTGATCGTGGTATTAACGTTGATCTCACAAGATGCCACGAAGAGTAATGATCGCGCGTTTTGGGATGGCTTGTTTCAAGTTGCATCATTTGTTTCAAACACAGGCTTTACTGCCGATTCAAACTATCATTCATGGCCATTATTCTTGCCAATTTTATTAATGGTTATCGGTCTTATTGGTGGATGCGCGGGTTCAAGCTCGGGCGGACTTAAGATCGTGCGCGCGGTACTCTTAAGAAAGCAGGCCTTTCGTGAAGCAAGGCGCTTGGTGCATCCTGCGGGCGTTTTTCCCGTGAAATTTGGCAATAAAGTCATGTCAGAAACCGTCATGAGCAGTGTTTGGGGCTTTGTTGCGGCTTATTTTATTTTGTTTGTGATCTTATGGCTATGCATGATGGGTGTCGGAATTGATTCGGTGACGGCATTCTCTGCTGTTGCCGCAAGTATCTCGAACTTAGGTCCTGGTCTTGGGCAAGTGGGGGTGAATTACGCCACTTTACCGACGGAAGCGCACTGGATTTTAAACTTTGCAATGCTCTTAGGACGTCTAGAAGTGTTTACGATTCTAGTATTATTCACCCCTGATTTTTGGCGCAGATAACTAGGACATCGGTTGTTGTATGGTGTTGTACTTTTTAAGCTCTTCAGCATCGATAATTCCTCGATTAAATAGTTTAGTGAGTGCTTGTTCTAAGGTTTGCATGCCCTTATTTTGACTGGTCTGCAACACATTATAAAGCTGAGGAATTTTATTCTCACGAATAAGATTGCGCACGGCGGTATTCGCAATGAGGACTTCATGAGCTGCAACGCGTCCGCCTTCTTTTTTACGAATAAGTCGCTGAGCAATAACGGCTTGTAAAGACTCTGAGAGCATCGAGCGGATCATTGGCTGCTCGTCCCCTGGAAAGACATTGATAATCCGATCAATCGTTTTAGGTGCTGATGAGGTATGCAAGGTGGCAAATACCAAGTGCCCCGTTTCAGCGGCGGTTAACGCCAGACGAATGGTCTCAACATCACGCATCTCGCCAACCAGAATATAATCTGGATCCTCGCGCAGTGCCGCACGTAGAGCTGCATTAAAGCTTAAAGTATCACGTTTAACCTCACGTTGATTGATGAGGCATTGCTGTGATTTATGGGTAAACTCAATAGGGTCTTCAATCGAGATAATATGCCCTTTTTCGGTTTTGTTAATATGATCAATCATCGCTGCAAGTGTCGTACTCTTACCACTGCCTGTGGGACCGGTGACGACAATCAGTCCATGTGGTTTATGCATCAATTCTTTGAAAATATCAGGTGCTTCAAGCTCATCCAATGTATAAACACTTTCAGGGATCACGCGAAAAACAAGCGCACTGCCGCGATCTTGTTTAAAGGCATTGACCCTAAAACGCGAATGAAGCTCTGGCAAATGGACAGAGAAATCATATTCTAAGGTTTCTTGAAAATGTTGATACTGCTCTGAGCTCATGACTTCATGTAAATAGTTCTCAAGGGTTTCCTCAGTTAATAGCTCATCACTGACAGATTCAATATGTCCATCAATGCGCAGTTTGGCTTTAGCGCCACTAGAGAGATGTAAATCCGATGCCTTTTTGCTAATACAAAGCGATAATAATTCCGTAAGGTTCATGTTAAGATATCCTTCTTACTAACTATACCCTCTAAGACTATAGCAGATGAATCATGATCAAGAAGTGCAATTGCAACAAAATTTATCAAAGCTACAACAACGAATTGAGGTATTGGCTACTAAGAATAGTACTAAACCAAAACTATTAGCCGTATCAAAAAAACAGTCTATTGAGGCGATGAGTGTGATTTACGATGTGGGTATGCGCGCTTTTGCTGAGAGCTTTGCCCAAGAAGCGATTGACAAGATCCCTGTATTGCCAAAGGATATCACATGGCACTATATTGGACGCTTACAGTCAAATAAGCTTAAAAAAATCGCGCAATATTTTGATTGGCTGCACACGCTTAGCAGTATTGAACATGCTCAAAAATTACAGCGTCACTGTGCTGAGTTGGGTAAAACAATGCAGGTGCTTATTCAGATTAATGTTGATCTTGAACCACAAAAATCAGGTATTATGCTCAATGATGGCGATGCAATTGAGCATTTAGTTGACTATATTGTGAAATATTGCCCTAATCTCAAACTCCAAGGTTTCATGTGTATGCTTGAAGATACTGGAGAGTATGATAAAGAGTTAGCAAGCTTTGATAAGCTTGCTCATTGTAAAGACAACATAAACCAAAAATTTAAGCTTAATCTGCAAGAGTTATCAATGGGCATGAGTGGTGATATGCCAGCTGCGATTGCCGCAGGCAGCACGATGCTACGTATAGGAAGCACTATTTTTGGTGCGCGTTAAATTTTTGGTAATGTGGTTTTATAGCATATTTGCTTTTATAATGCTAAATCAAAAATGGCTAAAATTGACGCACATTGCAAGAATTGCAATTCAGCAAAAACAGTTAAAGCAGGAAAAACCAATTAAAATCGAACTCAGATGGAGTACAAAGGTATCGCTGTCAGATTTGTGGTAAATATTTTCAAATGACTTATAAAGCCATAGGACGTTTACCCGAAACGAAAGAGAAAACCGTTGATATGTGTAGTAATGGGAGCGGTATTCGTGATACAGCTCGTGTATTGAAGGTGAGCACAAAAACAGTGATAAACACGATAAAAAAAAGCTTGTAAGTTGCTAAAATGGGCGGATTAAACTAGCTAACGCAACACACAAAAGATTGAGCGTAAATTTTTGACTTTTAGAACCAGAATCGAGTGACTTGCTAGAAAAAGCATTTGTTTTTCAAAAACTGAGCTAATGCATAACACGATCATTGGTCTTTATATCAATCGAGTTGAGTGGGGATGAAACATATAAAATGCTAAAGTATCACACCACCCATTAAATCACCCGATCAGTTGGTATATATACATTCGCATACCAATAACAATAAAAACTTTATTTTTTGAACATTATGTATAAGCATAAGGTTGATTCATATAAGTTAATCATGTAGGCAATTAATTTGTTCTATTAAAAGATATATTGACTATTAAAGGAGTTACTATGATTAAATATTTACGTTCAATAATATATTTTGTATTTTCGGCATTGTTATTGATTGCTTATTCGCCGTCGTATTCTGATGAAAAATATGAGAGTAATAAAAAAAGTATTGTTTTAGGTGCTTTAAAATTTCCCTCACATGCAGCTAGTTTTATTGCTTATGAGAAAGGTTATTTCAATGATGAAAATCTATTGATTAAGTTTAAATATTATGACAGTGCTTATTCTATGGCTAATGCTTTAATTTCAAAAGATATTGATTTTGCTATTACCGCAATAACTCCTGAGCTTGTTAATAATGCCATAGGTGCAAATGAGAGTATTAAAATATTTGGAGGCATGCTTAAGGAAGACGAGAAAAACAGTCAACTAATTTTATCTTCTACAGAATCTTATAAAAATGGTTTAAATAGTATTAAAGCTTTCAAAAACTACAATGATACATTGTTTGGAGTAACAAGCAAAGGATCAACTTTTCATTACATGGCATATAAAATTTATGAAAGTCTGGGAATTAAAAATTTACCGATAGTAGTACTGAATGATGTAACTACTATTAAAGAAAAATTAAAGAAAAATGCAATTTCTTCTATGACTATAATATCAGGGATAGGAAATGAACTGATAGATAACAATGAGGCAAAAGCTATAGGAACAATATTTGATATAATTCCAAATTACCAAATTACAGTAATGTTTACATCAAAAAAATTGCTTGATAATGAACGTAAAATTGTTAATAAATTTAAAAAAGCTATTAAAAAAGGTGCTCGTGATTATAATCACGCATTCATTGATCAGATGAGTTCTGAAAAAGAAAAATCAGAAATCGTGCTTATCTTAAAGAAATATATTTATCCTAATTTATCACAACAAGAAGCAGAAAAAATAATTGAAAATGGGGCAATGAGACTAACTCCTAATAAGAGGATTAATATGGATAGTATTGATGATCAATTAAAGTTCTTTGAAAATGAGGGATTAATTCCCAATGACGTTAAGTCTAGTGATATTGTTTCTGATCTATAATGTAAATGGTTATCAAATCTATTAAGTAATTATATTTAACCTATATCAATAGATAGAGAGTTGTTAAGTAATAAATACAATACTCACCTTAAAAAGTCTGCAACATTTGTATTGAGCCACTCTGACAACTGCGTCTATAAAAAGATTGGGGTGAAAAAGCCTAAAAGGAGATGGGAATTGAGCATTGTTAAAAGTTTGGCTAAAGCGAAGATGGAAAATAAAAAAGTAGAATTACACACCAAAGGCGGAGAAAAGCTTATAGGTATTGTGTTGAGTTTATCAGATTCAAAAGTCACTATTTTACTTGGTTATAGTGCAAAACGTGATTTTTTGATTAGTCATCTAGTGTCGGTTGACATATTAGATGAAAAAATAGGAGTGTCTTTATAAGAAGTGGTGTGATCATTTTATTTAAAGACTGCTCTCAAGCATCCATCTATTTTTTTCATAGATAGAAATTCGTCCGATAATAAAATCAGTGGTTACTTCATCTTTGATTTCTTGAGCAATTTTTAAGGCAAATTGTAATGTTTTAATAATTACAGTCTGATCATTACTTAGTTCTTTTACCATTTCTTGAGCTGATGAGTTTTCATTAGCATCTTTAATATTAGTTTCTTTATAAAAGAATGTGAAATTGGCAAGCACTTTTTTGCCAAGCATTCGTATTCTTTCAGCAATAATATCATTAGCTTCAAACAGATCAGTGTATTGTTTTTCAAATAATGTTACTTAGCACCGCAATCATACCATTCCATTTGCACCGAATCATACCTGTAAGCCGAGACTTGGTGTAGACCATGTAATTTATAATACCCCAAGAAATTTAAACAGTATCTTTTGAAATTCATTTCCGATATATTGTTGAAAGTGAAATGAACAGAGGGCGTATTTATGAGCACAAAAAGGACAAGTTACTCATCCGAGTTTAAGGTCAAAGTTGTATTGGAATTATTGGCAAATGAGCTTACGTTAGCAGAGCTTGCTAGCAAGCATAATATAACGACAAAAAACATCCAAAACTGGAAGAAAATCTTCTTGGATAATGCCGTTATTGCTATGGAGCCAGCCAAGGCGGTTAAAGAGTACAAGTCTGAAAATGATAAGCTTCAACACGAGGTGGATAAGTATGCTAAGAAAGTTGGTCAGCTTACTATTGAGAGGGATTGGCTTGAGGGAAAGCTCGCAAGCTTGGACTTATCAACTAGAAAATCTATGGTAGAGTCCAAGCTAGAAACTATTTCCATAGTTAAGCAATGCCAATTACTGGGTATTAATCGAGGCACCTGCTATTACACGCCTAAAATCAATAAGGAAGCACTTAAAATTAAAGCGCATATCCAGAAAATCCATGAAGAAATCCCTATTTATGGTGCGCTGAAGGTTCATCAGCAATTGCTTGAGGATGGATTTAGTGTCAGCGTGAATACGGTGCAGAAATACCGTCAGGAAATGGGCTTAAAAGCGGTGTTGGCTGTCAGGTTTCCTAATTTGTCCGAGCCTTGTAAACAACATGTTAAATACACTTATAAACTGCGTGGTATTAATATTTGTCGCGTTAACCAAGTGTGGTCTACTGATATCACGTATGTGAAGCTTAAGGGTGGTATGGTTTATCTTGCTGCGATAATTGATTGGTATTCAAAAGCCGTATTAAGTTGGCGTATATCGAATACGATGGATAGTAGCCTGGTAATGAGTGTTTTGCATGAAGCCCTTGATCGCTTTGGCAACCCTGAGATTTTTAACACTGACCAAGGCAGTCAATATACCTCGCATATACATACTGAGGCATTATCCAGTAGAGGTATTACTATTTCAATGGATGGCAAGGGGCGAGCTACTGATAACATTTGTATTGAGCGTTTTTGGCGCAGTGCAAAATGCGAGCGAATTTATCTTAATGAATATGGTTCTTTGCCTGAGCTTAGGTCTGATCTTGCTGATTATATTGATTTTTATAATCACCGTAGATTTCATGAGAGCTTGGGATACAAAAAACCAATGAATGTGTACAAAGAAGGTGCTATTGAATTTAAAAGTCAGGTGCAAAAAACATTGCAGGTTGCATGACATGTATAGGAATAAGAATTTTTAAAAAACTGTATTGACACTTTGGGGTAGAATAATTAGCATCTGATTAGACCATAACTGTATATTGTACATACATGAATTACGCAGTTGTAATTACATGTATACGTGTTTAAAAGATGGCAGACAGGAATTTTGAAGTGCACCACTACAAACAAATATTCACATGTTTTAAATCCTTTTGTATTTGGTTTAGTGGGTATGTGCAATGATACAATCGCATACGGTTAATGTGATGAGCTTTAAATTAGATTTAATTTAAAGGATTATAATGTTGAGTAGATGGAATAGGGAATTTAGTTATGTTAAAAAGGATATGATGTCTCTCTAGTAAAAGGAATAAGAAGTTAATTTTAACAAACTGTTAGTTATGGAGGAATAATGAGAAAAATAAATTTTATTTTGTTAGCTTTTGGTGCTGTTTCTTTTGGTTATAGCTCTGTAGAAAAAGCAGCGTGGGATGGTGACGCAAGGTATAGAGTTTGTATTTCGACTGATAATAAAGAGGTGCAATCAGACGCATATCTTATAACTTCTAGAGTTGATGACAGTGGAACAATAGGCTATTTTAGGGACATGATTTCATTGGATGAAAAATATAGAGCATATGATGGCAAGGTAATGTACTGTTCAAATGCCCATTATAGAAGCATAACTGCAACGGGATATATTGATTTTGCAATATATAAGGAACTTGATACCATTGAAAATGGTAAGGTAAAGTACGCAAACTTAACCAATGGAACGGCTCGTATAACTTTTGATGGTTACGGTCCAAATAATGATTGGAAAATAGTTTCATCTCCTAATGGCTATTGGACTATGGGTAAAGATAGACCTGATTTCGTTCATGAGTATACATCTGTTCCAGATGAATCAGTGATATTTGTCACTTATCATTTTAATGGTAATAGCTTTAAAAATAAGATTATTCCTCGGACAGATGAAGTTAATAATTATTGTGGATCACATGCATATGGAGACAATCGTCCATGTCCTTATGAATTTGGATTATGATCAAAACAGGAAATTTTAAGAAGTTTAGAGCGAAGTGTAAAGATTTAAACACTTGGTTTAAGGTTATTAGGAATTTGCTCCAGACGAGGCAGTGATGGAAAACACTCAAAGCCAAGCTAAGAGGGCATTTTGAATACTATGGGGTGAGCGGGAATTTCCCTGAAATCGCAAGTTATTCTCAATCGCCAAAAGATTGGCTAAGAAGTGGTTAAATCGAAGAAGCCAAAAGCGGAAATTAAGTTGGGAGAAGTTCAACAAATATATTGAACGTTACCCACTACCGCAGCCACGAATAACACATGATTTTTATACTTTAACAGGTTCAGTGAGTTAAGTTGAAGAGCCGTATGTGGGAAATCTACAAGTACGGTTCTGTGAGGGGCGTCATGCTTTCTCACATTATGTTTGAAATTTAAAATATAAAAGGAGAAACAGTAATGTCTACTCGACAAAAAGCAGCAGGTTCATTAGTCTTGCTTTTTTCTGTTGTTTATTCAATACATGGTCATTCGGTAACAGTAAAAGCTCACCCAACTTGTCCCCCAGGTTATCATCATGATTGTAGTGGAGCTTGGACAGGAGATGCATATCAATGTGTTCCGAATGAGGAGTACAGTGGAAATGGTCCTTATGGGAGTGCGCGTTTTAAGTTGGGCTATATTGCTACAGACTTTACAGAAGGAAATGATGCTAATTTAAATTTTTCTGCTGATGTTTATGATACTTATATAGTTGATCCTGTAGTTAGAGTTAATATGAATGTTCCTGTAGGACAGTATCATACAGAGACAGGAAATTATGGCCCATATTCAATTTATGTTAATGGTAAGATAGAAGTTACTGCATCGACGTCATCTGGATATGATAATTGGTATTATCGCAAAGCTGTTGTTGAATTCAATGGTCAAGGTGCTTCTAATGATTGGATTCTTTCCGAGGATACCTTATGTGCTAGAGATGAACTTATTTCGTATAAGGGATGGGTTCTTAAATCAAGTACAGGAGAACATGGCTGTAAGTTGATTGATATCCCAGATGAAGCTATAGTTACAATTTATTTTAGATCTAAGAATCCTCATGGTTGTGTCGAGAGCGACTTTCAGCCATATGAAGAATGTTATAATAGATGAGGGATGGAGAATGAGGAAAATAGCAATCATAATCTTAATTTTATTACTGAATAGCTTTTTATTTGGTTATCAGAGATGGGGAACCGCAAGTGGTTCTTTTGGTGTTTGGAATGGAGATACTTCTGGTTCAGGTGCTTGGAATGACCCTATTTTAATCTCAAATGAACTTGGAGAAATAGCTTGGATTGGTGATTTAAGTACAGGAGTTATACATGGATGGACTAACTTTATGGATTTCCAGTACACTGTAGATGGTCGTATACTTGGTTATCAAGGGTTATGCTTTACAGCTCCAGAAAGCTATGGATATGTTTATATGAACCCATGTGGAGATGGAGAAACATATAGTCAAAAGTTTAGATATCGTCCAAATGATAATAAAATTGAATCAATTAAATGGCCTGGCCAATGCCTTAGTTTTGGTTATAGTGGATTATATTACGGAACGGCTTTTGGATATTTATTTCTATATCCTTGTTATGATACTACGGATTATACTAAATGGAGTTATGGCTTTGAAAACTCTCCTATTTCTGCTGGATTGGGGTCGACATATCTTGAAGAGCATAAAAATTTAGATTCTCTGCCTATAACCTATGTTGAGGTTACTCCTAAATATGGACCCCATCAAGGAGAAAAGCATGAGTTTCAACTAGATTCTATAATGGTTAAAATTCATGATTATAGATATGCTCACTTTATTGTTCCAGATTTAACAGAACGGAACATTGATTGTAAGAAAATTGTCACAAGCAATTCGCCAATTAGTCAAGAAGAATGTTATATTAATCAATCTCAAGGAACCCCCCTGAAATGTAGTGATTATAATTATAGAATGAATGATTTAACACAAAAAGATAAACATTACATTCACCCATTGTATAATATAAAAGAGTGGTGGAATATGAGAAATGATTTTCTAAGCGGTGCCGATATTGTGATTAATGGTGGGTGGTATGATGTTACTCCGAATGAATATAGAACACGTCCCACGCCTTACAAAGAATATTGCGCCTCTTCTTACGGTTTAAACTCTAGCAATGGAATTAATTATTCATGGATAAATGATGCATACAGTGCTAGCGATCAATATATTGGTGATTTAGATGCCTTGGTTATAAAAGAGAATGAATCTCAGTACAAGTATAGTGCTCCGGCATACATTAATGAAATATCTATTATTGACAGCACTAAAGTAGATGAAATTTTGAACGATGATCTTGGCTATAGAAGATGGAATGCTCTTTCTGGTGTTATTATTGCAAAAGATGGTAAGGAAATCAGTAGTATAAAGAAAACTGGAAGCCCAGAGGCGTATGCGGCAAGGACAATTATTGCTATTGGTAAGGATTATGAGCTATATATATGGATAGTGCAAAATGGCGCACAAAGCTCAGAGAACAATATTGATTTATATTCTGCAGCCAGCTATTTATTACAACGATATCCAGAAATATTAAATATAATAGCTTTGGATGGTTCTGGTTCGTCTCAAATCGCACTAGATTCAAAGTCTAATGATCAGCCCTCTCAGTTTCATAGATTCACTGACTCTCAAGGGGAGAAAGTGATTGTATCTTTGCCAGGTGATATTCTACCGGGTGATTCTTATCAAGCATATAGACCTATACCACAAGTTTTAATGATAGATGCAATGAGATGAACGTATTGAATCAACCATGCCCCCCCATTGGATACTAGAGAATAGCGTTTTAATCAATATAATTGGTCTTTTATTTTGTAGTTTCTTATATATCTACGGTTTATTTTGGATAAAAAAGCGCAGCAAACAAGTGAATCATGCGATTGAAAACAACCTGATGATTCCAGATAAGCGGGATTGGTTGAAGTAGTTATGTGTAGTATGCGATTATTTATTAAATCAGCGTGATTAAAAAACTTTATTTTTGGTATAAATATCTTTGAGTATGAATTAGTCATTGTTAGCTTTAGGATGGTTATCGAATGGTGTTGCTATTAATTGAGCTAGCTACTTGAAACTGTAACTTTTAAACTAAGAGGATGTGATGAGAAGAATTATTAAGATATTAGCGATTTCAATTTGTTTATCTGCCACTGCTTATGCTGATGTCAATGTATATGGTCCAGGTGGTCCACACACGGCTTTGATTGATGCTGCGAAAAAATTCAAAGAAGAGAGCGGTATTACTGTTAATATCATCTATGGACCGGAGGCTACATGGTCGAATAAAGCTAAAGAGAATGCGGATATTCTGTTTGGTCCTTCTCAGCAATCAACAACAGCAATTGTTCATAATTTTAGCAACCAATTTGATATTAAAGATGTGCAACCCATGTACTATCACGATGCCATTATTCTGGTTAAAAAGGGAAATCCTAAGAGTATACATTCACTTGAAGATTTGACAAAGAAGGGCGTGAATATTATTGTGATTGATGGTGCTGGTTATAGCAATACTTCTGGTACCGGTGTGTGGGAAGATATCGTAGGAAGAAAAAGAGATATTAACTTTCTTAAAGCATTTAGACAAAATATTATTGCTTTTGCCCCCAATAGTGGTAGTGCGTTTAAAGCATTTCAAAATGAGAATGCTGATGCTTGGATTACATGGCGCGATTGGGCTATTTCAAATCCTAATGCCGGAGAAATCATCAGTATTAACCCGCAGTATGTCATATCAAGAGACTTCAATATTGTAGTTAACAAAAATAATAATAATGCAGAAGTTGAGAAATTTGTTGATTATCTTAAAAGTAATGAAGGTGCTAAGGCTTTTTATAGCTACGGTTGGTATAAATCATAGATTTGATGTCACATAAAAAATAAAAAAACAAATTCCCTTTGCAACTAAACACCCCAAATGATTTACGATAGGTCTGTTCTACATTCTAAGTTTAAGAGGTATTATGTTATTAGATACGCTAATATGATATGCGTATGAATTACCTCATTGGAGACTAGGATGTTAAAGAGAGTTTTTTGGAGTTTGATTGCGGCCCTTGTGATTGTCATTGCGATTATTGCCTTAATTAAGCGCCAAGCTGAAGAAAGGGTTAATGATCCTCAAGCAAAGCACTTTGCAAATGTTGTTGTCTTTGGCGATAGCTTAAGTGATAGTGCTTACCATGGACAAGGTGTTGGTAATAACTATTGGGTTAAACCCAGTGGTATTACCGATAAAATTGGCGCACCTATTACCAGTGAATTAAGTGTAAATGACCCAGAACGCAAGACGTGGCTTAATTATATTTTAGACAAGATGCCAACAAGCGCGGGGCAAAATTTTTATAACATCAAAGACTTAAAGTCGAATATGGCTTTTGATCATAATGCGTCATTCGCAACAGCTTCGGCTGAGACCGGTGATTATTATTTAACGGATACAACATGGGCACGTGATACGAATAAACAATGCATCCATGGTGTAGGCGATTATGGCGCTTATAATTGTGTGCCTGGCGTGTTAAAGCAGCTGCAATTATATCTTGCCAATGTCAATAATAAACCAAATCCCAAGACGCTTTTTATCTTATGGGGGGGGGGAATGATTTTTATCAAAATATCGTGCGTATTGCGTCAAACAATGGTCAGGCGATTGCGCATCCGATTGATAATATCGTTAAAGCGGTAAAAATATTGATGCAACATGGTGTGCCTGTAGCAAATATCTACGTACTTAATCTGCCTAATTTCTCAATGGTTCCGGCATTGACAAATTTAGTTGATGAACACATTCATAGTCATATTATGCGTCAAAGTGTGCTAGCAGTAATTTCATCCATTTCGCAAATGTATAATTTAAGTTTGCAAACTAATCTTGTGCTTCAGACCTTAGGTGAATTCCCAGCCAATCATGTCTTTGCAATCGATCGACTGTTTTTAGATGTTTATTTTAATAAAGCCAAAGTTTTGGCAAGTATAGGTGTTACAAAACCTGTTGATTTAACCTGTGCTAAGGCAGAAGATTTGCCGTATTGTAACGGCTATCTATTCTATAACGGCATGCACCCTACAACGATGGTGCATCGCTATTTAGCAAGTCAGCTGCTTCACTATATTCAGATGACCTAAAGCGCTCGAAGTCTTCGCGCACCTCGGGTAACACGCGTTGAATGCGCTGGGTTTCGGTGTTGATAAAAACCCAATTGGTTTCAGCTTTGGCAACGATTTCACCGCGCTGATTAATAAATTCGTATTTGCGTAGTGCAGTTGAGCGCTTTATCTCATCAACCCACGTTCTCGCTTCAATGACCTCATTTAAGAAAACCTGCTTGATATAGTCAATAAAGTGGGTTTTAGCAACCCATGTACAGTGGTTTTGATGATAACGCTTGGTATCCCAACCGCAGGCGTCTGAGTGCATCACAGCAATATCCTGCATCCATTTTATATAGACGATATTGCTAACATGTTTGTTAGCGTCGATATGCTCTGCCATTACGTTGAAATGTGTTTTGAATATTTGCATAAATTATTCCTTAAAACGCAAAACACCAATTACTAAAAAGTCTACTGGTTATCATCGCTTGTTTGTTGAGTGATTTCCTCTTTATCCACTTGGCGCAAAATACTGCCAGAGATACCAGCAGATTCAACTTTGTGTTTGATCACATCACCATCACGTTGGCTATAGACAGGTCCCACATCCAGGCGGTACCAGTCTCCCACTTTTTTAATGTTTGGTTTAAGCCCTGCCAAAATAAGCTTGGCGCGTGTGGCATTGGCATCACTTTGATTGCGATATGAGCCAACTTGCAGCATATAGGTATAGCGATATTGTTTTAGCTTCTCAGGATTAGCATCGACTTGTACGGTCTTATTGGTTAGTGTGTTATAAAATGTGAAAGTTAAAGGCTGATCGTCATCTTTCTTATTATCCGTTTTGTTATCTTTTGCTTTTTTGTTGTTTGTTGCAGCTGATTCTTTCGTGTTATTTTCGTTGTTAGGTGCTACTGCCACCGCATTGCTATCAGACGTCTGCTTAGCGCCTTGAGTTAGCTTACTGTCTGCGGTGGTATTATTTTGCGTTTGATTGTTTTGCTCTTTCGCGTCACTCACATTAACAACTGGCTTGGGAGAGACATGTACCGTTTGTGTGGTCGTTGTCGCTGTGCTGTCTTTTGATTTGTTACTACCATAAAAGCTCACAATAAAAGCAATGATTAATACCAATAACAAAAGGGCAAGAATGATTTTTCTTATGGCTAATGAGGGCTGCTGACGAGGCTTATTATCTGCTTTGTTTTTATCGTTTTTAGCAGTGGTTATTGAGTTGTTTTTAGCAAAATCACGCATTGTAAAGAAACTTGCCTTTTATTTGTCAATTATTTTTAAGATATGCCAGCGATTTTAATAAGATATTGCCAAAGTATAAAGCATGTTTGTGCACTTTATCTTATTAACTGGTTGCGTTTATAGCGTTTTACGCTAGAGTGATGCAAAAAGGTATTTAATGATATCAAGTGATGGAAGTACAAAAAAAGTATGTAAATATTCAACTGTTAGATGGTAACGGTGGCGCTAAAGAAATCACCGAAAAAGATATATCCCTAGCAATGGCATTACCTTCTGGCATTATCTGGTTGCATTTGGATTTAACACAAGCGGCTGATTTTTTAAATGAATATCAGATCATCCCTGAGAAAATCATCGATATGCTATGCGCGCAGGAAACCAGACCACGTATTTTGGTACTTGATAATGGCATGCTAGCAACCTTTCGCGCGATTAATCTTAACAAGGGACAAAAGCCTGAAGATATGACATCGATCCGTATGTGGTTAACTGAGCGTTTGATTATTACCGTTAAGCGTCGAAATCTGCACTCGATTGCTGAGATTAACAGTATGTTACGCTTAAATGCCGGACCTTGTGCGACAAGCGAATTTTTGAATATTTTATTGATGCATATTACTGAGCATACTGATCAGTTGGTTGATGGCTATGATGGTAAGCTTGATGATATTGAGCTTGCGATTAAGAAAGATCGATCAATTGTATTGTCAGACAGAGTCAATGCGATTTGTAAAAAGATCATTAAAATCAGACGCTATATCCTGCCGCAACGCGAAGCGATATTGGCGATTTCAGCAAATAAACTGTCTTGGCTAAGTGATGAAGATGTCTTTGAGCTAAAACAAGTGCTTGATGCCAATATGCGTTTACTAGAAGATCTGGATGCGATGAAGGATAGAAGTTTAATTATCCAAAATGAAATTCATGCTTATGAGCAAACACAGATGAATCAACGCATGTATATCTTATCGATGATCAGTGTGGTGTTTATCCCGCTTGGATTTATCACTGGCCTTTTGGGGATTAACGTTGCCGGCATTCCAGGTGCTGAGTCTCATTATGGTTTTATTATCGTTTGTGCAATCCTTGCGTTAATTATGGTGGGTTATATTGCCATTATGCGCAAGATTCGTTGGATTTGATTTTTTCTGTATCACTAGACCATAGGCATCAATCCTTGTTAAAATGCGCCGAAGTTTAATCAATAGAGTCATTTCAGATGTCAATTATTAAAGTAGAAGATTTTATTCAAAGTGTTGCCGATGGATTGCAATTTATTTCTTATTATCATCCTAAAGATTTTGTGCAAGCGATGTATTGCGCTTACGAGCATGAAGCGTCAAAGCCCGCAAAAGATGCGATTGGGCAGATTTTGATAAACTCGCGCATGGCTGCGTATGGTCATCGCCCGATTTGTCAGGATACTGGCATGGTTTGTGCCTTTGTTAAAGTCGGGATGGAAGCAAAGCTTGATCGCACTGATCGCACGATTACTGAACTTGTTAATGAAGGCGTGCGTCGTGCGTATTTAAATGCAGATAACCCACTTCGAGCATCGATGGTTAATCCACCGCATGGCGCGCGTAAAAATACCAAAGACAATACCCCTGCGATTGTACATATTGATATGGTGGCAGGCTCTAATATCGAGATTGAATTAGCAGCTAAAGGTGGTGGTTCTGAATTTAAATCAAAATTTAAAGTCTTAAATCCAAGTGATAGTATCGTTGATTGGGTACTTGAGATGTTGCCCACAATGGGGGCGGGTTGGTGCCCGCCAGGCATCATTGGTATCGGCATTGGTGGTACGGCGGAAAAAGCGATGCTATTAGCTAAAGAGTCATTAGGCGAAGAGATTGATATGCATGAGATTCTTGAGCGTGGCGCGCAAACTGAGCTTGAGAAGTTGCGTGTTGAGCTCTATCACAAAATCAATGATCTAGGTATTGGTGCGCAAGGTTTGGGTGGTTTGACAACGGTGCTTGATGTCAAAATCCATGAGTATCCAACGCATGCGGCATGTAAACCTGTAGCACTCATTCCCAATTGTGCCGCAACGCGTCATGTTCATTTCACTCTAGATGGTTCAGGTGTTGCCAAGTTGCCTGTACCAAAATTAGAAGATTGGCCTGAAATTACTGAAACGGATAAATCACAAGTGCGACGCGTGGACTTAAATACGCTAACACAAGCTGATATTGAAAACCTAAAACCAGGTGAGACATTACTATTAAATGGTAAGTTATTAACGGGGCGTGATGCAGCACATAAGCGCATTATGGATATGGTTAAAAATGGCGAGCCATTGCCAGTTGATCTAAAGGGTAAATTCATTTATTACGTGGGTCCAGTTGACCCTGTGGGTGATGAAGTGGTAGGACCTGCGGGTCCCACAACAGCAACACGGATGGATAAGTTTACCGATTTTATGTTAAGTGAAGTGGGGATTGCCGGCATGGTGGGTAAAGCCGAGCGTGGTCAGGCAACGATTGATTCAATCAAAAAGCATAAAGCAGTTTACTTAATGGCAGTTGGTGGAGCAGCTTATCTTATCTCTAAATCGATTCGTAAGGCTAAAGTGGTTGGCTTTGAGGAACTGGGCATGGAAGCTATTTATGAGTTTGAAGTGGAAGATATGCCGGTGACGGTTGCTGTTGATAGTCAAGGGACTTCAGTGCATCAAACAGGTCCTAAAGAATGGAAAGTGAAAATTGCTGAGATGCATACGGCAGGGAAGTAAGCAAAAACAACAAAAATAGCAAAATAATGACAAAAGAATAATGGGTTAATTACCCCTCACCCGCACTGCAAATGCAGTGCAACCTCTCCCGCAAGGGGAGAGGTTAAAAATATGCAAATACTTTCCAAGCAATAATGCTGCTCGTTCCCTGAGCAAAGTCGAAGGGGTGATGCAGCAAATGGCTTCGACTAGCGCTCAGCCAACGGAAAAGGAAAAATAGTAAAAAATAGCGAAAATAGCGAAAAATAGCAAATAGGGTAGTCATTACCCTATGCATAAGCCATGGATTTGTGGATATTGGGTTGTGTGAAAATAATCCAATATAAGGCTTTAATATGCGATTGTTACGTATGCTTTTATGCTGTGTGTTTCCATTGTTTATTCAATTAAATCAAGCAAATGCCTTAATACAGGGCTTTGATTTTGGTGACTGGGTCGATAGCAATGCGGATAAAGCGCTGCAGCTCACAGCAGGTGATGTGTATAAGATCACACAAACTGCGTTGGCATATCAGTTTCAACAGCAGAGTCAGAAAAATCAGCAGATGATTCGCTTATATGGCAATTTTGGTTTATTCAGCCAAAACACTGATTACACTAGCTGCCATCATGGTTTTGATGGTGCGAGCAAGAATCCAAATGATCGTTGGTGTGCATTTACCAAGGCATTATCAGCTTATCCTTATGCGCATGTTGTACTAACAATAGATGCAGGACAGCTTAAGTTATTTACCAACCAAAATGGTCAACAAGCCTTATTTAAATTTATGTTGGCATTACAAAACTCACTGCCTCAAGGACTCAACAGTGTTGATGATATTGTGCTATTGCAGGAACCGGGGATTTCGCCAGAGAGTTACGATCATATTAGTAAGCGTATTCAGATATTTGTAGATTCGATGAATACGTTTTATCAAGAAAATCCAGCGCTAACGCGTGTGCCATTTAGTGTTGACATTGATGTTGGCGATCAAAGTAAGCTTACGTATTTACTTAAGTTAAGAAAAGGCGCGATTTATGGGCTGATAGGTAGCGTGATGAATGGTGATCAAAGTCAAAATCAAGACTATATTCAAGCACTTTTACAAAGTTTCAAAGCTATTTACACATATGATCTGGCGCATCAATTAAAGGCAGTTGTCTGGCTGAATATTTATCCGTTTTACTATAGCGGTGTATTGGATGACAGTGCTGTTATTAATGCACGAAATTTAGCAACAACCTTTAGTGACAGCATAACAACTTTCAAAAGTTATTTGTTGGGTCATGACGTACTTACTCAAAGCCAATTATTACAATTGCGCTGGGGCATTGGTGAAACAGGCTGGGCGCATAGTTCAAAAACTGCTTGGGAAGATAAAAATGGCAAGCTGTTAGGCTATGCTAAGCGCTACTTTGGTGCGCTATCACCTGTTCTATCAGATTATTTGCCACAACAGACGTATGCGCTTTTATGGTTTGAAATAGGCGATGAAACCGGAAAAACAGGGCGTGATAGTGTTTATTGGCAAAATGGTAAAGCCTTTGCAGTAGATGATGGTCAATTACATATGGGTGTTGTTGGTCAAAATGGAATCCCTCTTTATGGCAGTATCAGTGGTGTTGATCATGATCCTTGCGATTTATGGGGGTGTTATCAAGTGTGAAAATAACCCAAAAGGAGGCTTTGGTATGCAAGGAAATAGTAAAATAAAATATGCAATGATATGTGGGCTTGCGAGTTTAAGTGGTATGGGGTTTGCCAGTAGCGAGACAGTTTTAGGTAATAATCCTAATATCATGTATTTAGGGCGCAGTAATCACGAGCTTATTAATGATAGAGTTGCAATGAATTGGTCAGGAAGTACGGTATCTTTTAATATTAAAGCGCTTAAGCATGACGCTAATATAGTGATAAAGCTTGCTAAAGTTACGCCAAGCAATAGCAATGAAACATGGTTTAATATCTATGTTGATAATAAGCTAGCGAACGTGGCACGCACCTCAATAGTACAAGCACCTGCCAGCGCTATTAAACTTGATAATACATTAACGACGGATGTGGATATTGATTTAAGCCTTGATCCAACACTAGATTTATCCAAAGTGCATAATATCAAGTTGGTGCAATTAAATGAGTCAGATGCAAAGCAGGCGCCATTTTTCTACTCACCGTTTTATGTGCAATCGATGACACTAAATAACACTGAGCTAGTTGAGAAATATAGTGATTTAAAAAAAATTGTATTTTATGGTGACTCGATCACGGCAGGAATGCAAGATGGTAATAATGATGGTGGTGCAAGTGACAATATTGGCTATGCTAATATCACGATTTCTTATGCCTTTCAAAGCATTGAACAATTAAATGCACAAGGTTGGCATTTTGATCCAAGCTTTATTGCGCTATCAGGAATATCGTTAACACCGGGTTCATATTGGGGCAGCTCGACCATGTTCACATACTATGACAGCAGTAGCTATAACACGGATCAACACAATCAGCCAATCACTAGTGAAAACGCCGATATTATTGTGATTAATCTTGGCACCAATGACACCTTTGTTGCTGATAAAAGCACATATCAGCAAGCGCTGCAGAAATTTGTTGATAAAGTGCAAGCACTAAATCCAAACGCTAAAATCGTTTTGGATTTATGGGGTTTTCGTCCTGATTATGTGCCAATGTATCAGCAGTATTGGCAAGCAGAAGAAAATATAGTAGGGCAGGCGTGTGCTACACCACAAAATCTATACTTTAATGGCAATACAGTAAGCTGCTTTGTTGATATGCGTCTTCCAAGTGATGGCTCAGGTAGCGGGCATCCAACCAAAGCTTACGCTTATCAACATGCACAAGCTTTAGCCGCTTATCTAAATAATATTCTTAAGGCTGAAAAACCTGTGGATGTATCCCTTAAATACAGCTGTCCTCACTCGTTGCATATTGGCGCTTATATTCTTGATCATAATAACAAGCCATATACTGGGTGGGGTGCCTATCTTGGTAAGCTTGCTGTCAGCAAAAAGGCGCTATCTTGTAGTGCTACAGCAAAAGAAGGTGTCAAAGCATGCATTGCTAGTGATCCAAGTTATCCCAAACTGGTGTGTTATGACCAGATTCATGATGCCTATTATCAGGCAGCAGGTTACTTAAACCAAAGCTGTCAAGCTGATCAAAATGGCTTAACAGGTGATAACTGTATACTAAACTACGCTCAATGACAGTTAGTTATCCGCTCTGAAATCAAGTTGATGTAATAACATTGTAGCAATGTGCACAGCTCATGCTTGGAGTGTAAATTGAGCTTTAGTTTGATGGCATCAATCACTTTTTCAACTGTGCGTTCAGAGCGACATAAATGCGTCGCAATGCGCTTACTTTCCCAAGAAAATACTAAATATTTCAGATATTGGCCTTGTGTGGGTGTTAGATCGTGCATTGTGATGAAGTCTTGGAAAAGATCATCCTGCCTAAATTCTGTCATTATACTTCGGGTATCATAGCTTGGAAAGTTGGGTGTTAGCTGTGGCGAATAAAAGTTGTAAAATGCGATAATCATTTGCAGAAACGTTGCAAACCGTGCCCCAGTAATAAAGTCTTTATTGGTTGGGTTAGCAATCTGAAAGCAAAAAGCATCTTTATAGAAATCAAGATCATGCTCAATAACAACAGGTGTTGATAATTCTTTTGGTGAGGTCAGTTCAATAAATGCCTTCTGGTAAAAGGGGTTCATTAATTCAACTCGGTCATAGAATGGATTGATAAGGTTGCGATCGAGCATATGATCGTCAATATGTAGATTTTGACGATAAAACTTTAGCGCTAACATCGGCTCTAATGTGACGATATTACGCTTTAAATCATTATGCGTGCGAATAAATGTGAAGTTTAGGAGCTGTTCATTAGGCAGTGCTAAATGAAACATACGTTTAATAGGTTGGCTATATTTAATCGAAAGCTGACCGATTTCTTTAAATGTTTTTGCCTCAGTAATCCATTGTTCAAACTTCTTAATTAACGGTGTATTCCGACTGGCGCTCAACAAAGTCATTTTGTCATTTAATCACAGTGGTTAATAGCAATGATATTGATCATACCTTTGATTGATCGGTTTATAAATAAGTTCAGTCTGATAAATAGTAATTTAATAGAAAAACGAGGGTGGCTTGCCATGCGTGAATTTCTTAAAGGTGCTAATAAAAGCGCTATCACTATCATAACCTAATGCTCGGGCAACGATGGATGTGCTTTGATGTTGTGGTAAAAGCACCAAAGCATAGAGCATTTTGTATTGCTGTAGCCAATAAGAGAATGACAGTCCCGTTTCTTTCTTGAAAATACGTGATAAGTGGCGAGCACTCAGATGTGCTTTTTGAGCAATGACTTCAATGGATACTGGTTGTGATAGCTGATGATCAATATAGGTAATTAAATCACGCAGTAAAGGATGTGTTGGAAAGCTTAAAGTGTAGTTAGGCTCGGATTTATCATCATGTATTGCTTGTAATAATGCTTGGGTAAAAACAGCTGGCACCTGTTGATCTTGCTGATGGATTTTAAGTATCAATTGCTTGATCAGCTCATCTGGTTTAAAAATAATGACAGAAGTTGGTAATAGCGGCAGGTCTTGATCAAAGTACAGCATGATGCCATCAATATCCTGTCCGCATTCAATGCCGTGGGTGATCTTTGGTGGGATATAAATCGCAAAGCCCGCGGGCACGATATAGACTTTATGGGCGACGATCACCTTTAGCACGCCTTTTTGTATATAGCTTAATTGTGCTTCATCATGCTGATGCAATTTAGCCGTTGGGAAGTGGCTAATATCAATGCTTAGAAGGTGTGCGAGATTTTTGTCAGTCCGATCACTCATCGTTTGGTCTTTAGCTGATTAAGCTTTAGCAAAGATAATCAATAACAAACCAATAAAGTAGAAGATAAACATCCACAATAAAAGCTTATTAGCCGATTGAGGTGCCTGTTTGAACTCACGCCAAATAAACACGCCCCAAAGAGCGGCAATCATCGTTGCCCCTTGACCAAGACCATAAGAGATAGCAGGTCCTGCGGTGCCCGCAGCAATAAAGTTTAAGCCAGTACCCAAGCCCCAAATGGCACCTCCTAAAATACCAAAGATATGTGCTCTAAAGCTTCCTTTAAAGTAACCCGCGCCTTTGATTGGTTCGCCAATAAATGGCTTCTTCATCATCCAGGTGTTGATAATGAAGTTTGATAAAAATAAGCCAATCGCAAAAATAACCGCAGCACTATAAGGTGTTAGTTTTCCTGCTTCAGGCATGTGGAAATTGGTAATCATCGATGCGGCAACGAAATAATAAAATGTACCCATCAATGCGCCAGAGATCAGTGCAATAATAAGTCCTTTTTTAAATGCTGATTGCGTTAAGTGCGCTTTGAGTGTTTTATATGCCTTGGCATCAAGGATGATGGCGATGGCTACACAGATTACACCGATGGCTAAAACTAAGGCATTACCTAGCGGGTTGGCAATATAATTAAGAATCACGCCAAGCACTAAGGCAAGGCCAATAGCAACAGGGAAAGCGACTGCCATGCCTGCAATATCAATGGCAGCAACGAGTAAGATATTGGCAAGATTAAAGACAATACCACCAATAAACGCAAGTAGAATCATACCAGTATTTGCTTGCGCCAGATCTGTAAAAAATCCACGTCCAATGTCGCCAGTATTACCCAAAGTGATGGCAAGAATAAAGCTAATTAAGAGCACGCCAATGGCATAATCCCAATAGAAATATTGAAATGCCCATTGCTTGCCTGTTGCTTTTTGAAGATTTGCCCAAGATCCCCAGCAGAGCATTGTGATAATACAAAATAAAATCGCAAGTCCATAAGATTGCGCGAAAAACATAAGAAAACTCCTGTCAAATGATTGCTAAAACGCGCCAATGGTAGAGAAAATTAAATTAAAAAGATAGTGTTCTGTAAATTAAATACTGAAATGCTTGCGCTTAGCAACAAAAAAAGGTGTAGTAACTGCGTTTGGTAAAGCACGGCGTTTTTGCTTTATTTGTAATATACAACTATGTTAAGGAGGATTTAGATGTATCAAGTGGAATTAGATATGCCAAAAGGATCAAATAGAAAAGCTGAAGAAGCAGAAAAAGCCGAAGAAATGATGTATCAGATTGCGTTTATTGGTGACTTAAAACCTATATTTGCCAAGTCTTTTGAAACACTCAAGCGTGATCCAAATATGAGATCGGGGGACAATTATCGCCATCGTGCGTTTGCTGTGGGTGATATTTTGCGGGGTGAGATTAGTGTGAGTCCGCATAGTGAAGTGTTTCACCAGTCAAAGAAGCTTAATAAATACCAAGGTGGGATTGACCGAAGTTTCCCATTAATCGAGATGGATATTGCCAAGAAAGTGGCGAGCGACATTATCATGGCGCACATCTATCCTAGGCTGCCAGCATGTGACTATCATTTTGGCATTCATCAGATTCGTATTTATACCAATGATGAGGTAACGGGGAAGCCCGCTCCCGAGGGAGTGCATCAAGATGGCTTTGATTATGTCACTGTGGTTTGTGTTGATATGCAAAATATCACGGGAGGCAATTCGCTATTGGTTGATATTAACAAACATCAACATATTCACGTTAATCAAGCGTTAAAAGAGGGCGAGATGTTTCTTTTTAATGATCGCAAATATGCGCATTACGCCTCACCAATTGTTCCTTTATTACCAGGAGCAGGGCATCGTGATGTGTTTGTAATTACTATGCAGATTAAAAAATAACACGAGTAGCTGAAGTTGTTTAAGACGTGTGAGAAATAAAAAAGTTAAAATGACAAAAGGATAAAGTGGTTTATGTTTGATGTAGATAAAATACGCCAAGGCTTTCCGGCGTTGATTAAAGCTAATCCGGCGATTTATTTTGATGGTCCAGGTGGCACGCAGGTAAGTTTTGCTGTGATGAGAGCAATGACAGAGTTTATGGCAGATGGTGTTGCCAATTTAGGTGGCTTTTACCAAAGTAGCATTAGCGCACAACAGCAAATGGATAAAGCCCGAGAGGCAATGGCAGCGCTGATTAATGCAAAAGCTTCTACAGAGATCAGTTTTGGGCAAAATATGACAACGATTACATGGGCATTATCACATGCAGTTGCTAATACTTGGTCGCCTAAGGATAACATTATTGTTAGTGAGCTTGATCATGAGGCAAATATCAGTCCGTGGCTTATCAAGGCACAGGAGAAGGGTGTAAATGCTGATATACTACCATTTGATCAAGACAGTTATACGCTAGATCTTGATCGACTTGAAACGATATTGAAAAAGGGCCAGACAAAACTCATTGCGATAACGTTGGCATCTAATATTTGCGGCAGTATTACGGATATTATGCGTGTCAGTGCTTTGGCAAAACAGTATCAGATCAAGCTATTTGTTGATGCAGTGCATTTTATTGCGCATCATAAGGTTGACGTGCAAGTGATTGATTGTGATTGGTTGGTGTGTTCAAGCTATAAGTTCTCGGCACCACATATCGGTGTTTTGTATAGTAAATCACAGACTATGGCATCGATTAAACCTTATAAAATAGCACCAGCACCAGATACGTTGCCCTATGCGCTAGAAACCGGTACGCAAAATTTTGAAGCATTGACAGGTTTAGAAGCAGCCATTTATCACAAAGCTGCTTTGGTCAATGAGCAAATGGCAAAAACAGATTTAAAGGCAGCATTAAAATTAAGTATGTCAGCAATAGAAACACATGAGTTAATGCTTAAATCTTACTTTTTGAAAAAACTTGAGGCATGTCCGCACATCACGGTGCATGGTATAGCTTCCCAGGATAAGCTAAGCAAACGCACGCCAACATTTGCAATAACTATTGCCGGTATTAGTAACAGGGATTTAGCGCAAACCTTAGCTCAACATCATATTTGTGTCGGGTTTGGACATTTTTATGTGCCACGATTTATTGAGAAACTCGGTTTAGATCCAAACGATGGTGTGTTGCGCATTGGCTTTGCTTATTATAATACCCTAGCTGAAATTGATTATTTATTTGATGTTTTAGCTGAGGTTACTCAATTTAAATCAAGTGATGCAGTTGCTTTGAGATAATTTCATATACCGCTAGCAAAATGGTTTATGGGCGGTATATAAGACTGAATTATGTCTTTGTGAGATATTCGCTATAGAAAAAACAGGAATCTCTTAAATAAATTTCAGATATTTTCCCTATCTTACAGCCGGAGTATTTGAGAGAATGACTTTCGTGGCAGGACGCTACGGCTCAATAACACTCCCTCCCCTTTGTTACTAAGAGTTGATCACAAGGATGTAAAACCCCAAGAGTGTTTCATATTTTGATCACGAATAAGATTCTTTGATATATAAGGAATTTTTATTCTTAGCGATAGATTTTTTACATTGATGTTTAATATTTGCAGTAAGTAATAATGCACAAATAAGTTGAGTTTCAATTTACCCTCACCCGCACAGCTTAAGCTGCACGACCTCTCCCGCAAGGGGAGAGGTATTAGTTGGCGCAACTTATTCTTGATTCATTACTAAGTTGATTTAGTTATCGTTATTTACAGGTGTTAAGCAAGCATTGCTACGCATCTTCGTTGCAAGCTTGTGAATAGTTGCTGAATAAAAGACATGTTCAAGTGATTTAATGGCTTGCTCTAAGGTTTCAGCCGTGTCAAATGGCAGGACATCAATGCGTTTTTGTGCGATGATTTTGCCACCATCAAGATGCTCGTCAACATAGTGAATGGTGGTGCCATGAATTTTATCTTTGGCATCGATCACACGCTGATGGGTGTTTAAGCCTTTGTACTTAGGCAGTAGCGATGGGTGGATATTAATAATTTGTTGCGGAAATCTCTGGATAAAGGCAGGTGATAGAATACGCATAAATCCAGCTAATACAATCAAATCAGGGCTAAAGGGTTTAAGCAGCTCAGAAAGTAGCTGATCATATGCCTCGCGCGTTTGTTTCTTTTGTCTAGGTAAATATAAGCAAGGAATATTGTGATTAAGTGCGCGTGTGATAGACTCAGATGCTTTATCGGAAATGATAGCACTGATCTCAATGCCATCTTCATTATGTAGCTGATCAATAATCGCTTGTAGATTTGAGCCGTATCCTGACGAGAGAATAACAAGTTTAAATATCGATTTATTTGCCATGGAAGTAGCTAACATATGCTTGTTGTTGCTGTGATTGGCTTAAGTGACCAATCTCCCAAACAGTTTCACCAAGTGCTTTAAGTGTGTCAAGAATCGCTTTTTTATCACTTTGTGACACTGCCATCACAATGCCTGCGCCACAGTTAAATGTTCTAAGCATCTCGCTTTGGCTAATATTACCACTTTGCTGTAACCACTGGAAGATTGCAGGAAATTGCCAACTATCTAAATTAATATTTGCACAAGTGAAATCTGGTAATACCCGTGGAATATTCTCAGTAAAACCACCACCGGTAATATGGCTGATCGCGTGGATATCATATTCTTCAAGCAGTTTTAAAATGGTTTTGACATAAATACGTGTCGGCGTTAATAACGTTTCACCTAACGTACTTTGCTGAAAAGGCATATTTAAATCAGCATTAACGTGCTTAATGACTTTACGCACCAATGAGTAACCATTGGAATGCACACCTGATGAGGCAATAGCGATTAATGCATCATCAGCTTTGACTTTGTCACTTGAAATGATTTTATCTTTTTCAACAATACCAACGCAAAATCCCGCAAGATCATATTCTTCGCCTTGATACATGCCAGGCATTTCAGCCGTCTCCCCGCCAACAAGAGCAGCACCTGATTGGCGACAACCCTCAGCAATGCCGGATATTACATCAGCCGCTTGATGAGCATTAAGCTTGCCAGTGGCATAGTAATCAAGGAAAAATAATGGCTCAGCGCCACCAACAATGAGATCGTTAACACACATCGCAACCAAATCAATGCCGATAGTTGTATGATTGTTTAATTCAAAAGCAAGTTTTAACTTAGTGCCCACGCCATCAGTGCCGGAGACGAGCACGGGATTTTTATAACGATCCAAAGGGATTTCAAACAAAGCACCAAAACCACCTAATCCGCCTAACACCTCTTTGCGCATGGTTGATTTAGCTAAGGGTTTGATTTTTTCGACAAGCAGATTGCCTTCATCGATGCTAACACCAGCATCCTGATAACTTAATGATTGATCACTCATGACTATGCGTAACTATTAACCGCTGCAGTGCGCAAAGTATAAAATACTTATTACCAAAACTCACCTAATTCTTCACTGGTTTTTCATTATCAGCGGCAATAAATTTTTTGTCTTTGATATAAATTATGCGCAAAACACGTGCGATGGTTTGTTTATTTTGATCATAGATCTCAATCTCTTTTTGAAAGTAGATTTTGCCATTAACAGTGGTTTGCTGTTTGATTTGATCGATGTCCTCATCACTTAAACGAAACTCACAATAAACCGTTGTTTTACCAGGAGCAATGTACTTTATCGAAGATTCTTTATCCCAGATAATGTAGTCGAGTCCCAAGATATGACTCAACATCAACGGATAAAAGGCATCGGTCATGGCAAATAGCGAGCCACCAAAGTGTGTGCCAAAATAATTGCGATTATGCCACTTAAGCGGCATCGCAACCTTGATATAACGATAATCTTTGGCAATATGCAAGGTCTTAATCCCCGCGCCGCGATAAGGGCGATAGCGATTCATAATAAATTTCACAACACCAACAGGTACTTGTCTTAAGAATTTACGCGCTTTATGCCGCATATAACAATCCATTTTTTATTAAGTGATGGCGTATTTTATACTTATCATCACAGTAAACATAGTGTGAATTGCCTTTTGAATATGGTGATAGGTTCCTATGCAAATATTATCAGGTATTTTTTGGATTCTCGGATCAAGTCCGAGAATAACCGCGAGTTGTCATATTCGGGCTTGATCCGAATATCCATTATTACCAATAAACTATTGTTTAGGTACTTAATAATCGTCGTCCCTGCACATTACGTTGGCTGATCGTTAGTCGAAGCCATAGCTGCACAAGTATACCCACTTCGACTGATGCTCAGTGCATCGCTTTGACTGACGCTCAGGGTACGATAAGCTTTTGGATTGCAAAAATAAGGCGAGTCAATATCGCTCGCCTAAGATAAAGAATAATCAGAGATAATTGTTACATAGGAAGGGTGTAAGTTAAACCAACAGATACTGTGCTTTCTCCTGCATTGTATCCGTATAAAGGTAACCAGTTATATTGATATTGAGCAAAGATGTTTATTTGGCTGATTTGGAATCCTAGTCCAGTTGCAGCAACTGGGCGCCATAAATTGGTTGCCATACCATCAGTGTCTCCAGTAAGTTTATTGTAGGCATACCCAGCTTTTCCAAAGACATTTAAGCCCATGGCACCTGGGATATAGAATTTTGCAGTAGCAAATAAGGGTACGCTCCACATATTAAGCTTACCAGCATCATTTTTAGCTATTTTATTAAAGTATTGACCACCTAGCTCAACACCTACACTAAACATAGGGCTTAAAGCAAAGTCATATCCAATAAGCAATCCCCCCGCAATATTTCCATTTTTACCACCTGGAAGATTATTAGCATTTTTGAGCCAGCCATTTTGTGAATATGCATAGCCAACATTACCACCAAGTACTAGACCGGTTTGCGCGCCAGCAGCAAATGCCGAACCACTGATAAGTGCCGCGGCAGCGACAGTTGTTGCGATAATTTTCTTCATAATTTGCTCTCCTGTTTTATTTCCATTTTGATTTCAAAAGTAACTTGAACACAATTACCGCCGTCAAAGCTAGTCAAAGCGTGCTAAAAATGCAAGTTTGATCATATAATTTTGGATAAAAATGCAGAAAAATATCAAAAAATCTCAACTTTTTTACTATATGAGGAGGGGTATTGGAATATTTCTAGTGTTTTTAATGCATTGTTTTGTGATGAGTGTGGGACTGAGGTAAGACGTTGCATTAGCGGTATTTTTTAAAGTTATGGCACTATTATTTAATACAAATATAGATGTTTATGCGGTAAATAATTATTGATAAACAATAAAAATTGTTGCGCAAGTGCATTTTATCTTGTTATAGTAATCGCACCTATCTGTGGTAAAAGTAATCATTCAGGAGAAAATATGTCTAAGTTTCAACAATCAAGTTATCGTTATTATTGGTTTTTCCAAATATGTTTCTATTTGATACCAATTGTTACCTTTTTATTTTGGTTAAGCTTTAGCAAGGGCTCAGCAAGTAGCGGGCAGTCAAGCTTATTTATGCAGCTTGGTATTGGTAATGATTTAATGCAGTATATTCACGGTGATACGGTGCCACTTAGAACGAAGTTGTTGGCATTTTTAATATCGATGATTCCATGCGGGATTATAATGTATGGATTAAGTCAATTGATTATCGTATTTAAAAACTATTCACAAGGAAGCGTATTTGCTCATCAAAATACACTGGCTTACAAAAAAATGGGTTATACCCTGTTTGCATGGGTGATTGGTGGGCTTATTTATGATGCGCTTATTTCAGTGGTGCTAAGCTTTGCTAATCCGCCTGGGCAGCGCATGTTAACATTGAGTTTATCTGGTATTGATCTTGCGAGTTTAATCACCGGAGCGGTTATTATTTTAATTGCCAAGGTGATGCAGCAAGCGCAACAGCTTGAAGAAGAAAGTCATTTGACGATTTAGGAGACAAGTATGGCAATTATTGTAAATTTGGATGTAATGATGGCAATGCGAAAGATGCGCTCAAAAGAGTTAGCAGAAAAAATTGGTATTACAGAGCAGAATCTATCGATTCTAAAAACGGGCAAAGCCAAGGCAATACGTTTTTCAACCTTAGCGCTAATTTGTGAAGCATTGGACTGCCAACCGGGTGATCTTTTGGTGTATGAAGAAAAAGGAAATTAATGCAACTGCAGCAAATGTTCAAATGATGCGAGAGCTCTTAGGCGTGGCGCGCTTATGTTTAATTAATAAACAAAGAATCGTGTTTACACTTAAAAAAATAAATTTCAAAAAAATATAAATAAAAGATTGTGTTTCGCAAAATCTATTGCTAGTTTAATGCTTATGTTGTTTAAAACAGATGCAGAGCATTTGTTAGTAAACACTTGAAACACACACAAATTTTGGAGATTAATTTATGCTACGTTCACCAGTAATCAGCCTGATCCTGATTATTATTCTGGTCGTCATTGGACGATCGGAAGGTGCGCGGCTGTAGCTAAGAAAAGCCAAGATTAGGAAACCCGCATCTTCCAACCAAAGGAGGATGCGGGTTTTTTTTTGCTTTTTGTTTATTATGCGTTTTGTAGTGTTAGAGAAAGAATATGTGAATAAATTGAAATAGAGACAGTAGGGAGTAAGTATGCAAATAACTGGCGCACAAGCAATTGTTAAAGCACTAATAGAAGAAGGGGCTCGTACTGTTTTTGGCTATCCAGGGGGCGCGATTATGCCAACCTATGATGCCTTGTATGATGCCAAAGATACGCTTCACCATGTGTTGGTGCGTCATGAGCAGGCCGCTATTCATGGTGCGGTTGGTTTTGCGCGCGCAACCAGTGGTGTTGGTGTTGCTATTGCCACCTCAGGACCTGGTGCGACAAACCTTATCACCGGTATAGCTGACGCCCTTATTGACTCTATTCCAGTAGTTTGCATCACAGGACAAGTATTTAGCAGTTTATTGGGATCGGATGCTTTTCAAGAAGCAGATATTATCGGCATGACCATTACTGCGACTAAATGGAATTATCAAATCACCGATCCAAATGAAATTCCTGCTATTTTCAAAAAAGCGTTTGAAATTGCTCAAAATGGTCGCCCAGGTCCTGTACTCATCGATATCACCAAAGACGCACAAGTAGGAATGATGGAATATATCAGTGCGCATAAAACAGCAAAGAAAAGCACCACTAAACCGAAATGGCTTAGAAAGCCAATGATCAATATGGATAGTGTACACAAGGCGTCACAGCTGATTAATTTGGCAAAAAAACCGATTATGATTGCAGGTCATGGCGTGATGATCTCTGGCGCTGAAGAAGCCTTTATCAAGGTGGCAGAAAAAGCAGATATGCCGGTAGTTAGTACCTTATTGGGTCTATCCTCTTTCCCCGTGGAGCATCCATTATATAAAGGTATGTTAGGCATGCATGGCAATTATGCGGCTAATATCTTATGCAATGATGCCGATGTTGTTGTCGCGGTGGGCATGCGCTTTGATGATCGGGTTACGGGGGATCTTAAAAGTTACCTGCCACATGCTAAGGTAATTCATATTGAAATTGATATGGCAGAGATTGATAAAAATGTTAAAGCCGATGTTGCGATTCATGCCGATGCCAAAGAAGCATTAACCGCACTTTTGCCTTTCGTTTGTCAGAATAAGCATGATGATTGGCATAAGACGTTTATTGAGCATCATGCCAAAGAATATGATGCTGTGATTAAGAATGAAACAAAACCCGCTGCGGGTGAGCTTAAAATGGCGGAAGTCGTTGCTCTTTTATCTGAAAAGACAAAAGGGGAAGCGATTATCGTTAGTGATGTTGGGCAACACCAGATGATTGCCGCACGCTATTATCAGTTTAAAAATAGTAACAGTCATATTACCTCAGGTGGTTTGGGGACAATGGGTTTTGCGTTGCCTGCAGCCATCGGTGCTAAGCTGGGTGTTAAAGATCAAAAACAAGTCATTGCCATTGCAGGAGACGGTGGTTTTCAGATGAATATCCAAGAGCTTGCTGTACTTAATCAAGAGGGGATTAATCTTAAGATGATCGTTCTTAATAATGGTTATCTTGGTATGGTAAGACAGTGGCAAGAGCTCTTTTTTGAAGAGCGTTATGCATATACTAATATATCATCGCCTGATTTTGTCAAAGTCGCTGAAGCCTATGGCATTTTTGGCAAGCGCGTCGTTGATCGCGCGGATTTAGAGGCAAGTATTCAAGAGATGTTAGATTCGCCACAATCATTCTTTTTAGAAGTGGTGGTGGAGCAGCAAGAAAATGTTTTCCCGATGGTGCCAGCAGGTGCTTCAATCAGTGATACACAACTATCCGTAGGAGGGTAAGATCATGCAACAGAAAATTTACTTTATCTCAATGACAACAGAAAATGCTTTATCCGTTTTACAGCGTATTTCATCGATCTTTTCACGCCATAGAATCAATATCGAGCAGATGAATGTTTTTGAAACTGCCAATAAAGGGGTTTCGCATTTTAGTTTGGTGCTACATTCTAACGATGAAAAAATCCAAAAAGTCGTAAGACAACTTGCCAAAGTGATTGAAGTGATCGATATTCAGATTTCAAATAGCATGCCAATTACTACCGAAGAAGCTACAAATAAAGAATCACTGAAAGTCGCCTAAAGGAAAAGTTCATGTATCAACTGCTAGATTTTAATACCAAAGATGTGGTGACAACGGATGATTTCGTTTTTGCTGGTGAGACCTCACCGTGGGAAGTGCAAATGGATATTGAGCACATTCGCCGGAAGATTAATTTAGATTATTTTGTTTCTGCCGCCCCTTGTCTTTCCAAATATTTACCCTTAATGCCGATTCAAGAACCCGCTAATTTTGTGTCATTACGTGAAAGTGCAACACCTCTTGTCAAAAGCAAAGTATTGGGCAAGGAGTTGGGGATTGATTTATACTTCAAAGTTGAGGGTAAAAACCCAACAGGGTCGTTTAAAGATCGTGGCTCTGCGGTTGATATTAGCATTGCCAAAGAGTTAGGTGCCAAAGGGGTAATCTTAGCCTCAACGGGTAATATGGCGGCGTCATGCTCATGTTATGCAGCAGCGGCTAAAATGCCATGCTTTATCGTCGTGCCTGAAGGGGTGTCGATGTCGAAGCTTGCGCAAGTGATCTCATTTGGTGGCAAAATTATTCAGGTCAAAGGTAGTTATAACGATGCAGCGAATCTTGCCTATAAAATTGCTAAATCACGCAAATTTTTCCTAGCGGGAGACTATGCTTTTCGGGTTGAAGGGCAGAAAACCGGTGCCTTTGAAGTGATTGATCAGCTATTGTTTCAAGTGCCGGATGAAGTGATTATTCCTGTGGGTTGTGGTACGAATATTACGGCTTATGCCAAGGGCTTTGCTGAGTATAAAGACTTGGGACTTATTCATAAAATACCACGCTTAGTTGGTGTGCAATCAACCGGTGCTTGCTCTTTGGTAAATGCGTTTGATAAAAAAGCGAAACACCTTGAACCATTAGAGCGTGCTGATACGATTGCCACAGCGATTGCGGTACCTTTCCCAATTGATGGTGACAAAGCGATTGATGCGATTTATCAAACCGGCGGTGAAGCGTCAGCGGTGAGTGATACTGATATGCTAAAAGCACAATATTATCTATCCACACAAGAGGGATTATTTGTCGAAAGTGCGTCAGCGGCAACGGTTGCACATTTGTTTAAGAAGAAAGAGCAAGGCTTGATTAAACCGGGGCAACGCGTTGTTTGTGTGTTATCAGGTGAAGGCTTAAAAGATCCGTCAGTGGTACTAAAATCAGCGATTCAACCACCGATTATTTATCCAAATGAAAAAGATTTTGACAAACTGTATGACAGTAATTTCTTTGATAATAAAACGATGGTATTTGTTGAAAAAGATCAAGTGCTGTTTAGGGACATGCCAAATCCTACTCAAACCAAAGAGGCGTTAGAGGATTTATTTGGTGCTAATTATAATGATGATTTGATTGCCAAGGTGCAAAGTTGCATTGAGCGCTTTTTAGCAAAAGGGCGTGCAATCCATATTTCAGATTTACAAGACATCGTGCAAGATGCGATGGAGATGGTCGATATTACACGTAGTGATATTTTAAAAGTTGTGTCATTTAAGGTAACCACAGGGCAAGATAAAATTGCTGAGGCTGAAGTCACGGTTGAGCTTAATGGTCAGCTTTACTATGCCTCAAATAAAGGTGTTGGTCCCGTTGATGCCATTATCCAAGCCTTATGCAAGGCGTGCCCTAGTGAGATTCAATATCAATTGACTGATTATAAGGTACAGATTCGTGGACAAGGCGCTGATGCGGTAGTATATGTTGAAATGAAGTTAATCAAAGGTAGCCAAAACTCGGTTGGCAAAGCAGTTTCACCTGATATCATTCAGGCATCTGTTGAAGCATTTATTGATGCGTACAATATTGCGCATCCAGCATAAAAACAAAGGAATATAATCATAATGACCAATCAAAAACTAAATCGTTATAGCCAAGTGCTAACTCAAGATAAAACTCAAGGAGCCTCTCAAGCGATGCTTTATGGTACGGGAATGCATGAAGCAGATATGAAAAAAGCGCAAGTAGGTATTGCTAGCGTTTGGTACGAGGGTAATACCTGTAACATGCATTTAAATCAACTAGCGCAATATGTAAAACACAGTGTCACCAAAGCTGATCTTGTCGGTATGCGCTTTAATACCATTGGTGTCAGTGACGGCATTTCAATGGGTACCGATGGTATGAGTTACTCGTTGCAGTCGCGTGATTTAATCGCTGACTCTATTGAAACCGTGATGTCTGCGCACTGGTATGACGGTTTAGTCGCTATTCCAGGTTGCGATAAGAATATGCCTGGATGCATGATGGCATTAGGGCGTTTAAATCGACCTGGCTTTGTGATCTATGGTGGTACGATTCAAGCCGGTGTTGTGCGTGGCAAACCTGTCGATATCGTCACGGCTTTCCAAAGCTATGGTGCGTGTCTAGCAGGCAGTATTAGTGAAGAAGAACGCGTTGAAACGATTAAAAAAGCATGTCCTGGCGCTGGCGCTTGTGGTGGTATGTATACCGCAAATACCATGGCATGTGCGATTGAAGCAATGGGGATGAGTTTACCATTTAGTTCATCAACGCCAGCAACTGATGTGAAGAAGATTCAAGAATGTGATAAAGCCGGTAGTGTTATTGAAAATTTATTGGCATTGGATATTAAACCGCGCGATATCATGACCAAACACGCCTTTGAAAATGCGATGGTGGTGATTACCGCAATGGGAGGTTCAACCAATGCAGTGCTTCATTTAATTGCTATTGCACACTCGGTAGGTGTTAAATTAACCTTGGCAGATTTCCAACGTATCAGCGATAAAGTCCCATTATTAGCGGACTTTAAACCAAGTGGGAAGTATGTTATGGCAGATTTACATGCGATTGGTGGCACACCTGCTGTCATGAAAATGCTATTAAAAGAAGGTTTATTGCATGGCGATTGCATGACCGTAACGGGTAAAACAGTAGCCGAGAATCTAGCGGAAGTTAAAGAGCTACCAAAAGATAATGACATTATTCGTCCATTGACTAATCCTTTAAAAGCAACAGGGCATTTGCAAATGCTCTTTGGTAATATCGCGACTGAAGGTTCAGTTGCTAAAATCACTGGCAAAGAAGGTGAGATCTTTACAGGCGTTGCCAATGTATTTGATGCGGAAGAAGAATTAGTAACAGCTGTTGAAGAGGGGCGTGTTAAAAAGGGTGATGTTATTGTTATTCGTTATGAAGGACCAAAAGGAGGTCCTGGTATGCCTGAGATGTTAAAGCCAACTTCATTAATTATGGGTGCAGGGCTTGGGCAAGATGTAGCACTTATTACCGATGGTCGTTTCTCAGGTGGTTCACATGGCTTTATCGTTGGGCATATTGCGCCTGAGGCGCAAGTAGGTGGCAATCTTGCTTTGATTCAAAATGGTGACAAGATCACGATTGATGCCGTGAATAATCGCATTGATGTTGACCTAACGGATGATGAGCTTAACGCGCGTCGCGCCAATTGGCGAGCCCCTGAGCTTAAAGCCAAACAAGGTGCTTTGAAGAAGTATATTAAAACAGTTGCTTCTGCCTCTGAAGGTTGTGTCACTGATTTGTGATATTTGGGAATGACAAAAAGTCATAAAATCATCTGGTGTTTTTGATGACAATTTGTCATAATTAGGCAGGGTTTACAACAAGGGGTAAAAAAATGCTAAAAAAAGGCAAGATAAATCCGGTAGCAAAGAGCCTTGCTAAGCTTAATTATAATGCAGGGGTTCATGAAAAAACGCATAAAGCAAAACGAATTAAAGAAAAGCAAAAACTATTGAAATCATTATCACGTAGCTTTGATAGCTATCTAATGAGTTTGTTTTCTGAAGCAAACTCATTAGATAGCTATTAAGTAAGTTAGCGATGATTGTTATCAACAAAGAGCTTATTATAAAATTTTGTAAGAAGCATGCACGTGCTAAGAAAAGTTTTGATCCGCTTCTTAAAATCTTAGAAAGTAATGAATTCAGTGGATTTAGACACCTGACTGAAACATTTAAAACAGCAGATTATGTTTACCATGTTTTTACCATTTTTGACGTAGCAGGACATAATTATCGCATGGTAACGATTGTTGATTATGATTTTGCGGTGATTGATGTGCGCCATATATGGACGCATGAAGAGTATAACAAAAAGCAAAGCATACTCAAAAAAGAGGCAAAGAAGCATGCTAACGATAAATGATATTAGTAAATCTTGGGTTTTATTAATGCCATATTTAGAGGCATACAAAACAAAGAAACAATATGAGGCATCAAAGCAATTATTGCGCGAACTTATGAGCTTACCAACTGGTGAGAGAACAGTCGAGATCCAATCTTTTGCCAAAACATTAGCTAAGCAAGTCGCTTATTATGAACAGAAGCATTTAGCTGCAGATAATAGTGCTGAGCCTAAAGATATCCTAGCCTACTTGATAAAAGCAAATGGCTTAACTCAGAAAGATTTGCCTGAGATTGGTTCACAGTCACTGGTGTCTAAGATTCTAAATGGTGAAAGAGAATTAACACTCGAGCATATCAAAGCGTTATCCAAGCGTTTTAATGTTTCCATTAATACATGGTTTTAAGACCTTTTTAGTAGAGTTTGCCATTTTTATAGGGGGAGATAAGTATCTAAATAATAGTTTTTGGTAATAATGGATATTCGGGTCGAGCCCGAATATGACGATTTGTGGTCATTCTCGGACTTGATCCAAGAATCCAAAAAATACCTGATAATATTTGCATATGCGCTTAAATGGCGCTCCCGTACCCTGAGCTTAGTCGAAGGGTATTTATCTAAGAAAGGCTTCGATTACGCTCAGCCAACGGTTAAACAATGAAAGTGAGCGCTGATATGGATATTATTTTGTTTGGTTGATTATGTATTGAGTCAACATCGGTACAGGGCGCCCAGTGGCAGTGGCTTTTTCAAAGCCTTTCATTGCAGATCCCGCAACATCTAGATGTGCCCAAGTGTATTTTTCAGTGAATTTTGATAGGAATAATGCAGCGGTAATACTCCCCGCCGCAGGACCACCGATATTGTAAACATCAGCAATCTCACTTTTTAACTGTTCATGATAAGCCTGGTGTAAAGGCATATGCCATGCGTGATCATGACTTTCTTCAGCGGCAAGCTTGATATCATTAACTAAGGCGTCGTTATTGCCAAATAGCCCTGTAATGTCGCCACCAAGAGAGATGACCATGGCACCCGTTAAGGTCGCAATATCAATCACAACCTTAGGATCATAACGCTCTATATAAGTTAGCGTATCACACAATGCCAAACGACCCTCGGCATCGGTATTACCGATCTCAACCGTAATGCCTTTCATGCTGGTCAAGACATCACCTGGGCGATAAGAATCACCATCAATAGAGTTTTCAACCAAGGCAACAGCACCAATGATATTAATTGGTAGCTTAAGCTCAACGATTGCCTTCATTGTGCCAAAGACAGCTGCAGCGCCACCCATATCCATCTTCATGCTACCCATGCTTTGCCATGGTTTTAAGCATAGACCACCTGTGTCATAGACTAAACCTTTACCAACTAACACGATTGGTTTGTCATCTTTGTTACCAGCACGGTATTCCATGCAAGCAATATAGCTTGGCATGCTAGAACCACGTCCTACAGCCGTGATGCAACCCATGCCAAGTTTATGCATTTCATCTTCGCCAATATAATGTAATGTGCCATGCTCGCTACTATCCATTAGCTTTTTAGCTTCATTTAATAAATAGTCAGTTGTGCAGATATTTGCGGGGAAGTTTTTTAGATCCTTGGCATAGTTTTGCCCGTGCGCCACGGCTTGTGCGATGTGAATTTCACTGGCTACTTCGCTAGCTGATTGGGTAACGATATCAACTTGTGTTAGTTTGAAGGTTTCTTTCTCAGACTTTAATTGATCAAAGACATAAGCAGCATTGATGAGTGCTTCAACAAATGTGCGGATATGATTATCACCAATCAATTTAGTGTCTACAGCAAAACGATCAATGTTTAATGATTTTAAATGCTTATATAGAGCGCCAACAGCTTTTCTTAGCGCGTTGGTATTTAATTTGTCCTTTTCACCTAAGCCAACGGCAAGATAGTTTTTGCCATGATCTACGCTAAAATAGGTATTTGCGACTTTGGCTTTAAAAAGTCCTTGCGTCAGTGCAGTTTGAATGGTGGTGATTGTGCTGTTGTCGTTATCAAAAACAAATACGATTTCATTCTGTAATGGGCTTTGTGTCAGTGCATTAATTTGCATAATATCCCTCATGATTTTAGATTACAAATTCAGAGGTTGCAGTGTCGCATAGATACAAAGCGATTTGCAAGTTGCTATCAGCAGATTAGAACTCGTAACTAACACCAAAGGTATACGCATCAGCAAAAGGTTGCTCACCGCGGTTATATAAAAAGTAGCGACTACTTTGGAAAAAGATATTAAAGCCTAAGATCTGATAGCCCATGCCAATGGCAACAGCTGGACGCCATAGTGTATTAGGAAATAAATTTTCATCAACGCCTGAGATGCGGTTATAAGCATAACCTGCTTTGGCGGTAAGGTTTAAACCCAGTGGTAGGCTAAGATTCGCCGTCGCATAAAACGGAATCGTCATTAAATCACCGGTTTGATTATTAAGCTTAACCGTGCTGTTGAGGTAGTTTAATTCAGTTTCAACGCCAAGTTTTAATAGCGGGAAAACAGAAAACTGATAACCCACAAGAAAACCTGTGGTGATATTGTTATCGGCATTTAACTCACTTGATGAGTGACTAACACCACCTTGGGCACCGACATAAAGTCCAGCATAAGCTGAGCTTGCAGCAATCATGCTAGCTAGTGTGAGAGATGATAATATTTTTTTCATAAGCTTAAATCCTTGTTATTAGATACTGTAACCCGTGGAGGATACATTACTATTTGAACCAATCCAATCGGTGTGGAAAAATTCACCGCGCGCTTTATCCAAACGCTCATAGGTGTGAGCGCCAAAGTAGTCGCGTTGTGCTTGAAGTAGATTTGCCGGTAAGCGTCCAGTGGTAAAACCATCAAAGAAGCTTAAGCTTGAAGTTAATGCGGGCATAGCAACACCAGCTTCAATGCCCTTGGCAACAATGCGTCGAACACTTGGTAGTGCTTTACTGATAATCTCTTTAAAATAATCATCAAACAGCAAATTTTGCAGTTGGGCATTATTATCAAATGCCGTCTTGATCTTATCTAAAAATACGCTGCGGATAATGCAACCCTCGCGCCACATCAGCGCGATATCACCATAATTCAAATCCCAGTGATAATGCTTTGAGGCTTCTTGCATGAGCATATAGCCTTGTGCATAAGAGATGATTTTGGCAAATAAAAGCGACTGTTGTAAGTCATGCAATAACGCATCGGAAACGCTAAGTTTTTCATATGATTTTTTGCCATAGATGGCTTCAGCTTCAACACGAATATCTTTTTGTGCAGAGATGCAGCGCGCGAAAACGCTCTCAGCAATCAATGTTAGCGGAATGCCTAAATCAAGTGCGTTAATTCCTGTCCATTTGCCTGTGCCTTTTTGACCGGCAGTATCTAATATGTGATCAATAACATAGCCTTCAGCATCTTTGAACTTTAGAATATTGGCAGTGATTTCAATTAAATAACTATCTAATTCAGTTTTATTCCATCGCTCAAAGATTTCACTTAATTGCTCATTGTCTAAACCTAGCAGATCTTTCATAAATTGATACGCTTCACAAATAAGCTGCATATCACCATATTCGATACCATTGTGAACCATTTTGACAAAGTGCCCAGCACCACCGTTGCCAACCCACTCGCAGCATGCTTCACCTGCGGGTGTTTTAGCAGCAATCGCTTGGAAAATAGGTTTGACTGCACCCCATGCCTCGGGCATACCGCCAGGCATCATAGACGGTCCGAAGCGCGCGCCTTCCTCGCCACCTGAAACGCCAGTGCCAATAAAGTATATGCCTTTCGCTTTAAGCGCATGTGTGCGACGCTCACTATCAGTGAAATTGGAATTACCTCCATCAATAATGATGTCACCTTTATTTAGATGTGGTACTAAAGCATCGATAAACTGATCAACAACATCACCAGCTTTGACCATTAGCATGATTTTGCGTGGACTTTTTAACTTGGAAACCATATCTTCAATCGAGTAGGCGCCAATGATGTTGGTGCCTTTGGCATTGCCATTCAAAAACTCATCAACTTTGCTCGTGGTACGGTTGTAAGCAACAACATGGAAGCCATGGTCATTCATATTTAAAATTAGATTTTGCCCCATTACCGCAAGACCAATAACGGCAATATCTCCCTTTTGTTGCATCGCTTGCATCAAAACGCTCCTAAACTCATTTTGCATTTTGTGAGCATTTTAAAACTTTAGTCAGGCAAGATAAAGGCTTTTATTGGAGGTGAAAAAAGGTAACAGGATTTAAGTAAAAGAAGTTTTTTGAATTGACGTATGTGCTAACCTTTTTAGTGACATACAAAAAAAGGATATACCGCGATAATGTGATCAGGTTCTGTCGTTAAGGTAATAATTTGTGCGTGAGAACGATCTTGGGCAGAAATACCTTGCTCTTGGAAAATCACTTTTAAGCTTTGGCTTTTATGGCGATAAAGAGGGCGGCAACGATCTCCTGCTTGACGCGGACGAATAATTAAATCATCTAATGAAAATATTGTTTGTTGCTGTTCATTAAGCCATTGCACTATATCCACGTCAGTAGTGGTTACTAATGTTGGTGATGTATTGGTTTTAATAAGTAAGTAACCGTTAACAATAGATAAATGACTTTCAGCTAATGTATAGTGCCAATTGCTTTGCATATTCTGTGCACCAGTATGAATTTGTAATAACTGCGCGTGCGATGGGTAAAGGTTGTGTTCTGTTAGCCACATCTTTAATAGCTGCTTTTGCTGTAGTGATGAATAGGTTGTAAATTGTATTAGATCAAGATGATTATCCGTCGTGATCTTTGCTAAATGTGGGGCTAATAGCTCATGTATTAAACGATCAGCTTCAGAGCATAATTCAGCGCTGCGCGCTAGTGTGACATCAGCTTGCGGCAGAATTTCACGTAATTTTGGCATGATATTGTGACGAAGGGCGTTGCGCCTGAAGTCAGTGGATTGATTGCTTTCATCTTCAATCCAGGTCAGCTGATGGTGTTGACAATATGCAATAAGTTCGCTTTTGTTAAGATCTAAAAAAGGGCGAAGAAGCAAACCATTAGCAAAAGGTTTTTCTTTGGCGATGGCAGCAAGCCCTTTTACACCATTGCCACGAAGTGCTTGCAATAAAAAAGTTTCTGCTTGATCTTCGATATGATGGGCGGTAAGTAATAAACTATGAGGAGTTTGTTGCATCACAGACTCAAAAAATGCATAGCGTTTTGTGCGTGCCCAGTGCTCAATATTATTGCGTTTGGTGGGTGGTGCGAGTCGATGTGCAGTAAATTGGATGTTTAATTGAGCTGCTTCTATTTGACAAACATCAAGCCAGTGATCAGCGTTTTTGCTTAAGCCATGATGAATATGAATGGCATGGATATTAATATTACGCTTTAGCTGTGTCACCAAATGCAACAAGGCAGTTGAGTCGACGCCACCACTATAAGCAACATAAAGATGTTGAATATGTTGCTGTGTTATAACGTTATCAATGAGGGCAAGTGCTTGATGCATAGATTTTAGAATAATACACGTGAGCGAATTGTGCCATCGATGGCTTTGAGCTTTTGTAGTAAGGCGCGTGAGGTTTCTTCGCTACTATTGATATCAATAACAACATAACCAATATTGGCAAGGGTTCGCAAAAATTGACCCTCGACGTTGATGTTATGATCAAAGAAAACACGGTTAATCGCACGCATCATTCCAGGTTTATTCTCATGGATATGCAAAATACGATGAACATTATCTTGTGTCGGTAGTGATAACTCAGGGAAGTTTACTGCTGAAATGGTTGAGCCATTGTCGCTATATTTTATGAGTTTATCCGCAACTTCAACGGCAATATTTTGTTGTGCCTCTAATGTGCTGCCACCAATGTGTGGTGTTAAGAATACATTATCAAGTCCGATAAGCTCACTTTCAAAAATCTCACCATTACTTGATGGCTCTTTTGGGAACACATCAATTGCCGCACCTTTTAGATGTTTGGTTTTGATCGCTTGTGCTAAAGCATGAATATCAACCACGCTCCCGCGTGAAGCATTGATCAACACACTACCTTTTTTCATAAGCTTGAGCTCTTTGGCAGTAATCATGTTTTTAGTGGCTGGGGTATCAGGTACGTGTAGCGTCACAATATCAGCTTCATCAAGAAGAGTTGCTAGATTAACGGACGCTGTGGCATTACCTAATGGCAATTTATTTTCAATATCATGGAAAATAACCTTCAAACCTAAGCTTTCAGCAAGGACGCTAACTTGTGAGCCAATGTGACCATAACCAATAATACCTAATGTTTTGCCACGCACCTCATGTGCACCACTGGCTGATTTAATCCAGTTTTGGCGATGCATCTGCATGTTTTTGTCAACAACATTGCGATAAAGCAAGATCATCTGACCAATTACGAGTTCAGCCACACTGCGTGTATTGGAAAAAGGGGCGTTAAAAACAGGGATTCCAAGGCTTTGCGCCGTTGCTAAATTCACCTGATTGGTGCCAATGCAAAAGCAACCGATGGCAATCAAATGCGGACAGGCTTTTAGGACAGTATCAGTTAGCTGGGTACGTGAACGCACACCAACGATTTTAACACTTTGTAAAGCCTCAATAAGGGCATCATCATCTAAGGCATGCGTTAGTGAGGTGATATTGCTATAACCTGCTTGGACAAAGGCGTTATGCGCTTGGGTATGCACGCCTTCAAGCAATAAAACTTTAATTGCACTGCGATCAAGAGAAGTGGTTTGTTCATTCATTAGACAGCTACCTGTGCTTTAATGGCTGGGTGACATTGATAATTAACGATTTCAAAGTCATCGAATTGATAATCAAAAACTGTTAGTGCCTTACGTTTGATCTGTAACGTTGGCAATGGCAGTGGTGTGCGTGTTAGCTGCTCATTAATCTGTTCGTGATGATTGCTATAAATATGACAATCACCTCCTGACCAGATAAAATCACCGACCTCAAGATCACACTCTTTGGCGACTATATGCGTTAACAGTGCATAAGAAGCAATGTTAAACGGCACACCTAAAAAGGCATCGGCTGAGCGTTGAGTGAGCATGCACGACAACTTGCCATCAGCAACATAAAACTGAAAAAGCGTGTGACAAGGGGGTAATGCCGCTTTGCCCATTCTGACATTATCCTGTGGCGAGATCGACTCATCAGGCAATACACTGGGATTCCAGCTATTAACGATAATTCGTCTTGAATCAGGGCGTGTTTTAATTAAGTTGACGGCTTCTTCGATTTGATCAATCACTTGACCGTCAGGTGTTTGCCAACTGCGCCATTGTTTGCCATAAATAGGACCCAAGCTCCCATCTTCAAGTGCCCAGTCATTCCAGATGCGCACGCCATTTTCGGCAAGATAATTATTGTTGGTGTCACCCTTTAAGAACCATAATAATTCGTGAATAACACTTTTAATATGAATTTTCTTGGTTGTAACTAATGGGAAGCCTTCGCTTAAATCAAAACGCATTTGATAGCCAAAAACGCTTTGTGTACCAGTGCCTGTGCGATCAGTCTTGGTGACACCATGTTCCTTGATGTGGCGCAAAAAATTAAGATATTGCTGCATTATTATCCTTTACCTTATCTTGTGTTTTTTGGGTAGTGATATATAACAAAATAATTAAGCCAACGACGATCATCGGGGTTGAAAGCAGTTGCCCCATAGTCATCCAGTTAAAGAGCATATAACCCATTTGTGGATCTGGCTGGCGGAAAAATTCAGCGATAAATCTAAATAAGCCGTACCATAATAAGAAGTTGGCAGAAACAAATAAGCGCGGGCGCTGTTTTCTTGAAATAAACCATAAGATTAAGAATAAGACAACACCTTCAAGCGCGAACTCTAAAAGTTGCGAAGGGTAGCGTGGCAGCGGTCCACCATTAGGAAACACCATACCAATTGATGAGTCGGTCACACGTCCCCATAACTCACCATTGATAAAATTACCTAAGCGGCCGGCACCTAAGCCGATTGGCACCATCGGCGCGATAAAGTCTAAGATATCAAAAACATTGCATTTATATTTGCGGCAAAATAATGAAATCGCAAGGATCACACCGATTAAGCCACCATGAAAAGCCATGCCACCATCCCAAACTTTAAAGATAATCCAAGGCGCATGAATAAAGTTACTAAAATCATAAAACAGCATATAACCAATGCGCCCACCGAGAATCACACCAAGGGCGGCGTAAAAAATCATATCAGAGACTTGAGCTTTGGTAATAGGGCTATAAGGTTTCTTGCAGCGAAGGCTTGATAAAAACCAAGCGCCAGCAAAGCCAACTAAATACATGATGCCATACCAGTGCACTTTTATCGGACCAAGTGATAAAGCAACCGGATCAATGTTTGGATAAATAAGCATTTGTCTTATTAATAGATCAAAAGTATAGGCATTATATACCGCTGACAAACCATTTTATAGTATTTCTGCCATTGAATTTATGAGCTTATTGAATAGTTTAAGCCATGCTGACATGGCTCTTGTTTTGATTGCTCGATTACGAAAAAATATGACTTATTTGGAGGTGATTAACTATATTTAAACACCAGCTTATCGTTTTTGACAGTGAGCTCAGCGCGACCGCCATTGGAAAGCTTACCAAAAAGGATTTCTTCAGCGAGTGGTTTTTTGATGGATTCCTGGATTAAGCGCGCCATTGGGCGTGCGCCCATTTTCTCATCATAACCATGCTCTGCTAACCAGTCTTTGGCTTTGTCATCAACCTCAAGAGAGACGCCGCGTTGATCAAGTTGTCCTTGCAGTTGTGCCAAGAATTTATCAACGACGGATTTAACATCTTCTTTAGATAGTGAAGCAAACTGAATAACAGCGTCTAAGCGGTTTCTAAACTCAGGTGTGAAGACACGCTTAAGTGCATCCATGCTATCAGGCGCGCTATCTTGTTTAGCAAAACCTATTGAATTTTTCTGTGACTCAAAAGCGCCCGCGTTTGTTGTCATAATTAAAATAATATTTCTAAAATCAGCCTTGCGCCCGTTGTTATCTGTTAATGTTCCGTGATCCATAACCTGTAGTAACAAGTTATAAATATCAGGATGCGCCTTTTCAATCTCATCTAGGAGTACAACGGCATAAGGATGTTTAGTTACTGCCTCAGTTAACAAACCACCTTCTTCATAGCCAACGTAACCAGGAGGTGAGCCGATTAAGCGCGATACGGTATGTCTTTCCATATACTCAGACATATCAAAGCGTAAAAGCTCAACACCGAGTAAGTTAGCAAGTTGTTGTGTTACTTCTGTTTTACCAACACCAGTGGGACCTGCAAACAAGAATGATCCCCAAGGTTTATTAGGGTCTCTTAATCCGGCTCTGGCTAATTTAATCGTATCAACCATAGCTTCAATCGCTTCATCTTGTCCATAGACCAACATTTTTAGATCTTTGCCAAGATTTGCCATTGAGCTTTTATCTGAGGCGGAAACCGTTTTAGCTGGAATTCTAGCTAAGCGTGCAACCATATTTTCAACATCAGTAACATTGATGAGTTTCTTCTTCTTAGCATTGCCACTAGTGCGTTGATAAGCACCAAGCTCATCAATAACATCAATCGCTTTATCGGGTAAAAAGCGCTCAGTAATATACTTGGCAGAGAGCTCAGCGGCAGCTTGTAATGCTGGCAAGGTATATTTGATATTGTGGTGATCCTCGAAATAAGGCTTTAAGCCTTTTAAAATTTCAAATGTTTGATCAATTGTAGGTTCTTCGACATCAACTTTTTGGAAGCGTCTGGCTAGTGCATGATCTTTCTCAAAAATCGTGCGATATTCTTGGTAAGTAGTCGATCCTACACATTTTAAATCACCGGAAGCAAGCGCGGGTTTAATTAAATTTGAGGCATCCATAACACCTCCGGATGCAGCCCCCGCACCAACAATCGTGTGGATTTCATCGATAAATAAAATCGCACCTTCTTCTTCTTGAAGCTGTTTTAAAACTTCTTTGAAGCGCTTCTCAAAATCGCCACGGTATTTAGTGCCTGCAAGTAATGTGCCCATGTCAAGCGAGTAGATAACGCCATTTGCTAATACATCAGGCACTTGCTTATCAACGATTTTCTTAGCTAAGCCTTCGGCAATAGCCGTTTTACCAACACCGGCTTCACCAACAAGTAAAGGATTATTTTTACGACGGCGACATAACACTTGAGTGACGCGTTCGATTTCATAATCCCGACCAATTAGGCGATCAATTTTTCCATCTTTAGCACGCTGGTTAAGATTAACCGCGTATAACTCAAGTGGCGTTTTTTCTTTTTGTTCTTCAGTTGGTGCATTAGAAATGGTTTGCTGAGTGTTTTGACTGGTGTTGTTATTGTTTGAAACACCATGTGAAAGGTAATTTACCACATCTAAGCGCGTAACATTTTGCTGCTTAAGAAAGCTCACTGCTTGACTATCTTGCTCACTGAAAATAGCAACCAATACATTCGAGCCTTGGACTTCACCGCGCCCTGAAGACTGTACATGAAACACCGCGCGCTGCAAAACACGCTGAAAGCCAAGCGTTGGCTGAGTATCTTTACCATCTTCGGTGATTTTTGGCGTGGATTGATCGATAAATGTATTTAAAACATTTTTAAGCTCAGGAAGGTTAGCTCCACACGCTTTTAATACTTTCTTTGCATCAGCATTATCGACCAACGCACTTAATAAGTGCTCAACAGTTAAATATTCATGTTTTAGGTCTCTTGCATGCTGAAATGCTTGATTTAATGTTTGTTCTAGTTCCTTACTTAGCATACGACACCTGCAATAGTTTTATAATCCTTACGTTTTATAATAGACGAATTACAGGCACAAAAAAACTCGAAACTACTAAATCGAGTTTTATTTTAAGAAAAAATTAGTCAGGACGAATAAATGCGTTATGCCTTACTCGTGATAAGCATGAGTGGATGCCCTGCTTTTTGTGCAATTTCCATTGCTTTGCAAGCCATTGTTTCAGCTAAGTCCTTAGCGTATTGGCCACAAAGTGCTCGGCCTTTGTAGTGGGCTTCCATTGTGACCTTCTCAGCCTTTTGAGCATGGAGTTTAAAAATGCTTTGCATTAGTTCAAGAACAAATTCCATGGGTGTAAAATCATCATTGAGAACATAGACGTTGCGCATTAGCGCACCACTTTGCTCAGTCATTGGCTGTTGAAAGGCGGTTTTTGTATGTTGAGTTAGTTCAATATCAAGATCTAACATGGTTAACTCCTTATGTTCAACAAAATCACCTGATTTGCATGTTGATGGATGGGTTAAATTTATCTTTATTCAATTATTTCTTTAATTTGTTTGCTATGCAATCAAGTGGGCTCTCGGATCAAAACGCAAAAAGAACTGATCGCGTTTTAACCGCTGGCAGTATTACAGCAAAAAGTTTTTGAAAATGCAAGTGAATCTCTGGTTAATGTGCAACCAATTTTTATTGCTGCCTGTAAAGGCTTATCTTTAGGTGGTTTTGATGTTTAATTATGAGTGCTTCACTATGCTGCAATGTGTCATTTAGAGAATTCACCAAAATTAAGTTGCACCAGCTAGTACCTATCCCCTTGCGGGAGAGGTCGTGCAGCTTAAGTTGCACGGGTGAGGGGTAAAACGCAACTTATTCTTGATTTATTACTTATTGGCTAACCAATCGCGAACCGGTAGAAAATTGCTATAGAGCTTCTCCTCTTGAGATCCAGCCTCCGGGTGATAGTTATAAACCCATTTAACCAAAGGCGGTAAAGACATCAAAATGGATTCAGTGCGTCCTGAGGATTGCAAACCAAAATGGGTGCCGCGATCAATCACAAGATTAAACTCAACATAGCGCCCACGGCGATAAAGCTGAAATTCGCGTTCACGTTCACCATAGGCAGTATCTTTGCGTTTATCCAAAATTGGTGCATAGGCTTTGATATAGTGATCCCCCACAGATTGGGTGAATAAGAAGCATTTTTCAAAATCCCAATCATTCAAATAATCAAAGAATAATCCGCCAATGCCGCGGCATTCCTGTCTGTGTGGCAAATAAAAATACTCATCACATTGTTTTTTATACGTGGCATAGGTGTCATCGCCAAAATCTTTACAAGCATTATATGCCATGGTATGCCAGTGGATGCAGTCTTCTTCAAAGCCGTAAAAAGGGGTTAAGTCAAAACCGCCACCAAACCACCAAAAAGGTGTTTGACCTTCTTTTTCAGCAATAAAAAAACGTACATTCATGTGTGAGGTTGGCGCGTAAGGATTTTGTGGATGAATAACTAATGACACACCCATTGCTTGAAAGGAAAATCCTGTCAATTCAGGTTTCATGGCTAAAATGGCTTTAGGCAACTCATTGCCCTCAATATGTGAAAAATTTACCCCACCTTTTTCAATGACATCACCATTTTCTAATACGCGTGTACGTCCGCCACCTTGACCATTTTGATATTGCCAATTGTCTTCCTGAAAACGCTTGCCGTCAATTTTTTCTAGTTTGGCGCAAATATCATCTTGTAATGCCAGTAGATAATTTTTTACGCGTGTAATGTCGTTTGTTGTTACCATGATTTGATCTCACTTTGATAATGTTGTTCAAGATGTTTTCTCAATTTCACCAGTTGCCCATGAAAGAAGTGTCCAACGTGGTTTAATCGAATAAATGTCGCATCCACTGTGGTTTTTTGGATAAAAAACTCACTGACTGCCGTGTAACTTACCACTTCATCATCAATGCCTTGGATAAGGCACCATGGCATTTTAGGCTCAGGCTGTTGCTCTAGTGGGAAGTTTACAACCGCAGGTGCGATGGTTAATAAAGAGTTAATACTGCTTTCATAATGTGCTGCTGCTTTATAAGCAATTGAACCGCCAAAAGAAAAGCCCGCTAGGATGATTTGCTGATTGGGTTTTCTCTCAAGGATATTATTAATCACAGATAATGTATCTTTAAGCTCACCGATGCCATCAGCATATTCGCCTTGACTTTGTCCAACGCCACGGTAGTTAAAGCGAACAGCCTCAATGCCAAGATTGTTAAATGCTTTGGCAATGGTGGTGATGACTTTGTTGTTCATTGTGCCTTGAAATAAAGGGTGTGGGTGGCAAATAACTGCAGTTATTGTAGGGTGAAGATTCTCTTTAGGTGTATCAACGACTGTTTCAATAACGCCCGACTCACCCTGAATAAAGAATTGTTGCATATTGAGTATGATATTTAAAAATGATTATATTGCGTTTGATTTTAACAAAGCATGTATACCCATCACAAACCATTTTACAGAATTTCTTGATTTGCACTGAGTTGTCATATTAGGGCTTGACCCGAATATCCATTATTACCAAGGAACTATTGTTTTAGGTACTTAAAGCATGCACTACTGGCAACAGCGCGTGTTTACTTCTACAATATGGTTTATATCTGATTGACATGGAGTTTCAATGTCCACTGAAATAAGACTAAACAGTAACCTGTTAATGGCATTAAGTGATATCGAGCGCTATATTCCTCCTGTGAGTATAAGCACACAAATGTTGCCAAAAGAATATGCTCACGTCCTTGTTACCGGTGCCAATGGTTACCTTGGTGTGCACTTAATTGATGAGTTGATGAGGCATACCAAGGCAGTGATTCATTGTGCGATTCGTGGCGATTCACACTCAGATGCTCAAGCAAAGCTTGATGTTAATCTTAAACGCTATGGATTTGATGCGCATATTGATCATCCACGGCTTAGAATAGTTATCGTTAATCTTGCTGAAACCAAGCTTGGCTTAAGTGATCAAGATTGGAAATCATTAAGTGAACAGCTTGATGCGATTTATCACAATGGTGCTTATGTTCACCATTTACAAAGCTATGAACGCATGGCGCCAACCAATGTCGGCAGCACGGCTGAGATTATTAAGTTAGCTTGCCATATTAAGCCAAAGCGTATTCACTTTATCTCAACAAAATATGCAGCGGTTAATTGTGTTTCAAGCATTGCGCGTGAAGGTATGCCACCAATTGCACCCATTCACCCTGATATAAGTTTTGGCTATACCGTCACTAAGTGGGCAGCGGAATGGTTGTTATGGAAGGCGCAAGAACGTGGTATTGCTGTTGATATTTATCGCTTAGGGCAAATTACTGGGCAGTCAACCACCGCAAAAAGCAATTATGAAAAGAATAATTTAACACGCTTTATTCTAGGCTGTATTGAGATGAGGGTGGCACCTGATCTACACTCGCAACATGAGATGATTCCGGTGGATCAAGTGGCACAAAGTATTATCGCTTTATCACAACTGCCGTATGCACAAGCCAATGGTTGGAATATTGTTAATAACGTACAGATAACCCATGCGGATATCTTTAAAGTTATCAATGACTTGGGTCATCCAGTTGAGATTATTGCCCTAGATCAATGGCGCAGTAAGCTAAGAGAAATTGCCAAAAGCAATCCGCTTTTTCCATTGATCGATTATTATGACAATGAGGAAACAATCCCTTTTATCACCACAGAAAATAGCAAAACGATGAGTGCTTTAAAGCGCTTGGGTGTTAATATTACCGAGGATTATCGTGCGCTATTTGCAAGGTATTTAGATTATTGGCAATCACTAGATTTCTCGAGTTTAAAGCATTAACTTGTTACTGTAAAAAGATTTCGATCGATATATGAATTAAAGGTATGTAAATGTTTCAAGGTGATTTTTCATTAGTACAGTTAGCGTCATTTTTGGCAGTTGCTAAACACATGAGTTTTACTAAGGCAGCTGACGCTTTGGGGATTACAAAATCTGCGATTAGTCAGAATATTAAACAATTGGAGTCATTGGCAAAGACCGATTTGCTAATACGTACAACACGCAAGGTTGAGCTCACGCGAGAAGGTCATAAGCTATTAATGCAATGTCAGCGCTTGGAAAGTGAATGGTTTGGCATCGGACAGTTGATTAATAGCTTTGATGAGCACCCAGAAGGCGTGCTGTGTATTAGTAGCAATTATTATTTCGTTGAGGAAAGTTTAGCGCCCATTATCAAGCGTTATTTACAGTTATATCCAAGTATGGAAGTTAAGCTGATTGTTGAGGAGCGTATGCCTGAGTTATATCAGGAAAACATCGATATTGTGTTTGGGGTTAACTGGACGCCACCGGATGATGTGGTTGCTTATCGTTTAAGTAGTACTGATTATGTTTTGTGTGCCTCATCTGAATATTTAGAGCGTAAAGGGTTACCTAAAAACATCGCGCAATTAGGATCACATGACTTTATAGCCCACAGTGGGCGTGATGCGATCATATTAGGTGATTCACAATTAAACGCACAGTGTCAGTCGCGCTTAAGTGTTAATAGCATTAGCTGCATGAAACGTTTTGCCATAGATGGGCTAGGTATTATCCAAGCGCATCGTTATATGCTCGTCGATGAGTTAAAAAGTGGCGCTTTAGTTGAGATTAAAATAGCGGATTTTACGTCACCTCAGGTCAATATCAATATGTACTATCAAAAACAGCAATATGTTCAGCCAAAGATTAAAACCTTTGTTGAACTGGTTAAGGAAATGATTTAGCTAAAATCAGCTAAAATATGCCGCTAGACTTTAAAATGTTTTGTGATGGGTATATACCCATCGTAAATCATTTCGCGGTGCTTAATGCTGAAGAAGTTTTTGATGATTTTGGGTGATTGGAGAGCAGGTAATAGCTAGGACTATTGGCAAAATTCAATCACTCAAAAGCGCGAGAAATTCAATAGCAAAAATACTGTAAAATGTTTTGTGATGGGTATAACATGCAGGGCATGGATTTTTCAATAAATAAAGAGTAACCATGTCAATGCGTCGTCATTCATTTTTAGACCAATGTTTAGGTGAGCTTCAACATTTTGTGAAATCTGTTGTTTTACCTGCAAAAAATCCAATGTCAGCAACGCCGGCACTTGACATGAATGAACCAGAACTTGACGCGACTGAGTCAAAACATGTGGCAGGACTCATGCGTGTTGATCACACTGGTGAGATCTGTGCGCAGGCGCTCTACCGAGGGCAGGCATTTGTCGCGAAAGAGCATGAAACACGTGCGCATTTACATCATGCGGCAGAGGAAGAATATAATCATTTGTCGTGGTGCGAAACGCGCTTAAATGATTTGGATGCGAAAAAGAGTTTACTTAATCCCGTATGGTATGTCGGCTCCTTTTCTATCGGTGCTGTCGCCGGACTGATTAGTGACAAAGTAAGCTATGGTTTTGTGATTGAAACTGAAAAACAGGTGATGCGCCATTTAGAAGCACATTTAAATGAATTACCTGCTCAGGATGAGAAATCACGTGTGATTTTGATGCAAATGTATAAAGATGAACAGTCACATGCCGATGAAGCAACCCTTGCCGGCGGTGTTGAATTTCCACTGTGGGCGAAGTTAATTATGAAAGCCCAGTCAAAGGTTATGACCACCTTGGCGTATCGTATTTAGAGCAGAGGATAGCCAAAGTACTAAACGATCAATGATGCTCTTTAGGATTTAAAATATATTTCTCTTTAAGTTCTTGTTTTAATACTTTACCTACGGGATTCTTAGGTAGTTCATCCAAGAACATAATGTCTTTTGGTGTTTTGTAATGCGCGAGACGCGTATAACAGAACTCGGTGATTTCTTTGGCAGTAACTGATTGGTTATCCTCAAGCACCACAAAGGCAAACGGTTTCTCACCACTTGAGTGCGATGGCGCGCCGACAACAGCAACATCTTTAACTGCGGGGATTTGTAAAATAGTATTTTCAATTTCTTTTGGAAAGACGTTAAAGCCAGAAACGATGAGCATATTTTTGGAGCGTCCTGAAATCGTTAAGCGACCCATATCATCCAAGAATCCAATGTCCCCTGTTTTAAGCCAGCCATCACCAGTAAAGTGCTCTTTGGTCACTTTGTCTAAGTGCCAAAAACCCGGAGATTGTTGCGGACCCTTGACCCAAATTTCACCATTTTCATTGGCAGGTAAATCATTACCTTGATCATCACGAATCGAGACATCCGTGCTAGGTAGCGGATAACCTACGGTGCCATTAAATACATCATCATCAAAACGATTAATGGTAACTGCAGGTGACATCTCAGATAGACCATATGCCTCGTGGATTGTCACCCCTGTTACTGCTTTCCAGTCATCCGCAATGCGTTTAACCGTCGACATGCCGCCACTTAATGTATATTTGAAGTGTGGGAAAGTTGATTGGCGGAAGGTGTCATTGTGTAAAAGGGCAGCATATAAAGTGTTAATACTGTTAAAAATAGTAAATGGCGTTTTTTGCATGGTTTTAACTAATGACTTAATATCACGTGGATTAGGGATAAGTATATGTTTAGAACCAGCAAGGTAGAAGGTGAAAAAATTAGCGGTCAGTGCAAAGATGTGATAGAGCGGTAGTGCGCCAATAAGTATTTGTTTATCCAGTTCGACTTGATTACCAATCCAAAGCCATACTTGTTGAATGTTAGCAACAATATTACGATGTAATAATATGGTACCTTTAGGCTTGCCGGTGGTGCCACTAGAGTATTGTAAACATGCCATATCATCACATGAAATTTTAACACTTGCTTCATCAAAACTACGGTGGTAGTGGAGAGCCGTGCTTAATTTATGAAACTGAGATTGATCGTGTTTGCTTTTCATGCCCTTAAGATAGGTTGCAACGAAATGAATAATCTGTTTTTTAGGGAAATCGTATAAGTCGACAAGATCTGTTGCAATCATGTGTCTAACCTGCGGTAAATCTTTCTTAGCCTCTTGCACTAAGTGGGCAAATGTGCTTAGCACAAAAATACCGGTGGCACCCGAGTCCTCCATAATTTCTTTGATTTCATGCGCGGTGTATAGTGGGTTGATGTTAACAAAACTTGCACCTATTTTTAGAATGCTGATGAGTACAATTGGAAATTGTAATAGGTTTGGAAGCATGATTGCGATTTTATCACCTTGCTTAAAACCGAGCTCATAATGCAGGAATGCCGCGACTTTATTGCTGTAATGATCAACTTGTTGATAGGTGATATCATGGTCATGGCAGGAAAGTGCCACGTTATTTGGAAATTTTAATGCCGCTTGCTTTAGCATTGAGGTTAATGTTTCAGTTGAAACTGGAATTTCGCTAGGGACGTCATTTGGGTAGTGTTTAATCCATGGTTTTTCTGACATAGTGTCTTCTCTCCGTTTTTATCAAAAGTCAAAAAAGCTAAATAAGTAAATATACCAAAAATAAGCTTAACCACATTCTAGACGTCTATCTTGCATGTTGTAAATAAATTCACTGCGAATTGCATTAATTATGTTGCTTTGCAATATTATTTGCATAATTTAGGGAATATTTTGGTTGCTGTCGCTTAATTTTTTACAAAATCGCTGTTATATTGCTAAATAATGAAGAAGGACTAACTGATTTAAGGAAGGCTTTGCTGCATTAGGAGAAGCATCATTATTGAGGATGTTTGCGGCAAAGAGTAGTTAGGGTTGACCTTTAGAGTGCTGGATTAAGTAAGTTAAGATTAAGGAAACGCGCATGATCAAGAAAATCTATAAATCAAGTAAAAAATCAATGCCACCTATTTCGGTAACTGAGCAAGTTGCCTTAGATGCAGGAGACTGTTGGTATGAAAAGCAAGTCTTCCAAGGTTTGCCAGACTTTAATGAATTGCATCGTTTGCAGAAGTTTCAGCTAAATGAAGAAGAACAATCTTTCTTAGAAAATGAAACCACTATGCTTTGCTCAATGATTGATGATTGGCAGGTGACACATGTTGATCGTGATCTACCGGTTGCTGTATGGGATTTTATTCGTGAAAAAGGTTTTTTTGGATTGGTCATTCGCAAGGAATATGGCGGTAAAGGATTCTCAGCTGCCGCACATTCTGAGATTGTGATGAAGATTGCAACAAAAAGTGTTTCGGCTGCAGTAACTGTGATGGTGCCTAACTCATTGGGTCCTGGTGAGTTATTGCATCACTATGGCACGGATGAGCAAAAAGATATGTTCTTGCCAAAATTAGCAGCAGGTATTGATATTCCTTGTTTTGCATTAACTGGACCCACGGCTGGTTCAGATGCCACCTCACTCCCAGATAAAGGCGTTGTTTGCAAGGGTGAGTATAATGGGCGTGAAGTTTTAGGCATACGCTTGGAGAATATCAATAAGCGTTATATTACCTTAGCACCTATTGCGACCTTGGTTGGTTTGGCATTTCAACTGCATGATCCTGATCAATTGTTAGGAGATATAGGTAAAGAGGGCATTACTTGTGCACTATTGCCGCATGATCACCCAGGACTTGAAATTGGCAATCGTGCCTATCCATTATCACAAGCTTTTATGAATGGCACCATTCGTGGCAAAGATTTATTTATCCCAATAGATTGGATTATTGGCGGGCAAAAGATGGCAGGTGAGGGCTGGCGTATGCTGGTTGAATGCTTATCGATTGGACGGGCGATATCACTACCTGCGTGTGGCACAGCCAATACGTTATTATCAAGTGTGATGACCTCAGCCTATAGTATGGTCAGAGAGCAATTTAAATCGCCAATTGGTTACTTTGAAGGTGTTGAAGAGAAGATTGCGCAAATGGGTGGTCTTGCCTATCTTGCCAATGCCACAAGACAGTTTACTGTGGCAGCGGTTGATGCGGGTATTAAGCCCTCAGTAGCATCAGCTATTTCTAAATATCACCTAACTGAAATGGGTCGAAATGTCCTTAATCATGCGATGGATATTCACGCAGGACGTGCTGTGATTATGGGACCCAATAATTATTTAGCAAGAGGCTATCAAGCGACACCCGTTGGCATCACGGTTGAGGGTGCTAATATCATGACGCGCAATTTGATGATCTTTGGACAGGGTGCGATGCGTTGTCATCCATATGTGCGTGATGAGTCTGAGAGCTTGATGAATAAAGATGAGAAAGAAGGTTTTGAGCAATTCTCGAAATTGATGAAAAAGCACATCAGTTACATGATTAAAAATACAGCGCGCACCTTCTGGTATGGCATTACTTGTGGTGCGACAGCAAAAGGTTATTCATCTAAGTTCAATAAATATTACAAGCGCATTACCCGTTTAAGTACGGTATATGCCTGTGTCAATGATATTGCACTGGTAACTTTAGGTGGCGCACTTAAACGTAAAGAGCGTTTATCGGCGCGTTTAGGTGATGTGATGAGTTACTTATATATGGCGTGTGCGGTATTGAAATATTATAAAGATAATGGCGAGGTTGCCGCTGATGATGTATTTGTTAGCTGGAGCTTGCAGCATTGTCTATATGAAGCGCAAAATGCATTGTATGAGATTTTTGCTAACTTTCCGAATAAGGCGTTGGCAGGCACGTTACGTTTCATGGCGTTTCCTTATGGTAAGCCATTTAAAAAGCCAGATGATCGTTTGGATCATAAACTGGCGCAAGCGTTATTGAAAGACGAGAAAACACGTCAACGTATGAAATCAATGTGTTATGTGCCTGAGGATGACAAGGATCCGGTGGGGCGTGTTGAGCTTGCTTATCAAGCAGTACTTGCTGCAATTCCTGTGCAAAAGAAAATCAAAGAGGCGATTAAAGCCGGCACGATACCAAAAGCCAGTTGGAGTAATTCGATTGATAAGGCGCGTCAGCATAATGTTATTAGTGATGATGAGGTGACGTTACTTAAAGATGTGATGAAGCGCGTTAATGACGTGATTCAAACGGATGAGTTTTCACCTTATGCCTTGGGGCCTAAAAATGCGCATCCAGAGTGGCGTGAAGCCTATGAAGCAATGCATAAGATGTCCGATAAATCTGAAAAATTAAAGACAACAGCTGAGAGCATATAATAGTTTATGGGTAATAATGGATATTCGGGTCAAGCCCGAATATGACGACTCATTGTCATTCTCGGACTTGATCCGAGAATTCAAAGGACACCTGATAATATTTGCAAAGCTACTTGAAAGACATATAAAAGATAAGAAAGTCAAAATAAGGAGACCTTTTAGATGAGTGAACTGGAGCAACTAAGCGAGTTAGAGCAGAAGTTTAACGAAATGGTGCAAGCAGTACGCGATGCAACGATTGATTTCAAACCCGATAATAACCAAAAACTAAAGCTATATGCTTTTTTCAAGCAAGCAACGGTTGGTGATGTTGAAGGTAAATGTCCATCGGTTTTAAAAATGGTCGAACGTGCTAAATGGATGGCATGGGACTCTATCAAAGGGCAATCGAAAGATCAGGCAATGCGTGGTTATTTGGCAGTTTTTGGACATGAGTTTACTGAATCTGAAGCGCCTAAGCCTAAAGCTCATGTCCAATCGGCGGCTAAGTCTGAACCATCACAACGCCAACATGTAGGCATTGAAAAAGTTGCAATTCTTGGCGCTGGTGTGATGGGTGCGCAAATTGCCGCACATTTCGCTAATGCACGCATTCCTGTAGTGCTTTTTGATTTGAAAGCAAAAGAAGGTGCGCCAAATGCGCTAATTGATGGCGCGTTACAAAAGCTTGCTAAACTCAATCCAAAACCTTTTGGTTCAGCGCAAGCGGTCAATTATATTACTGCGGCGAATTATGAAGATAATCTTGAGCTGTTAAAAGACTGTGATTTAATTATTGAGGCTATTGCTGAGCGTATGGATTGGAAAAAAGATCTGTATCACAACATCGCACCACACGTGGCAAAACATGCGATTATCGCATCCAATACTTCAGGTTTAAGCATTGAGTCATTAACTGAAAGTTTGCCAACGCACTTACATGCACATTTTTGTGGTGTGCATTTCTTTAATCCACCGCGTTATATGCCTTTGGTTGAACTTATCGCACATGATGGGACTCAACCAGAAGTGTTAGATCAGCTGGAAACTTTCTTGGTACAAAAATTGGGTAAAAGCATTATTCGTGCCAAAGATACACCAAACTTTATTGCCAATCGCTTAGGCGTTTTCTCAATGTTGGCAACGTGCTATTACACTGAGAAATTTAATATTCCACTGGAAGTTGTCGATGGCTTAACCGGTAAGAAGCTTGGACGTGCTAAAAGTGCTACTTATCGCACGGCAGATGTGGTGGGCTTGGATACTTTTGCCCATGTTGTTGATACGATGAAAAACTCGCTCACAGATGGTTGGGAGAAAGTCTATCAATTACCCAACTGGATCCATGCATTAATCGAGCAAGGTGCCTTTGGACAAAAGACAAAAAAAGGTCTTTATGTTAAAGAGAAAGACGGTCTTAAAGTACTTGATCTGCAAAGCCAAACTTATCGATTATCTGATCAGAAACCTGATAAAGCAGTCACTGAAATTCTAGGTGAAAAAGACTGGTCAGTGAAGTTGGAAAAATTAAAAAATATGGATCATCCGCAAGCGCAATTTTTATGGTCGTGCTTTAGAGATAGCTTTCACTATGCTGCATGTTTAGTCGGTGATATTTCTAATTATCCAAAAGATATGGATTTGGCGATTCGTTGGGGCTTTGGCTGGAAAGAAGGGATTTTTGAAACATGGCAACAAGCTGGTTGGCAGCAAGTAACACGCTGGATTGATGAAGATATCAAAGCCGGAAAAACGCTTTCAAGTAAGGCGCTTCCGCAATGGGTGTATGCGCTTAAAGAAGGTGTTTATGGTGATAATAAATCCTTTAGTTTCACGGATAATGCCCTCGTTACTCGTCAAGAATTACCTGTATACAAACGCCAACTACACAAAGATTATGTATTAGGTGAGCGTAGCACAATGCCAAGTGTAACCTTGTATGAAAATGAAGGTGTGCGCTTATGGAGTGTTGATGAAGAGATTGGTATTTTAAGCTTTAAGAGCAAGATGTGTTCGATTGGTGATGCGGTGTTAGCAGGTATCTCTGAGGCGATTAAGGTCGCTGAAAGCAAACTTAAAGGGATGGTCATCTGGCAAGAGCAGGATATCTTCTCGGCAGGTGCGAATCTTGAAGAGTTCGGTTTTAAATTCATGATGCATGGTAAAGAAGCTGTTTATGAGGTCATTCAAAAAGGGCATCAAGTGATCACCCAAGAGCTTCGTTATAGCAAAATCCCTGTGGTTGCAGCGGTTAAGGGCTTTGCCTTTGGTGGAGGTTGTGAAACATTAATGCATTGTGATGCCGTGGTTGCCGCGCACGAGAGCTATATCGGTCTTGTTGAAGCAGGTGTTGGTATTATCCCTGGTTGGGGTGGTTCAAAAGAGATGGCAAAACGTGCCTCTACTGCGCAAGACCCGTGGAAAGACTTTGAGAAGCGCTATAAGAATCTGGCGATGGCGCAAGTGGCAACAAGTGCCTATGAAGCCATTGAGATGGGTTTCTTACGTGAGAGTGATACCGTAGTGATGAATAGCAAAGAAATCCTAAGTGTTGCCATGGAAAAAGCACGATTCTTAGCATACTCTAGCTATCAGCCACCATTAAAGCAAAAAATCAAAGTCTTCGGTGAGGCAGGTATTGCGACCGTTAAAGGGCTTTTGGTTAATATGCGTGATGGCAATCAAATCTCAGCACATGACTACAAGATTGCGACAAATTTAGCGGATGCTATGTGTGGTGGTGAGATTGAGAAGGATACCTATGTTTCAGAAGATTGGCTACTAAAGCGCGAACTTGAGAACTTTGTTGAGTTAGCGCTTTCTGAGAAAAGTGCGGCAAGAATGCAGCATATGTTAGAAACGGGTAAGCCATTAAGAAATTAAACTAAGTGGCTGGAGTTACACACTTTAAAAAAATTATGATTTTATAAACACCCCGTCAGCCTACGGCTGCTACCCCTCTTGCAAAGAGGGGAATTAGGCAGCGATGATTTTATATTCCCCTCTTTGCAAGAGGGGTGCCGAGTTTGCGAGGCGGGGTGTTGAAATAGAGAAAGTCCGTAACTCTAGTAAATGAAATTATCTAATTATTGGAATTGGTAATATTAAAATAGACTTCGTTAACCTGAGTTTTCTCGTTTTCGAGGTGTGAAAATAAGGAGTTTTTAGAAAATGACTGAACAAGCGGTATATATTGTTGCAGCGAAAAGATCAGCTGTTACTAAGGGCAAACGTGGTGGTTTTGCCAAGAAGCGTCCGGATGATTTGTTAGCGGATATTTTAAAAGAAACCGTTAAAGAATCAGGTGTAAACCCTGAGGATATCGGTGATATCGTCATAGGCTGCGCCATGCCTGAGGGTGAGCAAGGCATGAATGTCGCACGTATCTCAACACTCTTGGCAGGGTTGCCTGATTCGATACCTGCTTTTACCATTAATCGCTATTGCAGCTCAGGGCTTCAATCAATTGCGATTGCCGCTAATGAAATTGCTAAAGGCAATATGGAAGTGGCAGTTGCCGGTGGGATTGAGTCGATGAGTATGATCCCATTTGGCGGACACAATATCTCATTTAGTAGTGAGATTTTTACTAAAGATGAAAATGTCGCGATTGCTTATGGTATGGGAATTACTGCTGAGAACGTTGCCAAAGATTGGAATATCACACGTCAAATGCAGGATGAGTTTTCATTAAAGAGTCATCAAAAAGCAACGCATGCGATTGAAAATGGCTATTTCAATGATGAGATTATCCCCGTTAAGGTACATCATCGTAAGCCTGATGAAGCGAAAGCCGAGATCATCGACAATGAGAAAACGATTAAGATCGATGAAGGTGCGCGTAAAGACACATCGATTGAGGCGCTAGCTAAACTTAAACCCGTGTTTGCAACGGGTGGTTCAGTCACCGCGGGTAATAGCTCACAAGTCTCTGATGGTGCTGGTGCTGTGGTATTAGTCAGTGAGTCTTATTTGAAAAAACATAATCTGACACCACTTGGGAAATTCCTAGGATTTGCAGTAGCTGGTGTGCCAGCGCGCATTATGGGGATTGGTCCAATTAAGGCGATTCCAAAAGTGCTTGAGCAAACGAATTTAAAACTAGAAGATATCGATTGGTTTGAGTTAAACGAGGCGTTTGCCGCGCAATCTTTAGCGGTGATTAATGAATTAAAGCTTGACGAGACGAAAGTAAACCCTTGTGGTGGGGCAATTGCTTTGGGACATCCGTTAGGTGCCACAGGTACGGTGCTGACAGTTAAAGCCCTGCATGGCTTAAGAAGAACCGGCAAGAAATACGGCATGATCACCATGTGTATAGGTACGGGCATGGGCGCTGCTGGTATTATTGAGGCGTGTTGAAAGAGAAGTAAACAGTCTCTGTGCGGAGACTGTTTACTTCTCCCTTTGAAGGGATGATGTGTCCTGCTTTTGCTCATCATGAAATGCTTTTAATACATTATTAGGCTTACCTTGATCTTGCGCTAATACATCTAATGCATTTGTGAATGCACTGTTATTATCGCCTTGATAATCAATTTTAATATTCTTGTGATGGTATAATGTCTTCAAGGCTTCTGCGTATTCCTTCTCGCTTAGATTAGGAATTTTTTTGAAGGTAATGTGTATTGTTTTATCAGATTGAACTTTTCGTTGCTCATTTATTAGTTTTGATAGAGTTTCAATAAACTGACCAAAGGAAATTTGTTGACTCTCCAAAGTGATGGCATTTGTTGTTTTATTTTGAGATAAGGTAAATTTACTGTTCTCTCTTGTAAAATCAATCTGCTGTTTTGTTATGCACTCATTTAAGTCAGTTGTATTATCTTTAACTGCAGTTGTTGCACCAATAGCTTTAATAAGTTCAAGAATATTATCCCAATCAATAAATTTCTTGCTACCATTTTGTTGATGAGTGCTTTTATCGGTACCATCAGTAGCTTGCGCTATGGCATTTCGAGTAATAGTGGGAGATAGTATTTCGACAGAATATTGTTCTATCTTCAAACTTTTATCTAGATTGGAATCCTGTTTTGAATTTGATAGCAAACTGAATTTTTCTTTGCCAACAATCAGTTTGTTGGTTCTTACAACCTGTTCACTAATATTATCGATTTCAAGATCTTTCTTATCTTTAGGGTTAAGGTTGTCGTTCTGTTTAGAGATATTTTCACTGACTCTATTATTAATAACCTCGTATATGCTACCCTCAGCCACTTGTAATTGCGTGAATTCATTATTGAGCTTTTTTTGTAGCTGCTTAATTAAATCATTTTTTTCTGCAATGTCTTTTTCAAGCTTGGAAATAGTCTCTTTATCAAGATGCTGCTGCTCCTTGAATTCATCGTTAGTTTTGTTAAGCGCTACTATTTTTTCGTTGTATTCTTGTTCCAGCTGCTCATTACTTTCAGTGAGTTCAGTAACTTTGAGTTTTAATGAATTAATTTCATTATTATTTTTTGTAATAGAAGTATTTCTGTCTTCAATTTCTTTTTCTAGATTACTTATATTTTTTGTCAGTTTTTCTTGCTCTTGTACCGTCTGTTCATCCTGGCTTTTCAAGTCGTTAATCTGTTTTTCTTTTTCTTTGAGCGTATTCTTGAATTCTTCAATATTTTGTTCAATTTGCTTTTGTAAATTGAGTTGCGCTTGCTCATTGGTGTTTATGGTTTCTTTGAATTTATTAATTATTGTGTTTGAATTTTCAATGTTTTGCCTATTTTCATTAAGCGTGTTATTAAGCTGCTCTTTTTCCTTGATAAGGGTTTCGAGATTTTCTGTTTTAGACTTAAGATCACTTTTAATGCTAGATACTTGGTTAGTTAATTCATTAACTTTTTTGCTTGCGTCATTAAGTTCTTGGTTTTTCGTTAGGATGTTATTTTTAAGCGTGGAAATTAGTTCTTGATCATTGTTTTGTTGTGTTTTTAACTCGTTGATGTCTTTGTTAAGTACATCTATTTGTTCAATAAGTGCTTTTTGCTTTAACTCTAAGTCTTGCTCTAGGGTGTTTTTCTCCTCAATTTGTTTTTGTAAATTAAGTCGCGTTTGCTCATAAGTATTTGTGATTTCTTTGAGTTGTGTTTCTAGATTACTTATATTTTTTGTCAGTTTTTCTTGCTCTTGTACCGTCTGTTCAGCCTGATTTTTCAAGTCGTTAATCTGTTTTTCTTTTTCTTTGAGCGTATTCTTGAATTCTTCAATATTTTGTTCAATTTCCTTAGTGTTCGCATCAAGTTGATTCTGTAATGCTTGTCTTTCTGATTCAAATTCCTTTTTAAAGTTTTCAAATTCCAATTTCTTTTGCTCATAAGCATTCGTGGTTTCTTTGAGTTGTTGCTGTAATTTTTCAATATTATCTTTATTGCTATTTGCAGCTTCTTCAAACTTAAGCTTATCCTTATTTAGGTGCTCTTTTTCCTTGATAAGGGTTTGGATATTTTCTGTCTTAGACTTAAGCTCATTTTCAATGCTCGATACCTTGTTAGTTAATACATTAAAGTTTTCTTTGGCCTCATTAAGTTCTTGGTCTCTCGTTAGAATATCATTTTTAAGCTTGGAAATACTCTCTTTATCAAGATTTTGTTGCGCCTTTAATTCATCATTAGCTTTGTGAAGACTGCTGAGTTTCTCGTTATATTTTTCTTTCTTGATTGAATTATGTTGATTCAGTTGTTTTAGTTCATCATTTAGTGAGTTAATGTGCTTGTTTTTTTCTTCAACTTGTTTTTGTAGCTCCTCAACCTTGTTATAATCATCATCTGACTTTAAGACATCTGCCAGAGTGATCTCTTTGGTTGGTTTGGTTTCTGTGAGCTGTTTGATTTGATCATTCGCTTTTATTAACTGCTCAGACAGAATATCAATTTGATTCTTGAGTTCTGAAGGATTATCTATGTCTGCAGAAGGCATTTCAATATGATTAACTTGATTTTGCAGTTGCTTCAGTTGAGTATTCTCATTATGCAAATCTGTTAATTGTTTCTTCTGACTATCCAACTGGTGTAGTAAATTATTTGAGTTATGTGTTTTGTCTTTATTTTCATTTAATAACTTTTCATTGCTTTGGTTTAACAGTGTGATTTTATCCTGAAGCTCTTTAATTAAAATAGTTTGTTTATTATTTTCAATACCCTTTGTTTTAACTTCGTGCTCTAGATTGTTTATGTTGGAGTCTTTCTCTTCAAATATTTTGTTATAGAAAGCTTCTTTATCAAAGGATTTTATTTGAAATTGATTTTCAATAGCTGTTAATTGCTCTTGAAGTTCGCGATTCTTATCTAAAAGTTTGCCATTCTCATCTGAGTATTCTTGAGTTGCTATACGATAGTTTTCATCGAGTTGTTGAAGTTTTAACAACAATTCATCGATTTGTTGCCCTTTAAATAATAGTTCGCTATTTAGTTGTGAGATGATGCTTTGATGTTCATCTTCACGTTCTGTGATGACTTGTTCTAATTTGACATTATTTCTCATTAATTCATTTTTTTGATTTTTCAATATGTTATTTTCTTCTATGAAATGATCATTTTCTTGTTGTAACTCTAAATTTAACTGTTCTGTAGTTTTGTTAGGCATACTTATGCTCCCTTAAATCATCACAAATACTAATGCCTAATATTATTAGGAATACTGTTTAAGTTCGATGCTACCGCTATCATTCAGACAATTTGATGAGAATGTAAAAAAATTATCTGATGTTTGTATTTCCTTGTTTATCAAAACTTAGGTGGGTCAATAACAAATTGACCCTAACGTTGACATGATTATACTCGTCGAATTTCATCTGTATTTGACAGGCAATAAATTAAAGGCTTTAGCGCTAAATTTTGGTATACTCTGTGGCGATTTGTTTTGAATGAAAATGGAGTGACTGAATGTCCGACGTTAAAACTTATGATTCGTCAAATATTAAGGTATTAAAAGGGCTTGAGGCGGTACGTAAACGCCCAGGTATGTATATTGGGGATACGGATGATGGCTCAGGTCTTCATCATATGGTATTTGAGGTTGTTGATAACTCCATCGATGAGGCGTTAGCAGGATTCTGTGATGATATTATTGTGACCATGCATACTGATGGTTCGGTGTCAGTCAGTGATAATGGTCGAGGGATTCCTGTTGATATCCATCCAGAAGAAGGACGTTCAGCAGCGGAAGTCATTATGACGGTACTGCATGCTGGGGGCAAATTTGATGATAACTCGTATAAAGTATCAGGTGGTTTGCATGGTGTTGGTGTGTCAGTGGTTAATGCGTTGTCTGAAAGTCTTGAGTTGCGTGTTTGGAAAAATGGCAAAGAGTATCAACAATTCTATGCTCATGGTGAGCCATTAGCACCGTTAAAAGAAATAGGTGATACCACCAAGCAAGGGACAATGATTCGCTTTAAGCCATCACCTCAAACTTTTTCAATTGTGGAGTTTAGTTATGAAATTTTAGCAAAGCGTATTCGTGAGCTATCATTTTTAAACTCAGGTGTTAAGGTTCAACTGATTGATAAGATCAATGACCAGCAAGTTACTTTCCAATATGAAGGTGGTATTAGTGCATTCGTTGAGCATTTAAATAAAAGCAAAACACCGTTGAATCAAAATATCATTAGTATTCAAGGTGAACGCAGTGGCGTTGTCGTTGAGTTGGCAATGCAATGGAATGAGTCCTATCAAGAAAACGTCTATTGTTTTACGAATAATATTCCACAACGAGATGGTGGTACGCATCTATCGGGCTTTAGAGCAGCGTTAACACGTACGGTTAATGGTTATATTGAGTCAGAAGGCTTAAATAAAAAGCTTAAAATCAGCACATCAGGTGATGATGCGCGCGAAGGCTTAACTGCCGTGCTATCGGTGAAAGTACCCGATCCTAAATTCTCATCACAAACTAAGGATAAGCTCGTTTCCTCTGAAGTGAAAACCGCTGTTGAAGCATTGGTGAATGAGAAGCTTCAAGAGTTTTTACTTGAGAATCCAAATGAAGCAAAGCTGATTGCCAATAAGATTATCGACTCAGCGCGCGCTAGAGAAGCGGCAAGAAAAGCGCGTGAAATGACACGCAGAAAAGGTGCTTTGGATATTGCCGGCTTACCCGGCAAGCTTGCTGATTGTCAGGAAAAAGATCCGGCATTATCCGAGCTTTATATCGTGGAGGGAGACTCCGCGGGTGGTTCAGCCAAGCAGGCACGTGACCGTAGAACGCAGGCTATTTTGCCATTGAAAGGCAAGATCTTAAACGTTGAAAAAGCGCGGTTTGATAAGATGCTAAGCTCGCAAGAAGTCGGCACGTTAATCAAAGCCTTGGGGTGTGGTATTGGACGTGATGAGTATGATCCTAATAAAACAAGGTATCACCGTATTGTTATTATGACGGATGCTGATGTTGATGGTTCACACATTCGGACGTTACTTTTGACTTTCTTTTATCGTCAAATGCCTGAGCTTATTGAGCGCGGTTATATCTATATTGCACAACCGCCATTGTATAAGGTCAAGCGCGGCAAGCAGGAAACATATCTCAAAGATGATGCCGCTTTAGCGCAATACTTAGGAAGTATCGGTATTGAGGGCGCGTCGTTATTCCCAGGGGACAACATCCCACCTATCTCAGGTGTTGGTTTGGAGAATTTGTATCAGCAATATCAAAAAACCAGTGCGAAAATCACTACTTTATCACGGCGCTATCCAGTCAATGCACTTAAAGCACTTGTTAGCTATGCGCCATATCCTGCAACAGAAGATGAATCAGCGTTAAGCACTTGGTGGCAAGGCTTTGCTGAGCATGCCAACAAGCTCTCTGGCGGTTATGAATTTTACACAACAGCTATTCATAGCGAACAGCATGAAGATGAGAAAGTCACTAAACTTAGACTCTTGCGTTTATTGCATGGTGTAAATACTGAATATAGCTTTAACTTGAGCTTTTTTGAAAGCAAAGACTATCAAAGCATTGTTGAACTGGGTGTCGCACTCAATGGTCTTTTAACCAAAGCCGCATATGTCGAGCGAGGAAGCAAAAAAGAGTTTGTTGATACGTTTGAGCAAGCAATGGAGTGGTTAATCGCAGAAGCCAAGCGTGGGCAGAATGTACAGCGCTATAAGGGTCTTGGTGAGATGAACCCAGAGCAATTATGGGAGACAACAATGGATCCTGCTGAGCGTCGTATGCTGCAAGTGACCATTGCGGATGCTGTCGCTGCTGATGAGTTATTCTCAACGCTGATGGGTGATGATGTTGAACCTAGACGCGACTTTATTGAAAGTAATGCGCTTAATGTCGTGAATATTGATGTTTGATTGTGATCAAAGTTACAGTAAGGTCAAATAAACAGAAAAATATGTCATATCCAATTATTGATCTTTTTGCTGGTTCTGGGTGAGGGGTATTATATTTTCTTTACCATCGTAAAAGAAACAATACAGTAGTTCCCGCTGAAAAACTCTCTGAAAGCCTATGGTTGAAAGGTTTATTAGAAAAGAGATTACGAAAATCATTTTCTGGAGACCTTGATTTATCTAGTCTTGAGAGGTTAGTGGGAATTGCTGTAAACAATAGATCAGGTTTATTTATAGCAATACCTCATTTTTTGGAAAAATATAAGAAAAAAAATCAAAAAAAATTCACTGCGCACGGGCTCACCGGAAAGTCACCTTATTTTATATGATCTCCAGTCATTTCCGGTCAGGCACTAGATATATGAACGTGGGGTGGTTTGGCTTAAATTATAATAGAGTGCTACATCTTTAAAGTCTGATCAGGTATGATAGATTATCTTTTTACAAATTAGATTACCTTTATGTCAAACACTCAAAAAATCGTTCTTGTTGATGGATCATCTTATCTTTTTCGTGCTTTTCACGCCTTGCCACAATTAACCAATCGTCAGGGTGAGCCAACAGGTGCGATCTTTGGTGTAATCAATATGTTAAAGAAATTACCTAAGCAGCTCAATACCGATCATATTGCTGTGGTTTTTGATGCTAAGGGTAAGAATTTTAGACATGATTTATATCCTCAATATAAAGCCAATCGTAAGGCAATGGCAGATGAGCTTAGAGTGCAAATCTCCCCTGTGCATGATATGGTGCAAAAGCTTGGCTTTCCACTGATTGTCATCGATGCGGTTGAGGCTGATGATGTTATTGGGACATTGGCTAAGCGCTTTGCTAAAGAAGGGCATGAAGTGGTTATCTCAACGGGTGATAAAGATATGGCACAACTGGTTGATGGGCATATCACCTTAATGGATACGATGAAAAATGAGATTACCGATCGCGAGAAAGTCATTGCTAAATTTGGAGTCACCCCTGAGCAAATTATTGATTACTTGGCGTTGATGGGGGATACCTCGGACAATATCCCCGGTGTGCCAAAAGTGGGACCGAAAACAGCAGTAAAGTGGCTAGCAGAATATCAAAGCTTACAAGGTGTTATGGAAAATGCCGATAAAATATCGGGTAAGGTTGGTGAGAATCTAAGAGAGAGTATTGACTTTCTGCCGCTATCTTATCAACTAGCTACCATTAAATGTGACTTGGATCTACCATACACCGTTCAAGATATGCTCTGTGTTAAGCCGGATGTTGATTATCTGAAGAGGGCGTTTACACAATATGAATTTAAAGGCTGGTTGCGTGAGCTTGAGCATGAAGCAAATATTGTGTCTGATGCGCAAAAGACTGGAGTGGAGACTATTGATACTCAATCAACTTTAAACTATCAGATTATTTTGACGGAAGAAGATTTCAATACCTTTTATACTGAATTAGTAAAAGCGAAAGTCTTTGCTTTTGATACTGAAACAGACTCATTAGATACCTTTAATGTGCGTCTTGTTGGTATGTCATTTGCTTTAAAGCCACATCACGCGGTCTATATTCCACTGCAACATGATTATGACAATGCACCAACACAATTAGCACTAGATTGGGTTGTTAATAAAGTAAAACCGATTTTAGAAGATGATCAAGTGGCTAAAATTGCACAAAATGCCAAGTTTGATTTAAAAGTTTTAAGCACCGTTGGTATTAATGTCAAAGGTGTCAAATATGACACAATGCTTGAGTCTTATGTGCTAAATAGCTCGGCAACACGCCATGATATGGATTCATTGGCTCACCATTATCTAGGTGTCAAAACAGTGAGCTTTGAGGAGCTAGCAGGTAAGGGCAAAAATCAACTGACGTTTAATCAGATCGATATAGCTAAGGCTGGGTTTTATGCGGCGGAGGATGCGGATATCACTTATCGTTTGCATGAGCGTATTTGGAGCGAGTTAGAGACTGTAGACAGCTTACGTGAGTTATATATCAAAGAAGAATTACCGGTGAGCTTTGTCATCGATCGCATGGAGCGTATCGGTGTTAAAGTTGATGCCGATTTATTAAAAGCGCAAAGCGCATCACTCACGGCAAAAATTTTCCAGTTAGAAAAAGAGTGTATTGAATTAGCTGGAGAGACATTTAACTTATCATCTCCCAAGCAATTGCGTGAGATTCTCTATGATAAGATGGGGTTGCCAATCTTGAAAAAAACACAAGGTGGGCAGGCTTCAACGGCTGAAGATGCACTTCAGGAGTTGGCAGAGATTTATGACTTGCCTAAGCTTATTATGGAGCATCGCCATTTAGTGAAATTAAAAACAACCTATACCGATAAGCTGCCATTGATGATCAATAGTAAAACATCACGGGTGCACACTTCCTATCAGCAAGCAGTAACAAGCACAGGGCGTTTGTCATCAACTGAGCCTAATCTGCAAAATATCCCGATCCGCTCAAGTGTGGGGCGTGAGATTAGAAAGGCATTTATTGCTAAGAAGGGTTATAAGATTTTAGCGGCGGATTACTCGCAAGTGGAGTTAAGAATCATGGCGCATTTATCGCAAGATCCTAATTTACTTCACGCTTTTCAGCAAGGCTTAGATGTGCATCGGGCAACAGCTGCTGAGACATTAGGGATTAAAGCGGATGACGTAACACCTGAGCAACGTCGTCAAGCCAAGGCAGTTAACTTTGGCTTAATCTATGGCATGGGCGCATTTGGTTTGGCAAAGCAATTAGGCATTCCACGCGGCGAAGCACAAGAGTATATTGATATCTATTTTGCGCGTTATCCTGGGGTTAAGCGTTATATGGAAGATGCCAAAGCCTATGCTATGCAGCATGGCTTTGTTGAGACCATTTTTGGTAGGCGTTTATATTTGCCAGAGATTAATTCGCGTAATATGGCAAAAAAACGTGCAGCGGAACGCGTGGCAATCAATGCACCGATGCAAGGATCAGCGGCTGATATTATCAAGCGTGCGATGATTTTAATTGATGAATGGATTATCAAAGAGAATATTGATGCCAGAATGATTATGCAGGTGCATGATGAGCTGGTATTTGAAGTCAAAGATGATCAGGTGGAAAAAATCAGTAAAGAAATAAAGCAATTTATGGAGTCAGCGGCTTTATTGCAAGTGCCGCTTATTGTTGATGTTGGCGTTGGCGATAATTGGGATGAGGCGCATTAAGTAGACAATAAAAGGTATCAGATTGTATCTTTTGATTTTTATTGCTATCTATTAGTCTGATAGTAAGGAGGCTGCATTCAAATACTTATAGGCTGCTGTTTCACTGATATATAGCTATTCCATTTATGCTTTATGTAAGGCAATAACTTAATAGGAAGCTTGAGATAACTGAAGGAAGAAAATGCAGTGGATTGATTATTTTAAATAAAACAATGTTTCGTTGTGTCTTTTGCACTCAAATTACGAGCAAATTAAGATTCTTTATTGGGTTTGGTTTGATACAGAATTAACTTTGGAAGCAAGTGAGATTTCATATTAGGAGGTTGAAATAATGAAATATTTACGTTTAATAATCTGCTCTTTATCGATGATCGTATTAGTGTCGGGTTTTTCCCAAACTTTTGCTTATAAAGGGGATAAATATAATGGTAGGGAAATTATTTTAGGTGCTTTAAAATTCCCTTCTCATGCAGCTAGTTTTATTGCATATGAGAAAGGCTATTTTAAGAAAGAAAAATTGATCGTTAAGTTTAGATATTATGATAGTGCATATGCTATGGCTAATGGATTAATTGTGGGAGATATTGATTTTGCAATTACGGCAATCACTCCTGAACTAGTTAATAATGCCTCAGGCATTAATGAAAAAATGTAACTACCCAGCAGGTTAGATTTTGATAAACAGTAATTTTTGGCAATTTTTCCAGATTTGATGTTTTCATTTGCAAATAAATATGGCGTAATTTGATCGATGGATATGAAACTAGAAAAAATGATTCAAGAGCTATTGGCTAGAATCGACACGCTTGAGCGTGAAAATGCTCGATTAAAAGAGGAGATTGAGCAACTTAAGAAGCGGCTTTCCAAGAATAGTCGTAACAGCTCAAAACCGCCTTCAAGCGATGGTTTGTCACGTCCTAACAAAAATAACAGTGTCAGCGAAAAAGGTAAACTTAAATCCAAGGCTACCAAGAAGAAATCAGGTGGTCAAAAAGATCATAATGGTAGCAATCTTTGGCAAGCTAAACCAGATGAAGTCGTGACTAAATCTGTAACGAGTTGCGATCATTGCCAGAGCGATTTAAGTGACACAAAAGCACAAGGCTATGTAAGACGCCAGTTACATGATCTACCTGAAATGCCAAAGCTTAAGGTGATTGAATATTGTCATGAGAAAAAGTGTTGTCCGAACTGTCAGAAATATACGACGGCAAGTTTTCCAGAAGGTATTAATGCGCCAGTGCAGTATGGTAATAAGCTAAAAAGCTATACAACGTATTTGCAAAATCAACACTTTATTCCTGAGCAACGCATTCAGCAGTTGTTAGAAGATTTATTTGGTGTTAGTGTGGCAAAAGCCAGTATTGCAGAGTTTAGTCAAACATGTGCTGATCAATTGATTGAATTCGAGCAAATGGTTCTTGATCAGCTTAAAAATGCTCCAGTTAAACATTTAGATGAAACTGGTTATCGCATATGCTCAAAAACCCAATGGTTACATGTTTGCTCAAATGCTAACTATACTTATTATCACGTGAGTCCTAAGCGTAAATCTCTACTGACTGGTCTAACAGGTATCGTGGTTCATGATCATTGGAAATCCTATTTTACCCTTGAAGGTATAAGTCATGCATTATGCAATGCTCATCACTTGCGTGAGTTAAGATCTTTAGCTGAAGATGGCGAAATTTGGGCAAAACGTATGATGAGATTACTGAGGAAAAGCTGTCATTTGGTGAATATATCTGATCAATCAGTACTATTGCCTAATAAGCAAGTTTTAATCAGCAAAATTTATGATCGGATTGTAGCGGATGGTCTTAAATACCATGAAATTTTGATGCCTTTAGGAAGCACTGGTAAACGAGGTAGAAAAAAGCGACGAACGGGGCACAACTTATTATTACGATTGCGTGATTACAAGAATGACGTGCTTAGATTTATCTATGATTCAGAAGTGCCTTTTACTAATAACCAGGCTGAGAATGACTTGCGTATGATGAAGGTAAAACAAAAGGTATCAGGCTGCTTTCGTAGTGAAACTGGCGCTCAAAAGTTTGTGCGTATTCGCACATTATTATCAACTGCACGCAAACAGGGTTGGAAGATTATTGATACCATTGCGGATGTCTTTAATGGCAAAGTTCCACAGTTCAATTAACAAGCTGCTGGGTAGTTACGAAAAAATTAAAATATTTGGCAGTATGCTTAAGGAAGATGCTCAAAATAGTCAATTAATCTTATCTTCTGTAAAAGACTACAATAATGGACTAACAAATATTAAAGCGTTTAATAACTACAATAACACGCTATTTGGATTGACTAGCAAAGGTTCAACCTTTCATTATATGGCGTATAAAATCTATGAGAAATTAGATATTGCGAATTTGCCTATCAAGGTGCTTAATGATGTAACTACAATCAAGGAGCAATTAAAGCGAAGCACCATATCCTCTATGACGATCATTCCAGGAGTAGGGAAACAGATGGTAAATAATAATGATGCAAAAATTATAGGTAAAATCTTCGATATCATTCCCGACTATCAAATAACAGTTATGTTCACGTCAATAACATTAATTAAGAATCATAAAGAGCTAGTGCGTGCCTTTAAAAAAGCACTTGAAAAAGGCGCTAATGATTATAATGAAGCATTAGTTGATAGGAAGAGCTCTGATAAAGAGAAAGTAGATATAATAGCTATTTTAAAAAGATATGTTTATCCTGGTTTATCACAACAGCAGGCGGAGCAGTTAATCAAAGAAGGTGCTATGAGACTTAGTCCTGAGAGCAAACTTAATATGGCTAATATCAATGATCAATTAAACTTTTTTGAACATGAAGGATTAACTCCTAAAGGTATTAAAGCGAGCGATATCGCTTTTAATTTATAAGTTGGTATAACTCATTGCAGTCTAATTACCCAAAAGTATCAATGTTTTATTCAATACAAATAATTTATGGTAGTCATATTAAACTAAAAATTGCTCAACAAGCTCACAGGTATACCAAACCCCAACACCACTAATGTCAGTCGGTACTGGTGCTAGCCCATCCTTGTGGCGACATGAAGCTAAATCCATATGTAACCAGCGAATGTCTTTACCGACAAATTGCTGTAAGAATTTAGCTGCCAAGATATGATCGGCATTGCCAGTGACATAACATTGTTTTAAATCAGCAATATCAGAGTCAAGTGCTTTAAGATAATGCTTGTCCATTGGAAACGGCCAAACTTTTTCAGCGCATTTGGCACCATATTTAACTAAGTTTGGTTGCCAGTCATAGTTGTTGCTAAAAATTGCAGAATACTCAGTGCCCAGCGCGCGTACCGCCGCACCGGTTAATGTTGCATAGTCAATAATGAGCTCAGGTTTATCTTGGCTTGCCAAGCACAATGTATCAGATAGCGCCATGCGCCCTTCAGCATCGGTATCAACCACTTCAATGGTTTTACCATTTAATGCGGTGACGACTTCATTGGGCAGAAAAGCACGCTCACCAATGTTATTGTTAGTGATCGCAAGGTAACAATGTACTTGATAAGGGACTTGCAAAAGGCTTAATGACAGTAAGCTGCCAACAGCAACAGCACTGCCCATCATATCGTCATTCATGCCATACATATATTGTGGCTGTTTTAAGCTTACACCTCCGGTGTCAAAACAGATTCCCTTGCCAACAAGCGCGATTGTTTTGTTAAAATCTTTAGGCGTATATGTTAACTTCACAATGCCCGCAACTTCAGAGGCACATGCCACCGCACTAAAGGCACCGGCACCCATTTCAGCCAAGCTTTCTTTGTCATAAAGTGTGTATTGCCAATCCTCGCGTTTGGCAATATCTTCCAGTAGACTGATATAGATCTGTGGCGTTAAATAATTGGTTGGGAAAATAGTTAGGCGACGCGCCAGTGCATTACCTTTATGCTTCGCAAGTACATCTAAGAAATCACTTTCGCTATAATCACCAATGATTTCAATGCTAACTTCCTGTGCTTTATGCTCGCGCTTATAATTAGGCATCTCTTCAGTATGTGCTAATAGTGTGCGCATACAAGCGTCAGCAGTTGATTCGCTAGCATTCTCAGCAAGGAAAACAATGTTCTTAGCCTTAGTAATATTTGTACTCTTAACCAGCTCAGATAAATCTTTAAGCCATAAATAGAGTTCGCATTCGCCAACATTCTCTTTGATGATAATGTGTGTGCCTTTGGCATTGGGTAGATGTGTGTGGTAGCCTTTTTTACATTTTGGCGCTTGAGATTGTTTGCGTGAGTAAAGAAGCTCACCTGAGGGTAAGTTGTGCCATTGTGTTTCATTATCGGCAATCGCAATAATGAGATCTGCATTATGATGATGCTCATCAAAGTGAGCAGAAAAATGTAAGCGTGCTGATGAAAGCGTATGTAATGAATGCATTGATTTAACCTTGTTGAGAAACCTCGTTAGCCACCTAGTATAAACACACTTTTAGGCAGTATGAACCAGAATTACCTAGTTTTCGTCACAACAGCATGGGAAACAGCAGAATTATGCTTGCAAAACTAAGATGATGGGCTAAAATAGCCGGAAGTTTAAGGGCTCTTAGCTCAGTTGGTTAGAGCAGCGGACTCATAATCCGTTGGTCGCAGGTTCGAGTCCTGCAGGGCCCACCATCTTCAAATCCTTTCCCCATAAGCTTTACAGAGAAATTTAAAAGTGAATTTATAACATGGGATTTTATTTTTGGGTACCACATGGGTACCAAAGGAAAAACGTTGTTACCAAAAAAATCATCATTGGTAACAAGGCAAGGTAACATAACTGATAAAAATTTTGATTTAAGATAACTGATGGTATGAGTCGAGTTTGTGTAAATTTTAAATTTTTGCTACACAAAGTTATGTTGTGTGATTAGGTTATTAAACAAGTCATTCTCTATTCTGTTCCAGAATCATTAACACATATTGACAGTAAATACTTTTGTATGTACACTTTGTTTAAGTTATATCAGTTGCAATAAATATGAAATTTGAATGGGATGAAGCAAAAAGTCTGTTAAATTTGGAAAAGCACAAAGTATCATTTGAGCTTGCTGAATATCTTTTTAATGACTCGATGCTTGTTGCAATTGATAACAGAGTTGACTACGGCGAAACGAGATACATAGCTTATTCAATGTATGATGGCTCTTTGTTTAATATTGTATACACGAAGCGAAGTGGTAATATTAGAATCATATCAATGAGGAAAGCAAATGAAAGAGAAAAAACCAAATATCAAGCAGCAATTAAGCGCTATTAAGCAGATGAAAGATAGCGAGATTGATTATTCTGACAGCGTTGACATGGGTGATGCTGATTGGGCTCAATTTGAGCCATTAGCCCATAAGAAAAAATCTGTAACAATTCGTCTTGATAGCGATGTTATTGATTATTTTAAATCAATGGGGAAAGGCTACCAAACAAAAATTAATTCTGTCCTTAGAGAGTACAAGCGCTGCCATTAAACAAATCATCCTCGACAGTTGCCCAGCTATTTTTAAACTTTTTCAAAGCGTCAGATGTTTGCGCTGGTTCTTCGGAGAAAGCTTTTAAAACATCGCTCGGTGCAGTCACCGCTTGCGCGCCAATGTCCATGCTGTAGTAAATGTCATCAATGCTTTTTATGCTTGCCATCATTAATTTGCTTTTGCAATTGAAGCTATCAACAATATCAGCCATGCGTTGAGTTTCTTTTTGCCAGTTTTGATTTGATTGTTTAATGTGATTTAAATATGGCGCAATGTAGTCAACGTTGAGCTTGCAAGAAGTAAGCACCTGTCCCGCTGTAAATACGGCAGTCGATAACACTGGAATATTTTTGCTAACAAGCTTTTTCATAGCCTTAAAACCGAACTCATTGGCTTGGATTTTTATTATAAAGCGATGAGATATAGCTCTCAAATGGCGTGCTTGAGAAATAATTGCATCCGTATGCGTTGCAGTAACCTGAACGCATATAGGCTGTTCATTTACAGCAAGTAGTTTTTGCAGCGTGGTCAAGGGGCTTCCTTGACTGTTTGCTAATATCTTAGGATTGGTTGTGATGCCATTTATTAACCCTATGGCATCAAAATATGTAGCGTCGTTTAAGTCTGAACTGTCTAGCCATATTTCCATGGTGTTTCCTTATAATTTATATGGTTTGATTGCATGTTAAAGTTTGATGTTGATTTATGTTTTTCCATATGCTTAGTGTTGCTACAGTTCCGATTATGCCAATGATTGAACTTAAAGCAATTAGCCAAAATGGTAGCATTATCAAATTTGTAGAGTCTAAAATGAGAACAGATAATGCTGGAATTGGTGCTCTAAATATTGAATAGCTAAGATTGTAGGATAGCCCAATGCTTCTACATCTAAAGTTTGCTTGAGATATTTCGGCTATTATCACTGTGTAGGTTGATGCTAGCATGCCAAAAAAGGCAAAAATAAGCATTAGCAAAAGAGTGTTTAAATGTCCATCGATCAGTTGATTGTAAAATATATAACTAAGCAGACAAATCAATAGTAATAAAAAGCAAAATAATGTTTTTTTATTGATGTAGTCGCTAACTAAGCCGCCAACAAGGCAGCCTAATATCATGATGCAAGAGCCATAGAAAATATGATCTGACAGAATATTTTTGCTCATTCCTAAATACTGAAAACTCCTCATTTTTTAAATTTCTCCTCGCCCAATAAAATTCAATATGGCTTTTAAGTCTGCTTGGCTTATCTGATGCTCCTCAATAAACTGATCTACGCGTAGTTTTGCAAGATATGTTTTCATTCCTTCCAAGATGTAATGCCTTGTTACTTCACCTGATTTAGAGCCGCCAAGCTGTGCAATCAATACAACAAAGTCATCATAAACTTCACCTTGACCAATCTCATATAAATAAGATGCAACAAAGAAACCAATAGCAGTAATGGCTTTAATCCCTTCAAAGTCTTTTATCCTAAACTCTTCCCAGCCTAACTCACCTTTGATAAATTTAAACACACCCTCAATACGAGAGCGCTTTAAATAGCAATCATAAACGTTGTAAACGTCATATTGATTCATAAGCTCCTTATTTGTGATTAAAAGCATCGGTTCGTCAAAAGCTTCTTTGCCCTTGCGATCAAGCAGCGTCATTAAAACAACATGATACTGCCCAATCTTCTGCCATTTGGCCTTGATCACGCAATCCTGAAAACAGCGTCCACTGATATACAGCTTTTGAATACAGAAAGTATATGAATGTTCAAAGGCGTGATCTATCAATTTCCCTTTTTGCTCCTTATCACCGCTTAAGCCTGAAACCGTCCTGCTTTTCTTCAATCGTATGACAAACTCATCTTTCATTTCCTGTATAAAATCAAAGTACTCGCTATCATCAAACTCACGATCTAATACATGCGTAATATTCAATGTTGAATTCTTTTCTTTTAAGGCGTTAGAGCAGGATTTAATATGCTTTAATGCTACGCGCTTTGAAGTCAAATAACTATCGTCATCATAGGCTTCTTTAGACTCCTGTGAAATCACGATATCCGCACCAGAATTCAACTGTTCAATCGTTTCTTTTGATAAAAACTCTGGCTGCTTGTTGCTGTATAGCTCATGACCCAATAAATCAATCTGTTTATTATCTAAATTAACGGCAATTGTATTGAAGCTGCTGTAGCCATTGATGGTTTTCTTATTCAGATCCTTTACTTTTCCTATATGCTCTGCCTGCTTGGTATATTTTTTGCGTATCTCACTGGGATCATGAATCAAAATAACATTATCGGAAGCTTCATATTTCTTGGCTGCTTCAGTACATAGTACTTCACTAATTTGCTCGGGATCAAAGTCATTTAGCTTATTGTCACCTGTAATTGTCCGTCTCAATTTTTCGTACTCCTTTTGGCTGCTACTGATTGAATAAAGGTTTAAACTGCCATGCTCTAAAACCTTTTCCAGTATGGTCTTCACATTTTTTAAAAGACACCTTTGATGTCATTTTGTTTAATAATTTACTCATGTGATCACCAAAAGTAGTGTGCGACATCCTTGTGATTCCTCTTCTTATATCATTGCTTCGGACGTATTGTACACGCTTTTAAATTTTTGGGGAGTTTTCAGTAAATAAGTGCTGGCATAGCTGGGTAGAAATAGGAATAGTTGCGTGGTGAGTATAGCAGCGGGGGATACTAGCAACACACCAATTATTCTACCCCGAAGTGTCAATACAGTTTTTTAAAAATTCTTATTCCTATACATGTCATGCAACCTGCAATGTTTTTTGCGCCTGACTTTTAAAGTTAATAACACCTTCTTTGTACACATGCATTGGTTTTTTGTATCCCAAGCTCTCATGAAATCTACGGTGATTATAAAAATCAATATAATCAGCAAGATCAGACCTAAGCTCAGGCAAAGAACCATATTCATTAAGATAAATTCGCTCGCATTTTGCACTGCGCCAAAAACGCTCAATACAAATGTTATCAGTAGCTCGCCCTTTACCATCCATTGAGATAGTAATACCTCTACTGGATAATGCCTCAGTATGTATATGCGAGGTATATTGACTGCCTTGGTCAGTGTTAAAAATCTCAGGGTTGCCAAAGCGATCAAGGGCTTCATGCAAAACACTCATTACCAGGCTACTATCCATCGTATTCGATATACGCCAACTTAATACGGCTTTTGAATACCAATCAATTATCGCAGCAAGATAAACCATACCACCCTTAAGCTTCACATACGTGATATCAGTAGACCACACTTGGTTAACGCGACAAATATTAATACCACGCAGTTTATAAGTGTATTTAACATGCTGTTTACAAGGCTCGGACAAATTAGGAAACCTGACAGCCAACACCGCTTTTAAGCCCATTTCCTGACGGTATTTCTGCACCGTATTCACGCTGACACTAAATCCATCCTCAAGTAATTGCTGATGAACCTTCAGCGCACCATAAATAGGGATTTCTTCATGGATTTTCTGGATATGCGCTTTAATTTTAAGTGCTTCCTTATTGATTTTAGGCGTGTAATAGCAGTTGCCTCGATTTATACCTAATAATTGGCATTGCTTAACTATGGAAATATTTTCTAGCTTGGACTCCACCATAGATTTTTTAGTTGATAAGTCCAAGCTTGCGAGCTTTCCCTCAAGCCAATCCCTTTCAATCGTAAGTTGACCAACTTTCTTGGCATACTTATCCACCTCATGTTGAAGCTTATCATTTTCAGATTTGTACTCTTTAACCGCCTTGGCTGGCTCCATAGCAATAACTGCATTATCCAAGAAGATTTTCTTCCAGTTTTGGATGTTTTTTGTGGTTATATTATGTTTGCTAGCAAGCTCTGCTAACGTAAGCTCATTTGCCAATAATTCCAATACAACTTTGACCTTAAACTCGGATGAGTAACTTGTCCTTTTTGTGCTCATAAATACGCCCTCTGTTCATTTCACTTTCAACAATATATCGGAAATGAATTTCAAAAGATACTGTTTAAATTTCTTGGGGTATTATAAATAGCTATGCTTGAAATAAAATGTTTTTTAGCTTTTAAATTCATAGGTTGCTGTATTAAAGCCATGAAGTCAGAGGTTTCATATAAGTTTTTTCTCAAAAAATAATTGATAATGCAGCGCCAAACATAAAGGCAATTCGCCAACCATAGTCATATAGCATGCTTGATGATGGAATGTTACTGACTAGCATAAAAATGAAAGTGCTTAATAAAATACCCAATCCAAGACATGAAAAAATTATGCTAACAGCAAATCCTTTCCTTTTTGGAAAATATTCCACACTGTAGGTTATTGCAGTTGGAATCTCACCGCCAATAGCTATCCCATGCACTATCCTAAGTAAAGCAAACATGATAGCAGCAACAATACCAATGTCTTGAGTAGTTGGCATTATCGCCATGATGAATGTTGTTATTGCCAGTGTTAGCATTGTGAAAAAGAAGCTTGTCTTTCTGCCATAACGATCACCAATTATACCAAAAATAAGCCCTCCAACAGGGCGAATGAAATAGCCTAGAGCCAAAATAATAAAAGCATACAGGACGCCCAGTGTGGTAGATTCTTCTGGGAAGAATGCTTTTGCTAAAATGGGTGTAAAGTATGCAAAGATTGCGAAGTCATAGTATTCGATACCTGCCCCACAGCCTGAAATTGCTAGAGTTTTTATTTGTTTAAGATTCATCTATTATTCTCCCCTAGGTGATTGCTTTAAATAGTGCCTGAACGGAAATAGCGATATTTTGCATTTTCAGCGCGACAGATGGGCTGATATTTGGCCTTCTGCATTGTTGTTTCCAGCACATTTTGATAAATTCATTGCTCAATGATCAAAAACAAACCCAAGTCGCTTGAAAATATCAAATTAAACCCACGTCAAATCCCCAAGAGCTTGTTTGCGTGTTTTTTTGACTCTAAATTCAATGATATTTGCTAAGCAGCCTTACTCAATTTTCGCTTTTTTCTGGTCTTTTGCTTACGTCGCTTTTTCTGCACAATTTCACCAATGCGTTGAATATTGCGAGATAAAACAGCCAAAGCCACATAACAATCAAACCCTTCTTTTTCCCTTATCTGGACAACGATCAAGTCCGTGCTGTTCCAAACAATTGATTGCTGACTCAACTGCCGAATGCTGATGTCTGGTTTTCACAAACTCAGGATCACTCTCTTGTGACTTCTCCAGTTGGTTTAACTTGCCTTTTTTAGGCATAACCACTTTATTAATCAGCTTTCTAGCTTCCGTGAGATTCACTGCCGAGTAAAAACCTTTATCAAAACTGCAACCTTGCAACTGAGGGAAGTTAATCTGTGTGTCTTTAATGATATCAACGGTGATATCAGCATCTTGCTCTTGTCTCATGACACGATGATGTAAAATAAACTGGTGCTGATCTTCCATGATGGCCACTTTAATGCCCAGTTCGATTTTGTTGCCCGCTTTTCCTTTGTTAACCCACTCAGTATCTGGCTCAAAAATAGAGTATACCTTTTGCGATGACTCTATGGTTTTATTCTCAATGACACGATCATACGTCTGCTGAAATTGTCGTGTGCTATGGTCAATATATGGTTCAATGGAGCACCGTGAAAACGTATCTAATTTCTTCAGTGTTTGACTTAATTTATTCAAGTATAACTGCGCCTTATCCAAATAGGCTTGATGTGCTTGAGTGATATGATCTTGTTTCTTACCTTTTTTACTTTGCTGAGCTTTACGCAATGCCTTTTTTAATTGCCTAATATTATAATCAGATTGACGCCAATCGCTTATATTCAAACGCTCGCAGGCTTGTGCTGTCAAATGAATTGCTTTGCATAAAGCATCAAACAACAAGCTAATATCCGTTGGGAAATGCACGTTACGCTCAACAACAAAAGAATCACAACGCGCCAACAAGGGCTTATCTGTAGCACTCAATAAACGATGTCCATGGTTAACCATAATGATATTTAATTGAAATAGAACCTCCTCAGTTAGCAAGCCAACATTATCTTTAATGGTTTGCAAAGCATAGCGTTTATTCTCATCTAGAAAACCATGACCAAGCATTTGTCGTAACGTCCTATGTTCATTGGCTAGCTCTTGCAAACGATCATAATCACAGTTGAGATTTAAGCGCATGATTCCAAGCACAAACACTCGCCACATATCCATGCCCTGACGACCTGTGTTTATCTGTTTGTCACTTAACACACTTGCCAAAGTGCTTTCAATGACTTGGCGTGTTTGAGTGTCTTCATAAACAGGCTGTAAGCCTAAAAGAATGCGAGGGATATCATCTCTTGAATCGAGGTTAATGTTTATATCACCGATGTATGTTTGACCAAAACTTAATTGGGGAGATAAAAGTATGTTGCGCATGGAAAAATAAACGAAGTTGTTTATTGGCGTTTATTGTCGCAAAAAAACAGGGGAAGTTTGACAGAGATATTGCTCAAATCACCAAGAAACAACGTGAAATAAGCTTATGTGAGAATAGAGTTAAAAAAATTTATTTGAAACCTCTGCCGTCAAAGCCTTATTTTATATTATCTCCTGTCATTTCCGGTCAGGCACTATTTAGCTTGATAGGCTATTTTGTGGGTAGTTGTGTTGTGTTTCTTTTGAAACAATAAGATTAACATTGTATTTAAAATGATCTAAAACCAAATTTTTGAAAACTTGGTTTGTTTTTATTTTTATGCTACTTTATGTGTTAATTCTCCAAAAATAATAAAGTTGTCGGATATGCAGAAACCACCTAAGTTTGAAGTGCCAACCTCGGAACAGATTGCAAAGTATCATTCACAGCCTAAGCTTAGAGCATTTAGTGATGATGAGTATATCCATTGGGATAAGCTAAGATATAAAGCTGCGGGCTTGGGCTTTTCGGCAGAAGCATTATGGAATCTCATTAAGTTACACCGCATGAGCAACGGCATAAATACAGGGTTAGTTGATGAAAGCGGAAAACCATTTTATTTTGTTAATACAGATAAGATACAAAGGTTGGTGCACAAGATAGATAAATTTTCTGGTGGTGCAATTAAGGCTCAATCTGGCTTGCTTACGGAGAAAAGCAAGGATGAATATTTGTTTAAATCCCTGCTTGAAGAATCAATTTCATCTAGTCAATTGGAAGGTGCAGTAACCACTAGAAAGGTTGCCAAAGATATGATCTTGTCTGAAAGGAAGCCACGCGATCAAGGTGAAAAGATGATTTATAATAATTACAACGCCATGAGCTTTTTACAGGGGAAAATAAAGGACAGATTAAACGAAGAGTTTCTATTTGAGCTTCACAGTATCATCACGATTGATACACTGGAATCTAATCACCAGATTGGTGGATTTAGAAAAGAAAGTGATAATGTGTGCGTGGTTGATAAGTATGGAGAAATTGTTCATAAGCCACCGAAAGCATGTTTACTAGGGCAAAGGCTAAATGAACTCTATCAGTTTGCAAATTCAGAGGAGTTACATAGCAGCTTTATTCATCCGGTGATAAAAGCAATCATTATTCATTTTATGCTTGCCTATGAGCATCCCTTTGTTGATGGCAATGGTAGAACAGCTAGGGCGTTGTACTATTGGCATGTAGCCAAATCTGGCTATTGGTTGATGGAATTTTTGCCTATTTCCAGAATCATACAGCATGCGCCTGTACAATACGGGAAAGCCTTTTTACAAACAGAAACTGATGATAATGATTTAACCTATTTTATCCATTACCATTTAGAAGTAATTGATAAAGCTTTGGATGATTTGTTTATCTATCTGAAAAACCAAGCAGCCAAGCTGCAAAATGTTGATGAGTTTCTAAAAGATAGCTTGCTAAAAAAAGAGCTGAACTCTCGACAAATTTCTGTGTTGCGTCATGCATTAGAAAATCAGTACATGGTATATTCTCCAAGTATACATAAGAATCATCATTGTATATCGATAGAGACAGCAAGAAAGGACTTTCAAAAGTTAGTTGATTTAGAACTTTTCTATCGCTTTAAAAAATCAGGGGCACATCTATTCGTACCGCGCAATAATTTGCACGAGTTTCTTATTAAAATGTAAATTAGCTTTTTAAGGCATTAATCGGCACAAACCTAACATGATTTAACGCTTATCCTTGCTGTATACCATCGGGGGAGGGTAAACAATGCATGGGGTAGACCGCTATAGCGGGCGTGTGCTAGATGATATCGAGCACGTTAAGCAATCAATCAAAGATATTTTAACCACACCAATCGGCACACGTGTGCAGTTGCGCGCTTATGGCAGCCGACTGTTTGAGTATATCGATAACCTCAGTTCGGAATTACGGTTCATAAAACACTCAATCTTTTCTGACCCACAATAGAGATAGGATCGATAACCCATGCAGCAAGGCATGCCATCAAATGTGTGCATGCATTTACAGGTGAGCGATGCCTTGTATGCCACAACATTAAACTATTTTTCAAATGATCAAATAGAGTTTCAATCATACCTCTATGCCGTAACAATTGCTTTTCCTGTGGAGTCCTAAATAGCTTTTTCATATTCTTTTTGAGCGTAGTAATCAATTTAAGCCCTTGCTCTGCAAGGCATTCTGCTTTGGCTTTGGATACATAACCACGATCGCCAAAAATCATCCCTTGAAGTTCCTTACACATATCCAACAATGGCGTCCTATCATCAGTGTTGCCACGAGTGACTCGAATGCTAACAAGCTCACAAAGATTATTAACCACAAGATGCAATTTCAGCCCAAAAAACCAACCTGTACTCGTTTTGCTTTTACCTGCTAGTCCCTCAAAAACCTTATGATTTTTCTCGCGTAAGTTATGACAAACTGGCAGTTTTGTTGCATCAACATAATAAATACCAGTGCGCTCACCTTGATGATAAGTTAAAAAGTAAGACAACGGTAAAATCGCTTGACTCATCAGCTCTACAAAGCGATTATACGATGGCGCTTGAGGAAAATATTCATGCCAATAAACTTTGATAAACTCGTTGTAATATGTTTTGAAATTGCGATATTGAGTTATCTGAAACATAATAAGAATTGTCATAATTTCACTCACTGCTAACTGTTGCGCTTTGCCATATTTTCTGTTTCTATCCATGCCAATTTGTTTGAGTTTAAGTTGCTTTTCATAGATAATGCAAAAGTCGTCTATGCGGCAAAATGTTGAAATAAGTAGTTCTATCATGTTGATCTTGAGAAATTACCATAAGAATTACTTATTTTAACACCATAAAACCCTTTTAAATCAAGGATTTTAATTCCGAACTCAGGTTACTTACATGTTTGCGGTAAACAATTGCCTATATCCTTTGCTTGCCTTGATACTGGCGGCACCAATAACATGACATCTAAGGCATATGACTACGTGCGCCATAGTCGAATTGGCTTGCCGTTTGCAATTAAAGGGCGTGGTGGTGAGCATCTCTTTGTATCCGCACCCAGTCGCAAGTGTGTGCCCAATAAAAAAGCCTTTGATTTATATAACATTGGCACCGATGAGGGCAAAAGTATTTTGTACAATCGCTTAAAGCTCAATGATAGCCAAGGTGCGAGCGTGATCCATTTTGATGCTAATATTTGTGATGAGCGCTATTTTGGGCAGTTGACTGCGGAAAAGCGCCTGCTGCGTTACCAAAAAAGATTCCCAAAGTATGAATGGCACAATGTTGCCCCTGATAAGCGCAACGAGGCATTAGATACTTATATTTACGCACTGGCTGCATTGAGAATTACGAATATTGATTTGAACCTAAAACGGCAGCAATTATTGAAAGAAACAAAGGACAAACCCAAGAAAGTGAGCGCTAAAAAAAGCTATAAGCTTTGAACTGTTCGGAGTTTCCAAATAGTTCAGTGTGAAGCGAGCTTTGAGCTAACGAGTTGATTAAGGCTAATGCCTTGTTCAGCAGCTGTAATTGCGAGGGTACGATGTGTTTCAGGTGGTATTCGTACCATGAATGATTCACTGTATTTCTTTTCAGAAAGCGGTGCAGGAATGGTTTCACCAGATAATTGCATATCAAGTAAGACATCGCTGACAGTAGTGCGTATTCCTTTTAAAGCAGCTTCAGGTGATGCGTCGAGCCATGATAAGGATGGAAATTCAGCACATAAGCCAATGTACTCATTATCATCAGCAGACCAAGTGACGCGATAAGTGTAGTGATCGGCATTCATTTTTGCATGTCCTCCAATTTTTTGATGGCTAATAGCACTTGCTTTACTTGATAGGGTTTATTTTTGCAAACGATGAGAAGTGCCTTGGTTGTTAACAATGGCAAGCTTGAAATTCCCATCAACATATTGCTTCATCAAGAAGTTAAGTAACGTCTGGTAAGGTAAGCCCTCATGCTCAGCCTTTTCTTTAAAAGCAGCAAGCGTTGTTGGGTCTGGCTTAAAAGAAATTGGCTTTCTGACTTTTTGCATGGTTGCTTTAGCCATTTGCTCAAACTGTGCTTTGCGTGTTTTAAACTCATCCTCCGCGATGGGCTTGTATTCCCCGCGCTTATCAGCTTGCATAATAGTTTCTTCAATGACATCAAGTGCTTTTATGTTATTTTTTTGGGATGTATTACGCATTTGTATCGCCTCCAAATCGTTTAGTTTGCTTACGGTCTGCATAAGCGGTAATCAACCTTAGGTTATTGTTACGCTGTTCTGTGGCAACAGAGTAAACATAGTCACCAATACGAACGCGCAGAATGCTTTGGTTAGGGTGATTAACATTATCGTCAATCGCTAGTAAATCACCATTTTCAATTGCCGTAACAATCTGCTCAAATGAGATATGTCTTTCCTGCTTGAGCTGTTTATTTTTCTTTTCATCCCATTCAAACATTTAACGCTGCCGTTATTTCGTATCTGTAGTTATTCTAGTAAATACTCAGTATATATCAAGATGTTTTAGCAAATACGTTAAGTTTACACAAACTCCCCCTATCCCTACGCATACAATATCCTTAACAAAGATGGGGGTCTTATGCTTTTTATGGATATTGAAACAGAATTAGCGCAGAAATATGCTGAATTAGAGGGCATTCGCGCATCAATCAATAAAGCGATTAGCAATGCGCATATTGGCACTTATAGCGCTGCGGGTAATTCGGTTACCTATCGCGAGATGAAAGACTTGCGCGCGGAGGAATCACGGCTTGTTTTTGCGATTAATCAGTTGGAGCTTATTAAGCAAGATAAAAAAAGTAAAAAAGCAAATAGCTTTATGTCAACAGGGTTTAGGGTGCGTTAATGGGATTATTGTCACTTTTTAAACAGGATAAAACAAAAGCACAGCATGCGTTGCAGCGCAAGACGTACAATGTGATGCAAAAGCGGATGTATGAGGCAGCGCGCTCCAATCTGGTACGGGATATTTTCTCAGGTGGTGATATCGATGAGATGATTGAGTCACAATCCAGTGCCATTTTGCGTCGTGCGCGAGAAGCATATGCCAATAATGATTACGTCAAAGGCTATATTTCAATGGCGTGCACCAATATTATTGGGCACAAAGGCATTCGTATACAGTGTAAAAGCAAAAGTGACGCGTTAAACAATAAGACTGAGCTTAGCTTTTCTCGTTGGGCACGTCGTGGACGCTGTGATGTCACCGGACAGTTATCACTGATCGACGTGCAATTATCTTGCGTGCGCTCGTTATTGCGTGAGGGTGAGTTTTTTGTGCTTAAACACGTGATCGATGGGCAGCTACAATTGCAATTAATTGAGGCTCTATTTGTGTTTCAGGGAGTTAAATAAAGTGTTGTGCAATAGTGATAAATCCTGTAGTTTTATGACGTTTTTATGTGATTAGATATGGCAATGATTAATATTCAACACTTAATAGATGAGCAGCAGTGCTATGAAACAGTGCGTAAATTGCGCTGGTCAAATGGAGTAACTTGTCCGCATTGTATGGCGTCGGCAGACAAAATCATCAAGCGAGGAGCCTCAAGTAAAGCAGAGTTTTGCCAACGTTACCATTGCAAACAATGCGATAAAGATTTTGACGACTTAACACATACGATTTTCACCAATCGGCACCAACCTTTGAAGACATGGATTCTATGCCTTTATTTCATGGGGCTAAACCTCTCAAATGCGCAGATTGCAAAGGAGTTGGAGCTGAATGAGACTGACGTGTACACCATGACTATGCAATTACGCGAAGGTGTCGAGCAAAGACGAGAACCTACCGTATTATCAGGTGAGGTCGAGTGCGATGAAGTGTATGTGGTTGCAGGGCATAAGGGTAATCCAACAGCGGTTAAAAAAAAGGGCGTAAGGCAAGGCGTAATCGATTGAAAGGAGCTCGAGGACGAGGCACTTTGGAAAAAGAAAAGCCGCCAGTATTTGGTATGATTCAACGTGGAGGAGATGTTGTGGTGCAAATGCTACCTGATGTTAAACAGAAGACGATAAAACCCTATATTGAATCTTGCATACAGCCAGGCAGTACCGTCTATACGGATGAGTATGTCATTTACGCCAATTTGACGCAATTAGGCTATAAGCATAAAACAGTGAATCATGGTTCTGGGGAATATGCACGCGATGAGGATGGTGATGGGTTTTATGAAGTCCACGTTAATACTCAGGAGGGTTGTTGGTCGCTATTAAGATCATGGTTAAGACCACATCGAGGGATTTCTCAAGAAAAGCTACCAAAGTATTTGGCATTTTTTGAGTTTGTTCATAATGCAAAGAAGCGAGGAAAAGCATTAATTTTCTCGTTGTTAGAAAACGTCCTTTGTAAAAAACTAACGATGCAATAAGTATGAATTATAATCTCCTTACAACACAAATAGAGCCTAAGTTGTTTATTCGTCATATTCTAACCCATAAAGAGTATGACAAAAATAAGTGGAAAGAGTGAGGTGAAAACAATGAGTCATGCAGTGCAACAAGCCCTTCAACATTGGCAGTACATTCAACCTATTGCCATGATTCCAAAAAATGAAACTGAATATAAAAAATTGTCATCTTATTTAGATGAGCTCTTAGACATATGTGCAGATCAAGAAGATCATCCTGCTTGGGGCATTGTTAATTTACTATCTAACATTATTGAAGCTTATGACTGTGAGCATTATAAGATTGCAAAAGCGGATGGCATAGATACATTAAAGTATTTGATGAAAGAACATAATTTAAAGCAATCAGATCTTATAGAATTAGGTAGTCAAGGCGTTGTTTCAGAAATCTTGAATAAAAAAAGAGAGCTTAATATAAGGCAATTGAAATCTTTAGCTCATCGTTTTAATGTCAGTGTTGATACATTTATTTAATTTCTCAAATGCTTTTCAGATCGCTGTAAAAAATTCTCAAGGATGACAGCAGGGAGCAGGGATGACAGGGTCAGGGCTAATTATCGTTTATTCTTTGGCGTGCGGTTGTTACAGTTGGCAAAGCAGATATGGAATCAGGCTGCTCGGGATCTTTGCGCCTAAAATATATGCCTGAAGGCATCCTTAACATTAGAAAAAGTTAAGTTGACGGTGCCAACTCAAGTGGCTCCATTAGCCCTGTGACCAAATGGCATCATTAGGGCTATGATTAACAGTTTACAAAATAACATGCAATATTACTTATATAACACCTCAGGGCAATCGCATTTAAAAGTTGTTGATTTTTGCTGAAATTTGTGAAAAATTCTGAAAATAAAGCCTGACAATGACAGAAAACACAGTAACTTCGTCAATTTTCACACACTTTGAGTCTGTAAAAGATCCGAGAGTTAATAGATGCAAGAAACATAAACTGATAGACATTTTATTTATGACTTTAAGTGCCGTTATTTGCGGCGCGGATAATTGGGTGGCAATAGAGGCATTTTGTAAAGCAAAGAAAGATTGGTTAACAGATATGCTTAAACTAAAGTATTCTACCCCAAAGTGTCAATACAGTTTTTTAAAAATTCTTATTCCTATACATGTCATGCAACCTGCAATGTTTTTTGCACCTGACTTTTAAAGTCAATAGCACCTTCTTTGTACACATTCATTGGTTTTTTGTATCCCAAGCTCTCATGAAATCTACGGTGATTATAAAAATCAATATAATCAGCAAGATCAGACCTAAGCTCAGGCAAAGAACCATATTCATTAAGATAAATTCGCTCGCATTTTGCACTGCGCCAAAAACGCTCAATACAAATGTTATCAGTAGCTCGCCCTTTACCATCCATTGAGATAGTAATACCTCTACTGGATAATGCCTCAGTATGTATATGCGAGGTATATTGACTGCCTTGGTCAGTGTTAAAAATCTCAGGGTTGCCAAAGCGATCAAGGGCTTCATGCAAAACACTCATTACCAGGCTACTATCCATCGTATTCGATATACGCCAACTTAATACGGCTTTTGAATACCAATCAATTATCGCAGCAAGATAAACCATACCACCCTTAAGCTTCACATACGTGATATCAGTAGACCACACTTGGTTAACGCGACAAATATTAATACCACGCAGTTTATAAGTGTATTTAACATGCTGTTTACAAGGCTCGGACAAATTAGGAAACCTGACAGCCAACACCGCTTTTAAGCCCATTTCCTGACGGTATTTCTGCACCGTATTCACGCTGACACTAAATCCATCCTCAAGTAATTGCTGATGAACCTTCAGCGCACCATAAATAGGGATTTCTTCATGGATTTTCTGGATATGCGCTTTAATTTTAAGTGCTTCCTTATTGATTTTAGGCGTGTAATAGCAGTTGCCTCGATTTATACCTAATAATTGGCATTGCTTAACTATGGAAATATTTTCTAGCTTGGACTCCACCATAGATTTTTTAGTTGATAAGTCCAAGCTTGCGAGCTTTCCCTCAAGCCAATCCCTTTCAATCGTAAGTTGACCAACTTTCTTGGCATACTTATCCACCTCATGTTGAAGCTTATCATTTTCAGATTTGTACTCTTTAACCGCCTTGGCTGGCTCCATAGCAATAACTGCATTATCCAAGAAGATTTTCTTCCAGTTTTGGATGTTTTTTGTGGTTATATTATGTTTGCTAGCAAGCTCTGCTAACGTAAGCTCATTTGCCAATAATTCCAATACAACTTTGACCTTAAACTCGGATGAGTAACTTGTCCTTTTTGTGCTCATAAATACGCCCTCTATTCATTTCACTTTCAACAATATATCGGAAGTTGATTTCAAAAGATACTGTTTAAATTTCTTGGGGTATTATAGCTGAGGTGTTCTTGCGGCATCATGCATCCTTTTAATTGTGTTATGAGCTATGAGTTAAGCCTTAAATCTAGCTAGTTTTCAGGTCGATGGCATTAACAAATGTAAACAAATTGTTACATTAAATGGCTATTCACGCATCAATATTAGGTGTTACTATGCCCAAGTGAAAGCGCAGGGGGATGTGGTGTGTGAGGTTTTTACTTGGCTTCACGCACCACAAGTGGGCTAGGTGCGCTATAGAGATTTAAAATCAAATAGTGTGTGATCTAGTAGTTGAGATGGGGCAACCTTTTGCAGTGAAGAGAAAATTACTTCTTTGCGTCCGGGTGTTTGTATTTCCATATCACTGAGCATTTCTTTGATTTTTTTGCGTTGTAGATTCTCTTGTGAGCCACATAGATTACAAGGAATGATTGGGAAATTCATGTGTTGGGCGTAAGCTATGATTTCATTTTCTGCTACATAGGCTAATGGGCGAATGACGATATTACGCTCGTCATCACTTTTAAGTTTAGCTGGCATTGCCTTGATCTGACCATTATAAAAAAGGTTTAAAAAGAAGGTTTCAATAATGTCATCTTTGTGATGTCCTAAGGCAATTTTAGTGACTTTATGCTCATGCGCGAAATCATACAAAATCCCACGGCGCATGCGTGAGCATAAGCCGCAAGTTGTCTTGCCCTCGGGGATCACGCGCTTAACCACACTATAGGTGTCGCGCTCGATAATATGATATTCAATGCCAAGCTTACCCAGATATTCAGGCAATATCTCCTCTGGGAAGCTAGGTTGTTTTTGATCAAGGTTCACCGCGATAATATCAAAGTGGATAGGTGCTTTCTTTTGTAGAATCAATAACAGTTGAAGTAAGGTATAAGAGTCCTTACCCCCAGATAAACAGACCATGACCTTGTCATTGGCTTCGATCATATTAAAGTCTTCAATTGCATGTCCGACTTTACGCAAAAGACGTTTTTCGAGCTTGTTTAACGGCAGCTCATCGGGTGTCGTATGAGGTGTTGGAACGGCTATTTCAATCATGTGTATAGTGAAGTATTAAAAATTTGGCATAGTATATACTAGTTCATAGATGCAGGTAAGGACATTTGCTGCCAGATTGCGCTGGATAAACTAGGCGAATCTGACTAACATATTTGCCATTTATATGATTTGCTGTTTTAGGAGTTTTGCTTGTCACATTTAAAGCATACATTTGGCAAAGTTGGGGTGTTATACGGTGGAAGCTCTGCTGAGCGCGAAGTCTCATTACGTTCAGGTGCTGCGGTAATCGCGGCATTAAAGACGCTTGGTATTGATGTTGTTGCGATTGATGCATCAGGTAAAGAATTGGTGCATCAAATTGTCAATGCTTCTTTAGATCGTTGTTTGATTATGCTTCATGGTGGTGATGGTGAGGATGGGCATGTCCAGGCTTTGTTGCATCAACTTGAGATCCCTTATACGGGCTCAGATACTTTAGGTTGTGCTTTAGCAATGGATAAAATGCGTACTAAAAAGCTATGGCAAGCGGAAGGTTTATTAACGCCTAAGTCAAAAATAATCGATGCATCATTGGATGTGTCAGGTTTAAGATTTCCATTAGCAGTTAAACCGACCACGCAGGGCTCAAGTGTTGGGATTCATAAGGTGTTATCAATGGGCGCTTTAGCGAAAGCCTATGAGGATGCCTCGCAATATGGTGAGGTGATGGCAGAAGAGTGGATTGAAGGCAAAGAGCTTACTGTTTCGATTGTCGATCAGACTGCATTGCCATCGATTTGGATTGAGCCAAAGCTTGAGTTTTACACCTATGAAGCTAAATATACCAAGGAAGCTGCAACTTCCTATCACTGCCCAAGCGGGGTAACGTCAGATATGGAACAAAGTCTTAAAAATATCGCACTTCAAGCATTCTCAGCGGTAGGATGCAGTGGCTGGGGGCGTGTTGATTTTATGTTATCAAAAGACAATGAACTGTATCTGATTGAAGTCAATACAGTGCCGGGAATGACCAATTTAAGCTTGGTGCCGCAAGCGGCTAAGGCGCATGGGTGGGATTTTGAAAGCCTCGTGCTAAAAATACTCGAAAGTTCGCTATGAAGCTAAAGCTATATCTTAAATCAACGTGCTTTGTCTTAATTGTTGTTGCACTCTTGCTGGGCGTGCGTTATGTATTTAAGGAAAGTAGTGCGCATTTGCAGAAAGTGGCAATTGTAACAAAAGGTGAGCTTGATTATATCTCAAAACCACAAATCGTTGATTTGATCAAACCATTTCAACAAGACACGTGGTGGGAACTTAATGTTGATGATGTAACACAAGCGATTAAACAATACCCAGGAATTAAAGAAATCAAAGTGCAAAAACAATGGCCAGATCAGTTGATCGTTGAGTTAACAGAATATCAACCGAAAGCCTACTGGAACTCGCGCAATGAAATATTACTTGAAGATAAAGAAGTCATTGCGCCGAAGTATTTCTCAGGATCGATGAATCTACCTATTTTTTATGGTGATAAAAGCAATATTGATACGATAGAAAATGGGTATGGGCGTTTGCAGAAAGTGGCTGTAGATAATGGCTTTAGCGTTCGTGATATTAGTTTTCAAGGCAATCAATGGCAAGTGACATTAAATAGCGATGTTAAGGTATGGCTAGGTTCAAGTCGGATTGAGCAAAAGCTATTACAGTTATTACAAAACTACAAAAGTATTGAAATCCCTAAGGGGCAGAAATTAGCCACTGTTGATATGCGTTATCATAGTGGTTTTGCTGTTGGCTTCAAAGCGGCGGATAATGATGCCCAAAAAGGTTAAAATTCGCAAAAAATCGTAAGTTTACCGTGTAAGCAAGATTCAGTTTTGCCGAATTTATGTTAGAGTATACAGCAATTTGTTTGAAACCCTTAGCTTAGGTTGATTTGCCCTTGTTGTTGGTCAGAAATGATACGTAAATATCATTGAGGGTCAGGGTGAGTAACAAAAGAATACGACGTAAGTTAAAACACTAAAACTGGAATGAGTATCTAGAATATGTCTGAAATCGTGGAAAAGAAGATATTATGTGCCATTGATATCGGAACGTCAAAAGTTGTGGCTTTGGTGGCAGAGTTAAATGAAGATGATCAGATCAATATCATTGGTATTGGGACGCAGCCTTCAAAAGGTCTTAAAAAGGGCGTGATTGTCAATATTGATGCGACGGTCAAAGCCATTCAAAAAGCCGTGCAAGAAGCCGAAGATGTCTGCGGCTTTAGCATTAAAGAAGCCTATATCGGTATTGCTGGCAGTCATATTCGTAGCTTTGACTCACATGGAGTTGTTGCTATTGAGAGCGCTGAAGTATCACAACGTGATTTAGATCGTGTTATCGAGTCAGCAAAAGCCGTACCGATGCCGGCAGATCAAGAGATTCTGCATATTTTGTACCAAGATTTCATGATCGATAATCACAATGGCATCAAAGAGCCATTGGGTATGTCTGGTGTACGTTTAGAGGCCAAAGTTCATATGGTGACTGCCTCTTCAAGTGCTGTGCAGAACATCAAGAAATGTGTTAACCGTTGTGGGATTAAGGTTCAAGACATCGTGCTTGAGCAGCTTGCTTCCAGCTATGCCGTTTTAACTGATGATGAAAAAGAATTAGGCGTTTGTTTAATTGATATTGGTGCAGGTACAACTGATGTGGCTGTATTTATCGAAGGTGCCATCAAATATACTTCGGTTATTCCAATTGCAGGTAGCCAGATTACCAGTGATATAGCACATGCTTTGCGTGTGGCGACAGATACTGCTGAGCGGATCAAGATTCAATATGGCTGCTCAATGAGTAATTTGGTTAAGTCTGATGATGCGATTGAGATTCCGGGGCTTGCGGATCGTTTAGCGCGACGCGTGCCTTTGCAAACGCTTGCAGGTGTTATTGAAGCAAGAACAGAAGAATTATTCGGTATCGTGTATGAGGCGCTAGATAAGAATAATTTATTAGAAGCAATTTCAGCCGGTATCGTATTAACCGGTGGTGCGGCTAAGATGCGAGGTATCGCACCATTAGCAGAGGAAATCTTTAAAGTACCCGTGCGTATTGGTGGTCCTACAAATATCACCGGTGTTCAAGATGTACTGCATAATCCCGTACATTCAACAGGTGTAGGCTTGATTAAATATAGTCATATGCAGATAGAAGAAGGTCAAGTGGCATATGAAGAAGATGCCGATAACTCTGGTATGTGGGGCAAAATGAAAGGTTGGTTTGGTAAGCATTTTTAATATTCTAAAAAGCATAAATAAGATAGTAAACTTGTTAAGAGTTAAGAGTTAAGAGTTAAGAGTTAAGAGTTAAGAGTTAAGAGTTAAGAGTTAAGAGTTAAGAGTTAAAATATAGTTTTATAAAAGGAGTACATTACATGTTTGAAGTTTCAGAATCGTTGACAGACAATGCGGTTATTAAAGTAATTGGTGTTGGTGGCGGTGGCGGCAATGCCGTTGAGCATATGTTGACACAAAATATCGAAGGCGTTGAGTTTATTTGTGCAAACACTGACTCACAAGCGCTTAAGAACTCAAGCGCTCGTCATGCGATTCAAATCGGTAATGAATTGACAAAAGGTCTAGGTGCAGGTGCTAACCCTGAAGTGGGCAAGCGCGCAGCACAAGAAGATCGTGCCCGTATTCAGCAAGCACTAGAAGGTGCTGATATGGTATTTATTACTGCCGGCATGGGTGGTGGTACCGGTACAGGTGCAGCTCCCGTGATCGCTGAAGTTGCTAAAGAAATGGGTATTTTAACCGTAGCAGTTGTGACTAAACCATTCCCATTTGAAGGGCGTCGCAGAATGCAATTGGCTGAGTATGGTATTAGCGAGTTATCACAAAGTGTTGACTCATTGATTACGATCCCTAATGCAAAACTACTGAGTGTGTTGGGTAAAAACATTAGTTTATTAGACGCATTTAAAGCAGCTAATGGTGTATTACAAGGCGCGGTACAAGGTATTGCTGAATTGATCACACGCCCAGGTTTGATCAACGTCGACTTTGCGGATGTGAGAACGGTAATGTCAGCAATGGGTGTGGCAATGATGGGTACAGCAACAGCATCTGGTGAAAATCGTGCACGAGAGGCAGCGGAAGCCGCTGTGGCAAGTCCATTATTAGAAGATGTGAATTTAGCCGGTGCTAAAGGTGTGCTTGTTAATATCACGGCAGGCATGGATATGTCTATCGGTGAATTTGAAGAAGTTGGCGATGTGATTAAAGCCTTTACTTCAGATCAAGCAACCGTTGTTGTTGGTACGGTGATTGATCAGGATATGTCGGATGAGTTGCGTGTAACTATCGTTGTAACTGGGCTTGAAACGGCAGGTGGTAATGCAACGTTTGTTAGTGGGGCGTCAGGTCAAAAGCCAGCAAGCCCTTATGGTCGCCAAAATGTATCATTTAAAGCGCCAGAGAATAACGCCTTTAACTCAAATAATACCTTAAGACGCCAAGCGCCATCAGTTGAAGCACAAGAAGTCGAAAAAGAGCAAAAAGTAGCGGCTGAAACAGATAATGAATATTTAGATATTCCTACTTTCCTACGTCGTAAGGCGGATTAATATAGTTTGGATAATATTAATTACCATCATTATAATACCCCATGAAATTGGAGCGGCTTTGAAAATCACAGCAAAACTGGTTCACGACGATATTATTATGCCGCCAGAGGGCAGGCATATCCAACGTCACAGAATAGTGTAAGAAAGAAGGGCGTTGGCAACGCCTCAAAGAAGAGGTCGGGGAGTATTATACATTTAGATCGCTGGATCTTTGATGCAACTGCCTTTGGAGCAGTTGGATGTTGTCTATCTTGCATTATTGGAAGTCATGGGAGTGGCTGGGTATAAACTGCAAACACATTAAAACCTTTAGAAAAAAGCATAAGTAAATGATACCATGGCGGTGCTATTTACAAGTGAAGTTAAAGATAGATTACGATGATAGAAAAATTTGACCCAAAAAGAGAGCAGCCAGTAACATTCACTCAAGCGGCTTTAACGCATTTTAAGAACCATTTGGCAAAAACCCAATCGCTTGCCATCAAGATTGGTATTACAACAACAGGCTGTTCAGGCTTGGCTTATGTTGTTGAACCGATTAAGGAAATTCCTGAAGGTTTTATTAAGATTGATGAGGAAGGGATTTTGTTTTTCGTGGATCCTAAGGCATTACAATATGTTAATGGTCTTGAAATAGATCATGTCAAAAGAGAATTAGGTTTATCACAACTTGTTTATAATAATCCCAATGAGTCAGCGCGTTGTGGTTGTGGTGAGAGTTTCACCGTGCAACAAGAAGGATTAAAATAATAATGAAAATGTCTGATGTTGCTATTTTACGCCGTGAAGTTGAAGTAACCACAGTTCCCTATGGTGAGAAAATGACTTTGTTACCAGGTCAGGAAGTGCTGGTAACGCAAGCAATGGGTGCAAGCTTCACGCTAAATGTGATGGGTAACCTTGTCTATCTTGATGGCAAAGATGCCGATGCGATTAATCGAGAGGTAGTGCTTTTGCCAAGTGATAAAGCTAATATTCAAGCTAAAGATGAGGTGAATCTTGATCTTTTATGGGATCAACTACGCACGGTTTATGATCCTGAGATCCCTGTGAACATCGTTGATTTGGGTCTGATTTATGATATTTCAACCACGCGTTTGGACAGTGGCAACTATCACATCGGTGTGCAGATGACACTCACTGCTCCAGGGTGTGGCATGGGTCCTGTATTGGTACAGGATGTTGAAGACAAGCTTAAACAATTTGCCAATGTTGATAAGGCCGATGTGGTATTGGTATTTGATCCGCCATGGAATTCTGAAATGATGACGGAAGAAGCAAAGCTTGAGCTTGGACTTTTTTAGGTTAGCAAAGGATTTAAGCCATGATAAAAGTAGTGTATCCTGGGACATTTGATCCTATTAGTTTAGGGCATATTGATTTAATTAAACGCGCGAAATCTTTATTTGATGAAGTGATTGTTGCTATTTCAACAGGTAATGGCAAGTCAACACTCTTTACTGAGAAGGAGCGCTTTAAAATCACCTCTGAAGTCTTATCTGACATGCCTAATGTGCGTGTTGTGCGCTTACAAGGATTGATTGCTGACTTTATTGATGAAATGGGTGCAAATGCCGTCATTCGCGGATTGCGTGCGGTTTCTGATTTTGACTATGAGTTTCAGATGGCAAATATTAATCGGCATTTAAATAAAAAGTTTGAAACGATCTTTTTAACACCGGATGAAAAATATACGTGTTTATCATCAACAATGATTCGTCAAGTGTCTAAAATTGACCCCCATCGAGTGGCTGACTATGTACATCCGGTAGTATTAGACGCGTTGTTGGAAAAAAGAAGTCGCCATAACTAAGTTGGGAGCTTGATTTAAGAAACCTTTTGACATATCTCAAGAAAAGCCTTGGCTGCACGCGATAGCTCGACTTTTTTATGATAAATACAAGCACTATTAATATATATTGGTGTATCGATAAGTGGTAATTCTCTGAGTTTATCTGACATCATATCCTCAGTAATAATCGACCAGCCAAAGCCTGATTCAACAAGTCTTTTAATGATTTCAAGCATATTGATGTTACTAAGCTCAGGCGAGCGGATCTTATGTTTATCCAGTAGTATATGCAAAACTGTATGATGCCTATTCTCAGGTGCTGGAGATAGCACAGGAATTTCATTTAAGCGCTGCACAATATCACCATTTTGCTGCCAAAATGGATGATTTTTAGCAATAACAGCGATAACACGATTTTTTTGTAGGATATGGCAGTCAATATTTTCAGGCATATTCTCTTTTATGGTAATTAAACCAATTTCTGCTTCGAGTGCGCTCACCTTCTCAATGATCGGTAATGAGTAGGTTGAGTCGAGTTTGATATTTACTTTTGGGTATTTAGATGTAAATTCTTTAAGTATTTTGGGCAAAAAATTGAGTCCCAGATGATAATTGCAACTAATGCTTAAATCACCGATAACATCGTCTTGGAAAAGTTGCATTTTGTGCTCAAGACTACTCCACGCTTGGATTAAATGATTAGCGTCAGGGATAAGAGCTTTGCCTGCGCCAGTAAGTTGAACCAGAGATCCTGTGCGATGAAATAGTTGATTATTTAACTGTGATTCAAGTTGTGAGATACGTTTGGTAATCGTCGGTTGTGTCAAAAATAATTTATCAGCCGCGGCAGTAAATGATTGGGTTTCAGCAACGGCTAGAAAGGCGCGGATATTCTTCATTGATTCCATCTTTGAATGACTTTAATTTATTTAATTCATTTTATCTATAGTGTAGCGCTTGTTAGAATAATCACATAATAAATTTTTGCGAAAGGTTGATTTGATGATTGTATTAATGATTTATTTAATGGCTGGCATTGTCACGGGTGTTTTGTCTGCGTGGGTAGGCGCAGGTGGTGGCGCTATCATCATTCCATTGATGTTAGTGGTTTGTAAATATCAAGGGATGTCAAATGTGATAGCTATTCATTTAGCGGTTTCAACATCATTGGCATTTATTATGATCAATGCATTTTATAATGCTTATAAACATTATAAACATGGGCATTTAGTGCTAACAATTCTAAAAAATGCGTTGCCAATGATCTTTGTTGGTGCGATTTTAGGCACCATGATTAGTGAGTTTATGCCTGCAAGAGCGATTGAGATTTTGTTTGCCGTCGTGCTATTAGTAAGTCTTATTAAGACATTTCGTTTGAAGAAAGAACACGCGAGTGAAGATGTTGTGATGCCATCTAAAGGTTCATGCATTTTTCTTGGCAGTACCACGGGATTATTATCAAGTATTGTTGGTATTGGTGGTTCAAGTATTGTTAATCCATATATGAAACACTACCATTATCCAATGAAAAATTGTGCAGCAATGGCGGCAGCAACCGCTTTCCCAACGGGTCTCGTCGCGACCATCACCATGCTAGTGTCCAGTTATCATGCTGCGGGGATTCCTGCGTATAGCTTGGGGTATTTATATTTACCTGCCTTTTGTGGATTGTTGGTTGGTTCAGTTATCGGCACACCGATTGGTATTCGCATTGTTAAAAAATGCCCTGAAGTCGTATCCCTGTGGTTATTCAGGTTGATTTTAATCTATGTAATTATTGATATGTTGTAGTGTTCAAGGGTGAAGTAAGTATCAAATGTCACCTAATATTAACTCAATTGGTAATGACTTTTAAGTCCAATTTTTAATTTGATATTTTGTCACGATCTTGCCACCAATTAAATGCGACTGAATAATCTCTTCAAGAACTTCGGGGGTGCATGAGTGATACCATACTCCTTCAGGATAAACAACAGCAATAGGGCCTTGCGTGCACACGCGTAGGCAATTGGCTTTGGTGCGATAGACTTCACCAGATTGTGAGAGTTTAAGCTCAGATAACCGTTTTTTTAGATAATCCCAAGCAACGAGAGAGTCATCTTTGTTGCAACATTTATCAACGCTTTGATCGCAGCATAAAAAAATATGGCGTTTAATATTATTCAAACCTAGTGTTTGCGCTTTTTGGATTAATAATTCATCTTGCATAACAATCCTTAGAAATTTAAAAGGGAATAAGGTTAAATAGTGGAATAAGAATCGGCGTTGCCAGAGTTAATACAAATCCACTACTAATGGCGACAGGTACGGCTTGAATACCGATATGATCTTTAATGACTGGTAGACTAAAATCCATTGCCGTGGCACCGCTATAACTCACCAGTTCAGTAGGAATGCGTTTTGCCAATACTGGAATCACAATAATCGCGATAATCTCACGTGAGAAATCGATAAAAAATGTCATTGTACCGAAGTGGGCATCAATCAGTTGAGCATTTAATATACTGGCTAAACTATACCAGCCAAAGCCGCTTGTGAGCATTAATGCATGTGATAATGGAATATCAAAGAAAAGTCCTAAAACAGCGCCAACGGCAAGAGAGCTGATCATTAAGATAATTGCAATCATAATGCCTGTTTTATTCTTGAGAATTTGAGTGAGAGAATGACCTTCGCGGCGCATTTGGATCCCAATAATAAATAAAGTCAGGATTAAAATGGCATCAATAATAAGTTCGATATGCAAAAGGGGTTTGTTGATAAATAGTCCAAGTAACGTACCAATAACAAGGTAAAGGAGATATTTGCAACTGGTTAGAATCGGTTTTAGCGGGCTTTGTGCCTTGACCATGTCGTGATGCGCTTTGATTGCGCGTTTTGGCTTTAAACGCAAATAACCATAGACTGCTAATACATTGATAGTAAACAGGGCAGCAATAAAGCTTAAGGTAATGCCAAGCATTGAAACAAGTTCACCTTGCAGTTTATAGATAAGCTCGCCAAAGTTATAACCCATGACCGCAATAATCAGGCTAATCATCGCTGACAGTAGTTTATTCATCAGCTTGTTAGATAAGAATTTCAGGTCAATAAAATAACCAAGAATTAATGCTGATAGAATAATAAGTGCTTGAATCATTTACTCACCACTGATGCTACATTGTTTTATGAGTAGTGAGCCACTTCGGATGCGTGAAAAAGGCTCAATATCATCACCCGTGGCAATAATATTTTGCAGCATGTCGCTTAGATTGCCGGCAATGGTAAAGTTATCAACCGGGTAGCAAATTTCACCTTTCTCAACATAATAGCCCATAGCACCTTGTGAATAATCACCCGTGGTAATATGAAAGCCTTGCCCCATGGTTTCATGGATAATCACACCCTTATCGATTGATTTAATCAGGTTGTCATACGATTGAGTGTTGCTGCTATGAACTGTTAAGTTACTTATACCACCGGCGTTACCTGTGGTTTCACGCTTTAGCTGACGTGCGCTATAACTACTTAATAAATAGCGATTTAAAACGCCATGGGTAATAATCGGGTTTTTACCCAAGTTAACGCCTTCGTTATCATAAAGTTGATTGCCAAGTGCTTGTGGAATATTAGGATTTTCAATAAGGCTGATATCTTCAGAAATGACTGATTGATCAATTTTATCCAAAAGGAAAGTATCTTTATGGTATTGGCGTTGTCCTTTGATGGCGGACAATAAGGCACTCCAAAATGAGCGGGCAATAGCTGGCGATAGGAGAATTGGCAATTGCTGACTTTGCATGCGTCGTGGGTTTCTGCGATCTAGCGTACGCTTAAGCGCAAGCTTAGCGATATGATCAATACTTGGCAGTGTGGTAAAATCATGCGCGCTATAGTAAGCATTATCACGTTGCATGCCATGATTATCTTTGGCAATAAGCCCCATGCCGATGCTGTGACGTGTCTCAGGATACACATGCAAAAAACCATGACTATTAGCAAAGCCATGCAAGATCTCAAAACTATCAATGTCAACGCCTTCAGAATGATCAATGTCATTGCTCTCCAATGCTATTGCCTCGCAATGCTTGGCATGATCAATGAGTTTATCAATACTAAAGTTTGCAATAGGCTGATAAAGCTCAGGCATTTCAGATGGTGTGCATAGGAAGCGCTTATCAATGACTCCGGCAAAAGGGTCTTTCTCGGTAAAGTTGGCGATGGTTTTGGCATTATCGATAATCGATAGAATGCTTTTTTCACTGAGATCAGAGGTTTCAGCATAGCCGGTTTTGCCTTGATGATAAATGGTAACACTCAACTGCTGAGTAACATTGTACTCTAAGGTTTCGGTCTGTTGATCGCGAACGGCAATAACATGTCCTTGGTCATAGCTGCAATTGATTTCAAAAGCATCGATATTTTTCTTATGCAGTACGCGACTTGCAAATTGAAGAACATCTTGTAAATAGCGCTTTTTATCGAGAATAGACATGTTTAGTAATATTGAAATCTTTAAAGTGTAATGTGCTACATTATCGGCAATTGCTTAAGATAAGGCAAATCTTGATTGGCGTTTTTTGATACTTTAAAAAGGAGTTATTTTTTGGCAAGGTGAAGAGCGTCTGCTCTTGGCAGAAGCACAAACATTTTGCCCAAATTCTTCATGTGTCCTGCGTAATACTCAGCCTCGCTGCCACTGCCCCAAAATACATCACCACGAATCGCCCCACGAATGGCTCCTCCGGTATCTTGGGCAATCATTAGACGATCGAGTTTATGCGTTTTATTGTGATTACCCTGATAGGTTGTACTCAACCAAACAGGTGTGCCATATTGGTAGAACTTACTATCAACAGCAATGGAATAACCTGGCGTTAATGGTACACCTTGGGCACCAATGGGATTACCATGGCTAAGCACGCGGAAGAAAACAAACGAAGGGTCATAATTTAATACTTTATCAGCATCTTTGGGGTGATCATATAACCACTTCTTGATCGATTGCATTGTAATATCCTCACGAGGCATAAGCTTGTTTTCAAGTAAATAGCGACCAATTGGGCGGTAAGGTTGACCATTTTGACTATCATAACCAACAAGAATGCTATCACCATTAGTCAGTTCAATGCGACCAGATCCCTGAATCTGCAAAAAGGTGCGCTCAACGCGAGAGCTCACCCACGCAATCACGTCTTTGCGCGTGAAAAAGTTATTTTTGGCAATTTCTTCACGCGTGTAATAAGGTGTGAATTTACCATTAACCATGCGTCCGTATTGTGTGCCTGAAGCTGTTTTTTTCTGGATTAAATCAGCAGGGGTTTTATAAATAGGAACAGGAAATTCAGCGGTACGATATAAACTGCCTGCGATAGCTGGTGCATAGTAACCCGTAAAAAGACCTTGTGATTCATCATTATAACGTACCTGAAATGGCGAGAAGTTTTGCTCAATCATCTCACGCGCACGTCGATCGGTATGGGCTGATACAGCTAATATATTCTGGCAGCTACTTTGCCATGCTTTGTTGTAATTATTATTTTTGACAATGGCTTTGCATGAAATCTGTAGCGCTTGATAGGCTTGCATTTGATCGCCACAATCCCAGTCGGGTAAGGCTTGATAAGCGACTGGTTCAAAGCTAATACTTGTATTTGCCGATAAACACAAAGGCAATAATGAGGTCAATGTGCTTAAGCAAAGCAAGTATTTTTTCTGCATAGAAATTATTTAATTTAGTATTTATATTTTAAGATGTTGCCATTGTCGCGATCTGTTGCCAGATGTCAAGTGTGTTTTTTATGATCACGTTGATTTATTTTTGCTTTTGTTTTTTACGCTTATTTTCCATCTTAAAGGCAATGTATGCCCCCACAACAACGCAGGTTGAAATGATGGCAATCATTAATGTGGCTAATGCGTTAATTTCAGGTGTTGGTCCATTTTTAACCGTTGAATAAATATACATTGGCAAGGTAGGGTCGCTGCTGCCGGCGACAAATTCAGTAATAACCAAATCATCAATCGATAACGTAAATGCTAATAAAAATGAGGCAATCAATGAGGGAATGATCTGTGGCAGGGTAATCTGAAAGAAAATTTTAGCAGGCTTGGCACCTAAGTCCATTGCTGCTTCCTCAATAGAGCGATCAGCACTGGCAATACGCGCTTGCATGACAATCGTCACATAGGCAGTACAAAAGGTAATGTGTGCGATGATAATTGTCATCATACCGCGCCCATGTGGCCAACCGATGAGATTCTGTAAAGAGGTAAACATCAACAACAGTGAGACCCCAAGCACAATATCTGGAAGCACCAGAGGTGTGATGACCATGCCATAAAGGAAGTTTTTACTTCTGAAGTAGTTAAAGCGCGTCATGATATAGGCCACCATGGTGCCAAGTACTGTCGCACACAATGAGGCAATAAGGGCAACTTGTAAGCTGATTAAAGCAGCACTAATAATATCCCCATCTTGAAAGAGTTCTTTATACCAATCTAAGGTAAACCCACCCCATAAGTTAATGATTTGTGAATTACTAAATGAAAAAAGGATAAGAATCCCTAAAGGGATGTATAGAAATATCAAGCCTAGAATGAGCATTACTTTACTGTATGAAAAAAAAGAGGAAATACGCATTATAGACTCCCAGAAGCTTTTGCCTGACGTTGTTGGATTTTTTGCATCCAAATCACAGGGATCACCAAAATAATCAATAAGATAACAGACATCGCTGCTGACATTCCCCAGTTATTGGCAGTAAAGAATTGCTCCCAGATAACACTACCGATCATAACACTATTTAATCCACCCATGATTTGCGGCACTACCACCTCGCCGACCGCAGGGATAAATACCAGTAGGCTTCCAGCGATAAGCCCAGGCATGGAAAGTGGCAAAGTCACTTTAAAAAATGTCTTGACTGGTGTAGCGCCTAAATCAGCTGCAGCATCATTTAAAATAGGATCCAATTTAATTAATGTGGCATACAGGGGTAATACCAGAAAGGGCAGATAGCAATAAACCATCCCTAAATACATTGAGAAGTTATTGTATAGTAGTGCCATGCTTGGTAAGCCTAATTTCATCAAAAAGACATTAAGTTGATGATTGCCAAGAAGTGTCACCCATGCGTAAGTTCGCAATAAAAATGATGTCCAGTAAGGGATAATAATCATGATCAGAAAAATCAGCTGAACATTTTTGCGTTTGATGCGCGATAGTGCTAACGCCATTGGATAGCCGATGAGAATACACAGAATTGTCGTAAAAAAGGCGACACTAACTGAGTCAAACAGGGCAATAAACACTAAGTTAGAACTGAGCGTTTGCATATAGTTACTTAGATGTAAAATAATATGCAATGTATGGTCAGTGTATTGTAAAATGGCAGTGAAAGGTGGGGTGCCATTAGCAGGTAATGTGAAGCTTATCGTTAAAACAAACAAAAAAGGTATGAGCAAAAACACCATAAACCATAACATGGGCACCAAAATAACAAAGCGATTTTGCCACTTATGCACAAAATGAGGATCAAGGTTATGAAGCCATTTCATGAGTACAACACCATAATGTTTTCAGGCTCCCATGTCAGATAAACCGTATCTTCCCAAGTTGGGTGATCGGCATTACGCTCAACGTTAAAGTCTGTTGCTGTGATACGTTTGCCGCTTGCACTTTCAACGTGATAAGTTGATAAACCACCCATATAGGCGATATCTTTAACTTTACCAACGATCGTATTGACTGGTTGACTTGGGTTATAATCTTCAGGTGGCGTTTTCGAGATAGATATTTTCTCAGGTCGGAGTCCAACCCAGATTTGTTGGGCTTCAACACCATCAATGCGGCGATCGAGTTTAAATGAGCACTTAGTTTCATCGGAGTCAATAACACTTGAGTCATCATTGATCTCACTAATGGCACCCTCAAAAATCGCACTTTTACCAATAAAATTAGCAACAAAGCGCGTTTTAGGGAACTCATAAACCTCTTGTGGAGGACTTACTTGTTCAAGCCAACCTTCAGACATAATACCAATACGTGACGCCATCGTCATTGCTTCCTCTTGATCATGCGTGACCATGATAAAGGTACTACCGGTCTGCTCTTGGATGTCTACTAGTTCAAACTTCATTTGATCACGTAAGTTTTTATCAAGGGCTGATAATGGCTCATCTAGCAAAATAAGCTTAGGTCGCTTTGCCAAGCAACGTGCTAATGCAGCGCGTTGACGTTGACCGCCAGATAATTGATGTGGTTTACGTTTGGCTAAATGCTCCATCTTAATAATCTTAAGTGCGGATGCCGTGCGCTTAATAATCTCATCTTTTGGCAGTTTATCTTGTTTTAAACCGAACATGATATTTTGCTCAATCGTCATATGTGGAAACAGTGCATAAGATTGAAACATCATATTAATCGGGCGATTATATGGTGGGATATTGGTCATATCCACGCCATCAATGAGTATCTTGCCATCAGTTGGTTGTTCAAACCCTGCTAAAAGTCTAAGTAAAGTACTCTTACCACTTCCTGAGCTGCCAAGCAGGGCGAAAAACTCTTTTGGATAAATATCTAAAGAAATGCCATCAACGGCAGTATGACCATCATCAAAGCGTTTGACTAAATTACGAATGCTAATGAGTGGTTTCTTATTATTAGTTGTTCTCTCCATTGGGCATAAATCCCCCATCTGTTAGTCGCGTTAAAAAATCAGGCTATAGGATAAAGGGGTTTTTATAAAATGGAAAGCAAAAATATTATCTAGTGCCTGAACGGAAATAGCGATATTTTACATTTTCAGCGCAACAGATAGGCTGATATTTGACCTTCAGCATTGTTGTTTATCGAGCGCTTTGCATCTCATGCCAATATTCACGTTGATTTTAGCGGCTATTTTCTTATCCGAAATTCCAAGTATTCTTTCTGTCATTGGCGGGATTATTGCCGCTATTGGCTCGATTGTGATTAGCAAGTTTGGTGTAGCTGTTACGCGAAAAGATCAGTGAAGTGGTTACAAAACCTTGAGTTTAAGGAATCAATTTGAAACAATGCACGATATTAAAATTTTTAAATACGATGACAGATAGCATGAGTCAGCAAAAAATGAGCATCAAAGGACGTATTGTCCATATGTTATCGTTTGAATTCATCGCTCTTTTGATTGTGATTCCATTATCGTATTTTGTGCTTAAGAAAAACGCAGTCGCACTGGGCGCTTTGGCTGTTATTCTTGCGATTGCGGCAATGCTTTGGAACTTTATTTATAACTGGCTATTTGATGTGATTGAAAACAAATGTGGTGGTATGCGCTTTAAACGGAAATTTTGGTTAAGGGTCGTGCATGCTTGTTTATTTGAGTTATCGTTATGTCTGGTTAGTGTGCCTTTTGTGATTATGTTGTTACATTTACCTTTTATTGCGGCATTTACGGTGAACTTAGGTTTTGTGTTTTTTTATTTGTGCTATGCGCTTGTTTTTAATTATATTTATGATCATATTTATATGAGGGTTGTGAATGCGCAATTGCGTAGACAAAAAAGAAATGTATAAAGAATAATTAGTTGGAGTTAGCATTTTAGAAAAAAACTATGATTTTAAAACACCCCGTCAGCCTACGGCTGCCACCCCTCTTGTAAAGAGGGGAATTAGGCAAGGATGATTTTATATTCCCCTCTTTGCAAGAGGGGTGCCGAGCTTGCGAGGCGGGGTGTTGAAGTAGAAAAAGTGTAGATGCCAATAATTAATAAAGTTTAAAAAGATGTAAAAGAAATAAGAAAAAGGATTTAATAATGGTTAATGCTCAAATTTGCTTTTTAGGTGGCGGTAATATGGCAAGAAGTATTATCGCGGGGTTAGTTAATGATGGTGTTTCTGGTCAATCGATTACGGTGGTTGATCGCAACCAAGAGAAACTGGATATGCTTAATCAGCTGTTTCGTGTTAAGACAACACAAAGTGTTGAGGATGCCGTGAAAAATGCCGATATTATTATGTTATGCGTTAAACCACAATCGTTAAAAGAGCTGATGTTTACGGTTAAAACGGCATTACATAAGCAGAATAAACCGCTGTTTATATCGATTGCAGCGGGTATTACCTTGGCGCAAATTGCGCATTGGCTTGTCGGTGACTATGCGATTGTGCGCGCTATGCCCAATACGCCAAGTCTTATTGGCTGCGGAGCGAGCGCGCTCTTTGCTAATGAATATGTCTCGCGTCAGCAAAAAGAGATGGCTGAGCAAATTATGCGTAAGGTTGGTGTTATTACGTGGGTTGATCATGAGAGCTTAATTGATGTCACAACAGCGATTTCAGGCTCAGGACCGGCTTACTTTTTCTTGATGATGGAGCATATGATTGATGTGGCAATATCACTAGGACTAAGTGAAAAGCAAGCGGCATTGCTCGTGACGCAAACCGCCTTTGGTGCAAGCAAAATGGCACTAGAGAGCACACAAACCTTGTCACACTTGCGTCAAAATGTCACCTCAAAAGGAGGGGTGACCGCTGCGGCATTAAAAGCTTTCTCAGAAACAGGTTTTAAAGAGAGTATTGCAAAAGCAATCAAAGAGAATCTCTCACGCTCACAAGAGCTGGCAAGCCAGTTTGGTAATGCGTTAACACATAATGAACAAAAGGATAAAGTATGATCAATGCCGTTAATAATGTTGGACTTTTCTTAATAGAGATTATCTTTAGCTTATTTGCTTATGCCGTACTGCTTAGGTTTTTTTTACAATGGGTAAAGGCTGATTTTTATAACCCGTTTTGTCAGTTGATCATGCGTGTCACTAACCCCTTGTTAAAACCATTGCGTCGCATTATTCCTGGTTTTTTTGGTCTGGATTTTGCCGCCCTTGTTTTGGCATATGTTGTGTTATTGTTGCAAATTATTTTAATACAAATGCTAAGTGCAAAAAGCTTTTATATCCCATGGGCTATTATTTGGTTTGTTGCAGTGATAAAGCTTATTCTAACGGTGATCTGGATGTATATTATCTTGATCTTTATTCGCTCGATTGCCAGCTGGTTTGCGCAAGGCTCATATAATCCTGCTTTAATGGCATTGCACCAGTTGACCGAACCATTGCTTAGAAAAGCACGCAGAATTATCCCGCCAACACAAAGTGGTATGGACTTTTCGCCAATGTTGGTATTACTTGTGCTTATTTGTTTGCAGATATTTATCTCGTCAATTTTTGGGATGTAGCGTGCTCTTACTGTATAAACGCAGAAAAATTTAAACTTTGGGGTGATGATACCCATTGTAAATCATTTTGCGGTGTTTAGTTGCAAAGCAGTTTGCAGGGGTTTTTCAAAGTTGGATTGCAGGTAATAGCTAGGACTATTGCTAAAATTCAACTGTGTAAAAGCGCGTGAAATGCAACGCAAGAAATTCTGTAAAATGGTTTGTGATGGGTATGAATTTCATTTGATACAGGCATAGTATTCGCATAGACTTAACGCGGGTTTTATGTTGGAGAGGGTGGTGAAGTGTCAGATCTATCGATGGTGGCGATTCGTCGGATAGTGCCTTTGATTGTTGCAGTGGTGATTTTTATGGAGTTTTTAGATCTCACTATTATTAATACCGCTATTCCTAGCATTGCCAGGGATTTTGGTATAAGCCCGATTTTGCTTAAATTTGCGGTAGCAAGTTATTACATCAGTCTTGCCATCTTTATTCCGATTAGTGGTTGGTGTACGGATCGCTTTGGCACAAAGAGAGTATTTTTATTTGCGGTCATAGTTTTCACTTTGTCATCACTTGCTTGCGGGGTATCAAACTCGGTGGTAATGTTAACGCTTTGTCGCTTTTTACAAGGTGTCGGTGGCGCCTTTATGACGCCTGTGGCACGGATTATTATCTTGCGATTATTCTCACGCAAAGAGCTGATCAAGGTGCAAGGGGTTATCTTCACGCCTGCGATGCTCGGTTATGTATTGGGTCCTTTTGTCGGTGGGATAATATGCGATAGTCTAAGTTGGCACTGGATCTTCTTTATTAATCTGCCAATTGGTTGTTTGGCGTTGATCGCGGGATTTATTTATATTCAGCAGCATGTTGCTAAGACGCTAAAGCGCTTTGATATTGTTGGGTTTTTGATTGCTGGTTTTGCTTTGGTAATTGTCACCTTCGGGGTCGAGATGATTGGGCATTATGATATTGTCAGTAAGGGTGTTGTTTATACAAGTATTGTGATCGGCATCGTGTTATTGCTGATACTGGTGGTGCATTGTTTGAAGAAGGTTAATCCAGTACTTGATTTGATTGTTTTTAAAGTCAAAACATTCAAAACAGCTGTGTCAATGAACGCCATATCATTTGCATTAACAGCAGGTGTTTCACTATTGCTGCCTTTGATGTATCAAGAAGGTTTTGGTTTTGATGCGGCAACCTCTGGACTTCTGACTTTGCCTATTGCTGTAGGTTATTTGACCTTTAGAGGGTTCGCCAATCGTATTATTTCGCGCTTTGGCTTTAAAGCTGTTTTGCAGGTAAATCTGATTTTGGCAATGATCTGGCTTGTGGGTATTGCGCAGATTGAGCAGCATAGCTCGGTTATTTATATTGTGATTGTTGAGTTTTTGTATGGCTCGAGTACGATTTTGATCGGTTCAGCCATTGGCGCATTAACCTATATGGATCTCAATGCGGATCAAGCAGCTAATGCAACGTCAATTGATCTCACAATTCGTCAATTTGCGGCATCGATGGGTGTGGCATTAACAGCGATTGTTTTAAGCAGTATGTTAAGTGTGTTTAATTTATCACTTTTTAGTCCAAGTGCTGAGGTATATCACTACAGCTTTTATGCGATGCTGGTACTTTGGTTAGGTGCGTTAATCATAAGTCTTAGCCTAACTAAAGCCGATGGCATGGCGGAGCTGACAATAGCGAAGTGATTCAGATGCGCGTAACAGCGCGTTTGAGCTTATCCATAGCCAGTTCTTCAATTTGGCGAATGCGCTCGGCGGATACATCATGCTTTGCTGCTAAATCATGAAGGGTGAGTTTATCTTCAGCAAACCAGCGGGATAAGATGATGTCTTTACTGCGTGCATCAAGCTTGTCAATGGCTTCTTGTAATTTACCTTGAACTTTTTCCTCATAGTCATCTTCAACAGCTGTCTGCTCGGGGTTTCTTGATTGATCTTCAAGATATAAAGCCGGATGAAAACTTGACTCATCATCTGATTCTTCAACCGGTGCATCAAATGCCATATCATAGGCATTCATGCGTTTCTCCATTTCAAGGACGGTTTCAGGCTTAACACCTAGCTCTTTAGCGACACTTTGGATTTCTTCATCACTAAACCAACCCAAGCGTTCTTTGCTACTTCTCAAATTAAAAAACAGTTTGCGTTGCGCCTTGGTCGTCGCGATTTTAACAATACGCCAGTTTTTCAAAATATAGTCATGCATTTCGGCTTTAACCCAATGCACAGCAAAGGAAACAAGACGCACACCGACATCAGGATCAAAGCGTCGTACTGCTTTCATTAAGCCGATATTACCTTCCTGAATCAAATCAGTAATTGGTAAACCATAACCCGAAAATCCACGTGCGACTTTAACGACAAAGCGCAAGTGTGAAAGAATCAGCTTTTGTGCCGCATCAATATCATTTTGTTGGCGTAAGCGATGCGCTAGTTCTTTTTCTTCTTCTTCGGAAAGCATCGGGATACTGCTGGCAAAGCGGATGTAGCTATCTAAGCCATCCGTATCAGAAAGTGCTGGTATTGGTAAGGTGTTTTTTTTAGGAACGAGTTCTTTACCCATATGCTGCTCGTGTTGTTCATAATGCTGCAAAGTATAGCATATATATACCCATCACAAACCATTAAACACCGCAAAGCGATTGATAATGGGTATATAGCATTGCTGAAGATGTTTTAAGCGTGAAAATGTTTAACTTTAGAAACAAAAAAACCGCTTAACGCGGTTTTAATGATGGCGTCCCCAAGGGGATTCGAACCCCTGTTACCGCCGTGAAAGGGCGGTGTCCTAGGCCTCTAGACGATGGGGACACAAACTTGTGTCATATCAGTTTACTGGTGGAGCTAAGCGGGATCGAACCGCTGACCTCTTGCATGCCATGCAAGCGCTCTCCCAGCTGAGCTATAGCCCCGAAACTGAAGCTGCATTCTAGGGAGGTTTTAAAAGGCTGTCAAGCGCTAGATTTAAATATTCTTAAAATTTGAGTTTTTTGTCGGCTGCTGTGTGAAAGTCTTTCATACCGTTCGTAAATCATTTTGCGGTGTTCAGTGTCGAAGAAGTTTTTGATGCTTTTAGATGATTGGGTTGCAGGTAATAGCTTGGACTATTGGCAAAATTCAATCATCTAAAAACACTAGAAATTCAATGACAGAAATACTGTAAAGTGGTTTGCGGGCGGTATATACTAGGTGCATAAACATGGATAGCGAGTATAAAAATGTCTCTTAAAAAAATAAACAGGAATGCTAAAACACAAGGTTTCTCATTGATAGAATTATTAATCATCGTGGCAGTGATTGCCGTGTTAGCGGCAATCGCCATTCCGATGTATAGCAATTACGTGCTAAAGGCGCATCGAGCCGATGCAGTAAGCTCAATCAATCTAATTGCAATGAATGAAGAAGCATGGGCGTTAAGCTCAGGCACTTACACAGCAACGCTTACTAATGTGTGGTCAGGAACGACCTCAACAAGAGGTTTTTATGATATGAGCTTAACAGGTGTTACAAGCAGTGGTTATACAGTTATTGCAACACCAACTGGATCACAAACAGCAGATAGTGGTGATTGTCCTAATTTAACGCTAGTCGCCAATGGTGGCGCAATTACACGCACTCCAATTGCCTGCTGGGAGTGATGAGTTAAATTGGGATAAGAATATTCTTGTCAATATACGACTGGCAGAGCGCTCTGCCATTTTGCAATAAGTCCTCACTTACAGGTAGCGATAAATTGCGCGCGGCAGTCGTAATTGCTTGATCAATACTTTGGGGTTCCGTCATCAATAGCTCTAATAAATGAGCACTTAACAAATTTACTTCCATAAACAATACTTTAAAGTTGATATTGCGATAAACCACAAGAAAAGTTGGATTTAGTGGTGGTTTTTCGGGAGTGAAGTCTTTAGATATTTGATGCACTGGATAGCGATAGACAAGTACGCGAGTACTGTTATTCGTCATGAAGTGAGCATTAGAGTCTGGGTTAGTTTCACTCTCAACAGATAGCTCAACATCTAGTTCAACCCACTCATAGTGCATAAGCTCATGCAAAAAAGACCAAGGCAGTGTCGCTATCGTATTGATATGTTCAACGAATTGCTTGGGCAAATCATAAAAATAAGGGCTTTTACTTTCGTAGTGGGCAAGAAATCCTAGGGTTAATATGCGCCATTGCTCCTTTGATAAAATGCTAACACTGATAGGAAATGCACGCTTTAAAGTGTTATTGATGTTGTTGTAAATAAGATTTTGATAAATTCCCATTTGTTCATGATTGATATTAGGAATGTCTTTTGATGCATTTTGCTGGCGTAAATTACAGGTAAAATCAGTCATTATCTTATAGCTCATACGGGCTCCCTTGAATAAACCTGTTGCTGAATTTGGGCAATGGTTTGAAGCTCGCGCTTTAAACTCGCCAAAGGAGGTAGGTTGAAATCACGCTCAAGCAAGGTTGGAAAGAAGCCATGTGTTTGGTAGCAGTAACAAAGAAGCTGCCACACCGGATCGATCACATCTTCACCATGAGTATCGATAATGAGTTGTGGGGATTTCTGCCAATGACCGGCAACGTGGATATAGTCGATTTTGTCACTGGGCAATTGCTTGATAAATTGCTGTGGGTCATAACCATGATTAACACTATTGACATAAACATTATTCACATCTAGCAGTAGCCTGCAACCGGATTCAGAAACGACTGCTTGAATAAAATCAATTTCACTGAGTATTTGCCCAGGGGCTGCATAGTAGGATGCATTTTCTAGAATCAATGGGCACTCTAGAATATCTTGTACTTGCTCGATACGTGTAGTGACGTGCTTAACCATCTCTTCACTAAAAGGCAAGGGTAACAAGTCATATAAGTAGCCTTGCTGATCTGAGCAATAGCTTAAATGTTCACTGTATACAGTAATCTGATGCTCACGCATAAAGGCTTTAATGCGTTTGATAAAATCAATATTTAAGGGGGATACCCCACCAATCGATAAGCTTAATCCATGCAGTACGATGGGGAATTGTTCACGATATTTTTTAAGTAAGTGCGCGCGACGACCACCTATGCCAATCCAGTTCTCAGGCGCTATTTCAATAAAATCAACCCCCTGAGGGCTCTGCAATAGCGCGTCAAAAAACTCCTGACGCAGTCCAAGTCCTATGGCTTGGTGATCTAGCATGCGTTTGTCCTTGTTATTGTTTATTGGTCGCCATTATCATTGTCGCCGCTGTCATCGTCACTGCCACAGCTGCCAGAACCGCATTTCATATCACTGCTTTTATCAGATGAAGCACCACATGAACCTGAGCCACATTTACCATCTTGTGATTTATCCGTAGTGTGATCACTGCCGCAGCTACCAGTGCCACATTTCATGTCACTCGATTTATCATTATTTGTACTGTTTGCATCAGTCACTTGGCTGCTTTGTCCATTTTGACCATTGGCATAACCGTTATTCATATCATTGCTTTGAAAGTTACTATCAGCAAAGGCGTGTGTTGACATGCCAAATGCTAAAGCTGAAGCGATGATTAATGATTTTGTAGCTTTCATAGAGTTGTTCTCCTTGTTGTGGGTTTAAAATCCTTCTTAGTGTGTTTTGCAACAGCATCCAAGTTTGTGTTAAACATTGGAGTTACGAACTTTTTCTATTTCAACACCCCGCCTCGCAAGCTCAGCACCCCTCTTGCAAAGAGGGGAATTAAAATCATCGTCGCCCAATTCCCCACTTTGCAAGAGGGGTGGCAACCGCAGGCTGACGGGGTGTTTATAAAATCATAGTTTTTCTAAAGTGCGTAACTTCGGTTAAACATTAGCATAGCGAAAATAATAAAAAATGCACGAGGTGGATTGCAAATAAAGTTTTTCTTTTGGCATTGCTCTGTGATGGGTATAAACTATGTGCCAGTAATGACGCTAATGTTTATAAATATATTCTGGTTATGAAACAAATATATCTTGATTATGCCTCAACAACACCGGTTGCTGATGAGGTGGTGGCACAGATGCTGAAATATCTAAGTGTTGACAATGCTTTTGGTAATCCGGCATCAAATACGCATGATTATGGTTGGCAGGCAAAAGAAGCCGTAGATAATGCGCGAGTACAAGTTGCCAAGCTTATTAATGCGGAAGCACGTGAAATCGTTTTTACCTCAGGTGCGACAGAGTCGGATAATTTGGCGATCAAAGGGGTGGCAGATGCCTATGGATCTCGTGGTAAGCACATTGTTACCTCAATGATTGAGCACAAAGCAGTGATTGATACTTGTGCTTATCTTGAAACAAAAGGTTATCAGGTAACTTATCTTAAGCCCGATGCTAAGGGTCAAATCTCATTAGCGCAAATCAAAAATGCATTAACCAAAGAGACGATTTTAGTTTCAATCATGGCAGTTAATAACGAATTAGGCACGATGTATCCTTTGGCAGAAATTGGCAGCTTATGCCGTGAGCGTAAGATCTTATTTCATGTTGATGCCGCGCAAGGTGTTGGCAAAATCAACATTGATGTAAAAGCAATGCACATTGATCTGTTGTCAATCTCAGCACATAAGATCTATGGACCAAAAGGCATTGGTGCGTTATATGTCAGAAGAAAGCCTAAAGTAAAACTCACACCATCGATTCATGGTGGCGGGCATGAGCAAGGGTTTCGTTCAGGAACGTTGGCAACACATCAAATCGTAGGATTAGGTAGCGCCTGTGAGTTAATGTCTTTAAAGCAAAATGAATTAAATAAACATGTGCATGAATTGCGTAATCAGTTTTTACAAGGGATAAATGTATTACCTGAGTTAATCATTAATACGCCACTAGACAATAGCTATGCTGGAATTGTTAATATTACCTTTAAAGGCGTTGATGGTGAGTCATTAGTGGCAATGCTTCATCAGTTAGCAGTATCGATGGGATCGGCATGTAATTCAGCCAGTGTTGAGCCGTCATTTGTATTAAGTGCCATTGGTTTAACACAGCAACAGGCACATGCTAGTTTACGCTTTTCATTTGGTTGTTATACCACGACAGAAGATATCGATATTGCGATCACAGCAATCGTTGATGTGGTCACTAAATTGCGTGCATTATCGCCACTATGGCAAGGTCAATAGTGCCATGATGAGTGAGAAAATTTTAGCACTACTTAAAGCGATTACAGTGAAAGATTGCCAATATAATCCTTCATGCGTTCAAACTATTGCGCATGCAGGGGAGTTGGGGCAGCAAGTTTTCATTTATAGCGATCAGGTTAATTATTACTTTAAAGCGATCGGCAGCCCGTATTTATTGGCAATGACAAAATGGCTGGTAATGCAATTGCAAGATAATGATAAGGCAGCACTTGCTACTTTTGCTGATATTGCTAAGCTGCAACAGATGTTTGATTTACCAACGCACAAACGTCAAGACGCCTTAGTGATTTTGCAGTTGATTGAGCAGTTGTTGTGATGGCTACGCTAGAAAAAGCGGTTGTGTTACATAGTCGTAAGTACAAAGAATCATCATTGTTATTGACTTTATGGTTAAAAGACCATGGTAAGTTGAATGCAATTGCACGGACGAACAAAAAAAATCATGGCATTTACCAGCCATTTAGTTTGTTGAATGTTGATATAAAGATCATGCCTTCGGCGGAAAGCTTAGCAAGTATTCGCTTTGCCGAGTGTGAAAAGAGCTTTAGCATGGGAAGTTATTTATCACAATTAGCACGTATGTATCTTAATGAAGTCTTGTATTGGCTCTTGCCACATGATCATCATGATGCAGCGCTCTTTGATAGTTATTCATTAGTAATACAAGAGTTGGTTAGCGATGATATTGCAAGATTATTACGCTATTTTGAGCTTCAATTATTAGAAAGCTTAGGCTATGGTTTTCAGGTGGATTATGATGAGCAACATAACATGATGACTGAAAATCATTATTATGCAATGGCGCCATTATCCGCCTTTTATCAAACAACCGCTGAAAGTGGCATTAGTGGCAAATATATCAAACAGTTACAACAACCTGTGTCCAGTTGGGATAATGACACGCTGCAAGTACTGCAAAAATTGATAAGGATTAATTTAAATGCTTGTTTGCAAGGCAGAGTGCTTAAAACCCGTGAGTTGTTAATTAGTTATTTACGAAACCAAAATGCTTGATGACGCTTAGGTGATCATTTGCTATGATGTGACGAGTTTAACGTCTTAATTTTTTAACGTATGGATCAATTAAGCCTTTCTTTTGAAGATAATGAAAAGCAGACGATTAGCGCCTTTAGTCGTCAGGCATATTTGAATTACTCGATGTATGTGATTCTCGATCGTGCATTACCGCATATTGGTGATGGTTTAAAGCCCGTGCAGCGGCGAATTATTTATGCGATGAGCGAGATTGGCTTATCGGCATTAAGTAAGCACAAGAAATCTGCACGTACTGTCGGTGATGTCTTGGGTAAGTATCACCCGCATGGTGATAGTGCCTGTTATGAAGCAATGGTGCTGATGGCGCAGGATTTCTCCTATCGCTATCCCTTGATTGATGGACAAGGTAACTGGGGTTCGCCAGATGATCCAAAATCATTTGCTGCAATGCGCTATACCGAGTCGCGATTATCCAAATACGCTGAAGTGTTATTAAATGAGTTAAAGCTTGGCACAGTTGATTGGCAGCCAAATTTTGACGGCACACTACAAGAGCCAAAGATGTTGCCAGCGCAAGTGCCGAATGTATTATTAAATGGCAGCATGGGGATTGCTGTAGGGATGTCAACGGATATTCCATCACATAATCTTACGGAAGTCATTGAGGGCTGTTTATATCTTCTAACAGGTAAAGATCATGATTTAGATGGTTTAATGACACATATTCCTGGACCTGATTATCCAGGAGGGGCTGAGGTCATCACTCCTTTTGAAGAACGTAAAAAGATTTACGAGACAGGTACCGGTAGTATTCGCCTGCGTGCGGTATTTCACACAGAAGAGGGTAATATCGTTATTACTCGCGTGCCACATCAGGTCTCAAGTGCCAAGGTCATTGAACAGATTGCTGCACAAATGAATAGTAAAAAAATCTCATGGCTAAGTGACATACGTGATGAGTCTGATCACAGTGATCCGGTGAGAATCGTATTAGTACCACGTTCAAATCGTGTCGATACCAATCTTTTGATGAGTCACCTATTTGCGACAACCGATCTTGAGAAAAGCTATCGTGTTAATTTAAACATGATCGGTTTAAATGGTAAGCCACAAGTAAAATCACTGATGGAAGTGCTTGTAGAGTGGCTACAATTTAGAACGGAAGTCACGACTAAGCGTTTAGAGTTTCGCTTGGATAAAATCTTAGAGCGTTTGCATATCTTAGATGGTTTTTTGATTGCATTTTTAAATATTGATGAAGTCATTGCCATTATCCGTTATGAAGATGATCCTAAACAGGAATTAAAAAAACGTTTTGATCTCACTGATACACAAGCTGAAGCCGTGCTTAATTTGCGTTTACGCAATTTAGCCAAGCTTGAAGAAATGGCGATCAAAAAAGAAAAGCATGAGCTTGAAAAAGAACGTGATGAGATTATAGGTTACTTGGAGAATCCAACCAAGTTAAAAAACCTTATCAAAAAAGAGCTCAAAGCCGCACAGCAAAAACATGGTGATCAAAGAAAATCAGCATTGGTGGTGCGCCCTGAGGCTAAAGCATTAAAAGAAGCGGATTTACAACCGGTTGAAAGTGTTACCGTTGTCCTATCAAAACAAGGTTGGGTGCGTGTTGCCAAAGGTCATGACGTCAACGTTGAAGGTTTAAGCTATAAAACGGGTGATAGTTATTTCTCCTCAAGCATGGGTAAGAGTAATCAGCATTGTTTGTTCTTCTCAAGTTTGGGTAAGGCTTATAGTTTACTAAGTGCAGATCTACCTTCAGCAAGAGGTCAAGGTGAGCCGATCACAGGACATTTAAAACTTGAGCAAAATGAGCAGATTGTCGCACTAACATTTGTGGCAGCAGAAGATCAGTGTGTTTTAGCCTCAAGTGCCGGTAATGCCTTTTTAGCAAATGTCGATGATCTAATTAGTAAGAACCGCTCAGGTAAGCAAGTGATTACATTAGGCAGTGACAAGATGGTACCTCCAGCTAACGCGCATGATGATGAGCATAGTTTGATTGTTGCCATTTCTAATCAAGGACGCCTTTTGGCGGTTGATAGAAGTGAGTTGCCAAGTTTGGCAAAAGGTAAAGGCAATCGCCTTTTGAATATGCCAAGCTCGCTAGCCACAGGTGAGGAGCTTAAATTTGTTAGTGCTATTACTAATGGTCAAAGCTTAGTAATCTACTCAGGGAAACGCCATATGCGTTTAAGCTTTAGCGATCTTAATGAGTATCAAGGTAAACGCGCCTCACGTGGTAAGATTTTGCCACGTGGTTTCCAGAATGTTGATCATATTGGTGTTGAATAAGTGATAAGTACCTAAGCAATGGTTTATTGGTAATCATGGATATTCGGGTCAAGCCCGAATATGACGACTCGCAGTCATTCCCGGACTTGATCCGAGAATCCAAAAAATACCTGATAATATTTGCACAGCTATTTAGTAAGTTACCACCAACTTTGCGATGGAATATTACAGCGTCTAAGCTGATAGGCATAGCGATACGCCATATCTTGGGTTTCACGTGCGTATTTCATTAAAAATTGATTATTACGATAGCTTTTTTTCATATAGCCATAGACACCTTGGTTATAAGCTAAATATAGTTGATAGGCGTTGTCCTTGGAAATCCCAGCAATGCGTTGAGCACGATTGGCGTACCAACCGATAAAGTCAACCGAATCGGCAAAGTTCGTACGACTTGCCCATGAGTTTCCGGTTTCTTTTTGGTATTCCTCCCATGTGCCATCAAGCGCTTGAGCATAACCATAAGCTGTGGACTGGCGTCCGGTTGGGATAAATCCAAGAACATACTGCATTGGTGTTTGCGCATCGGCAATGAAGCTTGATTCTTTACGAATAAATGCCCATTGGACACTGATAGGCACACCCCATTTTTTATAGGAGTCTAAAGAGTCGTAATACCAATCAGGGTATTGCTGTGCGATTAAGCAAGCGTTATTAGGGTTATTCGGTGGTGCGGTAATACAACCGGCAAGTGGTAAGACAGCTAAAATAGCTAAAAACTTAAAATCAAATTTCATTAAATCAAGTAGCGATTTTTTCGTAACATTGAGGCACAGCCTAACGGATTTTTGAGCGAACGCGAACTATTTTCAACAACTTTTTATTCCAAGTGGACGCGCAATACAGTAAGTTATGCAACTAATATACAAAGAATGACTATCTAAGATATGGCAAAGCTTCATTTTTATTACTCCACCATGAATGCTGGCAAGAGCACAACCCTTTTGCAATCTGATTACAATTATCGTGAGCGTGGGATGAATACCTTACTCTTTGCGCCTAGCTTTGATGATCGCTTTGGTGTCGGCAAAATCTCATCGCGCATTGGTCTCCAAGCAGATGCGTTGTTATATGATCAGTCAACGGATCTCTGTGTGGAAACACAAGAAGTGCTTAAAACGAAGAAACTACATTGCATCTTGGTCGATGAGGCACAGTTCTTAACAAAAGCACAAGTCCTGCAATTAACTGACATTGTTGATGAGTTGGATATTCCGGTACTTGCCTATGGCTTACGTAATGATTTTCAGGCAGAGCCCTTTGAGGGAAGTAAATATCTACTGACTTGGGCGGATCAGTTGATTGAGATCAAAACCATTTGTCACTGTGGTAAAAAAGCCACACATGTCTTGCGTCTGGATCAAGATATGAATGTTATTAAAGATGGTGAACAGCTGCAAATTGGCGGCAATGAGCGCTATATTTCCGTCTGTCGTTGGCATTATAAAAAAGGGCAGATTGCCTGATTAACTTCAGTGGTTATAATAATATATCAATAAGTTGGGCTAAGACTAAATACTCACCCACAAGTGCTCACCGTGCCCTGAGCGTAAGTCGAAGGGTAATCACACTTCATAGAGGCTTCGACTTACGCTCAGCCAACGCTTACACAATCAAAGCTGGCAGGAATATGGTTATAGCTATAAGCTGTATTATCTAATACCTCTCCCCTTGTGGGATTGCTCGTGCAGCTTAAGCTCTACGGGTGAGGGATAATTAAAACGCAACACATTCTTGATCCATTACTAAAATACTTTTGCTTGCTGTAAAATCTGATCTTTGCCACAATGCTCTCTAGAGCTGATGATGGTATAGAGAGGGTGTGTGAAGTCATATTTAAAGGCGCGTGCGGCATTATTTAAAAATAGCTCGTTTAGCTGTGCGTGTATTATGAGCTTTTTTTCTGCTATTGCCGTTGGCGTGGCGTATGTCTCGTTTAGTTGGCACTTGCTTGAGATCTACAATAGTGTGAATGCGATTATTATCTTTATGTTTAGCTGGTGGGTCTCAGGGGCCGTTTTATCTCCTGTGACAGGCTATGTTGCCGATCGTTTCCCGCGACAAAAAATCATCATTGCGACCAATAGTGCGCGTGTTATTGTGATTGCTGCTTTTTTAATGTTTGGCTACCTTGATACATTGGCTGAGGTATATTTCTTTACCAGCTTTTGGGGCTTGATCTTAGCGTTTTATATGCCAGCAATGCTCATTATGGTGCGCGAGATCTTTAGTGATGATAGTTATCTACTATATGCCAATAGCACGATGGATGGCGTCTTTGAAATTGGTATGGTTATTGGTATGTCACTGGGTGGCTTATTGGTCGTGTTTTTTAATATGCATCAAATCCTATACTTCTTATTATTTGGCACAGCGGTCGCGTTGATAGCAAGCTTTGGTGTTAGACCTAGGCGCCATGTTGAGCGCAGAGATACTGAATTTATTGAAGACTGGCGCATGGTTTATCGTTTTTTGCGCCAAAAGCGGTTTGTCTTTTGGTTTTATGTCGCTGAAATTGGTTTTACTTGCTTGTTTATGACCGTGCCGATTTTTATCGCACCCTATGCCAAGAATATTTTACAGGCAAGCTCATGGCAATTTGCCTTGATTGAAACTGGGTTTTCTATCGGCTTTATTATTGGTTGTATTATTTTGCCATGGTTTGCAGATCGTTATAGTGAGGTCAAAACCATTGTTGGCGCACTTTTAGTATCAGTCTGTTTATACTTCATGTTGGCAATAGTGCATAGTGTATGGCTAGCGTTAATCTTTTATTTTGTTATTGGAATATGTGTTTCATGTTGGGCGATTTCAGTGACTCTTGCTCAGAGGCATACAGATATCACGCTACAAGGAAAAACCCAAGGACTAAGCTATGGCTTATCTGGCTTAATGGTCATGGTCATCTATACGATGTTTTTAATCATCAACAGCCAAATGCACTTCCCAAGCAACTATTGGTTTTACTTTATTATCATATTGGCATTAATGATTATCTACCCGCTGCTGCGTGGCGGGAAATTACAGCGTCAGAATTATAGGAAAGAATAGGTCGAGTTTTACTTAGCTTCAAACTGCTTAACGTGTTGCTTATAAGCACTTTGATCATGACTAGTAAAGCGACGTTTATGCTCGTTAAGTAGGGTGCCACCTAAGCGCGTATTAATCTTCTCAATGCTTTTGGTGAAGTGATCAAAGCACACTTGTGGCTCATAAAATTGTACAAGATCAGCAATATCACAACGGCATAATAGGCGTGTGTAATCTTTTTGCGTGAAGCTCTCAGGGTCAAATCCTTTAACTGGCGCATCCGCTTTGATGCTAAAGAGTACATCTTTGTCTTGGGTTAACAGCTCAAAGCTTTGATCCTCAGCATTAAAGCTTAAACCGCTGTGTTTAAACAAAGTATCTAGATCTTCACCATTAAATACGTAACCACGCGGTGCGCTAATAAAATAGTTGACAATCCCTTTTTCGAGTTGTGGGTAATCCGCATGTGATGCTTCAAGCTCACTAATTGGTGTATCAGCTAATGGATTGACTTTGATATCAGCGCCAAGCTCAATTTTTTGCGCAACGTCTACGGCATTTTTGTCATGTGATGTTGCATCTTTATGTGATTTCTTGGTATCAGCTTGTTGTTTATGTGCTGTTTTTTCTGATTTTTGCGCTTTTTTGACAGCTTTCTCTTTTTCTTGAATGGCTTCTAGCTCTGCCATCTCACGCTTATATTTCTTGCGCTTGCTGCGGCGAAATGCATCAATCAACAGTAAAATCACGATGATAATACTAAGCAATAAAATCAATTGAACTTGAGTCATATTTATAATCTATATAATGGTATTTCAATAGTGGCTTATTCTAATCAATGCATGCCTAATTAAAAAGACAAAAGCGCTAAGAATCTAATAAATTTATAATTTCATCGCTGACTTTGCGATCAGCATCACGCATTAATAGCTGATGTAGGCGGTGAAAAGTTGCTTTAATCTCTTGAGTATATGCTTGATCGTCAAAGAATCGTTTTAGCTCATGGGTGATCTGATTCGCCGTGAAATTTTTCTGCAAGAGCTCTGGCACTATTTCTTTATCAGCAAGAATGTTTGGCAAGCCAACAAATTTTGTTTTTAACATATGTTTAACAATGGCTGCTGTGATTGTTGACATTTGATAACCAATAACCATCGGCTTTTTATAAAGCATCGTTTCAAGTGCGGCGGTACCTGAGGCGACCAAGGCAAAGTCACAGGCTTGTAGCACCATGTGTGCATTGCCATTGAATTTCTGAATATTGAGCTTATCAAGCAGTTCTTGATGTTTATTAATCTCACCATATAAACTTTCTTTCGCTACAGGCAGCAAGGTATCAAACTCATAACCTTGGCGTTTTAACTGAGCAATGCTGTGTAAGAAAACCGGTAAAATACGAATGACTTCTTGTGTGCGACTTCCAGGTAAAAGTGCGATAACTTTCCTATTGGGATTTGTATCAATGTCAAGCTGCTTGCGTGCGCCAACAGTATCCTCATTCATCGGCACTTTATTGGCTAAAGGGTGCCCGACAAAGATCGCTTTGTGCTTATGTTTTTGATAGAAAGCCTCTTCAAAAGGCAAAATGGCAAAAACGACATCAGTAGCACGTTTGATCTTTTTCATACGACCTTCGCGCCATGCCCAAACAGAAGGGCTGACATAGTGCGCAGTTTTGATGCCGCGCGCTTTAAGCTTAGCTTCAATCGGTAGGTTAAAGTCAGGCGCATCAATACCAATATAGATATCTGGTGGATTATCTTGGCAATGTTTGATGATGCCTTTGCGCACCTTTAAAATAGCGGGAAGGTGTTTTAATACCTCAAAAATTCCCATGACGGATAGTGTGTCAATGGGATAAAGGCTTTTAAGTCCGGCATCAATCATTTGCTGACCGCCAATACCTTCTAGAATGGCGTGAGGATAATGCTGTTTTAGTAAACGCACAACGCCCGCACCCAGTTGATCACCAGAAAGCTCGCCAGCAACAAGCATAATACGCATTAGCGAATGATCCCGCGTTTTGAGCTTTCTAGTAATGTAACAAATCGCTCAATGGCGGGTGTTTCTTGTTGCATGACTTTAAGTTTTTCAATGGCTTCAACTAAACGTAAACCTTGACGATAAATGACTTTATAAGCTTCTCGGATCTGGCGAATATCTTGCGAGGAAAACCCTGCTCTTTTTAAGCCTTCGACATTAATGCCGCAAGGCGAGGTAGTAGGTGATGCCGTCACCATCAAATAAGGCGGGACGTCTTGTGTGATTAGTGCCATATGCGCAATAAAAGCGTACGCTCCGATGCGACAAAACTGGTGAATGCCTGAGTTAATGCCGATAGTGGCAAAGTCATCGACATGCACATGTCCGGCAAGTGCTGCATTATTAACAAGAGTAACATTGTTGCCAACACGGCAATCATGACCAATGTGCACATAATTCATAATCAGATTGTTATTACCAACACGGGTAATACCATCTTCTTTGGCAGTGCCTCCGTGAATTGTCACGCATTCACGAATGATATTGTTATCACCCAAAATAAGCTGTGAAAACTCACCATGGAAAGTGCGATCAATTGGTTCTTCACCGACAGAGGCAAATTGGAATATACGGTTATTCTTGCCGATAATGGTATTTTTACCAATAACCGCATGAGCAGAAATATTACAGCCTTCGCCGATTTTGGTATTTTCACCAATAATGGCATAGGGTCCAATCGTGACATTGTCAGCAATTTCTGCTGTTTCATGAATAACTGCTCTCTTATCGATCACGTTTACATTTCCCTATAAGCTGCAAGAAACTCAGCGCTCGCAACAAGCTCGCCATCAACGTAAGCCTGGGCTTCACTTTTGCACATGCCGCGCTTAATTTTGCCCATTTTAGCATGAAATTTTAAGACGTCACCTGGGACAACAGGGCGTTTAATACGCACGTTATCAATCCCTGCAAGCACAAAAAGCTTCTTATGATCTAATTGATCTTGTTCACTTGCCATCATTTTAACGCCCAAAACACCAATAGCTTGTGCCATGGCTTCAACGATTAGAACCCCTGGCATAATCGGTTGATTTGGGAAATGGCCATTGAAAAACTCTTCATTGGCAGTGACATTTTTTTGAGCAATAGCCGTGCCTTCCTCGACGTTAATTTCAAGGATTTTATCAATCAATAAAAAAGGGTAACGATGCGGTAAAATTTCTTTAATTTGTTGAATGTTAAGCTGCATGTGTAATGTGCCTTACGTTGGTTTATTCAGAATCTTTGCATTTTTGCTCGAGCATTTTAACACGAGTTTCCAGTTTATCTAACCTAAATATGCGCGCGCTGGTGCGTTTCCACTCCATATGCGGGCGAGCATTAAATGCTGCAGTATAAAAGCCAGGCTCGGTAATGCTTTTGCTAACATTTGAGGCAGCTGCCAACAGAACCCCGTCGCAGATTTCTAAATGACCACTGACGCCGACTTGACCGCCAAGCAAGCAATTTTTGCCAATAGTGACCGATCCAGCAACGCCTGTTGAACCGGCAATGGCGGTGTTTTCACCAATAATGACATTATGTGCGATTTGCACTTGGTTATCGATTTTAACGCCATCGGCAATAATAGTGTCATCAATCGCACCTCGATCAATCGAGGTACAAGCACCTATCTCAACATGATTGCCAATAGTAACACCTCCGATTTGTGGAATCTTAACCCAATTACCTTTTTCATCTTTGGCATTGCCAAAACCATCTGAGCCAATCACGGTATTGGCATGAATAATACAATACTCACCAATGTGCACACCGTGATAAATCGTGACATTAGGTTTTATTTCAGTCTTTGTGCCAATGCTTGAGTTATCTAAGATCACGCAATTAGCACCAATAATTGCATTTTCAGCTATGATGACATTCTCACCAATAACAACATTAGCAGCAATGGATGCATTTGCGGCAATTTTGGCAGAGCTTGCGATTGTTGCACTTGGGTGAATGCCAGAACGCGCTTTAGGCGCGCGATCAAACAAAGCTGCCACCTTAGCAAAGGCAAGATAAGGGTTATCAAGAACTACCGCATTGGTTGGGCAAAGCTCAAGCGCTTCTTTGGTTAATAAAACGGCTGAAGCCTTGGTGTCCTTCAGGTCATTGATATATTTGCTATTGGCTAGGAATGAAAGCTGCCCTGATTTAGCACCTTTGAGTGTTGCTAAGCGATCAACGACGATAGATTCATCACCATGGACATAACCACCAAGATCTTCAGCAAGTGTTTTAAGTGAGTACATGTTTATATATCCTTATTCGTATAAAAAAAAAGCCCCATTAAGGAGCTTTTTGATCAATTTACTGGTGCGCGATTACGCAGCAGCAACTTCCAATGCTTTGATCTTAGCAACAAGGCGGCTCTTATGACGCGCTGCTTTGTTCTTGTGGATTAAGCCTTTAGTAGCATAACGATCTAATACTGGTTGAAGTTTAGCAAAACAATCTTTTGCTAAAGATACATCGCTTGCTTCGATTGCTTTAATGGTCTTCTTCATGAACGTTCTCATCATTGAACGACGAGACATGTTATGTTGACGGTTTTTCTCTGCTTGTCTTACACGTTTTTTAGCTTGTTTACTATTAGCCAATGTTCTTCTCCGATTATTTATCTATATTTAGGTATCAAGTGACAGATCACCACAATCAAGAAACGGACACGCTTTTCTGAAATAGGATCAACTGCTAATTTAAAATCGCAGCGTATTTTGAACCGATTTGAATAGTATGTCAATAAGCTTGTCGTATTGAATTGCAGTGACCTTGTTAAAAAGTGCAAAAAATAACAAAAAAGTATGGTGAGTCAGCTGATTGGGGTATATACCGCTCACAAACCAGTTATCTATACTGCAAACGCCCAACAAAAACATAGCCATGTCCGCGAATGGTTTGTAAAAGATTGGCTTGTTTGTCATCAATCTTGGTGCGTAGACGACTGATAATGACATCGAGTGATCGACTGTCAGATTGATCTGCCATACCAAACTTATCAGCAATCTCATGCTTGGAGATCACCTGTCCTGGGCGTGTTAGAAAGAGCTCAAGTAAACGCTGCTCGGTTTGTGTGAGATTAATTTTATTACTTAAGCTTGACAGTGTCTTATCATGTAAGTGATAGCTTAATGAATTAAAGATAATGGCTTTTGTTTGATTTGATTTATTGTTCATGCTGAATTTAATCAGATTGTTGACACGCGCATACAGCTCATGAATATTAAATGGCTTTTCCATATAATCATTAGCCTCGGCTTCAAGACCGATAATACGATTAACCTCACCGGTATTGGCTGAAAGGATCAAAATAGGGATGTCTGGAAGGTCTTTACGAATACTTTTGCATAGCTCAATGCCATATATATCCGGTAAATTAAGGTCTAGTATAACTGCCGAGAAGCGCTCTTTTTGTAGCATCTCCAAAGCATCTTGCCCGCAACTGGCATGTGAACTAAAGAGGAGCTTTTGCTCGAAAAAATGCGCTATTGCATCTGCGATCCCTTTATCATCATCAATTATCAGCACTTTATTAATATTCATTTCTTTTTTTGCCCCATTTATATCCATGGCTTGTTACCCAAGTTTAGCCATTTTTACTTGATTCGTGAAGCATGATTATATCGGTATTTTGCTCGATGTAGTTAGTAATCAAAACGTAAGTTATGTTAATGACGGTTAACGTGAAACAGGTTTAAAAGATGCGTTAACTGAGTATTATATGTCCAAGCGTTTCGGGGAGTGCTTGATGCATAACAAATGATAGGTAAAGTGGTATGAGATTTTTCGCAAGACATATATTAAGTACATTGTCACTAGTCGTGGGTAGCATGGCATATGCAGTGCCATTTAAAGATTGCAATGGTGGTGTGACGGTGAGTGGTATGTTCGATTATGTTTATGAGAATAAACAAAATGAGTTAGGGCTCGTAAAGCGTATTACGAACAGTTCATGTAAAACCAGTTATTACTTAATCAGTTTAGAAAAGGTTAATCGACCATTTGCTAAAGGTAGTGATAAGGCAGCCAAAAACAACATGCCAGCTGAAGAAGAAATGACAATTAAAGATATGGCATTATCAGGGGTATTGCTTTCACCGCAAAAAATGATCTTAGGTCCGAAGCGTAAAGATGATGTTAATTTCATTATAAATAGAGAGATACACAGTGCAGATAAGCTTTCGTTCTATCGATTGAAATTCACGCCGGTTTTGCCGGAGAAGAAATATGGTTTTGATGTCGATGAAAAGGTCGCAGCAGAAGCAACCCTTAACTTAGGTGTCTCTACAGCAATTGTCGTTGAGCCAAAGAATCCCGATTACACTTATGATTTACAGATAATTGAGGGTGAGAAAGTTACATTACAGAACCAAGGTAATGCGCTCATTATTTTGGATATTAGTGGAAAATGTAGCTTTCGACCTGTAGCGCAGGGTACGCGAAATAACGTAGTTATTCCGTGTGCTGTGGGAGGTAATCAGGATATTAGAGTGTATCCAAACCAGCTTAGAGACATTAGTCTCTTGGGTTATCAAGGGGAAGTTATTCTTTTTATAAAAACAGGAAAATCATCCATAAAGAAAACATTTTACCTTTGATAATATCGTTTAATCCAAAGTAAATAAGAGGTCTAATTATGAAAAAAACACTTAAACTATCCTTGTGTTCATCAATGATGGCAATTATGCTGTCAGGACAGGTAAATGCTGCTCCTAATTCAGAGGCGAGTTTAACAGCAACTGTTTCAGCGTCTATCCCAATTACATTTACTTCAAATGTGGCTTTTGTTTTATATGATGGCTTAGGGCATGGCCCACAAAAAAATCCTGCATCACTTTCGTTGACATTAGGTGCTAATGCAAGCATGAGTGTGGCTGATGATACGGTAGCTGAATCAAATATGAAAGGCGTTTTTACTGGTTTAAAAATACCAGTAACAGATGCTAATGAAATTTCAACAGAATATTTTGATACAGAGGCACTAAAGTGGTTTGCTATATATGAAGAGCAAAGTACAAAAAACATATCAGAAATACTAATTAGGTTCAAAGGATTAATCGATAATGAAAAGACTATCAATGGCAAAAAATTAAAAGCTGAAATTATGTATCCATTGGACGACTCAGGTTATTACATTGAAGATAAAGCAGGAGTAACCTTAGGTGTAGATAATGTTCCTGCTAGAGTCATTGATGAAGCAAAACAAACGAAACCTTGGAATCTTGGGTCATATATCGGGAGGATGGAGATTACGAGTCCAATAGCTAGTGATAAGGTAGTATATTTTCCATTGGCATTTCTTGTTGGTAGTGAAGATGTTTATACGGAAACTGAGTATATGAATACTTTTGGGGATGCAGGTACTCCTCATGCCTTTAATCCTATTACTATAGAAATACAAGCAACCTTTTCTTAGATAGAATTAGAAAAGGCTATGCCTGTGTAATGTCATGATTTATAAATAAGTTGCATTAGGTATGACCTTTTCTCTGGTAAAAAGGGTATATCACTTCAGCTGAAAGCGTGAGGAGTAACTACGGCTCAAATTATTGTTGATTTATGACAATACAAATTGCTTTGCAGCTAGACAATCAAAAATATCCTGTGAGGTTCTATTTTAAGTTTTTGAACGGATGATTTTATGTCGATTGGTATATATTCAATGTGATAAATCATTTTTGATTCTTTGTTACTATTTTTTATTTCTGTCTATATGAGTGAGTGTAAATAAAGTGAATGATTCTCTGAAATTTAAAAAAAAGTTTATAACCTGTGTTCTTGGGTTTGGCATGTCATTAGCGGTTTATGCAGGGCGCAATAATGAGGCTAATGCATCACTCATCGAGCTTGTGCCATCTGGTTTTGAGAACATGCTCTATACTAACGGGTTGGCTGTCAATCTTATTTATCAAGGCGAAAGCATTGATGAATATAACATTCAATTTATTACTGCTGATAAATATACAGTAGATTTAACAAAGTTACTTAATCAATGGAAGGTAAAGCCAGCGTTAAAAACATATCTTATAACGAAGTTAGGAAAGGAGGGGCTCACACTTAATGAACTCATCTTGTATCCAGATGACAGTAGATGGTTATTTCGTTCGGTGCTAGATATTGAAGCATTAACTTTAACGATTGATATTAACCCAGATGCGCTGATAAACGGTGGAGCGAAGGAAAATACTTATTTTGATGATAGTTTTATAAAGGCTAGTGTTAATAGGTTATCATCAATTTTTAATTATAATCTTAATGTTGCACAGGATTTTTCATCCAACACCAATAATAACTCATCACTATATTTCGGCGTGGGCAATACAGTGAGCTTTGAGCAAACTAATATCACCAGTTCTTTTGGCTTTTCGTATGATGATGGCAATGGTTTTGATGCGATATTGAATCAAATTCGAATAGCCCATGATCTTAAAAGTAATTCACTGTCACTTGGTTATGGTGGTGGATTATTAGGTGCGGGTGCCTTATCTGGGCTAAACTTTGGCTATTCAGGCAGTGTGATCGCTGCCTCTTTATACTCAAATAGTCGACTATCAACCTCGAATGAAAGTGCCACACTGCATCCGGTTACACTGTTCTTTCCAGCGCAATCTACGGTGCGTGTTTACAAAGATAATAAGCTCATTAGTGTGCAAAACTTTAATGCAGGGATGTATGACTTAAGCACACAAGATTTTCCTGTTGGTATTTATAATGTGAAAATAGAGGTCTATCAAGGAAGTACGCATATTTCAACAGTAAATAAGCTCATTGAAAAACCATTTGTTATATCGGGACTAGATCCAGAATTGGGCTTTGCCTATGCGGTATGGGGAGGTGTTGCATCTTCGGCAACCGGAGGGGCATATTTTGACCGACCTTATTTAGGAGGGAGCATGAGTAAGGTGATGAACCGCTATATGCTTTCAAATATAGCAACCTATCAAGCAGGTAGTTTGACTGTGCTTGAACTAAATAACCAGTTTAAACTCCCTTGGTCACTCGTTGGTAATTTAAGTTTAGGTGTTGATAATAGCTTAGGCTATGGGTTGCAGGCTAGTTTAAATACATCTTTTCTCAATGGTTCTAATATTGGTATTTCATATAGTCAATATCAAAGTGAACTCCAAGAGTCTCCTTTTGCCGTAGGCCACGAGTCCGGTTCTATTGGTATCTCAGCGAATGTGGCGTTTGGACGTTTTGGTGATCTTTCAGGCTCAATCAATTATGATTTTATGAGTGATGTTTTCTATTATACGATGGGTTATAACTTGTCATTATTTAATCGATATGGTTTAAATATCAGTGGCTATGTCAATCTGAATTGGCAAAATACTCAACATTTTGGAAGTATGGTCATCGATGAATTTAATTACTCATTTGGTCTAAATTTATCATATACAATAGATCAAGTCGGTATCATTGGACTTAGTTCTCAATATACGCCAAAAAGCGAAACGTTTGCCAGTAATATTAACTACACACACAACGATACAAATAATGAGTTTATCTTTGATTCAATAAATATCGGCTATATGAAAAGCCCTGATTTAGGAATGATAAATTTAGGTGCAAACTTTAGTACTCAAATTATCTCAGGAAGCATTAATGCAACAGCGAGTGATCATTTAGAGGGTGCTGGTCAAAGTTTATCCGCTACTTTAAATGGTAGTATGGTATATGCACAAAATGCTGGTGTGGCGTTGAGTGAGTCGGCAGGTGAAGCAGGGCTTTTGTTTTATTTAGAGAGTCCAGAAGAGGTTAAGATGAGACTGATGGTGAATGATACGACGTATAATGTATCCTCTGGTGCGAACTTTATCTCACTTGCGCCATATCAAAGCTACGAAACCTATGTATTGCAGGCTACGATAAATGGTTCAAACTATGACTGGGATAATGCTAAAGAATCATTTGCACTTTATCCGGGGAATATCTATTCAGTGGTTAAAAAGATTCGTCGTGTCACGCAGGTTAGTGGGCAGTTAATCAGAAATCATCAGCCATATGCTTTTGGAAAGTTACAAAGCGATGACAGATTAAAGACATACAGTGATGAGAATGGCTATTTTTTACTAAGTATAGATAAAGAAAATCCATTATTAAACATATCTGGAGATGGCTTTAGTTGTGAAGTCTCCATTAAAGATAAGCTCAATGGTGATGCTGTTGTTAATGGTCAGTGGATTGGAGAAGTAGGATGTTAAATAAAGAGGTGCGTATGAAGTATGTTTGTTTTATCATTGTTTTTATCTTTTTGATGCTCAATGTTGAAAAGAGCTATTTGGCTGTACGGGTTGTTACGCCTGAGATTGTTGATACGCAGCACCCTGCCACGATTTATTTTTCTGAATCAATAGATGAAATTGTTAATATCTCAGGTCAAAGTCTGAGTATGCTAAGCAAGGCTGAACAAGCGCTAACAGAAAATGGTCGTTATGTGGTGTGGAAAAAGCAATACGTTAGTGCTTACCCACTATTAAAATCAGTACCAGACTTTTTTGGCAAAGATAAGATAAAGCAAGCACTAAAAACCAAAGCATTACAGAAAGTAAAGTTAAACGCGCGTTTTGGGTATGGTGCCCAGATTAAAGATCTGGATATTTTATTATTAGGTTATATTATGGAATTTTCCAGTACAGATCATTCATCGATTATGGTGGATATTGAAGAGCGCAGCTGTGTGTTATGGAAGCAGAGTCAGCAAGGAAAAATACAAGTTGCATTTAAAGCAGGCTGCGCATCTGAAAGTGCGATGATACATGGTGATAAAGGTTGGGAGAAGGGACTTAAAGGCATATATTTTGGTATGAGTACTGAGGGTGTAAAGCAGCTAAAGGGTGGGCAATGGCGTCTAGTCAGTGCAACTGTATCACCAAGGATATCATTGGCAGTAAAAAATATTATAAGTAAACATAATAAGGAACTAAGCGCTAAGTTAGCAGATGGTAAGAGTATGCAATTTAGTTTTCACTTTCCACCAAATAGTTTAACACTTAATATTCCATACTTTGCTACTTTGCAAACATTATCAGGTGAAAGCCAGCCACAGATAGAGTTAATCAATTCGTTAAATAATGAGGGAGACTACACGGCTAGCTTGTCTGGGAATCGGTTGTTGCATTTTAAAACCAATCAATCAATTATCGGTGTCAATATCTTGGTTGAATGTGATACAAAAATACAAGATGATGAAGAATTGTTGTGTGGCTTATACAATAAGGAAAAAGATGCTTATAACAAATTACTGCTAGAAGTAAATGAATGTGATTTTTTAGAGAGTTGTATAGCTGAGCAAGGGCTATGGCTTTCTCCACAAAAGGCAGCGAGATTAAAGGGTCTAGAGGAATCTTTTTTTGAGCTAAATCTGCTTGCTCCAGGTTTAGCTAAAAATGTCCCAGGAGACTATATAAGCACAGTCACGATTATGGCAAAGGCAGAGTTTTAATTTCAATAAACTTCAATATGTAACTGAACTTATGCACTTTAGAAAAACTATGACTTTATAAACACCCCGTCAGCCTACGGCTGCCACCCCTCTTGAAAAGATGGGAATTAGGCGACGGTAATCTTATATTCCATTCTTTCAAGAGGGGTGATTAAGCTTGCTAGATGGGGTGTCTATTTCTCACCTCTCCCCTTGCGGGAGAGGTCGTGCAGTATAAGCTGCGCGGATGAGGGGGAGCTTGCTGCTATGTGTAAATAGCGGTTAACAAGCAAATGATTTTAATAAAATCAAAAATGAGTATTATTTGATCTTGTCCGTATCTGGATTAAACCAGAGTTTGGTGATGGGATTTTCAATGATTTAATTAGCACAAGCTACAAAGGGGTAAATAATGAATAAAATGAAGAAACTGACTGCATTTATGTGTGTCTCATTAGGGATCTTAGGAGGTGTGTCAGCATCGGCTGCAGTGAAATGGGATACTGCGAAAGGTGGTAAGATAAGCCATGTTAATGCTACGCTCAATGCACTTTATGTCACAACGTCAGATGGTATTTCTATTTCGCAAGACGATGGGGCAAACTGGTCTGAAATAGCATTTTCTGATATATCAACGAGTGTTTACACGATAAACCATATAGCAAGTTTTCAGCAGAATATTTATGTGGCAACGAATGCAGGATTATTTGTATCAAGTGATTTTGGAGCTAACTGGAAATTATTTTCTGGACTTGGGAGTATTGGTATTTCACGCGTGCATGTTACTTCATCTGTTGATTTCTATGTTGTTACCAGTGTTGGTGGGGTTAAAATATCTAATGATGGTGGGGAGAATTGGAGATCGGTTGGATCACGTCAAGGGTTAGGTGATCAAGATATTATTGAGTACTACCCAGATGTGTTAAATAATCTCGAATATGTTTCATCTCAAGCCACGGGAAATGTATGGATTTGTTCCAATGGGAAGTTTTGTGAAAAAATGCTTAAAAAACCAAATGCTTTAATCAAGAGCTTTAGTGTGGATGTGAATGCCATATATGGGGCGAGCGATGGAGGGCTTTACGTATCAGAGTATCGCAAGTTAAAGCCAAATGAGAAATATGATATTGAATGGGTGAGAAAGGATACGACCAATGGTTTGCCTAGCAATTATATAACCAGTGTATTTGCTAAGAATGGTCAGGTTATTGTATCAACGGATGCCGGTGTTGCCATATCGAATAATTTAGGAAATAACTGGCAATATTATACTGAGGCTAATGGTCTAGGCAGCTCACAAATTAATGATGTTTCAATGCTGTCAGGTGTGGCATATGCGGCGACAGAAGATGGTCTATCTATATCTAGTGATGTATTAGAACGATTTGTTCAGTACAAGGATACACATTGCAAACTCGATCTCCAAACGGGCTTGATTTGGATAAATTCTAAGAATCAACAAAATTCTAGTCTTTCTAATAATTTTATTGGCAATTATTCGTATGTTATTAATTATAACTATGACCTAAGCTCTAACAAAGAAATATGCGGACTAACTGGGTGGCGGGTTTCTTCCAAAAATGCTATAAACAATTTAGTTTTAGGATGGGATGAAGGTCGTTACACAGGGATCAAAGATTATCTGGAGTCCAAAGGTTTTTTCAGATTGGGGAATATCGACCATATCGGTGCTCAATTTTTAGGCAGCCTAAATTCGTATTTTGACGTTGAGAGCGGTTATGTTAAGTATGAACGTTTACCGTTAATTACTTATATGCCCTTCAGTCAGGAAGGTGTGTGGTGGGATGGTAATGACTATATCGACACACAATGGTTACTGGCGAATGAAGTCAATATACCTGATAGTGTTCGCCCAATCGTAGCGATTGGCTCTACTCCAATAGAAATTGAGGAAGGTAAAAGTCTGAAAATTACAGGCTCTAAAGCTAAGTCAGCCAAAAAAGGTAGAATAATTGATTTATATTATTGGTCTAGCTCAAGTATCACTGGTGTAAACGATCTGAAAAATCAGATTGATGATCCTTTTCTTCTTGAACCTACTTTTACAGCACCTGCATATAGAATTAAATATGATAATGAGTATCGACTTACATTGAGTGCAACTGATAACTATGGAGTAGTTGGTAGAGACACAGTAACATTTAAGGTCATTCCAAATAATGATTTGTTAGAAGTTAGTGCTAATAATGGCAGGGAATTAACTAAAGGTGAGTTGGGTTCTTTAAAAGCAACAGCAAATGGAGGCAATGAGCCATATCAGTATTCATGGTCAAGTAATGATGGAATTGCAATAGTACACTCTAATGAGAGTCCAGGTGAGGCTAGTTTCATAGCGCCTGATTATAAAGAAGGTCAGAGTAATGAATATACTTTCACTGTAATGGTCACTGATGCAGTAGGCAGGAAGCAAACAAAAACAGTTGCTTATACTGTTACTGCAGATCCTGGACTTGCACCGATAGCTCATGCGGTGGAGATGGCATAAGCTGTGCGAGAGAGGGGCGTTTGCTGCTATGTGTAAATAGCGGTTAACAAGCAAATGATTTTAATAAAATCAAAAATGAGTATTATTTGATCTTGTCCGTATCTGGATTAAACCAGAGTTTGGTGATGAGATTTTCAATGATTTAAAGTTTGGTGATGAGATTTTCAATGATTTAATTAGCACAAGCTACAAAGGGGTAAATAATGAATAAAATGAAGAAACTGACTGCATTTATGTGTGTCTCATTAGGGATCTTAGGAGGTGTGTCAGCATCGGCTGCAGTGAAATGGGATACTGCGAAAGGTGGTAAGATAAGCCATGTTAATGCTACGCTCAATGCACTTTATGTCACAACGTCAGATGGTATTTCTATTTCGCAAGACGATGGGGCAAACTGGTCTGAAATAGCATTTTCTGATATATCAACGAGTGTTTACACGATAAACCATATAGCAAGTTTTCAGCAGAATATTTATGTGGCAACGAATGCAGGATTATTTGTATCAAGTGATTTTGGAGCTAACTGGAAATTATTTTCTGGACTTGGGAGTATTGGTATTTCACGCGTGCATGTTACTTCATCTGTTGATTTCTATGTTGTTACCAGTGTTGGTGGGGTTAAAATATCTAATGATGGTGGGGAGAATTGGAGATCGGTTGGATCACGTCAAGGGTTAGGTGATCAAGATATTATTGAGTACTACCCAGATGTGTTAAATAATCTCGAATATGTTTCATCTCAAGCCACGGGAAATGTATGGATTTGTTCCAATGGGAAGTTTTGTGAAAAAATGCTTAAAAAACCAAATGCTTTAATCAAGAGCTTTAGTGTGGATGTGAATGCCATATATGGGGCGAGCGATGGAGGGCTTTACGTATCAGAGTATCGCAAGTTAAAGCCAAATGAGAAATATGATATTGAATGGGTGAGAAAGGATACGACCAATGGTTTGCCTAGCAATTATATAACCAGTGTATTTGCTAAGAATGGTCAGGTTATTGTATCAACGGATGCCGGTGTTGCCATATCGAATAATTTAGGAAATAACTGGCAATATTATACTGAGGCTAATGGTCTAGGCAGCTCACAAATTAATGATGTTTCAATGCTGTCAGGTGTGGCATATGCGGCGACAGAAGATGGTCTATCTATATCTAGTGATGTATTAGAACGATTTGTTCAGTACAAGGATACACATTGCAAACTCGATCTCCAAACGGGCTTGATTTGGAGTGATTTTTATCATCATTCCCAAACTAATGATCATAAAACGAATATGGGCATATATTCAAGGGTCTATACATATAACTATGACCTAGGATCAAACGAAGAAATGTGCGGACTAACTGGGTGGCGGGTTTCTTCCAAAAATGCTATAAACAATTTAATTTTAGGATGGGATGAAGGTCGTTACATAGGGATCAAAGACTATCTGAAGTCCAAAGGTTTTTTCAGTTTGGGGAATGTCGACCTAGATAGTCAATTTTTAGGCAGTCTAAATTCGTATCTTGACGTTGAGAGTGGTTATATTAACTATGAAAATTTACCATTAATAACTTTGTTCACCTTACAGGAAGGTGTATGGATATTCAGTGATGAGAGTGATAGGAGTCATTGGTTACTGGCGAATGAAGTCAATGTACCTGATAGTGTTCGCCCAATCGTAGCGATAGGCTCTACTCCAATAGAAATTGAGGAAGGTAAAAGTCTGAAAATTACAGGCTCTAAAGCTAAGCCAGCCAAAAAAGGTAGAATAATTGATTTATATTATTGGTCTAGCTCAAGTATCACTGACTACAAGAAGCAAAAAAATCAGATTGATGATCCTTTTCTTCTTGAACCTACTTTTACAGCACCTGCATATAGTATTAAATATGATAATGAGTATCGACTTACATTGAGTGCAACTGATAACTATGGAGTAGTTGGTAGAGACACAGTAATATTTAAGGTTATTCCAAATAATGATTTGTTAGAAGTTAGTGCTGATAATGGCAGGGAATTAACTAAAGGTGAGTTGGGTTCTTTAAAAGCAACAGCAAATGGAGGCAATGAGCCATATCAGTATTCATGGTCAAGTAATGATGGAATTGCAATAGTACACTCTAATGAGAGTCCAGGTGAGGCTAGTTTCATAGCGCCTGATTATAAAGAAGGTCAGAGTAATGAATATACTTTCACTGTAATGGTCACTGATGCAGTAGGCAGGAAGCAAACAAAAACAGTTGCTTATACTGTTAGTGCAGATCCTGGACTTGCACCGATAGCTCATGCGGTGGAGATAGCATAAGCTGTGCGGATGAGGGGAGTTTGTTGCTATGTGTAAATAGCGGTTAACAAGCAAATGGTTTTAATAAAAGCAAAAATGAATATAATTCGATCATGTCCGTATCTGGATTAAACCAGAGTTTGGTGATGAGATTTTCAATGATTTAATTAGCACAAGCTGCAAAGGGGTAAATAATGAATAAAATGAAGAAACTGACTGCATTTATGTGTGTCTCACTAGGGATCTTAGGAGGTGTGTCAGCATCGGCTGCAGTGAAATGGGATACTGCGAAAGGTGGTAAGATAAGCCATGTTAATGCTACGCTCAATGCACTTTATGTCACAACGCCAGATGGTATTTCTATTTCGCAAGACGATGGGTCAAACTGGTCTGAAATAGCATTTTCTGATATATCAACGAGTGTTTACACGATAAACCATATAGCAAGTTTTCAGCAGAATATATATGTGGCAACGAATGCAGGATTATTTGTATCAAGTGATTTTGGAGCTAGCTGGAAATTATTTTCTCAACTTGGGAGTATTGGTATTTCACGCGTGCATGTTACTTCATCTGTTGATTTCTATGTTGTTACCAGTGTTGGTGGGGTTAAAATATCTAATGATGGTGGGGAGAGTTGGAGATCGGTTGGATTCCGTCAAGGGTTAAAGGATAAAGATATTATTGAGTATTACCGAGATGTGTTAAATAATCTCGAATATGCTTCATCTCAAGTCTCGGAAGAAGTAACGGTTTGTCGCGAAGGGAGGGATTGTAAAAAAATGGGTAGACAACCAAATGCTTTAATCAAGAGCTTTAGTGGGGATACAGATATCTTATATGGGGCGAGCGCTACTGGGCTATACGTATTCGATAATCGTAAATTAGAAGCAGATAAAGAAGGTGCTGATGGATGGGTGCGAAAGGATACGATCAATGGTCTGCCTAGCAATTATATTACCAGTGTATTTGCTAAGAATGGTCAGGTTATTGTGGCAACGGATGCAGGTGTTGCATTATCGAGTGATTTAGGAAATAACTGGAAATATCACAATGCTGATAATGGTCTGGGAAGTTCTAAGGTTAACGATATAGCGATACTATCAGATGTGGTATATGCTGCGACAGAAGGTGGTCTATCTATATCTAGTGAGGCAACAGATCGATTTGTGCAGTACAAGGATACAGATTGCTTACTCGATACCCAAACCGACTTGATCTGGCATAAAAATGGTTCTTTATATGCAGGAAACTGGATAGATGCAATGACTAAGTTTCCATATGATGCAAGCTCTAGTGAGAGTGTTTGTGGGCTAACTGGATGGCGGTTACCTGCAAAAGTTGCTTTAAGTCAGTTAATTTTAGGATGGAAAGATGGAGGTTATAAAGAGCCAAATACCTATCTGGAGTCCCAAGGTTTTATTGATTTAGCTGAGTATTTTTGGAGCGCTACTGAGAGTGAAAATCCTAATAATGCTGAAGTCTTAAATATGATGACAGGTGATTGGCGATCATATGATAAGCTTACGCCTTATGCTTACTTGCCGATAAATGATAGCAACGTACTAGAGAGCAGTCGCCCAACAGTAGTGATAGGTTCTGTATCAGAAATTGAAGAAGGTAAAAGTGAGCAAATTAAGGGCTCTAAGATTACAGCTGCTAAGGGTAAAAAAATTGAATCAGTCTTGTGGACAGGCAATGGAGATGAAACTCTTGATGATGTCAACAGTATTGAACCGACCATTAAGGCTCCTGCATACCAAGTTAATGGTGGGAATGAGTATCGTCTTACATTGGTCGCAACCGATAACCATGGCGTAACTGGTAAAGATACAACAAGCTATAGGGTCACTCCAAATAATGATTTGTTAGCGATCAATTTTGATGAAGGTGGGGAGCTAATTGAGGGTGAAGTTGGTGCTTTAAAAGTTTCGGCAAGTGGTGGGGATGAACCTTATCAATATTCATGGTCAAGTAATGATGGAATTGCAATAGTACACTCTGATGAGAGTGCAGGTGAAGCTAGTTTCATAGCACCTGATTATAAAGAAGGTCAGAGTAATGAATATATTTTCACTGCAATGGTCACTGATGCAGCGCAAAGGAAACAAACAGCGAGAACCACTTATAGAGTGACTCAAAAAAGTGTAGAAAGCTTGGTGGTGAATGCGGGCGTTGGAGGCAAAGTGCTACAGGGTACTGAAGTTCAGCTTTCTGTGACAGTGAAAAATGGTCAAGAGCCATATACTTATGAATGGACAAATGAGCAAGGTATAAAGATTAATAATGCTGATCAGGCGCAAGCTAGCTTTACAGCACCTGAGTATCAAGAAACTAACAATACCTACGAATTTAGAGTACTGGTAACGGATGATTTAGGTAATACAGCTACTGCGAGTGTAAGCTATGAAGTTGAAAATCGTAAGTTGAGATTCTCAATAATGGAGAATCCTATAGATTCAGAGGACTGTTTTAGTGACAAAGAAACTGGAGATGTATGGTATTCAAAATGGATAAAAGATCCAGCGCTTGATCCTAGCAATAGTAGATTCCCTGGTATGGCTGACTATGAAGCAGCTGTGGAATATTTAAATGAGAATGAAATATGTGGCTGGAAAGGTTGGACTATTCCCTCAATGGATCAGGTTGATGAGTTGATTTCTGGTTGGAATAAGTCAGGTGCTTGCGGCAGTGATCTAGGTTGTTCTTCTCCTATCAGTTACTTTAAGTGGGAAGGTTTTAGCATCGAGGCGAAAGAATCTAAGTTAGATCAGCCAATCATTTGGACATCAGATAAATATAACTCATATAACATGTGGGTAGTTGACCTATATCAGGTTAAAAAAGGTAAAGGTAATTTAGGCGGTCTTTCATACGTAATGGCGGTTAGGAAGGGAGGTTCCTACTAATATTGTCAGTTCTGGGAGATAAATAATTGTGAAAAAATTAATATTATTGATATTGTCTTTATCCTGTATAGCACAAGTGCAGGCTACCAGTAGTTATCTAACATCCCCAACTATAGAAGTCAGAGTAGTGAATACCGATTATAAAATTATTTCAACTAAAGCAGATAACCCGAATCTAAATGAAATCTATGTTAATAAGATGTTTAATACATATAAACCCAAAATTGAAATATGTGGTAAAGATTTTAAAAAAAATCATGCATATGCAATTTATTATGACTTGGGTCGTGTTTATTCAAGTGATACACAATGGGATGATGGATTAGTAATTATAACATACGATAAACCTTGTGTTACAACAGAACACAATATATCGGAGAAGGGCGATCAAGAAAGATTCAAGCTTAATGAAATTAATCCTTTAGATATAAAAGAGTTAATTTTATATAAGCAGCTCTTAGTATGAAGCTTTAAGAATCGAATTTCAGGCAGGGGGTATCCTTTCATTTTGCAGCAATTTTTTAAAGTTGATGTGGCGATAACTTTTTAAGTTTAAGGTAGCGGCTTATTTAAGCTGCAAATCGCTGATTGAGTAGGTCCTGTTTTTTATAATCGGCATCGATGTAACATCTAAAGACGTTCATTTTATGCCCCATGACGATATCAAGCCAATGATCATGCTTAACGCCAGTGCAGACTGATCTACCCCGTCAATAGATCATATGTAAATCATTGTTTATAATTAGTGGGTGTCATATTATTAGAATTTGCTTTAGTATAATTTGCTACTTCTAGCTACTAAGGGATTAGATTATGCGACTTAATATTTTAGTTTATTCTGTTTTTTTTGCTTATAAGTTAGCATTTTCATTATCGTATGAATTGCCAAGCTATGATTTGGAGCCAATTACTCCCAAGACATGGCAGCAAGTAGCGCTTAAATATTCAGATATTATAAATGGTAAAAAATATCCCGCAGAGATTAAGCTGCTGCGTCCAATTAAGTGGTTAAAGTACAATGGCATTGATCAGGTAGGTAACAAAGCTGTGTTTTCCTTGCCTGAATTTGGCGTTGAATCTGCTGAGGTTGAAGTAATTAGTGTATTGCCAACGACAGTAGATACATCCAGAGTTAATTGGTCGGTAGAAAAATCAAGACCTGTTATAGGTAAGTTCAAGCGTTATGCAGAAGATGTTAGGACGTATATGTTTCAAGATATGCAAGGTAATGTTGAGGAAATCAATGCCACACCTAATCATCCATTTTATGTGAAAAATAAGGGTGAGTTTATTGCGATTGATGACGTTACTACTAGCGATGAGTTGATTGATCAGCTAGGTAAATCGGTCAAATTAGTTTGTCCGATAGGTAAAAATAGTAGTTGTGGTCAGAAATATAATGACACGTTAAGTCCTGTTGAGGTTTACAACTTAGAGGTGTATAGGAAGCATGTTTATTATGTTGGTAAAAACAGTAATATATTAACTCACAATGGATGTTTTGGATCATCTGATAAAGCTGCAGACTTTTTAGATGGTTTTGAATTTAGCAGGGATTCTGAGTTTTTATATAGAATAGATGGGCGCAAACCAACAACGATATTAAAGGATGGTTTTAATGGCTCAAATAATAGAGTTCCAAATAAAGTATATGGCAACAAAACGGTATTCACTTCGACTGACCCTGTTCGTGGGTCAAAAGAGTACCTTGCTTTTGCGATGAGCAATGATTCTCAATTTAGCATACGAGGTAGAGTTAGATCGGGAGGTTCGATGTATTTATATGGGATTCTTTCTGAAGGCTTGGAACGCACTCCATCTCCTAGGTATGGCTATGAAAGATATGTTAGGGGACCTATTGATGCTCAAAGAATTGTTTACCTAGGAAAGTATAACAGTAGTAAGGCTTGGGATTTTACGTTTACACCATCTGGTTTTTTAAAAGAACATGAGGCAATTTTTAATGTATGGAATGGAGGCTCTCTAACTACAACACAGTGGTAACAAGAGTTAATTAGAGGGGATTTTTTCAAAGCAAGAATTACTTTGTTCAAATGATCACCAAACATCAATGATGATACCAACGTTCAATTGTTCGTGGTGATATCTGTGTTTTGCGACTATTTGGTACATTAAAGTGCAATTGCGATTGTGCATTAATCAATGCTTTGACACCTGCTGCGCAGAATGATTTCTGAGCGGTATGCTCGATTCGATAAAGTTTCCATTATGCGATATATTTTAAATATTGTTGTCATGTAAATTATGGTTAACTATTCGTCTATTTATACTAGTAAACCTATTTTAGATAATGCTCTCGTTGGTTAGTAAGTTTTTTTAGGTGATTTTGATGAAAGGAATCTTTAGTTTTCTATTTATTTGGCTTTGCTTTATGGTCAGTTCATGTGGTGGATCAAGTGGTGAGAATGATTCACTCACTAATGATGGGCTAACGTTAAATATTAATGCTCCACAAGTAATGGGGCTTGGGAAGGAAATGAGTGTGTTTGTAGAGTTAAGCTCATCAAGTCAAGCCTCATTAGGTTTTAGTAATCAGCGTTACACTATCAGTATAATAGATCAAAATGCTGATAATCCTATCGTTTGTACGCCAGAAGCTCTTCAAGTTTCTGTAAATATGTCCCCACAAGCATTTGCTTGCGTTAATAATGCTCAAGATTTCATGGCTGATGAAACACATGTAATGTCTATTGTTGTTATCGACGGTTCTGGTGCCGTTATATCAACTGAGTCGCAGACAATTATACTTTCTAAGTTTGAGCCAATTGTGCCAAGCACTGGAAATAATAACTTACCCAGTAATGTAACTCTCGGTAAAAAATATCCGGTTATCTTTAACTTTGTTAATACTAATCCAAACTACTCCATGACAGATGTCACGACTAAAGCACACGTTCCAGATGGCTTTATTGAGGAAGAGAACACCTGTGTTGGTGAAATTAAACCCTTATCAGGTTGCCAGATCATCGGTAGCTTGATAGCTGAAGAAATCGGCTCCATTCATTTAGGTTATGAGCTTCTTTACAATGAAGGGCAGCCAATTGCTTCAAACTTGGTAACCTATGTTACATCTGTTTCCGTGATAGGGCGAATTTTACAAGATTTGCCAAGCAATCTTGAGAAAGATACAGCTTATCAATATAGTATCTTGTTTAGTAATAGTAGCCAAGCCGCAGATGCAAAAGCAAATGCCATTGTTGTGAATAGTCAATTGCCTTTAGGCTTTGTTGAAACATCAAATACGTGCAGCTTAATTAACGTATTAAATCCAGGTCAATCTTGTCAGATTAATGGTTGGTTTAAGGCAAATATTGATAAGGGTAGTATTAGCGTTAAATATACGCTTTCTTATGATGAGGGCTCTGATGTAGACTTGGTCACAAACGCAAATATTACTGATGTTGTGATTGTCGGGGCATTGCTACAAGGCTTGCCAATTAATATTGAAAAGGATATTACTGATCCTTTGCCTGTGGGTGTATCTTTTGTTAATACAAATGATGTTTTAGCCGCAACAGGAGTGGTTTTAATTAAAAGTCTTCCTGATGGTTATACTGAACTAAGTAACACCTGTAACATCAATGAATTATCACCTCTTCAATCATGTCAGATAATTGGCGAGTATTTGCCAAAGGCTCAAGGATTGAATACAGTCAGTTATGCTATGGCATATAATCAGGGGCAAGCCGTACAGGTCAGCACCGCATCTCAGGTTGCTGATATAAACATCATAGGCAAAGTGCTAATAAGTCTTCCTGAGAATATTGCAGTAGGTGTTGAGTATCCTGTAAGTTTTGAATTTGAGAATCAAAGTGATCAGTTTGAGGCAACTGAGGTTAACGTCATTTTAAATTTGCCATCTGGTTTTCAGTTACAACAAAATACTTGTAATGCAAACGAGCTAGCGGCATTAGCTAAATGTCATGTAAGTGGTAAATTGGTTGCAAATAGTGATGGAAGCATTAGTGCTTCTGTCAATTTATCATATAAAGAAGGAGTTGATATTCTGTTAAGCACTACTGCAACTGCTACTACAATTATTGTTACCGGTAGCGTTAGTAATGGATTGCCTGATGAGATTTTATTAACTCAATCGTATCCTTTGACTTTTGAGTTTACCAATACTAATGATCTTTTACCTGCCTCCAGTATGAATTTATTACCAATATCAATGGCAAATGGAGCGTTTGTTGAGCAACAAAATAGCTGTATATCTGATACGTTAATGCCTCAGGCTTCATGTGGCATAAGTGGCATTTTTACCCCCAAAGAACAAGGTAATTTTTCGATAGTATATCGTTTAAGTTATGCAGAGGGCGCTAATGTTGAGGTAAGTGAAACAGTAGATGTGAAACTGCGGACTATCATTGTTAGTCATTTTAACCAAGCGAATTTTAGTCAATGTTATATCCAACAGAGTAGTAATGATTTTTATGGTTGTAACATTATATCAGGTGTTGTTACTAATGGGTTTAGGTTTATATTTGATCAAGCAAATGTCTATCTTCTAGAGCTTGGCAATACAAATATAAGAAGTTGTCAATATGCTGGGCTAGGTGATATTGAAGGTTGTGTAACGTTAAATACAATAGGTGTTACGTTTGATCAGCCTAGCGATGTTTTAATAATAAATGATAAGGTTTATATAAGTGACGTAAACGCCAATAAGATTTTTAGCTGCACTATTGATCCGTCTGGTCAGTTTACATCATGTGTTGAAAATAACTCTGTCAAAAACTATTTTTCTGAACCTTTATCGCTGACATATGATAAAAATAATCAGCGTTTGTATGTTGCGAATTCGAATACTAGTGCTTTTTCTTCGGCTGCTAGAAGTATTGCTGTTTGCGAATTAGATCTTGTCCTTGGTCGGATAGTAAGCTGTATGAAGGCAAGTCAAGGGATGAGTCTGTCCAAAGTTGTAAGTGTTAAGTTTAATAGTAGCTTAGGATATTTGTATTTTGCAGATATGGATGCTGGGGTGGTAAAAAAGTGTGAGGTCAATTCAAGTAATGGGCAGTTACAAAATTGTATCGATGTGCTCACTGCTCAAAATGGTATCTTTGATCTTGAGTTTAACAAACATGGCAATCAAGTTTTTCTAGCTAATCCATATACAGCAACCTTGCAAAGATGCGATGTAGATATTGATGGTGGCTTTATAAATTGTCAAACAAAGCTTTCATCAGTTGATCAATTGAGTCAACCGATGAGTGTGTCTTTATATGGTTTATAAGGTGCTTTAAAAATGCGGAGTTAGTTTTTATGATGAATATTTTAAATGTGCGATTGAAATTACTATTCAAGTCGTCACTGATTATTTTTGGCGGAGTTTATATGATCAAAGCGTATGCTTATGATGAGAGTAAACCAGATTCTGCAGTTGCAATAGAAAGTCTGCAAAGTGATCCAATACAATATCAGGATAATAAAAAACTGTGGGCTGTTGGTGTTGGTTCACTATTTTCACCAAACCCATACAAAGCGACAAAAGATAGTTATTTATTTTTTCCCATGATCAATTATAAAGGGGAGGACCTAAGTATTGTAGGTCCATATATTGGATATAAAGTCATTAAAAATAAATTTGCAAGTTTATCTGTCGAGGGTTTTTTATATCCTCAGACATTTGATCCAGCTAACTCTGACAATACACAATTATCACAGCTTAATAAAAGACACTATATGTTTATGGGTGGGATTTCTGGGCAAATAACGACACCATATGGCAGATTACAATTAGGATTAAATACTGATTTAACCGTTGGAACGCATGGTTGGATTGCTAATGTCCATTATACTAAGCCTTTGATTTTTGAGCATGGTAAGCATGATTTTGTGATTATTCCGGGCGCTGGTGTTATGTGGACTCAAGATAAAATACTAGATTATTATTATGGGGTTTCAGCTAGTGAATCACTTACCTCAGGGCTCCCTGAGTATACGGTAAAAAGTGCGTTTTCACCCTATATCTCATTATCATTAATTTATCGTTACAATAAAAACTGGTCTGTTGGATCAGCATTTCAGATTAATCAATTATCTACAACTGTCAAACATAGTCCAATGGTTGGAGAGTGGTATGTTTTTACTTCAGCACTTTCATTAACCTATTCATTTGGTTAAGACTAAATAATGGAGGATGCTACTAAAGCAGTAGGGTCATTTCAGAGTGGTCAACAAGCGTCATAAACATTGGGCTGAACAAGAAATATGGGAAGGTATGATTGCGGTTCTGGGTGGCGGGGTAAACGTATATTTACCTGATGTGTATTGTGATGTTCTGTTTTCTTGGTTAAATTTTAGTAAGCCAGTTTTCTGGCTGTTATATTTGTAAGAAATTATAAAAAAATTAAAATTAAGGGTTATTTTATGAATAAAAAAATTATCGTTTTAAGTTTATTGAGCGTTTTTTCAGAATCAGCTATTTGTGCTGCTTCTTACTCTCTTAAAGATTATCTTGCTAAATGTGATAAGAGCTCTAATTATGGTTATGATGCTTGTTTAAAAACAGCTAGCCTTGATGTTTCCCAAGACCATATTAAGGTGTTTTCATCACCTCCTCCTCTTGCTGCGCTATATCATCTGGGTTATCAACGGTCAGAACCACTCGATAATAATGGTCGAAAATTTTCTGGAATTAATACTCCTCATTATTCTATGAGTGTATTTTATGCTTTTGGTACATTTTCTCAAGGTCATAATGGGTCGGCTGGTGAGAGAGGTCAGTACGATAAGTGGTGTGAAGACTTAAATAATATTAAATTTGATGGCCATAGCAACTGGCGCCCAGCGAAAGTTTCTGAGTTAAAAGCCTTGTTTGATTTCTATGGTGATGTCTATAGAAGTTTGGGTTGGCCAGGTTATGTCTATCACCCGATAAATGATCAATACAAAGAATATTTTGATCCTAGTCAACAATCTACCATGGGATATTCATTTTATTGGTCTGATAGCAAGCTCAACACGCATGGTACTGCTAATTTCGAGTCAGTTAATTTATTTAACGGTGCTACCACTGCTACCCCTTATAATGATCGAGCAAAAAATGCTTCATGTGTTTCTGATCGACAACTTTCTCGTGCAACAACATATGAGAATGAAAACATTATTTTAGACAAAAAAAGTGAATTTACATTTTATGCAGAAAATCCTACAAAGCTTCAGGAACTATTTAATAAGTCTAAAAGAATAACTTTTGAAATCGATGATGAGAATTATATTCCAGAAATAATAATCCCTGCCAGTTTAAGAATAAATGAAGGGCAAGAGGTTGTTTTAATTCGAAAATCTAGAATGGGGGTAGTATTATCTTTTAATGATATTGAATCACTTATGCCACACAAATATTCAACAACGCTATTGCAATATCTTGATGGGAATTTTAATCAAATGAACTACAGTGCTGAAAATGTGATTATTGAAAGTGCTGATGATATCAAATTTTATAGTGATAATCCTTTGGCGATTCAACGTCTTCTTAACCTCTCTAGAAGAGTTACCTTTATCATAAACGATGATAATTGGGTTGGTAAAATTGATCTTTCTCAAATTCGGAGTGTAACACAGGGTCATGAGTTCATTATGATCAGAAAATCTAATTCTCCAGTTACATTATTTTTTAATAAAAGTAATTCACTAACACCTAATAAGCATGAGCCAGCCAGACTGTATTATGAGGGCAATGTCTTTAAAATCAACAAATACGCTCTTGATCATTTAGTTATTGATCAAAAAGCTGATTTTGAGCTTTATAACGAAAACCCTAAGCTTTTAACGGCGTTATTTAAAAAATATATGAACATAATCTTTAATGTGTCTGATGATAACTGGGTGCCAGAAATAATGTTACCAGATCTATCAGAAAATGAGATGGATGATGTATATCCCTCACCTGTTGGTGGTGAGAAGTTTATTTTTATCACTAATGCCAATAAAGAAACAAAATTAGTTTCTAGAAAAAATGAAGTTTTAAATTTTTCCCCAGACAAAAATACTAAAACAGTATATGTTCACAAAATGTCTGGGTATTCCAATGCTTTTATAAAAGCTAGCTCTGAGCTGTATATTCCCTCTTGCGCTAGTGAAAATAAATTATCACCAAATAGCACTGATAAATTATGTTTAAATTTTGAAAAAGCACATCAAATGTTATTTGTAGAGTCTCCAAAGACTGATGTTTTAAAACATTTAGGTTACACAATACAAAATATACCAAATAATCAAGGCAAAACGTATGCTCAATCATTCATAAGTAAAGTTGATGGGATCTCATATGCATTATTTAGGCAGGATGGGAAACTTGCCATGTATAACGGGGATGATCCAGATAATGGAAAATATGGACAGTTTGATAGATGGTGTCAGTATTTAGGGGAAATGGAGTTCTTGGGGAAAAAGAAATGGAGAAGGGCTTCAGCAAGTGATTATCTTAAACTTTTTAGAGATCATAAGAACTTTTTAAATTCGACATGGGTCACTGATATCAAATATTGGTCATCAGATTCCATTGGTTATAAAACGTTCTATTCGTTTGATTCTCAAAAAGGAATTGTAAACAGCTCTGAGCATCAATGGGATCTTCCTTTACGTGGATCATGCGTAGCCGATGATCTTTATAGGGAATTTGCGAGTTAATCTAATCTGATATAGATATCTCCAATCAGGCGTTTGGTCTATGATCACACCTTTCCATGCTTCGATTATGTAGGCCTTGACTGAGCATAAGTCGAAGCTTTTATCGAGGAGATATATAGATTAAAAGTATGACTATTAATAAGTCTATTTTAATTTTTTTGCTGACTTTTAAAACGATAAATTATTGCTAGGTAAATCCTAGTGAACCTAGTCTGCATTTATATTATAAGTTTAATTGATATGCTTACATCATCACTTGAGCATGTCAGTGAAATTTATAGTACAAAGTTTTTTTTTTGGGGTTTTATGGGGCGTTTAAATTTCGATAAAATAATTAAGAAAGTGAAGTGGGTGGGTGCATTATGTTTTGCATTTGCCCCCTTTAGTGTTGATGCAAACATTGGCGATGGACCTCGAGCCTACTTGCCACCGCCTGTTAACTCAACAATCGTCACTGTTTATGGCATGGGAATGGGCGCTGAATATGAAAGCTATTCAATGGCGCAAAATAAAAATATTGATGCTTATCTCGCTGTTGCGCAACTAACGCAGACGGTTGACTTATTTGGTTATTATGCAGCATTGACGGCAATACTGCCTTATGCTCAGACGCAGCTTAATATACCTCTAGGACAGAGGAACTTAAAGCGTCAAGCAAATGGTTTAAGCGATATCCAGTTATTATTTACATTAGGACTATATAATTTACCGCCATTGTCAATGTCAGAATATAGTGATTATCAGCCTGGATTTGCCCTTGGTGCTCTTGCGCGTTTGACATTGCCAACGGGTGAGTATGATAGCTCGAATTTAGTGAATATTTCTGAAAATCGTTATGCTATGCAGCTTGGTATAATAGCAAGTTATACTCTGGGGAGTTCTTTGCTTGATCCTAGGTTAATGACATTAGATTTGTTGCCGTCGATAACACTTTATAGTAATAATCGTGACTTTTATGGCATGACTAAAACACAAAAGCAGTCATATCAGTTAGAAGCGCATGTGACAAAAAATATAAAAGCATGGTTATGGGGATCACTTGATGGGATTTATTCTTATAGAGGCAGTGGCGAAATTATCGATGTTAATCAGATAGATGCTAAAGGTGTCATGTCATTTGGGGTGACATTAGGTGTCAACTTATTAGAATCATTTGGTTTAAAAGCAAGCTATGGTCGTTCTTTTGAATTGAATCAAGGCAATCAAGTAGATAGTTACTTTTGGCGTGTAAGCTTAACTTATATAAATATCAACTAGAAGACATATAAAATGAAAATTTTTAAGAGCACTATAGTGCAAAGAATGATAGCTGGATCAGCCTTGTTATCTTTGCTTGTCGGTGGTGGCAATGCAGTTACTAAGACGTTCAATCAAGATCAATTAAATACAGCAACAAAGGCGTATTTATATTTTTATCCATTGATTTCTATGGAAAAAACAAGAGAAATCATGTCATTAAAAGACAAAACATCAAAAGATGATAATTATTTGATAAACCGATTTCAACATAGCCGGAGTTTTCCTGATGCCCAATATAAAACAGTGGTACGTCCTAATTTTGACACATTATATTCCACGGCTTGGTTGAATCTAGACCAAGGTCCTTTGATATTGAGCTTCCCTGCAATCAAAGATCGTCATTTTTTGTTAGCAATTATGGACATGTATACCGATACCATTGCTGTGGCGGGTACTGGAAGTGTTAGTGAACACGCACAAGAAATAATAATATTACCTAAACATTGGCAAGGTGAAGTGCCAAAAAATATGAAAAGCATTCGCGCAACAACTGAAAACTTGTGGATCATTGGGCGGATTCAAACCAATGGTAAAGATGACTATGAAAATGTACATAAGCTGCAGGATCAAATAAAACTCCAACCATTGACACGAAAAACTTACAAAGCGGAGCCAGTGTCTTATTCAATTGATCGAGTAACAGCAACGGTATCACAAGTAGAGAATCTATCGGCAGATGAATATTTTAAACAAGCTTTTGAGTTGATGAGAGTCCATGGTGTGCATGCAAGTGATTGGACTTTTGTTGAGCAAATGGCATTAGCTGGAATGAATGAAGCTACTATTAAAGATAATAGCATGTCTACGCTCTTGAAAGAGGCAAAAACTCGTGCATTAGACTTGTTAAACGCATATAAAAATAAATCTGATAATGCATTAAAAAATGGCTGGAAAATTTCATTAAATGGTATTGGTGTATATGGCAACGATTATTTTTCAAGGGCATATATTGCGCGTGGTGGTCTTGGTGCGGTCCCCGCAGAATGGGCGGTGTATCCGGTTGCAATGGAGGATGCAGATGGCAACCCATTAAATGCAGTTAATAATTATACATTACATTTTGATGCTGATCAGCTGCCATCAAATCACGCTTTTTGGTCTGTGACAATGTATGACACAGATGGTTTTGCTGTTGCGAATGAGATCAATCGCTTTGCATTAGGGGATCGCGATGATTTGCATTTTAATGATGATGGCTCACTGACTTTATATATTCAGCATGATAAGCCGAGTGATGACAAAATAAGCAATTGGTTGCCGTCTCCCAAATCAGGAGAGATTAGTTTAACTATGCGAATATATGCCCCAGGCTATCAAGTACTATTGGGTTTATGGCAGCCGCCAAAGTTACATGCTTCTGCTTGAAATACATTCATTAGAATGAGCATTTATACTGAGATCAATTAATCACAATATTCACATTATGATCACGGTGACTTCAATGCTTTGTCATCGTGATTTTATTAAATATCAACAAAATAGGAGTCCAAATGAAAGGGGTAAAGAAGTTAGTTACAGCTATAGCAGTTATGGGATTTGTAAATTGCTATGCGTATGCTGCAGATTTAAATAGTCAGTCAATGAATGCGGGGCAGACAGTATCAACTGCAGTTGCTCAGTTAGGTAAAGGAGTGCCAGTTGCGGCTTCTACAGATAGGTATGGGTCTGAATTGTGGACACACCCTATTATTGTTATGCATGACGGCTCTACTTATGAGTTTGATACTTCTTGGAACTTTAAATATCATGGTAGTTTGAAAAATATGACTGGTTACCCTAAGGAAAAAGGAATTCCTGTAGCAGGTTTTGCAACGCCAGGTTATGATAATAGTAATCCATATGTGTATTATATTTTCCCCGATGGCTCCATGTATAAGTCAAGGGGGGTTGTTTATGGTTATTCTTGGTTTGATACTCAAAAAAATCTCTATGATATGGAGGGTTATCCACTTGCAAAAGGTCTTCCTGTTGCAGCATTTGAGTGGGGTAAAGCAAGTGATTCTTTTCGCATGATTATCTTAGCAGATGGTAGTGTTTATCGGTTTGATAAGGACTGGAAGTTTGAGGCGGATCCAGGTCTTGCTGGCGGCAATATTAAGAATGCCCCATATTACCCAAAAGATAAGGGCGTCCCTGTAGCTGCATATCAGTCTCCCAATAAACAAAATAGTCAAATTTATTTTATTTTTGCAGATGGTTCACATTATAAGATTGACGCTAATGCACGGCAACAATGGCGGTTCATTGAAGCACAACCAAATAGTATTTATCAAGAATCAGGTTACCCTAGGTTGACCAATGGCTTAAAAGTGGATCTATCATTAGAGCATGATATGAGTGTACTTGGCGGGACGTATAAAATTTATAATAACAGCAAAAACCAAGCGAGATTAAAAGTTAAGGCAAGCGTCTATAGCGAAAATGAATTTTATGAACGGACTTATTATGATTTTGATATCAGTCAGTTAATGGGCGCTTTAACACTGTATGATCAGCAAGATGACATGAAGCCACAACATTTTTCACTGCAGCGCAATGAATATTTTTTAGGTACGTTTAATCAAACGCGAGCACTCTCTTCGACTGTCGAGTTAGGTGAGTTGGTTAATTATGAATTAAAATCGTCAGATAAGATTGAGAAGTCTGGTTATATTTATTTTACTTCTGCAGCAGAGCAATATCACTTATATAATCTTTGTATTAAATATATGGAAGATAAGGATCGATCAAATGGTGGAAGTTGCAATAAACAGACGACTCTAGTGGAAGGAAAAGTTCCTCTTTCGTATGACTCATCAATGTTTTCATTGATTATACGTGGAGAAAAAAGTGCTGACTATATTGATACAATTAATACGTATACATTCAATTCGTCAGTTTTAAAGAGAATACATGCGGCTAAAGCAAGCAGCAGGGATTCTAAGATTATTGAATTAGATGCCAGTAAAAATACATTCCAGTTACGTGGTTCACATGTAAATGGTAAAAGCAGAATCATTCTGGTTGGAAATGAACAGACTACCATTCCAAATCCTGAAATTAATGATAATGGATGTATAGCCAACAACTTTCCATTAACTGTAGAAGATATGTACGGCAATACATCGACTTTTCCTATTAACTTTGGGTATGGATACTATCATTTATACGCTTATAATAGTAGCGTAAATATGACAAAACTAGCATGCTATTTTAATTGGTAAACTCAGCTAGTAAAAAGGAGTACATTTATGTTTAAGTTTAAAATATCAGTAATATTTTTATTGCTATCGCCAGTTTATGCTCAAGATTTAATGCTAGACGATAAAAAAAGAATTAATAGTAATGCTAAAGCTTCAATCACCAATGCTGCAGATAATGATGACCTACTGCAGCAAGTCGCCGCGTTAGGAAAACCTCCAGAAAAACAAAATATGTTAAGTGGTGAGAGCAATGATTTTAAAGAGGGTGAAAATAATAATTTACTAAGTAAATCATTGCGTTCATCTAGTCAAAGCGATGATCTTGTGTCGGATGCCTTTAGCTTTGGCACTTTAGGCAGGGTTGATGCACGTACAGGGACATATGATTTTAACTATGTCGTTGGACAAACAATTGATGACACTTCTTTAAATCAAGCATTTCAGTTACGCTTGCATTATCGTCAAGGTGTTAAAGTGGATAGCGGTTTTGGCAAAGGCTGGTCGCTTGGCTTGTCTTTTTATGATCAAAATACACAGACTTTGACTTTGGCAGGTGGTTTCTCGCAACGCATCGAATATCCATCTAACAAGCCACAATATTATAAGCTGAAAGACATTAAAATTCTGCCATTATCGGGTGACGACTTGTTTAAAGTAGTCTTTAAAGACGGATCGTATGAGATTATCGGTAACGATGGACGTATTAAAGCATCCTTTGGTGTAGATGGTAAAAAAACCTCGTTTTACTATAACGGTGGCAAGCTTACTCAAGTGCAAACAGGTAAAAATAGTATCCTTATCAGCTATGAAAAAAATCAAGTGACTATTACCAGTCGATCTCATCATGGTGTTGAGCGCAAAGTTATCGTTAATAAGGATATACAAGGCTATTTAGAGAACATTACCTATCAAGCAGAGCACGATTATAAAACACAATTTTTCTATGATAATAAAGGCTTAATTGAAAAAGTGATCGCACCAACGGGTGCTGCTGAAGAAATAACGTATCAGCGGTTATTGCGCCCACAATATAGTGGTGAGGTTTATGCTGTCAATGTACATAAGATCTTACCAGGATATGGTCAACCCACCATGCAAACACGGTATCAATTTGGCGATCAAAGTAATGGTAATTTAAATAATTTCACAGGCTATCCAGAAGCAAGTTATTTGAAAGATGAAGACAGTTTAGCGGAAATGAATGATAAATTTAGTTACTCCGTTAAAGTAATTACTGATGGTGCATCTACCGTGTATACCTATAATAAATTCCATTTATTGGAGAAGTCAGAAACCTTTGATGCTAAGGGTGGTTTGTTAACTAAAGAGGAAAAGAAGTATGATTTTTCACCTTATACTACTTTTGATCAATTGCCAAATAACTACCAATACCCGATTAGTGAGTCAACGAGTTACTACAATTTAAAGGATAATCGCGCTAATTTGCAGACTAAGTCTTCGCGTCCACCATTAACGGTTACCAGTAAGTACGATGACTATGGTAATTTACTAGAAACAACAGATGCCTATGGGATAAAAAAAGAGATTGTATACTGCGCAAGTAATAGTAATTCAGGCGGATGTGTTGCTGATCCTAATGGCTTTAAGCAATATATTTCTAAAGAAATTATTTATCCACAAGTAGGTAGTCACGAGTATCCACAAGTAAAAACCTATCAATATAAGCGTTTAAGTGATCAGCGTAATTTGATCGTTGCCGATGTCATCAAATCTGGTTATCTCAAAGAGGGTAGCATCAACTATATTTCAGAGAAAACCTTTGAATATAATGATGATATCAACTCTGCTTTTTTTGGCATGTTGCGTGCAGAAAAAACCAAGGATCTCACACATAATTCAAGCAATAAGCTTAAAGAAATTAACAAAACCTATACCTATGCGAAAGAGTCTAACGGGCAACTGAAACAGATAAGCACTCTGGTGAGTAAATCGGCTGAAGGAGCGGATCAATCCGTCAGTTCAAAGCGTATATTAGATGGCTATACTGGGCAGACATTGCGCGCTGAAGATGGTGTGGGTAATAAGGTTGAGATGAGCTACGACTTATTAGGGCGCTTGACAAAACAAGTTATTGCAAAAGGCACAGAGTATGAGGCGAGTACGACGAACCAGTATGTATATAGCAAAAACACTGAACTAGCCTTAATAACAACCGATGCCAATGGATTTCAGATGAAAGTGCAAATGGATGGTTTAGGGCGTGAAATTGCTAAATATAAACAAAAAGTAGATGCTAATGGTCGTTTGATTACTGATCAGTTTGTCCAATTATCAAAGACAGGCTATAACGCGCAAGGGAAAGTGGCTGAAGTAATTGCTTATGACACGGATATTTCAGGCAGTATTGTCGAGTATAAGGTGAGTTATGTTTACGACGCTTTAGGTCGAAATATCACAACAATCAACCCTGATGGCAGTCAAGCGCATGTGCTGTATGATGACGTTAATAATACTAAACGTCAGTGGTTGGAAAAAGGTAATCAAAAATCGCGTATGACTGAAACGGTGCTTGATAAGGTGAACAATCCTATCATTGAACGCGTTATCAGTGCTGATGGCAGTAAGATTTTAAGCGAAGTACGTTATTTTTATGATGGATTTGGTCGTTTAATTGAATCTGAAGATGCTAGTGGTCAGCACACCGTGACACATTATAACGAGATAGGTGAAGTTGACTATATCACTTTGCCAACGGGTGATCAGACGCATAAAAGCTATGATATGCTTGGCAATGTCATTGAAATTGGTGTCAAGCCCAAAGATCAAGCGAAGAAAATATTAGCTAAACGCTACTTTGATGATCGTGGCTTATTGCTGTGGGAAGAAAATACCGAAGGTGTTAAAGAGAAGTATCAATACGACAAAATGGGCAACCCAATCAAAATGACTAATCGTTATGGGCATATTGTTGAGACTAAAATTGATCGTGTACTGCAATTACCAGTCAAGAGCTATGTGGTGGGAGATAATCATTATAATGTGGATTATGATTACAATGAAGTCACAGGACAGTTGCGAGCCCTCACTGATAAAACAGGTGTTAAAAGCTACGCATATACCGCCGAAGGTCGTCTGCAAAAAGAGACGTATAAGCCGAAAAATCAAAATGAAGTAACGGCAGAGTATCGCTATAGTCGTGCAGGCAATGTTTTAAGCTTTAAAGACTATGTCGGCAATGTGAGCCAATATCACTATGATAATATGGGTAAAGTGATTGCGGTAGACTATAAATACGCAGGCAAAGAATCTTTTATCAAAGATTATATGACCTATCACTATGATGATCTGGGTCGCTTACAGAAAAAAACGATTGATGGTATCACAACAACGTTTAGTTATGATGATAAGATCAATAAAACAGGCTTTTTAATTTCTCAGGTAGATAAGCTTTCTGAAAATGATGCGTTACCTATCAACACCCTTGAGTATGAGTTCACAACCATTAAGCGCAATATTGATGGTCAAACACATGAGTACTACACAGGCAATATTGCTAAGAAAACAAGGGGAGATAAAGCCAATCAAAAGTCAATTGAAAGTTATTTTTATGACCTAATGAATAACCTTGTTGACTATCAGTGTCAAGGTGCTTTATGTCCCAAAGATCAGCTAGGCAATACGGTATTAAGAGAAGAATATACATTTGACGCATTTAATAATATTAGCAATGTTAAGCAAACGTATGTTGATAAAAATACCTTAGTCAATGCTGTTAATACAACCACTTATTTTTATGATCAAAATAATCCTGCTAAGTTGGAGAAATACACCAATAGTCAAAGCCAATATGGCAACAGTCAAACGATTAAATATGATATTGCAGGCAGTATTATTAGTGATGAGCAAGGCAATAGCTTAGCTTATGATAAATTGGGGCGCATGGTATCCTTTACGGCAAAAGGAGCCAGATCGGGAGAGGCGATTCGCTATGGTTATAATGCTCAGGGTGAGCAGATTTGGCAAAAGGTACCTAATCAGGAAATGCTATCTCTTTACTATATTGGTGGCGTATTGAGTCACGAGTCACAAGATGGTCAATGGCTTAGTTATCTCTCTGGTAATAGTATGCATGGACGTATTAAGCAAGACAATTCCAAAGCGATTATGGATATACGTTATTACATTTATGACTATGCAGGTAGCGTGCTGTATGACATCGAAAAAAGTAATAATAAACTGAGCATAGCAAGTCAGAAAGCTTATACGCCTTATGGTATTGCTAGTGATTTAATGTCAATAAATAGCAGTGGCACAGAGGTGTTAATAGATCAATTTGCCATCGGTTATAATGGGCAACGTACGGAAGCAGTAACAGGATACCAGCATTTGGGTAATGGCTATCGTGCATATAGCCCTATGCTTAAGCGCTTTATGGCATATGATAATATGTCACCTTTTGATAAAGGCGGTATTAATGGGTATATTTATCCCAATAATCCAATTGCCTACTCTGATCCAACGGGACATTTTTGGGGTTGGATTGCTGGAGCCATTGGTGCGGTAGTTGGTGCCGTTGTTGGTGCGGTGACAGGTGTTATTCAAGGGGCAATTACCGGTGACTATAGTGGTGTGTGGAAAAATGCTATCTCTGGTGCCGCTGCGGGCTTTGTCGCAGGGGCGATGACCGATCCAACCAGTATGTCAGCAGCAGCCGTTGTTGGAGTTGCTGCATTATCAACGCTAGCAGGCAGTGCGGCAGGTTTTGCCGTAGATCTTGCCTCAGGCAGTAGTATTAAAGATGCGGCAATAACAGCAGGTGTTGGCTTTGCGGTAGGTATGGCTACTTTTGGTATTATGAAAGGAGCAGGAGCCGCAGTGGGTCGTGCTGCAGCAACATCAGCAGGTAAGGCTATTGGTAGTGCGGTAGGGCGTGTAACTCGTCCAATCACACAGGCGGTAAATAACTTTCGATCATCGGTAAGTAAGGCGCTGACACCTAAACGCATGTGCTTTGCTGCAGGTACTTTGGTATTAACCAATATTAGTGAGTCAGGTGAGCAGTCATATAAAGAGATTCAAGATATTGAGTTAGGTGACCAGGTGGTGACAGCTATCGATGCAGATATTGATATTAACGCACCGGTTATTGAATGGTCTGGTTATAGTAAATCTTTACAGACAGATCAGTTAAATGATCAATTAAACTTATCTAGCGAATATAACGATAATGTTATAATTCTATCACCTGAAGCTGAGGACTTAGAGGACGCAGCATAATGAGGAAGTATTTTATATCGATGCTATTTTTGACGCTACCTTTAGTGTCATCGGCGCATAATTATGATGCTACTGATATTAATCCTACATCATGGAAGCAAGTGGAACTTAAATATTCAGATATTATTGATGGCAAAGCGTATCCCGCAGAAATCAAGTTATTACGCCCTATTCAATGGCTTGAAGAAAATGGTATTGATCAAGTGGGCAAAAGAGCCGTTTTTTCATTACCTGAGTTTGGCATTGATCAGGTGGAGGTAACGGTTACTGATATAACGGATACCAGAATAGACACAAAAGCAGATGATTGGCGTAAAGAAAAAACAAAAACGGTGATTGGTACATTTAAGCGTTATGCACAAGATGTTCGAACCTATACTTTTATAGATGACAATGGCAATACTGAACAGATTAATGCAACGCCAAATCATCCTTTTTATGTGGTTGATAAACAGGCTTATATTGCAATAGATGATATTGAGGATGGTAATGAGCTTATTAGTCAGAGTGGTCAAAAAGTTAGATTAGTTTGTCTTGATGTGAATCAAAAAAGTTGTGGTAAACGAGTGAGTAATCAGGTTCCTGTAGTGGTTTATAATATCGAAGTGATAGCGCAGCATATATATTACGTTGGGAAGTATAATACATTAGTACATAATATTGGATGTGGTATTGATTTAGAGTTAGGTAGTACTAGTTTAAAAGGTGCGTCTAACCAAAAAGTCGGAAAATTTATTAATCAATATGTTAATAAACATGTAACCAAAAGTTTTACTCGAGAAACTTTAAAGCGAGAAGTAGCGTATGGTGAGCCATTACACGAAATGAATAAGCGATCATATGCTTTTCGAGATAATTTGATTGAGTTTGGTAAAAGATCTTCACCAAAAGAGGTAAATAATGATTGGGCGAGATATACAAAAATGACAGGGTATGGAGATTGTGAGGCGATGGCGTGTCTTGGACGACTAGCGGCTGAAACCGCGGGATTTGATCGATCAATCAATATGGAGTATGTTGCAGGGCATCGCCTTTTAAGCATTGGGTCTGGAAGATCAAGATATATTATAGATCCGTGGGCAAATACGCATGGATATTTGGCACCAAATGGCTACGAGCTTATAGATACAGGTTTGGGTTTCAGAGGAAGGGTGTTTTCACAATAAAATTTGCAGAAGCGTTAATTTTGGTTTACATATTTAATTTAATCTATTGAAGGAGTTTTGTTTGAAAGTTTTAATGTTTATATCTTCAGCTTTGTTATGCACGAATGTTATTGCCTCAGAAAATTCTGAAGTGTCAAAAGGTAACAGAGTGTTAAAAAGTACAAAAAGTGAAATGACACACAATCGTTATATACAATCGGTTGATAATAAGGGGTTAACATGGCTTGCGCCCTTTAGCGCAGATGAGGCAATGAAAGCTGGCTTTTATCCTGATAGTACATTTAGTGATAAGTATGGGACTAAAATGAATGTTGCTGTTTTTCAATATCAAAGAGCAAAATATTTTTGTGACAACCTCTGGTATATGGGTTATAGCGATTGGCGTTTACCAAGTAAATACGAGCTATCAGATTTTGCCAAAGCGAACTATCCTATTAGTACTTATCCACTACAATGGCCGGCAAGCCAGCATTATGTTTCTTCAACGATTATGGGGTCTAAAGTATACTTTTATGATTTTGTCGGTAATAGAGAAACTTCAAGTTATACCGCTTATAATCCAAGTGGTTATGCCGCATGTGTACGCAACTTAAATTAATTTATCAGATTGATAGACTCAATCGCTTAGTGTAAATAGGAAATTATCATGTATTACTACCCTAAATTATTTGGCAGTTTTTTGCTGTTTGGACTGTTGGTCTCGCGCTTGAGTTTTGCAGCATCGTCTCAAGTCACAAATTATGATTTGATGTCAATCACACCTAAAACATGGCAGCAAGTGACACTTAACTATACAGATTTGATTGATGGACAATTCTATCCTGCTGAAATAAAGTTACTGCGTCCCATCAAATGGCTTGAAGAAAATGGTATTGATCAAGTAGGGAAACGATCTACTTTTTCATTGCCAGAGTTTGGTATTGATCAGGTGGAAGTAACGGTTACTGATATAACGGATACCAAAGTAGATACACAAGATACTGATTGGCGTAAAGAAAAAACAAAAACAGTAATAGGCACATTTAAGCGTTATGCACAAGATGTTCGAACCTATACTTTTATAGATGACAAAGGCAATATTGAACAGATTAATGCAACACCAAATCATCCTTTTTATGTCGCTAATCAACAGGCGTATGTTGCGATAGAGGATATTACTATAAATGATAGTTTAATTAGTCAATCAGGAAAACTTTTGCAATTAATATGTAGTGGCGAGCAAATATCAAGTTGTGGCAGATCCTACTATCAAGGTGATCATCCAATTATTGTGTATAATTTTGAAGTGCAGTTAGATCATGTTTACTATGTTGGGAAAAATAAAGTACTTGCACATAATGCTTGTGTTCCTCCTGAGTACGAATTTTTAGGTTATCACGGAACTAATTTAAAAAATGCTCAAAGCATTGTAGACTCAGGCCCCTCTATTAAAAGAATTGGTTCTTCAGCAGGGACAGATGGTGGTGAAGGTTTTTATATAGCGAAAGATTATAGATTAGCCAATGACTTTGCAGAAAATGCTTCACATAAAATGACAACTAAGAAGACACAGTTCGGACCAGTAGATACTGCTGTAAGAAGAGATGGTGATGAGGGTAAGGCTGTTGTGCTCATGATTTACGGGAAAAGAACTCAAACATATGATTTTAATGTTATGAATCAAAGCCATTCATGGCAGCTTAAAATGTTTAGTCCTGAACTTAGCCCTTTTGATTTACAAATGGTTGTTAAGCCTAATCAATTTCAATATATAAAAGCCGAAATATATACACCTTCAAACAGCAAACATCAGTTACCGCTTTGGCGACCTCATGAATCACCCTTTTAACATTGTGCTGAAATACTAACAGGTGTTAACTATGTTCTCTAATTGTTCACAATTTTATATTCCTGCACCACAAACCCATTAACTGAGCGTGTGTTGCTATCAAAGGAGACACCAATTTGGTAGATCGGCAGATTAAGGTGTACGAATTTTTGTGCATAGTTTTTGTCAATAATCTGTGCGAGTGCTTCCTGACTTAGGTCTTTAGCATTAGCTACTTTAAACTCAAATAAGATTACTTTGTTTTGTGGCATATGTATTGACATATCAATGCGACCTTGTGAGGTTGTGTCTTCAAGTGTCACTTTGTAACCCAAAGCCATAAAATAGCTGTAGATAATAGCGCAGTAATAAGCTTCATAGTTGTGTATTGGCGCATTGCTGTAAAAATGATAAGGGATGGTGCTAAAAAAGCTTTGAATAGCTAATTTGAAGTGTTGCCAGTCATCATTGAGCAATGCCTTATTTAACTGTACCTGATTGCTATTAGCATCCTCAGTTGCCGTGCCAATTGTCGCGAGATGCCGATTGAGTGAAGTTTTAACTTCAAAGTTTGGATAACCTAAGCGATACCATAGCTCTTCGCCATAGTGAAAGGCTTCTTTAATCGTTAAGTAGCCAGCCTGTAACATGAGTGCGGGGATTGGGATGTTATTAACATCAATGGAATTAATGAAGTCTAAATTTGCTTCATAGTTTTCAAGGGTTGGCACAATCTCACGACGAGCAGCAATGAGCTTTACTAGGAAGCTAGGTGTGCCTGTTTCAAACCAGTAATTTTTATATTGTTGCCCATTGCTTAGGAAAAGGAGAATATCAAAAGGATTGTAGACCTTTTGTGCTTCAGTGCCTGCGAAGTTGTAGCCGTTATACCACGCTTTAAGTTTAGAAAGATCGGTATTGTGTAGATCATCACGAAAGCTATCTTCAAGCTCAGCTTGTGTATAGCCGCAAATATCGGCATATTTATGGTGAAGTGAGATATCCTCAAGATTATTTAAACCACTGAATAAACTGACCTTTGAAAACTTGGAAACACCTGTTAAAAAGACAAATCGCAAATGTGCATCATTGTCTTTGATGGTGCTATAGACGCCTTTGAGTATTTCACGATTACGTATGGCTTTTTCTGGTTGATCAATGACATCCAAAATGGGTTTGTCATATTCGTCAATCAGTAGCACAACACGTTGTTGGCATTTCTCAGAAAGCGCTTTAATCAATGCATCAAACTGCAGGTTTAAGGTAAGTGGTGGCAGTTCAATATGATGGTGTTTTGCGGTGTTATGTAGTGTTTGCTTAATGATTTGTAATAACGTTTCTTCAGCATTGACTGATTGTGAACTACCAAAGCTTAAGTGAATGATAGGGTGTTTGTTTTGCCAGTCCCATTTGTCTTCAATATAAAGTCCGTTAAACAGTGATTTATTTCCTTCAAAAAGTGCTTTCAATGTATTAATTGTCAGACTTTTGCCAAAGCGGCGTGGACGCGATAAAAAGTAGTATTTTCCAGAGCTTACCAAGTTGGCAATATGCTTTGTTTTATCAATGTAGATGGCATTGTTTTCTCTGATTTCTTGGAGCGTTGAATAGCCAATAGGCAATTGTTTGTAAGGTCTGGTCATAAGACACAACGTCAGGTGCTTGGAGCTTATTCAGTAGTGTAGCAAATGCCCTTTATAAAGGTGAAGTGTTTTCTTTAGTGGCAATTAATTTCACCGCAATACATAGACCTTGCTCATTAGATGTTGCCGAGATTTCACCTTTATGTAGTTCAATAATTTTCTTGCAAATGGTAAGCCCCAAACCGTGTCCTTGACTGTTTTGCTCGCTATGCAAGTTTTTATAATGTGCGAGAAAAAGTTTATGAATCTTGTCTTGAGGGACACCAGGTCCTGTGTCTTGAAAACGTATCACTAACTTGTTTTGTGCTATATCGCAGTCAATGCTGCAATGCTTGGCGTATTTAATCGCGTTATTGGTGATATTGCCAAAGGCGCGATAGAGTAGCGTCTCATTGCCATGCACAATATAGTCTTTTGTTGTATTGATGCTTATCTTATCAGGGTGTTGCTGTTTAAGGCGCATGAAAATCGTATTGATCTTAAAGCTCGTATCTTGGGTGCTTTCTTGGTAATAGCTAACGGTCGCTTTAATAAGCTCATCAATCTCATCTAAATCAGCTGGAACTTGATCAAGCTCATACTCTGTTTGTAAGCGTACTTTGGCGCGTGCTAGCGGTGTTTTGATATCATGAAAAAGAGTGGCAAGAATCATGGTTCGCTCAGCGATAAGGTCTTTGACTTTTTGCTCTAAGGCGTGCTTGGTTTTGCCAAGGAATGATCTGTTGTTATTGCCATTGCCAAGTTCATAAATGGATTGTCTAAATAGTTTTAAGCCGCTATAGATAATTAAATAAATGATCATAAACATAAAAATAAAACGCAATATAATGGCAATGATGACCACTGGATCAATCCAAGGGTTGTGGGGCTTAAAGTTGAAAAATACCCATTTATCAGCATTTGGATAGTATTGATCAAAGGATAGTTGTTTGTGTGTTTTAAAATACTCGATCATTTGATCATAGGTATGTAGCTCTGGGTGATCACTGATATGCGAATGTACTTCAATAGATACTGAGTTTCGAGTAATTTGTTCATAAGTTTGAATGGCAAGCTCAAGCTCACTGGCATCGAGCTTTACCATGGCGTCACGGATAGCGATTAAATCTTTAATCACGCGATAATGATGTTTTTGATCGATGACATCTTTATATAAGCTTTTAATCATCAGTGTGCTTTGAATAACCAACACGATGCAAGCACCTATAAAAATACATAGCATCCAGATTGAATAACACTGTTTTGAGTTTTTCATCATTCTTCCTACTTAATCCTGCTCACAATTTCCCAGTGACTATGACCGTGCACAGTATAACAAAATTTTAGCAAGGTTTAGCAAAGTTGATACAATTATATTTCACTTGTAAATGATTGTGCAGAGGGGTGTGCGAGCTCAGACTTAAAGCAATAAAGGCTGTAAAATGGACCGTGGTGAGTATACAATAGCAAACTGCGTATCCAACCTAAACGGTGAAAATAAAGTCATGCAAGCACAAGAAAAGCAAGAAAAGCAGGAAAAGAATGTTATTCATACCGATATTTTGGTAATCGGTGGCGGGGTTAATGGAACAGGGGTGGCTGTTGATGCCGCATTAAGAGGTTTAGATGTTACATTATGTGAAGCAAAAGACTTTGCTTCAGCGACATCATCAGCCAGTAGTAAGCTTGTGCATGGCGGGTTACGTTATCTAGAACAGTATGAGTTTAAGCTCGTCAAAGAAGCCTTAAAAGAGCGTGAAGTATTACTCAAGAAAGCGCCACACATTATCCATCCTTTGCGCTTTGTTTTACCGCATGCCAAACATTTGCGTCCGGTGTGGATGATTCGTATTGGTATGTTCTTATATGATTTTCTCGCGGGTAAAATGTCATTAAAGAAGTCGCAAAAAATATCATTAGTCAATACCCTCGAAGGTAAGAATCTTATTGATGATTTCAGTGTTGGTTTTGCCTATTCTGATTGTCGGATTGATGATGCGCGTATGACGATGCTTAATGCACAACAAGCCAAAGCGCATGGCGCTAAAATCTTGATGCCATATCAATGTGTCGAGGTGAAAAAGGTGAAAAAGGCAGAAAATAGCTGGCAGGCGAAACTTGTAAATGGTATAGGTGATGAAGTAATGGTGCTAGCTAAAGCCGTTGTTAATGCCGCAGGACCTTGGGTTGCGGATGTTATTCATGACGTGTTAGAAACGAGTTCTAAATCGGCAGTGCGCCTGATCAAAGGCAGTCATATTGTCGTGCCTAAGTTGTACGAGGGTGATCATGCCTATATCCTGCAAAATGCCGATGGTCGGATTGTCTTTGCGCTACCATATGGTTTCACCAGTGAACATGATAATGAATTTACCTTGATTGGCACGACGGATGTTAATTATCAAGGTGATCCACGCGATATTGCCATTAGTCAGGAAGAAACTGATTATTTGTGTCAACTGATCAATGGTTATTTCAAAAGCAAAATTGCACCAAAAGATATTATTTGGAGCTATGCTGGTGTGCGTCCATTGTATGATGATCATGCTAAGGATCCGTCTAAAATCACGCGTGAATATCATCTAGAGCTTGAAGATGATCAAGGTGAATTACCGGTATTATCAATCTTTGGTGGTAAGATTACGACGTATCGCACATTATCCAAACATGTTGTGGATAAGTTGATTCCTTTTTTCCCAGAAATGCAGGCGTGCACAACGGATAAAGTGGCAACACCAGGTGGTGAGGCAAGCTCATTTGCTGAGATTTTGATGAAGCTAAATGCAGCTTATCCATGGCTTCAAGATAAACATAGTTATCGCTTAGCATCATCATATGGTATGCAAAGTATTGATGTGTTAAAGGATGCAACATCTTATGATGATCTAGGTATATGTTTTGGATATAACCTTTATCAGCAAGAGGTTGAATATTTGATTGAACATGAATGGGTGCGTGATGTTGATGCATTATTATGGCGTCGCAGTAAACTTGGGTTATGGCTGAAGAAAGATGAAGTAGCGCAATTGACACAATGGTTAGAAAAGCATTTAAACAAAGGAAATTAAATGGAAAGCAGTTTTAAAAAAGTCCCAAAAACTGGAGTGATTTATGTTATGTCCAAGGCGCAAGCGCATGGTTTTTATTATGGCAATCCTGAGTGGTCTAATTTAGGGCAAGGCGCGCCTGAAACCGGAGATATGCCAGAGAGTCCTGCACGTTTAAAAGATATTTCATTAGATCAAATCTCAGCTGAGTATAGCCCTGTCGCAGGTGACATTGAGCTTAGAAAAGCAGTGGCTGAGCTATATAACCAGCGCTATCGCTTTGATAAAAAATCACAATATACTTACGAAAATGTCGCCATTTCGTCGGGCGGTCGCTCAGCGCTTTGTCGGATCGCTGCGACGATGAATAATATTAATCTTGGGCATTTCCTGCCAGATTACACTGCTTACGAAGAGTTATTAAATGTCTTTGGTGGCTTTGTGTCGATGCCGGTTTCTTATCGCATTGCTGATGGTTTTAAGCCTGATGTTAATGAGATGGAAAAAGCAATGATTAATATGGGCTTGGGGGCAATGCTGTTATCTAATCCATGTAATCCAACAGGACAGATCATTATTGGTGATGAGTTAAAACAATTGATTGATTCAGCAAAAAAGATTGGTTGTGCGATGATTTTTGATGAGTTTTATTCACATTATTTATATGATCAAAATCAAAAAACATTAAGTGCTGCTGCATATATCAAAGATGTAGAAAAAGACAATATTCTCATTGTCGATGGGTTGACCAAAAACTGGCGATATCCAGGATTACGTATTTCATGGACATTAGGTCCAAAAGAAGTCATTGAGGGTATTGCTTCAGCTGGGTCATTTTTAGACGGTGGTGCGGTACACGCAATACAAAAGGCCGTTGTGCCATTACTGGATCTCAAACACGCTGATCAAGAAGCGGATTCGATTCAGAGTGAGTTTGTTAAAAAGCGTGATTATATGGTATCACGTCTTAAGGAAATGGGCTTTGTGTTATCAAGAGTGCCAGAGGGTGGTTTTTACTGCTTTGCCTCTTTGGAAAACTTGCCAGAGAGTCTTGCTGATGGCATGAAATTTTTCAAAGCTTTATTACAATACAAAGTGATCTGTGTGCCTGGTGAGTTCTTTGATGTCAACCCCGGCCAACGTCGCAAAGTCGTGAATACGCGTTTAAAGAAATATGTGCGCTTAAGCTTTGGCCCAAGCTTTGATGAGATTAAGCTGGGCTTGGATAGAATACAACAGATGTTGAGGGAAGCTGTTTAGTTATTATTGGCTTGGTTATTCTTTTGACATACTTTTGCGTTGATCAGCCTCTGTTAATACTTGTAATAAAGCAGTATTAAGGAGCGTTGACAGTGATTTTTTATGTTCAAATAAGCATTGATAACTAATCGTAATATCAATAAGTTCTGGTTTATCAATATCCGGTTGCTCATAAAGACTAACTGTTGTTGATGTCAGCGTGTTTAATTGCGATTTATTCAGTGTCTTAAGATGGTCAGTAAGCTCTTTATCTAGCATGGTTTTTAACTCAGTGATCTTAAGATGTGTATATTGTGCATAAGTCACTTTAAATTGAATTTTACCCTTAAAAGGAACCGCAGGTTGTGAGTAGTTGATAATAACGCCAGTAATGGCGGTGGCATTTGGGATGCGAATGTATTTGCCTTTGGTTTTTTTGTCACTTGGCGGGTATTCAGCTAATGTGTAATACAAAGGTCCCAAGCGATAGACGTATCCTTCTTGACCTTGCACTTCGATATAATCCCCCTCACTAAAAAGATCGCGCCACATGATAATAAACGAGCCAATAAAATTCATAATGGTTTCTTTATTAGCAACTACTAAACCCGCGCCGACCAAACCTAATGCAGTGAGAATGTGACTAAAATCACTAACCCATATTTTTATCAAGCAAAAGACAAAAATAGCAATCAATAGATAGCGAAGACGTGACAGTTTGCGCTTGAGTTTGGTTGCATTATCAATTTTCCGTGTAAAATACCACTGCAAAAACCGATATAAAAAATATATCAATAGCGCAATAGCGATGCTTTGTATTGAGCCAATAATTAAGTGATGTGAGAGAAAGTTATAAATTGTCACACTAAACTCCATGTTATCCGGATGTTAAATAGTATAGGTCAGAAATAAACTTGCTGTAAGTGATTTAACTCTGCTCGTTCATCCAAGTCTCCAAAATAACACAAGCGGCAAATGCATCGACTTTAAGGTGGCGGTTAGATTTGTTTTGTACTTCCTCTAGGCGCCAACGCGCCTCCCGCGTTGAGAAGGTTTCTGAGATTAAATGCACGGGCTTTTGATATCTAAGCTCAATCTTTTGTGCAAATACACGTGCTTCTTCAGTGATCTTGGTCTCTTGATCTTTCGCATCAATCGGAAGTCCCACAATAATATCACTAGGGCGCCATTGTTTAATAATCTTATCAAGCTCATGCCATTCAGGTTCGCCTTGTTTGGCGGAAATGGTTGCAATGGGTGTAGCAGTTTTAGTAATCATCTGCCCACTGGCAATCCCTATGCGTGACTTGCCATAATCAAGTCCGATTAACTTAAGCATGACCAAATCCCATAATCCCTTTGCTATTATCTTTACACATGAGGATGGCAGAATATTCAAATGCATTATCTTGCAAATTAGGCATGGTAATTAAAAATTGCTTTGTTAAGCTATGTGACATGTTTGATTTGTTTAAGTGTTTGTTGATTAGCGATGATTTTAATCAAAGTTGCTGTTGGAGTCATATTAAATGACCAAAAAAATCAGGTTTTTTTAACTAGGCGTAAATCAACTCAGGATTTAGCCGGACTTTGGGAATTCCCAGGTGGCAAACTTGAAGCTAGTGAGGCGCCACATGCTGCACTTAAGCGCGAGCTTAAAGAAGAGGTTGGCATTGATGTTACGAAGTTTGAATCATTGCTAGTTAAGGCGCATCACTATCAACATAAATCCGTTGAGCTTAACTGCTTTGTTGTCACACGATATCAAGGAGATATTGCGCCTCAAGAAGGGCAAGAGGGGAAATGGGTGAGTGTTGATAAGCTCGATGCTGAAATTATGCCTGAAGCAAATAAAGAGATTATTAATGTACTTAGACACTGGAGTTACGCACTTTAGAAAAAACTATGATTTTATAAACACCCCGTCAGCCTACGGCTGCCACCCCTCTTGCAAAGAGGGGAATTAGGCAAGGGTTATTTTATATTCCCCTCTTTGCAAGAGGGGTGCCGAGCTTGCGAGGTGGGGTGTTGAAATGGAAAAAGTCCGTAACTCCAGTTAGACAGTATCTATTAAGTAAAGTCATTCATTCAGGCGCTTGATTATTTACTAAATATTTCAGCAAGAACGCTATAAATATTGCGATGAAATCTAGTTTCAAGCAAGCCCATATTCTTTTTCAGACGGATTTTGTCAATTGTTCTAATTTGATCAAGTGCGACTTCACCTGTTTTTGCTTGATGCTCTATTTGAACACGTGTAGGCCAGCCGCGTAATGAAGTTGTCATTGGTGCAACAATTACTGTGTTTAAATGATTATTCATAACATCAGGTGATATTACCAAAACAGGTCTAAAACCTGATTGTTCGCTGCCTTTGGTTGGATCCAGATCAACGCCCCAAACACTAAATCGCTTGATAGCTACCATTGCCATTCGTTCTCATCAAAATCATTATTGCTTAGATCATTGAGATGCAGGGGCTCATGACTTGCATTTTGCCATAAATTAGCGTCATTCCAGCTTGAGCGTGGCGTCTTGATCACTTTGACAATGTTAATTTCAATGGTGTCGCCAATATGAGCAGATAACGTTTTTAATTCACTTGCGGGAATGGTTATACCAATACTATTACCAATCGCTCTTAATTTAGTTTGCATATGACTGCTCCTGATGATTGAAGTTATAACAATGTTATAATGTGATGTTTGTTTTGTCAATGTCGGAAATTTATTATGGCTTGATAGAATGTCGGTTTATTTTGATGGGCGTATGCAATACGCTCCTACGACATCATCACGGGCAAAGATACTGCTTAATTATTTTATTGTTATTGACTTTTGCCACGTAAATTAATTGACCAGATATCGGTAACAATATCATTTTCTGTAATATAAAACTGATCAAACAAATTAATAGTTGGATCACAATGTGGTACCACCATCTCAATCACGTCCCCGAGCTTAGGTAATACTTTGCCGGTAACTTTGCCATGCTCATCGCCAAAGTAGTCCCAGTCATAATGAAGATCATTATGACTAATAATCTGTGGTTTGGTAGGATCTTTATAGAGAGCTTTAAGTCCGGCATCAACGGTGACATGTGTATCATGATTTGCACTAATGACTGTGCTTAAAAGCGTCATTGCTGGCAGGAAATTATTGATTGATTCGATATCAAAATACTCTTTATCCATTACCGTATATGAGCCTGGCTGAATTTCTGTAACGGATTGAACATTACAATCTATAGCATAAGTACCCGTACCTGACCCGGTTTGAATAAGGTTTTTACATCCTGTTTGTACTTCAATTTGCGCTTTAATCTCACCGGCTTTTTTAAGCAGTAATGAAGAAGCCTCTTGGCGCTTGTTGTAGTCAGTGATGTGTTGAAAATGACCTGCATAGCATTGAATGCCTTTTAAATTAAGGTGTGATAACTCATGGATATGTCGTGCCAGTGCTACAGCATGCTCAAAAGAAACACCTGTGCGCCCAATACCAGCATCGATATCAACAATAACATTCATATTTTGCTTTAAGTGATTTAAAGCCACTTGATTTAAGGCTTTGGCATTAGCAAATGAGTCGCAAACGACTATTGTATCTGGTGCCAGTTGGCACGCCTTGCTCAGCATATTAAGTTTATGATTGGTAACAATAGGGGAGGTGATCAGAATCCCCGTAATGCCATGCTCAGCCAACACAAGTGCTTCACTAACCTTGGTGACACATATGCCAATGGCACCTTGTTGTTTTTGCAACTGGGCAATTTCAGTGCATTTGTGCGTTTTGGCATGAGGGCGCACAGATTTGTTATGTTTAAGGGCAAAAGCTTGCATGTCATTGATGTTTTGCAGAAGTTTATCTTTATCAATCACAAGGCAGGGGGTGTTTAGTGTTGATTTATGTTGTCCAATCATAATTTAATCCATCTTTTACATTATTTAATCGTAATTAGTAAGCAAATAATCTTCCAAATCGCCACGGATGTTATTCTCAGAAATGGCAAAATCGCAAGCTGACGCGCCTGCCTTGTGAACACTGTTTTTATCTTGAGTGATCAATGGATGCCAATCAGGTAAGGTTTTCCCATGATAACGACGCTTATAGGCGCAAGTCTCAGGTAGCCAATGTTGGGCATGTTTTAGGTGATATAAATCCAGTTGCAAACAATCAGGTACGAGCTGTTTGCGCTTAGGGTAATTTGTGCATTGGCAGGTGCTGCAATCTAAAAGCTTGCAGGCAACTTTAGTGTAATAGATCTCATCAGTTTCATCATCTTGCAGTTTATGTAAGCAACATAAACCACAGCCATCGCAAAGCGCTTCCCATTCAGCATCATTTAATGCTTTTAATGGGTATAAGTGCCAGAAATTATCACGTAAAGACTTAGAAGACATAATTTTAAGCTGTTAGTGTGTACGTTCAACGGCAATATGCGCTAGTGCAATCAGTGCATTTTTGTATTTAGATTCAGTGAGTATATCTAGCGAATCAATCGCCGATTGAGCAGCTTGTTGCGCTTTGCTAACAGCATACTCAATCGCGCCACTGTGTTTGATAATATCAATAATCTTTGCCATCTTAGGATGGTGACCTTGCTCAATCGCTTGACGAATCAGTTGTTGATCTTGAGCTTGTGCATTTTTGAGTGCATAAATCACAGGTAGTGTTGTTTTGCCCTCGGCTAAATCATCACCAATGTTTTTGCCAAGTGTCTCACTATCGGCAATATAATCAAGTACGTCATCGGCTATTTGGAACGCATTTCCAAGATGCACACCATATTGATGTAATGCTTTTTGCTCGCTATCACTAGCATTTGCCAGAACACTGGCAACATCACAAGCCGCTTCAAACAGCTTGGCGGTTTTGCAATAAATAACTTGCATATATTGCGCTTCAGTAATATCTGGATTGTTGCAGTTTAATAGTTGCAATACTTCACCTTCAGCGATTTTGTTGGTGGCATCTGCTAAGATCTGCATAATTTGCATTTGATTTAACTCAACCATCATCTGAAAGGCACGCGAGTAAAGAAAATCACCCGTTAGGACTGAAGCGGCATTGCCAAAGACATTATTGGCAGTCTCTTTGCCACGACGCAATTCAGACTCATCAACTACATCATCATGCAATAATGTGGCTGTGTGAATAAACTCAATAATAGCCGCGGCTTTAGTATGATTTTGCCCTTTATAATCAAGGGCGCGAGCGACAAGCATCAGTAATAATGGGCGCAAACGTTTACCACCACTGTGGATAATGTATTGGCTAATTTGATTAATTAAAACGACATCGGAGCTTAGTTGGTCAATGATGACTTGATTGTTTTGTTGGATGTCATCTGCCGATAACTGTTGAATTTGCTTAAGTGTTAACATTTTTATGATTTGATCTTCAAGTAAGTCGTTGAGGATAATTGTCATTGCTTTTAAGGTCAAGCGAATTACTGGAACTTGCGATGTAAAAAACTACCAAGAATGACGGTAAAAATAAGCGATAAAATAAAAACACCTATGATCGAGAACCAATGCATAGTGACAAAAATATTTAGTATTTTATGGGCAAAAACTGTCAAAATGGCACTTGGCGCAATCAGGCGCAAGCTTAAATTATACAGTGCAGAGAGTTTGATTTTTGTGACTTTGTGTAATTGATAACTTAACTTCTGCGCATCGCAAATCCAGCCAAAAATAAGAATTTCAATATAAGCAATAAAAAGAATAAGGCTAATAATAAGCTCAGATTGAATGATTTCGTGTACTTTGTCTGCTAATACGTGTTGATAGATGATGGAAGCAGCCAAAAGCAAGATAAAAAACGGCAGATAAACATACCACTTATGCTTTGTGGTTGATGCGTTTAAGCCTTTAAAAGTTTGGCAAAGCAGTAAAGCCGTGGTGAGTAAACAAAAGAAGAACATGCCAAAGGCTAATAGGTTGAGTGTATAGGCATATTGAAAACCTAATACATCAGAAGCGGATCGACTGCTATTGGTATATAGGCTTTGCATGAGCATAATGATGATGACTGTTATAATGCTGCCAATGACAAATGACCAGCTAAAGCGTCGAATAGAGCATTGTGCATTGAAATACGTGCCCAATACGGAGTTAACACCTAAACCAATGAGTCCTGAAAAGAGCGAAAGGCTTAATGCTGATTCCCAGACATCGATTGATGCCAGTAAATGAAAATTAGGTGTGAAAAAAGCACTCGTTGTAAGGCTAGTGTTAAAAGTCAGCGCATTCATGATAAATAAGCCAACTAAGCAGGCAAGTCCAAGAGTGGCAAATGCTGAGCTTAATTTTAAAAAACGCTCACGTGCTTGTGAGAAGCCAATAATGATCACAATAATAGCGCTAAAAATAATGCCAATCAGTAAGGTGTAGTTGTCAATAAGATGCAGTGTTTTCTCTGCCGAATGTGTTGTATACCAGAAGCTAGTATAGACAAGACTTGAGCTTGTCACCGATATGCGTGCGATCACCATGATCAGTAAAATTGCTGCAAGCACCATCGATAAGAGTCCAATAAAGCGTAAACGCTGTGAACGCGCAGCAAAATGCAGGCTGCCTGTTAGCGGCTTTTTACTTAAAAATCCAGAGATGGTTTCAGAGACAAAAAGCGGCATGCTGATTAATGTCAGCATCACTGCATACGCAAAAACAAAGGCAATATTATTGAATGCTTGAGGATAGCTGCTGATCTGCCAATAGACAAACACGCCAATACTGGCAGCGACGATGCTTAAAGCGTACAGCGCTGAACGTATCGTTGTAGTTGGATTCATGTTAATTCCTATCACTAAAAAAATAAGCTTATGATAACAATACCATTTTGCTTGTCATCTAAAACCGTGCAATATTTAGCGCTATACTGTTTACATAACACTTAAGGGAGATTTATTACGATGACGAATTTACTTTATAGTAAGCGCTACTCATTGATCAATGCATTAAAGGCAGTTGTTGCTAGCGCTATTGCCTATTTGGTGGGGCACTTATTGGGTGAGTGGCTTAATGTTGGACAAATGTATGCATGGATTGTGATTACTGTTTTGGTGGTCATGTCAAGTCAGCCAAACTTAGGAGGTGCATTAGAAAAAGCCAAAATGAGATTTTTAGGAACCCTCATTGGGTCAATATGCTCAATCATTGTGATCTTGATTTTCCCTGAGATGTCGATGGTTCAGCTCATTTTAGGGCTTGGCATTATTGCTATCGGTGTTTTTACAGCAACAAATTCGAGTAAATATACCTATGCTGGTGTTTTGGGCTCAGTGACGGTTGCTATTATTTTGTTTAGTAGTGATGTAAGTTTAGCAACCGCTTGTTACCGTACACTTGAAGTGCTGATTGGTATTACCATTGCGATTATTGTTAATCGGTATTTTTTTCCTATTCATGCTTATAAACGCATCAATCAATCTTTTTGTGATAGCGTTAACTGCATTGCTTCGTTAAACAATCGGCTCTTTGCCGGTGGTGACTATGACGATGTATTGGTCGAAATCTTTGGTCATTTCTCAAAGCAAATCGCACTGCAAAAAGAAATCATGCATGAAAAACCAAATATTGACCTTAAGGTGCTAAAAGTGACAACGCGTCATTTGCGACAGTTATATCGTTATACCAGCGTCATTTATGATTATATTGAAACCTATCCAGAAAAACGGGAGAGATTTCAGCAAAATCCTGCGTTTAAGGCGTTATATGATGAGATTAATCATACCTTTAAAGTTATGAGCATCAGCTTTAAAAAGAATGTTTTTGACCAAGGGGAGTATCAAAAAATCATTACTAAGCTAGAAGAGCTCCTTAAGGGCTTTAGTCAGTCAATGAGTATTCAAAGTGAGTTGCGGCATGCCAGTGTTGTGATGTTCTCGTTTAAAAAGCTTATTGATACAGTGCAGATGATTGAAGAGAATCACAATCTTCTTAGTTAAAAACGCTATTAATCAGTAGTGCATAAACAAAACAGCTGACACAGAAAAAAACAAAACCGCAAATAACGGCATTAAGGTATTGATCCCTTTTGGTAAGCGATTGACCTTTCTTTATATTTAGGCGAAATAAAGTGCGTGCAGCAAGCCAAGTAATAATTATCGAGGCTAATAATGAAATTAAAAAGCTAACGAGCATATAAGCCTCCATGTTTTGTCATTAATCAAGGTCAGGCAGTATATACCGCCCGTAAACCATTTTACAGCATTTCTGCCATTGAATTTTATGCCCTTTCGGGTGATTGAATTTTGGCAATAGTCCTAGCTATTACCTGCAATTCAAGCGCCCAACAGCATCAAAAACTTCTGCGGCATCCAACACCGCAAAATGATTTACGAGCGGTATATCTAGAATTCTTATCATGTAAAATCAAAACATATGATGGCGCTAAAACTTCATGATTTTAATAGTTTTTTGTTAAATCTTTGATATTCTATTTTCTCTACATGGTTATCAGGGAATTTATATGACTCAAATTGAGACTCAACCCAAATCACTTTATTACGCTATTGCGCTTAATGTCTGGGAGTACTTTAGTTACTACGGTATGCGTGCACTGTTGGTGCTTTACTTAACACAAAAGCTTTTATTTACTGATAACCATGCCTATGCGTTATATGGTGCTTATACAGCGCTTGTGTATGTTACACCTATTATCGGTGGTGCGATTGCAGATCGCTACTTAGGATATTACTGGGCAACCTTTTTGGGGGCTGCTACCATGGTGGCAGGGCACTTGGTGCTAGGTTTAGATGGTGGCGGTTTGTACTTTGGTCTGGCTCTGATTATCTGTGGTTATGGCTTATTTAAAACTAATGTATCTTGTCTTTTAGGTGCGACATACTCAAGAGAGCATACTAAGCGCGATAGTGGTTTTGCCTTGATGTATGTTGGCGGTAACATTGGCTCCTTTATTTCACCCATCTTATGCGCCTGGGCAGCACAAGTATGGGGCTGGCACTATGGTTTCTTATTAGCGGCTATTGGTATGGCGATTGGTTTGGTGATCTTTATGACAGGGCGCAAACATTTTGTTGCTGGCAATGATCCGCAGTGGAGAGCATTAAAAGAAAAAGGCCTGCTGAGTATCAAAGTATTACCAATTACCGTTTTATTAATCGCACTTGCCGCAGTGTTTTTTAGCTTTGCCTTGTATTATTTATTTGCCGGTTGGATTTTGCTTGCTTGTGTAATCGTTAGTCTGTACTTCTTGTTTTTTCTTTTTATTAAGCTTGATGGTAAAGATAAAAAATCCCTGTTAGCAATTTGTTTTTTTATGATTTTTGGTTTGATTTTCTGGGCATTTGATCAGCAAGGCGGTAGCTCGATTAGCTTGTTTATTGAGCGTAATGTTATTCGTGATTTTAATGGATTTACCATTCCCGCTGCGGCTTTTCAATCGATTAATCCATTTGCGATCTTGATTGGTGGTGTGATCATGTCATACGTTTGGTATTGGCTGATCAAAGCAGGTGTTAGATTAAGTGCGTTATTTAAAATTACGTTTGGCTTATTATTTCTAACCTTTGGCTTTTCTATGATTATGATGGGGGCGAAAATTGCAGCGACCACAGACGGACATGCTTCAATGATGTGGGTCGTTGTTGGTATGGCGGTTATTGGCTTTGCTGAGTTGTTTGTCGATCCCGTTGCTTTATCTGAGATCACACGTTTAAACCCAGGCGGTTCGGTTGGCTTTCTGGCAGGGCTTTATATGTTGATCACAGGATCAATTGCCAATTATGCCGCAGCAGAAATTGCTACCTTGACCAGTGTTGAAACGGTCAAAACCGCGGGTGACTTTTTGGTTAAAAGTGCCACCAATTATTATAATGTCTTTGGCGCGATTACTAAGGTTTCAGCAATCGCCTGTATAGTATTGATCATTATCTCTGTGGTAATGTATTTCGTCAGAAAGCAAAAAATCTAAAGTAGTTGAGAAATCTAAAAACTGTTGCACTTTATGTGCAAACTACTAATTCAAAAGAACGAGAAATTCAATGGAATAAATACTGTAAAATGCTTTGTGATATGTATAGAATAGATCAACTTCAATCAAGGTGATTTTTCATGATTCCAGCAAAGCTTGTTTTACAGACCGGGGAAGTATTTGAGGGCAAAGTGCCGACATGGGTTAAAGGCATTAATTACGGAGAGATTGTATTTAATACTGGCATGGTAGGCTATACAGAAGTATTAACTGATCCTTCATATAAAGGGCAGATTGTTTGCTTTACCTATCCAATGATTGGTAACTATGGTGTTGAAAACCAAGCGCATTGGGAGTCCGATCAGATTCATGCCGCGGGTATTATTGTCTCAGAATTGGCACCCTTTTATGCGCGTGTCCAAGGCGAGTCATCATTGCAAGCATGGTGTGAAAAATATAATACACCGATTATTGCTGATATTGACACACGTGCCTTAACTAAAGTTTTGCGCCATCATGGTGTTGTTTCAGGCGCCATTGTCGTAGGTCAAGATCTGCCAAAAAAGTATCCGAATATTAGTGATCTTGATTTAGTTGCTGAAGTAACGATTGATGAACCTGTTGTGCATGGCGCAGGTGACAAAACAGTCATCGTTGTTGACTGTGGTATGAAGGCAAATATTTGGCGTTACCTATGTGAGTATTCTAATTTGACGTTGAAGCGTGTGCCTTATGATTATGATTACACCAAAGAGTCTTATGATGGTGTGTTTATTTCAAATGGACCAGGGGATCCAGCGCGTTGTCAAACGACTGCTAAAGTGTTAAAAGAAGCGATGGATAAAACGCCACAAAAACCAATTTTTGGCATTTGTCTAGGTTCGCAAATTATGGGTATTGCGATTGGTGCTAAAACCTATAAGCTTAAGTTTGGGCATCGCGCGCAGAATCATCCTTGTTTATTAGAAGGAAGTAACCGTAGTTATCTAACTTCGCAAAACCATGGCTTTGCTGTAGATGAATCAACGATGCCTGAGAACTGGGAAGTCTGGTTTAGAAATCTTAACGATAATACCATTCAAGGGATCAAGCATAAAGAGCTGCCATACTCATCGGTGCAGTTCCACCCTGAGGCAGGACCAGGTCCCGTTGATACGGCATGGCTTTTTGATCGATTTGTCGAGCAGCTATAGGTGGTGGTATGACGCAAACAACGATTGAACTAAAGTTATTACGACCTGAAATTTTCGCCGCACTTCCTGAATATGGTACAACAGGCTCTGCCGCGATTGATCTAAGAGCTGCAATTGAAGAAGATATTCAGTTGAGTCCAGGACAGTGTGAGTTGATGCCAACGGGAATTGCGATCCATATTGCAAATCAAGGACTTGCCGGCATGATTTTGCCGCGATCTGGTTTGGGGCATAAAAAAGGACTGATCTTGGGCAATAGTGTTGGCTTGATTGATTCGGATTATCAAGGTGAACTAATGGTTTCTTGTTGGAACCGATCAAATGATGTCATTACCATTGAGCCATTAATGCGTTTTGCGCAATTGGTAATTGTCCCCGTGGTTCAAGCAAACTTTGTCGCGGTTGAAGAATTTGGTGGTCAAACCAAACGCGGTGTGGGCGGTTTTGGTCATACTGGGGTATAAACAAACTTGTCGCAAGCTAAGTGCTTTGCTACACTGACAACGTCAGCTAAGAAAAGGGTTATAACGAAGATGATCTGGACAGTGCCAAATATATTAACCATGCTACGGATATTGCTAATTCCTTTTTTAGTCGTGGCATTTTATGTTCCTTTTCCGCATCATCATGGCCTTAGTGCCACTTTGTTTTTATTAGCAGCGCTAACCGATTGGTTAGATGGATTTCTCGCACGTTACTTTCAACAGACGACAAAACTTGGTGCCTTCTTAGATCCGGTTGCAGATAAGTTAATGGTGGCTACAGCGCTTGGGCTGTTAATTGCGCTTTATCCGTATCCATGGGTGGCATTACCTGCGATTATCATCATTTGTCGCGAGATTATTGTGTCAGCATTACGAGAGTGGATGGCAGAGATTGGTCAACGCTCAGTGGTTAAAGTATCTTTTGTCGGTAAAGTAAAAACGGCAGCGCAAATGGCAGCGATTTTTATTTTATTATTAAAGCCAAAAGACTTAGGTAATATCTGGGTTATTTTGGGATTTGTATTGTTATATATTGCCGTTATTCTAACGGTTTATTCAATGTGGTTATATCTATCAGCTGCCTATAAGGCAATTAAAGCCAGTGGTGCTATTAAAGACTAGCATCCAGTTGTGTGGGCTTAAATCTCGAAAAATTCCAATAGATCAACACTAGGTGTTGAATATTTCTTGAAAATAGTGCATGATTCACACGCTTATTTTATTGGGTGCTTGCAGAAGCGCTAAAAGTTGAAGATATAGAGAGATTTAAACAAGCAATGGCAAAAGAAGATTGTATTGAACTAGAAGGTACGGTAGTTGAGACATTACCAAATACCATGTTTCGCGTTGAGCTTGAAAATGGGCATATTGTTACGGCACATATTTCAGGAAAAATGCGTAAAAACTATATTCGTATTTTGACAGGGGATAAAGTCACTGTTGAAATGACACCTTATGATTTAACTAAAGGTCGTATTAAGTTCCGTAATAAATAACTATCGCAGTAGATTAATGCTCGACCCTAAGAGTCTTTGTTGGAGTATTATAATCATCTTAATGACTAATTAATCGAATTAAGTATTATATTTTTCGCTTGCCGGTGTTATACTTTTGTATAATTTAAAAGCAGGAGTATCCAAATGCCATCACTATCACTTAGACAATCAGGCGGCGCCAATATTGTAAGTATTCCCAAAAAAATACTTCAAATGCTTAATCTTCATACTGGCGATAAACTAGATATTCATGTTGAAGATAGCAAAATCATTTTAACTCCACGAGTTGAGGACTTAAGCTTGGAGCAAATGCTTGCTGAAAGTCCAAAAGCAAGTTTTAAACTTTTATCTGAAGACAAAGAATGGATGCACGACAAACCTAAAGGGAAAGAGTTTTGAAAAAATACATTCCAAGTCAAGGCGATATTATCTGGCTTGATTTTGATCCAAGCGCTGGACGTGAAATAATGAAGCGCAGACCTGCGCTAGTGCTAACAAAAGCTGTTTTTAATGAGCACACTGGCTTTGCTTTTGTCGCTCCAATAACAAGCACTGAGCGAGGGAATAAATTTGAAGTAACACTCCCCGATAAGTGCAAAACCAAGGGCAGTGTACTAACCTTTCAAATACGCTCAATGGATTTCAAATCACGCAATGCAGAGAAGATAGAAGTATGTTCAAAAGCATGTCTTGAGCAAGTCTTAAAAATATCAAAAGTGATTTTGTCATAAATAGATCGCTGCTTAATCTAATATATGGGCGAACGTAGTGTGCAAAGTCATGTCCAGGATATTTTCAAATTTGATAAAGTCTGTAGAGTTTGTGCGTTAGCTGGAGATTTTTGGAAATATAGCACGCTCTTCCTTGTATACAAGCTTATGCCTAAGTAATATTGCTTTTTAAACAAAACATGACTGTTGGTGTTTGAGATGTTAAGAGAGTGTATAAATTGAGTTTGACTTTACTGATTGTACTTATCTGTTTGGTGGCGCTTCTAGCTGGATTTGTTTCTGGTGTATTTGGGGGAGGTGCTGGTCTTATTAATGTTCCTGGCTTTTATTTATTGATGCAATATGCTTATCCGACGAACGATCACTTAATGCAAGTTGCGATTGCTTCAGGTGTTAGCTCTAGCGTATTACTAGGTTTTTTTGCCACCTTTAAACAGCATAAATACAAGCAGATTTGCTATCAGACCTTGCGTTGGGCAATGGTGAGTGTGTTGTTGGGTGGTGTTTTGGGTGTGTTTCTCATGACCACGATCAGTAGCAGTGATCTGAAGATTATCTTTGCACTGATTGTCATTGTTATGGCGATCTGGATGTGGTGCAAGCTTAAGACGGTTTTAAAAATCTGGCAAGCCCCATTAGCATTAAAAGCATTGAGTGCATTTCTAGCAGGTATGTGTACGATGCTCTCGGGTGTATCGGTTTTCTTTGTGCCATTTTTAACGAAATGCGGCTTAGATATTCGTAAAGCAATTGGTACATCAACAGTGGTGACTATGGTGTTATGTTTAGTGATGTCTGGCTTTTTTGTGCTATTTGGTTGGCATGCTAATAATTTGCCACCTTATAGTATTGGCTATTTGAATTTAGTATTCTTCTGCGTTGCCCTGATACCAAGTGTGATTGGTGTTAATGTTGGTGTTAAAGTAACGGCACTTATTTCACATAAGTATTTACAAATGATCTACATTATCATGATGCTAATTGTTGCCATCACCATGCTTGTTTAGAAAAAAGGAGGACAGTGTGAAAAAGGAATATCAAACGGTTAATCCAAGTAATGGTCAGCGCTTAAATACCTATCAAGTGCTTCTTTTACCTGAAATAGACCAAACGATAGAAAAAGTCAAAAATGCGCAATTATTATGGCGTGATCGCACGATAGATCAGCGTATTGAATGTGTGCAAAAAATCAAAGCACTATTGCTGCAAAAGACTGATCAATATGCGCGCTTAATTACAAATGAAATGGGCAAAACACTGAAAGAAAGTATCGCTGAAATTAAGAAGTGTGCTTTTTTATGTGACTATTATGCAGAACACGCAAAGGCAATGTTAAGTCCACAAAAGATTAACTATCAAGGGTTAAACGCTGAGCGTGTTTTTGCACCATTGGGTTTGATTTATATGATTATGCCGTGGAACTTTCCTTTCTGGCAGGTGTTTCGCGCAGCAATCCCCAATATTTTAATTGGCAATGGTATCGTATTAAAGCATGCCGAGAATGTCATTGGCTCAGCGTGCGCAATTGAAGCGTTGTTGACAGAAGCAATAGAATTACCATTGTTAAAAAATGTTGTCATTGATCTTGCGCATTCTGAGCATATTATTAAACATTGTGATATTGCTGCAGTAACACTCACCGGTAGCAATCGCTCAGGGAGTGTTGTTGCTAAACAAGCCGGAGAGGTTTGTAAAAAAACGGTGTTGGAGCTTGGCGGATCCGATGCTTATATTATTCGTAAAGATATTAACGTTGAGGAAGTTGCTAAAGAAATAGTTAATGTCAGAATGCTTAACAGTGGGCAGGTGTGTATTTCACCGAAACGATTGATTGTTGATAAATCTATTAAAGTAGTATTTGAACAAGCGGTACTTAATGCAGTTAACGAGATTGTTGTTGGAGATCCATTAGCAGAGAATACGACCATGGGACCTATCGCTAGAGCTGATTTGCGTGATAATTTACATCGTCAGATTGAAGAAAGTATTGCCCAAGGTGCGAAATTATTAACCGGTGGACATTTCTTGGAAACAGATAATGCAAAGGGTTTCTATTATGCGCCAACAGTATTAACGGATGTCACACCATCGATGCAGGCATTTCAAGAGGAGTTATTTGGTCCGGTCATTGCAATTAGCTATGCAGGCAATGATGAAGAGGCGATTGAGCTTGCAAATAACTCGAAGTATGGCTTAGGTAGTGCGATTTTTACCAAAGATATTAAATATGCCAAAGAAGTAGCAGAAAAGCGTATTGAAGCGGGCATGTGTTTTATTAATCAGTGTGTTGCCTCGCATCCGGCGTTACCGTTTGGTGGTGTTAAGCAATCTGGTTATGGTCGAGAGTGTTCACAAGAGGCATTACGTGAACTTGCTAACATTAAAACGGTATTAATTGGATCATAATTTTAATAACTGAAGTTGTGCATTTTAGAAAAAACCATGATTTTATAAACACCCCGTCAGCCTACGGCTGCCACCCCTCTTGAAAAGAGGGGAATTGGGCGACGGTGATTTTAATTCCCCTCTTTTCAAGAGGGGTGCCGAGCTTGCGAGGCGGGGTGTTGAAATAGGAAAAGTACGTAACTTCAGTTAATAACAATCAGAAAATTTTGCTGCTTTTTTTAGAAAAGTCGCTAGAATGTCACAAACTCATCAAATCATGTACTCGGATGCAAAGTAATAAAAGTATTGTCATCATTGGTGTTGTCGGCGGTTCCGGTTCTGGAAAAAGTTTATTATCTAATACAATTGTCGAGGAGCTTGAAGATCTAGAGTCCGCAAGAGTGACGGTGTTATCTGAGGATCATTACTATCGTGATAATAGTCATTTATCAAAAACACAGTTAGACAAGTTAAATTATGACCATCCAGATGCCTTTGAGCACACTTTATTAAAAGAGCATTTAGAATCACTCATTGCCGGTCAAAATATTGAAGTGCCATTGTATGATTATGCAACACATAGTCGTGTGAAAGGTCAGACTCTGCCGATTAGCGCGCAGACGAGCATTTTGATTCTAGAAGGGATCATGCTGTTTACTGATGAGAATATACGAAAGCTTATGGATATTAAAATTTTTATGGATACGCCGATGGATGTATCCTTTATTCGCCGTTTGGTGCGCGATCAAAAGGAACGCGGTAGAACAGTCGATAGCGTGGTGACACAATATTTGGAAACAGTGCGCCCGATGTTTTTACAGTTTATTGAGCCTTCTAAACGTTATGCCGATATTATCGTACCGCATGGTGGCAAAAATAAAATTGCAATTGACGTGATTCGTTCAAAAGTTCGTGAATTATTAAGACATAATCACGCATGACAAAGTGTTAATACACTTATTTTCTCAATATGATTCTCTGAAAAATCCTGAATGCATGTTATAAGCGCTTTGAGTGTTGCTCCCGTCGTATAGACATCATCAATAATCAAAAGATGCTTTGCTGTGATCGCACGCTTTTGCTTAAAGACATTATGCATTTGACGTTGCCGTTGTTCATAGCTTGATTTAGCTTGAGGTTTAGTATATTTGTGGCGCTTTATCGAATGTAGATCAATCGTGCAATAAACTGAAGCTAAATGTCCCGCTAAAATTTCTGCTTGATTAAAGCCACGCACAAGAAAGCGCAAACGATGGCTAGGTAGAGGCAAGATATAATCAACATCAGCAAGTGAATGTAAACGTTTAAAGCTTGTTGCAAGGTATAGCCCTAGTGCATTACCCGCAATATGATTGTTTTGATATTTAAATAAAAAGAGCAGTCTGCGTGTTAAACCTTCAAAATGATTCAATGCATAGAAAATAATAGGTTGCCCATTAATTATTAATTGTTGGCGCTTATTGGCATGCGCTTCTTTGGTGAGTGCCTCTTGGCAATCGTTACAAAGTCCTCTGTCGGTTATTTGCTGGCAAATAATGCACTGGCTAAAAAAGGCAATAGTTTTGAGCTTGTGTGCATAATTGCGCAAATACATTTACTCCTCCAATCAGTTTGATGAGCTTTGATATAACCTACTCCCCAGTTAAGCAGATTTTTGGGAATATGTATTGTTGTTGATCGTGTATCAAAAATGATACTGCTGAATACTTTGATGAAACATATATTTTAAAAAGATAAGTGTAAAATTCAATCAATTTAGAAGGTGGTGATAAATATTTAATCGCTAAGAAATAATGACATAACCAGTCAAGGAGAATAACAATGAGCATATCAAATACGGCAAATACTTCAAAATGGGCAAAATTTGCAGAAGGCTATAAAAAATTCTGTGATCACCAGACTGATATGGCGCGTAAACGCATGGGTGTCTAGGTTGAACTAAGAAAAGTATTTAACTTTAGGCAAGTGCCAGTTTTTATAAATGGCACATAATCTCAACGCAAAACCAATTGAGATAATAATCAGTGCACTAATGAGATTATCCATTTTAAAATACAGTGTTAATGCGTGAAGTATGCCAACCAATGCTGCAACAAGGGCATAGAGCTCTGCTTGGAAAACAAGGGGGACATCGTTGCATAATACATCGCGCAGTACGCCGCCAGATACTCCGGTGATAATTGCCATTAATACGGCAATGATAAAGCTGCCAAAAATCATAAAATGGTCATTGCTTACCGCGTGTTGTGCGACACTATAGCCAATATCACTGCCCAAATAAGCAAAAGTAACAAGTCCTAATGCATCAACAATTAAGAAAAATTTATGACGCTTAACAATGTGGCGCGCGATAAAAATAGCTAAGATCGAGGCTATAAAAGTCACCAGAATATATTCCGGATACATCACCCAAGTCAAAGGGTAGTAACCTAGAAGTACATCACGCACAGTACCACCACCTAGTGCGGTAATGGTTGCAATGGTGACAATGCCAAAAATATCCATGTTTTTCTTGCCGGCTGAAATTGTGCCAGACATGCTTTCAGCGGTGATCCCGATCACATAAAGGATTTGAAAGACGATTACTTTATCAACAAGGAAGTACATTATTTGCTAAAGAGTTGTTTATGCCTAAATTGGTTTGCCATAATAAACCTAGATAATAAATAGGCAAAGCTTTTTTTAAATGCAAGAGAACAGCTCTGTAAAACATTACGCAAGTGGTATATAATCACCAGCACTTTCAGTATTCTATACAATTAATATGAGAAATATTCTAGTTACTAATGCATTGCCATATGCCAATGGTCATTTGCATTTGGGGCATATGCTTGGTTATATTCAATCAGATATTTGGGTGAGATTCCAAAAAATGCGTGGTAATCAATGCCACTTTGTCTGCGGTAGTGACACACATGGCACACCGATCATGCTTAAAGCAAAAAAAGAAGGGATTAAACCTGAAAAGCTAGTTGAGCAAATGTCGCAAGCACATCGCGATGATTTTATTGATTTTGAGGTTGAATTTGATAACTATCATTCCACTCATCATCCATTAAATCAGGAAATTGTTGAAGATATTTATTTAAAGCTTAAAGCAAATGATCTGATTAGCACGCGTGAAATTGCGCAAGCTTATGATCCAAAGGCTGAGATGTTTTTGCCGGATCGTTTTGTTAAAGGGACGTGTCCTAAGTGTAAGGCAGAGGATCAATATGGTGATAGTTGTGAAGTCTGTGGCGCAACCTATTCGCCAACGGATTTGATTAATCCCAAGTCGGTGGTTAGTGGTGAAACACCGATTCAAAAAAACAGTGAGCATTTCTTCTTTAAGATCAGTGAATTAAGCGAAGATATTCAAAAATGGATGAAGCACAACAAGGCATTGCAACCTGAAGTGCAGAATAAACTCAAAGAATGGTTTGAGTCAGGCTTGCAAGATTGGGATATATCACGTGATGCACCATATTTTGGTTTCCCAATTCCAGGCACGGATAATAAGAAGTTTTTCTATGTATGGCTTGATGCGCCAATGGGATATATTGCAAGCTTTAAAGACTTATGTAATCGCGCAGGCATTGACTTTGATGCCTATTGGCGTCAAGACAGCAAGGCTGAGCTTTATCACTTTATTGGAAAGGATATTATTTATTTCCATGCGCTTTTTTGGCCGGCAATCTTAAATGCCGTAGATTATCGAACGCCTACAGGTGTTTTTGCCAATGGATTTTTAACGGTTAATGGCAAAAAAATGTCAAAATCGCGTGGTACGTTTATCGCAGCCAGAACCTATTTGAATCACTTAAAAGCAGATTATTTGCGCTATTATTTTGCCAGTAAATTAACGCCTAGAATTGATGATATTGATTTGAATTTAGAAGACTTTGTGCAAAAGGTGAACTCAGATGTGGTCGGTAAAGTCGTCAATATTGCCAGTCGTTGCGCGGGCTTTATCAATAAGCGCTTTGATGGCATGTTATCTGAGCATATTCATGATCAGGAGCTGATTGAGCGCTTTCATGCGGTACATGAAGAAATCACGATGCTTTTTGAAAAACGTGATTTTTCACAAGCATTACGTGTGATTATGCAGCTTGCTGATCAGGCGAATCAATATGTTGATGCCTATAAACCATGGCAGTTGATAAAAGAGGAAGCTCAACTGCAAACCGTGCATGAAGTTTGCAGTTTGGCGATTAATCTCTTTAAAATCATTATTGGTTATTTGAAGCCAGTAATGCCAGAGTTAGTGTTGAAAGCCGAGCACTTTTTAAATATCAATCAATTGCAATGGGCGGAGATTCCAAACGTGTTATTGGGGCATAAGATTAATCTCTTTAAACCATTAATCGCACGCGTTGAGCCAGAAAAGATTGAATTAATTATTGAGGAGACAAAAAAAATGCAGTCAGAAGCAGAACAAGTAACAGAGGTTGCGCCTGAGACTGAAGTGAAAAACAGTTTAAATATCGCCAATGAGATTAAAATCGATGATTTCTTTAAAGTGGATTTACGTGTTGCTAAAATTATTGAAGCGGAGCATGTTGAGGGTTCTGATAAATTATTGCGTTTGAAGCTTGATTTAGGGCAAGAACAAAGACAAGTATTCTCAGGCATAAAAGCAGCCTATAATCCAGAGAATTTAGTAGGTAAATACACGGTAATGGTGGCAAACTTAGCACCACGCAAAATGCGTTTTGGACTATCAGAAGGAATGGTGTTATGTGCAGGTGATGGTGATTCTTTATATCTACTAGAGCCTGATCAAGGGGCAATTCCCGGGATGCGTATTAGCTAAATTTTCTGCTTTAAAATCAGCGTGTTGTTCTTTTGGATCATCTCAAGTTGTTTTAATGCGCTCATGCCCAAAAGAATGAAATCATCATCTGTTTGAGGGTTGATGCTAGCGCGAACATTGCTCAATGTGATATTGCCAATACGCAATTGATCAATCATTGTCTGATAAACGGTGATATTGCCATTAGCAGTACTGGCGCTATAGCCCAAGCCTTTTTTAAGTCCAATTTGCTTGGCAATATGCTCTGGAATGGAGACGGAACTCGCACCTGTGTCGACCAAAAATTTGACTCTGATGCCATTAATAAAGCCAAAGCTGACATAGTGATGATTGTAAGCATTTAATACAACTGTTTTTTCAAGCGCGTTTTGTTGTGATGTTGGTGTTAGATTTACTTTTTCTTCATGTTGTAAATAAGAATGCGCAAGATAGGTGATAAGAATAAAAATGACAATCCAAAAAGCATAGATAAAGCGCTTTTGCATTGTTTAACCTAGGGTTTCTTTTAGTAGTTGAAAAATCTGGCGATAGGATTTCCCGGGGTTTTGTTGAGATACTTCTTTGTGGTGATTACGAATCAGTTGACGTAATTGCTGAGTGTCAGTATGTGGGTGATCACTCATTAGTTTATCAAGTGCTGCCTTCATTGTATGATCATTCACAAGTGCATCGCGCAATTGCTCTAAACGATGAATCTTAGCAATTTCAGCCTGGTTTTTTTGTGTGTAACCATCGTAAGTGGCATAAGCTTCATGAAGATCAGCATTGCGCATTAGTTTACCAATGTATTGCAACTGACGTTTCAAGGCGATGCGTTGCATGGATTTTGCTTTGATGATTTCATCAATGATTTTTTCATCTAGCGGCATTTTTTTAATGCGTTCTTCACTTAGTTCAGTTAATTTCTTACCGAAGTCGGTGATATCATGCGCTTCTTTTTTTATTTTTGTGCGACTTTTTTCTTCAGTGAAATCATCACTGTTATGATCTTGGTAATATTCTTCAGTCATTGCCGTTTTTCAATAGGATTTTGTGATAATGATGTGTAGAATGATACACCAAATTCCTAAGTTATATAACCTTATCTTGGAGGATACATCGATGTTTGATCGCCACGTTACCGTTGCCCAATTTGATCCGGAATTATTTCAAGCCATTGAAAATGAAAATAAGCGTCAACAAGAGCATATTGAACTGATTGCTTCAGAGAATTACGCAAGTCCCGCAGTGATGGAAGCGCAAGGCTCACAACTTACCAATAAATATGCCGAGGGCTATGCTGGTAAGCGTTATTATGGCGGCTGTGAATATGTCGATGTCGCTGAGGAGTTGGCCGTTAATCGCTTAAAAGAGTTATTTGGTGCGGATTATGCTAATGTGCAACCGCATTCTGGTTCGCAAGCAAATGCTGCCGTTTATTTTGCGCTTTTGCAACCAGGGGATACCGTGCTTGGCATGTCTTTAGCGCATGGTGGACATTTAACACATGGCGCTAAGGTCAGTTTCTCAGGGAAATTATTCAATGCGATTCAATATGGTTTAGATCCACAAACTGGTGATATCGATTATGCAGAGGTGGCGCGTTTAGCGAAAGAGCATAAGCCCAAGATGATTATCGCGGGATTCTCTGCATTTTCAGGCATTGTTGATTGGGCGCGCTTTAGAGAAATCGCCGATGAGGTTGGTGCTTATTTAATGGTTGATATGGCGCATGTTGCAGGTTTAATTGCCGCAGGTGTTTATCCAAATCCTGTTCCTTTTGCTGATGTAGTCACCAGTACAACACACAAGACATTGCGTGGACCACGTGGCGGGATTATTTTAGCTAAATCAAATCCAGAGCTTGAGAAAAAATTCCAATCAATTGTTTTCCCAGGCACGCAAGGTGGACCATTGATGCATGTTATCGCTGCCAAAGCAGTTGCCTTTAAAGAAGCATTGCAACCTGAGTTTAAGTTTTATCAGCAACAAGTGGTTAAGAATGCTAAAAAAATGGCGGAAGTATTAATGTCGCGTGGTGTGGATGTTGTATCAAAGGGGACTGAGAATCATTTGATTTTAATTGATTTAATCAGCAAAGATATCACCGGTAAAGATGTTGAAGCAGCTTTGGGGCGCTCGAATATCACTGTTAATAAGAACTCAGTGCCGAATGATCCGCGTTCTCCTTTTGTCACCAGTGGGTTACGCATTGGCACACCTGCTATTACTACGCGTGGTTTCAAAGAAGATGAATGTGCGCAAATCGCACATTGGATGTGTGACATTATCGATGATCTTGGTAATGAAGCAAAAGAGCAGGAAATCAAACAAAAAGTTGTAGCACTTTGTGCTAAATTCCCTGTTTATTCAGAAGCTAAAGCAACTGAATTGGCTTAGGGATTGTCATTGTTTTTCTGTAATCCCTTAATTGTGTTGGCTAGGACTAATATTTACCCATAAATGCTCACCGTACCCTGAGCATCAGTTAAAGCGATGCACTGAGCATCCGTCGAAGTGGGTAAACTTGGGGAAATCACACGCTCATAGAGGCTTCGACTTACGCTCAGCCAACGTTTACACAATCAAAGTGGGCAGAATGGTTATAGTCATTATTTTTTATCAGGATGATAATACTTGGGGGTAAAGTTAATCCCATATTTTACATACATCCACATTTTGGAGACAAAGGCTTGTAGCTCAGGTGGATGCATACTTAATACATACATTTTCTTAATCATGGCCTCTGTTGGATTGACGTTGGGGTCTTTGAATAACTCATTCAAATATTGACTGTTATCAACAACACCATTGGGTTGATAAATATAATTACTATTCATTGCCGCAACATAAGGATCCATATTAAAGTTCAAAAAAGCATAGGCAGCATCAAGATTTTTGGCACCCTTAGGAATCATCAGCATATCAAACCAAATATTCGTTCCTTCTGCGGGTAATACGTATTTTAAGATTTGATCGGGATTAATGTCTTTAGCGCGCTCAACTGAACGGACAACGTCACCTGAGTAGCCCATAACGACGCATAAATTACCGGCAGTAAAGTCATTTTGATATTTGTTGCTGTCAAAATATTTGATATAAGGGCGCACATTTTTTATTAAATACAGCGCTGCTTTTTCATAAGCTGCCTTATCGGTAGTATTAGGATCAATGCCAGCATAGTAAAAATAATTACCAAATACCTGCTCGGGCTCATCAAGCAGTGAAACACCACATTTGGATAGTGTTTTAAGATAAATGGGATCAAATAAGTATTTCCAGCTGTTTGGTACAACAGGATGACCAAAGACTTTGGCGACTTCTTTGACGTTATAGGCAATGCCTGTTGTGCCATAGGTATAGACAATAGCATAATTATTACCTGGATCATTAATCTCAGAAATCTTATCATAAATGGCTTTATTGCGATGTGCCCAGTTGGGTAGTTTGCTTTTATCAAGCTGAATGAGCGCATGTGATTTGATCTCACTTGGTAGGTAAAGTGCACCTTGTTCAATAACATCAAACCCAGAGGCACCAGTCATGACCTTGGCGCGTGTCATATTGTCATCGGTGGTATAGCTTAAACGCACACGGGTATTAGAAAGCTTGCTAAAGCAGGGGATAAGATCCGGTGACATATAATCTGCCCAATTTGTAAAATTAAGCGTTTGTTTGGTTTTAAATGGGGTGATGGGTGAGCTTAATAATTTTTCATTACATTGAAAATCAGCAGCAGATAGTAAGCCAGAACAGCCAACAAATAGTGCAACAATATATGAAGTCTTTTTAAGTTTCGTCAATAACATAACAAAGCCCGTAAAGTTATAAAATTAAAATATTAGGCTATTGTAGCGATAAGTGATAGCACTTGATAGAACTTATTGTTTGTTATGCTGTTGAGTGAAAACATTTAGCAACTAAGTGATTTCAGTGGTGCTAATTAGGAAATTAATCTGATTGGAGCGGGAAACGAGGTTCGAACTCGCGACCCCAACCTTGGCAAGGTTGTGCTCTACCACTGAGCTATTCCCGCTTGAATATGGCGCACCCGGAAGGATTCGAACCTCCGACCGCCTGGTTCGTAGCCAGGTACTCTATCCAGCTGAGCTACGGGTGCGTATTGAGTTTTCAACTGTTTCGTGAAAACGAGGTGCATGATAGTGCTTTGCATCACCCCTGTCAATGTCAAAGTAAAGATAAATTAAAAATATTTGGCTTTTTTTGCTTTGAAATTAACAGCTGTTTTATTGTTGATCATTGCTGTTTAAACTTGCGCCACTAAACGCAGTTGATTCAGCACTTTGGTCATAATACTAAGTGCCTCTGTTAGTTCATGCTCACTAATATTTAAAGGACATAATAGACGCAAAACATGTTTATGACTTCCCGAGCTTAATAAAATCAATCCATGATGTAATGACTGATCAATAAAGCGCTTTAGCATCGTTGGGTTGGGTTGATTATTATGATCAACAAATTCAATACCAATCATCGCACCAAGCCCTCTGATATCACCAATAAAGTCACAGGTTTTCTTATGTTCATTGAAAAAGTCACGTAATACTTGACCAAGATGCATAGCTTGATCAGCAAGATTTTCTTCTTTAAATATTTCAAGAGAAGCAAGTGCTGCGGCACAAGCAATAGGATTGCCTGAATTAGTACCTCCCAAGGAGGCTGTGGGCATGTCTTTGAGCAGGGATTTTTTGATGGTTAGTGCACTTAATGGTAAGCCTGAAGCCAGTGATTTACCCATTACCAAAATATCGGGTGCACAATGATAATGCGACATCGCAAAAAACTTGCCGGTGCGACAAAAGCCACTTTGGATCTCGTCAGCAATCATCACGATGCCATGCTCATTGCAAAGGTGGCGCAAATATTGCATAGCTTCAATACTTGCCGGCATAAAGCCACCTTCGCCAAGCTCAGGCTCGATAATGACCGCAGCAATATCCTCTAACGCAACCTGATTAGCAATTAAATCATTGATTAATGATTTAAAGTGATTAAGATCACAATGCGTGTCAGGGTAGGGCAGACGATAGATGTTATTAAAAAGCTCACCAAAACCCTGTTTATAAGGTTTGACTTTGGCAGTTAAAGACATGCTCATAAAGGTTCGACCATGGAAAGCACCATCAAAGCAAAGCACGGCTTGGCGTTTCGTGGAGAAGCGCGCAACTTTAATCGCATTCTCAACTGCTTCAGCACCACTATTGCAAAGCATTGTCTGCTTTGCAAAGTCACCAGGCGTTAAGGTATTTAAGGCTTGTGCAAGCTTTAAGTAAGGTTCATGAATCATCACATGAAAGCATGGCTGGATGAATTCATGTGTCTGCTTGGTGATTGCTTCAACCACTTTGGGGTGATTATGTCCGATGTTCATAGCACCAATGCCTGCGGCAAAATCGACATAGGTTTTACCATCAACATCAGTTAAGGTCGCGCCTTGTGCCTTTTTAACACATAGCTTGGTATTATTACCAAGTGCTTGAGGAATCTCGCTTTCACGTAGATGCCATAATGACTCGTTATTCATCATAACCTCGATTATGCATTGACATTGGTGCTTTCAAAGATCTTATCCGCAGAAGCTGCTACAAATCCTTGATAAAGCTTACCGGTATGATCTGGGTAGCGTTTAGCAAATTCATAATAGCAGCATGGAATTTCTTTCGTGCCCTCAGTAAACTCCACTTTAATCATGCCTGATTTAGTACTTGATTGCTCAAGCAAATCGCGTGGTGTGCCTTTGACTTCACCGCCTGAGCTATTTAAATCAAAGCCGTGTTTTTTAAGGAAAGTATTGACTTCATGGACTTCATCAAATTGATCTAATGCATTGATGAAAACGGTAAAGTGATTCGCTCTAAAGCCAAAGACATAGAACCATGCTGCATATTCGGATTCAGCTAATAGCTTTTGGTAAACTTCATGACTTGGTTTGCCCCAAGAGTTGCCAGATAGTAATAGCTTTTGAGGATGATCAAGCAAGTCTTGTGGGATTTTGTTAATGCATTCATTAATGGTTTTTTGTGCGAAAGGACTTAACTCTTCAAGTAACAACTGGCTGATAAATATCTTGGGCTGTGATGTGTCGCTACATTCATAATGCTTGGCATAAAGTTTCTTGGCTTCAAAATGATAATCACCATTTTCAAAATAACCTTCATCAATAAAAGGTTTAGCTAATACGTCAAGATTAATGCGCGGGTCATTAATCGTGCGTAGTGCGATGTGGTCATTAATCACTTGTGCATTATGATCACAAAAAAGATCATAAATTTTTTGCACATGTGGGTTTGTGTCAACGTACTGTTGCCATAAGTCTTCTAAAATGATGATATGTGACATAGTTATTCTCCTACTCTGTAAGTGAAAATTTGATTCCTTGCGCAAGAGGTAACTCCTTGCTCCAATTCATAGTAACGGTTTGGCGACGCATGTAGGCTTTCCATGCATCAGATCCAGCTTCACGCCCGCCACCAGTGTGTTTTTCGCCACCAAAAGCGCCACCAATCTCAGCACCTGATGTACCAATATTGACATTGGCAATACCGCAATCACTACCGGCATAAGATAGAAATTGTTCAGAATGATCAATACGTTGCGTGAAAATGGCAGATGATAAGCCATGATCGACTTGGTTGTTGATTTTAATTGCATGCTCAATATCATCAAATGGCATCACAAAAAGGATAGGGCAGAAGTTTTCTTGATTAACAATATCCCAGTCAGGTTTAGCCTCAATGACTGTCGGCTCAACATAGTTGCCTGGCTTATTAATCACATTGCCACCAAAAAGGACATTGCCACCCAACTCTTTAGCGCGAGCAACTGCTTTTTGATAAATACCAACAAGATTTTGATCAATCAAAGGTCCCATAAGGTTTTTAGTATCTAATGGATCACCAACAGTGATTTGCTTGTAAGCATTTTGTAAGCGCTTGATAACATCTTGATAGATGTTCTTGTGCACCAATAAACGACGTAATGATGTACAGCGTTGTCCTGCTGTGCCAACTGCACCAAAGACAACGGCAGGAATCGCTAATTTTAAATCAGCAGACTCATCAATGATTGCGGCATTATTACCACCTAATTCAAGCAGTGATTTACCAAAGCGCTCAGCAACACGCGCGCCAACCTCGCGTCCCACGGCAGTAGAGCCGGTGAAAGACATAAGGGCTATGCGCTCATCAGCAACCAGTGCTTTAGAAACATCAACACTTTTTGAAACCACTGATGTGAAGACATTCGGGAAGTCATGTGCTTTGATTACGCGATCACAAATCTCTTGAATTGCTAAGGCACAAAGTGGTGTTTTTGGTGAGGGATTCCAAACAACTGTATTACCACAAATTGCGGCAATAAAGGCATTCCATGACCAAACAGCAACAGGGAAGTTGTATGCTGAGATCACACCAACAACACCAAGTGGGTGCCATTGTTCAAACATGCGATGATCTGGGCGCTCTGAATGCATTGATTTGCCATAAAGCATGCGCGCTTGACCAACCGCGAAATCAGCCATATCAATCATCTCTTGTACTTCGCCATCACCTTCTTGTTTGGATTTACCCATTTCAAGGGATACAAGGCTGCCTAATTGGTCTTTATGCTTTCTTAGCTCTTCACCAATTAAACGTACCAATTCAGCGCGTTGTGGCGCTGGGATCTTACGCCATTTTGTAAACGCATCTTGTGCTTCACTAATGGTTTGCTGTAAATGTGACACACCTAAGCTTGGCACTTTAGCCAATAACTTATTATTGGCAGGGTTGAAGCTTTCAATATATTCGCCGGTGTTGTGCTTGGCAGCATATTGGCTTAGTTGTTCTGTGTAGCTTGTCATGCAAGTCATTGTGTTGTGTTCTCCGATTTTCGTTTATTACATTTAGATATATTCTCTTTTGCTTGGATTAGTGCCAAGCTCAGGCTTTGGGTTGTCAGCGCAGTTATCTAAAAAATTATAGCGATAGTAGTGCCCGAAGCGATTATCCATCATTTGCGTTAAAGTGATATCTTCTTGCTTAGCAAAACCTGCTTTAAAATGCCCTTGTTTTAATGCAAGGTCAATAGTAACACATAGACCGCATGCTGTTGTTAGTTGCAAAGCACTCCACTTTTGCCCAAAGGCTTCTTGTGAGTGGTATTTCTTAGCAAAATGACGCTCACTATAAACGCCATTAATTGTGCCCTCAACAGAAACATAGACTAAGACCACATCGTCTTCAACGCGCGGAATAGCATTGTTGAATATCTCGCATAAAAGCTCTTGTTTGTCCTTAAGCTTAAGATCGTTGATTAAAAAGCGTAACTTCTCACAGTGCCCTGGGTAACGCACACTTTTATAGTTAATATTGCGCACTTTGCCTTTGTAGGTGTCTTTGAGTGAACCAATACCACCTGAGGTATTAAATGCTTCATACGTTAGCCCATCAATTTTAATTGTCTCAAGATCATCAAGTGGCTCGATCGTGACATTTTTGAAATCTTCAATCGCTTCACACGGCTTGACATATTCATTGATCAAGCCTTCAGTTGACCAGGTCAGTGCATATTGCAATGGATGACTGATATTAACCGGTAATGCTCCTACACGCATTTTGACCGTTTCAGCTTCATCGAAAAGCTTAACGAGATCATTAGTGACAACGCTGATAAAGCCAGGCGCTAGACCGCATTGTGGCGCAAAAACTTTGTCGCTATTTTGCGAAAGTGTCTCAACATATTTTGTTGTTTCGACATCTTCAGTTAGATCAAAATAGTTAGTATCACAAGCTTTTGCCATTTCAGCTACTTTTTTGGTTAAAAAGTAAGGAAGAGCTGCGGCTAGTGCCGTAATATTGTGCTCTTTGATATACGCTTTAACATTGTCTTCCTTCATAATGTCCAATACGCAGTGCGTTAGGTTATGCGCATGCTTACCAAGGGTTAAAGGCTTTCTATCGGCTTGAATATCAGCAATATGCACATGATAATCACCGCTTGATGCAAGCATAGCACCTGTAAGTAAGCCTACTCTACCACTACCAAATATAAGTATATTGATCATTAGAATCCTCCTTTTGCTTTGTATTTACGTTGCTTACCTTGAGTTTAAAGATAGGCTGTTTTAATGTTTTTGGTTAATAAATTTCATCTAAGCGCATCCGTTTCGCTGAAATAGTTATTAATGATACCTAAATGATGAAGTTATTTTACATATTGATAGTATTGTTGCAATCAAAATCCAGCAGAATTTTATAAGCTTTTTTCGTAAAAGCGCCTTATCTTCACTATGCTAAGAGCAGTGTTTGTTATTTGAACTTTTTTATGCATAGACGTTTGGGTTTTTCTTTGGTCATTATGTTGCTGTTGCTTATCACAATACATGGGCTTTGGGTGCTTTATGGCTATGCTAAGAAATATCCTGAGAATCAATTAAATAAGAAAATCATGATTGAGGGTGTTGTTGCTAGTTTGATTGATCGTGATAAAGCGGTCAGTAAATTTCTGTTTGCAACAAAGGATGGTTTGATTCGCTTGAGTGTTTATCCAAATAAAAACCTAAAACCATGGCAGTTAACGCCCGGTTCGCGTTGGCGCTTACATGTTAAATTACAAATGGCAAAAGGCTTTAGTAATCCGGGTGTTTTTAACTATGCCAATTGGCTTAAACGTCAGCAAGTTAAGGCAGTCGGTTATGTGAACACAACTGAAAAAGCACAATTTCGCGGGATAGATTATCGCTATTTTGTTGAGCGCTTGCGTTATCGGATTGAACGCATATTGCAAAAAACGATTAAAGATACACAATCAAGAGCATTGGCTAGTGCATTATTAATTGGCAATAAAAATGAGCTTACGCTTGAGGATAAGCGCCTTTTTCAGCAAACAGGCACATCGCACTTGATTGCGATCTCAGGGCTTCATATCGGCATGATTGCATTATTTGCTTTTTGTTTATTACGCGTTTTATGGTCTTGCTCAGTGCGCTTATGCCAGTGGTTGCCAGCGCAAAAGGCAGGATTGATTGCCGCTGTTATCAGTGCCTTTGGTTATAGTTTATTAGCCGGTTTTGCAATCCCTACGGAACGCGCTTTTATTATGGTGCTTGTTTTTTCTGTTGGGCTTTTTATCAATCGCAAGATCAATAGCTTTTATTTATTGCTTGTGGCGGGTGTTATTATTATCTTGTGGCAGCCTTTGTCGTTATTTGAACCAGGATTTTGGCTGTCGTTTATGGCAGTTTTCTTTTTAATTATAATTAATCGCAGCTTACTATCACTTGCTAAATTTAAGCGCTATCTTTTGATTCAATTATTATTAATGATTCTGCTAATTCCGCTGACTATTTTCTGGTTCCAAGGTTTTAGTATGGTTGGTGTTATTGCCAATTTGCTTGCAATTCCGTGGGTGAGCTTTCTAGTGGTGCCAAGCTTGTTTATTAATCTGCTGTTATCATTATTCGGCATAAATCTTTGGTTTATCAGTGCGTATTTAATTCAACTTTTAGTGCTATGGCTTAATTTCTTACCTATTGATATGTTGTTCTTTTATTGGCATAGCATCTCAATGTTAGCGGTGATTAGTGCAGTTATTGGCTTAACGTTGCTGCTTTTCCCTTTACCATGGTATTTGCGTGTATTAAGTATTGCACTCTTTCTGCCGATTTTCCAAAAAGCGCGCTTATCTTCAGATGTGGCGTTTAAAATGACCGTTCTTGATGTTGGGCAAGGTCTGGCAATTGTGATTCAAACGCCAGAAACGGTCGTTGTCTATGATACCGCGGGAAGTGACGGCAAAAAGTTTATCGTTGCTGAGCAAACACTTATCCCTTATCTTAAACATAAAGGTATTCATCATATCGATACACTCATTATTAGTCACAAAGATAAAGATCACAGTGGTGGTTTGCAGCATGTGCTTAATGAATTTACGGTAACGAATATATTCAGTAATGAAAAAATCAGTGATGTGAATGCAGAGATTTGTCACGAGGGTTTACAGTGGCAAGTTCATGGTGTGAGTTTTGAATTTCTGACTGCCAATCATCTTAAGGGTAACAATGGTTCTTGCGTGTTAAAGGTGAGTTTTAATGATCAATCCGTTTTGTTAACGGGTGATATTTACAAAACAGCTGAGCGTTATCTACTTAATAATCATCGCAGATTACTGCCATCGACTATTTTGCTTGCACCGCACCATGGCAGTTCAAGTTCGTCATCTAAAGTTTTTATTGAAGCAGTGAGCCCTAAATATGTTATTTTTAGCAGTGGTAAGCATGATGGCTTTAAACATCCGCATAGTGAAGTGGTGCAAAATTATCAAACTGCAGGTATAAAAATATTAAATACCGCACAAAATGGTGCAATCACGGCTATATTTAAAGATAATGGCGAGTTGGTGATAGAAACAAATAAAACTGAAGAAGAGTAAATAAGTGGAGTTGCGCATTTTTTAAAAAACTATGATTTAGAAACACCCCGTCAGTCTGCGACTGCCACCCCTCTTGCAAAGAGGGGAATTGGGCAATCGTGATTTTATATTCCCCTCTTAGAAAGAGGGGTGCCGAACTTGTGAGGCGGGGTGTTGAAATAGAAAAAATGTGGGGCTCCAGATAAAACAAAACTAAAATAAAAAACTGGAGAGCAGGTGTGAAAAGAATATGGCATATTGCAGTTGGGGTCGTGCTGTTGCTATTGTTAATCATTAATACGATTATTTTTGGGGCACCGGTGATTATATTGTCATTGTTAAAGTTAATTCCGCAAAAGGCATGGCAAAATACGGTGGGAAAAGTGTTAATGTTCTTGGCAACGTCATGGATGACAATTAACAATAAAGTCAGTTTATGTCTTTTACCAACAAAATATATTGTCAGTGGTTATCAAGATTTTAGTATGTGTCGCTCATATTTGATTTTAAGCAATCATCAAAGTTGGCTTGATATCGTCGTATTACAGCAGGTATTTTTAAATAAAATTCCCTTTGCCAAGTTCTTTATGAAAAAAGAGCTTATCTATGTGCCAATCATTGGTATTGCTTGTTGGGCGTTGGATTTCCCGTTAATGAAACGCTATTCAAAACACTATCTTAAAAAGCACCCTGAGAAAAAAGGTCAAGACCTGCTTGAAACAAGGCGTGCTTGTCAACGCTTTAAAAATCGCCATGTATCGGTTGTTAACTTTGTTGAGGGAACGCGTTTCACGCTACAAAAGCATGTCAAAGGTGGTAAGCAATTCAAGCACTTATTACAACCTAAAGCAGGTGGAGTGGCGCTTGCGTTAGATGTCTTGGGTGATAAGATCAAAGGGGTTTTAAATGTGACGATTGTTTATCCTGACAATTTCCCGAGTTTCTGGGATTTCCTATGCGGTATTATTAATGAAGTGCATATCCATATTGAATTGATTGAGCCAGAGGATATTCCGTATCAAAATTATTACCAAGACGATATAGCCAAGATGCGCTTTCAAGCTTGGATTAATGAGTTATGGCAGCAAAATGATGTCATGATGAGTAAAATATTAGAAGATAAATCACTTAACATTAACAACACAAAACAGTAAGATGTGCGCCATAATTTGGACGAACCCACTGTTACAGGTGTCAAATGTTAATTAGTAAGCCAAAGAGTCAAGAGATGTCAGAATTAGAATACAAAAGATATATGTGTGTGGTATGTGGTTGGATTTATGACGAGGCAGAAGGCTGGCCAGAAGATGGTATCCATCCAGGCACCAAGTGGGAAGATATTCCGGATGACTTTGAATGCCCTGATTGTGGCGTCGGTAAAGAAGACTTTGAGATGATGGAGATCTAATCATCATTCATTTCAATAAGCCGATCTTTGAGGAAGTCGAGGTTGATGGCTTAGTGTTTATTATTAAACGCGATGATTTAATTCATCCGCTGTTCTCAGGCAATAAGGCTTATAAGCTTTATTGGCTTGTTAAGTATATCAAGCGCAATCCACATATCAAAAAAATCGTATCGTTTGGCGGTGCGCAATCCAATTATATGTTGGCATTAGCGCAATTTTGCGCTTTATATAAGTTATCTTTTGAGTATTGGTTAAAACCATTGCCCAAAACACTGAAGAATATGCCGTTTGGTAATTATAAAGAGGCATTGTCACTTGGGATGACAGCACATTGTACTGATCAAGCATTAGCTTTAGCAAACATCAAAAGTCATTATAAAGAAGATTCAGATACCTTGTTTTTAGCACAAGGTGGTGCAGATGCTCGTGCTGAAGAAGGCTTAAAACTCTGTGCCATGGAAATTAATGATTATCTTACATCACGCAATATAAGCCAAACAAGTCAAGCGAGTATTGTTATTGCTTCTGGTACGGGAGTGAGTGCCTTGTATTTACAACAGCATATTGATCAGGCTTATCAAGTTTATACCGTGGCTTGCGTTGGTGATAAGGATTATTTATATGATCAAATGAATGCGTTGTCTCAAGGAAAATGGCGTTTACCAACAATACTATCACCTTTAAAGAAGTATCACTTCGGCGTTTGCTATCCTGAGCATTTGGCAATGTATTATAAGCTTAAAGAACAAACGGGCATTGAGTTTGACTTGTTGTATGACCCATTAACGTGGCAGGTAATGCTTGAGTGTTATCATGAATTGCCCCAACCCATTATCTATCTGCACTGTGGAGGTGTTAGTGGTAATGAGAGTATGCTTAAACGTTATTATCGATTATCTGTGCAATAATCAGGCTGTTGTTGTTAACGGATTATGGCTAATCTCGCACATTAGATGAGCTTATTTCGTTTTTTACTAAATTAAGCTTAAAAAACACTATTTTTTTCGATAACGTACTTGCGCAAAAAGCAACTGTGGGCTAGCTTTCTAATTACAAAAAGCTCAAGCGCTTATTGTGCCACCAACCAATATGAAATAATAAAGATAAAAAAGAGGAGAATAGTTATGGATATTAAGCAAATTAAAAAAATGAGAAAACAAAAAGGTTTCTCGTTAATTGAATTATTGATTGTGATTGCGATTATTGCGATTTTAACCGCAATTGCAATTCCAATGTATACCAGTTATACAGCTCGCGCAAAAACAGCTGAAGCCTATTCATTTATCGGTTCAGATAAAACGTATGTCGCTGAGCAGATTAACGCTAAAGGGATTACGAGCGGTACTATTTCAGGATTAGCGACAACAGGTGGTACCAAGACGGGTAAATATGGTGAAGTAGCATCAAATGCAGCAGGCGTGATCACCTATACATTTGGTACAGCTGCAGGTAGTTTAAATGGTAATACATTATTCTTTACCCCGTCAGTCGGAAGTGCAGGTGTAACTTGGGCATGCTCTTCAACAGGGACTTATGACTCAGCTCCTTGTGATGGTATCTAACTTTAAATAGCCGTCTGATATAAAAACGGTAAGATAAATAATAAAATAATCAACACAAAACAAAGTGCCATCACTAATAGATGGCATTTTTCTTGTATTCTATTTTTATTCTCTTGAGCATTCTTCATAAGCTCAGGCATAAAGGATAGTAACAGTCCCATAGCAAACACTAAGCTAAATTGACTTAATTGTAGTTTAAATATATTGCTTACTAGCGCATGCGTCATCCCGGCTAATACACTGGCAAAGGCAACAAAATATAAGGCCGATTGTTTATGACTCGGCATATATTCACACGCACGACGAAAAGCACGCAAACCAACGAGTAGAAAACACATCAGTCCAATAACACCCCACTGGCAGGCAATGGTGAGGATAATATTATGCGGATAGTCTTTAAGATAATACAACGCATTTAATTCACCAACACCAAGTAGTGGGTAATGTGCAGCTAATGCCAGCGATTTTGCCCATAAGCTCCAGCGATCCTGGTTGGCAAAAATATTGCGTGCGAGTACCGTCTCACCACCAACAATGTTGTGAATTATATAAAACAGTAGGGCGCCAATAATAACTGCCAAGACTTGCCAACCAAGAAAACGTATCAGTATTTTATGATTTAAAATGCCAAGTATAATCGTGATAACAATGTACTCGAGAATTAAAGCGCGTGAGCTATGTGCGATAACGACAAACCAAAGAGACGCCATGGCAATTAAGCTTAATACTTTAAATCCACGACTATAATTATGACTTAATAACGGCAAACATAAAATTGGCAAAAACCAAGTAGCAAAGTGATCGAAAAAACGTGGATTAGCAAAGTTAAATTGACGCAAGAAAAACTCAGGAAAGTTAAACTGTGCAATTTTCGGTGGGAAATAAAAGTGTGCCAGTAACACATTGAGTATCAGCACAAATAAGTAGCTAATAGCACAAATAATCACAACGCCAATAAGCCAACGAACATGATCGGGAAATCGACTAAAATAATGCGCTAAGAATAGCACGCTAAGTAGCAGTGTGATGTCGATTGATATGCCTTTAAAAGCAGTCGCCGGATGAAATGCTAAGCTTGCTGAGATAATACCAATGCAAAAGAATAAGATGATCAGACTTTTAATCCAAGTAGAAAGTGCATTAAATGTCGCTAAAATGCCATTTCGTGCATCATGACTTGCGGTAAATACAATTAAAATCACAATCCAACAAAAAAGTGCGGTAATCCCACGCCACACATAGAGCATTAATGTGTTTGCCATTGAGATCTTCACCATGCCAATTGGGTTCCAAAACACCAGAATGAGTCCAATAAGCATCACGCCATAGATGAAATGCTCGGTGTTATTGGATGAAAGAAGCTTTTTGTTTAGCATATTGTATATTTCCTGTCTTATGTTCCTACTTGTTTTTACTTATTGGAGTTACGCACTTTTTCTATTTCAACACCCCGCCTCGCAAGCTCGGCACCCCTCTTGCAAAGAGGGGAATATAAAATTACCGTTGCCTAATTCCCCTCTTTGCAAGAGGGGTGGCAGCCGTAGGCTGACGGGGTGTTTATAAAGTCATAGTTTTTCTAAAGTGCGTAACTTCAGTTACTTATTTAAAATTGTATATGCCTTGACTTAGGTGTAAGTTGGGGCCTTTATAAGCTAAGCTTTCTAATAATGATGAGTTAGTACCTATCCCCTTGCGGGATTGCTCGTACAGCTTAAGCTGTACGGGTGAGGGGCGATTAAAGCTCAACTTATTCCTAATCCTTTACCTTAAATATACCCTTCGACTTACGCTCAGGGTACGGTTATTTTAATTATGTTTACTGTTTTTGGGCTTAAACAAAGCAAATCCGAACCAGCTAATGCTTGCCAGTATGATTCCAAGGATCAAGCCGATAATCACGCACCCGGTAATTAATGGCATAAAAATACTGTGGATATGTGTGATCATCTGATGCCACTCAAAATGATCTTCATGAAAAAGTGGTGTTTTACCTAAAATAAAGCAACCAAACAAATAGGCACCATACATCATTGGCAACATAGTAATGGGATTGCTGATCCATACTAATGCAACGGCAATAATCAAGTTAGCACGTAGAAAAAGTGCCAAAATGGCGGCAGGCACCATTTGAAATGGCATCGGCATCATACACATAAAGCCACCAATAACACAGGCTTTGCTGACACTGCTTTTATCAAATTTCCATAAGAAATTATGATGCATGTGTTTGTGTAAAAAGCGCAACCATTTATGTTCTTTCAATTCCTCTTTGCTGGGCAGCCATTTGCGCTTCACGATGTATTTCCATTATTCATAAACTTCGGAAATCATAGCAAAAAGTGATGATAAAAGCTGTTGAACACCGGCAAAAAAATAAAAAATCTATCCGCGATGCCAAGATCTCTTTCGTGCAAAAAATCTTGATTAAAATGACTTTTTTGTGTATTTTGTTTTGGTTTTTTGAAGTGGATCATGCAAAGTTATGATCGTGTTGTGGGTCTATGTGTTAAACACATTAACGTAATGTAGAGAAAAATGATTATTACTCAAAATGTTTTCTTGATTGGGCCAGTTGGTGCTGGCAAGAGTACAATAGGTCGTCAATTAGCAAGCGAGCTTAAGCTTGATTTTGTCGATTCAGATCGTGAAATTGAGCAACGTTGTGGCGTTGATATTGATTGGATTTTTGATATTGAGGGCGAAGAGGGCTTTAGAAAAAGAGAGCAGGAAGTGCTAGGTGATTTAGCGACTCGTCAGGGTATTGTTTTGGCTACTGGTGGGGGTGCGATTATTCTGCCTGAGAATAGAACGCTTTTGTCATCACGTGGCAAAGTAGTCTATTTGCAAGCCTCAATTGAGCAACAATTAGAACGTACAGCCAAAGATAAAAAGCGTCCATTATTACAAGTCGATGATAAGGAAGCGCAATTGAAGAAATTAATGGCAGAGCGTGAGCCGTTATATCAAGAGATTGCCGATATTACCATTGAGACAAGTGAAACGACCGTGCGCAATGTAGTGCAAAAAATCACAAATCTATTAATGGAAGAGGCGGTGTGATCACCGAGGTTGTAGTTTCTCCTAAGGGTAAGCCAAGTTACCCTGTCATGATTTCGCCTAATATTGACTTTACAAAACTTATTTCCTATATCAACAACAAAGAAGTGTTGGTTGTCACCAACGCCACACTTGCTGATTTGTATTTATCACAATTGGATAAAGCCATTAAAGGTGAATGTTTTAAATATGCGCATTGTATTTTAGCCGATGGTGAAGCGTATAAAAACAGTGATTCTTTAGATACGATCTATCAACATTTGCTTGAGCGTAATTACACACGTAACTGTGTGCTTATTGCGTTAGGTGGTGGCGTTATCGGTGATATTACAGGCTTTGCAGCGGCTACGTATCAGCGCGGTACCAATGTTATCCAGATTCCAACGACTTTGTTATCACAAGTAGATTCTTCGGTTGGCGGTAAAACGGCAATTAATCACCCACTGGGTAAGAATATGATTGGCGCTTTTTTTCAGCCGCAATTGGTGATGACGTCAACGCAATTTTTAAAGACTTTACCTCAACTTGAATTTGCCGCAGGCATGGCAGAAGTGATTAAATATGGCTGTATTATTGATGCGGATTTCTTTGCATGGCTTGAGCAAAATGCTCAGCTATTAATAGCGCATGATCCAAATGCATTGATCTATGCGATTGCCAAAAGCTGCGAGCTTAAAGCACATGTAGTTGGTCTTGATGAAGAAGAAAAAACGGGTGTGCGTGCACTTTTAAATCTTGGGCACACCTTTGGACATGCCATTGAATGTTGTCAAAACTATCAAGGGTTAAAGCATGGTGAGGCGGTTGCCATTGGCATGGTAATGGCGGCAGAATTATCACAATCTTTAGGGTTTGTTGATGAATCGGTTGTTCAAAGAATACGCGCGCTACTGCAGTGCTTCTTACTACCTGTGGCGTTACCAAAAGGATTAAGTCAAAAACAGTTTATCGCCACAATGTTACGTGATAAGAAAAATACCACAGCAGGTATCACACTTATTTTGTTAGATGCGATTGGTCAGGCAAAAGTAGATAAATCTGTCTCGGAGAGTGATTTATCAGAGTTCTTATCAAGATATGTTGATTGATTTGTATTCTGGATGGCTTTGGATGCTGTCGTTAGGCTATAAATTATTAGAAAAGCCTTAAATAATATTTGACATCAGGTGTCCTTTAGCTAGAATAGCACCTGTTCTCGCGATGCGAGAAGCTCAATTTATCATTCACACGAGTTTGTGTGCCAGAGTGGCGAAATTGGTAGACGCAGTGGATTCAAAATCCACCGGTGGCAACACTGTGCCGGTTCGAGTCCGGCCTCTGGTACCAAAAAGATTTGCTAAATTAAAATTTTGAATATCCGTTATGCCATTAGACTATTTGTTATTTACTGTCATAATGGTTAAAAGAATTTGATATCATCAGTAAAGTCAGGACGTTATGGTTACAGACGAGCAAACAATCTCAAAAAGCCAGGCTGATAAGGCAGGAAAAATCCTGAGAAATCATGTAACAGATGAAGCTTTACAAGCACTATCTAACTGGAGGGCAATGCATGCACAGCCACTAAGTGTCGCCTATAAATTGCTAAAGCAGAAAGCTAAGATTTTGAATAAAGGTGCTATTTTGAGCCAACGACTTAAGAGGACTCCTTCTATTACTGCAAAGCTGCAGCGCTATTTAGAAATGAAACTCAGTAGAATGCAAGATATAGGTGGTTGTCGATGTGTCTTAGCAAATAAAGAACAAGTATTAGTGCTTGCTAATGAACTTACAAAAAAAGTAATGAAAATTGAGAAAAACTACTTCGACTCGCCAAAGAAATCAGGTTATAGAAGTTTGCACTTAAGCTATAAATATAACCCAACAAAAGAAGAAAATGCTAAATATCAAGGTTTGACGGTAGAGGTTCAATTAAGAACAAAGGTGCAGCATGCTTGGGCAACTGCTGTGGAAATTGTAGGGCTTTTTAATCGAGAGATGTTAAAAGCAAGTACAGGTAATGAAAAATGGTTAGAGTTTTTTGCCCGAGTATCGGATGAGTTTGCCAAGATGGAACAATTGCCAACGACAGGACTGTTTGGTGATAATAATGTTGATCAAATAATTAAACTTGACAATGAACTTAATGCACTAGCTACTTTATCAAAATATAGAGTAACGACACAATTTATAGACAAAAAAGCACCAAGTATTGGCGAGTATTATTTACTTATTTTGCAGGATCAAGAAATTAAAATTCAGCCTTTTACAAAAAATGGTTATCAAAGGGCGGTTGAAACTTATTTAGCTCTTGAAAAACAATTTAATGATGATCGAAACACAGATATTGTTTTAATTAATGCGCAACCTCTGAAGGAGCTTAAGAAAGCTTATCCAAACTACTTTGCCGATAGCCATGAATTTATTAGACTGGCAAAGCAAACCATCAAAAGGTGAAGGTTGTTGGGCTAAATCTTATAAGGAAGTTTGCTTGTCATTTTTGACGAATCTTGCGTTATTCATAATAATGAAACCTCAAACGGTCAGTTGAGGATAAAACAATGACAACACAATGGGATGTTAAGCGCTATACAACACAACATAATTTTGTCACCAATTATGGGTATGAGGTGGTTGAGTTATTGGCGCCTCAACAAAATGAAGTCATATTAGATTTAGGTTGTGGTAATGGTGAGTTAAGTTACGAAATTTCCAAAAGAAGTCATAAGGTTTATGGCATTGATTTTGCGCAGTCAATGGTTGAGCAGGCAAATAAAGATTATCCACATATTGAGTTTACACAGCACAATGCCGAGTTAGCTTTTCCTTTTGCCAAAGAAAGTTTTGATGCTGTTTTTTCTAATGCCGCCCTTCATTGGATGCACAATGCCGACGCGGTGATTAAAAATATCAAAGAAGTGTTAAAGCCAAATGGACGCTTTGTTTTTGAGATGGGTGGTAAAGGTAATGTTAATAATGTGCTGACTGCGATTGAAAAAGCTGCTAAGTCATATGGCATAACAAAGTTTAGTGCCTTTAATTTTTATCCCTCAATCGCTGAATATGCGACATTACTTGAAAGTAACGGTTTTCGTGTGAGTTTCGCTGTTCATTTTGATCGCCCGACCTTACTGCAAACAGCTGAGGGCCTACGCAATTGGGTAAAGATGTTTCGCAATGATGTCTTAAGTCAGATTCCAAATGACAGTCATGAAGATTATTTAAGCGAGGTTGAGTCGTTGGCAAAAGGCGCACAATATCAGGATGGTCAGTGGTATGCTGATTATGTACGCTTACGCATGGTGGCAATCAAACTTAAGTGATTAAAGTCCAAAAACACCGTAAAAACTACTGCTGTACCGAGTTAAATCCAGTAAACTGTGCATGGATAAATTATTTTGATTTTGGTAGTGGCTGTTATGGTAAAAGCAGAGATTTTAATGAATATAGCAGCACACGAAAAGCGGGTTGCCGTGATCGAAAACGGTGTGTTGCAGGAAGTGCATTTTGAGCGTGAGAATCAGCGCGGTATTGTTGGCAATATTTATAAAGGGAAGATTACGCGGGTTTTACCTGGAATGCAGGCTGCGTTTGTTGATATAGGGCTTGAGCGCTCGGGCTTTTTGCATGTTTCTGATGTTATGCCGATTGCTTCAGATGAAAGTGCCGGCATTGACTTAAACAGCAAAGAAGCTGATGTGCGTCATTGGCTGAGAGAAGGGCAAAGTATCTTGGTGCAAGTGCTTAAAGACCCATTAGGTAGTAAAGGTGCACGTTTAAGTGCGCATTTGTCATTAGCGTCGCGCTATTTAGTGCATATGCCAGATTTAGATCATATCGGTATTTCTTTGCGCATCGAAGCCGAGGAAGAGCGTGAGCGTTTGCAGCAAGTCATGAAAGAGGCGATTGGCTCTGATTATCCACGCGGATTTATCATTCGCACGGTTGCTGAGGGCTTATCTTCTGAGGAGCTTAGAAAAGATATTAATTTCTTGCAAAACCTATGGCAGGACGTCGTCGATTCAGCCAGTACTGTGACAAAGCCTGGTGTTGTTTATCAAGACTTAAGTCTGCTTATGCGTGCTTTAAGAGACTTTGCCAATGATAAGGTTGAGCGCATTCGCATTGATAATATCGATATGTATAGTGAGCTATGTCGTTTTAGTGATAAATTTGTGCCTGGAGTACGTGAGAAACTGGAGTTATATAGCTCAAATACACCAATCTTTGATATGTATGGTGTTGAAGAAGAGTTATCACGTGCGCTTGAGCGTAAAGTACCATTAAAATCTGGTGGGCATATTGTTATTGATCAAACTGAAGCTATGACAACGATTGATGTCAATACCGGTGGTTATGTCGGTATGGTCAATCTTGAAGAGACAATTTTTAAAACTAATTTAGAGGCCGTGCGCGTTTTAACAAGGCAATTAAGACTAAGAAATCTTGGCGGTATTATTATTGTTGATTTTATTGATATGTCTGAGGAAGAGCATAAAGCTCAAGTTTTAGAAGCACTTGAAAAGGCGTTGGAGCTTGACTATGCACGTACGACATTTTCACCGCTATCAGAGCTTGGCTTGGTTGAGATGACGCGTAAGCGCACGCAGGAAAGTCTGGCACAGTTTTTATGCGAGCCTTGCCCAATGTGTCAAGGAAAAGGTCGCATTAAATCAGTACAAAGCATTTGTTATGAGATTTTTCGCGAGATTAATCGTGAGGCAAATGCCTATCAAAGCAATGGCTTTTTAATTGTTGCTGCAAACTCGGTAATTGATGCTTTGCAGAATGATGAATCATTTGGTTTGGGTGAGTTAGAGATTATTATTGGTAAACCCATTAAACTTCAGCCAGAATTAAGCTATGCTCAAGAAATGTATGATATCGTGCTAATGTAATTATGGATCTAATGAGCAGCAATTTATGAAAAGAAGAATATTTATATTATGGTTAAGTTCAGTATTTGCTACTTTTCTTATTGTTGCGTGTATTGTTGGCTATGGTGTTTTAAGACTTTTACCTGCTTATCAAAGCTCGATTGAAGATGTGTTGTCAAAGGTAACGGGCTCTAGTGTTTCTTTAAAGGTAGAGTATGCCAGTTGGCATGGGATCAATCCTGTGATTGAAGTCAGAGATGTCAAGGTTAAAGATAGAGGGTTTTCTCTTAATATTCCTAGAATGACTGTGCATATTAATGCGTGGCAGTCGTTAATGAGTTGGCGCTTTGTGACCAAAAACGTCACTGTGGCAGCACCCAAGCTTGTCTTTTATTCCAGTGACAAAGGCTTCGATTATCGAATGTTGCAATCTTTATCAGTCGCGGAGATTGATGAAGTAGGCACTCGCTTGTCAAGTATCTTGGATTATCTATTACAGCAAAATAATCTTGAATTGCAGAATATGCGCGTTGATGTTTTTAAGAACGATAAGTCATTAGCAGAGCTTATTGTTAATGCAAATTATCAGCAGAGAACGCAAGCAAAGGGTGTTTTACGTTTGACACTACAACCGCAAAAAAAGCGTGATGAAAATAGTCAGCCTAGTCAAATTGATATTGTTTCTGTTGTTGAAGAAAAAGACGGAAAATACTATTTCGATAGTACCTTAAATGATAAGCATAATGTCTTGGCAACCTTAATTGATAACGTGACACAACAAGTAAAAATATCTCAGCTAATCGATCATCAGTTGGCATTGTCAGTGGTCAGCTCAGTTAAAGGATTAGATTCAGTGATGATCATGGGTGAATTATCAAAAGCTGAGTTTAAAACCAGTCAATTAGATGAGTCAATATACAGTAATATCGTATTTAATCTTAGATTATTTCGTTATCAAAATCGTTTTGTATTGGGTGCTAATCCGTTGTCTTTTGTGACGAATCATAAGCGATATACCTTCAGATCAGCTCTTTTTTCATTAGATCAACACCGTTTAGTGATGAATATTCCACGGCTTGATTTAGCGGATTTCTCGTCATTAGTACAGATGGAAAGCAGTGATTGGCGTAAAAACATAGTGCTCTCTGGCGTACTAAGCGATGTGAGCTTTAGTTTTGATCTTCAGGACTTTAGTTTAAGTGGTATGCAATTAAAGGCGCATTTTAATGATCTAGGCATCGCTAATAGCGATCATAATGTTGACTTTAAAGGTTTAAGTGGCAACGTTTGGTGGCGTGAGAATCATGTAAAACTAAGCATAGACTCGCCAAATTTTGATATGGCAGAGAATCATATATTTAGTCGTGATTGGCCTGAGCTTGCAGTTAAAGGAAATGTAGATATTATCAAAGAGTCTTCAAAAATCCGCTTTGTGATTGATAATTTAGCATTAACAAATGCGAATATTCATTTTACGACTAAAGGTTCCGTTGACGTGCCATTAACTGATCCTAAAGACTTTAATCTTGACCTTAAGGGTGAGGTAAATGGACAAAACCTCACAACTGAATATCAAGCCTTTTTGCCGCAAAAAGGAATCCCTAAACCGTTGTATGATTGGTTAATGCAGTGTTTATATGGTGCTAAAAAACTAGATGCAAGCTTTGCAATAAATGGCATTGCACGCAAAATTCCATATCCCAACAATGATGGCATATTTAAGATTGATGCGACGATTCAAGAGGGTAGTTTGTCGCCTTATTTTGGTTTAGGTGTCGCTCATCAAGTTATGGGGGCTTTGCATTTTGATAATGAGGTATTTACTGCTAAGGTTAATGGGGGATTTTTAGCTGGCATTCCGATCAATAATGTTGATTTGCAGATTGATAATATTGCGCCGGATGTGCCAGCGACTTTTGATATCAATGCAGATGTTGCCACCAATAGCCAACATGCCTATGCATATTTAGCGCAAACGAAATATGGAACCTTGGCACAAGAAATTAATCAATATGCTGAGTACCAAGGGGACATTAATGCCAAGCTTAATATTGATATTGCTCTGGGTGATCATACAAAAAAGGATCGCTTTACAGGTAAAGTTGAGCTTAAATCGGGTGTTGTTGATATTAAAAAACCGCTGTCTAAATCACTTTATGATGTTAATGCTGAAGTGCTGATTAATAATCAGACGCTCAAAATTCAAAATCTTTCAGGATTTTTGAATAGGAATATACCTTTTAATGTCAAGGGTATGGTAGATGTTGCGGATATTGACAATCCGAGTATTAAACTTGAAGGTGGAGCATCTATCGCATTTTTGCCTAGATTCAGTGCTGAGCGATTAGATTATGGGATATATCATGTGATGCAAGGCGTGTTGCCATTTGACTTTGCGATTAAAGGCAACATCAATGAAGGTATTTTGCAAGTGAGCTCTAATTTACTGGGTTGGCAAAATAACTTGGGTGAACCACTAACGAAAAAAAGTTTTGAATATACGCCATTGTTGTTAAAAAGCACATGGCAAAAAAATCAATCAGCAAAGAAGATAGCCTCATGGCATCTTAGTAGCAAGTTGGATATCAAGCATCAGGACAAGTTAACCATAAGTCTTAATGTCAATGATAAGGGTGTTGTATCTGATGTTGGCTTATATGGGCAGCTATCAACAATAAGTAGCCAGCTGATAGTCAATGCAATGCAAAGTATCAGTAGTGCTGATATTCTAAATGTAGCAAATAAAGAACAATGGCAGCAGGTTTTGCACTTAGATGTGCCGGTGGTTGATAAAGAATTGAGTCAAACAGGATGTTTTGTGATTGCAAATTATAATGACTGTGTTTATCGACAGCTTAATCAGTTACTGCGCCCAAAAGTGAGGCTCAGCATTGATCAGTTAAACCTTTTTGGGAGCAATTACCAAAATGTCACTTTGCAGACCAATAGGGCGCATAACTATACAAACTATATTGCACATGGAAAGCCGCAAAAATCATTGGTTATCAGTGTGCCTGATGCGTTAAGTGAACCGATTGAAGTCAGTGCAGATAATTTATTTTTTGCCTTGCCACAGAAGGAAAAAGAAACTGAAAATAAAAATAATAAAAGCAATGTAAATAATACGAATGACTTTATGACGATGTTAAACACATTATTATCATCTGATGTGCTACGTAAAACGCCCGATATGAATGTCAAGCTGACCAACCTGCAAGTAGGTGGTTACTCGATCCCAAATTTTCTAATGGCAACAACGGTTAGAGGAGGGGCGTTATTGATTCCGGTATTATCTGCCTATGATCCAAATGCCAAGTTATTAGCGACAGCGAAGCTTTCCTCGTATGGTAGTTATATTCATGCCAATGTCTTTTCATTAAATTGGGGTAATATGCTGCATAATTTTGGCTATGATGACTTCTTAAAAGGCGGATCTGGCAATGTCCAAGTGCAATTAAGCTGGTCAGATCTCATGCCAAACGTTTCGGCTATTTCAGGTAAGGCAACGGCTGATTTACTCAACGGTGTTGTGTTGTCGATTGATTCAGGGATTGCTAAATATATTGGTTTATTAAGTTTGGATTCATATTTCAAACGTTTATTTATGCCTTATGATGATTTTGAGCATCGTGGGATGGCGTTTAATAGTGTGATTGGTGCTTATACGCTTGATAATGGTTTAGCAAAAAGTAACCCTTCAGTGATTATTGATACCCCTAGCTTTGCGTTGGTGGTGACAGGTGATGTTGATATAACTAATAAACAGTTAAATCAGCGTATTAAATATCAGCCGCATTTCTCGGGAACAACCGCGGCAGTGGCAGGTGCTATTGGTGGTCCTGTTGTGGCTTTTGCGACTTACTTAGGCACAAAGCTTTTAGGCAATACGGTCTTTAAAAATATTGGTTTAATAAGTTTTGATGTGACGGGTAGTTGGGATAAACCAAGTCTTAAACAGGTTCAGTAATCACCCCATAAAGCTTGTAATATGGCGATAATTGCCAAAGGTGCAGTTTCTGTGCGTAGTATTCTTTTACCAAGTCGTATGCTGTGGCAGTCGTTTTTTAGTGCAAGCGCCTCTTCATCATCGCTAAAACCACCCTCAGGGCCGATATAAATAGCAAAACGTTTAGCATTTGATTGCTGTTGATAGCGATGGCTAATTGTCTCATTGCTATAAGGCGATAGAAATAACTTAATATCCGCATCGATCGTTAATGCATCAACTAAAGTTTGAGGCGTGTTAACTGTAGGCACAAATACACGAGCTGATTGCTCACTGGCACTTATGGCAATTTTCTGCCAATGATCTAGTTTATGCGCTATCCGATCCTGATTAAGCTTATAATCAACGCGTTCAGTCAGCATTGGCGTAAGTTCATTAACACCAAGCTCGGTGGCTTTCTGAATGACTGTTTCTAACTTATCGCCTTTAGACAGAGCCTGAAAAAGATGGATATGAATGGGTGATTCATTGTGCTTTTCAGTTTTAGATAATATCTGAAGTATCGCTTTTTTAGGATCTGCATGACTGATTTCAGCAAGATACTCAAGCCCATCAGTATTATTGAATAAAATAACTTGATGACCCTGTTTATGCCTTAATACACGAATAAGGTAATGACTTGTTTCAGCAGAAAGGGTGATCGTTGCGGATTGCGCCGAAATCTCAGGGTAAAATACACGAGAAATTCTCATATAATAACTCGCTTACGGTTAGGCAGAAAAATGAATCACAATGATGGCAATACCAGCAATAAATGAGATAAGCCACAATAGCGAGAACTGACTGATTTTATAATGAAAAACATGTCCTGATTTATTAAGTTTATAGGCAATAACAGCAGGCATCATGAGCAGTAAAACAGCAATACACACACCAACATAACCAATGGCACTAATAAATAGATTAGGGTCAAGCAAATTAACCAATAGCGGAATAATAAAGGTAAGAATAATTGCAATAAGAATCTTAAATTGAGCAGGCAGACGGTTTAAGCGATAGCTATCAACATTAAAGTGATAAAGTGCCAAGCTGACACCTAAGTAGGATGTCATCACTGAGATATCAGTAAAGACATTCATGCTGATATTAGCAGTTGTTGTTGTGATTTTTTCTTTTAACGCATGCAGGATATTACCGACATTCGCCTGATCAATGCTCATATGATCAAAAATAGAGCTCATAAAGCTGATCGGTCCATGCAAAGGTAATACGCCAAGTACTGCAATGAGCCACAAGAAATAAAGTATTAGCGGGATTAAGCTGCCGATAAAAATCACGCGGAATAATGCTTTAGCATCTTGATTAAGATAATCACTTAAAGTTGGCACAATAATGTGTGATGTGAATGAAGTAATAATAACGGGGATCGCAATTAATAATGTTGGTACTAAATCTACTGGGGAAACGGCTAAATTGCTAAAGTCAACGAAGTGCAAGAAAATCAAACAAACGAGTACTAGAAAAATAAGCTTAGCTGAGAGCAGTATGCGATTGATAACATCTACAGCGGATGTGCCAACGACAACGATTGCACCAAAAACAACGACGAAGATTAATGACCATGCGCTAGAGGAAATACTAGGTAGTAATGAATTAAAAGCAGAAGCAGCGCCTGAGATATACGCCACACTGATGCAGTACATCAAAAGTAAAAACGAAATCCAAGTGATGATAACACCAGGCAAACCTAATGTGCGCTTAGCAATAGAGGCGAAGCTCGCACCTTTTGGCATTGATAACGAGATATCAGCAATCAAAAGTGCGGTATAGGTCATAATGCACCACGCAATAAGCATGACAATGCTACTGATAAAAAAGCCAAGCTTGGCGGTGATTATGGGGAGCGCTAAAATACCAGCACCGATCTCAGTACCGGTGACAATCATCATGCAGCCAAGCTGCTTTGCCAATGAGTTATTTGCCATGAAAAAGTTTCCAGAAATTGAAGGTTTTGATTACTAAAACGTTACAGTACCTGATTTTCCTGCTGCATAAAAGTGAAAATAGTAGATAATTTATTTTTGAAGTTGATCAAATGAAGTTGAGTCAAACAAGCTATTTAGAATAGCTTGCCACCTTTGCCACCAGGAGGCATCATGCCTGGCATGTTTTTCATTTGCTTCATTTGGCGCATAGTCCCCATCATTTTGCCCATGCCGCCTTTGCCACTGATTTTCTTCATCATTTTTTGCATTTGTGTGAACTGCTTTAATAGACGATTAATATCTTGCACTTGTGTGCCAGAGCCTTTGGCAATACGCAGTTTACGCGATGATTTGATAAATTCAGGTTTGCGGCGTTCAAAAGGCGTCATCGAGTTGATGATTGCTTCCATTTGTATAAACATCTTATCGTTGACTTTATCCTGAAGATTAGCAGACATGTTACCCATGCCTGGCAGTTTATCGAGCATTGAGCCGACGCCACCCATTTTCTTCATTTGCTGCAACTGATTTTTGAAGTCTTCTAAGGTGAATGATTTGCCTTTTTTAAGTTTTGTTGCAAGCTCTTTAGCTTCTTTTTGATCGACTTTATGCTCAACTTCTTCAATCAAAGAAAGCACATCACCCATACCTAAAATGCGTGAAGCGATACGATCTGGGTGAAAGGGCTCTAACGCATCGGTTTTTTCACCCATCCCGATAAATTTAATCGGTTTGCCAGTAATCTCACGAATAGAAAGAGCAGCTCCTCCTCTGGCATCACCATCGGCTTTAGTCAGCACAACACCGGTTAACGGCAAAGCATCATTAAATGCTTTGGCTGTATTTGCCGCATCTTGACCGGTCATGCTATCAACGACAAAGAGCGTCTCTATAGGTTTCATCGCATGATGTAACGCTTTGACCTCATCCATCATTTCATGATCAATATGCAAACGTCCAGCAGTATCGAGTATTAAAACGTCACATACTTGTTGCTTGGCAAGTTGCAAGGCTCTTTGTGCAATATCAATCGGCTTTTCATCAGCTGATGATGGACAAAAGCTGATATCTAAAGACTCGGCTAAAGTTTGTAGCTGCTTAATCGCTGCTGGTCGGTAAACGTCGGCACTGACCACCATGACTTTTTTGTTTTGACGTTCTTTTAAGAACTTTGCAAGCTTTGCCGTAGTCGTTGTTTTACCAGAGCCCTGTAAGCCTGCCATTAAGATAACAACAGGTGGTTGAGCGCTTAGATTAAGTGTTTCATTTTTCTCACCTAATGTGCGTTCAAGCTCTTTTTTGACCATCGCAATAAAGGTCTGACCAGGTGTTAAACTTGTGCGGATTTTCTCACCCAATGCTTCTTCTTGAATGCGACTGATAAACTCTTTGACGACGGGGAGGGCAACATCAGCCTCAAGTAATGCCATACGCACATCGCGTAAGGCACTTTTGATATTGTCTTCGGTTAAGCGACCTTGACCTTTAAGTTTGTCAAGTGAGCCACCTAAGCGTTCGGATAAACTTTTAAACATATGTTTTACCTGTTTATTGTGCTTTAAGCATCTTTTTGTAATTCATGTTGATAAATGAGTTTCATGGCCGCAATGTTGCCATAATTAGCAGCCTTATTAAGCCAGATAAAGGCTTGGTGAAGATCGGTTTTTGTATAATACGGTTGATCTTTGCCAATATATGATCGACCTAATAAATACATCGCTTCAGTATTACCTAGCTTGGCTGAGTCAATAAGATAAGCATGGGCTTTTTCTGGTTGATTTTTAGCGTTGTAAATCAGTGCTAAAGCACGATAGGCATTGGCGCGATAGTCCCTGGGTTGTGCCAGATTTTTCTTATCAAGGAACTTATCAAAATATTTGATCGCCGTATCATAATTAGGTTTAACGGCAATGCCATAGGTGTAATAAGTCCCTAGAAAGTAAGGAGAGGTTGGGCAGCCGTTATTATAGAGATTGGTAAATGCAGGCACCGACTGGCTATATTGACCATGTTTAAACAATGCATATGCATCGTTATAGGCTTTGGAAAGACAAGCATTTGCTGTTTGAATGCTGAAACTTGCTAATAAAATACCACCAATAAAAAGTGCTTTAGATCTAAACTTAATCATCATTTGTCCTCACTTGTTTAACTTTATCGCAATCTAAAAAGAAAGTAATTATTTTAAGCATTCATGTTGCTTAATTTGCTCATTTCAACACCCCGCCTCGCAAGCTTGGCACCCCTCTTGCAAAGAGGGGAATAATACCAGTCCTTACTCAATTCCCCTCTTTGCAAGAGGGGTGGCAGCCGTAGGCTGACGGGGTGTTTTAATTTCTAAAGCACATAACTCCAATGAATTAGGTTTTAGTGATATAGCCTTGAGCGTTAACATCAACCGCAGGAGAGTATTCCATGTGCGCCGGTTTACGCGCTGATTTGCGAGGGCGCGGTTTTCTCTCTTGTTTGTTGTTATCGTCATGATCACTTGCTTCAACTGTTTCAAGTTCGCGATCATCAGTAGTGCTATCATCACTTTGCAGCGTGGTTTCGCCAATGATAATTCCAATTTCTTCAGCTTCTGCTGTTGATTCCTGTGCTTCTTTAGCCTGTTTGGCAAGCTCTTTTTGCTTAAGCTTTTCTTCTTTGGCAATTTGAGCAGTTAATGCTTGCGTATCCACCACTTCAAAGTTTAAGTATTTAACTTTGCGAGTTTGCGAAGCATGTGTTTCAACCTGAACAGCCTGATCACTGGTCAGTGTCGTAACTTCGGCTAAGACCTCTTTAACCATCACTGAAATTTTCTCTTCAGGTGTGGTTGAAATCGTTTTCATAATCGCTTTTTCTTTCGCTGCTTTTTGTGCTTCAGGTGAATCCTTCTTCAGGGCAGCAATGTCAACCATCTCTTCGCTTTGATGAACTTGTAGGCGTTGATTATTGCGGTTATTACTACGGTTGCCCTTATTGCCTCTATCACGATCGTTTCTATCATTTCTATCATTACGATTGTTGCGGTCATTACGATCATTCTTATTACCACGATCATTGCGATTGTCGTTGTTATCGCGTGCGTCACTAGATTTGTTGTGATGATCGTTACGCTCATCACTTTGTTGCTGATGACGTGGCTTATTCTCGTGCTGATTTCTATTGTTATTGCGATTATCGCGACGATTGTTATCACGGTCATTATTGCGTCCATCACGAGATTGAGGCTTATCGCGTTGATTATTACGCTCATTATTTTTGTTATCAGCTTTATCTTGCTGACCTTTTTTAGGTTGCGTAGATTTCTGTGATGGTTTTTGATCACGTGCATCACGCTCAGTGCTGGCTTCTTTATCGCTGAAGAAAAAAGCGCTTAATTTTGCCCAGAAACCCTTGGTTTCAGTCTTGTTATGCTTGGTTTCTTTGCTCAATTCTTTGTTAGCTTGTGGCTTATCTTCGGTTTTTTTGCTGTCACTATTGTGAGATGAGTTAGAAGGCTGATTATAATCAGCTGATTTTAACGCAGGTTGTTTTGATTTATCTTGTTTTGGTGCTTTATAAAGTTCAACATCTTTTTTATCTTCAATCAAATCATAGCTTGGGCGACTTGCCGTATAAGCATCACCCCAAATGCGTTGCACACTGTAATGTGGCGACTGCAAGTTAGCATTAGGGATTAAGGTAACCTTCGTGCTTGTACCTTCTTCAATCTGAGATAACTCATCGCGCTTCTCATTCAAAAGGAATGTCGCAACATCGATTGGTAATTGTACGCGTAACTCATTGGTTTTTTCACGTACTGCCTCAGCATGGACATTGCGTAAAATAGATAAAGCAAGTGATGGGATTGAGCGAATAAAACCGTGTCCTGCGCAACGTGGGCATGAGTGCATCACTGATTCACCAAGAGATGCTTGTAAACGCTGACGTGAGATTTCCACTAAGCCAAACTTAGAAATACGCGTCATTTGAATGCGCGCACGATCATGGAACAACGCGTCAACCAACTTTTGCTCAACGGCTTTTTGATTCGGGAAAAATGCCATATCAATAAAGTCAACAACGATCAAACCACCAAGATCACGTAGACGTAATTGTCGCGCGATTTCCTCAGCAGCTTCCAAATTCGTCGCAAAAGCGGTCTCTTCGATATTATCACCTTTGGTAGAGCGTGCTGAGTTAATATCGATTGCAGTTAATGCTTCTGTGGTATCAATCACGATTGAACCACCCGATGGCAATTGCACTTCACGTTTAAACGCGCTTTCAATTTGCTTTTCAATTTGGAAGGCGTTAAATAATGGCAGATCTTTTTTGTAAAGTTGTAAACGCTCAACAAAGCTAGGACGTAGCATACTTAATTGGCGCTTAAGATCTTCGTAAGATTCCTCATCATCGATAATGATTTCTTTGATATCTTCTTTTAAATGATCACGAATGGCGCGAATAGTAATGTCACTTTCTTTATGAATTAAAAAAGGCGCTTTACGCTGATAGGAAACACGCTTAATCGCATCCCAAAGTGTTGTCAAAGTGTCAAGATCCGCTTGGATTTCATCAGCAGAGCGATCAACACCTGCTGTGCGGATAATAACGCCCATATTGGCAGGGATGGTTAGTGAATCAAAAAGTGCTTTGAGTTTTTGACGCTCATCACCTTCGATGCGGCGAGAAATTCCACCAGCACTTGGATTATTTGGCATCAATACCATATAGCAGCCGGCAAGTGTGATAAATGTTGTTAAAGCCGCACCTTTTGAACCACGCTCTTCTTTAGCGATTTGCACAATCAACTCTTGACCGACATCAAGCAACTCGTTTAAAGATGTATCTTGGTCTTTAGCCGTTTTCTTGAAGTATTCAGGGGAGATTTCTTTAAACGGTAAAAAACCATTCTTATCTTCACCATAGTTAACGAAAACAGCATTTAAGCTTGGCTCAATGCGTGAAATTTTTGCTTTGTAGATATTGGCTTTTTTCTGTTCTCTGTCAACACTCTCGATGTCTAAATCCATCAGTTGCACGTTGTCGACGATTGCAATACGCGTTTCTTCTGCTTGACGCGCATTGATTAACATTTTTTTCATGTGTTGTTATCCTTTTAAATTCAGGTTGTTTAAAAGGTACAAAGGATGAAGTTAAGTGTGTAGATGATGTGTTTGCATGAAATAAAGCGCATGCTTGGCTAGTTAAAGCCCAATAAAAGCACGCTGTTATTGTTATTATTGTTATAAAAACAACCATCTTTTTTTGTGATTCCTATAGTTTTCTCATCTTGCGTTTGCGCCTATATGACCAAAAACGCAAATATTCTGCTATGGTCACTTATGCTCTTTGTCATAAGTGCTTACACAAATTAAGGACACTTAAACCTTGTCCTAATACCTTTGTGTGATTTAACGTTTAATGTGTGCAACCTTTGTAGGCAGACGCCCCAAGGTCGCTTGCAGTTGCCTTAGATAACTGCAGTTATTAATCATCTAAATCTGTTTTGCATATTTTATGCTTTCTCTTAAAAACACATAACAAAGACCCAAAGGTCAATACACTATGTGTGGCTGGATTTTAAAGCGTCATGTAGATGAATGAGTCATTGGCTAATTGCGCTAACGCAATTGACTTCTCCCAGTCGATGTACAATCGTCAAAATCCATATCAAATTGTCGTTTGTTATTGCGCTATAAAACTATTGAGCAAAAACAGCGGTATTTTAGCAAAAGGTCACTGTGAATGAAAGTTAAATTGTTGAATGCTTGTAATAATCTTAAAGAGTTTCTATGCTAATGCCTAGGATATAGAAAAATGAAATCATTTTAAGGACGAGGATGAATAAAATTCATTACCCAAAGGATGTATTGCGATCAACCGTCTATGGCGGTATTGTCGGTGTGTTAGTGGGAAGTATTGGCGCACTTTTTCAGTTATGTATCCATTGGATATTGGCAGGGCAGCAAGCAGCTTTTATTGCGCTACAAGACCATCTGTTCTTGCTGTGCCTATTTAGCATGTTCTTCTCCAGTGTATTTTTGATTTTATCGTTAGTTATTGTCAGATACATGGTGCCTGAGGCTTCAGGTAGTGGAGTCCAAGAAATTGAAGGGGCACTTGAAGGCGTGCGCGAGCTTCGATGGTGGCGTGTGTTGCCAGCTAAATTTATTGGTGGGGTGATGTCTTTATCAAGTGGTCTTGTCTTAGGAAGAGAAGGTCCCACGATTCAAATGGGTGGTGCGATTGGTCAGTTGGTTAAAAGTATCTTTAGACTGAATAATGATTATGCGCATGTGCTTATCGCGGCAGGTGCAGGCGCTGGTCTTGCAACGGCATTTAATGCGCCTTTAGCAGGGATTTTGTTTGTGATTGAAGAAATGCGTCGGCAATTTAAATACAGCTTTCAATCATTGCAAACGGTGATTGTTGCCTGTGTTGTTGCAGATATTTTGCTTGAAGCATTACTGCAAACAGGAGGGTATAATATTCGCCAGATGATGGATATCGATATGACGGCGTACAATGCGCCACCTTTGTCAAGTTTATGGCTTTTTGTCGTTTTTGGTGCAATTTTTGGTGCTTTGGGTGTGTTGTTTAATAAATATCTAGTGCATTCATTGAACTTTTTTGCTAAGCGTTCAGGCTTTGATTTTTGGAAGTGGATCATTCTCATTGGTGCGGCAACGGGCTTGCTCATTGTCTTTTTGCCGCATGTGGTTGGCGGTGGTTATAAAGTGATGCCCGATGCATTGCACGGTGAGATTGCTTTGTCAGCCTTAATTGCTTTATTTATTTTGCGCTTTGTCACGACTTTGGTTAGCTATGGCACAGGAGTTCCTGGTGGGATATTTGCCCCCATGCTAGCATTGGGGACGATTTTTGGTATGTTTTTTGGCATTGTTGCGCATGCGCTTTTTCCAGAGCTTATAACCAATCCACAAGTTTTTGCTGTTGCTGGCATGAGTGCACTTTTCACCGCAACGGTGAGCGCGCCATTGACAGGAATCGTACTTGTTGTTGAGATGACGATGAATTATGCGCTGATCTTGCCATTGATTGTGACTTGTTTTAGTGCAACGATTGCTGCAATTTTTATGGGAGGAAGCCCTATTTATAGCACGCTGTTGAGTCGAACACTTGTATTGGCAAAGCGTAAAAGGCTTTATTTGTCATTTAAGAAAAGAAAAATTGAAAAACATCCTGTTTATGAGCCGTCCCCTGAGCGAAGTCGAAGGGGTGGATAAAAAATGGCTTCGACTGACGCTCAGCCAACGTTTGTAAATTTGAAGTTATCGAAAATGGAAAGTTTGCTATAGCTGCATGCGCTATAGGTTTAGAACAAACAGAGAAGTTTTTAGGGGCGTATTGCATACGCCCACAAAGATATACTATCATGCACGGCATGAATTAATGCATATGCTATAGGAGATATGATGCGTTTATTGGGATACATAATCTTAGTGATTATATTTGTTTTGGTTGCGGCATTAGCAGTATTAAATGCGCAGGAAGTGACTTTTAATTATTTGATTGGGACGTTTCATTTGCCGTTGATATTGCTACTGTTGGTGGTTTTTGTCTTGGGGCTTGTTATCGGTATGGTTTTGATGTTACTGTCACGCAAAAGAAAACTGCGTGATAAGGCAATCAAGGAATGATTGTCCTTGGCATTGAAACATCATGTGATGAAACGGGCATTGCCATTTATGATGGCTCGAAACACAAACTTCTTGCCAATGCATTGTTCAGCCAGATTGATTTGCATGCGCAATATGGTGGGGTGGTACCTGAGCTTGCTTCGCGTGATCATGTAGCTAAACTCATTCCACTGACTAAAGAAGCATTAGCGCATGCAGGACTGACACTTGAGGATATCGATACCATTGCTTATACGGCAATGCCAGGGTTGGTTGGTGCGCTAATGGTTGGCGCAACATTTGCCAAAACATTAAGCTATATGCTTGATGTTCCTGCGATTGCGATTCATCACTTAGAAGGGCATCTATTGGCACCGTTATTAAGTGAAGAGGCTAAGCCTGAGTATCCTTATGTGGCATTATTGGTTTCAGGTGGACATACCCAGTTAATTGCCGTTAAACGCTTTGGGCAATATGAACTATTAGGTGAGTCGATTGATGATGCCGCAGGTGAGGCTTTTGATAAAACGGCTAAATTATTGGGATTGCCTTATCCTGGTGGTCCGCATTTGGCAAGCCTTGCTGAACAAGGGCGAGCAGGTGTTTTTACTTTTCCGCGTCCGATGTGTGATCGCCCTGGGTTTGATTTTAGTTTTAGTGGCTTGAAAACAGCCGTGCTTAATACTTGGCAGGCGCAAGGTGATAAAAGTGAACAAATTAAAGCGGACATTGCCTATGCATTTCAAGAGGCATTGATTGACACGATTGTCATTAAATGTAAGCGTGTATTAAAACATACCAGCATGAAAAATTTAGTCGTTTCAGGTGGCGTTAGTGCTAACAAGGGATTGCGATCAGCGCTTAGTGAGTTAGCACTTAAAAACCATTGGCAGGTTTATTATCCGCCTTTGGCGTATTGCACAGACAATGGGGCAATGATTGCTATAGCGGGCGCTTATCGTTTAGCAAATGGCTTTGTTGATCAGGATATGGTAATCAATGTGAAGCCAAGAGCATCTCTTAATCTATAGAGAATTATGAAACTATACAAGAAAATTAGTTGTCAGTTTGAATGGTAATGATAAGATGAGGCTTCGCTAATTTTTTGATTCAAAAACATGTTGGAAAATCATACACCGCATACGGTTTCAAGGATGAAAAAACTTGGGGGTATTTTGTTAATTGCCGGTACATCGATTGGCGCGGGAATGCTCGGTATTCCGTACGCTGTTGCTGCAGTTGGTTTTAAAAGCGCGTTGATCTTGTTGTTTATCAACTGGATTATTATGTTAGCAACAGCCTTGTTGATCGTTGAAGTCAATGTGCGCCAGCCATTAACGGCAGATCTAAATACCATGGCGTTTGCTACTTTGGGACGCTTTGGACAAGTTGTCAATTGGTTGGCTTATCTATTACTACTATATGCATTAACCACAGCATATATTGCGATGGGTGGCGGGTTGCTTGATCAATATGTGCTAGGGGTGAGTAACTCGGGCGGTTACGGGGCGCTGTTATTTACCGTGATATTGGGAGCGGTTATATATTTTGGCACCTCAGCAGTTGATCAGTTAAATAAACTGTTCTTTACCCTTAAAGCACTTTGTTTTGTTGGGATTATTGTGGTCGTCGTGCCATATGTGCAAACCAGTTTATTAAGCACGCAAAGCATGGGTGTTGGCTATGCGTGGTATGCTTTCCCTATCTTGATTACCTCTTTTGGGTTTCATATTGTGATTCCAACGATCCGTAATTATTTTAAAAATGACCATGAGTTAAAGCGCATTGTTGTTATTGGTGCGAGTGTGCCATTTATCGTCTATGTGGTATGGGTTATTGTTACTTTAGGTGTTGTCCCTGTTTTGGGTGAGTATGGGTTTAAATATCTGATGACACATGGTGTTGATTTAGGTAAGGCGTATCATCATCTACTGAATGTGCGTGCAGCCAGTGGCTTTATTGTTGGATTTTCTAATATTGCAGTCACAACATCTTTTCTTGGCGTGACGTTAGCACTTTTTCACTTTAATCAAGATGCTTATCGCTTGAAGAAATCGACGAAATCAAAGCTTTTAAACTTTGTGATCACCTATGTGCCACCATTGATATTTGCTGTTTTTTTCGTCAATGGCTTCTTGGCTGCATTAGGCTATGCCAGTATTTTTGTTTGTATTTTACTGATTATACTGCCGGCGTGTATGGCATGGTCATTAAGAAATAGTGAGGGGCGCAATACGCTACCCAGCAAAATATATTTATCATTATTGATCCTATTGGGTGCATTTATTATTGTGCTGCAAATATTAAGTAGTGTTGGTCTTTTAGCAGTATTAGCATGATTTCTCTTGAGCTTGAGCATATTTTTAGTCATAATTCAGCCGTTTTCATTTACCTTTAAAATGATTTTCTGCTAAAACTAAATTGTACGTATTCGATGGGCGTACATTTTTCATTTGCTATTAGGTGACTTGTTTAGGGATTGTTTCTATTTATTGGAATATCGAAACCTTTGGTGGGATTGAGTTAAGCTTAAAAGTAAATGCTAAGTAAGAAAAAATAGAAAAAGTTTAAAAAATTAAAAAATAAAAATATGAAATATCTTAATTAAGGGAATTCATGTCGGAAGATAACCAGATAACTTATGATGAACTTGCTGCAGTTGCCGAACGCCTAAGTTGTGAGGGGCGCAAAGTCACACTTGAATATGTGCGTCGCGAGTTAGGTAAGGGCACGCATGCACAGATCGCGATCCTTCTTGGTAAGTGGCAAAAAGAAAATGCGCAATTAATGCATGAAAATAAAAATGCAAGACCTAAATTTTCACAATCAAGATCTGATGATGAGAGAAATGCAAGCACTTCTTCTCTGCGTAGACCAGATATGAATGGCTTTAAATCAAAGAAATCTGTGCGTCAACAGCAATCTGCTCATGGGCAAAGCGAATACAGAAAATCTTATTCAAGAACGCAATTTATCGGTAATGGGAATTCTGATGAGTCTTATGAGGCGATTGCACCGCGCGAGTCATTAACCACGGAGCGCTTGCAGGCGGAGCCTGCGATTATCCAGAAGCTTTTTCAGGCATTAGCCATTATTAGAAGTACACGTTTGTTAGCACAAGAGCATTATCAAGCAGCACAAAATGAGTTACTTAATACGCGCATGACCTGTGATCAAGAAGTGCGTGATTTTCAAAAAAAGGCGAATGAGCAATTATTGGCATTGCAAACCGAGTTTAGTCGCTTGAAAACAACTTATGATCAAGAGATTATTGCCACTCGTCGTCAGTTAAGTATATAATTCTGCCCGCTAAGTTGATCAGACAGTCGCGTCTTACCACTTTTGGCAAATCAGAGTTTTTATAAAGAAAAAGCCTAGAGTTGCCAAAAGTGGTAGGACGAGGAAAGTCCGGGCTTCAAAGAGCAAGATGCCAGGTAACGCCTGGGAAGCGTAAGCTTACGGAAAGTGCAACAGAGAATAGACCGCCTGTGTTTTTAATAGACATAGGTAAGGGTGAAACGGTGTGGTAAGAGCGCACCGCGCTTTTGGTAACAAAAGTGGCATGGTAAACCCCATCTGAAGCAAGGCCAAATAGGGTTGTAATAGTGTGGCTCGCGCTGCAACCGGGTAGGCTGCTTGAGCATTATGGTGACATAATGCCTAGATAAATGACTGTCCACGACAGAACCCGGCTTATCGATTGACTTAGTATTTTTTTACCTTTTTTTACCTAACGCAAGATGTTTGATATTTATCATACTTTCACTAGGGTTTTTCACTGATTTTCGTTATCCTTAAATACAGCTTTTATTGATAGTGCATGCTTGAATCCCAAGCGTGGACTTCAAGTTTTTTAAGATGATTTTTGGATAGATAAGAATGGTGCAAGTAACGGACAAATATGCCTTAACCGATGAAGGGTTGATTGATTTTCAAAAATGGTTACCTTTGTTAGAAGACTTTTATCCAAAACAACGTTTAGCAACGATTGCCGGTGCAATTGATATTTTAGCGCAATACGGTGTTGATGAGCCTTCGGTGCATGGTGGTACTTGTTTTGGTTATGGTGTTGAAATGGCGGCAGTGCTTTTTGATTTGCAGGCGGATGAGGAATCCATCGCTGCCGCATTGCTGTTTGAGCTTCATTATAATCAAAAAATTTCGCCTGAGCTTGTACTTCAAGCTTGTGGTGAAGCGGTCTTGAAGATTCTTGATGGTGCGACAGCTATGTCGGCAGTCAGAGCATTGCAAAATGACAAACCTAACCAGGCGCAAATTGATACCTTTCGTAAGATGCTATTAACCATCGTTGAAGATGTACGCATCGTGTTGGTTAAGTTGGCAGATCGAGTATGCACGATGCGTGCGGTTAAGAACTGGACGGAAAGTTATAAGCAGACAATTGCTAAGGAAATCCTTGAGATATACGCACCATTGGCAAATCGTTTGGGCTTGTCAAAGACAAAGTGGGAGCTTGAGGATCGTGCTTTTGCCTGTTTATATCCTGTTGAATATAAGAAAATCGCCAGAGGACTAAAAAAGAAGCGCTTGCAGCGTGAGGCTTATATTCATGATGCGATGGAGATGCTTGCAGCTGAGCTTAAGAAAGAAAATATCCATTTTGAATTATCTGGTCGGGTAAAGCACATCTATAGCATATGGCGCAAGCTACGCAAGAAAGAGCGTAATCTTGATGAGCTATATGATATTCGAGCGATGCGTGTTTTGGTTGATTCGGTTGATGAATGTTATCGCGCGTTAAGCATTGTTAATCAATTATGGGAACCAATAGCCAGTGAATTTGCTGATTATATTGCCACACCTAAGCCTAATGGTTACCGCTCTGTGCACACCGTTGTTTATGGACCTGAGCATTTAACACTAGAGATTCAAATTAGAACACATCAAATGCATAATGAATCGGAGATGGGGGTGGCGGCGCATTGGCGTTATAAAGAAGGGGTTAAGCATGACCCAAGTTACGAGGCTCGCGTTAATTGGTTGCGATCGTTACTTGACTGGGAGACTGAGCTTGCCGATGAGTTAAAAAGCGAAGAGCTTAAAAAGGAGCTTGCCGGAAATCGGGTGTATGTATTCACTCCTAATGGTGATGTGATTGATCTTGAGTTAGGATCGACTGTCCTTGATTTCGCCTATATGGTGCATACGATGATTGGGCATCGCACTAAGGGTGCTAAAATCAATGGCAAGATTGTGCCGTTGACAACGAAACTTAGCACAGGGGATAAGGTTGAGATTCTCACTCACAAGGAGCCAAGCCCTAGCTTGGATTGGTCAAATGCTGGTAGCGGCTTTATTCATTCAGCGAAGATTCGCGCACGTGTGGCGCGTTGGTTTAAGCAGCTTAATAAAGAGCAAAATGCGGCCTTGGGTCGCGAGCGTCTTTTGGATGAGTTAAAGCATCATCGCTTAAAGTCCATTGATTATGCTGAAGTTGCTTCACATTTTAATATGGCAGATGAGGAAACATTGTATGCTGGTATTGAAACGGGATCTCTGCGTTTTAATCAGGTGGTTAATTATATCGTTGAACATTACAAGCTTATTGAAAAGTCAACGGTTGAAGAAGTGGCGATTAAAAGTGTTAATGTCACACAAAGTTTAAAAGACAATGCACGCAAAACGGATTTGACGATTTATGGTGTTGATAATTTATTGTCACATATGGCCGGATGCTGCAAACCGGTGCAAGGTGACGATATTGTCGGTTATCTAACGCATGGGCGAGGGGTGACTGTGCATAGAGCGGTGTGTCCTAATTTCTTACGTTTAAGCTTAAGCTCGCCTGAGCGGGTGCTTGATGTGCAGTGGGGAAAAAAGGATTTAAGACGTTATCAGGTTGATTTATTGTTGATTTGTAGCGATGTTGAAAAGGCGGTACACGAAGTTACCAGTATTTTGACGATTGAAAAGATAACGATTGCAGCATTACAGCCTTCGCATTCAGATAAACATAAAACGATCAAACTAAGCTTGATTTTGATGGATATGCAAACCTTAGATACGCTGGCTAAAAAGATGAGTTCAACAGCTTATGTTGAAAATGTCACACGTGTGATCGCGTAATCTTGTTGTTTAAGTACGTATGCAAATATGATTAGGTATTTTTTGGATTCTCGGATCAAGTCCGAGAATGACCGCAAATCGTCATATTCGGGCTCGCCCTGAATATCCATTGTTACTAAAAAACTATTGTTTAGCTGTTTACTTCAGCGCATCAAGATATTTCTCAGCATCAAGTGCTGCCATGCACCCCGTGCCAGCTGAAGTAACCGCTTGTTTATACACATGATCCATCACATCGCCTGCGGCGTAAACGCCTTCGATAGATGTTTGCGTGGCATTGCCAGCAAGACCGGATTTAACCGTAATATAGCCATTTTCCATTTGAAGTTGATCATTGAAGATCTGTGTGTTTGGAGTGTGACCAATGGCGATAAATACGCCATCAACGGCAAGCTCTTTGGTAGTATTTGATTTGACATCTTTGATACGTACACCAGTTACACCTGCATCATTACCTAAGACTTCATCAAGGGTGTGAAACCATTCAAAACGAATGTTGCCTTCTTTTGATTTTTTTATAAATTGATCAATCAAAATTTTCTCTGCTCGTAACTCATCACGACGATGAATTAATGTTACAGTTTTAGCAATATTTGATAAATAAAGAGCTTCCTCAACGGCAGTGTTACCTCCTCCAATAACCGCGACATCTTTGCCACGATAGAAAAAGCCATCACATGTGGCGCACGCAGAAACGCCTTTGCCCATAAATGCTTCTTCAGAGGGAAGTCCCAAATATTTGGCACTTGCTCCTGTGGCAATAATCAAGGCATCACAGCTGTATTGATCATTATCCCCAATCAATTTGAAAGGGCGATTCTTAAGATCTACTTGATTGATGTGATCGTAAATCATCTGAGTGTTAAAGCGTTCAGCTTGGGCTTGCAGCTTTTGCATAAGTTCAGGTCCTTGAATACCATTTTCCTCACCTGGCCAGTTATCAACGTCAGTTGTTGTAGTTAATTGCCCACCTGGCTGCATACCAGTAATAATCACTGGGTTTAAATTAGCGCGTGCGGCATAGATAGCTGCTGTATAGCCCGCAGGACCGGATCCCAAAATAATAAGTTTATGATGATGTTGTGCCATCTTTTTTGCTCCATAATATCAAACAATCAAACGATAACATGGTAAACGGAAAGCGCGCTGGAAGCTATTGCCGATTTGAAATTAGTTGATGTTGGGGAGTGGTGTGCTTTATTGTATTGTTAATGCATTACTGCAACCTTCAAATTGCCAGTAGACAAAGGGGAAATCATTGGAGTTTTCACTTTGGCTTTGATTACTTTTTTGTTTAGCATTAGCTTGTAAAATTCGTGGGTAGGTGGAGCTATTCACTCTATATGGCGTGAGTATAATTGTACCTTTTGGGTTATCCAAAGTAATACTCAAAGGGGTATATACGATAGTAGCGCTAAATGTCATTGAGAAATCAGATGAAATAAATTGCCTGCCATTATGACCGTCATCCTTGGCGTTTTGAAAACAAATTTTTCCACTATTACAGTCTTCTTGACCATTGTTATAAACACCTTCTATGGCATTTGAGTGAATGCTTTCCATAATTGCTTTGGATTGGCTAATATCAAGATAGAGTGTCGCCTGTGAGACATCAAAGCTAATGCTACCATTTTTAGCATTGCCTGGATCAAGGGTTGTACTTTTCCAAATCGAGACTTGGTTGTCTGCACATAAACTTACAATGCCTCCTTGCTGGTCTGCGTAAGCATGATTTATTTGGAAAAAGGCTAAGCAAATCAAGGATAAAGAGGTAAATTTTGTTGTTATATTCATAGATATATTCCTTTGGGTTAGTTGATCATTGCTAGGTATAGCAAAGGACAATAGATATATCAAATATCATGCAACTATACATGTTGATTGATCTTTGCAGTAACAAAACTAAGTGAAGTTATATTGCGATTGAAAATAATGTTTTTGCTCAAAATTTATTTAAATTTTATTTGACTGGATATGTTTTATGCGTTAATTTATTGCGCGAAAATAATACAAATTGTTTTCATTCCCCCTTCGATAATCAAATAAAATAGGAAGCAAACGTATTTATGACATTCCATAAAAAAACGATTCTTAAGGCATTTTCATTATTAGGTATATCTGTTGCAGCCTTGACACTAACTGCTTGTGGCGGTGGTGGCTCTGATGCTGGCACCGGTGGTTCTGTTACCCCTTTAAGTGTGAACCTAGATGCAGCATTTGCGCCTGGCGAGTCAGGACAAATTAGTCTGCAAACTTCATCTGATGTATCAAAAGTAGGTGTTAATTATCAGCCTGTAAATATTGCGCAAGTGATATCAAGTATCAAAACCTTAGCAGGCTCCGACTTTACGCAGCATTTTACAATTAGTAATGGTAATTGTGGTACTGAATTGCAGGCACAAGGTGGTGAGTGTCAATTGCAAATCACAAGGAATAATATTCCTAATGAAGGCATATCTACACAGTCATACACAAGCACAATTACGATAAATGGTGTTGAACAAAGCATAAGTATTAAATATGAATTAATTAATACGCGATTTACTATTCAAAGTGGTAATAATCTAACGGTGAATTTACACACAAATCCAGAAGTAGAAAGTGCTCCAATGTATTTTGCGCTAGACAATACGACAGCGCAGCTGGCTTTATCGCTAGGAAGCCAATCTTTTTGTTCGTTGTCAACCGTAAGTCAATCAGGCAACCCTATATACAAGCTAGTTAATAATTCTCAGAAGGATGAGTTGTGCACCTTGGTGGTAACAAATGCCCAAGATGGCACACAAATGCAAGCGTATTGGCAGTATCAAAATAACACGCCAGCAAGTTCGGTAGTTAATGGCAAATTTGTCATCAATAATAACGTTTTAACGCAAGAGACAAATTAAGCTTTCCCTAGTAAGAGCACAATGGATAGATCAGGATAGGGATGTCTTCTAGTAATAGCTAGATGATAATTTATTAAAATAATTTCTTGAAAAGCGCAAAAGCGCCCGCAATTGTTACGCCGTAATAAAAAACTTAAAAAATAATTTAAGGTGTATCAATGTCACATAAACATCCAAAACAGCACGAAGAAGATTTTGAGTTGATGGCAGGGGAAGCTGCTGATCAGGAAACTACTGAATCTCAAGATATGATTGATGAGGTCATTACACTTCGTAAAGAAAATGAATCCCTCAAAACAACGATTGACAATATGCAAGAAACTGTTGCTACTGCCGATGATAAAGTATTACGTGCCCATGCTGAGATGGAGAATATTCGCCGTCGCGCACAAAAAGATGTTGAGAATGCACATAAATTTGCTTTGGAAAAATTCGCTAATGCATTATTGCCTGTGCTTGATAGTATGGAGAAGGCAACTGAAGTTTCAGCTGAGTCTGAGGAAGCTAAAGCAATGTCTGAAGGCGTGATCTTAACGATGAAGATGTTGGTCGACACACTTGAGAAATTTGGTGTGACACAGCTTGATCCAGAGGGTGAAGTATTTGATCCAAATAAACATGAAGCGATGGCAATGTCACCTAATCCTGAGATGGATGACAACATGGTGATGAATGTCTTTCAAAAGGGCTATGAGCTGAATAATCGTGTCATTCGTCCGGCACGTGTTTTGGTTGTTAAAAACTAAGACCCTATATTCCCTACTTTGCAAATGGTGTAAACGTAGGGGCATATTGCATAGTAATCAATAGGAATTAAGTTGAGTTTTAATGATTCCTCTCACCCGCGCAGCATAAGCTGCAAGGCCTCTCCCGCAGGGGGAGAGGTGAGAAATGGAGCAACTCATTTCTTCATTGTTAAGTGCAAAAAGTGGAAAACTTAAGAAACAAACAAAATAAAAACAAATAAAAACTTGAAAAATAAAAACGCGTCAACATATTTTTGAGCGTTGAAATAAAAGGAGATCATAATGGGTAAAATTATAGGTATAGATTTAGGTACAACCAACTCTTGCGTTGCAGTAATGGATGGTAAAACAGCTCGTGTTATTGAAAATGCAGAGGGTGCGCGTACAACGCCTTCAATCGTAGCATACACTGAAGGTGGTGAGATTTTAGTAGGGCAAGCGGCTAAGCGCCAAGCAGTAACGAATCCACACAATACACTATTTGCTGTTAAGCGTTTAATTGGACGCAAGTTTGACGAGAAAGTGGTTCAAGAAGACATCGTTAAAAAGGTACCTTATAAAGTAATCAAAGCAGACAATGGTGATGCTTGGGTTGAAGTACTAAAAGATAAAAAGATGGCGCCACCGCAAGTATCTGCTGAAGTATTGCGTAAAATGAAAAAAACCGCAGAAGATTTTTTAGGTGAAACGGTAACAGAAGCGGTAATCACTGTTCCTGCTTATTTTAACGATGCTCAGCGCCAAGCAACAAAAGATGCAGGTCGCATTGCTGGCTTAGATGTTAAGCGTATTATTAATGAGCCAACAGCAGCGGCACTTGCTTATGGTATGGATAAGCAAAAAGCAGATCAAACGATTGCTGTTTATGACTTAGGTGGTGGTACATTTGACGTATCTATTATTGAGATTGCTAACGTTGATGGCGATAGCCAAATCGAAGTATTAGCAACTAATGGTGATACTTTCCTAGGTGGTGAAGATTTTGACGTCGCATTAATGAACTATTTAATTGATGAGTTCAAGAAAGACAGTGGTATTGATCTGCATAATGATACTTTAGCGCTTCAGCGTTTACGTGAAGCCGCTGAAAAAGCGAAGATTGAATTATCATCTGCGCAACAAACAGATGTTAACTTGCCATATATCACAGCGGATGCAACGGGTCCTAAGCATTTAAATATCAAAGTAACACGTGCTAAATTTGAATCATTGGTTGAAGATCTAGTTAAGCGCTCAATTGAGCCATGCAAAAAAGCATTACAAGATGCAGGTCTTAAAGTCTCTGAAATTACTGATGTATTATTGGTTGGTGGTCAAACACGTATGCCTAAAGTACAAGAAGAAGTTAAAGCATTCTTTGGTAAAGAGCCACGCCGTGATGTAAACCCTGATGAAGCAGTTGCAATGGGTGCTGCCATTCAAGGTGGTGTATTAGCCGGTGATGTGAAAGATGTATTGCTTCTTGATGTAACGCCATTATCTCTTGGTATTGAAACAATGGGTGGTGTGATGACTAAGTTGATCGAGCGTAACACGACGATCCCAACAAAGAAATCACAAGTTTTCTCAACAGCAGAAGACAATCAGCCGGCGGTAACCATTCATGTATTACAAGGTGAGCGTGAAATGGCGTCTGCAAATAAATCACTGGGTCGCTTTGACTTATCAGACATTCCACCAGCACAACGTGGCATGCCGCAAATTGAAGTAACTTTTGATATTGATGCCAATGGTATTTTGAATGTATCAGCAAAAGATAAGGCAACTGGCAAAGAGCAAAATATTGTGATTAAAGCATCAAGCGGTTTATCTGAAGATGATATTAACAATATGGTTCAAGATGCTGAAGCCAATGCTGAAACAGATAAGAAATTCCATGAGCTAGTTTCAGCACGTAACACAGGTGATAATTTATTACATAGTGCGCGTAAGTCATTAAAAGACTTAGAAGGCAAAGTCTCTGAAGATGAAAAAGCAAAAGTTGAGGCGGCATGTACTGATTTAGAGGCTGTGTTAAAGACAGATAATAAAGATAATATCGAAGCAAAAACTAAAGCATTAGAAGAAGCGTTTGCACCGATTGCACAAAAAGCCTATGAGCAAGCACAAGGTCAAGCGAATGCTGAAGCAAGTGCTTCATCTGAAGAACCAAAACAGCAAAAAGCAGATGATAATGTGGTTGATGCTGAGTTTGAAGAAGTTAAAGATGACGACAAAAAATAGTTAATCTCAAGAAACTATAACTTTTAACTTGAAAAATGCGGGCATGTCCCGCATTTTTTATAGCGTTTTGAATTGAACTAGAATAATGGTAGTACTATGCCTAGAGATTATTATGAAATATTAGGGGTATCCAAAAGCGCAACAGAGCAAGAGCTTAAGCGTTCATATCGTAAATTGGCGATGAAATATCACCCAGATAGAAACCCTAATGATAAGGATGCCGAAGCTAAATTTAAGGAAGCATCTGAAGCTTATGAAATTTTAAGTGATGCACAAAAGCGTGCCGCCTATGATCAGTTTGGTCATGCGGGTGTCAACCAAGGTGCTGGACATGGCGGCTTTGGTGGTGGACAACAAGGCTTTGGCGATATTTTTGGTGACATATTTGGAGATATTTTTGGCGGCGGTGGCGGTCAAAGATCTGGGCGTTCGTCACGCGCGCAAAGCAGGCGTGGTAATGACTTACAATACAATCTAGAAATCACACTTGAAGAAGCAGTACACGGTACAACCAAGAAGATCAAGGTTCCAACCTATGTTTCATGTGATAGCTGTCATGGCTCAGGAGGTTCTGGTAAGCAAACCTGTGGTACATGCCATGGCGCGGGTGCTGTGCGTATGTCACAAGGTTTCTTCTCCGTTGAACAAACCTGTCCAACATGTCATGGTAGCGGGCATACCATTAAAGATCCGTGTCGTGTTTGCCATGGTCAAGGACGCAAGCAGGATGTTAAATCACTTTCTGTGAAAATTCCAGCAGGTGTTGATACCGGTGATAGAATCCGACTATCAGGCGAGGGTGAAGCCGGTGAAAATGGCGCGCCAGCGGGTGATCTGTATGTCCAAGTACATGTTAAACAGCATGCGATTTTTGAGCGTAATGGTTCAGATCTATATTGTGAAGTACCAATTAGCATTATGACAGCGTGCTTAGGTGGTGAGCTTGATGTGCCAACGATTGATGGCAAAGTCAAGCTTAAGATTCCAGCTGAGACACAAACAGGCAAAATGTTTAGGCTAAGAGGCAAGGGTGTTAAAGCCTTGCGTGGTAATAGCATGGGTGATTTGATGTGTAAGGTCACGGTTGAAACACCGATTAATCTTAATAGCAAACAGCGTGAATTGTTAGAGGCATTTGGTGATTCAATTGGTGAGCATCAAACACATTCACCAAAATCAAAATCTTGGTTTGACAATGTTAAAGAGTTTTTTGCCGGGAATTGAGATAGCTTAAAACAGCGCTGCTTATCAAACCGATCAAGCCGCCAATAAACACATCAATGATTCGATCACTGCTGGTGTATAAGTAATGTGCGCCAGCAAAAGTGACAATAAAAAAACAACGGGTTGCAAAGGATGCTGTATAGTTGTTAATGCCTCGTAAACTGAAAATAATACCGATAAAGCTCAAGTTAAAAATCAATGGGCTATTAAGGTTAAACAGCAGTGTGACGATGATCCCTAATGATAAGCCAATACATGCGCCAGTGATGCGTTTTTGAATTTTATCTCGTGCTTTTTTAAAGCTAAGACTGGCGACGGATAGTGATGACCATAGCAGCCATTGTGGTTCAGATAGCTGCGAAAAATGCCAAACAAGCATGCTGATCAAAAGTGGCAGGAAATAAACACAGTAATGAATGCTGTGTTGTGACTGTAGCTGTAATGTGAAGTTTTGATAGCCCTTGGTTGCTTTTGTTGTGAGGCTCATAATAAAAACAATGGCAACACTCAACAGGCTAATGCCAAAAAGCTTAGCGATGATCGTAAAAGTGACCAGATCACCATATGCTCTTGTTTCAAAGGCCGTATAAATAATACCGATAAATAAATAAGCACCCATCGATTTGAAGCTTGGATTATAGGTCTCAACAATGCCGATCATAATCGCAATGATGGAGACGACACTGATAAAATAAAAGTCACTATGCATCAGCAGTTTGACTAAAACAAAGGTGATGACAAATAAAAAAATAAGCATCGCCAAGGCAATGCGCTTACTGGAATGATCACAAAAAGGAATAATTACTGCAGCAGCATATAAACCACACAATAGATAAATAGGTTGTGAAAGCAGGTAACTTAAAATAGCAGCAGGCAAAACCGCAATAAGCATTTTAATGATGGATGAATAATTGAAAATTCTATGCATATATACATCCTTTTTGTTATTGATGCTGAGATTATATTACAGCTCAATTAAACCTTACATTCATTTAGTCTAGTTGGTTGTTTAGAATATCTAAATTGATGAAAAGTTGGCGAAACATATCAACCTTTGGCATTGATAATGCTACTATTTCAAGCATTGTTGAGTAAATATAAGTGAATATTTCATGCGAATATTAGTCGTTGAAGATGATGAAATGTTAGGTGATGGTATTGTTGAGGGTTTAAGGCAGCACAATTATGCCGTTGATCTAATGCGTGATGGCAAAATGGCTGAGCTTGCCTTAGATACTGAGCCTTATGATGCCGTAGTAATGGACATTGGTTTGCCGCATAAGGATGGTATTGCCATTGTTAAGAGTATTCGAGCGAAAGGCAATGCGGTTCCCGTATTACTATTAACAGCGCGTGATGCGGTTGATGATCGGGTGCGCGGACTGGATTCAGGGGCGGATGATTATTTGACAAAACCTTTTGATTTATCTGAGCTTTTGGCAAGAATGCGTGCATTGGTGAGGCGCTCTGTTGGGCGCAGTGAACCTAAGATTAAGTTTGAAGCACTTGAGCTAGATCCTGCTGCACAAACACTAACGATTAATGGCGAGTTCGTTAAGCTATCTCGGCGCGAATTTGCGCTACTGGAGTGTTTATTAGAGAACATTGGTAAAGTGGTTTCTAAAACAAAGCTGCTTGAGAAGCTCTATGGTTGGGATGAAGAAGTTGACTCCAATACCTTAGAAGTGCATATTCATAACTTGCGTAAGAAAATCCAAAACAAATATATCAAAACATTGCGTGGCGTTGGCTATATTATTCAAAAACCACCGCAAGAAACATCAAATGGCTAAGGCTGCTTTGACTTTAACGTGTCAATATCGATAGAAGCGTCATAATCAACACCCGTAACATTAAAGCCATTGAGCTCTAAAAAATCCTGATAAAATCCCGCAAAGTCACTAATCTCTTTAAAGTTTTCAGAAGTCATTTTTGACATGATCGCATTAGTTAGGATTTGCGTGTTGTCATCCATTTCAAGGTTATCAGGACGCACACGCCCAACCTCATCGGTAATACGCTTATTGCCATACAGCATATCACGCATAAAACGATCGATTTGCTCGATAGTGTTCTCATGTGTGCCAAGTTCTTTCATGACCTTGAAAAGTGCGCAACCATAGAGTGGGAATAGCGGGATAAAGGCGCTAGCCTTAGTAACTAAGGCTTTGGCAACGGTAACAAATGCTTCACCTTGCAAATCATGTAATTCATTGTTAAGCGTTAACGCAGTCTTTTCTAAATGACGCTTAGCAGCACCAATCGTGCCTTTTTTATAAATAGCATCAGTGCCATCAGCACCATCATAGGAATAAGCGGTGGTTTTAAAGCCATCGGCTAAAACGCCTGCCTCTTTAAGTGACTCAATCCAAAGCTGCCAATCTTCACCACCCATGACTTTAATTGTTTCATCAATATCATGCTTTGTTGCTGCCATCATCTTGCCATCAACAATGATCTGTTTATTCAGATCAAGGGTAGGGGCGGCAATTTCACCAACAGTACTTTTCAATACGGAGCTATGTGTAATACCAGTTTTTGGATCTGTGCGTCTTGGTGAGGCAAGGCTGTAGATTAATATATCAATCTTGCCGTCAAATTCTTTTTTGATCATATCGATGGTTTGTTGTCTCACCTCATCAGAAAAAGCATCGCCAATAATGTTTTTAGCAATGAGTCCGTCCTTTTCAGCTTGCTCTTTAAACCAGATATTATTCCACCAGCCAGCACTGCCTAAGCGTTTGTCGTTAACGCCGGGTTCAAATGATACGCTAATCGTATCAGCATCAGCACCATAAGCAAGGGCAATGCGTGAAGCAAGACCATAGCCGGATGAGCCGCCAATAATTAGTGCACGCTTTTTATTAGAGAACTTTGGTAAGCTTTTCATATAATTAATTTGTTTTTCAACAACCGCTTTACAGCCTATTGGGTGAGGGTTCTTGACTAATCCGCCACGCATAATTTCAGGTTTTACAATCATGATATTTCCATGAGTTGAGATCTTAAAGTGTTGTTGATGATATTCAGCAGCTCTTAGCGAGTCAAGAGCTTATCACAAAGCCAAGGGAATTTGTTTAACAGGTTGTTCACTGAGTTTGACGCCAAGTCCAAGTAAACGAATAGGTTTAGTTTGTTTGTGATATAGGTTGTCAAAAAGCAGTAAATAGAGGTTAAGCTCACTGCTTTCTGTGTGGCGTTCAATACTGGTTTTATGAAATGTGTTATCAGTAATTTTAATAAAAATACCCTCAATACATAGTGTATGCTCAGGCTTGAGTCTTGCTAAAAGCTCTTGATGCAATTGTGTTAATGCCTTTAGACAGTCATCTTTTGTGGTTAGATCGTGTTGATAGGTGTGCTCAACGCCTAATGACTTGCGGATGCGTTTTGGGTTTACCAAACGTCGATCAATGCCGCGGCAATAGTCATATAGATTCGTGCCAAGCCTACCGAAATGATGCTCAAGTGCTTTGATATCAAGCTTTTGTAAATCAGCGCAGGTGTTAAGTCCCATTTTTTGCATTTTATTTTCCGTCACACTGCCAACACCAAAAAGCTTACCAACGGGTAGATCTTGAATAAATTTATCTACATCCTGGGGGCGAATAACGTATAAGCCATTGGGCTTGTTGATGTCACTTGCGATTTTGGCTAAGAGTTTGTTTGGCGCGACACCGGCTGAGGCGGTAAGCCCTGTTTGTTTCAGAATCTCTTCTTTAATAGCTTGTGCCATTAATGTCGCACTATTGGCGTGGCTTTTGATATTGGTTACATCAATGTAGGCTTCATCCAATGATAAGGGTTCAACGAGTGGACTGATGCTTTTAAAAATATCGCGAATAATATTTGAAATACGCTTATATTTATCAAAATCAGTGGGCAGCAAAATTAACTCGGGGCATTTTTGCAATGCAATACGTGTAGGCATTGCAGAATGCACACCATAGCTTCGGGCAATATAATTGCAAGTGCACAGCACACCACGCTTGATATTGTTTCCTCCAACAGCAAAAGGCTTATCACGAAGGGAGGGATTGTCTTTTTCCTCAACTTGCGCAAAAAAATAATCCATATCGATATGAATGATTTTACGCGCGGCAAAGTCACTCATGTTTTACGTCCTTGCTATGTTTTTGTTCTTTTTATTTAAAGAAAGAGTTAAGGCAACTAATAAGATTAAGCTAGTGATTGACGTTGCGAGCATTGTTAGTGCCAGCGGGTAAGAGGTATTTATCGCAAAGAGTGTTGCCACTGAGCCAACAACTGAACTACCACCTAATTCAAGTGCGCCAAACATTGCTGATGCTGCTCCTGGATAGGCGCCAAAAGGCTCAAGCGCGCCACTGGCACCTGAGCCTGCGGTTAATGCGCAGCCAAAAGTTGCAAGCATGCTTGGACCAAAGAATCCCCAAAGACTTAAACCAAAGAGTTGATAAATAACAATAAGTAAAATGCCTGAAAATAATATCAATATGGATCCAAGGATAGATGTCTTTAAAACGCCTAGTTTATGCACAATGGCGCCAGAGATGATTGAGCCAACTAAAAAAGCACCACCTGCCATGCCAAAGAAAACGCCGATTTGTGAGCGTGGCTCACCAAGCGTTTGAATAATGTAGGGGGTCATTGAGAAAAGTGTGAAAAAGGCAGAAACACCCGCGATCGCAGGCAAGGTATATGCCCAGAAGGTCAGACTCTTGCAAATGCTAAAATAACGACTAAATAGACTTAAATTAAAAGGTTTGCGATTATTAGGATGTGAGCTTTCTTTGACAAACAAGATGGTTAATGTCAGTGTGAATGCACCAAGTCCCGCTAGAAAATAAAACACGGCGTGCCATGGAAAATAAGCTGTTAATAATACACCGATAATGGGGCCCAAAATAGGTGAAATAGAGATCATGGCATTTAGAAAGCTATAAATCATCGCACTTTTCTTGCCGGAGAAGGCATCGCGAACAATCGCAAACGCGCTCACGGACATACCACAAGCGCCAAAGCCCTGAAGAATACGAAAGGCGATAAGCCAGCCAATATTATTTGATAGTGCGCATAATAATGAGCCGATAAAAAATAAGCTCACTGATATAAAGAGTATTTTATGGCGCCCAAATTGGTCTGAGAGTGGTCCTAAGATCAATTGACCAAATCCAGTAACAAGAAAGAATAAAGATAAGGTTAATTGCACCATTTCCTGAGAGGTGTTTAAAATGGCTTTCATTTCAGGAATCACCGGCATATAGGTATCTAATGCCAATGCAAAACTAAATACAACGGGTGCTAGTAAAAAGACCGTAATAACTGGTGAGTAAGGCCATTGGTAAGTTTTATGTGTCATGATATCTGTTTTGTTGTGGTGGGTGCTTGTCTTAATTTTGTTTTGTTGACAAGCATTTAATGCAAATTATTGTAGCTATTCTTAAGCTAAAGTCGAGCGCTTCTAATGACAAAATAAGCGGGCGCTTTAAATTCGAGCATTAAAGCGCTAGACAATTGAGCGGGCAAAATATAAACTCTGACCCTGAATTTTAAACCTTGAAAATATTAAAGAGTACAAATAAGGATTAGTAATGCAAGTATCTGTTGAAAAAAAAGAAGGCATTCATTGCGTTTTAAATATTGAGCTGCCAGCAGCTGAGATTGACACAGAGGTATCAAAGCGTATTCAGCGTATCGCTAAAACAGCGAAAGTAGATGGTTTTAGACCGGGTAAAGTACCTGCTGGTATGATCAAGAAAAAATACGGTGAGCAAGTACGTTTTGAAGTATTAGGTGATGTTTTACCTCATAAATACAGCAAAGCAATCCAAGAACAAAAGCTAAATGCAGCCGGTGTTGAAATTGAAATTCTAAATAACAAAGAAGGCGAGGCGCTTAAGTTTAATGTTAATGTTGAACTTTTCCCTGAAGTAGTTGTTAAAGATTTAGATAAAATCGCTGTTGAAAAGCCAGTGGTTGAACTAGGCGATGCGCAAACGGAAAAAATGATCAGTAACCTACGCAAGCAATTGGCAACGTGGAAAGATGTTGAGCGTGAAGTAAAAGCGGATGATCGTGTCACAATTGACTTCGTTGGTCGTGTTGATGGTGAAGTTTTTGAAGGCGGATCAGCTAATGCTTCTGAAGTGACGATTGGTTCAGGTCAGATGATTCCAGGATTTGAAGATGGCATCATCGGCATGAAAAAAGATGAAGAAAAAACCATCGATGTGACTTTTCCTGAAGATTATCAAAATGATGAGTTAAAAGGTAAAGCAGCACAGTTTGATATCGTCGTTAAAAACATCAAAGAAGCAGAATTGCCAGAGATTGATGACAAGTTCGTTGAGCAGTTTGGTATCAAAGGTGGTGTTGATGAGTTTTATGCTGAGATCAAGCAAAACATGGCGCGTGAGCTAAAAAACGCGATTAATAAAACGGTAAAAACACAAGTGTTTGATCAGTTGGTTGATATTATTGACTTTGATGTGCCTAAGTCTCTAGTCCAACGTGAAATCGATCGCTCTAAGCATGATCTGATTGAGCGTATGGGCGGTGCTAAGTCAAAAATGAAAGCTGAAGATATTCCTGATGAATTATTCAAAGCTAAGGCTGAGAAATCAGTCAAGCTAGGTTTAATTTTGCAAGCGATTGTGCGTGATCAGAAGTTTGAAGCGGATCAAGAAGGAATTGATGCTGTGATTGAAGAAATGGCATCTGTTTATGAAGATGCGCAAGAAGTACGTGATCACGTTAAAAATAATAAGAAAGAATTAGAAAACATCAAAAACGTTGTTGTTGAAAATAAGCTAGTTGATTGGGTGGTGGAGCAAGGTCAAGCCACTGAGAAAACAGAAGACTTCTTTGATTTAATCAAGAAAGTTTTACCACAAGGTGGCATGTTTTAATCAATGAATTAAAACAACGCAATTTGTGCCAGTAAAGCACTGGAGAAAATGAAATAATCAACTTAAACTAAGAGCCACGTTTGTGGCTTTTTTGTTATTAACTTGTCAGTGTAAACGCACTTGCAATATGGATATAAGGTGAAAATATGATTACAAATAATTTAGTTCCTATGGTTGTTGAACAAACATCGCGTGGTGAGCGCTCTTATGATATTTATTCGCGTTTATTAAAGGAACGCATCGTGTTTTTAAATGGCGAAGTCAATGATACATCGGCTAATTTAGTTATTGCTCAATTATTATTCTTAGAATCTGAAAATCCTGATAAAGATATTTATTTCTATATCAACTCACCAGGTGGCTCAGTCACTGCAGGGATGGGTGTTTATGATACGATGCAGTTTATCAAGCCTAATGTAAGTACGATTTGTATTGGTTTGGCAGCAAGTATGGGTGCTGTTTTATTAGCAGCAGGTGAAAAAGGCAAGCGCTATAGCCTGCCACACTCACAAATTATGATTCATCAGCCGTTAGGTGGTTTTAGAGGTCAGGCATCTGATGTTGAGATCCATGCACGCAATATGCTAAGAATCAAAGAGCGCTTGAATCATGTGCTAGCGCGTCATACCGGTCAGTCTTATGAGCAGACGGTGAAAGATACGGATCGTGATAATTTCATGATGGCGGAAGAAGCAAAAGAATATGGCTTAATCGATCAGGTGATTGAGTCAAGAGCGCATATTCCAAGTGCTAAATAAAAAATAAAAGCTTGAATTTCTGCATAATCGCCCGCAACTCGATGGGCGTTTATAATTTTGATTGTTTTTAGAGAGGAAAATATGCCAAGAAAAAGACGTGGCGATGGTGATAGTGGCAGTGGTCGCACGCTGTATTGTTCATTCTGTGGAAAGTCACAACAAGAAGTGCGTAAGTTAATCGCAGGACCTTCAGTTTATATTTGTAATGAGTGTGTGACCTTGTGTGAAGGTATCATTAAAACAGGTGGTTCACAAGCTTCAACACAAGAACCAGATTTATCAACAGCTGAAGGCAAACAAAGTTTACCTAAACCTGTTGATATTAAAAAACACCTTGATGAATATATCATCGGTCAAGATGCGCCAAAGAAAGTGTTATCAGTAGCGGTATATAACCATTACAAAAGAATTTATAACAAACAAAAGCAAGATGATGATGTGATGTTATCAAAGAGCAATATTTTGTTATTAGGACCAACAGGGTCGGGTAAAACCTTGCTTGCACAAACCTTGGCAAAAATGCTTAATGTCCCTTTTGCTATTGCTGATGCCACGACCTTAACCGAAGCAGGTTACGTCGGTGAAGATGTTGAAAATGTGATTCAAAAGCTTTTGCAAAATGCTGATTTTGATGTCAAAAAAGCGGAGCGTGGCATTATTTATATCGATGAGATCGATAAAATTGCGCGCAAATCTGAAAATCCATCAATTACACGTGATGTCTCAGGTGAAGGCGTTCAGCAGGCTTTATTGAAGTTAATTGAGGGTACCGTTGCCTCTGTTCCGCCAAAAGGTGGTAGAAAGCATCCTAATCAAGATTTAGAGCAGGTTGATACAACGAATATTTTATTTATCTGTGGTGGTGCATTTGCTGGTATTGAATCAGTTATTCAACAACGAACTGAGAAGTCAGGCATTGGTTTTGGTGCTGATGTTTTCGGTAAAAATGATCAAGCGTCACATAACCGTTTACTTAAGCAAGTTGAACCAGAAGATTTGGTTAAATTTGGTTTGATTCCTGAGTTGATTGGTCGTTTACCAGTAATGGCTATCTTGGAAGAGTTGGATGAAGAAGCGTTGGTCAAGATCTTAACTGAGCCGAAAAATGCTTTGATCAAGCAGTATACTAAATTATTTGAAATTGAAGAAGTGAGTGTTGAGTTTACGCCTGAAGCAATTAAAGCAGCAGCTCATAGAGCAGTTAAGCGCAAAACAGGTGCGCGTGGCTTGCGCTCAATTTTAGAAAATGCGCTGCTTAATATTATGTTTGAAGCACCATCAATTGAGAATGTTGAGAAGGTCGTGATTGATGAGGCAGCAATTAATGGCAAAGAAGAGCCATTAATTGTATTAAAAGATCAGGCGCAATTTAGATTAGCTTCAGCTCAATAAGGTTAACATGCATGCAATTATATTCTAATGATAAACAAAGTGTTGAAGAGTTAGTGCCGGTTGTGCCATTAAGGGATATCGTTGTTTATCCTTATATGGCTGTGCCACTTTTTGTCGGTAGAGAAAAATCGATTGCTGCGATTAGTGAAGCGCATGCAACAAGACAAAAAGTCTTACTGATGACACAAAAATCAGATGATATTGATAATCCAAAAGTTAAGGATTTACATACCACGGGAACTTATGCCAAGATTCTGCAATTGATGAAGCTACCAGATGGCACGTGTAAGGTGCTTGTTGAAGGCATTCGTCGTGCTAAGGTGCTTAAGTATTTTGAAGATACACCGTTTATCGCTGCTCAAATTCAGTTGATTGAGACAAAAAATGACTTAAATGATGTTGATGAAAGTGGATTTATCCGTGCGATTTTGTCGAGCTTCAAAACCTTGGCAGATATGAATGGGCAAATTCCCAAAGAAATTTTATCGTCAATTTTGTCAGATACTAATTTAACGCGGATTATTGACACCGTCGTGGCGCAAGCACATGCAACTGTCTCCAAAAAACAGGAAGTACTTGAAGCGGAAGGCTTGCAGCAACGCGCGTCACTTTTGTTAAAGCTATTAATGGCAGAAACCGATGTATTGGAGCTTGAGCGTAACATCAAGGATCGTGTAAAGTCGCAAGTCGAGCGTAATCAACGTGAATACTATCTTAATGAACAGATCAAGGCGATCTATAAAGAGATGGGTGATGCTGATGAGGCGGAAGAATTTGAGCAATTAAAAGGAAAAATTGATACGGCGAAAATGTCAAAAGAGGCGACTGAAAAAGCGTTGTCTGAGCTTAAGAAGCTTAAAACTATGCCGCCATCTTCGGCTGAGTCCTCCGTGTCACGTAATTATATTGAGACTTTAACGTCGCTGCCATGGTCAAAGCGCAGCAAAGTTAAAAAAGATTTAACGCAAGCAGAAGATATCTTAAATACGGATCATTATGGTCTTGAAAAGGTCAAAGAGCGTATTTTGGAATATCTAGCAGTGCAGCAAAGAATGCGTAAGCTTAAAGGACCTATTTTGTGCTTAGTCGGACCGCCTGGTGTTGGTAAAACATCCCTTGGGCAATCGATTGCTAAGGCGACAGGACGTAAATATGTGCGTATGGCATTGGGGGGTGTTAAAGATGAAGCGGAAATTCGCGGTCATCGACGTACGTATATTGGTGCGCTTCCTGGGCAAATTATGCAAAAAATCAATAAAGTACAGGTGAATAACCCATTATTTTTATTAGATGAAATCGATAAGATGTCAGCTGATTTTCGCGGCGACCCATCCTCTGCGATGCTTGAGGTATTGGATCCCGAGCAAAACAATACATTCAATGATCACTATTTAGATGTTGATTATGATCTATCTGATGTGATGTTTGTCGCCACAGCCAATAGTTTAAATATTCCTGATGCCTTAAGAGATCGCATGGAAATTATTTATCTATCGGGTTACACCGAAGATGAGAAAAAGAATATTGCTAAGAACTATTTATTGCCACGAGCAATTAAAGACAATGGTTTAAAAGAAGCTGAAATTGCTGTTACCGATAAAGTGATCGAGGATATCATTCGTTATTACACGCGTGAAGCTGGCGTGCGTCGTTTGCAGCAGGAGCTTAATAAGATTTGCCGCAAAGCGGTTAAGCATATTTTGTCTGCTAAAGATGGTAAGAAAGTCTCGGTTAACAGTAAAAACTTAGATAAATATCTTGGTGTTAGACGCTATGATTTTGGCTTAGCACAACAAGAGGATAAAATTGGACAAGTTACGGGACTTGCGTGGACTGAAGTTGGTGGTGATCTATTAACCATTGAAGCGGTAACAACGGCAGGTAAAGGTAAGCTTAAGACCACGGGTAAACTCGGTGAGGTGATGCAAGAGTCGATTCATGCTGCACTAACCGTAGTGCGTACGATGGCAAAAGACTATGGTTTGGATGATGACTTCTATGAGAAACGTGATTTTCATATTCATGTACCAGAAGGGGCGACACCCAAAGATGGACCAAGTGCAGGTATTGCGATGTGTACGGCGGTTTTATCTTCTTTAACTGGTATTGCTGTTAAAAAAGATGTGGCGATGACGGGTGAAATTACCTTGCGTGGTGATGTATTACCTATCGGTGGCTTGAAAGAAAAACTCTTGGCAGCACTTCGCGGCGGTATCAAGACAGTTCTCATTCCATTTGAAAATAAAAAGGATCTGCAAGAGATTCCACAAAACGTAAAAGATGGTTTGGAAATCATTGCAGTGAAGCGAATTGAAGAAGTTTTAGCGCATGCGCTGATGTCAAAAAAAACCAAGAAAAGCTAAAAAAAAGCTAAAAAAAATGGGAAAACATCAAAAAAACGTTAAAAAATCATGAATTAGCAATAAACCGTGTTGACGTGAGTTACTGTGCTTGCTATAACTTAGGCGAGTTAAGCGGCGGCAAGCCGCTTAAACAGTGAGTTATTCAACAACGAAAGAGGAAAGCATCGTGAATAAAAGTGAACTAGTAAAAGCAATCGCAGAAAAAGCTGACGTAACAAAGGATGTCGCTCAGCGCGCATTGGACGCGACAACTGAAGCGGTAACTGAAGCATTAAAAGCAGGTCAAACAGTGACGCTTGTTGGATTTGGTTCATTCCAAGTTCGTGAAAGAGCGGCGCGTGAGGGGCGCAATCCTAAGACAGGTGAGAAAATGAAGATCAAAGCTTCTAAATCACCTTCATTTAAAGCAGGAAAATTATTGAAAGATGCGGTGAACTAATATATAGTTCAGCTCGCGGGTGCTTAGCTCAGCTGGGAGAGCATCGCCCTTACAAGGCGAGGGTCGGGGGTTCGAACCCCTCAGCACCCACCACATCTTTAAAGGCATGCTTTTAGCATGCCTTTTTTGTTTTGGCTATTAAACACCGCAAAATGATTCACGAGCGGTATATCCCATGCTAAGATGTGATAATTTAATTTTAAGCTCAATGGAAGTAGGTAGTAGTGTCATATGTTGCAATCGATTAATGATAAATTTAAAGGTTGGATTACGTGGATTATCATCATCGCAGTGAGTGCGGTTTTTGTGTTAACAGGTATCAGTTACTTTTTTGTCTCAGGTGGTGTTTCACCACAGTCTGTGGCAAAAGTAGGAGACGTACAAATCTCGCAAAATAGCTATCAGCAATCCTTATCTCAAAATATGCAAGCGCAACCTTCACTTGATCAAAAAGCACTGCAAGAGAAGACATTAAATCAATTAGTCGATCAAGCACTATTGCAACAAGATGCTACGGCATCGCATATTGCCATCACACAATCTGCGGTATCCACTGCGATTTTCCAAAATCCGGCGTTTATTGAAAATGGACAATACTCGGCGAAACGTTTTGATGAGTTGGCTAAGCTATACGGTGGTGCCGGCAATATCAAAGCGCTGATCGCTAATAGCCTTTTGACCTCAAGTATTGTGACACCACTATTGCAAAGTGAATTTGTATTAAGTGATGAGCAAAAAACACTAAGTGCATTAATGGGGCAAAAGCGTGAAGTCAGCTATTATGATTTTGCTGCGAAAGATTATGCTAGTAAGATCAAGCCAACAGACAAAGAACTTCAAGCTTATTATGATGAACACAAAGTGCAATATGAGCAGATTGAGCAAGCCGTTGTATCTTATGTCAAACTATCATCTCAAGATTTTGTGAGTAAAGAGTCTGTATCTGAGAGTGAGATCAATAGCTATTATCAAGCCAATAAAGATGCACTTATGTCACCTGAGTTAAGATCTGGTGAGACAATTACTATTGATAAAAAGGCTAAAGATAGCAAAGCAATTGCTGAGAAGCTTAAAGCCAATCAAGCATTAACGGCTGATGAGTTAAAAGAAGTTAAAATTGAACAGATAAAGCCATTATCACAAGCAGATGCTTCAGGTTTTGCGCAGTTTGCGTTGTTTAATTTAACGCTTGAATCACCTGTTAAAGAAACATCGGATAATGAATTTGTTAAATTAACAAAAATCACAGCACCTGCTGAGATGTCACTGTCAGCGGCAAAGCCCGTGATTGAAAAGATTCTTAAAAATCGTGCGGCATTGACTAAGTTTAATGAAGTGTTAACAAGTATTAATAGCAATAGCTTTGACCAAGTAGTGAAAGCTAATAAATTAACGCCTGCCACGACAAAGGCATTTGATAAAAAGACGACAAGTGCAAATGTTGAAGGCAATGCCAAATTACAAGAAGCAGTATTTGATCACAATAAAACGCAAGGCTTTATTGCTCAGGGGCAAACCGATGGCATTATCTACAAAGTTGACAAGATGATTCCGAAACATACCTTAAGCTTTGCTGAAGTTAAAGATAAGGTCAAAACGGCGTATATTGCGACAGAGTCATTAGCGCAAGCGCAAAAAGCAGCACAAGATGCGCTTAAAGCTTTACAAGATAAAAAAGAAGTTAAAACGGTGAAAGCAAAAACCGAAACTATTTCACGCAGTGACTTCACCCTTGATCAAGACTTAAAAACAGCTATTTTCAGCGATGGTTTGAAGTCATACAAATTGGCAAAAAATGGCGAGTCTTATTGGGTATATGAAGTAGCAAAAGTCATTGATGGCACGGATGAGTTGCCAACGCAAGTGCTGCAAAACAACTATAGCAATATCGAGCTAAATGACTATTTGGCTGCATTAAAGAAACAATATAAAGTTGAGATTAATCATCAACTGATTCAATAATTATTTCCCCATGTCTGTGATTTCAAAAAAAGTCTATGCCTTAGCAGGTCCTACTGCCTCAGGAAAAACGTCTCTTTCCATTGAGCTTGCCAAAGAAATGAATGCTGAAATTATCAGTGTTGATTCAGCGTTGGTATACAAGCGATTAGATATCGGCTCAGCTAAGCCAAATCTCTTGGAAATGGAGGGTATTCCCCACCATTTAATTGACATTATCGAGCCGTGGTTTAATTACTCGGTCAATGATTTTATCAATGATACTAAGCGATTGATTCAAGATATCCATGCACGTAACAAAGAAGTATTACTTGTTGGTGGCACGATGATGTATTTTAAAGCATTGCAAGAAGGTATATCTAAGCTACCTGAAGCAGATGATAAAGTGCGTGACACCATAAAGTTACAAGGTTTGGCGTATTGGTATGACTTCTTGATGCATAAAGATCCTCTCACAGCCAACAAGCTTAATCCAAATGATCAACAACGGATTGAGCGTGCCGTTGAAGTGATATTACTTACTGAGCAACCTTACTCGCGCGTTATTGCTGAAAATGCCAAAGAGGGTGGTTTAGGTCAATCACTTAAGCTATGCGCGTTAGTTCCAAATGATCGTAAACATTTGCATCAGATGATTGAAAAGCGCTTTATGCAAATGCTAGATAATGGTTTTTTAAAAGAAGTTGAAGGGCTTAAAAATCTAGCGCTTATGCATGCTGATCTGCCATCGATGCGCAGTGTTGGTTATCGTCAAGCATGGCAGTATCTTGATGGCGAGTATGATTATAGTGAATTTATTGCCAAGGGAATTGCAGCAACACGCCAATTAGCCAAGCGCCAGTTAACGTGGATTCGCAATTGGCATCAACCGATATTTACGATTGATGCTAATTTAGAGTTTGATGAGAAGCTTAATCAAGCGTTGCGAGTCTTTAATTGCTAAATTACTCTACCCTTGCCTTTCTGATAAAGAGAGCTAAGCATTAAGCGTATCAAGCTTGAGTGAATATGCTTTTTAGACTACAGTTTGTTTTGAGAGTCGATTTAGAAAGGATATCACGATGAAATTTATCAAAAAGCTTATAGCGATTATTACGGGGCAATCCAATCCAATGCAGCTATTTTTAGCGGCGTTATTTGGTTTTTTATTAGGGTTTATGACAGGATTTCAATATTCGCCATTTATCTATCTTGTTGCCGTTTTGCTTTTGTTGTTATTAAATGTCAATTTGGTCGTAGCAGCGATTATTTTTGCGATTGCTGAAATTTTATCTTTTGTCTTAGAGGCGTTATCTTATCATCTGGGGGCTTGGTTATTAGATGGTTTCTTGCAACCTTTATTTAAATGGATGATTAACGCGCCAGTGTTAGCGTATGCTGGGTTTGATTATTATCTGGTGACGGGTAGCTTCATCTTGGCAATTATTCTTGGTGTGATTGTGGGCTTTGTGCTTACGCGATCTGCCAAAAATATCAAAGTTAAGATGGCTGCATTACAGACTGAAAAAGAAGCGTACAATAGAGTCATTAATAAGCGATCTATCAAAGTCATATCATGGGCTGTCTTTGGTAAATCAGCACATAAAATTGATTGGGTTCAGTTGCGTGATAAAAAACTCAAGCATCCGTTTCGTTGGTGGGGTGTGATTGTAACGGTTGTGATCGTTGTTTTGTTATTTGTTATGAGTAGCTTTATGCAGTCGCAAGTTGTCAAAAATATTTTAGTTACACAGCTAACCAAAGTTAATGGCGCGACAGTAGATATAGGTCAACTTGATATTGATGCTTTAGATGGAAAAATAGTGATCAAGGATTTGGCTTTTGCGAACCCTGATGATTTATATCAAAATAGTTTTTTTGCAAAAGAGTTGAAAGCTGAAGTCAATGTAAGCGCACTGTTGGCAAAACGCCTTGAGTTAAGTGATGTGGTTGTCGATAATGTATTAACAAATAGTAAACGTCAAAGTAAAGCGTCATTATATGCTAATACAAATACAGAAAGTGATACTATAACTCCAGTTGATGATAAATCAAAAACAATGGACTCAGCGGGAGATGTGAGCAAAGAGAATAAAACACAACAATTTGATGTGCGTCATTATCTTAAAAATGCCAACGAATATTATGATTATCTTGCTAAACTTGTGCGCGTGATTAAATGGCTGGCACCTGAGCCGGTTGCTCAGGAAGATAAAGCCATCAGTAAAAAAAATAACGATGTTATCCCCGTCTATCAATATGCACAAAGGCAGGCATTGCACCTAATTGAGCAATCACCAACGCTTGTGATTGCTAGGCTTATGGTCAACAATATTCGTTATAATGACGCCTTAGCGTTAAATGTCACGGCAAGCAATCTCTCAACGCAACCGTGGCTGACCATTGCACCGACAAAAATCCATATTGTCAGTGTCGATAAAACCATGAATGTTGATTTTGTTAGTGCGAATAACAGTCGAATTGCGCCAAGCTTTAGTTTAATGCTTAAAAGTATGCCTGCGGATAAACTCTTAAGTGATATCAAGCTTGGCAATAATTTCAATCTCACGGCTAAGACATATGATATTAATATGCAGGGGTCTTGGGGGTGGCAATCTGGTGATATTGAACTTAATGCGCCAGCAAATATTACATTTTATGATGCGAAGATTAACGCCGGTGGTGTCAATCAGTCATTGGCGAAGCTGCCATTTAAATTTACTGTTAGAGGTAGCCTTGGTAATCCTATGATTGAGATGGATAATGCTCAGCTGCAGAATATCTTAATCGAGTCAGGCAAAAGGGCTGTTAAAGATCGGTTAAAAGATGAGTTAAAAAACAGGTTGCCGATTGGTTGGTAACTCTTTGCTGTATATAAATAAATCAATTGTTCTGCTCTTAAAAAATAAATCAAAAAACTTTTAAAAAAATTCTTGAAATGCAAATTGCTATCACCATATTTTTGCCTGCAATAAACAACTAATGTTTAACAAATAGGTTAAAAAAAAGGAGTCTAAATATGGCAATTCGCCCTTTACATGATAGAGTGTTGGTTCGTCGCGCTGAGGAAGAAGAAAAATCAGCAGGCGGGATTATCCTAACGGATAGCGCTAAGGAAAAACCAATGCAAGGTACGATTATTGCAGCAGGTCACGGCAAGATTTTAACAGATGGCGGCATTCGTGCGCTTGATGTTAAAGTGGGTGATAAAGTATTATTTGGTAAGTACGCAGGCAATGAAGTTAAAGTTGATGGTGAAGAGCTATTAATGATGCGTGAAGAAGATATCATGGGTGTGATTGAATAATCTTTGGCGTGGTAGTGTTCTTGGTGAGCTTCTGTAGGGGCGTATTGTATACGCCCGATGCTAAGGATGATGCCACATCATATGATTGATTTTAAAAGCGAAATTTTTAATTAAGAATAAACAAAGAAATTTAAGAGGAAAGAAACATGGCCGCTAAAGAAGTAATGTTTTCAGATGACGCACGTGCTCGTATGCTAGAGGGCGTTAATACATTGGCTAACGCAGTAAAAGTCACTTTAGGTCCTAAAGGACGCAATGTCGTACTTGAGAAATCATTTGGCGCTCCTGCAATCACTAAAGATGGTGTATCTGTTGCTAAAGAAATCGAATTAAAAGATAAGTTTGCCAACATGGGTGCGCAAATGGTTAAAGAAGTTGCCTCAAAAACTGCTGATATCGCAGGTGATGGTACAACAACGGCAACTGTTTTAGCGCAAGCTTTATTAACAGATGGTTTGAAGGCAGTAGCCGCTGGCATGAATCCTATGGATCTTAAGCGTGGTATTGATAAAGCAACCATTAAAGCGGTTGATGCATTAAAAGCACTATCTAAGCCATGTGCTGATAACAAAGCGATTGAGCAAGTTGGTACGATTTCCGCAAACTCTGATGCGACAGTTGGTGAGCTAATTGCTAAAGCGATGGCTAAAGTTGGTCCTGAAGGTGTGATCACTGTTGAAGAAGGCAAAGGCTTTGAAGATGAGCTAGACGTGGTTGAAGGTATGCAATTTGATCGTGGTTACTTGTCTCCTTATTTTGCGACTAATCAAGAGAATATGACGGCTGAGTTAGAAAATCCATACATTTTAATCGTTGATAAGAAAGTCTCTAATATCCGTGACCTACTACCAGTATTAGAAGGTGTTGCTAAGTCTGGCAAGCCATTATTGATTATCGCTGAAGATGTTGAAGGTGAAGCATTAGCAACATTAGTTGTGAACAATATCCGTGGTATTGTTAAAGTCGCGGCTGTTAAAGCCCCTGGTTTTGGTGATCGTCGTAAAGCAATGCTAGAAGATATCGCTATCCTAACAGGTGCGACAGTTATTGCTGAAGAAGTTGGTTTAACACTAGAAAAAGCAACAGTTGAGCATTTAGGTACGGCTTCACGCGTGCAAATCACCAAAGATGATACAACAGTGATCGATGGCGCTGGTCAAAAAGGCAATATTGAAGCACGTGTTTCTCAAATCAAAAAGCAAGTTGAGGAGTCAACCTCTGACTATGATCGTGAGAAGCTTCAAGAGCGTTTAGCTAAATTAGCAGGCGGTGTAGCCGTAATCCGTGTAGGGGCTGTGACTGAAGTTGAAATGAAAGAGAAAAAAGACCGTGTTGACGATGCGCTTCATGCAACGCGCGCTGCGGTTGAAGAAGGTGTTGTTGCGGGTGGCGGTGTTGCACTACTTCGCGCACAAGCTGCTCTTGAGACGCTAAAAGGTGACAACGAAGATCAAGACCACGGTATCGCATTAATGCGCCGTGCGATGGAAGCGCCTTTGCGTCAGATCGTTAAAAACGCAGGTGGCGAAGCTTCTGTTGTTGTTAATAACGTTCGTGCTAAAGATGGCAGCTATGGCTACAACGCTGCAAATGATACTTATGGCGATATGATCGAGATGGGTATCTTAGATCCAACGAAAGTAACGCGCTCAGCACTACAACACGCGGCATCTGTTGCTGGTCTTATGATCACAACAGAAGCAATGGTTGGCGAGATCAAAGATGATAAAGCTGACGCAGCAGCTGCAATGGGCGGTATGGGTGGAATGGGCGGTATGCCTGGCATGATGTAATCATCAGTTATCCACAACTATAAATAATAAAAAAGGGGCGCAATACCCCTTTTTTATTGTTATCGTTTTTTAGGCTATGATCATATTCCTGCCCACTTTGATTGTGTAAGCGTTGGCTGAGCGTCAGTCGAAGCCTCTATGAAGTGTGATTACCCACTTCGACTGATGCTCAGTGCATCGCTTCGACTTACGCTCAGGATACGGTGAGCACTTGTGGGTGAATATTTAGTCTTAGCCTTTTTTTATTTTTTTATTTATCTAGTGTTTTGATATGCATTTTACTCGCCAGTAGAGCAATAATGGCGATAATAAAAACAGCGCTCATTAGATAAGCTGGTGAATTAGTATTTCCCGTGTGATGAATCATGTAAGTGGCAATCGCTGGTGTTAAGCCACCAAATAATGCGAAGCCGACATTATAGCAAAATGATATACCAGAATAGCGCACATCAGTTGGGAATAGCTTTGTTAAGTAGGCGCTGACAGCACCAGCAATGCCACCGGCAAAAATAGATACCAAGGTGTATGAGAACATCACAGCACCATGTGTTGACAAGCTATGATAAAAATAGATACCTGTTGGGATGAGCAATAGGGCGCTGATTAAAATAACAAGTTTTTGACCAATGCGATCCGAAATGGCTCCAGCAATAGTACAGAAAACTGAAAAAGTGAAAAGGTTAATAATTGTTGTATAGGCGATGACAGTATTATCATAGCCTCTTAATTGCATAAATGAGGTGATATACAAATAGAAAATACTGACAACAGCAGCTTGCGAGCCAACAATAAAAATCCCTAAAATGGCATTGCGCGCATGGTTCTTAAATAATGCCAGTATCGGTAATGTATGGCGTTTGCTTTCATTTAGGAAAAGTTCAGACTCCTCCAAACGTTTACGCAAGAAGTAGCTAATCACAGCAAGCACACCGCCAAAGATAAAGGCAATACGCCAAGCAATCGATAGGTCAACATGAATGAGTAATGCATGAGCAATATCCGCTAAGAAAATTCCAAGATTGATAAATAAGAAGATCACCCCACAGACTAGACCTGGGTGTTTGGGAATATGTTCACAAACAAAGGTAATAGCACCAGGGATCTCGCCACCAATAGCAATGCCTTGTGCCAAACGCAGCAAAATAAAAATAATAGTGGCAGTAACTCCCAATGTGCTAAAGCCAGGCAATAATCCCATTAATAGTGTTGCTAATGCCATAATGCTGATTGAGAGTACAAAGACTTTTTTGCGTGTGTATTTGTCGCCAAAATGACTAAACAGCATGCCGCCAAAAGGGCGCGCCAAATAGCCAATCGCAAAAGCAACAAAAGCACCAAGCATACTAAGCACGGGCGATGATGAAGGGAAAAAGGTCTCGCCGATAGCCATGGCAAAGACGGCAAATATCACAAAATCATAAAACTCGAGTGCGCCACCAAGGCTTGAAAGTAAAATGATTTTCCATTGTTTGCTATTTATGGGCATTTTTATTCTCCATTTGAGTCTAACCTTGCTCTTTATTCCTAATTGTTTTGAGCAATTAATATTGCGTATTTTTCCAGCTAGATGCAACTTAAAAAGTTCAATAAAATTGCAATATAGCGAATATAAAAAATATAGTAGCTTGCTTTAGAAAGGAAAACGCCAAAAAAAGTAATTTTAATGCAGCTTTGGTTGTGTTCTGCAATTAGGCTTACTAGAATACGTTGCATTTGTGGTGCACTGTTTTTCAACCGTGCAATTTAGGTAGTTAAGGCAAGGTTTTTTTAGATGTTATTATGGTTAACCGGTTGGTTGTCACAATATTTTACGTTTATGCATATTTTTAGCAGTTATGTGACTGTGCGTTCACTCATGGCAGCATTAACGGCACTTTTAATCAGTTTGTTTATTGGTAAACCGATGATTAATTGGCTAAGTAAAATGCAGATTGGGCAAGTGGTGCGTGATGATGGGCCGCAAACGCATCTGGTGAAGAAAAACACACCAACAATGGGTGGTTGCTTAATTATTTTTTCCATTGTTGTATCGATTTTATTATGGGCAAAGCTTAATAGTCCTTTTATATGGGTATTACTTTTTGTGCTTGTGAGCTTTGGCTTGATTGGTTTTTTAGATGATTTTCTAAAGCTCGTGTTAAAACACCCTAAAGGTTTGCGTGCCAAATACAAATACTTGATGCAGTCGGTTTTTGCAATCGTGGCAATGCTGTGGGTTTATGCCTTGTTGCGTAACTATATGGACTTTAGCTTGTCGATTCCCTTTAGCAAAGACTGGGTTATTCCGCTAGGTGCTTGGGTTATCCTGTTGGGATATTTTGTGATAACAGGAAGTAGTAATGCGGTGAACTTAACCGATGGCTTAGATGGTTTGGCTATTTTACCGATTGTGCTGGTGGCAATGGGGCTTGCTGTTTATGCCTATGTCATTACCAATAGTGCCTTTGCCGGACACTTGCTTTTTGATTATATGCCCAATGTTGGCATTGATGAGATTGTTGTATTTTGTGCTGCGATTGCTGGTGCGGGCTTTGGTTTCTTGTGGTTTAACGCGTATCCTGCAGAAGTATTTATGGGGGATGTTGGTTCGCTAGCATTGGGGGCAACACTTGGCACGATTGCGGTGATTATTCGTCAAGAGTTGGTGTTTTTTATTATGGGCTTTTTGTTTGTGATGGAAACGGTTTCAGTTATTCTGCAAGTTGGTTCATATAAACTAAGAAAAAAGCGTATTTTTAGAATGGCGCCACTTCATCATCATTTTGAATTAAAAGGTTGGCCTGAAACCAAAGTGGTGGTGCGTTTTTGGATTTTGACGGTTATTTTTGTATTAATCGGGCTTGCTGCGCTTAAAGTGCGTTAATGTGACGATGCAATGATCGAGTCAAAGCCTTTTTTCTATTATCAATCACAACACATCAAACGAGTCTTAGTCGTGGGCCTTGGTGTTTCAGGGATTGCGGTTGTTGATTATCTAAAAGCTTATGCGCTAGAGATCGATATCTTCGATCAAAACCTTAAAAACGTGAGTGTTATAGTTGATTACCAAAACTTTGATGAAATCAACCTTGAAAGTTATGATTTAATTGTCGTAGCTCCGGGCATTCCCGTCAATAAAGCACCATTTAATCAACTCTATCATCATTGGCATAAAGTCGTTGGTGATATTGAGCTATTTGCATTAGCTATCGCATCAGGCAATGACGAGAAAAACCATAAGCAAAAAAGGCAAAAAGTGATTGCGGTAACGGGTTCAAATGGCAAAAGTACCGTTGTCTCTTTGCTTTTTCATGTGCTTAAAAGCCTTGGAATGAATACTGCATTAGGCGGCAATATTGGCACACCTGCCTTAAGCCTTATCGATGAAAAGGTTGACGTTTATGTGCTTGAGATCTCAAGTTTCCAGATCGATTTATTAAAATACGCGCAGTTTGATGTTGTGGCAGTGCTTAATTTATCTCCTGATCATTTAGATCGTTACGCTGATTATAAGGCATATTGTGATGCGAAGTTGGAATTGTTCGCGCGTGGTAAATATTGTGTGATGAATGCCAAACAAAAAGATTTATTAAATCATAGAGTGGACGCTACTTTTTCATACTTTAATAATGAAGCTACTTATGTCGATGATGATAAAGCGATATTTCATCACGAGGTATTTTGTCGGCAGTCTGAGTTGATATTACAAGGTAAGCATAATCTTGAGAATATATTAGCAGTGCTGGTCGTTTTAGAAATGATGGCAAGTGCTTTAGTATATTCAAGGCAAGCTTGTGATTTTAAAAACACCACGCCAGTCTACGACGGTCACCCCTCTTATAAAGAGGGGAGTCAAGTAGACTCAGAGGTAGAAGTTCTCCTCGTTGCAAGAGGGGTGCCGAGCATGCGAGGCCGGGTGTTGGGAGAAGGCAGAAGCTTAGAACAAACTATAGGGTTGTCAGATAGTGAAAAAGCCAAGATTAAATCAGCGATTGCTACATTTAATCCGCTTGCGCATCGCTGCCGTTTGGTTAGAACGTTTAAAAATATTCTCTACATTAACGACTCAAAAGCTACTAATATTGCATCAACTGAAGCAGCTCTTTTCGGCTTAGGTAATCAAGAGACTAAAAATATTATTATTTTGTTAGGTGGTTTAGCAAAAGGTGCTGATTTTAGCGAGCTAGTGCCTGTGCTTAAAACCTATGTTAGAAAAGCAGTCGTTTATGGACAGGATCGTATGTCAATTTATCAAGCTATTGCTAATGAGGTTGATTGTACACTTTGTCAGAGCTTTGATGAGGCATTTAATGCTGCTACAACCCTCGCTTGTCAAAATGATATTGTGTTATTATCACCGGCATGTGCAAGCTTCGATGGTTTTTTAAGCTATGCTCATCGTGGTGAATATTTTGAAGAATTGGTTAATAAGCTAAGGTAACAGCGTGCTTTTTTTTATTCGTAATTTTTTTAGTCAGCGCAATAGCAAAAAGGTGCGCGTTCGAGCGACCATTGAGCTTGATATGGCATTTGTTTTTTTGGTGTTGGGATTATTAGCGTTTGGTTGGATTATGGTGACTTCGGCATCGATGGTTGATGCCAATTATGATTATGGCAATCCTTATTTTTATTGTGTGCGTCAAGGCTTCTTTGCCGTGCTTGGTATCGGTGCGATGATTTGCGCATTATTGGTGCCAACGGATAATTATCAGAAAATCTATAAACTATGGCTTATTATTGCCTTTGTTTTGCTCGTTGCTGTATTGATTCCGCATATTGGACGCGAGGTGAATGGTTCACGACGTTGGATTCCTTTGATTGTGATTAATGTGCAGGTTTCGGAAGTTGTTAAGCTATGTGCGATTATGTATTTTTCATCTTATCTCGTGCGTTTTGGAGATGTTGCCAGAGAAACATTCAAAGGTGTTGTTAAGCCATTGATTATTCTTGCAGCAATGGCAGGACTTCTACTTAAAGAGCCTGATTTTGGTGCGTCTGTTGTAATGTTTACCTGTGTTTTTGGCATTATGTTTATGGCGGGTGTCAAATTAAGATGGTTTATTATCTTGATTGTATTAGGAGGTGTGGCAGCAACGTTTTTAGTGCTGTTTGAACCATATCGTTTAGCGCGTTTAAATGGCTTTATGAATCCATGGGCGGATGCCAATAATACCGGTTATCAGCTAGTGCAAGCACTTATTTCATATGGTCGAGGTGGCTGGCTTGGTGATGGCTTAGGCAGTGGTATTCAAAAGCAGTTCTTCCTACCTGAAGCGCATACGGATTTTATTGTGTCAGTGGTTGCTGAAGAACTCGGTGCGGTTGGTGTTATTGTCCTTTTGATGGTTTATGCTTATTTAATCTGGAAAGGTATGCGAATTGCGAGTCTGGCTTATGTTCTCAATCGTCACTTTCAAAGCTATGTTGCCTATGGCATAAGTTTTTGGGTAGCTTTTCAGGTGATCGTTAATATTGGTGTAAATATTGGTGTTTTGCCAACCAAAGGCTTGACATTACCATTGATTAGCTTTGGAGGTAGCAGCTTACTTATTATGTGCTTTGCCTTGGGTATTTTGCTTCGGATTGACTTTGAGAATAAGATTACAGCGGATGAAATTATGCCGCGTTATGTTTATAAAAAGGCATCTTAAATAATGTAATGGTGAAAAAATAAGTTGCATCAACTATTACTTCTCCGCTTGTGGGAGAGATAGTGCAGCTTAAGCTGCGCGGGTGGGGGAATAGTTGCAACACAACTTATTTCTTATTCATTACTATGGAGTTTTTATGAAAAAACAAACACATCATGATGTATTGGCACATGTGATTCATTGGTTGTTTGCTTTAGCCATTATCTTTCAGATGCTATCAGCACAATGGATGCATCATAAAATAAAACCAGGTGTTGAACCGTGGACATTAAAGTTATTTCTATTTCATGAAATTTTTGGTGTCACTGTATTTTTCTTGTTATTAGCTTATTTATTACGTGCTGCGAGTTTAGTAGAAAAGGATAAATTCGGGCATCTTTTTCCTTACAATAAAAAAGGTTTGAGTCTCGTGATAGAGGATATAAAGATGTTGTGTCGTAGGCAATTGCCTGATCGCGATTTTGGTGGGTTAGCTGGGTTGGTTCAAGGCTTAGGATTTTTATTACTTTTCTTGGTTGCTTTATTAGGGACGCTTTGGCTTGTGATTCCTGCCAATTATATTGGTGCTTCATTGCTGCATGATATCAAGGAGCTACATGAGTTCTTTGCGCAAATTGTTTGGTATTATTTAGCAGGACATGTTGGCATGTTCTTAATTCATGTTATAGTGGATAAAATTTCAAAAAACAAAAAGTAAAAAAACAGTATAAAGTGGAGTAGAGAGCGTGATAGACATACACGATAAAACAGATAATACACGTATCAAAGACAAGCGCACCTTAGTGCCATCAGGGGTTATTCATGAAGAGCATCCGATTACCAAAGAAGCCACGGCAACGGTGATTGCTGCGCGTAAGGCAGTATCCAATGTTTTGCAAAACAAAGATGACCGTATGGTTGTCGTTGTTGGACCTTGTTCAGTACATGATATCAAGGCTGCGAAAGAGTATGCAGGGCTTTTGTTAAAAGAAGCGAAAAAGCATGCTGATGAGCTTGTAGTGATCATGCGTGTGTATTTTGAAAAACCAAGAACGACAGTGGGTTGGAAAGGTTTAATCAATGACCCTGATTTAGATAATAGCTTTAAAATCAACAAAGGCTTACGCATGGCACGCCAGTTGTTATTAGATATCTCAGATATAGGATTACCGTGCGCGACTGAGTTTCTAGATGTGATTAGTCCACAGTATATTTCAGATCTTATCGCATGGGGAGCTATTGGTGCGCGCACGACTGAGAGTCAGGTACATCGCGAGTTAGCCTCAGGTTTATCTTGCCCAATAGGCTTTAAAAATGGTACCAAGGGTAGTATTGGTATTGCGGTTGACGCAGTAAGAGCAGCAAAATCAAAGCATCATTTCTTAGGTGTGACCAAGCAAGGCACAACAGCAATTTTTGAAACAACAGGTAATGCTGATGCGCATATTATTTTGCGTGGTGGCAATGATGGACCAAACTATGCCAAAGAATATGTTGATGAAGCAGCTGGTGCGTTAAAAGAGCATCACTTGCCACACAAAGTGATGATTGATTGTAGTCATGGCAATAGCAGCAAAGATTACAAAAAACAATCATTGGTGATTGATGATATTTGTGAGCAATACAAAGCAGGTAGTCAGGATATTCTAGGGGTGATGATTGAGAGTAACTTAAAAGAAGGCAATCAATCAATTTTTGTAACACCACTAGAGTATGGCAAAAGTATTACTGATGCTTGTGTTGGTTGGGATGAAACGGTTGAGATGCTTGATAAACTAGCATCTGCTGTTAAAGAAAAGCGTCAATCAAAATAAACTTACTCCGTAATAATCGTGAAAACTATTGCTCAAATCAGAGCCTTTCTAATTGAAATTAATGCATTAAAACTAACTTCTTATCAAACAATAGATCTTAATCCTTTTTTTCTCATTGAAAACCTTTATCAAGATCATCGATTGGTCACAAAAAACGATGGCTTTATTGCGCTTAAAGGTCAAGTGCATGACGGGCATCGTTATGTCAATCAGTTGCGAGCCCAAGGCGTTCAATTGATCTTGGTCGAAGATATCGACTTAATTGATCCAAAGGATGTCCCTTTCGTTATTGAGATTCGGAATTTAAAATCAATTCTCGCAAGCTTGGCAAGTTGGTTTTATGATTACCCATCCGAGCAACAAAATATCTTTGCAGTGACTGGTACTAATGGTAAAACTTCAATTTGCCATTTCTTGGCGCAAAGTTTATCAAGACTTAAGCATAAGGTCGGTGTGCTTGGAACCATTGGTAATGGTATCTTTCCAACACTTGAAGATTCCGCTTTAACAACTTTGGATAATCTAAGCTTACAGCGGATGCTTAAGAGCTTTTATGATCAAGATGCTGATACGGTTGCCATGGAAGCGTCATCACATGCCATTAGCCAGCGACGTATTCTCAATGTCAATATTCAAACGGCGATTTTTAGCAATCTTGATGTCGATCATTTGGATTATCACCAGACGATGGAGCAGTATTTCCAAGCCAAGCGCCAGTTATTTAGGTTGGCAAGTGTCAAGAAATGTGTGATTAATATTGATAATGACTATGGCAGTCGTTTGTATGCTGAGTTGACTGAACAACAAGAAAAAGAGATTTTTAGTTTTAGCCTTATCAATAGCCAAGCTGATTGTTATATGCCAATAACATCGATATCGCCACAAGGTTTTGTGGTTGATGTGTTTTTTAGAAGTAACAAGGCAATAGATATTACGATCCCGATTATGGGTGAGTATAATGTCAGCAATATTGCCGCAGTCGTTTGTGCTTTATTGGCAAACGATTATCCTTTTGCCGAAACATTGAAAACTGTGAATGATTTACATAATCCCAAAGGACGGCTTGAAAAGCTCATACATGATGGAAAATCAACTGTTGTTATCGATTACGCACATACCGCAGATGCTTTAGCCAAAGCCTTACAAGCCGTGCGTGTGCAAACAAAGGGCAAGCTTTATTGCGTGTTTGGTTGTGGTGGTTCGCGCGAGCATAGCAAGCGCCCATTAATGGCAAAAGCAGCGCAGCAATATGCTGATTTTGTAATTGTCACAGAAGATAATAGTCGCACGGATGATATTAAGGATATTGTTCAAGATATCATCTCAGGATTCGATGATGAATTCACTGAATTTATCATAATTGAAGCGCGTAAAGAGGCAATAGAGTACGTGTTAAGCATTGCAAATGCTCATGATGTTATTTTACTTGCTGGTAAAGGGCATGAAACCTATTTAGATAAAAACCATCAAAAAACACATTTTGATGAACGTGAAGTGGTATTGGAGTTTTGGAGAAAAAATGATTAAGTCATTAAAGTCATTGGCTTTGCAATTAAATGATAGTCAATACATTGGGCAGGATGTAGCAATTACTGGTGCGCATATTAACTCAAAAGAGATTAGTCAAGGGCAACTCTTTGTCGCACTACAAGGTGAGCGTGATGGGCATGATTTTATTGAACATTCCATACAAAATGGGGCTGTTGCCGCTCTAGTGACACAGCAACAAGCTGATCTTAACGTGCCGCAAATTATCGTCAAAGATACGCGTAAAGCGCTGTTTGATTTAGCCCTTTTATATCGCAAGACACTTAATATGCCGGTGCTATCAATAACAGGAAGTTGCGGCAAAACGACCACCAAAGAAATGCTAGTATCCATGCTTAAAGCATTTGGTAAGGTGCATTATAGTCATGGTAATTTTAATAATGATCTTGGTGTGCCGATGACAGTGCTATCAGCTCCGCAGGATGCTGATTTTGTGGTGATTGAAGCGGGCACCAATGCCCCAGGTGAAATTCCGCATTTAACACAGTTAATCAAGCCAGATTATGCCGGCATTACCAATGTTTCAGCATCACACTTGGAAAAGCTAAAATCTTTAGATGGTGTAATGATTGAAAAGGGTGCTTTGCTCCAAGGGATACAGCCACAGGGTAAAGCGATTATTAACTTGGATGATCCAAGAATTAATGCTTTTGCTAAAGCTTTAGCGGTTGATCAAGTGACATTCTCGATGAATAACACGGCAGCTGATATTTATTTATATGCGCAACAAGAGTCAATAACCGCATTGAGCTTTACAGTGAGCGTGGCAAAGAAATGCTATGAAGCACAGTTGAATGTCATTGGTCAGCATAATATTCAAAATACATTAACAGCACTTTCGTTTATCTATGCCTTGCAATTAGATATTCAGTCATCACTTAATGCATTAGCAAATTATCAACCTTATAAAGGACGCTTCTCTTTAGTAACTTTAAATGATTATGTGACACTCGTTGATGATACTTATAATGCCAGTGTCCAATCGGTGAAAGCGGCAATTAATGATTTAGCGACATTTAAGGGTGACAAGTATCTTGTGCTTAGCAATATGGGCGAGCTTGGCGAGCATGCGGAGCATTATCATCAAGAGGTTGGGCGCTTGATTAAGCAATCAAGTATTGACTATGTCTATTTGTATGGCAATAAAGCATGGATGACATTACTGGCTAAAGAAGCAGGAGATCATGCACGATATTTTGAGCACAAGAATGCGTTAATTGAAGCGTTACAAGCGGATCTTAATAAAAATCAAAGTACATTTTCGCGCATTTTAGTTAAGGGATCACGTGCTAATCAGATGGAAGATGTGGTTGGTGCGTTGAAAAAGTATTATAAGGAAGCGGCATTATGAAAAGGATAAAGCAGTGGTGGTTGGTCTCAATGGTATTGTTAGTTGCCGGATGTGCGACGTATAACCCCATGCAGACAGCAAAGAGTGTTGATCTGCAAAAGTATATGGGTAAGTGGTATGAGATAGCTCGCCTGCCTAATAGCTTCCAAAAAGGTTGTCATTGCTCTACTGCTGAATATAAGGTACTAGATAAAGATACAATCTCAGTTACCAATACGTGCTATAAAGATGGCAAGTTAAAAGAAGCCACAGCAACTGCTTGGCGATCCAATGCCGATGATAATAGTAAGCTTAAGGTTAGGTTCTTTTGGCCATTTACTAGTAAGTATTGGATCTTATACGTCTCTGATGATTATCAGTATGCTGTGATTGGTGAACCCTCCAGAGAATATCTGTGGTTTCTAAGTCGCACAAAAAATATTAGTCAACAGCAGTTAGATTTGATGAAAAAGATAGCCATTCAACAAGGTTATAATCTAGATCAGCTGATTGTTGCTAATAATTTCAACTGCTAATAGCTGCTATTACCTACAAGCTGATCACTTACCTAAAAGCATCAAAAATTTCTTCGATACTAGACTCTAGCTATGGGCAATCATAGCTATAAATAATCGTTATATGTGATAGAATTGTTATCGGAAACTAATTGTAAAGGGAGTTCGTTGAGTCTATGACGTTGATAAAAAAGTTTAGTCATATCAATATGGCAATCTACCAAGATTTCGACTGGGATAAGATATGTGTTAATGAAAATAATGAGCCACTTGAGTTTAAGCAAGTTAATATCCTATATGGTAGAAACTACTCGGGAAAGACAACGTTATCTAGAATTGTGAGGGCATTTGAAACAGGGAAAGTATCAGACAAATATGAAACCCCAAGTTTTTCATTGTTATTAGATAGTGGAAATGAACTTACTCAGGCTAACCTTGATACAGCTTATAAATTTAGGGTTTTCAATGAAGATTTTGTACGGGAGAATCTTAAATTTATTCATAATCCTGAGGAGTCCATTGAGTCATTTGCAATTTTAGGTGAGGATGTAGAGTTAGAAGCAAAGATCACGAAATTAAGGACGACTTTAGGCAAAGATGATAAAGAGACTCCTACAGGTCTGTATAGTGATTTGGCAATTAGTGAAACAACTTATAAAGACCGTGATCGTCAATATGAAGAAGCAAAAAAGCGATTTGAGAAATATTTAACAAAAAAAGCAAATTCAGAGCACACCGGCATTAAGCATAACCCTTTGTACAGAGTTGCAACTTACAACAAAAGTAGGCTAGTGAAAGATTGTGATTATGTGATAGATCAAGAGTTAGAAAGGCTAAGCGAGGTAACAAGAGAAGAGAAAAAGCAAACGATTAAAGAGGATAAAAAAGACAATATTACATTTACCGAACCATCCCTTAGGTTAGATGAATTGATAATCAGAAGTCAGTTATTGGTTGAAAAAGATATTACTATCTCTGAACCTATACAAGAGTTATTGACCAACTCGTTACTCAACGAATGGGTGAGGGAGGGGGTGCATCATCATAAAGAGCGCGAAACTTGTGCTTTTTGTCAGCAAACTTTACCCAATGATCTTTGGGATAAGTTAAACAAACATTTTAGCCAAGAATCCGAAAAATTGCGTAGTGAAATTGAGGAAATCATTAAAGAAATTAACACTGAGAAGAATAATACAACAAATGGCTTAACTCTTGAAAAAAATCAGTTTTATAGTGCATTCCATGACCATTTTGAGAGCATGCAATCTGACTACACACGAGAAACTCAAGTATATAGTGAAGCTTTGGGGCTGCTATTTGATCAGCTTGAGAAGCGAAAAGATAATATTTCTCAGAAGCTAATTTTTGAGTCTCCTCAGTCTAATGTGAATCAAATAAAACAAATATATGGCAAGTTTCAAGCGTTATGCAAGAAATCAAATCAATATACGAATGACTTGAACGATAAACAAAAAGAGGCGCGTGACGCATTAAGATTGGATGAGGTTTGTAAGTACGTTGTAGACTCTAATTATCAACAAATAAAACAAAATATAAGCACCTTAGAAGAAGGGGCGGCTAGTGCGCAGGAAGCTAAGGATAAGGTTGAAAAAGAGATTAATGATATTCTTAAACAGATTGAAAAACTAGAAGCACAATTGGGTGGCGAAGCTGAGGGCGCTAAAAAAATTAACGAGTATTTAAATCATTTTTTTGGTCATCAAATGTTATCCCTTCAGCCAGTTTTAGGAGAAAGGTCGGTTCAAAAAAGTTATCAATTTGAAGTACAAAGAAATGGGATCAGAGCTCATCATTTGAGTGAGGGAGAATGTCGATTAATTGCATTTTGTTACTTTATGGCAAAATTGCATGATGCAAATACTAAAAATGAAAAGCCTATCATTTGGATTGATGATCCAATATGCAGTTTAGATGCGAATCATATCTTTTTTGTTTTTAGTTTGATTAAAGCAAAGATTATTAAAGAGAAAAAATATTCCCAACTATTTATTTCAACGCATAGCTTGGAGTTTCTAAAGTATTTGAAAAAACTTTCTGATGATTATAAGGGGAGAAAGCCCAATCAGGTATTAATTAGACAGTTCTTTGTTGTTGAGCGCTTAAATAATCAAAAATCGAACATATCGATAATGCCAAGTTATTTGAAAAAATATATTACTGAGTTTAATTACTTATTTGATAAAATTTATCAGTGTGCAAATAATTCAAACCTTAACCATGATCACGATACTGTTTATAACTTTGCTAATAACGCGCGGAAGTTTTTAGAAATATATCTGTATTATAAGTTTCCTAATGGAGAAGATAGAGACAATAAACTAAGTAACTTTCTTGATGAAAAAGATTCAATTGCTGAGAATACACTAAATCGAGTAAACAATGAATATTCTCATTTATGTGGTCTGTTTGAGCGCGGGTCATTACCTATTGATATTCCTGAGATGCAGAAAGTAGCGCAAAAAATTCTAGATAAAATCAAAGAAAAAGATTCTGAGCAATATCAAGCGTTATGTGAAAGTATTGGCGTATGTGAATAAATTAATGTTCAAAGCAAATCATTGGAAAAAACACCATGAAAATCCTCCACACCTCTGATTGGCATTTAGGGCGCATGCTTTATGGCAAGAAGCGTTATCCTGAATTTGAAGCCTTTTTAAATTGGTTAATTGATACTATTAAAGCTGAAGGTATTGATATCTTATTAATAGCCGGTGATATCTTTGATACCACAACACCGAGCAATTATGCTCAAGAGCTGTATTTTCAGTTTTTAAGTGATGTCGCTAGAAACACGGATTGCCAACATGTCGTAGTGATTGGTGGTAATCACGACTCGCCTAGTTTGTTGGAAGCGTCCAAAAGTGTGTTAAAAGCGCTTAACATCTACGTTGTAGGGGCGGCTAGTGAAAAACCACAAGATGAAGTCATTGTCCTTAAAAATGACAGCAGTATTCCACAAGCAATCATTTGTGCAGTACCTTACTTACGTGATCGTGATATCAGAAAGGTTGAAGCTAGTGAAACGTTGGATGATAAAAATAAGAAATTAATATCAGGCATTAAGCAGCATTATCATGAGGTGTGTCAGTACGCTAAAGAGAAACAGGTTGAGTTTTGCAAAACACATAAGCTTGAATATTTGCCAATGATTGGTATGGGGCATTTGTTTGCCGCCGGAGGCAAGACTGAAGTTGATGACGGTGTGCGTGAGCTATATGTTGGTTCGTTAGCACATGTTGATGCGAGTATATTTCCTGATTATCTTGATTATGTTGCCTTGGGGCATTTGCATGTGCCACAAATGGTGGCTAAAAAAGAGCATATTCGCTACAGCGGCTCACCGATTGCTATGGGCTTTGGTGAGGCTAAGCAGCAAAAGCAGGTGTTAATGATTGACTTTAAAGACGACAATAGCGTCATTACATCTATTGCTGTTCCGTGCTTTCAACCGTTAGTTAGTATTAAAGGTAATCTGGAAGGTATCTTGGCATCCTTGTCACAGCTAACAACTGATAAAAGTAATAGCTGGCTTGAGATTGAATATATAGGTAAAGAAATCATCAGTGATCTGACAGAGCAAATTAATGCTCATATTCAAGGCAGTGAGCTTGAGATCAGACGTATCAAAAACAAACGCATAATTGATAAAGCGATAAGCCAATCTCAAAGTAGTGAAACACTAGAGGATCTCGATGAAAGAGAAGTATTTGAGCGCTGCTTAGCTGTGCATGATATTCCAAAAGATCAGCAAGCTGTTTTGATGGATTGTTATCAAGAGATTATGATGCAGCTTGTTGAGGAAGATATGCAGGCAGAATAGAAGTTAATTGCCTAAGAGAGTGATATTTACGGAGTATGCATAAATGGCTGATGGTAAAGAGTCAAAAGAAACGATTCAGAATTGCAAAAGTAAAGACAAGAGTAAAAATAGCTCTTTTTTACCAAGGGAGATTGTATCAATTCAGTTTTTAGAAAAACTATGGTTAATTGGAAAGATTATTTTTATTTTCTCAATAGTTTTAGGCTCTTTAGTCGTCTTCCCCTATATTTTGATTACTGGGGTAAATGTAGGTAAGCTTGAGCTTTCAGATGTTTGTTATCTTATTGGAATATCCATGTGTATGGGGTTTTTATTGTTGCTGTTAATGTATTTGATGTATGTATTTATACAATGGCCACTTTATTTGTTGGGGTACTATTTTAAAAATTATCGGTATACTGATTTGTTCCTAGGGGAATTGGGGTTTGATAAGGGGCTATTATTTCTTTCAACATTAGTTTGTTTTATTCCATATCTAACTTTTTTATTATTTGGGGTGTTCTTTGCCTATAACGCTGATGTAGATCTATTTTATAGATGGTTTGTTATATTTATAATGATTATCCTTGTAGCTTTGGTTTTATGGGTAGTTTTCGTGTTTGGACTTAAGAAAGGACCCTATTGTAAAATCAAAAGACGAAGGAAGAAAATTTACCAATATTCTTTTGTTATTGTTTGTATTTACATTTTTATTTCTTTAGTTGCACTATTTGTCTTAATATTTGTGCTAATAGAGTCTTTAAAACAAGTAGATATGGTTACGTCTTTGGTTTTAACTGGTATTATTCTGTTTGCCATGTTGTTATTTACTTTGTTTTCTATATCTCCAAAAAGACTAAATCAAAATTTATTAGGTAGTATAAATATAAGGAGATTTATTGTATTTTTGCTTCCATTTAGCTTTATTTATTTGCTGTTTGTTACAGGTGTTGGGGTCCAACTGTTAAGTATTAAGCAAAGTAAGGTTGATGTTATTATAAAAAGAAGCGTATTAATACCCCTGATTAAAGTGGGAACCATAGAGAAAGAGGGGGTATTAAAAAAACATTTAGATTGCTCAAATAACTCACAGTTTTGTACACTGGTGAGCGTTGATATTCTATTTCAAGGTATTGGCTCTAATACTAAAATCAGAGTCCCTTTATTAAAAGATCGAGACATTGTTGTAACACTACCAAATTCCTCAATTATTGCTATTTATGATGCGCCTATAAAAGCTCATAATAAGACCGACACTAATAAGGACAAACCATGAAAATCCTCAATTTACGATTCAAAAATTTAAATTCTCTGTATGGTGAATGGTCAATTGATTTTAATGATCCTGATTACATAGATAATGGCTTGTTTGCAATTATAGGCCCAACTGGAGCGGGTAAATCAACCATATTAGATGCGATTTGTTTGGCGCTTTATGGTCAAACGCCACGTTTAGAAAAAATTACCAAATCAACTAATGAAGTGATGTCGCGCCAAACTGGGGAATGTTTTGCAGAAATTACATTTCAAACAAATGAAGGTGTCTATCAATGCCATTGGAGTCAGCGTAAAGCTCGCCGTAAAGCAGATGGTGATTTGCAACCATCGAAGCATGAGATTTCAGATGTTAACAAAGGAAAAGTATTAGAAACATTGGGCACAGAAGTCAAAAAACTTGTTGCTCAAAAAACAGGAATGGACTTTAAGCGCTTTTGTAAATCGATTTTGTTAGCACAAGGCGGCTTTACTGCCTTTTTAAAAGCGTCATCAGATGAGCGCTCTGAAATCTTAGAGCAAATGACGGGTTCTGAAATTTATAGTGATATTTCCAAAATGGTGTATGCGCGTGATAAGCAGGAAGCAGATAAAGTCATATTACTACAGAAAGAGCTAGAGGGTATTCAGGTATTATCACAAGAGAAGCTGACACAGCTAAATAATGATCTTGTCATTAATAAGTCATTGATTGAGCGATTAGATATTAGCGAAAAAGTCTTAAGTGATAAAGTGAATTGGCTTCAAACCATTGAGAAGCTTCAACATGAGGTGTCGCAACTACAAAAGCAATATGAGGATATACAGCAACAGCAAGACGCATTCAAACCAAAACAGCAGCAATTGATCCGTTTACAGCAAGTCAAAGAGATTAATCCAATTTATGAGGCCTATCAGAGTGTTTATGCTGAGCTAAACAAAGTGAAAGATCAGATTGATACTTTGCAGCTTAAGCGTCCACAGTTACAAAAAGATGCGGATAAATTTGTAGAAAAATCTAATGAGGCAAAAGCAGCTTGGCAGCAAGCTAAAGAAGCTCAAGGAGAACAAACTCCAATCATTAAAGACGTGCGCAAGCTTGATCATAATATTCAATATAAACAAGATCAAATGAATCAGCTTGAAAAGAGAGTTAATGCATTAAATACTGGCTTGACGAACCAACAGCAGCAGAGAGAAAGTATCCAACAAGATATCATTAAGCTTGATAAAGCCAATCAAACCAATACGCTATACACTCAGCAATATGCGGTAGATGAAGATTTAATCGCTGATTTTCAAGGTGTTCAATTACAAATCAGTTCAATTACAGATAAGCACAATGCACTTAATGGTTATTATACTGAAGTTGAAAAGACGCAGAAGCAACTAGATCAAGCTGTGCAGCAACAAGAGCAATGCCAACAAACGGCGAATATTGCTAATAATGATTTAGATCAAGCTAAGCAGTATTTGGCAACATTAAATCTTAATCTTGAAAGTATATTGGCAGGTAAGCAGCTTGAAGATTATGAGGAGACTTTAGAGCTTAAACTGCATATCCAAGAGCAGCAAAAAGTCATTATTCATTTAGAAAAAGAGCGTCACAAGCTCATTGATGGTGAGGCTTGTCCTTTGTGTGGTGCATTGGATCATCCTTATACACAGGGCTTACCAGTCTTTGATGCCGATGATGACATTAAAGCATTAAAATCACAGATTAAAAAAATAAAAGCATCGCAAAAAGAAGTTGCTGAACAAGAGAAGCAGGTCGCTCAAAAGGGGCAAGTGCATGGGGATTTAACGACACAGTTACGTGTGGCAGATGAAAAAGTAACAAATGCCAAATCAGCATTAGCTAAAGCAAAAGAGCAACTGTCACTAGCGCAAGAAAGCGTATCAAAGGCAATGTGTCAATTTAATGAAGTGTTAAATAAATATGGCATGGTAGTAACACATGTTAAGCAACTCTCTGAAGTCAATGATCAGCTGCAACAACGTTTGAATCAATGGCAAAAAACGCAACAGGCACTGCAAAACTATGAACAACAAAAACAACAGTCTACTGAGCAACTAAATCTTGTTGAACAGCAAATTAAGCAGAGCAATATGTCTATACGACAAGAGCAAGAAGCAATAGCTAATCTCAGTGAAGAAAAGAAAGTGCTTGTCCAAGATCGGCAACAGTTATTTGCAGATAAAAATCCCGATGATTATGAGCAGCAATTGCAACAAGCAGTTGATCAGGCTCAAAAGCAATATGATCATTTTGCTAAAGAGGTAAAAGCGATTGATGATAAAATACTTGAATTGAATACTCAATTAAGTACCTATCAGGCATTGCAAATAGAAAAAGATAATGAGTATAGGCAGCGGCAACAAGATTTTTATGAGCAGCTAAAGTCATACAATATGATGGATGAAGAGGCCTTTGAAGAGCTTTTAAAGCAAATAGATCAAATCAAGCCATTGCAACAGCAAGCGGAGCAATTACAAAATCATTGGCGTGAGATAGATAGTCAATTAAATGTTAAAAGGAATGAGTATAACCAACTTCATAATGCGCCATTGACAGAGGAAAAACTGGAAAATTTGCTGCAGCAGCAACAGTTTATCCAAAATGAAAAGCAACAAACGTATGAGAGCTTAGGGTCATTAAACACACAATTACAAGCACATGATAATGCCGTTCGGGCATTTGAAAATAAGCTAGCGAGTGTTGAGAAGCAAAAAACACAAGCGCAAAAATGGGCAAATCTTAGAGTGTTGATTGGTTCACAAGATGGCAAAAAGTATCGCAACTTTGCCCAAGGCTTAACGTTTGAGCTGATGGTTAATTATGCCAATCAGCAATTACAACAGATGAGTGATCGCTATTTGTTAGTGCGTGATAGCAATGAGCCTTTAGAATTAAATGTAATTGATAATTATCAAGCAGGAGAAATACGCACGACAAAAAACCTCTCAGGAGGTGAGAGTTTTATTATGAGCCTAGCTTTGGCACTTGGTTTATCCAAAATGGCAAGTCAAAAAGTTCGTGTTGACTCTTTATTTTTAGATGAAGGTTTTGGGACATTGGATGAAGATGCGCTAGAGATGGCATTGGAAGCATTATCACATTTGCAGCAAGATGGTAAATTAATCGGTGTGATTTCGCATGTCCCAGCACTTAAAGAGCGTATTAGCTCGCAGATCAAGGTCACTCCAATTTCAGGCGGGAAAAGTGTATTAAGTGGTGTGGGGTGTTGATGTGGTTAATAATTGGCAAGATACCCCTCATTTTTTGATGGATTTGAGTAGATAATCAATATGACAAAATTAGTAGATGTAACAAAGCAAGAACAAATTAATAATGCAATAGCAATATTAAGGGCGTGGCATAAAGTTGAGTTTTTTCAACCTTATAAAATTCCAGATGATAGTAACTACGAAAATAAAGGAGTTAAAATTACATTTGATGAACTACAAAGGCAGCAGGATGCTATTTTACCTTGGTTAGATACAAACGCCAGACTTCAGATAGGTCTTTATCCAGAACAGCATGCAATGTATACACTACATATCAATCTATTTGATTTAAACGAAATAAATACGATAGTTGATAATGTGTTTAATGAAGTATCAGATGGTTATCAAGAAGTAGAATGGGAAGAGCGCAAAGATGAAAATTTAACAGAAGGTTTTAGCTGTTATGCCAAGTTAACCGTTGATCAAAATGGAACGCCTTTGTTTGATACTATGTCAGTAAGTACATTGCCTTGGGCTTTGGGTAAGCTTTGTCAAAATGCTTTAGATCAACTTGTAATGACAGAGTTTGAAAAAAGTTGTGAGAAATTGCAAGAGGGCTTGTGTCGTATAGAAAATGAGCTTCCACTACATCCTGATAATGAGGGTTTAAAAGTTTTAAATTCAAGTTCATTATATAAACTTAGTAAGTTGCTAAATGATTGGGCTAATTTAAATCTGGAAGATAATCTTTGGCTTTTTAAAATTGATTGGAAAGAAATTAAAAGTAACAAAAAAGAAGAACAGCTAAAACTATTAAGACATGATGGTATGGAAGACGGTTCATCTCGAGATAACCTGTTATCTGATAGACGTGAGGAGGAGGAAGAGGAAGGTGCTCAAGAAGCTGATGAGGAAAATGATGCAAATGAATTTGTAATGCCTATTCTCAATAGCTTTTATATAGAAGATATCGAAAGAGTAATTTGCTTTTTATCAGCAGGCTTTGACCATAAGCCATTAATGAGCTATTTAAGCTTTGTTGATGAAAAACATGTTGATTTATACACTCCAAATGCGTTACCACTAATTGCAGATAAGTTGTCACCAGATATGACGCCAAGAGCAAGATGGCCTTCAAAAATATCACATCAGATGTCTTTAATGCAGCAGTTTGCTATCAATACGGTTTTTGACGAATTGCATAATGAGGGAGTGCTATCAATAAATGGACCGCCTGGAACCGGTAAAACAACGCTGTTGCGTGATATTGTTGCTGAAAATTTGGTTAATCGATCGAAGGTATTGGCTTCTTTTGATGATGTTAGAAAGTCATTGGATGAGCAGTTTTATCCTAAATCAGAGCTTTTTGGCTTTGAAATGGTTGTTGCATCATCTAATAACAAAGCAGTGGAAAATATTTCAAAAGAGCTCCCCTTGAGGAAAGACATTGATGGTTTATTTAGTGATTTATCCTATTTATCATCAGTTGCTAATCAAGTAAACGCTAAGAAAAGGAAAGGGCACTTGCAAGCAATGAATGACCAAGAGCATTGTTGGGGCTTGATTTCAGCAGCAGGTGGAAGCTCACGTAATAGAAAGAATCTAGTAGATAGAATGTTTTATACAAAGCATTACCAACCATATTCAGAGCAAGAAAGTAAACGTCCAATAGGATTTGATTACTTAAACTTTTGGCGCTGGCGAGATGTGGAGCAAGAAAAAATAGAAAGCTTTTCACAAGCAAAATATAAATTTAATAAGAAATATGATGAACTGGAAAGATATCGAGATAAGATTAAAAAATTTCAGGAGTTACAAGCATATTTTAAAGAATATAATAAAGATAAGGCAACGATAGAACAGAGGCAGGCACTAGATGTTGCTAAATTGGCTTATGAAGATTATGTTGCACTAAATGAGTCTATTGAGGAGAAATGCAAACGTTTTGAAGAAAGAATTAAGTTTATAGAGGACGAGCTTAGCCTTTATAAAAAACCTCATTGGTTATCATATCTTTTTAAAAGAGCAAAAGTTAAAGCCTACCAAAATCAGTTAAGCACCATAACCAAAGAGTTGCTTGAGCAAAGAAAATTGTACCTATCATTTAAAGATACGCATGTGGACTTTGATAGGAAAGTGAAATTAAATCATCTAAAAAACAATCTTGAAAAAGCTCAAGAAGCGCTTGGTAAAGCGGTTTTACAATTTAAAAACAAAGAAGCTTTATTTGAGGAATTAAATCAGTCATTAGTGGATTTGCGTATACCCTGTCATGCTCATAGTATTTATGATGTAGACACCCAAAGACAAAGTTATTGGCAAAGTGAGTATTTAAATTGTTTAAGATCTGAACTATTTGTTTGTGCAATGCATTTACATCAATCTTGGCTTTATGAAGCCAGTTGCTATGAACTATTTAGGCAAAATGTTTTGTTTGGGTTAAGTCAACTTTTGCAAGGAGGATGTCAAATAAGGCAGGAAACCTTATGGAAATCTCTGTTTTTGATGGTTCCCGTTTTATCTACGACATTTGCATCTGTTGGAAATATGTTTAGATCAATTGGATGTGCGCAGTTGGGTTGGTTAATGATTGATGAGGCTGGTCAAGCAGTTCCTCATGCAGCAGTAGGTAGTATTTGGCGTGCGAAGCGAACAGTTGTAGTTGGAGATCCTTTGCAAATTGAACCTGTTTTTACGACACCACAAAAATTAGTTGATAAGCTCATGGATAGTGTCTTGCCAAACTCATATCAAGATTGGTTACCCTACCAGTATTCTGTTCAGCAGGTAGCGGATCGAGCAAATCAATATGGCTGTAATATATCAATTAATAATCAGAAAACTTGGATTGGTATTCCTTTGTGGGTGCATAGAAGGTGCATTGATCCTATGTTTAGTGTGGCAAATAAAATAGCGTATGAAAGCCGGATGATCCATGGCTTTGAAAATGAAAAAATACAACCACAGCTTCATTCTAGCTTGGGGCAGAATAAATGGATTCAGGTCAGCGGTGTTTGTACGGTTAAGCAATATGTGCCAGAAATTGGAGAGCGAGTATCATATTTATTACAGGAGGTTACTAAAAATAGTAAGAGCGCACTGAGTAGTATATATGTGATTACGCCATTTAAGGCAGTAAAGAAGGAACTACAAGCATTGATGTATCGACTTATGAGTCAGTCTAGTATCTTTAATAATGTGGGGTATAAGGAATTGAGTTTTTGGATTAAGAATAATATTGGTACAGTTCACACTTTCCAAGGCAAAGAAAATGAGACGGTTATTCTTGCTCTGGGTTGTGATCAACAAAATGAAGGGGGTGCTTGGTGGGCTTCAGGTAAACCAAATTTACTCAATGTGGCAATTACTCGAGCAAAGAGGAATTTATATGTGATTGGGGATTGGAATATTTGGGGGCAAAAGAAATACTTTAAGGAGTTGTATCAGCAATTGGAGAGGAATAAACGCATCGAAAATGTTTGCTAATTGCTAGCTTAAAGTTTGGAAGGAACCCGTTCACAAATCCTTAATATGACGAAGCACATTGCTATATTCTAAAATCAGTCGATCTTGCGTGATTAAGGTGATTCCTTCAACAGCCGATTGAGCGATTAAAGCACGATCAAATGGGTCTTTATGAATATCAAGTGTTAACGTGCGTAACCAATTGGCGTGATCAGCTAGAAAGGGCAAAGATTGTAATCCGGATTCTTCAAGATGATTGGTAAAATCAGGAGCAACTTTGAGTTTGCCAATAGATTCTTTAATAGCGATTTCAAAGATACTCATTGCACTGAAAAAGATATCATTATCAGTGTTTTCAATGATTTTGGTCAGTTTGGCTGATAGTTTTTGAGGCTCATATAATAGCCAAATTAAATAATGGGTATCGAGTAAATACATTTATTCACCATAAAAGAGTTGGTCAATAGCATCATTGGGCGCGTCAAAATCTTCAGCCATGTAATATGCTGTGTTAGAAAGCTTTCCAATAATGCGTTTTTTCTTTTCCACAGGAATAATTTTAGCGACTAATTTTTTGTCGCGTGTAATTAAAATCTCCTCACCAGAGGTTGATACTAAATTAATCAGCTTGGGGAAGTTTTGTTTGGCATCGCCAATACCATAGATATGATGCATAAGACCTCGCTAAATTAAGTTATTCATTTGATCTTTTGCTAATATAGTTGAATATTCCCTACTTGTCCAAGTGTTTGTTATTTAATGCCTAAAATGCCTAATGCCAGTAAACACCATAGCTATACCATGCTCGTTAGCTGCATCTATGACTTCTTGATCGCGCATGGAGCCACCTGGTTGGATAATGGCGCTAACCCCTGATTTGGCAGCGGCATCTATGCCATCGCGAAACGGGAAGAAGGCATCTGATGCCATCACTGAATGCTCAATGCTTAAGTTAGCATCGTGCGCTTTTTCAATGGCAATTTTTGAGCTAAATACGCGACTCATTTGTCCGGCACCTATGCCGACAGTCATATTTTTTTTGGCGTAAACAATGGCGTTTGATTTAACAAATTTCACCACTTTCCATGCAAATAACAGGTCTTGTAACTGTTCATCAGTCGGCGCTTTATGAGTGACGATCTTTAATTCATTTTGATCTAGCTGATAAATGTCTTTATCTTGGACTAACAGTCCACCTTCAATTTTCTTCAATTCAAGCTCAGCAAGATTTGGTTTTTGATCATAACCACAAGCCAATACACGTACATTGGGCTTAGCTGCGAGTGCTTTTAGCGCTAAATCATCCACTTCAGGGGCAATAATAACTTCAACAAATTGTTGATTAATAATTGTTTGTGCAGTTATCGCATCAAGCTTTTGATTACAGGCAATAATGCCGCCAAAGGCTGAGGTTGGATCGGTTTGAAAGGCTTTTTGATAGGCTTCGGTTAATGAGCTTGCCACGGCAACGCCACAAGGATTGGCATGTTTAACAATAACACAAGCAGGTAAGTCAAAGCTTTTGACACACTGTAAAGCCGCATCGGTGTCAGCAATATTATTATAAGATAATGCTTTGCCTTGTAATTGTGTCGCCTGTGCTACTGAGGCATTAGGGTAATCAGGTTCAATATATAAGGCAGCTTGCTGGTGTGGGTTCTCACCATAGCGCATCACTTCGGCTTTGTTAAACTGTAGATTGATTGTATTGGGGAAGCTCTGTGCTTTCTCTCCAGTTGCTGGATTTAATGTGCCTAAATGATTAGCAATCATGCCATCGTATTGTGCGGTGTGTTCAAAGACCTTACATGCCAAGCTAAAGCGTGTCGCAAAGTCTAAAGCACCATGATTGTCATTTAGTTTTTGTGTAATGCCATTATAGTCATTAGGATCACAAATCACGGTAACATCTTGATGGTTTTTTGCCGCTGAGCGCAACATTGTCGGACCACCAATATCAATGTTCTCAATCGTTTCGCTGAAACTGACATTCGGTTTTTCGATCGTTTGTTTAAATGGGTATAAATTGACAACAACCAAATCAATATTCGGGATATCATGTTGCTGCATAACCGCTTGATCGATATCGCGTCTACCTAGAAGTCCACCATGGATTTTAGGGTGCAGAGTTTTGACACGCCCATCCATCATCTCAGGGAAGCCCGTGTAATCTGATACTTCAATTACGGGAATATTAGCGTCTGCTAATAGCTTGGCAGTGCCGCCGGTTGATAATATTTCAATATTGAGTTTTTGCAGTTGCTTGGCAAAGTCAACAATCCCTGTTTTGTCAGAAACACTAAGCAAAGCGCGTTTAATTGATCTCACGAGATTTCGCTCCAAAAGAGTACGTTAAAAGCGAGGTGATTGTATACTCATCACAAATCATTTTACAGTGTTTTTTGCGTTGTATAGCTAGTGCAAACCACTTTATAGTATTTCTGTCTTTAGACTTTTAGCGCTTTGACTTTACTCAGGGGGTGATTGGCATTATTGGCTGAGCGTTAGTCGAAGCTATCCAATGTCTTTGTATTTCCCTTCGACTTCGCTCAGGGTGCGGTAGAGCTTATTGGTTGAGCATTAGTCGAAGCCTCTTGTTGTTTTTATCCTTACCTTTTGACTTTGCTCAAGGTGCGACAAATAATGTAATATATCTTGATATATATCAATTTCGGCTCTATGCTTTATATAGGTTACTCATTAGAGGTGTTTTGTGATGATTCATACAGCGAAATTATTCATGAATGGGCGTAGTCAAGCCGTAAGATTACCTAGTAGTTATCGTTTTGACTGCAAAGAGGTTTATATCAGACGTCATCCTGAAACGGGTGATATTATTATTTCTAAAAAGCCAGGCTCGTGGGAGGATTTCTTTGAGATGAAAGAAGGCAAGAAGATCCCTAAGGACTTTATGGCTGATAGAGATGATGAAATGCCATCACAGAGAGATTTGTTCTGATGGTAAATACAAAGCGCTACATGCTTGATACCAATACAGCAAGTTATATTATTAAAGGTGATTATCCTGCACTTAAAACACATCTTATCAATGTGCCTATGTCGAGCATTTGCATCTCAGCGATTACTGAGGCTGAATTGTTATTGGGTGTGGCTAAAAAGCTGAGTGCAAAACATTTGCCGATGATTGTTAATGAGTTTCTACTGCGTGTCGAGATCTTGCCATGGACATCACAAGCGGCAAAAGTTTACGCAAAATTACGCGCAACCTGTGAAAAAGAGGGTAAGACATTATCATGCATGGACATGCTCATTGCAGCGCATGCAAAAGCTGAAAATGCAGTATTAGTGACAAAAGATGGAGCCTTTTATCATTTGTCAAAGCACCTTGAGCTAGAAGATTGGACAAACGATGAGTGAAAAAAATAGAGAATGAATAATGTGGTGAGCCTTACCGTGAAAGTGGGTCGCGGTAAGATATTCAGCCAACAATGCCAATTGCACCATGAATCCAGTCGAAGGTGAACGCAAAGGCAATAAGTGGCTTCGACTAACGCTCAGCCAGCGTATACAAGGTAGGGAAGAGAAGAGAAGAGATTATGTTAGTAGCCTGAGAACTACGCTGTAATTTTCTTGTACTTAATGCGATGTGGGTCAACTGAGTCATCGCCGAGGCGTTTTTTCTTATCTTCGATATAGGCCTCGTAATTTCCTTCAAACCATATGACATTACTTTCACCTTCAAAGGCTAAGATATGCGTTGCCACACGATCTAAGAACCAGCGATCATGCGAGATGATCATCACTGAACCTGGGAAGGCAAGAATGGCTTCTTCAAGTGCGCGCAATGTCTCGACATCAAGGTCATTCGTTGGTTCATCAAGTAATATGACATTGCCACCCTTGCGCAGTAACTTCGCTAAATGCACACGATTGCGCTCACCACCGGAAAGTTGGTGAATAAATTTCTGCTGATCAGAACCTTTAAAGTTAAAGCGTCCAACGTATTGACGTGAGGGAATCGTGTACTTGCCAACAGCGATGACATCGAGTCCATCAGATATCTCTTCCCAGACGGTTTTATTACCATCTAAGGTATCACGGGATTGGTTGACATAGGCAAGCTCAACCGTTTCACCGAACTCAACATTGCCCGCATCAGGTGTTTCAATGCCTGATACCATTTTAAAGAATGTTGATTTACCCGCGCCATTTGGTCCAATAATACCAACAATAGAACCCGCTGGGACTTCAAAGCCAAGCTGATCAATCAATAAGCGATCACCAAAGCCTTTGCTAATACCGTCAATATTAATGACCTTATTGCCTAAACGAGGTCCAGGTGGGATGTATAAGTCTTGCGTGGCATTACGCTCTTGGAACTCTTGAGAGCTTAACTCATCAAAGCGCGATAAACGTGCTTTTGATTTGGCTTGGCGACCTTTGGCATTTTGACGTACCCATTCAAGCTCTTGTTGCAATGCTTTTCTATGTGCTGTTTGTTTTTTCTCTTCTTGAGCTAGACGTGCTTCTTTTTGCTCTAACCAGCTTGAGTAATTACCTTTAAAAGGAATCCCTTCACCACGATCAAGCTCAAGAATCCATTCAGCAACATTATCTAAGAAGTAGCGATCATGGGTAATCGCCACAACAGTGCCTTTGTATTCTTGTAAGAAGCGCTCAAGCCAAGCGACACTTTCAGCGTCTAAATGGTTTGTTGGTTCATCTAGTAGCAGAATATCAGGAGATGATAATAGTAGTTTACATAGTGCAACACGACGTACTTCACCGCCTGAAAGCTTTGATACATCAGCATCCCAAGCCGGTAAACGTAGCGCATCAGCTGCAATCTCAAGTTTGCGATCAATCTCCCAAGCACCAGCTGCATCGATTTTGTTTTGTAGCTCACCTTGTTCGGCAAGCAGCTTGTTCATTTCATCATCGGACATTGGCTCGCAAAATTTCATGCTAATTTCATCAAAGCGTGTAACCAGTGCTTTTAAGTCAGCTAATGCTTCTTCAACATTGCCCTTAACATCTTTTGTTGGGTCAAGTTGTGGTTCTTGCGGTAAATAGCCGATTTTAACCCCCTTGCGAGGTGCCGCTTCACCGACGATCTCAGTATCAAGCCCTGCCATAATACGCAAAAGTGTTGATTTACCTGAGCCATTAAGTCCCAAGACCCCAATCTTGGCACCATCAAAAAATGATAGCGAAATATCCTTTAGAATATAGCGATTGGGTGGTACAACCTTACCAACGCGATGCATTGAATAAATATATTGTTCAGACATTTAAGAATCCTTAGTTTGTTTTGTAAGATGGATATAGACATAAACGCAGGCGATTGTATCAAAAAACAAATCGCCTTGGTATAGTGCTTGCAAACTGTTTTGAAATTCAAATGGAATTAAATCAACAACGATGGTGAATATGTTATTTACAGCATTTTCTAAGCACAAGATAGCCGGCAAATCCTGAAATTAATGAACCACCTAAAACACCAACTTTGACCATATTCATAAGCTCTGGTGTTGCAAAGGCGAGTGTGCCGATAAAAAGGCTCATGGTAAAGCCAATCCCACAAACCAAGCCAATGCCGTATAGTTGCCCCATAGAGAGTTGGCGTCCAATTGTGAAATATTTGGTTTTGCTAAAGAGATAAAGACTAATAAATATTCCGATTTGTTTTCCTAAGAATAATCCTAAGATAATCCCAAGTGATACCGGATGAACTAAATGAGATAAATTCATGCCACTAAAACTAATTCCTGCGTTCGCAAAGGCAAATAATGGTAAAACCATGAAGATGATCCACGGATTTAGACTATGCTCAAGTTTTAACAGCGGGGAGTTTTTCTCAGTGTGTGGAATGGTGAGTGCCAAAGCGACACCTGCAAGGGTAGCATGTACGCCTGATTGTAAAACACACAACCACATGATGACACCAACAATCATAAATGGTGCAAGTTTTCTTACACCTAAGCGATTCATGCTAATAAGTACTACAATACAGATTAGAGCGGCAAATAGTGATATAAGCGACAAGTTGCTAGTGTAGAATACGGCAATAATCACAATCGCGGCAATATCATCAAAGATAGCAATAGTGGTTACGAGTATTTTAAGTGATGTCGGAATGCGCGAACCAAGCAGTGCTAATATCCCTAAAGTAAAGGCAATATCTGTGGCTGTTGGAATTGCCCAACCATCGATATAATTTGGATTATGCTGGTTGATGAGAAAGTAGATAAGTGCAGGTACCAATAAGCCAAATAAAGCAACAATAGCAGGAATGATAATATTGGACTTACTGGAAAGTGTACCACCAACAAACTCGCGTTTTATTTCTAAGCCAACTAATAAGAAGTAAAGCGCCATAAATCCATCATTAATCCAATGGACTAGATTCTTCTGTAAAGCAAAATTACCAATGGATACGCCGGCATAAACGGTTTCTAACATATGATAATACGGACTAAGCCATGAGTTATTGACAACAATAGCAGCAACTGCCGCGGTAAATAAAATAATACCACCAATGACCTCAATGCTGAGCTTTCTCTCTTTGCTCATGAATGATTTTCCCCTTCTTGTTTTCGGATTTTTTAAACTGCTCTTTATGGTAGAGTGTTTTGAAAATTACTCAATGCGCTTTATAGCAAGTGTTTGAATAAGTGTTGATGTGATGGTGTCTTTATAAATGGAATATTCATCGTTGTTTTTAAAATACGCCTGACCTGTGCGCACGAATGGACCCAAAATAAGACCAAATACCATGCTGGTTACCGCCTCATCACTAAGTGTGCTGGTAATCTGACCTTTATTGCGATAAATCTCTAAGTAATCTAAGAGCGTTTTCCATTTACTACCTTCTGGTGCGTTACCCAGACCAAACAGCTGATTTTTACCACTTTCAAGGCGTTGCCAATCAAAAAGTCTTACAATATCAGGGTTCGCATATAATAATTGCAAGCGCATATTGATAAAGTGTTCTAGAAATTCAGCAAAATTACGGTCTTTATCCAGGTTGTGATCGCCCATCCAGCCACTATCAATCAAGAGACTAACTTTGACCTCTTGCCATAAGTGAACCTTATTCTCAAAGTAATGATAGATCAAAGATACAGGGACATTTGCTTTCGTCGCAATATCACGTAGTGATGTTCCATCATATCCTTTTTTTACGAATAATTTTTTGGCAGCATTAACAATCTTCTTTTGCCCTTTTTGTTTTTCTGTCACACATAAGCTCCTTGACGGCAATTAGAAAGCATTATACTTCTAATGGCTGGTTTTGCGAAGTCATCAAAGCATTTGGCATTCAATCTTTTTTCAATTAGGGTATAAAAACAAAATTTTATCGAGATTGATATTCATAAATTCACATTCGTTAATTGGTGAGCTATTTTCCTGTAAGTAAACTTTGACATTGCGTAAGGCAATAAATTTACCTGTTATTTCGCTATTGATGTGATCTGTTAGACGCACTCCTGTGCGTATTGATATTTCTCCTGTTATGATGTATTGATCTGTATGCACGGTAACCGGTACAAAATTACGTGTGCTATTTTTTGAGTCTGCTGCATTGTAATAAAACGGCATAATGTCATCCTTGAAAAATGTTATTGCACCTTGAGTATATACTACAATCTTGAAAAAGCGAGTTTAGCCAAACCAACGGCTAAAGAATCCAGCGCGTTCAATAGTATTATCGGCATAAACGGGAATTTCAATCACTTGGTATTCTCCCGCACTAATGACAAGTGTACCTACTTTTTGTCCTTTGTTGATGGGTGCTTTAAGCCCCGGTAGGAGTACAATTTTTTGAGTCAAGTGATTAACAAACGATTTAGGAATTGTTTTGGTGATGGTGTCTTTGCCAATGACGGTGAGTTTAGCATCTTTAGCGGCATCAGTAATAACAGTATCATCAAGTGAAATAACACTATCTTTGGTGTGCAGTAGTTGATCAGTGAATTTGCTGAAACCAAAATTCAATAGCTTTTCAGACTCCTGCTCGCGAACATAAGCGCTAGGTGAGCCAAGAATCACACTGATATAGCGCTGGTTATTCTGTACAGCAGAGGCAACTAGATTATAACCTGCTTTTTCGGTATAACCTGTTTTGATGCCGTCGGTTCCTTCAAACGTACGCAGGAGCTTATTGCGATTATGTTGAATAATGCCATTAAACGTAAACGTTTTTTCAGAATAGAGCTTATAAACTTTAGGGTAATGTTCAATAAAGCTGCGCGCTAAAATAGCCATGTCATAGGCTGTGGTGTATTGATTATCTCCAGGCAATCCATCAACTGTGGCAAAATTGGTATCGTTCATGCCAAGTGCTTTGGCAGTTTTGTTCATAAGATTAACAAAATTACTATCAGAACCGGCAATAAACTCAGCCAATGCAACGGCAGCATCATTGCCAGATTGAATGATCATACCTTTTAATAAATCATCAACGCTAACACGCGAGCCTTGCTTGACAAACATTTTAGAACCGGGTGTTTTTGCGGCGGTTTCACTTATTTTCACTGTTTGATCTAGCTTTAATGTGCCTTGGTTTAACTCACCTGCGATAATATAAGCCGTCATGATCTTGGTAAGACTTGCCGGCGCGCGTTTTTCATGCATGTTGTGATCGGCAATAATGTCGCCTGTTTCAAAATCCATCAGCAACCAACTCGCGGCATTGAGTTGAATTGGATGTGGTTTGATGATAATTACAGGTGGACTGCCTAGTGTGTTAGCAATTGAAAGTGCTGGTGTTCCGGCAAAAGCAAATATTGCGATAAAGGTACCAAAGAGTATTTTTTTAAAGTAGGTTAATTGCATTACAAGGTGTTTCCATTTCTCATGACAATGCTAGAAAGATAGCAATGAGTCTGAGCTATTTCAAGGGCTTATAGCGAAAGCTTATTTGGTATTCGTCGTATTTGCTGTTTTTCCTGCTTTTACTGATGAAGAACTTGTTGCAGGAGTAGTGTTACTAACCTTATTATCTTTACTGTCCTTGCTGTTAGCCGCTGGCGTTACATTAGTGGTCTTTGCAGCTTTTGTTGTTTGTGCTTTTTCTTCTGCCAGCATGTTCGCTTTAATTTTGTCTAAGGTTGGCTTGATATCGGCATATGCTTTATTAATTTCACTATTAAATTCGCCTTGACTTTGTGCTTTGAGCACTGTTGATACTTTTTTCTCAAGCTCAGCTAGCGGCATATTGCGCGCCTCAGCGGGCATAATGTCTAAACCAATGGATTGATAGAGCTTGGATAATGCCTCATGCGCACGCGCTAACGTGACATCTTTATCAAACTGTGCGGAAATCGCTTCAATACCGCGGCGGATGGTAATCTGCTCATTACCTTGATTGGCTTTTTCAAGCTTCTCAGCATGATCAAATAGCGCCATGGATACTTTGGCTTCCTGCACTGCATAATGTGCATCTTCTTGCCATAATAAATAGTTAGTATAGGCAATACGCACTTGCGTTAATACGGTAATGGTTGTGGCAATTTGCTTTAATTGTTCAAAACTATGGGTTTGATTGGCAAGACTAATGGCATATGGTCCGGTTAATACCGTTTGAATCAAGTTAAGAGATGCGCCGATATTGCCACCCCACCAGTATTGATTTTTCATAAATTCATTATTTGTAGCATTATAGCCAAAGGTAAAATCAATACCGGGCAGCATATTAATGATTGCTGCTTGAATGCCTTTTTTGGCAATTTCAGCTTGATATGATGCTTGGCGTAACTCTGGGCGATAAATCAACGCTAAGGTATCCATTTTTTCAAATTGTGGATTAATATCCGGTAGTTGCGCAAGATCCGTACCAGGGTTTGTCAGCTCAAATTTGCTATCAGGAGAAGCATTCATCAACCGCGCTAAGGTTGCTTTAGCATCGGCAATTTGTGCATTTAATTGATTGATTTTACGGATAGCTTTAATTAAAACTTGTTGATAATCAAGTTCAATTTGTGGTGTGTTTGCTTTGCTGCTTGCTGCTTCTTTGGAGCGTTTGAGTGCTAGCTCAGCCTTTTCTTTAAAGCGAGTTACCTCAGAGATCATCGTTTGTGCTGTCCATGCCTTCCAATATGCTGAAACGACTTCTTGGATAAGTTGTTGCGTGATTTTACGACGCTCTTCTTCAGCAATCATCACGCGATTGGCTTGTTGTTGCGCTCTGGTGTAGCTTAAACCAAGGTCTAATAAGCTCCACTGCAAACCATATGATTGATTAATCACCTCGCGTGGTGTGAAACTTTGCTCACCTGAAACCACCTGTCCATCTGAATTAACCAGGTTTTGGATTAAATCATTATTCCTAAAACTATAATCCACCCCAGCATTCAACGCTGGTAGCATTTCCATGTAGGCAGCTTTTAAATTGCCTGACTCGAGCATTAGCTGTGCTTGCTGTACCTTATGGTCTAGATTATATTTTAGCGTGCGCGCAATGGCTTCAGATAATGTGATCTTATGATCTATTGCTTGCTGCGCATTAAATGCATTATGCAAACCTTTGTAGGTGTTGTTAAGTTGAGTTTCATGATCAACTGCCTTTGGTGTAATGCTGCACCCCGTGATTACCAATGCCGCAAGTGCTATTGGTAAGAGCTTGATTGATCGAGTTAGTTTGTTTGCCGGATTATCCATAATTATCTCCACTCATTAATGTTGAATGCTGGGCATATAAGTTTTGCTTAATTAGAAAGCTAGTTGATAATTTTTAAAAAGCAAATATTTAAGAGATAAAGTTTTGATCAATTAACAAGTGCGGAGATGTTATAAAATAGCATTGACTGTGCTGAAAAAGGGCGGATCAAGCTGTTTGCTAAATTTTGCTATTTTGGCTATTTAGTGCACGCAGGAAATTGCTGTATACTATGCAAACTATTTCTCACTGTGAAAATCAATGAAAAAAATCTTAATTATTAATGCCAAGAAGCAGTTTGGACACTCCAAAGGGGCATTAAATCAATATATGTCTGATGTTGCGCAGTCACATCTTAGCGCTTTAGGGCATGATGTTCGTGTGACGACAATTGAGGATGGTTATAATATTGAAGATGAAATCAACCATATTCTGTGGGCAGATGTTGTTATTTATCAAATGCCTGCTTGGTGGATGGGACCACCGTGGACGGTGAAGAAATATATGGATGAAGTATTCACACATGGGCATGGAAGACTTTATGTTAATGATGGTCGTAGCCGTGATGACGTATCTAAAAAATATGGCTCAGGTGGGTTGTTGCATGATAAAAAATACATGCTATCTGTGACTTGGAATGCGCCAGCTGAAGCTTTTGAGGATCCTAAACAGTTCTTTCAAGGCGCTGGTGTTGATGGCGTTTATTTGCCGGTGCATAAGGCAAATCAATTTTTGGGTATGCAGCCGTTACCAACCTTTATGAGTAATGATGTCATTAAAGACCCACAAATTAACAAAGATGTTATACGTTATAAAAAGCATTTAGATAGCTTATTTTCCTTAGAAAGTGTACAAGCAGCGCAAAATGTTGTCGTAGAATATTAATCTGAAATAGTGATAGCACGTCCAGTATTTGCATATTGGATGTAAATTTCTTTTGTTGGGCGCGGTAGAAAATCCCCGCCTTTTTGAGGCCATTCGATTAGTGATATTGTGTCATTGGTAAAGTAATCACGAATACCAATCCACTCAAGCTCCTCAGGGTCGCTCAAACGATATAAGTCAAAATGTTGGAGAGTGATGTCATTAATAGGGTAGGTTTCAACGAGTGTATAAGTTGGACTTTTGACACTTCCGGTGAAGCCTAATCCTTGTAAAATGCCTTTGGTTAAAGTTGTTTTGCCCGCACCTAGATCACCGTGAAGATAGATCACATCACCTTTGTTTAAGCCCTGGCTAATTTGTTTGCCGAACTTAAGCATTTCAAGTTCATTTTCAATAACATGCTGTTTGGCTTTGTTTTGCTCTATCGTCATAGTGTGTAAATGGCTCGATTATGGTGGCTATTAATTATATGGCATTATGCGCCAGCTACTTAAAAGCTGCAATAAACGCACTGAGTTATTTTAAACATTAAGATGAAAGTGTTACTATTTGCCTATCATTTGTTGGTGATTTAAGGATTTAGAGTGGTCAAATATGAAGTAACACTTTATGTGAGTAAGGAAATTGATACTGTATTTTTTCAATGGTTAAAGCATCACGCTGCCGAGATGTTGAAATATAACGGGTTTATCAGTGCGAAACTGTATCAGCAACTTGAGTGTGAAGATAATAACAAGGTATTTGTTGCCTGTTATGAACTTGAAACGCTAGAGCATTTAAATGACTATTTGAAAAACCATGCACAAACTATGCGTGAAGATGGCGTGCGAAAGTTTGGAGATCAATTTAGTGCAACAAGACGAGTCTTGGCTTTAGAGGAAGCGCTAATTGCTCATACTTCAGTCTAAGACTAAGTATTCATCCATAAGTGCTCACCGTACCCTGAGCATAAGTCGAAGGGTAAACTTAGGAAAGTTACACATCACAGAGGCTTCGACTTACGCTCAGCCAACGCTTATGTAATCAAAGTGGGTGGAAATATGATCATAGCCATACTTCAGTTATTGAGAGGCAGTGATTTTATCCATATATTTATTGAGTTCGCCAATTAATACAAATGACCCAAAAACAATAACAAGATCATCAGCGTGGGCATTTGCTGTAATGTAATCAAATGCAGCAGTAGCATTATCAAAAAAGATACTGTTATTTGGAAAGCACGTATTTTTATGCTGATTAGTTAATGGCGAAAAACGCGGATCAATTATGCTTAAATCAGGAATAAGCCATTGATCAACAAATCCATCCCCGCATTCAAGAATATTGGTTATATCTTTATGCTGATTGGCGCTAAAAATAGCAAGTACGCGTGTTTTAGGTGTCTGCATTAATAAGGATTTAACCTGAGTGAAAAAGTGCGCCACAGCCTGTGGATTATGAGCAACATCGGCAATCATTAAGGGCTTATCTTGAATTATCTGAAAGCGTCCAGCAACGCGATAAGATCCTAAGTCATTAGGTAGCAAGAGTGTATTGTCAAAGTGTTTAATGGCAGTTAATGCGCAGTTCATGCTGTTAGGATGAATAAACGCATTATTTATATTGCTATCATGCTTGGCGTAGATAACTGTGGCATTAATCTGATGTAAATAATCAAGCGCACTTTTAGGGAAATTATCACCAATAATAACGGGTTTCTTCGCTCTAGCAATATGTGCTTTCTCAAGTGCAATTTCCTCAATTGTGTTGCCAAGCATTTCACAATGATCTAATGCAACAGTAGTAATAATGGCAATATCTGCATCAAATAGGTTGGCTGGATCTAATCTGCCACCAACGCCAACCTCAAGAATTGCGTACTTGGGTTTTTGTGCTTGAATATAAAGCCATGTACTGACAAAGCTAATGAAGTGGTAATGCAGTTTGATCTCAAGCGCTAAACACAAGCTATAAATTTGCTGTAAGTAGTTTAGTAAATCGTAATTACTAATGGGCTGTTGGTTGTAACTAATGCGCTCATTAAAAAAACGAATATGTGGCGAGGTATGACAAATATGATCAATAGCATTATGCTGCAAAATATGTGACAAGATGGCAACGGTTGAGCCTTTGCCATTGGTGCCTGTTACAGTAATAATATGTGGTACATAGTTAATATTTAAACGCTTAAGAAAAAGCTTTAAATCATTAAGTGTTGCCTGCGGAAAATCTAAAGAAGTAATTTGATCAATAGCTTGTTCAATACGCTGAGATAATTGAGTATAAACAATGCCGTTATGCACGGTTAACCCGCGTGGTTATGCTGCGTTGGCAGCAATTTATCCAATAGGTGACTAATGTCTTGTGGTAGGTGATGACGGTGAACGATGCGATCAACCATGCCTTTTTCAAGCAAAAACTCACTGCGCTGGAAACCTTCAGGCAGCTTCTCGCGCACGGTTTGCTCAATAACTCTGGGACCTGCAAAACCAATCAATGCATTAGGCTCAGCAATATGAATATCACCAAGCATTGCCAAAGATGCTGAGACACCACCCGTGGTTGGATCTGTTAATACCACGATATATGGCAGCTTATGTGCAGCTAATTTGGCTAGAGCGGCACTGGTCTTTGCCATTTGCATTAATGAAAACAATGACTCTTGCATGCGTGCACCACCACTGGCGGTAAAGCAGATAAGTGGTTCTTTCTTTTCAATGGCAAGATCAACAGCACGTACAAATTTCTCACCAACAACCGAGCCCATCGAGCCGCCTAAGAAGCTGAAGTCAAAAATAGCAGCAACGGCAGCTTTACCTTGAACTAAACCTTCAAACACTAAAAGGGCATCATTTTCTTTGGTTTTCTTTTGCGCTGCAGATAAGCGATCTTTATAGGATTTAGTGTCTTTGAATTTTAAAACATCTTTGGGTTTAACATCATTGAAATATTCAACGGCACTATCTTTATCAAAGAAATAGCTCGCACGTTGACGCGCATTTAAACGCATATGATGTTCGCAGTTAGAACAAACCAACATGTTTTCAATCAAATCGGGTAAATACAAAACGGCATTACAAGAAGGGCACTTGTGCCATACGCCTTCAGGAAGCTCTTTCTTTTGTGAATCTGAGCGTAATTGTGGAATAATTTTCGTTAGCCAACTCATGGTGTGGTTTATTACCTTGGTGCTTACACATAACGCATCATTTTATACTACAGTCATGCGAATTTACCAGTGTTTATTTAGTTTGAAGGAGGTTTTCTGTTACACTAGTGCCTCATTTTAGTATTTAGTTATAGAAAATATGAATAAAGCAAATAATCAATCAAAAAAGATCGTTTTAACAGGCATTACGCCATCAGGCACCCCGCACATTGGTAATTATATTGGTGCGATTAAACCCGCCCTTGAAATGGCAAAAAATCCTGAGTTTGATGCCTATTTTTTTATTGCCGATTATCACTCACTGATTAAATTGTGGGATAGTAAGCTAAGACAGCAATATATCTATGAAATCGCAGCCACCTGGCTGGCTTTGGGACTTGATCCCGAGCATGTCATGTTTTATCGCCAGTCAGATATTCCTGAGATTATGGAGCTTAATTGGATATTAACTTCAGTGACTGCTAAAGGGTTGTTGAATCGTGCGCATGCCTATAAGGCCGCAGTAGATGCCAATATTGCTGAAGGTGAAAAAGATGAAGAAGCGGGTATCACCATGGGGCTTTTTAATTACCCGATGCTGATGGCGGCGGATATTATTATGTTTAATGCGGATTTGGTGCCTGTTGGTAAAGACCAGATTCAGCATATTGAAATCGCGCGCGATATTGCTAATCGTTTAAACCATATCTATAAGTGCAATTTGCTTAAAGCGCCTGAAGCGATGGTTGATAAAGAAACGCAAACAATTCCAGGCTTAGATGGGCGTAAGATGTCCAAAAGTTATAACAATACGATTCAGCTATTTGCACCAAGCAAGCAATTAAGAAAACAGGTGATGAAGATTGTGACCAATTCTCAGCTACCAGAAGAACCAAAAGACACAGCAGAGTGTACGGTGTTTGCATTGTATAAGCACTTTGCCAATGAATCTGAGGTGGCAGCGTTAGCAGAGCGTTACCAGCAAGGTATTGGTTGGGGGGAAGCCAAACAGGCTCTGTTTGAAAAAATGGATGAAATATTAATGCCAATGCGCGAGAAGTATAACTATTTGTTAGCGAATAAGCATATTATTGATGAATACTTGGCAAAGGGTGCTAGCAAGGCACGCGTTGAAGCAAAGCACTTATTGGATAAGCTTAAACAACAAATTGGTATGTAATTTACGATGCACTGTATTATTGCAAACTTTGGTGATGATAGTGTCGCACTCATTCAGCAAGCTTATGAGCTTGGTTTACAAGAGGTGATTGTCTTGTCTGTTGATACAGGTTGGCAGGCAAGTGCTTGGCAGACGCGTGTTAATAGGGCAAGGTCATGGGTAGAAGAACTTGGATTTGACTCTGTGCATTTAAAACCTGAGCATGATTTTAGTGCATTGGTTAGGGCACGCAAGCAATTTCCATCACAACAGTTTCATTGGTGCGCGGGCTTTCTAAAGGGGATGGCAATTTTAAACTGGCTTGAGGTGCATGATGAGGATCTTGAGGCCGTTGTGCTATTAGCAAATCGTCGTACGATGAGTAAAACGCAAGCTGATTTACCTGATAATATTTTAGAATCTGAACGTTATGATGACCGAGAAGTACGTTATTTATTGGCGGATTGTGATGAAGTAAAGCGTAATAACTTAATTGAGAAAACACCCTTTAAAGCACCGTTAAATCATCGATCACTTGAATGTCAGCCATGTATACACTTAACCAAAAGAGATGTTGTTGCTTTGTCAGAAGACGATATTAAGCGGACGGTTGATCTTGAGCATGAGATTGGACAGGCGATGTTTGATAAAAACTTTGTTGAATATTTAAAGATTCTCGAAAAAAACACAAACTATTATGATGAGTTTGCCAAGACCTGCAGCTGGGATTATGGCTGCGGGTTATAGGTGTTTAGTTATGATGAAGAAATAAGTTACACGACGTTTTACTTCTCCCCTTGTGGGAGAGGTTGTGGAGCAGAAGCTGTACGGGTGAGGGGTGATTAAACTTGTGTTTACCACGCAGGAATAGCCGCATCATCAGGGTATAATTTCTCAGCCAGTTTTGCCACTTGTGGTGATTGATACGCTTTGACAAACTTCAGTAATAACGGATTGTTTTTGTCATTATCGCGAACAACAATAATATTGGCAAAAGGAGAGTCTTTTGGCTCAACAAATAAGGCTTGCTTTAAGGTCATATGTGCTTTAGGCAAGAAGTCATTATTAATCACCGCAAGGGTGACACTATCGAGATTGTTAGGAATCTGATCTGCTTGCAGTGGAATGATTTGTAATTTAAGTGGATTATCAATGATATCGTTTAATGTCGCTTTCCAAGTGACATCCGGCTTTAATTTTATTAAACCCGCATCCGCTAAAATCATCAAAGCACGTCCACGATTGGTAGGATCATTTGGAATCGCAACTTTAGCACCGATTGGTGTTTCTTTAAGCGATTTAATTTTCGTAGAGAAAATCCCCATCGGATATATAAATGTCTTACCAATTTCCATGATTTTGTAGCCAAATTCTTTGATTTGATTTTCTAAAAATGGAATATGTTGGAAAACATTGGCATCGATATCACCATTGTTTAGCGCGCGATTCGGCAGATTATAATCACCAAAGGAAATAAGCTTAACATTAAGCCCGTATTCCTCTTTGGCAACTTCCTGCGCCATTTGCATGATTTTCTGCTGTTCAGGCGACTGGGTATAACCCACGGTAATCATATTGGTATTTTGACTTGCTTCATAAGTGTTATACGTCACTTGAGCTGCCGATCCTGCCACTAAAATAACGACCAATGCCCAAATGCTGGTGATTTTTTTGCTGCCACTTAGATACTTGCCATAGGATTGGCATAGTTGTACTAAGATGATTAACAATACAACGCCACCGTAAAGTAGGAAGTAGTTGCCGTTGTTATAGCCTTGGAAGTAGGTTAGATCGCCAAGACCGCCACCGCCAACGATACCTGCCATGGCTGAATAGCCAATAAGACCAATTGTCGTCAAGGTCGCAGCATCCACCAATAAGGTTTTGGCTTCAGGTAATAATACCTTAAAGATAATCTGCCACTTTGTCGCACCCATGGCATTAGCTGCCTCAATCAAGCCTTTATCGACTTCTGAGATTGCTGATTCCGCGAGACGCGCGTAGAAAGGTAAAGCAGCAATGGCAAGAGGAACAATGGATGCAGTGGTACCGATCGTTGTGCCGACAATAATCTTGGTAAGCGGATAAAGCAAAATTAGCAAGATAATATAAGGGATAGATCGGGTGACATTGACAATAAAGCCAACAACCTGATTAAAAAGTCTTATGCCAAGGTTCTTTTGATTGTGAGATAGATGTAGTAATACACCCAAAATCAAACCACCAATAACCGCAATCACTGTTGCGATAAATACCATGTAGATTGTTTGCCATGTGGCAAGTACTAGATTAGAAAGCATCGATTGTAGCATAACCGATCACCTCAATTTTGATTTGTTGTTGATGTAAGAAGCTTAATGCTTTTTCCCAGTGTTCTTTCTCGCCAAGCATGTGGCAAATGGTGACCCCAACGGATTGTGCCTGAATACGCTCAATGTTGGCTTGGATAATATTGCAAGCCACTTTGAATTTGCTATTAAGCTCAGCAATAACAGGTGTGGTAATGCTATCCCCCAAAAAAGTCATTTTAATGACAGGGGTCAGATGCGGCGCGGTATATGGATCTTTGTGTAATTTATCTTTTATTTCATCCGGTAGATTTAAATGCATGCTTTTTTCAGTAAAGCTTTTGGCAATGGTTGTTTTTGGATTTAAGAATAGCTCAGTGACGGTACCTGTTTCTTGAATCAAGCCATCATCGATAATCGCTACTTGATCACAGATCTTGCGAATTACATCCATCTCATGGGTAATCAAAATGATTGTCAGATTAAGTTTGTGATTGAGCTCTTTTAATAGCTGCAAGATCTGATCAGTGGTCTCTGGATCAAGAGCAGATGTCGCCTCATCACACAGTAATGCCACGGGATCACACGCCAAAGCACGCGCGATAGCGACACGCTGCTTTTGTCCGCCGCTTAACTCATCAGGATAGGCTTGCGCTTTTTGCTCTAATCCAACAAGGTTCAGTAGCTCATTGACTTTAGCTTGGATCTTGGCTTTGCTGGCATGTTGTAACTCTAACGGGAAAGCAATGTTATCAAACACCGTACGCGATGAGAGTAAATTGAAATGCTGAAAAATCATGCCAATTTTCTGGCGCGCCTTTCTTAGCTTGTCTTGAGAAAGCTTGGTAATATCCTCAGCATTAATGAAAACATGACCCTCTGTTGGCTGCTCTAGTAAATTAATGCAGCGAATAAGCGTGCTTTTGCCCGCACCACTTTTGCCGATAATGCCAAAGATCTCACCATCTTTAATCGAAAGATTGACGTTCTTTAGGGCAATATGGCGAGCATGCTTTGATAGATACTCTTTTTTGAGGTTCTGAATCTCAATCATATTATTGTTCCCACTCTTAGTGCAGTAGTGCATCAGAAAAAATATAGTAACAATATTTTCTGCTACTCGTAAATCACTTTGCGTAAGTTTCATTGGATTGAATTCAAACGTATGAAAAATCAATTCTTTAGTTTGCTTTTAAAGCCTATGTGATAGAATTTTTGCTCTATTTTCTATCAAAGTGAGTTGTTATTAGATGTTGATTGCTGCGTTATTAAGTTTGTTACTATTGCAATTGTTAGGGTTGATGTTACCGGGTCCTGATTTTTTCATGGTGTTAAGATCATCGATTCGGTATGGGCGAAACCCTGCAGTACTTGTCGCACTTGGGATTGCTACAGGTGTGCTATTTTATGCAACCCTTGTGGTGCTTTTATTGGATTATCTGAGTGATAATTTTTTGATTATTGTGCATTGGATTGCTTTGTTCGGCGGATGTTATTTATTATATATCGCTTATAACTGCTTTAAGGCATCCAAAGGCAAACACTCATTAGAAGCAAATGTCAGTGAAGTCGTTAAAATATCAAAGCGTCATTTATGGCTTACGGGTTTTTTGTGCAATTTATCTAATCCCAAAGTGATTGTATTCTTTGTTAGTTTGTTGCCATTGTTTGTTTTGAAGTCCTCAGCGCTTTGGTATCACTTAAGCATTCTTGTTGTGATGTTTTTAAGTACGTGGATTTGGTTTAGTTTTGTTGCTTATGTTATGGGCTCTGAGCGCGTTAGAAATGTCTTTGTTAAACATATGGCAAAGCTTGAAATTATCTTCTCAGTCATTTTAACGATCTTTGCATTGTTACTTATTTATTCATTTGTAGAGTCAGTGATTTTGTAGTGACGATCTAATAAGCAAACTACTGGATTATTTAGATTAATTCCGTTATTTAGCTGTTTCACTTTGGCATATATGGCATCGATACGTTAGAATTTAGGCGTATTGAGGAAAATTGAGTAAGTAACTCTAGTAAATAACTTAAGTTACGCACTTTAGAAAAATTATGACTTTATAACACCCCGTCAGCCTGCGGCTGCCACCCCTCTTGCAAAGAGGGGAATTGGGCGACGGTGATTTTAATTCCCCTTTTTGCAAGAGGGGTGCCGAGCGTGCGAGGTGGGGTGTTGAAATAGCAAAAGTGCGTAACTCCAGTAAATAAAAATAAATGAGGTTTACATGTCACCAGAACATATTGCATTAATTCAACAATGGGGCTATTGGCTTATGTTTGGTGCGGCAATTATCGAAGGTGAAACTTTTTTAGTGCTAGGGGGTGTTGCCGCCGCCGCTGGTATGCTTGATTTTGGGTGGATTGTTGTCCTATCGATTATTGGCTGCTTGATCCATGATTGTTTCTTGTTTTATTTAGGGCGCTATTTGGGGCCTAAGATTTTAAAGCGTAAACCCAATTGGCAACCGAAGATTGATCGTATTAGCCTGATGATTGATAAATATAATTTTTGGCTCATTTTAGGCTTTCGCTTTGCTTATGGCTTAAGAACGATTATTCCTTTTGCTTTGGGCATGAGTAAGATTAGCAATATTAAGTTTATGGTGTTTGATACCATTGGTGCCATTATCTGGGTGCTGGTGTTTTTACTAGGAGGCTATTACTTTGGTAATGCACTTGAGGTTATACTGCATAAACTATCGCTCACACATTTAGTGAAAGAGTATTGGCATATCTCAATTATTCTCTTGTTCCTCGTTCTATTTACGGTGAGCTTTTTACTGGTAAGGCTAAGGAAAAGGCGTGCACGTAAGAAGCAAGAAAAGCAAAGTAAACAATTAAAACTTGATATGGAAGTATAATATGGCAGCAATTGAAATCACCTTAGCCTCCAAGCAGGCAGCATTAGAAAGTTACTTACCTTTTGTTAAGCAAGGTGCACTAACTGTTTATCATAGTAATGCGCTTGATTTTGGGCAAGAGACCGAGCTTGTAGTGCGTTTGCCTGAGTTAAAACAAGAGTTAACTTGTAAATCAAAAGTGATCTGGATTTCGGCAGATGACTACCAAAATGACAAAAAATATGGCTTTCAGCTATTGGGTGATGCTGGCTTTGAAATCAACCAGATACTTGAGAATTATTTGGTGGGTATGATAAAGCATGACGAATAAGGAAAGTAAGATAGTTCCACTCAGATAAATAAAATAAATAAAGGTGTGTGCATGGCAAAGCCAAAAACAAATTATGTCTGCCAATCGTGCGGTGCAATATCACCAAAGTGGCAAGGACAATGCCCTGATTGCTTGGAATGGAATACTTTAGTTGAAACTCAAATAAGCATCAAAAAATCAATAACCAACAAAGTGGGCTATGCCGCCGTTGAGGCAAAAGTGCAAAAGCTCAATGAAGTCGCTTTAGCGGATTATCCACGCATCCATAGTCCATTTGCTGAATTTGATCGGGTGATGGGTGGCGGTATTGTGCCGGGCTCTGTAACCTTAATTGGTGGTGATCCAGGAATTGGTAAATCATCGATTTTATTGCAAATTATGACGGTGTTATCACAGACTCACACAGCGCTTTATATCACAGGTGAGGAATCACTAGAGCAAGTTGCACTGCGTGCGCAACGCATGCAATTACCTAATGATAAACTACTGTTGATGAGCGAAACCAATGTAGAAGTGATTTGTCAGTATATCGAGACGCATCGCCCGCAATTAGTCGTTGTTGACTCGATTCAAACGATGCAGATTGAAGCCTTGCAATCCGCTGCAGGGGGTGTCGCTCAAGTCCGTGAATCAGCCAGCTTATTAACGCAAACGGCTAAACGCTTAAATTGCGCGGTTTTTTTGGTTGGGCATGTGACCAAATCAGGTGAAGTTGCAGGTCCTCGAGTGCTTGAGCATATTGTTGATAGTGTCATTTTTATCGAAGGGCAAACCGATGGGCGTTATCGTATGGTCAGGGCGATGAAAAATCGCTTTGGTGCGGTAAATGAACTGGGTGTTTTTGCGATGACCGATAAGGGCATGCGCGAGGTTAAAAACCCATCAGCAATCTTTCTTAATCGCGCTGAGGATGATATCTCAGGCAGTGTGATTATCGCAATATGGGAGGGCACACGCCCCATACTTGTTGAGGTTCAGGCGCTTATTAGTGAAAACGGCTACGCTCAGCCCAAACGTTTAGCATTAGGACTTGACCCTAATCGCTTAGCGATGTTATTGGCAATTATGCAGCGCCATTTAAGTGTGCAACTAAGTGATCACGATGTCTTTATCAATATCGTTGGCGGTATTAAGGTCAATGAACCCAGTATTGATTTAGCAATTATTGCCGTCATTCTCTCAAGCTTATATAACCGACCGATTGCCAAAGATTGGATTATCTTAGGTGAAGTAGGGCTCTCAGGTGAGATACGCGCGATCCCCTATGGGCAGGAGCGTTTAAGTGAAGCACAAAAGCATGGCTTTAAACAAGCAATTGTGCCACAGGGCAATATGCCAAAAAAAGATATTGGGATTGAAGTGCAAGCCATTAAGAAGCTTGATGAGTTGAAGGCAGTTTTGTTATAAATCACCATTAGACTTTTTAAGGCATTTTTTTTACTATACTGTTTTCTGCATATAAATGGAAAATCGCCAATGATGAGGTGGTATAGATGTTAATAGTATTAGGTGTGATTATTCTACTGATAATCGTTATTTTGGGTTCGCTGTATATCTGGCCAAATAAAACCTTAATTGCCGTTATGCAGTTAAAAGAGCGCCAGCGTTATATGTGTAACTTTCACCATGTCAACTATGTGCCAAATTTCAAACCGGCAGTGGTCATTAGTAATAATGTTAATTTATTTCTAGCGGTTTTATTGCAGCGAATTGCTCGACAAACAGTAACGGTGGTCATGGAGTGCCAAAACCCACCATCAAAGTTAGTGGATTATTTGTTGAAAAGAACGAGTGTTACGATTATTTCACAATCCTTTTTAACCTCATGGAATAAAGAAGGGGTGCTTTTGGTATCTCAAGAGCTTTATGCGGATGTAATAAAACTCAACAATGAAATTATCCCCATGCAGGTTTGTGGCTTTGAGTGTATTAAATATACGCGTGGACGCAATGTGCCGCAGTGGCTGCATCTAAGCTTTTTCGAGCCAATTGGTATCGCGCTGACTAAAAAAGAGCTATCGGATCTTTTAGCAGAGAAGAATATCTATGCGTGGGAGCGTTACATTTCCCTGATGCCATCGATTCCAGAGGTTTGGATCAAGCAAGCAAAGGCACGTAAGGGTAAAAAAGTCATTGCCGATTCAACGGGAGTTGAATTAAGCTCTGAGCGTTTATTGGTTGCAACGCTTGCGCTATCAAAATTACTTGAGCCAATTTTACGTGAACAGGAGCGTGTTGGTATTTGCTTGCCTCCAAGTGTTGGTGGAGCGATGGCAATGATGAGTGGCTTTGTGCTTGGTAAAACGCTGGTGAATTTAAATTATACAGCGTCTAAATCAGCACTTGATGCGGCTATTTCTGAGTCTAATATCAAAACGATTATCACATCAGGGCGCTTTATTGAGCAGTTAAAGAAAAAAGGCTTTTTCTTAGAGGAAGTATTTAGCAATTCAAAAATTATTCTTTTAGAAGATATGCGTCAGCAATTAGATAAATTTACTTTATTGAAGACTTTATTGCATGTAAAACTATCCTCTGCCGAGCAGTTGATTAATCACTATGTTACACGCGTGGCGACTGACCACACCGCAGCGATTTTGTTTAGTAGTGGTAGTGAGGGTAAACCTAAAGGTGTCGTGTTAAGTCACAAAAATATTCTAGGCAATGTTAAGCAATCGATGATTATCTTAGGCGCTAAATCGGATGACTCTATTTTAAGTATTCTGCCGATTTTCCATGCTTTTGGTTTAACAGCGACAACGATTTTACCTTTGCTTGAGGGCGTGTTTATGGTTTGTCATCCAGATCCTACCGATGCGGCGATGTTGGGTGAGTTAGCAGATAAATATAAACCAACGATTCTCTGTGGTACATCAACATTCTTTAGAATTTACTCAAAAGCACGTCAGTTGACAGCCGAGCAATTCTCATCATTAAACTTCGTTGTTGCAGGGGCTGAGAAGCTTTTACCTGAAGTCAGAGCTATGTTTGAGAAAAAGTTTGACAAGATTATTTACGAAGGGTACGGCACAACTGAGTTAAGTCCCGTGGCAAGTGTCAATCAGCCAAATGAAGGCGATAAGATCAATAATAAGATTGGTACCGTTGGCAGTTCGGTGCCTGGTGGGCGCTTTATGATCATTGATCCTGAGTCAAAAGAAGAGTTGCCGATTGGCGAGGCGGGTATGATTACTTTTGGTGGAGTCAATGTTATGGAAGGTTACTTGCATAACCCACAAAAAACAGCAGAGGTTATTTTCAAACGTCATCGCATTCGTTGGTATCAAACAGGTGACAAAGGCATGCTTGATGAAGAGGGCTATTTGACGATTTTAGATCGCTACTCACGTTTTGCTAAACTCGGTGGCGAGATGGTCAGTTTATCTGCAGTTGAAGAAGAGGTTATGTCATTGTTAGGTGCGGATAATGAAGAGAATGAGATATTAGCTGTGGCTACACCTGATCAGAAAAAAGGCGAATGTATATCGCTTTTATATACCATGGCAATGGACGCTAGCGATATTAAGCAGCAAGTCAATAGCGCTAAGATAAATAATTTATTGAAGCCACAAAACTATTTCCAAGTCGATGCCATTCCAAAGTTAGGTTCAGGCAAAACTGATTTTAGTGCGGCAAAACACAAAGTATTGGAGCTATTAAGGTAGTCTCAAAAATGGAGAGCTAATGAAAGCAAAAACACTGACTGTTGCATGGCTTATATGGCTTGTTGCAGCAATATTCTATGCGCTAGATTATTTCCAGCATACCGCACCTAGTGTGCTTCTGGCACCAATTGCACATTCACTTAACTTAGATATCAATCAAGTCGTTTCGGTGATGGCAATTTATTTTCCAATCTATGCAATCGCTCAAATTCCTGCGGGATTGATGCTTGATCGCTTTGGTTGTAAGTGGACATTATCATTATCCTGTCTTGTCATGAGTCTTGGGATCTTGGTATTTATCTGGGATCAATCGCTTAGCATGATGTGGATCGGACGGATATTGATAGCAATTGGCTCGGCATTTGCTTTTTTAGGTGCCCTTAAAGTCGCATCTGATGTGCTACCGAATAATGTTTTCCCGATTGCAGTTGGTTTAACAAATACGATTGGGGTGTTAGGGGGTATCTTTGGTCAGGTGCTATTGGCTTATTGGATTGAAAAGCTTACTTGGGAAGGAGCACTATGGCTTATTGGTTATATTGGCGTAATATTTTCACTGGTAATTTATCTTTGTGTGCGACCACGTGAGTTTGTCACACATAAGGCAATCTCGAGAAAACTATCAAAAGCGCATTTATACGTACTAAAGTCTAAAGACTTATGGTTGATTGCGATATATGCCGGCATTATGGTTGGTACTGTAGTTAATGCTTTCTCAGAGCTTTATGATGTGGTGTTTTTACAATATACCTATCAGTTTGATGCAACGACTGCAGCATCGATCAGTGTAATGATTTTTATTGGTATTGCCGTGGGCGGTCCCACGCATGGCATCGTTGCACGTCTGACAAATTCAAAAAAAGCATGGATGGTTATCACGAATGTCATGACGATTATTGTCTTTAGTCTGATTGTATTACTGCCTGATGTTTTTAGTATCAGCATGCTTTATGTGCTTTATTTTTTACTTGGATTTTTTGTCTCAAGCATGCTACTAGCCTTTGCTGTTGTCGATGATATTTTCCCCAGCAAAGTGCATGGTACTGTTCTGGCGGTGGTCAATATGACGATTGGCTTATCAGCTGCCCTTTTTCAGCATCTGGTTGATTATGTCAGCATGTGGATTAATGGTGGCGATTTAAAAGAAATTCATAACCCAAACGTTTTTACCGGTGCTTTTTTAGTGCTGTTGTTGCCTCTTTTCTTAAGTTTGATCTTGCTGATACTAACCAATGTCAAAGCAGGATTTGTGATGTTTCCTTTGAAAAAGTAAGCGATGATTGTATTTCTTACGAGCTTTACTGCGTGAGCGTTGGCTGAGCTTTAGTCGAAGCCATTTGCTACCAATAAACTTCCTTTTGACTTTGCTCAGAGAATGGTTGCTATTTTTTAATGATAATCAAAGAGTGCATTAATGATCCATACTAAGTCCCGTGTTAGCTGGTTTGCTTAGGAGCAAAATAAAAGGAATTGAAATGGCGAGCAATAGATAAGATAAATAAGCAACGTCATTAAAGGCAATAATATTCGCTTGAGTATTAATCGTTTGTGCGACAACGCCTAATGTTGTTGGATCTTGCGCGTGCCAGCCGGTATTTTGTAACCAAGTTTGATAATTTTGGTTAGCGGGGTTAATATATTTGATCATATTATTCCAAGCGACTTGCGCTTGCTGACTTAGTACGGTAATCATTACGGATGTGCCAACAGATGTACCTAAATTTCTAAAGAAACTAAACATACCACTGCCTTCGGCGAGATCTTGAGGGCGTAAGGTTTGCAAAGCCATTGTTGACACGGGCACAAAGAAAAAGCCCATGCCAATACCTTGGATAATGCCAGGATATGTTAAATTCCACGGATCACTCATTAGCGGAATCTGACCATATAGATAGTTGCCATAAGCAGTAAAAATAATGCCCAGAAAAATGATAATGCGTAAATCAATCCGTTTTGCTAAGGGAGCTATCAACATCATCGCAGCTGCTGCGGCAAGACCGCGAGGCATCATTAATTCACCTGAGAGTGATGCCGAGTAGTTCATAAACCCTTGCATTACTAATGGTTGTACGGTCATAAGACCAAATATGCCTGCAGTGTAAAAGACTAATAACATGCAGGATGCTGCATAATTGCGATCTTTAAATAAATGAAGGTTTAAGATGTTTTTTGGATTAAACCAACCACGGATAATGAAAATTAGACCCGTAATAACCCAAAATATTAGCATGGCAAGAATAAAGTGTGATGATAGCCAACCGTCGTTGTTACCGCGATCAAGAAAGATCTGTAAGGCGGCAATGGTTAATGCCATAAGCCCAAGACCGACCCAGTCAATATTCAGTTTCTCCCGCTTTGTTTCACGAATAAACATCAGTGCCATAACGATTGCGATAAGGCATACAGGAACGTTAATATAAAAAATCCAGCGCCAATTAATCCAGTCAGTAATGTATCCCCCTAATGTGGGACCCAATACAGGCGCTGCCATAATGCCAACACCCCAAACTGCCATGGCTTTAACTTGCTCTTTAGGTGGGAAAGTGTCACGTAAGACATATTGCGATAGAGGGACTAAAGAGGCGCCAAAGATTCCTTGCATAATTCTAAAAAATACCATCTCGCCAAGAGAACTTGATAGACCGCAGAGCATTGAGAAAATCAAAAACCCAATGATGTTGATCAAAAGCAGTCGCCGCCGTCCAATAGTGCGCACGAAAAACCCAGTAAGTGGCATGCAAATCGCAGAAGATACGATATAAGAAGTCACAACCCAGGATATTTCTTCAGTGCTCGCACCAAGAGATCCTGCCATGTCGGGTAGGGCGACGTTAACAATGGTTGTATCAATAATCTCAATCATTGCTGCGAGCATCACGGTAATGGTAATTAACCATTTGGTTGTAGGAGAGATTGTTTGTTGTGTGGTGTGTGTCATGGGTATTAGCTTAAATCAAAAATCAGACTTCATTGTAAAGTGCTTTATTCTTGTTGTATAGCATGGAGCATGTTAATTAAAAAAAACAAAATTTGCTGAATTTAGCGCTTGCAACAAGCATGTTTGCTTTTGTTTAAACAACTACTGACGACTTTTTGAAAAATCCGCTATACTTGCCAGCAACAGGAAAAAATCACATGAAAAATGAAATATAAAGTAATTGCTCTTTTAGCAGTCGTCGTTTTAAGTGGCTGTGCCACCCAACAGAATCGGGATCCTTGGGAAGGTTATAACCGTGCTGTCTTTAAATTTAACCAAGTGACTTATGATTATGCCTTAATTCCAATGGCAAAAGGCTATGATTATGTCGTGCCTGATCAGGTACAGTTAGGAATTGACAATGCCTATAATAATATTCTTGAGCCTGGACGCATTGCAAATGATTTGTTGCAATGGAATTTTGATTATGTATGGCGCGATACCGCGCGCTTTGTCGCCAATACCATTTTTGGTGTATTTGGTTTGTTTGATGTTGCTAAAAATATGGGATTACCACGTCGCGTACAAAACTTTGGTTTCACGATGGCAAAGTGGGGCTATCGTTACTCGCCTTATTTTGTGGTGCCAATTTTAGGGCCTAACACTTTTGGTGGTTCAGCAGGCGATCTTGTTGATACTGTTTTTAATCCATTAAGTTATAATGCTGTTGCGCCAAGGCTGGTTAGTTGGAGTGCTTATGGTGTGTATAAGGCAAACGAAGGTGTTCAATACCTATCTTTATATGAAAAATTAATGAATAGCTCAATTGACCCGTATGTCGCGGCACGTAATGCGTACTTACAAAATTATGATTATAACTTGGATAAAACCTTGCAAATTAAGCCAAGCAATACTGCAAAAACTCAACATTTTGATAGTGATGCAGAAGTTTTAGATCTTCTTGATCAACCGAGTAACTAAATGATTTATTTAGCATCACAATCTCCAAGGCGAGCAGAATTGCTGCGTCGTGAATCCATTGAGTTTAGCAAGTTTGCTGTAGATATTGATGAATCTTCGTTAGCTAATGAAAAGCCGTTGATGTATCTAGAGCGAGTCGTGAAGGCAAAGCTTAAGGCGGCGTTAAGCATAAGGTCACTAGATATACCTGTTTTAGTTGCTGATACCATTGTTGTGATTGATGAAGAAATATTGCAAAAACCGATAAATTTTAAGGTGTTTTGTGAATATATGCATAAGTTAAGTGGATGCTGGCATCAAGTAATTACTGGTTTTGCCGTTGGTGATGGCGAGTCAGTATGTTATGAATATAGAATAACCGATGTACTGTTTGCGTCATTGACTAATGAAGAAATAAAGGATTATTGGCAGACGAATGAACCATGTGATAAAGCCGGTGGATACGCCATTCAAGGAATTGGTCAGCGTTTTGTCAAAGAGATAAAAGGTGATTTTGATAATGTTGTTGGCTTGCCAGTTAAAGAAGTCAAAAAAGTCTTAGCCAAATTTACATTTCCGCATAGTAATTAATCAAAAGTAAGTTGCGTTTTAACTCCCCCTCACCTATACAGCTTAAGCTGCACGAGCAATCCCACAAGGGGAGAGGTACTAGCTGATGCAACTTATTTATACATCATTACATACAAAGTAATGGATTATTGATAATAACACTCGTAAACTGTTGCCCATTATTGATAAATGATCATTCTAAATTTTATGGCAATTGAAAAATTTGAAGCAGAGTTAGTTGAATCAAAACAAATTGCACCTAATGTTAAGCACTTAACGTTTAAAAAAGCAGATGGCAGTGCATTTAACTTTGTTCCTGGGCAGTTTATTACCTTCTTATTTGATCATGAAGATGGCAAAGTAAGGCGCCGTAGCTACAGTGTCGCAAGTATTCCTGAAGATACAGACTTGATTGAAATCGCCATTTCTTATGTTGATGGTGGGATTGCTTCAGAGCATTTGTTTAATATGAATGTTGGTGATAAGTTCAATGCTATGGGTCCTGCCGGTCGCCTAGTATTAAAAGATGGCGAGAAAATCCGTAAGCTTATATTGGTGGGCACTGGTACGGGTATTGCGCCATATCGTGCGATGTTGCCAACGATTGAAAAAGCTTTAGCTGAAGATGTCAAAGAGGTTCATATATTGCTTGGTGTGCAGTATAAGGCAGATGCGATTTATGCAGAAGATTTCCGTCAGTATGCAGACAAGATAAATTCGCTACACTTCAAAGCATGTTTGTCTCGTGAGCAAGAAGCTTTAGCTGCGGATGAGCAAAAAGGCTATGTGCAGCATGTGTTTGACCAATTGGATTTAATGCCTGAAGAAGACGTTGTCTACCTGTGTGGTAATCCAAATATGATCGATGATGCATTTGCTTTATTAACAGATAGTGGCTTTGATGCTAAACGAGTACGTCGTGAAAAGTATATTTCATCGAATTAGTAAATTAGCTAATTTAATCAAGCTAAAAGCTTGAGAGATGATACGCTTTGCGCTATGATGTGCAACGTTTTTACTCTGCGGTGCTTAAGATGGGCTTAGGTGGCGGCAAGAATATATTTAAAGAGGTAAATAAAGATGAATTTAGAGATTCAACCAAAGTATGAAAAAGTTTCAGTAAGCTGCAGCTGTGGCAATACATTTGAAACGCGTTCAACGAAGTGTCAAGATATTCAATTGGATGTGTGCTCAATGTGTCACCCATTTTATACTGGTAAGCAACGTGTGGTTGATACAGCTGGACGTGTGGATAGCTTCCAGAAGCGTTTTGGCAGCTTAAAGTCTCGTAAACTATAAGCTGTAGCATTGCTCAAATTGATGAGCAATTTTGATAATAAAAAGGGCACCTAAGGGTGCTTTTTTTATATCCATAGAAATGGTGGGAAAATAAGTTGCATCAGCTAGTGCCTCGCCCCTTGCGGGAGAGGCCGTGCAGCTTACGCTGCGCGGGTGAGGGGGTAATTGCAATAGAATTTGTTTTTATTCATTCATAGTCATTAACCCCGACGAAATTTAAGTAATAATGGATTGTGATCTGAAATTTTACGGCTATCGATTGCCGTGGCGTATTGGCAATTAAGGTTACGATACATGACAAGATCAAGCGGATGCTTGGCAAAGCGTTTGATATGTTTATCTTCTTCAAATTGTGCTTGCGTTAAGTTTAGTGCGCGGCAGAACTCATGGATCAGCGAATTACGTTTTTTATTCCAGCTGTTAAAGTCACCAGCAATAATAACGGCAGCTTCTTGATAGTTGGTAAGATAGTCATGCAGTTGTAGAATTTCTTCAGCATAGATACGTGAGTTATTAAAATTAATCGCATGTACGTTGATGATGATCAGTGGTGTGTTGTCAGCAAATACGTAGTGATTGGCAAGACTTGACTTATGTGTTTTAAATAAAATTTCTGTTTTCTTGGATAAGATTTGCTGTGCTTTATGACTCATAATGCTGCTTGCGGTCATCACACCGTAGGCATGCGACTTAAGTTGCAGATTAGGTGCAAAGTGCAAGCAAAAGTCATCCAACGGAAAGCTTGCACTATCGCTATGTTTTGCTTCTTGTAGGCAGTAAAATCCAAGGTTATAGGCTTGTTGTAAACTCTTGATAAAATGTTGAAACTCAACAGGATCTTTATGATTAATCTTGTAAATGTTCCAACTCAAAATGCTAAAAAAATCAGGGACAAAAGCAGATTTAACCTGATTTTCACAGCTTAGGGTAATTTGCGGCGGCTTAAACATAACTATAATAAAGGGGATAAGACTTTAACCATACTTTCCCCTAACTTACGTGCTTTTGATGGTGCTGGCAATGTCTTGCCAGCATCTTTTAGAAATTCGTTCATCCACTCATTCACTTGTTGGATAATGCTTGCCTCATAAGCATAGGTCACGACTTCATAATTTAAAAATAAACTTCTATTATCAAGATTTACTGAACCAAGCATAACGGCTTTATCATCAAATAACACGGCTTTTGCGTGAATCATCTTCTTGTCAAATAAAGCGATTTCAATACCTGTTTTTGCAAGTTGGCGCATAAAATTACTACGTGCTAAATCGGCAATCAAATGATTGGACACTTTTGGGGTGATGAGTTTGACATCAACACCACGATGATAGGCAATTTGTAGCGCTTCAAGCAATGAGTCAGATGGCACAAAATAGGGAGTCACAATCCAGATGCGTGTCTGTGCGGCATAAATGCCGGCAATAAGTGAGTCATATAAAGCATCATTAGGGATATCAGGACCTGAGGGAGCTACTTGAATTAAGTTTTGACCATAGTCTTTTTTCAAACAAACTTCGGTCATATGATCAAGGTGCTCTTTTGCCGAATACTCCCAATCAGAGGCGAAAATATTATGAAAGTGACAAATTGCATGGCCTTGAATTTTAAACAAAATGTCATCCCAGCGCTTATTGCAAGGGATGGGACCCATGTACTCGTCGCCTAAATTCATACCACCTGTCAGCACGGTGTAATTATCGAATAAGTAGATTTTTCGATGATTTCTAAAGTTAATATAATTACGAAAAGGCATTTGAATAATTGGCATAAAAAAAGATACTTTGCCTCCGGCTTTGCGCAAGCGTTTAAAAATACGCTGATTGAAGTACACTCGATATGAGCCTAGAGAATCAATAAGAAGCTTAACGGTGACACCTTGTTTGGCTTTTTCAGTTAATGCGGCAAGAAGTCTTAAAGTTACATGATCATTTTGAAAAACATAGGTGCTAATATAAATGTTTGTTTTGGCTTGGTGAATTTGATTAATCAGTGCCTCATAGGCATGAATGCCATCAAGATAAAGCTCAAAGTGATTGTTGCTGGTGGGTGCTGGAATATCCTGATTAATGAGCACTGTGCGAATAGGGTGTGGGTTGAAAGTATCAATATGATCGATTTTACGTAAGTTAAACTCATGTTTATGGCGTTTGCGCTTACGTTTGCGAATGCCAAAAATAAAGTAAAAAGGTACGGCAACATAAGGTAGTAAAATAATCGCCAGAAGCCATGCCATCATACTGGTTGGTTTTTGTTTCTCAGCAACCATGCGTACGACAACGATTAAAATTAAAATCTCACAAATAACTAAAAATGTATGTAGCTCTAGAAAATTAAAAATACTCATTTATTTCCTTCTATCCTTAGATGAGGCTTGGCAAGTTCTGTAACAATAATAGCATGGCTTTGATAAATGGACAGTGTCAAAGCTTGATAAAAATTACAAGCATTTTGAATCGCTAGTTTTCTTTACGTTTTTTTTATCTTTTATGCTAGTATAGCCGCCATCTTTGCTGTGATTAAGGGGAAAGAACGATGATTGTTGAAAATGAAAATGTGACGGATCAAGAAGTCTTGTCACGCCTGCGCTGGGCAGCAAGAAGAGGGATGCTTGAATTAGACCTTATTCTTTCGCCATATATAGAGTTCGCTTATCTAGCAGCACCACAAGCTGAAAAAGAGGCATTTCATGCATTGCTTAAATGCGAAGATCAGGATCTTTTTAATTGGTTTATTAAATCAAAACCAGCAGATGATGCTCATCAAATGATGGTTGATAAAATGTTGTTAGTCAAAAAACAAATAGCTCAACAGCAAGCAAACAATACAAGTTTGCCTTCTCAGGAATTAACGATGATTTTAGATAGAAATAACAAGTTTGATCAATCTGTCTTGATGCAAGAAATATCAAAGCACTGGTTGTGTGATGAACAAATGATTGTAGAGAAGCTTGCCAAGCAAGCGGCACTCACAGATAAAGAGCGTTTATCTGTGCAGGATATTGCCAGTGGTTTGGTCGCGAATGTACGTGAAACACGCTTAAGTAAAAGCGGATTAGATGCTTTTATGACTAAGTATGACCTTTCAAGTGATGAAGGGATTGTGCTGATGTGTTTGGCAGAAGCCTTATTGCGTATTCCAGATAAGCATACGGCAGATAAACTCATTAAAGATAAATTAACGAGTGCTAATTGGCATGAACATGTTGGTGATAGTGAGTATCTATTTGTGAATGCGGCTACTTGGTGTTTGATGTTAACTGGTAAGATATTAAAGCCAGGTCAATATCAAAATAAGTTCAAGGGCGTACTAAAAGGCTTCTTAGATAAGCGCTCACGTCCGGTTGTGCGTCGTGCGGTAATGCACGCGATGAAAGTTCTTGGTCAGCAATATGTCATGGGTGAGACCATTGATAAGGCCTTAAAGCGCGCTCAAGAAAAAGAAGCGATGGGCTTTACCTATTCATATGATATGTTGGGTGAGGCGGCAACGACCAAAGCTGATGCTGAATATTACTATAATGAATATCGCCAAGCGATTGATGCCATTGGATTTGCAGCGACCAAAAACAGTGTGCGCACGAATCCTGGGATTTCAGTTAAATTATCGGCCTTGCACCCACGTTATGAAGTAGCACAAACAGATCGTGTGCATGCTGAGATGTATCCTAAGTTATTAAAATTAGTTGAGTTAGCGCAGCGTTATAACATTGGCTTAAACATTGATGCTGAGGAAACTGAGCGCTTAGAGTTGTCTCTTGAATTGGTGAGTCGTTTAGCACATGAGACGTCTTTACAAGGCTTTGAAGGAATTGGTATTGTCGTTCAGGCGTATCAAAAACGTGCCAGCTTCGTACTTGATTACCTAATTGATTTGGCAGAGCGCACAGGGCATCGATTTATGATTCGTTTAGTCAAAGGGGCTTATTGGGATTCGGAAATTAAACATGCGCAAGTTGAAGGGCTAGAGGGTTATCCGGTATTTACCCAAAAATGTTATACCGATGTATCGTATCAGGCATGTATTAAAAAACTCTTTGCCAATAGCAAACATATTTATCCGCAGTTTGCGACGCATAATGCCTATACAACGGCATTGGTTATGCAATTAGCAGGAGATTATCGTGATTATGAATTCCAGTGTTTACACGGCATGGGCGATGCGCTATATGATCACGTTGTAGGCAAGGAGAATTTTAATATTCCATGTCGTATTTACGCGCCAGTAGGGACGTATAAGCATCTATTACCTTACTTGGTTAGACGACTATTAGAAAATGGTGCCAACTCATCGTTTGTCCATCGTATTGTTGATGAGCAAACACCGATTGAAAGTTTGGTTGAAGATCCTGTTGAAAAAGCCGAGCGTCTGGGCTTTAAAGCGCATCCGCAAATTGCGTTACCTGTGAATATGTTTGGAGAAGAAAGAATGAATTCAAAAAGTTATAACTTAAATGACACGCGCACATTAGAAAAACTAGCACTACAAATGAGTCAATTTGATCGTGATGATTATGTTGCTAAACCGTTAATAAAAGGCGTGGATACCTCAAAACTTACCGCGGAAAATATTTTTAACCCAGCAAATAATCAAGTATTTGGCAAAGTCTATCATGCGGATAAAGCAATGGCCGAAAAAGCCATGGAAGTTGCGCATAATGCATTTGACGCTTGGAGTCTGGTTGAGGCTGAAAAACGTGCTGACGCCTTGGATAAGTGTGCCGATTTATTAGAAGAAAATATGCCAAAATTTATGGCAATTGCTGTGCGTGAAGCCGGTAAAACCTTGGCAAATGCGGTTAATGAGATTCGTGAAGCGGTTGATTTTTGTCGTTATTATGCCGCACAAGCGCGTGCTGAGTTTGCAGCACCTAAAACCTTAGCGGGTCCTACAGGGGAGCTTAATCAAATTAGTCTACATGGTCGTGGTGCTGTAGTATGTATCAGTCCGTGGAACTTTCCTTTAGCTATTTTCTTGGGCGAAGTAACAGCCGCATTAGCCGCTGGAAATACAGTCGTTGCCAAACCTGCTGAGCAAACACCTATTATTGCCTATGAAGCGATTAAATTACTGCACCAAGCGGGTATTCCTGAAGAGGTATTACAATTTGTGCCAGGCACAGGTGAAGAAGTCGGTAGTACCTTAACACAAGATCCACGTGTTGCTGGTGTGATCTTTACAGGATCTACTGAAGTAGCCAAAATTATTCAGCAAACGCTATCAGCCAAAGAGGGTGCGATTGTACCATTTATTGCAGAAACAGGTGGTCAAAACGTGATGGTTGTTGACTCATCATCCTTACCTGAGCAGGTAGTGCGTGATGTGATATCCTCGGCTTTCGATAGCGCAGGACAACGTTGCTCTGCTTTGCGAGTTTTATATCTACAAGAAGATATAGCAGATAATGTCATCACCATGCTAAAGGGTGCTATGGATGAATTAAAGGTACATGATCCAGCGTTTATTGAAACCGATGTTGGTCCTGTGATCGATCAGGAAGCGCAAGCTAATCTTAAAGCACATATCAACAACATGCGCCAATCAGCAAAGCTTGTGCATGAGATGAGTGAAGATAAGGCACTTGAAAAAGGCAACTATATTTACCCTGTCGTGTTTGAAATCGATAGTATCCATGCGCTTAAGCGTGAAGTATTTGGTCCAGTTCTGCACATTGTGCGCTTTAAAGCGACTGAGCTTGATAAAGTTGCTAAAGATATTAACTCAACTGGTTATGGTTTAACGTTTGGTGTGCATAGTCGCATTCAGGAAACCGTTAATTTCTTCAAAAAACATATTCGTGTTGGCAATATTTATGTCAATCGCAATATTGTTGGTGCGGTTGTTGGCGTGCAACCTTTTGGCGGTCAAGGTTTATCCGGTACAGGACCTAAAGCTGGGGGTCCTTTCTACTTACATCGTTTGGCTGTTGAGCGCACGATTAGCATTGATACCACCGCATCAGGTGGTAATGCCTCATTGATGAGCTTAGAACAATAAGGATACGCTTTAAAATGACTGATTTAGAGCAACAACTGCGTGAGGATCTCGCGGCAAGTCACCATGTAGTCTACCACTATGGCTGGGATGATTTATTAGCAACGCATCTAAGTGTGCGCATACCACAATCAAATGCGGTGTTAATTACGCCACATAATGTCCCCTTTGAAGAAGTGAGCGCGGAAAACCTCGTTAAAGTTGATCTAAATGGACGAGTTTTATCACAAAACAGCTATACGGTAATGCCGCAAGCATTTAATATTCATGCTGAGATTTACAAAGCAAGTAGCAGTATTCATAGTGCGATGCATACCCATAGCACTTATGGTGTTGCGGTATCATCGCTGAAATCAGGTTTGCTATTTTGTAATCAGCAGGCGTTACGCTTTTATAATGATGTTGCCTATCATGATTACAATGGTCTTGCATTAGCAAATGAAGGGCATGAAATCGTTCAAAGTTTGCAGGATAAAAAAGTCATGATTTTACGTAATCATGGCTTATTAACAACCGGCAAAACGATCTATGAGGCGTTTTACTTGCTCTATTACCTAGAGAAAGTGTGTGAATTGCAAATTAAATTGCAAAGTGTAAACGACTCACTGATTGAATTAGATGAATCCGTGTGTCTAAAAACCAAGGCGCAGTTTGAGCGTATTTTAACGCCGGAAAAGGAATTTGCTGTGCTTAAACGCCGAGTGCAGTATTTAAGCCAAAATAAATAATAGGAAATCCGTTAATTAATTTTTAGAAGTTTGTTAGACTCAGCGCGGGATAAGATAAAAGGTAATTAATCGGATGACAAAAAAGATAACGAAGGCGAGCACCAAGAAAACGGTTGCTATTACGACTTTGGGTGCAGCCTTAGAGTGGTTTGAGTTTAGTTTATATGGTTATTTGGCGACTTACTTAAGTATTTTATTTTTTCCCGATGAAAATAGAACTGTCGGCTTGATTACTGTTTTTGGTATCTTTGCGGCGAGTTACTTTATGCGTCCATTAGGCGGTTTTATCCTAGGTTCTATTGGTGATCGACTTGGGCGACGCTATGCGATCACGCTGAGCATTGGTCTTATGTGTATTCCGATGTTTATTATGACGATTATGCCAACGTATAATAGTTTTGGTATTTGGGCGGTAGTTATTTTAATTTTAGCGCGTATGATTCAGGGTTTTTCGGTTGGTGGTGAGTATACAGGAGTGTTGATTATGCTAGCTGAAAGTGCGCCAAAGCAATATCGTGGGTTTGCAACAGCTTTAGCGGCAATGTCATCACAAGTTGGTACGATCCTAAGCGCGGTGGTGGTTGGTGTGTTAGCCACAGTTTTTAGCAAAGCACAAATGCTTGAATACGGTTGGCGTGTGGCATTTTTTATTGGATTTGTTTTTGCATTAACTTCAATGTTCCTGCAGCACTCAGTGCGTGAGTCACCATTTTTTGAAGAAGTTAAGAAATCTAAAAAAGCCTTAAAAAACCCATTAATGACGGCGCTCAAGGGTCCAAAAATGCCGCTTGTATGGGTATTTGTGTTAACCGGTTATATCGGTATTGCTTATTATATGATGGCGACTTTTTTGCCGAATAACTTTATCGCAACGCGCCATTTAGATGTCAGTATTGTGATGTGGATTACTGTCGTTATATCTGTTGTCTATGCTGTATTCTCGCCATTGTTTGGCTGGTTTGCCGATTTATGGGGGCGCAAAGTAATGCTAAACGTCCCAATTTTCTTATTGCTCATTCTCGCTTATCCGATGTTTATTTGGCTTAATTATGGTGGCATTGTTCAGATCTTAATTGCTGAGTCGATTTTTGCGTTATTAGTGGCAGCGATGACAGCATCTTTTCAAGTGGCAATTAGTGAGCTTTTCCCAACGGAATGCCGCTATAGCGGGATGTCGGCAGCCTATAATGTAGGAAATGCCTTATTTGCAGGTACCACACCGATGATCTCATTAATGTTGGTAGATGCTTCAGGTTCACATTATGCACCTTGCTATTACTTAATTATTACGTCAATCATTACTTTGTCAGTGATTTATAAAATGCCAGAAACACGTACTAGTAGGTATTTTGAGTTAGGTGAGAATTCATCAAAATAAGTTGCACCAGCTAGCACCTCTCCCCTTGTGGGATTGCTCGTGCAGCTCAAGCTGCACGGGTGAGGGGTAAAACGCAACTTATTCTTGATTCATTACATCAGGTGTTTTTTTTGATTTTCGGATCAAATCCAAGAATGGCAGCAAAACGGTGAGTGATCATATTTGAGCTTGACTCGGATATCTATACTTACTAATGAAACTATTATTTATACTTGTTACTCATCCCAAGGGTTGAGTAGTGTTATGCCCATGTCTTTAAAATCAATGATATTACGCGTTACCAGAGTCATTCCATGAGTAATTGCACTTGCTGCAATCATGGCATCGCGATCTGATTTTGGGTTAGGAATATGCAGTTGGGCACAACGTTTGGCAGCAAAGAGATCAAAAGCGATAATTCGATTGGCAAAAGCAGCCATAACGTGGTTATCCATCCAGTTGCGTAATATATTACCTTGTTTAAAATCTCTTCGATGCACGGATAAAATACCCATCTCCAGCTCAAGTATGGTGATGACTGAAATAAAAAGCTCAACAGGACTAATGGATGAAGCCCAGTTCACCACATTGGGGTCTGCTTTGTTTGAGCTTGCTTTTCTTAATTCTGAAATAACATTGGTATCCAGTAAATACATCTAGAAAATGTCCTTTTTAAATAAATCTTGCCCAAGCTTAGTTGGTTCAAACTCGATGTCTTGATCATTTTGCATTGATAACATATCAACAATATTGGTTTGCGGTATATTGACCTTCTGCAATTTATGATATGCATCAACACTCAGCAAAACATGTGAAATCGTTCCGCGCTCAGTGATGAAAACGATACTGTCTTTAGATGCTTTCTTTGCTTTATTTGGATTTTGATTAAACTCTCTACTTGTAAAGGTGTTAATGTTCATTGTCGTAAACTCCAATACCTTCAGGTGTCACTAAGTATAGTTTTGTAACTACATAACTACAAGTGTGTTTTGGATAATTCTTAAATCGATAACTCAATCAATCACCCAAAGGGGTGTGAAATTCAATGGCAGACATGCTGCAAAATGGTTTGTGAGCGGTATATATTAACACATGGGCTTAGAATCACGTATAATCGCTTTAGTTTTGACGGAATAGTGAATGAATTAACATGCTTGAACAAACAGATGTATTAATTGTCGGCGCAGGTACCGCAGGACTGACAGCTGCTCTTAATTTAGCGGATGAGTGTAACGTGGCGATATTGTGTAAATCAGCCTTGGGTGAAGGTTCTAGCCTTTACGCACAAGGTGGGATTGCCGCAGTGATGGACAAAGGTGACTCATTAGAGGCGCATATTGAAGATACGCTTATTGCTGGTGATGGTTTATGTGATAAAAAAGCGGTGCGTTTTACCGTTGAGAATGCTAAATCTTGCGTTGAATGGTTGATTGATCAAGGTGTGCACTTTACGCTAGATAGTGAGCATGAAAATTATTACCACTTGACGATGGAGGGAGGACACTCTTATCGACGTATTTTGCATGCTGCCGATGCCACTGGTAAAGAAGTACAAACGACATTAACAGCTTTAGTTAAAAATCATCCGAATATAAAGGTCTATGAATATTACAACGTGGTTGACTTGATTTTACAGCAACAGCGTTGTGTTGGCGCTTATGCGTTGAACCTTAAGTCAAACAAGATTGAAACTTTTGGTGCGTGTGCTGTTGTCTTGGCATCAGGAGGTGCATCACGTGTTTATCAATACTCTACAAACCCCGTGGTTTCAAGTGGCGATGGTATTGCCATTGCTTATCGTGCTGGGTGTCGTGTGGCAAATTTGGAGTTTAATCAATTTCATCCGACTTGCCTTTATCATCCAAAAGCTGGATCATTTTTATTAAGTGAAGCATTGCGTGGTGAAGGTGCATATTTGCGTCTACCTAATGGTAAGCGCTTTATGCCTGAGATTGATGAACGTGCTGAGCTTGCACCACGTGATGTGGTTGCACGTGCTATTGACCTGCAGATGAAAAAATATGGCTTAGAATGTGTTTATTTGGATATTACACATAAGCCAGAGGCGTTTATTAAAGAACACTTTCCGATGATTTATGAGAGTCTGTTGAAATATGGGCTTGATTTAACTAAAGACCAGATTCCCGTCGTGCCAGCGGCGCATTACACTTGTGGTGGTGTGGTGGTTGATGATAAGGCACGCACCGATGTTGTCGGACTGTATGCTGCAGGAGAGGTGACTTATACAGGGCTTCATGGCGCTAATCGCATGGCAAGTAATTCGTTATTAGAGTGTCTTGTATATGCTTTTGCTGCTGCTAAGGATATTAAACAAAATCTCTCAAAATTAATGCCAATGTCAGATATTCCACGCTGGGATGACGCTTTAGTCACTGACTCAGATGAAGAGGTTTTTATTCGCCATAATTGGCGTGAGATTAGACGTTGCATGTGGGACTTTATGGGAATTGTTAGAAGCAATAAACGCTTAGAGCGCGCAATGCATCGCATTAAGCTGTTGCGCCAAGAGGTTTTTGATTATTATTCTGATTTTACGGTAACTGCTGATTTGTTGGAGCTTAGAAATTTGGTGTTAGTTGCTGAATTGATGGTTGAGTCAGCAATGCGCAGGAAGGAAAGTCGAGGGCTTCATTTTACCTTGGATTATAAGCAAAAAGATCCACGGTTTTTAAAACCTACTATTTTGCATCCAGCTAAAAATTAATAAAACGGACGGTGCACTATGTGTAAGTACAATAATGTGATTTTTGATTTTGATTCAACGCTGATTCGCTTTGAATCACTAGAGGTGATCATGGCTAAGTTGCTTCAAGGGGATCAGTCTAAAATACAGCAAATTGAAATCTTAACGAATGCCGGCATGAATGGTGAGATAAGTTTTCGTGATAGTCTGGAAGCGCGTTTACAAGTAGCAAAGCCAGCAAAGGCGACAGTAAATGAGTTTGTTGCTCAGCATTGCCCTAGCGCATTAACTATAGGTATCAAGAAATTAATTGAGCAACTGCATGAGCAACATATCAAAGTATGGATTATTAGTGGTGGTTTTAGTGAGCTTATTTTACCTTTTGCTGAGTATCTGGGCATTCCAGCTTCACGCGTTTTTGCGGTGAATTTAGATTGGGATGAGCATGGATACTTTGAACGCCTTAATAATGACAATGGCTTTTGTGACTCAAAAGTTACTGGTGCTACAAAAATCCAAGATCAATTGACTGGCAAAACCGTAATTGTTGGCGATGGTTTTACCGACTATGAGCTTTATAATGCTGGGATTGCGAATGAGTTTATTGCCTATATTGAACACGTTCGGCGAGATAAAGTTTTATCTGTTGCTAGGCTTCGTGCGAAAAATGTTAATGAGCTAGAAAAGCTTATTTTCTGACTAAATAGATAAAAACTGAACTTTCCCAAGTTTTGTTAAGCGGCAAGCCCAATAATCATTTGAATCCATGAATTTCTATGATTTTTTAGCTCAGATTCACCATTTTGACAAACCCTGAGTTTATTCTGACGCTTTATCAACAACTTTCGTGCCGCAGAAAAGGTGTATTGCGGCTTAGTGCCATTATGTGTTAGCTCATTGACTGCATCACTTGGAAGATGCATGACAGCGATCCAAATAATCGTAATGGCAAGCATGCACATATTCAAGTGGTTTATCACCGAATGCTCCAATCTTACTTGGGCTTTTTGGCTGCCGATGTCATGTTTGAGCTCTTTGAAACCAGACTCGATCTTCCACCGTGCGCTATAGTACTCCAATATCTGCGTTACGCTTAAGCTTAAGTCTGTTGTTGCTAAAGCAACGAAGTGATTTTTGTAATAGGCAAAGACAACTTTTATCGGGCATTTAAAAGCTTTAGACATGAAGTTTTTCTCGTAGACAAGCATGTCACGCTTTTTACCATAAACAAAGCTTGTGACTTTTTGGGCTTTAGCTTTATATTCATTTGCCAAATCCCTAACAGAACCTGCTTTGGCACCATATTTTGCAGGACGCCCACATGTTTTACCTTCGATAACCTCAGGAAAACCGTATAAAACACTGTTTTTGCGTAACATGGTGAGGATATGGACTCGATTACCTAGTTGATCTTTTAACGGGTTGTACAATTTACCATTACCAAACCATGAATCAGTCACAATAAGAATGGGGGATTTTGTCCAGGTGCTAAGCTTAAGAATCATTTGGCAGGCCAGTGTAATTTTACTGTTAAAACACTCAGCCGCTGCTTTGTTGCTAGAGTGATAAAATCGCGTCAACAATGGCAAAAATGCCCAACGGGTATGAATGAACTTTAAGAGCCCCAGTTGAACAAAGCACTGTGACCAAGGGTATTTACTTTGATTGTGCTTGGCTGCATGATCAAAGAAATGCTCACAACCAAATATTTCCTTACCGCTTTTAGGCGTGGTAGAGTCATCTAAGGCTATGATAAGGCGTCCATCAGTCAATGGTAATGGAATCAGTTTGAATATAGCTTTCCAAATCACATCCCAGTTAAAGCATTTACTTGCCATAAAGCGATAAAAGCGTGTTCTGCTAAGTGAGTAACCTATTATCTGAACGAGTTTACGATAAATTTGACTACTGATACCAGAACCGATAGGTATAATCATTGCTAAAATCACTGCACTAAAAAGCCGTCCTTTTTGAGTGCTTCTTTTAAAAAGTGCTTGCAAGTGATTAAGTAAAGGTTGTAAGGTATCCATCGATGAGTTGCTCCTGTTTTTTAGCAACCCTAAGATATAGGGATAAACTTTGGTCTGCAGCTCATCCATAGCAAATTCTTACAAAATTCGGGAAAGTTCAGGATAAAAACTGTAATTAGCAAGAATGATCAAAAAATTAGAAATAAACTGACTTATCATAAACCTCAGTAAGTAAGCGAGGTTAAGTTTGAAAATGAATGATAAATTACAGAAAGTGATTACTTATATTGCCAAGCATCTTGATGAGAAACTTAGCTTGGATCAATTAAGTGATATTGCATGCATTTCCAAGTACCATTTTCACCGTTTATTTACTGCTCATGTCGGTTTGTCTGTACAGCAGTACATTCGCTGGTTGCGCTTAAAAAGGGCAGCTCATCAGTTGATTGTTGAATCGGATAAGTCAATTATTAATATTGCAATTGATGCAGGTTTTGAATCCCATGAATCATTTACCAGAGCCTTTAAGCAGACTTCAGGTATTAGTCCAAAGGCATTTCGCATGCAAAAAGACTGGTCTTTATGGGAAAAAGCACCTTATCAGTTATCTCAAGAAGGAATAAAGGAAATGAATGTTGAGATTAAAGAAATGAAGGCAAGACGTTTAGCAGTGGTGGAGCATAGAGGTGATCCAAAGTTTATGGGCGCTAGCGTCAATCAATTAGTCACTTGGGCAAAAGCGCAAACGATGGATTTAAAACCTAAGCCTGGAGAGGCTTTTGGCTTTGCTTATGATGATCCAAAGACAACGCCTGTCACTGAGTTTCGATTTGATTTGGGTATTACCGTGCCTGAGAGTTTAAAAATGAGTCAGGATGTTATAGAGAAATATTTACCAGCGGGGCGCTATGCGACAGCTTTGCATAAAGGCTCACGTGATAATATTGACCAGCTAATATATGCACTTTATAGAGATTGGTTGCCAAACTCAGGTGAGGAGCTTGCTGATTTGCCGTGTATATTTTGCTATTACAATTTTGACCATGAAGTGGCTGATACAGAACTTTTAACGGAGTGTTGGCTATTGCTTAAATAGTTTTTATACTAGAGACAAGATTTTATAAGTAAAGGGCGATGAAATGGATAGAATTGATCATGTTGCTATTGTGGTCAAAGATTTAGAGGAAACACTTACATGGTATTTGTCGCACTTTAATGCCCAACTCATCTATCAGGATGATACGTGGGCAATGATTGAATTTCAAAATATAAAGCTTGCGTTTGTTGTGCCGCATCAGCATCCGCCGCATATTGCGTTTAATTCTGAAAAAGCAGAGAGTTTTGGCAAGTTGAAACAACATCGCGATGGCACTCTATCATGTTATGCAAAAGATCCATCAGGCAATATTGTTGAATTTATTAAGCCATGAATATTGCTATTTGCTACAAAAAACAATAGAATTTGCGAGCTTTTTAAAAAGCGCTTTAAATTATGATAACAAAAAGTCAAGCGGCATTATGTCAGCTTGAGCATTCGGAGAATACTATGTTCGCAATTATTAAAAGTGGCGGTAAGCAGTACAAAGCCAAAGAAGGTGGCGTACTTAAGCTAGAAAAAATTGAAAAAGGCGTTGGTGAAACGATTGAGTTCACTGATGTGTTGATGTTGCAAAATGGCGATGAGATCAAAGTTGGCAGTCCTGTTGTTGATGGTGCCAAAGTGGTTGCTGAAATCGTTGAGCAAGGTCGTCATAAGAAAGTTCAGATTATTAAGTTTCGTCGTCGTAAGCACAGCATGAAACGTCAAGGTCATCGTCAGTATTTTACGGCGGTAAAAATCACAGCAATTCAAGGTTAATTTAAGGGGTATAAAACATGGCTCATAAGAAAGCAGGCGGTAGTACTCGTAACGGTCGCGATTCCAATCCTAAGTACCTAGGTGTTAAGCGCTATGGTGGTGAAACTGTTAAAGCAGGTTCAATTATCGTACGTCAACGTGGTACAAAATTCCATGCTGGTGTTAACGTTGGGTGTGGTCGTGATCACACATTGTTTGCAACAACTGACGGTGTTGTTAAATTCCACACAGGTGGTCCTTTAAATCGTCAATTTGTTTCAATCGAAGCAGTTGCTAACGTTTAATTATCGATTAGCATAAGCAAACAAATAAAAAAGGCGCCGGATTGGCGCCTTTTTTATTTGTTTTATATAAGGTGGTCGTATGCAATACGCCCCTACAAAGTTGCTTGTGATAAATGTAAGCGGTAGAGGCATATGCAATACACCCTTGCAAAGTTACCTGTGATAAATGTAAGCGTAGGGGCGTATTGCATACGCCCTTGAGACGTTTAACTCATTAAATTGTATTGTTTATAGAGGATGTGACACTTGTGAAAACAGAACTTTTTGATTATGAATTACCTGAGCATCTTATTGCGCGCTATCCAGCAAAAGAGCGTGATCAAAGTCGTTTATTGGTGCTTGATAGGCAAAAACAGGCATTAACTAATCATATTTTTAGTGAGATTATTGATTATATACAAGCAGGTGATTTGGTTGTTTTTAATAATTCACGGGTGATGGCAGCGCGTCTTTTTGGACAAAAAGAAACCGGTGCTAAACTTGAATTTTTGATTGAAAAAGTAGTAAATGATAAGTTTTTTATTAGTCATATTCGCGCTAATAAAGCACCTAAACTAAACTCAGTGGTTGAGATCGCGGATGCTAAAGCGCGTGTGATCGAGAAAAATGACGGGTTATATCATATTGAATTAATTGATGGCAATGTTTGGCAGTTAATGGCTGAGCATGGTCATATGCCGCTGCCCCCTTATATGAAACGCCAAGATGAAACCTTTGATATAGAACGCTATCAGACGGTTTATAGTGAGCTTCTTGGCTCTGTTGCAGCACCAACTGCGGGGCTTCATTTTACTAAGGAAATATTACAAAAAATAAAAGATAAAGGTGCTGATATTGCTTATGTCACATTGCATGTCGGCTCTGGTACCTTTAAGCCGGTGCAAACAGATGATATCCATGAACATGTGATGCATAGTGAATTGATTGATGTGCCACAAAACGTATGTGATCAGATCAATAAAACCAAATCGCAAGGCGGGCGTGTGATTGCTGTGGGTACAACCTCAGTGCGCTCACTGGAAACAGCGGCAGCTAATGGCAGTGGTGAGATAAAGGCATTTTATGGTGAGAGTGATATTTTTCTATATCCAGGGAAAACATTCCATGTTGTTGATGCGATGGTTACCAATTTTCATTTGCCAAAATCAACATTAATTATGCTCGTGAGTGCCTTTTCTTCGATTGATATGATAAAAAAAGCATATCGCCATGCAATAGATGACAATTATCGCTTTTATAGTTATGGTGATGCTATGTTTATTCATTAAATGTATATAACGATGAAGAAAATAGCTCTTATTTCATTATTATTTGCAGGTTCTTGTGTGGCTTTGCCAGTGTTTTCAGCAGCGCAAACAGCAGCTGCTCCAGTGCAGGCATCTACGTCAGACTCACAAACTCAACAGCAAGCAACGATTGTCAGTGACACATCGCAAACAGGTAGTCGAATGAAGGTTATCTCTCCGGGAAATCAATCGATGTCTTTGGAGGATCAGCTAAGAGGTGTGCAGGCACCGCAAGCCATTATGCCGGAGAATCCTGTTGCAGTTTCACAAACAGCACAAATTAGTTATCCAGTGACAGTTGGTAATGAAGGACAAATTAATCAACTACAAACAGAGCTTAGCAATATGTTTGTTAAAGCGGACAAAAATGCAGATGATCTCACGAAATATCAGCAATATAGTTTATATCTAGCCTATAAACAGGCACAGCAAAATCAGTTGCTACTTGAGCAAAATAATAAAATTATTTTAGCTTTAGAGAAAATTTCGTTACAGAATCAGTTGCTGCTCGCACACCAAACTTCAAAATAATTATTTCAACTCCCAACACCTAACACCTAACACCTAACACCTAACACCTGACTCGTGCGCCGTCTTTTTATATTTAAAATGTAGGCTATGACCATATTCCTGCCCACTTTGTTTGTGTAAGCGTTGGCTGAGCGTAAGTCGAAGCCTCTATGAAGTGTACCTACTTCGACTGATGCTCAGTGCATCGCTTCGACTTACGCTCAGGGCACGGTGAGCACTTGTGGGTGAATATTTAGTCTTAACCAGAAAGCCAAAATGTAAATATTGCATTTTAAAAATTAAAAATTATAATAATCATTAATTATAAAATATATACTTAGGTTAAATCCAATGAAAAATAGTTATTTAGGGGTTGGTTTCACACTGTTAAGTGCATTCATTTATGCATTTCAAGCCGCCTTGATTAAGAAGTTTAATATCGGGTTAAGCGTGCCTGTAATTGTATTTAGTCAGAGTTTAGTTGCGTTGATTCTGATATTGCCAATTATCTTGTATAAAAAGCATCAATGGCAGGTCAATTTATTGAAAACACAAGTGCCGTGGCAGCATTTAGCAAGGACGGTGTTTAGTTTAGGAATAAGCTATTTTCTATTTATCGCAATTATGCATGTGCCATTAGTCGATGGTGTGTTATTGGCAAATACTGCACCATTTTTTGTGCCCTTTATCTTATTTATTTTTATGCGACAAAAGTTTCAGCATGCGTTATGGTTGCCGTTAATTATTGGTTTTGTTGGTGTTATGATGATTCTAAAGCCTGACGCTGAAATCATGAATCCTTACGCCATTGTCGCTTTGGGTGCGGGCTTATCCATGGCTTTATCAATTATTATGGTGCGTAAAATTTCAAGCTATGATAATGGTTTGACGACTATTTTTTATTACTTTTTATTTTCAAGCATTATTGCTGGAGTTGTAAGTATTCCTTTCTGGCAAGAAATATCGTTTTATGCACTTTTAATACTCGTTGTAATTGGTGTGTTATTTTTCTTTGTGCAATATCTTTTGGTGTTGGCATTAGGCTATATTCCAGCACAAAGTTTCTCTGTGCTGTATTACGCCAATGTTATTTTTGCAGCACTCATTGGCGTCTTTTTTTTCGCAGATCGTTATGACTGGCTGACACTTGCGGGAATAGTGCTGACAATTATGAGTGCCATTGTTATAATCCAGCTTCAGGCACAACGTCAAAAGGTAATAAGCTAAGCATGTCAGATGCGACAACACAACTGTTAGAATTTGCGATTTGCGATACAGGATTGTTAATTCGTAAGATTTATAATTTTCATGCAAAAGAATTAGGTTTAAATGTTTTAGATCGACGTGTACTGGTGCATGCAAGGTTTCGTCCAAAGCTTACTCAAATTGAGTTAGCAGGACATCTAGAAATCGAGGCACAAAATCTTATTCGCGTGCTTGATCGCTTGAGTGATCAAGGTCTTGTTGAGCGCATTGCACATGAGAGTGATCGTCGTGCAAAATGCGTTATTGTTACTAAGCGTGGACTTGCTGTTTTGGAAGAGCTGGATAAAGCAGTAAAACAGCATTATGCGCAGATCTTAGTTGGCGTGGATCTAGATGAAAAAAATGCGCTTATCGCGACATTGGATAAGCTGAAAATTAATCTAGCAAATACGCTAGAGGATATGCAAAGTCAAGATGCACAAACTCAGGCATAGCTTTTTGTTATGTGCTTGATTATTTTATTTTATTGGATTGATCAAGTGTTCTATGTGACAATTCATCTTGTGTCGAGAGAATTGTTCATATAGGAGCACAAAATGCCAAATCAATATAGCAATAACTTTGAGTTAAATATTCTTAAAAAATATGGCAAGCCCGCTGAGAAAGTTTTAAATGATTTACATGACCAAGGCGTTTCTTACAGTGAAGCTTCTGAACTGATGGGTTATCAAGTCTGGACGGTTAAGCGCTGGTGCCGTCGCTATGGAATTAGTCTTGCGCAGAAAGAGCTAAATACTGAGATCAATAATCGTGAGTTTATGAATAAATTCCATGAGCAAGAGTTAAATAAATATAATATTTTAAGTCGCAAGTGGGTTATATACCGCCCGCAAACCATTTTACAGAATTTCTATCATTGAATTTTTCGCCCTTCTGAATGATTGGATTTTGCTAATAGTCCTAGCTATTACCTGTAATCCAATCATTCAGAAGCATCAAAAACTTCTTTGACATTAAACACCGCAAAATGATTAACGAGCGGTATATTGCATTAAGCCTATTCGTTAAATCCAGAAATTTGTTTAGCCGTTGGACTTTTGGCAACGTCATTACGTTCTTTAAATGTGCCAAAACATAAATCACCTAAATAGTTAGTAATACCCCAACAGTAGTTTTCATTATGAAAGTGGTGGCGCATGTGCGCGCGTTTCAATTTGTGTCCAACCTGCGTTTTGGGTTGATAGGCAGGGGTGTGATGCGCCAAATGCATCCATTCATAGAAAAGATAATATAAAATGCCAAATGTAAATGGCACAAGTGCTACACTAAAGCTCCAAGTAATAAGTGCAAACAAAAGGTAAGTCTGAATAAGATGCAAGATAATGGCTGACCATGGTGCAAATAATAGCTCAACATCTTGTGGATATTTATGATGACCATGATGTAGCCTTATTTGGAAATTGCGGAAAACCCCGTGTTTTTCAGTAAGCTTGGCATGCAATAAATATTTATGGGCATACCATTCATAAAAAGGTGCAATGATAATCGGTAAAAATAACCACCACCAGTGACTGCCAAATACACCTATAAAAATACTAAGTGCTAAAAAGGCGAAAAAAAGCACCCAAAGAACCTGTACGGTGCGATGCGTAAAATAAACCTTAAATACTTCCTGCATAAGTTTGTTTTTTTGATCAGTTCAAAGATGGTGTGATTGTAGCAGCTGGTGAATTTCACTGCTATTAAAACAATCGATGAATATAAATTTAGGCTAAAATTAAATATTCACTCACAAGTGTTCATCGTGCCCTGAGCGTAAGTCGAAGGGGAAATTTGGAAAAATCACACTTCATAGAGGCTTCGACTTATGCTCAGCCAGCGCTTATACAATCAAGGTGGGCTGTAATATGATCATTATTGCCTAAATTTATTGAATGCTTTAATGAAAAAACTCTGCTAATAAGCTAGGCTAAATAGATTAAGAGAAAATAAGGAAAGCCTATGTTAAGTTTTGCCATCGCGCTAATCGTCATTATGAATCCTATTGGTAACTTAGCCATTTATATTGGATTGATTACGGGGAGAGATGAAGAGGATTGCAATAAAACCGCTAAAATTTGTGCCATTGCTATTTTTGTCCTTTTGATGATTTCATTATGGATTGGTTGGCCGGTTTTAAATTTCTTCGGGATCAGTATTGGCGCATTTAAATTAGCGGGTGGTCTGATTGTTTTACGCATTGCTTTATCGATGATTCAAGGTGGCAATCACACACATAAAAAGGGTGAGAAGAAAATAGCTGATGAAAAACAACCATCTATTGCTGTGGTACCAATGGCAATTCCCGTCATTGCAGGACCAGGCGCTATGGCGGTTATTATTACCCATGCACATGATTTTACTTTGTGGCAATTTTTGATGGCGAGCATCATATGTGCCGTGGTTTCAGTCTTGTTTTGGTTATTATTAAAATTCACACCTAAGCTTGCACGCTTTCTTAGTGAAGAAGCGTTATCAGTAATATCGCGTGTTATGGGACTTATCCTAGCGGCGATCGCCATTCAGATGATGGCAGGTGGAGTTACGGCACTTTTTCCCATATTGAAGTAAATACATTTGATCAAAAAGCCTAATATACCCATAAAGATATTTGATTGTATTTAAGACATTAAGTGTAAATATAATGATTTTGCAATTAAAGCAAATTTTATAGACACTTAGGAGAGAAAATGCAAATAAGAACATCTATTTCAATTTTAATAGGTTTAGGTGTAACCAGTCAGGCATTTGCAGGTTGGGGAACAGGTTGGAATGTTGAGATGACAAATCTAACCCCAAGAGATATGCAGGTATACCCTTATAACTGTAAGGCAAATAGCAAAGCAAAGAATGATACTATCACCATTAAGCTTAAGAATGGGGATACAAGAATATGTTCTTGGAAAGAGAAAGATACATCAAGTTGTACCGTACCATTGGGTGGGGAAATTAGTGGTTATTGTGCGGCAAGTGTTTTTCATCAAGCATCTTTGCAAGTAAGGTCAAAAAATTTAAGTTTTCCTCTATGGGCTACAATTGCCGAGTTTAGAGTACCTAAAATAGGGACAACAGCATTATGGTTTCACTCACGTGGTAATAATCCTGACACATACCGACCTGATAATGCTTATGTTTCATGGTGGGATTATATGAAGAATAATACTAAGGAAGGTCGAGATGAAGGAATATGGGAAATTAAGCATTATGCAGACAAGGAACAACACAACTTATCTGGATATCGCTATTCTGCTTCAGAAGGTATATATGATGGAGTTGAAGCATATGCCTCTTATATCCCCGGATTTCCAACTTTCTCTCTACCTTTTGCTGTCGCATGGACAGAAAATAAGGAAGGAGGAAGCAAAAACAACTTCTTTATGGCTGAGTTTGGAGCATATGATTTAGATAGACTAAAAAATAAAGCTTATAACAAGTAAAACTAAATCGTTTTAAACATTAAACCTAAAATGAACAACATCACCATCGTGGACAATATATTCTTTGCCTTCTAGGCGCGCTTTACCAGCGTCTTTAGCACCTTTCTCACCACTGTATTGAATATAATCATTAAAGCCAATTACTTCAGCACGAATAAATCCACGCTCAAAATCAGTGTGGATTTTGCCAGCTGCTTGCGGGGCAGTGGCACCGACAGGAATGGTCCATGCACGCACTTCTTTTACCCCTGCGGTAAAGTAGGTTTGTAATTGTAATAATTTATATCCTGCTCGAATCACGCGATTAAGACCTGGTTCATCTAAACCAAGGTCACTTAAAAACTCCATTTTTTCATCATCGTCAAGCTCAGCAATTTCAGATTCAATGGCAGCACATACAGCAACGACATCTGCGTTATCAGTTTTAGCAAATTCAATGACTTTATCTAATAACGGATTGTTATCAAAACCAGACTCATCGACATTAGCGATATAAAGCGTGGGCTTATGTGTTAACAATGGCGTTTGTTTGATCCAGGTATTTTGCTCATCACTAAACTCGAAGCTGCGCGCTGGCTTTTCAGACTCTAAATGCTCTTTGAGACTTTGGTAAAACTCAAGCTGTAATTTGGCTTCTTTGTTGGCACTTTTAGCAAGTTTTTGCACACGTTGAATGATTTTGTCAACGCTTTCGATATCGGCAAGCAAAAGCTCGGTATTAATCGTTTGAATATCATCAATAGGATTGACTTGTCCGGCAACGTGGATGACATCATCATTGTTAAAGCAACGCACAACATGAGCAATGGCATCGGTTTCACGAATATTGGCTAAGAACTTATTACCTAAACCTTCGCCCTTGGAGGCGCCGGCAACAAGCCCTGCAATATCAACAAACTCCATCGTTGCAGGTAAAACGCGCTGTGGATTGACAATATTAGCCAATTGATCCAAACGTGGGTCAGGTACTGAAACCATGCCGACATTTGGCTCAATCGTACAAAATGGATAGTTCTCTGCTTGAATGCCCGCTTTTGTTAATGCATTAAATAGTGTTGATTTGCCGACATTAGGCAGTCCAACGATGCCGCATTTAAAACCCATATAAAACCCTTATTTATTGTTATTTTATGTTTATTTTTGGTGAAGCTCATTCATCACACTTTGATAATTGCCCTGTATTATATCGCCTAGATGAGAAATCGCACGTGTAATGCTGTGATCAATCGCAATTTTATCCTCAAGAGATGGCTTGCCTAGTACATAGCCCACGACTTTATTGCGATCACCTGGGTGATCAATGCCAATGCGTAAACGATGATAATCGCGTGTGCCAATAGATGCATCGATATCTCTTAAACCATTATGCCCACCGTGTCCTCCACCTTTTTTAAGACGGATTTGCCCACAAGGCAGGTCAAGCTCATCATGTGCTACTAATATCTCATCGGGCATGATTTTATAAAATTGAGCTAATTTAGATACCGCTAAACCACTTTTATTCATAAAGGTATGGGGATATAAAAGCCAAAGCTTATGGGCGCCAATTTGCGTTTGTGCTGTAGCGCCATGAAATTTACTATCACTTGTAAGTGTTAAGTTTAACTTATCGGCAACTGCCTCTAAAAACCATTGACCAGCGTTGTGACGCGTGCCTTCATATTGGCTGCCAATATTGCCAAGACCAACGATGAGTTTAATCTGTGTCATGTTTATAATGCCTTTAACTGACGTCATCATTTAAGATGAGTCATAAATATCTAAATTTTAATGCCGCTGATTATACTCGTTATGGATATTGCCCTCAAACCATTTTACAGACTCTCTGTCGCTGACTTTATTGGCTAAAAGAATAGTCTATGCCAGATAACACTGATTTCATCTGCTTGGTGCTGGCAGCTACTAAGTGGCACAATACTTGGTTGTTTATCAAGATAGCGTTTAAATCCTAAATCGCGAAAATAACAGTAATGCTCAATTAAGGTATTAGCGGTTTCAATATCGATTAAACGCGCACTTTCCATGGTTTGGATAATGCGGATACTATCGCTGTAGTAGCAGACAAAAGGTACTTTATGACTATAAAAAAGTGCAAAAAACTGAGCAATAAACTCAATGTCGACCATGCCGCCAATGCTTTGTTTAAGGTCAAATTCTTGCGCATTAACTTTGAGTAGATGCTCACGCATTCTATGACGCATATCAATAATATCTTTTTTAAGCTGTTCTAGATCACGTTTTTGATAAATCACATCAGATCTAAGTGCATTGAATTTATGTGTTAAATCGTCAGATGCGTAAATCATGCGTGCGCGCGTTAAAGCCTGATGTTCCCATGTCCATGCCGAGGTTTTTAAGTAGTGGCAGTAAGAATCAAAACTTGGCACAATAAAACCATTGTCACCTTCAGGGCGCAGTCGTAAATCAATCTCATATAAGGTGCCGTGATAGGTTTTAATTTGCATGAAATGGACAAATTTCTGCACCGCGCGCACAAATAAGCGTGGAGATAGCTCAGTACTCATACGATCATGAACAAAAACTAAATCTAAATCAGAGGCAACACTAAGCTCAAGCCCACCGAGTTTGCCATAAGCAATTACACCCAAAGACTGTTTATATAAGGTTTGTAAATTTTCAGTGATATCACTATATTGAAACACTTCTCGCCACGCGCCATCGAGCACTGCTTCAATGATTACTGTGGCTAGATGGCTAAAAAGATCACTAGATTCCATCAAGGAAATATGTCCGCGTGACTCGCTGACAATAATATTAAATACTTGTTCTAAGCGAAAGCGTCGTAAACTTTCTAAAAAGTCTTCGATATCTTGAATGTCGATTGCTTGTAAATAAATACGTAAGCTATTGCGCAAATAATCAATATCTAAGTAAACATCATCATGCGCCTTATAAATCAACGCGCGCTCTAATAAAAAAGGGTGTTCAGTGAGCATTTCAATAATTCGCTGTCCTTTGTTGAGAAGCTCTAAGAAATCTAAGTGACGTGCTTGATGCTCTAATAGCAGAAACAAGTAAGTTTGGCGTTTACTTAAGTTGTTAAGAAGTACTAATATATCTTTAATAAGATGAGGGTAGGTGTGTAAGCATAGCTGTAATAAGTGCTTAATGGCTGGCAGCACATCTTCAGATATTTGGCTTTGATATTTTAAGAAAAACTGATCTATTTCAATTTGTTTAGCGTTATCCTCATTAATCTTCACTGTTATATCAGTCGCTTTTTCAAGATTGGCGATAGGTATGGTGGTAGTGTTATTTGAGGTTAATGTATTAAAGCGTGTTAATTCATCAAATAATGAGCTTACATTTGCACGTGTTGATTCTATTTTGTGAGTTAATGTTTGCCAGGAGTCGTAACCAACTAAGCTGGCAACATTCTTTTGTGTAAACTCTGTATCAGGCAATTGATGTGTTTGTTGATCGTCAAACATTTGTAGCGCATTTTCAACATCGCGCAAAAATACATAGTGTGCGTATAATTCAGTTGTTTGAGCCGCGGGGAGAATATCGGCTTTTTGCAAAGCATCTAGCGCTGCTGCCAACTGATTGGTTTGCAAGGTGATATTTTGACCACCATAAACAAGCTGATAACACTGACAAATAAACTCAATCTCACGAATGCCACCTCGTCCTAGTTTGATGTTATTTTTTAGCGTGCTAGATTTCATCTCCGTGACTATCTTGTGCTTCATGTCACGAATGGCATTTAGCATGCGATAATCGTGATAGTGGCGATACACAAATTGATGAATATTATGCTTGAGATCATTCGTAAAATGAGTGTTGGGGTGTAAAATATCTGCTTTGATATAAGCATAGCGCTCCCAATCACGTGCATGATGAATAAGGTAATGTTTAAAACTTTCAAACTCAGTGACTAAGGGTGCGCCATCACCAAAGGGGCGTAAACGCATATCAATGCGATAAACAAAGCCATCAATCGTGACATCATTAAGTAGTGCAATCAAACGTTGTCCAAGTTCGGTATAAAAACGCATGGGGCTATATTCGCTGCCAGATTGTCTTAATAGTGGCAAGTTGTTTGTTTGAATAAATACAAGGTCAATATCAGAGGAGAAATTAAGCTCATTGCCGCCTAACTTCCCCATGGTGATAATAGCCAAAGGATCTGGCGTTTGGTGAAGTTTGCGCTCGAGGGTGATTTGCTGTCGTAAATATTGCTCAGTTTGACGCAGAATTTCTTTGGCAGTCAATGAAATAATTTTGGCAATTTGTGTAAATTGAATGTATTGATGTTGCTGCTGAAAAACAAGTTTAGCATGGATGCGTTGACGTAATAGGCGTAAAGCTTTGGGCAATGATTCATTTGTCTTATTTATCTCAGATGCTGAAAACAAGGCAGTAATGTCATGAGTAATATCTTCTAAAGTGTCGACTTCAAGCCAGTTGATGTTAATAAAATACTTAGGATTTTGGCTAAGAAAACGCGCAAAAAAAGTGCTGCTATTAAAGGTGATAAAGAGTTTGTTTAAAAGATCAGGTTGAAGATCATATAAATGAAACTGATCACAAAAATGTTGTTGGTTCATCAAAAATAGAAACTTTACCGATTGATGATGTTAAGTCTATATCAGTATGAAAAAGTTTAATAGAATTTCTGCTGTTAACTACGCTTCCTTTGGTGTAGGTAAGCAATAAGTGTCATTAGCAGAAATAATAAAGATAATAGTGTAACAGGTAATAACCCATAAACCATCCACGGTGTTTGTCCTTCTATACCATAAACCTTACCTTTTAATACGGCTTGTTCATTGCGTGGAAGGCTGGCGATGGTTTGACCCTCAGGGTTAATAATCGAGGTGACCCCATTATTGGTTGCTTGAATGACATAACGTCCAGTCTCAATCGCACGCATTTGTGAAATTTCCTCGTGTTGCCAAGGGGCAAGGGAATCACCAAACCACGCATCATCACTGATAACGGCAGTAAGATCAGCATTTTGTAGCTGATCACGTACCTCAGATGGATATGCAATCTCATAGCAGATAAATAACGCGACACTTAAACCGTTCATTTTAAGTAAAGGCTGTACTTCGCTACCTTTGGTGAAGCTTGACATTGGGATATTAAAATACGCCATAAAAGGTTCAAGAAAATAAGCAAAAGGATAGTACTCACCAAATGGCACTAAATGGTGTTTGTAATAGTGACCAGAGCCTAAGCCATAGACAAAGGCTGAATTGAAGTATTGTTCTTTAGCGTTTAATGCAACGGTGCCAACCAAAATGGCACTGTGCTGTGTGTCACCTAAGTCATCTACTTGACGTAAAAAAGGTTCTATAAATGTTTTAAATGTTGGAATGGAGTTCTCAGGCCAAAAAACCAAATCAGCTGGGTTGTCTCTGGTGGTGGTATAGTAATAATTGATAATCGTTTGCAGCATGCTAGGATCCCATTTCTGATCCTGAATAAAATTGCCTTGGAGGATGCTGACACTTTTTTCAATGCCGTCACTTTTCGTCCACTTGATTTGCTGCAAAGACCAAGCAATAACTAAGGTGACAATAATGCTGATCATCATTGAAATCACAATCTTCGGTTGACGGATATGATTGATCATTTCACTTATGCATATTGAGATAAAGCATATGATAAAACCCACCAGAAAAACGCTGCCAATCGGGGCAAAACTTGCTAAGAAAGTATGTGTTTGTGAATAGCCAAGTAACACCCATGGAAAGCCGGTAAAAAGGTGCGTGCGCAGGAGCTCTAGTATCAACCATACAACGGGTAATAACAAAACTCTGTAAATGAAGTGATGATTTTTAAGTTTGGCATAAGCATAACCAAACGCTAAAAAGAATAGACTTAAGAATAAGATAAAAACAATGGTCAGTGTGACACCTAAAAACACTGATTGACTAAAGGCATGGATGCTGACGTAAATCCACGAAATACTTGAGCCAAAAAAACCGATGCCATAACAATATCCAAGCCAAAGACTTTGACGTATGCGCGGTTGCCTTTGCAGAATCTGCATAAAAAGTATAAGTGAAATAAAGGCAAAAATACTAAAGCCAATCGGTGAAAATGATAGGGTTAAAAGTGCACCAGCAATGAGTGCTAAAAGTGTATTTATAATGAAAGGCATATTATAACAGTGAGTTTAGTCTTGATTGATAATCACATGCAGCGCACGCACGCGACGCTTATCAGCAGCAGTTACTTTAAAGGTGAACTGACCAATGCTTACTTCCTCACCCACCTCAGGCAGATGCTCTAATTTATTGATAATAAGTCCACCAATCGTGTCAAATTCAGTATCATCAATATTGGCATCGAAGAAATCATTAAAGTCCTCGATTTCAGTCAATGCATCAATACTAAACTCGTTTTCGTTGATTTTAAGAATCTGTGTTGCTTCTTGATCAAACTCATCTTCAATATCACCAACAATTTCCTCTAGAATATCTTCAATCGTGACAAGTCCTGAGATGACACCATACTCATCAACAACAATAGCAAGATGATTATGACTGGTTTTGAAATCACGTAAGAGTGCGTCAAGCTTTTTACTTTCAGGTACAAAAATCGCACTGCGTAATATTGGTTTTAAATGATCAACACAAAGATCCTTGTGCTCAAGTACTACCTTGAGTAAATCTTTGGTATGGAGTATTCCAAGAATGTCATCACGATTTTCCGAGAATACGGGCAAACGTGTATGGCTTGAGTTAACAATGGTTTGAATGATTTCCTTGCTGGTCATGCCCGCATGGATCGTCGCCATTTGCGTGCGTGGAATCATGATATCACCAACGGATGATGAGGCGACATTTAATACCCCTTTAATCATGTCACGCGATTCGCTATCGATCGTACCTTTTTTGACAGCAAGATTTACAAGACCTAAAAAGTCAGAAGGGCTGTGCGGCATTAAGATGGTTGCGGCTATTTTTTCAAGCCAGGTTTGAGAATGTTCAGCGTTATCGTTTTTCGTCTGTTTGTCGTCCATTGTTTACTATTTCTCAACATAAGGGTTATCAATACCAAGCTCTGCCAATAAAGCGATTTCTATGCTCTCCATCTCCAGGGCATCCTCTTCATCGATATGGTCATAGCCAACTAAATGCAGTATGCCATGGATTAGAATGTGGCACCAGTGAGCATCGAGCAATTTATGCTGCTCTTTTGCTTCTTTTTGCAAAACTTCAGGACATATTATTAAATCCCCTAGAAAATGCTCAGTTTCATTGTCCTTAGGTAGTCCAGGCGGTGCCTCAAACGGGAAAGAGAGGATATTGGTTGGCTTATCTTTGGCGCGATAGTTATTATTGTAATGTTGCATCTCATCAGCATTAACAACTTCAATACTGATAATCGCTTGAGCTTTGTTAAGAAATGTTAAAGTGTGCTCTGCCCAAGTATTGAGTTTATTTTCAGCAGGAAGATAAAGCGCACGAGGATTGTTAATATCAATTTCAAGCATTGTCATTAATAATCCTGACTATGATGTTGCTCATAGACATCATAAGCAGCAACAACGCGTTGGACGATCGGGTGGCGTACGACATCAATCGTTTCAAAGAATGTCATGCTGATTCCTTCAACGCCGGCAAGCACTTCAATAGCATGACGAAGTCCAGGGGTAACACCTTTGGGTAAGTCAACCTGAGTAATATCACCGGTGACAATTGCTGTTGAGTTAAAGCCAATACGTGTTAAGAACATTTTCATTTGCTCTTTGGTCGTGTTTTGACTTTCATCAAGAATAATAAATGAATCATTAATCGTGCGCCCACGCATATAGGCTAAGGGTGCAATCTCAATGATTTGTTTCTCAATTAACTTGCCAACACGTTCAACACCCATAAGATCATATAATGCGTCGTACATTGGACGTAAATAAGGGTCAACTTTTTGCGCTAAGTCACCGGGTAAGAAGCCTAATTTTTCACCTGCTTCAACCGCAGGGCGCACAAGTACCAAGCGTTTTACAAGACCTTTTTCAAAGGCAGCAACAGCACATGCCATTGCCAGATAAGTCTTACCAGTACCCGCCGGACCTATGCCAAAGTTAATATCATTTTCCTGGATGCGCTTTAAATAACGTTCTTGGTTAACCGTGCGCGGGTTAATAGGACGCGAACCAATCATCACTTGAAATTCAGGGATGAATTTTTCTTTTTTATCTGCTTGTTCTCTTTTGGCAAGTGCATTAAGTGCGATATTGAGCTCTTTGTTATTAAGTTCAAACTGGACATCATTAACAAGTTTTTCGTAAAGTTCTTCTAGAAATTCTCGCGCATCTGTAATTGCGGTCTTAGGACCCACGATGCGGAAATTATTACCGCGTTGAATGATTTCAACGGCTAAATATTTTTCGATTAAGTGTAAATTTTCATTTAAATTGCCACAAAGCTTCGCAAGCATTTGTGCGCTATCTGGCTCAAGATAAAATTGTATTGATTTCATGAAGCTAAATAATTTCTCCGCGTAGTGAATGTGGTAAAGCTTCAATGATTTTAACATCAATTAATTGACCAATTAAACTAGAATCACCAGCAAAGTTGACGATGCGATTGTTTTCTGTGCGTCCTGCGAGCACTTTATCATTTTTCTTGGAAATTCCTTCCACTAGAATACGTTGTGTTGAGCCAACCATTTGGCGGCTAATGACCATCGCATTATGATTAAGCTGATCTTGCAAACGCTTTAAACGCTCTTTTTTAACCTCAACAGGTGTGTCATCTGCTAAGTTGGCGGCAGGCGTTCCAGGGCGTTTGCTATAGATGAAACTAAAAGACTGATCAAATTGAACATCTTTAACAAGATCCATTAATTTCTCAAAATCTTCTTCAGTTTCACCTGGAAAGCCAACGATAAAGTCAGAGGAAATGGTAATATCGGAGCGAACTTTGCGAAGCTTACGAATTTTTTGTTTGAATTCTAAAATCGTGTGATTGCGCTTCATGGCTGTTAAGATGCGATCAGAGCCATGTTGAACCGGTAAGTGTAAGTGATTTGCTAACTGTGGCACCTCAGCATAGGCATTAATGAGGTTGTCTGAAAACTCAACTGGATGAGAGGTGGTAAAGCGAATACGCTCAACGCCGTCAATCGCTGCAATAAAATGAATAAGTAACGCCAAATCAGCGGTGTCACCTGAAGCCATTTTACCAAGATAATGATTGACGTTTTGACCTAAAAGCGTGATTTCTTTAACACCTTGTTCAGCCAAAATAGCGCACTCTGCTAACACATCTTCAAATGGGCGGTTAACCTCAGGCCCTCGGGTATATGGCACGACACAATAAGAGCAGTATTTATCGCAGCCTTCCATAATCGAGACAAATGCTTTAGCGCCTTCAGCTTTTGGTGCTGGCAGGTGGTCAAATTTTTCCACTTCAGGAAAAGAAATATCAACTTGCGAAATATCAGTTTTTTGTTTTTGTTTAATCAAATCAGGTAAGCGGTGAATGGTTTGTGGACCAAAAACGATATCCACGAAAGGCGCGCGTTTAATGATGTTTTCGCCTTCTTGTGATGCGACACAGCCACCAACGCCGATGACAAGTTCAGGGTTTTTGCTCTTAAGGTTTTTCCAGCGTCCTAGCTCGTGAAAGACTTTCTCTTGGGCTTTTTCACGAATAGAGCAGGTATTGATAAGAATGATATCTGCTTCAGTATAATCTTCCGTTTTACTGGTATTAAAATGTTCACCTAAAACTTCATTCATGCGTGATGAATCGTATTCGTTCATCTGGCAACCAAGTGTTTTAATATATACTTTTTTATGTTGTTTTACGGGATTTTCAATCACGCTGTCTGTCATTTTTAGTTACCTGATTTTATTTATTGTATGATTTGTATTTATTGCTAAGCGTGTTTGATTTGTAATAGATCGTTTATTAGCCTAGCAAAAAGTCAAAATAGGGTAGCGTTTTTTGTGTAAAAAGGCTAGTGAAATATCAGAGTTGATACAAAACAAGTCATGAGAAAATAATTGAAAAACTTAAGAGGCGTATTGTCTACGCCCAATAGAGTTATTTTCCTTGCGCTTTATTAATTGCTGCTTGAATGGTGTCTTGTTGTGCAAAGCCAGGGATAACTGTTGTATTAGCAGCGGTCGCACCTGATAGAGGCATAACGATAATTGCTGGTGTACCTTGGATGCCTAACTTATCAAAGCCAAGTTTCATGTCTGCTGCAATATTGTCAGTGACTTTTTTCTCTTTGATTAGGCTTTCAGCTTTAGCAACATCAACACCTACTTTTTTCGCAGCGTCATTAACATCTTTAACGGTTAATTTACCTTCATCAACGCCACTAGCGAAAACGGCATTGTGATATTTCAAATAGCCTTCAGCGCCATTTAGCATATAAGCAGCAATGCCCATTTCAGCAGCATATTGTGACGCTTCCCAACGTTGACCAAAGATTGGGAATTCTTTAAAGATATATTTTACATTTGGATTAGCGTCCATTACTTTTTCCATGATTGGCGCTACTTTATGGCAGAATACACACTGGTAATCAAAGAATTCAATCACTGCAACCTTGGCATCTTTTGGTCCAATGGTAGGTGTTTGCTCATTTGAAAGAAGTGCTTTGGCATTCTCTAGAACAGAGGTTACTTGTTTTTTCTCTTGTGCTGCCATTAAGTCTTTTTGGAATGTTTGCATAATGGTTTGCATTTGCTCTTGTGAGAACTTACCTTGCTCATTTGAAATACCTGCTTTAAAGCCAGCAAGAACTTGCGCGTTATCCAAAGTTGCGCCTTGTGCTTTTAATTGTGCACTAACGTTGCCTGCAACACTATAGCCTAAGGTATAGCTTACATTGTTGATAAGTGTCGCTTCACTTTGCTGAGCATCAGCAGCAGTTACTGGCTTTGCAGTTTCAGTTGCTGTTGGTTGTGTTGCAATGGTTTTTGTTACCTCAGGGGTCGCCTTTGCTGAGTCCTTTGAATCAGATTGTGAACAACCTGCTAGAACAGTGGCAAAAAGTGCAGCGCCTAGCGTGCTTACGATGATTTTTTTTGACATACGCATTATGAATAAAGCTCCATGTTTTTCAGTTAATAAAAATAATCTTTCCGAACTATAACAAAGTTGTTGCTAAAAGGAAAAAGGTTCATGCTCAAATAGTAATTTTCTTCCATAAAAAAGCCCCAACAGTGGGGCGTGTAGATATCTATTGATGTTTTGGTATATTAATTAGCTAATGCTTAATTTGCTGCAGCACTTGTTGCGTCAACTGCTTTTTTAGCGCTATCAGCAGGCGTCTTTGCTGTATCAGCTGCAGTTGTTGCAGTTTGTGCTTTTGCTGCGTCAAGTTTGGCTTTAGCTCTAGCAGCCTCGGCTTCAGCGGCTTCTTCATGCGCTTTCATTTTAGCTTCCATTTCTTTTTGGAAGGCTTGCATTGATTGCTCCATTTGCTCTTGGCTTAGCTTGGGCTTACTACCTTCAATACCAGCAACAAAGCCTTGTTGAAGATCATCAGTGTTTAGGCTGACATTTTGTTGCTTTAATTGCTCAGTCATGTTTTTGCCGATTGAATAACCAATCGTGTAACTTGCATCTGCTGTGTTATTTTGTGCTGTTGCAGCTGTTTTGGCTGGTTGAGCAGTAGCAGGTGCCGCTTTAGTTGCGTCAGCAAAAGCGCCAGAAACTAATGCGCTGCCTGCTAAAAGTGATAATGCAATGGTGGTTAACTTCTTCATATTTACTCCATATTTTAATGATTAATGTGTTAAATCGAACCTCATTAGCTTAAACAGCACCTTAGCAAAGAACAAGCGTTTTACAGTGAAAAGCATTAAAAATATCAAAAAACAATGACATTTTATATACAGTTGCTAAACTAACGCACATTTAAAATTATGCTTATTGCAACCTAATGCCAAGACGAATTAAGAAAAACTTTCCTAGCGGGGTATTCAATGCCACTATTTCCAACCTGTCGCATGAAGGGCGTGGAATCGCTAAAATTGACGGTAAAACAACCTTTATTCCATTTGCTTTAGAAGGCGAAGAGGTCGCGTTTGAATATACTTTATCAAAATCAAATTATGATGAAGGTAAATTGGTACAAGTTCTAAAGCCAAGCGCTAAGCGTGTTGCTCCGCCATGCGAGTATTTTGAGGTGTGTGGCGGTTGTTCTTTTCAACATGTCGCACCTGATGCGCAAATTGCCTTTAAAGAAGAAACATTGCTGAATCATTTTAAACATTTCGGACAAGGTCTTGAACCACTTGCGCGTATAGCTCCTTTACGCTCAAGCTCGCACGAGGGTTATCGTACTAAAGCACGATTAGGCGCGCGCTATGTGCATAAAAAAGGCAAAGTGCTTGTTGGCTTTAGAGAGCGCGATGGGCGGTTTCTTGCTGATATTAATCACTGTGAAGTATTGCACCCAAGTGTAGGCAAAAATTTAACTTTGTTACAGGATCTAGTGTTTAGTCTTTCAAACTACAAAGAAATTCCGCAAATTGAAGTGGCAGTAGATGATCAGGTAACCGCATTGATTATCCGTCACTTAAGTGCATTTACTGACGAGGATTTAGCTAAGTTAACTGACTTTGCTAAAGCGCAGCAGTTTTGGATATATTTGCAGGCTAAGGGACCTGATACGATAACACGTTTATACCCAGAGATAACGCAAGAGCCACAGTCGCTGTCTTATCATTTGACGGATTATGGTGTAACTATTTATTTTGAGCCAAATGACTTCACACAAGTTAATCATGACATTAATCGTAAAATGTTAAAGCAAGCGATAGCGTTATTGGAAGTATCAAATAATGATACCGTACTTGATTTGTTTTGTGGTTTGGGTAATTTTAGTTTGCCACTGGCAACAAAAGCTAAATTCGTTGTGGGTGTCGAAGGTGATGAGGCAATGACGATGCGTGCTATGGAAAATGCTAAGCGCAATAACATAGATAATGTCGCTTTTTATCCTGTGAATTTGTTTGAAGACATTTCAAAACATGAATGGATTGTGGAAAATGAGTTTAATAAGTTACTATTGGATCCGCCACGAGCAGGGGCTGAGATGGTGTGCAAACAAATTGAAAAAATTAACCCTGAGCGTATTGTCTATGTGTCCTGTGATCCAGCAACGTTGGCGCGTGATGCTGGCATTTTAGTTAATGAAAAGGGTTATAAACTGCTTTCAGCAGGTGTAATGGACATGTTTCCACATACGACACATGTTGAGTCTATTGCGGTTTTTGAAAAATAAAAGCATAGTGATATATTGAAAGTGTAGGGGCGTATTGTATACGCCCCAAAAGCAGACGAAACAAATTTAAAGCTTTAGAATTGAGCGTAAAGAATAAAAAATAAAAAATAAAAGAAGGTGAGGTTGTGGAGATTGAGTCATTAGTCAATCAGCTGCTAAGTGATGAAACAAGTGAAGATCAGCAGTATCAAATCATTCAGCAGATAGATGCTGAGCTATATGAAGAGCAAACACTTTTTGAATTAGCACGGACATTTCTAAATTATAGTATTAGGGTGGAAAATCCTTTTGCTGAAACAGTCGATATTGTTGGTACGGGTGGCGATGGTTGTCGAACCTTAAATTATTCAACACTAAGCGCATTAATGGTGCATGAGTTAGGTGCTAAGGTTGCCAAACATGGTAATCGTTCGGCAACGTCAAAGTGCGGTAGTTTTGATTTCTTGCAAAAGCTTAATGTGGAAATTCCTGATAACCCAGAAGCGGCATTGAACTTGTTAAAAGAACAAGGAATGGTGTTTTTGTTTGCGCCATTTTTTCATCCAATTTTTGCCAAAGTGGTTAATGTGCGCCAGCGCTTTGCTAAAGAGGGTAAGCGCACCTTTTTTAATGTGTTGGGTCCATTGTTAAATCCGATGCAGGTCAAAAGAATCGTGGCAGGGGTTTATGATGAGCGTTTGCTTAAGCCGTATCTTTATGCACTTAAAAACCTAGGTGTCACGCATGCCTATGTTGTATATGGTGATGGAATGGATGAATTTTCAGTTTGTGGTGCCAATAAAGTGATTAAACTTGAGCATGACGAAGTTACTGAATTTAGCTTACATCCAGAGCAACTAGGATTTGTGCGCGGCAGACTAGATTACTTAGAAGCAGGTGATTTGTATCAGAATTTGGCGGAATCAAAATCGTTATTAAATAATGAAATGTTAGGTGCTAAGCAAGATACGCTGATATTAAATGCAGCTGCCTCTATGCATGTCGCTAGTGGTTTTGTTGATACTTTATCAGTACAAGTTAAGGTGATTAAAGATGCGCTATTACAAGGGAAGTTTGCACATTTAATCCCCTAGTTAATTACATGCTGTATGGGCGAAGCTGAAATTAATAAACTGGCATGCATAAAACTGGATCGCTTGAAGGATGTACCACAGCATGATGTACCGAAGCTCAATGACAAATTGGTGAAGAAAGTGAGATTGTTAAGAAATCTGCGTTTTTGAATGAGCTTGAGCGTATTGTCAAAGAAAAATAGCTTGAATGCCAAATTTATAATGACAACTCAATGTGAGGATATAAACTTGTTTAATCGTTATATTTTTTTGATAATCACATCGTATGACTCAACAATCGCTACCATTGGCAACAAAGAAGATATCAGCAGAGGTATCATTACCTGGTTCAAAAAGTTTATCCAATCGCGTATTACTTATTGCGGCAATGGCAAAGGGTGAATCGTTGATTGATAACTTACCGTTAAGTAAGGATGTATTAGCCGGTGTTGGTACATTAAAAGCTTTGGGTGTTTCACATCAATTTGATGAGGCATCAGGGCGCATTATTATTCAGGGAGCCAATGGTTCTTTCCCTAACAAAGACGCACGCATTTTTTGTAATGAAGCAGGGACATTGACGCGCTTTATTATTCCATTGTGTGCTGCACAAAAATCAGGTGAGTATTATATCTATGCCGCTGACAGAATGATGGCGCGGCCCATTGCTGAGCAGTTATCTGTATTGAACTCTTTGGGTATGCAGGCAAGCTATGAGCAAAATCAATCATCATTGCCTATGACCATTTTGGCAGAAGGTTTAAAGCAGACAAGTAGTGTCAGTATTGATGGCGCTAAGAGTAGCCAGTTCTTGTCAGGTTTATTAATCGCATCCCCCTTGATCGACGGTGGCTTAAGTATTCATTCAGATACAGATCATCCACAACCTTATGTGCAAATGACAGTGGATATGATGCGTGATTTTGGTGTGGTAGTTAACGTTGAAAATAATCTTTATAAGATACAAGGCAATCAAAGCTATCAAGCACGATACTATGCGATTGAACCAGATATTTCAACAGCATCGTATTTTTGGGCATTGGCGGCAATCACACAGGGTGATGTTAAAGTTAAGCACGTAACACGCGATGCCAAACAAGGGGATATTCGTTTTCTAGAAGTGCTTGAAAAAATGGGCTGTCAAGTGATTGCCGAAGAAGATGGAATTCGCGTGATCGGTGGTGAAGTATTAAATGGTGTGACAGTAGATATGCGCAATTTCTCCGATACGTTTATGACTGTTGCGGCAATTGCGTGCTTTGCCAAGGGGGAGACGCATATTACAGGACTTGAACATACGCGTTTACAGGAGTCAGATCGTGTCAGTGCTATGGCTGAGGGCTTAACACGCTTAGGTGTTAACGTCACAACAGCGAAGGATAGTATCCATATTTATCCTGAAAAATCAGCGCTTAGAGCAGCTACTGTCGAAGGGCATAATGATCATCGTATTGCAATGTCATTGGCGCTTATTGGTTTAAGGCAGGAAGGTGTTATTATCAATGGTGCGGAGTGTGTCAGTAAAACATGCCCTGATTACTTTGAGCGGATGGCGAAAATTATTTAGTTCATGCGCAAATCACGGTAAACTACAGCCATTTTGGAGAGTAAGGACGATTGATGCAAGATAGGCAGCTACTGGATTTAGAGGTGATGTTATCGCGCTTTAGTGTCAGGCGTGCTTTTTATCTAGGAAAAGTTAAAAAAGCTTATTTTGAGCGAGTTTCTGCAGTGCATCATTATGCAACAAGTGGTTTTATTTATGATGCGCAGATATTTGGCGCAAGCTTTAATGCCGGCAATTGGCCGTTTGCGAACAAAAGCTTTGATCTGATTGTGCTTGATAATGTGTTATTAAATCCTAATGATCTACATAAGATTTTAATGGAAGCCATTCGTGTGCTCAGTGATGATGGTTGCTTGATTGTGGCGCAATACAAAAAAAATCAAGGAACAGCCATTCCATTTCGTTACGTTAATAAAGAAATAAAATCTGAAGGTTTACATAAAATTGAAAGCCATTATTATGATGTGTTTAATGTCAAAGACTTCAATAAATGGTTGCCGTGTTTGTTGCCTGAGAGCTTTTCTTGTGAGTATATTGCAAGCTTTAGCAAACAGGTTATTCCGCTAAGCCCATTGTTCTCTGAGGCAACGGAAATGGTTAAGTTGCCTGGGAAATATGCCATTGGTATGAATAAAGTGTTGAAAGTGAAATGAATAGGGGTGTATTCGTAAATACAATAGCCCTACAGGCTGCATGATGTGTGTAGCAATAAGAGTTTGTAGAAAACTGTGTTGACACTTTGGTATAGTACAAAATAAAAAAGAAAACGAGAAAGTATATGTTTGAAATAAGTGAAAATATCGAGAATTATTATGAGTTAAGCCAAACAGTGCGTGAGAAAATGCGCATGATTGACGATATGGCAGATCAGCTGGGTGAGCTTTTGGATTGGAACTTGACCGTTGACTTTCAGATTATCAATCAAGATGATAAATCATCATTATATGGTGTATCCATTATTGCAGGGGAATCGGATGACGACGAGGCGCCGGTGTTTTTCTCAACGGCATCAGCAGATGAGGCATTAATCCGTTTACAAGTCTATTTGGAGTTGATGGAGAAATTTGAGATTAGCAATTTGGCAAGATCTCAGGAATATTACCAACAATCGCTGGATAAGCTTGCACATTATTACAATGACTCTTGTGATGATTTGTTGCATCAAATCGTGCTTGAGAGTTTCTTTGAGTTTAATGAGAGGTTAGTCGATAATTAAATGTAGGGGCGTATTGCACCAGCTAGCACCTCTCCCCTTGCGGGAGAGGTCGTGTGGCTTCAGCTGCGCGGGTGAGGGGTGTGTATACGCTCAAATTTGAATTTGCTAATTTTCTTAATTACCCCTAGGCTTAAATGGATTTTAAATAGCGGAAACACTAAACGAATGACAAGGATGGTGGCAGTATGAGAAAAAGTCTTTATTTTTATATCCTTTATATTTTTTATACATTGATAGTGGCTGCAACCAGTGTGAAACTAGCCTATCCGGCAGCAAATAGTTATAAGCAGATTGTGCCACTTAACTCATGGATGATACAGCAGCAAGAAAAGTGTAAAAAAGATCAAGATCAAGCATTAACGACCTTATGCGCTTTGAATAGTTGGTTGTCTCCCACATTAAAATCGCAAATTGCCCAGTCGACTATGAGTCTACATCTTAAAGCGCTTGACGCGCATAAATCACAAGTTCAGTTGATTGTTGCTAAAGAGACCAACGCGCCTTATGTCAATATGGATTTATTTTTAGAACAATTGGGTTTGTGGCAACAGCCTGTGGATTGGCAAGCGTATTTAAACCCATCAATCCTTAATAAGGGCGTAATAGAAATCTCCTACCCATTAATGATTGCTAGTCGTCAAATCATTGAATTTATCGGACTGCCTGCACAGACACAGTTTATGCCGCGACAGTTAGAGAAAGTATATCCCGCGCAATTAACGGCAATGATCACTAAAAAGAAGCAAGTTATTGATATTGATATCAAGCTTGATATCGCAAAGCTTGCACTTGTGCATATGAATTTCCATGCTCAAGTTGATGGTGTGCTATCGCTTAGCCCATTATTGACAAATTTTACAGAACAAGACATCCACAATAGTCTTAAAAACAAAGTTTATCCCAGTGAATTTACGCTTAGTTTAACTAGTACAGGGCTTATTGAAGATATTATGCAGGAGTTATTGGGCGATCAATCATTGATATATTTACCCATGCTATTGATGCATTTATCGGACTATTTCACGCAAATTGCCTTATTGCAACGTGATCCGTTATTAAAACGAGGGTTTATCAGTTTGGCTGATTTTATTGTGCTACCCAGAAGCTTGAGTGTAAAGGCGGTGAATAACTATGGGCAGCAACAAAGCTTTAGCTTATGGCAAGATATGCTTGATTGGCTTAACTTTGATTATCAATGGCAGAGGCTCATACTTAAACAGCAAGAAGATAAAAGTAGTGCACTGCAACAAAAAATATTCAAGATCAATGCACAAAGAGTTAAATATAAAAATAAGCTGTTAGCTCTCTTTAAGACGGGTTTTTCTTATCAGTTTTTCAGTAATGATGTTGAAGTAAAATAAGCTAAAAAAGATAAAGTTTTTAAATATTACGTACATTACTCGCAAAAAAATCAATATTCACTATGTTTACAATACTGCTTACTGCTGGTTAGCAGTCAGGTGAATCAGGAATTCGTTAAAACTTGGAAGTAAAAGAAATAAAAGAAGTAACAATAAACAATAAACAATAAAGGTGATGATATGCTAGGAAGGTACTCAAAAAATCTATTTGCACTCGTTGCAATCAGTTTCATTATATTATTAAGCGCTTGTGGCGGAGGTGGTAGCTCATCAACTGCAGCTGTAGGTACACAGACGGTGAATTGCCCACAGGGGTCAACTTGCGCACCTGAACAGGTGTCAATGGTTGAAGCTCAATCATAATCAAGGAGGATACGATGAAAATCAAACGATTGAATATACATTATCTTGCGTTATTAATGGGGGCGTCTGTGTCGGCATCATATGCTGTGCCGACATCAGGCGATTATGTGAATGATCTGCCACAGACCTATACCAATAATTTCACGCAAGAGACGATGGATCAGATTAATGGTATTTTGTGTGTGTTTACACAGACGAATTATCCTGAGTTTACAAATCAAGGTGCTTATCTGTCAAAGGTTGATATGAATGCCTGTAATATGGGCGATGAGCGAAGTGATAACAGTGTGCCGATTTTGTCTGATATTGTTGGTGAGTCAACGAATATCAACGGCGTGCAAACGGTGACTTTCTGGATTGATGGCTTACAAGTGGGTGATGGTGACACGGTATTGATTGAAGGCAAATTAGTGGCAACAGAAACACCAACAACACTTAATCCTTATGGTGTGTTTAGTTTAAATTATGTGTCTTATCCGTATGTTAGCGGGGTGTTAAATCGCACAACGCCGCAGTTTAGAGGGTTTATTAGTGCTTCACAGGCGACCAATGGACGTGCCTTGGTGAAATACTTTGAAACGGAAAGCAATGGCAATAATAGTCGGAATGTCGCTTTAGCCTTTATCCAAACCGCTGAAAATACAGGCTACGGTCAGATCTCAAGTGTTTTTAATCAAAGCTCGATGTTGGCAAAAATTGCTTTTAATAGCAGCCATTTAGAAAATCTGGTCACACGTGCCGATTTAACTAATGGTCAGGCTGAGATTTGTTATGATCGCAATAATTATACAACGAGTGTTTATCGCTATGGTTTATATAATGCTGATGGTAGCCGCGTTAATCGTGATTCCGGTGGTTTCCCCGTTGAGATGACAATTAATAATGAAACAAAACGTGGTTGGTTAAGTTTTTATGGGTTATGGTTGCCTGGTAACCCAACGGTTGCTGATGGCACAGCTGCCACGAAAAAAGACATGCAAACAGGCGCATCAACTGCTGGTACCATTGAAGTGGGACCTGGCAGACTTGAGCTGCAAACTGCGCGTTCAATTACTTTAGGTCAGTTAGCAGGGACACGTTTACGCTTACATGCATTTAATCAAAATCAAGCGACAGCGATTGTATTATGGAATTCAACTAATCAGCAATTTGATAAAGTGGGTGAGGATAGTTGCACCCAAAATGGTTGTAGCTTTACCCCTGTAACACCCGCAGTAGCTATTTCAAACTCAGAGCTGCAAACGAGCTATCTAGGTCAACACTATAGTTTGAATGTATCGATTGATGGTGTTGGTGGCGGTGGCTTTACCAATATTCCAATGCGTGATCAAAATAATCAAGTTGTGTTACCGACTAATAGTACACAGTTAGTCGTATGGACAAATGCGCTTGTGGCACCAACAGCAGCAGATGATATATTAACACTTCATTGTTATAACAATTGCCCAGTATGGAATAATGGTTTAGGACAGTGGGAAACCAAGTACCCAGCATGGGATAGCTCAGGATCTCCTAATCTCTATTTAACCTATACGATCAATAAAAATATTCTTGCGACTAATAATGCTTATACTTTACTTGATCCTAACAACGTGCCGGTGACCTCAACAACCGATAATTTATGGGTTGGTGAGATGGTACCAAATACAGTTAATGTTGGTACGAATATTGATAATTTATACAATGGCACCATTACCCAAAAGTACACTTGGCAAAGTGGACCACAACCGTGGAATAAGTTCTACACTTTCAAAGCAACCAGTGACAATAGCATCAGTAGTTTTGAGCCACCGATTAGCTTAACCTACAATGATGGTCAGGGTAGTCGCTTTATCGAGTATGAATCCTTTGGGCAGTTAAACGGTATTCCAGGTAAATGTTATAGTCGCTTAGATAATACCTTGCAGCCGCAATGTGGTGGTAATGATCAGATTTGGGTACCTGATTATAATGTGCCAACAGGGGCTGAGCTTACACAAACAGCAAATGCCAATGTCAGCTATTTTGTTAAGCAGTTGGGTATTGCGCAAAACTTACTTCCCCTTGCAGTAGGGGCTGCAAGAGATGCGTGTATCAGTGATCTACAAACACTAATTACCCAAGCAGGCACCGATAGCAATGTCACCTTGCCAACATTGAGTGATTGGGTTGATCCAAATATTGGTACGATGCCAAGCGTTGGTGATATTCCAAAGGTAATTGCGGGTGTGACACAACCTCAAACATAGGTGTTAGGTTTTTAGAATCTTTGCTATACTAGCGACACTTAAGAATATGAAAGCTCTTTTGATTAAAAGGGCTTTTATTTTTGTTGCAACTAAACCCTCGTCTTAAAAGCATTCAGCGTTCCCTGAGCGGTGTCGAAGGGTAGAGTATACTCTGTTTTTGATGTTTATTAGGGGGGTAATTAGTTGCAGTTATGTTGTTATAAAATAATTGAAGTTTGTATTTTAGAAAAAAACTATGACTTTATAAACACCCCGTCAGCCTACGGCTGCCACCTCTCTTGCAAAGAGGGGAATTGGGCGACGGTGATTTTAATTCCCCTCTTTGCAAGAGGGGTGCCGAGCTTGTGAGGCGGGGTGTTGCAATAGAAAAGTGTATAACTACAGTAAAATAAGGAAAAATAATGCAATTACCTCATTGCCCACAATGTCAAAGTGAATATGTTTATCAAGATGGTGAAATGCTTATCTGCCCTGAATGTGCTTATGAATGGCAAATCAATGCCGTTACAGAAGAAGCCACTGATGTCAAAAAAGATGCGTATGGTACGCCTTTACAAGATGGTGATAGCATTACAGTCATTAAAGATTTAAAAGTGAAAGGTTCATCATTAGTTGTTAAAGTTGGCACTAAAGTCAAAAATATTCGTCTAGTGGATGGTGATCATGATATCGATTGCAAAATTGATGGTATTGGTGCGATGAAGTTAAAGTCGGAGTTTGTCAAAAAAGCATAAAGTACTCAGTAGCGATACAAGTATTATCAGCTGTATTGTATATTATTAGATCAAGTCCTAAAATGACGGCGGATTGTCATATTCGGGCTTGATCCAAATATCAGTTTTCTGCCTTAAGGGACCTAGTTAATAGCGCATGAGCTGTTGTGCGCATATCTTGATTTTCGTGGAGAATGCTATAAACCGCTTCAACGATTGGCATTGACACATTGTGCTTTTGTGCCAACTTATAGACAGCATTGGCTGAAGCAATGCCCTCAACGACTTGTTTGACTTCGTTGCAAGCCTCATCAATGCTTTTGCCTTGACCGACAAGTACCCCAAAGCGGCGATTACGCGATTGGTTATCAGTGCAGGTTAATAGCAGATCACCAAGCCCGCTTAAGCCGTAAAAGGTTTCAAGCTTACCACCTAGCGTTAGACCTAATTGAGTGAGCTCATTAAGTCCACGAGTAATTAAGCCCGCACGCGCATTAGCACCAAAGCCAAGACCGTCTGAGATACCACAAGCAATGGCAAGCGCGTTTTTAACAGCCCCACCGATCTCAGCACCAGTGACATCTGTTGAGGTATAACAGCGAAAATTATCACTATTAAAAAGCAGTTGAATATGTTTGGCATAATCATTGCGCTTAGAGGCAGCCAAAATGGCAGTAGGTAAGCCTTTAGCGACTTCTTTGGCAAAACTGGGTCCCGTAATTAAACCAAAGGGATTATCTTTTAGGATATCTTCAGCCATTTGATCTAATAGCTGATAACTATGATGGCAAAAGCCTTTTGTCGCTGAGATCACACCTTGTGTGCTCGTTAAATGTGGTTTGATCGCTTCGAGTGTTTTCACAAAGCCAACACTTGGTGTTGCCATTAAAATGTCATCACATTGATGTATAACACTTTGCCAATCATTGATGGCAATTAAATTTGCTGGGAAATCAACATCCGGTAAGTAGCTGTGATTATGTTTATCACGAATCATTTGTGTGTTGTGTGTATCTTTCCATGAATGGATATAAACCATATGTCCAACGCGTGCTAGTTGTAACGCGAGTGCTGTGCCCCACGAGCCGGCACCCATGACAAGAATTGTATTATTCATAAAAATAGTAACTCCAGTTGTTTATGCTAATGGCTTAATACCAAGTAAGCGATCACTTTCTTGATAGGCTTTATCAGCAAATTCGCCCATCCATTCTTTCACATCGTTAAACTGCTGACTAAATTCAAATTTGCCATTGGTTGACTTTAATTGCTCTACTTGCTTTAGAATCAATTGGGCATAATCATGAATGCTATTTAAGCGCTCATGGTCAGAGGCAATAATATTGGCATATAAGTCAGCGTCTTGGCTAAAAAGACGTCCGATAATATTAAGCTCCATTTTGTAAACAGGGCTTGAGATTGCCATTAATTCTTCCAAATGGATATTATGTTGTTTTAAGAACATTCCCATGCAAAATACGGAGAAATGTTCGATGCCTTGGATAAATGTCATTGCTTGGTCATGTGCGCTTGCGGCCATTTTTTTCAGTGTAAATCCTAAGGTTATAAGGTCATCGATGAACCATTGATAATGTTGAGAGTCGCGCCCATCGCAGTAAACAATCACCTGTTTATTGCTGTTGGTAACGGTTGGTCCAAAGATCGGGTGAAGTCCAATAACAGCACCATGATGTGCGCTGAGCATTTTGGTCATTGGTGCTGATTTAATGCTTGTTAAGTCCGCAAGTATAGTATTAGAGCTAATATACTCGGAAGTTTTTGCAATGATTTCATCAGTGAGCGCAATGGGGGTGCTGATAATCACCATATCTTGTTTTTGCAGAAGTGTTTGTGCCTCTTGCCAATCATCTTCACCAAAAAGGGTAATTTCATAATGCGCAAGTTGCTTAAGAAAAAAAGCTAAGCATTTTCCCATGGCACCATGACCACCAATAATGCATAGACGGCGTGTTGGCTCTTTTGTCATTTCCTTCATTTCTGTCATGATTTTATACCTTTAGCCATAATGTAATCGGTCCATCATTGGTGAGTGATACTTGCATATTGGCACCGAATTGCCCTTGCTGAATGCGTGCATATTTTTGCGTAATATCAGCGTGAAATTCAGCAAATTTTGCTTTGGCAATCCGCGGTGGGCATGCTCCAGAAAAGCTTGGACGTAAGCCGCGATCAGTATCAGCAGCCAGTGTGAATTGCGGCACAAGTAATAACTCACCATTGATATCAATAAGACTTTTGTTAAGCTTGCCATGATCATCTTCAAAAATGCGTTGATTTAAAAGCTTGTGCGCCATTTTGTCATATTCTTTTTTTTCATCTTTTTCTTCGATACAGATAAGTGCCATAATACCTTGGGCAATATGTGCAATTTGATCATTGTCGACGGTAACAGAAGCGTGAGTGACACGCTGTATAAGGCTTAGCATATTGCTTGGTGTATTTAGTTCCGAAGTGACACTAGCATATACTCATCACAAAGCATTTTACAGAATTTTTTGCGTTGTAATTTGTGAGGATACAGTGATTTTATGATGGGTCATTATGCTTACGCATCAAGAAGATAGGTTAGCACAAAGAAGTATGCTAATGAGGGCTTTAGTTAACTGTGTAGTTGTGAACTTTTTTATTTCAACACCCCACCTCGCAAGCTCGGCACCCCTCTTACAAAGAGGGGAATATAAAATAACCATTGCCTAATTCCCCTCTTTGTAAGAGGGGTGGCAGTCGTAGACTGACGGGGTGTTTGTAAAACCATAGTTTTTTCTAGGGTGCGTAACTTTAGAGTTAAATTAATCCAGCCTCTTTGACAATATCGCGCTCGTGGCGAAGCTCTTCTAATGTTTTATTGAAAGCTTGTTTTCCAAAGGCATCTTGCGTAATACCTTCAACAACTTTAATTTCACCATTCTTAACGATGCATGGTACTGAGAAGATAAGTCCTTTGTCGACACCATATTCACCATTGGAAACTTTTGAAATTGAGACCGTTTCACCTGCTGGCGTGTCAAAAATAATTCCTCTAACACTAGTGATAACGGCATTCGCTGCAGAAGCTGCGGAAGATGCGCCACGCGCTTTAATGACAGCCGCGCCACGTTGCTGAATCATTGGTGTGAATTCTTCTTCTAGCCATTTGCGATCAGTAATGACATCAGTTGCAGGTTTGCCTGCAATTTCAGCATGGGCAAAATCAGGGAATTGTGTTGCTGAGTGGTTACCCCAAATGGTCATTTTCTTCACTGCAGTAACATCAACACCGGCTTTAATTGCAAGTTGCTTACGCGCGCGATTCTCATCAAGTGAAATCATCGCAAAGAAGCGATCATTAGGGACATTCGCGGCATTCATCATAGTGATCAATGCATTGGTATTACAAGGGTTACCAACGGCTAAAACGCGGACATCTTTAGCAGCATGTTTACTGATAGCTTCACCCATTGGTTTAAAAATCTTACCGTTTACACCTAATAAGTCAGAGCGCTCCATACCTGCTTTGCGAGGAACTGCACCAATCATCAATACCCAGTTGGCATCTTTCACCGCTTCATTAACATCTGCCGTGCAAGTCACACTTTTTAATAGTGGGAATGCGCAGTCATCAAGCTCCATTTTAACGCCTTGCAATGTTGGCAATGTTTGCTCTAATTCCAATAAATTAAGGTGTACATTAACATCTTTACCAAACATTTCACCTGAAGCAATTCTGAAAATTACTGCATAACCAATATTACCAGCTGCCCCTGTTACCGTAACGCGCACACTTTTATTTGAACTATTTGACATGAATTATTTCTCCTTATGATTTAACGAGTAGATTTCGTAGTATTTTCACCCGCAAGATAATAACAATTTTGCCTGCTATCGAACAGAGGCATTAGCATTATTTGTGGTATAAATTAAATTTATTTACTCTCGTTGCTTTGTTTGTAAAATTGATACACGCGAACGCCTGTTGTCCATAATACTAAAAGCGTGAAAACAATACCGATGATCAGGGCAAGTTGGTTAAAGATAATCATCGCGATAAAAAAGATAAAAGCCTCGGCACGCTCCATAAGCCCAGGGCTATAATAAAAGCTTTTTTCCGATTTGTTTTCCTGTTTTTCCGAAAAAATGCCAACCAATAGAAAACTACTGACACAGACAAGCATCGACATCATCATTAATAAACACACAAAGGCTAAATTGGGATCGCGGATAAAAAGGGCAATTACGATAAATGACTCAACCAATCGATCACTGAGAATATCAAGAACGGTTCCAAAATGTGTACTATTGTTTTGCATACGAGCAACTGAGCCATCAAGGATATCTAGGTAACCTGAAATAAGCAGCAACAAAATAGCCATGAAGTTAAATTCAGCACTTAAAAAGAAAGCGCTGATAAAGCCTGTAATTAAAGAGGTAACGGTAATAGCATTAGCAGGTAGGTGGCGCGCGCCGATATGCAGAAGTGGTTGAATAAAAACTCTTTGAAATAGTGGGCGCAGACTTGATTCGATCATCGTTAAAACCACCTCATTAAAAACTGCACAAGTTTGCGTGTTTTAGCGCTATAGAGCTTAGGGGTATAAAAACTGCCTGCAACACGTTTATTGATTTCACTTAACCTCAGTTCGGAATTACGGTTCATAAAACACTCAATCTTTTCTGGCCCACAATAGAGATAGGATCGATAACCCATGCAGCTAAGCATGCCATCAAATGTGTGCATGCATTTACAGGTGAGCGATGCCTTGTATGCCACAACATTAAACTATTTTTCAAATGATCAAATAGAGTTTCAATCATACCTCTATGCCGTAACAATTGCTTTTCCTGTGGAGTCCTAAATAGCTTTTTCATATTCTTTTTGAGCGTAGTAATCAATTTAAGCCCTTGCTCTGCAAGGCATTCTGCTTTGGCTTTGGATACATAACCACGATCGCCAAAAATCATCCCTTGAAGTTCCTTACACATATCCAACAATGGCGTCCTATCATCAGTGTTGCCACGAGTGACTCGAATGCTAACAAGCTCACAAAGATTATTAACCACAAGATGCAATTTCAGCCCAAAAAACCAACCTGTACTCGTTTTGCTTTTACCTGCTAGTCCCTCAAAAACCTTATGATTTTTCTCGCGTAAGTTATGACAAACTGGCAGTTTTGTTGCATCAACATAATAAATACCAGTGCGCTCACCTTGATGATAAGTTAAAAAGTAAGACAACGGTAAAATCGCTTGACTCATCAGCTCTACAAAGCGATTATACGATGGCGCTTGAGGAAAATATTCATGCCAATAAACTTTGATAAACTCGTTGTAATATGTTTTGAAATTGCGATATTGAGTTATCTGAAACATAATAAGAATTGTCATAATTTCACTCACTGCTAACTGTTGCGCTTTGCCATATTTTCTGTTTCTATCCATGCCAATTTGTTTGAGTTTAAGTTGCTTTTCATAGATAATGCAAAAGTCGTCTATGCGGCAAAATGTTGAAATAAGTAGTTCTATCATGTTGATCTTGAGAAATTACCATAAGAATTACTTATTTTAACACCATAAAACCCTTTTAAATCAAGGATTTTAATTCCGAACTCAGGTTCACTTAAAGTCGGGTAGGGGGTAATAAGGCTTGCCATATGTTTAATCCGTAAGTTGTTTTTGATTGCCAATGTCCATGGTGAGATGAGCTCACCGGCGTTTTCACCCACAATTGAGACACCTAAGATCTGACCTTTATGACTAACGGCAACTTTAATCATCCCGTCAGTTGCAAGTGATGCTTGCGCGCGATCATTGTCTTTAAAACTGAGTGTTAAAATCTGAAAGTTTTGCTGTTGTGCTTCTTGAATTGCAAGACCAGTGTGCGCGATCTCTGGTGTGGTATAGACAACCCAAGGGAAGCTTGAGTAATCAACTTTTGCTGGTAGTTTGAATAATATGTTTTGAATGACAATACCAGCGTGATAGCTTGCCATGTGTGTGAATTGTAAAGGACTCGCAATATCACCAATGGCGTAGATATGCTTATGATTGGTGCGTAAGCGTGCATCAACAGTGATGCCACGCACTGTGTGATTGATGTTGGCTTGATCAAGATGCAGCTTTTCAATATTGGGGGTGCGACCAGTAGCAATCAATACATGGGATGCGGTGAGTTTAAGATGATGATTGTCGTGTTGATAGTGAATGTATTTTAATCCGTCACTATCTTGGCTAAAGCTATCAATTTTGACCTCAGTAATGACATTGATCTTAAGATCATTAAATGCTTTGATAACAACGGTTTTACAATCTCTATCGGCAGCTCCTAGGATTTCAGTGCTAGCTTCAAGTAAAGTGACTTTAGTGCCTAAAAGTGCGTAACTTTGGGCGATCTCGCAACCAATGGGACCGCCGCCAACGATTACAAGATGTTCAGGTTTTTCGCTAAGATCAAAAATGGTCTCGTTAGTAAGATAATCAATCTGACTGAGTCCAGAAATAGGCAAAATGCGGGCACGCGAACCAGTGGCTATGACAATATATTTGGCATGAATAAGATGCTCACCTGCTTGAATGGTTTTGCAGTTAATAAAGTGTGCATAGGCTGAGATAACTTTCACGCCTAATGATTCAAAACGTTCGATAGAGTCATGCGGCGCAATCGTTTCAATCACGCGATGGATATGTTGGTGTATTGCCTTAAAATCAATAACTGTTTGCCTGTCAATGCCGAATTGCTGAGCTTTCATGATATGTGCCATGCTGCGCGATGCTTCAATCAAAGCCTTTGATGGCACGCAACCTGAGTTTAGGCAATCTCCACCCATTTTATTACCCTCGCATAATATGACATTTGCACCCATCTGCTGAGCTGCTGCGGCCACTGAGAGACCACCAGATCCAGCACCAATAATGCAAATATCACATGTTAATGGTTTTAAATGTTGAGTATTTGACATAATCACTCCTTATGTGGGTTATCTTGTAGCGTGCGGCTGTTTTTGAGTTTTTTATAAATAATCGGCACTAAAGATAATAATGCCAAGGCACAGATGGGTAATAGTATTTGTGGCGAGAAAATGATTTTAAGATTAAGCACATGTCCTTGTTCAAGCGCAAAACCAAGACCACTGCCAACCCAAGCATAAATAAAGGTGCCAGGGATGATACCTAGTAATGTGCCTATAAAAAAATGGCGTAGACTCACGCCTAAGACTCCCGCGGCAATATTGATAATAAAAAATGGGAAGATAGGTAAGAGCCTTAAAAACAATAAATAATTAAACTCATTTTTTTGAAAGCCATCGCGCATTTTGGCAATACTGCCCGAAGCTTTATGTTTTAAACTTTCAGCAAACGCCATACGTACGGCTAAGTAGGTAATCGTTGCACCAATAGTAGCAGCAAGAATGGTCCAAATAGCGCCAAAGAAAACACCAAAAAGAAACCCTCCTAACAGTGTCATAATCGTCGCTCCTGGGATTGAAAACGCAACGATAATGATATAGCTGAGCATAAAAATAAGCACACTTAGAAAATAGTGTTGCTGGGTAAACGCTTGTAAGTTTTGATAATGCATCGCTAAGGTCTCAAGGGACAGATAATGCTCGCCACCTAAAGCAAAAAAGATGATTAAACCGATAATTAAAAGGATAATAGGAAACAAACGCTTTAAGGACATCTGCAATCACTCTCCATGTCATTGTCTGAAGGTGCGTAGAGGATAGCAGATAAAAAATAAATCCAGTAGATATGTTTGGTGTGTCTGTTTTAGATTTTCTTAAACACAAGCGTGCCATTGGTGCCGCCAAAACCAAATGAATTAGACATGGCAATGTCAATTTTCATTGGTTTTGCTTGGTGTGCTGCATAATCTAGGTTACAGCCCTCATCAACGTTATCAAGATTGATCGTTGGCGGTGCGACCTGATCACGAATAGCAAGTAACGAGAAGATGGCTTCAATCGCGCCAGCTGCTCCTAGCATATGTCCAGTCATTGATTTGGTTGAGCTCATGACGATATTTTTAGCATGATTACCCATAAGCTTTTCAGCTGCTTGGCTTTCTTTAACATCACCAGCTGGCGTTGATGTGCCATGCGCATTGATATATTGCACTTGATCAGCATTGATACCTGCATCTTCAAGGGCTAATTGCATACACTCATAGCCACCTTCGCCACTTGGGCTGGTGATGTGAAATGCATCAGCATTCATGGCATAACCAATAAGCTCACCATAAATTTTAGCACCTCGCTTTTTAGCGTGCTCGTATTCTTCTAATACAACAGCCGCTGCACCATTAGATAGCACAAAACCATCACGATCTTTATCCCATGGGCGTGATGCGCCTTTTGGATCATGGTTGCGCTCAGATAACGCACGAGCTGCCGCAAATCCACCGATTCCAATAGCAGTATTGGCTTTATCAGCACCACCGGCAATCATCACATCAGCATCGCCATAAGCGATCATACGTGCTGCCATACCGATATTGTGTGCACCCGTTGTACAAGCAGTAACGATTGCGGTATTTGGACCTCTTAAATTGTGCTTAATCGAGAAATTACCAGAAATCAGATTAATAATCGTTGCTGGGATACAAAAAGGGGAGATACGCTTAGGGCCTTTGGTATCGATAACAACACGTGTTGCCTCAAGCTCACCGAGTCCACCAATGCCTGAAGACATCGATACACCGATGCGGCGGCAATTCTCATCAGTTACTGTAATACCGGCGTCTTGCCATGCTTCTTCGGCAGCCACAAGACCATACTGCATGAAGGGGTCGTATTTTTTGATTTCTTTCTTATCAAAATGTGCTAAAGGATCGAAGTTTTTAATGGTGCCACCAATGGTGACCTTAAACTCAGAAATAGAAGGTCCGTGCTCGAGATCAAATTCAGGTAATTGTGTAATACCGCTTTGACCTTTTAAAATCGCATCCCATGTGCTTTTGACATCATTACCAAGCGGGCTTAATGCACCAAGTCCAGTAATGACAACGCGTCTTGCTGATTTCATGATTTCATTATCCAAATGTTTATACCGCTCGCAAACCATTTTGCAAAATTTTTATCATTGAATTTCTCATACTTTTGAATGGTTGGGTTTTGCTAATAGCGAATGCGTTAAGAAACAATGAATAGTTTCATTGTTTTAGCAAATGAGCGCCCAAAGACTCCGTCAAGGGCTGCTATTACCTGCAATCCAATCACCCAAAAGTATCAAAAACTTCTTCGATATTAAACACCGCAAAATGATTTACAAGCGGTATGGTTATACAAATAAAAAATCAGCATTAACCTTGCGACTAATGCTGATTTCTCATAAATTCATCAGTTACTTTAAAGAAGCGATGAGTGATTATTTGTTGTGTGCTTCGATGTAAGTGTAAACGTCTTGCACAGTCTTGATTTTTTCAGCTTCTTCATCTGGAATCTCAGTGTCAAATTCTTCTTCTAAAGCCATGACTAATTCAACAGTGTCAAGAGAGTCAGCGCCTAAATCATCGATAAAAGATGCTTCTGCTTTTACATCTTCAGGCTTAACACCTAATTGTTCAACGATGATAGCGTTTACTTTTTCTTGAATTGCGCTCATTTTGTTTCCTTAAGTTTTTACTTATTAATATTTATAAAACTGTCTTTAAATTTATGGCATCTGCCAACCGAGTAGACATTGTAGTGAAATGTGACTTATTTGCAATAAACTTACAACAAAATTCTGCTAAAACTGGCGGGGCTTACTATTTATTGAGCAGATATCTCTGCTAGTTATCAACTTGGCTGTTATCGTTGCAGCGTAAGAATAAAGGATATTGCTTTGCATCATCGCTAACCTAATTATGATTTCTGCGGCAAAGCACAAAAAAATCAACCTAGAAAGTCCGCTATTTATAATTGAATCAGTATATTGTTGGTCTATACTTTCCTTATCAAGGAAATAATAACCATGGAACTCAAGTGCGATGCTGGATGTAAATGAAATATTAATTGTTGATGATGAGCCGGTTATTTGCGAGCTGATTGAAAGTATTTTGCAGTCGAAGGGCTATATGACGCACAGTGCATACAATGGCAAGGCGATGCTTGAGTATTTGAGTCAGAAAATCCCAAGCTTAATTATTTTGGATTATCAACTGCCAGATTTAACAGGACATAGTCTATGTCAAAAAGTGCGCCAAAAATCACAAGTTCCGATTTTGATGGTGACGGCACATGATAGCCAAGCCAATCTAATACGTAGTTTTGAGCTTGGAATCGATGACTTTCTGGCAAAGCCATTTGATCCAAAAGAATTATTATTGCGCATGGAAGCAATTTTGCGCCGCAGTCGCAAGACACAAATCGCATTGTCTCAATCAACACAAGAAGATCAAATAAACTACCGATTTGATCGTTGGCATTTTGAACCGTCAACTCTTAATCTGGTTGATAAAAATAATATTAACAAAAAACTCAATTTGACTGAGTATGAGGTGAAGCTATTGAGTTTGTTTTGCGCGAATGCTGAGCGGATTATCACGCGTGAGCAGATCCACAAAGCTTTGGAGAGTCATGCCGATGATGCGTCATTACAAGCGATTAATGTTTATGTCTATCGCTTACGCAATAAGATCGGTAAAGATTTGATTCAATCGATTCGCTATAAAGGTTATAAATTTTTGGCGGATGTTCAGGTGATTGCATCGTAAATTAATCCTGTGAAAGCCCTTTCTATTTAAGTTCTCGCGCATTAAACTACTTCAAGTTTTAGCCAAATTGGATCATATGATGAAATTATTAGACTTTGAAGTGGGAATGGATAAGCCATTTTTTTTAATTGCTGGACCTTGTGTTATTGAATCAGAAGCACTAGCCATGGATACAGCAGGTTATCTCAAAGAGTTAACCGACGAATTAGGTATTTCGTTTATTTATAAATCTTCTTTTGATAAAGCGAATCGCTCATCGATTAATAGCTTTAGAGGTCCTGGAATTGACAAAGGGCTTGAGATTTTGCAAAAAGTAAAAAAAGAAATTAATGTTCCGATACTAACTGATGTGCATGAAGATACGCCATTAGCTGAAGTTGCTAGTGTTGTTGATGTATTGCAAACGCCAGCTTTTTTGTGTCGTCAGACAAACTTTATCGTACGCGTATGCGAGCAAGGCTTGCCCGTTAATATTAAAAAGGGGCAGTTCTTGGCACCTTGGGATATGAAGCAGGTGATGGAGAAAGCCAAATCAACGGGGAACAAGCAAGTGATGGCATGCGAAAGAGGGGCAAGCTTTGGTTATAACAATCTGGTTTCAGATATGCGTTCATTAGCGGTTATGCGTGAGACAGGCTGTCCTGTTGTTTATGATGCGACACATTCAGTGCAGTTGCCAGGTGGGCAGGGTAATGTCTCAGGCGGGCAACGTGAATTTGTGCCAGTACTAGCGCGTGCGGCAGTCGCAGCTGGGATTTCAGGCATATTTATGGAAACACATCCAGATCCAGCCAAGGCCTTAAGTGATGGACCAAATGCGTTGCCAATTCAAAAAATGAAGTCATTATTAATGCAGCTTCAACAGATTGATCGCATTGTTAAATCACAACCCCTATTAGAAAACACACTTTAATCAACATAGCTGATTGTGCATAAAAAAATCATTCAGCTGTCGCTTCCTTTAATCCTTGCCAATATTAATTTGCTACTGTTAGCTGTTAAGATGATGAACGATATTGCTCAAAAGCAATGTCAGCAACATTTTTGTTTTCAGCATCAAAACTAATGCCTAAGAGATAAATTTTTCGAGGGTCTTGAACGTATTTTTTGGCATAGTCTTTGGCTTTAATTTGTTTTAATGCATCTTCAGCACTTCCATATTTGTTTAACTTAAACTCAATAATAATGATCTTATCATGCATGATCAAACTAAGGTCAATACGCCCATGATTGGTTGTGTCCTCAGGAATAACGTCATAGCCAAGTGCCACAATAAAGCTATAAACAATACTGGCATAGAATCCTTCATAGTGGTGAATGTTATTATTGCGATACCAGTCATGTGGGATGGATGCAAAATGGCTGCTTAGGATCACTGCAAGGCGTTTAAAGTCATTCTGCTCAAAGGCATTAACTAAGTGATCAATCACCTGATTTTTAGCACTTTCATTTGAAGCGATGACGGCAAGGCTCTCATTTAAACTGCATTTAACTTCATAGTTGGGGTAGCTTAAGCGGTAAGCCATACGATTGCCGCGCATGGTAATTTCTTTAATTGTCAGGTAACCGGTTTGAAATAGCAGAGTTTCAACAGGCATGCTATCGATGTCAAATTTTGAAAGCATCGTCTCGCTCACGACAATATCTTCTAAATCAGGGATGAAGTAATGATTTTTTTCAATAGCTTTGATTAGAAAGCTTGGCGTTGCTGTTTCAAACCAATAGTTTTGATAGCGAAAACCTTTATTGATAAAAAGTAAAATATCAAATGGGTTGTAGACTTTTTGTGATTCGTTTCCAGCAAAGTTATAACCGTTATACCATTTTTTCAGTAAGGGATAATCAATATCTTTTTGTTCAAAGTAAGGATTAAAATAATGTTCTAATTCGGTTTGTGTATAACCGCAGATATCGGCGTAGTTAGGGTCAAGTGTGATATCATTGAGATTGTTTAAATCACTAAATAAACTGACTTTGCTAAAGCGTGATACGCCTGTTAATAAGGCAAAATGAACATCACTGTCATGCTTTTTGATATAGGCATATAACCCACCTAAGATATCGCGCATGAGTCTGGCTTGTGCTTTGTCATCAATATGATCTAAGATGGGTTTGTCGTATTCATCGATTAGAATCACGACTCTTAAGCGTGTCTTCTCGTGTAGCCGTCTAATGAGCTCACCAAATTTGGCACCATAATCTGTTTGAATTAGTGTAATTTCATAGGTTTTTGCAAAGATATCTAAAGTCTCATGCACATCAGCAAAAAAGCGCTCAATGCTATTAAAACTTGAGCTTGAGCCAAAATTAAAATGAATCACAGGGTGTTTCACGTCCCAATTCCAATGATGTTCCAAAAATAGACCAGTAAATAATTGCTTATTGCCGAGAAATGCCTGTTTAAGTGTGTCAATTAGTAATGACTTGCCAAAACGTCGCGGGCGCGAAAGGAAGTAATAACCGCCACCTCGCTGGAGTAGGTTATAGATGTGTTTGGTTTTATCCACATAGAGGCACTCATCAGCGATTATTTTCTCAAATCCTGAGATTCCAATAGGAAGTGTTTTCATCGTGCGGCACTTAAACTTTTGTCAATGTCCCAGAGTATAGCACCATTACAATCAGTTTTAACCTTTGACATAGCTCAATGCTTCTTTAAAGGTATGAACGCCTGCCTCGGGATGTGTGGCATGCTCACTTAAAAATCGGCGATAAAGACGAGCGTTAGGGTAACTATTAAATAAATTAAGCGTATGACGCGTAATATGATTAAGCTTGCGATCAGGAGACTTTAGTTCTGCTTCAATATAGGGAATTAAACGCTCAGCAACGTCAAAAGGGGTGATGTCATGACTTTTCTCATTATAAAAAAGCTGATCAACATCTTTAAATAACATCGGGTTGTGGTAAGCTTCGCGCCCAATCATCACGCTATCCACATATTGTAAATGCTGGTTGATGTCATCTAAGGTTGTTATACCACCATTAATGCCCATTAACTGCTTGGGAAATAATTTTTTAATTTGATAAACCGTGTCATATTGTAAGGGCGGGATTGTACGATTTTCTTTGGGGCTTAAGCCATTTAACCAGCCTTTTCGCGCATGAATACATATAAAATCAGCCTTAGCATCAACAATACCTTGGATAAAGTGTGTAAGCTCTTCAAAGCTATCTCTATCGTCAACGCCAATGCGGCATTTTACTGAAATCGGGATGTTAAGCGCTTGCTTTAAGGCGTTAACACACTCCGCAACGAGCTCAGGCTTATACATTAATGATAATCCAAAATCACCACGTGAGACGCGATCACTAGGGCAGCCGACATTTAGATTGATCTCGCTATAACCTAAGTCTTCAGCAAGTTTGGCGCAAAAGATAAGATCATCTGGGTTGTTACCACCTAATTGTAATGTCAGTGGATTTTCCTCTGGCGAGTACTGCAATAAGCGCGCACGCGGTCCATGAATGATTGCATTAGCTGTAATCATCTCGGTGTAAAGCATGGTTTTTTTGGTGATTAGCCGCATTAAATAACGATAATGCCTATCTGTCCAATCAATCATTGGGGCGATACAAAGGGTGCGATTAAGTGGTTGTGTCATCGGTATTCTATTTATTCAAAACTTAAGGAGGCTATGGTAAAACATTCCGTGTAATTGTAAATGAAATTGGCGATTTATTTGCCATAAAGACTGGTTTTATCAAATTGTATTTTATATGCTCGATGCGTTTGGGAAAAATGGGAAATGATAAAGGGGGGCGAAATGCTACTACAAGTCAATAATTTATTAACGGTTGCCATTGCTATTTTAGTGCTATTGGTTGGGATCTTTATTCAAAAGCGTGTGAATATATTAAGTCGTTTTTTTATACCTGCCCCCGTTGTTGGTGGGTTGCTGTTTTCAATATTGGTCGCAGTACTTAGTTATTTTGATTATATGCATATCAATTTTGATGCATCAGCTCAACAATATTTCATGTTGATATTCTTTGCAACGATTGGTTTTGCCGCAAGTTTGCGCTTTTTGTTTATTGGTGGCAAGGCGGTATTGATCCTATTTGCCTGTATGTGCTTGTTGGTTGTTTTACAAAATAGCCTAGGTGTGTCATTGGCGATGTTGCTTGATATGCCGACAGCTTTTGGCTTGGCTAATAGCTCGATTACGATGATCGGTGGGCATGGTACAGGATTGGCGTTTGCGGGGACTTTACAAAATGACTTTGGTTTGCAAAATGCAGCAACGATTACGGCGGCGGCGGCGACGGTAGGACTGATTGCAGGCAGTTTATCGGGAGGACCTGTGGCAAAGTTTCTGATGCGTAAATATAAGCCAGAAGTCACGGGTGCAAAAATGGATGCGGAAAGTCTAAAAAAACTGCAACTACATAAACCAAGTAAGATTTCTCAAGAGGGTATCTTCAATGCAGTGATTATGATTGCGTTAGCCATTGGTTTTGGCAGTATTTTTTCGGCGTGGTTTAAGTCACTTAATATTATTTTACCGGATTATATTGGTGCGATGTTGGCAGCAGCTATTTTGCGTAACTGCTCAGATATGACCGATTGGTATGAGATTAGTCACACTGAGTTACAAGTGCTGGGTGCTATTTCACTTTCTATTTTCTTATCGATGGCATTGATGCAAATGAAGCTATTGGCACTTGTGAACTTAGCGATTCCAATGTTAGTGATCTTACTTGCGCAAGTCGTATTAATGGTGCTATTTGCCATTTTTGTGATTTATAAATTATTAGGCAAAAGCTATGATGCGGTTGTCATGACTTGCGGAACAGTTGGATTAGGAATGGGTGCAACACCAAATGCGATTGCCAATATGGATGCTTTTGTTGCTAAAAATCGCCCAGCACCACAGGCGTTTTTTGTGGTGCCAATTGTCGGCTCTGTATTGATTGACTTCTTTAATGCCGGAATGATTACGGCATTTTTAAATATCTTTTAAACTGAAAACTTCCTATTTTTTATATAGTCAAGTTTTAAAGGTCGCCATCCTGGCAAACTGGATTGTCGACTTCCCTATCGACAATGACGTCATTGCCGCAGGAAGCAGGCAATCCATAACCATGGATGGTAGGCTTAGCAAATTCATACTGTTAGTTTTTTGGGGAGTTTTCAGTTTTAAAGATTCTCATAAAACACTTTAATAATGCCATCTTCAAGCATGCGCGCTTTAATGCGCTGTGAACGCGTCAGATCATTTATCATAATCGAGAAACTCAATAGGTGATTACGTTTTGTTAAAAGATAGCCAGAAAGCGTTGAGACACCTGCTAATGTACCAGTTTTGGCATGAACGCGACCTTGTAGCTTACCACCCATGCGATAAGCCAATGTTCCGTCTTCACCAGAGCTAGGCAATGCACTATATAGGCGTTTGCCAATGCTGCTGTTATAGACATTGGTTAATAAACTGACCATAAACTGAGGGGTTACCGAATCAAGCTTGGAAAGACCTGAACCATCTTCCATGTGCAGCTCTCCAGTATCCACTTTATATGTTTTGCGGATAAGGGATTCAACAGCTTTGGTACCAGCATCATTACTGCCTTGACCTGCTTGTGTATAACCAATGGTACGCATAAAACTTTCGGCATATAAGTTATCAGACTTCAATAGCATATGCGTAAGTAAGGCATCTATAGAGTCGGATGAGGTACTCGCAACTTCAATTAAGCTTGACTTACTAGGTAATTTGCCAAATAAAGTATTTCCACGGTGTTTGATGCCAACTTGTGAGATGAAATCATCAATCGTTTGCTTGGTTTTTAAGGCGGGGTTAGCAATCGCAAGATTAAGGTAAGTTTCTGCTTTTGCTGGAATACAGCCTGAAAGATTAAGAACATTGTTTCGAGTCATGTCAATGTCAAACTTGCATTTGCCACGATCCTGAGCTGTAGCTAATCGAGTTGTATTGTTAATCGTAATATTACTGGTATTAGAAAGTTCTTTGACTTTGGTATTTGTGCCACTTGTGTTGATAAGCTTAATCACAAAACAATTTTTATTCATATTTAAGCTTGACGCAGGTGCAGCGAAGCAGTAAGGGGTGTCATTCTTGGACCAGCCGTTAGGCACATAATCGCCAGAGAAGTGATTGGCTATTAACACCACATCACCATTGATGCGCTTGATACCATGTTGTTTGGTTTGTGAGATCAGATTATATAACGCGGCACCGGTGAGACTTGGATCACCGGTAAACTCAATGTACAGGTTGCCATTTAAGGTACCATTTTTATATTGTGATTTTTTATAAAAAACAGAGGTTGTGAACTGAAAACTCTTTGGCAGTGCCGTTAACGCAGCAACTGCTGTAAAAACTTTGTTGTTACTTGCAGGTGTGAAGGGACGGTCTTTAGCATATTGATAGAGTAGCTGCTCTGAATTAACACGCTCAACGGCAATGCCGATAGAGACGTCAGATAAGCGGTACATCTTAACTAGTGTTTGAATCTCACTGCGCACGGAAGCATGCGCAAACGTAATGGTGCTTATTAAAGCATAACCTAGTAAAATAAATTTTTTCACAGTGAACGCTATTTAAAACTATCGATTTTTAACGATGTCGTCGATAATACCAACTTTTGGAAGCGAATGTCATTACTGAATTGGCATATACCGTTTGTAAATTAATTTTGCGGTATTACGTGTCGAAGAGATTTTTGACGTCTTTAGGTGGTATATTATGTATAAACTGAAACTCACTGAAGTCATCTTGGATGTCTATCTGGGTGTCTATGATTTTGAGCAAGAACAATTGCAGCAAGTTAAATTAGATCTGATCATTAGTTATCATAAAGCACCAGTAGGATGTGTCAGTGATGATCTTAACGAGACGATTTGCTATGCAAGTATCAATGAATTATTGTTAAAAACTGCACGACAAAAGCGCTATCAATTAATCGAGCATTTAGCGCAATCACTGCTTGACGCGCTAAAAAAGATGCTCGAAGCATATAAAGTGGATATTTATCTTGAGTTACATAAAAAGCCGCCGCTAGATAATGTCGCATTGGCAAGCTTTTGTGTGGAGTATGTATGTGCGAGGTAGTCTTGGGGCTAGGCAGCAATGTTGGTCATAAGTTATCAAACTTGCGTCAAGCGGTTGATTGGATTGCAAAGCGTATTGGTCAGGTGCAAAAAATCTCACCCATCTATCAAACTAAAGCGCTTTTGCCAGCTAATGCACCACCAAGTTGGGATATTGATTATTATAATTTAGCCGTTTTGGTACAGACGGATTTAGCGCCTGATGCGCTGTTAAGTGAAATAAAAAGAATCGAAACAACGCTAGGGCGAGACCCTGAGCATGCCTTTTGGTCGCCACGTGAAATCGATATTGATATTTTGTGCTATGAAGATTTAAGCTATCAAAATGAGTATTTAACGATTCCGCATAAGGAATTATTGAAACGTAACTTTGCGTTAAAACCTTTGTTGGATGTTTATCCTTGTTGGCGCCATCCTCAGTATTCGGGTGATCTGTATCAATATATAAAAAATATAAAAAAAATGCCAATGCTTGAGTTAGCACCCTTTACCTTAGCAGGTAGTCAAATTATGGCGATTGTCAATTTGTCGAGTGATTCTTTCTCGCAACAAGGTGAAGAGGTAATACCACTTGAGCAGTTTGAACAATATATTATTGAGCTTGTTAATGAGGGTGCTCAAGTGATTGATTTAGGCGCTGAGAGCACCAAGCCGGGTGTAAAGCCAATAACTGCAGAGGTGTATTGGCAGAGATTAAAGCCTTATTTAGAGATTGTCGAGTCATTGGTGAATGCGCACGTGTTACCTTTAGATCTTAAGGTTAGTATTGATACTTATCATGCTGAGGTGGTAGCAAAGGCGTTGAATTACAGTTGTGTCAATATCATTAATGATATTTATGGGGTTGAAGCAAATCTCATTGCTGCCTTAATCAAAGACAAAAATATTGACTATGTTTTTATGCATCAATTAGGTGTTGCTGGTGGTAAGTATTTGTCAGGTGATAGTGATCCAGTATCTGAGGTTATTGCTTTTGCTAAAGAAAAGATACAAATACTTTTAGATGCGGGCATACGCAAGGAAAGACTCATTTTTGATATGGGTATTGGTTTTGGTAAAACAGCCTATCAAGCACAACAACTACTTGATGGCGTTGCTGAAATTAAAGAGTCTCTTGGTGTTAAAATACTCGTCGGACATTCACGTAAATCATCTGTCATGCCATATGTTGCAACCAAAGACAATGCCGAAAAGGATCTGGCTACAGCAATGATTTCTCGTGATTTGATAAAAAAAGGTGTTGATTATCTGCGCGTGCATAATGTTCGATTAACCGCGATAGCGAAGCATATTTAATGACGGAAGGTCACTGCATTTAGCAAATAGTTATGTTACACTTTTGCCCGCAAACATTATTAACTTTTGGAAGGCAGATGAATTCAAACATAACTCTTGCAAATGCTATTCGTTTTCTCTCAATGGACGCTGTACAGAAAGCAAAATCAGGACACCCAGGTATGCCGATGGGCATGGCAGATATCGCGACAGTACTGTGGCGTAAATATCTAAAACATAACCCTAAAAACCCACATTGGCTTAATCGCGATCGTTTTGTGTTATCAAATGGTCATGGCTCAATGTTGTTGTATTCTTTATTGCATTTGACAGGTTATGACTTATCAATTGATGATTTAAAGAATTTCAGACAATTACACTCAAAAACCCCAGGGCATCCTGAGTATGGTTACGCGCCAGGTATTGAGACAACAACCGGTCCTTTGGGGCAAGGTATTGCAAACGCCGTTGGTATGGCACTGGCAGAAAAGCTATTAGCCGATAGCTATAATCAACCGGCACATGAGATTATCAATCACTTTACCTATGTATTTATGGGTGATGGCTGTTTGATGGAAGGCGTATCACATGAAGTAAGCTCTTTAGCGGGCACGTTGAAATTAGGCAAACTAATCGCTTTTTGGGATGATAATAGTATTTCGATCGATGGTGACGTTCAAGGTTGGTTTACAGAAGATGTTGCTAAGCGTTATGAAGCTTATGGTTGGCAGGTTATTAGGCATGTCGATGGTCATGATTTTGACGCCATTGATGCTGCCATTGCTAAGGCACAAGCGGAAAGCTCAAAGCCCACATTGATTTGTTGCAAAACCAAGATTGGTCAAGGTTCACCAAATAAAGCAGGTAGCCATAGTGTGCACGGTGCACCTTTGGGCGATGAGGAAATTGCCAATACTCGTAAAGCGCTTGATTGGCATCATGCACCTTTTGAGATTCCAAGTGATATTTATGCAGATTGGTCAGGTACCGAAAAGGGTTCAACACTTGAGCAGAGCTGGAATGAACAGTTCGCTGAATATCAAAAAGCATATCCTAATGAGTTTAATGAATTAAATGCGCGCTTAAGCAAAAGCTTACCGCAAGACTTTGCTGGATTGATAAATGACTATATCAATAAGCTACTTAATGACAAGCCAATAGTAGCAACGCGCAAAGCATCACAGATGGCATTAGAAGAAATCTGTAAAGTATTGCCGGATATGTTTGGTGGCTCAGCAGATTTAACAGGCTCCAACCTAACCAACTGGTCGGGCAGCAAATGGCTTAACAATCATGAAAAGCATGCCAACTACTTATCTTATGGTGTGCGTGAGTTTGGCATGGCAGCAATGATGAATGGTATGTCGCTTTATGGTGGCTTTAGACCGTATGGTGGTACTTTCTTAGTGTTTAGTGATTACGCACGAAACGCCATTCGTATGAGTGCGATTATGAAGCAACCAGTAGTTTATGTGATGACACATGACTCAATTGGTTTGGGCGAAGATGGTCCAACACATCAGCCAATTGAACACGTACCAAGCTTGCGTGTGATGCCTAATTTAAATGTGTGGCGTCCAGCAGATGTTGTTGAAACAGCGATTGCATGGCAGTGTGCGGTTGAAGAGCAAAGCACACCATCATTATTGGCACTTTCTCGTCAAAACCTACCAACTTTAGTGGCAAGTAATAGCCAAGCACAACTGGTGAAAAAGGGTGGTTATTTATTAAAAGAAACCCAAAATGCTGAGATTACCTTGATTGCTACAGGTTCTGAAGTAAGTATCATGTGTGATGCGGCGGAAATATTAGCTAAAGAAGGCATTGCTGTAAACGTTGTGTCTATGCCTTGCGTTGAGAAATTCATGCAACAAGATGATGTATATCAACAATTCGTGATAAAACAAAATATTCCTGCAGTAGTCATGGAGGCGGCACAAGGTGATTTATGGTATCGTTTATTGCCAAAGACAGGTGGAGATGTGATTAGCTTAAATCACTTTGGTGAATCAGCACCGGCTGAAAAATTATATGAGGCATTTGGTTTAACCGCACAAAACGCTGTGGCTAAAGCCAAAACGCTTCTATCTAAAACAACGGTTGAAAGTTTATAAGCCATATACGGCTAGTTTAAAAAAGGAGAAATAAAAGATGGCAATTAAAATTGCAATTAATGGTTATGGTCGCATCGGTCGCTGTGTATTACGTGCGATTTATGAAGCTGGTTTAACAAACGAGTTTAAAATCGTTGCCATTAATGATTTAGGCAGCCCTGAGGTTAATGTTCATTTGACAAAGTATGATACAACACACGGGCGCTTCCATGCAGATGTTTCTTTACAAAATAACGAAATGGTGATCAATAACGATCGAATTAAAATCTTAGCTGAGCGTAACCCAGCTGATTTACCATGGAAAGCGTTGGATATCGATGTGGTCTTTGAATGTACTGGTTTATTCACATCAAAAGAGAAGTGTGGCGCGCATATCCAAGCGGGTGCTAAAAAGGTTGTTATCTCAGCACCTGGTGGCAAGGACGTTGATGCAACGATTGTTTATGGTGTCAATCACAATGTATTAACCTCGGATATGACGGTTATTTCTAATGCGTCGTGCACGACAAACTGTTTGGCACCTGTAGCCAAAGTGTTAAATGATAGCATTGGTATTCAAGAAGGTTTGATGACAACCATTCATGCTTATACTAATGATCAGAAAATCGTTGATAGCTACCACAGTGATTTGCATCGTGCACGCGCTGCAGCACACAATATGATCCCAACCAAAACGGGAGCCGCTGCTGCAGTAGGTTTGGTGTTGCCTGATCTTAAAGGGCGTTTAGATGGTTTTGCAATGCGTGTGCCAACGATTAACGTATCAGTAGTTGATTTGACATTCACTGCTAAAAAGCACACTTCTGTGGAAGAAGTTAATGGTTTATTAAAAGCCGCTTCTGAAGCAGGTAATTTAAAAGGTGTGTTAGGTTACAATACTGAGCCGTTGGTATCTATGGACTTTAACCATAACCCTCATCCATCGATCTTTGATGCCACACAAACGCGTGTGATTGGCAATCTAGTTAAAGTCCTTTCTTGGTATGACAATGAGTGGGGCTTCTCAAATCAGATGCTAAGAACCACTAAAGCGTGGTTTGCAGCTAAGTAAAAGAAGTAAAAAAGTATTTAAGGCGTGAAGGCGCCTTTTTTGTTTTTAAGGATTAATAATGAACTTTTTATCAATAACCGATGTGCCGTTAAAGGGCAAAAAAGTACTGATGCGCGTTGATTTCAACGTGCCAGTTAAAGATGGTAAAGTCACCAGTTTCGTGCGCATTGATGCCGCATTACCAACCATTAAATATGCATTAAATCAAGGTGCCAGTGTGATATTGATGTCACACTTAGGGCGTCCTGAGGAAGGTGAGTATAATGAAGAATACTCACTAAAACCCGTAGCGGAATGCCTAACACAAAAGCTAGGTCAGTCGGTAAATCTTATCAAAGACTATCTCTCTGGTGTTAACGTTAATGCAGGTGATGTGGTGATCTGTGAAAATGTACGCTTTAACAAGGGCGAGAAAAAATCAGATGACGCATTATCACGGAAGCTTGCGAGTTTATGTGATGTCTTCGTGATGGATGCCTTTGCAACAGCGCACAGAGCGCAAGCCTCGACTTATGGTGTCGCCAAATACGCACCAGTTGCCTGTGCTGGTCTTTTATTAACTGAGGAATTAAACGCACTTAAAGCAGTACTAAAAAATCCACAAAAGCCATTAGCAGCAATTGTTGGTGGGTCAAAAGTATCAACTAAATTAACCGTGCTTGAGAATTTAATTGATCAGGTTGATCAATTGATTGTTGGTGGTGGTATTGCTAATACGTTCTTAGTTGCGGCAGGCTTTAATGTCGGCAAGTCATTGATAGAAGCAGATCTTGTTGATACGGCACGTGCCTTGATCGACAAGGCGCGCGCAAAGGGGGCTGATATTCCATTACCTATTGATGTGCGAGTTGCAAAAAGCTTTAGCGAAGAGGCTAAAGCTCAAATTAAAACCATCGAATCGATTGAACCGGATGATATGATTTTAGATATCGGTCCTTTGACAGAGATAAAACTCGCAACAACAATTGCTAAAGCCAAAACCATTTTATGGAATGGTCCAGTAGGTGTATTTGAGTTTCCAGAGTTTGAAGCAGGGACCAAAGCGATTGCCAAGGCAATTGCCGATTCAGATGCTTTTTCAGTTGCAGGAGGTGGCGATACCATTGCTGCGATTGAGAAGTTTAATATCAAAGATAAAGTATCGTATATTTCAACCGCAGGGGGTGCCTTTTTAGAGTTTATTGAGGGCAAAACCTTGCCTGGTGTTGAAGTGTTATGTGAACGTGCACAAGAGGTGAAAGCATGAGAAGGACGAAAATCTTAGCAACCATAGGTCCTGCGAGCGAATCCAAAGAAGTGCTAAGTAAAATGGTCGATGCCGGATTAAATGCGGTACGTTGTAATTTCTCACACGGTACGGCGGATGATCATCGTAAACGTGTGCAACTGATTCGTGAAGTTGCCAAAGAAAAAGGCGTTTATATCGGTATTTTAGCGGATTTACAAGGTCCTAAGATTCGTGTGGCTAAGTTTAAAGATGGCAAAGTGATCTTAAAAAATGGTGACACATTTATCCTTGATGCTGAAATGGATAAGGCAGCAGGAGATGAGAAATCAGTTGGTATTGATTATAAAGAGCTGCCAAATGATGTTAAAAAAGGGGATGTCCTACTGTTAGATGATGGCAAAATTGTGTTAACGGTTGCCAAAGTTGAAGGTGCTAAAGTGCATTGTAAAGTCACTGTGGGTGGCAAGCTTTCTAATAATAAAGGCATTAACAAAAAAGGTGGCGGCTTAACCGCACCAGCATTGACTGAAAAAGACAAAGAAGATATCAAAACCGCTGCAGCACTTGAGGTGGATTATGTGGCAGTTTCTTTTCCACGTGATGCCAAAGATATGGAGTATGCGCGTAAGTTATTGCTAGAATCAGGCTCAGAAGCAGGTGTTGTTGCTAAGGTTGAGCGCACTGAAGCTGTTGCTAATATCGAAGAAATCATCAAAGCATCCGATGCGATAATGGTCGCTCGTGGTGATTTAGCCGTTGAGATCGGCGACGAGAATGTGCCAGCGGCTCAAAAGATGATTATCCGCTTAACGCGTGAATTGGATAAAGTGGTCATTACGGCAACGCAAATGATGGAATCGATGATTACAAGCTCAACACCGACACGTGCTGAAGTGTCTGATGTTGCTAATGCGGTATTAGATGGTACTGATGTGGTTATGTTATCAGCCGAATCCGCAGCAGGAGATTATCCTGTTGAAACAGTTGCTGCAATGTCACGGGTGTGTGAAGCGGCTGAGAATAGCAACTTAGTGCATATCGTCTCTAAGGATAATGTGACGCGTCACCATGATCGTGTCGATGAAGCAGTAGCGAGTGCTGCTGTGTATTTAGCAAATCATGTCGATGCTAAAGCGATTATTTCATTAACTGAGTCAGGCTCTACTGCGTTATGGATGTCACGTATTAATACTCATCTACCGATTTATGCGTTATCACGTAATCGCATGACTTTGGGCAAAATGACGCTTTATCGTGGGGTTGTACCGATTGAGTTTGACTCAACACGTATGGCGCGCTTTTATGTGAACCGTGAGGCATCGCTTGAGCTTGAAAAGCGTGGTATTGTCAAGGCGGGTGAGTGGATGGTATTAACCAGTGGTGATCACATGGGTGTTCATGGCGGCACCAATAAGATTAAGGTTATTCAAGCCGGTAATGTGGTATAAATAATTGGAGTTACGCATTTTAGCGAAATAAAACACCCCGTCAGCCTGCGGCTGCCACCCCTCTTGCAAAGAGGGGAATTAGGCAAGGGTAGTGTACATTCCCCTCTTTGCAAGAGGGGTGCCGAGCTTGCGAGGTGGGGTGTTGAACTGAAAAAAATGGCGTAACTTCCGTAAATAAAAAATAAGGATAAGAAAATGGCATTAGTATCATTACGTCAATTATTGGATCATGCAGCAGAACATCGTTATGGTATTCCTGCATTTAATGTGAATAATTTAGAGCAAATTCGTGCGGTAATGGAAGCCGCAAGCAAAGTTAAAGCACCGGTTATCTTGCAGGCTTCAGCAGGTGCTAGAAAATACGCAGGGGCACCTTTTATTCGCCACTTAGTATTAGCTGCAATTGAAGAGTATCCAGATATTCCAGTATGTATGCATCAAGATCACGGGACATCGCCAGATGTTTGCCAGCGATCTATTCAACTAGGCTTTTCATCGGTGATGATGGATGGCTCATTAAAGGCAGACGGCAAAACGCCAGCAGATTATGCCTATAACGTTGATGTGACTAAGCGTACTGCTGAAATGGCGCATGCTTGTGGTGTATCCGTCGAGGGTGAGTTGGGTTGTTTAGGCTCACTTGAAACAGGGCAAGCCGGTGAAGAAGATGGCGTAGGTGCTGTTGGCACGTTGTCACATGATCAAATGTTAACTGATCCAGAAGAAGCCGCGCAATTTGTCAAAGAAACGAAAGTGGATGCTTTAGCCATTGCGATTGGGACAAGTCATGGTGCGTATAAATTTACCAAGCCACCGACAGGTGATGTCCTAGCAATCTCACGTGTTAAAGAGATTCACGCGCGTATTCCGGATACTCATTTGGTGATGCATGGTTCATCTTCAGTGCCACAAGATTGGCTTAAAATCATCAATGAATATGGCGGCGATATGGGTGAGACTTACGGTGTGCCTGTTGCTGAAATCGTTGAAGCAATCAAATACGGTGTCAGAAAAGTCAATATCGATACGGATCTACGTATGGCAGCTACTGGTGCGATTCGCAAATTTATGGCAACACATCGCGCGGAGTTTGATCCACGCAAGTATAATGCGGTTGCCAAAGATGCGATGCGTGATATTTGTCAAGCGCGTTATGAGGCTTTTGGTGCTGCGGGTATGGCAGATAAAATCAAGCCAATCTCTTTAGAGAAAATGTATCAAATGTATCAAACGGGTGAATTAGATCCGCGCGTTAAATAACTGAAGCTACGCACTTTAGAAAAACTATGATTTTATAAACACCCCGTCAGCCTACGGCTGCCACCCCTCTTGCAAAGAGGGGAATTAGGCAACGGTGATTTTATTCCCCTCTTTGCAAGAGGGGTGCCGAGCTTGCGAGGTGGGGTGTTGAAATAGCAAAAGTGCGTAACTCCAGTTAAATAATAGGGTTATGCACTTTGTGATTTTTTTAAGACTACACCGTCTGCTTTTTGTTGACTAAGGATAACGTTTGAGCGAAGTCTTTAGTCAATGCCTCTATATTTTGATATTTGTCATTACTGAATGTGGATTTTTTAGAAAATACCGTGTAATACGTTTTACTAAAAATTGGTGTCGGATGAATAACAATACCCTCAAGTTTAATGTCTTTATCTAAGTGCTCTACAACTTCGGGAATGGCTGGAATCAGTTGGACTTTGTTCATAATTAACATTCTTAAGGCTTGCTCAAGCGTGTTATATGTTTGGATATGCTTGGCATTATATGATTTGGCGAGACAGCTTAATAATTCACTTGAGTAGCTGTTATCTTTGACAAGTCCAATGGTAATATTAAGTGTGCTAAGATTTGGGCATAGATCAAAATATTGTTTTTGATGGTTTTGGTTGGTAACCCAAGTGTAATTGAGATGTGCTGTCGCTGTCTCTGGATAATAGACATAAGGCTCACGAGCTTTCTTTTTAGAAACCATCAAAGCACCATCCATTTTACCTTGTTTGACAAGTTGCCAGCATTGCTTCCATGGCATGATATAGACTTGTGTTGTTACATTAAGTTTCTTTAGTACTTGCTTATTTAACGTCACATCAGAGCCAAGTACAGTATTGTTGTGTTTGTAGTCATAAGGAGGCCAAGGCTCGGCGCAAAACTTGAGTGTTGAGAGACTTTCTTGTGCTTGGCTTAGTGCTGGTATGGCACAGATACCAAGCACGATTATCTTGGTTATTTGTAAATAGTGTTGAAATAGCCGTTTACCTTCCATGTTGTGTTTCCTTCCTGTTGCTGTAATTACCGCATTAACATTAGCATTTATCGTGTTAGAAATCATCCATGATTACAGTTTGTTTGTCAGAATTTAATTTTGCACGCTATCACAATTATCCGCAAAGATTGCATTAACGAATTTGTAACCATTAGCAGCGTCTTGATTAATGCTCCAACTCATCGCACCACCAAATTGTGGGTCATTAAAGACACTGGGTGTTTGGTATGCTTTGCATAGCTCACTATAAGCACGATCTTTGTAAACACCATTGTAAACAGTAGCGAGTCCTGCTGCGGTTTTATCCGAAGGTTGACCTGGGACAATTTTAGTGCTCTCTGGGATAATTTGCTTTAAGCGCACAAAGCTATTAACCACAAATTGAGGATGCATTTGGTTAATATTTGTTTCACTGGCACCACTGCATGTCGAGCCAATGCCAAATTGATCAATGCAGTAGTGTCCGGTGTTATACTCTTGAATAAAGATATAATCAAACAAACCAGCCGCGACAGATTTTTCATAAATACGCTGTGTGCCGGTATTTACAAGATGTACTTCACCATTGTCAATTAGGTTAAACTGAGGTGCAGCAGTAATGACAAAATCAGCATCGATTTGTTTAATGGCTTGGATGGTTCTATAGATATCGGACTCCATTTTCTTTTCATCAATGCCGCCTAAATTTTCAAGGTCAAAATCAATCCCATCGGCACCCAATGACTTTGCATAGTTAACGATGTTTTGTGCAACAATTGCTGGATCCGCACCGTTTGGTTTAAAGGTATTATGTTCACCACCAACCGATAAGATCACATGCTTTAATTTGCCACTTTGCTTAGCAAGCTCAATATCTTTGCGCATATTATCTTGCCAGTTGCCACCATTTTGCCAATCAGCATAGATATTCCATGGTGAGTGCATGTCAACATTAGTGCCATCAACCACGGCAAAGGCTAATACAATTGTGTTATAACCACGATCAACTGCCTCGCTAATTTTTAGTTGTTGGTTCCAGTTAGTCAGATAGCCTACCATGAGTGGCTCATCTGCTTTTGCTTGATATTGTAATTTTGCATCTCCTTGGATAACGCCATCAATAATGCTAATCGGTGTTGCACTGTATTTTAGACCATCCATAGTGAAGCTTTCGCCTTTGATTTGATAGCTACCAATGCTTGGTACTTTAAATGCATTATTGCCTAACTGTAAATGCTGTGCATCTGATTGGTATTGATTGCCATTAGTGCCTGCTATTGATGCCTTTGGATATGCCATTGGTGCGGCACCATTGAAATTAACATCGATATTAAGTGTACTGTAAGGTATTTCTTGAACATCAAAGTGAATATCAAGTGCGTAGTGCGCTTTGTCTTTGGCATCAATGCTTGATGTACTTAGTTGTGCAACGTAGATATGTCCATCTTCAAAGTCAATGATATCATTAACACTAAAGCTATGTTCGCCTTTGCTTAAGCCAATGGTTGTGCCTGAAAGTGGGATCATATGCAACTTATCACCGATCATTAAAGCAATTTGATGATCATCGGCGATGCCGTGGGTGTCTCCACTTATCGTAACTTTAAGATCAGCCACTATGTGACCTGCGCATACCTGCCAAGCACTTGAGGTGCCAGGCACGTCATTTGTCCACCAAGAGTTACTAGCAACTTGCCATATTTGATCATCGTGTAGGACAAAGTCACCTTTGCTGTAGCCACCCCAATATCCATCATTAGCGCCCTTGTACACTTGTGGATTGCTTGGGATCTCGCCCATGCACTGTCCAGGCACTGGCGTTGGTTCAGGTTGTGGATCAGGCGTTGGATCTGGGTCTGGTGTTGGCTCTGGGTCTGGGCTAGGTGTGCTTGTCTCTTGCCAAGCAGATTGCCACCAATGTTCAAGTCCGGCAACACCAGGTTCATTATGCGATTGTGTACACCAAGCGCCACCAATACACTCATAAGTTTTACCGTTATTTGCCACGCTATCGCCCATTTGATAATTGGCAATATTTTCAGGGTAAGTAAAATGTGCACTATGCGCAACACCACTTAATCCCGCACTCATAATGCTAGCAATAATGACTTTCGATAAGGTTTTTTTATTTTTCATGCTTTCCTCGATAGATGGTTAAACTGTTTTGTTTTCGACAGGGAAAGCATAAGTTAAAAGATGCACTTAGGCGATAAAATGAGCATCAAGCGTTGTTATTTGGATATAAGATATGCTAATGAGAGCTGCACTGTTGACCAATGGTAGGTTAAGCATAATTAGGCTATGACTATATTTCTGCCCCTTTGATTGTGTAAGCGTTGGCTGAGCGTAAGTCGAAGCCTCTATGGAGTGTGATTTCCCCAAGCTTCCCTTCGACTGATGCTCAGGGAACGGTGGGCACTGTGGGTGAGTATTTAGTCTTAGCCCGTACTATGACAAGAGACATTCTATGCATAACTGTTAGGAAATTGATGGCTTTTTTGATACTCTTTTTTAAGGAATCAAATTGGAAGGTTAAGGAATCATAGATTATGTCAAAAGGCTGGTTGACAGAGTACGCACAAAGTATCGAGCAAACGGAAGCGTTTTGGGCAAAGAAAAGTCAGATTATCGATTGGATAAGCCCGTGGCAAACTGTTAGTAGTGGTAGCTTCAAAGAGGGAAATATCAAATGGTTTGAAGAGGGTGAGTTAAACGCCTGTTACAACTGTGTTGATCGCCATCTTGAAAAGTATGCCGATAAAGTTGCTTTTTATTGGGAGGGTGATAACCCTGAGCATAGCCAGTCGATAAGCTATCAAACACTTTATGAACAGGTGAATCGTTTTGCCAATGTCTTAAAGTCGATTGGTGTTAAAAAAGGTGATGTGGTCTGTATCTATTTACCGATGATTGTTGAAGCCCCTGTTGCGATGTTGGCATGCGCGCGCATCGGCGCGATACATTCCGTTATTTTTGGTGGTTTTTCACCGGTTGCTATTGCTGATAGAGTCAATGATGCTCAATCAAAATTTATCATTACCGCTGATGGTGGTTTTAGAGGTGGTAAAGCCGTGGCACTTAAAGCCAATGTTGATGAAGCATTGAAGCACTGCCCAAGTGTTGAAAAAGTATTAGTTATTAAATACGCCAATAATCCAATCAACTGGAATGATGTGATTGATGTTGACTACAAAGCGCTTCTTGATAAAGTGCCTGCCATCTGCCCTGTTGAAGTGATGAAAGCTGAAGATCCATTGTTTATTCTGTACACATCAGGCTCAACAGGTAAGCCTAAAGGTGTGGTGCATACTACCGCTGGTTACTTGGTCTATGCAGCGACAACACACAAACATATTTTTGATATTCAGAGTAATGATGTCTATTGGTGTACGGCAGATGTCGGCTGGATTACAGGGCATTCGTATGTGGTGTATGGACCACTTGTTAATGCGACTACGAGTGTATTATTTGAAGGCGTGCCAAGTTATCCGCAAAAATCACGGTTTTTTGATGTGGTTGATAAGTATAAAGTCAGTATTTTTTACACGGCACCAACGGCGATCCGTGCACTACAAGCCGAAGGTGATAATGCTGTTTTAGCTCAGACTACGCGTGATTCTTTACGTATTTTAGGCAGTGTCGGTGAGCCGATTAATCGCGAAGCGTGGCATTGGTATCATGAACAAGTCGGCAAAGGACAATGCGCTATTGTCGATACGTGGTGGCAAACTGAAACCGGTGGCATTATGATTAGTCCTGATTTTAGTCATCAGCAGAAACCAGGCTCAGCAATGACGCCATTTTGGGGTGTTGATGTGGCTATTTTAGATAAAACCTCAGCTAAAGAAGTCAAAGGTGCATTAGAGGCGCATGATTATGGTGCATTGGTAATTAAAAAACCGTGGCCTGGCATGATGCGTAGCTTATGGGGTGATCATGAGCGCTATATGCAAAGCTATTTTAATGTTTATCCTGGGTATTATTTCCCCGGTGATGGCGCTTATCGCGATCAAGATAATCATTATTGGATCTCTGGACGTTTAGATGATGTGATTAGTATTGCCGGACATAGAATTGGTACGGCTGAGGTTGAAAGTGTCATCGATTCACATCCAGCGGTTGCTGAAACTGCGGTTGTAGGGATTCCTGATAGTATCAAAGGTGAGGTGATCTATGCATATATTACCTTGGAAAAGGGTATTCATCCGGATGATTCACTTAAAAAAGAGATTATTCAGTGGGTTAGGAAAACCTATGGACCAATTGCCAGTATTAAGGTAATCCAATGGGCGCCAATGCTGCCTAAAACAAGATCAGGTAAGATTATGCGCCGCATTTTAAGAAAGATCGCCCATTTTGAAGAGCAACAAATCGGTGATACCTCGACGTTGGCAGATGAAAGTTGTGTTAAAGATTTGATTCTACATCGTGTAGACTATCGAAAAACAGAGAGTATGTCTTAAGAATTTATGACCAGCTTTACTTTTAACCTGCGCCATTTTAGTGGAATGGCACCGACACTTAACACGGTAGATGAATGGCAGAAATGGCATGCATGTAAACAAGACCTGCCAAACTCAGGTGAGATTGCAACGACGCATATACCTGCTAGCTTAAAGCGTCGCTCAAGCTTAGGTGTCAAGCAAGCACTAGAGGTGGCTTTAGCTTGTTTTGCGCAATCTGAAGAAAATCTCGAGATTAATTATACGGTGTTTGCCTCACAGCATGGTGAGATTAATCGTGTGCAATCGCTACTTAGGCAGATTGCCCAAAAAGAGCTGTTATCCCCTATGGATTTTTCGCAATCGGTGCATAATACAGCCTCTGGTCTTTTGTCATTATCTCAGGGTATTAAAACCAATATCAACTCAATTGCTGGTGGCAAAGATACCTTTTTTATGGCTGTTATTGAAGCATTGACTTATTTACAGCTTAATCCGCATTCACAAGTATTGCTGGTGATCTATGATGAGCCATTGGCAGAGAGTTACAAATCCTATAACTGTGATTATGATCAGCAATATGCTTGTGCTTTTGTGATGGATAATTATGCGCATACAACAAAAGAGGGCTTCACCTGTCGCTTGGACTTATCACCAAGCACTAAAGCCGAAATAAAGAAAGACATAGCCGCGCAAACTGCTGTCTTTCCACCTGCTCTTGTATTCTTAGCGTGGGTTTATGACGAGTTTGATAATAACCTTAAACAAGACAGTGCATTTTGGCAGTTTAATTGGTATAAAAATAATGGGGAGTAGAGTACGGAAATACGTGCTTAAACAATAGTTTATTGGTAATCATGGATATTCGAGTCAAGCTCGAATATGACGATTCATTGTCATTCTCGGACTTGATCCGAGAATCCAAAAAATACCTGATAATATTCGCATAGTTACTTAGATAAAGTTGATGAGGGAAATATGATTAAAAAACAAATGAAGAGCGTTGGCTTTATCGGTTGGCGTGGTATGGTTGGGTCAGTGTTGCTTGAACGCATGCATCAAAATAATGACTTTGCGTCATTCAATCCTGTTTTCTTTAGCACATCACAAAAAGATCAACAAGTGGATGTCCTTGGTGTTGGCACTCAACGATTACAAGATGCATATGCCATGGATAGCTTGATGCAAATGGAGATTATCGTCACATGCCAAGGTAGTGATTATACCGCTGAGATTCTACCTAAATTGAGAGCTAACGGTTGGCAGGGGTATTGGATTGATGCAGCTTCTCATCTGCGCATGGATGAGGATAGTGTGATTGTATTGGATCCTATTAATCGTGATGTGATTGATCACGCTTTAGCAAGTGGAGTTAAAAACTTTGTTGGTGGTAATTGCACCGTGAGTTTGATGATGCTAGCGATTCAAGGCTTACTTCAAGAAGATCTCATTAATTGGATTTCCGTCATGAGCTATCAGGCGGTTTCTGGTGCCGGTGCTAAGGCGATGATTGAGCTTGTTAAGCAAACGTCTTTAGCTAATGATGTTGATATGACAGATAGTTTGAAGCTTGAGCGTAATATTCACACTAAAGTGACTGCTAGTAATTTTCCATGTACGGAGTTCTTGACCCCGATGGCATATAATATTCTGCCCTTTATTGATGCACCATTGGCAAATGGGCAAAGCAAAGAAGAGTGGAAAGCGCAAGCAGAAATGAACAAGATTTTGCAGCGATCATCGACCTTGCCAATTGATGGCATTTGTGTGCGCGTCCCTGTGTTAAGAGCCCATAGCCAGGCGCTGACGATTGAACTTAAACAAGCGATTGGTTTGAAAGAAATAGAACAAAAAATAAAAAGCGCCAATGAGTGGGTGCGTTTTGTTGACAATGATCCTCAACAAACTGCGAAGCATTTAACGCCGATGTCAGTGAGTAATACCTTGGATATTGCGGTTGGGCGCTTGAAAAAGACGAATCTTTCAGATCGACATATTCAGCTTTTTACCGTGGGCGATCAACTATTGTGGGGGGCAGCTGAACCCTTAAGAAGAATGTTAAATATTTGTCTTACCCACATTTAAATTAGCTGAAGTTGATAACTCAAACAGCGCTTGAATAAATTCACGCATTACCTTATTGATCGGTTTATCCAAGTGATAGGCTAAGTAGGCAGTAAATCCCTTCATGGTGACTTTTTGTAGATCATTGGTAGAGGCACCCTTGGCTTTTAATGCGTCAGCAATACGAATCAAACGACCATCTTTAATTTCCTTTTGCAAAATAAAGTCAGGCAACCAACCGATACCTAAATTAGCAACAATGGCTTTTTTGGCAACTTGCGCATTTGAGAAAATCGAGATGTCTGTGTTTTTGGGTACGGACTTTATTGTTTGCTCATAAAGTAGCGATTGCAGTTTAAGCGTAATAAAGGTTTGTTTGAAGATATTATCAATGTTTAAGTTATTTAATAATTCATGATTGTCACTTGAGCAGACTAGCGAGTTTTCTAAATTGCAGACTTTTTCGTTGTAATATTTTTTATCCAAAATATCACGTGAGGCAATGATTAAATCACCATCGTAACGCTCATACAATGCCGTGTAATCAAGGGTTGTAAAGTTGATATTATAATTTAACTTAGGGTGTGATTTTTTCACTTGCTTTAATATCTGAATAATCCATTCATCATAAATAGGTGAGACAACAAGGTTCAATTTATAGTCTTTGTTTTCATGCGATAAATGATATAGCAACTTTTTAAATGACGCTTGAATTTCGCGCGCATAGGGCAGAAAGCTTTCTCCCTCGGCGGTTAAGAGTGACTTGCGCCCATTAAAATAAAAGAGCTTCTTGCCAACGTCCATTTCTAAGCTTTTGATTTGTTTGGTGACGGCAGGTTGCGTTAAGTGGAGTAAGTTGGCTGCTTCCGTTAGGTTTTCTGTTTCAACCACTTGTAAAAAAATTTGAATTTGTTTGTAGGTTAAGTTATACGCCATTTTATTGGTTTGCATTGAGCCGAGGATCTAATGTAGACGTATTATAAATAGCTTTTAGATTAATGTCATCGAGTGTTTTTATGGGAGGGTTTTGAGTGAGTGTAGGTGCAAGCAAGTCAGAAAACATCCGTGTGAATCACGCTAGGGGGAGTGCGCTACTGCTTGTTTTTCTCTGGCACCTACGGTAGCTAATACTATAGTGTTTAAAAGCTTAATGCAAGCCGTTGATTTCTGATTAACCATAAGAGATCAGCGCATACTCTGCAGAGATATAAGGTAAATATATGGGCATTTGGTTTAAGTTTTCTTTTTAAGAGATGTCTGAAAAATGAAAATAACAATAGAAAAGCCAAGCGCTACCAAAAGATATGATTTGTCGATGACGATGTCTATGCCTGCTGCCATTAGGATCAAGCCTATAAAAATAAGTGAAGTCAACGCGATTAATTTCAGTTGTAGTGAATGTGTTAATTTTATTAAAAAGCGTGAAGCTAATAACATAATCGCGCATGAGGCAAGAATAGATACTGCGATCACAAAAATATTGTCACTTAAACCAATCGCAGTGATCACACTATCGATTGAAAAAACTGCATCGATTAAAATAATCTGCGCAATTGCGCTTAGTATGTTTTTGGCAACCTGTGTTGAGACTGTTTTAGGGCGGTATAACAGATAGATTTCATGTAGTGCTTTACACAGTAAGAACAATCCACCGATGATTAAAATCATATCTTTAATGCTAATGCCATTACCAAAAATGGAAAAAATCGGTATTGTCCACTGCATGATTAGACTAATAAAAAGTAATGAGACGATACGCATTATTGCTGCCAATGAAATAGCAGTTATTTGCGCTTTACGTTGTTGGTGAACGGGAAGTTTGGCAGTTACAAGATAAATAAACAGTAAATTATCAATCGCTAAGATAGTCTCAAGTGCGGTGATGGTTAAAAAGCTTGTAATAAGTTCCAGCGGAACGTCCAATCTAGGTATCCTCTTTAATGTATAATGACGGCACAAATGATAAATGCATATGGCATTATATGTAAACTTGCTACGGCAATTATTTTTAAGTTATTTTAACTTGTTTTTAGCAATGCGCTTGTGGCAGACTTTGAAAGTGCAAGAATACAACTAAAATACACAGGAGAAACACAATGGAATTAATTGCTGCAAAAAAGGATAAAATTTTTCAAGCTTTAAACGCAATCCTTGAGCATGAGATGGCAGGTGTTGTTCGTTATACGCATTATTCATTAATGATTATTGGTCATGGCAGAATTCCAATTGTCAGTTGGATGCGTGCGCAAGCGCAAGAGAGCTTAACGCATGCAACGCAAGCCGGTGAGATGATTACCCATTTTGGTGAGCACCCATCACTTAAAATCGCACCTTTAACCGAAACACATAAGCATAATATTGATGAGATTTTAACGGAAAGTTTAGAGCACGAGCATGGTGCGTTAAAACTATATCGTGAGCTTTTAGCATTGGCAGAAGAAGCAAAATCCATCATTTTGGAAGAGTATGCACGTGGTCTTATCGTTGAAGAAGAGACGCATATTGGTGAAGTTGAAAAGATGCTTAAAAGACCGTTTTAAAAAGCGCGAAAAATGCCATACAAAAAAACTCTGTAAAATGTTTTGTGATGGCTATGTTTAAATTGCTACAATAGTTTCTCTTATTATTAAGGGGGAAGGTTTATGTCTAAAACAATTATGTATCAAGAGGCGTTGTCAGCGCCTTCAAAAGTTGCCGAGCAATTAAAGTACAATACAAAAATTTGGCAAGAAATATGCGCGCATCTTAAGAAATATCCGCCAGCATTTGCAGCAACCGTTGCGCGCGGCAGCTCAGATCATGCAGCAACCTATGCCAAGTATTTATTAGAAAGTAAAATAGGATTGGTTACGGCATCGATTGCGCCATCTATTTATACGATTTACCAAAGTCAAACAGCGGTGGCAAATAGTCTTTTTTTAGGTATTTCACAATCAGGTAAAAGCCCTGATTTAGTGCAATCATTTTCAAGTGTAAAAAATCAGGCAACGACTGTCGCCTTAGTTAATGTCGAAGGCTCACCACTGGCAAATGCAGCAAGATTTGTCGTGCCACTTTTAGCAGGGGAAGAAAAGGCGGTTGCTGCAACCAAAAGTTATATTTGTGCGTTGACTGCTTTGGCACAGTTTATCGCTATTTATACTGAAGATAAGATATTGCAAGAAGCGCTTAATGCATTACCTGAGTATTTGTCCTTAGCGGCGAATCTTGATTGGCAAGTGGTGATTGATGCGTTAAAAGATGAACAAGATGCCTATGTTATTGGGCGTGGTTATGGTTATGCAATCGCTCAAGAAGCCGCTTTGAAGCTTAAAGAAACAGCATGCTTGCATTCAGAACCGTTTAGCTCAGCTGAAGTGTTACATGGTCCATTTGCTTTGATTAAAAAAGCATTCCCAACCTTGGTTTTTGCACAAAATGATGCATCAGCTAAGGGCACAATCGAGTTGGCGCAAAAAATGCATCAAATGGGCGCTAATGTGATGTTTGCGATGCCTGGATCACAGCATGTTGATACTACGCATAACCTTCAAACAACCAAAAGTTTGCATCCGTTGTTGGATCCGATTTTATTGATTCAAAGCTTTTATACCATGACAGCAAAGCTTGCTACAGAACGCGGCTTAAATCCAGATCAGCCAGAGAATCTCAATAAAGTGACACAAACGGTGTAAGTGATGCAAAGTTATCGAATAACAGGCGCCCAAATCGTCATTAAAGATGCTGTTCTAGAAGGCGAAATTGCCGTTGAATGTGGCAAAATCATGGCAGTTGGTGAGCCACACTCGAGCTTTTCACATTTGCCAATCGTCGAATACCACCAAAGTGATAAGGTGATTCCGGGATTTATTGATACCCATATTCATGGCAGTTGTGGCTGTGATGTGATGGATGGTGAAATTGAGTCCTTAAAAGTGATTACATCATCCTTGTATCGCCAAGGGGTTACTTCATTTTTGGCAACGACCATGACCCAAACTGAAGCCGCAATTAGTAAAGCACTTAATAATGTCGCTGACTTTAATAAGTCGCATGCTCATGGTCGACACTTTGCCAATATCTTAGGTGTGCATTTAGAGGGACCTTTTATTTCACCAAATAAAATTGGTGCGCAAAACCCTGAGTTTTTACAGGAATCTTCGATTGTTAAGCTTAAGAGCTGGCAACATAAGGCGAATAATCTTGTTAAAAAAATCACACTTGCACCAGAGATGTTGGGTGCTAATCAGGTGATTGATTGGTGTGTTAGTGAGCAAATGATTGCTTCGGTTGGACACACCAATTGCACAGCAAAAGAAGCACTAGCAGCAATTGACCGAGGTTGCTCTCAAGCGACGCATTTATTTAATGCGATGAGTGGCATTGATCACCGTAAACCAGGAGCTGCAACCGCTTTATTAATGTCAGAGAAGGTTGTTGCCGAGCTGATTGTTGATGGCGTGCATCTAGCACCTGAAATTGTTGATATGGTTTATCGCGTAAAAGGAGCTGATGGTATTTTGTTGGTCACTGATGCGATGTCAGCACAAGCCCATGGTGAGGGTGTGTTTGATCTTGGTGGGCAGAAAGTGATTGTCAAAAATAATGAAGCACGACTAGAAAATGGTGTATTAGCCGGTAGTGTGCTGACCATGAATAATGCATTAAAAAATATGCTCACATATAGTGACTGCAGTTTGCCGGAAATTGTTAAGATGACGAGCTATAATGCCGCAAAGAGTCTTAATATGCATCATTGTAAAGGGGATATCAAAAAAGGGGCGGATGCTGATTTGGTCGTTGTTGATAAGCATTTCCAGATTAAGCAAGTATTTAAAGCGTCATAATGAAAGTCGATGTTATTGTTATTGGGGCGGGTGCCTCAGGACTTATGTGTGCGATTGAGGCGGCGAAAAGAGGGCGCAAAGTATTGGTTCTTGATCATGCTAATAAGGTTGGGAAGAAGATACTTATGTCAGGTGGCGGACGCTGTAATTTCACAAATTACTATGTTGAGCCGGCGCGCTTTTTATCACAAAATCCGCATTTTTGTAAGTCTGCCTTAACGCGTTATACGCAATGGGATTTTATCGCATTGGTTGACACTTATCAGCTGAATTACCATGAGAAAACATTGGGACAACTTTTCTGTGACGGTAAGTCACATGAAATCGTTGATATTTTGCTAAATGAATGCCGTAAATATAAGGTTGAAATTAAACTAAATACAACAGTTAATCAGCTGCGCCAATGTGATCAAGTTGCACCAGCTGAGCTTGGGTTTTATGTTAAAACAACCGCAGGTGATTATCATGCCGAGTCTGTCGTTATTGCTACAGGAGGGCTCTCAATCCCAACGATGGGTGCCTCAGGCTTTGGCTATGAGATTGCGCGCCAGTTTGGTCTTCAAGTGCTGCCAACTTCAGCGGCATTGGTGCCCTTTGTGCTTGGTGAACATGATAAATTAAAATATGCCGAGCTTTCAGGCGTTTCTGTATTTACTGAGGTCAGTTGTAATAATCAGAGTTTTCGTGAGAATCTACTCTTTACACATCGCGGCTTAAGTGGACCTGTGATGCTGCAGATCTCATCTTATTGGCAGCTTGGAGACTATTTGCACATCAATTTATTGCCAGAAATAAACTCATTAAGTGAATTGCTTCATGTGCACAAAAAATCACAAGGTGTTTTGCTCTTAAAATCACTGTTAGAAAATTACCTACCTAAAAGACTGTTGCCTTTATTTGTGGATGAACTATTACTTAATAAGAAGCTTGCAGATCTTTCTAATAGTGAGATCGAGCAGATGATGCAATGCTTACAATCATGGCAGATAAAACCGTGTGGCACGGAGGGATATCGCACAGCTGAGGTTACCAAAGGTGGAGTGAGTTGTGATGAAATATCTTCAAAAACAATGGAAACTCACAAAATTAAAGGGCTTTATTTCATTGGCGAGGTCGTTGATGTCGCCGGATGGCTTGGTGGATATAACTTTCAATGGGCATGGGCATCAGGGTGGGCTGCTGGTCAATTCGCATGATTCTGATTCATAAATAATCAACCTGATTTAAAGTTAATCATTTTGAAATAGTTAATTTATCTATTACATATTGTTACATATTTACAAGCAATAAAAATAACGCTATAGTCTGTCGGCTTGGGGCGGCATGTATTTAACAAAAATAATGCTGTATTTTAAAACATATATCTATCGTCAATGCTCGTTAAAGGAGGTTTGTGGCACTGTGATATTTATAAGGTATAAAAACGAATGTAAATAATAGAATTAAAAGAGGGAAGAGGAATATGGGTGCAGAGTTCACACCAAAAAAATCAGGCGTATCACTATTAAGTGCGACTTTATTAAGTGCCACTTGTATGGTTGGCTCAGGCTGGCTTTTTAGTGCGCAATTAACCGCAAAAATCGCAGGAAACTGGGCGTTTCTTGCATGGATTCTAGCCGCTATTTTAGTCTTATTGGTTGGCTTATGTTTGGCAAAGGTTGTTGCGGTTTATCCAGTGCGTGGTGCGACAACACGATCAAGCGCGTTATCACACAATGGCATCTTTGGTATGCCGTTTGCATTTGCTAACTGGTTTGGCATTATGGTGGTGATTGCCACTGAGGCACAAGCAACAACACAGTACTTATCTGCAGCGATTGGATCTGATGCGTTGATGCAGAATCATGTATTAACTTATGGTGGTAAATTTTTAGCTTTAGGTATTTTATTTGTCTACTTGGTCGTGAACTTTTATGGCATTAAGCTGTTAACACGAGTAAACAATGTGGTCACTGTGCTTAAGGTTTTCACGCCATTATTTGCCATCGCTGTTTTTTTGATTGCCGCATTTGATCACTCAGGATTGAGTAACAACTTTAATTTACCAACAAATGGTGATTATGGCTTTAGCAGTGCTGTGATGGCAATTATTGGTGCGGGATTAATTTATTCATTTAATGGTTTTCAGATTAGTGTTTCGTTTGCCAGTGAGATTAAAAATCCAAAACGTAATGTGCCGTTGTCCATTATCTTGTCGATCTTTGTTATTTTGATCGTTTATATGGGCTTACAATATGCGTTTATGGCAGCGGTTCCACATGAGCTTTTGGTTAAAAATGGTGGTTGGCAAGGCATGAATTTTTCATCACCATTATTAAATTTAGCGATGCTATTAGGTTTGAATTTCTTAGCTATTTTGTTATTGGCTGATAGTGTGGTCAGTCCATCGGGCACGGGATATACCTATCTTGGTGCTTCATCGCGCATGCTTTATGCAATGTCAGCAGAAGGGCAAATGCCGCGTTGGATTGCGAAGCTTGATCCAGTATACAACTTCTCAAAGCGCTCAATGATGATTAACTGGGTATTAGCAGCAATTGTCTTATTTAATGCCGAGAGCTGGGCAGCGTTGATGGTTGTGGTCACTGGTTATCATGTTGTTGGATATATGGCAGCACCGATTAGTATGGGAGCAATTGCGCCTAAAACACGTTGGTTAGGGTTGGTCGTCTTTGTGATTTTAGGGCTTATCATGCTGACGATTCCAAGTCATGATCTGATGTTAGTTAATAGCTCATTAACTATCTTGTTGATTATCTATGCTTTCGTACAGCACAAAGTTGGCGTGCAAAAACTATTATTGTTTATCCTGCCATTTATTGCTTACCTATGGTTATTATACATCGTGCCAAATATCTGGTTTGTTGCGATTATATCTGTCATTTTTTATATCTTAATCACGACTAAGTCTTATGTTGCAATGTGCAAAGAGCATGGTGATTTAAATCGAGTGATTGAAGATTAATAATATATCTGGGCGTATACAATACGCCCCTACAGAAAGCTGTGCTAAACAGTTAGTTGATAAGGAACTTCAACAATGATGCGTGCTTGACCTTTGGTCTCGGTTTTACTGACACTTTTTAAGCCCCAACGTAACAGAGCGGTTTTTTGATTATGCAGGAACGTATGCCATAGTTTGGTGGTTTCTGCTTTAGGAAGAACCAAGACAGCCAATCCCCGCTCAGGCTCAGTTAAATCCGTGCGGCGAATAAACTTGATAAGTGGTCTTGATAGCGATTGATATTGCGAATCTAAAACAACAAGCTCTTCAGGGAAGTTTAATTCACTCCATTGTTTTTGTAAGCGTGCGGTTTTTTCAGGGTTGATGTTGATGGTCACCGGTGTGATATCAGGCGATATCTTGCGCGCAAAACTAAGCGCTGCAATCGTGCCTTTATGTAATTTTGACACAGGCACAATCACTTTTAATTGTGTGTCTTTTTGTAATGAGGTTTCAATCAAACCAGTATCAGCACTTAATGACAGCTCTTGATCGGCTAAACGATAATGGTGAGCAATACGATAAAACATCAGAATTAATAGCGGCAAAGCAATGATGATAATCCACGCACCTTCAAAAAATTTAGACTCAATAACGACAATTACAGCAATGAAAGTACAAAGACAACCGAAGCTATTGATGCTTGCTTTGATCCACCAGCTTTTGACCGTGCGACGACGGTTATACCATACGCGTACAAGACCTGCTTGGCAGAGGGTGAAGGCTAAAAATACACCAATGGAGTATAGTGGAATAAGCGCACTGGTATTGGCTTGAAAGACAATGATTAACACGCAAGCAAAAACAGCAAGTGCCAAAATCCCATTACTAAAGGCTAAGCGATCACCAACGTTTTGTAGTTGTCTCGGTAAGTAACCATCTTTACTAATCATTGAGGTTAGGAGTGGGAAGCCCGCAAAAGAGGTATTGGCTGCGAGTAATAAGATCAAACAAGTGACTGTTTGCAATAGATAGTAAAATACACCGCCGCCAAAAATATTGTGTCCGATTTGCGATAATAAACTCTGATCGGTTAAAGGCTGTAACTCTAGTTTAGATGCAAGAAATGAGATGCCTAAAAACATCGAAATCAAGAGTACGATCAATACCATTAAGGTGATCGATGCGTTTTTAGCGCGTGGTTGTTTAAATGACATCACACCATTAGCAACCGCTTCAATCCCTGTCATTGCTGAACATCCTGATGAAAAGGCGCGCAGAATGAGTGTCAAGGTTAAGACCCCTGTTAATGGCGCCATAAGGTCTGTCGCATGTGAGTAATCAACAGGAGGTAAATTGCCAGTGAGATAGCGATAAAGTCCAATGCCAACCATCGATAATATAACGACAACGAAAGCGTAAGTTGGCCACATAAAGGCAGAAGCTGATTCTTTCATGCCGCGCAGGTTCATCCACATGATAAAAATAATCGCGATAACAGCCATGAGCTCAGCATGTGATTGTGCTTCAGGAAAAGCCGAAGTAATTGCTAAAATGCCTGCCGAGACACTCACCGCCACCGTTAAAATATAATCAAGCATTAGCGCACCTGCGGCAAGAAGCCCCATAAAGGTGCCTAAATTCTCGCGTGCCACAATGTATGCGCCACCGCCTTCAGGATAAGCATCAATAGCTTGTTTGTAGGATACGCCAACAACAACAATCAAAATGGCAATAAAAATAGCGATATGCATTGACATCGCTAGGGCTGCGGTACCTGCTAAGATAAGCACAGTTAAAATCTCACCAGTTGCATATGCTACGGAGGATAGTGCGTCGGAAGAAAAAATAGCTAATGCATGTTTTTTTGATAAAGCATGCTCTTCAGCCTGGGCTTTGGGAATAGGGTCGCCAAAAAAAATGCGTCCTAATTTCATAAGTGAAATCCATCGTGTTTCTCATCGGTTAAGTCCGCGAATTTACACTATTTTTATTTTTTAGGCAATGTTGGCAGAATATCTAAAAAGACAGAGAAAGAGAAAAAGTAAAAAAAGTAAAAAAAGTAAAAGAAGCAAAAGAAGTAAATGACTTAAACTGGGTTATCAATATCAATAAAGTGGTGGGTTAAGTCAAAGTGCTCAGCAAGATGCTGACCAAGGGCTTTAATACCGTAGCGTTCAGTAGCATGGTGACCCGCAGCGATATAGGTGATACCTAACTCACGTGCAATTAAGGTGGTGCGTTCAGAGATTTCACCTGAGATATATACATCAGCACCAGCATAATAGGCGTGTTCAATAAAATCTTGCGCGCCACCAGTGCAAATGGCAATTTTTTGAATGTTTTCATTCATCTTGCCGACAATAAGAGGGGTGCGTTTCAATTTGTCAGTAATAAGATGAGTAAGCTCAGCTAATGTGATGTGATGATCACAGATAATCCCGTAATTTGGTGTGGTGCCTGTATCAAATTCAGCGCTCACATTAAGACCTAGAAGTTGAGCTAATTGTGCGTTATTGCCCAGTGTTGGATGAACATCAAGTGGCAAATGATACGCAAACAAATTGATATCATGCTTGATCAGTGATTTGATGCGTTGGTATTTTATGCCGGTAATGGCTTGGTTCTCGCCTTTCCAAAAATAGCCATGATGCACAAGAATGGCATCTGCCTTCTTAAGAGTAGCGGCTTCTATTAGCTCAAGGCTGGCACTAACACCTGTGACAATGGTGTGAATATCTTTTTTGCCATCAACTTGTAGACCGTTAGGGCAATAATCCTTGATCATATCAACATTTAATAGTTGATTGAGATATGCTTTAAGCTCTTTTTGATCAATCATATGTGACTCGTTGAGTGTGTGATTTCATCAAGATAAGGAATAGAGCTTTGCGCACCTAGTTTGGTGACGGAGAGCGCTGCTGCTTTGTTAGCAAATGCAATAGCCTCTAGCAAGGTATTATTTTGAGCAAGTGCACTAACCAAAGCGCCATTAAAAGTATCCCCTGCTGCCGTGGTATCAATGGCAGCTACTTTGTGTGTGGGAATAAGCTTTGCATTATTGCCATCATAGAAGAAAGCACCTTTTGCGCCCATGGTGATAATAACGTTACTAACCCCACGATTAAAGAGCACTTTGGCAGCCATAAGCGCTGATGACTCATCTGTAACTTCAATGCCCGTTAAGAGTGCGGCTTCTGTTTCATTAGGTGTGATGATATCGATCAGTGGGTAAAGCGTATCAGGTAAGCTTTGCGCAGGTGCTGGATTAAGTACAAATAAGCACTGATTGCTTTTGGCTAATTCGCCAGCACGCATAATGGTTTCAATGGGGGTTTCTAATTGTGTCAGGACAATTTGACTATGTGCAAATTGCGCAGTGAGTTTATCTAAATCTTGAGGTGTTAATAAAGCGTTAGCGCCAGGAGCTACCGCAATCGAGTTTTCACCATTTTGGGCAACATAAATCATCGCAACACCCGAAGGCGAAGTGCTGCGCTTGATATGTTTGATATTGATATTATCTTTGCGGTAATTATTGATAAGTGTTTCGCCAAAGCTATCCTCACCGACACAGGAAACAAAGCACACATCACTGCCTAGGCGCGCGCTTGCAACCGCTTGATTAGCACCCTTGCCACCTGAGGCTGTTAAAAATTGTCCACCTAAAATTGTCTCTCCTGGGCTTGGAATGTGTTCAACCTGTATAATCAGATCCATATTGGCACTACCAATGACCATTATTGTCATAATCACTATCCTTAACTTTTGGTCTTATAAATATATAAAGTTAGGCTATCGTATCATATTTTAAATGAGTAAATCTATTTTCTTGAAATCAAAACTAAGTGCATTATAATCATCATTATAAGGTGACTAGATGGTTTGTGATGAAATTTGACTGGGACAGTGTTAAAGAGCAATTGAATCTGGAAAAACATGGCGTTAGTTTTACAGTTGCTAAACAAGCTTTTTATGATGAACAACGTCTTATTGCTAAAGATGTTGAGCATAGTGTAATTGAAGATAGATATTACTGTATTGGCAGGGTGGAAACTGGCGGTATCTTGACTGTTAGGTTTACATTTAGGGAAGACGTAATAAGAATATTTGGTGCAGGTTACTGGAGAAAAGGTAAAAAAGCATATGAAAAACATGAAAAAAACAAAAAATGAATCTATTAAAGAGAGTGCGAAAAATAAAATAACCGCAGAAAATAAGGTGGCGATAAGTTACAGTGATGAGCCTATGGAGTTTATGTTGATAGACGATTTTCTGCCTACACCTAAACAGTTAATGGCAGCGAATGAGCTAGAAAGAGTTTCCTTGAATATCAGCAAAGAGAGTAAAGAATTTTTCATTAAACTTGCTAAGGCAATTCATGGTGATAGAGAAAGAGCAGGCTATCAAAAACTTATGCGTGATGTTTTGGATGCTTATGCAAAAGCGCATACTAAAGATCTCAAGCAATTAAGGCATTGATGATTTTAATTACTCCCTTCATTTATGAGTAGTAAGTACCTAAACAATGATTTATTGATAGTAATGGATATTCGGGTCAAGCCCGAATATGACGGATCGTAATAAATCAAGAATAAGTTGCATCAGCTATTACCTCTCCCCTTGCGGGAGAGGTCGTGCAGCTTAAGCTGCACGGGTGAGGGGAATAATTAAAGATCAACTTATTTTTGAATTGTTACATCATTCTCATTCTCGGACTTGATCCGAGAATCCAAAAAAAATACCTGATAATATTTGCATGGCTACTTATATCATTACTTAGAGCATGTAAAGCCTGCAAAAGTCTTGTGTCTGGTATACAATACTGCGCAATGCATCTCTAGAGTTTTGAAAAATGATTCATATTGCGCTATATGAGCCCGAGATTCCGCCTAATACTGGAAATATTATTCGTCTGTGTGCCAATGCTGGGGCAAAGCTGCATTTGATTGAGCCGTTGGGTTTTGATCTGGATGATAAAAAGTTGCGTCGCGCTGGATTGGATTATCATGAGTTTGCCGCAGTGCTTAGATATAAAAACTTTCAAAGTTTTGTTGAGGCGCATGCTTATAAGCGAATATGGGCATGTACAACAAAAGCCAATCAATACTATCATCAAGTTGAATTTCAAAAAGATGATATCTTACTTTTGGGACCTGAAAGTCGAGGACTGCCGCAAGAAGTCAGAGATCAATTGAGTCAAACGCAAATCAAATTGCCGATGCTAGCAAATAGTCGCAGTTTAAACCTATCTAATGCTACAGCAATTATGCTGTTTGAAGCATGGCGACAATTAGGATTTGAAGGTGCACTATGAGCGATCAAAAGCCTTTTGTGGCGTATGCAGTTGCTATTGTTATGCTCATGGAGCTCGTTGATGGCAGTGCGTTAAATACCTCCTTGCCACAAATGGCGGCGTCATTTGATGTTAATCCGATTAGTTTAAAAGTTGCTATTACCGTTTATTTGTTAACTTTGGGGCTGTTTGTACCAGCGTCAACGTGGGTGGCTGAACGCTTTGGTACAAAAAGAATATTACTCATCTCAGCTATAGGGTTTATTCTATCTTCTGTACTTTGTGGTTTATCGACCAATTTGACAATGCTTGTGGTCTCTCGTGCATTACAAGGCTTTTTTGGTGCGTTTACGATGCCAGTAGCGCGGATGATACTGGTGCGTGTCTATAAGAAAAATCTGTTATATGCAATGACGATTATGGGGAGTATTTTAACCATAGGACCTATGCTTGGACCTTTGATTGGTGGCGGGATTACTACTTACCTTAATTGGCGCTATATTTTCTTTATCAATGTGCCTATTGGCTTATTTGCATTAGTACTTGCTTGGCGATTTATCCCTAAAATCGATGGCAAAAAACAAGATTTTGGATTTGATTATCTGGGATTTATCTTGCTTGGTATGGCTATCGCATTTTTTATGTTTGTATTAGATACCGTTATTGATCATTCGATTTCAAATAGCCTGAAAGGCGTGGTTCTAATCTTTGCTATTGTGTTATTGCTGTTGTATTTGATCTATGCGCGATATAAAAGGCAAGGTGCGATTGTGAACCTTAATATTTTTCGTCATCAAAGCTTTAATGCGTTAGTATTAGTAAGTGTTATGGTACGCTTATCAACGATGGGACTCATGTTTATGCTGCCATTGTATTTGCAAATTCATCATGGTTTTAGTGCCTTTGAGGCAGGGCTTGCTTTTATGGCGTTTATGATCCCTGCATGGCTTGTTAAGCGTATGGTTAAGCCGATTTTAAAAGCGCTTGGGCTATATTGTTATATGCTTATTATCATTGGTCTTATGTGTTTTAGCTATCTAGGGTTAGCCTGGATGTTTAGTCATTTTGATTTTGTACTGTACTTAGGCTTGTTAGCAGTTATTGGTGCTTCATTTGGTTGTTTTACGATGGTCACTAACTCCAGTATTTATAGCACAGTAAGTGATGATGAAGTCGGTGTTAGTAGTGTCATTATGAGTGCGGTTATTCAGCTATCAAGTGCTTTTGCGGTTGCGTGGGTGGCAACTTTGTTAGCAACGTTTTCCAATGTGTTTGAGCTCAGTGCTCATTCTACGATTACGCTTCATGCGTTTAGTTATGTTATGATCTTTTGTGCGCTAGGCATGTTTATGACAGCTATTTATTTGTTTTTTTGTCAGCAAACACATCGCTTAAGTGGTATTCAATTAACGTAAAAACTAATTGTGCTAATTTTAGAGTCAACTATTTTGACGTATATGGGGTAGAATAGTTTTTTAAAATCAGCAACTAAAAGCATATATAGTTTGGTTGGATCTTCCAGCCAAGGTGCAACTAATTCTCTTAAATAATCAGTTCTTAATTGTTTAAACATTTTTTATTACCCCCTTACTTAAATTTATTTTTTATTGAAGAGGTGCAAGTAACTGTAATTTCCACTAGAAAAATTAGGTATTTTTAGCGTTGTGTCAATTGCGTTTCTGATTATGTCCTCATCTACTTCGGCAGGAGGAATCATTAATACACTCTCTTTAGGGTGATTAAGAAGATCAATAAGATAGTTGGCACTGTTGCATTTGCTAAACATTTTTGTAAGTTTTTCAGTAGCAAGTGTACTGCAGTGTTTATGGTATAGATTGATCAGACATATCAATGCTTCTCGTAGCTTTGTCACTTTTAGTAGTTTCGGAGTAGTATTGATGTCAAAATATAATACTTTGAATTGCTCTATCTGCTGAATTGCTAGGGGTGTTTGATTTATATCAGTAAGTGTTTGCATAGGACGTAAGTAGTACTCATCATAGACCTCTTGTCGCGAGAGGGCCCTGTTATTTAAATTTAGTTAGATAGTCCCTGTGCTTACTGTATTTCCTACCGTCAAAAAGCCGAGTATCAAAATTGTCCATCATAAGAAACTCATAATTGCTTGTCATCATCGCAAGAGATAGTTTTTTTGTGCGATATATCGCTTCTTGTAGATCCCATTGATTGCGCTGAGTGTTTTCCAGTCTATACGTAGAAAAAAAATTATTTATCATCTGATTAGCATTATCTTTAAGATCAGCGCTAACGTGAAGCTCTTCACATATATCGCTAAGTGCCTGACTCGTATTGGTATGTGCTGATGCGATGTAGTCGAGTACTAGCATCTTCATGATTAGGGGTCTGTATTTATCCTGTGTAATAATTGCTTTATATATTGCTTTGTTAGTCAGAAGCAAGTTGGTGATGTCCTTTATTTGCAAGTGTTGACATATTATATGTAAAATGTCACTGTTTTGTTCTATTGATTTCATCTTGAAATTACCTTTTTTAGCATGAAACCTCCATTGAGTGCGTAGATTTATAGGGGGGGATTTACCCTAATTGTTTCAAAATTGTAGTTATTTAATGTATATGCTCAGCTTATGGCATGTATTAAACGGAAGAAGCAGCCATAAACTAAGTGTGTTTTTATTACAAATGACAATCAGCGTAGCTTACATCATTAATGCATCAAAACTAAAGGGCTAATAGCTCAGTATTTATATTAGGATTTACGCCATTATCCATCCCAATTTCCTTATTAGTTATCGCATCAAACATCACTGAAGTTGATACATCAATATACTTAGCGTACTGTGCAAGCTTACTGGCATAGGTTTCAGACGCTACCTCATAACTTACTAAAAAGCGGTTGCCATCAGCAAGCTTAGTAATAGTAGGTGTTGGAGAAGTTTCTTGATTATCAGCAATTTTCATAAAAGCATATTTTGGTTCTGCACTATCATCAAAGGAGTAGCTTAAGAGATTAGTGACATAAGTATGACTTTCTGAGTTTGTTGATTGATCCTCAACATAGGCGTAAACAATGCTGTTATTATTGCTATTAACATAATCAAAATCACTAATAGCATAGCTTGTTTGATCCGTTCCTGGGATCTTGTCACCATTTTTCAAGAGAGTAATTGTTTTTGCAGTACTACCATCTGTGGCGCTTGCTGAGATCTCAGTCGCCAATAATGATCCATTGCCTGTTTTGCTATCAATCGCTGAGCGATAGCTTAAAACAAAATAACCATCATCTAAAAATGACAGACCAATGTTATCATTGCCCTCTGCACTTAATACATTTTGTATACTACGCTGAAATGTTAGTGTCTTTTTTATATCATCAACTTTAGCAATATAAATAGACAGCTGTTTATTATTTGCTGAGGAAACCAAAAAGGCAATTTGATTGTCTTTGGTATGCATATCGACAATAGCGGCTTGTGGTGCTTTATAGATTGTAAAGTCTGCTTCATTTGGAAACCCTACACTTTCTATAGATTGTGGATTACTAATCATAATCTCAGCATTGGTATTTTCTGTGTATTTTGTTGTAAGTTGGGATAGCGTGAATTTATTTATTGTGCTATCAAAGCCAATGATGTCATTATTGTTTTTTAGTCGCGCATACTTTATATCCTCAGGAAGATAATTAAAAATCAGATTACTGTTTGAGGATAACGGATCATTATTTGCTGTGGTATCGTAAATAGAAGCATAGTTATATTTATAGATAAAAAGAACAGCAGGCTGCGTCACTTCAGAAAGCAAATAACTAAATGATTGTGTCACTTTCTGATCGGTTTGAGACAGAGAAAATATGAGGTTATTTGTGTCAAGCTTTTTATAGGCTTTCACGTCATCGATAGCCGCGGCAGGTGTCGAGAATGTGATATCAATTTTGCAGCGTTGCCCGGTAGTCATCGTATCAGTTGGATTATCATCACATGTCATGTGTTCGGCGCTAATGACATCGTTATCAGATGTAACCGTTATTTGGTATTTGATGGGCTCGTCACCTATAGATTTCAAACTATCCTTATTTGGTGCAAGATAGATCCAGTAAGATGCGTTATAGCTGCTATTGTAAGGTAATATAGTATCACCTGGTGTTTGTGCCTCAGTTACTTCAAGGGTTGGCGGTGTAGGTGTTGGAGTAGGTGTTGGAGTAGGTGTTGGAGTAGGTGTTGGAGTGGGTGTTGGAGTGGGTGTTGGAGTGGGTGTTGGAGTAGGTGCTGGATTGACCCGAGAGCCTGATCCACCATGATTTCCTCCGCAAGCACTCAATAATAGTGTGCTAGTTACTCCAAGACATATGACGAGTGATTTCAAAGATGTTTTTATCATAGCAAACTCCTTTTTTGTGTTTTTCATATTTTTATTTTTCATGATTGATGCTTAACCCATAGTTGCTGACATCAAGGATAACTATCCCGATAGATCTCATATGGATTTACTTAATTAGTGTTTAGCTAAATAAGTTGACCTTATTGTAATAAGAGATTTGATAGAAAACTTTAGTTAAAATGTTTAAATTTCAGTGTTTATATGAGCTATTTTTTACAAATATTTAACATCTTTGGCAGGCGCTATTAACCAATCCCTCAACACAGCGATGATAAGGAAATGTATTGCTTGATTGGTGTCGTTACAATTTCACAACACTTTTCAGAATGACAAAAAAATAAAATTGTGGTTGGCGGGAAAAGTTAGGCGACAACTAGCTTGACAGCTACCGGAAGTGTCAAGGTTTAGGCAAAATATTGCCTTACAGTAACCAGTCAAATGAGAAAATCATCGTGTACACAGAGGGAAATTTTGTAAAATGATTCACAAATGCTATATACCCATCACAAACCATTTTACAGTATTTCTGTTATTGAATTTCTCGCGATTTCAAGTGATTGAATTTTGTTAATAGTCCTAGCTATTACCTGCACTCCAATCATTTGAAATAATCAAAAACTTCTTCAACATTAAGCACCGCAAAATGATTTGCGATGGGTATATCACTAGTATAGAATAGCTCGGTCTTAAAACAGCAAGAAGATTGAGAACTATGTGCGGTGTTGTTGGGATTATTGGGCATGAGCCTGCAAATCAAAAGTTGTTTGATGCATTGACGATGTTGCAGCATCGTGGACAAGATGCTGCAGGTATTTTGACCTGTGATGGTTATCATATGTCGCTACGCAAAGACAAAGGGCTTGTCGTTGAAGCGATTCGTACGCGCCACATGGAGCGTTTACAAGGCAATTTGGGTATTGGTCATGTGCGCTATCCAACCGCAGGATCCGACAGTGTTTTTGAATCGCAACCTTTTTATGTCAACTCACCTTATGGCATTGCCTTAGCGCATAATGGGAACTTGATTAATACCACGCAAATTCGCAAAGAATTGTTGGAGCATGATTTTCGCCATATTAACACAAGCTCGGACTCGGAGCTTTTACTTAATGTATTAGCCTCAGAGCTGCACAAAGCCGAAGTGTCACTCACTAATTTTTCAACGGATATCTTTTTTAATGCATTAGCTAAGCTTTATCAACGCTGTATTGGTGGCTATGCCGTTGTTGGTGTGATCGCGGGGGCTGGTTTGTTTGCCTTTCGTGATCCGCATGGCATTCGTCCTTTGGTGTTGGGTATAAAAGAAGTCGATGGCAAAAAAGAATATATGGTTGCCTCTGAAACCGTTGCATTAGATTGTGATGGTTATGAAGTGATGGGTGATCTGGGTGCTGGTGAGGCAATCTTTATCTCTCTTGATGGAGAACTTAAGCGTAAAGTATGTGCTCCTAACGCGAGCTTATCACCTTGCATTTTTGAATATGTTTATTTAGCGCGCCCTGATTCTGTGATTGATGGCGCCTCTGTTTACAGTGCACGTTTAGAGATGGGGCGCATTGCTGGAAAAAACATCCTAGCTGAATTACCAGAACATGATATTGATGTAGTGATTCCTGTGCCTGATTCAGGGCGCCACGCGGCACTGCCATTATCGCGCGTCTTAGATGTGCCATATCGTGAAGGTTTTGTCAAAAATCGCTATGTTGGACGCACTTTTATCATGCCTAATCAAGCAGCGCGTCAGAAATCTATTCGCAAGAAGCTCAATACGATTGACCATGAGTTTAAAGGTAAGCATGTGCTGTTGGTTGATGATTCTATTGTGCGCGGTAACACCTCAAAGTTGATTGTTGAGATGGCAAGAAAAGCAGGGGCGCGCAAAGTCTCAATCGTATCCACAGCACCAGTGGTTAAATATCCTAATGTTTATGGTATCGATATGCCAACGCATGATGAGCTTATTGGGCATAATCGCAGTATTAATGAAATTCGTCAGTGGATTGGTGTGGATCATTTATTTTATCTAACAACCGATGATCTAGTTGCTGCCGTGCGTAAACAGGCACCGCACTTGCAAGATTTTGATACCTCAGTGTTTGATGGCAAGTATGTTACAGGTGGAGTTGATGATAGTTATTTTGCAGCATTGTTAAATCATCGCAAACAACAAGCGGAAAATACGGCACCAAAACTAGGTGCCGTTGATATGCATAATCAAGAATAATATGAGATTATAATAAGAGTTACGCACTTTAGAAAAAACTATGATTTTATAAACACCCCGTCAGCCTACGGCTGCCACCCCTCTTGCAAAGAGGGGAATTCGGCAAGGGTTGATTTTTATTCCCCTCTTTGCAAGAGGGGTGCTGAGCCTGCGAGGCGGGGTGTTGAAATAGAAAAAGTCTGTAGCTCCGTTTATAAACCTGAAATTAAAACAGAATAATAGTGTAAGTTTTTAGAATGAATTATTTTAATCAGGCAACGATTGATACATTTTTGCCATGTAAAACACCCAAAGAGTGGATAGATAAAGCACTCAAATCGATTGATATCCTATTGCTAGATCATGCGCATTGTGAGAAAAAGGCGGCATCTGCTGCCATTAGCTTTATGTATCGCAAATCAACTGAGCATCCAGAGCTTCTGCTGAGAATGTCAAAAATTGCCCGCGAGGAGCTAGTACACTTTGAACAGGTGCTAGGTATCCTTAAAAAACGCAATATTGAATATCGTCTACTGTCAGAGTCACGCTATGTCAAAGAGCTAAAAAAGCATGTGCGTACGTCAGAGGAAGGGCGTCTTGTTGACACACTTATTATTGGTGCCTTTATCGAAGCACGGTCGTGTGAGCGCTTTGGTGCTATTGCGCCTTTTTTAGATGAGGAGCTGCAAAAATTTTATTTGGGATTATTAGCATCAGAGCAGCGTCATTTCACTATTTATCTTAAATTTGCACAACAATTTGCCACAGAGGATATCAAGCACCATATTAAGCGCTTTTCTACAGTAGAGAAGCACTTGATAGAATCATCAGATACAGAATTTCGTTTCCATAGTGGGGTTTAAGCCCCACGGGTTTTTTCGGGTAAAGTTGCTTTTTTGAATATTGTATTTTAGTCAGTTCCTATCTATCATTACCAAGATTAAGAGAGAAAAAAAAGTAAGTTTGGATTCAAGCTTATGGGGTATCAGTACGATATTGATATCTTGTGTATGGAGGAGACAATCATGCAAATAAATGATAAAACCAAGCGATGGTTGTTTGATATGTATAATAAACAAAGCATTGTGACGGTTAAATCACATAATATTCGTTATGTCGGGGTGCTTAAGCATATTTCAGCTGAGCATGTGATGATCGATATGCCTTTTGGTGTTAAGAAAATAAGTTTTACAGAAGTGGATAAAATTATTGAACATAAACGCTAAGTTAGAATATTATCTGTTAGTAGTCATAAGAAAAATCGAGTTGCCAATGTAGTTTTTAAAGCATTATTTTTTCATAAAGTTTTTACATTTATCAGTAAAACAGGTAGGCTTTGCCCTTTGCAAGGGCAAAGTATTTTTAATTTTGATTTTTTTGAGGAAAAATGATGTCTGAATTTCTACAGGCGCTAAATAAGCGACGCACATTTGCGATTATTTCGCATCCGGATGCCGGAAAAACTACGTTAACTGAAAAGATGTTGTTATTTGGAAATCTAATTCAATTAGCAGGTACGGTAAAGGGTAAAAAATCAGGTCGTCATGCGACCTCTGACTGGATGGAGCTTGAGAAGCAACGCGGTATTTCAGTCACCACATCGGTGATGCAGTTTCCCTATAATGATTGTGTGGTTAATCTTTTGGATACTCCAGGACATGAGGATTTCTCAGAAGATACCTATCGCACATTAACCGCAGTTGACTCAGCCTTGATGGTTATCGATGGCGTTAAAGGGGTTGAGGCGCGTACCATTAAATTGATGGAAGTGTGCCGCTTAAGAACAACACCAATCATCACCTTTATCAATAAGTTTGATCGTGATACACGTGATCCAATGGAGTTGATGGACGAGGTTGAAGATGTGCTTAATATTCAATGTGCACCGATGACTTGGCCAATTGCTTCAGGTAAGGAGTTTAAAGGAGTTTATCATCTATATAAGGATGAGGTGATTTTATTTGAAACTGGTCACGGTCACCATATTCATAACTATAAAGTAATCAAAGGGTTAGATAATAGCGAACTTGATGCAAAAATTGGATATTTGGCAGATGAGCTAAGAGAACAGGTTGAGCTTGTTAAGGGCGCCAGTCACGAGTTTGATCTTGAGAAATATCGCCGCGGTGAGCTAACCCCTGTATTTTTTGGTACGGCATTGAGTAACTTTGGTATTAAAGAGATGTTAGACACCTTTACCGAATGTGCGCCATCACCAACACCAAGGACGACTGATGTGCGTGAAGTAGTGGCAGATGAAGAACCATTAACCGGCTTTGTTTTTAAAATCCAAGCGAATATGGATCCACAGCATCGTGATCGTATGGCATTTTTTAGAATTTGTTCGGGTAAATATACAAAAGGTATGAAATTGCAGCATGTGCGTATTAATAAGCAGGTGCAAATCTCTAATGCGTTAACTTTTGTCGCTGGTGAGCGTGAATCCCTAGAGGAAGCCTATCCAGGGGATATTATTGGCTTGCATAATCATGGTACGATTCAAATTGGAGATACATTCACGCAAGGTGAAATACTTAAATTCACGGGTGTTCCTAACTTTGCCCCTGAGCTTTTTCGACGTGTGCGTTTAAACGATCCATTGAAGATGAAAGCGCTTTTGAAAGGCTTAATTCAATTATCTGAAGAAGGTGCAACTCAAGTATTTAGACCGTTGAATAATAATGACCTGATTCTTGGCGCGATTGGTGTACTACAGTTTGATGTTGTCGCCCATCGCTTGGAAAACGAATATGGCGTTAAATGCAGTTATGAGCAGGTCAATGTTGTCGCATCGCGCTGGATAGAGGCAAATGACAAGAAAAAACTGGAGCAATTTAAAAATAAATATGCAGATAACTTGGCATTAGATGGTGGTGATCATTTGACTTACTTGGCAACGACGCGTGTTAATCTGCAGATGGCACAAGAGCGCAATCCAGATATTCAATTTCTGGCTACAAGAGAGCACTAAGTATCCCCAACATAAAATTCTCATAAGCTGTATTCCCGTCCACTTAGATTGTGTGGGCGTTGGCTGAGCATAAGTCGAAGCCTCTATAAAGCGCGACTTTCCCAAGCTTACTTGGTGAACACTTTTTGGTGTATTAGGTGAATATTTAGTCTTAGCCAAAAAACAGAAAACAAACAATCGACGAACCACTAGATCTATTCAAGGAGGGAGGAGGGAGGAAGTTGATGCTAGCGACCCGTCGAAAGAGAGCGCCACTATACTAGGGTTTTTGCATGATGAAAAGGTGTTTTTGTAAATATTTACAAAAAATTTACAAATTGGCAATAGCTTAAGCGCTTAGAAAAATGGCAATGCATCTAAACTCAGATCAATACCATTAGCGCGTGCTTGGCGTAACCAGTAGTTTGATTTAAAGAGATTAGTTGACACGCCAATGCCTTTTTTATACATATACGCCAAATAAATTTGAGCTTCGGCATAGTCGTTTTTAGCGGCTTTTTCAATCCAGTAAAAGCCAACAGCAGGGTTTGATTGCACGCCTAACCCTTGAAAATACATTAATCCAAGCTTAAATTGCGCTTCAGCATATCCTGTGGCAGCTGAGTACTGAATATAATCAACTGCTTTATCGATATTGTTACCACCTGATTTACTGATTTGTTTGCTGTATTCAACCCCTTTATCATAGGCAGCTTTTGGACTTAGTCGCGTGTAATTGATAGGCTCATTATCTGAGGTGTCTTTAGCTTTTTCGGGCTTATCATTACTAACGTTAGCTGTATTTTCTAATTTGCTGCTGATAATAGCATGTGCGTTATTATGATAAAGTGCCGTTGTGCCTAGAATAATAGCCAATAGGGCAATGATGGCACCAACCCAAATTGAAAGATGATTTTTAATAAGCTTCATGTATGTTCGCTCCAAACTTCTCGCGAAACATTATGCCTTGCTATGTAAATACTCACAAGCGAATAACGTATTTTCTAGTAAAGTGGCAATGGTCATAGGCCCAACACCACCTGGGACTGGGGTGATAAAAGCGGCATTTTCCAAGGCACTGTCAAAATCAACATCCCCAACAATACTGCCATCATCCAATCGATTGATACCAACATCAATGACCACAGCACCTTTTTTTAGCCAAGACCCGTTGATAAAGTGCGGTTTGCCAACGGCGGCAACTACAATATCCGCGCGTGATAAGTGCTCAGCTAGATCGTTGGTAAAACGGTGACATGTAGTGACCGTCGAACCCGCTAACAAAAGCTCCATTAACATCGGGCGCCCAACGATATTGGAAGCGCCAACGATAACCGCGTGTTTGCCTTTAAAGTTATCAATCACCGATTCAAGTAATGTCATCACCCCTTTGGGCGTGCAGGGGCGCAACAGGGGATTGCGCTGCATCAATTTACCAATATTATAAGGATGAAAACCATCAACATCTTTATCAGGGAGAATGGCTTCAAGCACCTTCTCAGCATTGATGTGCTGAGGCAGTGGCAATTGCACCAATATGCCATCAATCGTTGGATTGTTGTTGAGTTTATTAATGAGGTTGAGTAATTCATCGTTACTAACGTCTTCATTAAGATCATAATTTAAGGATAAAAAGCCAACTTCTTCGCAGGCTTTACGCTTGTTGTTAACATAAATTTGCGAGGCGGGATTGTTGCCAACAATAATTACCGCAAGCCCTGGGATACGTTTTTTTTGCTCTTTTAGTTGATCAACTTGTGATTTGATTTTTAATCTGATTTCTTGCGCTTTTTTTTTGCCGTCAATAATTTGTGCCATAGCATAGGTTCCTGTTTTCTACTTTTTTACTTTACTATTTTTTATAGGCTTAAATTGGTAGTACATGATATACCCATCATAAACCGTTTTACAGAATTTCTTGCTTTGCATTTGCTGCTCCTTTACAAAGTTGAATTTTGGCAATAGCCCTAGCTATTACCTGCAATCCAACTTTGCAAAACCCTCACCAACTGCTTTGCAACTAAATACCGCAAAATGATTTACGATGGGTATGGACAATTCACGTGTTATTTTAAACAACATTTGTTAATGTTCTTGAATCGTACCAAAAGATCGTCTAGTTTAAGCAATAGTGCTTTATATCATTGGTTTTGATGGATGAAAAAACATATTATTTTTGGAATTATTACGGCAATCTTGTTATTGGTGGTTATTTATTTTTTGTTTTTAGCAACTGCTAAGAAAGAGATGAGCTTTCACGTTGAGCCAACAGGGGTAATGATGGCAACGGTTAATGAGCGCAATATTCCGCTATCTGCCAAAGGTACAGGGCTACTGGTTGCGCCAAATACGGTGACACTTAAAGCGCAGATTGCAGGGATTGTTAGCAGTATTGACTTTGTCAGTGGTCAATATGTCAAAGAAGGGCAGTTATTGATGACTTTGGATGACACCAAGCAAATGGCAGATGTAAGCTCTGCATTGGCTGATTTTACAAAATCAGAAGCGCAATATAAGCGTACAGATACTTTGTATAAGGAGAACAATGCTGTCTCACAAAGTGAGCTAGATAATGCCAAGGCAAGCTACATGCAGACAAAGGCGCAATATGATGCGGCATTATACCAGCTATCAAACACTAAAATTGTTGCACCTTTTAGTGGGTATTTGACATTAACGACTTTAGCCAAAGGCAGTTATGTCTCAGCAGGAGACACCTTGGTATCCTTAGTGGATAAGGAGAATCTACAACTGCAATATGCATTACCGGAATCCTATGCCAGTAGTATTAAGCTTGGGCAAACGGTTGATTTTAAAGTCGATGCATTTCCAGGACAGGTCTTTCATGCCAAGGTGGATTATATCTCGCCAGATGTTTCAGACGATAACTTGACCTTTACGGCACGTGCGATTTTTAAAAATACGGATAACCTGCTAAGTCCTGGTATGAGTGTTTATGTCTCACAAATTATCAAAGAAAACAACATGGTATTGGCGGTGCCTGAAAGTGCATTAAGTGCGCAAAGTGGTGGTTTTATCGTCTATGTGATTGTTGAGGGTAAAGCCAAAATGGTGCCCGTGCAAATTGGGCAAATCGATAAAGATTATGTCAGTATTTTAGAGGGCTTAAGTAAAGGGCAAGAGGTAATCGTATCTGCCGAGGGTAATATTTCAGATGGTGTTGCCGTTAAGGTGGAGAAATAAATGAAGCTGCCTGAGATTTGTATTAAACGCCCCGTACTGTCGTTTGTACTTAATGCGATATTGGTATTATGTGGTTTGTTAAGTTTTAGTTATGTTAAGTTGCAATTTGAACCAACGGTGTTTAAACCAGTATTAATGATTCAAACCAATTATCCAGGGGCAAGTGCTGATGTGGTGCAAAAAGATGTCACGCAACAGCTTGTTGCCGCAATTTCAGGGACGGAGAATCTAAGCTACATCGAAGCGACCTCAATGCAAGATCAAAGTCAGATTAAATTGAACTTTGGCAATATTGATCAAGAGAAATTCATTACCGCGCAATCTGAAGTCATGCGTGACATTGCAGGTGTCAATTTGCCGCAAAATGCGCAAACACCGCAGATTAAACAACGTGGTGATGGCTCGCAAGTGATGCTAATTGGTTTTCAAGATAGCAATCGCTCAACGGAAAGCTTAACATCCTATATCAATGATACGATCACCAAGCAATTAGCACAGATTCCAGGCGTTGGTGATGTGCAAGTTTATTCTGAAGGCTCAGCACTACGTATAGAGCTTGATCCCAAGGCAATGGCGATTTTAAAAATTTCAGCCATTGATGTTGTTAATAAACTAGAGCAGCTTAATCGCAATGTCTCAGCGGGACAGCTTATTACCAATAACAATACCTATACGATTAATGTTGATAGCGCATTAGATAGTATCAGTAAATTTGAAAACCTAATCATTGCGAAACATAATGGCAAGCTGATTTATTTAAAACAAATTGCCAAGATATACTTGGGCAATTTATCACTTGCCAACGGTTCCATCAGTATTATTGATGGCAAATCTGGTGTTGTGGTTAATGTCTCTCAAACCAGTGATGCTAACCCGATTGATGTTGCCAATGCCGTTGAAAAGGCCGTTAAACAAATGCAAGGTTCATTGCCGCCGGGCATGAAAGCCAGTGTGCTCTTTAATGTGGCAACCTCATTGAAAGCCTCTTTATATGAAGTTATTAAGACAATTATTGAAGCCATTATCTTGGTATCATTAATTTCTTTATTGTTTTTAGGGCGCTTTAGAGCGGCATTGGTGCCTATTGTCACCTTGCCGGTGTGTTTAATTGGCGTGTTTGTGATTATCTGGCCACTAGGCTTTAGTATCAATATGATGACATTACTTGCCATTGTACTAGCCGTAGGACTTGTGGTTGATGATGCGATCGTTGTCCTTGAGAACTGCTATCGCTATATGCAAAAGGGCTATAATGCGTTTGATGCCGCGATTTTAGGCAGTAAAGAAATTGGCTTTGCGATTATTGGTATGACGATTACGCTAGTTGCTGTCTATATCCCGATTGCCTTTATGAATGATAAATCAGCCGTTTTCTTTCGTGAATTTGCTTTTACCTTGGCTGCGAGTGTTTTAATCTCAGGCTTTGTCGCGTTGACCTTGTCACCGACCATGTGTGCACATACTTTGGGTAAAGCAAAAGAAAGTCGCTATGAGAAATTTGTCACCAAATTGTTTGCAAACTGTGAAAAAGCATATAAAAAATCACTCTATTTCGTGTTACAAGTCCGCTTTTGGGTCATCGCTATTTTTGTAATTTTAATTATTGCAGGGATCGGTTTGTTTCGCTCAATGCCAACAGCATTGCAACCGAATGATACCATTGGCGTGGTTGGTGTCAATATTGTCGGACAAAGTAACGCAAGCTCAGATTTTATCATGCAAAAGTTGGATGAAATCCAAGATAAATTACCCAGTAAGGTGTTTGATCACTCATTTGGTTTTGTTGATACGCAAAGTGGTCAAACCTCAGGGTTTTCAATGAATATCTTAAGAGAGGATCAAGTCACTAATGCTTACAAGGTGGCGCGCGAATTAAATGGAATTATTAAAAATACTCAAGGCATACAAGGTAGTAGTTGGGTATTTCCATTATCAGGGCGTAATCAATCAGGCGATGGTGACATTCAAATGTATATATTGAGTATGGATGATTATCAAACACTTTATAAGAAAGCCAGAAGTTTGGTCACGATGCTTGAAAAATTGCCAACTATTTCACATGCAGGTGTTGGCACTGCAGTAAATAGTGGACAATTTGATATGAATATTAATTATACCAATGCTGCTTTGTTGGACGTTGATCCTGCTAATATCCAAACGATCTTAAATATTATGTTTGGGGGGTGGCAGTTATCGCGTGATTATGAAACCGGAGGTGAGAGCTTCCCCATTTATGTACAATTGCCAAAAAAAGATCTTAAGAGTTTTAATGTGTTAAATCGTTTATATATCAAAACTGATTCAGGTGGTTGGGTGCAGTTAGGACGCTTAGTAAGTATCTCACCAGTGGTAAAAATTCCTTATTTGACGACTTATAACCAAATGCATGCGATGGAAATGGATATTAACTTACAACCAAATGCTTCAATGGGGCAGGTGGTCGAGCAAATCAAGGCAATTACCGAACAACTATTACCCGGTACAAGTTTGGCATTCAAAGGGGATGCCAAAGATATGCTTGAAGGTAATAACAGTATGATTATTATCTTTATTGCGGGGCTTTTATTTATTTATTTGGTGCTTGCTGCATTGTTTGAGAGTTTTATTGATCCATTTATTATTTTATTGACAGTGCCTTTATGTGTGATTGGCGCTTTGCTTGGACTTAAACTCATCGGAGGGACATTAAATATCTATACAGATATTGGTTTAATCACCTTAATTGGATTGGTATCAAAACATGGTGTGTTGATTGTGCAGTTCTCTAATGAGTTATTAGCTAAAGGTGCCTCGTTAAATGAAGCGGTGATCAAAGGAGCCGCAACACGTTTGCGCCCAATTTTGATGACATCAGCGACGATGATTTTAGGCGCTATTCCATTATTATTAAGCACAGGGGTCGGCGAGCATGCCCGCCAGCAAATCGGTATGGTTATTGTTGCAGGATTGTTATTAGGATCACTGTTCTCGTTGTTTATTGTGCCGGTGGCGTATCAATTATTAAAATCCATTAGGACAAATAAACCATCAAAAACTTCTTTGACATTGAACACCGCAAAATGATTTATGAGCGGTATAAATGTGATTGAATTCATTTGTCTGCAACTTGCGCGCTTTTTCATTGTTTTTTAATGATTGATTGGGTACACTCCACTGCGTGTTAATTAATAGAAACTAATATGGAGAACAATATGAAACAAGCGTCAGCACGCCACATCCTCGTTCAAACAGAGGCAGAATGCGAAGCTTTAAAAAAAGAGATTGAAGCAGGTACAGACTTTGCAAAAGCAGCAGCAGAAAAATCACTATGTCCTTCAGGTAGAAATGGCGGTGATCTAGGTTCTTTTGGTCCAGGTCAAATGGTTCCTGAATTTGATAAAGTGGTTTTTTCTGAAGAAGTTGGCAAAGTTCACGGACCAGTTAAAACACAATTTGGTTATCATTTAGTTGAAATCACATCTCGTTCATAATCTTTATTTTTTATAATATTCACTCATTTTATGTTCATATTTATTATTTTTGTCATACCCATCAAGAGAACCTTCAAGACCGTAGTAGCGCATTTTTCTGATTGTATCAAATACAGTACGAAGTTCGTCTAGTTGCCTATTTTTTGGATTACGTAGTAGCTCTAAACATTTGTTTGCTAGTTGGCTAACGTTTGCTGTCTTAGTGCTAAGTTTGGGTGAAAAAAGACACCGTAGAAACTCTCTAATACTATTGGCATTCTCTAGTTTATCAATGGCTTCAACATCTTTATCTGTAATTCTCTGGTATCCTAAGGACCTTTTATTATCAGAGTTAGCATATAATAACTTAGACTTTAGAAAATCTAGCGCAGTAGGTGGAAAAATGGCAACAATCTTGTATTCAATTGAAGTTAGCTTCTCTGACCAATCATTATAATCTTTATTGCATGTATAAAAGACGATAGAAACGTCATAGGAGTAATACCTCTTAGCCAATTGGATCTTCTTCTGAATTTCTTTGATATTCATATTTTCGCCATTTTTTATCTGAATAAAATGTAGATTTGCAACTCCCGAAAATGGGGCTTCTTGATGACTTGGTAAATACTCAAACTCATTGTTGTTCGATTGTTGAATAGAAAATGAAAGCGTACCGTTTTTTATTGATATTTCTAGATAGTTAGATATGGTGCTTAAAGGCTCATTTAAATTATATTTTTTGTAATTGCATTTAAGCATATCCCCCCCCCACTTTTAAGCAGTTGTGTGTGAAGCTTATTATCAGTCTCTGCATACGTTATATTAACGAATTGCTTTTCCTTATTTGTACCTAAAGGTAGGTAGTAATGTTTTATATACTCAATGATTGTCATTTCAATACGTTGTTTATTCCTTTGATTAAGAGAGTACATTTGTCGTGACTTCATTGAGTCAAATACATCATTATTATTACTACCACTATAATTGTTACGCTCTTTGCTAAGCAATTGAACGAAAATATCTACAGGGTTGTGAAAATAAGTGAAGCATTGTTTAAATTGTGCCTCTGAATTTCCAATCCATGTATTTCTATCAAAATGTAAGTGTTGATAATACTCCATATTTAAGAATATATGTCCGTAATAGAATTTATAATGTGGTAACTTGTCTTGTTCTTCACATTCCTTTTCAAGGATAGCTATGTGATCGTCAGTTATTTTTTTAAATTTTTTTGATACTTGCCTCATTCGAATATAATCACTTGTAAAATATAAATAGCTAATAACACGCTCTCTTATATTGTCATTCGGGAGTAGATCTTTACTGGATCCTATATCATGTGGGTTTAAATTAAGTTGACTTTGTTTGTTTTTTGATGAGATTTCGAATAAAAACATAAAAAATATCTTATTTCCTTCTATTGCTTTCCTTATTATATTTTGCCTATAGTCTCACTTGAATTTCTATTGCAAAAATGTAAATTAAATGATTGGGGATGTTTGTTATATAACCATATTGTTGTTGAATTGTAACTTGTAATGTTGGGCTATTGCATTGACTTGGAAATACATTCATTATGCGCCCCATCGATTTGAAGAGTTTGTTATGAGTCAATAAAAGACTTTAATTTGATCTTTATCGGTTATCTTCTGGAATAATAGGTAATGGAGAATAAATGTGAGTCAGGTTTTAACGCAATTAGTTGGATTAGTAAATGATAGTAATGCTGAGCAAATCAATGCATTAATGGCGCAATCTGGTGTCAATGAAATTGCGATAACGCGTAATATGGATTCCGCAGAGCAAGAGCTAAAAGAATTTTTGGTTTCGATGACAGCAGTGATGGCAGAAATGCAAGGGCCTGAAAATTTCTCCAAAGAAATTACAGCTCGTATTAAAGCTAAAATTGATGATGTGATTGATAAGCAGCTAAATGAAGTTATCAGTAATGAGGATTTTAAATATCTTGAGTCAATGTGGTTGTCTCTGAATGATGTTTTTGAGGAAGTAGGTGATCATGATGAGGTTGAGGTTGTACTGCACGAAGTATCAAAAGATGAGTTGATTGATGACTTTGAGCTTAATAGTGCTGACTACACTGGATCAGATTTATTTAAGCGAGTGTATACCAGCGAATATGATCAATATGGTGGTGAGCCTTATTCCTTAGTCGTTGGGATGTTTGATATTGGGCGTCAGCATGAAGATTTATTATTGCTTTCAAATATTGGTAAAGTTTGTGCGGCAGCTCATGCGCCGTTTATCACTAACATTGGTCCGCAGTTTTTTGGTTATGATAGCTTTGAATCATTTGATGAGGTGCGCGATCTTAATGGGCTGTTGAATAGCTCTAAATATGCTGCATGGAATCGCTTTAGGCAAACGGAAGAGGCTGCCTACGTTGGATTAACATTCCCGCGCTATTTGTTGCGTCGACCTTATGCGGAAGATTCGCCTGAGCTTTATGCGAGCAATGCAAGACAAAACTATTCGGTGACTTTTTTTAAAGAGCGCCTACATAATTTGTTTGATAATAAATCCTACCTCTGGGGGGGTGCTTCAGTCCTGTTTGCAAAAAATGTGATTAAATCATTTAAGAAAACAGGCTGGAGCCAATATATTCGTGGACCATTGGGTGGTGGTTTGATAGATGACCTATCCAGTTATGAATTTAATATTTCAGGGTATACGCAAAAAACAGGTAGTGTTGAGTATTTTGTCTCAGATTCTCAAGAGTATGAGTTTTCAAGAGCAGGTTTTATTCCTTTTGTTGGTGATAAGCGTGCTGAAGGCGGGTGCTTTTTTAGTGCGCAATCAGCGCGTGCAGTGCTTGAGGATGAAGATAATCCTGATTTGAGTGAAACCGCACAAGCTAATGCAAATTTAGCTTATACTTTATCGGTCTGTCGGATCGCGCATTATGTCAAGTCAATTGTTCGTGATCGTGTTGGATCAAACTATGATCATAACCATGTGCAAAAATTCTTAAGTGATTGGATTGGTAACTTCGTCACCATTGCGGCTAATCCAAGTGATGTCACCTTGGCTTATTATCCATTCAAAGAGGCCAATGTTGCTGTATTGCCACAAACAGGGCGTCTTGGATGGTATAAGTGTCAGATTGATTTGGTGCCACACGTTCAGTTAGAGGGTATCGATGTCTCAATGCGCCTTGCCACAAAGTTACCAATTACCTTGGATGGCTCAGCTAATGAGGCGGAAAGTGATTCAGCAGAGGCTGAAAATGAGGGTGTTGCGGAATAAGAAATTCTGCGGGGGAGTGTAAATAAAAAAAAGAAAGATCAATTATAACTAAGGAGTTAATTTATGGGTACCAGTGCAAATAGTGTGTCAATAGAGAATAGTCATGTGCAAGTACGAGTGGATAGCAGTGTATTTTTTGATGGACATTCTGGCAGTAATAATAATGCCCATGCCGCTAGAGCGTATATCAAAAGCATGAGCTTTGATGGTGAGTCAGTCTCAGAAAAATTAAAAGGCTATAACGGTGGAAGTGAATTAGGTAATACTGAAGAAGCTGCTATGGTCATTGATTATTTAGAGTTGCCGTTATATAAAATTCTTGCTTACGGTCAGGTTACGTTAAACGGTGTGATGACTTATGCTGAAGGTCAAAAACTGAGTAAGAAGAAAGGGAGTAGTACTAATAAGCCAATGATGTCATTTGAATTGTCTGAGTTTAATGATAAGCAGATTATCTTAGATGCTCAGGAGCTTGATTTTACCAATGGTTTAAGTTGCGATGGTGGAAGTATCAAGGTCACTGCTAAAAAAGAAAATATTGAAATTCATCTGGATGGCGAAGGTAAAAAAGCCTATGTGAGAATCTTAGGGTTCTATTCAACTGATTGCGCAACTACTTTGCATGTGCAGTATATGCAAAAAGATAATAAAGAGTCTTATGACATTAAAGATAAGTAGACTTGCTATCTGGAGTAGGTGATGAGTTATAAACAAAAAATACCCAGCTCTCGCGTCAATATCTCTTATGATATGGTTGGTGTGGATAAGAAAAAGGTCAAAAAGAATTTGCCACTTAAGGTATTAATGTTGGGTGATTTTTCTAATGGCTGTTCTAACGAATCGCAGAAGAATTACTATGACAGAAATATTATCAGTGGTAAGTCGGGTATTAACGCAGTGATGTCAAAACTTAATATGAGTAAAACGATTACAGTTGCAAATCATGTTAATCCATCACATGCAGCGACTTTGGATATTGACCTTAAAATGAATAAAATTGATTGTTTTTCACCAGTGGTTTTAGCGAATAAAATTCCTGAGTTAAGGCGCTTATTGCGCCTTAAGGAAATGATTAGTAATTTTGAATCACTGTTTGATAACAATCGTCATTTTCAGGAAAAGATTCGCGCCATCTTGGGGAGTTCTTCAACTAAAGAGGAGCTTAAAAGTCAATTGACTTGTCTTGGTGACTATCAGGAGCTGTTTAAAGTAAAATCCAAATAGCTTGGGTTGAAACTTAATCATCTTTTCTGCAATTAATATTGTAAGTACCTAAACAATAGTTTTTTGGTAACAATGGATATTCGGGTCAAGCCCGAATCTGACGATGCGTTGTCATTCTCGAACTTTATCCGAAGATCCAAAAAACACCCGATAATATTTGCATAGGCACTTAGCATTTAAAGGAGTATTAAATGAATCATCTAAACTATTGGAGTTTATGGCTTGACGTTATGCGTAAGTTAGATGAACTTCAACAGGAGTTTAAAAATCAACTGCAACCAGAGTTGATTATTACTAAACTTTCACAAGTGCGCGATGAAATGGTTGAAGCGATATCGCATCTAAGGAGATTGGTGGCGGAAACTTATCAGGATGACGTTGAGTTTTATGTCATATTTCCTTTGGCGTGTTATTGTGATGAGCAGATTAATGTGAATCTAGAAAAATTACTGGATTCACATAAATGGCATAGTCTTCAAAATCACTATTATCAGCGTGTTGATGGTGGAGTTTATTTCTTTAGCATGATTGATGATGTTTTAAGTGGTGCAAAGAAAGTACCAGAATTTATTGTATTATCGATGATACTCTTATTAAAAGCAGGGTTTAAAGGAAAATATTATCTAACTAATCAGCATGGCACTAAATTTTATATCGATAAATTAAGTAAATATCTGAATGATAGTTGTATTTCGCGTAAGACCAATAGTTATCTTAAGTTACAAGACAAACTGCAAGATAATCCTTTGCGTGAGCAAGGTATATCAGGAAGGCTAAGGTATATGCGCATTCTCAAGCATTTAAACTATCGCTTTGCATATGGCTTTTTAGGTGCGTCGTTGTTGACTTTACTCACTACCTATGGATATCTCTGGTGGTGTTGATATGGCAGATAAAACGCGCAATAACATCGATGAGACATCGCCGCAGTTCAATGAAGCCTACTTATCGATTGCACCTCTGACAAAAAAAGGTCAAAAGGACATTGATAATCAGATTAAAATTAATGTCAACTACATTGACTGGATTGACTTAAGTTTGCATGCACATGGCTATAAAGGCAGTTTAAAACTGTCGTTATCTGCCTTAAACACATTCAATGATAAACTCAAGTTTCTACACGATGGTGCAGGTTTTATTATTGACTTAAAGCTTATTGCTAAGGATTTAAGGCACTGTGAAAATGATGATGATCTTAGCTATGAACAAACACAGATTGATTTGACTGCGTATAATTTTGGCTGTGCTGAGCAAGGTGCAATAAAACATACATTGACAGATCTATCTTTTCATGAGGTTAATCAAGAAATTGAACTTAACACATCGCGACAAACTTTAGAGCTTAGCTTTTATGATCCATTAACTGCTTATGCGCAATGTATTGCACCCATTTGCCTATATCAACGTATGAGCTATGTTGATGTGTTAAAGCGTATATTATCGCCGATGGCATCAACAATAAACATTGAGTTTTCAGATCAGTGGAAGGCATTAAACGTTATAAAAGATGTGATTAATGTTAACTGTTATCAGCGCTATTTTTATGATTATCTTTTGGAAGTTATTGATCTTTATGGCGGAGTCATATTATTTGACTACCAAACAAAAAAATATTATGTGGAATCAGGTTTTGCTGAATATAGTCAAAATCATACACAGAAAGCTTTTCAGTTAGAAAAATATGATCTCGTACGAATGCAAAATGTCGTGATAGATAATATAAGACAGTTGCAAGGAGAAATGACAATGCTTAACACGCATTTTGTATTACCTCTTAAGCAAACAGCGCAAGCAAGTAATCGCTTGCAAATAAAAGAAGCTGTGCGTGTTAATTTATATCACTCAAGTATTGAGCAAGCCTCAACGGCAACGCAGCAGTTTATCAAGTCACAAGACCAAAAGGTCCAGGCTGTCACTCAGCAGATGAAAATAAGCTTACATGGTTTGCCGACGAGATTATCAGCATTACCCAATACCGAGCTTGATTTATCAGGTAAAGTATTTGACAAAGTGAAGCCAAGTTCATTTAAAAGAGCCGTGGTTTCTACAACTAAAATCAGCTTAAAGTTACAAAGTCCCGAGCAAAGAGTGCCTAGATATGATGATCATGATCCATTGCAGTGGGAAATTGATAAAAAGCATATGCCACGCTTTGATAGTATAACGGAAATGATGCTTACAGATGCTGATGCACCTGTGAGCTATTGTTATGACTATAAGCCTCAGCAATATTATCGTGTTGACGCTAGGGTTGTTGCACAAAGTGATTCGTCAAAAAACACACATGCTTTAGCGTTATATCAAGGAGTTGACGAAAAAGGAGCATCCTATTTAGACGCAGCAAGCTCTAAAGACGATTATTATCAGTTGTCTCCAGTTACACAAGATACCCCCTCCTATCACGTCGAAATTTGTAATAAATCATTGGTTGCAGAGGGCTGTAAAAATCTTTTCCCTGTGTCAATACATTTGCATAGTCATTTTGATCAAGCTTATTTACCGCATCGCAATGGTGCTTATGTACAATTATGCTGTTATTCAGAACATCTTGAAATTGAGCATGTCAAGCGTTCACAAGTCAATCCCCGTGTGTTTGATGATTCTGTGTCAGGTCTTAACCTTGGTCAAAAAAATAACTATCATGTCTTATGTCATGATGCAAAAGAGAATGACTATCTGGAAATTAGTCATCGTGATGAGCAAACAGAAAGTATTATCAGTGTTTATCAGTCAAATTTAAGTTTTATCGTTCAGTCATAGTGAGAGAAAACATGCACTATATCCTTCAATTTATCAAAGCATATGCAGTTCATTTTATAATCTTAGCGATTGTGCTTGCTGTATTTATTTATCTAATCAAAAAGAAGCCATTTATATTTAAGTATATCTGGCGCTATATTAGTAACGCATGGCGTGCCCGTCTTAGTAGTATTTTAGTCAATAATGCATATTACCGTTTTTATAAATCATTTTCGGCGAATGCATCAGGAATAAATGCAATTAAACATATTAGTCAACAGCCTTATGTAGTGATTAATCTATGTCAAGATGATTTTGTCGAAGCAGAGACAGGCTTAGGTACGCTAATTTCAGGTGTTCAAGAGTTATCAGCGGATGGTGCTTATCGCTATAGCATAGCTGAGCAATTTTTTGTGCATGAATTATTGGATATTGATCGTTGTAATATCAATGAGCTTGGCCAGTTCTGGCGTTATATGCATAGGAAATATCAAAAGCCACCAGTAGTAGTCATTCACTTTGCTAAAGAGAATATCAGTCAAAAAATGGCGTCGTTGCTATCCTCTATCTTGACGGTAATAGGGAGTCATGCAGTAACTTATTCTTTAAGCACCAAGTCAGTAAGTCATTTTTCAGATTATATGGAGCTATCTTTAAAATCAGGCGCTCACCCAATAGATACACTACTGATAGATTCTGCTGAGCTTGTCCATAATAGTCTTAAAAAACAAATACTTGAGCCACTGGCTAAAGATAGCAATATTTTATCGCGTGCCACGGATAATAGTTATCAAAAACTCAATGATATTATCATTTACTTGTCACAAGTAGAGATGAGTCTAGCAGATGTTGCAGGTTTTTGTTCACAGATTACTAATAACGTACGCCAACGAGATGATATTGTATCAATTTTTTATCTGGCACATTATAGAGCATCTCTGGATCAACATATTTTTATATTGAATTTAGAAAAATCACAGCTAAATAGTGAATATTCAAAAAAGGTATTGGCTGGATTATCCTTAGGTCTTGTTGGCTTTGCTATATCTGGGGCTGCTATTGCCGTAGCTGCTTCATATCAGACAAACCTTAAACAATTTTCTGCTGAAATAAGTTCTGATCCTGATTTAACAATAGCGCAAATAGGGGCGCGCTATCAAGCGTACATGGCGCAAAATACAGAGACATTGGAGTTCTTGTTGCCAGAGCGTTATGAGATGGTTGGCTTAAGTGAAGTCAGTTCCAGATATTATCTTGACCAAGTGCTAGAGAGTATTAAGGCGCAAACTTCATTTAAAAATATTGTGCTGTTGTACTACTTCTTTAATAGCGATGATGGCGTGTCACGTAAGCTTATTGTTGATAATCTTGATCTTTTCTCATCTATGATAAAAGTAGATAAAAGCGTCTTAAAAACGTTGGCGTTATACCCCGTCAAGCTCAATGCATCAGAGCGTGGAATTTTAGCCAATTTATTGACACAAAACACAGAGCATGATGAAGCCACATCTACAAATACGGTATATTTTAATTATCTAATACATGCACATGCAGTGAGTTTAAATGATTGGAAGTCTTACATTGCCAAAGAGTTTTTGCCGATAGAAAAAGAAAATCTAATTGCCAAATTAGTACACTCAGATGGCAAAACAGCTCAAGCGATTGAAGAAATTACAGGTATTAGTTTTGATCATAAAAAGCAGCTGGCATTTTCTGAGTATCAAAGTTCATTGGAGAAGCTCTTTAAATCAGGTGATTTTAGTGATGTGTTTGCAACGCCAGACGAGATCTCTTTAGAGAGTATTACTCAAAGCCTATTGTCAACCGAAAAAGTTGCTGAAGTTTTGTTGAATACAGGGGATCAAAGCGACCATACAATCGGGATGAGTATTATTAAAGCAAAGCTAAATACACTCTCGAGCATGCTAGCACAGGCAAATAGTTATGCAGTAGTAGCTAAAGATGATCACCTTGGAGATATTACATTTGAAGGGATAAAAATTCCTGTGATTTATACTAAGGTCGGTGTTGATAATTATGTAACAAATTTAAACTCAGAGTATACGGCAGCGGTGACTAAGCTTAAAGATATTGCGAATATGAGTGTGTTTACCTCATGGCAAAATGAGGTGATGGCACACTATATTACTGCGTATCAGAACGTCTATAACCATACATTACAGACACTACTATCACCTGATTCCGCATTAGCAACGCTTGGGGGGTTGAAAATATATCTTAATCAAGTAGATAACATGCAGTATTGGCAGTTGATTAGTGAGTTCTTTAGCGAAAATACTAATGCTATTGATACAAAGAATTTGCCGCAATTACAGTTAATTAAATCAAACTTTAGTGGTCTTAATCAATTTATTGGCAATGTGGGGCAGTTACAGGCATATCTAGGTGTGATTAATGCGATGCGTCAGGATATTAGTAGTAATGATCAAAGTATCGTTAAGATTGCAGAGGATATTGTTCATAGTCGACCTGGATCATATAGAGTTTTGCTTGAGAATACACTTGTTAAGGCGAATCTTGATGAGAGCACGCGCCAGAAATTATCGTTACCCGTTAATGTTACATTAAATACCGGCTTACTTACATTAAAGCAAATGTTGGCAGATCAATGGCAGGACTTTGTTAGTAATGATCTCTTAAGCTTACAAAACAGTTTTCCGTTTGCAATACATGCAAGCTCAGTCATTAGCACTGCACAGCTATATAACCTTTTGATTAATCCATCAAGTAATTATCAGCAGTATATTAAAGCGTTAAGTGCGATTATGGCAGCAAAAGATGGGCAATTTAATTGTGATAACAGTAATGATTCAGTATGTGTTTTAAGTAAACAGCAGTTGTCAGCCACCAATCAACTGCAGAGCGTCATTGCATTATTATGGCAAAAAGGCAATTATCAGCCGCTTCACCTTAATCTAAAGCTTGGCGATCACCCCGATGACATTGCTTCAGGAGGCAAGGTGAAGTTCTCATTTGTCGCATTAAATGATGCCTATAACTATGGTGTTAATGCTGATATCGGTTGGATTGATACAACAGTACAGTGGTGGAAACCTGTTCGTTTTCAAATTGGTTTGATTCTAACAGATGGCCAGACGGTTAAATATGAGCATACTTATGACAATCTGTTTGCCTTATTATTGGATTATGTCCAAAACGCACAAAGCGGGGTTTGGCAAGTCAATATTCCTCATGCACATGTGCAAGTGGGGTTAAGTGTGGAAGTTAATAGCTTGCTTTCACAGTATCATGTCTAGGAGTAATGATGAAATTGATAAAAAAAGTCAAAAAAATAAAATATTTCCATGTGTTGGCAGTTGTTGTTTCACTGATGGCAATAAATTTATCAGGATGTGCATTTTTTCAAAATGCTGCACTGGTCAAGCCGCTTAAAATAAATGCTGATCAAGGAGCAAATAACGCTCAGAGCTTTTATATGGTCGTGAACCCAAATGAAACACTTGAGAATTATATGGCACAGACCAAGGAGAGCGTTTATCAGAAAATGATTGCGCAAACTTATAAGAGTTATCAGCTTTATCCTAATACAGCGGATAGCGTAGATATCGAGTATCCTGCAACAGCAAAATATATTGGCGTTTATTTTTTAGTCGATCAAGATGGTGATGCGTCAGCAACATGGTCTTTTTTACTGCCTGCTGATACAAAGAAAGCAATGCTTGACGTTGAAAATAATGCCGTGGAGCTGCAAAAGTGATTGAGGCTATCCCAGGTATTCACATGGTTGACTTGGCAAAATTTAAACAATTGTGCGCGCAAAGCAGTACTTTTGATGAGTTGCCATTTGCTAAGTCAACAACTGCATTTGATATGCCACTATATCAATATCTATTTCATGGTCAGAAATTAACTGAGGCGCTTGATAGTGGCAAACTTTATCATTGTCCAGATAGTCAGGTATTTTCAGCTGAGTATAAACATAAGCTATTGCAGATGCCTCCTAAAGAACGTCAAAATTCTGTGCAAGAGTCTATTAAGCAATCAAGTAAATTGCACGCATTGGCGCAGCGAATGCCTGTGGCATTTCATGCTCAAAAAATGCAGCAAGGGTTGAGTCAGTATATTTTATTAATTGGTGGGTTTGCAAAGGCGCCCGAAGTTGCGCCATCGATACAAAAAATGATGCAAAATAGCACATCACTCCATGGGCTTTGTCAGCAGTTTTTGCAAGAAAGAGGGCAAGTGAACCCAAAAGATGCCAACAAGTTTGAGAGCGATTATCTTGCTAAAATTCGTGCTATTCATAGTGATTCTGATCAGTCAGTCAGTAGCTTGCTTCAAGCTGAACATAAGGGGCAGTATACACAACAAGTTGCTAGCTTAAGACAGAATATGCGCTCATTAGATCGTATACATAACACGGGTGAAAAATCTGATTTACCATTACAAAAAAGTGAAAATACAGATGCACAAACTAAGACAAACACACAGGGCGTAAATAATCAGCAAGAGATGGCTAATGGGCATGATCAGAAAGCCAATCAAAGTCATCAAGAGATATCAAATGAGCAGCAAGTATTATATCGTAAAACGATTGTAGGGTTACGTAATATAGCGAGTTTTAGTGGTAACTCAGCACTTATATCAGCACTTGATAAAGCACAGCAAAATTCGCTAAACATGGCAAGTAAACCTTCAAAAACAACGCTACCTTGTCATATTTACAGCAATAGTAACCTTAGCTTACCACTGGCAAACAGTGCTGATTTTAGTGGGGTAGCAACATCTATTACTAAAGCATCAGCAGCAATGAGTAAGGTATGTGCCCAGATCAATTGCTGTCAGGATTTAAATAAATACAAGGTGCAGATGAATTTAGATCAGACTCAAGAGGCATTAAATCAGGCAACGACACAGTTGCAAGCCAGTGGAGTTAATAGAAGCAGTCAACTAGATACGCTTAATGCACAGGCTCAAGGCTTGCCTAATATGTTGTCAACACATTTAGATGATTCAAGTGCAGTATTGGGCTCTGGTTTAAATAATGTAACAACAATATCGAGTTTGAATACGCCACAAATGCCACAAATGACAACATTGCAGAGTCCCAGTACATCTGCGATGACTGGCAGCTTATCTAATGATGATATCATGAATTTGGCACAATCAATTGATAGTGCGGTTTGTGGTATTACGCTACCGCCAGTAATGTTTGCATTTACTGATTTACCGATGATTAATTACAATCTGGATTTATTTGATTTAAATTATCAATATGACTTAGATATCCCTCAGCTACCAACAGTTGGTTTGAATTCTCCAGATATGTTAGGAGCGTTAAAATCGCTTTACCAAAATATGCTTGATTTTTGGAATAAAGTGAAAGATTGTCAGCAAGTGGGCTTAGGTTATATGCAAGACTGCATGCAGTCTTTTAATGCGTTTAGCAATCAGCTGCCCTTAGGCGTTACCACTGAATTACCATCATTGACACCGATGTCATCCAGCATTCCTAGCTGGCAGATGTTAACGACACCAGATATGCCGCAAATGCAACTACAAAGCTTACATGGACTTTTATCTCAAGCATTAAATAGCAGTTTAACTAACTTAAATGTTAGTAATATAGACATGAGTATGGCGCTTGCCGGAAGCCTTGCTTGCCTAGATCAATCAACATTGTTGCAAGAGGCAGCGGGTGAGGAGGCAGCGCATGGTGTAGCAAATGGCGCCATACTGAAATGTCCTTATTCATTGCAGCCAATTACATTAATCAAATTGCCTAATGGTGTAGATTATGGTGTGACTAAAACCGTGGTGACACAACAAGATCAAAAACCTGTGGTAAACATATTGCCTAGTATTTCTTGTTTGCATCCGCAAAGGGTAGCAGAAAGCAATGGTATCTCGCCTACTTTGTGCCCCGCATTATTTGCACCATTTAATGCAACCAGTAATCGAGTGACTGTCTATGATCAAGAAGTCGTGACAGCCAATAGTAAGCTTAGTTGTTCCTCTTGTGAGGGAGTTGAGTTGGAAATTATTGATGCTAATCAGTCAACTTCAAAAATAAAGGGTTAATAGCGTGAGTCAAAATAAAGCTAAGAGCAAAATTAATCAAAGTGCCGATGAGATTATGATTGAGCTATTCCAAAATGGCGAGAAGAGCGCTGCTGTAGGCAGCTATTATGATCTTAAAAAGGATAAAATAACACATAAGGCAGCAAGCATTGCACACGAGGCGACTAAGGGCATTAGTCAAACCATTACGAATGATAAGAAAATCTATTCATTTAGTCTGGATCAAACAGGTAAAGGGGTGCTAGAGTTAGAAAATTTTAAGATCAAAGCAGATGAAATTGAGTTTGCAGTTGGTGATAATCGCGTAATTTTAGATAAGAAATCTTTTGTGATAAACATCAATAATAAGAGTCATATTATTCTAGACGATAATGGTATTCAGATCAAAACCAAAGATGATTGTGAAATCTCAACCAATAAATATATTGTTGATGCGAATTTTATTGAGAATAAATAGACCTTAGTGTGATAAAAAAGGAAGATGATTATGTTAATTGATCAATTAAAATCTATTGAATTTGAAAGTGGTAGTGTCGATGTTTTATTAAAATCACGAGCATCAGCAATGGTTGAAGCAGGAGAGTATGAAGCACTTGCGCATTTTTGTATGGAGTGTTTTGAATCAGAGCGCATACTTGACCCCATGCTTTGGTTTTATCTATTCTATAGTGAGATAGACACTGCAAAAAAAAATATAACCACAGTGCTTGAAGTGATTAAAACCTATGGTGAATATTTTGGGAAAAATGAACATTTGGCAGGCAATGACAATGCACTATTTTCAAAACAATTATTTGCGTCATTAAGATGGTTTTATAGCCAACTTAAGGAACTTGTTACTCGAGATATAAAAAAACTATTAGAAAATGAAAAAGCACAGTTAGTTACAGTGCTTAGTGAACATGCGCAGATATTTCATGCGCGATTGCCTGAAACACTCAAAACTAAGATAAACGAAGATTTGAGTCAATGCTTGGATAAAGTGGCAAAGATCAAAGTGATTGCAGAGAAAGAAAAGGCGGTAGCAATGCTAATGAAGGACGAGATTAGCCGTTCGTTAGTTATAGAATCTGAAGCCACGGAAGAAACCGTAAAGGATGCCTTAACCAATCAGCTGCAAGGCTTGCCATTTGATGTACATGGAAAGGTCAATAGTAAATGGTATCAACTGACTGAACGCATTAGTTTATTGGTCAAGTTACTTAAAAATGAAAAGATATTAGAATCAGCCGTTGTCTATGCCGATTTACAACAAAAGCTTGAGCAGTTTGATCCGATGGAATACTTCCCTGAATGCTTTGTTACATTGTATGAGCATCTTGATGGTGAGAAATTGCAGGAGATTAGTGATTGCATTGATCAATATCGAGATAGTACGCAATGGCAGGTATTGAATACGCGATTAAGACTTATTCCGCATAAGTTTGATCAATATAAGCTTGAGAAGATACAAAAACGAGAGATTTCTACACAAAATAACAATCGTTTTGATGGGGAGCATGATATGCAGCATGAGTTAGCAGATAGTGATCAGCATAGCTTTGATCAGTATGATAATTTTGAATCTGAAAATAGTCTTAGTCGCTATCGCTAGTAATAAAAGGAAAATAAATAATGCGTTTTATAAACCCTTATGCATTGATATATAACCTGAAAAATCATAAGCACATGGTTAATGAAGTTTGTATAAATAATGATTACCAGAATATTTGCTGCTTATCTGATACCTGTCATGTGAATCAAGAGTTAAAGAAAATACCAGGTTTAGATCAATCAATAGCGGTTGAACTTGAACAATTACTAGATAAATATTATTCATATAGGATAACTCAATGTTCTTGGGAGAGATTTATTAATCCACAAGAGGATGCTAAAGAATATTTTAAATTAGTGAATGAAAGGTATGAAAAATATGTGATACCCTTACAGAAACGATTTGTTGATCCACAAGATGATGCCAAAGAAGATTGTAAATTAGTGAATGAATTGTATATAAATCATATGATGTTTCACATTTGCCGCAAAAAATGTTTAATATTCGTCGAGAATATAGAACAGTTGATAATCAAGAAATACAGAAAGATTTAATGGCAGGTAATGACCTTATCTTGGCGCGTGGCGTCCTATGCTCATGTGTGTCATATGACAACAACGATACTAATGAGACCTGTGGTGGATTGGGAACGAGAAATATGCAACCAATCGTAACGTTTTTGAGTGATATTGCTAAGAAACTTAACCATCTTAACGAGTATTCATGCGCTATTATTTCAGGTAGTAGTCATAACAACCGGAATAACTTAGAGAAATATAACAATGCAGTAAACTGTTGTTTGCAGGCAGTGGATTCGTTTAATTCGAGCAATAAAGCTTTACGAGCCTATGCAGTTCACCAGGAATATGCATTTAGCGAATGCACCGTTTTAAAACTTGGGCAAAATGTATATAAGCCATTTTTTGTTGTTATTTTAAATCCTCAATATTTAACACTGCAGGATCCTTATAAATACGCAAGAGAAAGAAGAATATCAGATCAAAAGAGATCTAAAAGCTCATTCACAGCATTTAAAAAATAAGGGATTAGATATGACAGACTATGAATTTAATATGTGGTTCACCTATATGCTTGAGCAATTTATAAAAATGCTTATGGAATATAAACCAAGCAGCAAACGAAGTGAAAATCTGTATCAATGTAAAATGTCATATGCTCTTGCCTTAAAAGATAAGCTTAATAATGTCAAGGGTGATAGGGATGGCGAGTATAGCATTAGTCATTTATTAGAGCTGGTGAATTTTTTACGAGTCAACATAAATAATGAGGCATTAGCAAATTCAAATACTATTGCTAATTACTTGGGATATTCTAGTAATCTCAATAAATTGCACAATGAAATTAAGCATGTAATCATTCCGTATATTTCTCGCGAATTAATGCTAAATAATGATAGTTTGCAAATGGCTGTGAATAGAGCATTTTTATCGACCTCAGACGCTGTGGTTTTGAATAAAGTAACTATGCATGATAATGCAATAAGGGTATTAATTAGTTATTTTACAATCAATAATTATGGTGAATTTAGAAAATTATGCAAAGGAACTTTTTATAAATTACCTTATTTACTGAATGTAAAAGATCAATATATTGGTTTTTTTGCAACTCACAGATATTCGTGTTATTTTGCTAATAGGTTTGTTCCTGTTGCACATGGATTTAGCATGCGCCATGATGGCAAGTTTATAGGGCACCACTGGAATAAAATCTTTATTTTTTCATTAAGCAGGAAAGGATATATTTCTTTAGAAAAGACAATAGAAATTCCTGAAGTTACCAGTGTTCAACATATGAAACAGGCTGTTTGGGGTGATCGATTTATTATGATTGGCAATACAAATGGGCGATCTAAAATTTTCAGTTTGGAGCAAAATGGGAGAGTCATAATAATTGGTAGATTGACAAATGATTTATCGTATGATGCATTTTTACCCATTACAAACAATATGCTCGTTGTAACAACCAATACTCATCAGGTTGGTGTTGTCACTATAATTAATAATCAGAAAGAGATGCGGCTTGGTGAGCCGCTTAATAGTATGATTATGGAGATTGCGCGACTAGATGTTGAAAGAATAGTATTCAGTCTTCTTGATGATGCTAATTTATATCTTTGCAGACTTGATGATCTTAATAATCCTATCTCAATAGGTTATATAGAAGATCAGGAGTACCCTACTGCAATTTGTGTGTTAAGAAATGGCAATATAGTCATTGGCAGCGATAAGGGGACGATAAGTTTGTGGAAACCATCATCGAATAAAGAGGATAGGATTGATAAGATACAAAGCGTAGAATCACATGTGAGGAAAATAATTGAACTACCTAATGGCAGAATTGTAGCTCAGTACGCGTGGACAAAAATCAAAATTTTGTCACTCAGCAATAAAGATGACTGGATGTATCTTTGTAGTGACTGTTTTGAGCTTATTGTTTCTCCGGTTGGTGATATTATCGTATGTACTAATGATGGCGTATTTAAAGTATGGTTATTATCCCTAAAGCATGGGGGAACTATATGAATCAATATGCATTTACTTTTTTTTATGAAAGCTTTAGTGATCTTGTGTCTTGTCTGACTACCTTACACAATGATCTTAAGAGCATATTCGATAACATAAACTTGAAAGATAAATCTGGTTCAATTGCGGATGATTTATCAAGATCTGGAGAAATTATTACTTGTTTAAATGCCATTAAGAGTAAGGATAAAAATTTTTGGGGTTATCCAGAGGTTAAGCAAATGATAGAACTATTGCATGTCTATCCTTATTACTTTATAGACAGGGTTACTACTGGGTATGCACATTTGAAGGATAATGCTCGCACGATTAAAAAGCGTATGAGTGAAGAATATGTTTCACTAAAGTTTTTAATTATAAGGAACTTCTCAAGTAACGCTTCAAGTAACACTATCTATAGCTATCAAGATTATTGCAAAACGATACCAATTAATAGATTAGAGCTAGGTAAGATTAGTGGTGATGCTAATATAGTGCGTGAGTATTTACTTCCATATATGAACTTGGAAGATTATCAAAATCTACGACATTTAAATAGAAAGAGCTATTTTGAGTCAATTCCTTACATACCAAGGGTGAAAAATACTAAAATACATGTAAGTCACTCGTATCGAGAATTCATTCCTGAACATGAGATTGCCATATATCTAAACTATGTCGTAGGTATAGGAGATAAGAACTCTAATATATGTAATTACAGACCTTATTCTGATAATTTATCTAACATAGGCTCGTGTAGAGAGATTTTTTTGGAGAAAAAAATTTTAGATAAAGCTTGTATTTCACATATAAAGCAAGGTGTAGTTTATGGGGAGATTAGGCTGATTGCCTTGTTGAGCATTGATAATGATCTAGGGTTTTCTTATCTTGTTAGCATAGATCCGCGAGAGCAAAAATCAGATATTAAGTTATTATGTGCTCTACAGAATCAATTCGTTTGTGATATTTTGCCTATGGCAGATCGCTGTGTTTTGATGATTCTAGATAGGGGACGTATTGGATTATGGAAGGAAGGCGAGTTTAGTGTCTTGGAAATAAATATAGCCAGACTTTATCCATATATTACGCGTATTAATGAACATACATTTGCTATTGTTGATCGAAATAAGCGCTGTATATCGGTTTATAATCTAGAGAGGCCAAAAGAGCGTATCGAGCTATATCCAATAGGAGCGCCTCAACAGAGCTATATTATTGTTACTGCATCAGATAGTGGTGATTTGATTGCCATAACCAGTCAAGGTAGTGTTGATTTGTGGTGTCGCGAGCGTAGTAATAAATATACTTGCAACCGTATCTATCAATTCAATCTTCCACATAATAATCATGGACAGATCAGTATTGATTGGATAACACCTAGCTGTGTTGCTTGGTGCTATGAGTATGGTAATCTTTTGAATATTTTAAACTTTTCAAATCGCCAAAAGCCTTTGTTTCAACAGCATTATTATGAGGGAAAATTCATATGTAGTAGTGTTTCTATAGCAATAACTTCATCTGGTTATATTGTGATTAGCGGATTTCGTAAGTATTCAGAAATGGCATATGATCAAGATAGTGATGAGGATGATAGTAATTTTCCTACAGATTTTATTAGAATATGGAAAGTTTTATTTAATGAGAGTGTAGACTCTTATCATGCTGACTAAGTGTGAAAAATGGTTCAAATATCGAGGTGTAAGAGTATAAATATGACAGATAATGAGTTTAATATTTATTGGGCAAACATGCTTGAGGCATTGGTGAGAATGCTTGAAGCTTATCAGCCATCGTTTAAATTTCTAGATAAAGAGTACTATAAAGCTAAGGAGAAACATGCTTTAGAACTTAGAACTTCTCTGGCTAGCCTTCGTGACAATTTTGATCAACTAGATCATTTTGTGCAGTTGCTAGAATTGATAGACTGGTTGCGCGTTCATGCAAATGATAACACGCTTCAATATCCATGGTATAAGCTAGAGTGGCTAAGCTCATCCAATAGTCTTAATCATATTCATCGTAAAATTAAAACCTTGATAGTGCGTTATTATCTAAGTCGACCGATGGTACGAAGTATGGGGTATAAAAATAATGATCTTTTGATCACATCAATATCCCAAAGGAAGCTTCAGCAAATTCAATTAAATAGGATTAATATACATCCTGAGATTTTAAGAAGATTAATAACCTATTTCAACATGGATGATTGGTTTAACTTTAAACTATTATGTCGAGAAACATACCGAGCTTTGCCTTATATAATGTTGAATAAAGATTTAACTCACACTTATAGTGATCATCCACAAGTAACAAGGGGATATAGATCTTTTGAAAGTCTTGCAATTTGTGCTAATGGTCAGTTGATGACAAGTAATTCAAATAAGATTGATTTTTGGTTGTTAAAGGATAGTAGGTGTACCTTTCAGAACAGCATAATTTTAACGTCTGATCCTGAAGATGTTCATGACCCTTTTAAACTAGGGCTTGGTGAGATGGTCGAAGGTGTGTGGAGTAATCACCGAGCGATTATCGGAACCAATACCCTAGGAGAGATTATCTTTGTGTTAAATCAAGCAAATGATACTTTTAAGATAATAAATTTAGTTGAGTATGATACTTTATGCACAATCTTTTTGCCGGTAGCAAATAATACCGTACTACTCGAAACATGTGACAATCGAATTGCCGTTCTTCGCGACGATAAATTGACAATCTCAGTAGAACAATTAATATCAAGTATTGTAGAGTTTGTACGTCTAAATGATGGAAGTGTAGCTTTTGTTACAGAAGAGGAACCTAGTTTATTTATTGTTGATCTTAGCAATCTTGATGAGATTAATAGTACAGATGACCAAGGACTAATAGGTTATACAGCAATATGTCAATTGCATGATGGCTCAATTATTGCCGGTAATAAGTATGGCAAGATATTTTTATGGTCTGAAAACAATCATTTTCAGGGTGTCAATAATCGATTCACAAAAAGACGTCAAATATATGACATAGGTGATTATAGAGTAGATATGTTAAAACTATTACCTGATGGACGTATTGTCATTCTATATGGCAATAAAAACTTAGGGATTTTAAAGATTAATAAAAATAAAAATGAAAATGTTGTTTTAACAAAGCTATACCAACTGCAATGTAGTCAGAAGCTAAAAGTTATTATTTCGCCACTTGGTGATATTGTGGCTTGTGACGAACTTGGCAACTTCTATGTTTGGTCATCAACACTTAAGTTAAGGGAGTATGATGAAAATTAAATGGCATAATGGTCTTATTCTTTCAGATGAGTTATTTATTGAGCAGGATAAGATCGCACAAAACATCCGTACAGAAGCATTGAGTTTGATATATGCTGAATCAGTGCCGTGTATTGTATCAATTGATTTTGATCAGCAGTATTGGGCTGAAGCAAAGCTTAAATTAACGCATATCAGTTTTATTGATGCAGAAGGTAATATTCAATATTATAGCGATATGCACAATCGACTGAATCTACTGGATTTAAATCACTATGACAGTGAGTCAGATTTAGCAGTGCATGTTAACTTTAAGCATATTGAACAAACACTGGGAAAAGATGCACCATTTCAGGTGATGCAACTGATGCCTGAGCTCGGTACTTTCGCATGTCCAGATGCTGCGCTGTCAATAAAGTTAATTGAGCTTAAGCGTAATGATCAGCGTATATGGCAGTTAACAGCAAATTATTTAGCAAATACGTATTTTGTTGATAAATTTTTGCAGCGAATTTTGCTTAAAAAGCTAAATGAATTATGTGATGAAATATTACAGTTTATCAATAGTGAGATAAGTTATTTGCCGGTGTCGCAAAGTCATATTTATTTACAGTTATTAACGATTAAAAAACTCACTTTTCAACTCGCAACATTACTTGCCAAGATCAAAAGTGGTCAAATGAAAGTTACGCTGTCTGCCTTATATGACACCCTCTATCAGCTATATATTGATAGTTGGCTCATTAAAAACGCTGAAGAACCAAGTGTTATTTTGTTGGATAAACATAATATTGCGGTATCTTTTGGCACTTTGATTGATCATATTCAAGGACTGTTCTCTTTAAAGCTTACGGGCAATGCGTATACACGAATGTTACCACGCTCGGATTATGCAATGATTTATGAGTGTGGTTTATCAGCTGAAACACAATATGCCGAGGCGATTTATTTAATCATTCGTAAACAGGATGCTAGCACTTATTTCAAATCAGAGGAGATTTTTGTTGCTCCCTCTAGTAGTATCAAGCGCATGATGCAGTTGTATCTGCCTGGAATAAAGCTTAAAAAATATCATGGAAAAATTGCTGACCAAAGCTTTAATAAACTCAACTGTGAGATTTATCAGTTAGAGCCAGATCATGATTGGCAGACTGCAATAAATGAAGAAAAACTAAGTGTTTTTATCAATAGCCCGCATCACAATTTGGCTGATTATTATCTCTATATCGATATTCCAAGAAAGTTTGCTAAAAAACAGCAAAATGTAGCAAGTCAGGCGAGTATGTAATATGGGGTTAGCTAGAAATAATGAAATAAAGCGCTTATCCAGCGAGCTTGATGAGCATGTGCTTGAGCTGGTTAAAGCACTCTCAGGAATGCTTGACGATATGGAATCTAAGCTACACAAGAGTTTTAGTCAGCAGTTGCAACAACAGCAAGAGGCGCGTTTGCTTGCATCATATCCATGGTTTTTCAAGCATCGTCCATTGCGTATTTTAACAAAAATCATGCCAGCTATGGGGGTGAAAGAAACGCTACCTCTTAATAAAACGGATGGTTTTAGTTTAAAGCATAAGGAAAAAACTATACAACTTCATCCAATAGGCGATATTGAGATTCATAGCTTTGTGCTAGATAAAGTGGCGATTGAACGCAATGAGCTGGTATTGGTATTCAAAAGCCCGCATCTAGCTGATATTCCTAAGTATTTAGCATTAGATATTACTGATTTGCAACAAATCGATGAGAATCTTAAGTATTCAGCGCATGCTGCTAATATCAATGAGTTTATGCGCTTGAATCACCCTTATGTATCAATTGCCGAATTAAAGCAAACTTATATAGCACAAGTATATGATGCTGAATTTACAAATTTGCATCAATATGAAGCAGTAAGAATATGTTTTGAACGACCAATGTGGCTTAATCGGCTTAATATTTCTATGGTTAAAGATGGTGAAGATACTAAATCCTGTCAGCAATTTAGCTTACATTTCCCCAACGCCAGTATGTTGCTAGATCAAGTACCAATCAATCAGTTAACTAGATTAATACATACTAATATCGCTGTATTGGAGAACAAATATAATGAGTATTTACCAAGCTTTGCAGTGGATTGTAATCGTGTTGATTATCCTTTATCACAAACCACAAAGCGTAGCAGCTACATTAATCAAGTGCTCAATATCTTTGATAGTGAGGGAAGTCCTGTGCTACAAAGCTATTATGATCTGCATTTTAACGATGGCTCAGATTATATTCTCAAACTTAAAGGAGAATATATTTTAGCAATGGGCGAGGAAAGTATTAATGAACAAGCACGTTGGCAAGCTTTGGTTAATTACTCAGATGATATTGAGATTGAGTTAAAACACTATCCGCATATCTTAATTATTAGTCAAAGTATTGATGCTAATGCATTAGCGATTGAATTGATGCAACATACTGAATTTAATGCTTTTACTAAAAAGGAAATTGCATTATTAGAAGCGTTGATAAGTTTAATAGATAAACCGATAACGATTGCCGAGATCATGATATTGTTAAAGCATTTTTACGCTTCGGTCTATATTGAATATTGTGTTCTTGAGCTTGGCAAACTGCCGAGTGAGTTAGGATGGCTAGAGTTAATCAAAAATCTTGATAGCTATAGTAAAAAGATACAGTTTCCAGTGCTTTTTAGGCAGACAATGATGCTGTTTCATCAGTTTATTTGCGCATTTAAACCGTTACTTCAAGGGTGATTTATGCCGAAGCATTCAAATAAGATACAAAATATCAAGCAGTTTTTGATATTTAACCATCAGACGTCAGGACGTATTCATCCTGCACTTATTTTTGAGGCAGTGGCTAAACTTAAGTTTATACCCAAAGAGATCGCTTTTAATCGTCAAATAGCGACATCAGATCTAGTGGGTGATGAAAGCATAAGCGATTTAATATTGGGCTATCTACCACCAATATGTCCTAAAGCGTTATATGAAACTATCGATGGGTTAGCGCGGTTGTATCCGGCGATGGAGACTTTTTTAAAGTACTGGCTTGCAGATTTGCATGATTTGCTAGTGCGTTTTATTCATCCGGTACTTCATGTAAAGTTGAGCAAAGTGTCATTACCAAAACTAGCACCACAGTACATAAACAGCTTGCAACTAAAATCGATGATTTTAAAGGCGCTGTCTGTACCTGCAGATATTGTGATATTGCCACAGAGGGTTTCGACTCAACAGCGTGTTAGCAAGTACAGATGCTCATCCACGAGTATATCAAAAACACAGGTGACAAACGCATATCTTTGTCAGCTTAAAGTATATCTTATTGATTGCCATGAGATCGTTAGAATTAAGCAAGAGGTTGATGCATTAAGAAAAATGTGCCATGAACATTTGAAAGTATGTTGTATATGGCAAATAAAATTTGCTATTGCGGGGGTAAATAGCAAATTAAGTAGTATAAAGCTAGGGCAGCGTCATTTGGGTAAAAACCAATGGCAATGTCTTGGAGAGTTTGTTTAAAAAATCATACTATGGGGGTATGAAAAAAATATGACAAAAGAATTGATTATATTAGCTAAATTAAGGCCGCGGTTTTATCAGGACTTCATGGGTTTTTGTGGATCTTCAATAGATAATAATCTAAGGGATTATGAGCAATCTCGTTTAAATAAACTGATATCGAAAAATAATACAAATCATTTTCGATACCTTGAACAAGTCGATATTCATCCCGCAACCAAAAGCTTTTCTAATTTAAACATTCTGATAAATAAAATTCAGAGCTATGGGCAGTTAGATAAAGTCAAAATTATTATTTTGGGGCATGGTCTTAGAGGTAGAGATAGTATGAGTAGTATCGTTGGTGGTGCCATTAAAGTAGCTGATATCGTATTGGGTGTAGAAAAGATATATCAACAAATAAGTAGGCAACTTAAATTACTAAATGAACTTAATTTTATTATTGAATTAGAATCATGTGAAGCTGCTCATGAAATAAATGGTATAAGCATTCATAAAACTTTCATTGCTGAGCTTCTTAAGAATAAGAGTTTTGTTGGTATGGTTTTATCAGCTTTTAGCACTATTTTGATACAGAATGATTCTAGATACAAAAAAACAAACGATGATATCAGTGTTGATTTAAACTACGTTACCTATCTTAGGGATGGAGGCGAGAAATCCGTTGTTTCTTGCTCAGATGATGTGCATCCGAGTCCATTAAAAATAGATGAGTCAGAGAAGATAAAAGAAATAATAATACGTTTGATTGAACGTAGTGAAAATGACTTACGTAAATATAAAAATCATACTGATAAATTTTATGAAGTTAGTAATGTTTTTATACGCGCCTTTTATATTTTGCATATGATTGTACACACCTGGGTTGAAAAATCTTGTCTCCAAGAACTTCTTATTAGTCTCAATACTCTTAAGAAGTTTTTTGGATTTGACTATGGTCAACAAGGTTGTGAAATAAAAGAGATGATTACTAATGCGTTAATGTATGTTAATAGAGAAAATCTTGGTAAATCTGGTGATTTTTTGAACCACAAAGTGGCGGTTTGGCAGATCCAACAATATTGGCAATTTTCAATCTAGGTGCAATTATTGCTGTGATGATAATCATTCGTGCGTAGTTTACCTACTACAATAATGGGGAAAAAAATGAATAGTGAGACTGATACCTTTATTAGGGATATTCGAACAACATTAATGTGCAAAATGACGAAGGGGAACTACAGTCATGCGCTAGCAGGATTATGCACCTCTTTATTTATTAGCGAAGTGTCTCGCTGTAAGCAAATGATGACTATAGGCTTAATGCTATTAGATCTTATGGAATATAGATCAGATTCATATTCTCACGAAGATGTATTTATTGAACTCCTTCATCCATTAATGGCTAATCAGGCTACGAAAGATATGAACTCAACAAGGAAAGTATATACCGATGATAAGGATTTTGGTTTTGTTTTTGGAAAAAAAAAGATTAGCAGAATTAATTTGGAATCAGTGGATATGAGCTCTCAATTCATGTCAAAATCTTTGAATATTATAGGTGATTGGATATCCATGATTTTTGATGAAAATAAATGGAGTATAAGTGTCACAAAGTATGGTGAAAAAATTAACAAGCAGAAATTAACGGATAAACAGACCTTTATCGAAATGGATAAAGTGACTGGGAGTGATATCTTTAAAAAGCTTTCGATGAATCATACTATGAGAGGGGAGGTAGCCAGTAATAATGAAATACTCAAGGATTGTATCAATAGCAATGTTGGCATTAGGTCATTAGACGATGCATATCATATAGTATATAAGGCTTTGCAAATTCGAAATAGTAACTTTGATGGGTGGTTTGAGAAGAGAGCCAAGTAAAATATGTTACGCTAGCAGATGAGCACCCTAAGCGGCTTTGCTGCAACTAAACTATTCGGTAGTGTGCTACTATTCTACCCCAAAGTGTCAATACAGTTTTTTAAAAATTCTACAATGGGTAACTGCTATTATGATTTAATGAGTCACTTTTTGATCAGAACAATTTTTAGTTCGGTAACTTTTAATTTGATCCAATTCGTATGAAATATTCTGGATATTATTTAATTGAAAACACACCAATGTCTGACTATTATTTGATGTGTCTGAAATATAAAAAGAGCAGAAAAATGCAAGTCAGAAAAATATTAGTCATTGATGATAATGTCAAGCTTAATGAGCTGATCACACATTTCCTAGCGGATAACGGTTTTACTGTCCGCTCGGCATATAATGGCGAGGATGGGATTTTTTTTGCTAAAAGCTTTGCGCCTGATTTGATTATTTTGGATGTTGAAATGCCTGATTTGTCAGGTTATGAGGTGTGTCAGCTATTACGCGTAGAATATCAAGGCGTGATTTTGTTTTTAACTTGTCATACAGACCCTGGCGATGAGTTAAAAGGATTACAACTCGGTGCGGATGATTATCTTAAGAAGCCTGTATTGCCAGAGGTTTTACTGATGCGTGTTAATAAAATTTTGGAGACTACTTTCAACTCATATGAAACTGCTACAAAAATTGTCTTTGGAATGCTCGAGGTTGATTTAAATAACTACACAGTGAGTTATGCAAATAAGCAGTTGGACTTAAGTGCTAAGGAGTTCGAGTTGATCAAAATTTTTGTTCTAAACCCGAATAAGCTCTTAAAGAGAGAGCATCTTTATTTAATGCTAAAAGGCGTTGAGTATGACGGTGTGGATCGTTTTATTGATGTGATGGTGTCAAGGTTGCGTCAGTATGTGGAGGATGATGCTAAAAACCCTAGTAAGATAAAGACTGTTTGGGGTAAAGGTTATATTTTCTGCACGGATGCATGGGGAGTAGAGAGATTATGTTGAAATTTATTTTGCGGCAATTATTGGTATATCTGTCTGTGATGGTTGTGATGACCATTTTTGTGGTTGCATCAAGTACCTATGTTGGCTTTAGAATCAATCAACAAAATGCACAGATGAATGCAGCAGGTGTCTTTAGAGCATTGGAGGCTGAGTTTCAAAAAGTGCCTCAAAATCAATGGGCAGAAATCATTGATAAACTAAAAAGCCAATACACACGACCACTGTATTTACGCCACTTTGATCAACTACCAGAGGATATACAAGGACAAAAAAAAGCATTGTACTCAGGTGAAATGTTGTTTGATTATAATAACCATGACTATACAGATAGTTTTGATATGTTTAAGCCAAGCATGATTTATCAGCGCGTGCTTAATAGTGATTTGTTTTTTGCATTAGAAAAACGCGCACCCGAGATCATAGAGTATCAGAAAAATAATGCATGGATTCACCAGTTGGCCTATAGCAGATTTAAAAATACGCCAGAAGGTCAGTGGAATAAAGTGATTGAATATATTAAAAAACAATATCAAGTTGGCGTGGTGGTGAGAGACTTGTCAAATTATACCGATAAAGAACAGCAAGATATTAAAAAATGGGGATATTTCCCAACGGAGCCTTTTCATGGCGTAGAAGGATATATTCAGTTTCTATCACCAAATCCCAATAAAGTAATTATTATTGGTCCTTATCGAGATAACTGGATTAAGCTGCACCCGCACGTTTATGCAGTGATTATTGATGCGATTTTATTGGTGTTTTTGACACTTATTATTGCTTACCCACTTTATCGAGATTTGATTAAATTAAAATCTCTGGCACAAAGCTATGGCAAGAATGACTTTGATAGCGATATTCGATTATCCACTAAGTCTGTACTATGGTCAGTCTATCAGACACTTAAGGGAATGGGTGAAAGCATACAATCTTTAATAAAAAAACAAACGGTTTTTGCCAATATGGTTGCGCATGAAGTTAAAACCCCTCTTGCTCAGGTGCATTTTACGCTAAGACTATTAGAGAATGCTAAAAGCGATGAGGAAAGAGCAAAGCATATCTTGTCGATCAAAGAAGACATTATGCAAATCGATCATTTAGTGAATCAACAGCTTGATTACTCCAAGTATAGCTATGTGAAATTACCATTAAACCTAGAGAAGATACCACTGTCTTTATTCGTCGAGGAAATCGTTGTGGCATATAGCAATAGTTATATAAGCAAGATATGGCATTTTAGCTCTGAGTCTTCAAATATAACGGTTTTGTTAGATAAGTCTGCTATGCACAAAGTATTAAATAACCTTTTGATCAATGCGTATAAATACGGAGGCGATGTGATCGATGTATCCGTTGCTATGTCTGATGACGATGCAGTGATTAAAATTACCGATAATGGTCAAGGATTTGCTTTTGATATTGAAAGCGCCTTAAATCAGCCATTTACACCTGAGTCAAAGCAAAGTAGTGGCTTGGGTTTGGCAATTGTCTGGCGTATTATTGAAGCGCATCATGGTCGTATTGCGCTTAGTAATATCCCTCACGCAGTAACATTTGAAATCAGATTACCCATAGCAAAGTGAGGCTATGACTATATTCCTGATCACTTTGATTGTGTAAGCGTTGGCTGAGCGTAAGTCGAAGCCTCTATGAAGTGTGATTACCCACTTCGACTGATGCTCAGTGCATCGCTTCGACTTACGCTCAGGATACGGTGAGCACTTGTGGGTGAATATTTAGTCTTAGCCCAAAGTGATCATGCCAATTTCAATCTTTATTTGAAAATATATAAATACTTTCTACACTTAAGAATGAAAAGGAACCGAAGTAAACGGATGTCTTCTTATCAGCTAAAGTAGAGGTACAGGCTATGAAAAAAATAAATTTGACACTTTATATATCACTGTTTGGTTTTCTTTGTATGCCAGTATTTTCGCAAGGTGATCAGGTAAAACAAGTCAATCAAGTTGGACAAAGTCCAGACACACAAAAACACATTGATAAGTTATCACGTAGCATTGGTTTAGTAAAACAGGCTTATGTTGATGAGTTAAGTGATGAGGAAATTCTTGAAGGGGCTATTGATGGCATGTTGCAGTCGTTGGATCCGCATTCACGATTTTTAGATGATGATGATTTTGAAGATTTGCAAATGTCAGTGCATGGCGAGTTTGCTGGTCTTGGTATGCATGTTAGTGCTGAAAATGAGCGCATCAAGGTCATCTCACCGATTGATGACACGCCAGCACAGCGCGCGGGCGTCAAGGCGGGGGATTATATTATTAAAATCAACGATGTCAGTGTTGCCGGTTTAACCTTGGATGAGGCAGTGAAGAAAATGCGTGGACAACCCGGAACTGAAGTTTCAATCACCTTGTTGCGACCTAAAGCCCCTAAGCCGATTAAATTGTCATTAATACGTGAAAATATCAAACTAGACTCGGTTAAATCTGAGATTATCGCAGAAGACTATGGTTATTTACGAATTAGCCAATTTCAAGGCAATACTGCTGAGGAGTTGAAGAAAAATATTGATAAACTGGTTAAGGAAAATGCACATTTAAAAGGCTATGTATTGGATTTACGCAATAATCCTGGTGGACTGTTGGATGCGGCTGTAGCAGTCAGTGATACTTTTTTGCAAGTGACACCTGCAAATCCTAAAAAGATTGTTTTTACCAAATCACGTAATCCATTGGAGTCGATTACAAGTTATGCCGTGAGTGATGATTATACCCATGGTCTACCTATGGTTGTTCTGGTGAATATGGGCTCAGCGTCAGCGTCGGAAATTGTTGCAGGAGCGTTGCAAGATCACCAAAGGGCGGTGATTGTGGGGGTTAAAACATTTGGTAAGGGATCTGTACAAACAGTTATCCCTATTTCAGAAACTAATGCGGTGAAGTTGACAACGGCACGATATTACACCCCTAATGGTATCGCAATTCAATCAAGAGGGGTTATTCCTGATGTCATTATTGAGGAAGAAGAAATTGATTTATTAGTAGATAATACCAAAGGGGATAAAAACGATAGCGATAATCTAGATTTGGTCTTTGATGAAAGTAGTTTCGAGCATGCGATTGTCTCAAATAATGATATTCAAAAGGATAAAGCAACAAAAGAAGCATTGGCAAACTATAAGAAAGACTATAAAAATGCGCAAAGTCTATTGCATAAAGATAAGCAGCTAGCGCAAGCCATTAGTATATTGAAAGTCCTAAATGCGATGAATAAAATGCCGCCAAATAATGCACTAGCGAATGCATAAATCAAAAAATCTAAAAGAATTCAAATGAATTAAGAATAAATAATGTCGATCAGCCATTCTAAAGTCCAACAACTATCGTTAAACTATCTTCAGTTAACAACTAAAGTTACGCACTTTATAAACACCCCGTCAGCCTACGGCTGCCACCCCTCTTGAAAAGAGGGGAATTAGGCAACGATGATTTTATATTCCCCTCTTTGCAAGAGGGGTGCCAAGCTTGCGAGGCGGGGTGTTGATATAGAAATAGTGCGTACCGCCAATTAATAAGGGCATATACATAATTGTTATTGAAAATGACAGAAGATAATAAAAAGAATAAAAAGAACAATCTAGATAACATTCATCACGACATCGTGATCGTTGGTGGTGGTGCTGTTGGCATGTTGATGGCATTGAGCCTAGCAAAGCAAGATAAGCAGATCACACTCATTGAAAAACTCGCCAATACTGAGTTAAGTAAAAGTGACAACAGATCGATCGCCTTGTCGTATAGCTCGGTTTGTGTGCTAAATACTTTAGGTATTTGGCAGAAGATCAAAGACGATGTTGAATATATCAAGCAAGTGCATGTATCGGATAAGGGGCAATATGCTCAAACCAATCTGTATGCCAAAGATGAGGGCTTAGCATTTTTGGGTATTGTTGTTAAGATGAAGCACTTATTGCCAGCGTTATATCAAGAGCTTATGGATGAAAATCATATAACACTCTATCAAGACTGTCAGGTGCTTGATTTGTTGGAGCAGGACGAGTGTTTTAGTTTAGTGATTGAAAAAGATGGCAATGCTTACGAAATAACGGCAGATTTAATTATTGCCGCGGATGGTGCAGAGTCTAAACTACGTGAAAAAGCGGGTATTTCGGCGCACAAACATGACTATCAGCAAAGTGCGCTAGTATTTGATCTTGACCTGCAAAGAGCTCATAACAATGTTGCTTATGAACGTTTTATTAATAATGGCGTATTGGCACTCTTACCTGCCGATGATCGACAAATGGCGTGCGTGTGGAGTGTTGATCACGATAAAGTTGACTACTGGAAGGCTCAATCAAAACCAACTATTTTAAAAGAAATCCAGCGCCTTGTTGGCTATCGCTTAGGGCGCTTTGTTGATGTAAGCGAGCTTAAAAGTTTTCCGTTGTCACTGATTCGCGCGCAAACGCTTTATCACAAAAATGTATTATTATTTGGCAATGCCTCGCATTTCTTGCATCCGATTTCAGGGCAAGGGTTAAATCTCAGCATTCGTGATATTGGTATAGTCTATGATTTACTTGCCAGTGATGATCCCGCATTTACAACACAAAATATTGCCAATATGTTAGCGAAATATCAAGAAACTAGAGTGTTTGATCATAAGCGCACAGCGCTATTGACACACTCTATGATTAATGTCTTTAGCCAAGATGCGCTACCGGTTAAACTTGTCAGAGGGTTTGCCCTTCATTGCTTGGAGCGTGATCAGCATTTGAAGAAATCTTTTAGCAAATTAATGATGGGTAAATATAATCACGGCTCAAGCTTAATGCGCTCAAAGCATGGAAAAAGTATCTTATGAAATATGATGTAATAATTGTCGGTGGTGGCATGGCAGGTTTGTCTTTAAGTTTAGGCTTAGTGCAAAACGGCTTTAAAGTTGCTGTGGTTGAAGTAGGACATATTGTGAAGTCGTTTGATGAGGCGACAGCACCAAAACGCGTCAGTGCAATTAATGCCGCCTCCCAAGGTTTATTAAACGAGCTTGGTGTTTGGCGTGACATTGTCAATATGCGAATAAACCCTTATGTTGCCATGGAGGTTTGGGATCAAAATTCAAGTGCGCAATTAAGCCTAAAAGCCGAGGAGTGTTCGCTACAGAGTCTTGGGGCAATTGTTGAGAATGATTTAATCGTTGCGCAATTATATCAAGCACTCAAAAAGCGAGATGTTGCTATTTTTGAGCATTCAAAAATTACAACGTTGACGTCGCATACGTCACATACTGCGATAACACTTGATCATGGCAAAGAGCTTAAGGCAACATTGATTGTTGGTGCAGATGGCGCTAATTCGTTTATTCGTCAGCAATATAACTTTGACTGCAGCGTTAAACCCTATCAGCAACATGCTATCGTTGCCAATGTTAAAGCGATAAAGCCGCATCAAGATATTGCTTATCAGCGCTTTTTGAAGAATGGTGTGTTAGCACTTTTGCCGCTTTGTGATCCTTATTTATGTTCTATTGTTTTTTCAGTCGCCAGTGATGAGCTTACAAAGTTTAACGAAATGGATGATAAGACCTTTAATGAATATCTCAGCATGACTGCAGAAGGCAAATTAGGTGAGCTGCAATTACAGAGTAAGCGCATGAGCTTTGAATTGATTGAACGCCATGTTGATAATTACTATAAATACGGTGTGGTATTGATTGCCGATGCTGCGCACACGATTCATCCGTTAGCAGGACAAGGCATTAACTTAGGCTTTGCCGATGTGCACGCGTTGATTGAGGTATTAACTGAAGCAAAGCAGCTGCGGCGCAATATTGCAGATGTTAGTACCTTGGCAAAATATGCGCGTAAACGCCAATTTGATAATCAGTTGATGATTCATACAATGCAAGGGCTAAAACAGCTTTTTTGTAATGATCACCCGCTAATTAAGCCTTTAAGAGCATTAGGTGTTAATGCAGTAAATAATAGTAAGATATTAAAACGATTTTTTATCGAGCAAGCTGCAGGTGGCTGATTATGCCATATACATGCCGCCATTGACATGTATTGTTTGTCCGGTGATGTAACGTGCACCTTCAGATGCTAAGAAAGTAACCGCATGGGCGATATCCTCGGGTTGTCCCAAGGTTTGTGCCGGCACCTGTGTGATAATGGCTTGCTTTTGCTCATCCGTTAATTTATCGGTCATATCTGTTTGGATAAAGCCAGGTGCAACCACATTAACGGTGATATTGCGTGAGGCAATTTCTTGTGCTAATGACTTAGAAAAACCAATAACACCGGCTTTACTTGCACAGTAGTTTGCTTGCCCTGGGTTACCAGATGTGCCAACCACTGAACCAATTGTAATGATGCGACCCCAGCGCTTTTTCATCATATGACGAATCGCTGCTTTAGAAATATTAAAAACAGAATCTAAGTTGGTGTGAATAACACTTAGCCAGTCTTCTTCGCTTAAACGCATCATTAGATTATCTTTAGTGATGCCTGCATTGTTAACGATAACATCAGGATAGCCTGTGTTATCTTTCATCCAAGTGAAAGCTGCTTCGATACTTTGTGCTTCAGTCACATTAAGCTTAATGCCATGCCCTTTGCCATAGCTTTGTAATGTTTGAGTGATTTTCTCAGCCCCTGCTTCAGAGGTGGCCGTACCAATGACGGTTGCACCTTTTTCAACGAAATCTTTAGCAATAGCGGCACCAATTCCACGGCTTGCACCCGTTACAAAAACTACTTTATTCTCAAAATTCATTTTCTATCCTTTATATCTATATATTACTCATTAAAATTACGCAATTTATTATTTTAACACCCCGCCTCGCAAGCTCAAGCACCCCTCTTGAAAAGAGGGGAATATTACAAAAGACACCTATCAATTCCCCTCTTTTCAAGAGGGGTGTCAGCCGAAGGCTGACGGGGTGTTTTAAAATTAGGGCTTTTTTCTAATGGTGTATAACTCCAACTTCTTTCTATGCTTTAACTTGCTCAAGCAGTTTATCCATCGTTTCAACACTTGCGGTATCTTGATAGTTAAGCTCTTTAACAATGCGCTTATTTAGACCTGTTAATACCTTATTCGCACCGCATTCGATAACGTTAGTAATACCAAGCTCAGCCATCTTTTCAATGGTTTGCGTCCATTTGACAGGCGAGTAAAGCTGTTTAACCAACGCTGTTTTAATCTCATTGATGTCAGTATGTGATTGGATGTCATAGTTGTGAATCACTTTAATGGCTGGCACTTTGATCGTGATTTTATCTAAAGCCGTGGCAAATTTATCAGCTGCCTCTTTCATTAATGAGCAATGCGATGGCACGCTAACAGGTAAGAGTTGCGCGCGTTTTGCCCCCATTTCTTTGGCAATTTCATTGGCTTTCTCAACGGCTTTTAACTCGCCTGAGATCACAACTTGCCCGTGTGAGTTAAAATTAGCAGGTTCAACAATACCTGCTGATCTTGCTGCATCACAGCACTTGATCACTTCTTCATTGCTTAATGCCAAAATAGCACTCATGGCGCATGCTTTATCGGTAATAGCAGATTGCATCAGTTGCCCGCGTAAACGCACCAAACGTAGCGCATCAGCAAAATCAATGCTACCTGCGGCGCAAAGTGCCGAATACTCACCAAGGCTGTGTCCTGCAAGTATTTCAGGGGTGATATTACTGTGATTATTAAGCACGCGCCAAATGGCAATGCTTGCAGCTAGTAACGCGGGTTGTGTATATTCTGTTTGGTTAAGCTTATCTTCATTTTCTTGAGTGATCTGCCAAAGATCAAAACCTAAAGCATCATTGGCTTCAGTAAAGGTTTGTTTAACCTCATTAAAACGTGCGTAATAATCATCTAACATCCCAAGCTTTTGTGAGCCTTGTCCTGGAAAAACGATGGCTGTTTTCGTCATATCAATATTCCTAATTTCTTAATACTGTAATCATCGCTAATTATTTGCTTATAAATAGCAGCAAATAATTAGCGATAGATATGGGGTTTTAAAGATGGCACTATCCTAGTGAATTTTGCGCCAATCTTCAAAAGGTTTGTTATTGATTAAGGTAAATTATTACAGAGATTGAAGAATTTTTTGGGGATTATGCTTTAAGCTTGGTTACAAGCACATCCTGTTTGGCGTGGTGAAGTACCGCATTGGCAGTTGATCCTAGGAAAAAGCGACCAAAGGCGCCGCGCTGATGACTACCAATGACGATAAGACCATAGCCGTGTGAGTTAGCCGTTTCAGTAATCTCATCTGCAGCACTGCCTGCTTGGAGATAACGGTGACCTTTAAATTGATATTTGTTTGACCAATCATTAAGTTTTTGCTGCATATCTTCGGTAAGTTGCGATTGTACTTCAGGTACGATGCCATAAATACCGGTAACAACCGTTGGATCGCCTTGAACACAAATCGTTGAAACCGATGAGTCAAAAGTATGTGCGATCTCTTTTGCAAGACTCGCAACTTGGGCGCTGTCATCTTCAAGATCGGTAGCCAGTAGAATCTTGCCATAATTCATGACTTGATTGGGGTTGTTCTCACGAATACGTACGGTTAGGACATCACATTTGGCTTTATGCAAGACACTATTGGCTGTAGAACCTAATAGCAGGTTTAAGCCATGACGTGCATGTGAGCCGATGATAATAAGATCACAATCATGGGCTTCAGCATAATGTGTGATTTCATAGTTTGGATTGCCTTGAGCAATATGAAACTCGGCATTAATGCCATCAAATTGTGGCTTGATCTCTTTTAATTTTTGCTTGGCATTCTCTTGTAAGCTTTTTTGAAAATCCATTGCCGCAGGCACAAATTCAGCGGCATTATCAATAACCGTCATGACATCAAGCTTAAGTTTTAGCTTGTGAGCAATCGCTTTAGCTGATGCGATAACGTGTTCTGTGTCTTCATAAATATTGACGGCAACAAGTGCTTTTTTGTATGTCATGGTGAGCTCCCTTATAAATGTTAACCATGGGTAAATGTTCCTTGAACCTAGTTTATACCCATCACAAGCCATTTTACAGAATTTTTTGCTTTGTATTTTGCGTGCTTTTGGCGAACCGCTAGCAGGTTTACGGTTATTCGTTTTGTTAATGGAGGTATAAGTTTATATGATTTTTGTTTAGAAATGGTACACGCTAGAATGCCTGTAGTGAAAATGATCAATGAGAGTAAATAATGAAAACAGTAATGGCTTTAGTGATTGCGATGGTGAGTATTGCTGGTGTTTTGGCTTTGGCATCACTTAAGACTGAGGCGCTGTTGCAACAAAAGTATATTGAGCGTGTTGTTTTTCAGAGTGACTTTGTGTGATGAAGAAGATAACTATTCAGGAGTAGAGAAAGCATCCGGCTTTTCAGAACCTTCGCCAAATAAGAATTTTTCCATTTCAGTCATTAAGAATTTTTTAGCTTCAGGCTCTAATAGATTAAGGCGATATTCATTGATTAAAATCGTTTGATGATCAAGCCATTTGCTCCAAGCTTCTTGCGAGATCGATTTGAAAATGCGCTGCCCAAGCTCTCCTGGGATTGGCGCGTACTGCATGGCAGTGCCTTGTTGTTTCAGTTTTTCACAAAAAATATCAGTCATGGTTTATCTCTTTTCTTGTTTAGTTTATATTTAGTTCAAGTTGCGCACTTAATATTAAAGTTATGCACTTTATCTTATTTCAACACCCCGCCTCGCAAGCTTGGCACCCCTCTTGAAAAGAGGGGAATATAAAAAAATCAACCTTCGCCCAATTCCCCTCTTTTCAAGAGGGGTGGCAGCCGTAGGCTGACGGGGTGTTTAAAAATATTATAATTTTTCTACAGCTTGTAATTCTAGTTAATAAGAAACGCAGTTATTACCGCGAAATGTGGTGTTAACAATTTTTCTTGTTTTGTTGTCAAAGACAATCCACGTTGTACAAGATAATGAATAAGTCTGACCACCTACAATCGTGCCAGGTGTTGAGATTACCGTCGTGTTATTGCCATTTTGCACGGTGGTAATGTTTGTTGGCATCTGTGTGATTGGTGTGCTTACGATTTGGCGATCACTATAGACATAAGCGGTTTGGTTATTATCAAGCTTCAATGTTTTATTCGGATATCCCCACATCTGCACAAAATTATCAATTGTTTGACCATGCCATTGATCTAAAATTGCACGATATTTTGCAGTGGTCGCGCATGCGCTCATCACAAGGCTTAATACGCTAAAAAGCAATGTTTTAAGTAAAGGAGATGTTTTGTTTAGTCTCATCAACGGCTCCTATTGGTCATTGATATTATTTTGTTTCTTGAGAAAGCCTAACTTCTTCATATAAATAGTCAATAAGGAAATAGCTGCAGGTGTAACCCCTTGGATGCGTGAGGCCTCGCCCAAGCTTGATGGACGCTGTGTCATAAGCTTTTGGCGGACCTCATTAGAAAGCCCTGAAACCTTGCTATAGTCAAAATCTTGAGGGATTTGCGCATTTTCAAGGGTTTGGTTGGCAAGAATTTCTTCGTTCTGACGCTCGATATATCCTGCATATTTGGCAGAGATTTCAATTTGCTCAATGGCTTGTGTGTGATCGATAAATTCACCAAGCTCTGCGATATTGGCAAGGCTTTGATAATCAACTTCAGGGCGCTTTAATAAGTCAAATAGATTACTTTCTTTACTCATGGCTTTACCAAGCAATGACTCTAACTTATCGGCTTTAACACTTTTGGGTGAAACCCATGTGGATTTTAAACGTGAGGTTTCATTTGATATCAATGCTGCCTTAGCAAGATATGCCTCTTTGTCTTTATTGTTTAATAATCCTAGCTCAATAGCCTTTGGGCATAGACGTGCATCGGCATTATCTTCTCTTAAAATCAATCGATATTCGGCGCGTGAAGTAAACATACGATAAGGCTCTTGTGTCCCCTTGGTGATTAAATCATCGATGAGTACACCGATATACGCTTCATTACGCTTAGGTGACCAAGTCGGTTTATCTTGTGCTTTTAATGCTGCATTTAATCCGGCAATAAGACCCTGAGCACCGGCTTCTTCATAGCCGGTTGTGCCATTGATTTGTCCAGCAAAGAAGAGATTCCCAACGTGCTTGGTTTCCAAGCTTGGATATAAACCACGCGGATCAAAGAAATCATATTCAATCGCATAACCAGGACGCGTGATATAGGCATTTTCAAAACCTTCGATACTGCGAATAAACTGCAGTTGCACATCAAATGGCAAAGAAGTCGACATGCCATTAGGATAAAGTTCAATACTATCCAAGCCTTCGGGTTCAACAAAAATCTGATGGCGATCTTTATCAGCAAAGCGCACGATTTTATCCTCAATGGATGGGCAATAACGTGGTCCAATGCCATCGATCATGCCACCATACATCGCTGAGCGATCAAGGTTTTTAAGAATAATCTCATGGGTTTTAAGATTGGTGTAGGTGATGTGACATGGTACTTGCAGTGGATGCTCATGTGCTTCAGTGAAAAATGAAAAACAAGGTGTCGGGTCATCACCAGGTTGGACACCCATTGCCGCGAAGTTAACCGTACGCTTGTCAATACGCGGTGGTGTACCTGTTTTTAAACGCGCGACATCAAAAGGAAGTGCACGCAGTTTCTGTGCTAAGGCATTAGCTGGCTGATCACCGGCACGCCCACCTTGGTAATTATTAAAGCCGATATGAATTTTGCCGGCAAGAAACGTCCCAACTGTTAAAACAACTGTTTTGGCACGAAAGCTTAGTCCCATTTGCGTGACAACACCAGTGACGCGATCATTTTCGATCAACAGGTCATCAACCCCTTGTTGGAAAATCGATAAGTTTTCTTGATTCTCTAGTGCGTGGCGTACAGCGATTTTGTAAAGTGTGCGATCAGCTTGTGCGCGTGTCGCGCGTACCGCAGGTCCTTTTCTGGCATTAAGTGTGCGAAATTGAATACCTGCCTTATCAATCGCTTTTGCCATAATGCCGCCTAGGGCATCAATTTCTTTAACCAAGTGACCTTTGCCAATGCCGCCTATAGCAGGATTACAAGACATCTGTCCCAAAGTGTCGATATTGTGCGTTAAGAGTAGGGTGTTGGCACCCATACGTGCAGCTGCCGCTGCGGCTTCTGTTCCAGCATGACCACCGCCAACAACGATAACATCAAAGTCTTGAGGATAAAACATCATAATAATAGATCTACTTGTTAATTTATGGTTATTACAACTACTTTAGTTTATTTAAAACCGATTAATTAGGCTGCAAAATTTCATTAATTTTACTAACTTTACTGATGCGCATCATATAAAAAAAACAAGGGTATGTCTATGAACTTTGAGTTGTGTCCTTAAGCCTTTGTGTGTGATGATTTTCCCACTTTTAAGTTATTTGAGACTTACGCATTGAAAGGGGCGTAGGTATTTAGCAACCTTATGATATTGCGCTGTTTCTAGCAGTGCACTTATTTGTTACACTAAGCGGCAGTAATGATTTGACTGAGAGTTAAGATCTGTATGAAAAATATGGCAAGTAATTGCAGCACTGATTTATGTGCTCATTAAGAGTTGATGTTATGCGTTTAAGCAAAGAAAATATATCAATCATAAAATCATGCGTTCATCAGGTGTTTGGTGATGATATGCGAGTGTTTTTATTTGGTAGTCGCACGGATTGCTCGAAGCGTGGAGGGGATATAGATCTATATCTTTTACCTAAAAAAGATGAGGTAATCGTCAATGGGTTTAACAAAAAAATTGAGTTACTGGTGGCATTAGAAAAAGCCATTGGTGAGCAAAAAATTGATGTTGTGCTTGCAAAAACTGGCGCTGATAAACGATTAATAGATAATGTGGCGTTAAAAGAGGGGATAGAGTTATGACACCTTTAGAGGATAAGCTGGTCAAAATTTTATATGAATGTAATCAACATAAAAAAAGAATAGACTATGCGTATAACAATATGAAACATAGGCTTCCCTTTGATGCAGAAAATTATGAACAATTTCAAGATGAGGAAATTGAGCATATTGATCAATTCTTATTTCGTTTTTCTAAATTACAGGATGTGATGGGGGAAAAACTATTCCCAACGATACTTAGCCTTCTAGCAGAGGATATTAAGCGCAAATCATTTATTGACATCTTAAACCGCTTAGAGGCGTTAGAGTTGTTAGAGACGGATAATTGGTTGCGATTAAGGAAAATCAGAAATAGTGTTGCGCATGAATATGGCTTTAATGTGGTTGATATGGTGGAAAGTTTGAATGCTATTTATGCATCATGTAATAATTTGCTCGATATCTATGATGTAATCTATGCATTTTGTTTACAGCGTTTTGGTGGATTTATTACAGATTATTCATAGGTCATAATGATCTGAGCGACATTTTCAAGCTGTCCTTTATCTAAAATACGTAATTTTTGTGTCAGTTCATGAATAATATTTTGCACTTTAATGGTGATAGTAATAATGGCAATGGTTTTGCGGTATATAACCCAACTAGCAATACTTGGGTAAAAACCTTAGGGCTACCGAATCAAGGCAGCTGGATTAAAACAGCATTATCAGCTGAGATTACGATTGAGAAAGTTTAAGTAGTCTTTGCTGATGCTTTTGAATCGTGGCAATAATATCTTGATATACATTGGATTGATAATGTTTGTCATCATTCAGTTTATCTGCTAACACAATCGCCTTATCTACAATCGTATTAAGCATTGGTTCTAGGATGTTTGATAGCGTAAATACTTGTTTAAAACCAATCGCTTCTGCTAATTGCAGAAAGTGTCTTAAGTAAACTTCCTGAAATTTATATTTACTGGCAATTTTCATTGCCATTTTTACCTTGAGTGATTTGTCGTAAATTGTCGTACTCAACAAATCATAACGCGGCGCCAGTATCATGCCGCTTTGATGATATAAAATGGAGAAGTTTTTGCCATGCGCATCACCATTGCCAATAAGGAAATTAAAAACAACCGTTTTAAATAGTTCAATCTTGTCTTGTGTGCGCATTTTCCCTTTTTTAATTTGTATATCAAGCAGTTTAAAACAATCAATCAATGAGGGACCGCCTTCGTTCTCATATTTGATTTCTGGCGGAATATGTAAAGCCTGACAAAAATCCTCTTGATGTAGACGCTGAATTTGTCCTTTTACAATCACTCGGTCATAGCGCTCAACAATATAGTAAGGCGTGTTCTCAAGCCATAAAATATCAGCGTTTGCAACATTTAATCCGCAGGATTTAGCAAGTTTCATGCAAAATAGCTCATTGAAAACAGTGTCGGTTAATCCGTGGATTGCTGGCTTAATAATGTGACTGGAGGGAGCGTTTTCAAGCGGTATAGCTAGCTTGTTATTGGCAAAAGCAATAACAAGCTTATCCTGTGCTCCTGCCTGAGATAGTTTGATGCCGTCATCACCCGCTAGAAGGGGGTGTTTGTGTAGTGTCTTTAGAATATCATTGGCATCATGATCATTAAGAATTTTGTATTGATACTCTGAGTCTGTTTCAGGGGGGTAGAATGATACAGAACCAGCACACTCTCCACCGATAGCCTTGAGTAATGCAAAAGTATTCTTAGGTGAAATATGTAAGTGCTTAGCTAAGCGAGATCGTAACGGCTCATCAGGAAGTAAGCCAGAGAAATAAGCCAAGGTAAGCTCATGACCAAATGCTTCATTTTGTAACGGTAGTGACATTGACAAAGGAGGATTGTTATTGTCAGAAGTATATGCTGGTAAATAGCTGAAGCTCAATTTTCCATCACTTAAAGAGATGGTTCCAATACAGATGCTATTGAAGTAAACGGTTAAGGTTTCAACTGCCATAGTCACATCCACTCACAATGCAGATCTAGTGCAATGCCAATGGCTCCAAGCAGGTGGATGACCTTGCCAATTTCTGCAGTTTCTTTACCATTTTCAATGTCACTAATAAAGCGGATGCCAACACCGCTAATACCTGAAAGATCTGATTGAGTAAACTTTTGTGCTTTCCGTGCTTTGCGAATAATATCACCAATATCTTGGGTGTTGATTATATTAACTCTCATTTATCAAGTGCCCTTTTATTCCCGATCAGGCATAATTTTAGGCAAGCTTGATATGTGTTGTCAATATTTTCCCTAGCGGGAATGTTTTATAGATACTCTAAGCGTTGGCTGAGTATTAGTCGAAGCCATGAATTTTGATACCTCCTGTGACTTCGCTCGGGGAAAGGTCGATATTGCCAACCCCAAGAAGCGGGTTAGATCAGTTCAGCTTGCTAGGGCAAAATTGCTTGATCATTTGGGTAACTCTTAATTAAATATGGTAAACCCCCAGCTATGCTGGGGTGACTCTCAAAGGTTTGACCGTTGAGGCGGTCGTAATATCCTTTTGTTTGGATCAACAGACAAAAGGAAAAAGAACCAATGAGAGACTACAAAAGTTTGTCGCATACGAAATGGGATTGCAAGTACCATATTGTATTCATTCCGAAGCGACGCAAGAAGGTTATTTATGGGTCATTAAGAAAATATTTGGGCAAACTACTGCATGAGTTAGCTCAAATGAAAGGTGTTGAAATAGTGGAGGGTCATTTGATGCGTGATCATGTGCATATGTGTTTAAGTATTCCGCCAAAATATTCAGTTTCTAATGTTGTTGGTTTTATGAAGGGCAAAAGTGCTATTCAAATAGCAAGACAGTATATGGGCAAAAAGAGGAATTTTACGGGCGAGAATTTTTGGGCACGAGGCTATTTTGTATCAACAGTTGGTTTGGATGAGGAAGTTGTAAAGCAGTACATCCGAAACCAAGAAAAAGAGGATGAACACTATGAGCAACTGACACTTGGTCTATAGCGCTTTGAGCGCTTCATCTTTATCAGTCCCTTAGAGGGGCTAACAAAAATAAGCCCCCAGCTCTGCCGGTGGTAATTTAACTTGACTTGTTTCATGTGATTTAAGGCTCTATTTGTGTTGTAAGGAGATTATAATTCATACTTATTGCATCGTTAGTTTTTTACAAAGGACGTTTTCTAACAACGAGAAAATTAATGCTTTTCCTCGCTTCTTTGCATTATGAACAAACTCAAAAAATGCCAAATACTTTGGTAGCTTTTCTTGAGAAATCCCTCGATGTGGTCTTAACCATGATCTTAATAGCGACCAACAACCCTCCTGAGTATTAACGTGGACTTCATAAAACCCATCACCATCCTCATCGCGTGCATATTCCCCAGAACCATGATTCACTGTTTTATGCTTATAGCCTAATTGCGTCAAATTGGCGTAAATGACATACTCATCCGTATAGACGGTACTGCCTGGCTGTATGCAAGATTCAATATAGGGTTTTATCGTCTTCTGTTTAACATCAGGTAGCATTTGCACCACAACATCTCCTCCACGTTGAATCATACCAAATACTGGCGGCTTTTCTTTTTCCAAAGTGCCTCGTCCTCGAGCTCCTTTCAATCGATTACGCCTTGCCTTACGCCCTTTTTTTTAACCGCTGTTGGATTACCCTTATGCCCTGCAACCACATACACTTCATCGCACTCGACCTCACCTGATAATACGGTAGGTTCTCGTCTTTGCTCGACACCTTCGCGTAATTGCATAGTCATGGTGTACACGTCAGTCTCATTCAGCTCCAACTCCTTTGCAATCTGCGCATTTGAGAGGTTTAGCCCCATGAAATAAAGGCATAGAATCCATGTCTTCAAAGGTTGGTGCCGATTGGTGAAAATCGTATGTGTTAAGTCGTCAAAATCTTTATCGCATTGTTTGCAATGGTAACGTTGGCAAAACTCTGCTTTACTTGAGGCTCCTCGCTTGATGATTTTGTCTGCCGACGCCATACAATGCGGACAAGTTACTCCATTTGACCAGCGCAATTTACGCACTGTTTCATAGCACTGCTGCTCATCTATTAAGTGTTGAATATTAATCATTGCCATATCTAATCACATAAAAACGTCATAAAACTACAGGATTTATCACTATTGCACAACACTTTATTTAACTCCCTGAAACACAAATAGAGCCTGATTTAATACTGCTAGTCGATTGTGCGAGAAATTTTATAGGTTATAATTACGCAACTGAATTTCATAGATTATTAAATATGGGTAACTACCCAGCAGCTTGTTAATTGAACTGTGGAACTTTGCCATTAAAGACATCCGCAATGGTATCAATAATCTTCCAACCCTGTTTGCGTGCAGTTGATAATAATGTGCGAATACGCACAAACTTTTGAGCGCCAGTTTCACTACGAAAGCAGCCTGATACCTTTTGTTTTACCTTCATCATACGCAAGTCATTCTCAGCCTGGTTATTAGTAAAAGGCACTTCTGAATCATAGATAAATCTAAGCACGTCATTCTTGTAATCACGCAATCGTAATAATAAGTTGTGCCCCGTTCGTCGCTTTTTTCTACCTCGTTTACCAGTGCTTCCTAAAGGCATCAAAATTTCATGGTATTTAAGACCATCCGCTACAATCCGATCATAAATTTTGCTGATTAAAACTTGCTTATTAGGCAATAGTACTGATTGATCAGATATATTCACCAAATGACAGCTTTTCCTCAGTAATCTCATCATACGTTTTGCCCAAATTTCGCCATCTTCAGCTAAAGATCTTAACTCACGCAAGTGATGAGCATTGCATAATGCATGACTTATACCTTCAAGGGTAAAATAGGATTTCCAATGATCATGAACCACGATACCTGTTAGACCAGTCAGTAGAGATTTACGCTTAGGACTCACGTGATAATAAGTATAGTTAGCATTTGAGCAAACATGTAACCATTGGGTTTTTGAGCATATGCGATAACCAGTTTCATCTAAATGTTTAACTGGAGCATTTTTAAGCTGATCAAGAACCATTTGCTCGAATTCAATCAATTGATCAGCACATGTTTGACTAAACTCTGCAATACTGGCTTTTGCCACACTAACACCAAATAAATCTTCTAACAACTGCTGAATGCGTTGCTCAGGAATAAAGTGTTGATTTTGCAAATACGTTGTATAGCTTTTTAGCTTATTACCATACTGCACTGGCGCATTAATACCTTCTGGAAAACTTGCCGTCGTATATTTCTGACAGTTCGGACAACACTTTTTCTCATGACAATATTCAATCACCTTAAGCTTTGGCATTTCAGGTAGATCATGTAACTGGCGTCTTACATAGCCTTGTGCTTTTGTGTCACTTAAATCGCTCTGGCAATGATCGCAACTCGTTACAGATTTAGTCACGACTTCATCTGGTTTAGCTTGCCAAAGATTGCTACCATTATGATCTTTTTGACCACCTGATTTCTTCTTGGTAGCCTTGGATTTAAGTTTACCTTTTTCGCTGACACTGTTATTTTTGTTAGGACGTGACAAACCATCGCTTGAAGGCGGTTTTGAGCTGTTACGACTATTCTTGGAAAGCCGCTTCTTAAGTTGCTCAATCTCCTCTTTTAATCGAGCATTTTCACGCTCAAGCGTGTCGATTCTAGCCAATAGCTCTTGAATCATTTTTTCTAGTTTCATATCCATCGATCAAATTACGCCATATTTATTTGCAAATGAAAACATCAAATCTGGAAAAATTGCCAAAAATTACTGTTTATCAAAATCTAACCTGCTGGGTAGTTACAAATATGGCAAAATCAATAGAACCAAAAATTGCAGAATTAGGCAATGGGTGGCTTAAAAAATATAATTTAGATTATAGATTAGAACAAGAAGAGTTAACTACTGAGATAGACAAAGCGCTCAATGATTATCATACAAAGAGTGGTGGTAAAGGTGGAAACCGCCCTGATGCAAAGCTTTTGTTGGAAGATAAGTTCTTAAAACAATTTCCTGTATTGATTGAGTACAAAGGCTATAAAACCAAGCTAGAAAAGCTTAATGCTTATGGTGAAGTTGAAAATAGAAACTCTAAAAATGAAGCAAATCTAAAAAACATTAATTCTTATGCAGTTAATGGTGCAATACATTATTCGAATGCTTTATTACATTATACTTCCTATACAGATATTATTGCTATTGGGATGACTGGTTATAAAGATGACTCTGGTAATATTAGGCATGAAATTGGTGTTTATTATGTTTCAAAGAGCAATCTTGGGGTGGGTCAGAAGGTTGGGAATTTCTCAGATTTTTCATTTTTATCACCTGATAATTTTGATGCGTTTATAGAGAAAATTAAGACATTAAATTTATCGCAAGATGATATAAATAGGTTAAAAGAGCAGCGAGAGAAAGAAATCGATGTAGCTTTAGTTAGGCTTAATAACGACATATACCAAAATGAAAAGGGATTAGGTGAGAATGACCGTGTTTATCTTGTCGCTTCTTCAATTATTGCAACGCTTGGAGTGTCAGGTGAGGTGACACCTCTTGAAAAATCTGACTTAACGTCTTCCTCAGAAATCGGGAACACGGATGGTGATATTATTCTAAGAAAAATAAAAGCATTTTTAAGCCATAAAAAAATACCAGAAGATAAGATGAACTTAATTTTAAGGACATTAGAAAACACTCTAACTACTGATAATATTAATAAGGCGGAAAAGAATAAGGATGGTAAGAAAGAAAGTCAGCTTAAAAGAGTTTTCTGTAAAATTGTAGATGATTTAGGTATTTATTATAAAATTGGTTTAACTACTGATTTTACAGGTAAGCTTTTTAATGAAATGTATGGTTGGTTGGGGTTCTCGCAGGATAAACTAAATGATGTTGTTCTGACACCATCTTACGTTGCTAATCTTTTAGTTAAATTAGCACGTGTGAATAAAGATTCTTATGTATGGGATTTTGCGACAGGTTCAGCAGGGCTTTTGGTTGCTGCTATGAATGAAATGTTAAATGATGCTAAAAACACAATTACCTCTTCAACTGAGCTGAAAGAAAAAGAATTAAAAATAAAAGCAGAACAATTACTTGGTTTAGAGCTTCTTTCAAGTGTATATATGCTGGCAGTGTTAAATATGATTTTAATGGGTGACGGAAGTTCAAATATTTTGAATCAAGACTCACTAAAAGACTTTAATGGTAATTATGGTTTTAAACAAAAAGATAACGCTTTCCCAGCAGATGCTTTTGTTCTTAATCCTCCATATTCAGCTAATGGTAATGGGATGAACTTTGTTGAGAAAGCACTTGGAATGATGACAAGGGGTTATGCTGCCATTATTATTCAAAACTCAGCAGGGTCTGGGAAAGCTAAGGATTACAATAAAAAAATATTGCAAAAAAATACGCTATTAGCCAGTATTAAAATGCCAATAGACATTTTCATTGGTAAATCTAGTGTGCAAACCAATATATATGTTTTTAAGGTTGGTGAGCCACACCATAAAGAGGAAACTGTTAAATTTGTTGATTTTTCTAATGATGGATACACTCGAAGCAATAGGAAAAAAGCGAGTAACAATTTAAAAGACACTAATCAAGCTAAAGAAAGGTACGAAGAAGTAGTAAATTTAGTTCGCTTTGGTAAGCGTCAATTAAATATATTTACAGAAAAAGAGTATTATGAGGGATTTATTGATCCAAAAAATGGCGCTGACTGGAATCAGAGTGCGCCAATAGATACTAAGCCAACATTAGAAGATTTCAAAAAAACTGTGAGTGATTATTTGGCATGGGAAGTTAGTAGTTTGCTGAAAAATAAAAATGATTGTGGTGATGAGTTGGGAAAGTGAGTTCCCTGCTCAGTGAAAAATTGAAAAATACTGAGTGGGGTGAATTTAACCTTGAGAGGCTATTTGGGAAATCTACTCGTGGCAAGCGTCTAAAAAGTGCGGATAGAATATCTGGCCAACTACCATTTGTAACAGCTGGAGAGACAAATGAAGGTATTTCGGCATTTATAGGTAATGATGTTACTATTTTTTCGGCAAACACTGTGACAATAGATATGTTTGGTTCCGCTAAATATCGGAGCTATAAATATGGTGCTGATGACCATGTTGCGGTTGTACACACTGATAATCTTTCAGAATCTGCTTCTATTTTCATAGCAGCGGCAATAAATAAATCATCCTACACTGATAAATTTCACTACGGTAGAAATTTTTATGCTAAAGATGCTGATGAATTAAACATTAAGCTGCCAATAAAAGATGGTAAAATAGATTTTGAATTTATGGAGAACTTCATATCTGAATTGGAAGCTGACAGAGTATCTGAATTGGAAGCTGACAGAGTATCTGAATTGGAAGCTTATTTGTCAGTTACAGGGCTAAGAAATTATATTTTAACATCACAAGAGCAACAGGCTTTGCATGATTTTGAGAGTGGAACAGTTGATTGGGGCTTGTTTAAAATGAAAGATTTATTTTTTAGATTAAAAACAATTAAACTACCTTTTAAAGCAAGTGATTTGTCAGCAGAACCAATAGGTAAGTATACCTTACCTTGTCTCACTTCGAGTTTTAGAAATCAAGGGTTAAATTACTATGCTCCAAGAGATAATGTAACAATTCTAAAAAATGTAATTTCAATACCATCCAATAGTGATGTATACAGAGCTTACTATCAGTCAAGAGACTTTACAGTCCTATCTGATGCTTATACTGTTAGTTGGATTTATGATGATGTTAAGTTATCTCGTAATCAATACTTATTTGCTGTATCTTGTATTAATCAAGTTACAGATTTAGCAATATACTCATATAAAAATAAATTAGGCGGGTGGAATGTTGTAAAAAATAAACAAATAATGTTGCCCACAAAAAATAACAAGCCAAACTATGAAATTATGGAAACTTTTATATCCGCAATTCAAAAGCTCGTTATAAAAGATGTTGTTTTATACACAGATAGAAAAATAACAGCACATAAAGAAATCATTTTAGCTAAGCAACGACATACTGCATTTCGAAAATCAAAAGAGGTCTGTGACTCCTCTGAGGTTTAAGTTGATTCAGTTCAGATTCCTCGTAAGCTGGTAAAAAAACTTGAATATAACAGCCTATATGATTAGGATGTCTAGCAGATTGTGGGCTTATTAAAATAATCTCTTTTTAAAGTGACCCCATATAACCTAATCATCATAAGTTAAGAAAGCAATATGACAGAACAAAAACATAAGCTGGTGGCAACACATTTGGGCAAAGCATATCGCTCGCGTTGGGTTGTGGTCGATGTGTCTATGGAGGTCAATACTGGTGAAATTGTCGGGCTTTTGGGGCCAAATGGTGCGGGTAAAACAACGTCATTTTATATGATTGTCGGGTTGGTGCGCCCAAATCGTGGTACGGTTTTTTTGGATGGTCAGGATATTACGAAGTTACCGATCCATTGGCGTGCACGTCAGGGTATTGGCTATTTGCCACAAGAGGCTTCGGTTTTTAGAAAGTTAAGCGTTGAGAAAAATATCATGGCGATTCTGGAAACCAGAAAAGAGCTTTCCAAAGAGCAGCGCCAAGATGAACTTGAATCATTGTTAGATGAGTTTAGTATTCAACATATTCGCAATAGTCTAGGGATGAGTTTATCCGGTGGTGAGCGTCGTCGTGTTGAGATTGCGCGTGCTTTGGCGATGTCGCCACGCTTTATCTTGTTGGATGAACCCTTTGCTGGTGTTGATCCAATTTCAGTAATTGATATCAAGAAGATTATTACCCACCTGAAAAACCGTGGTATTGGTGTGTTGATTACCGATCACAATGTGCGTGAAACCTTGGATATTTGTGAGCGTGCTTATATTGTTAATGCCGGTAAGATGATTGCATCAGGCAAACCACGTGAGATTTTAAGTAATGAGCAGGTGCGTAAGGTCTATCTTGGTGAACAATTTAGAATGTAAATGGAAACAAATTAATGCACTATTCCGTATTACTTAATGAATCGATTGCCGCACTTGCGATTAAGGTGGATGGTATCTATGTTGATGGCACATTCGGTCGCGGTGGACATTCACGTCAAATTTTAGCAGGCTTAACAACTGGTAAATTAATTGCATTTGATCGCGATCTTGAGGCAATAGAGTATGCCAAAGTGCATTTTAAAGCTGAGATTGAGAGTGGTAAACTGATTCTTGTGCATGCCCCATTTTCAACCATGGCTCATGCGTTAACTGAGCTTGGATTTGCAGGCAAAGTCGATGGTGTGCTGTTGGACTTAGGCGTGTCATCACCGCAATTAGATGTGGCAGAACGTGGCTTTAGCTTTATGAAAGATGGTCCGCTAGATATGCGCATGGATCAAACCAAAGGACTTTCGGCAGAGGATATTCTGATAAATTATGATGCTGAAGAATTAGCCCATATTTTTCGTGAATATGGTGAGGAAAAGCATGCTTGGCGCATCGCTCAAGCGATAAAAGCGGCACTTGCGAAAGGAGATATTCTTGATCGCACTTTAAAGCTCGCCTCATTGATTGAGAAAACAATTGGTAAAAAGGAAAAAAAACATCCTGCGACACGTTGTTTTCAGGCGCTTAGAATCTGTGTTAATGCGGAGCTTGATGAAGTAAGCACAACATTGAATGACGCTTTTGAAGTGCTTAAACCATCAGGGCATTTAGCCGTGATTAGTTTTCATTCATTAGAAGATAGAATTGTGAAGCAGTTTATGACCAAATTGGTCAAGGGTGAGGATAAAAAATTGCCGCGAGGTATGCCAATCTTGGAAGAGTTTGTGCCCAAAGCGAAGTGGTGTGTCAAGCAAGGTAAAGCTTCTAGCAAAGAGCTTGAAGAAAACGTGCGCTCACGTAGTGCGATATTGCGTGCTGTTGAGAGGTTGTGATATGACACGCTCTGAAGTACGCAGCAAGCTATTTACATCTTTTGTCAAAAGTACGTTTAATGCGCGAGTGCTCATTGCTTTTTTGCTGTGTATGACGCTTATTATCTCGGCATTTATGGTGGTAATCGTGAAATATCATTATAAAGTGGCATTGGATAAAGAACAGAAATTGATGTACCAGCAAGAGGATTTACGCGATCAATGGACGCAGATTTTGATTGAGCATAGTACCTTGGCATCGCCCTCACATGTTGAGGAAGTTGCCAAGAAAAATGATATGCGCCTACCCAGTGTCAAAGAAACAAAAGTGATTCAAAGTAATGCGTAAGATCAAACTAAGTTGGCGCTACTATTTTATTTTGTTGGTGATCGTGTGTGTGTTGGGTTTGCTTGTTTATAAGCTCACCCATATGCAAACGGTAGAATATGCCAAGCTTAAAAAAGAAGGCGATAATCGCTCGGAGCGTACCTTAACGACAACGGCCTATCGCGGCATGATCAGTGATCGCAATGGTAAACCGCTGGCGATTAGTACACCTGTAGATTCGATTTGGGTCAATCCGTTTTATATTACAAGTGATGACCCGAGTTTGCGTAAAATTCTTAATCTGTTGGAGTTGGATAAAGCGCAACAAGATGCAATCATTGCGCGTATTAAAGCGCGTGAAGGGCGCCATGGTTTTGTTTATCTTAAACGTCAGGTCTCACCATTTATCGCGCAGAAAATCAAAACATTGGATGTGAAAGGGGTTAAAATCGAGCGCGAATTCAAGCGTTTTTATCCTGATACTGAGGTGATGGCGCATGTCGTTGGATTTACTAATATCGATGATCAAGGGCAAGAAGGCATTGAGCTGGAATACAATAAATATCTCACGGGTAAAGACGGCACCCGTTCAATTCATAAAGATTTGAAAGGTGGTGTTGCACGTAAAAATGCCGATGATACTGAAGTCAAACATGGGTCTGATATTACTTTAAGCATTGATCGCAAGCTGCAATATATCGCTTATAAGTACATAAAAGAGGGTGTAATCAATAATCATGCGGAAGCCGGATCTGCAATAGTGATGGATGTTAAAACTGGTGAAGTTTTAGCAATGGTTAATTACCCCTCATATAATCCCAACAATATGCAAGATGCGACACCTGAGAAACGTCGTAATCGGGTGGTAACAGATGTCTATGAACCAGGCTCAGTGATGAAACCATTTGCCGCTATTGCGGGGATGGAATCAGGGCAATACGATGTTGATACGATCGTTGATACCTCGCCGGGGTTTTACAAGCTTAATGGGCGCACGGTCAGGGATTTTCGTAATTATGGCGAGATGGATTTGCGTCACATTTTAATGAAATCATCAAATGTCGGTATTTCGCGTATTATCTTGTCAATTGATGCTAATGCCTTGGGTGATACCTTGCGCAAATTTGGTTTTGGACAAGTCACTAAAATTGGCTTTCCTGGTGAGCGCTCAGGCTATGTGCCCAGTCCGCGCAAGTGGGGTGAGTTTCCATTGGCAACCTTATCATTTGGTTATGGTATGAATGCGACAGCTTTACAGATTGCGACAGCTTATAGCGCCATTGCCAATGGTGGTAAGTTAATTCCACCAACCTTGTTAAAGCGTAATAAAAAAGAAGATGTTGAAGCTTTTCAGATTATTAATAGTGAGATTGCGGAAAAGGTGGTTGATATGTTAACTTCTGTGGTTGAAGGGCTGGGTGGGACGGCTTCTAAAGCGCGCGTGCCACGCTATCATGTTGCCGGTAAAACGGGCACGGTGCGTAAAGCAATAGCAGGAGGCTATGCATCCGATAGTTATATGGCAACATTTGTTGGTATTGCACCATCGTCGAATCCACGTATTGTTACTGTGGTGGTGATTGATGACCCGAAAGGGGAAGCGTATGGCGGGGGCTCTGCAGCAGCGCCAATTTTTGCGCAAATTACCGAGCATATTTTAAGAGTGATGGGTGTGCCTGCCGATAAACTCAAAAAAGCGTGATTATTCAGTTTGTTGTAAAATTTATTCAAAACTGCTAGTTAATGTTTGGTTTTTGCTGCCTTGCTTGTTATATTTCGCCTGAATTATTTTTAGATGCTGTAAAAGCGGCTGCAAAACTAAAAACTGAAAAAAAACTGAAAAAACTGAAAAGATTAAAAACGAGCAAAACTAAAAAATAATCGTGGAGGAAATAGCCAATGATCGTCGGAATCCCTAAAGAGATTAAAAATCATGAATACCGTGTTGGTTTAACACCAGGTAATGTTGCTGAATTTGTCCATCATGGGCATACAGTGCTTGTTGAACATCACGCAGGGGAAGCGATTGGTTTTACCAATGAAGATTATGTTGAAGCAGGTGCAAAAATTATTCAAACACCCGCAGAGATTTTTTCTAAAGCGGATATGATTATTAAAGTCAAAGAGCCACAACCAAATGAGTGCAAGATGTTGCGCCAAGGGCAGTTGTTATTTACTTATTTGCATTTAGCGCCAGATCCATTGCAAACTCAGCTACTTTTAGAGTCTAAGTGTACAGCGATTGCTTATGAGATGGTAACAGATAGAAATGGGCGTTTGCCATTATTGACACCGATGAGTGAGGTGGCTGGTCGCTTATCAGTGCAAGCTGGTGCGCATTGCTTAGAGAAAGCGCAAGGCGGTAGCGGATTACTACTTGGTGGTGTGCCAGGTGTCCCTGCAGCAAATGTTGTTGTTATTGGCGGTGGTGTTGTTGGTTTAAATGCAATTCGTATGGCGATTGGTATGGAGGCGCATGTCACGGTACTTGATAAGTCTTTAGATCGTTTGCGTGAACTAGATGATTATTTTGGACCAAAATTAAACTGTATCTATGCAACCAAAGATAACTTGCAAAAGTATGTACAGGAAGCTGATTTGGTTATCGGTGCGGTGCTCGTGCCAGGGGCTGCGGCACCTAAACTTGTGACTAAAGAGATGATTAAGTCGATGAAAAAAGGCTCAGTTGTTGTTGATGTCGCGATTGATCAAGGTGGCTGCTTTGAAACTTCTAAGCCAACGACACATCAAGATCCAACGTATGTTGTTGATGGTGTGGTGCATTATTGTGTCGCGAATATGCCTGGCGCTGTAGCGAGAACGTCAACTGTGGCATTAAATAATGCTACATTAACCTTCGCTTTAGAGTTGGCAAATAAAGGCTATCAAAAAGCGGTTACTGATAATATTCATCTTGAGAATGGACTAAGTGTACATAACGGTATGCTTACTTCACTGCCGGTGGCTGAGGCGCTTAATATCGCATATGTTGCACCAAAAGAAGCGCTAGCTAAGGGTGCTCACGCAGTTACGGCATAAGCCTGTTATCTCAATGGTATGAGCGGCAATCTGAAAGCCGCATTTTTGCGCTAATTCTTCTAAAGTTTTATCAAGTAACTCATGATGGAGCTCAGTTTTCTGACCGCAAGTAGTGCAAATCAAAAGTTGACACATTTTTTTCTCAGGATGGCAGCATAAACTATAGCGATTACTGGTATGCAGTTTATGGATGAGTGCCGATTGTTGCAGGAAGTCCAAGACACGATAAATCGACATAATGTTATAGTGTTTACTCGCTTTTTCTTCTGTCGCCGTTTTTTCAATTGTCTGTGCTTTGTTTATGAGATCAAGTAGCTCATAGGCGCTAATTGGTGATGATTGATCAATGAAAAGAGTAAGCACTTCTTTGCGTAAGCGCGTAAGCTTAATATTATGCTTTAGGCAGAAACTTTCGATTGTAGCTAAAGAATTTTTGCTTGAGCTCATGATTATCTCACCATTAACTGTTTAATAAGACCAATGGCATAAACTGCGCAAATAATCATGGTAATACAGAAGCTTGCCGGTAAGTTGGCATAAAACGCAAGACAAAGGGCACCCCAAACACTGCCAAGGGAGATCATAATGCTCAGCAGCATGCCCTGATAAAAACCATCACTCCATTGAAATGCACAAGCAGCAGGACCAATCAGTAATGCAAAGACTAATAGCACCCCAACAATTTGGCATGCCATAGTCACGGTTAGTGCAAGAATGATAAAGAAGATAACAGAGAGCAGTTTATTAGGGATGTTTTTAGCACGCGCCAGAAGCGGATCAATCGAGGTGAAAAAGAGTGCTCTTGAGATAAAGAGTAATATGGCAATGATAATAAGCGCCATGATGATCAGTGTGATGATTTGCTCCATTGACACCGTTAAGATGTTGCCAAACAAGATCGACATAATCGAGCCTGAGTAACCGGTTTGATAGAGATACAGGAAGTAAGCACCAAGACCTAAGAAGAAGGTGAGTACAATACCAACGGCAAGATCATTCTTTTTGATCTTATCACCCATAGCACCCATGATGCTTGCGGCAATAATGTTAGCAATCAGTTGCCCGTTCATCGCTGAGATGCCGATTAATACAGCGCCTGCAGCCCCTGTGAGGCTGATGTGCCCCAAACCATGCGCAGCAAAGGCGGCTTTGCGTAGTACAACAAAGAAGCTCACAATACCGCAGATGATGGCAATTAAGGTGCCAGCGATAAAAGCGTTTTGCATAAAGCTATAAGATAACACTGCGATCCTCCTTTAAGCATGGCAGTTTTTGGCAAAGGTGCACGTGTTGATTTTTGAAGTGAATAAAGTTATCCAGTTCATGCGCAATCTCATGCATATCATGTGAGATGATCAAAAGGGTGATGTTTTGTTTGGCATGAATGGTTTTAAGTGCCTGGATAAAGTCTTGTTTGGCTTGAGGGTCAAGATCTGACAAAGGCTCATCAAGTAGTAATATTTTGGGATTATTAATTAAGGCTTGCGCAAGGTAAATGCGTTTTTTCTGCCCACCTGAAAGGGTTTCAAAGGGTTTCTTCGCATAATGTAGCGCCCCAACAAGTTCTAAAATATCATGTGCTTTTTGCTCAATCCCTTTACCAAAAGCAGGTAATCCAAGTCTATTGGCATTAAAACTAGACTTGATCAACGTTAAAGCTGAGATGTTGGGGTTCAGATTAAGCTCACGCTCTTGCGGGATATAGCTAATCAATTGATTGTTTTTGCCTACTGCCTGCGAGAAAAGTGTCAGATTGCCAGAAATAGGTGATTCAAAACCTAAAATAGTTTTAAGAAAAGTGGATTTGCCTGTGCCATTTTCACCAACGATACCTAACCATTGATTTTGATAAATCGTTAGATTGAAAGGCTTGCATAAAGGTGCTTGTGCTGAGTGACCAATGACAAGATCATTGCATTGGATGATGATTGTGTCACGCATATTATTGCTGAAGGTTTGTCAAAGGGTTGTCTTCTTTAACTGTTTCTTTGGTCTCTTTGACCTCTTTGGCGCTTGCCTTTGCTGTGTCGCTACTTACTTGAGGCGTTGCTTTCACAGTAGATGGTTTACTGCTGTTGTGTTCTGTGGCAGTTGCTTGCTCCAGTGCTTTCTGTGTATCACTAAGATTGGCTTTAAGCCAAGTGATCACATTATCATTTTGCGGCATGGTTTCACTAACGCCAACGTAAGGGATATTATTATCTTTGGCGAGATTTAGAATGTTTTCAGTGACATTGTCATGTACTTGCTGGTTATAAAAAAGTACTTTAACGGTGCGCTTTTTAAATAGGTTTTGATAGTCAGCGAGCATTTTTGGTGAAGCTTCAGCATCGTTCATTACCGTCCATTGGAATTTTTGTCCAAGCATGGTTAGTCCTAATGCATCTGCCATATAGCCAAACACAGGCTCTGTGGCAGTTACCTTGGTGCCGGCAAAGCGTGATTTGATGTCATTGATTTGGCTGTAAACAGTTTGATAGCGCTTATCAAAGGTTTGATAGTTTAAGTCAAAGGTTTTCTTATGTTCAGGTTCGATTTGGCTGAAGACTTCAGTAAGCTTTTTAGCAAGTGCTGGGAAGGTGGCTGGGTTATACCATAGGTGTGGGTTGTCACCACTTTTGGCATTCATTAAAGTTGCCACATCAATAATAGCCACTTTGTTATTGCTTGATTGTGCGTTTAATAACTGTTTCATCCATGGATCATAATCGGCACCATTATAAATAATGACTTGCGCATCATTTATAGCGACAGCTGTACTGGCAGAGGTGGTAAATAAATGCGGATCGGCATCAGGATTGTTGATGATGCTGTTGGTTTTTACATAGTCACCGCCAATTAAGCTTGCGACATTGGCATAGAAGTTTTCAGCAGCCACGACTTTGATATCAGCGTGTGAGCTGCTGATAAGTGTAAGAAATCCTGTCGCAATTAATATGATTTGTTTGCTATTTCTGTAGAGGGTAGACATACAATAGTTCCTTAAGATGATCAGTGTGTCAGTATTAATGTTATCCTGCAAAACGATATAATATATCATTTTTTATTTTTGGCAATGCTTAAGTTTTTATCTGGCAGAGATCATTGATTTGTGCTAGAATCCGCCTCGCATTTTGTCAGTAATATCTGTTTGCAATCACTTTTGCTTTTAGTTTTGGCTTAATGCTTATGTAAAACAATAAGAAACCACACGTTGCTCGACACGCTTTTAGGGTGCCTTTTAAAAGGGTTTAAAAGTGGGAGTAATGGCGGAATAACCCATTAATTGGAGAAAAATATGTCTTTAATGAAAGAAATGTTACAAGCTGGTGTTCACTACGGTCACCAAAAGAGATTCTGGAACCCAAAAATGAGCGAATTCATTTTTGGTATTAATCACGGTATTCATATTATCAACTTAGAAAAGACAGTGCCTTTGTTTCAAGATGCTGTTAATTTCGTTGGTAAAGCAGCGTCTAAAAACGGCAAGATTTTATTCGTTGGTACTAAGCGTCAAGCACAAGAAGTGATTGCTGAAGAAGCATCACGTTGTGGTATGCCATATGTTAATCACCGTTGGTTAGGTGGTATGTTGACGAACTATAAAACAATTCGTCAATCAATCAAGCGTTTACGTGATCTTGAAAAAATGCAAGAAGATGGTACGTTTGAGCGTATGACAAAGAAAGAAGCGTTACAAAATTCGCGTGAAATCGAGAAGCTAGAAAAAGCACTAGGCGGCATCAAAGAAATGGGTGGTTTGCCAGATGTTTTAGTCATTATCGACAGTAAAGAAGAGCATATTGCGATTGAAGAAGCTAAGCGCTTGGGCATTCCTGTTGTTGCGGTTGTTGATAGTAACTCAAGTCCTGATGATATTGATTATGTTATCCCTGGTAATGATGATGCAGTTAAAGCAATTCGTTTTTACTTAAGCAAATTTGCTGATACGATTATTGATGCAAAACAGGCGTCACATATCGCAGAAGAAAAAACAGCAGACGTTTCTGAAGAAGAAGCTTAATTAACTGAAGTTACGCACTTTAGAAAAAGCTATGATTTTATAAACACCCCGTCAGCCTGCGGCTGCCACCCCTCTTGCAAAGAGGGGAATTGGGCAACGGTGATTTTAATTCCCCTCTTTGCAAGAGGGGTGCCGAGCCTGCGAGGCGGGGTGTTGAAGTAGTAAAAGGTCGTAACTCAGCAATTAATAAGTTTATATTTTAAAAGTATTAACAAGAAGGAATCTAATCAATGGCGACTATTAGCGCACAATTAGTAAAAGAGCTTCGTGAGCGCACAGGCGCGGGCATGATGGAGTGTAAAAAAGCATTAACTCAAACTGATGGTGATATCGAAAAAGCAGTTGAAGAGATGCGCAAATCAGGTGCGGCAAAAGCAGACAAGAAAGCATCTCGTGTTGCTGCTGAAGGCGTTATCGTAATGTCACAATCTGCAAACAAAGCGGTAATCGTTGAGATTAACTCTGAGACTGACTTCGTTGCACGTGATGAGAACTTTAAGAAGTTTGCTGACGCAGTGGTTACTGCAGTTGCTAACTCAAATGCAAAAACACTTGAAGAAGTACTTGCTTTGACTTTAGCAAGTGGCGAGAGCATCGAAGAAGCACGTAAGAACTTGATCGCTAAAATCGGTGAAAATATCAATGTTCGTCGTATTGATGCGCTTGAAGGCGAAACGGTTGGCGTTTACAGCCATGGTGGTCGCATTGGTGTGATCGTTGCAATGAACGGTGGCAATGAAGACTTAGCAAAAGATATTGCTATGCACATCGCGGCATCAAACCCAATCGTTGTATCACAAGATCAAGTACCAGAAGATATCGTTGCGAAAGAAAAAGAGATCTTTATCGCTCAAGCGCGTGAAAGTGGCAAGCCTGATGAGATCATTGAAAAGATGATCACAGGGCGCATTCGCAAGTTCTTGGATGAGCAAAGCTTAGTTGGTCAGCCGTTTGTTAAAAACCCTGATCAAAAAGTTTCAGATCTATTGAAAGCAAACAACGCAACAGTAACTGGCTTTATTCGTTTTGGTGTTGGTGAAGGCATCGAAAAAGAAGAGACTGACTTCGCAGCTGAAGTGATGAGCCAAGTTCAAGGAGCATAATTAATATGTCACACCTGACACTTAAGCGTGTTTTAATCAAATTAAGCGGCGAGTCGCTATCAACGGATGGCTTCGGTATCCAAGTATCAGCGGTTCAAGGCATTGTAAATGATATAAAAGAAGCGCTAAGTTCAGGTGTGCAGTTGGCTATAGTCATCGGCGGAGGCAATATCCTAAGAGGTGGGCGTGCTAATTTTCAAAATCAAATTGAAAGAAGTACCGCTGATACCATGGGTATGCTTGCGACGATGATTAACGCATTGGCGTTATCAGACATATTAACGTACGCAGGTATTGACAATGAAGTGTTATCCTCGCGCGGCATTGATGGCGTGCTAGAGTGCACCAATCCAAAACGTGCAAAACGCTATTTAAATGAAGGCAAAGTGGTGATTTTTGCTGGTGGCACAGGCAATCCCTTTGTGACAACCGATACCACCGCAACGCTTCGTGCCATTGAAATTGATGCCGATGCCATTTTGAAAGTGACGACTGTTGATGGTGTTTATGATAAAGATCCAAATAAACATGATGATGCGGTTAAATTTGACAGTTTGAGTTTTAATGAAACGCTCAAACGTGAATTGGCAGTAATGGATTTAGGTTCGTTTGTACAGGCACGTGATTTTAATGTCCCTATTTGTGTATTTAATGTAAATAATTCAGGTGCCCTATTACGTGTGCTTCAAGGCAAAAGAGAAGGCACTTGGGTTAGAGACTAGGAGAAACTCATTATGATTAAAGAGATTTTAGCGGATGCTAAAGACCGTATGGAAAAAAGTTTAGAGAGTCTACGTCATGATTTGGCAAAGATAAGAACAGGACGTGCTCACCCTGACTTATTGGCGCATGTAACGATTGATTACTATGGCATTGAAACACCGATTGCACAAGCCGCTAATATTACGGTTTTGGATGCGCGCACATTAGGTATTACGCCGTGGGAAAAAGGCTTGGCTTCAAAAATTGAAAAAGCAATTTTAATGTCTGATCTAGGGCTTAATCCAGCAAATATGGGGGATAGCTTACGTATTCCAATGCCAGCATTAAATGAAGAGCGTCGTAAAGAGATGGTTAAATTAGTGCGTTCAGAGGCGGAAAAAGGGCGCGTAGCGATTCGTAATATTCGTCGTGATGCGAACTCTGATATCAAAGATTTGTTAAAAGACAAAGAAATCTCTGAAGATGAAGCAAAAAAGGGCGAAGAAAATATTCAAAAATTGACCAATGACATGATTGCAAAGGCAGATGTCATCGTTCAAGAAAAAGAACAAGACTTAATGGAAATTTAGTGCTATATGCCAAATGAAAACATGCCCAAGCATGTTGCAATTATCATGGATGGTAATGGGCGTTGGGCAAAAAAGAGACTTTTCCCACGTACAGCAGGACACAAAGCCGCAGTCAAAAGTGTGCGTGCTGCAATTGAATTTGCCGTTGAGAAAAAGATTCAAATACTAACACTTTTTGCTTTTGGGCGTGAGAACTGGTTGCGTCCACAAGAAGAAGTTGACACGCTGATGACGCTATTTTCAGAGGTGCTTGTGAATGAAGTAGCGATGATGCAGGATAATAATGTGCGATTACATGTTGTCGGTGATCGTAGTCGCTTATCTGATGAGGTCGTTAACAATATCAGCAATGCTGAAAAAGAAACAGCACACTGTAGCGGACTGCAATTGAATGTTGCGATTGATTATAGTGGTCAATGGGAAGTATTAACTGCCGCTAAAAAGCTATTACAACAACTACAAAGTGGCGTATTGCAGGCTGATGAGATTGATCAAATCAGCGAAGAAGATTTTAATGCATGTTTGATTAAAGAAATTCAAACGCCAGTTGATTTATTGATTCGTACCAGTGGTGAACAGCGGATTAGCAATTTTATGATTTGGCAGTTGTCATATGCTGAGTTATACTTTTGCGACAAGTACTGGCCTGATTTTTCAAAAAAAGATTTTAAGTTGGCGCTAGATGAATATCAAAAGCGCACAAGACGCTTTGGCAAAACGGATGAGCAAATGAAGGGGAAAGTGTGAAGGAAAGAATTATTACTGGAATTATTTTAGGTCTTATCGTGCTATGGGCGATTTTTCGCTTAAGTGATACGATTTTTGATACCGCAGTGGCAATTATCTTATTGTTTGCTGCATGGGAGTGGGCTGCTTTTGCTAATGCAAAAACATTGCCTAAACGCATCCTATATTTGGTCATCACATTGGTTTTAATTTATCTATCACAATATGTTAAGCTGTCGATATTGATACTATCCTGTCTTTTCTGGATTTTCGCACTTTATTTGATACTGCGTTACTCTAATGTGCGTTTTAATGCGCTATCGAATAGCTCGCGTTACTTGATGGGTTTTTTTGTGATTGTACCACTATGGGTATCGGTTTCACTTTTACATCAACAAAAACCCTCATTTCTATTGTTAATGATGTTGGTGGTAACACTTGCCGATAGTGGTGCCTATTTTGTAGGGCGCCAATATGGCAAGAAGAAACTGGCGCCGGTGATTAGCCCTAAGAAAACGATAGAGGGTTTAGTGGGCGGTGTTATCTTTGGTGGCCTCGCGGGTGTTGTTTGTGCACTTATTATCAGTCATAGTCGCTATGAGCAAACCATTTTGATTATTCTGTCTTTTGTGATTGTATTGATTGCACTCTTGGGTGATCTTTTTGAAAGCATGATCAAACGCGAATGCGGTGTTAAAGACAGTGGCAATATTCTACCAGGGCATGGTGGTGTTTTAGATCGTATGGATAGTTTGTTTTCAAGCCTGCCAGTGTTTGTGTTAGTTTTGTTAGCATTTGGACTGTTGAGCTTGCATTAAAGACCCATATTTTTTATCGAGAAATTAATAACTGTAATTGTTCAAGATAGTTTGACTCATCAGGTGGCATATGATTTTTTTGCGCACTCCAGATCGATTCTGCTAGATGATCCATCATCATGTGCTGCACCTTATGCTCATCACGCTGTTGCTGGCAAAGCTGTTGGTAAATCTGATGGATACCATTAGGGCGATTAGTAACAACTTGCTCAATTAATCCCATATGCAGCCCCATATGCAGAAAGGGGTTGGTTTCACCGATTTCTGGTGGGAAGTCTTTGTCTAGATTATCCAGATTTGACAGATAATGATGATACTCAGGATGATGCTCTATAATCCGTGTGATTTGCGTTTCAAGGTCAGTTAATGGCTGCTTGATTAAATACTTATGCCAACTGTCAAAGTATAGTTTTCTAAGTTCTAAACGATCGGAGCTAAAAATCATAAATAGGCTTCTTTTTGTTTAAATTCACATAAATCATAAATGGGGCATGTGCCGCATTTTGGCTTTTTCGCAGTGCAGATATAGCGACCATGTAAAATAAGCCAATGGTGGGCGTCTTTTAAAAACTGTTTGGGAATGACTTTAAGTAAATGCATCTCCACTTCATCGACATTTTTGCCAGGGGCTAAATTGATGCGATTGGCAATGCGAAAAATATGCGTATCAACTGCCATGGTTAGCTCACCAAAAGCCGTGTTTAACACAACATTTGCGGTTTTTCGTCCAACACCTGGTAATGCTTCCAACGATTTGCGATCACGTGGCACAAGGCTGTTATGTTTTTCAATCAACAGCTGACAGGTCTTTATAACGTTTTTAGCTTTTGTTTTATATAGACCAATCGATTGAATATATTCCATAAGGCGTGCTTCACCCAGTGCCAGTATAGCTTCAGGAGTATTCGCAACGGGATAAAGCTTATCAGTGGCTTTGTTAACACTAACATCCGTGGCTTGTGCTGATAAGATCACAGCAATCAGAAGCTCAAAGTCTGAGCTGTAATTTAGCTCAGTTGTCGGATTAGGATTATTATGCTGCCAAATCTCAAAAATTTTTTGACGCTTTGCTTTATTCATGAGTGTCAATTAATCCATTTTTTTCTTAGCTTTAAAGTTTGCTAAGGCTTGCTCAATATAAGCTTTCTTATCAATGTTCATATTGCTTAAACGAATATTTTGTTGATGTTTTTTGGTTTCATTTTCTTTTTGCTGTTTAAGACGTATCGCACGTTTATTATGCTTATTGCGATAGTGTGCTTTTTGTGCTTCATATTGGACATCAGTTAATGCGTGAGATTGTGCCTCTAAAGGGAGTTCATGCATTTCGATACAATCCATAGGGCACGGTTCAACACATAAGTCACATCCGGTGCATTCTTCATTGATCACCGTATGCATCAATTTTTTAGCCCCCATAATGGCATCGACAGGACAAGCTAAAATGCATTTAGTGCAGCCAATACACAGATCTTCATTGATCCATGCGACTTTCTTTGGCGCATGCGTGCCACAGCTTTGATCAAGGCTTAATTTTTCTCTTTGTAATAATTTTGCCAATGCATCCGCACCTTGTTGCCCCCCCGGTGGACAGCGATTGTGCTTCTCACCATTGGTAATGGCTTTGGCGTAATCATAGCAATCTTGATAACCGCATTTAGTGCATTGGGTTTGTGGTAAAAGCGCATCGATGGCGTCAATGGATACAATCATTGGAGTATTAAATTATTTCATTCATCTGATAAGTTGGGCATTGTAGCACAAATCATGATTTTTGTAACAAGCACGCAGAAACTGCACCTTGCTTAGTTTGTTTGAGCATAGTGAAATGTGACAGTGATGGCGGTGGGTTGTTGGTTGCATATTCAGCATAAATAACGCAATCATTATCGATATTGACATTGTGAAGGATGCTAGAGAGTGACTGCTCCAATAGATCACTACTAAACGGCGGGTCAAGAAAAATAACATCATAGTTATCGCAAGTTTTAAGATGAGTTAAAACATCTCTTTGATAGATAGTGGCATTTTCTATGTTGAGTTTGTTTTTATTACTGTTTAAATGCTTTATCGCCTGAGCGTCAAGCTCAAAGAAATCACAAGATTTTGCCAAGCGTGATAGGACTTCAAAACCTAGCGTGCCACTGCCTGCGAAAGCGTCAAGACAGTCTGTGTCAACAACATAAGGCATAAGCCAATTAAATAGTGTCTCACGTAAGCGATCTGAAGTTGGGCGCAGAGTAGAGTTATTTGCGCCACTAAATTCAATTTGGCGTGATTTGTACTTGCCAGCAATAATGCGTACTTTGCTTAATGGTGCTTTACTAGTGTGTGTTTTAGAAAGAGGGCACATTGTTTTATTCTCGCATTTTCCAAAATAAGAAGCCCAAAATAATCAAAAAGATAATGCTTGGAATAGCTGCACCCCAGAATCCTGAGAGGTTATAAACAAGACTAAAGGGGCCAAAGGTTTGGTTAATTATATAGAAGCTAAAGCCAAAGAGCATGCCGATGATAAATTTATAGCCCAAGGCTGATGAGCGCATCGATCCTAAAGAGAAGGGCACTGCAATCAACATTAAAATAATCAGTGAGAGCGGTTGAAAGAAAGTCTGCCAAAATTTAAGCCAAATGCGATTGGCACTTTGCTGACCTTCTTTATTGACTTTGATATAGTCAATCAGCTCGCTTAAATTAAGATAATCAGTATTGGAGGTAATGATCTTAAGTAAAAAGGGTGGTAATAGGTTGTTCCAGTATTGTTGTTTATCATGGTAAACAATGCTGCTATCTTTGCCAATTTGCGTGCTTGAGACATCATTAACTTGCCATTGCTTATTAGTAAATAATGCATTATCGGCATGATCAATTGCTGTGAGCTGATTGTTGTCGATGGTATATTTAGTGACGTCTTTAAGCTTGCCATTAGCATCGTTTTTGCCAACATGGATAAAGGCGTTGCCTTCACGAATCCATAAGGTTTGCGTATCATACAATACCAATGCTTCATTGCCACCGGTGGCAAGTGTTTTGTTAATCGTTGCCTTTTTTTGGAAATACGGTGCAATATAGGCGCCAGTTAAAAATGTTAAAAACGCTAAACCAAAAGCTGCCAAAAGTACGCCTTTAGCAATTTGTGTGATCGATTGACCTGAAGCGCGCATGACGATCAATTCACTATTATTGGCTAGAAGCCCCAAGCCCATGAGTCCTCCCAATAAAGCGCACACCGGCATGATTAGGTAAATATTGGCAGGCACCTCATAGAGAACGTACAAAAAGGCAGCTAATGCGGTGAAGTTGCCTTTGCCAATGTCACCGGCTTGTGCAATATAAGTAAATAAAAAGAAAATGGCAGTTAATGCCAAAATCATAATAAAAGACGTATATAAAACGGTTGAGGCGACATATAAAGTTAAGCGTTTCATGCGTTGACCTCTTTGGTTTTCTCTTCAAAGATACGTCCGTTGTATTGTTTGAGTATCAAAAGCATAATGCCGGCAAAGACAATATGTACCCACCAAAGTCCAAGCCAACTTGGAATGTTGCCATCATTAAGCCATGATTTGGATAAAGATAAGAGGTTAAAATAAAGAATAAATACAATAAGGGCTGGAATGATTTTACTATAGCGACTTTGGCGTGGGCGCATTTTACACATCGCTAATGCGATGAGCGAAGATACGAGTATTGCCAAAGGAAAGCTTAAGCGCCATTGCAGCTCAGCCTGATAGCGTGGTTCATTGCTATTTATTAGCTCTGAAGTGGGGACAGATTCGATCGAGTTGTTGTAGCCTACGCTAACCTTGGTTGGAATAAATTGTGTCGCTTCAGTGAAATGACCTTTCTGCACCTCGGCAACACCTGGTTTTGCATCATAGAAATAGCCATTTTTAAGTACTAGATATTGATTGCCATCAGGTCTTGTTTCGGCATATCCCGTAGGGGCTGTGATAATCGTGCTGCCATTGTTGGGTTTTTGCTGATAAATGAAAATATCATGCAAAGTGCCATCAGGATCGGTTGACTTGGTATAAACGACTTGTTTGCCATCACTAAAGGGTGTGATTTTTCCTGGCTGAATAAAGCTTAAAAGCGAGCTTTTAGTCGTTGTCTTTTGTACCAGAAAATAGTTTTGATCCATTTTTGGTAAAACCAATAACGTTAAAATAAGCTCTATTGCAAAGAGACTTAATGCGGGAATCATGATGAATTTCAATAAGCGAAACCAGCTAGTACCACAGGCAAATGTAACAGTGAGCTCATTGTTTGCAAACATCTTGCCGTAAACAATCAAAATGGCAAAGAAAAAGGCGATTGGTAGTAAATAGGCGATATATTTGGGTAACATAACTGAAATCATTTTAAAAACAGCATCAGCTTCGATATTTCCGCCAGAGACGATCGATAGGTAACGCACAAACATGTTGCTGATGACAATCAACAGTAGGATAAGAATAATCGCCATCGTCATATTCACAAGCTCGCGATTAAGATAACGTAATAAAATCAAAATTTATCCTCTACAAACCATTATGTAACCAAATAAAAATCTAAGTTAATTAACTCGATACTAAAAACTTAGTGTATTTTACACGAATGTGTCAGAAAATCAGTGTTTTTGTCGGTTATTTTAAAGAAGTTGCATATGTTATGGGAGGATGCCCGACGATTTAACTTTAGCTGTAAATGCTGGAATGTAATCCAATGTTTTTATTAAAAATTTTGACTATACTCTAGTTTTTTTGTTTATTTATGTATATATTGCTGAGTTAAGTCGTGTTTTGTTGTATTTTTTATAGAGTTTGATCCAATGATTGATTTTTTGTGGCAGACACATCACCGCTTGGTTGGTAATGTGCAAACTAAATATAAACGCTTTATTTATCCTCAGTTAGATAGTGCTAGCCGACTTGTTGGAATCATTGGTGCGCGAGGTGTCGGTAAAACCACGTTGCTGTTGCAACATATACGTTTAAATGAGTCGTTGCATAAAAACTCGTTTTATTTTTCTGCTGATAATCTTTACTTTAATGAAAATACTTTACTGTCTGTCATTGATCAAAGTTATCATCAAGCTAATATTCGACATTTTTATATTGATGAGATACATAAATATCCTAACTGGAACCAAGAACTTAAAAATATACATGATTCTTATCCAGATATTAAAGTATTTTTTTCAGGGAGTTCAAGCATAGATCTTGTAACGGGCAGTTACGACTTGTCACGTCGAGCCCATTTATTATCTTTACCAGGACTATCATTTCGTGAATATTTAAATTTTATTCAGGAGCTTGATTATCCTGCGATCAATTTTGATGATTTAGTGAATAATCATCAAGAGATTGCAAGAAAGTTATCTTCTATTCCATTGCTACTTGAGCGTTTTAGACAGTATTTACTTTATGGATATTATCCTACTGTATTTGAGCTTGGTCAGGCAATATTGTATGACACCTTGCAAACGGTGGTAGAAAAAACGATTTATGAAGATATTGCCTTTCACTTCAATTTAAAGACGAGTTCTTTACTTCACTTTAAGCGAATGTTAAATTTTTTGGCAAGTTCTCCGCCTGCTAAAGTAAAAAGCAACACCTTTGCAACACGATTAGGCATCGACAATAAGACAGTTGATAATTATTTACAAATATTAGAGAAAGCTCACTTGATTAAAAAGCTTTATGCCAGTGGCTCAGGTTCACAGGTCTTATCCAAGCCAGATAAGCTTTATCTGGATAATACAACCTTGTTGGCAATGATTAACACATTATTATCAACTGATTTGGATATAGGTGTGTTACGTGAATTAGCTTTCTTGCAGTTTGTTCAAGGAGCAAAACTTCACGCATATTACCCTAAAGTTGGTGACTTTCAGGTTAAGGAGTTTACCTTTGAAATTGGCGGGAGAAACAAGACCGGCAGCCAATTAACTATGCTTAAAAATAATAAATACTTAGTCAAAGACGATCTAAGTGTGGGGTATGCTAATAGTATTCCATTATATTTATTTGGTTTTTTATATTAACCTGAACTTTCCCAAGTTTTGTTAAGCGGCAAGCCCAATAATCATTTGAATCCATGAATTTCTATGATTTTTTAGCTCAGATTCACCATTTTGACAAACCCTGAGTTTATTCTGACGCTTTATCAACAACTTTCGTGCCGCAGAAAAGGTGTATTGCGGCTTAGTGCCATTATGTGTTAGCTCATTGACTGCATCACTTGGAAGATGCATGACAGCGATCCAAATAATCGTAATGGCAAGCATGCACATATTCAAGTGGTTTATCACCGAATGCTCCAATCTTACTTGGGCTTTTTGGCTGCCGATGTCATGTTTGAGCTCTTTGAAACCAGACTCGATCTTCCACCGTGCGCTATAGTACTCCAATATCTGCGTTACGCTTAAGCTTAAGTCTGTTGTTGCTAAAGCAACGAAGTGATTTTTGTAATAGGCAAAGACAACTTTTATCGGGCATTTAAAAGCTTTAGACATGAAGTTTTTCTCGTAGACAAGCATGTCACGCTTTTTACCATAAACAAAGCTTGTGACTTTTTGGGCTTTAGCTTTATATTCATTTGCCAAATCCCTAACAGAACCTGCTTTGGCACCATATTTTGCAGGACGCCCACATGTTTTACCTTCGATAACCTCAGGAAAACCGTATAAAACACTGTTTTTGCGTAACATGGTGAGGATATGGACTCGATTACCTAGTTGATCTTTTAACGGGTTGTACAATTTACCATTACCAAACCATGAATCAGTCACAATAAGAATGGGGGATTTTGTCCAGGTGCTAAGCTTAAGAATCATTTGGCAGGCCAGTGTAATTTTACTGTTAAAACACTCAGCCGCTGCTTTGTTGCTAGAGTGATAAAATCGCGTCAACAATGGCAAAAATGCCCAACGGGTATGAATGAACTTTAAGAGCCCCAGTTGAACAAAGCACTGTGACCAAGGGTATTTACTTTGATTGTGCTTGGCTGCATGATCAAAGAAATGCTCACAACCAAATATTTCCTTACCGCTTTTAGGCGTGGTAGAGTCATCTAAGGCTATGATAAGGCGTCCATCAGTCAATGGTAATGGAATCAGTTTGAATATAGCTTTCCAAATCACATCCCAGTTAAAGCATTTACTTGCCATAAAGCGATAAAAGCGTGTTCTGCTAAGTGAGTAACCTATTATCTGAACGAGTTTACGATAAATTTGACTACTGATACCAGAACCGATAGGTATAATCATTGCTAAAATCACTGCACTAAAAAGCCGTCCTTTTTGAGTGCTTCTTTTAAAAAGTGCTTGCAAGTGATTAAGTAAAGGTTGTAAGGTATCCATCGATGAGTTGCTCCTGTTTTTTAGCAACCCTAAGATATAGGGATAAACTTTGGTCTGCAGCTCATCCATAGCAAATTCTTACAAAATTCGGGAAAGTTCAGATATTAACTTCTGATTGGCGTTATTTTGTTAATTTGTTAGATTAGCGGCATTAAAAGATAAAGTGATATCAATAAGGCAAAAATGATTTTAATAACTGGCGGTACTGGATTTATCGGCTCGCATACGGTGGTTGAGTTTTTAACAGCAGGCTTAGATGTTGTTATTTTGGATAATCTTTATAACAGCAGTGAGGATATCATTAAACGCATTGCAAAAATCACCGCTAAAAAGCCCGTATTTATTAAAGGTGATATACGTGATGAGGTCATATTGCATCAAATTTTTAGTCAATACGATATCAAGATGGTGATCCATTTTGCAGCATTAAAAGCCGTAGGTGAGAGTGTTTTTAAACCACTGGAGTATTATGATAATAATGTTGCAGGGACGCTAAATTTATTAAAAATCATGCAGCAACATAATGTCAAAAGCTTTGTGTTTAGCTCATCAGCTACGGTTTATGGTAATCCACAAGAAATCCCGATTACTGAAAAATGTCCGATTGGCACACCAACCAATCCTTATGGTGTCTCTAAAGTGATGGTTGAGAAAATACTGCAGGATTTGGCATTCGCTGATAATGAGTGGTCGATTGCGTTGCTAAGATACTTCAATCCAGTCGGTGCGCATAAAAGTGGGTTAATTGGTGAATTACCAAATGGTGTGCCAAATAATTTATTACCTTATCTCACACAGGTGGTTAGTGGCAAGTTGGCAAAGTTATCTGTTTTTGGTAATGATTATAATACGTCCGATGGCACAGGGGTCCGTGATTATATCCATGTGGTGGATTTGGCGTTAGGACATCTAAAAGCATATGAATATATTAAGAATCAAAAAGGTTGTCATATTTGGAACTTAGGTACGGGTAATGGTTATTCGGTACTTGAAGTCATTGATGCCTTTGAAAAAGCTACAGGAGAGAAAGTGCCCTTTGAGATAAAGCCACGACGCGCCGGTGATATTGATGAGTGTTGGGCAGATTGCTCAAAAGCAAAAAAAGAGCTTAATTGGCAAGCGATACGCGACATTAACGAAATGATGATCGATAGCTGGCGCTGGCAGAGTAGTCAATAAAATTTGACAAGTAAGAAAGTAAGATAAATAAAAAGTAAAGCTAGTTAAGCTTAAGCAAATAAGTGTAGAATTGCTTGAGTTTATATATTATTTAAAATACAGAGGAAAATATGGCATTAACATCACAACAGCGTCAACAGCTAAAGGCGCAAGCACATAGTTTAAATCCAGTGGTTATGCTTGGAGATAAAGGATTAACGGAGAATGTGTTAACTGAAATTGATTTAGCATTAACGGCACATGAGCTTATTAAAGTTAAAATCGCGGGTGCTGAAAAAGAAGTGCGTCAAGCAACGACTGAGGAAATTTGTCAGAAGACCAAATGTGAGTTGGTGCAATTAATTGGCAATATCTCGATATTATATCGCAAGAAGCCAAAGAAAAAAGGGGCATAACATGGGGTTTTTCCCGGTGACACGTCCAAGAAGATTGCGCCGCACTGAAGTATTGCGAGAGCATATTGCTGAGACGCGTCTGCATATGAGTGATTTGATGTATCCGGTATTTGTCGTCCATGGTGAGAACATCAAGCGCGAAATTACGGCAATGCCAAATCAGTATCACTGGTCACTTGATCTGCTGCCTGAGTTGATTGATGAGATAAAAAAAGCCGGTGTTTTATCGATTATGCTGTTTGGTATTCCGGCGAGTAAAGATAAATATGCCTCAGAAAATTATGCCGATGATGGCATCGTGCAGCAAGCGATTGCTAAGATCAAAGGGCTTCATCCACAATTGATCATTGCCACAGATGTTTGTTTGTGCGCATACACTGAAGATGGGCATTGCGGTATCGTGCATAATGATGAGATTAATAATGATCAGACCTTAGAGATATTGCAAAAAACAGCGGTTTCACATGCTAAAGCCGGGGCTGATATCGTGGCACCCAGTGGCATGATGGATGGCATGATTCAAGCGATGCGTTATGCTTTGGATCAAGAAGATTACGCCGAAGTTGCGATTATGTCTTATGCGGTGAAATATGCTTCAAGCTTTTATGGCCCTTTTAGAAGTGCGTGTGACTCAACGCCAAAGGGTGACAGAAAGTCTTATCAAATGGATTATCGCAATAAAAAAGAAGCACTTAAAGAAGCGCAAATGGATGAAGATGAGGGTGCTGATTTTTTAATGATAAAGCCTGCTTTAAGCTACTTGGATATTATTCAAGATGTTAAAGATAATAGCACGTTACCGATCGCGGCATATCATGTCAGTGGTGAGTATGCGATGATTAAAGCGGCAGCTGAGAAAGGCTGGATTGATGAAAAAGGCGTTACCCTTGAATCCTTAACAGCGATAAAGCGCGCTGGTGCCAAAATCATTCTTAGCTATAGTGCACTTGATGTTGCTAAGTGGTTATGAAGTAGTCGCAGCATCTAAAAACACCTACTGTACCCTGAGCAAAGTTGAAGCGCTGCACTAAGCATCAGTCGAAGTGGGTATCTCTAAAATCACATATTACTGAAAACTCCCCAAAAATTTAAAAGCGTGTACAATACGCCCGAAGCAATGATATGAGAAGAGGAATCACAAGGATGGCGCACACTACTTTTGGTGACCACATGAGCAAATTATTAAACAAAATGACATCAAAGGTGTCTTTTAAAAAATGTGAAGACGATACTGGAAAAGGTTTTAGAGCATGGCAGTTTAAACCTTTACTCAATCAGTAGCAGCCAAAAGGAGTACGAAAAATTGAGACGGACAATTACAGGTGACAATAAGCTAAATGACTTTGATCCCGAGCAAATTAGTGAAGTACTATGCGCTGAAACAGCCAAGAAATACGAGTCTTCGGATAATGTTATTTTGATTCATGATCCCAGCGAGATACGCAAAAAATATACCAAGCAAGCAGAGCATATAGGAAAAGTAAAAGATCTGAGTAAGAAAACCATCAATGGCTATAGTAGCTTCAATACAATTGCCGTTAATTTAGATAATAAACAGATTGATTTATTGGGTCATGAGCTATACAGCAACAAGCAGCCAGAGTTTTTATCAAAAGAAACGATTGAACAGTTAAGTGCCGGTGAGGATATCGTGATTTCACAGGCGTCTAAAGAAGCCTATGATGACGATAGTTATTTGACCTCAAAGCGCATAGCATTAAAGCATATTAAATCCTGCTCTAACGCCTTGAAAGAAAAGAATTCAGCATTAAATATTACGCATGTATTAGATCGTGAGTTTGATGATAGTGAGTACTTTGATTTTATACAGGAACTGAAAGATGAGTTTGTCATACGATTGAAGAAAAACAGGACAGTTTCAGGCTTAAGCGGTGATAAGGAGCAAAAAGGGAAATTGATAGATCACGCCTTTGAACATTCATATACTTTCTGTATTCAAAAGCTATACATCAGTGGACGCTGTTTTCAGGATTGCGTGATCAAGGCTAAATGGCAGAAGATTGGGCAGTATCATGTTGTTTTAATGACGCTGCTTGATCGCAAGGGCAAAGAAGCTTTTGACGAACCGATGCTTTTAATCACAAATAAGGAGCTTATGAATCAATATGACGTTTACAACGTTTATGATTGCTATTTAAAGCGCTCTCGTATTGAGGGTGTGTTTAAATTTATCAAAGGTGAGTTAGGCTGGGAAGAGTTTAGGATAAAAGACTTTGAAGGGATTAAAGCCATTACTGCTATTGGTTTCTTTGTTGCATCTTATTTATATGAGATTGGTCAAGGTGAAGTTTATGATGACTTTGTTGTATTGATTGCACAGCTTGGCGGCTCTAAATCAGGTGAAGTAACAAGGCATTACATCTTGGAAGGAATGAAAACATATCTTGCAAAACTACGCGTAGATCAGTTTATTGAGGAGCATCAGATAAGCCAAGCAGACTTAAAAGCCATATTGAATTTTATTGGGCGAGGAGAAATTTAAAAAATGAGGAGTTTTCAGCATATTAACAAAAGCTTAAATAGGTGCGTATTTCTGTAAACTTAAGCGCAGGTAGCACCATCACCAAATAGTTGATTTTTTATAATGAATTCTGCCGAATAATCTCTATATAATGAAACCTCATGCTAATTTTTGAAGGTGAGTTATTGATGGAATATATCGTACATAAATTTGGTGGTAGTAGTCTTGCAGACGTGGTGAAAATTGAGCGTGTAGTTAATATTATTGGCACGACACCGCAATCAGTGGTTGTTTCTGCAAGTGGTAAAACCACGAGTTTACTAAAAAAATCCATTGAACTTGCCTTAGAGAATAAAGATAGCAGTAAAGTGATTGCACAACTTACTGAACATCACCTATCTTTGATTAGCGCATTATGCCCTGAAGATAAAGCGCTTAAGAGTGCCTTTGAGAGTGATGTTACACATTTAAAGCAAATGCTCACGACAATTGCCTTAAGCGGTATTTGTGGTGATGCTTTGGAGTACTTTATTTTAGGGTTTGGTGAGCTGTGGTCGGCACAAATTTTAACAGGCGCTTTGCAACATAAAGGCATTAACACTGAGTTTATTGATGCATCGGAAGTGTTATTTATCGATGATAACCATAAACCTGTTAGTGTTGATTGGCAAAGAAGTCAGCAAGCTATTGATCAGAAGTTTAATGATCGCAAACATAAAATTTATATCATTACGGGGTTTATTGCCCAAAACCAAGAAGGTGTGCGTAGTATTTTAGGCATGAATTGTAGCGATTACTCCTCAGCTATTTTTGCTAAGCTTTTGCAAGCCAGTAAATTAGTGATCTGGACGGATGTTGCTGGTGTTTATAGTGCGAACCCACAAGTAGTTAAAACTGCGCGTCAATTGAAACAGCTATCCTATAAAGAAGCGTTAGAGCTCGCCTATTTTGGCGCTTCAGTGGTTCATCCATTAACAATTAATCCGATGATGGAAATGGGGATTCCGATTGAGATAAAAAGTAGTTATGAGCCGCAAAAAGAAGGAACAGAAATTATTCGCGCATTGGATAAGACCAACCTTGAACAATACCTTATTAAAGGCTTAACGAGTATTTCCAATGTTGCCTTGATGCGTGTACAGGGTGCGGGCATTATTGGCGTCTCGGGAATGGCAGCCAAAGTTTTTAGTGTGCTTGAGCAATCGCAAGTGTCAGTGATGATGATCTCGCAATCAAGCTCGGAGTATTCGATCTGTTTTGCAATTGAAGCAAAGCTTGCCAAGCGCGCTACTAAAGCACTTGAGCGTCATTTCAAAGCGGAAATTGAACGCGGTGATATTGAGCATATTTATTGCGAGACGGGATATGCGATGATTACCGCGGTTGGTGATGGACTAAGAGCGCAACCTGGTGCTTTAGCGCGTGTCATTAAACCACTAGCTGATGCTAAGATTAATATTCATGCAATTACCCAAGGCTCATCCGAGCGCAGTATTACCGTTACCGTTAAAAAAGAAGATGAAGATCTAGCGCTTAATTTAATTCATCAACAAGCCAAAAATCCACCCGTACAAGAAATGGTGATTGCACTGATTGGTGTTGGCGGTATTGGTGCCGAGCTTGTCAATCAGCTAAAACAACAGCAACAAGTCTTACATAAGCAGAATATTAATTTGCGTTTGGTTGCAGTAATGAGTTCAACGAAGTTATTGTGTGGCGATGATCTTTTGTTAGAGAGTGAGCTGACCCACCAGTTAAAAGCAAGTGATTGTAAAGCGGATACAAATGCGTTAGCAAAATACTTACAATCTATTTCATGTGCACACAAGGTGCTTGTCGATGCAACGGCAAGCGTTGATATTGCTAAGACCTATGTTGATTTCTTAGCACAAGGTATTCATGTTGTGACACCTAATAAATACGCTAATACGCAGTCGATGGATTATTATCGCAAACTTCGCCAAGTAGCACATAATCATAATGTTACATTTAAATATGAAACCAATGTCTGCGCGGGATTACCACTGATTAGCACTATAGAAACGTTGCAAAAAACGGGTGATAAAATCCATAAGATCCAAGGGGTTTTTTCAGGGACGCTGAGTTTTATTTTTAATGAAGTCAATAAAGGTAAAAGCTTTGTTGAGAGTTTAATGCTCGCTTATGACAGGGGTTACACTGAACCAGATCCACGTGAAGATTTATCCGGTATGGATGTCGCACGTAAAGTGGTGTGTTTAGCACGTGAAATCGGTGTAAATCTTGAATTAAGTGATGTTAAGGTTCAAAATTTGACACCTGAAAATTTAAGGTCATGCTCAAAAGAGGCGTTTTTAAAGAAAATCAACTCTCATGATAAGGAGTTAACACAACAGCTTAAAGCCTTACAAGGTAAAGCTTCAGCACTGCATTTTGTGGGAGAGGTATCAGACAATGGTGAGGCGAAAGTATCTGTCGCAGCATTGGTGCAAAACAGCCCCTTTGTTAGCCTCGATGGCGCGGATAATATGGTACTTATTTATTCTAAGCGTTATGCACATTCACCAATGGTGATAAGAGGCGCAGGCGCTGGTGTCGAAGTGACTGCTGCAGGTGTTTTTGGTGATATATTGGCGATTTCTAATTAAGGTGAATTTTACAGAAATAATGCGAAATTTGCAGGAATAGTGTCTAGTGAAAGTATATAAAAATACCCCTCACCCGCACTGCAAATGCAGTGCGACCTCTCCCGCAAGGAGAGAGGTAAATGGTGGAAGGAAACTCTATGCGGTCGAAGACAGAGCACCACGGGTATGCCCATGGGTGAATGAGAATACAGAAATTAAATTGAGTATTTAATTTTTGTCGCTTCACAACGTGGAGTGTTAACCGCGTAACGAAGTTGTGCAGCGGCTTTGCTGCTCAAGTAGCACGGGCTCAGCCCGTGGGTATTTATTGAAAAACAACTTACCTTTTGCGTAAGTGAGGGAGGTAGCTAGTGGAGCGAGTTATAGTGAGACTATTCTGGTTAGGAACTAAATATAAAATTCGTAATGCATTAGCGTGCGGGAAAATAACTTACCTCTCCCCTTGCGGGAGAGGTCGGCAGGCAAAGCCTGCCGGGTGAGGGGAAATTGTGAATATTAAAATATTTCAAAAGCAACTAAAAACAAATCAAACTAATGCTGAGCAAACACTTTGGTATTATTTAAGAAATCGTCATTTAGGAAACTATAAGTTCCGAAGACAAGTTATCATTGACTCGTATATTGTCGACTTTGTTTGTTTTGAAAAGAAGCTGATTGTTGAGTGTGATGGAGGTCAGCATAATGATATGGAGAAAAAGGCTTTGGATGAGGTAAGAACGCAGAACCTAGTGGGTAAAGGATATAGAATATTACGCTTTTGGAATCATGATATTTTGGAAAAAACAGAGGATGTGCTGAATAATATTTATAAGGAGTTGCAGAAGTGATAGATGAGAACACCCCTCACCCGCACTGCAAATGCAGTGCAACCTCTCCCGCAAGGGGAGAGGTAAATGGTGGAAGGAAGCGCTGGAGGCTTTTGCTAGGAGTTAAACCTAAGGTTGCTAACGGAATTAGCGTATTGGAAGATAGTTACCTCTCCCCTTGCGGGAGAGGTCGGCAGGCAAAGCCTGTCGGGTGAGGGGAAGTGATGCATTTAGAGGTAAAGGACTTAATCAATGGATGAAATGATAGAAAGAATAAAGAAAATAAAAGTAAATGAAAAAATAACCAAAGTAACTGCGTTTGCGCCAGCAACCAGTGCAAACTTTGCGGTAGGATTTGATTTGATGGGCTTTGCGTTATCAGGTGTCGGTGACACAGTGCATTTACAAAAGCGTGAGGATCAGCAATTAGTTATCAAACAAATCTGTGGGCTATTAACAGATAAAGAGTTAAGTCTAGATGTTGATAAAAATGTCTGTGGTGCGGTGATAAAGAAATTTTTGCAAGACCACCAACTATCAATTGGTTTAGATATTACCATTGAAAAAGGCATTCCTTTAGGTTCTGGCATTGGCGGTTCTGCCGCATCTTCAGTTGCGGCAATACTTGCAGTTAATGAGTTCTTGGTAAAACCTCTAGCAAAAGAGCAGTTAATTGATTATGCCATTTATGGTGAGAGTCTTATCTCTGGTGGCGTTTATCATGGTGATAATGCCGTGCCTGCGATGTTTGGTGGTTTGGTGTTGCTGCAAAACTCAAAGCCATGTGAGTTTATTCAACTGCCGAGTTTAGATTTATATGCTAGTGTTGTTGTACCTAATCTAAAAATCGAAACCAAAGAAGCACGAAAGTTGATTGATGTACCTTTTATGATCAAAGAGTTTGTCGCACAGAGTGCTAAAACTGCGGCGATAATTAGTGCGCTATATGAGGGTGATCTTGTGCGTTTTAAAAAACATTTTGTTGATGTATTGGTTGAGCCAAAACGCAAAGTATTGATTAAGGGTTTTGATCAGGCAAAACAAAAAGCAATTGAATTTAGCGCGCTTGGGTTTGGTATTTCGGGATCAGGTCCTGCTGTATTTGCGCTAAGTAGCAATAAAGATACTGCTGCAGTGATTGCAAATGAATTAGTTAAAGTATTTGCCAACGAGGGGCTATCAGCAGAGAAATATATTACAAGCTTATCTGCAAAAGGTGGGCAAATTATCGCAAAGGAGGAAGTATGAAATTTATCAGTACCAGAGGTGATGCCAAGGCTGTAGCGATATCAAGTGCATTACAAAATGGCTTAGCAGAAGATGGTGGGCTTTATGTCCCTGAGGCTTTTCCACTGTTTGATTGGAGGGCTTTAGATAGTGCAATGAGTTATCCTGACTTTGCAACAAAGCTTCTAACTCCATTTTTTAACGGCGATGCACTTGAAAACCAATTAAGCACAATATGTCATGAGAGCTTTAATTTTCCTTTGCCGTTGGTGAATATTGATCAAAAAACATCGGTGCTTGAGCTTTTTCATGGTACGACTTTATCATTTAAAGATTTTGGGGCAAGATTTCTAGCCAATGCTTTAAGTCATATTAAAACCGATAAAAAATTCACGATTATGGTCGCGACTTCAGGCGATACAGGCTCTGCGGTTGCCGCAGCCTTTTATCAAAAGAAAAATATCAATGTCATGGTGCTGTTCCCCAAGGGTAAAATCTCAATGCGTCAGCAAAAGCAGATAACTTGCTGGCAAGACAATGTCTGTGCAGTTGAGGTTGATGGCACATTTGATGATTGCCAAGCATTGGTTAAAGGCGCATTTGCCGATAAATGGTGGCAGAATAATACGTATTTAAATACATCTAATAGTATTAACATTGGACGGCTGTTACCACAAACAACTTATTACGCCTATATTGCTTGGCAGTATTTTTTAAAGCATGGCAAAAAGGCAAATTTCATCGTGCCATCGGGTAACATTGGTAATGTTTGTGCCTGCTTTTGGGCAAAAAAAATGGGCTTGCCGATTGGTAATATTGTCATTGCACAAAATGAAAATAATGTTATTGGACAGTTTTTAGAACATAAAACATTACCTAATAAAGCCAGTATCGAAACACTTGCTAATGCGATGGATGTTGGTAAGCCAAGTAACTTTGAGCGCCTTTATGCGCTTTTCTCTGATTTTGACGTTTTTGCTCATGAGGTAAAAGCTTTTAAAGCATCTGATAGTGATATTAAAAAGATGATTGCTGAGGTAAAGAATGAGCATAATATGCTTATTTGTCCACATACGGCAACTGCATTTTTTGCGCGTGAGTCTTTGCCAGAAGATATGCATTATGTCGTTGTCGCAACCGCCCATCCGGCAAAGTTTGAAGAAGTGATCGAGCCGATTGTTAAAGAGAAAATTAAAGTGCCTGAGCACTTAAACAAATTACTTGAAAAGAAACAACAAAGTGTTGGAGTTTCTGCAAATCTTAATGCCTTAACAGAGCAGTATCAGGCATACTTTGGTGTTTATTCTTCATCCTCATAATCATCGTAATCTTCATCGTCAAAGTCGTCATAATCATCGGCGAAATCAAAATAATCATCATCAAACTCATCTTCTTCATAGCTATATAAACTCTCAGCATCTTGGCGCAATGTGAGGATCAGCGCTTGCATATCTTTGGGAGGTTTAGCACTAAATTCAACAACTTCTCCGTGCACGGGGTGAATAAATGCTAATTTATACGCATGTAAGGCTTGGCGCTCAAAGTCTTTTAATACATCTTGCGCTTCATCGGATAAGCCGCGTGCGAGTTTCAATCTCGGGTTATAAACAGGATCTCCTACTAATGGCGCTTTAAGATGTGCCATATGCACACGAATTTGATGGGTGCGTCCGGTTTCTAGTTTGCAACGAATGCGTGTATGTGCACGATAGCGCTCCAATACCACAAAGTGGGTAATGGCTTCTTTGCCCGTAGGGGTCACCGCCATTTTTAAACGATTGTGAGGGCTTCTGCCAATTTTGGTTTTGATCGTACTGCCTACGGTAATATAACCTGTGGCAATCGCTTCATACTCACGCTTGACTTGACGCTTAGATAATTGGGCGACAAGTGATGCATGTGCTTTGAGACTTTTAGCCGCAACCATTAATCCAGAAGTATCTTTATCCAGTCTGTGAACAATGCCGGCGCGCGGTACCTTGGCAAATGCTGGATCATGCGCTAATAGCGCATTGGATAGTGTGCCAGATAAGTTGCCTGCCCCGGGATGAACAGTTAGTCCCGCAGGCTTATTAATAACGATGACATCATCGTCTTCATAAATGATATCAAGCGGAATATCCTCTGGCTGCCAGTGGTTTTTATCCTCCAGTGTCGCATTAAGTGATATTTCCTCGCCACCAATGATTTTATCTTTGGCTTTTTTGATCTCACCATTAACAAGAATGGCACCTTGTTTTAGCCATTTTTGTAGTTGTGAGCGTGAGTAGTCACTGAAAACGTTGGATAAGCATTGATCCAAACGTTGACCAGCACAGCTTTCAGGTGCAATAACATTTTGCTGAATGTTTTTAGATACGGTATGATGTGGCACAAATAAAATCCTATCAAGACGCCGGTTAAATTGTGCATCATTGTAAACAATAAATGACAAAGGCGGTAATAAATTAAAGGGTAATCGATGAAAAAGATCAGTTTGGCATTAAGCGGCTTGGGTGCGCTTTTGTTAATGGCAGGATGCTCAACAACAACGACTAAGGCATTGCCATATCAAGGCGAAAGTGCTGAATATATTTATGCCAAAGGGCATGAGCAGGTTAAAGATGGTGATTATTATAAAGCGATTGATACCTTTAGATCGTTAAACTCACAATATCCATTCCAAAGCTATACTGAAATGGGCAATTTAGAGCTTATTTATTCTTATTATGAAGATGGGCAGCCCGAGATGGCGTTGGGGTTGGCTCGTCAGTTTTTACGTGCTTATCCAACATCAAAACACTTGGGGTATGTTTATTATATGATGGGGGTGATTAACTATGATAACGGTCGTGGGTTCTTACAACGCCGCTTGCCATACGATATGGCGCAACACGACCCAGCATCTTATCTACAAGCCTTTAATGATTTGAAGCGTTCGGTGATACTAAGTCCTAAAGCTTCTTATGCCGAGGATGCAAGGCGCCGCATGGTGCATATTAATAATGTCGTGGCTGAATATGAATATAATATCGCTAATTTCTACTTTGAGCATGAAGCTTATGTTGCTGCGATTAATCGCGCTAAGATTGTTGTTGAGAAATACTCACAAAGCAGCTCGATTGAGAATGCGTTGGTTCTATTGATTAGAAGTTATGATATTTTGAAAATGCCTGAGTTAGCTGAGAAATCAATGGAAGTATTAAAGGCAAACTATCCTAATAATGCGTATTTAAAATCTTTAGAAGATGCAGCAAAACGCCCAACGGTAGTATTTAAATAAACTCAATCAATTATGTGAAGTTGGTTGATGTAGAACTCATAAAGCGCTTAATGATAAAAGCGCTTTTTTAATGAATAAAGGTAATAATTATGTGGTTTAAAAATTTAGCATTGTTTCAATTTACAGAAGACTTTACAACCAGTGCTGAAGATCTTGAAAAACAATTAGCCGAGCATGCATTTAGTCCGTGCTCAACAAGTGCACCCATATCAATGGGCTGGGTATCGCCAATGGCACAAGATATGCCATTAGTGCATGCAGCCTCGGGCTTTATGATGGTGTCATTTAAAATCCAAGAAAAGATGGTGCCAGCAGGCGTTATCAAAGAAGTCTTGGATGAAAAAGTTGAAGAAATTGAGCTAAGAGAATCGCGTAAAGTCAAAAAGAAAGAAAAAGATACGTTAAAAGAAGAGATCTATCAAAGCTTATTGCCGCGCGCCTTTACGCGCAACACCGTGATTAATGCTTATATTGACACGCAAGCAGGTTGGCTTATTGTCAATGCTTCATCCGCTAAAAAAGCGGAGCACTTAACCGTTAATTTACGCAAAGCCTTAGGCAGTTTGAAAATTCGTATTCCTGAGGTGTTGCCAGTTTCTATGCTTCTGACACAATGGCTTAAAACCAATGAATACCCGCAAGATCTAACCATTGAAGATCAATGTGTGTTACAAGATAATAAAGATGCCTCAGGTATTATCCGCTGTCAGCGCCAGAATCTATTTACCGATGATATTTTGTCACTGATTGACTCAGGGCGTGAAGTGATCCAGCTGGGGTTATCATGGCAGGATCAGCTAAGTTTTGTTATCAATGATGAGTTTATGTTGAAATCATTAAAGTTTTTAGAAGTCGTACAAGACAAAGCCAATGATATTGTTTCTGAAACAAAGCAAGAACGCTTTGATGCTGACTTTATTATTATGGCCGAAACCTTGCGTGAATTTATTGATTTTATTATGCAGATTTTTGCTAAAGAGGTTCAAGAAACTGAAGTTTCTGATACAGCAAATACAATGACTGATATAAGTCCTGTTGAAAATGACGAAGAAATAAGTCAAGCACATGATGAGGATGATGCGCCATGGGAAGAGAGTGAAGTAACAGATGATACACTCGATACTTCAGTTGATCACCAAAACCAGTAATGTGATAGTTTATGCACCCGAATGAAGTAATGTCTTTAAATAGTCAGCTTGAAAATATCAAGCGACCACCATCCTCAATCGATGCTGAGCGCTCGGTTATTGGTGGATTGATACTGGATAATGAAGCATGGTTTAAGATTGAAGAAATTCTGCGACCTGATGACTTTTACAGTACGCAACATCGCATTGTTTTTCGCCAAATGCAAAAGCTTATTAAAGATGAATCACCTTTTGATATCATTACTTTAAGCGACTCATTATCAAATGAGAAACTGCTAGAGCAAGCTGGTGGACTTCACTACTTAGCTGAGATTGCCAAAAATACACCAACTGCTGCCAACGTTGTCGCCTATGCTGAAATTGTTAAAGAGCGCTCAAAATTACGTGTGCTGTTAAATACGGCAACCGATATTGCCAATATGGTTTATGTGCCAGAAGGGCGCAAAGCCGAAGACATCTTAGATGTGGCTGAGCAGAAAATTTTGGCAATTGCTGAGAGTGATACTCAGCGTAGCGATGGTCCTAAGTCCGTGCGTGATATTATCCCGAGTGTGATTGATCGCATTGATGCGATGATGGAAGCAAGTGATGGTATTACTGGAATCTCCAGTGGCTTTACTGACTTGGATGAGTTAACTTCAGGCTTGCATCCGGCGAATTTAGTGATTGTTGCCGGACGTCCGTCAATGGGTAAAACAACCTTTGCCATGAATTTGGCTGAGAATGTTGCCAGAGGTGCTGAAAAGCCTGTACTTGTTTTTAGTTTGGAGATGCCTTCAGAAGATATTGTGCTGAGGATGATTTCATCTCTTGGTCGCGTTGAGCAAAATGCGCTAAGAAATGGTCGCCTAGAAGATGAGCACTGGGCAAAGATCACAACGGCAATGGAAGTATTGTCCAAAGATTTCAATATGCATATTGATGATAGTGCGGGTTTATCCCCTGCTGATATGCGCTCACGTGCACGTAAACTCTATAAAGAGCAGGGTGGCTTAAGCATGATTGTTGTCGATTATCTGCAATTGATGAAGGTGCCAGGCTATGAAAACAATCGTACCCAAGAGGTCTCAGAAATCTCACGTGCTTTAAAATCTCTTGCCAAAGAGCTGCATGTTCCTGTCGTGGCATTATCTCAGCTTAATCGTGCGGTTGATGATCGCGCGGACAAACGTCCTATGATGTCAGATCTACGTGAATCCGGTGCCATTGAGCAAGATGCGGATGTGATTATGTTTGTTTATCGCGATGAGGTTTATCATAAGGACAAGGAAGACAATAAAGGACTCGGTGAAATTATTATCGGTAAGCAACGTAATGGTCCAATTGGCAGTATTAAAGTGCACTTTGAAGGACGCTTCTGTCGCTTTGCTGATTTAACCTTTGAGCAGAGTGTGCCGTTTGGGGTGCATTAAATATATTTTATGATATACTAAAAAATATTTAAAAATGTGGAGGTTACTATGTCAACGATTTCATTAAAGTTGGATGATTCACTCGAGAAAGAGAGCATGCTAATTGCAAAGTCGTTAGGTTTATCTAGAACCAAATTTATTACCCATGCTATCGAGCATGAAATAGCGCGCATAAAACGCAAAAATGAACGTAAGAAAATGGCACAATTCTTAGTGCAAATGAATGGAAATACAGATTATCAAAAAGAATTGAATGAGATTGAAAAAGGTTTAGACGATGATTAAATACCTTAAGAACTCTGGTGTGTACTTGGCGAATTTAAATCCAAATAAAGGCAGTGAAATTGGCAAAAAAAGACCAGTCATCGTATTAACGCATCAAAGCTTCCTTGATAATGATATCTCTCCTATATTTATTTGCCCGTTAAGTACACAGTCATATGATAAAAACCAAATTTTGCACGTAAAAATAAAAGCAAGAGACTACTTGCAACAGGATAGTTTTGCTTTGCCTGAGCAATGTCGGTCAATATCAATGACAAGATTAGAGCCAACATTGATTACCAGTATTACAGACAAAGAGAGACAGGAAATCTTCAGTAAATTGGACTTATTAATTGGATTTAAGGAAAATATAACTAATTTTTAATTGTTTGGTCTATGCCATTGATATCATTTTGGCATAGAATGATGGGGTTAATTAACTACAGTAACAGAGCATTCTAGTGTTAGATATACAAAAAATTCGTCAAGACTTTCCTTTTTTAAAGCAAACGATTCATGGCAAGCCCGTGGTGTTTTTGGACACGGGTGCGTCAGCACAAAAGCCAAATATCGTCATTGATGCAGTCAAAGATAGCTATACCAATGATTATGCGAATGTTCATCGTGGCGTGTATTATTTAAGTGATCAAGCGACAGAGAAATACGAAGGCACACGTAAAATTGTGCAACACTTCATTGGTGCGCAAAAGATGGAAGAAATTATCTTCACAAAAGGCACAACGGAGTCGATTAATCTGGTGGCAAGCTCGTTATTGGATCAGTATTTTAATGTCGGTGATGAGATTATCATTACCGAGATGGAGCATCATGCCAATATTGTGCCGTGGCAGCTAATGAGTAAACACAAACCATTGACGATTAAATATATACCCGTAACCGATAAAGGGGAGCTTGATTTATCTGTTTTACCCACACTTTTAACAGATAAGACCAAACTTATCTCATTAACGCATTGTTCAAATGTGTTGGGGACGATTAATCCGATTAAAGAAATTATCCAAAGCATTCGCAAAACGCATCCTGACGTTGCAATTGTTGTTGATGGCGCGCAGTCTGTTGTTCATCAAAAAATTGATGTGGTTGATTTGGATTGCGATTTCTTTGCTTTTTCGTCACATAAACTCTATGGCACGACAGGCGTTGGCGTATTATATGCCAAAGAGAAATGGCATAAACTGATGTCTCCTTATCAAGGCGGTGGTGATATGATCAAGCTTGTGACGATGAGTGAGACGACATTTGCCGATCCACCGTATAAATTTGAAGCAGGGACGCCCGATATTATTGGCGTGATTGGTTTATCCAAAGCCATTGAATATGTGCAAAGTATCGGGCTTTGTAAGATTAAAGCACATGAAGAAACGCTGCTTCGCTATGGCACAGAAAAATTACAAACCATTTCAGGGCTTAGAATATTAGGTCAAAGCACACATAAAGCTGCGGTAATTACCTTTGTTATTGATGGATTCCATGCTAACGATTTGGGTACATTGCTTGATTTATCAGGTGTTTGTGTGCGCACGGGACATCATTGCGCACAACCGTTATTACAACGCTATAACGTGCCATCGACGGTGCGTGCATCGTTTGGTGTGTATAATACCAAAGAAGATGTTGATATGTTGGTTGAAGGACTGCATAAAGCGATTAAGATGTTATCTTAAATGGTAGTGAATTATTTAGGCTATGAACCAAGTCCAGCCATTCCAAACGTGCCCTGAGCAAAGTCGAAGGGCATGCAAAGATGAGTGGCTTCGACTAATGCTCAGCCAACGTTTATGTTTATAGTGAATTAAGTAGCCATGCAAATCTTATCAGGTATTTTTTGGATTCCTGGATCAAGTCCGAGAATGCCAGCAAGCCGTCATATTCGGGCTTGACCCGAATATCCATTATTACAATAAGCTATTGTTTAGGTACTTATTCTTTTGAGCGTGAATAGCGCTTACGGTCTGATTCGGTTAGAAGTTTTTTACGCAGACGGATTGATTTTGGTGTGATTTCAACTAACTCATCATCTTCGATAAATTCTAATGCATACTCAAGGGTAATTTTAATAGGTGTGGTTAACACGATACTTTCATCTTTACCAGAGGCGCGCATATTGGTTAGTTGCTTGCCTTTACAAGGATTAACCGTCAAATCATTATCACGTGAGTTAATGCCGATAATCATACCCTCGTAAACTTCAACGCCATGACCAATAAACATTTTGCCACGTTCTTGTAAATTAAACAGAGCAAATGCCACTGCCTTGCCAGCACAAATAGAAATTAACGTGCCGTTTAGGCGCGATTCAATAATTCCCTTTTTCATAGGACCATAATGATCAAAGATCTTATTGATAATGCCAGTACCTGAAGTAATGGTTAAAAACTCAGTGTAAAAACCAATTAGACCGCGCGAAGGGATGATGAATTCTAAGCGCACACGACCTTTGCCATCTGGCTCCATATTTCTAAGCTCACCTTGGCGTAAACCCATTTTTTCCATGACAGAACCTTGATATTGCTCATCAACATCAATAATAGCTTGCTCATATGGCTCACACATCTCACCATCAATTTCTTTAAAGATCACATGTGGACGTGATACAGCGATTTCAAAACCTTCGCGACGCATATTCTCAAGTAAAATAGATAAGTGCAGCTCACCACGACCAGAAACCTTGAATTTATCAGGATCATCTAGTTGTTCAACACGAAGAGCAACGTTGTGTAAAAGCTCTTTTTCCAAACGATCTTTGATTTGACGAGAAGTTACAAATTTACCTTCGCGCCCAGCAAATGGCGAGTTGTTCACTTGGAAAGTCATCGAAATGGTTGGCTCATCAACGGATAATGGCGGCAGTGCTTCAACACAATCCAATGCGCAAATGGTGTCAGAGATATTAATTCCCTCAATACCGGTAATGCAGATAATGTCTCCTGCGGATGCTTCAGGCACTTCAACGCGCTCAAGCCCCATATGCCCTAGTACTTGTAATACACGACCTTGTCTTGTGTTGCCATTTTTATCAACAATACTTACCGGTGTATTGGTTTTGATCTTACCACGCTTAATACGCCCAATACCGATTGTGCCAACAAAGCTTGAATAATCCAATGAAGAAATTTGCATTTGAAATGCACCTTCTTGATCAACCTCAGGTGGCGATACACGCTCAACAATCGTTTCAAATAGAGCATTCATATTGTCAGTGGTTTCATTTGCATCCATTGTTGCAAAGCCATTTAATGCCGATGTGTAGACAACAGGGAAATCAAGCTGCTCATCCGTAGCACCCAAACGATCAAATAAATCAAAAACCTGATCCATCACCCAATCAGGGCGGGCACCTGGGCGGTCAATCTTGTTAATAACAACAATGGGTCTTAAACCGCGCGCGAATGCTTTTTCAGTAACAAAGCGTGTTTGTGGCATCGGACCATCAACAGCGTCTACTAAAAGAAGTACAGAGTCAACCATTGACATTACACGCTCCACTTCGCCACCGAAGTCAGCATGTCCTGGCGTGTCAACGATGTTAATACGATAATCATTCCATTTAATAGCGGTGTTTTTGGCAAGAATGGTAATTCCACGCTCTTTTTCTAAGTCGTTGGAGTCCATCACGCGCTCAACGTCAGCGCCACGCGTTTTTAATGTGCCTGATTGCTGTAATAGTTTGTCAACCAGTGTTGTTTTGCCATGGTCAACGTGTGCGATAATCGCGATATTACGTAAATTTTCGATCATAAAATTATATTCTTTTAAGAGTTAGCGTAAATTGATTAGTGATTGTACGGTCACATTTAAAATACGCAATGTTTTTTTTGTGAGAATTGCATGTTGCGAGAGAAAAGATTTTCTCATTAGAGTTGTCATCTGCATTGATATTTAAGTTTGAGGTGTTCTTTGTATCTTTACGTAATACAGTAATGCTGCTATGCTACCTAACAAGGTACTAAACAAATGATTAATTACGTTGATTAAAAGTTTTAAACACAAAGGCTTAGAACAATTTTTTTACAGCGGTATAACGAAAGGTATTCAGTCAGAGCATGTAGCGAAGGTATCGCGGATTTTGTCTGCACTTAATGCTGCATCAAAAGCTTTGGATATGAACCTTCCAAGTTATAAGCTGCATAAACTTAAAGGTGATAAATCTGAATTTTGGTCAGTTACTGTTAATGGTAATTGGCGAGTGATTTTTAAATTTGAAGACGGTGATGCTTATATTGTAAATTATTTGGATTACCATTAAAAAACTTAGGAGGATATTAAAATGTTTAACCCAAGTCACCCCGGTGAGATTTTAAAGCATGATATATTAGAGGCGCTGGATGAGAAAATCACAATTACAGAGGCTGCAAAGCGTCTTGGTGTCACACGTGCAAACTTATCCAATCTGCTAAACTGTAAAATGAATGTAAGTATTGAGATGGCGATTAGACTATCAAAGGCAACAGGCACAACAGCAGAGTTTTGGATAAATTTGCAAGCGCAATACGATTTAGCTCAAGCAAGAAGCCGAGATAAAAATTTAAATATAATACCTTTTAGCGATGTTCAATCCCAAGCAGGTTTGCGTAGCCACTAAACAAACTATTTTACGCTTAGCGATGGCTGATCGGGTATACCTTAATTAGCTGGTATATTTAGCGAATCTTCTTATTAATGAGTTCAATCTGATAACCATTAGGGTCTTTGACAAAAGCAATGACACTGGTGCCACCTTTGACAGGACCTGCTTCACGCGTGACAATCCCTCCTTGTTTCTTAATCTCCTCACAGCTTTGATAAACATCCTCGACTTCAATGCACAGATGTCCAAAAGCATTGCCATGATCATAACTATCGGTATCCCAGTTATGAGTCAGTTCGATGGCAGTGATGGCATTGATGTCATTGCCATAACCCATGAATGCTAATGTATAGCGATAAGCCTCGTTATCCATCTTTTTAAGTAAGTTCATACCAAAAATGTTTTGATAAAAATTAATTGATTCCTCGAGATTGTTAACACGGATCATAATGTGAGCTAGACGCATAATGTTGTCCTTTGTTCTTATTGTATGAAGTTGTGCAGAATGTTAATAAAACAGCATCGGTCTGACAAGGTAAATCATACCAACCTCCAAGCAATAAGTTCTACAAAACGTCTGATGATAGGTATATACCCATCGTAAGCCATTTTATAGTGTTTAATGTTGAAGAAGTTTTTGGTGTTTTTGAATGATTGGATTGCAGGTAATAGCTAGGACTATTAGCAAGATCCAATCATTCAAAAGTGCAAGAAATTCAATAGCAGAAATACTGTAAACTGGTTTGTGATGGGTATATAATGCTCGCCATTATTTGAGTAAAGGTAACATGCATGCAAATCGTAGATGAAATCTGTTTAAAAGCATTAACAGACGTCGAAAACACAAAAAATAGACAAGATTTAGATCATATTCGCGTTCAGTACTTGGGGAAAAAGGGTGAACTTACCGAGATTATGAAACAATTAGGAACTTTGCCAAATGAAGAAAAGCCAAAGCTTGGGCAAGCAGTCAATGAAGCGAAGAGTAAATTGCAAATGGCTATTACCGCGCGCTTGGATGTGTTAAATGCGATTGAATTGGCGCAAAAATTAGCAGCTGAGAAAATTGATGTCACGCTTTCAGGTATTGGACATGAACAAGGTACATTGCATCCGGTTTCAACAAGCATGCAGCGAATTGAAGGCTTTTTTAGTAAGATGGGTTTTGCGATTGAGTATGGTCCTGAAGTTGAGGATGACTATCATAACTTTGAAGCGTTAAATATTCCTGATCATCATCCAGCGCGTGCCATGCATGATACTTTCTACTTTAATCCTAATACTGTATTAAGAACGCATACTTCTGGTGTGCAAATCAGAACAATGGAAAAACAACAGCCACCGATTCGCATGATTGCACCTGGGCGTGTTTATCGTTGTGACTCTGATATGACACATACGCCGATGTTTCATCAGGTGGAGGGTTTGTGGATTGATGAGAAGGCATCATTTGCTGATCTAAAAGGCTTGTTAAATGCCTTTTTAAATGCCTTTTTCGAGAAAGATCTAAAGATGCGTTTTCGTCCTTCATATTTTCCATTTACCGAGCCCTCAGCCGAAGCCGATATGGAATGTGTGATGTGCGAAGGGCAAGGTTGTCGTGTGTGCAAGCAAACCGGTTGGCTTGAGGTGTTAGGTTGCGGTATGGTGCATCCTAATGTGTTAAAAGCCGGCGGCATTGATAGTGAGAAATATCGTGGATTTGCTTTTGGCATGGGTGTTGAGCGCTTAACTATGTTGCGTTATGGTATTAATGATTTACGTTTATTTTTTGAGAATGATTTACGGTTTTTAAAACAGTTTTAATTGCTTTGTATTGCACTCAATATATCAGAGGTAGCGTTAGCTCATGAGCTAACGCTACCTCGAAAATTACAGGATAATAAAATGAAATTTAGTCATCGTTGGTTAGAAAATTATTTGGATAAAAATCTTGAGGTAAATACCTTAAGTGAAAAGCTTACGGCTGCCGGTTTGGAGGTTGATTCAATTGAAGCCGTCGCATCGCCATTCACACAGGTTGTTGTTGGGCAAATTAAAAAAATTGATAAGCATCCTGATGCGGATAAGCTAAATATTTGTGAAGTCGATGTTGGCGATGATGAGTTAGTTACCATCGTCTGTGGCGCGCCAAATGTCTATGCGGGGATGAAAGCGCCTGTCGCTAAGATTGGTGCATGTTTGCCTGGTGATTTTAAGATAAAGAAAAGTAAACTTCGCGGTCAACCATCGCATGGCATGATGTGCTCGCAAAAAGAACTTGGGTTGAATGATGAAAGCGAAGGTTTGATGGATTTGCCAGTGGATGCACCTGTTGGTGTTGATATTCGTGAATATTTGCAGTTGGATGATCATATTGTTGAAGTGGATTTGACACCGAATCGCGCGGATTGTTTAAGTGTCTATGGAGTGGCAAGAGAAGTCGCCGCTTTAACTGATGCTAAGCTTAAACCTCTTGATGAGATTAAACTTAATCTTGTTAAAGGTGTGCAAAAACAAGTTGTTTCAGCGGTGTCTGAGGCATGTCCACGCTATTTTGGACGGATGATTTATAATATTGATGCGAAAGCGCAAACGCCCCTTTGGATGAAAGAGCGCTTACGCCGTTCAGGCTTAAGATCAATCTCTGCGATTGTTGATATTACTAATTATGTGTTACTTGAACTGGGTCAGCCACTGCATGCCTTTGATGCTGATAAAGTTGGCAGCACTGTCTATGCGCGCATGGCGAAAGGGAATGAAAAAATTACCTTATTAGATGAAACTGAAGTAACCCTTAAACCCAATACTTTAGTGATTGCCGATGAACATAAAACATTGGCGATTGCCGGTGTGATGGGGGGGCTGGATTCATCCGTAACTGATAATACGCAGAATATCTTTCTAGAAAGTGCTTATTTTGCGCCTAAAGCAATTGCAGGTAAAGCACGTCAATATGGATTGCATACAGACTCATCACATCGCTTTGAACGCGGTGTTGATCCGAAGCTATGCCAATATGCGATTGATTATGCCGCACGTTTGATCGTTGATATTGCTGGAGGTGAAGTCAGTGAAGTTGTTAAGGCGGATCATTACAATGAAACAACGACTCAAATTCCGTTACGTTTAAATAAGCTAAACTCAATTCTTGGTATGGATTTTAGTGCCGCATTTGTTGAAGACGTATTAACAGCGCTTAATATCACACTGGAACCAGTTAACGATACCAGTAATGAGATTAAATGGTTGGCGGCTGCCCCAAGTTATCGCTTTGACATGGCAATTGAAGAGGATCTAATCGAAGAAATCGGGCGTGTATATGGTTATCAAAATCTGCCGATGACTTTACCTGAAGTGATGTTATCGCAACAACTGGTGTCTGAACAAGTGATTACATTAAGCGCATTAAAAAATACATTGGTGAATCGTGGCTATCATGAAGTGATCAATTATAGCTTTATTGATCCTAAATTAGATGAATTGTTTTTTGATACAGCAGGATTGGCTTTGCAAAATCCGATTTCACAAGATATGTCGGTGATGCGCCAAGGCTTGATTCCTGGACTTGTATCAACATTTAAAGCCAATTTAAATCGTCAGCAATCGCGTATTCGTATTTTTGAAGAAGGTGTTTGCTTTCAGCCAGCTGAAACATTAGCGCATGAATACTCACATTTTGCTGGTCTTGTTTATGGTGATATCAATCCACTGAATTGGCAGGAAAAAACGGCAAGCGATTTTTATTCAGTTAAGGCAGATGTTGAGGCGCTGCTGCAATTAAATAAAAAGACAGTCAATTATGTTGCTTGTGAAGATATCGATTGGCTGCACCCAGGACAATCCGCTTATATTTATCAAAATGGTGAAAAGGTTGGTGTTATTGGTGTTTTGCATCCAAGTGTAATGAAAGTGTTGCAAATCAAAGGCAAATCACCGGTAGTATTTGAGCTGCAAACCAGTAAAATCTCAAACAAAGACGTTACTAAATTTATGGCAATTTCTAAGTATCCATCGGTTTCACGTGATATTGCGGTTATTGTTGATTGTAATATCAGTGCACAAAGCTTGATTGATGCAGTGAATAAAGCAGATGTGAACTTGTTAAATCAAGTTGATTTATTTGACGTTTATCAAGGTGAAAACCTGCCAGAGAATAAAAAGAGTATTGCTTTGAATCTCACTTTTCAAGATAACACACAGACTTTGACGGATGAGCTTATGAATGATGCGATGGCTAAGATTCTTAAGTCTCTGAAAGAAAATACTAATGCCAATCTGCGTGAGTGATTGTTTATGTTAGATGTACAGTTTTTAGAGCGTTGTAATGCAACGTTAACAGAAGCTTATCGCTTACTTGGTGAGGCTGAGGTAAACAGTGTTCATTATGACTTATATCGTTCGGCAATTATCAAGGAGTTTGAGGTTATACTTGAGCAATCAGGCAAGTTGCTAAAAAAGGTGCTATTACCTTATTTTTCCTCTAAAAACGCATTAGATAAGTTAACGTTTAAAGATATTTTTCGTTATGCCTCAAATCATGATCTATTGACTTTGGATGAGGTTGAGCGTTGGTTGCTATATCGTGATAATCGCAACTTAACTGCACATGATTATGGCTTTGATCTGGCAGAGGAAACTTTACCAATTATTCCAGAGTTTATAGTGGATGTGGCAAGACTGATTCAGGTTATAAAAGAAAACAATGCTACTAAGAGATAAAGATCATAAGTTGCTCATGGTGTTGGCAAAAAAAACAATCAAAACACCTTGTGAAATATGGGCATATGGTAGTCGTGTAGATGGTTCAGCGCATGAGGCAAGTGATTTGGATCTTGTGATTAGAAGTCATGATTTGAAACCATTACATATTTCTGAACTACAGGCTTTTAAGGAAGCAATACAGATATCAAATATTCCTATTCTAGTGCAAGTGTTAGATTGGGCTAGAATCCCTGAAGTTTTTCATGAAAGCATTCTAAAGGGCTATGCTATTTTAAAACCTTTGGGCTAGGCTTCTTTAATATACCAATTATAGATTTGTATCAGTGCATATTGTTGACTAGAATCACTAAAAATATGAAATATTATGATGATTATGAATAATGGTGGGTCGTGCAGGATTCGAACCTGCGACCAATTGGTTAAAAGCCAACTGCTCTACCGACTGAGCTAACGACCCAAAGACAGGGCACATTATAGGGAATATGGAGTTAATTGCAATATGAAGATGAGAAAAAATGGCAAAAACAACAGAGGCGCTCGAAATCTAGGCTTTAGCTTGATTGAGGGAATGGTGGTTATTGTTGTAATGGCGATTGTTATTGCAGTTGCTGTGCCTTTGATGGTTGGCACTTTTGGGCGCGCTAATTCAGAAATTTATTTAGATAAAGTCAAAGCGGCTTTAGAGTTAGGCAGAATCACAGCAATGTCAGAAGTAACATCAGTATTTCTGTGCCCAAGCACGGATGGTGCTACCTGTGCGACGGTACCAGCAAGTAATTGGGGTAATAATCGCTTGATTTTATTCACAAGTTCGGATGGAGTATCCACTGATGTTGATCGTATTATTACAACGATTGAGGCTCCAACCACAGGAGAATATATTTCAAGTACAAATGGTGATTCGATGAAATTTCAGCCAAGTGGATTATCCTCAACCGCTGCATCTTTACGTTATTGCGCTACCGTTGATGGGCAAGGCGCGGGGCGCTATGATCGAGAAATAGTGATTAATATGATTGGCAGAATCAAGATTGATATTTTTAGTACCTCACAAGTGTGCTAATGTAATTGACATACTAGCTGAGTTAACGCGTGCTCTACATCACCTTGTTCGATTCCTTTAACGAGTAAATCAATGGCAAAGCATTGATTAAAAAGCTGAGCATAATGCTGCTTGCTAAATTTTCTAGCTAGGCGTGCATAGACGGCTTGCCGTGTTTTCCAGATATTGTTGCGTACAAAGGTTTGTTGTTGCTGTTGTGGCGTTTGCATGCTCAGGTTATAGCAAATGCGTAACTCTTTTAAAATTGCCCAAAGAATAATGGCACTTTCAACACGCTCTTTGAATAGATGCTGTAATATCACCAGTGAGCGATTTATATCTTGTTCAATAAGGCTTTGCGCTAGATCAAATACATTGTAATTCATCGCATTGGATAAATACTCAGTAAGCGTCTTATCATCAAAGTGCGTCTGTGGTTGATGTTGCAGTAAGCTAATCATTTGGTTAGCAGCAAAGAGATTGCCTTCGGTTTTTTGTGCTAAAAGCATCAAGGCATCTTCGGTTAATGTAATCGATTTATTTAGAGAGCTAAGCTCAAGTTTGATGAGTTTAATCGACTCTTGAATGCTAACTGGCCATACTTGAATATATAATGCCTTTTGCACAAGCGATTGAAACCATTTGGTTTTTTGTTGCGCACTCGTCAGATCATCAAATATCAATAAAAAACGATCACTTTGTGAGATGTTGTTAAGGCAATCAACGAGCAGTTTTTGCGCATTCTTATCAGGCGCTTTAGTAATGGTGAGTTGCAATAAACGTTCTTCGGCAAACAAGCTAAAGCTATTGAAGTTGCTTTGTAAAAAATCATACTGCTGGTTGATGATTTGTGTGCGCAGAATCTCAAAGTTTTGTGCTTTATATTTGGCATTAATTTGCTCAATGAGTTTATTTTTTTGATAAGGCTCTTTGCCGGTGATGATATAACAAGGGAAGTCTTTTTTTTCAATGACTTTTAAGGCTTCTAGGTAGTTAGTGGCTTTGATCATTATTTTTCCCTTATGGTTGGCACTGTGGGCAATAGAAGGTGTTGCGTTGATTGATAACAATCGATGAAATAACGGTTGAACAGATCTGACATGCTTTGTCTTTTTGTCCGTAAACTGCTAAAGATTGGGCAAAATAACCAGGTTTGCCTGTGGCATTTTTGTAGTCTTTCAAGGTGGTGCCACCGGCTTTAATCGCTTGCAACAACGTCGATTGGATGGCATTGACAAGCTTGCTAATCTCATTTTTTGTTAAGGTGTTAGCGGGTTTCAACGGTGAAATGCCTGCTTTAAATAAACTTTCACAAGCATAGATATTGCCAACACCAACCACGATTTTGTTATCCATAATCACACTTTTGATCGCTTGTGTGCGTGCTTTAAGTGCGCGTTGCAAATAGCGACTATTAAAATGTTGCGTCAAAGGTTCAGGACCATAGTTTAAAAAGTATTTATGAGCCAAAGGATCACCGTCGGTAATATCCCAATAACCAAAGCGCCGAGGGTCATGATAAAAGATTGTCTGACCGTCATCGAGTTGTAAAACAATATGATCATGTTTTTTATGCTGATAGGCATTGCTATCAGTAATTTGTAAAACGCCAGACATGCCAAGATGAATAATCAATGCATAATCATCTAAGGTGATAATCAAATGCTTGCCACGCCTTGAGATATCATGGATTGATTGGTTAGTTACTTTGTCACTAAGCTTAGGATCCAGTGGGTAACGTAGTTTATCAATATAAGTATGAGCGCTTATAATCTTGCGCTTTAAGCAATGTAAGCTAAGACCGTTTTTAACCGTCTCAACTTCAGGTAATTCAGGCATTTTTCTTTTGACCTATTTTACTTTCGCTGCCATTGATAAGGCGTTTGATGTTTTCATGATGTCGTAAGATGACAATAATCGCAATAATAATAAATGGCAGTGCAGTGTGAAAACTAAAGATGAAAATCACACAAACAGCAGAAACAATCGTCGCAATTAATGCAGATAATGAAGAGTATTTGGTAATTAATGCGCATATGAGCCATGTGGCAAGGAAAATAACGCCAATCAACCAATAAAATCCAAGAATGACACCAATTAAGGTAGCAACGCCTTTGCCGCCTTTAAAACCAAAGAACACAGGAAATATATGCCCAATAACGGCAAGAAGTGCGACATAACCAATCTCAGTTGCGCTTAAGTGTAAAGCATGGGCAATGAGTACGGGAATTAAGCCTTTCAGTGCATCACCTAAAAGGGTGATTGCTGCGGCTTTTTTGCCACCTAGACGTAAAACATTGGTCGCTCCTGGATTACCGGAACCAATACTGCGTGGTGAAGGTAAACCCATCAATTTACAGGTGATGATGGCACTATTAATTGAGCCAAACAAGTAGCCAATGATAAGCATTAAAATAAATAGCATGATTTCATACAGTATGATTTAAACTGCCCATGAGTGTCTAAATTTTTGAGGATTAAGTCAAGTGCTTATTAGATCAAGTATCTTAAAACATGATGCCATACCCATCACAAACCAATTTACAGAGTTTCTGTTATTGAATTTCTACAGACAATATTAAATTCATTCTTTATTTATCTGTTTTTTGATCTATATTTTACCTTGAGCGGGTGAAATTTCGGGGCGATGATATGCAGAGTTATCAGCAAAATACAGCGTTATTAGCGCTAATACAGGCAGCCAGTTTATATCAGGTGGCATTAGATCCTAAAACGATTTTTCATCAATTTGCTGTGGATGGCATATTTGGACATGCAGCATTGATGCGAGCACTTAAAGCCAATGGTTTTCATGCCAAAGAGATAAGCTGCGATATGGTGGATATTAAGCTATCTACGCTACCTGCGATTATTGTTGGCAAAAACGATTATTTTGTTTTGGTCGGTGTTAATAATCAGCAAGAGTATCTTGTGATTTTAGCCAATAGTAATGAGCTGATAAGTTTGACATCAGCTGAATTTAGTCAATTATTTAATGGTCAAGTCATCTATCTTAACCCTAAAAATAATACTTCAAAAGATAAGGCATTTAATATTAAATGGTTTATTCCAGCACTATGGAAATACAAACACGTCTTTCGTGATGTGCTTATCGCGTCATTTTTCTTGCAGTTATTTGCTCTGGTAACACCACTATTTTTCCAAGTGGTAATGGATAAAGTGGTTGTCCATCAAGCCTTAACCACATTGGAGATATTAGCCATTGGCTTTGTGGCAGTGAGTATTTTTGAGGTAATCCTAGGTGCGATTCGTACTTATTTGTTTGCGCATACGACAAGTCGCGTTGATGTTGAGTTGGGTACTAAACTATATCAGCATTTGTTAAGTTTACCTCTTGCCTATTTTGAGGCGCGGCAGGTGGGTTTAAGTGTCGCACGTGTTAAAGAGCTTGATAGTATTCGAGAGTTTTTAACCAGTAGCGCATTGACCTTGATGATCGATCTTGGCTTTACTTTTATCTTTTTCGCGGTCATGTGGTTTTATTCAGCCAAACTGACATTAATCGTATTAGCGACCATTCCTTGTTATGTTGTCTTGTCCCTTTTGATTACACCCATACTAAAGGCGCGCCTTGATCAGGCATTTAAAGAAGGTGCCAAAAATCAAGCATTTCTAACCGAATCATTAACCGGAATTCAAACCGTTAAATCATCAGCAATTGAGCCACAAATGCAACATAAATGGGAAGATAATCTAGCAAATTACGTGCGAACCAACTTTCGCGCACGCAACTTAAGTAATATCACTTCGCAAATTGCACAATTTATTAGCAAGATCACGACACTTTTAATTATTTTTCTAGGGGTTAACTTAGTGATTTCAGGTGACTTAACCATTGGTCAATTGATTGCTTTTAATATGCTCGCCGGACGTGTTACCAGTCCTATTTTAAAAGTAGTGCAATTGTGGCAAGACTTTCAGCAAGCACGTATATCATTAAAACGTTTGGGGGATATTTTAAATACCACAGCGGAAGGATCGACCGTAAGCAATAATCAGCAATTAGCCCAATTATCTGGAAGTATCGAATTTAAGAATCTTACATTTCATTATGGCATCAATACCCCTGCGGTACTAAAAGAGATTAACTTCAACGTTGAAGCCAATCAAACCGTTGGTATTGTCGGGCGCTCAGGCTCAGGTAAAAGCACATTAGCAAAACTCTTACAAAAGCTTTACCTACCGCAATCAGGCAGTATTTTACTCGATGGTGCTGATATCTCAGCATTAAGTGCTGTATGGTTAAGGCAACAGATCGGCGTGGTGTCACAAGAGAGCTTTTTATTTAATCGCAGTATTCGTGAGAATATTGCACTAACATGCCCTGGCGCCTCTTTGGACGTAGTAATTAATGCTGCTAAATTATCAGGGGCAAATGAGTTTATTGTCAAATTAAAACATGGTTATGACACGATCGTAGAGGAGCAAGGTGCCAATTTTTCTGGTGGGCAAAAACAACGTATTGCCATCGCCAGAGCATTGATCAATGAGCCTAAAATACTTATTTTTGATGAGGCAACATCGGCTTTAGATTATGAATCCGAGCGCATGATTCAGCAGAATATGCGTGAAATCACCCATAATCGCACGGTGTTTATTATTGCTCATAGACTATCAACGGTGATGCATTGCGATAAGATTATCTATCTTGAAGCAGGTAAAGTGGTTGAGGAAGGAAGTCATAATGAACTATTAGCATTGGGTGGTCACTATGCCAAGCTGTATCGTGCACAATTTGCAAGTACAAGGGGATGATGATGAGAAAGTTATATCGCAAAATTGTCCAACTTTATCAGCGATTGGTGCAATGGCAAGACAGGCGCAATCAGCAAAAGGATGCGTTAAGTTTTCTACCCTTGGCACTTGAGATTGAAGAGAGACCACCGCACCCCTTAGCGCGCATCATGATGTGGCTTTTGGTTGTGTTAATTGTCATTGCGGTACTATGGGCATGCTTTGGCAAAATGGATGTTGTAGTGAGCGCACAGGGTAAGGTCGTACCCGAAGCGCAAGTTAAATTAATTCAACCGTTAGAGAAAGGGGTGATTAAAGCGATTTTGGTGAAAGATGGTCAGCTGGTAACAAAAGGGCAAGTATTGATTGAGTTAGATCAGCGCGTTACTCAGGCTGATATTGAGAATATTACGCAACAGCGCAAGGTGGCGTACTTTATGTTGAAAGAATATCAGAGTCTTTATCAGTTATTACAGTTAGCAACGAAGGATGGATTAGCAAAAAAGGATATTGATGAGCTGTTGTTTACACAAGGATTAACGTCAATAGAAAGAGAAGCTTTGATTGAGCTGATATGGCGAAAATGGCAAGCCTATAGTGCGGATATTGATTATCTTGTGTCTGAGGTCAATGCCGCCAAAGCGGAGAAAACAGCACTTGAGATGCAACTTGAAATGCTCAATAAGACACTGCCGATTATTACCGAGCAAAACAGCATGTACCAAACCCTGCATCAAAATGACTATGGCTCAAAAGCTGATATGTTACAAAGTCAAAAAGTTGTGATTGAAACCGAACAAGCATTAGCACAACACAAGGCAACAGTAGCGCAGTTAACTGCAAATATTAGCAGTAAAAATAGTGCGCTTATGCGTGCCAAAGCGGATTATTTAGCGCAAGTGTTGGAGCAGATAGAATTAAATCAAAAGGATTTTAAAAGCTTAAGCAATGAGCTTAATAAATATCAATTAATGCAGCAGGCACAAAGTCTAAGCGCGCCACTTTCAGGCTTTGTCCAGAGCTTATCTGTGCATACCATTGGTGCGGTGGTGACGCCTGCTCAAGTATTAATGCAGATTATTCCCAAAGATAGTCCACTAGAAGTCAATGCCATGATCTCAAATAAAGATATTGGCTATGTGCATGAAGGTCAAAAGATACAAGTCAAGATCGATACGTATCCTTTTACTGAATACGGATTATTAACCGGTGAGATTGTTGAGATAAGTGACGATGCGATTGACGATCAACAGTTGGGATTGGTCTTTAAAGTCATTACAAAGCTTGATAGCACGACATTATACAAGCAAGGAAAAGAGTTTAGCATTCGCTCAGGCATGACGGTGACCGTTGAAGTGAAAACTGGTGAAAGACGAATTATTGAATATTTTCTAAGTCCGTTAACTAAGGCATTTAAAGAAAGCTTGCATGAGCGGTGACGCTAATCAAATTTTAACCAGCTCCCTGAGCGAAGTCGAAGGGGAAATATCAAAAAATGTATAAGGGCTTCGACTGACGCTCAGCCCACGGTTACAAAATATAGTTACGAACAATATTTTTGCGTGCAATCCGATGGTGATTAAGCACAATTTTTCAAAAAATCAAGAATAAAATTTGAACTTTAGAGGTAATGATCTAGGCTTAATTCGAGGCAACTCTATTTTATCCCCCCGCGCTTGATTTTTATCATATGGATTGATTGTACTAAAAGCCGATTTTTGAAGGTTTGGTTTGAATGAATTGGTTATGTTGTTTTGTGAAAAACATGTAAGGAGATAATCGTGGTCTTAAAAGATAAACAAGATAGCGCTGATAAATCCGACAAATGGAGTAGAAATTGGCTTAAGTGTAAGCTTGTAAAAGATGATTATTATATTCTACCCCAAAGTGTCAATACAGTTTTTTAAAAATTCTTATTCCTATACATGTCATGCAACCTGCAATGTTTTTTGCACCTGACTTTTAAATTCAATAGCACCTTCTTTGTACACATTCATTGGTTTTTTGTATCCCAAGCTCTCATGAAATCTACGGTGATTATAAAAATCAATATAATCAGCAAGATCAGACCTAAGCTCAGGCAAAGAACCATATTCATTAAGATAAATTCGCTCGCATTTTGCACTGCGCCAAAAACGCTCAATACAAATGTTATCAGTAGCTCGCCCCTTGCCATCCATTGAAATAGTAATACCTCTACTGGATAATGCCTCAGTATGTATATGCGAGGTATATTGACTGCCTTGGTCAGTGTTAAAAATCTCAGGGTTGCCAAAGCGATCAAGGGCTTCATGCAAAACACTCATTACCAGGCTACTATCCATCGTATTCGATATACGCCAACTTAATACGGCTTTTGAATACCAATCAATTATCGCAGCAAGATAAACCATACCACCCTTAAGCTTCACATACGTGATATCAGTAGACCACACTTGGTTAACGCGACAAATATTAATACCACGCAGTTTATAAGTGTATTTAACATGTTGTTTACAAGGCTCGGACAAATTAGGAAACCTGACAGCCAACACCGCTTTTAAGCCCATTTCCTGACGGTATTTCTGCACCGTATTCACGCTGACACTAAATCCATCCTCAAGCAATTGCTGATGAACCTTCAGCGCACCATAAATAGGGATTTCTTCATGGATTTTCTGGATATGCGCTTTAATTTTAAGTGCTTCCTTATTGATTTTAGGCGTGTAATAGCAGGTGCCTCGATTAATACCCAGTAATTGGCATTGCTTAACTATGGAAATAGTTTCTAGCTTGGACTCTACCATAGATTTTCTAGTTGATAAGTCCAAGCTTGCGAGCTTTCCCTCAAGCCAATCCCTCTCAATAGTAAGCTGACCAACTTTCTTAGCATACTTATCCACCTCGTGTTGAAGCTTATCATTTTCAGACTTGTACTCTTTAACCGCCTTGGCTGGCTCCATAGCAATAACGGCATTATCCAAGAAGATTTTCTTCCAGTTTTGGATGTTTTTTGTCGTTATATTATGCTTGCTAGCAAGCTCTGCTAACGTAAGCTCATTTGCCAATAATTCCAATACAACTTTGACCTTAAACTCGGATGAGTAACTTGTCCTTTTTGTGCTCATAAATACGCCCTCTGTTCATTTCACTTTCAACAATATATCGGAAATGAATTTCAAAAGATACTGTTTAAATTTCTTGGGGTATTATATTATTTAATGAATTTTGCAAAAGATGAAGAAATAAAAAAAGCTTATCGATTTAGGCGTTTGCTATCGCTTATAATATTGCTGCTAACTATTTCAGTGGCACCATTTTTTTTGATGACTCCTTTAATTTTAATCATTATATATTTTATCTCTTTAAGATTTTTTTGGTTTATCCTTGGCTTGTTGATTATGGCTGTATGTTGTTTTTTTACATACGCATCATTGACCAAAGGAGAGTATGTTGTTGCTTTTATATTTGTTTTAATAATAAGTGAGGTTACTGTCTTTATACTTTTTTTGATAAATCAAGGAGCATGTAAAAGACTGGATGAAATTTATTTTGAATCGATTTATTTAAAGTTAAAACAAATGGGTTCTAAAGATAATCTAACAAATAATTATATTATTAATGCTTTCTTGCAAGGCGCACAGCTATCTGGTGTTTAAAGTCGGATGAAAAAACACCTTACTTATTTGCGTTTAAAACTAAATACTTTAGGTATATGTGTGTATATCCTTGGCTTATTTATAGTAAGCCTGAGTGGTTTGGAGAGGAGGTTGGGACCCTGCGGTGCTTTGCACTTTGTCGTTGGATAATCATTCTTCCAATCATTATGTTTACCGGCGCTTGTGTTCTGTATATTTACAGTAAATTATAAATAAAGCAGGAGATTTATTATGTGTTCTAAATTAGAAAAACTAAAGAGTTTACCGGTTTAGAAAAAGCTGTTGGAGGGACTAGTGTAGCATTAACACAGACTCACGAAATATCTGAAAATTTTTTGTCTTAAGCGCTTGTCAGCGCATGGGCACAATCAGCTGAAGGATTTACTTCAGCCATTACCACACTGGAAGGACTAATGCTTAAAGAATCATCCCGTTCCCTGAGCTAAGTCGAAGGGGAAATATCAAAAAATGTATAAGGGCTTCGACTAGGCGCTCAGCCCACGGTTATGGAATATAGTTACGAACAATATTTTTGCGTGCAATCCGATGGTGATTGAGCAGAATTTTTCAAAAAATCAAGAATGAAATTTGATCTTTAGAGGTAATGGTCTAGGCTTAATCCGAGGCAACTCTATTTTATCACCCCGCGCTTGATTTTTTATCATATGGATTGATTGTACTAAAAGCCATTTTTTGAAGGCTTGATTTGAATGAATTGGTGATGTTGTTTTGTGAAAAACATGTAAGGAGATAATTGTGGCATTAAAAGATAAACAAGATAGCGCTGATAAACCCAACAAATCTGAAAACTCCCCAAAAATTTAAAAGCGTGTACAATACGCCCGAAGCAATGATATGAGAAGAGGAATCACAAGGATGGCGCACACTACTTTTGGTGACCACATGAGCAAATTATTAAACAAAATGACATCAAAGGTGTCTTTTAAAAAATGTGAAGACGATACTGGAAAAGGTTTTAGAGCATGGCAGTTTAAACCTTTACTCAATCAGTAGCAGCCAAAAGGAGTACGAAAAATTGAGACGGACAATTACAGGTGACAATAAGCTAAATGACTTTGATCCCGAGCAAATTAGTGAAGTACTATGCGCTGAAACAGCCAAGAAATACGAGTCTTCGGATAATGTTATTTTGATTCATGATCCCAGCGAGATACGCAAAAAATATACCAAGCAAGCAGAGCATATAGGAAAAGTAAAAGATCTGAGTAAGAAAACCATCAATGGCTATAGTAGCTTCAATACAATTGCCGTTAATTTAGATAATAAACAGATTGATTTATTGGGTCATGAGCTATACAGCAACAAGCAGCCAGAGTTTTTATCAAAAGAAACGATTGAACAGTTAAGTGCCGGTGAGGATATCGTGATTTCACAGGCGTCTAAAGAAGCCTATGATGACGATAGTTATTTGACCTCAAAGCGCATAGCATTAAAGCATATTAAATCCTGCTCTAACGCCTTGAAAGAAAAGAATTCAGCATTAAATATTACGCATGTATTAGATCGTGAGTTTGATGATAGTGAGTACTTTGATTTTATACAGGAACTGAAAGATGAGTTTGTCATACGATTGAAGAAAAACAGGACAGTTTCAGGCTTAAGCGGTGATAAGGAGCAAAAAGGGAAATTGATAGATCACGCCTTTGAACATTCATATACTTTCTGTATTCAAAAGCTATACATCAGTGGACGCTGTTTTCAGGATTGCGTGATCAAGGCTAAATGGCAGAAGATTGGGCAGTATCATGTTGTTTTAATGACGCTGCTTGATCGCAAGGGCAAAGAAGCTTTTGACGAACCGATGCTTTTAATCACAAATAAGGAGCTTATGAATCAATATGACGTTTACAACGTTTATGATTGCTATTTAAAGCGCTCTCGTATTGAGGGTGTGTTTAAATTTATCAAAGGTGAGTTAGGCTGGGAAGAGTTTAGGATAAAAGACTTTGAAGGGATTAAAGCCATTACTGCTATTGGTTTCTTTGTTGCATCTTATTTATATGAGATTGGTCAAGGTGAAGTTTATGATGACTTTGTTGTATTGATTGCACAGCTTGGCGGCTCTAAATCAGGTGAAGTAACAAGGCATTACATCTTGGAAGGAATGAAAACATATCTTGCAAAACTACGCGTAGATCAGTTTATTGAGGAGCATCAGATAAGCCAAGCAGACTTAAAAGCCATATTGAATTTTATTGGGCGAGGAGAAATTTAAAAAATGAGGAGTTTTCAGAACAAATGGAGTAGAAATTGGCTTGAGTGTAAGCTTGTAAAAGACGATTATTATTTAATGAACTGGGCAGAAGAAAGTGAAATTAATAGATCCTATAATAGGAGATTATTAATTTGGATTATTATTGCTGTTTCGATGACGTTATTAGCAGTGTTTAGTGTTTATACTATTATTTATTTGCTTATAGGTCGTGTTGATTTGGTAGACAAGTATCCTTACTGGTGGACACCAATAGTATTGTTGGTTTTGCTTGTTATATCTTTAAGGTTGTTCTTGATAATATTTGTATTGATGATAAACGTGGTTCTTTCTTATGCATTTTTCATATATATATTACAGTATTCATATGATGCAGCATATGTAATGTTAATACTTCTTTCGGAGTTAATCGTTGTTATTTTCTTTTTGCTAATTCAACGAAGAGGAGAATATATCGATAGCGTATGTTTTGATCGTATCTACTCAAACCTAACTAGAGTGAAAGGAGATGAAAAAATTGTGAGAAATAAATTGATTGATATTTTTCTACAAGGTGCCTTCGGCTTTACAGCTATCTGGTGTTTAAAGTCGGATGAAAAAACACCTTATTTATTTGCGTTTAAAACCAAGTACTTTAGGTATATGTGTGTATATCCTTGGCTTATTTATAGTAAGCCTGAGTGGTTTGGAGAGGAGGTTGGTACCCTGTGGTGCTTTGCACTTTGTCGTTGGATAATCATTCTTCCAAGCATTATGTTTACCGGCGCTTGTGTTTTGTATATTTACAGTAAATTTTAAATGGAGTAAGTGGTGTATGTATGTTTTACATTATGTTAGTTTTTATCTTATTGCTAGTAGTGCTGATTCTGAAAGCGCACAGATTATTTAAGCAAAGAGTAGATGGCATAGTGATGTTGCCTAACGAGGATGGCTGTGAAAAGTTTCCAACACAATCGTTTTGGCATAGAAATTGGGCTGAAAATAAGATAATTAATGATGATTATTATGCTATGTACATGGCATCTGAGAGAGAAAGAAAAGTTATCCATTCTCGTCGAATATGTATTTTTGTTGTGATTTATATTATTTTGTTTTTTGCTTTTTATATTAACTATAAAATCTTGATTACTCAAAGTGCAAGTAATCAACATCTCTATGACTTAATTAAACCATATGTATTATATATTGTCTTTATAAGCATGCTGGTAGTGCCGATATGGTATAAAGACTTTTTACTCTGGGGAGGAACTACTATTACTTTATGTCTAGCCGTGTTTGCACTCAGATCGGATGATTACATCGTTATTTTTTTGTCAATATTTGGCATAACTGAATCGTTATTATGGTTGTCATTTTTATGTAATAAACATTACTTTTATCGACTAGATAAGCTTTATTTTCTAGTTATACATAAAATTCTTGAGAGCCATCCAGAGTATTTTGGTAAGCGTCTTGATATTATGTTATTTATGCATGGATTTGTGGGTCTATCAACAATTTGGATGCTAACAAATAAAGGAAATAACGGGATGTTATTTGCCTTTAAAATTAAATTTATTAGATATGTTTTTATATATCCATGGCTGTTATATTTAAAGTCAAATTGGTTTGAAGAGTTAGGTGTTAGAAAAGTGTTAATAGGTATTTGGAGGGTCTATTTGTATATACCTTTAATACTCATGATTGTTTGTAACTACCCAGCAGCTTGTTAATTGAACTGTGGAACTTTGCCATTAAAGACATCCGCAATGGTATCAATAATCTTCCAACCCTGTTTGCGTGCAGTTGATAATAATGTGCGAATACGCACAAACTTTTGAGCGCCAGTTTCACTACGAAAGCAGCCTGATACCTTTTGTTTTACCTTCATCATACGCAAGTCATTCTCAGCCTGGTTATTAGTAAAAGGCACTTCTGAATCATAGATAAATCTAAGCACGTCATTCTTGTAATCACGCAATCGTAATAATAAGTTGTGCCCCGTTCGTCGCTTTTTTCTACCTCGTTTACCAGTGCTTCCTAAAGGCATCAAAATTTCATGGTATTTAAGACCATCCGCTACAATCCGATCATAAATTTTGCTGATTAAAACTTGCTTATTAGGCAATAGTACTGATTGATCAGATATATTCACCAAATGACAGCTTTTCCTCAGTAATCTCATCATACGTTTTGCCCAAATTTCGCCATCTTCAGCTAAAGATCTTAACTCACGCAAGTGATGAGCATTGCATAATGCATGACTTATACCTTCAAGGGTAAAATAGGATTTCCAATGATCATGAACCACGATACCTGTTAGACCAGTCAGTAGAGATTTACGCTTAGGACTCACGTGATAATAAGTATAGTTAGCATTTGAGCAAACATGTAACCATTGGGTTTTTGAGCATATGCGATAACCAGTTTCATCTAAATGTTTAACTGGAGCATTTTTAAGCTGATCAAGAACCATTTGCTCGAATTCAATCAATTGATCAGCACATGTTTGACTAAACTCTGCAATACTGGCTTTTGCCACACTAACACCAAATAAATCTTCTAACAACTGCTGAATGCGTTGCTCAGGAATAAAGTGTTGATTTTGCAAATACGTTGTATAGCTTTTTAGCTTATTACCATACTGCACTGGCGCATTAATACCTTCTGGAAAACTTGCCGTCGTATATTTCTGACAGTTCGGACAACACTTTTTCTCATGACAATATTCAATCACCTTAAGCTTTGGCATTTCAGGTAGATCATGTAACTGGCGTCTTACATAGCCTTGTGCTTTTGTGTCACTTAAATCGCTCTGGCAATGATCGCAACTCGTTACAGATTTAGTCACGACTTCATCTGGTTTAGCTTGCCAAAGATTGCTACCATTATGATCTTTTTGACCACCTGATTTCTTCTTGGTAGCCTTGGATTTAAGTTTACCTTTTTCGCTGACACTGTTATTTTTGTTAGGACGTGACAAACCATCGCTTGAAGGCGGTTTTGAGCTGTTACGACTATTCTTGGAAAGCCGCTTCTTAAGTTGCTCAATCTCCTCTTTTAATCGAGCATTTTCACGCTCAAGCGTGTCGATTCTAGCCAATAGCTCTTGAATCATTTTTTCTAGTTTCATATCCATCGATCAAATTACGCCATATTTATTTGCAAATGAAAACATCAAATCTGGAAAAATTGCCAAAAATTACTGTTTATCAAAATCTAACCTGCTGGGTAGTTACGATTGTTTTTGTTTTTACTGTCTTGTATTTGTTATTTTGTAACTAACTGAGGAGATTATCATGTGTTCTGAATTAGAAAATACTAAAGAGTTTACCGGTTTAGAAAAAGCCGTTGGAGGGACTAGTATAGCATTAACACAGACTAAAGAAATTGGACATGCTGCTGAGGAGTTAGCCAAAGGTAAAAATATGAAAGATATGGGGGCTGCTATAAAAGGTTTTTCAAGTCATTTTGGTAGAATGCTTTCAATCGGAGATATTGTGATTGAGTATTTACATGGTAAGCCTGTAGCAATTATTGCTATAGAATCTGCTATGGCAGCTACAGGTGCTGCAACTGGAGGAAAAATAGTGGCAAGGATGAATGTCTCAGGATGGTATCGAAGTGGACTTAGGATTGCTGGGAAAGGTGTAGGTGCTATAATTTTGCTTGCAGCAACAAAAAGAGCCTTTAGTGACTTATATTTTGCAATTAATAATTTTGATGGGAGTTTTCAAGACTTTGCCAATAAGTTTACGTATAAATCAAAAGGAAGTTGGACAGACTCGGTCTTGAATTTTTGGAAAGAAAACTCACCAGATAGTTATAATCAAGTATCAAAGGCAATATATGATGGGGTTCAGCTCTATTTGGATAGTGATGTGAATGCATTTTTCAATTTATTAGGTGAGAAATTAGGGGGAATGATGAACGAGGTATTAACATCTTTTCTTGATGGAGATCAAAGAGATAGAGTTACCTCAGAGTTAGATGATTGCCCTGAAGATAAGAAAGAAGATAATAAGGAAGACCCTATAGATAAAACTATTAATAATGACTTCAACGCTGCAGCCAATGTGGCACCGCCACGCATGGATCCTCTGGTTTTTGATTTAGATGGAGATGGCATTGAAACCGTAGTTGCGGATGGAAGTGTGCTATTTGATCACAATGGTGATGGAGTGAAATATGCCTCAGGTTGGGTTGGTGCTGATGATGCGTTACTGGTACGTGATGTAGATCAAAATGGACAGATTGATAATGGATTAGAGTTATTTGGGGACAATACCATTAAAGCAAATGGAGATAAAGCCACAGATGGTTTTGATGCGCTATCAGATTTGGATGATAATAACGATGGTGTTTTTGATCATAATGATACAGCATTTGATGAGCTTCGATTATGGCAAGATAGCAATCAAGATGGTGTTGTGCAAGAAGGCGAGCTCAAAAGCCTAGATGATGCTGGCATATCAAGCGTTGATTTAAATGCGATTAATGATGGCAGTGGCTCAGCCGGTGGTGTGATCGCTAAGAAATCAACTTATAACATGATCAATGGTGAGAGCTTTGTCGTCGCTGCTTTAGATTTTAATGCCAATTTATTTTATCGTGAATATCATGATGACTTTAACCATCAATTTGCTGATGAATTGGAAACCATGGATTTGGCGTTTAATATGCAAGGCTCAGGAGCTGTAAGGGACTTAAATCAAGCGGCATTACTCAATCCAGACATTGCTAACGTTGTGCAAAGTATTATACAAACCAATAGTTATCAACAGCGCAAAGGTTTATATCAAGAACTTGTTAAGGTATGGTCACAATCAGCAGAAGGGTTTACCTCAGCTATTACGACATTGGAAGGGTTAACATTCGAGTCAGGTGCACAGATTAGTTTTGACATTAGTGATGAAACATGTCAGCGCTTAGAGAAGATTGCTGTACTTGAGGCATTTAATTTTAGTCATATGCTTGATTATGCTATCACTGAGAATGGGGAAAATTCGGAAATTAGAATATTCATTGGTAATTGGTCAAACGTGATGAAGTTTAACAGTAATGAAAATTTAGTGTTAAATGATGCGATGTTCGTGGGATTTTCACAGCAAGCGCCATTGATTAATAGTGCATATGATAAATTATTGGTGTCTGTTGAGAACAATGTTTTTAAAACGTATGATTATCAACGGTTGGTTGATATGGTTGAATTTTATATCGATGATCAGGATCAATTGGCGATAAATTTTGAGGCTATTGATCAGTATTTTACTGATAGTGTACAAATTAGTGCGATTGATACGATTGGCTTGTTATTATCACTTAATACGGTAGAGAATAATCAGCTATCAGCGCTTGGTTGGGATAGTAACAAAACATTAGCAAATGTCTTAAGAACGTTAAATGATGAGCAAATGGCTGAGCTATCACAAATACAATCACATCACTTTAAAAATGGCATGATCAGTGCCATACACACGCTACAAGAATCTCTGGAGCATACTATTCAAGGCAATGAAATTATTATAGGTAGTGATCAAAATGATGTAATCAATCCAATAGATAGCCCTAGATGGTATACAACAAGTCCAAGCAGTATCTTAGCATTTAATTATGTTGATGGCGGTGATGGTGATGATTGGATCCATACCGAAAGTGGGAGTTTTTATATCGATATTGTTTTTGGTGGCGATGGTAATGATTATTTGGCATCAGATATGCGTATTTTTTCAAACTATAATAATGAAGATTTTATAGCTGATGCATTATATGGTGAGGCAGGGGATGATGTTTTGCATGGTGGAGGTAGCAATAATATTTTAGATGGCGGTGAGGGTGACGATATGATTGTTGCTAGAGCTGGAAACAATAAAGTTTTTGGTGGCAGTGGTGATGATGTTATTGTGTCAGGAGTTGTGGTGTCAGAGGTATATTACGTTGCCACTGACGGAGGTTTCACTGGAGGGCAATTTCTAGCAAATAGCCATACCATAACGGAGGCGGGCAAAGGCGATGATATAATTGTTAGTGGTTACCGCAATCAATCGACTTATATTTACCATTTAGGTGATGGGCATGATGTTGTTGTGAAGAATGCCTTTTTGGATGCGCAAGGGCGTATTGGCTTTAATTATGATGGCACTTATATGATGGATTACCTCTTTAGTGCTAAAGATGAGGGGACAATCAATGACACTTTTAATGATGTATTGCGTTTCTCTGCCGGTATAAGTCCTGAGAGTATTTCTCTCAAAAGAATTGAGTATGATCTGCAATTAACAATCAATGAGTATGATAGTGTTAGGCTTACTAATTTTTATAAAGCGCTTGATGACTATGTCGATTTAGGCAAAGTGTCACGAATTGAGTTTGCAAATGGTACCGTTTGGCAACGAGGTGACGAGGTTTTTAATATTACACCTGAGAATGTTCATTATGTGGGGACGGATCAGGCAGATAGCTTTCATGGGACGATTGCTGATGATGTTTTAGAAGGGATGATTGGAAATGATTATTTATATGGAGGTAAAGGAGATGATGAGGTTTTTGGTGGTGAGGGCGATGACCAATTATATGGCAATGATGGAGATGATATATTGAATGGCGGGCAGGGCAATGATCTTTTAGTTGGAGGGTATGGTAAGAACAACTATATATTTGGCGTAAACTTTGGTAGAGATGAAATTCAAGCAACTCACTTGTATAATAGTGGGCAGTTCGCGAATGATACCGTAGTGTTTACAGATGGAATTATGCTTGGTGATGTTTTTTTTGTTAAAAATCTAGATGATCTCATTGTTAAGCACGCAAATAATCAGGATCAGATTGTATTAAAAAACTTTTACACCACGACATCAAATTACCGCTCAGGCGTGAATCAATTTGTTTTCGCCGATGACGAAATGGTCGATAGATCCCATATGTTACTTGATCCAGCTACGGTAAGAGGGACGCCTTATGATGATAAGCTAATAGGTAGTAATGAAAATGATTTGATGTATGGGCAAGATGGGGATGATAATTTAGAGGGAAATGCTGGTGACGATACACTTGATGGCGGCTTGGGTGATGACCGCTTAGCTGCTGGAGCGGGTGATGATACTTTAATCGGTGGCAAAGGTAATGACTATCTTTATGGTGATGTGGGACATAACCGTTATGTTTTTTCGGCAATGGATGGAGAAGATAAAGTTAAAAAAATGGATTTATCACGACAAATTACTGAAAATAGTTCAACGTTAGTATTTAATGAGGGTATCCAATTAAGTGATTTTGACCAGATCAATTTAACATCATTTTCGCAAATTCAATCAAAGCTAGGGGAGCGTTATCTTAAGTGGCATATCAAAGACTTAATATTTATTTCCAAGGAGCAAGGGCTTAATATTACCCTAGTAGATTATGGCATGACCAAAGATTACGATGAGGATAAACGGGATTATTCTTCACCGACATATCTTGAATTTAACAATGGCACCGAGCGTTGGCAACTAATGCCGCATAAAGCCATGAGTATCGAGATCAATGGTGAAGACAAGTCATTTCATAACAGTGTGACTTTAACGTGCTTTGATGAAGTAGCACAAATGATACATATCAAAGGGATAGGCAGAAGCGAGTATTTACAAGGCACTGAAGGTAACGATATTTTAGATGGTGGTGGCTATCATGATTATTTAGCCGGAGGCTTAGGTGCTGATCATTATGTATTATCAAATCTTTCTTTCAATGATGATGTTATCATCGCTGATGAATTAAATACAGAGGATGCTATTTTACTTAAAGATGTGAGCATGGATGAGCTTTATTTTCTAAGGGACAACGATGATCTTTCAATCATTGCATTCAACAGTGATTTTGAGCAGGCGGGCAGTTATCAAAATAATGGTGGTTTTTATCGTAGCAGCATAAAGCTAAGTGGCTACTTTAAGGGATTAAGTGTTGAAACCATTATTGATAGCGAAGGTAATACGCATTCAATCGCAGAGCTATTAAAGGATGAAAATAAATATAGTGCAATAACGGATGATGTACATCGCATAGGTAGCAAAGGTAATGACTATATCGAAAGCTATGCTGGAGATGATGTCATTCATGCCAAATCAGGCGATAACTGGATTGAAGCTGGTGCCGGAAATAATACCATTACAGCCGGAAGTGGTGATGATAGGGTGCATGTAGATAATGGTAATAATATCATTAAGGCAGGAAGTGGCGATAATGTGGTTGAAGCTGGTGATGGTGAGAATACGATTATCACAGGCAGTGGCGCTGATACGATTGACGTTGGTCAGGGTGACAATGTCATTAAAGCAGGGCATGGCGAAAACAGCATTCAAGCAGGCAGCGGTGACAATCAAATCTATGGTGGTGCGGATTATGATTATGTTTATGTTGAGGACGGTAATAATCTAATCAAACTAGGGAACGGTGATAATGAGCTGGATGCCGGAGACGGTGATAACATGGTTTATGCAGGCTCAGGTGACGATTCAGTTAGTCTAGGAGATGGTAACAATACCGTGAAATTAGGTAACGGAGATAATCAAGTCTACGCTTATGATGGTAATAATATCATTATGACAGGGGGCGGTGATGATTACATTGAATTAGGCGATGGTAATAATATCATTCGCGCTGGACATGGTGATAATGAGATCGATGTGGGTGATGGCGATAACCAAATTTATAGTGGCAATGGCGCTGATGTGATTTATGTTTATGATGGTGATAATGTCATTAAAGCGGGTCATGGTGAGAATGAGATCTATGCAGGCAACGGTAATAATATCATTACCACAGGCAATGGTGATGATCTTATCGAGGTTCAATCCGGTCAAAATACTATTCGCTCAGGTGCTGGAGATGATACCGTTTATAGTGGCAATGGGAGTGATTTGATCTATGCAGGTAAAGGTGATGATGTCATTTATGCAGGAGGCGGCAATGATCAGCTTTACGCGCAATGGGGTGATAATAGCTTATATGGTGAGGCTGGAAACGATACCTTATATGCAGGCAATGATGGCGCGGATCAGCTTTTTGGTGGTCAAGGTGATGATACACTTCGTGCTAAAAACGGTAATGATTTGCTTCAAGGTCAGGACGGAGATGATACCCTTATCGCGCATGGTGATAACAATATCTTAAGCGGTGGCAATGGCAGTGATCACTATCAAATCAACTTCAAAAATGCTAATAATACGATCATTAATAACTATGACAGTGATGGCAGTTCTGACTTTATGAAGCTCAACGGCATTAAAACAACGGATTTAAGATTTTATCGTGAAGTAAGCAACTTAATGATTAAGAATTTGGCAGACAAAAACAAACCCAAAGAGATCATTGTAACGGATTGGTTTGAATCTGAGGATCATCAAATTGATGAGATAGAAGTTGGTAAATTTGTACTAAGCAACAAACAAATTGATGTGATTATTCAAACATTGGCAAGCTTTAATGTTGAAACCGGTGTCGGTGAAGATCTGTTAAGCAAAGATCAGCAGGATGAGATTAAAAATACACTTACCAATGCTTGGATGCCAAAATCAGCTTAGTTATCGGCAATAATCTGCATCAACCATTTCTTATTTCTATTTAATAACTCATATTCGCTTAATGGCTGCTGATAAGGCACGCCCATATATTGCAAGGTGTGCTGAGCAATACTGGCAAAAACAGGTGCCGCTGATACGCCACCGAATTGATAAAAATGGCTACCTTTAGGGTTGTTGATCCAAACGACAATCGAAAGCCTTGGATTTTTAACGGGTGCGACACCAGCAAAAATAGCGTTATATTCATTAACAAATTTACCATTGGCAACGCGATGTGAAGTACCTGTTTTACCAGCAACATCAAACCCAGGAATATTAGCAAGCACACCTGTGCCATGGATGCTGACCACCGTTTGCAGCATGGCTAATACTTCTTTGGCAATATCTTGAGGTAATACTTGACGACAATTGATTTCATCTGAGTGTTTAGGCTTGATTAAGCTTACTGGACAAAGCTTGCCATCATTGCCAAAAATTGTATAAGCATGTGCTAACTGTAAGGCTGAGCTACTTAATGCATAACCAAAGGAGAGTGTGGCAAATTCAAACTCACTTAATGAGCTTAAAGGCGGTAAATAACCATTGGTGGCACGTGGGAAATCAATGGTTGATGGCTGTCCAAAGCCTAAGCTTGATAGGAAGTTATAAACCTTTTCTTTATCGAGTGTTAAGGTCACTTTACTAACACCAACGTTACTGGATTTCTCAAGAATTTGTGTCAAGGTGATATCACCAAAGTTGGCATCATCACGAATGCGATGACTATGCAGGAAATAATAGCCAGGGTTCGTGTCAATCATGCTATCTGGTGTGTATTTGCCCGAAAGAAGTGCCTGAGAGATGAAAAATGGCTTAATGGTAGAACCTGGTTCAAAGGTCTCAATAACGGGTTGTAAGGCAATGGTTTTGCCGGTATGTTCATTGAAGTTATTAGGGTTAAAGCTAGGGTAACTGGCAAGTGCTAAAATCTCACCATTTTGCGGATCAACAACAACGGCAGCGCCTGAGTCGGCATTGGTGTCAATGACCCCTTTTTTAAGCGCTTGATAGGCAAAGCTTTGGATATTACTATCAATAGTTAAGTAAATACTTTTGCCTAAATGGTAATGTTTAGGTTTATCATTAAAACTTATAGCGCGCCCTTTACCATCCAAAGTGCTAGATAGTGCACCTTTCTCTGCGTGGAGCTTATCTTGATAGGTTAGCATCAAGCCATCTTGCCCTTTATTAGTAATATTGGTAAAACCAATAAGCGGGGCTATCTCATCGGCTTTAGGATAGTAGGTTCTATTTTGATCTTCTATCTCAACCCCTGGGATATTTAATGCTTTTAAATCATCGATTTTTGAGGGTTCAACAAACTGTGCAGCGATATAATATTGTTTATTGGGATACTTACTAATGAGTGTTTCAAGGTCATTTAATGAAAGACCATCAATATTTGCCGCATTGACCTTTTGATATTTTTCAGGGTAATCTTTTAAGACTTTGATATCCAAAATAACTTTATACAAATTGGTACTGACTGCCAATGGAATGCCGTTGCGATCATAGATAATGCCACGTGTTGCATCTAAATCAATGGTGCGATGACTTTCGTTTTGACCGTGATCAGATAAGAAGCTGTGATCCTTGGTTTCTAGATAAAATAAGCGATAAACCAGCACAAGAAAGACCGCAATAATCAGAAAGAATGTAAAGAAAAAGCGCCATTTATGCTTGGGTGTACGCTTTGGCTTGTCATTATAGGTGTTAGTTTTTTTTGGTTTTTTTAGTTCTTTATCTTTCTTATTGTTATATTGTCTCATGCATACAAATATCGTGGTCACTGTCACAGTTCGTGAGTGTACCGGAAAATGCAGCATTAAGACAACAGCTCGCGCGAGAATTGCCAATAATTGTCAGTGGTAATTGCGTTTTGTGGCTAATATTGGTATACATAGAGGCAGTTTGAGGGTTCTCAAAAATGACAGAAAGTATAAAAAACTGGTGTTACGCACTTTAGGAAAAACTATGACTTTATAAACACCCCGTCAGCCTACGGCTGCCACCCCTCTTGAAAAGAGGGGAATTGGGCGATGGTGATTTTAATTCCCCTCTTTTCAAGAGGGGTGCCAAGCTTGCGAGGCGGGGTGTTGAAATAGAAAAAGTGCGTAACCTCAGTAAAAAAGTAAAAGCAAGGCAAAAGAAGGTAAATAGATCGCTATGCATAGCATTGAACAAACATTAAGTGTGATTAAGCGTGGTGCCGAAGAGGTGCTGTTAGAAGACGATTTGATTGCGAAGTTAAAAAAGAAAAAGCCACTTATTGTCAAGTTTGGCTGTGATCCAACGGCACCTGATATCCATTTAGGGCATACCGTAGTGATCAATAAATTGCGTCAATTACAAGATTTAGGGCATGAAATTCATTTTTTAATTGGTAACTTTACCGCACAAATTGGTGACCCAACGGGGAAAAATACCACGCGCCCACCATTGTCAGCGGCAGATGTCGAAGAGAATGCTAAAACCTATCAAAAACAGATTTTCAAAATTTTAGATCAAGAAAAAACGGTCGTTAAGCGCAATGGTGATTGGTTTGATCAGATGAGCGCAAGTGACATGATTAAGCTTGCATCAAAACAAACTGTTGCTAGGATGCTTGAGCGTGATGATTTCTCTAAGCGCTATAAGTCTGGGCAAGGCATTGCTATTCATGAGTTTTTATATCCTTTAGTGCAAGGCTATGATTCAGTAGCGATGGTTGCTGATATTGAGTTAGGAGGCACGGATCAGAAGTTTAACTTGTTGATGGGGCGTGAGCTGCAAAAGCAAGCAGGACAAGAGCCACAAGTGATTATCACCATGCCGTTGTTAGAAGGGTTAGATGGTGTCAAGAAAATGTCTAAATCAGCCAATAACTATATCGGTATTGAAGAGCCTGCAGATGAGATGTTTGGTAAAATCATGTCGATTTCGGATGAGCTGATGTGGCGTTATTATGAGTTATTAAGCTTTAAACCGATGACTGAAATTGAAAGCTTAAAAGACGCGGTTAACAATGGTCAAAATCCACGTGATGCTAAGATTGATTTAGCTAAAGAGATTATTGCGCGCTTTCATGATGAGGCGGCGGCACAAAAAGCACATCAAAACTTTATTGATCGCTTCCAAAAGAATCAGATCCCTGAGGAGATGCCTGAAGAAACCATTACATTAGCAGAAGACAATATGCCGATTGCGAATGTTTTAAAGCTAGCAGGGTTAGTCTCAAGCACCTCTGAAGCGATCCGTATGATCAAGCAAGGTGCGGTTAAAATTAATGGTGATAAGGTTGAGGATACGCAGCTTGCATTAAAGCAGAAAACCTCAGACGTTTATCAAGTAGGTAAAAGAAAATTTGCCAAGATCACATTGGTATAGTAATGATGAAAATAAGTTGTATCAGCCATCACCTCTCCCCTTGAGGGAGAGGTCGCGCAGCTTACGCTGCGCGGGTGAGGGGGATAATTAAAACGCAACTTATTTCTTAATCATTACATAGAGAATGGCAAAAGAAAAAAGCAATAAAAAGCAAAAGGAAATAAAATGGAAAAATTTATTCAGGAAGTCTTGGTTATTTTTGTGATATTAACGGCATTGGTCGTGCTTTATCATGTTTTTATCTTTTTATTTTGGATTTTATTGGTTGCGATTGGTGTGGCGATTGTATATCGCGTGATTAAATTTATTGTATCTTTGTTTTCATCAAAGAAAAGCAATACAGTTGAACACGAAGATTTATAATTAATCGGTGTCATGTGAAGCAACTAAAGGTGTTAATCCTAAGTGCGATGTTGGTAATACTGACTGCTTGTGGTAATCAAGGTAAAGACACATTAAGCAAGTCTGATCTTGAGACAGGTGAGTACGCAGATGAGCTTAAATCACATTTAGATGTGCGCCAAGCGCAATTGAATGAGCTTTTTGCTGATAGTCGTATTACGCAAACATTAATGAATGCCAATAAGCGCTTAGCTGAGGAAACACCATTACCTGAAGCGCGTTATCAGGCGATTGATCAGAATATGCAAAAAATGCGCGATACCTATAATGTTCAGCTTTTACTTTATAATGCGTGCGCGGTTAGATTAAAGCAGTTTCAGGCAGAGCATCCTGCCTTTATTGAGATTTTTGTTACTGATTTATCGGGTATGAATGTTTGCCAAACCAATATGACGACTGATTTTTATCAAGCAGATGAAAAGTGGTGGCAAGTGGCTTATCACAATGGATTAGGTAAGGTGTGTTATGGCGAGATTGAATATGATGATAGTGCTTCAGAAGTTGTAGCACCAATCTATATGCCTATTTATGAACATAAAAAATTAGTCGGTATTGCCAAAGCTTTAGTAGCAATTGAGGATATAAAACTCAGTGAATTTAACTAATGGATTCATTGTGGTAAGTTGAATTTATATAGCATTTCGCCGCATAAACAATCGCATAAGTAATAGGAATCGCAAGGATGCAAAAAATGGCTTTAGAGCCAAATGAGCCTAGGATTAATGTGGTTTTATCAGGAAAAGACCAAAAAACGATAGAAATGAAAATCACGGAATCAATCAATTGACCTAAAATGCTTGAAAACCCTGAACGTAACCATAAAAAACGTCCTTTAGATAGATCTTTGATTGTCTGAAAGATAAAAACATCAAGAAACTGTGAAATAATAAAACCAATCACCGTGCCCAAAATCACAAGGTTGCTTTTGGCTAAAACATGGGCATAAACGCTTTGATCATGCCAGCCTGTAGTATGTGGCATAACGACTGAAAGCTCAATAATCAGTACGAAAATTACCTGACTGATTACCCCAAGGATTGAGATGAAATAGGCTTTCTTTTTACCATATAACTCACAAACTGCGTCAATGATGGGGAAAGTGAAAAGGGCAAAAATAATATTTGAAAAAGGAAAGCTTAGTCCTAAATGAACAGGTTTCGTAGCAGTGATTGCTGAAGAAGTCATCGCGCAAATAACGATCATTGATAGGATTAACAAAATAATAACATGTTTATTGACACGCTTATCACCTTGTAAGAAATGTTGTTTTGTTGCTGTTGTCATCATTATGTCTCCCTCATTTTTTGTAATAGACAATAGTAGAATCCATCGCCTCCATCTTCAGTAGGCAAAATCTGGTAACCATGGACTTGTTTGAGTCTGTTATCCAGCATTGGAATATCAATAACACTAAACTCAGAATGTGTTTGCAGAAAATTTGCCATTTGTTTGTCATTTTCCTCAGGCAAAATAGAGCAAGTAGCATAAAGAAGTAAACCATTAGGTTTGAGATAACTCACAAGATTATGCAAGATACGCTGTTGTATGTGTACAATCTCTTTGATCTCATCAGGCGTGCGTAGCACTTTGATATCTGGATTGCGCCGAATCACACCAGTGGCACTGCACGGTGCGTCAATTAATATCTTATCAAATAAAATATCCTCTTTAAGTGGCGCTGTGGCGTCATGAATTGCAAGGTGAATATTAAGCTCATTTAATTGTAAACGCGCAAGATTCTCTTTAATGCGTTCAAAACGCTTGGCATTATTATCCATAATGGTTAATTCGATATCAGGACAAAGCTCTAATAGATGCGCACTTTTACCACCAGGTGCGGCACAGGCATCAAGAATTTTCTCTCGTGTTTGTGGCGCTAAGATATGTGCGGCTAATTGAGCCGATTGATCCTGAACGCTGAAGAACCCTTGAGAAAACAAAGGTAATTCCTGGATGCTCTGTGCTTCATTTAGTTGAATACAACTATCAATGGTTTTTGCTTTGTAACTAATATTATTGTCTTTAAGTGCCTTTAGAAATTTCTCGGGATTTTGCTGTTGATTAAGACGCAGAAAAACAGGTGGCTGGATATTACTGTTTGTAATGATGCTATCAAGCGCATGAGAGTAGTGTTTCTTAAGCTTGCCATATAACCAATCAGGTAGTTCTTTAAAGTGATCACAACTTGGCAGTGTTGCTTTATCAATTTGACGTAATAAGGCATTAATAAATGATTTAGAATGATTAATATTTAATTCATCACAGGCATTAACGGTTTCATTAATACAGGCATGCACTGGTTTATGCATAAAGATAATCTGATATAAACCAATCATTGCCAATAGTCGCACTTTTGGTTTGGTTTTGCCTTCGGCTTGCCGGTTGAAAATATGTTCAAGGTAAAAAAAATGGCGAAACACGCCATAGCATAACAGATAGACTAAACGGCGATTTTGCTCCGTCAGTGGATAATGTTGAAGTGTGGTATCTAAAGACGCTAAGCTGTCTTTATGTTGAGTGATTTGATGAATAATAGAACACGCGATAGCGCGTGGATTGGTTAATGTTTTCATTGCTTGGATTTAGATTAAGCTTTTTCAGCAGGTACCAAATGAGGTGTTAAAAACTTGGTCAGTTTAGCTACGATACGCGGATTGCCACCGATGAGACGTCCATCTTCAAGGAAGGTAACACCACCATCTAATCCACATAACATACCACCGGCTTCTTTAATCATAAGAGCAGCTCCTGCGGTATCCCAGATTTTGGCATCTCTTGATGTCCAAACAGCATCTAAGTAGCCGGCAGCAACATAGCACATATCAAGTGCTAATGAGCCAGAATAGCGAAGACCGGAAATCTCTTTATGTAGATCAAGTACGGCTTCAGGATAAGTGTGCGCGAAGACTTTTTTGCTGAATTTCAAAGCGCCTGAAAACAAGCAGCCTGAGAAATCTTTGCGATTGGCAACACGGATTCGCTGACCATTTAACTGCGCACCTGAACCTTTGGTTGCCGTAAATAATTGATCTAAATAAGGGTTATAAATCACCGCAAGCTCTGTTTTGCCACGAAATTGCATCGCAATCGAGACACAGTGATGTGGGATGCCGTGAATAAAGTTGTTTGTGCCATCAATCGGGTCAATGATCCATGTGTGATCACTATCTTCATTGCCAAACTCACCTGATTCCTCAGTAATATAATACTGATCTGGAAATGCACGCTGTAAGATATCAATGATTGATTTTTCAACATCAACATCGACATTAGTAACATAGTTATTAGGAGACTTTGTTTCAACCTTAACGTTTTGCATGTTTTCACTTGCATTTAAGATCATACGACCTGCTTTACGTGCAGCTTTAACTGCAACATTCATCATTGGATGCATGAAAAATACCTTAGCTTTTACCCGAATAAAAAATTAGTTGTGTATAATACCCGATTTAGTATTAAGGTGATAGTTTCTATTTCAAAGATGTTAAATAAAATTCGGATTATTCTCGTTGCGACCTCGCATTCTGGTAATATTGGCTCAAGTGCTCGTGCCATGCTTAATATGCAGTTAACTGAGCTTTATTTGGTAAATCCAAAGCAGTTGCCAGATGAGCAAACCATGGCAACAGCGGCGCATGCCACTGATGTTGTTAACAATGCCAAGATTGTACCAACGCTTCTGGAAGCACTTGAAGGGGTGGATCTGGTGATTGGTACCAGTGCCAGAACACGACGCATGGATTTACCGATGTTAAGTGTTGAAAATGCAGCAGAGCAGGCAATGGCGCATGTGAGCAAAGGTCTTAATGTGGCGATTATTTTTGGGCGTGAGCGCACGGGACTTTTTAATGAAGAGCTTCTGATGTGCCATTATCATGCATTTATTCCAAGCAATGAAGGATACACCTCATTAAACTTGGCGCAAGCGGTGCAAATCGTTGCCTATGAAGTCTTTAAACAGTATTTATCGCATAATGAGGTGGAAGCCTTGCCAACACAAAACCATGTTCGTGAAAAAGCCTCTGCCAAAGAAGTTCAAAGTTTTTATGATGAGTTGGCACACAAAATGCAAGTTGTTGGCTTTTTAAATCCTGATAAGCCAGGGCATGTTGTCGATAAATTAAAGCGATTATTTCAACGAGCACAACTTGAATCTCAAGAGATAAATATTCTGCGAGGGTTTTTGGGGCAAATAGATCAAAGGAATCAAAGTAGCAATGAGACAAAGGATAGTTAAATGATAATCGTAGGTGTTGATGAAGCAGGGCGTGGACCGTTGGTTGGTTCGGTGGTTGCAGCGGCTGTTATTTTAGATCCAGATAAACCAATTGCAGGATTGATGGATTCAAAGAAGTTAACCGAGAAAAAGCGTGAAGCACTTTTCACTGAAATCACCGATAAAGCAAAGGCTTATGCCATTGCTGAGTGTAGTGCTAAAGAGATTGATCAGTATAATATTTTACAAGCAAGTCTATTAGCGATGCATCGCGCAGTCGCTAAGCTGGAGATTGCCTTTGATAAAGTGCTTGTAGATGGTAATCGTTTGCCGTTATGGGATTTTGAGGCAGAGGCGATTATCAAAGGTGATAGTAAAGTACAAGAGATAAGTGCAGCATCGATTCTGGCTAAAGTTTATCGAGATCGTCAAATGATTGAATTAGATCATGAGTATCCAGCCTATCAATTTGCTAAACATAAAGGCTATCCAACCAAATTGCATTTGGAATTACTAGAAAAGTATGGGGTGCTGGATATGTATCGCAAGAGTTTTGCACCAGTGGCGAGATGTCTTAAGCTTCAATATTCTTGATTAAGATAAGAAGTAAACGAAGAATAGTTTCAATTATCCTTGCTCGTGCAGTACAAGCAATCCCGCAAGGGGCGAGGTAAAAAAGTGTACTTTTTTGTCATTAATTTAGTACTGATCACGTACACGTGCTTGTAAGTCACAAAATGAAACATAAGCTGTTAATGCTCTTTTCCAAGCTGGGGTCTTTGCTTTTTTAGTATTGTTATCTAAATTTTGCATAGTGTTCTCCTTGTTGAGAGTTTATCGTGGGGACAAATGCAGTATAGACAAAGATTTATAAATAGACAGTTTCAGCAAGGTAACGCTGTGTAACAAAATTGATACATGGATTTTGTTATATGAATCCATTTATTTTACGGAAGTTCGATTTTTATCACCCCAAACAAACAGATGAAGCATATACAATGCAAATTGCGTAGAGATGTTTCTATGCAGTAAGTTATTAAAGGAAAATATAATCTAAGGAGAATAACATGAAATATAAACTATTAGTTGGTACTGGCTTGGCACTTGCCTCATTAACTTTCAGTTATGCTAGTGTTGATGCCCAATTTGGAAATATCAATGATGCGTCTAATCAAAATCTCAGTTCAAAGTTACAGTCAGCTCAGACAGTAACAATAAATCCTGGTGAGAAGAAAGAGATAAGAAGTTGGGGCTGTGGATTTTGGGCAAAAGCATATTTAACAGTATATTCATCCAATGCATATCCATTAGGACTGGAATTAGATGGCGATTGGAGTAAAAGTGCTACCGATACGGCAAATAAGGATGGGGATTATGTTTCATTAAAAGCTAACAATATTGAAACTAATTTTAAAGCATATGTAACAAACAAAACAGACCAAGAAGTTACAGCAAGTGTGAATGCTCACTGCTGATGAAATTTATACTGTAATTAAATTGCTATTAACAACATCTTAATTGAAACAACTAAAAGTAAAACAAGAAAAATTACTTTAAGCACTTTAGGTGGCGTTTTGCTTGAGAGCTTAGCGCCTATTTTTGAGAAGATCATACTGCTGGGTACAACGCAAAGGATTGCCGGTAGATATAAGTAACCTAGACTCCAACTAAGTTCAATATGATCCATTAAGCCCGTTACGATAAAGGTAATACTGCCTGTTATGGCAATGATGAGTGTAAAAAGACTCGATGTGCCAATAGCAATACGAATCGAGTAACCTAATGAATTGATATAGGGAATGGTGATAATGCCACCACCAATACCAAAAAATCCAGATTTGATACCAACAATACTACCCCAAAAGGCGCTTTTTCGTTTGCCACTGCGTTTTGGTTTATCAATGGCATGACTTGATTGAAAGAGCATGCGTAGAAACATAGAAAGCATTAATAAGGCAAATAACAGTCCCAAAAGTCGTGAGCTAAGAAAGTGGGCAATAACCGCGCCAACAATATTCATACTGATAATCCATGGCAACATTTTGATGGCAATATCAAAACTGACCTCACGTGCACGCAGTTTATGAGGCACTGAAGAAAGGGCGGTAAAAATCATAATCCCGAGTGAGGTGCCAGCAGCAAACTGCATGTAAGCACTTGTGGTTTCAGGTAGTTGATGGAATACAAAGGCGAGCACAGGAACGATAATAAGCCCACCGCCAATACCTAAAAGACCTGCAAGAATACCTGTTAAACAGCCAGAGAATATCAATAATAAAATAAGATATGTCATATTCGGTTTGCTTGGATTTGTCGATTAAATGGGTTGAATAATTATAACAAATGAAAGAGAATAACCCAGTTCATTTAACCAGAAAAACAAATGATTAAGGGTAAATAAAATATGCTTTCTAATATTAAAGTCGGCAAAGATGCGCCAAATGATGTCAATGTGGTAATCGAGATTCCAGCGCACAACGAACCTGTCAAATATGAGTTTGACAAAGATGCCAATATGCTGATCGTTGATCGATTTATGTCAACAACAATGCAGTATCCATGTAACTATGGTTTTGTGCCAAATACATTATCAGAAGATGGTGATCCAGTTGATGTATTGGTTGTAGCACCTGTGGCATTGCGCCCAGGTGTTATTATCAATTGTCGTCCAGTCGGTGTGCTTAAGATGACAGATGAATCAGGCATTGATGCTAAAATCATTGCAGTACCTACAAGCAAACTCACCAAGATTTATGATGATGTAAAAGAAATCGATGATTTGCCAAAATTATTGCTAGATCAAATAAAGCACTTCTTTGAGCACTATAAAGATCTTGAGCCAAACAAATGGGTTAAAGTCGATGGCTTTGCAGGGGCTGAAGCAGCTAAAGCAGACATTCAAGCAAGTATCGAGCGCTATAAGGCGTAATAGTTTTCTGATTTTTTATTTTTTATTTCTTATTTTCGCAGTGATTTGAACCATTTGTAACGAAAGGTGTTTAAACTTGCATCGATTAAAAAGAATATCACGGCAAGCTCGGGGGATAACATATCACCGGTAACTGCGTACAAAAATACGGCAAAAATCAAAATAAAGATTACTGAGCGTATCGCAGCTTTAGCACCATTTAGTTTGAACAATTCTTTATGCGTCATATTGCTTTGACGTTCAATCTCTTTTTCTTTATCTGTCATATCTTGATTAGAAATTTTCTTAAAAAAAGTTGCGTGTATCTTAGCACAAGCCTTTGAGCATTGTCGATTAGGCTGTCGGCATTGTGGTGTTTTTCACATTGAGAATAATTATTGATAATAAGCTTGAAGCAACAAGAGTTACCCATAAAGCAAATAAAATAAAGTGGTAGGTGGAAAAATGGCTATGCGCTTGCACATAAGTCCAGATGGAAATAGTAAAGGTGACGGCAAATGAAATCGTTGCCGCGGCTGAACCATGTGCTTTTTGAATGTGCTGCATGGCAGAGCCCGTTGATAGTGGGACGAAAAATCCAGCACAAAAGCATAGTAGCGTAATGCATATGAGGGTATTTAATATTGTAAAAGGCAAAAGACCAAACAGCACTGTCATCACTGCGAAAAAGCATAAAGCACTAATGCGATACTGCGCACGATGACTAAGATGCGCTAAACGGCGAAAACACAAAATGCCTACGATATAGCAGCTAGTAATCAAGACTAAAATAATGTTATAGCTAATGATGCTAATGCCAAGATCTGTGGTTAAGAGCGGCTTGATATTGGTCATGATTACTTGAATATAAAAAGCAAAGCATAAGGATAAAACCGGTAAGTTGAGTAAGTAGGTTTTAACGCGGAAAATATAAACAAAATTATGCAGAATTTTTTGCCAACTAATCAGTTGTTGCGTGGTTTTATCGCGTTGTAACATTGAGCGCATTAACCAAAATACACTAAGCTCAATCATAAACATCATAAGATAGGCTAAGCGCCAAGTTCCCAAAAGCGCGATTTGTGCAATAAAGGCACTTAATAAAGGGGCGATAACCAGTGATATTGATAATAAAGCATAGGCTTTTTTTAGTTCGATATTGTTGCTGGCATATCGTGAGATAAAGGCGCGAGCAATGGAAGCATAAGGACCTGTGCCAATGCCGGTGAGTAAAAAGCCCAGATAAAGCATGAGTTCATTTTGAGCGATGGTTATGAGTAACAACCCAAGCATAGAAATACATTGAGCAATGGTTAATACTTTTGAAGAGCCTAATACATCTGAAGCGCTTGCCAGTAAGATGGCAGAAAGACTATAAGATAAAAATAGGAAGCTTAATGCTTGTAAGACTTCGGTAGTACTAAGCTTAAGTGCTATCGCGATATAAGGCACCAAAGATAGCGAAAGTGTTAAGGTCATATAGCCGACAAGGCATAAAATATAGGATCTAAGATTGATATGTTGATTGTCGCTATTATTGATTATCATCTTTCTCTTGCACCAAAATCCAAGGTTTGACGACTGAAGCCCAAAGCCTTGTATTGTTCTCAAACCAATGTTTAGCATCGTCATCATTGACATATTCAATATGATTTTGGCTCATGTAATCCGTGATTTGTGCTTGATTGTTTTGTGCTAATGCATAGGCGACATCGATTAAATCAAGTGCGTCACTGACTTTGATGACTTTGCCTTGTGCAAAAAAACGCTGAAGCTCAATCCACGCAATACGTGCTGTTTCGCTTAAGATTTTGGCTTTGAGTAATTCATTAGATTCATTAGCTTCATTAGACTCATTAGGATTGCTCATATTGCGCCTCAAGCTCGGAGAGATTTTCCCATAGCTGATATTTATCATTTAACAATGCTTGCTTTTGTTCAAGTGCTTGTAAGGTTTCTTGAACCGCCTCTTTGCTTTGCTGATAAAACTCAGGTGTTGCCATTTCTTGTTGCAAGTTTTCAATTTCAGCTTCTAATTGTTCAATCTCGTTAGGTAACTCAGCAAGCTGTTTTTTCTGTGCAAAGCTTAATTTTTGTTTTTTAGCGATATGATTATTTGCTGTATTTACTTTGGTAGAAGATGATTTTTGTAATGATTGAGGTGCTTGGTCTGCAGGTTTGGCGTTCGAGTTTTTTTGGCGCAGCCAATCGTCATAACCACCAACATACTCTTGTAATTGACCGTTACCCTCAAAGACAATCGTGCTTGTGGCAACATTATCGATAAAGCTACGATCATGGCTGACAATGAGCACCGTTCCTTGATAATTTAAAATAAGCTCCTCAAGGACTTCAAGTGTTTCAACATCAAGATCATTGGTAGGTTCATCAAGAACTAATACATTACTTGGTTTGGCAAAAAGCTTGGCTAATAATAAACGATTACGCTCGCCACCTGAGAGTGAAGAAGCGGGGCTTTGCATGCGTTTTGGATCAAACAGAAAGTTCTGAAGATAACCAATGACATGCACTTTTTGACCATTAATATCCAAGTAATCGGAACCTTCGGTGACGTTATCAACAAGCGAAAGCTTGGGATCAATTTGATCACGCAGCTGATCAAAATAGGCAATTTGTAAGTTTTCACCATGGTTTACCATGCCTGATTGTGGTGTTAATTTTTGCAGTAATACTTGCAGTAGCGTACTCTTGCCACAACCATTTTTGCCTAAGATCGCAATCTTATCACCACGTTGTATCTCACATGAGAAGGTATTAAAGATCGGCTTATTATCATAATTAAAGCTAATATCTGAAGCTTTAATCACCATTTTGCCGGATTTATTTGCTTGAGATGCACTTAAGCTAACATTGCCTTGTTTGTCACGTCGGGCTTTACGCTCTTCACGCAATGCTTTTAATGCGCGTACGCGCCCTTCATTACGAGTGCGACGTGCTTTAACACCTTGGCGAATCCACGCTTCTTCTTGTTGCAGCTTTTTATCAAAGTTAGCATTTTGTACTTCCTCGGCATGTAGGTAAGCTTCCTTTTGTGTTAGGAACTTATCGTAATTTCCAGGAAAGCTTAAGACATTACCACGATCAAGCTCAATAATATCAGTCGCAATATTTTGCAAAAACTGGCGATCATGGGTGATAAATAAAATACTGCCTTTAAATTGTGGCAAGAAACGTTCTAAAAACTCGATTGACTCGATATCTAAATGGTTTGTCGGCTCATCTAGAAGTAAGAGATCAGGTGAGGTAACCAATGCTTTGGCAAGTAATACGCGACGTTTTAAGCCACCAGATAGATCATCAAATAATGCATTGCCATCAAGGGAGAGGGCAGAGAGCACTTTCTCTGCCTCCATTTGTAAATCCCATGCATGGGCATTATCGATTTGCTGCTGTAAGTTATTCAAATGATCTAGGTTGTCGGCTTGTGTTAAATCAGCAGTTAATAAATTTTGATAGTCAATAATTAACTGACCAGTCTCACCAAAACCAGAAAGTACAATATTAAATACCGAGCCTTTGGTATTTTGTGGCACTTCCTGCTCAAGCCATGCGATTTTGGCATTGTCATGGACGATACGTTCACCGTGATCTGGGAGTATTTGCCCTTGAAGGACTTTAAAAAGAGAGGATTTGCCCGCGCCATTGCGACCAATTAAACAGATACGCTTATTGGCGTCGATATCCAAAGAAACATTATCTAAGAGTTTATGGTGTCCAAAGGCAAGCTCGGCATTGCGAAGAGAAATAATTGGCATAGTGTGTGGTGATCGTCAAGTTAAATAATTTTGTTAAGTTCAGCAAGGTTGCGTGATGCAAGGTCATGCCCGATTTGTGCACCAAGACGCTTGGCAATAAAACTGGCTGAAATAATGCCACGAATAACGTCTTTACCAGATTTATCTTGCTCTTGAATAAGTAAATGATCAATGTGCTGATCATGCATTAAACGGGCAATATGACCAACTAAGGTGTCTTTTAATACTGCATAGTCAAGCATTGGTAAACTGCCAATTTTTGCCATCAACATGCCAACAGTCACTTCTTTATGGTGAATATCTTCGCTTTGTGCAACTTGTGTACGGTATACCCCTTGCAATCTGCGGGTGTTTATTAAACCGACGACCTCATCATCATTATTGATTACCAATAATGCATGTACTTCTACTTTTTGCATCATTTGTAATGCATCATCTGCCAAAGTCTTTACATGAATAACATAAGGTTTGACGGTATGAAAGTCAGTGAAAACGTGTAAAGCAGGTGTTTCAAGAGAGATGACATCCAAGGTTTCTGGATGATAATAAGGGATGCTTTGATCTTTAGTGTGCGTTGTTGTATCTAATAATTTATATTCTTTGTATGCCATAAGTCGATCCTTGTGATGATTATTTCTCGTAAGTCTAATCATCATTTCGCCGCTTTGCAAACGCAATAAGCTTAGAAGTCGTAGAAAGCAGAGTAATCAGGGTAATCAGGGTAATCAGAGCAGTTAAGGGAGGATGACGATTTGATGTTTAGCTAAGCTTTTGGGGATGTGCGTGTTGATACCACAATGTAATGCTTTTTCAATAATGGCATCAGTTGTTGGCTCAACATCCCATTTTTTTGAAATATTTTCAGTAAGGACTCTTGAGACATTCCCTCTGGAGATTCCTAAGAAGCTAGCAACATCACGTTGACTCATGCCATGCGCAAGTAAATAGACAATCTCAAGCTCTCTGGGAGAAAGTAAATTTAAAGTTTTGGAGGTTTCAGTGCTGAGATCGATATTTAAGCCTTTAATATAATGGTAGTAAGGGTTTAAATTATCCAGTAGGCGACCGGTAGTCAGTGTGCCGATAACTTCATTTTTTAAATCAATAATCGGCAATACGCTACATTGATAAATATGATGTGATAAGCCTTGCTCAATTAAGCAATTGGTTGAAAAGTTTATACAACGAATGATCTGACGCTTGGTGATGACGTCGTCGCGTATTTTCTTTAGTGTTTCATATTCGGATTCACTGATAATCTTAAGATCAAAAAGTGTGGTGCCAACCAGCTGCTTGGCTTCAGTATTTGCGATGATTTTGGCAGTTTGCTCATTTAAAAATCTTATTTTCCCTTCAAGGTCATGCACAATAAAGTTGACCCCCATATCGTTATAGTTATTTAAAAAAGGGATAAAGTAGTTCTCTAAGAATGCTGAGTCCTGCATTTTTGATCTTGCTCCATGAAATGAATTAACTAAAAAACTTGCCGTAATTTATACGTTTTAACTTAAGCGAGACTTAAAAGAAATAAAAAAATAAGAAAAGATGTAAATTTTGATCACCCCCTGCCATTTGGCTGCTGTTTGTCATATTTATCTTGAGTTACAGTTCCACGCCTTTGTTTTTTAACAAATAGTTAGGCTCATATCGCTTATGAATCGCTTTATGGTGTTTAATATAGCGGAAGTTATTGATACTTATGTGAAATGGATAGATGACAATGGAGTAATTAAATTAATGTTCACATTAAAACAAATGGAAGTTTTTGATACATTTGCAAAAACCTTGAGTATTACCGAAGCCGCGAATAAGTGCTATATCAGTGTGCCAGGTGCGTGGAAGCATTTGGATAATTTGCAAAAGCTGTGTAACACAGCCCTCTATCAAAAAGAGGGAAAATATATGCACTTGACTGCTGAAGGCAAAAGTTTGCACGCTCAGATCATTAGCTTATTAGAGCAAAAGCAAAATATAGCTGATTATATTTATGAGCTCCAACAAAAAAAAGAAGTCATCAAAGTTGCAATTCCTGAGAATCTGGCGGAGATTTTTTTGGGTATGATCAGTGCTTTTAAATCAAAATATTTAGGGATAGAAGTGAGCATGACATTGATAGGTCGCTTTGATGAAATGCAAAAAGCCATTAAAGAAAAGCAGTACGATGTCATTTTCACACTTTATCCATTTATATCGCAGGATGATTATAGTGTAACGACATTAGGTAGTTACAAGATGTTGCTATGTAGCAGTAAAGTCCATTTTCCAAGGGTAAATGCTATTCAAGATTTATCATCACTAACCTCAACGAGAGTATTTATGCCTCAGTATTTTTATGCAACGACAAGCTACTTTATCAAGTATCTAGAGTTGTTTATTTCAGCGCCTGATATTGAGTACTTAGATAAGGTAACCACAATTAAAAAATTTATTGATCATGGCATGGGACATGGTGTCATACCATCTTTTTGTTTTTCACTATGCAACGATACCTTGCAAATACTACACAACTATAATAAACCTCAGTCTATATATGCATACACTTTACAGGGAACAAGAAATAATAATGTGATAAAGGAGTTGCTTAATTATAATCTGCTGGCAGAAGCCTCGGGAGAGATTCTTGATACATTACTTAGCGATTAATGCTATTACTTTTATAAGGAGGTATATCTATCAATTTTTCCATAATGATTGAGCGGATCATTTGAATTGCGTCAAAGCATAACTCATGACCTGTTTCATAGGTGTGCCATGCGACATTATAACCATGTTGGATCAGCATAACTTTAGCTGTGGCGCCAAGCTTTATCGGAACAATTGTATCTTGCGTGCCATGCATACAGATGTAGTTAGTATGCTGGTGGGGTAGGTCAGTTATTACTGTTAGAAATAACGCTTGAATCGATTGCTAAGCTGCAAAAAAATATTTCTCAGGCTATACTTTCATTAGTTTTAAATACCTAAACAATAGTTTTGGTCATAATGGATATTCGGGTCAAGCCTGAATATGATGACTGGTAGTCATTCTCAGACTTGATCCGAGAATCCAAAAAATACCTAGTAATATTTGCATAGGTACTTATGATGAGCATGTATCATCAAGACAATCAAGGAAGCAGCTATGGTATGTAATAGAAAATGTAAAGAATATAAAAAATATAAAAAGCAGATGCGTAATAAATACCATTCTCACTCAAGCAAACAAGCGGGCTTTGGTTTGATTGAATCTTTAATTGCACTGACTATACTAGTCTTTGTCTTTACCTCGTTTATGACAGTGATGCTGCGTTCAGCCACTGTAGCAAGTCGCACAAATAACGAAGTTGCTATTGATATTCTATTGGATAACCGTATTGAAAATTCATGGATAACCGGGCAAGCGATTGATCTCTCACCCAGTGGCAATATTGTCTTTACCCAAGGAACAACGGAATTAACGGGACGCAATACCTTGTTAAATGTTGAGCAACAGCGCACCTTTGCTGTGGTGATACCATAGTTTTAAGGGGTATCAAGATGCATATTCAAAGGGTTAAAATAAAAGAGCAGGGTGCAAGTTTAATTCAAATGCTCGTAGGTATTGCTGTTGCTGCTTTTGTCTTAGTCATAGCCGGTGAAATGTATTACACCGTGCGCCATAGTTACACACGCACAGTCACACAACTGGTTGATAACACCGAAGCAAGTGTTGTTGCCCAAGCTTTTCGTAATCTGGTTGATCAATCAACCTCGCCATCACCTTATGGGTTGTGGCCGTGGCAGCAAGTCGATTTACGCGTGACAAGTTCTACCTTTAATCCGCTATCCTATCCACCAGTATATGCGGCAACTTCATTAAATTTTTATGCTCCACCAAATCATGTTGCTGGAACTGATATATTAATGTTACAAGGCGTTGTTTCCAGTGAACTATCTGGTGCTATTTCAGCCAGTTCTTCACCGGTGAATATCACAACAGGATTAAAAATTGGCAATAACGACTATATATTGTTGGCAGATCAAACAGGCTATCAAGTGATGAAGGCAACGGCAGATGCTTCGGTTGGTTCTGTCCCTGTCGAGCAGGGACCTGCACGAAGCTATGCGCAAGGGAGCTTTCTTGCGCAATATCATGTCTATATTCTCTACTTACGTGAGGTAAGTGGGGTTAAAAGCCTTATGTTAAATATAGATAATGGAAACTCTTCACAGGAATTAATTCAAAATGTTGATGATCTACAAATTCGCTACTACGCCAATGGCGTTTGGAATAATGTCCAAGCAGATGGTACAGCTAATTATCTTGAGCCTTGGTATAAAGCTGTCAAAGGTATAGAGATCAGTTATACCGTCTCAGGGAAGTCTTATACGATTTTAATCGCGTTAAAGGCGAATGTTTTGTAGCGGGCGCATTCGCAATTTGTGGGTATTTTAGGAAGCCATTGCTAACCCGCCTGCATAAGCCATTCTTTCAATATCTTCCCATCGCCCAGCCTTGTAAAAAGACCGTATGAATAACATATCATTAGCGCTGTCCTCTTTCCAATAAATGGAGTTGCCTTTCATTTTGAGATTAACAACCCTTATGACGCCGCTCTCAATAGCGCCACTGCCTTGAGGTAAACCATGATCTTTGCATGTTTTATATATTAAACGATCTGCGTTATTGATAAAGTAGCCTTTCTCTGACTTGACCAGCTTTCCTTTTTTATGCTTACCATCCAACTTGATTTTAGTAATGAACTCATCAACTTTACCTGCATGCAAAAGCTCCTTGCACGACCTTGCCCACTTACCCTGATCACTTTTACTTTTATAAAGCTGCTTAGCTAAAGCATTTAAATGCTCCATCGCATGATAATAGTCAAGAACTTGATATATCTTGATGTCAGATCGTAATGTCATCGTTTCAAGAAGTTGATTAATACGCTTCCAAATCCAAGGGGCTCCATCAGCAACAAAAACAAGATTATTCACTATGTTTAAATCAAGTCTCGCCAAGTAGTTTTTGAGTAAATTAAACACCTTCTGAGGACTACCGATGATGCCATCAATAATCGGTAACTCCTTCTTAATCTTATTGCCTTTATCATCCACCACGTAAATAACAAACAACTTAACTTCTCGCCACTGACCCTTAAATCGATTACGCTTCTTAGCTGTCTTTGGACCTCGCTTTTTACTTCGTATTCTAATGCGACCGCCATCTATCGATACAACGATTGTGTTGGTGTTTTTGAATCCAGATAAATACTTTTCAGCTGACTGACTTAGGCGTGCTAATTTACTGATATGTTTGCTGATCTTAACGATTAACATCACTGACAAATGAATATTGACTTTAGCAAGATGTTGTTTGACTTCATCATATGAGCTTAATGCGGCAGAAAGCATTGCAATATAAGTGCTTAAACCATTGGATATAGCATGGTGAATACCCAGTAATTGCAAGCCTGGCTTACAGCCCGTACCTTTGCCTTTATTTGTTCCTTTGAAAAGATAGTAAGGCATATAAATATCAAAACGGTTACCATTGCGATACATCACATTAGTCGCTCTATAGTCTTTGAAAATGTAGCGCCTGCCCGTAGCATCTAACTGTGCTTTTTCATCTTTTTTAAATGAGTCACTGAGCACTTTCTCTTGGTGACTTAATGCTGCGTATAAGTCGGAGAGTTTGCTTGATAGATCTTGTGCATGCTCAATACGATCTTTATCAAGCTTATTTTCCGTAACGGTGTTAAGTTTAGATAGCTCTACTATCGTATTTGATATCTCATTCTGAATCGTTTCTAGGTTTTGCTCAGCTAAATTCATCCATAACTTGCTTATGTTTTAAAGGCAGTAGGGTATTTGTACATAA